>CAWDQX010000001.1:0-260953 GCA_963804555.1 uncultured Solirubrobacterales bacterium
GCCGGGGCGCGCCGGCCGAGATGACCACCAGGGCCAGCAGCGAAGCCAGCGTCAAGCGGCGCAGGACCCGGGCCTCCCGCGGGGCGGGAAGGCGGTGCGCGGGCAGAGGTCCGCCCGTCCGGGTTGAGCTATCGATTGGGGGAAGAGTGCCAGGGGCATTTCGTGTTCCTTAACGTTGGGCTTCAGCGGCGGAGGGTGAGCGCCACGCGAGGATCGTACGAGGCGCCCACCGTCGGATACGTGGCAGCGAGGCTCAGGGCCTCACTTCTCTGTCACCGCCCAGGTCCCGGACCCGTATGTAGCTTGTCCTTCCGCAATGAGCAGGACACCGCCGGCGGTGTTGGTCCCTTCTGCGAGCACGTTGCCGACCTGGGTGACCTCGGTGAATATGCCACCGTCTGCTTGGAATTCCGAGTCGCTCCCAGTGTAGATACAGAGATAGCCCGCCTTGGCCTTTGGATCTTCAACTTCACCGCCGTCACAGTTCGCCCCGCCCGCTGACCCTGCTTCGACGAATTCAACATGTCCTGCTTCGATGCCTTTTTGAGGGGATCGATGAAGGAGATGGGCAAGTGCTCGTGGCCTTCGCCAGGCCCCCCGTAAGCCCAAGTGCCCGTCTCGGTCTTGCCCGCGGGGAGGGTTTGGGGTAGCCGCCGCCCGCCGCGGCTTCGCCGTTACAGGCGTACGTCTTCGTGTGGGAGCCTTCTACTTCAAAGGAGGAGCCGCCTTCTTTGCAGTTCGCGCCAGCGTTTTCTTTGGCGGCGATGACGGACTTGCCGTTGCTCCCATTCGTGCCATTGGTACCGTTGGTGGCAGGGGTACCCGGGTTGCCCTGCGAGCCTTTTTCGCCTGGCGCGCCTTTTTCACCAGGGGAGCCGTTTGTGCCGTTAGCGCCGGGGCGACCGCCGTACCCGCTGGGCCCACCTTGCCCTTCAACGCGGACAGAACACTCGGCTTGATCTGCTTGGTGGAGGTGATCAGATACCTATTTGCCGCGTACGCTCCACCGCTCATCGCAAAGACCAGCGCCAAGGTAGCGATCACGGTACTCGGTGTCAGGTGCTTACGTATGCTTGAGAACATCGGTTGTCTCCTCCTAGGAGTCGAAAGGGACATACGCCCCGCGGTTGGTTGTTGTATGCGCCGAGGGGCGCGTCATGTCACTGTCGTTTCTGGGCTGCCCACGCATCTAGCTTTACACTCACCAGAACCCACCTTTATTACCTGTTGCCCAATACACAGCACTTCTCAACAGAACCGCCAGCATCACATTTCATTGCGAAACCACTTCCATCCCGCTGACGCTGCATTCCCTCTCCCTCTCTCCCAAAACCGTGTACAAAACTTGAACTTCCCTGGGCCTCTAGGCCCGAGGATTCCTGGCCCGGAGGGCCAGATTCCTTCGTCGTTCTTTCCGTGTTCCCACGGCGTGCACGACCTGGTACTGAGTATAACAGATCAGCGGGTTTCATGCACGCCTCCGTGAAGGTTTTTTCCAATGGTTTTCACACCCAAAGCGAAGCTCTGCCTACGCTCCGGCCGACTGCGTAACGGCCTTGCGCTCCGGTGTTCAAAGAAGGGTTGAGTGCAAGCCTTTTTTAATCCAGAGCACGGACAGCTGCTCTGAGACCCAGCAAGATCATACCGTCACACCCATCAAGATCACGTCTACTGTTCGCTTGTTTGTATTTGGTCTCGGTCATCTTCTTACCCCGCAAGCCCTCTCTGCTTCGAGAAGCCTTTGACCCTACGTGCCCGCCAGGCGCACTCTCGGCGCGTTCCCCAGCTGAGACGATTTCGTGTGCGTACGAGAAGTACCCAGCACGAACGGGTTCTGCTATGTCGTGATGCCTTTGCTGCTTACTGCCGTGCTTCTTTACTGCGGTACTGGCTGGTCGCTCGAGCTGATCGCCGAAGAGTCCCGACCCTTGCCTGCTCTCACTGCGCAAACCGGAGGGCATACGCAGCCACGGCTGACGACAAGATTGTTGAGAACGAGGAGGTGGCACCGAGAGTCACGCCGGTCGCCGCCCTAAGGCGGTCCCGTCCGTGTCCACGTGCGCATCCCCTGCTTCGTATAGATGATCCCTCTCCGTACGCGCCCTGGTGGCGCTCCCTCTATGACCCTACGGTCCTACCCACTGACTCGTGCTACTGCTGCTACCAGCCTCAACACGCCCCCGAACACATAGTTGCGTCCGACACGTCTTTAGCTGGCGCTCAGACTACTCCGCCCAAAACACTCCTGTCAAGCCCCCACATGAAAGATTTCCAAAAACCCCCCATTACCAGCCCTTTTACACGTATACCAGCCCCTCAGAACATCCCAACCCTTCGTAAAGCCCGCTTCGCGACGTCTCCACGCGCCGGACAGAGTCCGGCCCGAAACCAAAAAACACACCCAAACCCAACCCCAAAGAGAAAGCCACCACCCACCCAACCCCAAACAGCATCACCGAGGAGAACCATGACCCTTAGTGAGCCATCAGAGAGTGGGTAAAACAAGCCAGGAGAAAGGGCTGGTCAAGGGGCCCAAACACCAAGAAACACGGGGGATTGAAGGGGATCACGAGAAGGCACAGACGCAGGTGACAGGGACCTAGGCGGGACAACAGGGCAAGGACACAGACAGGGCCGCGGCAAGGAGGCCAGGCGAGGCAACAGACAATTGTCTACAGTTTTACGCCGGCCTACAACCGATCAGAGCCGGCCGCGCACCTCGTGGCCGAGAGAAAACCCATCAAGGCCATATCTCAGGCTCAGGTGGAGGCTAAGATTAGGCGCTCGAGCCCCATTTGCGGGGCGGGAGCGGGTCGAGGAGCGGGTGTGGAACCCCTTGAGGGGCGGATCGCCCTCAAACCATGCGGAGCTTGCTGATCGCACGTAGCGTCCAAAGGATGCTTCAAACATGACCACCAGCCAACAAAGCACCAACCACGATCACGGAGAACACCAACACCCGAGCCCTCCACCCCCTCCCCATTCAAAAACAAAAAAGGCCTCAACGAGACCAGGCCTTTTTTTTGTGCCCTCTAACTCGGCCGTTAACGCAACATAGTTGGCCAAGGCAACACAGCTGCCAGGCGTTTCCCCGCCCTCCAGTGATCTCCTCCCCACGCGTACGCGCGCGCGTCTGACCAAGAGCCGGTTGCTTGTTTGCGGCCGGTTACTTGTTTGCGCGTATTATTAAATCTCCGCAGTTTATTGAATCTGCTCAGCTCTTCTTCAATCTTTGCTCGGCTCGTTGCTGTGCCTCGAGCTTTAGTTGAGCCTGCTTTCCGGCGATCTCGGCGGTGCGTTTTGCCTGGCGCTCCTGGGCGATGCTGCGGGATTTCTCGCCCTCGGCGATTCTGCGTTGGCGATCGTTTTTTTGGTCTTGTCCTTGATCCATGTTGCCTCCTCAGATGACCTCTCTCCCACTCACTCTAGGCGCATTCAGGTGTGCGTGCGGGTCGGCGATCCACAGAAGCGTCTCATGCGCGGCCTAACGTCCCCCACATGAGCCTCTGCATCAACCTGACCTGGAGTGAGCAATGACCAGACATCTCGGGCACGTGACCCTCTCTGGCGACCGTGCCGGCACCTACATCATCGAAGAGGAACGCCCCGGCAGGCGCCTGGTGATCGCGCCCATCACCTGCACGAGCACACAACCCGCCCAGATCGGCGCGCGCGACGCGACCCACGAGGAGTTCGCGGCGTTCGTGGCCGAGTACGGGCCCTTCTTGGCACCCGACGGCGAGGGCTGATCATGAGCCACACACCACAACCACCGGGCCAGCCACGACAACCACGCCCCACCCACGCTCCCGTCCGCTTTGACGATCGCATCTTCCAGGAGGACCTCGCGTACACGAGCGTCACCGGGATCGCGATCGCCCGCCTGACTCGGCATCGCTACGAAAGCAAGGGGATCCCAGTTGGGGAGCTGCGCCTCACCGAACAAAAGGGACCCCACGCAGCGGTCCTGCCGCAATGCCTGAAGGTCTACCTACCGCCGCCCGATGGGTCCTTTGGGATGGTGTTTCGGCTGATGATCGACGGGGACGGGGCGCACTTGGAGTATTTGGCGTTTGGGGGGCGGCGTCCGCCGTCGCGCTAGGCGGCGGCCAGCGTTTTCAGGCAGCGGCCAGCGCGTCCTCGTGACCCAAGTAGGGCATCAGCGCGAAGTAGAGGAGATCTGCAAGGAGCGCGGGCAATTCGGCGGTGTTTCCCTCGAGCACCCGCTTGTGCATGATCGCCACGATCCCACCGACGATGCCCTCTGAGGTCTCCACAGAGAGGTGCTCGACGCTGGCCGCGTGCTGGATGCCTTCCTCCAGGACCGCTACGAACACATCTTCGGCCAGGCGCATACGCTCAGTTGCCTGCTCCCCGCCTGGGGGCACTCGATCATCACGAAGCGCGCACGGTCGGGGTACTTGGCAACCATCGCGAGCAGCGCCCGCAGGCCTCGCTGGATCCGTTGCGGCCAGGGCTCCTCTCCGCAGCAGTCTCGCAGCACCACGAGCTCGAGCTCGCCGATCAGCTCGTCGTTTGCCTGAATAAAGCAATCTTGGATGCTCTCGAAGTGCTCGTCGAAGACCGCCGCTGACACATTCGCCAGGCTGCACACACGCTCGATGCAGGTGTGGGCGTAGCCCTCCCGCACCGCGATCTGCTACCAGGGCGTCGAGGATTCGCCGCCTGGGGTCCGGGGTAGGGGTGCGCAGAGGTTCTTCGGCGGGAGCGATGCGTGCAGTGTAAATGAGTGGCTAGGCCATCGACAGAACCATCCCAAGCGCGACCTAACGTGCTCGGGATGAAATCGACCCAGGACACCACACCCGATGTGAACGAAGTGCCGCCAGCGGAGGTTGGAGCCGACGCGGTCGCTGACGTGCCAGCGGTTCCGATCGAGGAGATCAGGCGCAAGTACGGGCCGGACATCATCCGGCCGGCGTCGCAATTGCCGCCCAAGCCGAGTCAGACCCAGCCCGAGGCGCTCGCGCAGTTGCCCGGCGCGCCGGCCGTGCGGCAGGATTGCCGCATAGCGGTCTCGGGCACAAAAAAAGACGCGCAGGGCCCACTTCAGAGCGAGTGACTGGTTGAGGGCATAAAAAAGACGCTTGTGGTCACCGTCGTCGGCGGCTCGAGAGTGCGGCAGGTCGTGGGGTCTCTCAAAGAAGAGAGATACCCCACGACCGCCATTGAATTGAGTGCTAGGAGGCGCTGAGCGACTCGAGCTGCAGATCGATCACCGCGATCAGGCTCTGCCCATGTCCAATCGCCGCCAGCATCTGCCACATCGCTTTCGCCGATCCACATCCGTGTTTACGCCGGCGCTCCAGAGCCGCCCTCAGCTCCAGCTTCCTTGCCTTCACCATCTCGGCCAACTCGTCGCGGTGGTTCATCAACGTTTCGCGCTCAACGGCCGGTGTTCCCTGCACGTACGACGACTGCCGTGTTACCTGGGCGATCATCTTGCTCTCCTTCGCTTGGTTTTAGTTGGCTTGTCTCTTCAGCAAGACGGGAGCCATCCGTCTTGGACCCCGCCAGTGGCGGCGGGGTTTCGACCCAGAACGACAAGAGGCCTCGCCACCCGGGGGTGTGACGAGGCCTCTTTTTGCTGCGGTGTTGCTGGTGCTGCTGGTGCTGCGTTACTGCGAGTGCCGCGGGTGCTATTTGGCGCTATTGGGCTCTATCGACGGAAACCTTCTCCAATAAGCCGCCAACTCCGCCATCGCTTCATCAAAGCTTTCACCCTCTTTGTCGGCGCACTCGAGGCATACCCAATAGATCGCAGGCGCGAAACCACTGCACTCTTCCCAGTCATGAGTCGGCCTGAGCTCATCGGCGTCTTTCTTGCACCACTCACAGAGACCGGGATTAGCGGCGCTATGAATTCGAGATACCGGCAGTGTCATTTTGCTGCTCCTTTGTTTTGGTTTTTGTTGGCTTATCTCATCAGCAAGACGGGCGCCACCCGTGCTTGGACCCCAAAAGGGGTTTCGACTAAGAGCTACAAAGGTCCGCCGCCCCCGGACAACACCTTCTGCCCTGCCAAGAGGCCCCGCCACCCGGGGGTGTGACGAGGCCTCTGTCTGATGGGACGACCCGTCGCGCCGCGGATCGCTCCTTACGAGCACTCACCAAGCAAGCAGCTCCTCGATCAATGCCAAAGGGCATGCTCCCTCAGCGATCGCACGATCGAACAGATCCCCAGCGGGATGTAATACGTCAACCGAAGATAACTTGCGACATCTTTGATCACGTGCCCTTCGGAATTCCCTTTGCGATCGAGCACCCGCGCGCGCTTGAACAGCATTTCAGTGATCATCTCCAACGTGACTGTGCCGCAGGCTTCCTGCAGTTCGTCGATGACCTCGCGCATGGGATCCAAGAGGACTCGCATCTCCTTACGAAACACCTTGACGCACTCTGTTTCTGGTTGTTGCACCACTGGCTCTTCCTTTCTCTGGTTTTTGTTCAGAACGACAAAGAGGCCCCGCCGCTCGAAGGTGACGAGGCCTCTCTTTTGCTGCTGGTACAGGCGTACGCGCCAGCTACACCTCCCGTTCGGCGAGGTAGATCTCGTCCAGCTCGTCGAGATCTACCGCTGTGTCGTTGCGCTCGCGTCCGACGAGCCGCCCGAGCGCAAGCAGCGACCAGGCCACATTTTCCTCCCACTCGACCAGTGGGTCGCCCAGGCGGTCGAACAGCGTGACGCTGATCTCCCGACCGTAATACCCCTCTGCCAGCGGGCGGGAGGACTTCGCCCCCGGCGTGTACCAGTAGATCTCACTGTCGCCGAACGTGAAGTCGACACACTCCCCGCGGTCGGCGCTCGAGAGCATCCACAGCCGCTCGCGTACCAGCTCGCGAGTCCCCGCCGCCATCGGGGGGAGCGCGCGCATCGCCGCGGCGAGCGGTTCATCGGCCAGCGAGCGTGGTCTTGGTCGTGAAGTGAACATTTGGTCTCCTTTGTTTTGGTTTTGTTGGCTTGTCTCATCAGCAAGACGGGCGCCACCCGTGCTTGGACCCCAAAAGGGGTTTCGACTAAGAGCTACAAAGGTCCGCCGCCCCCGGACAACACCTTCTGCCCTGCCAAGAGGCCCCGCCACCCGGGGGTGTGACGAGGCCTCGCTTTGCTTTCATTCCTCCCATTCCGGACCCCAGTCGTCTTCCAGGTCGAGCTTGCGCCCGGGGAAGCGCGCCACCCCCAGTCCGAACCTCTCGGCTTCGTCCGGGAAAGGGCCACAGACGACCTGCCGACCGAGACCGCACAGCCCCCTGACAATCCGCCCGTGCGATCTGTGCAGGCACGTCGCCCACACCACAAGCGTCCGGCCCTCGCCGTCAACGATCCTCACCAGCGCCGGCCGATACAGCGTGCTGGCTTCAGCGATCACCCGGGTCCGCGTGCGCCAGGTGAAACCGATCACGTCGCGCTCGAGGCCGTAGTGGATCTCGGCGATGGCCTTGCTCATCAGGAGCAACAGCTTCCCGATCAGCATGCGCTCCTTCAGCGAGCGCGTGCTCAGCGTCGCCATCGCCGCGGCGAACGGTTCATCGGCCAGTGATGGGTGTGACGGGTTCTGCGAGGATTGCGTTGAGTGGGTGTTCATTTTGCTGCTCCTTTTTTTGTGATTTTTGTTGGCTTGTCTCATCAGCAAGACGGGGGCCACCCGTGCTTGGACCCCGCCACAGAGATGGCGGGGTTTCGACCTAGAACGACAAAAGCCCCGCCACCCGAAGGTCACGAGGCCTCTTTGCTGCTGGTGCGGCGGTGCTGGTGCTGGGTGCTGCTGGTGCGGCGGTGCTGCGGTGCTGCTACTCGTCGATGAGGGGGAATCCCGGCTGAGGGTTGAGGATCTCTCGCAGTGGATTCA
The DNA here is from genome assembly GCA_963804555.1 of uncultured Solirubrobacterales bacterium. GTDB lineage: Bacteria > Actinomycetota > Thermoleophilia > Solirubrobacterales > Solirubrobacteraceae > Palsa-744. The sequence continues at coordinate 7,872 of CAWDQX010000001.1, forward strand.
CCACGATCCGCTCCTCGGCCCTGCACTCCTCGATCGCATCGAGCAGCTTTTCCTCGATACCCCTCGTCTCGGCGAAATAGATCACCGCCTCCACATACCGGCACCGAGCCCAGGCGCGGCAGTTCGCCATCAGCTCCGCCTTCGCCTTGATCGTCAGCTCCACCTCCACCGCCACCGGCAACATTGGTGGCGGCGCGGCTGAGGGGGTGTCGGGGTCGTCAGGGTCGTCGGGGGTTGGGCGCGTGCCGGAGACGGAGGGCAGCGCGTCCGAGGTGTCCGAGGTGGAGGGTGTGGCCGGTACCTCGGGTGTGTCTGGTGTGTCTGGAGTGGCCGGCACCTCGGATGGGGCTGGTGTGTCAGGCGAGACCGGTGTGGTCGACGTCGCCGGCGGCCAGATCACCAGGTCGGGGCAGTGGGATCGCCTCCTCCCGGTACCCCGTATCTCCACGGTGGCCAACCGGCGTTTCTGCTCGCGCTCATCCCGGCACAGCTCGAGCTCGCCGGTCACGCGGTGGTCGGGATAGCGGCATTCCAAAGCCGCCCGCACGCCGGCACAGGCGATCATGTGCCGAACCTCCTTGATACTCACAACCGGCGTACGCAGCCCCTTGGGATAAACGTACTCACCGAGCGTGTGCGTACTTGCGAGCCAAGGCCCTTCCAGCCGAGGTCACCGTATACAGCGCGCTATAGTCGACCAGCACCGACTCCCTTTTCAGCAGGCCCCTCTGGACGGCCTCGTCCAAACGCTCACTCGCGAGCGCGACAGGCACCTGCTCACGCTCAGCCAAAGCGTCTTGGGTTACCGCACCATATCCCGTGACCCAGGCAATCAACGCCGCTTGGCGCAGCACTTGCTGAGGCACATACTTTGCGCTTTTCATTTTAACCTTTCCCTTTCCCTATCGATCGAGTGAGAATATTTGTGTGATACGCACGGGACGCTTGGCTGTGGGAACGATCACCAGCGCGTGACCAAGAGGCAGGCTCTTGATCTCGTCCGGATGGACCACGAACTCACGTCCCCGAGTGCGCATAGCCCGGCCGTCGGTATGCACGGTCGTGCTCCACGCGCCTTCGGTGCCAGCCACTTCGGCGATCAACGTGGCACTGTCCGGGACCACCTGGCGATGGGCGATCAGGGCCGTCAGGTTGCCCATCACCTGGTCGTGCAGCTGCTGGTTTCCTGGAACGCGCAGGTCCGAGAGCTCCTGCGTGCCCAGGATCAGGCTCATGCCCGCCGCGCGCGCGCGCCCGAACAAGCGCGAGACCTGCTCGGCGGCCAGCGCCGAGAACTCGTCGATCACCACCACCGTGGGGATCGGCCGGCCCTGAAACGCCGCCACGGCGCTCTGCAGGTCCTGGACGATCGCGGCGGCCAGCATGTGCGCCAGCAATGGCCTGCGATCGGCCTGGAGGCTGAAGTACACGACCGCTCGCCGCTCGATCATCTGGCGCAGATCGAAGGACGCCACCCCCTCGGTCTCCGGATCGAGCCAGCGGCCAACGTCTGACTCGGCCATCACCGCCAACCGGTCGCGAACACCCGACAGACCACTGTGCTGGGCGGCGGTGAGCGACTCCAGATAGGCCGTGACCTTCTCGACCCGCTGCTTGGGCAGTCCCCGCACCAGCACCTCGAGCTCTTCTGGATCGAGGTAGTGCACGACGTTGGCCAGGCTGACCACGATCCCGGCTTGGCGCAGCACGCGCACCTCGTGGCCGATGTAGCGCTGCGCCTGGCGCAGGTAATGCGGCTCTGACTACTGCTCGCCGGCCAGCAGCTTGTCGGCGATCTCGGTATCGCTGCCGTGCGCGTAGGGGTTGTACACAACGGATCCCTCCGGCGTCCAGTGGACGAAGGGCCGTCCCTCCCGCTCGGCCACAGCCCGGGCGTGCTCCAGCATCTTCGGGTCTTCCTTCGGGTCGATCAGCACCGCGCCCATGCCGTGCTCGACCGCGTGCACGGCGATCCCGGTCATCGTGACCGTCTTGCCCGAGCCGGCGGCGCCGAGGACGAGCGTATGGGTGCCGCCCCTGCTTCCGCCGAGCGGGATCCGAACGAGACCGCCGTCCTGCACGTCCTGGCCGATCAGCACTTCGTCTCCCAGGAACCACGACGCTCCACGGCTGAGCATCCGCCGCAGGGCGCCCTTGGCCCACATGGCACGCACGGCATCCAGCGGTCCTTGGAAGCTGCGGACGATCTGTGCCAGATCGCCGCCCGCCTGGATGTCTTCGCGCCGCCAGCGACGACCGCGGCTGGCCGCGGCCAGCGCAGCGACGCCGAGCGTCAGGCCGAGGCTGCCAAACAGCGGGCGGGCGATCAGCCAGACGGGCAACGCCACCGCGGCCCACGTCCAACTCAACTGGTGCGAGCGCATCAAACGCGCCACGACCCAGCCCAACAGGATGCCGAGCGCCACATGCAACGTCGTGCTGGCCAGCCAAGCAACCAGCGCCTCCAGCGGCGCAAAGGGATTTGTTCCGCTTCAGGGAATGGGTAAGTCGGGGACATTGAGTCCCTCCTTTTCTTTTAATGTGGAAACGGCGGACCGTTTGGCCCGCCGTCGTGAGTGGTGCTGCTGTGCTGCCAGGCGCGCCGCGGGGCGCGCTGTGCTTCAGGACCTATCGAGATAGGTCCCGTTCTGCAACTACCTGCCCTTCGCGCCGCGAGCGATCGCGGCGGCCAACCGGTCGGCCAAGGCGATCCCCTCCGCGGCGGAGCCGAAGGTGACCTCCAAGCGCATCCGCCCGCGAGGCAGAACGCGAACCTGCACCTCGACGCCCAGCAGATCGCCCCATGCCCTGGCGAGGTTCAGCGGCGGCCAGATCCCGCTCCTGCCATGCGATCCAGCTCTTGCTCTTCGGGATCCATCCGGCGCAAGCACGTCCTTGTTGCTTGCACGGACACGAGCTTCGAGCTCCCGCACCGACCACCCTGCTTGCACCGCCGCACGAGCCAGCTCTCCACGCGCCTGCAGATCGTCTGCCATCAGCAGCGCGATCCCGTGACCGCCGGTCAGCTCGCCGCGCTCCAGCAGCTCGAGGATCTCCTCGGACAGTTTCAGCAGGCGCATCAGGTTTGACACCACGGTCTTGTGGCGCCCCACGCGCTCCGCGATCTGCCGGTAGGTCAGGCCGAACTCCTGCGTCAGCGTCACGCAGGCGCGGGCCTCCTCGACGGGGTTGAGATCCTCGCGCGCCATGTTCTCGATCAGCGCCGCCTCCAGCGCCGCGAGATCGTCATACGGAGATACCAGCGCCGGGATGCTCTGAAGGCCGGCGATCTTGGCGGCGCGCCAGCGCCGCTCTCCCGCGACCAGCTCGTAGCATACCGTCCCGCAGAGGACGCACGAGCACCGGCTGCAAAACACCGCGCTCGCCGATCGAGCCCGCCAGCGCCTGCAGCGCCTCCTCGTCGAAGTGACGCCGCGGCTGTGAGGGGTTCGGCACGATCACATCGAGCGGCAGCTCTCGCAACTCCTGCACGGCATTCTGCTCTGGCGTTATTGGATGTTGATGTGATAGGAGCATCGAGTACTTCCTTTCTCTTTTTTTGATTTTTCGTTTATCGAGAGATCGTGGCGGCCAAGCGGTCGGCTAGGGCGAGCCCCTCCGAGGCGAAGTCGAACTCGACCTCGATCCGCATCTGCTCCTTACGCATCGGGCGAACGTGCACCTCGGCGCCCAGCAGATCGCCCCACGACCTGGCGAGGTTCAGAGCAGCTCGCGATTCGTGCCTGCTCGTGCGTCCTGTGCTTGCTCACCACGATCCTGCTGGGACTCGAGCAGATCCACGTTGCTTGCACGGACACGAGCTTCGAGCGTCCGCATTGACCACCCCTCCTCGCACCGCCGCACGAGCAAGCTGCTGACGCGCCTCGAGGTCCTTTGCCTTCAGCAGCGCTATTCCGTGACTCTCAGCTGAGATCGCCGCGCTCCAGCAACTCGAGGATCTCCTCGGACAGTTTCAGCAGGCCTATCAGGTTTGACACCACGGGCTGTCGGCGCCCCACACGCTTCCCGATCTGCCCTTGGGTCAGACCGAGCTCCTTCACGAGCGTCGCGCAGGCGCGGGCCTCCTCGACGGGGTTGAGGTCCTCGCGCGCCATGTTCTCGATCAGCGCGATCTGCAGCGCCGCCGCATCGTCATACGCAGACACCAACGCCGGGATCGTCTCCAAGCCCGGCGATCTTGGCCGCGCGCCAGCGCCGCTCTCCCGCGAGCAGCTCATATTTGCCGTCCCGCGAGGGGACGCACGAGCACCGGCTGCAGGACACCGCGCTCGCCCATCGAGCCCGCCAGCTCCTGCAGCGCCTCTCGCCGAAGTGGCGCCGCGGCTGCGAAGGGTTGGGGAACACCACGTCGAGCGGCAGCTCACGCAATTCCTGCATGGTCCTTCTGCGGCGTTATCGGATGTTGATGGTGATAGGGACATGGAGTCTCTCCTTTCCTTTAAGTGGAAACGGCGAGCCAGTCGGCCCGCCGTCGTGAGTGGTGCTGCGGTGCTGCCAGCGCGCCGTGGGGCGCGCTGTGCTTCCAGCGCGCCGCGGGGCGCGCTTACCTCAGGACCTATCGGGATAGGTCCCGTCCTGCAACTACCTGCCCTTCGAGCCGCGGGCGATCGCGGCGGCCAACCGGTCGGCCAGGGCAATTCCCTCCGCGGCGGAGCTGAAGAGGACCTCCATCCGCATCTGGCGGCGAGGCAGAGGGCGGACATGCACCTCGGCGCCCAGCAGATCGCCCCATGACCTGGCGAGGCTCAGAGCGACCAGAGCCTGCTGTTGGCGCTGATCCAGCGCTTGCACACTAGTATCGCCCGGCTCGAGCGCATCCACCTTGCTCGCACGGGTATGGCGTTCGAGTGTCAGCACCGTCCATCCCTGCTCGATCGCCGCGCGAGCCAGCGCCAGACGCGCATCGAGATCCTCCACGCCCAGTAGCGCGACCGCGTAAGTCCACTTCAGCTCGCCACGCTCCACCAGCTCGAGGATCTCATCGGACAGTCTCAACAGGCCGATCAGGCTGTTCACCATGCCACGGCTGCGCCCCACGCCCCGTGCGATCTGCTCTTGGGTCAGACCGAACTCGTTCACCAGTGTCGCGCAGGCACGGGCCTCCTCGACCGGGTTGAGGTCCTGGCGCGCCATGTTCTCGATCAGCCCGACCTCGAGCGCCGTGAGATCGTCATATCGAGACACCAGCGCGGGAATGCTCCGCAAGGCCCGCAAGCTTGGCCGCGCGCCAGCGCCGCTCTCCCGCGAACAGCTCGTATAACCGTCCTGCACGGGACCCACGAGCACCGGCTGCAGAACACCGTGCTCGCTGATAGAGCCCGCCAACTCTTGGAGCGCCTCATGCTCGAAGCGGCGCCGTGGCTGCGAAGGATTGGGCGCCACCAGCTCGAGCGGCAACTCGCGCAGCACCTGCGCGGCATCGGCTGCGTCCTGTGCGCCATCCACTGCGGCATTCTCAGATGTTGATCGTGATAGGAACATGCTTACTCCTTTGGTTTGTGTTGGTTGATTGATTCGCCGGCGCATGGCCGAGCGCACTGTCCTGCCCTTCAGCTAGGAGCCCTTCGAGCCACGAGCAACCACTGCTGGCCAGCCGCTCAGCCAAGGCAATCCCCTCCGCGGCGAGGTCGAATACGACCTCCATACGCAGCTGCTGGCGCATAGGGCGAACATAAACCTCGGCGCCCAGCAGATCGCCCCATGCCCTGGCGAGGTTCAGAGCGGCCAGATCCTGCGCTTGCTCTGGATCCTGGGCTTGCCCACTACGGTCCTGCGCTTGCTCTGGATCCTGGGCTTGCTCACACCTCCTGCTGGGACTCGAGCAAATCCACGTTGCTCGCACGGGCACGAGCTTCGAGCGTTCGCACCGTCCATTCCTCCGCGATCGCCGCACGAGCCAGCGGCAGACGCGCATCGAGATCCTTCATCCTCAACAGCGCCCGTCCGTGACCCGCGCTCAGCTCGCCGCGCTCCAGTAGGTCAAGGATCTCATGCGGACAGTCTCAGCAGGCTTATCAGGCTTGACACCACGGTTTCGTGGCGCCCCACACGCCGCCCGATCTGCACTCGAGAAAGGCCGAACTCATCCGCCAGCGTCGCGCAGGCGCGTGCCTCCTCCACCGGGTTGAGGTCCTGGCGCGCCATGTTCTCGATCAGCCCAACCTCGAGCGCCGCGCGATCGTCATACCGCGACACCAACGCGGGAATGCTCCGCAGGCCCGCGAGCTGCGCAGCGCGCCAGCGCCGCTCCCCCGCGACCAGCTCGTATTTACCGCCCTGCAGAGGACGCACGAGCACCGGCTGCAGCAGGCCGCGCTCTCCGAACGAGCCGGCCAGCTCCTGCAGCTCGACCTCGTCGAAGTGGCGCCGTGGCTGCGAGGGGCTCGCCACGATCATGTCGAGGGACAGCTCTCGCAGCTCCTGCACAGCCTGCTGCCCGGCGTTATTGGATGCTGATGGTGAAATGGACATGCTTACCTCTCCTTCTTGGTTGCTTGATCCGCTGGCCCCTGCCCGCGGTGTTGGTTTGATTGATCGCTGGCCCCTTGCCAGTGGTCAACAAAAAAGACGGCAGCCAGATGGCCACCGTCTTGGTGAGGCGCGACTCCCGTGCAGGCGAGCCGGACCGATGCGGTTCCCGCGAAGGCGAGCCGGACCGATGTGGCTCCCGCGAAGGCGAGCCGGAAGATTTAGAGGCGTCTCAGCCGGAGGCCTCTCAGCCGAGTTCCACCTCGCGCGGGCTGATCCGCAGGCCCTCGCGTGCGATCAGCGCGAGCACGTCGGTGTGGACCCAGGGCGTCGGCTCGCTCTCGCCGGCGCTGGGGACGATGCCCAGCCGGCGAGCCAGCCAGCTCGTCTCGCCGCTCACGCGGCCTCGGGGGTCACGCTTGACCCGACCGCAGCGCTTGGCGACCTCACTGACGCTCAAGCCCTGCCGCGCGATCGTGGCCAACGCGGTCTCACGCAGCAGCCGGTTGAGTACCAGTGGACTGCAATCGACGCGCTCGAGCTCCAGTCCCAGCATCGCCACAGACACCTGGGGCTCACCGCGATAGAAGGCGAGCGCCTCGAGCGTCAGGCTACGCACAGGCTCGTAGCTCTCCAGGCATGCGATGACGTCGCGCACGCTCACGGCCTGGAGCCGATCGCCATGCGAGTCGGAGGAGCTCCGGCACCAGCGCACCTGGAGGCTGCAGCGCTCACCGGGAATCACCTGGAGGCGATATCGGCATCCGTGGCGATCGGTCAGCTCCACCTCGCTCGGCGGTGCTCCCGCTCGGGCATCGATCGGCTGCTCCTGCGCGGAGGGCACTGTCTCCAGGTCCTCGGGCGTAACGGGTCGACTCCAGCGGCCCCGGCTGTCCGCTAGATAGTGCTCGCACACCAGCTTCGCGTTCTGCGGCGGCTCATCGCTCGAGAGATGCGCGAGGAGTCGTACGTCGCCGAGGGTGCTCGAGTCGCGATCCACGACCAGGACGCTTCCCAATGCTCCAGGCAAGGCAACCACCTCCCTGGCATGGCCCTCGTTGTCGGCGTAGCGCCCCAAGTGCTCGTGGCCGCTGCGGTACCGACGGCGCCTGGCTCGCGCGGCACGCTTGGCTGACGCAGAGCGCCGGTCGACGTGCTTGGACGAGCTCGATCGGCTCTCGAGGGAGGAGCGCGAAGGCGAGATGGTGGGGGTCATGGCTGATCTCCTTGCCGGTCAGGTGTCTTTGCAACGGGGCTGGTGGAGCGCCGTTGTAGGGACCGGCGGAGAGCTCGTCAAGCGGCGGCGGCCGAGCCCGAATGCCATCTCTCGACGGTCCGAGAACCCCCTAAAGGGGGTCTCGGAGATCTCAGGAGGGTTGGCGATTGCGCGTCAAAGCTGGCGCGCAATCGCTCACCGGCAAGCCCTCCCCAGCCACGCCCAACCCGATCAGGGATTCGCCTGATCGGGTGCGGTCATCACGTGCCTGGGCATCTCCACTTCGACCATCGTGCAAGCGCGGTACTCGCTGTCTCCGCGGAGCCGGATGGCGAGGAGCTTGCCATCGTCAGCGCGCGGTCTTACGACGACGGTGCGCTCACAGGCAAGGTCCACCTCGAGGACGAAGCCGCTGGGCGATTCGGTCTGGTGGAGCAAACGAGCGCAGACCTCGTTGCCATCGCCGTCGCTTACCTGCGCTTGGCTGGCCAGCGGGAACCCGGTGCCGGGCGCGACCGCGGGGCCGCATTCCTCCAGCACGGCATCCAAGTCTCGCTCGACGGTAAAGCAACGTGCCGGCAGCTCGATCGCGACCTTGCCATGCACGGTGTCTGCGCAGACCCGCATCGCGACGGTGCAGCCTTCGTCTGCTCGAGGCCGGATCGAGAGCTCTTGGTCATTGACCCGTACTCCGAGCTCGAAGCCACTGGCCGAGGCCGAGTCGATAGACACGCAGGCACGGACATGCTCGCCATTCTGCTGGCTCACTTCCGCAGTGCTCACAAGGCGCTCCGCAGCGGAGGGCAGCGCGAGGGCGAGGCGGCGGAGCCTGGCGATCCTGGGGCTCCTGGGGCTCCCCTCTTCACGCGCGATCCTGGCGTTCCGATCCTCCCGCGTTTCGTTGAAGCAGCCGATCTTGGTGAACCGATCCTCGAATGAGTTGCGCATTGCTTTCTCCTTTGTTTTTGATGGACAAGATGGGCGTCCTCGCATGAGCCGATCGCCGATGGCGACTGGTCAGGTATCTGGGACGGTCGGGGCGCGCGTGGCAAGTGCGCAGCGAGAGATCGACCGTCAGGCGAGGGGTGGATCTATTTCAGTGCTCGCGAGTGGCGAGCTATGAGGTGCTCGGCGAGGGCCGAATGGCTCAGGGAAGGGAAATAGAAGAAGGATCGAGCGTAGCGCTGCACGGGGATAGTTCAAGTCGCGGCGCCTGCAGGCGCGGATACTTGCCTGCTCTGGCCGCACCGCAACTGTGCAGTTTGGCTCTACAGAGCCGAACTGCAGCGCTCCGGTGTGCAGTTGCCCGGCTGTTTTGGCTTCGGGCAACTGCGTGTATAGGGTCTACGGAGGGGGAGGTGACTGCATCTGTGAGGGAGGCGACGGCAGGGTTTTGTGGGCAAATGCATGGGCGGTTGGGTGCCAGGTTGGTGGGGAGCGGGGTCAGGGCAGCGACGGCGTGGATCCCAGCCCGCGGTTTGCAGCCGCGGCTACGATGCGGACATGAGCGCAGCGCGGCCCAAGTCATCGTCGGCGCCTGCGAAGGTGACCGCTGCGTCCGCGAAGGTGTCTACGGAGGCCGCGAAGCAGTCGAAGCCGAAGCAGTCGAAGCTCGTGAGCGGATTCCCCGGCACCGATGAGGAGCGAGCGGCGCAGCGTCGCCGACTCGCCGAGGAGCACAAAGAGACACTGCGCCGCCTCGGTGAGTAGACGTGGCGATCAGTGGCCATGGCGATCGGCGGCCGGACGCGCGCGCCGGTGGTGGGGCGACTGTGATGGGATGAAGTACAGGGCGACGGGGCGAGCGACGGGTGCAAGTCCTAAGCTCGTTTTAGCTGTCGCGAATAGGTTCGCGGCGGGATGAAGGGAAGGCTCTCACATGCAACGGGGTCCGCGCGCACGCTCGGTGTGCTGCCCGCGCTCGGAGTGCTCGTGCTCGCGCTGGCCCTCGGTGGTTTGGCCCTCGGCGGCTGCGGGGGCGGCTCCGGCGCGGCGGGCGGTACATCGGCGGCTGGGTCCGCGGCGGTTCCGAGCTCACCGGCGGCGTCTGCGCAGGGGTCGAGCTCGAGTGCCGATGCGGTCGCGTCCGTCGCCGGCGTTCCGATCTCAAAGTCCAGCTACGAACACTGGCTCGCGGTCGAGCGGGCGGGCGGCACGACGAGCAACGCCAGCCATCGGGCGCTCAGCTTCCTGATCACCTCGCAGTGGGTGATCGGCGAGGCGTCGGCACGGAAGATCTCGGTCTCCGACGCCGAAGTCAAGCGGCGCTTTGCCCAGATCTCCAAGCAGAGTTTTCCAAAGACTGGTTCCCTGCAGAAATTTCTCGCCAAAGCGGATGAGACGGAAGCTGATCTGCTCGCGCGTGTGAAGGTCGAACTGCTCGAGTCGCGGATCGCGGCAAAGGTGACGGCTGGGAAGAGCGGCGCGCAGGCAAAGAGTGTGCTCGCGAGTTTTCAGAAGGCGTTCCAAGAACATTGGAAGAGGTTTACGACTTGTAAGAGCGGATATGTGATGGAAGATTGCTCGGAGTATAAAGGCGCACCGGAAGACCTCGCGGCCACGAGCTCCTCGCGCGGCTGAGCTCTCTTCAGTACATGTGACGGCGCTGGGCAAGCGAACCGTCCCAAGCCGTGCGTAGCGTCCCGCGGATCAGCAATCCGGCAGGAAGGGGCAGGCAACGATGGCCGATCAAATGCCGCAGGAGATGATGGCCAATCTCAACCGCGTCACGCTCACGGGCTATCTCGTGCGTGACCCAACGCCGCGCAGCCTGCCCTCCGGGCAAAGCGCCTGCGACATGCGCATCGCCTGCCACCGCCGCTGCCAAGAGGAGCTCACCGGCAGCTGGCTGCAATGGGTGGACTACTGCGACGCGCGGGTCTACGGCTCATTCGCCCAGTCCGTTTGCCAGCGACTGCGAGCGGGCAGCAGCGTCGCAATCGAGGGGCGTCTCTCCAGTCAGCCCACCTACTGCGAGAACCCCGAGCACAAACAGGGAATGTTCGTACTTGTCAAGAAAATTCAGCTCCTTCCGCCGAGGCTCGATGTATCACCGCGGAGCGGCGCACCGCTGGGGATCGATGCGCCGCCGCGCGCGGCAAAAACCGACGCGCCGCTGAGTAGCGATGCGCCGATCGATGCACCCTCGAGGAACGATGCGCCGCCGAAGCGCCGGGCCAGGTTCAGCTACGGAAGCATTGATACGGGCTGAGGAGCGCGGGTCGGGAAGCGCCAGTCGGGGAGCGCCAGCGGGGAGCGAGGGTGAGTCGCGGGCTGAGTCAGCGCTCGTGCACGTCGACGACATTCGAGGCGCCTTCCAAGAAGGGGAAGTCGGCTTCGAGGCGTGAGAGCACACGAAACTGATAGGTGATCGGGCCGGCGAACTTGAAGCGGTAGCTCGCCCGGTAGCGACCCTTTGCGCCGGTGTGGATCGTGTTGAACTGGATCCATTCTCCGTGACCCGAGTGGGCCTCCAGCACCAGCTGCTTACCGTCTTCGGGGATCGGAGAACCGTGCAAGGTACCGCTGAAGAAGATCTTGTGGCCGGCACTGGAGGTCCGCGGCGTGATCTTCAGGGCAATCCCGGCATGTACCCGCAGACGGAGAGTCGCCGTGGCGACGTCCACGGTGTCGTTTACGTGGCTGCGATAGGCAAAGCGCAGCGTGCTCGAGGAGACGCCGCGCGGCAGGGTGAACGTCCACTGGCCCGTGGGTCCGGTGCTCACACCGCCGACGCGACTCGCCACCGCCCCGTGAGATGCGGGAGTCTCGTACACGTCGAGCAGCGCGCCGGAGATGGCCTGCCCAGAGATGCTCGTCAAACGCCCGGTGACTCGGTCAGTTGCACCGTAGCCACTCGTGCGCAGTTCCTTTGCGGTGCTCGTCCAGCGGGCGGTCAGCTTCGCTTGGTCGGAGGCATTCGTGCCGTTGGGCGCCCCCGCAGCACCGCCGGGCTACCCGGGCCGATGGCGATCGAGCTGCTCAGAGCGGTCGCGGAGCCGGCACCGCTCGAGCCGGCGCTACCGTTGGAGCCCGCGCTGCCCGTCGCGCCGGTGCCACCCGTGGAGCCGGTTCCGCCTTTAGAGCCGGTTCCGCCCGTCGAGCCAGTGCCGCCGGTCGAGCCGCCGCCGGTGGAGCCGGCGCCGCTCGAGTTGGCAACCGTGATCGTGCCGTCGTAAACGACGCTCGAGTTCTGAGCGGCGTCCTGGACCGTGACCTTCAGGGTGTGTTGACCGTTTGCCAGGGCGGTGGTGTTGATCGGCAAGTCCACGGACTCGCTCGTGGGGCATGGCTGGTTGTAGTCGAACATCAGGGCGCTACCGCTGCTACCGACCGACACGCACTTTCCGCTGTTGTTGTTGGGTGTGCCTGAGTAGAGCGTCTTGCCGTCGATCTGGACGGTCACGAGATACACGCCGGGGCCGCCTGGGTCGGTGGCTGTGAGCGTCAGTTCGGCCGTGCCAGCAGCATTCGGGCTCAGCAGCGTTCCGCCTACGCCGCTGGCGCTCGGCGTCGCTTCGTTGGAGAGCAGGAAGTTCGCCCAGTGCACTTCAAAGGATGACCATACGCCAGCACTCGAGCCTTCATCACAGGAAGAGCCTGCGAGGCCACCACAACCGGCGCCGATGTAGAACCCGCCCCCCGCGTTCGCGGGCAATGGGATGACCGTCGAGAAGCTGTAGCTGCCCGGCGAGCATTCGCCATAAGCACGTACGCACTGGTAGATGACATCGCCGGGAAATACGAATTCCGGGGAGTAGGCGGTCACCGTGGCGGAGGTTTGATAGCCGTAACCGCCCGCATAGCCACTGGCATCCACAGACCCGCCAATGAGCGTCGAGCCGCTGGGCGGCAAGTACCCGACGTTCTCACCGTTACCAGCCCCCTCGGCCACAGCCGAGCTCAGGAGTCCGAACATAGAGCATCTCGCACTGCCAGTAGAGCCATTGCCCGGAGAGCCCGATGTGAAGGCGGACCACCCTTCGCTTGGGGCTGCACTCTGGTTCGGGTTCACGCAGGAGACCTCCATCCACTCGCCCGCGTCGGCGGGCAGGGGCGCCAGGCAGACGCCGAGCAGGCCCTGCAGCGAGAGCAGCAGCGCGAGCGGCAGTGCCGTCACCGTCAATCCCCATCGCCTGCTCTGCGCCCTGCGCGTCGCTCTGCACATTTTGCCTATCCGCCAATCACGTCTCCACATTTTCCCTCTCCCATCTCCCACCTCGCTGCTTGCATGAGCCTTTTACCCATGTTCCTGCCTCCTATACCGACCATTTCCACTTAACGGGACAGTCAGGCCTGCTTTTTTAGTTAGCGCCCTGTGGAAGGCCCCCGTGCAAGACGTGCAAGGCCCCCGTGCAAGAGGCATCAGGGCACGTGCGCAAACGAACCATCCCAAGTCGTGCGTAGCGTGCTCGGGACAGGCAATCCCCCAAGAAAGGCTTAGGAAATGGCGATCAATCTCAACCGCGTCACGATCACCGGTCATCTGGTGAGTGACCCAGTGCTAAGCGGCCTGCCCTCCGGGAAGAGCGTCTGCGAGATGACCGTCGGGTGCACCCGCAGGTGGCAAGACAAGCTCACCGGCGAATGGGAGGAATGGGTGGACTACATCGAGGTGCGGGCGGTCGACTCGCTCGCTGCGCTCGCCCACGAGCATCTGCGCCGGGGCAGCGACGTCGCGGTCGACGGCCGCCTGGCCAGCCAGCGCGCCGACTGCGAGGACCCCGCACACCCCCGGGAGCTGATCGTCCTCGCCGAGGAAATGCAGCTGATCCCCAGCGACCGCACACCGCAGGGGAGCGGTGGATCCGGGAGCAGTGGATCGACTTCCCTCCTGGAGCACTGAGCGATAGCGACGTGAGCGCGAGGATGAGCACCCCTCTGCACGACGGCCCGCTGGCGGCCCTGGACGCCAGGCTCTCACGGCGTGAGCGAGCGGCGGTCTCGATTCTGCTGGAGATGCGTTTCCTCTCCACCGCCCAGCTGGAGCGCTGGGTGTTCGTCGGCGCCACGCCACTGGCACGGGCGCGCGCCTCGCGGCGAGGTGTCGCCAAGCTCGTGGAGCTGGGAGTCGTCCGGCACCTCGAGCGCCGCATCGGAGGAGTCAGGGCGGGCTCAGCCGGTCACATCAACGTGCTCACCGCGCTCGGCCTGCGGCTGGCCGCCGCCCACGGGTGGATCACCCCCGAGCAGGCTCGCCGCACCCGCGAGCCGGGCACGCAGTTCGTCCAGCACCACCTCGCCGTGGCCGAGACGCACCTGCGCGTGCTGGAGGCCAGGGCGCGCGGAGAGCTCGAGCTGCTGGGACGCCAGGCCGAGCCGGCCGCCTGGCGCGAGTTCACCGCACCGGACGGTTGCCAGGTAACCCTGAAGCCAGACGCCTGCTTTACGATCGGCCCCAAATCGCGCGCTACCACTTGGCTGCTCGAGGTCGACCGTGCCACCGTCGGCGGCTCGACACTCGAGCGCAAGCTCTCCATCTACGTCGATTTTTCCCGCAGCGGCCAGGCGCTCGCCGCTCGCGGGGCCACGACGAAGGTGCTCTGGCTGGTTCCCGATCGCCGCCGCCTGGACCAGCTTCAGCAGGCATTCGGATGCACCCCGGCCGCGGCTCGCCCGCTGTTCAGGGCCGCGATCTTCGATGAGCTGATCGCCGTGCTGGCCAATGCAAAGGCGCCCGCCCACCCTCAGCAGCAGCCAGGGCGCATGCCTGCGCGCGATCCGGTGGCGAGTAGTGAGGTGGCGAGTAGAGAGGCTGTTTGAGAGCTCTATGGTGGGTGAGGTGAGCGATCGATACGTGCCAGCGGCCGGCCGTGGTGTTTTCACGCCGCTCTATGACACGGTCAACGCGGTGGCGATGCGGCAGAGGCAGTGGCGGCCGCGGCTCGTCGAGCGGGCGTTGGGCGCCAGCGCCGCGCCGCGGATCTTGGATCTCGGCTGTGGCACGGGAGAGATGGCGCTGGCGATTGCCCGCGTCTGTCCAGGCGTGAAGCTGATCGGCGTCGACGGCGACGGCGACGTGCTCGCGCGAGCCGCTGACAAGGCGCGGGCAGCGGGCGTCGAGCTCGAGCTCCACGAGGCGCTCGCCGATCACGTGCCGCTTGCGGACGCGGACGTCGATTGCGTAGTCAGCACGCTGATGTTTCACCATCTCCTACCCTCGGCAAAGCGCGCCGCGCTCGCGGAGGCGCGACGCGTCCTGGCGCCCGGCGGCCGCCTATTGGTATGCGACCTCGGCCGTGCCAGCGATCCGCTGATGCGTGCGGCGTTCTTCGCCGTGCAGCTGCTCGACGGCTTCGCCAACACGCGCGAGCACGCGCGTGGCGAGCTGCCCGAAATCATCTCGCGGGCCGGCTTCTCGGACGTCACCGTGTTCGGCCGGTACCGCACCGGCGGCGGCACGCTGGACCTGATCGACGCGCTGCGCTGAGCTGTAGGAGGGCGACGCTGAGCGAAACGTGAGCTCAGCGGGACATGAGCTCAACGTACCTTACGCGCCTGAGAGGATTCGAACCTCTGACCTTCGGTTCCGTAGACCGACGCTCTATCCAGCTGAGCTACAGGCGCAAGGCCGTCCAGTCTAGGGACTCTGCCTCGCCGCCACGGATTTGCTCGGCCGAGAGTCACCGCGCCGTCGTGTCATCGACGATCGCCAGCGCGAACCCGTCATAACCCTTCCCGCCGACCGTCTGGATCGCGGTGGCGCTAACCCGAGGCTCAGCTGCGAGCAGCTCGTAGAAGTGGCGTACGCCCTGGATGACCGCATCGCCCAGCACCGGGTCGTAGGCGTCGGGGTCGAGGATCGCGCCGTCGCGCACGACGTTGTCGCCGATGATCACCGTACCGGGCCGGGACAGCTTCAACGACCACTCGAAGTAACCGGGGTAGTTGCCCTTGTCCGCGTCGATGAAGATCAGGTCGAACGGTCCCGAGCCCTCGGCGACGAGATCGGGCAGGGTCTGCAGCGCCGGTCCGACCCGCAGCTCGACGATCTCGCCGAAACCGGCGCGCGCGATGTTCTCTCGGGCGAGCTCTGCATACCGGGGCTCGGCCTCGAGCGTGACCAGGCGCCCGCCGGCCGGCAGCGCCCGCGCCAGCCAGATCGTGCTGTAGCCGCCGAGCGTGCCCAGCTCCAGGATCGATCGCGCGCCCTGCACGCGCGCGATCAGTTCCAGCAGCTTGCCCTGGTTCGGCGTGACCGCGATCGGCGGCAGGCCCGCGGCGTCGCTGGCCCGCAGCGCGGCATCGAGCCCTGGATCCTCGGGCACGAGCAGGTCGGTGATGTAGCGGTCTACCGCGGCCCAGCGCTCCTGGGGTCCCGTTTCTCCTTTGGTTGCGTCGCTCACCGCGGTCACGCTATCCCATGAGGCGCCGTCCGGGATGTATGCGCGTCGCGGATATCCTGGCCGACCATGAAGGACGAGCGATGAACGAGGACGACGTCACCGGCGATGGCGCGCCGACCGACCCCGCGCGCGAGGTCGAACCAATGAGCCTCGATACGCCGCGGGCGAAGAACCTCGCGTTGATGCTGCTCGCGATGACGCAGTTCGTGATCGTGATCGACGCCTCGATCGTCAACGTCGCGCTGCCTTCGATCGGCACGGCCCTGCACTTCTCGCGCGACAACCTCTCCTGGGTCGTCAACGCCTACACACTCACGTTCGGCGGCTTCCTGCTGCTCGGCGGGCGCCTCGCCGACCTGCTCGGGCGCCGGCGTATGTTCATGCTCGGCCTCGTCCTGTTCTCGCTCGCCTCGCTCGCCGGCGGCCTGGCCCAGTCGGAGGCGTGGCTGATCATCGCGCGCGCCGTGCAGGGTCTCGGCGCCGCGATCGTCTCGCCGGCCGCCCTGTCGATCATCACAACGACATTCGCCGAGGGGGCCGAGCGCAACCGCGCGCTCGGCGTGTGGGGCGCGGTCGCGGGCGCCGGCGGCGCGGCCGGGGTGCTGCTCGGCGGAATCCTCACGAGCGGCCTGAGCTGGCGCTGGGTGCTGTTCGTCAACGTCCCGATCGGCCTGATCGCCGCCACGCTCGCGCCGCGGATCCTGCTGGAGAGCCACGCCGACGACGGCACCGAAGGCTTCGATATCCCGGGCGCAGTGACCGTCACGGCCGGCCTCGCACTGCTCGTCTATGCGGTCGTCGACGCCGTCAACGTCGGCTGGGGCTCGACCGGCACGCTGCTGCGGCTCTTCGGCGCGGCCGTGCTGCTCGTCGCGTTCGTCGTGATCGAGCGGCGCACCCGCCATCCGCTGTTGCCGTTCTCGATCTTCCGCCTGCGCACGCTGCGCGGCGCGGACATCGTCGGCCTGTTGATCGGGATGTCGCTGTTCTCGATGTTCTTCTTCATCTCGCTCTACCTCCAGGACGTCCTTGGCTACTCGCCGATCAAAGCTGGGCTCTCCTACCTGCCGCTCGCGATCGGGATCATCCTCTCCGCCGGCGGCGCCTCCCAGCTGGTCACGCGCATAGGCTTCAAGCCGACGTTGATCGGCGGCCTGCTGCTGATCGCGGTGGCGCTCTTGTGGTTCTCGCGCGTGCCGGCGCCGGGCGGCTCGTACCTCTCGAACGTGCTCGGCCCGTCGATCCTCGCCGCGTTCGGGCTCGGGTTCTCGTTCGTGCCCGTCACGATCGCCGCGGTCACCGGCACCAAACCACACGAGGCGGGCCTCGCCTCCGGCCTGATCAACACCTCCCAGCAGGTCGGCGGCGCGCTTGGCTTGGCGATCCTTGCGACGGTCGCCAACAGCCGCACCCAGAGCCTCTTCCACTCAGGGGTGCACAGCACGTCGGTCGCGCTCACGAAGGGCTTCGACCGCGCGTTCCTCGTCGGCGCGGGCTTCGCGATCGTCGGGGCGATCCTCACCGCCGTGCTGATCTCCTCGCGCGACAGCCGCGAGCAGGCAGAAGCGGCGAGTCGGGGCGACGAGGCCGCGGTGGCCCCAGTCGCGGGCTGAGCACACCAGCGTCAGGGGGACGGAGAGGGAGGGATTCGAACCCTCGGACGAGGTTTCCCCCGTCACACGATTTCCAGTCGTGCCCGTTCAACCGCTCCGGCACCTCTCCTTGCGCTCCTCGGCCGATCCCTGATCGGCCGGCGGCGGCCCGAAGGCTACGACACCAGCGCGCCTGCCGCTGACCGACCACGGGCCACGACACCAGCGCGCCTCGCGTTGCTAGGCTGCAGGAATGCTGCTCGCCACCAGTGCCGCCGTCTCCAAGGACATCGGCTTGATCGCCACCTTCGGCGGGATCGGCCTGATCGTCAACATCATCATCATCTACATCGCGATTCAGATCCGTGGCGAGCGCCGGCAGAATGAGGAATACCGCTCCTCGCGTGGCTTTCCTGGCGCCTGAGCACGCGCCGCGCACCTGACTTCGCGAACAGCGCGGCAAGCTCCCTCACAGACGCGCGGCAACGAGCGCGCAAGCAGTCAGCACGACCCCCAGCGACAGCGCCGACAGCGCTCCATCCAGCGGCGCGAGCAGACCGGCTCGCGACAGCTCCTCGGTACTCCCATCGGAGCGCTCGCGCGCACCCCTAACCGAGTGCGTGCGACGGCGCAGCTCGCGCGCGGGCGAGCTCAGACGCCGCTGCGCGACGCTCAACGCCAGGCAGCCCCCGGCCACCAGAAGCCCTGGGATCGTGACCTTCTCGGCGCATACGAAGTAGCCCGTGAAGGCGGGAAACGCGCCCCAGCCAACCGCGAACCACAGATCGCTGTGCAAAGCGCCGCCCAGCAGCTCGAGGTTGTACGCCACCACGAACAACCCCCCGGCGAGCACCAATGGCGCCAGCCAGACCGTCACCGTCAAAACACCGGCCACGCCGATCGCCAGCGCGCCCGCCAGGCTCACCACTGCCAGCACAACGAGTGTGCGGGAGGAGACGGCCGTCCCCAGCGGCCTGCCATGCAACTCGTCGAGCGTGTGCGCCGCCACTCCGACCGCGAGGCCGAAGGATGCCAGCCCCCAGAGCAGACGATCGACGTACAGATGCGGGGCAAGCGCCGCACCGATCGCGAAGTAGCTCAGGTGCCACGCCGTATAGGGCGGGTGTAGCAGCGTGAGTAGATCCCCCACCCGACCGCGCCCGAGCGCGTAGAAAGCCGGCCGTTCAGGCGTTGCTGACATCGCCGGCGGACCGATCCTCGATGGGCCTCTCGCCGGCGGAGCCGATCTTGCGCGCCGACATCACGACCCCGCCGCCGAGGCTCATCCGCCGCACCTGCACATCGCGCAGGCCGGCGTCCTCCCAGTAGCCGACGATCCACTCCAGCGGATGCCGCTCGTAGAAGCCGGAGATGCTCGGCCCAAGGAACCGCCCCACCTCCGCCCACTCCCGTGAGGCGACCCGCCCGAGCGCCGGCAGGCCGATCGCCGTATAAAACCGCCAGGCGGTACGCGGGAGCATGCGCGGGGGCACGCCGAACTCGAGCGTGGCCACCCGTCCCCCCGGGCGCACGACGCGAGCCAGCTCGCGCAGCGTCGCCGGTGGATCGTCGACGTAGCGCAGCAGATACGTGAAGGTCAGCGCGTCGAAGCTCCCATCCGCGAACGGCAGCTCCTCGGCCTGGCCCTCGATCAATTCCACGCGCGCACCGTCGTTGGCGAAGCGCGCCTTCGCGGCGGCGAGCATCTCGGCGCTCTGATCCAGTCCCACGACCGAGCAGTCCGCGCGGGAGCGCAGCTCGGCGGCGACCATTCCCGTGCCGGTCGCCACATCGAGGATCCGCTCGTTCGCCGCCGGCGCCACCGCGTCCACCATGGCGCGCCGCCAGCGAGGATCTTGCCAGAAGCTCAACGCCGCGCTGAGCCGGTCATAGCGGCTGGGCAGGCCGTGGAACAGCTCGAGCGCCTGGAGCTTCCTCGCCGAGTCCGCAGAGTCCATGCTGCCAACCGTACTGGACGCGTACCGGCTGGACGCGAGGACGGAGAGATAGGCTGTGGCGAAGATGATCGCCTTGATCACAGGAGCCTCGAGCGGGATCGGAGAAGCGGCGGCCCGCCGTCTGGCCCGCGAGCCGGGCGCCTCGTTGATTCTCGTGGCACGCCGCGAGGAGCGACTGCGCGCGCTGGCCGCTTCATTGGGCGAGGAGCGCGTCAGCTTCCTGGCGGCCGACCTCGTCTACGAGAACGCGCCCACGCGCATCCTCGAGCATGTGCAGGAGCGTCACGGCCGCCTCGACCTGCTCGTCAACAACGCCGGCTCCGGCTGGCGCGCGCGGTTCGCCGACGGAGGCTATGAGAACGTCAGGCGCACGATGGCGATCAACTTCGACGCGCCCGTTCGCCTCACCGAGGCGCTCCTGCCGATCCTGCGGGCCTCCGCACCGAGCGCGATCGTCAACGTCGCCTCCACCGCCGGACGAGTTGCGCGGGCGGGCGCCGGCGCCTACAGCGCTTCGAAGTTCGCGCTCGCCGGCTGGTCGGACTCGCTGTGGGCAGAGGAGCGCCGGCACGGGGTGCACGTCGGGCTGGTGCTGCCCGGATTCATCGCCACCGAGGGCTTCCCCCAGACCGAGCTCACCGAGAAACGCCTGACGCGCTGGGCCGTCTCCACGCCGGAGCAGGGAGCCGAGGCGATCTTCCAAGCCGGGGTCGGCCGCCGCGCCGAGCGCTACGTACCGCGTCCCTACGCTTTGGCGGCGGCGTTTCGCGTCCTCACGCCCGGGTTGACCAGACGCGTGATGGGTGGCGGCGCCGCGGCGGTCATGACCACGACGACCAACAGCGGGGAGACGACGGCCAACCGCGACGAGTAGACAGCGCGGCCGGACTCACCGGTCAGCTTGCAGACCAACCCCAGCGAGGAGGAAACGATGATCATCACCACCATGAATGACCTGCCCGGGTATGACATCGAGGAGGTGCTGGGCGAGGTCTTCGGGCTGACCGTGCGTGCGCGTAACCTCGGCTCCCAGATCGGCGCCTCGTTCAAGTCGCTGGTGGGTGGCGAGCTGAAGGGCATGACCAAGATGCTCGCCCAGGGCCGCGAGCATGCCCAGGAACGACTCGTCGAGGAGGCCGAGGCCAAGGGCGCCAACGCGATCATCGCGTTTCGCTTCGACACTTCGGAGCTCGGCACCACGTGGACCGAGATCTGCGCATACGGCACCGCGGTGCGCGCCACGCGTAAGTAGGACGGCCTAGGGCAACTGGGCAGTGCCGCCGGGTGGGGATCGCCGGGTAGAGCCGTCTGGGGCGGCCGGGTGGGGCTGCCGGATAGAGCCGCGTCGGGCAGGGTCCTCGGGGCCCGCAGACGCTCCATCTCGGGCGTTGCCTATCGTGCTGTGATCGTGCCCACCTCTGACTTCCACGCCTCGCTCGTCGACGATCAGGCCGAGCTGCGCTTTCCCTATGACGAGCGCCTGCGTCAACTGCTGCGCGCGCTTCCTGGACGGCGCTGGGATTCGGTCGGGCGGGCGTGGTGCATCCCGCTCGATCCCGAGCGTGCGGAGGCGCTCTCGCGTCTGTTCGCCGGCCTGCCGGGAGCTCCGGATGTGAGCGAGCCGCTCGCCCGCGCGATCGAGCGCCGCCGCGCCAGGCGTCGCCGCGACGAGTGCGTGCTCGATCTCGCCCGGCCCGATGAGAACTGGTGGTTCAGCTTCGCCACCGACACCGCGCCCGAGCTCGCGCAAGCGCTGCTCGAGCACCCCGACGGCTACCGCCTGCCGGCGATCGGGCGCGCTTTGATCCCGCTCGACGCTCACGCCGCGCGGCTTGTCGAGGAGCTGCCCGCAGGCGCTTCGCGCTTACGCCTGACCGATGACGCGGCACATGCGCTCACGGAGATCAAACAGGGAGCCGCAGGCGCGTCGGGGCCATCCAGCGCGCTCGCTCACGATGTCGAGTTGCGTCGCGACCGGCGCGGGGAGCACTGGATCATGATCGCCGCCGCGCACGCGCCGCTTGCCCGTGTACTCGCCGGGCGCACGGGGCTGCGCGCGCTGGATGGCCCCGACGCGACGTTCGCGCTGGCGGCCGTCGAGCACGACGCCGAGTCGATCGCCGAGCTGATCGCCGAGCTGGAGGTCAACCGAATCGACCCGCGCGTGCAGAGCTGGCTGGCACGTGTCACGACCTGGGCGGGCACGATCGAAGTCGCGGGCCCGCAGGAACAAAGCCCTCAGGAGCAACCCGTGTTCCTGCTGCTCGGTGAGACCAAACGTCTGCCACGAGAGCTGCGCGAGCTGGCGGTGAGCGCCCCCGGCGGAGCGACCGTGCCGTTGACGCTGCAGTCGTGGAGGCTGATCGACGGACGACTGCGCGGCTTCATCAGCGCCGGGGCGAAGCGCTGTATCGCGGCGCTGCTAGACGGCCGGCCGGTACCACCCGCCGTGCTGGAGTGCTCCGCCCTGCACGAGGACCCGACGTTCGTGCTCGCGCCCGGCCACGACCGCGCAGCACTCGACGCCTTCGCGGCCCTCGCGGGCGCGGCGCCCGGCAAGACACGCCACGGTGGCAGCGGACACACGATCGGGAGCGCGGGCGAGCACGCGGCCCTACCCTGCATCCGCGCCGATCCGTTCTGCGTTCCGGAGCTCGATGACTTTCTCGCCGCGCACGAAACCTGGATCGCGCCCGAGGCGCTCGCGCTCCTGCAAGAGGTTCGCGAGGAGCACGCCCGGGCCGCCGGCCTGGTCGCCCTCTCAGCCGCGACTGAGGCGCCGCTGGACGGGAAGGTCGCACCCACCCTCGGCGGTGAGCTGAAGCCTTTCCAGCGTGCCGGTGTGAGCTATCTGCTGGCGCAGCGGCGCGCGTTTCTCGCCGACGAGCAGGGTCTCGGCAAGACGATCGAGGCGCTCGCGACGCTGGAGGCCGATGGCGCCTACCCGGCGATCGTCGTGTGCCCGGCAAGCCTCAAGCTGAACTGGCTGCGCGAGCTCAAACTCTGGCTGCCTGCGCGCAGTGCCCAGGCGCTTACAGGCACGCGCGGTGACGCGTCGATCGAGCGAGCGGACGTGACCGTCGTCAACTACGACATCGTCGCCGGGCGCCTGGCCGCGCTGCAGGCGCTCGCCCCTCGAGCGCTCGTGCTCGACGAGTCCCACTACTGCAAGAACGCGGCCGCCAAGCGCACCCAGGCGGTCCAGCGGCTGTCCGGGGCGGTGCCACACGATGGCCTCGTGCTCGCGCTCACGGGCACGCCCGTGATGAACCGCCCGCCCGAGCTGATCTCACAGCTGCGGATCCTCGGGCGCCTTGGCGACTTCGGCTCGGGCGCGCAGTTCGGCAAGCGCTTCCGTGGGCCCGACGCCCACCTGCGTCTGCACTGGCATCTGCGCGCGCGCTGCTTCGCCCGTCGCCTGAAGGCCGATGTCCTGCCGCAGCTGCCGGCCAAGACCCGCGGTGTGGTGCCGATCGAACTCGACAACGAGCCCGAGTACCGCCTCGCCGAGCGCGACCTCGTCGCCTGGTTGCAAAGCCAGCCCCTCAATCTACGCGAGCTCGACGCGAAGGTCGCGGCGGCGCTGCGCGCCGAACGTCTCGTACGGCTGAACGCGCTCAAGCTGCTTGCCGCGCGCGGCAAGCTCCACGCGGCGCTCGCCTGGATTCACGACTTCTGCTCCTCAGGCGAGCGTCTGGTTGTGTTCGCTCACCATCGTGAGATCCAACGCGCCCTGCTCGAGCGCTTTCCGCACGCGCTGCACATCCTCGGCGAGGACAGCCCCATCGCCCGCGATCGGGCTCTGCGCGCTTTTCAGGAGCCCGACAGAGCCGAGAACCAGCTGATCGTCTGCTCGATCGAGGTCGCGGGCCACGGCATCACGCTGACGCGATCCTCGAATGTCGCCTTCCTCGAGCTCGACTGGACGCCAGCCAAGCACGATCAGGCCGAGGACCGCTGTCACCGCTTCGGCCAGCTCGACACGGTCAACGCCACCTATCTGCTCGCGGCCGGCACGATCGATGAGACGATCGCCACGCTCTTGGAGCGCAAGCGCGCGGTGATCGGCGCCGTCACCGATGGCCTGGCCGAGGATGAGGAGGGCGTCGTCGACGCGCTGATCCGCGAGCTGCGCGGGACGCCCTACCGGCGATTGCGAGCGGTCGCTTGAGCGGCCGCTCGGAAGAGCCTCGAGATCAGTGGATGCGCACCGGAGTACCAACGGGCACATGCGTGGCGATCCAGCCGATCGTCCGGTTGGCCAACCGCACACATCCGTGAGAGCGAGCGCTGCCAAGCGGATCGATGAGACTCGCACCGCCCCGGCCGTGCAACGCTACTTGGCCGTCTCCGCCTTCGAAGTGGCGCAGCACTTCTGAGTGCGCGGTCAGTGGCAACACCCAGGAGCCCTCGAACTGGCCGGGGTCGGGCTGGGGCAGCTCGGCGGCGATCGCGAATAGGCCGGAGGGGGTTGGCGTGGAGGACTTGCCGACGACGGCGGCGAAGCTGCGCACCAGGCGGTCGGCGTCGTAGACCCACACCTCGCGGCGCGCGCGCGAGACCGAGATCCGCCAGGGGTCCCTGTACATCACCGTGTCTTCCTCGTCGATCCACGCGGCGAAGCCGTTCGGGCGGTAGTCGAGCCGCACGCGCAGCCAGGGGTGCCCGGCGGCGTCGACGCGGGAGCCGAGGACCAGCAGCTCGGTCGGGGCGCCCCACGCGGACACCGGAGAGACCGTGAACAGGCGCCTGACGTGGGTCAGGCGCGGCGCGGCGCGGGCGATGGTCGGGTACACGACCTTGGCGACCCACGCCTGCGCGGGGGTCGGGGGCCTCACGGGAAGCGATGCCCAAGCCACCGCGCCCGGTGTCGCATAGGCGCTCGGCGTCGCATACGCGATCGCCGCACTGAAGAGGGCGACGACGCCTAGAACCCTGGCGGTCCTAACCGGTGACACGGCTTTCGCGACGCGGCACGGCGCCCGCGGCGCTCACCGGAGTGGATGCGTGCGCGTGCGCGGGGTCGAAGTCCGAGCCGGTGACCGTCGCATGGTTGACGATCCGCCCATGGGCATTGGAGTCGGCTCGCAGCACGATCGTAAAAGTGTGGCTGTGGCCGGGGGCGAGCGTCGCGAGCGTGAAGCAGATGCGCGCCCCGTCGAGGTGTCCGCCGCCGCGCCGCAGAACCGTGGTCTGCTCCGGGAGGCTGTCACACACGCGCAGCTTCTCGGCCGCTCGGGCGCCGGCGTCGCGAACTGTCAAGCGATAGTCCAGACGCCCACCCGGCGCGACCTCGTGCTCGCGCACCACCTTGCGAAGGGTCACACGCGTGCGGCTCTTGGCGTCGCTGCTGGCTTTCACCGAGACTTCTGGCGACACTGAGGCTGGCTTGGTGGGATCAGCGGTGACGGTCGTGGTGGCGGTTGAGCTGTTGTTGGCTTCGCCGGGGTCGGGCTCGATGGCATGCACGTGAGCGGTGTTCTGCAACGTGCCGAACGCGAGCGTCACCAATGCCGAGACCTTGACTTCCGCCTGCGCGCCGTCGACCATCGTGCCGAGGTCACACCTGAGTGTGCCCCCGTTCTCCTGGCAGGCTTCTCCCTGGTACGGGCTGGCCCCCGTGAACGTCACGCCAGAGGGCAGAGGGTCTTCGACGATTACTTCGTGGGCGGTCGACGGGCCGTTGTTTTGGACCCTCAAGGACCAAACGATCTGGGTTCCACTCACGACGCTCGCGGGCCCTGTCTTTTCGATCTCCATGTCGGCCGCCGGGCCGGTGTGCAGCGCGGCGCTGGAAGTGTTGTTGGCCAGTTCGGGGTCAAATGTTTCGCTTGAGACGTGGGCGACGTTGACCACTTCCCGTTCACCGAGCGTAAGACCCACCTTGACGGTCAGCTCGATCGTCTGGGTAGTTTTGTCCGCCATGTTGCCGAGCGAGCAGGTGACGACCCGGCCGACGTGACTGCATTCGGCGCCGCTTGCGCTCGCGAATTCCTCGCCCACGGGCAGTTCGTCGGTGACGATCGCTTTGGTGGCCGTGTCGGGGCCTTCGTTTGAGACTGCCAGCGTGTAAGTCACTTCGCCGGGCAGTTCCACGACTGTGGCCGGCACCGTCTTGACGATCTTCAGATCCGCCGCGGGCACGACTTCGACGGTCGCTTCAGATTTGTTGTTCGCCATTTCGGGGTCCCACGTGGAGCTCGAGACGGTGGCGGTGTTGATAACCTTGCTGTCCGCCAGCGTAAGGCCGATGCGCACGTGAATGTGGATGGCGTGGACTTCGCCGTTGGCGGGTAGTTCTCCGAGTTCGCAGCTAACGTCCTGCCCTGCGACGGTGCAACTGTCGTCGTCGCTGAGGTAGGTCTCCCCTTCGGGCAGTTTGTCATCGACCTTCACTTCCTTGGCGGGGTCGGGTCCGTGGTTGGTGACGGCGAGGGTGTAGGTGACTTCGCCATTTGCGTTCACGGTAGTGGGTGACGCGGTCTTCACGATCTGGATGTCCGCCGCGGTTTCGACCTGCACTTCCGCGCTCGAGCTGTTGTTGCTCGTGTTCTGGTCGAAGGTTTCGCTGCCCACTTCCGCGGTATTCAGCACGGCAGAGTGCGCGAGCTGGACTTCGATCTTCACGATCACGTGGAAGACCTTCGATTCTGTGCCGCTGACGGGCATTTCGTGCAGTTCGCAGGTGACCGTCTGCCCGGTGTCGATGCATTCGTCGCCGCTCGGGCCTTCGCTGCTCACATAGGTCTCCCCTGCGGGCAGCTTGTCAGTGAGGAGCGCGTTTTTGGCTGTGTCGGGGCCTTCGTTGCGGACGGTCAGCGTGTACTGCACTTCTTCGCCGACCTTGACGGTGCCGGGAAAGGCTTCCTTGACGATCGAGAGGTCGGCCGCAGGAGCCACTTCGACCTTCGCGGTCGACTTGTTGTTCGCCAGTTCGGGATCGAACGTGGGGCTGCTCGCTTCGGCTGTATTGGAGACGGTGCTGTTAGCGAGCGATAGGCTCACGCTCGCCACTATTTTGATGACGATCGGTTCGCCGCCGCTCGCGAGGTCGCCGAGTTTGCAGCTGACGAGCTGGCCGGCGTCGCTGCAGCCTTGATTGTCGCTCACGTAGGTCTCGCCGGCCGGCAGCTCGTCGGTGACGAGCACTTCCTTGGCCGTGTCGGGCCCCTTGTTGGAGACGGTCAACGTGTAGGTGACTTCGCCCTTCGCGTCCACCGTTTCAGGAGAGGCCGTCTTGACGATTTCCACGTCGGCTGCGCTGGGGACGTGCACTTCGGCGCTGGCGGTGTTGTTGGCGAGATCCGGGTCGAACGTTTCGCTCGAGACTTCAGCGGTGTTCTTGACAGTGTGTTCTGCCAGTGGCGTCGTCAGCCGCACGACCACGCCAATCGTGGCAGCCGCGCCTTTGGCCATTTCGTGAAGTTCGCAGCGGACGAGCTGGCCTTTGTCGGAGCAGCTGCCGCTGTTGTGCAGGTAGACCTCGCCTTCAGGCAGTTCGTCGGTGACTATCGCGTTCTTGGCGATGTCGGGGCCTTCGTTGCTGACGTGCAGCGTGTATTCGACTTCGCTTCCCACGTTCGCGGTTTCAGGCGTGGCTTTCTTGGTGATCTTCAGGTCCGCGGCGGGCGCAACGTCGACTTTAGCGGTCGAGTTGTTGTTCGCCAGTTCAGGGTCGAACGTGGAGCTGGAGACTTCGGCGGTGTTGGACACGGTGCTTTCGGCGAGCGAGAGCCCGACGCGCACGACTATCTGGAACGTGTGCGATTCGGCGCTGGTTGCGATTTCGCCCAGTTCGCACGTGAGTTTCTGTCCGGAGACTTTACAGCCGCCGGTGTCGTGCAGATAGGTCTCGCCGACAGGCAGCGTGTCAGTGACGGTGACGGCTTTGGCCGTGTCGGGGCCTTTGTTGGTGACGGTCAGCGTGTAGGTCACTTCGCCGTTCGCGTTCAGCGCTTCTGGTGAGGCCGACTTCTTGATTTCCAGATCAGCGGCACTCGGGACTTTCACTTCAGCCGAGGACGCATTGTTCGCCAGGTTCGGGTCATACGTTTCGCTGCTCACTTCAGCGGTGTTGATGACGGTGTGTTCCGCGAGCGAGACACCGATGCGTACTACGACGTGGATCGTTTTCGTCGCCGCGTCCGCCAGTTCTTTGAGTTCGCAGCGCACGAGCTGGCCTTTGTCGGTGCAGCCGGCGTCATTGCTGATGTAGGTCTCACCCGCTGGCAGTTCGTCGGTGACGATCGTGTTCTGGGCGGCGTCTGGCCCCGCGTTTTTGACTGCGAGCGTATATGTGACTTCGCCGTCGACCTCGACAGTGGGCGCGGATGCGGTCTTGGTGATCTGCAGATCGGCTGTGGGCGCCACTATGACTTCCGATTTCGCTTTGTTGTTCGCGAGTTCGGGGTCTTCGGCGGCACTGCTGACTTCCGCGGAGTTGACGAGCGTGCCGGGTTTGCTCGCTTTGGTCGTGACTTCAACAGTCGCTTTGCTGCCGACGTCGAGTGTGCCGAGCGGGCAGCTGACTTCCTGGCCTTTGGCGGTGCAGACGACGCCTTTGGAACTCACGTAGGTGAGGCCGGCGGGCAGCGTGTCCACGATCTTCGTTTCGGTTGCGTCGCTGGGACCTTCGTTGGCTGCCGTCAGCTTGAAGACCGCTTCCTGACCATCTTTGATTTCGGGCGTGAGCGTACTCTTTACGAGGCTCAGTTCGGCCACGGGGTGCGGCGTGAATTCGGCCGAGGCTTCGTTGTTTTTCGGTTCGGGGTCGGGCGTGGTGCTTTCGCTGAGCACGGTGTTGCGGATGGGCGTGATTGCACTCACAGCTACGCCAGCGACGATCTGGTAGGCGACGTTCTGCCCAACGGTCAGCGTGCCGGCGTTGCAGGTGACGGTGCCAGCGCTCTGTTCGCAGCCAGCGCTGGCGCTCACGAACGTGAGCCCAGTCGGGAGTTTGTCCACCAGCTTCACTTCGTGCGCAACCGACGGGCCGTGGTTGGTGGCAGCGATTTCGTAGGTCAGTTCATGCCCGGGGACGATGTTGCCTTTGGTGACGATCGTCTTTTCAGCGACCACGTCGGCGCTGTTGGTGAGCGTGATGGTGCCGGAGGCGAGCTTTTCGGTGGTCGCCTCGACCGAGTGGACGGCGACTTTGTTGGTGAGTTCGGTTTTGCTCGCCAGCGTCGGTTCGGTGCCCACGGGCATCGTGATTTCGACGGTGGCGCCTGCGGCGATCGTGGCGATCCCCCAGGTGACCACACCGGCTTTGTCGGAGACCTCTGAGAAGCCTGCCGAGGGCGAGGCGGTGGCGGCTTTTTCTTTGTAGGTCATGCCGGCGGGAATCGTGTCGAGCACCACGACTTCATGGGCGATGCCGGCGCCCGAGTTGTGGATGCGGATGTCGTAGGAGTCTTTTTCACCGGCCGGCACGCTGGCTTTGGTCGGTGTCTTTGTGACTTCCAGCACCGGCACCACGAGAATCCCATCGGCCTGAGCGGGACCGGCGACGAACGGGCCTTTGGCGTCTTCCGGGTTTTCCAGCGCGTCGAACACGGTCGCATTGGCGGTGTTCGTGCCGGGGTGTTCTTTGCCGATTCCGGGGTTGGTCTCGGCAGCGAGTGTGGGCTTGGCCTTGTAGGTGAGCGTGTCGGAGGCGCCGGCAGCGAGTTCGATGCTTGTACTCCAGGTGAGTTCCTTGCCGGGTTCGAGCGTGCCGGATTCCGTGGGCGCGATTTTTCCGCCGGTGGTGAAGTTGGCTTCGCCCACGTATTCCCAGTTGGGCGGCAGTTTGTCGGTGAGTTTGAGCTTCTTGGCTGCCACGGTCGATGTGTTCTTGACGATCACGCGCCATGTGAAGGGCTGGTTGACTTCGGCGTTGGCGCTGGCCTGGTATTTGGCGCCTTCGAGCGCCGCCTTTTCGAGCGTGAGCGTGGGCAGCGCGACTTTGGCTTTGACGGCTGCGCTGGGCCCCGTGTATTCGCGGTAGAGGATCGCTTCGCCGGCGAAGTTCGTGAGTTTTTCGGCGCGTTCTTCTTCGGAGACGCCGAAGTAGGTCCCGAGGATCGACGCGGCGTTCGTGAATTCCTGGCCGGGTTCGAGTTTTGTGACGCTGATGAGCTTGGCTTCGTAGCCGAGTTCGACTGTTTCCGCACCGCTCGCGGCGAGCGGGCCTTTGAGCTTCCAGCGAAATTCCGGTTTGCCTTCGGTCCAGCTCTGCGTGACATCGGCGGCGTTGGTCGTGGCTTTGACTTCGGTTAGCTGCGCGGGCAGCACATCCTTGACTTCGACTCCGTAGGCGGCGTCGCCGCCTGTGTTTGAGACCTTCAGCTTGTAGTGGACGGTGTTGCCGTCGGTGACGGTGATCGGCCCTGTGCTGTAGGTGCCGGCTTCCACGGCGGCTTCCTTGAGGAGCGTGACGGCAGGCTCGACCACCGCTGTAGTTGCGCTGACCGGTCCGCTTTTGACTTCGAAGCCGGCGACCGACGGGATCGTGCCTTCTTCGAAGCCGTGTTTGTGCGATTTGTCCCAGTAGACGGCGGCAGCGTTGGCGATTTCGTTGCCGGCCACGATTTTGGCGCCGCCGGTGCGGTGGGTGGAGCGCACGTCGGCCCGGTATACGAGCTTGATCGTGCGGGCGGTGGCGTCAGATTCGATGTCACCGAGGTACCACCCTAGGGTGGTACTGGCTTCGGTGACTTTCGGCGTATATGTTTTGGGCGTGACGGTGGGCGGGCAGCCGCTGGTGCATTCGGCGCTCACGTATCCGTCGAAGTCGAGCGAGTCGGGCAGCGTGTCGATGACCGTCTCGTCATAAGCAACGACGTGTGCCGGCAGCGTCACTTCGACGGTGTAGGTGATGTGTTCGCCGATCGTCGCTTTCGCGATGCTGGCTTTCTTTTTGATCGCGGATCCTTCGACTTCGATCGTGCTTTCCACTTTCGCTTCGTAGCCAGGCTTGCCAGTGACGGTGTCGTTTTCGGCCGTGCGCCTACCTGCTTCGGTGGCAGGGAGGCTCGCTGTTGTGACGGTGGCTTTGTCGGTCAGTTTTGTGTTCGCCACTGGGCTTTCGCTCAAGACGGCAAAGTAGGGGAGGCTCGATTCAGCACCCGGCGCGAGGGTCCCCACTTCCCAGGTGATCGTGCGTTCTTTGGCGTTCCACACACCTTTGCTGGCGGTTTCTTCGCCTTCTTCGAGCACTTTTCCGCCCGCGGTGGATGGCGACAGCCCAACCGGCACCACCTCAACGACCTTGGTGTTAAACGCGGTGCTCCCGGTCGAGGCGTTCTTCGGTTTGAGTTTGTATTCGACGATCTGGGTGCCATGGACTTTGCCGCCCGTGGCGTTGTTGCTCTCGGTGATCGAGATCGCGGGCTCGACGAGTGGCACTTCATCTTTGGCTTCGAGCGTCTGGGCGCCCGTGATCGGATTGGTCCACGTGATCTTGGCAGTGTTGGGGATACTCTTTTCGGTCGTGTTACCGGCGGCGTTGTTTTCGCTCACGTTGGCGACGCGGGCCTTGAAGCGTAAGGTGATCTTCCGGGCGGCCGCGGTCGGGGCGGTGTAATCGTCGGGCAGCACCAGCACGGGGCTTCCCGAGACTTCTTCGACTTTGAATTCCGCCGGCGCGGCGCTGCCGTCCACGAGCGCTTCCGCGGAGCCTTTTTCATAGGTCAGCCGTGTGGTCGGAATGCCGGGATCGGTGATCTTCGCTTCGCCGCCGAAGGCCGTCCCCGCAGGCAGCGTGGCGGACACTTCGAATGTCACGAGCTCGCCGATGGTCGCCTGGGCGGCGCTGTTGCCTGTTTCGATCACGGAGCTCGTGTGTGTCTTTTCGAGTACGGCAGCTTCGGTTTCGAGCTTTGCCTGGGCGTTCGCGGCCGGGACGTTTGCTTCCAGCCCGATCATCGTGTCGATGTCTTCGGCCGGGACGTAGGTGTATTCCCCGCCGGTGTTTGTGGCGCTGTGGTACTCGACGACGCCCGCGTGATCTTCGAGCGTTGTCGCGGGGTTGATCGAGGTGGGAACCGTCGTGGTGAAGTGAAGGACCGTCTGGCCTTTTGCCGCCACCGCGATCGCGGGCTGACCGAGGCCCGTATCGCCCCACGTGATGCGCCCGGAGGCACAACTCCCACCGTTTGAGATCACGGAGATTTCGCCACATCCCAGGCCAGCCGGCAGGTTGTCCCAGACTTCGGTGTTGATCGCTTCCAGTTCGCCCGCATTGGACACGGTGAGCGCGAATTCCGCTTTATCGCCGCCCTTCACGATCGCAGTGCTCGCCGGCCCGAAGGGGCTGCCGTTCAACGCGACCACGTCCTTTGTCAGGCTCAGCTGGGGGAACTGCAGCGCATAGCCGGCTTCCGCGCGGTAGGAGAAGGACGCTCCGGGGGTGTTTACGTTCGCGAACTTCATCAAGTTGCCCTGGAGCTCACCAAGGGTGGCTTCGCGCGGGAGCTTGGCGGTCGTCGCGTAGACGCGTTCGAAGCGCTGTTTTTCTTTGGTCACGTGACCTTCTTCGGGCAGTGCCCATGCGATGCTTCCCCCCGGTACGCTGGAGCTCGCTTCGGAGTGGTTGAAGGTGGTGCCCGGGAGGGTGTCGCCCGGCCCGCGCGCCTGGCCTTTTTCGCCTTTTTCTTCGAAGGCTTCGTCGAACGTGTCCGCGATCGGCAGGAAGTCGGTGACGTTCAGGCCTTTGGTTTCGATCGTCGTGGGAAAGCTCGCGATCAGGCGCCAGCAGACGAGGTCGCCCGGGTGGAAGATCGGGATCGACGTGGTGTATTCGTCGGCGAGGCACGCCGTCCCGGACTTCGCGATTTCCTTCGCGATCGATGGACCCGCAGCGGACTGCGAGGCGCTCGATTCGGCCGAGATCGCTTCATTGAGCGGCCGTTCGTGGTCGATCGGGGTTTTTTCGCTGCCCGAGCAGTCGGTGTCTTTGCCACACACGACGTTCGTCGTGGCCTGCGCGAGCACGTTGTTGGTGATCGTGTCGTCAGCGAGGATCGGCGTGCTGGCTTTGTGTTCGTGCTGATAGTTAGCGCGGGTCCTCGTGGAGTAGGTGATAGTGGTTTCGCCATTCTCGAGAACCTCCGCAAGGGCGGCGTCGGATTCCTTGTTCCAGACGAGCTTCCACGTGCCGTTGGCTTCTTCGGTCGCTGTGGCGTAGGGCGAGGAAGGCGCGGTATCCGGTTCGCATTCGCTGCTCGAGGTGAGGTTCGTCGAGCTCAGCGGGCAAAGCCCGTTGGGCACCGTGTCGGTCACGACGGCATCGGTGTTGTAGCGGTACTCGGAGGAGTGCAGCGTCAGCGTCCACGTCGTGACCTGCCCCACGGCGAGCGTTTTGGAGTCCGCGCTCTTTTCGATTATCAGGTCCTTGGCCACGCGTTTGAGGTGATCGCCCGCGGACACCGGGAGCGTTTCGGTGTAGTCGCCGCTGGCCTTCGCGAACGTGATAACCGACTCCCCGTCGGTCGTCTCCTTGCCGGAGTTGTTGTTCAGGTTGGTCGCCTGGTCGCCACTTGCGACGGTCGGCTCGCCGGCCGGCGCGGGCCACATGGTGGTGTTTTCCCGCAGCGGCACGGCGGCGCTGAATTCGAATGTCCTGGTTTCGCCGGCGGCAAGCGTGCCGAGGTCCCAACTGACGTGCGTGTAGACGGCGGTGGGGTCTTCTTCGGCGCCATCGGGGTCGGTGCTGAGCGTTTCCACACCCGCGGGAGTAAGGCAGCCGCCGAGGGTGGGGACCGTGATCGGACCGGAGCCCGAATACTCTTCGTCGCTGCCCGAATTCGTGGGCACGTCGGTCGTGTGATCGGCGCCCGCGCCACCGCAGCCGAGATACTCCAGATCGGCAGGCAGCCAGTCGTCGACGATCACTTTGCCGGTGGCGCCGACCGACGTGTTGGTGACCGTCAGCTTGTAGGTGACCTGGTGGTCGTGAACGCCGCGTAGGATCTCGCCCTGCGGCGATTCCTCGGCCTGCGCGATTTCAAGCGCCGTGATCGTGCTCGACGCCGATCCGGTGGCGTAGCCGGTGTAGGACGTGGAGGACGGGCCTTCGGGAGCACCGGCCGCGCTGAACTTGGGCAGATAGCGCGCCGCTTCGGCGATGTAGGCGCCCGCTTCGACCACGTAGCTGTTGCCGATCGTGTAGAGCGAGGTGGAGTGCTTGACCTGGAAGGTCAACGTATTGCTGGAGGCCGGCGAGAGATCGGAGACGTTCGCGAAGATCAGCGTCGTCTTGCCTGGTTCCGGCTCGCCTGAGATCACCTGGGGTTCGAGCGCTCCGGCCGCGGTGTGGCCGCTGCCGGCAACGTAGCTGATGCCTTCGGGCAGCACCGCGCGGTAGCTGAGGTTGTAGCCGTAGGGCTGTTTCGCCGGGTTTTCGGCGGTCAGGGTCACGGTCGCGTTCGCGCCGTAGAGGATGCTCGTCGGGGCACCCACCGACAGGTTGATCGCGGGGCTGCCCGCCGCGGCCGCGGTGGCGGGGACGATCAGCGGGGCGAGCAGGCACGCCCAGGCGATCGCGAGACCGAGCAGTGGCAATCGACGCGGCATACGCATCCGGTGCATTCGGCACGGCCACTGAGTTTCCTTGACGGAGAGGGAGAGATTCGAACTCTCGGTACGCCAATCAGACGCACAACGGTTTTCGAGACCGCCGCATTCAACCGCTCTGCCACCTCTCCAGGCGACCGCCCTAAGGCTAGATCATCCGCTCGCGGCGCGAGGCGAAGAACTCGCTCAGCAGCTCCCCACACTCCTGCCCCAGCACGCCGCCGCGCACCGTGGGGCGGTGGTTCAGGCGGGGCTCGCAGAGCACGTCGAGCACGCTCCCGCAGGCCCCCGCCTTGGGATCGCTCGCGCCGTAGAGCACGCGAGGCACGCGCGCCAGCACGATCGCCCCGGCGCACATCGCGCAGGGCTCGAGCGTCACATACAGCGTCGTATCCAGCACGCGCCAGCTGCCGGCGGCGCGGGCGGCCTCGCGCAGCGCCACGATCTCGGCGTGCGCCGTCGGGTCCTGGCGGCGCTCGCGCTCGTTGTGGGCGGCGCAGAGGAGCTCGCCGTCACGTACCAGCACCGCGCCGATCGGCACGTCCCCGTGCGCTAACGCCCGCTCGGCCTCGCGCATGGCCAGCCGCATGAAGTGCTCGTCGTCTTTGAAGGATCGCTCGCTCATAGAATCACTCGTCCCCTCCGAGGGATCCCTCGCTCATAGACTCACTCATCGTCTTCGAGTAATCGTTTGCTCATAGAATCGCTGCGCTCGCTGCCGAGTTGAGGGGGCATCCACATCTGATCGAGAGCTATCGGAATCTCCCGTGTGCTCTGCGACAGTGCATGGCGCCTGAAGCGCCCCGGAACATCATCATTACTCAAAACCCCATGCCCACCCGCGACCGCCATCCACCCATTGCCTCTCGCGGCCGGCGTCTTTTCCATGCCTCCCGGGGCCGTCGTCCATCGATTGCCTCCCGGCGACCGCTGAGGATCGCCGGGTGCTGCGTGGCGCTCGCGCTCGGCAGCCTCGCGGCGGCGCCGATCCTCGAGTCGGCCCACGCCTCAGGGCGCTTGCAGGACTCAGGGCGCTCGCAAGCGTCAGAACGCCCGCGGGACTCAGGGCGCCCGCAAGTCAAACCCTCTCCAAAAGAATTTGCGTCTCCCCTCCATACCCCCCCTCTCCTCCCAACCCCCGTCGCCGGCTCCTACGCCCCTGGTGAGATTCTCGTCAAGTACGCCACCTCCACGCCTCCCTCGGCCCGCGCCGCAATCGCGCGTGCCGCCGGCGCGGACGGGGTGGATGGACAAGGGGTGGATGGACACGGGATGGGTGGGGACGAGGTGAGTGGAGACGAAGTTGGCGGGCATCCCATCGATCGTCCCTCGTATACGCGACTGCTGCGCCTGGCGCGCGGCGTCAGCGTCCCTGTCGCCCTGCAACGTCTGCGTGCTCGCCGTGATGTGTTGTGGGCGGTTCCCGACTATCGTGCCCACGCCGCCGGCCAGTTCATCCCCAACGATCCCGGACTCGGCGGCGCGCCCACCGACTGGGAGCAACTGCAATGGAATTTCGTCGGAGAATTCGGCGTAAATGCTCCCGAAGCATGGGCCAACGTCGCCGCCGACGGGGCCCCCGGTGGCCGCGGCGTGATCGTCGCGGTACTCGACACCGGCGTCGCCTACGCCAACCGCGGGCGCTTTCGCCGCTCGCCCGACTTCGGCCGCTATGAGTTCGTCAAAGGTTATGACTTTGTCGCTCATACCCCCTACCCAAACGACCACAACGGTCACGGCACGTTCGTCGCCGGGACGATCGCCGAGGCCACCAACAATCACTATGGCCTGACCGGCCTGGCCTACGGCGTGCGGCTGATGCCCGTGCGCGTGCTCAACAGCCAGGGGGAAGGAGACGCCTCGACGATCGCCGCAGGCGTGCGCTTCGCTGTGCGCCACGGCGCCCAGGTGATCAACCTGTCACTCGAGTTCTCCAGCGAAGTCACCGCCTCGGACATCCCCGAGCTGATCGAAGCGCTGCGCTATGCCCGCCGGCGCGGCGTGCTCGTGGTCGCCGCCGCCGGCAACGAGGGCCACTCGACGATCGCCTATCCGGCGCGCGCGCCAGATGTGGTCGCCGTCGGCGCCACCACCGAACACGGCTGTCTGGCCAACTACTCCAACGACGGCTCGGGCCTGACGCTCGTCGCCCCCGGCGGCGGCGCCGACGCCGACCTCCCCGGCGACCCCAACTGCCACCCCGAACTGCCCTCCGGTCGCGACGTCTACCAGATGACCTTCACAGGGTCCTCCCCCCGGCGCTTCGGGTTCCCCTCGGGCTATGAAGGCACCTCGATGGCCTCCCCCCACGTCGCGGCGACCGCCGCGCTGATCATCGCCAGCGGCGTGCTGGGGCGTCATCCCTCCCCCGTGCAGATCGTGGCGCGGTTGCGCGCGACCGCCCGGCCACTCGGAGGCCCCGGAGACTCGTCTCTGTATGGCGCCGGGCTGGTGAACGCGGGCGCGGCCACCGCGCCCGGAGGGCCGGGGGCTGTGGCGAAGTAGCTAGTGGTGGCCGATCCCGAGGATCTCGCGGGCCTGCGCTGGCGTCGCGACGGGCCGGCCGATCGCCTCGCACAGGTTCCTCGCGCGTGTAACGAGCTGGCCATTGGACTGCGCGTACTCGCCGGGCGCGGTGTAGACGACATCCTCCAGGCCGGTGCGCACATGACCGCCGAGCGAGAGCGTCAGCGCCATCGTCGGGAAGTGCCGAGGAATCGCGGTCACCGCCCAGGGAACGCCTGCGGGCACAAGCTCGGCAAACAGCGAGACCGTCGCGGCATTCGCCGGGGCGCCCCCGGCAACGCCGAGGATCACGTGCATCATGCCCGGTGACCGGCCCGCGGCGCTCGCCGCGCTCGCCAGCTTGGCCGCGGTGAGCGCCATGCCGATGTCGAAGCACTCGTACTCGGGGACGATCCCGCGCTCGGCCAGCTCCTCGGCCACCTCCGCGATCAGCGAGCGGGGGTTCAGCAGCACGTCGTCGCCGGAGCCGAAGTTCATGCTGCCGCAGTTCACCGTCGCGAGCTCCGGCCCGGCGTCGATCGCGCGGCGGCTCTCCCGGTCGGGCTCCCGCAACTGCTCACCGGTCGCGAGCTGCCCACCCGTCGTGAAGTTCAACACGACGTCCTCCACCTGCTCGCGGATCGCCTGCTTGATCGCGAGATAGTCCTCGGGCGCCTGGGTCATCTCGCCGTCGCCCGTGCGGGCGTGGATGTGCAGGATACTGGCGCCGGCCCGCGCCCCATCGACCGCCGCGGCGATCACATCGTCTTGGCTGATCGGTTGGTTTGGGTTGCTCGTGACCACCCCGCCGGACACCGCACACGTCAAGATCGCCGGCTCCCCAGCCCGCACCGCGGCGGTCCGCGCAAACGCCCGCGCCGTCGCGGCGCCGGCCCGCATGTTCATCGTCCTAGCCCCTCTTGCGTTGCATACTCGCTCATCGGCGTCTCCTCTCGACAGGGCCGCTGCGCGCGCCGGCGCTCACAGCCCACGCGTTGGCGCTCACTTTACCCAGCCGATTTGCAAGCATGGACGGATGGCGATGCGCGTGGGAATCGATCTCGTCTCCATCGACTCGGTGCAAACATCGATCCGCGAGCATGGCGCTCGCTACCTCGAGCGCATCTACACCGAGCAGGAGCTGCGCGACTGCCGCACCGATCAGGGCATCGTCGCCGAGCGTCTCGCCGCCCGCTTCGCCGCCAAGGAGGCCACGATCAAGGTGCTCCGCCCGCCAGGAGGCGAGGCCGTTCCCTGGCAAACGATGGGCGTCGTGCGCCACAGCTCTGGGTGGGTCGCGGTCGAGCTCAGCGGTCGCGCCGCCGCCCTGGCCGCCGAGGCCGGCCTGAGCGATTTCGCGCTCAGCATCTCCCACGAGGCTGGTTTTGCATCGGCCGTGGTGATCGCAGAGCAGGCTCCGGGCAAGCAACCCGACGAGCCGACGAGCGGGGCTCGAGGAATCGGCCCCACTGATGGCACTTGAGGGATCGATCCAACGAACCGATGAGGAAGACGTGACCGAGGAGATCGGCAAGGATCACGACCAGGCGTTTCTCGACACCATCCGTCGCCTGGCGGACGAGTTCGCGGCGCCAAATGCCGACTCCGTCGACCGCGAAGCGCGCTTCCCGACCGAGGCGATCGAGGCGCTGCGCACCGAGGGGGCGCTGGCCGCTTTCATCCCAACCGAGCTCGGCGGTGGCGGCGTCGCGCTCGAGACGATCGCAACTGCCTGCTTCGAGCTCGGACGCCGTTGTGGGGCGAGCGCGATGGTCTTCGCTATGCACCAGATCCAGATCATCTCAATCGTTCGCCATCTCGACGACGCCCCGTGGTTCGAGGACTACCTTCAAGCCGTTTCCCGCGAACAGCGACTGGTCGCGTCCGCCACCTCGGAGATCGGAACCGGCGGGGACATGGGACGCTCCGTAGCCGCCGTGAGCACCGCCGAAGATGGGTCGTGCACGTTCGAGAAGCAGGCGCCGACGGTCAGCTACGGCGCCTACGCCGACGATCTGTTCGTGACGCTCCGTCGCGCCCCCGAGGCCGAGCCGAGCGACCAAGTCGTGGTCCTGGCCCGCAAGGAGCAGCTCGAGCTCGAGCCCACCGGCACCTGGGATCCCCTGGGCATGCGCGGGACGTGCTCGCCGGGGTACGTCCTCCGGGCCACGATCGCGGCAGAGCAGGTTCTCGCCACACCGTTTCCGCGCGTGTCGAGTGAGTCGATGGTGCCGGTGTCGCACATCCTCTGGTCGCACCTGTGGCTCGGCATCGCCACCGACGCCTTTGATCGTGCCCGCGCGTTCGTGCGCGCCGCCGCCAAGCGGAGCCCCGGGGAGACGCCTCCGGTGGCACTGCGGCTGTCCCACCTGATGAGCGAGCTCTCCCTGCTGCGCGCCGAGGTCTTCTCGGCGTTGGACGAATTCAGCGAAGCCTCCGCGGAGCCCGGCCGCGAGCGCCTCTCGACGATGGCCATGGCGCTGCGCTTCAACAACCTGAAGATCGCCGCCTCCGAACAGGCCCCCAAGGTCTGTCAGGGCGCTCTGGGAGTGTGCGGGATCATGGGCTTCAAGAACGACACGCCATTCAGCGTCGGACGTCACCTGCGCGACACGATGTCCGCCTGCCTGATGGTTGCCAACGAGCGGATCCACCAGACGAACGCCAGTCTGCTACTGATCGCCAAGGACGTCTGATGTCGGACTTTCGTCCGGGCAGTCCCGACCAGGCGGCGCTGCTCAGCGAGTTGCTCGAGCGTCGCCTGCTGATCGAGACCGGCGTGCCCGGCATCTACGGTCGCGGCGGCGACTTCGAGGATGTACGGGAGCGGATCGCCGCGCTGGTCACTCGCGCCGGCGCTGGGGAGCGGCCCGAGCAGTTGCGCTTCCCTCCGGTCATGCCTCGCCACGACCTGGAGACGGTCGGCTACCTGAAATCCTTTCCGCATCTCGCCGGCAGCATCTTCTCGTTCGAGGGGTCGGAGGCCGACGCCGCCGAGCAGTACGACCGCGCGTGCCGCCACGAGGACTGGAGCGAGTTCCAGGACATGACCGATCTCGTGCTGACGCCGGCGGCCTGCTATCCGGTCTATCCAGCGATCGCCGCCCGTGGCCCGCTGGCGCCCGGCGGCATCACGATCGACGCCGGCGGCTCCTACGTTTTTCGCCACGAGCCCTCCGGAGATCCGGCACGCCTGCAGATGTTCCACCAACGTGAGATCGTCCGTATCGGCGAGCCAGAAACCGTCCAGGCGTGGCGCGAGGTGTGGCGCAATCGCGCCGTCGAGCTGCTGGGCGCGCTCGGCCTCGAGGTGCAACTCGAGGTCGCGACCGATCCGTTCTTCGGACGCTCCGGCCGGATGCTCGCCGCCAGCCAGCGCGAGCAACAGCTGAAGTTCGAGGTAGTGACCCAGATCGCCGGCTCCGAGCCGACCGCCGTGGCCTCCTTCAACTACCACCAGGACCACTTCGCCTCGGCCTACGGACTGCGGCTCGCCGATGGCTCCGAGGCACACACGGCCTGTCTGGGATTCGGCCTCGAGCGGATCACGATCGCGCTTTTCCGCCGGCACGGGCTCGAGCTCCAGGCGTGGCCGGCCGAGTTGCGCGATCAACTCTGGGAGCGATGACGCAGCGCGAATGCTTGTCGGACTGGCAGGCGGCGCGAGCGTCTGCGGATTCGCACGTCAACGCCGCGGGCATCGACTCTCTGCATTGGATCCCGGCACGCGTTCCGGGCACGGCGGCAGCCGCGCTGCACGACGCAGGTCTGTGGCAAACCGGCGATCGATATGACTTCGACGCGGAGGACTGGTGGTTTCGCACGCGCTTTGACGCCGAGCCGGCGGCGCCCGGCGAAGCGGTGCGGCTTTGCCTGGACGGAATCGCAACCGTGGCCGAGGTCTACCTGAACGGCGAGCTGGTGCTCGAGAGCGACTCGATGTTCACAGCTCACGCGCTGGAGGTCGCGGGCCGGCTGAAGGCAAGCAACGAGCTTGCGATCCGCTGCCGCGCGCTCGGCCCGCTGCTGAGCGTGCGCCGCCGCCCCCGCGCGCGCTGGCGCACACGGCTCCTCGCCGATGGCAACCTGCGCTTCTTTCGCACGATGCTCCTCGGCCGGCTACCCGGCATCGCGCCCGGCCCGGCGGCCGTGGGTCCGTGGCGCGCGGTGCGACTGGAGCGCCACCGGCACCTGGAGGTCAAGGAGCTCACGCTGCGGCCACGCCTGCAAGGCGAGGAAGGAGTGCTGTCGGTGCTGGCGCGTCTGCGTCCACTGGGCGAGATCGAGGTGAGCTCCGTGGAGCTAGAGCTGCGCGGGCCTTCGGGGTCTCACCGCACGCGACTTGCCCTCGATGCGGCGCACGACTCGAGCGAGACGACAAACGACTCTGGCGAGAATTACCTGACCGCGCGCGGCGAGCTGCGCGTTGCGGACGTGGCGCAGTGGTGGCCGCACACCCATGGCGAGCCGGCGCTGCACGATGTGCGTTTGGTGGTGCACCTGGTGGGCGACGCCGGGGAGAGCGGCGCACAGGAGCCGATCGCGATCGACGCCGGGCGGGTCGGCTTTCGCGACCTTGCGTTCGGCGCCGGGCCGGACCACGACGTCGAGGTGGACGGGCTCGATCTGCATGTCAATGGCGTCCGCGTGTTTGCCCGCGGGGCGGTGTGGACTCCGATCGACTCGATCGGGCAGGCCCCCTCGGTGCAGGAGCTGCGCGCGGAACTGAACCGTGTGCGCGACGCCGGCATGAACATGCTGCGCCTGCCGGGCACCGGCGCATATGAGACGAGCGCCTTCCACGACCTCTGCGATGAGCTCGGCATCCTCGTGTGGCAGGACTTCATGTTCGCCAACCTCGACTATCCGATCGCCGACGAGCAGTTCCGCGCGAGCGTCGAGCACGAGGCGACCGAGGTGCTGGGCGCGTTGGGTGCACGCCCGAGCCTGGTCGTCCTGTGCGGCAACAGCGAGGTCGAGCAGCAGGCGGCGATGATGGGACTCGACGCCTCACTCGGGCGCGGTGAGCTGTTCGGCGAGCTGCTGCCGGCGCTCGTCCGCGAGAGCGGCGTGGACGCCCTCTACATCCCCTCGGCGCCGTGCGGGGGCGATCTCCCGTTCCGCCCCGACCGCGGGATCGGCACCTATTACGCCGTGGGCTGCTACCGGCGGCCGCTGGAGGACGTCCGTCGCGCGGGTGTGCGCTTCGCCGCGGAGTGCCTGGCCTTCTCCCACGTGCCCAGCGAGCAGGCGATCGAGGAGATGCTGCCGCAGGCGCCCGGACGGCTCGCCGGCCACCATCCGCTGTGGAAGGCCGGGATTCCGCGCGAGAACGAGGCCGACT
Organism: uncultured Solirubrobacterales bacterium; assembly: GCA_963804555.1. Classification (GTDB taxonomy): domain Bacteria; phylum Actinomycetota; class Thermoleophilia; order Solirubrobacterales; family Solirubrobacteraceae; genus Palsa-744. Next base: position 49,877 of record CAWDQX010000001.1, read on the forward strand.
GGGATTTCGAGGACATCCGCGACCACTATCTCGGCCTGCTGTTCGGGGTCGACGCCGCCGATCTGCGCCACGTCGATCGCGCCCGTTATCTCGAGCTCTCGCGCGCCCTCACCGGGGAGATCCTCGCCGAGGTGTTTGGCGAGTGGCGGCGGGGGGGCTCCGGATGTGGCGGCGGGCTCGTGCTGTGGCTGCACGACCTGCTGCCGGGCGCCGGATGGGGCCTGATCGACCACCGGGGCCGAGCGAAGCTCGCCTACCACCACCTCAAGCGCGCACTCGCGCCGGTCGCCGTGTGGACGGTCGACGAGAACCTCGGCGGCGTCGTCGCTCACGTCGCCAACGACGGCCCCGCGCCGCTGAGCGCGTCGCTGCGCGTGGCGCTGTACAGAGGCGGCGAGCACCGCGTCGACGAGGCTCGCGTGCCCGTCGAGCTCGAGCCACACAGCCAGGGAGAGTGGAACGTCGAGTCAGTGATCGGCCACTTCGTGGACGCGGCGTGGGCTTACAAGTTCGGCCCCCCGGCGGAGGACGCGATCGTGGTCACGCTCGAGGAGCATGAGAGCGATGGTGCGGGGAGCGACGGTGCGGGGATCCTCTCCCAGGCGATGCGCTTCCCGGCCGGCCGGCCGCTCGAGCGCGAGTCCGCTGAGCGGCTTGGCCTCGCCGCACAGGCACAGGCGCTTCCCGACGGCACGGTGCGGTTGGCGCTCTCGAGCAGGCGGCTTGCCTACGGCGTGGAGATCCACGCGCCCGGGTTTGTGGCGAGCGATGACGGCTTCTCGATCGAGCCCGGCGGAGAGCGTGTCGTCATGCTCCGACCCAACGGGGCGGAGAGATCCGACGGAGCAGAGGGACCGAGCGGGGCGGAGAGCACAGTGAAAGACGGGCGGATCAGCGCGGTGAACATGAGCGGCCGGGTGAAGATTGCTGACTAGTAGCTAGCCCGATCGAGGGCCGATACGGTAGATGGCTCCGGCGGTGTCGTCGGTTACGTAGAGCGCGCCATCTGGCCCGGCCACGGCATCCGTCGGGCGTCCCCACCTGGCACCGGAAGGTTCCTGGAAGCCTCCGATCAACGTGATCGATTCTCCTAGTGTGCGCTTCGACCTGCTCCACGGGAGCCAGAGCACCGCCGGGGCGCGCGGTGGAGTGCGATCCCACGAGCCATGTACCGCAACCACGGCGCCATCGGACCAGGGGCGACCGATGGCAGTGCCCTGCAGGAAGTTGAAGCCCAGCGGGGCGCTATGGGCCGGCAGGCCGCGGTCGATCGGGGCCAGAGTGGCGCAGTTCAGGCTCTTCCCACCGGGGTTCGTCTGAGCGTCGTCGTCGAACGGCATGCGTTCATAGCGCAGCGCAGTGGTTGGGCTTCCGGGAGTGACGTCGGGGTCGGGATCACAGTAAGGCCAGCCGAGGTTCCTGCCCGCGGTCAATCTCGCCAGCTCGTCCGGCGGGTGTTCATCGACGTAGGCGCTGATCACCTTGCCGAACGCTTCAGCTTCTCCACCGTAGGGACCGTGAAAGGGATAGGGCGTTTCGTCGCGCTCGTTTACCGCCGTCCACAGCGAGCCGTCGGGGGCAAACGACAGACCGAAGAGTGGCGCCACGCACGCCCTAGCCCAGCTAGTTTGGACATCGAACGACCGCCTAGCCACTGCACGTACGACATTGCAGCACACGTCAGACTAAGGAAGATGAACACAGCCGTCGAAACAGCCTGGGATCATCCAACGCACCGGACTGCAATGAGTACTCCTAACCAAGACATAGCGATAGTCGGCGCCGGCCCATACGGGCTCTCGGTGGCTGCCCATCTAGGGACCAATGGCCACTCCGTGCGCGTGTTCGGCCCCGTCATGAGCTTTTGGGAGCAACACATGCCGAAGGGCATGCTGGTGCGTTCGGCGTGGGGAGCCTCGAACATCTCCGATCCCCAGGGACGCTTCTCGCTGGACGCTTACGAGGCCGAGCAGCCTCGACCGTTCACCAGACCTCTCCTCGGCGAGGATCTCTCGCGCTACGCGCACTGGTTCCAGGAGCGCGCTGTGCACGATGTCGATCAGCGCCTGGTTGCGACGGTCGAGCTGGATGGCAGCGGCTTTGCCCTGATCACCCAGGACGGCGAGCGCCACACCGCCGGCCGCGTCGTGATCGCGACCGGCCTGGGCAGCTTCCCGCACCGCCCCGCGCAGTTCGCACAGCTCGGGGACGAGCTGGCGACCCACTCGATGGACGTCATCGAGCCAGCTCGCTTTGCCGGGCAGTCGATCGCGATCATCGGCTGCGGCCAGAGCGCCGTCGAGACCGCCGCGCTGCTCAGCGAAGCCGGCGCCGAGGTCGAGCTGATCGCCCGTGCCCCCGCAATCCGCTGGCTCGTCCGTGGAGAGCGGTTGCGCGGGATCGACCCAATCCTGCAGCGCGTTCTCTATGCCCCGACCGATGTCGGCCCCGCGGGCGTCAGCCGGCTCGTCGCAATGCCGAATCTCTTCCGGCGCCTGCCGCGCGAGCTGCAGGATCGCCTCGCCTACCGGTCGATCCGCCCTGCCGCGAAGGGCTGGCTGATCGATCGCACGACCGAGGTCAAGATGACCTTCAGCCGTCAGGTCTCCGAGGCGACGGCGGACGGCGATGGCGTGCTGCTTGCGCTCGACGATGGTTCAGAGCGACAGGTCAATCACGTGATCCTTGCGACGGGCTACAGGATCGACGTTGCCAAGGAACCCGTGATCGGAGACTCGTTGCGCTCGCGACTAGATCTGCATGACGGATATCCGATTTTGCGGCGCGGCTTTGAGTCCTCCATCCCCGGGCTGCACTTCGTGGGGGCCTACTCGGCGTGGAGCTTCGGTCCGATCATGCGCTTTGTGGCCGGCACAAAGTTCACCGCCCACGCCGTCGCCAAGCACATTGCCCATGCCCCATCTCCACACCCAACTCACATACAGACATCGCGGCCGGCTGATAGTCCCAGGCGAGGACACGAGACCGATGCTGCAGGTGCCAGCCAGCACACATCCGCCAGCTGAGCAGCGATGAAGAGATTCGCTAGAGCCCAGTTGCGGACGTGAAGAGGTGAGTCCCCAGTCACGCCCTCCCAACTCGAGCCCCGCCAACCGGCGTCTAACCACCAGGCGGCTCTGGGCGACCCGTATGGAGCGGCTTTGCCGCACTCGGTCGGTCATCCTTGGCTATCACGGCATCGCGCGATCTCCCCTGTGGCACGACGTGCATCGGCTGTCGCTGAGCCCTAAGCGATTCCGCACCCAGCTCGAGCTGCTGATAGACGCCGGCTTCGAGTTCATCACAGTCGCTGAGCTGGCGCGCCTTGCCGACGGAGGAACGCCGCCTCCAGGCTACGCCGCGATCTCCTTCGATGATGGGATGCGCAACAACCTCACCGTCGCGCTGCCGATCCTTCAGGAATACGGCCTGCGCGCCACCGTCTACGTGACAATCGGATACCTCGGGGGGATCAGTCCATGGATCGGCCCCAAGACCGACAACCGCATGCTGAGCGAGGAGGAGGTACGCGATCTGGTGGGAGCGGGCTGGGAGCTCGGCGCGCACACCATGACTCACCCCGACCTCTCTACCCTCGACTACGAGGACTGCCGTCGTGAGATTGAAGACAGCAAGACGGCGCTCGAAAGCATCGGCGCCGTCGCGGTCGAGACCCTCGCCTATCCTTTTGGGTTCTACGACTCGACAGTGATCGAGGCGGCCCGTGACAGCGGACTGCTCGCCGCCGTCACCACCGGGTCCGGCAGCTGGGCGCCGTATGAGCTCACACGAGCGATGATCAGTGCCTTGGACCCGATATCCGTAGTCCTGCTGAAGCTGACCGATCGTTACGAGCCGCTCCTGCAATTGCCGCCCGCCAGCTTGCTGCGCCGGGTGAGCAAGCAAGCGCGCGAACGGGTGCGGGGGCGCCGGCAACAAGCGTAGTGCAGCCAACCCGAGAGCGGCGTAGGTGTATGGCATGAGCGACCGACCACGAGTGCTGATCACCAATGCCGAGGAGCGCTCGATGCTGGCCGCCTGCCGCAGTCTGCACCGGGGGGGATACGACGTCACGGCCGCGTCGTACACCGCGTTCGCGCCGGCGCAGTGGTCTCGATCGTGCGCACGGCGACTGCGCGTCATCGACGCACGCGAGGATGCAAGCCGATTTGTGGAGCAACTCCGCCAGGAGCTGACACGCCGCCCTTATGCCACGCTCATCCCGGGTAGCGACAGCGCGCTGCTCGCGGTCTCGCAAGGGCGCGAGCACCTGCGCGAGCTGACCGACCTCGGCCTGCCCTCTGCGTCAGTCATCGAGCGTGCTCTGAGCCGGGAGAATCTCGCCGGGGCCGCTGAGCAGGCCGGACTGGCTCCCGTCGTGTCGGTCCGCTGCGCCAGCGTCGAGCAGGCCCTCGCCGCCGCTCGCCGGCTGGGCTTCCCGGTCGTGCTCAAGTCGGCCGAGGCCGCGCTTCTGCACGCCGGCGCGGCATCCGGCGCTCCGAAGGGACGCGTCGTCCAGAACGAGGCCGAGCTGCACCTAGAGGCTCCCGACTTCGACGCGGGCCTCTTGGTCCAACCGGTCGTGCCCGGCGAGCCGCTCTCCTTCGCCGGCGTCAGCGCCGGCGGCCGACTCTTGGCCGTCACGGTAGCCCGCTACCTGCGCATGTGGCCGCCCTCCGGTGGCAGCGTGACCTTCGCCGAGACAATTGCCGCTCCAAGGGAACTGGAAGACGGGGTTCGACGGCTGCTTGGCGTTCTTCGGTGGGAGGGCATCTTCGAGCTCGAGCTGATCCAGTCGGCGCCAGGCGAGTTCGTGCCGATCGACCTCAATCCGCGACCATACGGCTCGATGGCCCTCGCCTCGGCCGCGGGCGCTCCACTGGCCGCGATCTGGTGCGACTGGCTGCTCGGGCGAGGAACCGACGTCGCTCGTGATCAGCCGGTACGCGCACAGGCGGGCATCCGCTACCGCTGGGAGGACGGGGAGCTGCGACACATCTCCCAACAGCTCCGAAGCGGGCAGCGCCGGGCGGCACTTGCGCCGCTGCGACCGCGCCGAGGAGTGACACATGCGCATTTTCAGCGCTCCGACCCACTGCCGCTGATCGCGCGCGGTCTCTATCTCTGCAAACGCGCAAGCGAAGGCGTCGTGAGCTCGTGATCCGAGTCATGCTCGTGTACCAGCCGGTCGACGGAGGGGTCGGCAGGCACGTCAGAGACCTCACCGAAGGCTTAGTCGAGCGCGGTTATCAGATCGTGCTGTGTGGACCCTCCTTGCCGGGAGGCCTATCAGAGCTGCCCAGCCACGCGAGCCACCTGAGACTCGACCTCGATCGCGCAATTGCACCTCGCACAGACCTCGCTGCGCTCAGGAAGCTGGCCGAGATCGTGCGTCGCACAAAGCCCGATGTGATCCACGCGCACAGCTCGAAGGCCGGCGCGGTAGCGCGCTTGGGACGCGTCTTGCAGCCCCGCACGCCGGTCGTCTATACGCCTCATGGCTATGCGTTCGCCGGATTCTTCTCGAGTCGACTGGAGCGACTCCGTTATCGCGAGATCGAGCGCGCGCTGGCCCCTCTCGCGACCCGCGTGGTGTGCGTATGCGAGTCCGAGGGCAAGCTGGCCGCCGGGCTCGGACCCAAGCGGCGCGTGCGGGTCGTCTACAACGGGATCGAGCCGGCGGGCCCGGGGCCGGGTCCAATCGACGCCCGCATGGTGGAGCTGAGGAGCAGAGGGCCGGTGCTCTGCGTGTTGACCCAGCTGCGCGCCGGCAAGGGCATCGAGACGCTGATCGACGCAACACCGAGCGTGCTCGTGAGTCACCCGGATCTCCAAGTCGCGATCTGGGGCGACGGACCCGAGCGCGAGACTCTGCAATCGAGAGCTTCGAGCGTTGGCGTCGACGCCGCCATGCACTTTCTCGGCCCCAACGACGACCCGCTCAGCGTGCTGCGCGGAGCGGACATGCTCGTGCACCCCTCGCTGGCCGAGGCCTTCCCCTATGTGATCCTCGAGGCGATGTCGGCGGCAAGGGCAATCGTAGCCAGCGACGTCGGGGGAATCGGCGAGGCGCTGGTTGATGGAGAGGATGGCCTGCTGGTACCCCCGGGCGACTCTCAGAGCCTCGCTCAAGCGATGACGAACTTGCTCGACGAGCCTGAGCGCAGAGCCCATATGGGCTCTGCTGGACAGCACAGGATGGAGCGATTGTTCAGCCGCACTGCGATGGTCGATCGCTTGGAGGAGGTCTACAGTGAGGTGTCTGATTGACCGATACCCAGAGAGCATGCCCGCACGCTCCGCATACCTGCCCGCCGCATACTTTCCAGCGGCACTTGCCGGCCCGCGGCACGCCATATCTGCTTTTCTGCATATGCAGGACTGTGCGCAATGGCCCGCGATCGCTACGGTTCTTCCATCCGTGCCCGAGTGCCGGTCACGTGCCGCAACCCAGACTGTCGAGATCTAAAGCGATATGCAATTCAGCGATTTCCTGAGCATCCTCTGGCGGCGCCGCATCGCCGTCGTGCTGGTGTTCGCCGGCTGCGTCATCGCGGCCGCTGCGTACGCATACTCCAAGCCGAAGCGCTACGAATCGACGGCGACGATCGCCTTTACCCCCAACCCCAGCAAAGGACAGAACTTCCTGCCCACGGAAAACCTGTCGGCGCTGCTTTCGACCTACGCGGAAGTCGCCAAGTCCAATCAGAACCGCCTCGCAGCTCATGCGCTCCTCGGCCACTCCGTACCTGGGAGTGTGAGCACCTCGACAGGAGCGGGAAGCGGGATCCTTCAGATCAGCGGCACCGATACAAGCCCTCAGGGCGCTGCGGAAACGGCGGGTGCGATCTCCACCGCGTTCGTCCATTCGATCGAAAACAACGGTCTGCTCGTACCAAGCATCGTCAATCCACCGGTCGCATCATCGACCCCCCTGCAACCACGGCCCCCGCTGATCATTTCGATTGCCGCGGTGCTGGGGCTGATTGCCGGCGTGCTGTTCGCGCTCGCGCTCGACAGCTTCCGCCACACTGCCGAGGACGCGGTTGAGTTGACGGAGTTGACGGGCCTGCCGGTGATCGGGCGCTTCCCGCGTGAGCGAGCGCTTGCCAGGGGAGTCTCGCAGCTGGTCTGGGACTCCGCCGACCTCGACCTGACCCAGGAGGCGTTCCGGGCACTGCGGACCAATGTCGAGATGTTGATCGACGAGCAACCGAGCGCAATCCAGATCACGAGCGCAGGTGCCGGACATGGAAAGTCGACGGTGGTAGCGAACCTGGCAATCGCGCTTGGCCAGCTTGGAATCGCAACCGTCATCGTCGACGCTGACCTACGCCACCCTAGTCAGCACGAGATCTTCGGTCTGAATAACGACATCGGACTCTCGACTGCCCTGATGCTTCCCGATAGCGAGATCTCGCCTCAGGCGACTCCGTTTGACAACGTGTCGGTGCTCACAAGCGGCCCGATACCACCCAATGCCCCGGAGATGCTGCACGTACGTTTTCGCCCGGTCTTGCGATCGCTGCGCGGCCAGAAGGGCGTCGTGCTGATCGACTCACCACCCGTGCTCCCTGTTACCGATGCGCGCCTGATCGCACATCAAGCCGACGCTGTGCTGTTCGTGGTGGCCGCCGACCGGACGCAGACCTCAGCCGTCTCCTCGGCTGTTGAGAAGCTGCGCTTCGCGCACGCCAACCTGATCGGGCTCGTCCTGAACTTCGCCGAGCGCGACGCCGAGAGCACCGGCGGCTACAGCTATGGCGGGTATGGATCGGTGCGCAAGCCCGGACCGGTTCCGACCGGCTGAGACGATGAGCGTGGCCGTTGTGCGGCGGGAACCCGGTGTCTATGCCGGTGGCGCGCTGCTCGGCATCGCGCTGGGGCTGATCGTCGCCCGCGTGCCACTGGTAGCGGTCGCGGTGCTCGCGGCCGTCGTCGGCATCCTGATCGTCATCACACGCGCGGAGATCGTCCTGCTCGTAATGATCGCCGCGCTGCCCTGGGAGAACAAGCTCCACTATCCGAGCGCGACACTCTCGACCGTGAAGGGCATCGGGGCGGTCGTCATGCTCGCCTACCTGCTGCGTCTGATTGGCAAACCCCGCACTGAGATCCGGCTCTCGCCACTGCTCGGGATCGTCGCGGCCCTCGGGCTGTGGATCGGACTGTCGATGGTCGTTGCGCCCGACCCGGCGGAAAGCATCCAAACGATGATCCGTTGGATTCTCTTCTTTGCGTTCTTCTTCCTCGTCACCCAGCTGGTGGATGACCGCCGAGAGATCCGACGCGCGCTGCGCTGGTTCGCAACCGCAGTCACAGCCGCGGCAATCTATGGGTTGTGGCAATTCGTTGTCAAGCACAGCTCATACCGCGTCGCAGGCCCCCTCGAAGATCCCAACGACTTCGCGTACCTGCTCGCATGCACACTGCCGATCGTCGTGTATTTGATGAGCGCCGATCGTCGGAGACGCATGCTCTGGGGCGCGTGCTTCATCGCGATCGCGGCAGCGATGCTCGCAACCTTCTCGCGTGGCGCAATCGCTGGAATCGGCGCGCTGCTGCTGTGGGGCATCTTGACTCGGCGCATCCCGCTGTGGGTACTTGCCGCCGGGTTGGTCAGTGCGATGGTGGTAGTGGCACTCGCGCTCACCGCTTGGAGACCGCTGATCGACGTCGCGTTCCACGAGAAGACCCATATTGCGCAGAGCAATACCGAATCGCGCGAGTCATTCTGGGTGGCTGCGCTGAAGCTCACTGCCCGGCGGCCACTGACCGGCGTAGGCCCCGGACGCTATCCAAAGGAAGCTTTCCCGCTGTTGCGCAACAACCCAATCGCCCTGAAGGAACCCATCACCCACAACACCTACCTCCAGGTCCTCGCCGAGGACGGCATCCCGGCCTTGCTGCTTTTCGCTGCCTACCTCATGGGCGCATGGCTGCTGTTGCGAAGCGTTCAGCACCGTGGGGCGCGTAACCGCGATCGTGACGAGCAGCGACTCGCGACCGCACTCCAGGCGGCATTCATCATCGCGATCGTGTCGGGAACCTTCCTCAGCGAGCAGCTGGCGGCACCGTTCTGGCTACTCGGTGGTCTTGCCGTCGTCCTGGCGCGCAGCAATTCGAGCGCACCCGTCCGTAGGTCCGACCCGAGTGAGCCGACACGCAAGCAAACAAGCACGATACCGCCCTCGTTGGCATGAGGATTGTCCTTGTAACCTCAATTGAGCGCGGGGGACCGATCGAGCAGTCCCTGTTGCTGTCTCGGGGACTCGCGCGCGACGGGGCATCGGTGCTCGTGACCTGCGCAAACGACGAGCTCGCCGAACGGTTTGCCACCGGCGGCGTGCACGCCGAGGTCGTTCCGCTGCGCCACCAGGCCGACGCCGCGGGCGCAGCCCATCTCTGGAAGCTCGCGCGGGGCGCCGATGTCGTGCACGCGCACGACCGCCGCGCAGGACTCTGGACTCGGATCGGACCACGACCGAGGCGCGGAGGGATCCGGATCTACACGGTGCACGGACTTCCGGAGCCTTACCACCCCCCGCCAACCGGACAGGAGCAGCCCAACTGGAGAGCGAGACTCCTATATCGCGGTCTCGACGCGCGCCTGTGCGCACGCGCCGATGCCGTCATCGTGCCTTCGCGGACCGTCGCAAGCGAGCTGGTCGCCCGGCTCGGCTACCAGGCCGACAAGCTGGCCGTGATCCCCAACGGAATCGAACTGCCGCCCTTCGTGCCAGCCGGCGGCGAACTGATTGGAACCTTCTCGCTACTCGAGCCCGTCAAGGGCATCGACGTCTTCCTGCGCGCTGTCGCGCGCCTCTCCGCCATCCACCCCGCCTGGCGCTTCGTCACGTTCGGATCGGGGTCCGACGCCGGCCGGCTCGAAGCGCTCGCAGATCAGCTCGGGATCGCTCAGAAGGTGGCGCGACCGGGCTTCCTGCCCGCCTCCCAAGCGTTGGCGAAGCTGCGTGTGTATGTCATCTGCTCGTATGCCGAGAATGCCCCTCTGGCACTCTTGGAGGCAATGGCAATCGGTATCCCCGTCGTCGCGACCAGGGTCGGCGGCATTCCGGAGATCGTCGACGAAAGCGTCGCGCGGGTCGTACCGCCGGGCGATCCGATCACCCTAGCAAAGGCCATCGAGGAGACATGCGCAGATACGGCCGGAACCGCCGCGCGCGTGCAGGCTGCACGCGCTCGAGTGCAAGAGCGCTACACGGCGGAGCGCAACGCGCACGCAACAGCCGATCTATACAGGCGCCTGCTCGCATGTCGCGCGCGATGAGGATCCTCTTGGCCAGCCCGAGTATGCGGATCGGCGGCGCCGAGCGCATCGTGACGATGCTCGCCAGCGGACTCGTAAAGCGTGGGCACGAAGTGGCGCTCGTGGCCCCACGGGGGGAACGCGACGTGGATCTTCGCGACGTGCCCCACGTTCGTCTGCCGCTCGACGACCACGGTCGGGCCGCCTCAGGCGTGATTCGCGCGACGGCACAGATGAGCCGCGCCATCAGTCGCGTCAAACCCGATGTAGTCCACGCGCAAAACGTGAAGTACGCGGCAATCGCCCACGCCGCGGCGGTCGTGGCTCGTCCCGGCCGGCATATACCTGTACTTGCGACTTTCCACGGCGTGCTCCCCGCCGAGTACCGACGCTCCGCGTTGCTGCTGCGCCTTGTCGATCACGTTGCCTGCGTGTCCAGCGCCGTGCTCGAGCAGATCGTCGCAGCAGGCCTGCCCAGCTCGCGGGTCAGCCTCGTTCGCAACGCCGTCGAGATCCCACCGCCGATCGACCCTGCCCGCCGTGCCGAGCTCAATCGCGATCTCGGGCTCGCCGGAGCACCTGTCGTCGCGATCGTTGGGCGGCTTGTCAGCCAGAAGGCCCACGACCGCTTCGTCATCGCGGCCCAACTCGTCGCACAAGCGCAGCCCGCCGTTCGATTCCTCATTGTCGGCGACGGGCCCCGTAGAGCCGAAATCGAACGCCAGGTCGACACTCTCGGGCTAGCCGATCGCGTGATCTTCACTGGCCGCAGGTCAGATGCACGCGAGATCATCGCCCGTGCACAGATACTCGTCTTCTCATCGAACTGGGAGGGACTCTCGATTGCGGCGCTCGAGGCGCTCGCCGCGGGCACGCCCGTTGTATCGACCGACGTCGAGGGTATGCGCGAGCTCCTTGCCGGTGGGGCTGGGGCGATTGTGCCAATTGATGACGGCACCTCGCTTGGCCAGCGCATCCTCGCACTCCTGAACGACAAGACCGAGCTTCTGGCGATGGGACGGACGGGCAGCGAACTCGTCGCTCGCGAGTTCTCGCTAGAGAAGATGGTCGATTCCTACGTGAACCTGTATGAGCAGCTCATACACAGTTGAGCAAAGCCCTCAGATCACCACATCCACTATGCGCCCGGGTCTACGCCCTCGTCCTGGTAGACACACGTGAGAGACACGCCGTCAGCCGCCTCGTCCGCTTGGCCCATCGTGTGCGACCCCGGGCAGCAACTGCACGCTTGCACTGAGCTACACGCAAGCGTGCGATTCTTGCCTTCGCAGATGCATGCGCCCCATGGTGGCGCCCAGAGGATCTTTGCGGGGTCGATGCTTGTGTCCCGTGTGTGCCCGCTTCACCCGTTTGGTTCGTGAAGTCCGAGCCGCCACCGATAGAGTCAGTCGCGCCTGAGCCAGTCGACAGACTCGCTTCCGTCGAGCCTGACGTGCTCGTAGAGCCCACGCCGCTCGTGCCCGTGCCTGTTTCGCTGCTTTCTTCGCCACTTTTACTCGATCCTCGTGTGAGGATCACAGCGCTGTGCGCTCCCAGAGTGGCTCCTGTCGCGTTCGTGAGATCCGAGCCGCTATAGGAGCCGTTAAAGCTGACGTCCAGGGCGGAGCTCGTGGGGTTGACGACCACGAGACCGTTGGCGAACGCTCGCTCCCACACCCCACCAGTCAGCTTGGTCGCCGTGGAGGTAGGTTCACCGAGCGGGACTTCGTATTCACTCGACCATGTTTCAGCGCTGTAGTTAGCGGCTGCCGTGTACACAGTATGGCCGTCAGCGCCGAGCAGCACCGAGGCCCAGCCATATCGAATCGCCTGCGTATCTCCTGCTTCGGTCTGCGTGATCGCCAGGAAGTACTTCCCCATCCTCTCGGTATTCTGGATCTCTTCGATCTGTGTCTGCCAGTCGGCGGGGTCCTGGTAGCCTTCGCCGGCCTTCGTTGACCACTTGGCGAACATCTCCTCCACGCCGCCGCTGACATAATGCAGCCACTGCTCGGCGACTTCCGGGTACTGGTTCCACGAGCCGATGTTCGGGATCGCGAGCTTTCCCGCCGCTTGAATTCGTGGACCCGCGTAGGCGAGCATCGAGCCGACGGCAGCCTGGTAGGCCGCATCAGTCGGGTACTTCGCGATGCTCGACGGATCGGTGTCGTATCTGGCGGTGGTGTTCGTATCGTCCATCATCACTCCGTCCCACGGACCCTGTGAAAGCAGCTTGAGAACGTTGGCGGTCCACTGTTCCTGATAGCCGGCGTTACCGATGTCCGCCATCCAAAGCCATGGGTAGCCGTTCGCGTCAATACGTTCACTGTTCGTATTCAGTAGGAACCACTGGGGATGTGCGCTGTCCGCTTCGGCGTAGTTGACGCCCGATGAGCTCAGGCCTTCCGGGCCGGTTCCCTCAGTCATCCCCGCAAGGTCCTGATAGACCAGTACCTTCAGGTTTGGATTGATCGCCTTCAGTTCGCTTGCCCGTCGTCCTTCCCAAGCTTGCAGCACGATGAATTCGTTGTGCTGCGCGGTGAGTGTCGGATCGGGAAATGTTGCGTCACTGTCGATCGCAACGCGGAACCCGCCGGCGACCGACGCCGAGGCGAGGCTGGGAAGCATGAGTGCGAGGATCAGCGCGACGAAAGCGATGAGAACGGCTCGGAGTCGCACGGAGATTCCTGCCTTTCGGTAGCCCGGCTGACCTCAATTCCTTGGCAGGGAAAGGCCCCGTGGCTTTGCGTCACCGTCTTACGACGGGTTTGCCTTGTCGTTGTCAGGTACCTAGCGGCGCCCAGTTTCTGTCTACACGTCGGTCATCGGACCACCGAGACGGCTGGCGCAAACCTAGAAAGCACCTCCGGACGGACGTACTAGACTTCAAGCGTCGGTTGTAGCTCGGCGAGCTGATTGCGATGAGAGACTCGCTTCAGCGGCGAGCGACTTGCTCGAGCACCGCGCACCCTGCGTTAGAAAGCCCTTGCGCGGTCCTGGGAATGCTGCCCTATAGTCTCGCCGGTGTCGAGCACGGAGCCTGGCGGAGTCTCGGTCGTAATACCGACGAAGAACCGCGCCGAGCTGCTGCGGCAAACTCTGCGCAGCGTGCACGAGCAGTCGATGCCGGCTGTGGAGGTGATCGTCGCAGACGACGGGTCAACCGACGACACCAAGGACGTCACACGCGCCGCCGGGGCACGCCACGTCTACAACGCCGCCGGCGACTGGGGACCATCGGCCGCACGTAATGCCGGCATGCGCGCAGCCGAGTCCGAGTACGTCTCGCTGATCGACTCGGATGATCTGCTGCACCCACTGGCTCTGGAGAGGTTGCACGAAGCGCTCGACTCCAGGCCCGAGACTCTGTTCGCCTTCGGCCAAGGCTTAGCCGCCCATCGAACGGCCGACAGCTGGGTTTCCGAGGGCGTAATCGGTCCACGCCCCTGGAAGCTCAACGACTTCCTTTGCAACCTCTATGCCCACAACATCATCCCCTCGGGTGGCGGCCTCGTCCGCCGCTCCCAAGTGCTCGCGCTGGGAGGCTTTGACGAGTCCGTCATCTTCGCCGAGGACCACGAGTTTTGGCTCCTGCTCGCGCTTCATGGAGAGCCCGCTTACGTACCGCATATCGTCTGTATCCACCGTCGCCACTTGGACAACCGGTGGACGCCGCTGTTGTTGGCCGAGGAGGACCCTTTAATCGCCCAAGCGGACGAGCGTCTGGCGCACTGCATCCCTCGCCGTCGCGGGGTGCAGCTGTGCGAGCTTTCGATCGATGCGATCCACCGGCGCAGCCCGAGAGATCTGATCACCGCGGCAAAGCGGCTTGCGCGTGGGCAGCGGCGCCTCGAGATGCTGAAGTCGGCCGCAATCCATCTACATGAGCGCCGCGAGGGCGGACGCGCAGGCGCAGCGTTGCTTGCAGCCGGCACCGAGTTTCGTGAGTGGCTAGCCACCTACTAGCCTGCGGATCACCGACAGGTAACCTTGCAACCGGTCGAGCATCTGAGCGAATACGTCGAACCCAGTGATATGTACCCCCCGGGCCTCGCGCGGGTGGTCATGCGAGGCGTGGGGCTCGCTGGAGGGGGCTACGCACTCAGCCAAATCCTGACCTTCGCCACGTATCTGGCTCTGGCAAAGCTGATCAGTCCCGCGGCCTTTGGAACCTTCGCCGCGGGCTCGATCGTGGCCGGGGTCGGAACGATCGTTGGCGAGTCCGGCATGGTGGCAGCGCTGATCCACCGTCAAGACCGCCTGGAGGAGGCTTTCAACTCAGCGCTGTTAGCAAGCACCGCCGGCGGCCTCGCGCTGACCATCGTCGGAGTCGCGACCGCGCCCGTCATCGGGCTCTACTTTCGCAGTCATACCGCAGGCGATGTGGCCGCCGTGATGGCAGGGGGGATGTTTCTTCGCCTAGTGACGCTCGTCCCCGACGCCCACCTGCAGCGTCGCTTCTCGTTCTTTCGACGGGTGATCGTCGACCCGCTGGGGGTATTGGCGTTCGCCGCCGGCTCGATCATCGCGGCGAGCGCGGGGATGGGGGTTTGGGCGCTGGTCATCGGCACCTACGCTGGAGCACTCGTCGGAGTCGTGGCCGCGTGGGCGCTCGCCGGCTGGCGACCACGACCGAGACAAGCCTCGATCGGCATGTGGCGCGAGCTGACGCGCTTCGGTCGCCCGGTCCTGCTCGCCGAGTTCATGCGGCGCGTCGCGCTGGAAATCCCTGTCCTCGCGCTCGGGCGCTTTGCGGGCGCGGGGCCTCTTGGCCAGTACACGTATTCAGCGCGTGTCGCTACACAGCCGTTGAAAGCGATGGTGAACGTCGGAGGCTACGTGTTGCTACCCGCTTTCTCGCGGATCGCCGCCGAGCAGGAGCGCTTCCAGTTGGCGGTCCTGCGATCACTGCGGTGGGTGTCCGCGACGACGTTCCCGGTCAGTATGTTGCTCGTGCCACTGGGCACACCGGCCGTCGTCCTGATCTTCGGCGAGACATGGCGGGAAGCGGGCTATGGCGCGATGGCGCTGGCGGGCTACTGTGCGGCCCTCTCGCTGGACTCATTGGCAAGCGAGGCGTGGAAGGCCCACGGCCGGCCCGACATGCTTCCCCGCATGCACGGGACCTCGCTCACTCTCACGACGATCTGCGTCGGAGCGCTGGTGCCCTTTGGGCTCGTCGGAGTGACGATCGGGATGTCTGTGAGCGCAATCGGCGTCGCGGCGTACGCAGTCTGGGGGATGAACAGCGCGCTCGACATACCTCTGAAGAGCATGCAACGCGAGATCTGGCCCGCTGCGATTGCCGCATCAGTGATGGCTGGGGCGCTTTTCTCTCTAGAGCACTTCGTCGTCCACGCCGACCGTCACGGAACAGCCGAGGGACTGGCCCTACTCGTCGCAGAGGCGCTTTTGGGAGTAGCCACATATCTCGGGTTGCTGGCGGTTCTCGCGCCGGACATCATGCGCGAGTTAGCGACCCGCGCCAAGAGCCTCACCCGCTCACGGTTGCCCTCCACGTAGCGCGTTCGTGATTATCCGCGCAGTTGGTTGACCAAGAGTCACCGGCAACCAGATCCGCCGGCGATCCGCAGATACCTTTCCGCCATCCGCACCGGATGGAGATTCTCGTCAAAATATCGAGCAGCAGCTGCTTCGATCGGGGCCCGCTTGCTTCCGTCCTGCGCGTAGGCGACACACAGATCGGCAAGGTCGCTCAAGTCCTCCTCGCAATACACAATCTCAACCCCGTCTCGCAGCGTCACTGGCATCTCACCAGCATGTCTCGCCGCGACGATACAACAGCCCATCGCGAGACCCTCGATGAGTCGGCAGCAGAACGGCCCCTGACCGGGCAGGTCGACGCAGACACGAGCGCGAGCCATCTCGCGCAGGTAGCGGCTGTGTTGAGTCCGGCGCGTACCGCCTGAATAGACGATGCGCCGCTCGGACTGCATCATTTGGATTGCGGGCTCTCTGACTGGGCCCGCGAAATTCAAACCGAAGCGGCCGAAGACATCGGACGTTGGCCGGGCTTGGTGGCGCAACGCCCGCAGACGACACCAATGAGCGTAGAGAAACGGTTTGTCGGTGACATAACCGCCACGCTGTACGTTGGCGAACTCAGGGTAGCCACCAGGTTGGTACTGAAGCTTGAAGTATGTATCAACCTCAGCCGCACACTGGGCGTTCACGAAGGTGAAATCATAGAAATCGATGGCCACGCGTCGGGGTCCATCGCCGTGATCGATCTCGATCATCACAATGCCCTTGTAGGCTTGGGGGATGTCGGCCGCGACGACCGACGCGACCGCATCGAAGCCTTCTTTGATCGGTCGAGTAAAGATCCCGGCCAACGGATGCTCGTATTGAAGCGGCCAGCGCACAATCGCCCGTGGCCCTGGCGCCAGCTGCACGCTCGGCGTTGGGCACGGCCCATCGCGGCGCCAGCGTGCGTTGCTCGCCAGTGCCGTCCAGGTGCCCGGATCAGCAGCAATTTTCAGCCGGTGACCGAAGCTTGCACTCACGCGCCCCACCTGATCTCAGGCGAGCTTCGTGATCGCAATGATCATGCCGATCAGTACGAACACGACGATCGCGATTTGCGTCCAGATCCAGAATGGAGACATGGCGACGGGCAGCCTACTTGGATGAGCTGAACGAGTGCTTGCGCCGGTGTGAGCGCCCGCGACTATCGTGTGGGGATGGCAGGATGCCCGCGCACCAGGGTAGGACACCCGCGCACGCACATGACTGGACGGCCTCACAACGTGTTCCTCTCGCTGACGCTGGGGCTGTGCATCCTCGCGTGGCTCGCGCCAGCCGGTGACGCCAAGCGTGCACCAAGCGCGCACTCTTCTGCCACGGCACCCCTGAGCGGCGTGAACATAATCGGCGTCGGACCCAGACCTCTTCAGGAAGCCGACCAAACGATCGCCCAGGCACAGGCGCTACACGCCAAGATCGTGCGCAGCGAAGTGCCGTGGTCCGCCTTGGAGCCGACTGGACCTGGTCAGATCGAACCACGCGCGTTGGGGTTCGCCGACCGTCTAGTCAGCGACGCGGCGACCGACGGCATCCACGTAATCATGGTGGTGGACAGCACTCCATGCTGGGCCTCCTCGGCCCCGGTGTCGCTGCTACGCGCGTGCATCCCCGGACAGCCAGGTCAAGCCAACGCCTGGCCTCCGAGCAATCCCGCCGACTACGCCACTTTCGTCGCCTACCTGGCCCAGCGCTATGGAACGCGCCTGGCGGCGATCGAGGTCTGGAACGAGCCCGACCAGGCCAATCAGCTCTACTTTGCCGGCCCGGAAAAGCCCCAGCGTTACGCCGCCATCCTGAGGGCCGCCTATCCGGCGATCAAGCAGGCAAACCCGAACGTGCCTGTGCTCGCCGGCTCACTCGTCGGGGCAAACGGAGTCTTTCTGCGTGCCCTCTACGCAGCCGGGATCAAGGGCTACTACGACGGTCTGGCCGTGCACTTCTACACCCTGACCCTGGCCTCGTTGCGCGCGATCCACGAAGTGCAAATGGCCAACGGCGATACCAAGCCGCTGTGGCTCGACGAGTTCGGCTGGAGCAGTTGCTACCCACGACAGCGCACTCAGCAGGAACAGGGATGCGTCACCGCGCAGATCCAGGCAACCAATCTGGCCAACACCATCCGCGGACTTGCCCACACCGCCTACATCGCCGCCGCGGTGCTCTACAAGCTGCAGGACTCCCCCCAGGAAGAATTCGGCGTGCTGTCGGCAAGCGGCGCGCGTAAGCCGGCATTCACCGCGTTCTCCCGAGTGCTCCGCTCGCCGTTCGGCCGTGTCAGTCCGATCACCCTGAGCCTGCGCAAACACGCCGGCCACGTGCTGGCGAGCGGGTCCGGACCTGTCGGGGACTACATGGAGCTCGAAGCATTCCAAGGCAGCCGGTTGCGCTACCGAGCTCTGTTCACGCTCAACCGCTTCAACCGCTACTCGATCAGGCTGCCAGCGGCGCTCGGCTCAAGCGGCCTGCGGGTGCGCGTCTATCAATACTGGGCGGGGCTCGCAAGCTCCGCCCAGCGCAGCATCTGAGCACTCCGCTTCGGGCCACTGACCGGCTCCTTCTCGCCCGGACGGCGGAGCGGCACGTTCATCGCCTGAACGCAAGTCGCGACGGTCGGACCATTGTGGGACTCCCACCGTTACCCCATCATCGTGCTCCGGAAACATGAACATGCAGTCATCCAGAACGCAGAACCCAAGGATGGGGAGGTATCTGGTGCTCAGCCACATGGAACCCAAGGATGGGGAGGTGTCTAGTGCTCGGTCACATCAATGTTGAAGAGGGACACGTGGGCTTACGCCCTCGCACGACTCTCGACGAGTCGCCGGAGGCGAAGCGGGAAGTGCGCCTGGCGATCGCGCGAGCCAAGGAGGGAGATCGTGACGCGATCCGGCTGCTCTACATCCGCTACTCGGGCAACGTCTACGGCTACCTGCGCAGCATCGTGCGTGACGACAAGGAGGCCGAAGACCTCACCCAGCACGTGTTCCTGAAGCTGATGACGGTGATCCTCAAGTACCAGGATCAGGGCGTGCCGTTCTCCGGCTGGCTGCTGCGGCTAGCCCGCAACGTCGCGCTGGATCATCTGCGCAGGCGCCGCCCGACACCGACCGAAGAGGTCTTCGACGCCAACAGCCACAGCCGCGACGAGGACGCGCGCGAGCATGCGCGAGACCTTCACGCGGCGCTGCGATCACTGCCCGAGGAGCAGCGCAGCGTGATGATCATGCGCCACGTCGTCGGACTCTCACCGCCTGAGATCGCCGAGCGGATGGGCCGCTCGGAAAGCTCCGTCCACGGCCTGCAGCATCGCGGCCGGCGAGCGCTCCAGCTGGAGCTCAGCCGGCTCGGCTCGGCACCGTCGACGAGCGCAAACGTGCCGGTGAGCGTCGCATGTTGAGCGCCGCCCCCCTGGCGAGCCCACCCCGCGAGCAGACCTCGGTCCCGCTGATGCGGCTGGACTTCGCCGACACCGAGCTGCTGGAGGAGCTGCTGGGCGCGGTGCGCGAGGTGGCCGAGCGCGGCGCGTTCACGCTCGGCGAGCCCGTCGAGGCATTCGAGCGAGAGTTCGCCGCCTACTGCGAAGCCGACTTCGCGATCGGCGTCTCCTCCGGCACCGAGGCGCTCGCGCTCGCGCTGCGCGCGCTGCAGATCGGTCCCGGCGACGAGGTGATCGTGCCGACCAACTCGTTCATCGCAACGGCGGAGGCCGTCAGCGCGGTCGGCGCGACACCGCTACTGGTGGACGTGGATCCCGACTCGCATCTGCTGACCGCGGAGATCGTCGCCGACAATCTCAACCCGCGCGTGCGCTGCGTGATCCCCGTGCATCTGTTCGGCGCCACCGTCGATCTCGAGCCGATGCTGGAGCTGGCGGCCGGCGCCGGCATCCACGTGATCGAGGACGCCTGCCAGGCCCACGGCGCGCGCTACCGCGGTCGGCCGGTCGGCTCACATGGCGCGCTTGGCTGCTTCAGCTTCTACCCGACCAAGAACCTCGGCGCGTGGGGTGACGGAGGGGCGGTCGTCACCTCCGATCCCGACCTGGCCGAGCGCGTGCGCCTGCTGCGCTCACACGGCGAGCAGCCGCGCTACCACCACCGCATGGTGGGCACCACGGCGCGCCTGGACGCGCTGCAGGCGACCGTGCTGCGGCACAAGCTGAGCCGCTTGGAGGGCTGGAACGACGACCGCCGCCGGCTCGGCGCCGCACTGCGCGAGCGCCTGCAGAGCCTCGACACGACGATCATCGATCCGGTCAGAGCCCCGTTCGACGGCGCCGATCAGGTCTACCACCTGTTCGTCGTGCGCACGCGAGGAGCGCGATGCGCTGCGCGCCCACCTGTCAGAGTGGGGCGTCGCCTCGGCGGTCCATTACCCAATCCCGATTCACCTCACCGACGCATACGCCCATCTCGGTCTCGGCCCCGGCAGCCTCCCGGTGAGCGAGGAGCTCGCGCTGCGGATCTGCTCGCTGCCGCTGTTCCCGGGCATGACCGACGCGGAATCCGAGCAGGTCTCGGCCGCGGTTCTCGCATTCGCGGAAGACCGAGCGACGCAAGCGCGTTAACCGGATATCGAGATCATGGACACATATACGACGTCACATCCATCCGCTGCTAGCGCACCCCGCCCGTCAGGGGTGAGCTGAGTCATGTTCGATGGCACAAGCGCCACGATCGCGGAGTTCCCGGCCAGGGAGCGCATCGTGCCTCGGTCGGCGCCGATCGGCACGGCGATCGTCGGCTACGGCTACTGGGGCCCGAATCTCGCCCGCAACGTGGCCGAGCGCCCGGAGCTCGGGCTGCAGGCCCTGTGCGACCGCGACCCTGCCCAGCTGGCCGCGTTCTGTAACCGCCATCCGCAGGCGCGCGCCGTCGAGGAGCTCGACGCCGTTCTGTGCGATCCGACGGTCGAGGCGGTGATCGTCGCGACTCCGCCAAAGAGCCACTACGCAATCGTCAAGCGGGCACTGGAAGCGGGCAAGCACGTGCTCGTCGAGAAGCCACTCGCCACGCGCCTGTGCGACGCCGCAGGAGCTGGCCGACCTCGCCGAATCCTCTGGGCTGGTGCTGATGCCCGGCCACACCTTCATCTACAGCCCGGCGGTCAACGCCGTGCGCGAGTTGATTCATACGGGCGTGATCGGCGACATCCACTTCATCACCTCCTCGCGGATGAACCTCGGCAAGTACCAGAGCGACGGCGTCGTCTGCGACCTGGCGCCGCACGATCTCTCGATCCTGCTCTACTGGCTCGATCAGCCCCTCCTCGAAGTCGCCGCGTCGGGAAGCAGCGTGTTCCAGGAAGGCATCGCCGAGACCGCGTTCCTGACGCTCACGTTCGCCGGCGGCTCGACCGCCAACGTGCAGCTCTCCTGGCTGGCCCCGCGCAAGGTCCGCCAGATGATCGTCGTCGGCTCAAAGCGCATGGTGCAGTACGACGACACCGCCGCGGACGAGCCGATCCGCGTGTATGACCGCGGCATGGACGTCGCGGCGCCCGCCAACTTCGGCGAGCACCAGCTGATCTGCCGCACGGGCGACGTGGTGATCCCACGCGTGCAACCGCAGGAGCCGCTCAGCCTCGAGCTGCAGGACTTCGCGAACGCGATCCGCACGGGCGAGGAACCACGCTCGAATCTCGCGCTCGGCGTGGAGATCGTGGCAGCCGTCGAGATGGCGGAAGCCTCGATGCGCGAAAACGGCGCACCGCTGGAATTTGCCCCGCGCGTCGCGTCGGCCGCCGCGTGAGACTCCACTGCAGAGCCGTGCAATTTGCCGGCGAACGGGAGTATCGGCCCGCTCCATACGTTGATTTAGCATGCTTGCAAAGGGTGTAGTCGTCGTTCCCAGCGCGACCCGCTGGACGGGTCCATGGCTCGGCGCGACGCGCGCGACCTCGCTGCAACGAGTGGCCAACCGGCCAATCGTCTGCCACGTGCTCGACGCGCTGCAGCAGGCGGGCGTGATCGAGGTCGCCGTGATCGCGCCATACGACGTGAGCGAAGAGATCGCCGGCTGCATCGAGTGCGAGCGACCGCCGGGTGTAGAGATCCGCTACCTGACGCATGAGCCGGGCAGGGATGAGGATGCACTGCTCACCGCCGCCGAGTTCGTGGGCGACGCTCCATGCATCTTGCACCGCGCCGACGGCCTGCTGGGGCAGCCGCTTGGGTTGTTCCTCGAGACGCTGCGCGAGGAGTCCTCGGACGCATTGCTGCTCCTCGGAGGCGAAGGTCGCGAGGTCAAGCGACTCAGGCTGGTGCCACGGCCCCTACTCACCGCCACCGAGGAAGTCCTGGCGTCCGCGCCAGAGAGCGTTGCCGGCGTGTGCCTGCTCGGTCCGAGCGCTCTGCAGCGTCTGGCCAGTCCCGAGCGCGCGGCGCAGACGCTCGATTTCACGGCTCTGACCGAGCGGCTGACGCGGGGCGGCGGGCGCGTTCAGATGCGAGCCGTACAAAAGTGGCGCCACTTCACCGGCGATGCCTTGGACCTACTCGACATGAACCGGATGATGCTCGACGCGATGGATCCCGATAGCACCGCGGCGGCAACAGACGACAACCGCTTCGAGGGACCCGTCTCGATCCACCCCACAGCGTCGTGTGAGCTCGAGCATCATCGTCGGACCGGCGATCATCGGCGCCGACGCCTTGATCGCCGACTCCTACATCGGGTCGCACACCTCGATCGCCGAGCGTGTTCGTATCGAAGGCGCCGAGCTGGAGCGCTCGATTGTGCTCGCCGACGCGAGCGTGCTCCACGTGGGTGGGCGCCTCGTCGCCAGCATCGTCGGCCGGGAGGCACGCATTTTCCGTGACTTCTCGATGCCGCGCGCGATGCGCCTGCAGGTCGGAGACGGCGATGAGGTGGCGCTGTGCTGAAGGAGCGCTACCCAGCCACCGTGCCAAGCTGCACCCCCGCAGCCGGCTGGACTGCGGGTATCGACCTTGGCAACGCACGGGCCACCGATCCGGTGGCGATCGTCGGCGCCTCAGGTGCGCTTGGTTTCGGCCTCGCCGTCAGGCTCGGGCAAGCGGGAGTGCCGGTTGTGGTGGGCTCCCGCGACGCCGATCGCATGGCGGAGACCGTTGAGCGTGCGCGCGAGGCGGTTCCGGGAGGCTCGTTTTCCGGGTGCGACAACGAGCGCGCGGTGCGCGCGGCGGACACCGTGATCCTGAGCGTGCCGTTCAGCTGCCAATACGAAACGCTGCACTCCCTGAAGGAGGTCCTGAGACCGGGCCAGCTGCTGATCGACGCGACCGTTCCCCTGGCGGCGGCCGTCGGTGGGGGGCCGACGCGGATGCTCGGGGTGTGGCAGGGCTCCGCCGCCGAGCAGGCCCTGGAACTGGTGCCCGCGGGCGTGCGCGTGGTCTCGGCCCTGCACACCGTCAGCGCCGCCTCGCTCGGCGATCTCGACCATCCGCTGGAGCAGGACGTGTTCGTTTGCGGCGACTCGCGCGAGGACAAGCGCGAGGCGGCGAGCCTGCTCGAGCGGATCGGCGGGTTGCGCTGCGTGGATTGCGGACCCCTCGAGATGGCGCGGATCACCGAGTCGTTGACGGCCCTGATGATCGCCGTGAAGATCCGTCACGACACCCATGTGGGCATTCGCCTGACGGGCTTGCCGGAGATGCTCTGGGACTAACTCACGCTTCGGGCGAGCGGCTCGAGCTCGTCCTTCACGCTTCGGGCGAGCGCTCGAGCTCGTCCTCGAGGACACGGTCGAGGAGCGTGTGAACATGCCGTTGCAGCCACAGCGGGGTCAACGTATGCGTGTCGACTGAGGTTCCTCGCAGCGCAAGCTCGATGTTTGGCCAGCGATCCGCCAGTTGGTCGAGCATGCCGTTGCGGCTGAGCTCGGAGTGCAGCACCTCCTCGCCTGTAAACAGGAGCAGCGCGCGCTGATCACGATCCCTCAGCGCATCGAAGAGGCCTGCGATCTGCTCGCTCGCCGTTCCCTGCTTGTGCTCGGAAGTGGCGGGCCCGTGTGCGCGCCTCGGCCGGCTCGCCGCCCGCCCGATCAGCGTGCGCCCCGTTTCGAGATGCTTCGCGAGCCTGATATCGCCGCTGAGGACCTTGCGCCACGTCGATGGCCGCAGCATCCTCTCTCTGAGATGGCGCGTGCGCCTGAGCGCGTGTCGCCACTCGTCGAAGACGAGCGTGCGCGGGTTGAGCATGATCACGGCCGCGACTCGATCGTCGGCGAGCGCCGCGTTCGCCGCCCAGTAGCACCCCGCACACAGGCCAAGCACCACGAAACGTTCTGGAAGCCCGCGCTCGGCGAGTAGCTCGAGCGCCGCGCGCGCCTGCTCGACATACGCCTGTTTATAGAACTCCGTGACCCGCGTGAGCGCCGCGGCATCGCCGTCTGAATCGCCAATTCCAGCCGCGTCCAGCCGCAGCGTCGGGACGCCGCTCGCAGCCCAGCGGCGCGCGATCTCGACCCACATGCGGTTGGGCCCGGTCCGGCGTTGCGGCCCCGCGTTCAGCAGCAGGGCCGTCAGCCCCCGGCAAGCGCCGAGCGGCTCGGTCAGCACTCCGAAGAGCTGCCCGTCGGGGCCGTCGAAGATCACCGGCCGCTCGCGCAGCGCGACGCCTACGTAGTCGAGCACGATTTCCTCTTGCTCGCTCGGTTCGCTCGGGGGGGACGTGTCCGCCCTCTCCGGCACGCCCTCACCAGGCTGCGGATCTCCCTCTGAAAGCCACGAGCTCACGAGCTCGAACACCTCGCTCGGCGCGCGCGCGTCCTGCGGCTCCACGGTCATCGCGCCATAACCCGGTCCGTCCGCCACCGTCACCGCGACACCGGCCTGCTCGAGCGCCGCGGGCAGGGCTTTGTCGACCTTCAACCCATCGCGTCCCAGCAGCAGCGCTCGTCGTGTCTGAAGCCCAGAAGGCTCCACCTCCTGGAGGTCGAGGCGCTCCAGCGCCAGCACCGTCTCGGCGCTCAGCAGATAGCCGTTGGCCACCAGCGTCCCGTCGTCCGCCGGGTCAGCGCTCGGTCCGGGTTCGTGGGCGTTGGCGTTGGGGTCGGGAGCGAGGGCGGGGTCGGGCATGTTCGCCACCTCAAATGCCGAGAACGTGCGCAGCTCTCGCAAGAGCCTGCGACCGTGGGCAGGCACAGACCACAGGATGAGCTCGTCGATCGACGCGCCTTCTAGCGCGGCCCGACAGGACACCATCCCGCCGAGGCCGAGGCCGATCACCGTCACCCGCCTGATGCCTGCGGCGCGCCGCAGCCACGATGCCGCTGTGTCCACGGCCTGCGTCCAATCCTCCAGCTGCCCTGGATCGGTCGGGGAGCCCGCGCTATCGCCGCTCCCGGGAAGATCAATTCGCAGGGTCATGTGCCCGGCCCGCGCCAGGTGTTCAGCCCACTCGCGACGGCTGCGATAGCTGCACATGTCCTCCCAGCCGAACGGTGGGCAGAGCAGCACCGCGGTCTGCTTGACTGGGGTCGCACCGCTGTGCAGGACGGCGAAGAACGGCGCACCAGACTCCTCTTGCAGATACATCGCTCGCGCCTGGGGGAAGGATGCCCGCTCCCTTGGCGCGATGAGCTGCTCAGGCGATCGCGGCATCGAGCAGCTCCATCGCCTCATCCCAGGTCATTGCCAGCGCTGAGAGCGCCGACTCGGGCTCAAAGGCCCGGCGGCGTGCGAGCCTGAACGAGAGGACCTTGCAGCCCTCGACGATTCGCTGGAGCGCCCGCGAGGCGGGACCGGCGGCGTCTCCCAACAGCCACTCCGCTTGAGAGGCGGCCACCTCGAATGCCGAGCCAACCATCCTGACGGTCGCAAACGCGTAGGCGTGATAGTCGCTCGCGTCACCGTCCAACAAGCGCGGCAGGTCACGCTCGAGCTGGACGGCGAAGCGCGCGAAGGGGTTACTGGCCGGACGGCGAGCGAGATGTCCGCGCAGGAGCGTGCGCGCGGCGTCGTGTAGCTCGGCCCCGCGCAGACACGGACCGGCGTCGAAGCGTACGAGCTCGGTGTAGGGAGGCAGAACGTCCTCTGAGAAGTCTCCACCGAGGCGAAAAACGCCACGGTAGTCCTCGCCGGCGAGCTCATAGAGACCGGTCCCATGGAAGTAGCGCAGCCGTTCACCGGCCAGGTCGATGCCCTCTATCGCGACCGAGCTCTTGACGTGTTCGCAGCGATAGGCCGTTGCCGTTGTATCGGGCAGATACCAGGAATCCAGCTCGACGATCAACGTCCGGTCTCGAGCGAGCTGCTCAGCCGCCTGCTCGGGTAATGGCCGATAAGGCTGCATCTCGTGCACGTCGATTCCGAACAGCAGCTCGAGGTCCCCGGGAAAAGGCTTGAAGAACGTCCACTGATCGCCCTCGAAGTCCATCCGCAAGGTGCAGCCCATCGCCGCGAGGGGCTCCGCGCCGCGGGCATGGAGCAGCTCGATCAGGATGTCGGTGTAGCAGTTGGTTTCCCCATACGTCCGATCAGGCCCATGCAGCGCATGCGAGCTATACGTCGCGGGATCCAAACCCAGGAGACTCACGAGGCCCATGACTCGATCGGGGCTGGCCGGCAGACCGACCGGCATTAGACGTCCTTGGCGATCAGCAGCAGGCCGGCGTTGGTCTGGTGGATGCGCTCGTTGGCGATCATCAGACAAGCGGACATCGTGTCGCGCAGATGACGCCCGACGCTGAACGGCGTGTCGTTCTTGAAGCCCACGATCCCGCACACACCAAGCGCGCTCTGACAGACCTTGGGAGCCTGCTCGGAGGCGGCGATCTTCAGGTTGTTGAAGCGCAGCGCCGAAGCCATCGTCGAGAGACGCTCGCGGCCGGGCTCCTCAGAGGCCTCGACGAAGTCGTTCAGCGCGGAGCCCACCTCGGCGCGCAGCAGCGAGAGCTCGCTCATCAGATGTGAAAGCGCCAGCGCCACCGGCGGCGTCTCCCCCGGGCTTTTCTTGGCGGCGGCGCGCACGAACGCGCGGGCGCGGTCAAACGCATCGGTCGCGATACCAAGCCACAGATGCGACCAGAGGATGTGCGAGACGGGAGACATCGACTCGGCCGACACGCGGGTGAACGCGGTGGCGAGAACCTGCTCGGGCAGCAGTTCCCCGCTCACGACGAACCCGGGCGAGCACGTTCCGCGCATACCCAGCGGGTCCCACGTGCCCGTCTGCTCGAGCTCGACCTGATCCTTGTGAGCGAGCACGATCACCTGATCGCTCGGCTCTGCGTCGGGGGCGCGACGGAGCGTCACGAACAGATCGTCGGCGTACTCGCCGTAGCTGACGGTTGGCGCCTGCTTCTCAAAGCCACAGCGCCCTTCCGCCGTGGGCGTCAGGGCGGCCACCGAGCGGCCCATGTCCCCGCCTGTGCCGACCTCGGAGGTGACAGATGCGATCAGGCGCTGCTCGGCGGCCACGCGGCGCAGATACTCCTCGAACCAGGGCGCGTCGTCGAGATGGCGGACGATTGTGATCACCTGGATCTGGTGCATCGCGTAGACCATCGCGCTCGCTCCACAGCGGCGTCCCAGCTCAAAGCAAGCGGCGGCGATCGTCTCAAAGGCGACGCCACCCCCGCCGAACTCAGTTGGGATGAAAGCGGACAGCGCCTGCTCCTCGCGCAGCGCCGCGATCGTCTCGGCCGGGAAACGCGCTTCACGGTCGACCGCGGCGGCATTCGGCGCCGCGGTCTCATCGGCGATCGCACCGATGGCGTCGAGCAGGGCGCGGTCGCGATCGACCGAGATGCTCACGAGGGCACCGCGCTGGAACGCAGCTCGCTCACCGCCGCCTCGATCGAGGCGATGCTCTCGAACACGTCGCGAGTGAGCATCCGGTCGGGGAACTCGATGTCGAAGTGGTCCTCGAGCGCGAGCATCACGTTGACGCTCGCATGGGAGCTCATACCAGCCTGGTAGAGATCGGCGTCGGGCGCGAGGGTCGCGATGTCGATCGGCAGGCGGCCGTGGTCGTTGATGATCTGGCGGATTTCATCGGTCATGCCCACATAACGGGGGATGGCTGGCATTTCTCCCGTGCGGTGGACCTCCACAAAGGGCATTTCTCAGGTCATATGCCTCCGGCCAATACGTAAGCTGCCAGGCGACGATCTCGCGGCATCTACACAAAATACGATCCAGCGATTCGCTGAACGGCCGCGGCCCGCTCACCGACATGCTTCAGTGAACGGCCGCGGCTGCCTCCAGGCGGCGCTTTACGCCGTTCAGTCGCCGGTGGCTGGGCAGAATGCGCTCCAAGGCCGTGCACTGAGCGCGCCACGCCGCCGGGAAGCATGTGCGCAGGGTCAACAGGTAGGGCGGCGCCGCGACGATCCCGAGCACAGTCAGCCACAGGAACGCAGGCGTCCGCAGGGCGCTCAGAGCAAGGCTCACCGGCAGCGCCACCGCGACAAGCCCCAGACAGGAGACCGCGGCAGGCGCGACGTCACTCCACAGACGGCGTATCGGGCGTTCGGTCGAGCCGCGCAGCATCAGGCAGTAGGCGATGATCGCAAACAATGTATGTATGACCGCAGCGTCGATGGCAACCGCCGTGATGCCGAGCGGCGCGACCAGCCACACCGAGACCCCGTACACAATGAAGTTGGCCGTCCCGAAGCCGAAGAGCGCGCTGCCGCGGCCGGTCGCCAGGAATGCCGTTTCGACAGCGTTGAAGATGATGGTCGACGCTCCGCCTAATGCGAGAATCTGCACGGGCGCTATAACCGGGGCCCAATGAGGGCCGAAGAGGAACGGGACGATGACCGGCGCGGCGATTACCAGTAACACCAGCAGTGGGAAAAGCATGACCGTCAGCAAACGGATCATCATTCGGTACAGCTGACCAAACTCAGCCTTGCTGCCAGTGCGCGCCAAAATCGGAAAGCCGACCTGGTTCATCACAATTGCGATCTTTCTCTGATATTCGACGGCCAGCGTGTAAGCGCGATAGTAGTAACCAGTCTGCAACGGGCCCAGGCGCGCTCCGATGATCAAGTAGTCGACGTTACTGAAGCCGAGCGAGCTGATCGAGGCCAGCGTCACGGGCACTGCATAGTCCAGCAACTCGCGTGCAGCCGCACGCCGCAGACGCGGCAGGGGTGGCGGCGCGCTTAAACAGGCGGCGATCAAGCCGGCAACCAAGCCGGCAATCAAGCCGAGTACCAGCGCCTCGCCGCCCAATCCAGCGAGCGCCAGGCCGATGCAGACGACTACGCGAACGACGGTGTTGAGTATTTCGATCTCACTCACGCGCCGGAAGGCCATCCGCCGTTGCAGGGCGGACATCGGCACGGTGTTCAGCGCGGCAAGGAGACCCAGCGGCGCCAAGAGCCGGACGAACAGCGCTGTGCGAGCACCAAAGATCGGGACGACGATCAAGCTCGCCGCGACCAGCGTCAGGACAGCCAGCGTGAGGCCCACAATCAATCCCATCGCCATCGCGGTCTGTTGATGCTCGCGTCCCAGAGCCTTACGCTGGACCAGCGCGGCGTTGAGCCCGGCTCCACCGACCGCATACGCCACTTCCTGGACAACGAGGGCTATAGCGAAGCGACCGAATTCGGCAGGCACGATCAGGCGCGCCAGAATGACTATCGAGCCCAGCTGGATGACCTCGACCGTCGGACGAGCGATTGCAGACCAACGGATACCGTGCGCGGCCGCCTCGCGGAGCTGCTCCTCTGACAGTCCGTCACCGCTCATGCCTGCCTCACCGCTCATGCCTGTCGATTCCTCAGCGACGCGGGAGCAGCGGACGCCCTCCGGCCGAGCCGGGAGCCGAGGTATGGCCGTCCGGGCTTGGCGCGCATATCGTGGAAAAGGAACGCGCGATCGCCAGTGGTTCTTATGTCCTCGCGCCAGCTGCAGGCCGGCTCACGCATACGCGCGCATACGGGTCGGTTCTCGCGCGGACTGTCCTGTCCGAGGTTTTGGTTTAAGCACTACGTAAATTCGTTCCGTGCACATGCGTTATTTTGCTGTGTCGTCTACCACGGCCGATCAGCGCATCTCATCATCGAGCATAGGCATCGATACGCCGGTGATCCCCGTGCCATGCAATGGCGGCCGGCTCGTCGACGTCAGCTGCCGGGCTCTGGACATCGTCGGCTCGGCGGTGCTGCTCCTGCTCATGGCGCCTCTGCTCACCCTGATCGCCATCGCTATCAGGCTGGACTCCCCTGGTCCTGCCATCTTTCGCCAGCAGCGCATCGGGCGCGCTCGCAAGCCGTTCATGGTCAACAAGTTCCGCTCTATGGGAGTCGGCGTAGCGCACGATCGGCACCGCGAGTTCGTGCTCGGGCTGATCAAAGGCGAATCGCCTCGCTACGACATCCCCAGTCGCGAGGCGGCCGGAGAGATCGAGGGACAGGACGACCCCAGCGACGAGCACGATGGGCCGCGTCCCTACTACAAGATGGTCGGCGATCCGCGCGTCACTCGCTTCGGTCGCCTCCTGCGGCGTTCGAGCCTCGACGAGCTTCCCCAGCTGTGGAACGTCCTGCGGGGCGACATGTCCCTCGTCGGCCCGCGACCGCCGATCCCCTACGAGGTGGACCACTACCCTCCCGAGTGGTTTGACCGCTTTGCCGTCAAGCCCGGGATCACCGGCCTGTGGCAGGTGAGCGGCCGCTCCAGCGTTACGCTCGACGAGATGGTTCGTCTCGACGTCGAATACGCATGCCGGCGGACGCTGTGGCTCAACCTCCGTATCCTGGCGCGTACGGTGCCCGCGGTTCTGGGCGCACGAGGGGCGTGGTGAGAGCAACAGCTCCCCAAGGCCGAGGGCCGAACACCGAGCCAGCCCGCCGCCTGCCCGCCGCGCACCCAAACCAGTGAGACGCTCACGGCAGCGGCTCACGCAGGATGAGCAGGATTACCCGACCGTTGCGGTCGTTGCGGCAGGATAAACAGGATTACTCCGACGGTTGCGCGTTGCGGTTGGCCTCGTCGTCAGCGCGAAATCGATACAGCAACTCCTCCATGCGATCGAGTGATCGCTCCCAGGTGAAATCCTGGACATCTCGACGGGCTTGATCAATCAGTCGGGCCCGTAGTGCAACGTCGCTGCCAAGACGCACAATGGACTCTGCCATTGCCCGAGAGTCGCGCGGGGACACGAGCAGCGCGTTGTGCTCGTGCCGGGCGTAGTCCTCGACGCCGAACTGCGTGGTGACAACCGCGCACCCGCAGGCCATCGCCTCCATCGGATACATCGGGAAGCTGTCATGCCACGCTGGGCAGAGGGCAACGTGGGCTTCTGAGTACAGGCGACGGATCGCCGGCGCGTCGACCACGCCCACCGACTCATACGGAGCTATCGGGTTCTCGGGCGGTATCTCGGCGTCGGACCCAAAGACTCGCCAGCGCACGTCACCAAGACGCTCCCGCACGAGCCGCATCGCCTCCGCCGCGTCGGCGAATCCCTTCAAGGCCGCTCCGCGCCCGGAGTAGCTGACCACCGTCAGCGGCGAGTCGGCCGGGTGTCCGTCGGGGAAGAAGCTCTGATGATCGAGCGCATTCAGGCACAACTCGGACTCCGCTCCATGTCGCTGACGGACACTGTCCGCGAGCCAGCTCGAGTTGGTGATCCTGCGCAATGGCAGTTTGTAGGAGAACTCGGCCTCGAGCTCGAACAGGCTTTGCCACTGTGGATCGGCCTCGGTGAGAAAATAGGTCTCGTAGCCCTGCATGAAGTAGACCTTGGCGCCCGTCCCGAGGAGGAGCACCGGGAGCGCGGAGGGCGCGCCGGTCGCCATCGTGATGTCCGCGGGTGGCATGGTTAGGCGGAGGCGTTCGATGCCGCTTGCGCGGCGGTAGGGAAGCGCCGACCAGGGGGCCAAGCCCGACGTGACTTCGTTGAGTGCCTCCTTGACGGCGGCGTTGTCGGTCAATCCTAAGCGGAAGCCGCCATAGCGAAACGCCGTGCGGAGCCCAGCTGAGAGCAGCGAGACCCTCTTCGGCTGGATGATCTTGGCGCGAAGGTCAAACCACCGAGGCGTGTAGCTTGGGACGGTCGTGACGATCGCGACGTCGTGGCCGCGATCCAGCAGGCCGTTGGCGTACCCGAACAACATCGCGTGGCCCGCGGTGCCGCTGTCACGACCGATTCCCCCCGTCACGATGTTGATTCGCACGCGTCCTGAGTCCTCGTTGGAGAATTACCTTGGGCGAGTCGCAACGGTAGAACGGATCGTGGGACGGATTCCCGGCCCGACAGAGGACGCTCTCCACGCACGTCCCGGCATCAGCGCTGACACACGCCAGCCATGCCCCGGTGATTCATGTCACCGCCACGCGCATCCGCCCGCCGGAGAGTCTACGCACCAGCTCACGAGATGGTTCCACGTTCCCCTCCGGTCCGGCGGCGGCGATCACCGTAAGCGCCGCTACCAAGAAGAACATATACGGCGCCTGCGGAAAGGACAGCGCATCGAACAGGGCGCAGACGACCAGAAACGCGACACATCCGCCAGAGGCCGCGAGCGCGAGAGAGGCGACCGTGGGTCCGCGCGTGCGAATCGCGGCACGAGCCATCACCACCGGCGCAAGAATCATCCAGATGAAGGCGATGAGTCCGGCGGCTCCGACCTGCCACACCTCGTCCAGGTACTCATCGTCGTTGATCCGAAACTGACTTTGCTGATCCGGGTTGAGCGTACCGAAGCCGCGGCCGAGCACTGGATGTGCGAGTACATCGGGCGCGAGGTCGGTGAAGTCCCCCTCGCGATGGGTCGTCGAGTCGCTGCTTGCGGCTGAGTTGATGCTGAGAAGCGTTCCCAGCGCTCCTGGGGAGGCGAAGTGGACAAAGCCGACGAGCACGACGAGGCCGAGCGGCGCCAAGCGCAGCACCTGGCGCGGACGATACCACCCGATGTAGAGGACCAGCGCGACGGGGACGATTAGCGCCGTCTTGCGGTCGGTCGACAACGCGCCTCCCAGCATTAGTGCGAACGCGGCCGCGTTCAGCCACCACGACCTGCGCGAGGTGGCGCCCAGGACACGTACCAGCGCGAACGGCATCACCATCGCGAACATGGCCGTGGCGGCGAGCCCAGTCGTCGTCGGCCCCACGACGGTGACGCGGCCTTCGGAGCCCAATTCCGGGAGGATGTCCGTCTTCGGCGGCGAGACATGGGCGATCGGTTTGAGCACCGCACTAGCCAATTCGAAGAAGACGTTGTAGCCCGTGTGACGCTCGACGAGCATGCCGAACGCCATCAGCGTGGCGAGCCCGATCAGATAGCTGGCAAAGCCACGCAGGTCCTCCCAGCGTAGCGCGGTGAGCGTGAACCACCCGAGGATCAAGAACGATCCGAGCAGCGCAAAACGCTTCTCCGCGAGCTGAAAGTCCCCCAGGTTGATGATCCGGGGCGCGTCGAACAGGAGGCTCGCCACGGCGAGCACAAGGAACACGCAGGCCGCGGTCACGAACAGCTTGGACCGCCGTGTGCGCAGGAACGCCCGCTGATCGCCCCCGAACCAGACCCAGGCCAGCACGAGGATGACCACAGCCAAGCGGTCGGGATTGGAGTCGACCCCGATGTGGACCTTCAGTTCGGTCGAGTCGATCGGGACCAGGAACAGCATGGCCACGAAGCCCGCCAGGAGCCACGGGAGCGGCCGCCTGGTATGAGGAAAGGCATCGCGTGGCGCAGAGACCGACTCCTCGACCGGCCCTTCTCGCTCGCGCGAGTCCCTGGGCGTCGCGGGCAAGTGCACGTCCCCGGCCCGAGCTGCGACGACGGTCTGGCTCATGGCTAGATGACCGGCTGCGTGAGCAAAGCGCTCACCCGCGGATTCGCGCCGGAACCGGAGCGGGGCGTTGCTCGGGGACGTAGAGCGGCGTGCCATCGTCGAGGTCGCGTGGGCGGGTGCTGCGACCACGAGGCGCCTCATCCTCAGAGACCCCGCGAGGCTCGACGAGCTCGTCCAGATCGCCCTCGCGCTGCACCTGCAGCGCGGCGCTGGCGCGCCAGGTCTCGCGGAACCGCACGCCGACGAGCACCAACACGCACCACAACAGGAACACCGCAATGAACACGATCGCCGCCAGCGTCTTGCTGATCCCGCCGTCGACGACCGCCCCGCTGGCAGAGCCGAGCTGACGGATCGCGACCTGCGAGTGCGCCGGGATCTTGTCAGACGCCACAACGCCCGCGACGTACCGCTCCAGAGCAACCGCTGACGCGTTCGCGAGCGCGATCGCCTGCTTGGTCGTCGGTGCCTGAGCGTTGATCGTGATCGTCGGCACGTTCCCCTGGTTTTCGAAGCTCAGCCGGTAGGGCTTAGTTTCCCCCGTGATCTCGACATTGCGCTTGAGGGCCGTGGGCTCCTGTTCAACGCGCGGCAGATTCGCGTCGACCGGCCCGGCGGCGTAGATCTGATCGCCGGCCAGGCCGACCTGCCGGCCGATCGCTTCCAGGATCGTCGGGCTGGTCATGAAGTTCGAGTACACCTGCGCGCGCCCCGACAGCGGTTCGAATGGCTCCGAGGCGTTGCCGATTACCGAGGACGACGAGTCCACGAGCACCTGCGTGCTCGCGCCCGAATACTGGAGCGACTTGTGGTGGACGCTGGACGCCGCCGCGGCAGCGGCGACTAGCACGCCCAGCCCCAGCAGCAGACGGCGCTTCCAAAGATCACGTATCGCGAGAGCAAACTCCATTTTTCTGATCTCTTTCTTCTCGGCGGCAGTTGGCGGGTTAGTGGCGGCACAAGAAGGCCGGTGTCCAATCAACGGGGTGGGCTCGGCGTTTTTTTTGACCCCATTCGTTCATTCCATGCAGCCGGGCAATCGACCGCAAGACCCGGCATCGCGACATCGTTCTGTCTCGACTGAGAGATAAGACGAGACAGGAGCGTCAACCAGCCGTGCCGAGTCCCACCCACACGCAGGCAGCGTCCAGCATCTCCGTGCTTTCTCCCGACAGCGACGGCTGGCGTACGTTTGCCACCGAGCACGCCACCTCGCCGCTGCAACATCCGGCGTGGCTCGACACGCTCACTGGCGCCTACCGGCTGCACGCACAGATCGTTGCGCTCACCGACTCACAAGGCTCGATCCTAGCGGGACTACCGATGATCCATAGCAAGCTGCCATGGCGCAAGGGATGGACCTCGCTTCCATTCACGGACACGTTCGAGCCGATCACCGACAACGACACGCACCGCGATGAACTATTGAGCGAGGCAGCGAAGCACGCCGGCGCCGAGCCAATCCTCCTCCGCACGCACACCGACCTCCCGGGCTGGTCCTCACGCCAGGTCGGAACGGTGCAGGTGCTCGACCTGACAGAGGGCGCCGAGGGCGTTCTGCGTGGCGCCAAGTCCAAGACCCGCCAGAACATCAAACTGGCATGCAAGGCTGGGCTTACTGCGAAGCCGATCGTCTCGCGCAGCGAGTTCATGGGTGCCAACTTGGACCTCCTCGCTTGCTCGCGCGCACGACTGGGCGCCCCGACCCAGCCCCGCCGCTACTGGTCACGAGTGTGGGAGTTGCACGAGCGCGAGCAAGCTCTGACGATCGGCGTGTACCTGAATGAGAAGTTGCTGGCCAACGCCATCTTCGTCATCGGCGACCGTCACGCCACGTTCAAGTACAGCGCGTCGGACGCGCAGGGCAAGAACCTGCGCTCGAACTACCTGGCGTTCGCGACCGCCCTGCAGGAGCTCGAGGCTCGCGGCATGCAGTCCATGGACTTCGGGATCACGGACATGCACAACACCTCGCTGCGCAAATACAAGGTGCACTGGGGCGGCGAGGAGCAGCCCGCGTACTTTTCGGCCACGGACGCCAGCATGCTTCCCGACACGATCGAGCCGGGGCGACTGTTGACCACCGTGATCCAACGCACGCCGGTGTTCGTCGGGCGAACCGTCGGCTCGCTTGCGTATCCGTTCGTCGCCTGATGCTCCACGCCGAGCGCCGATGAGCACCTCTGACCCACACCCAAGCCACAACGCTCTGGCGTGCACGATCGGTCCGTTGGTCGAGGACTCGAACACTACGGCGCTCGGAGCCTCCGATCGCGCGCTGATCGCGCGCTGGCGCGAGGAACGCTGGAGCGAGCTGGAACGGCGGGCGGGAGCCCTGGCCACGCGCGATGCCGCCCAATGGTATGAGGCATTGGTCTTCGAACGCTGGAGGCGCGATCAGCGCACGCTCGGCCTGCCGCCGTTTGCGCTTGGAGTGTTCTATGAGCTCAAGCGCCTGATCCCCCGTTCCGCTCAGCTGGCGATGCGGCGCAGGCTGATCGCGCGGCAGGGCGATCCGGTGTTTCCGGCATGGCCGTTCGATGCTGCCGGTACCGACCTGATGCGTATCGCGTTCGCTGATGCGCTGCTCGAGCGAGGCGTGGGGACGCTGCGGTTCCCGTGGTTCTGGCCGGACGGATCTAGGGCGGCGGTGACGCTTACCCACGACGTCGAGTCAGCGGATGGACTCGCTCGGGCGGCAACGGTCGCGGAGTGGGAGGAGCGGCACGGGTTCAGGTCCTCATTCAACATCGTCAGCGACTGGTATCCGATCGATGGCGGGCTCGTATCCCAGCTGAGCGACCGCGGTCACGAGATCGGGTCTCACGCGATCCGTCACGACCGCTCTCTGTTCGCCTCCCGCGATGCATTCGAGCAACAACTCCCGCTGCTGTGCGAGGCGGCCCGGCGATTCGGCGCCGTCGGCTTTCGCTCGCCCGCCACGCATCGCGTCGTCGAGTGGCTGGCCGAGCTTCCGTTTTCCTATGACTGCACGATGTCCCACTCAGACCCCTACGAGCCGATCCCGGGGGGAACCGCGACCGTGTGGCCGTTCATGCACGGCGAGGTGGTCGAGCTCCCCTACACCGCCCCGCAGGACCATACGCTGTTCACCCTCCTCGGCCATCGGGACTCCTCCCTGTGGCGGCGCCAGCTCGACACGGTCGTCTCCTCGGGCGGCCTGTTTCAAGCGCTCACGCATCCCGACGAGGAATACCTCGGCCGGCCGGTGATCGGCGACGCCTACCGCGACCTGCTCGAGGCGATCGCCCGGCGTGATGACGTGTGGGTCGCGCTCCCGCGAGACGTTGCACAGTGGTGGCGGCGACGCGTACAGGGGCTTACGCCACGACACGACGGCGTGGCGAGGTGGACGGGATCGGACATCGAGCTCATCGCTGAGGGCGAATCGTGAGCGTCCGCGGCCAGAGCGCCCCGGATGTGGTGATGGTGCTCGAGAACAGTCACTATCCGCTCGACGCGCGCGTGCGCATGGAGGCGG
Source organism: uncultured Solirubrobacterales bacterium (assembly GCA_963804555.1). GTDB lineage: Bacteria > Actinomycetota > Thermoleophilia > Solirubrobacterales > Solirubrobacteraceae > Palsa-744. The sequence continues at coordinate 86,936 of CAWDQX010000001.1, forward strand.
AGACGCTGATCGAGTCCGGCCTGTCGGTCGAAGTCCTCGCTCCGCGCGAGGCCGATCGCCCCGTTCGGGAGACCATCCGTGGCGTGCGTGTAACACGGTTCCCCCTCCCAGATGGCAACGGCAAGCTGCTGGGCACTGCGATCGAGTACTTCCTGGCCTGCTTCGTCATCACCCCCTTTGTATTGCTGCGACTGACCCGCAGGCGCGGCGGGACGTTGCACGTGCACAACCCTCCCGACTTCTTTTTTCCCCTGCTGTGGCTCGCTCGGCGGCGAGGATGGTCAACCGTGTTCGACCATCACGACGATGCTGCCGGCATGCTGCACGCCAAGCTCGGTCGCGCGACGCCCGCCGGTTCGCTGCTGGCCTGGATGCGCGAGCGCTCGGCGCGCGTGGCCGATCTGACGGTGACGACCAACGACACGCAACGCAAGCTCATCCAAGCCGCCGCCCGGCGCGTGGTCATCGTGCGCAACAGCCCACCTATGTGGTTCGCCGAGCACCGGCCCTCACCCCCACCGCCCATGGGTCGCGCCAGGCTCGTGTTCCTCGGCGAGATCGGTGTGCAGGACCGCGTGCAGTGGACCGTGGACATCCTGGCAGCGCTGGTGGGGGATCGGCAACTGGACGCCGAGCTGCTGATCATCGGCGACGGGCCGCAACGCCAAGCAGTGCAAGAGCACGCCCGGGAGCTGGGTATCTCCGAGCGGGTTACGATCACGGGATGGGTCCCTTTCGAGGAGGTCCCACGCCTGCTCGCCTCCGCCCACGTGGGTCTCGACACAGCCGCCGCGACCGATGTCAACAACGGGTCGACGATGGTCAAGATAATGGAGTATCTAGTCGTCGGGCTACCTGTCGTAGCCACCGCCCTGCGCGAGACACGCGTCACCGGCGCAGACGCCGTCGTGACCGTCACCGAGGACACGGTCGAAGCGTATGTGGCTCCGATAGCCGAGCTGCTGAGCTCCTCAGAGGATTGGCAAGCAAAGGCCGATCGGGCCAGGGCTCGTGGCACGGAGCTGCAGTGGCCGGCGCAAGGCAAAAAGCTCGTGGCGGCCTATCGCGAGCTCAGTGCTCGATGACAGAAGAACTCCTCGCGCGAATCGTTGAGTGAGTAGGGCGCCAAACACCCTCCAGGAGGGTGGACTCGAGAACATGCCGAAAATGAACGACCTAGCGATTGTCGTCGTCTCAGCCAATTCAGCCCAGTGGCTGGAGCGGTGTCTGTCGACCGCGTTCGAGCACGCCGGCGAGGCCACGCTCGAAGCGATTGTGGTCGACAACGCCTCCACCGACGGCACGCGCGAACTCGTCAAGTCGCAATTTCCCCATGTGAGGGTCCTCACCGGCCCCAACCACGGGTTTGCGTATGGCAACAATCGCGGTCTGGAAGTCGCCTGCTCGCGCTACGTGCTGCTGCTCAATCCGGACACCGAAGTGATCGACGGAACCTTCGGGGAGCTGGTCGCGCTGCTCGACTCGAGACCCGCGCTCGGTGCGGTCGGCGTGCGCCAAGTCAGGCCCGATGGGACGCTCTGCCGAACGATCCACCGCTTTCCCAGCATATCCCGAGCGCTCGGCGAAGCCCTTGCCTCAGAGCGCTGGCCGGTACACCCGGCGTGGGCGGGCGAGCGCGAGTTCGACGCACGTGCATATGAGCGCGAAAGCGCGTGCGACTGGCCCACAGGGTCGTTCCTGCTGGTCCGCCGCGAGGCGCTGCTGAGCGCCGGCCTGCTCGACGAGCGCTTCTTCCTGTATTCCGAGGAGACCGACCTGTGCCTGCGGATCAAGCGCGCCGGCTGGCAGGTGCGGTACCTGCCCCAGATGACGATCGTCCACCACACCGGCAAGGCAGGCACGCAACCGCGGATCCAGGCCCAAGACGCCTACGCGCGCAAGCAGTATGCGCGCAAGCATTTCAGCCCGGCCTATCGCAGCCTGTACCTCGCGGCGCTCGCCGCTCGCTACGCGATCCGCGTCGCGTGCGCACGCACCCGCACGACCAACGACGGCGCGCGGCGGGAGGGATCGAGGCGTGCGCTGCGCGCATTAGCGGGACGTGCCGAGCCGCCGTTCCGCGTTCCCGGAGCCACGGCGCTGGAGCCACGGGTCCTGCACGACAGGGACACATGCGCCGACTTCGCCGAACCTCCAGTCCAGCCCGGCGGGGATGTAAGCTCGAGCTCGCAGGACTGCGGGCCGATCCCAGCTGGGACACGAGTTTGAACTCGACGAAGACGTTAGTTCAGACGATGACCCAGCGATTGCTCCTGATCTCACCGGTCCACAACGAGGCCGCCTACCTGGAGCTCGTAGCCGAAGCGCTCGCGCGCCAACGGCGCCCTCCGGATCTATGGATCGTCGTCGACGACGGCTCCACCGACGCGACGCCGGAGATCCTCGAGCGACTCGCGCAGCGGATCGATTTTCTGCGGGTCGTGCACGCCACCCAGCCGCCCTCGGCCGACGGCGGCAAGGACAATCTGGCGGCCGCCGCGGACGCGAGGAGCTTCAACATCGGGCTGAACGGCCTCGACTGGCAGACGTTCACGCACATCGCCAAGCTCGACGGCGACACCGAGCTCGATCCGGACTACTTCGAGCGAGTGCTGGCGGAGTTCACCCGCGATCCCACCCTGGGCTTGGCTGGCGGGGTTTACGCCGATCCCGACCCGAGCGGCGACGGGAACGGCTGGAAAGTGATGCTCCCTCCCGCAGAGCACCACGTGCCGGGCACGCTGAAGTGCTACTCGCGACTCTGCTTCGAAGCGATCGGTGGGATGCAGGAGCGACTCGGGTGGGACACGATCGATGAGACATACGCGCGGATGCGGGGATATCGCACGCGCGCGTTCCCCGAGCTCATAGCCCGCCACCATCGCCCCTCGGGCAGCGCCGACGGCGCCCTGCGGGGCCGCGCCAGGCATGGACAGTGCGCGTACATCGTCCACTTCACCCTGCCGTGGGTGACACTGCGAGCCGTGAAGGTCGCGGTGCGCGACCGGCCGCGGGGCATCTCGGGTCTGGCGTTCCTGTATGGCTATCTGAGCTCGGCCGTGCGACGTGTCCCCCGCGTCGAGGACCCCGCGTTCCGCGCGTTCGCCCGGCGTGAGCTCCGTGAGCGCGTGCGACGGGGACTCGGCTGGCGTGCACGGCACAATGGAGGAGGTTTCGTGCCGGCCTCAATTCGCGAGCCGTGATGGAGCCGTGATGGCAACCGCCGCATGTGAGGCATCGCCCATATCTATGACGACGCGCGAGCTGATTCTGACCTTTCACGGACTCGGTGAGCCGCCGAATTCGATCGCCGACTCCGAGCGTAAGTTCTGGGTTCCGGTCGCGTGGTTTCAGGAGATCCTCGACGCCCTCGATGCCGCAAACGCAGCTCCCCGTGACCGCGTGGGCGTGGCGTTCGACGATGGCAACGCCTCCGATGTCGAGTATGCCCTGCCTGAGCTGGTGCAACGAGGAATGACCGCTCGCTTCTTCCCTCTGACCAGGCGGATCGGCGAGGATGGATACCTCAGCGCGCAGGATATCTCGCGGTTGAGCGCCGCGGGAATGGGCATTGGCAGCCATGGTCTGCAACACCGCGATTGGCGCACGCTAACCGACGATGAGCTGCACGAAGAGCTCGCCGTCTCGCGCCGCACGCTGACGGAGATCCTCGATACGGAGATCACCGAGGCGGCATGCCCGTTCGGCTCCTACGATCGTCGTGTGCTGCAAGCTGCGCGTACCGCCGGCTATCGCCGCGTCTTCACCAGCGACGGCGGCACACACTCCGCAAACGCCTGGGTTGCATCGAGGACGACCGTCGATCGGGACCGCCCGCTGGAAGACTGGCTCCAGCTCGCCAGAGTGGGCGCGCGCGAGACGCCCGGACCCCTGCTGCTAGGCAAGCGACTGGCCAAGCGCCTACGGTAGGAGCAGGTAGGGGCGCCTACGTAGGGGTAGGGATAGGGAGCGGGAGCGCCTACGCGTAGGAGAGCCTACGGTAGGGCAGGAGGGTAGGGACAAGAGCGCCTACGGCAGGGACAGGACGCCTACGGTAGGCCGAATCCACTATTCAGCCACGGTTTCACGGTTGTTGTCCCAGAAGTTTTCCGACCACGTGGTGACTTCTTTCTTCAAGTTGTACGCGGCGCCATATACACCGCTCTCTGCGTAGTAGCCGTATCCGTCGCCTGTGTTGCCGATGAGCTTTTGCAAGCCACCACCCTGAGCTTCTTCCGTCAGGCTTTTGGGGCAGGTCGCCGCGAGGCATCGAGCGAAGCGATCTTTGCGGACGATAAACGGCCCGGTGATCCCATCGTCTTCGTTGCCACCGTAGATCGTGAACGCGCCACCGTCAAAGAAGTCTTTAATTAGCCTTATTTCCTGTATAGGCGCGACCTCACCCTGCGGGAAAAACGCCGCCGTCATCCCAGCCCCAGGACACCCCGGTTCTTCCTTCAGCTTGATTTCTCCATTTTCCGTTTCACATTCTCCCGAGTTGCTCGGTGGCGGCTGAAAGATAGTGCTGTTTTCAACGATCAATGGTTTCGCTTCGTTCACGTTGGACGTGCTGCTGTCATCGGTCACGCACTCCTCGTGTTCTCCCGCGATCAGATAGTTATCCGGACAATAGTCATAGTCGAGGGTGCCGCCGGAGTTCAACTTGAATCCTGAGCAATGTTCCGTCTTGACGTATTCCGCCACATAAGCGGCGCTGCTTCCCGATTCGATGCACGTCTGCACGACGTTGTGGGTTGTGCGGGGCGCCGGACCCTTTTCTGCGCCGTGCACGAAGTCGTGGGAGAGCAGAGTATTTGTCGCCGGTGTCGCCGAAGATTCGAAGATTATGTCCTCGGCATTACCGCACAGCGCTGCTACGCACTCATTTTCATCAACCACTTCGTCGTTCTTGATCACAACACCCGTTGAGCCTGCCACCACCATGATTTGACATCCGGGGCCCTTGACTCTTTTATCTTCGTAATGATCGTTGCCCGTCAACGTGACATGACAGGGCCCTCCATCTTCTGATGATTCCGTAAGGGTCACACCCTTTTCAACACCAGTGTTGTTCGGCCCCGGATAGCCGCACGCTTCAAGCCGCGCCGCGCCTTCCGTTTCCACTTCATTCCAACAATGCGTGGCGGTGAGGCTCGGTTCTTCCGGCGACGGTGGCGGTTCCGCGACAACTTCCTTTGTCGGCTTCGAGACCGCTTCGCCGCGCCCGCCCGCGTTGCTCGCGCTCACCACCACGCTCACGGTGCTTTTGACATCGCTCGCGGTCAGTTCGTAGCTCGATTTCGTCGCCCCGCTCACGGGAAGGCAGCCAACGCCCAGAGCGTCGCAGTCCTGCCACTGGTAAGCATAGGCTGTCGGGCTCTCCGTCCACGTCCCACGGCTCGCTTTCAATGTTTCACCTTCCACATCCGACCCACTGATCACCGGCAGCACCATGTTCGTCGGAGCCGCCGGCGGAGGTGGCGATTCTTCCGTGGGGGATGTTGGTCCTTCCGGGGGTCCTCCCGGCGGAGGAGAGGACGGTGTAGGGGTCACTGGAGGAGATGGCTGCAGCGGTGCGGCGGTCAACCCGGGTGCGGGTGGCCTCAGAGAGGGCGCGAGGCCCGCCGCAGCCAGATACGCAAGGATCGGACAATGGATCCGAGCGCGAGTCCTGCTCGTGCCCCACCGCTGCGGCAGCTCACGAAGATGAGTCTGTACGCTCGGATCGCTCAAGCATGGCCCGTGTCGGCGATTGCGATAACGCAGCGTCCCACCCTCACTGAGCACGGCCAACCAGTAGCTCGCCCCGGATGCCAGCTGCGTGGGTGTCATAGGCATCGTAATCCAGGCGTGCACCTTTGGGGAAAACGCGGAACCCTTACTCAGCAGCGAGCCCGGGCGGTTACCCGTGTCGCTGTAAATACCCACGGCGACGGCTCGAGTCGTGCTCCCCGAGCCTATGTATATGTGCACGACGCCGACGATGCCGGCGGTGCTCCGCCGCAGCAGGACCGCTTCGGCCTGACCGGGGTGCAGGCGGATCTGATGCGGTTTCAGCGCCCGGTCGCCGAGCTGCACCGTCGCTGGCCTGCCGGCAGCCGGATAGGCGTGTGCGCCGAGCGTCGAGAAGATCATGCAGAGCGCCAGCAAGACCGCCGCCAGAGGGCCGCGCGTCACAAGCTTGGGCCTCAATGACCCCCCGTGGGGCATGAGCCCTAGGATATAAGCAATCAGTGGAGCGTCCCCTACGATGTCATTCGCGGCTCAACTGAGTACATGCGAATCGACATCTTGCGCGACCATCCGCGCCCCGGGCGCAACCCGGGCGCGGTTCGGACCAGTCGGAACCGGCCCGTCCGTAGCAGCGTTGCCTCCTCGAGCGCCGTGTTGTAGATAAAGCGCAGTGTGCGTGGGCGGCGGTCGAGCGATTCGAGCAGATGCTCAACGAGGGCTTCGAACACCGCGCCACCAATCGCGTTGTACACATAGATCACCGTCACGTCGTCGGGGATTGTGTACTCCACGACATCGGCCGTCACGAACTCGACATCCTGGCAACGCAGCGCGTCCCGGCGGGCCTGCAGATTCGCGGTGGCGATCGCGTTCAGCTCGGACGAGAGCTCCACTCCGATGACCCGGCGGAACCCATACCGCGCCGCCTGCAGCACGACACGTCCCTTGCCCGAGCCGACGTCGAGAAACACATCGTCGGGATGGACGTCTCTGTCGTGCAGGATCCTGCGCAGATCCAGCCATTTCGAGGGCTCGTAGCGCTTGCGACCGGGCGCGTCGATGCCCAGCCCCTCGAGATCAGCATACCCCGAGGTCTCGATGCCCATACGCCGCTCGATCAGGCCTGAGTTGATCGCGAGCCGGGCGGCCAGATAACCCCGGCGCAACTCGAGGCGTGCTCTGCCCTTCAGATCCAGAGTCATGACACAACGGTCGCGCTCAGCGCCCGGCTTCTAAACAGCCGTGCCGCTTCGCAGTCGTGCTTCTTTGGAGTGCTCACCCCTCAAGCAACGACGTCCGCCAAGCGGTTCTTGCGCGGTAGGACCGGTCCCCACGACCCATCACAGCGCGCACGCACCCCGCCGCCGGGGCTGTCTATTCGGCCACGACTTCACGGTTGTTGTCCCAGAAGTTTTCGGCCCATGTGGTCACCCCTTTATTCAGGTTGACCGCAACGCCATACACCCCACCCCGTTCGTAGTAGCCGTATCCGTCGCCGACGTTGCCCCTGATCTTCTGTAGACCACCCCCCTGCGCTTCTTCGGTCGAGCTCTTGGGACAGGTCGCCGCGAGGCATCGAGCGAAGCGATCTTTGCGGACGATAAACGGCCCGGCGATCCCATCGTCTTCGTTGCCACCGTAGATCGTGAACGCGCCACCGTCAAAGAAATCTTTTTCGAGTCTGATTTCCTGTATAGGCGCGACCTCACCCTGCGGAAAGAACGCCGCCGTCATCCCAGCTCCAGGGCATCCCGGTTCTTCTGTCAACTTGATTTCATGCGCGCCGTTTTCGCATTCTTCCTGGTTCTCGGGGGGTTTCTGAAAAATCGTGCTGTTCTCGATAATCAGCGGCGTTTTTTCTTTTGCGGCATTTAGCTCCTCGCTGTCGTCAGTCACACACTCCATGTGTTCTCCGGCGATTTCGTAGTTGCTGGGGCAATACACATGGTTGAGCGTACCACCCGAGTTCAGCTTGAATCCCGAGCAATGTTCAGCTCTGACGTATTCCGCCACATAAGGGTCATTGAACTCACCATTGATACACGTCTGAGCGACGTTGTGGGTCACACGGGGCGCTGGTCCCTTTTCTGGAGCATGGACAAAGACGTGTTCGATCCTGGTGCCTTTGGCCCCTTCTTCGCCATAGTTGTCGAACTGGATCGGGTTGACGTAGCACAGGGCTTCCTTGCAAGCGTTTTCCTCGTTCACTTCGTCGTTCTTGATCACCACTCCCGTCGCGGACGCGGCTATCGTGATGCCACATTCGGTGCCCTTGACTCTTTTATCTTCATAATGCTCCGTACCCGTCAAAACGACATGGCAGGGCCCTCCATCTTCTGATGATTCCGTAAGCGTCACACCCTTTTCAACACCAGTGTTGTTAGGCCCTGGGTATCCACACGCTTCAAGCCGCGCCGCGCCTTCCGTTTCCACTTCATTCCAGCAATGCGTGGCGGTGAGGCTCGGTTCATCCGGGTCGCTGGCCGCGGCAGTGATCACAGCGGTATGAGCCGACGTAGCCGCAGTGCTCCCACCGGCATTGCTGGCGCTCACCACGACGCTCATCGTGTGCCCAACGTCGCTCGCCGCCAGCGTGTAGGTGGACGCCGTGGCCCCGCTCACGTTGGCACAGCCGGTACCCGAGGAGTTACAGTCCTGCCACTGGTAGGCGTAGGAAGTCGGGCTCCCCGTCCACATACCCTTGCTGGCGCTGAGCGACTGGCCTTCGACCGTCGACCCCGTGATCACCGGCACAGAGCTGTTGGTCGGCGGCGCCGGTGCGGGAGCCGTGACCACCGAGCTTGCGTCTGAGGTGGCGGAAGTCGTGCCACCCGCGTTCGTCGCACTCACCACCACCCGTAGGGTGTATCCGACGTCGCCAGAGCCGAGGCTATATGTGCTGTGGGTCGCGCCGCTCACGTTCGAGCAGCCGCCGCCCGTCGTGCCGCAGCGCTGCCACTGATAGGTGTACGAAGTCGGATTCCCCGACCATTCACCTTCGCTCGCGCTGAGCACCTTGCCCTGAATGGCGGTTCCAGAGATCGCGGGCAGGGCAGTGTTGGACGGAGCTGGAGGCGGCGGTTGGCTAACGACACTCGTGGCTAGGGAGTCAGCCGAGCCGGTGCCGCCCGCGTTCGTCGCACTCACCACCACCCGTAGGGTGTATCCGACGTCGCCAGAGCCGAGGCTATATGTGCTGTGGGTCGCGCCGCTCACGTTCGAGCAGCCGCCGCCCGCGGCGGCGCAACGCTGCCACCGATAGGCATAGGATGTGGGGCTGCCCGACCATTCACCTTCGCTCGCGCTGAGCACCTTGCCCTGAATAGCGGTTCCGGAGATCGCAGGCAAAATGATGTTCATCGGCGCCAGAGGAGGAGGTGGCGGCAATGCTTCGACAATTTCCGTGGGTTCAGAGCTGACCGATTCAGCGCCCCCAGCATTCGTCGCCGTCACTACCACCCGCATCGTGTCGCCCACATCGCCGGCGCTGAGACCGTAGGTGCTGCCCGTCGCGCCGCCCACATCCGAGCAACCGCTGCCCGCGGCAGCGCAACGCTGCCACTGGTAGGCGTACGAAGTCGGGTCCCCGGTCCATTCGCCTTCGCTCGCGCTGAGGACTTCGCCTTCGAGCGCCTCGCCAGAGATCTTCGGCAGGACCGTGCTTGACGGTGGCGGCGGGAGTGGTTCTTTAGGCGGAGGCGATTCTTCAACCACCCCCGTGGGTAGTGAGCTCGCCGATGCGCCACCACTCGCGTTTGCGGCCGTGACAAGTACCCGCAGAGTGTGCCCCACATCGGCCGAGCCGAGCGTATATGACCCTTCGTTAGCGCCTTCGACATCAGCGCATCCTTCGCCGCTGGCTTCACACTCCTGCCATTGGTAGCCGTATGAGGTTGGACTTTCCGTCCATTCGCCTTCGCTCGCGCTGAGCACTTCCCCCTTCATCGGCGTACCGGAGATCGTCGGCAAAGCAACGCTCTCGGGAGGCGCGAGTGGAGACGTGAGTGTAGGCGCAGCCCCCACGGGGGAGGCCGCTGGGGGGCTTGCTGGAAGGGGCACGAGCGCAGGCTGCACGATGAACTCCCCGGGAGGCGCTTTGGTAGGGAGCGTCACATATGCGGAGACGGGACAGTTGCTTTCGGTCTTCTCCGAACCCCACGAAGGAGGCAGAGCGGACAATGGCGACTGCGAGCTCGTCTCACTGGAGCACTGTCCCGACTGAGCTTCGCGGTAGCGCAGCACGCCACCCTCTCCGAGAATCGCGAGCCAGTAAACCGTGCCGCCGCGCAGCGTCACTCCTTCCAGTCGTACCGGATTCCAAGCGCCTGGCACCGGGAAGTCGATGGATCCCGTGCTCAGCAACGTGCCCGGCTGACCGCCGGCGTTGCTGTAGAGACCGACTATCAAGCTGCTCGCGGTGCTACCCCTGTCCACGTAGACATGCGCCTCGGCAACGGATCCGGGAGCGATCGCGCGAAACCGGAACGCTCGAGATCGGCCGGCAGCCACGGAGTTGTGCTGCGATCCCACCGCGCTGTTGCCAAGCAACGTCCCCGCCAGCTTCCGTGATCGCGTGCGTGCCGGCCTTCGTCTGTGCGCATGCTTGGTGTGGTGTGTTCGATGCGCAGCGTGGCGAGGATAGCGAGCGACCGCTCGAGGAGCGAATCGACCCGGCGACCCGGCGGCGATAGCGGGCAAGAGCACCGCGAGCGTGAGCGCGAGCACAACGGCCACGGCCGAATTGCGCTTCAAGCTACCGCTGCTAAGACCCGTCATCCGCTGGTCACCTCTCGTGCATCCACTCAGTCCCTGTGAGCCCACCCCCGCCCAGCGCTCGGAAAGCACTGCTCAGACGGCGTGGCGGCGCAGCCTAGCAAGGCGCCTATCCGGTGAGTCTCGACGCCCCAATGCCGCGACTTGACCGCTCGAGCGCGTCTCTAGACGTTCGATTCTCATGTCGGGTTAATCGGGCGACATCCAACGACATCCACGTAGGGCGAACCGGACGACAAGGTCCTCCAGTCCGTTCTCCAACCGGCCCTCGAGCCTTCTCAGACGCTTGATCGTGCTGATCGGAGCGGCGGCGGTATGGTGCGTACACACCATGCGCTCGATTGGACTACATTCGACCATATGAAATCTCCGGGCAAAGCTCTCCGGGTCGTGCTCGCCGACGACCATCACTTTTTTCGCGAGGGACTGCGCGGCGTGCTCGTCGAGGACGACATAGCCGTGGTGGGCGAAGCCGCAAACGGCGAGGAGGCGGTGGCGCTCGTGGGAGAGCTGACGCCCGATGTCGTGGTGATCGACCTCAACATGCCGGGCTCTGGAGGCATGGACGCCATCCGGCAGATCGTCGCGTCGAGTCCCGCGGTCGAGGTGGTCGTGCTGACCGTCTCCGCCGACGGCGCCGACGTGCTGCAGGCGCTCGCCGCGGGCGCATGCAGCTATCTCCTCAAGGACACGCGCACCGACGAGCTGGCCGCCTGCATCCGCCAGGCGGCCGGCGGCTACACGGTGCTCTCACGCGAGGTGGCTCAGACGCTGAGCTCGCACGCGTCGCGCAACTTGCCCGAGACGAGCGCGACGGAGCAGGCGAGGGCCGCCCTGCCCGCGCTCACGGCCCGCGAGCTGGACGTGATGCGGCTGCTCGTCGAGGGCGCTGACAACGCGACGATCGGCCGGGAGCTGTCGATCAGCCCGCATACCGTCAAGCAGTACATGACCAACATCTTCGAGAAGCTCGAGGTCAACGGCCGCGTCCAGGCGGCCGTCTACGCCGTGCGAGCCGGGCTGGCCTAGTCGAGTCGGTCTGGCCTAGTCGAGTCGGTCTGGCCTAGTCGAGTCGGTCTGCGAGCCGGCCTGACCTAGCTCTAGGTGGGCGCGGCGGCCCTAAGCCGCGGCGGCCTCCGGCGGCGAGCGTCTGGATCGCTGCCTGCCGGTCGGCGACGCCGAGCTTGGCGACACCGGCGGAGATGTGGCGGCGGACGGTGATCGGCGAGAGCGAGAGCAGCTCGCTGATCTCGCTCGTCGAGTGGCCCGAGTGCAGCATCCTGAAGATCTCCGACTCCCTCATGCTCAGCTCCACCTCGCCGACGCGCACGGGATATGCGACCTCCTCGGTGAAACCGCGGAACTCGTGCAGCACGCGCCCGACGAGCTCGCGTGGCAGCGCGGCCTCGCCCTTGAGCACCCCGCACAATGCGGCCGGCAGCCGATCGGGATGCGTGTCCTTGGGCAGGTAGCCGACGGCCCCGGCGCGCAGCGCCGCGATCACGTCCTCGGTGCGGTCAGAGACGGTCAGCATGACCACACGCGTCGCTACCTGCGCCTCGGTGATCCTGGCGGCGGCCTCGATGCCATCTCCGGGCATCGAGATATCGAGCAGGCACACGTCGGGGCGCAGGCGCAGGACGGCCTGGACCGCCTGATCGCCATCGGCCACCTCGGCGAGGACTTCGAAGCCTCCACGCGTAAGCGCCATGCGCACGCCCTGGCGGATCACGGGATGGTCGTCGGCGATCACCGCGCTCGGCGCTCTCACCAGGTCGCTCACGGCGCTCGGCGCTCCTACCAGGTCGCTCACGGCAGGATGGCCTCGACGATCGTGCCCGGGGCTCCGGTCGCGCTCGTCACATGCAGCGAGCCGCCGAGCGCCTGGGCGTGGCGGCGCATGCTTTCCAGTCCGAAGCCTCCGTCGGTGGTGGCCGTGTCAAACCCACGACCGTCGTCGCGTATGCGCAAGTGCCACTCCTCGGTGTGGGTGAGCAGAACCTCGACGGCGAGCGGATCGGCGTGCTTGACCGCGTTGGTGACAGCCTCGCGGCCGATGTGCAGGAGCGTGTCGAGGGTCGGCTGGTCGGGTTGCGCCGATGAGGGAACTCCCATCGCGTCGAAGCTCAGCGGCACGTTCCTGGCGGCTTTGCGCACGACGGTCTCGACGGCCTCGAGCACCGGCTTGCGATCCTCGCTGGCCAGAGCGCCCACCACCTGGCGCGCGCCGGCCAGAGCGCGTTCGCCCGCCGCGACCACGATGCTCGCCCGCGGCGCCACAGCGGATCGTCCATCAGCGTTCGCGCGGTCGCGAGCGCAAAGGAGAGATCCTGCATGATCAGGTCGTGAACGTCGGCGGCCATCCGGCGTCGTTCCCGCGCCAGGAGAACGTCTGCCGCGGTCGACCCGCGAACCCGCATCCGGTGGTGCCTACTGGAGGTGATCATCTCTGTGCGTCGCAATCCTTTGCAGTTCAGAGCCGACATCCCGTCCCAGTTGTGGAGGCTGGCTCCCACCCCCCACTGGCTCAATCCGTTAAAATCCAAATTGCGTCAAACCTAAGTTGGCTGTCCCTGACCGACGGAGCGCCACCTTATAGGCCTCGAGTCGCAATTTACGAAAGATTCATTGCAGGCTACTCCCTAATTTGTGGAGGATTCTGTGACATGTTGTCGAAGATATTCAGTTGCTATTCGACGTTGTGGAGCAGCGCCGCGAACGTCAGCGCCAGGATCTTCAGGTCGAGACCGAGCGACCAGTGGGCGATGTAGTAGTTGTCCCACTCCACCCGTTCGGCGAGCGAGGTCTGCCCGCGCAATCCGTGCACCTGGGCCCAGCCGGTGATTCCCGACTTGACGCGGTGACGGTCGTCGTAGCGGATGATGTCTTGGTTGAACAGCTCCACGAACTCGGGGCGCTCCGGGCGAGGCCCGATCAAGCTCATCTCGCCACGCAGAACGTTCAGCATCTGGGGCAGCTCGTCCAGCGAAGAGCGCCGCAAGAAGCGGCCGATCGGAGTGCGCCGATCGTCTCCCTCGACTCCCCCCGGCGCCGTGTCTCCGCCGAGCAAGAACTCCAGCGCGGTCGTATCGTCGCCATTCAGCTCGGCCTGTGGGCCGTCGCTGCCGAGGTACATGGAGCGAAACTTGTAGAGGTCGAACGCCTTCCCGTCGCGACCGATGCGGCGCTGGCGGAACAGCACAGGCCCAGACGAGCTCAGGCGCACGGCGAGCGCCACGCACAGCATCACGGGAGATAGCCCCACGAGTAGTGCCAGCGCAAAGACGCGGTCAAAGGTGTGCTTCAGCGCGAACTGCACCCCCCGCGGGTTGACCGTCGTAAACGACATCAGCGGCAACCCGCCGACGGTGTCATAGCCCACGCGGTTGTTGATCGTGTCGAACATCCTCGGGACCACCGAGACCTCGACACCCAGCTCCTGGCAGCGCTGGATCAAGCGGCTCACGTGCGCGTCCGCCACCGAGGAGAACGCGACGATCAGATGCTTTACGCCCGTCTTCTCAACGGTCTCGTCGAGATCCTCCACCGTGCCCAACACCGGCATCTCGCGGCCACCGACCTCGGCGATCGAACGAGGATCGTCGTCCAGGAAGCCGATCGGAGCAAGCCCATACTCGGGGTGATGCTCCAGCCGGCGAGCGACCTGCGCGCCGACTATGCCCGCGCCCATGATCAGCACCGGCTTGCCGACCAGTCGCCGGCTTCGCGCCACGCGCTGAGCCAATGACAGGGCCATTCGCCCCGCACCGATGGCCATCAACGCAAACAGCCAGACCCTCACCCAGTCGCTCTGGCTCGGGAGCAGTCCGTTGACGAGCAGGCCGAGCATCGCGACCGTCATCGCCGCGACCGACACGGCGCTCAGCACCGGCGCCACTCCGTCGAGCACCAGCGCACGCAAGCGCGTGCGGTACAGCCCGCGCAGGTAGAGCAAGAGCATCACCAGCGCAGGCATCGCCAGCAGTGGGGCGCGCAGCGCGGATACATGCAACAGGCGATGCACTCCGCCAAGGGCGAGCACCAGCGCCACGCAGAGCAGCACGAAGTCGGCCATCGGGCGCAACACGCTCCAACCAGGCCCCTCCAGCAGCCACTGCAGGGGCCCACCAAAGGTCCCTCCGCGCAGCGCCTTCGGCCCCGGCGTATCCCGCACAGCGGGAAGCTGGCCGGTAAACGGCAGCGTCGTCGAGGTCTGCTGGGTGATGTGCGGGGTATCCATAGTCAGAGGGACTCCGTCCGCGCCAGCCGTCTCGTGAGAATGCCCGTGAAGGCCAGCCCCCCCAGCGCCAGGAAGATGTATGCGACGTCCTCGCCGGAGATGCCCAGCGTCTCCGATGCTATGGCAGCCGATTGCGAAGCGTTCTCCGCAGAGAAGACGGGATACGCGCGAGCGGCCCCGCTGGATGCCTTTTCGCTCGGGCGGGCCACCTGCGCGGATCCCCGATCGGCGGCCCGCCCTCCCGCGCCAACCCGCGAGCCACTCGAGCCCGTGGGCGCGGCGCCGCCCGGTGAAGAGCCGGGGGATCCGCCTGAAGTACCGCCCGCTGAGCCACCGCCCCCTCCTGAGCCGCCCAACAGCGTGGAGCCGAGGATCGCTTGATTGCCCGCACCAGGACCGCCATAGCCGCTGAGCAGCGGGTTGGCAACCGCGCAAGACGGCGCGGTGCTGATCAGCATCGCCAGGAGGGTGAGTGTCAAAGAGATCGTGCGCTGGCTTGTCATCCGCTGCTTCCCAACCTTGGGTTTCCTACTTCGCCTCGAGCGACACCGCTGCCGCTCCCTTGCTCGCAACCGCCGTCTCCCTACCTCCCTATTGTCGAATCTTCGCGTGCGACTGCTTCAGCGAGCGGCTCGACTAACCGTCTTCACAAGCTAGCGAACACCGCGAGCGGTGTCGAGCCGGAAGCCCCTTAAACACAGGAGTTTTACGCGAGTTGCTGAGCGTTGAGCAGGATTGAGCGGTTCAATTCCTCAATGTTTACGCGCTTGCCTTCCCTCGCCAGCCGCAGAGCCTGCCGAGCGAGCGGATCACGAGGATCGAGCCGCACGGCCCGCTCGAGTAGCTCCACCGCCGCCGGGCGGTCGTTCTCGCTCGAGGCGATCGCCCCGCGCTCCAGCGTCGCGTACGCGTCGCCGGACGTGCGCCCGAGCGCCAGCGCAAACTCGTGGTCGGCGCGCGCCAAGTCGCCGAAGCGCAGCGCGATGCTCCCAGCCACCAGATACGCCTCGTCGCTGAGCGGGTTCAGGTTGGCGGCAGTGCGCAAGCGCGCGTATGCCGCCTGCGGCGCACTTGCCCAGACGCGCGCCGCGCTCTGAACCTCCAGTTGACTCAGCCAGGGAGCCGTGAGCGACAGGGCCGCCAGCACCGCCACGATCGCGCCCACGCCGATGCCCAGCCGGGGAAGACCGGGGGACCACCAGCGTCCGGAGAGCGGCGAGTACTCGGCGACCTGGGCAGCCTCGTGAGTCGATCGGGCAGATACCCTCGGTGGGGTGGACACCCTCGGGGCAAGCGCACACGCGAGGCCGAGCAGCGCAAACGCCGGCGCCCCCAGCCCCGCGAACTCCCAGAACCAGTCGAACGAGCCGTGCACCATCCAATAGGCGAAGCCGCCCAGCGCCGCGGCCACGACCGCCCGCGCGAGCGGATCGGGGCTTAGTAGGCCACGCGCGGCTGCCAACAGCGTCGCGCCAAGGCCGATCAGCGCCAGCAGTGTCCCGATCAAGCCCGTCTGCGCGAGCGTGCGCAGCTCGACGCTGTGTGGGTAGTGCGGGGTCTCGTCGCTGCGACCGTGGGCGAGATACTGCTGCTGGAAGTTATCCGCGCCGATCCCGCCCAGCGGATGGGCGGCGAATTCGTTCAGCGCCACGCGGTAGAAGTCATAGCGATTGCTCCCCAGACCGCTCGTCAGGCGATTGCCGCTGCCGTTGGCGGCGTACCCACTGCCGCTCTCGAAGGTGTCCCAGCCGTGTTCGATTCGCGTGAGCGGATTACCGGCTGCCACTAGGCCACCGATCAGGATCGCCACGAGGGCCAGGACCGCCAGCGCCCCAACGCCCCGGCGGATCCGCGCCGCGGCGGGCGCTGAGCAGGATCGGCGGCGTTCGATCGCCGCGCCCAACGCGACCGCCAGCCCCACCGCCAGCGCCGCGAGGAACGTCGCCGTCGTGGCGGTGTGCACAGCGCCAGTGGCATTCTGTCCGTGTTCGAGACGTTCACCCACGCGCAACACCGATGGCGCAGCGACTCCGATTCCCGCCGCCACCGGTACGAGCACCGCAAATGTGCGGGTGCGTCCCGGCAGCAGTGTGAACACGAGCACGAGCATCACCGGCGTCGCGTACAGCGATCCCCTGCTCACGCTGAACAGCGCGATCTCCGCCAGTAGCACCGCCCCGCCGGCGAGCAGCCCGCGCGCGCTCCAGTGCAGGCTCCGCTCGCGTGCCAGCAGCAGCGCCGGCCAGAACGCCATCAGCCACTGGGCGGCGTTGGCGTTGGCGTAGCCCGACGGGTAGAGGAGGCGTCCCCCGGGGAGCAGCTTTCCCAGACGCGCGGCGCTTGTGGCGGCCCCGTTCACATGCAGCGCGACGAACGCCGCCAGGCAGATCATCGCCAGTGTCCAAGCTCCCACCAACAGAGCCGCGCTGCGTCCGCGCTGAGGCCAGAGCGCGAACAGCGCGAACACGAGCAGGTACAGCAGTGTTCGATTCGCCCCTTCCCAGGCGTCGCCCGGCACCGCCGCCCAGAGGATCGAGAGGAAGCTGAAGAGCGTGTACAGAGCCAGGCAACCAACCGCCATTCGCACGGGAATCGATATCTCGCCGAGGCGCAGCGGAATGCTCGACAGCGCGATCGCCAGCAGCGCCAGCACGATCAGCCCCCCCGGAGCCCAATGCGTGACCGGGTAGCCCGCCTGATCGGTGGCCCACACGACGAACAGCCCCAGCGCCGCCAACGCCGGCACCGTCGCCGGGGCTTGTCGGAGGGGGGCCAGCAGGTCGGCTGGAGCTCCATCCGGCGGCCGTTTGATGGCGGAGCTCGACATCTCCCAGCGAGGCTATCGGGAGCGCCGTACCGCAGACGCCGTGGACAAACTAAAGTGCGATCTCAGCCATGAGCGCTACCGACGACCTGCTCCAGAACGCCGACGAGTACGCCGCCAGCTTCGACAACGGCGAGGTGCCACTCCGGCCGGCCCGCAAAGTCGCGGTGCTCGCGTGCATGGACTCGCGCATGGACCTCGTCGGCCTGCTTGGCCTGGAGCTGGGCGACGCCCACATGATCCGCAACGCGGGCGGGGTCGTCACCGACGATGCGATCCGCTCGCTGGCGATCTCCCAGCGAATGCTCGGCACGCGGGAGATCGTGCTGCTCCACCACACCGACTGCGGGATGCTGACGTTCTCCGACGACGACTTCAAGCGCTCGCTCCTGGACGAGACCGGCATCAAGCCGGCGTGGGCGGTCGAGGCGTTCGACGATCTCGACGAGGACGTGCGCCAGTCGCTCGCTCGTATCCAGGCCAGCCCGTTCATTCCCCACAAGGACAGCGTGCGCGGGTTCGTCTACGACGTGCACACGGGTGCGGTGCGCGAGGTGTCCTGACCGCGGAGCGCCCCGCGCCCACAAAGCCCTGACCCGCAGAGGCCGCGGCATGACCGACGAGAGACGGCGACGGCTCCTGACCGGCGAGAGGCGGCGGCGCCGTTGCACGACGCGAGGGCGGATAATCGCCCGGTGGGAGACGCCGAGGAGCTAGTCCGCTTCTATGACGAGGGCTACAGCCGGGATCCTGCCGAGGCGGCCCTCTATGCGCGCTGGCGCGCGCTCGGCGCGGTTGGCAAGGCAGATCACGTGCTCGCCCTGTGTACGAAGGCGGGCGTGGGGGCGGGCGGGCATCCATTCAAAACACTCGAGGTCGGCTGCGGCGACGGGGCGCTGCTCAGCGAGCTGCACCGTCGCGGCTTCGGCGGCACCCTCACCGGGGTCGAGATCACGCAGGCCGCGGTGGACATCGCGCGCGAGCGCACAGAGATCGACTCGGTCGAGCTCTACGACGGGAGTCGTCTGGATGTGGCGGATGGAACCTACGAGCTCGGCATCCTCTCCCACGTGCTCGAGCACGTCCCCGACCCTCCAGCCCTGCTCACCGAGGTCGCCCGCGCGTGCCGAGCGATCGTGGTGGAGGTGCCGCTCGAGGAGAACATCTCAGCCAAGCGAGCCTCCAAGCGCGAGCACGCCGACGAGGTCGGCCACCTGCAGCGGCTCTCTCGCGAGGGGGCGCGTCTGATCGTCGCGCGCGCCGGCCTGCGGATCGCCTGCGAGCTGGAGGATCCCTTGCCGCTGGCGACCCACCGTTTCTTCGCAAGCGGACCCGCCGCCCAGACGTTCGCCACCGCCAAGTGGGCGATTCGCCGCGGTCTCCACGGCATTGCACCCGCGGCGGCCCGGCGGCTGTTCAGCGTGCACTACGCGTGTCTGTGCCTGCCGGACGCGTAGCGCCCCCTGCCGGACGGGTAGCTGCCGGACGGGTGTCGTCTGTGCCTGCCGGGCGGGTAGCTCCGGCCAGCAGCAGCGACAGCACCTTGCCCATCAGGTCGTCCGGCACCGCCTCGGGGTCGGCGAGCTTCTGGCGGGCGATACCGTCGGCCAGCGCGTCGATCGCCACCGCCAGCTGCTCGGCCGGGATCTCCAGCTCGAGCTCGAACTCGCGCGTCCCATCCGCGATCAGCCTCGTCAGCAGCTCGCGCATCTGCGCAAACCGCGCCGCCACCTTCGGGCGCATCCGCGCGTCGCGCACGCCGTAGGCCCAGAACTCCATGAACAGCAGCAGCAGCTCCGGCTCGCGCTCGATCATCGTCATCCACTGTCTCGCCCCGCCCGTCGCTCGCTCGGCGACCGAGGAGCGCGCGCCGACGGCCTGCGCGATCTCGCGCGCGTGCCCCTCGATCTCGCGGTCCATCAAGGCCAGGAACAGATCCTCCTTACCGCCGAAGTTCGAATACAGCGCCCCCGTCGAGAACCCGGCCTCGGAGGCGATCTCCTCGACCGAGGCCCCGTGAAAGCCGCCGCGCGCGAACACCGTCCGGGCGGCGCTCAGCAGCCGCTCACGCGTATTCGCCTTGCTCTGCTCGCGCGTCATCCGCGGCATGTTCGTCATGCGCGGTGTGCCGGGCGCACTCGGCGTGCCCTCTGTCCGTGTGCTGGGCGTGCTCGGCGTGCTCTCTGTCCGCGTGCTCGGCATCTGCTCGACCTCCATTGCCGTCATTCTACTTGACAGAGTAATCACTATTGCGATAGCGTTCATTATTCGCTTGAAGCAGTCGGTGCTTACCGACCGCCCTCGAGCAAACGGCGACCCTCGGGTCCCGCATCCGGCCAACCCGCCCGATAGGAGTAGCCGTATGGCGACAGCGACCCCGCCCTTGACCTCAGAAGCAAACCTGGGCAGCCTGCCCACCGACTCGATCACCTACGCGGATCTCTATGCGCGCTGGGAGCGGGGGAATTGGCAGGCGACCGAGTTGGATTTCACCGAGGATGCTCGGCAGTGGCGGGAGGATTTCACGGAGTTCGAGCGCACCGCCGCGCTGTGGAATTACTGTCTATTTTTTTGGGGGGAGGACGCGGTCGCGGATAATCTCTCTCCTTATATCGACGCGGCTCCGCTGGAGGAGCAGAAGTATTTTTTGACGACCCAGCAGGTCGACGAGGCGCGTCACGCGGTGTTTTTCAAGCGTTTCATGCAAGAGGTCTGCGGGATCGGCGACGGCTCGATGGCCAGTGGCCTGCAGGCGATCAAGCCGCAGTTGACTCCTGGTTTTCGCAAGATTTTCGACCGGCTGGACACGATGGCCGATGAGCTGCGCGCCGACCGCTCACCGGCTCAGCTCGCGGCGGCGGTGACGCTCTACCACATCGTGATCGAGGCCTCGCTCGCCCAGCCGGGGCAGCATTTTATTTGTAGTTATTTGGAGCGACGCGACCAGCTGCCGGCCTTCCGCGAGGGCATGGCGAACATCGCCGCCGATGAGCAGCGCCACATCGGCTTCGGCGTCAAGCTCCTCTCCGACCTCAATCGCGAAGACCCCGTCGGGGTGCCCAAGGCGGTCGCCCGCATCCTGCGCGACGTCACCCGCTACACCGCCCAGGTGCTGATGCCCCCGGGCTGGGACGAAAGCTACATAACGGTCTTCGGCGCGACCTACGACGAGGTCGGCGTCGAGGGCCTGACCTCGATGACGACCAAGCTGCGCTCCGCCGGCCTCGCCTCGGAGACGCTCCCCGGACCAGCGCTCTTGCCGTCCGGCCTCTCCCACCTGGAGGTCTCCCAGCGCGGGCGCACGCTCGCCCAGGCCGGCGTGATCGGCGTGCGCGAGGGTCCCACCAAGCGCGATCCCGAGACGCTCGCCCTGCTGTTCGACACGATCCGCCGTCAGGTCAACCCCAACCACGGCCTCTCGCGACCGACGACCTTCCAGTGGGAGTTCACCGACCCCGACATCCCCACCTGGCACCTGACCGTCAACAACGGCTCGAGCGCCGTCGAGCAGGGCGAGGCGCTCAGTCCCGATCTGCGCCTGCGCCTCGCCTACCAGGACTGGGTCGACATCGTCGGTCAACGACTGGATCCCCTGCGCGCGATCGCCACCGGTCGCCTGCGCCCCCGCGGCAACCCGCTGGCGCTGCGGCTGATGACCAAGGTGTTTCCGCGGGGTTAGAGGTCTTCCCGCGGGTCGAGTGCGGCGGCGCTAGCCGATTCCGAACTCGCGCTGGGCAGCGCTGCCGGCGTTGCTCGTCGCGCCCTGAGACCCGGATGAGGATGATGGCGCCTGCGGTGCTCCGCCTGAGGCCGGCGTGGCGGTAGAGGTGAACTCCCGCGGAGCCGTGGAGGTGGAGGCGGCTTTCGCGTCGAGCGCGTTACGCGGGGAGGCGGCAGTTGACGAGGATGAGGCAGTCGATGCGGTGCCGGCGCCCGCGAGCGCCTGCTCGGGACCGAACTCACGACTGGCCTTGGCGGCCGCCGAGAGCGCCACGGTGGCGCGATCGCCGGTCGGGCCGGAGGACGCGCCGCGCACCGGCGCGCTCACGTCGGGTACGAGCTGGGCGTTCACCACGGACGGGCTCAGAGCGTCCTGGGTCCCGGCTGCGCCGGCACCGGACACACCCTCGATATGGCGGCGATGGACGGCGTGCCGCGGGGCGAGGGGAGTGCCGGTCAGCGCGACACAGCCAGCGCCCAACGCCGCGACCAGGCAGCCGACGGCCAGTTTCGCGCCGATCCCGCCTCCCGCGAAGAGCCAGCCGCCACCCGCGGTGGCACCCGCGGCACCACCGGCGCTCGCGGCTCCCACACCCGCCCCAGCGCCGCCGCCGGCACCCACACCCGCGCCCGCGCTCGCATGCCCGGTGTTCGTATGTCCGCTGCTCGTATGTCCGCCGCTCGTATGCGTGCCAACCTGCGCCCCAGCGCCGCGGCCCAGCACCCATGGCATGAGCCCGGGCACGGGCAGGACCACAGCCAGGCCGCGTAGCGAGCGGATGTAGGCGCGGCAGGCCGGGCACTCGCTCTGGTGTGCCAGCGCCAGCCGGTAGCGCTCCCCCTCCGGGTCCAGGACGCCAAAGGCATACCCGCGCATCAGCGAGCCCTGCGCCTCGCACCAGCTCCCCTCGCGGATCTCCTCGATCAGCTCGCCGACCTTGCCCGCCACCCCCGGCCGGCCCGCCCCGGGACCCTCCATCAGCTTGCGCATGCGCGCCTCTGAGATGCCCATCCGCGCGGCCGCTTCCGCGCGCGAGAACCCCTGCAAGTAGCAGAGCGCCGCGGCCTGCTGCTCGCGTTCGCTCAGGCGGCCGCGCAGTCCCTCGAACAGCTGGCGCAACCTGATCCGGTTATCCAGCTCGCCCGCGAAGTCGTGCTCAATCGCGTGCTCCAGCGTCCCCGCTCCGCCGCCCGCGCCGGGCCCTCGATGAAACCCGTCCGGCTCTCCCACCCCCTGGGTTGGGTAGCTGCGACGGCGTGAGCGGTGCTCCTCGATCGCCCGGCGAAAAGTCGCGGTCACGAGCCAGGCCGGGGGACTGTCGATCTGCTCGCCCGCGAGCATCACTTCGAAGAGGCCCTGCCAGGCCTGTGCGTAACAAGCCTCCAGGTCGCTCACGTCGAGGCTCACGCCACTCGCTCGCAGCCGCCCCCGCACCACTCCCAGCACTTTCCCGCTCATCGCTTTGAACTCCTTGCGCATCAGGAGTTCGGCACGGTAGCGACGCACCAGCAGCGGGCTCATAAACCAAAATGGTAGGGAAAAATGGTGACTTAGTCGAATCCTGCAAGTGGTAAGAACCAACGGCTCGCGCAGCGGGGTTTGCGCCAGGTATTCGGGCGGGATGCGGGTGGGGATCGCGGCAGGTATTCGGGCGGGGGCTAGCCGGGAAGTAGCTAGCCGAACAGCTCGATCTGGGTCAGGCTCACCCGCCGCATATCCTCGCCTCGGCGCTCGGCCTCATGCCAATCCACGATCCGCTCCAGCGCCTGCCCCAGATCCCACTGTGGGTGCCAGCCCAAGTGTTGCTGGGCCTTGCTCGAGTCCAGCTCCAGCCAACCCGCCTCCGGCGGGTTCACCCCCCCATCCAGCTCCCAGCTGAAAGACCCTCCCCACAGTCGCTCCAGTCGCTCGAGGATCCAACGCACCGTTTGCGCATCTCCCTCCAGCGGCCCGAAGTTCCACGCCTGCGCAGCGTCCCTCGAGCGCCACAGCTCCTCGGCCAACCGCAGGTATCCGCTCAGCGGGTTCAATACGTGTTGCCACGGCCGGACCGCATCGGGGTTGCGCACCTTCACCGCCTCGCCCGCCTGCACACCCCGCACGATGTCGCCGATCAGCCTGTCCTCGCCCCAATCCCCGCCACCGATCACGTTGCCCGCGCGTGCGGTCGCGATTCGCGGGGCCCCATCGGTGGCAAAGAACGAGCGGCGATAGGCCGCCGCAATCAGCTCCGCACAAGCCTTCGAGCTCGAATAGGGATCGCTGCCGCCGAGCGGGTCGTCCTCGACGAACCGTCGCGAGCCATTCTCATTATCTGAATTCTCATAACTTGAATTCTCGTAGCACTTATCTGAGGTCACCACGACCACGGCCCTGACCTCGCCTTGCTCGGTGCGCACCGCCTCCAGCACGTTCACCGTGCCGAGCACATTCACCGCGTAGGTCATCGCCGGATCGCGCAACGAGCGCCTGACCATCGGCTGGGCCGCCAGGTGCAGCACGACCTCGGGACGCGCCTCGTGCAGAGCCTGGCGCAGCGCGTCCGCATCGCGCACGTCGATCGCGTGCTCGGACTCCATCCGCGCTGCGATCCCGGCCAGCTCGTACAGCGATGGTCGCGTCGGCGCTCCCGGCGCCAGACCGACCACGCGCGCGCCGAGCGCCTGCAGCCACAGCGATAGCCACGCGCCCTTGAAGCCCGTGTGGCCGGTGAGCAGCACGCGCCGTCCAGCCCAGAAGTCGGCGTCGATCGGCACGGGCACGTAGCGTATCTGCTGGCTGCTCGTATCTCATGACCGCTCGTATGACCGCCCGTATCTCCTGGTCGGTCATGGGTATCTTGAGCTGATCTCGATCCCGCCTGCGCCCACCTCCACCGCCCCCGCCCTCCCGCCGCGCGCGGAGATCCTGGGCATCCCACTGGCGATCTCCGACTACGCGGAGGTTCTCGACTGGATGGAGGCGATGATCGCCTCCAATCAGCGTGGCTACGTGACCGCCGCCGCGGTCAACCTGGTGATGAAAGCCCAGGAGGAACCGGCCACGCTGGCGGCGACGCTCGGCGCGACGCTCGCGGTCCCCGACGGCCAGCCGCTGGTGTGGGCGCTCAAGGCGCTTGGCCACCCTGGCGCAACGCGCATCTACGGACCAGACCTGATGGCCCACTTCTGCGCGCGCGCGGCGCGCCAGGAGATCCCCATGTACCTGTACGGCGGGCGCGACGCGCCCGCCCGCGAGCTGCTGGCGCGCCGCCTGCACGAGCGCTTCCCGGGCATCCAGATCGTCGGCGGTCACTCGCCGCCGTTTCGCCCGCTGAGCGCGCAGGAGGACGAGCGGGCGCTTCAGGACATCGATTCTTCGGGCGCGCAGGTCGTGTGGGTCGGCACGGGCCAGCCCCTGCAGGAGCAGTGGATGCTGCGCATGCGTCCCCGCCTGCAAGCGCCGCTGCTGATGGGCGTGGGGGCGGCCTTTGACTTCCACGCCGGCCTCGTCTCCCAAGCCCCGTCATGGATGCAGCGCAGCGGCTTGGAGTGGGCCTATCGCCTCTCACGCGAGCCGCGCCGCCTGTGGCCGCGCTACGCCCGCTACAACCCCCGCTTCGTGGCCGGCTTCGCGCGCCAGTACGCGCGATACAGGCGCACGCGACACAGGCCTGCATGAGTCGCGGGGGTTGCGTATGAGTCGCGAGGGCCGCGGGGGTTGCGTATGAGTCGCGTGCTCGTCACCGGTGGGGCCGGCACGATCGGCGCCGCGGTCGTGCGGCGGCTGCTGGGCGACCCGGCGTATGAGGTGCGTGTCGCCGACCAGCGCCCCGCGCCCCGATGGATGCGGGAGGGCTGCGAGGTGCACACGGGGGACCTGCGCGTAATCAGCGAGGCCAAGACGGCGATGAGCGGCTGCAGCCACGTGATCCACCTGGCGGCGATCGCCGGGGGGATCGCCAACCGCCACCGGCTGCCCCATACCCTGACCGCGGTCAACAACGCGCTTTGTGACGCCGTGATCGGCGCGGCCTTGGACTCGGAAGTAGAGCGCTTCACCTACATCTCCTGCGCGACGGTGTTCGAGCGCGCGAGCGAGTTCCCGAGCAGCGAGGCGCACCTGCCCGACTGCCTGCCGCCACGCTCGGCCTACGGCTTCTCCAAGCTCACCGGCGAGCTCTACTGCCGCGCCGCCCACGCCGAGCATGGCCTGCCCTACACGATCTGCCGCCCCTCGGGCGCCTACGGCCCGGGCGAGGCCCCGAACGCCGAGCCGGGCATCGCCCACCTCGTGCCCGACCTGATCGCCAAGGCCCTCTCCGGGCAGCGACCGCTACAGATCTTCGGCTCGGGCGAGCAGATCAGGACGCTGACCCACGTGCAGGACATCGCCGATGGCATCGTCGCCGCGATGAGCTCGCCGGCGGGATTGGGCGAGGACTTCAACATCTCCGCCGCGCGCGAGCTGAGCGTCGCCGAGCTCGCACGGATCGTCTGGGAGGCCTGCGGCAAGGATCTCGCGGACTTCGCGCTGGAGCATCTACCGAGCTTCGCCGTGGACGTTCCCCGTTGCTGGCCATCGGTCGAGAAGGCCCGCGAGCTGCTCGGCTGGCGGGCGCGGATCGAGCTGGAGGACGGCATCGCCGACACCGTGAAGTGGATCGCCGAGCGGGCTCGATAGGGTCCTGACCCATGACCGACAAGCCCTCCGCTCTGATCACCGGCATCACCGGCCAAGACGGCTCCTACCTGGCCGAGCTCCTGCTCGAGAAGGGGTATCAGGTGCACGGCATGGTGCGCCGCGCCTCGACCGAGAAGTTCGACCGCATCGAGCACCTGCGCGAGCGCATCACCCTGCATCAGGGCGACCTGCTCGACCAGCGCTCGCTGGTCGACAGCCTGCGCGCCGCGCGCCCAAGCGAGATCTACAACCTCGCGGCGATGTCGTTTGTCGCGGTCTCCTGGATCCAGCCGACGCTGACCGCCGAGTTCACGGGCGTCGGCGTCACGCGGATGCTCGAGGCGATGCGCGAAGTCTGTCCCGAGGCGCGCTTCTACCAGGCGTCCTCCTCGGAGATGTTCGGCAAGGTGCTCGAGGTGCCGCAGACCGAGACGACCCCGTTCTACCCACGCTCGCCCTATGGCGTCGCCAAGGCCTACGGGCACTTCATCACGGTCAACTACCGCGAGTCCTATGACCTGCACGCGACGAGCGGAATACTTTTCAACCACGAGTCACCCCGCCGCGGCCTGGAGTTCGTCACGCGCAAGATCACCTGGCACGCGGCCGCGATCAAGCACGGGCTGACCAAGGAGCTGCGCCTCGGCAACCTCGACGCCGAGCGCGACTGGGGCTACGCCAAGGACTACGTCGAGGCGATGTGGCTGATGCTGCAGCGCGATATCCCCGAGGACTACGTGATCGCCACCGGCAAGGCCAACTCGGTGCGCGAGTGCTGCGAGGTGGCCTTCGACGAGGCCGGCCTGGGCGACTTCGAGCAGTACGTGACGATCGACCCGGCGTTCGTGCGGCCCGCCGAGGTCGACCACCTGATCGGCACCCCGGCGAAGGCCGAGCGCGACCTCGGCTGGAAGCCGCAGACCTCCTTCGAGGAGCTGATCCGCCTGATGACCCGCTCCGATCTCGAGCTGCTCGCCCCGCGCTGATCCGATGGGGGTGGCGCTGTTCGACACCTCCACGCCGCTTCGCGCGCTGCGCGGGGAGCTGCGGGCGGCGATCGACCGCGTGCTCGACTCCGAGCGCTACATCCTCGGCCCCGAGATGCGCGCGTTCGAGCAGGAGTTCGCCGCCTACTGCGGCGCCGCGCACGCCGTCGGCGTCGCCAACGGCACCGATGCGATCACGATCGCGCTGCGCGCGATGGGGGTCGGTCCGGGCGATGAGGTCGTGGTGCCGTCGTTCACCTTCTACGCCTCCGCCGAGGCGATCCCGCCGACGGGCGCCACGCCCGTGTTCTGCGACATCGACCCCGAGACGTACTGCGTGAGCGCCGAGACGGTGCGGGCCGCGCTCACCCCGCGCACCAAGGCGGTGATCGCCGTGCACCTGTTCGGCAACGTCGCCCCGGTCGCCGAGATCCAAGCGCTGGGAGTGGCAGTGCTCGAGGACGCCGCTCAGGCCGCCGGCTCGCTTGCCCCAGGCGGCGGGCGTCCCGGCGCTCTCGGGAGGGCGGCCACGTTCTCGTTCTTCCCCTCCAAGAACCTCGGCGCCTTTGGCGACGGCGGCATGATCACGACCTCAGACGTTGCGCTCGCCGAGCGCGCCCGCAGCCTGCGCTTCCACGGCTCACGCGACAAGGTCAGCTACGAGCTCCTCGGCTACAACTCGCGCCTGGACGAGCTGCAAGCGGCGATCCTGCGCGTGCAGCTGCCTCACCTCGACGGCTGGGCCGGCGGTCGCCGCCAGGCGGGACGCCACTACGAAGAGGCTGGGCTGGGCGAGCTGGTGAGGTTGCCGCGCCCCGTGGCGGGAGCCTCGCCGGCGTGGCATCTATATGTGATCGCGCATCCCGAGGTCGCGAGACTGGAAAGCGCGCTTGCGGATGCGGGGATCGGCCACAAGGCCTACTACCGCACGCCCGTGCACCGCCAGGCCGCGATGCGCGAGTGGGGCGCCGGGGTGGAGCTGCCGGGCACCGAGCAGGCGGCGCGCACCCATCTGGCGATCCCGTTCAGTCCGGTGCTCTCGCGTGAGCAGGTGGATGAGGTCGTGGCGGCCGTAGCGGCGAGCGAGCGATGAGCGTCGTGCGCGGCTGAGACATCCCAAGCCGTCGATAGCCTTCCCTCCTAAGCAAGTCTTAGGGTGAGGGTGGGATGGCGGGTTAACGCCAGCGCTCTAGGAGATCCTCGTCTGGCACCTCGCGCAGAACGCGGGCGGGCACTCCCATGACCACCGCGCGTGAGGGAACGTCACGCGTAACCACCGCGCCCGCGGCGACGAACGCCTCTTCACCGATCTCCACGCCGGGTGTCAGCACCGTGCCACCGCCCACGCGGCACGCGCGCCGCAGTGTGGCGCCGCGCAAGGGATCCTCCGGGCTGTGGCGCGCCATCGTGTCGTCGTTGGTCGTGGTCGCGCCCGGGCCGACGAACACGTCGTCCTCGATCTTGGTGCCCGCGGTCAGATAAACGCTCGTCTGCACGCGCACGCGGGCGCCCACGAGGACGTCGTTGTCGACCACGCTCCCCCGTCCGATCACCGAGCCCGGGCCGATCCGCGTGCGCTCGCGCACGTAGCTCTGGTCACCGAGGATCGACCCCTCCTCGACGCGTGCGCCCGCGAAGACCACCGCTCCGCAGCAGACCTTCACATCCTTGCCCAGCTCCAGCCGGCCGACCTCACCCTCCGCGGAGGAGCCGGGGGCCAAGCGCGGGCGCTTGCCCAGCACGACGTGATCCTCGATCACGCAGCCATCGCTGATCTGAGTGCCCTCGTGCACGACCACGTAAGCGCCAAATGACACCCCTCTGCCGATTTGCACGTCTTTCCCAAGCATCAACCCAGGCGCACGCGGGTCCTCACTCAGCGCGCTCATAGGCGGATGACGTTCTCGGCGTGAGTGCCACGGGTGACGCCGCGAAGATCGACAAGGAGGCCGGCCCGCTCGGCGATCGCGTTGTGGTCGACACTCGGATGCGCGGTAACGATCAGCGTGAGGTCGGCGTCCTCGAGGGCTTGCTGTAGGGGCTGGCTTTGCAGGTCGAACTCTCCGAGCGCGGGGACGTGTGGGTCGTGGTAGCGCAGGTCAGCGCCGAGCGCCTGCAGCAGCGTGATGATCTTCAGTGCGGGGCTCTCGCGGATGTCACCGACCCCGGGCTTGTAGCTCACGCCCAAGACCGCGATCCGCGCGCCCTTGACGGGCAGGCCGGCGTCGTTGAGCACGCGCTCGACCTTCGCGACGCAGTGGTAGGGCATCTGCTGGTTGACCTTCCCCGCCAGCTCGATGAACTCGGTCGTCATGTCGAACTCCCGTGCGCGCCAGCTCAGATAGAACGGATCGACGGGTAGACAATGCCCTCCCATCCCCGGACCCGGCTCGAAGCGCATGAACCCATAGGGCTTGGTGGCCGCCGCGTCGACGACCTCCCAGATATCGATCCCCATGCGGTCGGTCAACATCGCCAGCTCGTTCACTAGCGCGATGTTCACGCTCCTGAAGATGTTCTCTAGGAGCTTCGTCAGCTCCGCGGCCTCGGGGCTGGAGACGCGCAAGAGCCGGTCGCACACCAGCCCGTAGATCTCCTCGGCGCGCTCCGCGCATGCCTGCGTCAGGCCACCCACAACCTTCGGTGTGTTGCGCAGCGTGAAGTCCGTGCGGCCCGGGTCGACCCGCTCCGGGGAGAACGCCAGATGGAAGTCCTTGCCCGCCGCCAGTCCGGACTCTTCCAGCAGCGGCGCGACCCGCTCCCTAGTCGTGCCCGGATACGTCGTGGACTCCAGCACCACGAGCTGCCCCGCCTGCAACACCTCCGCCAGCGCACGCGTCGAGTCCACCAGCGGACCGAGATCCGGCTCCCGGTTAGCCGTCAACGGGGTCGGCACGCACACCAGCACCGCGTCCGCCTTCGCCAAACGCGCATACCGCGTCGTGGCATGGACACGCTCAGAGACCTCCCGCAACAACTCGGAGGAGACATCCTCGATATACGACTCCCCCGCCTCGATCGCATCGATCTTGCGCTGATCGACATCGACCGCGACAACGTCGCAGCCCTCCTTCGCAAACGCCACCGCGAGCGGCAGGCCCACGTAGCCCAGCCCGATCACGCCGACGGTCGTCATGTGGGCGGGCAGTCTACGGCCTTGCGACGACACGTCACGAGGCGAGTACCTGCCGCTCCGCCCGCCCTCACGACCTGCCCGCCTCGCGCTGCAGCGAGCGCAGGTCGGCTTGCACCATGCGCGCCACCAGCTCTCCGAAGGAGAGCAGCGGCTTCCACCCCAGGCGCTCGCGCGCCTTGCTCGGATCGCCGACGCTCGGCGTGCCCTCCGAGGGACGCACCAGCGCGGGATCGACGCGCAGGTAGCGCTCGGCCTCGAGATCCACGCACGCGAAGGCCGCCTGGGCGAACTCGGCGACCGTGTGTGGAACGCCGCTTGCAAGGACATAGTCCGCTGGACGCTCTTGCTGGAGCATCAGCCAGGCGCCGCGCACGACGTCACCGGCGAACGACCAGTCGCGTACCGCCTCGAGATCACCCAACGTCAGCTCCTCGCGCAACCCGAGGGCGATCTCAGCCGCCCCGCGCGTGATCCTGCGCGTCACGAACCGCTCGGGACGGCGCTCTGACTCGTGGTTGAAGACGATCCCCGAGCACGCATAGGCCCCGTCGTGCTCGCGCACCGCTCCCACCAGTCGGTGGGCGGCGAGCTTGGCGATCGCATAGGGCGTGGTGGGACGGCACGGCGTGTCCTCGCGCTGCGGGCTCTCATGCGCCTCGCCGAACATCGCGCCGGAGGCCGCCACGAACACTCGCGTGTCGGGACTCCGCTCGCGCACGACCTCGAGCAGCGTGGCCGTCGAGCCGGCGATCGCGCTCAACGTCTGGGCAGGGTGCTCCCATGAGCTGGGAACGAACGACGGGCCCCCCAGGTGGTAGATCTCGGTGGGCCGGCTCTGCTCGATCGCCACTCGCAGAAGGCTCGGATCGAGCGGGTCGCCAAACACCACGCCGACCTGCTCGCGCAAGTGCTCGGCGGCGCCGAGTGAGCGGCCCGGCGCTCCGCGCACCAGGCCGGTGACGCGATAGCCCTGCTCCAGCAGCAGCTCTGTGAGGAACGATCCGTCCTGGCCGGTGATGCCGGTCAGGAGGGCGCGTTTGTTCGTGTCTGAGGCTGGGGACACGGCCGGGAGCTTAGGGCCTATCCCAAATGGGTCACCGCGTCGTAGATGCAGGCCAGCGACGCCGCCACCCGCTCCGGCGCACACAGGGCGCGGACTCGCTCCAGTCCCCATGCGCTCGCGGCACGATCTCCAGCCAGGCGAGCGATCGCTGACGCCAGCGCGCCCGCGTCGCCCGGCGGAACGAGACTCTGCTCGTCGAGCAGCTCTCCCAGCGCGCCCACCCGGCTGGCGGCCACCGGCAGACCCGCCGCCATCGCCTCGGCTGCCGCCAGCCCAAAGGTCTCGGCCGAGCGCGAGGGGACCAGCGCGATCGACGCTCCGGCGCGCAACGCGGCCAGCTCCGCGTCATCCACGTGGCCGACGAAGCGCACCTGTGCGCCGGCGGCGCGTGCTCGTAGAGCGTCTCGCTCGGGTCCCTCGCCGGCGATCACCAACCCCACACCCGCGGTCCGGCATGCATCGATCGCGACATCAACCCCCTTCTCAGCCGCCAAGCGCGAAACCACCAGCGCATAGTCACCCGTGCCCGCCCGGGACTCGACCGCCACCACGCGCACCGGCGGGGGCAGCACGTGCACGCGCTCCCAAGGCAGCGGGGCGCCGAGCTCGCGCAACCGCTCTCGCGCGAACACACTCGGCACGATCACCGCGTCAGCCTGATCGGCCAGCCGGCGCTGCCAGATCGCCAGCGATGCGCCATAGGCAGCCGCCTCTGGAAGGTTGGCGCGGCAGTTCAAGCGCACCCCCGGCAGCGTGTCGCGCCCATGACAGCGCGTGCACTCCGCTCCGCGGGTGAAGCACACGCCGATCGCACACACGATCCGGTACTGGTGCAAATGCAGCACGACACGCGCCCCGGCCTCGCGCGCCGCCGCCAGGGCACGCCAGCCGAGCGTCGGGTTGAGATTGTGCGCGTGAGGACGCGCGCGCCGGTAAGCCGCACCGCGCGTCCAACGTCCTCGGGGTTGATCCCACCACGCAGCAACCCGACGGCCGCCCGGCCCCGGCTGAGGCTCGCCGAGTCCCGGCCCAGCAGCTCAACCCGCTCTCCCAACTGCTCCCCTACCAGCCGCATCAGGTCCTCGACCACGCGCTCCTCACCGCCCGTGGTGCGGTAACGGTTGTGCAGGAACAGAACCATGTGAGCGTCAAACCTAGACTGTTCGGAGCATGACCCCCTCGGCATCGATCGTGATCCCCACCCGCGCACGTCCGGCCTATCTGGAGGTGGCGCTCGTCTCGATCGTCCCACAGGCGCAGGCCGCGGGAGCCGAGGTCCTGGTGATCGAGGACGCCGTGGCATCCGCGGCGACGCGAGCACTGGTCGAGCGTCTCGGCGCACGCTACGAGCCGAATCCCGGCCCGTTCGGCCTGAACGTGGCGCGCAACACCGGCGTGGAGCGCTCGACCGGGGAGCTGGTGGTGTTCGTCGACGACGATGTCCGGGTGCGGCCAGCGTGGCTCCAAGCGCTGCTCAGAGCAACAGCCGAGCACCCGGAGATCGACGTTTTCACCGGCCCGATCGAGCCGTCTCTGGAGGGCTCTCGGCTGCGCACCTGCGGTCGCGAGGGACCGCCCATCACCTCGCTGCAGCTAGGCGCGCGGGATACCGACACGCGCTACGCGTGGGGCGCCAACATGACGATCCGCCGCCGTGCCTTGGAGCGAGTCGGCCCATTCGAGGTCTCGCTCGAGCACGCCGGCGACGAGCAGGAGTGGCAGGACCGCCTGCGCGCCGCAACACCGGACGCCCGGGTCCTGTACGTCGCTGACGCGGCACTCGAGCACCGCCGTGTGGGATCGGACGCGCGCCTGCGCGCGCTCGCCCGCGCCGCCTACGCGCGTGGGCGCGCCAGTCGCCGCTTCGAGCGCTTCCGTGGCAGGACGGGCGGGCTGCTTCCAAGCGGCGGCGGAGGCGGGGGAGCTCCAAGCCCCTCGCGCGAGCTGCTCACGCTCATCGGCTGTTTGGGGCATGTGCTCCGCCGCCGCTGCCCCGCCGGGCTGGTGATGGTCGCGCACAGCGCCGGGCGCCTGCGAGAGAGCCTTCGCGAAGAGCGCGGCGGGGCGCCAACGAGCGACGAGCTGGGCGGCACGAAGGGGGCGAGCGGACCCCGCGAAGTGGTCGATGACTTCCTCTCCGGCGCGAGTGGCACAGTCGGAGGTGTCGATGCCATCCGCCGCAGCGTGCGGGATGAGGCGGTAAACGCCTGGGAGCTGGCCAGCGGCCAGCGCTTACGGTTGAGCCTTGCGGCGCGCCGCGATCCGTCCCCGCGGAAAGTGCTCGTGCTCGGTGTCGAGCGCCCCGAGAATCGTGCGCTGGCACAGGAGATTCGCGCTGAGCTGCTGCGCTCCCGCCACGATGTCGAGCTGCACATGAGCCCACCCGGAGAACTTGGCAAGTTCGAGAACCTCAACCGCATGCTCGCGGCTGAGGTGGGTGCTCGAGTGGATGGGTCTGCGGCGGATGAGTCTTCAATCGGAGACCACGACTGGCTGCTGCTCGTCGACGACGACGTGCTGCTGCCTCGCGGCTTCCTCGACCGCTTCCTGTTCCTCGCCGAGCGCTTCTCGCTCGATCTCGCCCAACCTGCTCATCGCCTGAACTCCCACGCCGCCTGGCTGCTGACCCGTCGCCGCCCGTTCAGCGTCGTGCGCGAGACTCCCTTCGTGGAGATCGGCCCGGTGACTGCCTTGCACCGCCGCACCTTCTCCACCTTGTTGCCCTTCCCCGAGCTGCGCATGGGTTGGGGGCTGGATGCCCACTGGGCGGCCCTCGCTCGCGAGCGGCACTGGCGCTGCGGCGTGCTCGACGCCGTCTCGATCCGCCATCGCGTGGCGCCCGCGGCCTCCGCCTACTCACGCGAGGCGGCGATCGCGGAGGCGCGCGCCTTCCTCGCCGAGCGACCGTATCTGAGCGCCCACGAGATACAGCGCACCCTGGCCACCCATCGCCGCTGGTGAAGGTCGCCGTCGTAGCCGAGTTCTACCCGCGCCGGGGCGACCCGGTGCTGGGCGTCTGGGCTCACCGCCAGGCGCTCGCCGCGCGCGACGCCGGCGCGGAGGTGCGCGTGCTCGTCCTGCATCGCCTGATCCCCCCGCGTGCCTCGCTCTCGGCCGGAGCACTCGGCGCCGCAAGCGCATTGGCCGAGCTCGTGCGCGAGCCACGCAAGCAGACCCATGACGGCCTGCAGGTCTCCTATATCCCATACGTCTCGCCACCCCGCTCGGGCTCCTATGCGAGTTGGGGCGCATGGGCCGCACCGCCCCTCGGACTGGCCCTGCGCCGGCTACGTCGCTCGTTTGACTTCGAGGTGATTCATGCCCACAACGCCGTGCCGGCCGCTGACGCCGTGCGCCGTGCACGCCTGGACGTGCCGCTGGTCGTCTCCGTGCACGGCGGCGACGTGCTCTACACGGCCGCCGCGCCGCCAACCGGCACCCCAGCGGGCCTCACGGCAGTCACGCGCGGGCTCGGCGCCGCCCGCTTGGTGCTCGCCAACAGCCAGGGGATCGCCGAGCTGGCGCAAACTCATGGCGCCGGCGAGACGCGCGTCGTGCACCTCGGCACCGATCTACCCGCGACCCCGCATCCGTCGCGACGCGCGAGAGCTGCAACCCACCCCACCTTGGTGACAGTCGCGCACCTGGTCGCACGTAAGCGCCACGCCGACGTCCTGCGCGCGGTGGCGGTGCTTGGAGCGCGATATCCGACGCTGCGCTATGCGATCGTCGGCGAAGGCCCCGAGCGAGTTGCCCTCGAAGGGCTCGCCGCCCGTCTGGGAGTCTCCGAGCGGGTCGAGTTCCACGGGCAGCTGCCGCCCGCGGAGGCGCTCGAGCAGGCGCGGCGATGCACCCTGTTCGTGATGCCCTCGACCGAGGAGGCGTTCGGGGTGGCCTACATCGAGGCGATGGCCGGCGGCCTGCCCGCGATCGGCTGTCGCGGCGAGCCCGGGCCCGAGGAGATCGCCGCCGCCGGCGACGGATTCATGCTCGTGCCCCCCGGCGACATCGAGCGGCTCACTCAGCGCATCGACGAGCTCCTGTCCGACACACACCGGCTGCGCGAGGCCTCCCAGCGTGCACGTGCGACCGTCGCCGCCCACTTCACCTGGGAGCGCTGCGGCTCGGAGACGCTCGCCGCCTACGAGCACGCCCTGGGGACGGGGGCGGAGGCGGGGGGGATCAATCATGAAGCCCGTCCTGTTCGTCACCGGGCACGCGCCGCCCGACCGTGTCGGCGCATTCGCACGCCTGCACGAAGCCGAGAACGTGGAGTTCGCGCTATTCGGGGGACCATCCAAGCACGGAGGGCCAGCCTCCGGCGCCGGGGAGACGCGCGAGGGTGATCTGCCCTTCCCGCACCGCTACATTCGCCAACACGAGCCGGTGGCGCTGGCCGCCAGCGGGCGCTATCGCGCCGTCGTCTGCTCCACCGGCGGGCGCATCGCACTGGGTGCGACGTGGGCCGGCGCGCGTCGGGCCAAGCTGCCGCTGATCCTGTGGAGCGCGCTGTGGTCGCACCCGCGCAGCGCGGCGCACGCACTCAGCTTCCTCGCACTGCGGCGGCTGTACCGCTCGGCGGATGCTGTTGTCACCTACGGATCGCACGTCAGCGCCTACGTCAGCGCGCGCGGCGCTCATAACGTGCACATCGCTCCGCAGGCGGTCGACAACGACTTCTGGAGCGCGCCCGAGATCGCCCCCGCGAGCTGGCCGATCGGGGGTCTGTCAGCCTGGCCTGAGCAAGTTGCGACGAAGTTCCTGTTTGTAGGTCGCCCCGTCCGGGAAAAGGGATTAGGGGTGCTTACCGAGGCC
This sequence comes from uncultured Solirubrobacterales bacterium, assembly GCA_963804555.1. Lineage (GTDB taxonomy): Bacteria > Actinomycetota > Thermoleophilia > Solirubrobacterales > Solirubrobacteraceae > Palsa-744. The sequence goes on from CAWDQX010000001.1 coordinate 122,889, forward strand.
TGGCATGCAGCGGGTCTTCACGCCCCGACCGCCGCGCTCGTCCTCGTCGGCGTGGGATCCAGCCCCCCTTGGGTCCCCGCCGGCGGCGCGGCGGGACACACTGATGAGGAGATTCTCCGCATGAGCCCCGTGACGCCCGTGGAGCTGCGCAATCTCTACGCCGAGTGCGACGTCCTGGTCGTGCCATCGATCCCGACACGCACGTTTCGCGAGCCTTGGGGCTTGGTCGTCAACGAGGCGATGAACCGGGAGTTGGCGGTGATCGCGAGCGACGCCGTTGGAGCAGCCGCCGGCGGACTGGTGCGCGATGGCGAGACCGGCCTAGTGGTGCCAGCCGGCGATCGCGCCGCGCTGGCGGACGCGATGCGCCGTTTGGCCAGTGACCCGCCGCTGCGGGCACGCCTGGGCAAGGCCGGCGCGCAAGACATACGCGCCTTCACCTACGACGCCTGGGCGGCGGGCTTTACCGCGGCGCTCGCTACCCTCAACCTCGCCCGAGGGCGTTGGTAGCGTTATTGCCGCCCAATCATGAGAGTGCTCATCCCAACGCGAGCGCCAGCCCTGCCGGCCGCGCTGCTGATCGTGTTCCTATCGTTCGTGGCGCCCGCCAGCGCCGACGTCGGCGAAAAGATCATCCTCAGATGCACCCACGGCGAATCGCTGCGTGGCTTCAGTCAGAAGGACTACAGCAAGGCCCTCAAGGAGCTGGAAACCAGCACCGAAGAGTACAGCGACTGCGCCAGCCTGATCCACCAAGCCCAGCTGGCCGCCGCCGGCACCCGCGGCGGGTCAGGCGGCGGGGGCGGCGGGTCGGCCGCTGCGAGCGCCGCCACACCCGCCACACCGGCTGAGCGCAACGAGCTGAACAGCGCGCCGCGGGCCGGCTCGACGCCACAGCAGGTGGGCAATCAGCTCATCCGCCCCGGTGTCGTGCACGCCGACATCGCCTCAGCTCTCAGCTCGCTGCCCAACCCCCTGCTGGCCATCCTGGCATTCCTGCTCGCATGCGCGCTCACGCTCGCCGGTGGTGAGCTCCGAAACCGTGTCCGCAACCGTCACCACAACTGATCCCATCCCGCCGATGGGGCGTGCTCCGGCGCTCGATTACGAGCGTGGACCGCGTGCGCGCGGGCGCGAATCTCGGCGACCGCCACTCGCAGATCGAACGCCGGTGTGGTGGGCGACGCTGACAGGCGCGGCGATCTTCTGCTTCATCACTTTCTTCGCCGGGGGCGGCCTCCCACCTGTCCAGCAGGCGACGACGACGGAGATCATCCTCACGCTCGGCTGCGGCGTGATCGTGGCCGGTGCGGTGATTCTCACGCCCCGGGGAAGACGCGTCTACGGACTGTGGCCGGTTGGGCTGCTGCTCGTCTTCGCCGCGCTGAGCGCGCTGTCGGTGGTGTGGTCGGTGCAACCCGACGCCAGCTGGCAAAACGCCGGGCTGATGTTCGCCTACAGCGCCGTCTTCGGCGCCGCCGTCGCGCTCGCTCGTGCCGCGCCCGAGCGCTGGCCCGCGATCCTCGGCGGGGTGATCCTGGCGGCCGTGGTGGTGTGCGGCTACGCACTGCTGACGAAGGTCTTTCCCGCACAACTCGACGCTCACGACATCTACGCGCGCCTGCAGGCGCCGTACGGCTACTGGAACGCGACCGGCCTGACCGCCGCGATGGGCGTGATCGGCTGCATGTGGCTGGGCGCGCGCCGCAGCGGACACGCGCTGCTGAGCTCGCTCGCCTATCCGGCGATGGGCCTGCTGTTGCTCACGCTGATGCTGGCCTATTCCCGTGGGGCGTTGTTCGCGCTGGCGCTCGGCCTGGCCCTGTGGTTTTTGATCGTGCCGCTGCGCCTGCGCGGCGCCGCCGTGCTGCTCACCGGCGCCGCCGGCGCTGGGGTCGTGGTGGCATGGGACTTCTCGCGACATGCGCTCAGCACCGACAGCGTCGTGTTGCACGCGCGCGTGATCGCCGGGCGCCAGCTCGGCGTGCTGGTCGTCGCGATGCTCATCGTGCTCGCGATCGCCGGGGTGGCGATTCGCTTCTGCACCGACCGGCGGGCGGGCGGGCGTCTTTCCGGGTTTTCAGCCCGGACACGCCGCAACGCCGGGGCGATCCTCCTGAGCATCCTTGCGCTTTCGGTGATCGCCTTCGTGGGGGCGCTCGGCGCCAGTCACCGCGGGCTCACGGGCTCCATCTCCCACGGCTTTCACTCGCTCACCAACCCCCACGCCGCCGTCCCCCCCAACACCCCCGGTCGCCTGACGGCAATCGGCAGCGTCCGCGCGCGCTACTGGAACGAGGCACTGAAGGTCTTCCAAGCCCACCCCATCCTCGGCGCCGGCGCAAGGAGCTATGGAACCGCCCGCCTGCGTTATCGCACCGAGGATCTCGAAGCCAACGATGCTCACGGCTTCGTCGTCCAGACCCTCGCCGATCTGGGCCTCGTCGGACTGGCGATCGTGCTTTTCCTGCTCGCGGCGTGGATGGCCGCCGCGGGACGCTCCACACATCCCTTCAACCGGCGCTGGAGGCGCTGGCGCTGGCGAAGTGAGCCGCTGCCGTACACGCCCGAGCGCATCGGCATGCTCAGCATGCTCTGCCTCGTGATCTCCTTCGGCATCCACTCCACGGTCGACTGGACCTGGTTTGTGCCCGGCGACGCCTGCGTAGCGCTGCTCTGTGCCGGCTGGCTTGCTGGCCGCGGGCCGTTGGGGAGTGCGGCGGACGGCGAGCGCCAGGGCAAGCTACGCCTACCCTCCCTGCGCGAGCTGGGCCCCCTGCGCATTGGCGTCGCCGCGGCCACCGTGATCGCGGCGCTGCTCGCCGCCTGGGCACAACGCCAGCCGCAGCGCTCGGCCGACGCCTCCCAGGAAGCGCTGGCTCTGAGCGCCCGCGATCCGGCCGCCGCGCGCGCGGCGGCGCAGAACGCCGTCGACTACGACCCGGTCTCGGCGGAAGCGCTGTTCACCCTCTCCACGATCCAGCAGAATGCCGGCCAGAGCGCGCTGGCGCGCGCGACGCTCGTACGAGCCGTGCACCTCCAACCCTCCAACCCGCAGACGTGGCAGACGCTGGGCGAATATGACTTGCAGACGGGCAACCCAAAGGCTGCGCTGAACGAGCTGCGCGCGACCGTCTACCTGAACCCCGAGGCGGTCGCACCGCTGTCGGCGATCGAACACGATCCCGCGCTGCTCGCCATCCAGAACGCCTACATCCAGGCCCTGCGCGAGATCATGCTGACTAAAACCGCGACCGTCGTGCGCTCGCCAGCAGCTGGCGCCGGGCGCCGGGCGGCCCTCCGGCGCTCCGCACGTCGACATCGTGAAAACCAAAGTCCTCGAGCAGCTCGGTGAGCGTGCGGCGCGTATAGAAGCGCAGGTGATCGGCGCGGGGGTTGAAATGGGCATCGAATGCACGCGGGGCCAGCGCCCACCGGAGCATCCGCAGGCGCCCGTGGTCAGGCGTGCTCAGCAGCAGCTCGCCGCCGGAGCGCAGCACACGGCGCAGCTCAGATAACCAGCCGGCGGTATCGGCGACGTGCTCGATCACCTCACCCGCCCACACCGCATCAAAGCTCGCGTCCTGTAGCGGCCACGCTCCTTCGGCCTGTACCTGGCGCAGATCGAGCTGCGGATGGCGCAGGCGCGCGCGCCGCAACGGCTCCGCGGCGACGTCGATCCCCACCACCTCGGCCTCCGCGCGCGCAAGCGCGGCAGCAAAGCGTCCCTCGCCGCAGCCCACGTCGAGGACTCGCGTGCCCGCGGAGACATGCGCGAGCAGGAAGGCGCGCCGTAATCCCTCCTCGGCTGGCTCTGACCCCTCGGGCACCCCTTCCCACACAGCCTCGTGGTAGTCGCCTGCAGCCGGCATCCTCGGCAAGGCTAGAGCGTGGGAGATGGTTGCAACACAAACGCCACCACAACCATCGCCGCCCCGAACCGACTATGTTGCCTTGCGTGCATTCCCCGGGGACGCCGCGAACTCGCGCGAGCAATCGATGACAGGCTCGTGAGAGTCGCCTTCGACAGCCGTCGGGCCGCCGATCCACGCGGTGTCGGACGCTACTCCCGCTGTCTGCTCGACGCCCTGCGCAACACGGCCGGCGGCGAGGCCGAGATCGAGGAGACCCACCGCCCACGGCGCGCCTCCGACGTCTTCCATGCTCCCTGGATGGAGGGCGCGATGCTGCGCAGCCCGTGCCCGATGATCGTCACGCTGCACGACCTCGCGGCGCTCAAGCGCCGCTCAGAGCACCTGCGCACAGGCGTGCGTATGCGTCTGCGCCAGCTGGCGGTACAGCGAGCCATGCGGGTGATCGTGCCGACCGAAGCGGTCGCCAACGACGCCGTCGAGCGTCTCGGCCTGGAGCGTGAGCGCGTCGTCGTGATCGCTGAGGCACCCGACTCGATGATGTATCCGCGCCCAGCTCATGAGATTGCCGAGGCACGCGCTCGCTTCGCTCTGCCCGAGCGCTATCTGGTGTGGGTTGGAGGGCTACAGCACCCCGACCCGCGCAAGCATGTCGCCAAGCTCGCGGCCACCCCGCGCGATCTGCCGCTGGTGCTCGTCGGCCCCACGTGCCCCTGGGCACACGAGCTGCCCGACGTGACGCTCACCGGACACGTCTCCGACGAGCATCTCGCCGCCATCTACTCCGGCGCCCACGCGCTCGTGATGCCATCTGAAGATGAGGGTTTCGGGCTGCCGGCCGTCGAGGCGCTGGCCTGCGGCACACCGGTCGTCGCCTGCGAGGTCCCCGCCCTGCGCGAGGTCCTCGACGAGCGGGCCACGTTCGTGGCGGCGGGCGACCTGAAGGCGCTGATCCTCGCCGCGCAGACGGTCAGCCGCCCGGCGCCACCGCCTCCAGCCTGGACTTGGGAGGACGCCGGGCGTGCCACCTGGCAGGTCTACGAGCAGGCCGTGGCGGGCGCTCAGTAGGCGCCGCGCTGATAAACGGGAAGGGGACAGGTCCCCCTCCCGACCTCCCCCTTTGGGGGCAAAATTGGTCACTCAGTAAGCCCCGCGCTGCATGATCAACGCCGGGATCGTCTTCAGGATGATCGTCAAGTCGAGCGCCAGCGACCAGCGCTCCAGATAGATGAAGTCGAGGTGCACGAGGTCGTCGAAGTCGAGCTCAGAGCGGCCTGATACCTGCCACAGGCCGGTGATCCCGGGGAGCACGAGATAGCGCTTGCGATGCCAGTCCTCGAGCATCTCGTAGTCGCGCTCGGGCAGCGGACGCGGACCCACGAGCGACATCTCGCCGCGCAGCACGTTCACCAGCTGGGGCAGCTCGTCCAGCGAGTAGCGCCGCAGCACGCGGCCCACCCGCGTCATTCGCGGGTCGTCACGGATCTTGAACAGCGCCCCCGATGCCTCGTTGAGCTCTTCCAGGTCGGCCTGGCGCTGCTCGGCGTCGGTGTGCATCGTGCGGAACTTCAAGCATGCGAAGGGCCGCTGGCCGATTCCGCGGCGCGTCGAGCGGAACACGATCGGCCCACGCGATGAGAGACGTACGGCGAGGACGATCAGCGCCAACAGCGGGCTGAGCAGCAACAGCAGCAGCGTCGCGCCAATCAGGTCGAAGGTGCGCTTCAACGCGAAGTCGATCCCCTCGAACACCGGCGAGCTCAGCTCGAACAGCGGCACCGACTGGCCCGGCACGAACTCGGCGCGGTGGATCAGGATCTCCATCGTCGACGGCGCCAGGCGCACGCGCACGCCACGCTGGTGGCAGTGGTCGACCAGCTCCACCGCCTCGACCTGCGGAAAGTCCGGATCGGCGATGATCACCTCGTCGATCCGTTCAGTGTCGAGCACATCCTGGAGCTTCGCCAGCGAGCCCAATGAGCGCAGGCCGTTGGCGGGCAACTCGTTGGGCGAGAGAAAGCCGACGACCTCGATCGGCGAGTGCGGCGCGTCCGCGAGCGCGTGAGCGACATCGCGGATGTGCTTGCCCGTGCCGACAAGCACCGCACGGCGCCGATAGCCGGCCGCGCGCAGCAGCACCCCTGTCAGCCACTCATACGTGCCGCGCAGCGAGGAGAGGTACAGCAGCGCGAAGCCCAGCGAGCCATAGAAGATGTAGAAGCTCTGGAAGTGTTCGCCGCTGACGACCGCGAACACCAGCGCGAGGCACGCCACCTGGAACAGCGCCCCCACGATCCTTGAGAGGCCCGGACGCTGCGCCCGCTCAGCGTACAGCCCTGAGCGCGCGAACAGCAATGCGGTCACGAGATAGGCGAAGGCGAGGAAGTGCCGTGTCTCGTGGTAGGCCGGGCTCACACCCACGTTGCTCAGCACAGCCGCCTTCAGCACCAGCGCCGTGAAGATCGCGAGCGCCACGCCGACGAAGTCGAGCGCCAGCAGGGAAAGCACGCGTGCCAGACGCCGGGCCGTGGCCATTCTCAGCAGAAACGACATCGCCGGCGGGCGCTTGCTGCGCATGTCCCGATCGGAGTGCTCCTTGCGCGCCGTGGCCTCGGAGAGCGTCGATCTGGCCGCCTCGGAGCGTGGCGTCTCGCGCGCGGCGTCGGCGCGTGGCGCGGCGGAGGAGGGCGCGTCGGAGTGGGGCGCGTCGGAGTGTGCCGGGGAAGAGAGTATCCGTCCACCACGCGAGGAAGGTGGTCGGGGAGCCGGCGGGGCGGACGTTCCTGAAGGATGTGGTCCCATCTCGCTACTCACAACGTCTCAGACTCGCAGATGTAGCGGTCGGTCGACCCTCGGTGGAACCCGGAGACGGCTGGGGTCGGCCCTCGATGAAAGCCCGCGACGGCTGCTGTTGGGGGATCAGCTGGAGCCGCTGCCGATCAGCAGCTCGATGCCGGACTGCTCGATCGTGCGCTTCAAGCCGTCGCGCAGCGACACCTCAGGCGCCCATCCCAGCAGCTCGCGCGCGAGCGTGATGTCGGGCTTGCGCTGTTTGGGGTCATCGACGGGCAGCGCCTCGTAGATCAGCTCGGAGGCGGAATCGGTCAGCTCTTTGACGGTTTCCGCGAGTTCGAGCAGCGTGAACTCGTCGGGGTTGCCGATGTTGACCGGATCGTGATAGCCGGACTCGGCGAGCGCGATGATCCCGCGGATCAAGTCGCTGACATAGGTGAACGAACGCGTCTGGGAGCCATCACCGAACACCGTGATCGGCCTGTTCGCGAGCGCCTGTCGCAGGAACGTTGGGATCGCGCGGCCGTCGTGCGGGCGCATCCGGCTGCCGTAGGTGTTGAAGATCCGCACGATCGCCGTGTCGACGCCCTGCTGGCGGTGGTAGGCCATCGTCAGCGCCTCCGCGTAGCGCTTGGCCTCGTCGTAGACGCCGCGCGGGCCGATCGGGTTGACGTGCCCCCAATAGCTCTCCGGCTGTGGATGGACCTTCGGGTCGCCGTAGACCTCGCTCGTCGAGGCGATCAAGAACCGCGCGCGCTTGGCCTTGGCCAACCCCAGCGTGTGATGCGTGCCATAAGAGCCGACCTTGAGCGTATGCAGCGGCAGCCGCAGATAGTCGATCGGCGACGCCGGCGAGGCGAGGTGATAGACGAAGTCGACCGGCTCGTCAACGATGTATGGCTCGATGATGTCGATGCCGATGTGCTGGAAGCGCTCGGCGTCGCGGATGTGCTCGATGTTGGCCAGCGAGCCCGTCTCCAAGTTATCGACGCAGATCACCCGGTTGCCGCGCGCCAGGAGCTCGTCGCACAGATGCGACCCGAGGAATCCGGCGCCGCCGGTGACGAGGCAGGTGGCCACGCGGGGAGAATACTCGTAGGGCAGCGGCCACGAGAGTGCGCGCTGCGCGGCGGTCGAGAGTTCCATCACCGCGCGGTCCTTATCATCTGCCACATGGCCTCCACCGAGGAGCACCTGACCGTCGCCCCGATCGTCGGGGCCGAGGACCCGCGCCGCTTCACCGACTCGGGGATCGAGATCTCCGAGCTCTACACGCAGGCCGACCTGCCGGAGGAGCTCGAGCTGGGTGAGCCCGGCGAGTTTCCCTACACGCGTGGGGTGCACCGCGAGATGTACCGCAAGCAGACCTGGACGATGCGCCAGTACGCGGGCTACGCCTCCGCCAGGGAGTCCAACGAGCGCTACCGCTACCTGCTCTCCAAGGGCTCGACCGGGCTGTCGATGGCGTTCGATCTGCCCACCCAGCTGGGCCTGGACTCCGATAACCAGCGCTGCCTCGGCGAGGTCGGCCGCACCGGTGTGGCGATCGACACGATCGACGACATGCGCACGGCGTTCGACGGCATCCCGCTCGATCAGGTCTCCACGTCGATGACGATCAACGCCCCCGCCGCCTGCCTGCTCTTGCTCTACGAGCTCGTCGGTGAGGAGCAGGGCGTGCCGAGCCAGGCGCTCCGCGGCACCACCCAGAACGACGTGCTCAAGGAGTACATCGCGCGCGGCAACTACATCTACCCACCCATCCCCACGATGCGCCTGACGACCAACCTGTTCCAGTACTGCCACGAGCGCGTGCCGAAATGGAACACGATCTCGATCTCCGGCTATCACTTCCGCGAGAAGGGCTGCTCGGCCGTGCAGGAGGTCGCGTTCACCTTGTCCTCAGGGATCGCCTATGTCCAGGCCGCGATCGACTCTGGGCTGAACGTCGACGAGTTCGCGCCACGCCTGGCCTTCTTCTTCAACGGCCACAACAACGTCTTCCAGGAGGTCGCGAAGTTCCGCGCCGCCCGGCGCATGTGGGCGCACATCATGCGCGAGCGCTTCGGCGCGAGCAACCCGAAGGCGACGATGCTGCGCTTCCACACCCAGACCGGCGGCGTCACGCTGACCGCGCAGCAGCCGGAGAACAACATCGTGCGCGTCGCCCTGCAGGGCTTTGCGGCCGTCTGCGGCGGCACCCAGTCGCTGCACACCAACGGCTTCGACGAGGCGCTCGCGCTGCCCACCGAGCGCGCCGCGAAAATCGCGCTGCGCACGCAGCAGATCCTCGCGCACGAGTCCGGCGCCACCGACACGGTCGACCCGTTCGCCGGCTCCTACTTCGTCGAGTCGCTGACCGACGAGATCGAAGCGCGATCGAACGAGTTGATCGCCAAGGTCGACGCGCTCGGCGGATCGGTCAACGCGATCCAGTTCATCACCGGCGAGATCGACGAGTCCGCCTGGGGCTACCAGGAGCGCTACCGCATCGGCCAGGACATCGTCGTGGGCGTCAACGCCTACGAGGAAGAGGGCATCGAGGTTCCCGATCTGCTGCGCGTCGACCCCGAGTCAGAGCGCGAGCAGGTCGACCGCCTGAGACAGTTCAAGGCAGAGCGCGACCAGGCGCTCGCGGAGCGGCGCTTGGAGGAGCTGCGCGGCGCCGCTCGCGGCAGCGAGAATCTGCTGCCCGCGATCCGCCAGGCGCTGAAGGACCGCTGCTCTTTGGGCGAGGTCTGCGGGGCGATGCAGGACGTGTTCGGCTCCTACGCGCCGACGTTCTGAGCTCGCGGGAGAGGCAGACCGCGTGGGGTCGCGATGGGCGCCGGGCACCGGGTTGGTCCGCAGGGATTTTTGAGTGTTTTGAGTGATGTGGTGGTCCATGCCGCATGCGGCATGGCCGGCAGGGCCGCATGCGGCCCTGCCACGGGACCGTGCATGCACGGTTCCGCCGTCGGCGCATGCGCCGGCGGTTGACGCGCCGCATGCGGCGCGTCACGGGCCGCACATGTGCGGCCCGTCTCGGCTCAAACAACCACTCAAACAACCACTCAAAACAACCAATATGATCCCCCCGATGCTCAGCACCCCGGCAGTCGTCTTCTTCGAAGTGGTTCTGGCCGTCCACATCATGGCCGCGATCGTCGCCTTCGGCGTGACCTTCGCCTACCCGATCATCTTCGCGATCGTCGAAAAGGCCGACCCCCGCGCGCTGCCCGCCCTGCACCGAGCTGAGGTGGCAGTCGGACAGAGGCTGATCACGCCCGGCCTCGGGATCGTCCTGATCGCCGGTATCTACCTCACAAGCAAGCTGCACGAGTGGAGCGCCTTCTATGTCCAGTGGGGACTCGGAGCCGCCATCGTGCTGGGCGCCCTCGCCGGGATGTTCTTCGCCCCGATCGAGAAGCGCCTGGTCGAGCTCGCCGATCGCGACGTGCGGGCCGCCGGGGACGGCGAGGTCAGCTTGAGCGCCGAGTACCGAGCCCAGAGCAAGCGGCTGGCGATCGTTGGCGCCCTCTCGAGCCTGCTCGTCCTCGTGACCGTGTACTTCATGGCCACGCACACCGGCGCTTAGCAATCCGCCGAGCGGCGTTGGCCGGTTTTGGGCGCGGCTCACACGACCGGCGTCGCTGTACCCTGAGGACATGAGCCAGGGCTATCGCGTCGCCGTCGTCGGCGCCACCGGACAGGTCGGCACGCTGATGCTCGGTCTGCTGCGCGAGCGCGCATTCCCGGCAAGTGAGATCGTTGCGTTTGCCTCCGCGCGATCGGCCGGGCGGGTGCTGCAGGGCGCGGGTCCCGGCGGCGCCGATCTGACGGTGCAGGGTCTCGCTGAGGAGTCGATCCAGGGCTTTGATCTCGCGCTGCTCTCGGCGGGCGGCTCGACTTCGGGCGAGTGGGCGCCGCGCTTTGCGGCGGCCGGCGCGGTGGTCGTCGACAACTCCTCGCGCTGGCGCATGAACGACGATGTGCCACTCGTCGTCAGCGAGGTCAACCCGGAGGCGCTCGCCGGGCATCGCGGGATCGTCGCGAACCCGAACTGCTCGACGATGCAGATGGTCGTGGCGCTCAAGCCGATCTATGACGCGGCCGGGATCGAGCGGCTGGTGATCTCCACTTACCAGGCCGTCTCCGGCACCGGCAGGCAGGCCGTCGATGAGCTGCTCGAGCAGACGCGCACGCTGCTGGCCGGTTCGGGGATGCTGGCCGGTTCGGGGACACGAGTGTCTCCCGGTCCGGCGGAACGAGTGTCTCCCGGTTCGGCCGAGCGTGCGATCTCCCCACCCGCCTGCTACGCGCATCAGATCGCCTTCAACGCGCTACCGCACGCCGGCTCGTTCGCCGCCGGCGAGGATCACACCGACGAGGAGCGCAAGCTGATGGGCGAGACGCGCAAGATCCTCGGCGACCCTTCGATCCGCGTGAGCGCGACGTGCGTGCGCGTGCCGGTGCTGACGGGACACTCCGAGGCCGTCAACGTGCAGACGCGCGAGCCCCTCTCCCCCGAGCGGGCGCGGGAGCTGCTGGCGGCCGCGCCGGGCGTGAGCGTGCTCGACGATCCCAGCGCCGCCGTGTATCCGCTCGCGATCGACGCCGCCGGCCAGGACGACGTATTCGTCGGGCGGATCCGCCGCGATCCCGGCCACGAGCGCGCGCTGGACATCTGGATCGTCGCCGACAACCTGCGCAAGGGCGCCGCGCTGAACGCGGTCCAGTTGGCTGAGTTGCTGCATGCGCAGGGCGTGCGCAGCGCGCGCCCCGCCGGCACCGCGGCGGCGTAGCGCTCGGAGCCGCTGCGCGGGATCGGCGCGTTTTGTGCGTATCGCCACGCTGAAGGAGTCGGCGCGGCGCGCGCGAAATGGTCTTCCGATGATCTCATCGGAGGTGCAGCGCACTTTGGTCAAGTCCCCGCCCGAGCTGTGGGCGGAGCTCAGCGACCCGGCCTCCCTGGCGCGCCATCTCGGCGAGCTGGGAGAGATTCGCATCACCCACGTCGAGCCGGAGAAGACCGTGGAATGGGAAGCCGCGGACACCACCGGCAAGGTGCTGCTGAAGGCATCGGGGTGGGGCACGAAGGTGACGCTGACCGTCGCCCGTGAGCTCGCTGCGCCCGAGCCGCCTGCCGAGACCGAGTTGGAGCCGGCGGTTCAAGCGGAGCTTGCGGCCGGGGAGGTGGAAGAGCTGGAGCCTGAGGCAGTCGCCGAGGAGCCCGAGCTCGAGCGGCGCCGGGGATTCTTCGCCAGGATCTTCGCTCGCCGCCGCCAGGAGCAGGTGTCCTCTGAGTCGCACGAGGTGGAGCCGGCGTTGATAGTCGAGCCGGAGCCTGCGGCCGGGGAGGAGACTCCACCGCAGGATGCGCCGCCGGAGGATGAGCCGCCGCAGGAGCTCCCGGACATCGCGGGCGAATTGCAGGCGGCTGAGGAGACCGCGGTCGAGGAGATCACAGCCCAGGAGATCGCAGCCGAGGAGGTCGCGGCCGAGGAAGTGACCGCGGTGCTCACCGCCGTGCTCGACCGGCTGGGAGCGGCGCACCACCGGCCGTTCTCGCGCGCTTGAGGCGGCTTGAGGCCTGCCGGCGCGGCGCCTGTGGCCCATCCGGGCGCCGACCGAGGCCGGCTCGAGAACCACCCGGCGCGAGCCCACGGATAAGATCCCGCGCCGGATGACCTCGAACGCACACGACCGGCAGAACGACGCCGCGCTGCTCGCCGCTTCCCGCAGCGGGCACCGCAAACCACCGCGACAAAAGGCGCCGGAGACCTACGAGGAGAAGCTCGCCCAGCTGCAAGAGCTGCGCGAGGCCGCGATCCATTCATCGCCGGAGGCCGAGGAGAAGCAGCACGCGCGCGGCAAGTACACCGCGCGCGAGCGCGTGGAGAAGTTGCTCGACGAGGGGTCCTTCCAGGAGCTCGACACGTTCGTGCGCCACCGCACGTACGACTTCGACATGCAGAAGAACCGGCCCTGGGGCGACGCTGTGGTCACCGGCCACGGCACGATCGACGGCCGCACCGTGTGCGTGTTCAGCCAGGACTTCACCGTGTTCGGAGGCTCGCTCGGCGAGGTGATGGGCGAGAAGATGTGCAAGATCATGGACCTCGCCGCGAAGATCGGCTGCCCGGTGATCGGCATCAACGACTCCGGCGGCGCGCGGATCCAGGAGGGCGTCGTCTCGCTCGGCTCCTACGGCGACGTGTTCCTGCGCAACGTGCGCAGCTCCGGCGTGATCCCGCAGATCTCACTCGTGATGGGCCCATGCGCCGGCGGCGCGGTCTACTCGCCCGCGATCACCGACTTCATCTTCATGGTCAAGGAGACCTCGCACATGTTCATCACCGGCCCCGACGTGATCAAGACGGTGACCGGCGAGGAAGTCGGCTTCGAGGAGCTAGGCGGGGCGATGTCGCACAACACGAAGTCGGGCGTCGCGCAGTTCGCCTCCGAGGACGAGGACGCGTGCCTGGAGGACTGCCGCTACCTGCTCAGCTTTCTGCCGCAGAACAACCTGCAGAGCACCCCCCGCGTGCAGCCCTCAGACGACCCGCAAAGGATGGATCCCGAGCTCGACACGGTCGTCCCGGATAACCCGAACAAGCCATATGACATGCGCGACGTCGTGAAGCTGATCGTCGACGAGGGGGAGTTCTTCGAGGTGCACGAGCACTACGCGAAGAACATCATCTGCGGCTTCTCGCGCCTGGACGGCTACACGATCGGCATCGTCGGCAACCAGCCCGCCCAGCTCGCCGGGGTGCTCGACATCGACGCCTCTGCCAAGGCCGCGCGCTTCGTGCGCACCTGCGACGCGTTCAACATCCCGCTGCTGACGTTCTGCGACGTCCCCGGCTTCCTGCCGGGCACCGCCCAGGAGTGGGGCGGCATCATCAGACACGGCGCGAAGCTGCTGTACGCGTTCGCCGAGGCGACGGTGCCGAAGGTCACGATCATCACGCGCAAGGCCTACGGGGGCGCCTACGACGTGATGTCCTCCAAGCACCTCGGCGCGGACTTCAACTTCGCCTGGCCGACGGCCGAGGTCGCGGTGATGGGCCCGGAGGGCGCCGTCAACATCATCTACCGTCGCGACCTCACGCAGAGCCCAACCCCGGACGAGCGCCGTCAGAAGCTGATGGACGACTACAAGGCGCGCTTTGCCAACCCCTACACGGCGGCCGAGCGGGGATACATCGACGATGTGATCGTCCCGCACGAGACGCGCCCGCGGCTGATCGCGGCGCTGGAGACGCTGCGCTCCAAGCGCGAGCCGGGGCCAAAGCGCAAGCACGGCAACATCCCCCTATGAAGCCCGCCTCTCCCGCACAGGCAGCAGCGATCGCGGCGGCAATCGAACGGTTTCGGCGCGCGAGCGCGCCGGGTCCAACCGCAGGCGACGAGCAGCCCGATCCTTGGCTGCGCGCGGCTATCCTGGAAGGGGTCGCGCGCGAAGATCCGGGGCACGCCTTTCCAGCGCTCGGCTGAGCGCCCACCATGGGTCTGGCCAGCCCCCTGGATAAATACCCGAAAGCCGCTAGGCTTTAGGGCAATGGAGCCAGCTTCAGCCCCCGCCCAGGACTCGGCCCCCGCCCAGCGCGGCACGCTCGCGGACCCCGAGATCCTGCAGAACGTGCCCGGACACGTGATCCCGATCATCGAGCGGGAGTTCGACGACTTCAAGACCGAGGCCGGCAAGTTCCTGCAGGGCGACATGCCCGAAGACGAGTTCATCAAGTTCCGCCTCAAGCAGGGCGTCTACGGCCAGCGCCAGGCCGACGTGCAGATGATCCGCGTGAAGCTGCCGTTCGGCGGCATCACGCCGGAGCAGATGGAGTCCTTCGCTGACGTGATCGAGAAGTACGTTCCGCTTAACAAGGGCCACATCACCACACGCCAGAATGTGCAGATGCACCACATTCCCCTTCCCGAAGTGGAGCAGGCGATCCGCGAGCTCGGCGAGTCGGGTCTGTCGAGTCGCGAGGGCTGCGGCAACACGGTGAGGAACGTGACCGGCGACCCGTGGGCGGGGGTGGCGAAGGACGAGCTGTTCGACATGACGCCATACGCCGGCGCATACGTGCGCTACTTCGTGCGCCACCCGACGACGCAGGCGATGCCGCGGAAGATCAAGACGGCGTTCGACGGCTCCCCGCGCGACCGCGCGATCTCAGGCATCCACGACATCGCATTCCGCGCGCGCACGAAGGAGATCGAGGGCCGCGGCACGGTCCGCGGCGCGGAGATGCTCGTCGGCGGCGGCACCTCGATCATGCCGCGCGTGGCGCCCGGGCTGTACGAGTTCGTCGAGCTCGACAACGGCGAGTACCTGAAGCTCGCCGAGGCGGTGTTCCGGATTTTCGACCGCCAGGACTGGCTGCGCCAGAACAGAGCGCGCGCGAGGATCAAGGTTTTCGTCGACAAGTTCGGGATCGACGAGCTGCGCAGCCAGGTCGAGGAGGAGCTGAAGGGGGACTGGATAACAGAACGGGACTTCTCGATCGAGGAGCGGCTGTTCCTCGACGACGAGCGCGAAGGCGCGCCCGCGCCACAGGAGCAGTACGGCAGCCCGAACGGCGACCTCTCGGAGTTCGAGCGCTTCCGCGCGGCAAACGTGCGCGAGCAGAAGCAGGAGGGCTTCGTCACCGTCGAGGTGAAAGTTCTGCGCGGCGACCTGACGCCCGAGCAGTTCAGGGGCCTGGCGGCGGTGATGCGCTAGTACGCCGGCGGCTATGCGCGCACGACGGTCCAGCAGAACTTCGTGCTGCGCTGGGTGCGCGAGGAGAGCTCCTACGACCTCTGGCGCGCGCTGTCAGAGCTCGGCCTGGGCGAGGCGGGCTCGCGGGAGATCACCGACGTGGTGTCGTGCCCGGGAACCGACTCGTGCAAGCTCGGGATCACGAGCTCGATGGGATTGAACGAGGCCGTGCAGGAGCGGATCGTGGCGATGGACATCACCGATGAGATCACGCGCAAGCTGAACGTGAAGATCTCCGGCTGCCCAAACGGCTGCGGCCAGCATCACGTCGCGAGCATCGGCTTCACCGGCGCGTCGATCAAAGTTGGCGAGCACACGATCCCCGCCTACATCCCGCACGTCGGCGGCGTGTTCGAAGGCGGAGAGGTGAAGTTCGGCACGCGCCTGAAGCTGCGACTGCCCTCCAAGCGGGTGCCAGACGCGATCGAGCGCTGGGTAGGCCACTACGAGGCCAACCGTCAGGACGGCGAGGAGTGGAACGCTTTCGTCGAGCGAGTCGGCACGACCGAGCTCGAGACCCTGGTCAAGGACCTGTCGATGCCCGTGGACTTCGGCCTGGAGACGATGAATACGTTCATCGACTGGAACCGCAACGTTCCCTTCGAAGTGATTCGCGGCGAGGGTGAGTGCGCGGTATAGCTCAAGGACTGACGCTAACGAGACGACCAGGACAGAGAGAGACCAAGCAGAGAGCAAGAGCGAGACGAGTAGAACATGAGCCCTCCAAACAGCCATACAGCGGAGATCACCCCCGAGCGCGAGCAGGCGCTCAGCCCGATCGATCCTGGTCTCAGCCTGACCCACACCCTGCGTGAGGCGGCGCGCCACGGCGAGCGAGCTGTATTGCTGTGCTCGTTCCAGAAGGAGGAGTCGGTACTGCTCGATGAGCTGCTGCGGCTGGACCATGTTGAGGTCCCACCTCCCCAGGCGGTGAGGATCATGACGATCGACACCGGCGTGCTGTTCGAGGAGACGCTGCAGACCTGGCGCGCGTTCGAGGAGCGCTTCGGCGTGAAGATCGAGGTGCAGGACGCAAGCAGTCACGGGGTACCGTGGAGCGGTCCGGAGCACTGCTGCTCGGTCGCGAAGGTCGCGGCCCTGGAGAGCTCGCTCGCCGGCGCCGAGGGCTGGATCACCGGCATCCGCCGCGAGCAGGGCCCGACAAGAGCGAAGACTGAGCTGATCGAACGCGACGAGGGCCGCGGCCTGTGGAAGTACAACCCGCTCGCCCACTGGACCGACAAGGACCTGTGGCGGCGGATCAACGAGCGCGACCTCCCGTACAACCCGCTGCACGACCAGGGTTATGAGTCGATCGGCTGCGCGCCGTGCACGCAGCCGGGCAGTGGCCGTGAAGGCCGCTGGGCAGGCACGGAGAAGACGGAGTGCGGCATCCATGTCGTAGAGCCCGTCCGCTGAATCTATGAGCATTCCACACCTTCGATGGGGGATTTGAGATGAGCGTCGCCGCTCGCCCACAGCTCAGTCACCTGCGCGCGCTGGAGTCAGAGGCGATCCACGTGATGCGCGAGGTCGCGGCCGAACTGGAGCGACCGGTGCTGCTGTTCAGCGGCGGCAAGGACTCGATCGTGCTGCTGCGACTGGCCGAGAAGGCGTTTCGCCCGGCGCCGTTCCCGTTCCCGCTGATGCACGTGGACACGGGGCACAATTTCGGAGAGGTGATCGAGTTCCGTGACCGGCGCGCGGCGGAACTGGGCGAGCGGCTGATCGTCGCGAGCGTGCAGGAGTCGATCGACAAGGGCCGGGCGGTCGAGGAGACGGGGCCGCGGGCTTCGCGCAACCGGCTGCAGACGGTGACGCTGCTGGACGCGCTCGCCGAGCACGGCTTCGACGCGGCCTTCGGCGGCGCGCGCCGTGACGAGGAGCGCGCGCGGGCAAAGGAGCGCGTGTTCTCGTTCCGCGACGACTTCGGCCAATGGGACCCAAAGAAACAGCGCCCGGAGTTGTGGAATCTGTACAACGGGCGCATCAAGCAGGGCGAGAACGTCAGGGTGTTCCCAATCTCCAACTGGACGGAGCTCGACGTCTGGGAGTACATCGACCAAGAGGGCTTGGAGGTGCCGTCGATCTACTTCGCGCACGAGCGCGAGGTGTTCGGGCGCGACGGCATGCTGTACGCGTGGCGCGAGGGCGTCGAGCTGATCGACGGCGAGCAGGTGAGCACCGAGACGGTGCGCTACCGCACCGTCGGCGACATGACCTGTACTGGCGGCGTGCGCTCACGGGCGGTGACGCTCCAGGAGGTCGTCAACGAGATCGCCGCGACGCGGATCACCGAGCGCGGGGAGACGCGCGCCGACGATCGGGTGACGGAGGCCGCGATGGAGGACCGTAAGAAGGCTGGGTACTTTTGATCCGACATCCAGTCGTCTCCTTTGACCCTGTAGGGCACATCCATGTGCCCTTAACCGGGGCCTTCGGCCCCTCCAAACTGCGATGACCCTCGACCTGCTGCGCTTTACCACCGCGGGATCGGTCGATGACGGCAAGAGCACGCTGATCGGCAGGCTGCTGTACGACAGCAAGCAGGTGTTCGAGGACCAGCTGGAGCACGTCGAAGCGGCGAGCGAGCGACGCGGCGGCGAGGGCTCGCTGGATCTGGCGCTGCTGACCGACGGGCTGAGGGCCGAGCGCGAGCAGGGGATCACGATCGACGTCGCCTACCGTTACTTCGCGACACCGAAGCGGCGCTTCATCATCGCCGACTGCCCCGGGCACCGGCAGTACACGCGCAACATGGTCACGGGCGCGTCGACCGCGGACCTGGCGGTGATCCTGCTCGACGCGCGCAAAGGCGTGCTGGAGCAGTCCCGGCGTCACGCGTTCATCAGCGCGCTGCTCGGCATTCCCAAGCTCGTCGTGGCGGTCAACAAGATGGACCTCGTCGGACACTCGCAGGAGCGGTTTGACGAGGTCTGCCAGGAGTTCGAGCGCTTCGCGCCCAACCTGCGCGAGGGCGGGCGCAGGGCGGGCGACCAGTACGAGATCATCTACATCCCGATCTCGGCGCTGAACGGCGACAACGTGGTCGAGCGCTCCGAGCACATGCCCTGGTATGACGGCCCGACGCTGCTGGAGTTGTTAGAGCAGGTGGAGGTCGCCTACGACCACCCCTACGATCGGCCCGCGCGGTTCCCCGTGCAGTGGGTGATCCGCCCGAGCGGGACCTCGACCAACGGCAACGGCGCGGTGAGCGACTACCGAGGCTATGCCGGCCAGCTGGCGAGCGGCGCGCTACGCAAGGGCGATGAGGTGACGGTGCTGCCGAGCGGCCGGCAGACGAGGATCGCGGCGATCGACACCTATGACGGCGAGCTGGACGAGGCGATGGCGCCAATGTCGCTGACGCTGCGATTGGAGGACGAGCTCGATGTCTCCCGCGGCGAGACGATCTGTCGCCCCGATCAGGCGCCGGCGGTCGCACGCGAGCTGGAAGCCGATGTGTGCTGGATGGCCGAGCAGCCGCTGCGCGCCGGAGGGCGCTATGTGATCAAGCACACCACGCGCAGTGCAACAGCGGTCGTGGACGCGATCACAGACCACGTCGACGTGGACACGCTCGAGCGCGGAGCGCCGCCAGAGGAGCTGGGCCTGAACGACATCGGCCGTGTGCGCCTGCGCACAAGCGCCCCGCTCGTGTTCGATCCCTACGCGAGCAATCGCCGCACGGGCAGCTTCATCCTGATCGACGAGGCGAGCAACGAGACGGTCGGCGCGGGGATGATCGCCGCGACGGCGGCCTGAGTCGCCGCCCTGTAGGCCTTGGTCGCCGGCCCCGTAGGCTTGAGGTCGCCGTCCCATTAACCAAGCTACCGGCCCGATGTTCTCGAAGGTATTGATCGCCAACCGCGGTGAGATAGCGGTCCGTATCGTGCGCGCGCTGCAGGAGCTCGGCGTGGCGAGCGTCGCCGTGTACTCCGAGCTCGATCGCGACGCCCTGCACGCAAAGCGCGCCGATGAGGCCTACAACCTCGGCGAGGGGCCGGCGGCGGAGAACTACCTGAGCATCGAGAAGATCCTCGACGTGGCCAGGCGCTCAGGCGCCGAGGCGATCCACCCGGGCTACGGCTTCCTCGCCGAGAACGCCCCGTTCGCGCAGGCCTGCGAGGACGCCGGGATCGTGTTCATCGGCCCGCCGGCGAGCGCAATCGACGCGATGGGCTCGAAGACGAAGGCCCGCGAGCTGATGCAGGCCGCGGGCGTGCCGATCGTGCCGGGCACCACCGAGGCGGTCGCGACCGTCGAGGATGCCATGAGGATCGCCAAAGACGAGATCGGCTTCCCGGTCGCGGTCAAGGCCGCGGGCGGCGGCGGCGGCAAGGGCTTCCGCGTAGCGCTGACCGAGGACGAGCTCGAGGGAGCCTTCGAGGGCTCCAGCAGAGAAGGCGAGAAGTTCTTCTCAGACGGGACCGTCTACCTGGAGCGCTACCTGCACGACCCGCGCCACGTCGAGGTCCAGGTGCTCGCCGACCGCCACGGCAATGTGATCCATCTGGGCGAGCGCGACTGCTCGATCCAGCGCCGCCACCAGAAGGTGATCGAGGAGTCCCCGGCGCCGGAATGGGTAGTCGATCCGGCAATGCGCGCGCGGATCGGACAGATCGGCGTGGAGGCGGCGAAGGCCGTGGACTACGTCGGTGCCGGCACGATCGAGGGCCTCTTCTCCGCACGCGAAGGTCAGGAGCCTGAGTACTTCTTCCTGGAGATGAACACGCGTGTGCAGGTCGAGCATTGCGTGACCGAGCTGACGACGGGTGTGGACATCGTCAAGGAGGGCATCAAAGCGGCCGCGGGCGAGGAGCTGGGCTACCGCCAGGAGGAGATCGAGCTGCGCGGGCACGCGATCGAGTGCCGGATCAACGCCGAGGACGCCTCGAAGAACTTCGCCCCGGCACCGGGCAAGATCGGCGCCTACCTGGAGCCGAGCGGGCCGGGCGTGCGCGTGGACTCGGGCGTCGGCGCGGGCGGGGAAGTCTCGCCGATGTACGACCCGATGGTGGCCAAGCTGATCGTGTGGGACACCGACCGCGAGCAGGCGACGCAGCGGATGCTGCGCGCGCTCTCCGAATACGAGATCGAGGGTCTGAAGACGCTGATCCCCTTCCACCAGGCGCTGCTGGCGACCGAGCAGTGGGCCAAGGGCGAGACGTGCAGAGACCTGTTGGAGGACAAGGCGTGGCTGAAGACGCTTGCGTTCCCCGCGCCCGTCGCGCCGGCCGCGGACAGTGAGGAGCAGGAGACGGTCGAGCAGTCCTATGCGGTCGAGGTGTCAGGACAGCGCTTCGACGTTCGCGTCGTCGGCCCTCCGTTTGCGGGCGGTGGTGGTGGCGCAGCGAGCGGCTCGACGGCAGGCGGGCGGGCGGCGCCGAAGCGCAAGCAGCGCGAGAACTCGAGCGGCGGGGGGCCGGACACGCTGCCCTCTCCCCTGCAGGGGAACATGTGGAAGGTGCTCGTCAAACAGGGCGACACCGTGCAGGAGGGCCAGCTCCTGTGCATCATCGAGGCGATGAAGATGGAGAACGAGATCACCGCGCACAAGGCGGGCACGATCATCGAGCTACCGATCGAGGAGGGCGCCCCGATCGCCGCCGGAGCCCCGATCGCGACGATCAAGTCGCCTGAGTAAGCAAGGAGACGTTCTCCTCCAGGACCCCGAGCGCCCGCTCAGCGTTCAGCACAGGTCCGTGGCCAGGGACGATGTGCTCGGCGGAGGCGACCAATGGGCGCAGACGCTCCAGCGTGGCGAGATAAGCCTCGACCGAGCTTCCCTTGCCGAGCTCGGGGGGCTCGACCGTCGACAGGTAGTCACCGGCGACGAGCACGCGTGCCCAGGAGATCACGATCGCCATGCCGTCCGGGGTATGTCCATCGGCGGGATGCAGCTCCAGCTCACGGTCACCGACGGCGCAGCGGCCGGGGACGGGCAGCGCCTGGACCGACCCGAGCGCGAGCGGACGGGGGCGCTCGATCAGCAGGTCCTTATCGAACGCGCGTAGCTCGCGCTGCGCTTCGCCCGGCGATGCCCGCAGGCGCTCCGCCGTGCTCTGTGCGCAGCCGAGCGCGACACCGGGGAAGGCGAGCCGCCCGAGCAGGTGGTCCCAGTCGCCGTGCGTGGCGAGCAGCCCACTGGGAGCGGGGAAGCGAGCCTGCTCGAGCAGCGCGGGCAACGTGGCAAGCTCATCCGGCAGGACCGGGGAATCGATCAGAAAGGTCTCGCCGGCCCCCTCCCCTTTCCCCTCCTCATCGACCGGTCCACGAACGATCACGCAATTGACCTGGAGGACGGCGCTGGTGGCGACCAGCACATCGCGATGCAAAGAGACGGCTCTCACCGCAGCGCCCTACGACCTCAGGTGATGCCGAGCAGCTTGGCGGCCTCTTTGAGGTTGGGCACTTCGGCCGTCGGTTTTTTCTGCGAGGAGTCGAGTGTCTCCTTGTTGCGGTTGACCCAGATCACGGGCACCCGTTGTTTGACGCATGGCGCAACATCGTGATAGTGACTTGCGGCGACATGCACCCAGCCACGCTTGCCACCCATGCGCCTGGCGCACTCGGTGAAATGAGCGAGGTCGGGCTTGTATGAGCGCACCTGCTGAGCGGTCACGACGAGGTCGAAGTCGGTCGGAATGTGGCGGCGAGTCTGGCCGAGCAACTTGTCATCGATGTTGGAGAGCAGGCCGAGCTTGTGCTTCTTGGCAAGCTTGCCCAGCTGGATGTTGGTTTCCTTGAAGGGCTTCCAGCGCTGCACCGAGTCGGGTAGGAAGCCCGAGCGAGAAGGCTCCAGGGACCACTCCATGCGTTTGGCCACCTCGATCGCCGTACGGCGGAGCACCTCCGCGTAGAGCTCGTAGGAGCCGCCCTCGATTTCGCGCGAGATCTCGTGGAAGAGCGGGATCAGCACGGCGCGGTCGATCTCGAAGCCATCGCGCTCGGCCTCTTTGGCGAAGGCTTCGTAGATCCCCGTCTCCCAGTCGATCAGCGTGCCGTAGACGTCAAATGTGACGAAGGTGACGTTTTTGGGAATGGGCATCGGGTCGGCATTATGCCCTGCGCACGGCTCTGCGCGCAGTGCGGGGGTGGGTGGGGCCAAATTTCGTTAGAGTCCCGCGCCGCTATGGACCTGTTGGAGTATCAAGGCAAGCAGCTGTTCGCCCGCCACGGCCTGAAGGTGTCCGACGGCAAGGCCGTCACCACCGTCAAGGACGCCGTCGACGCGGCGAACGAGATCGGCTATCCGGTGGTCGTCAAGGCCCAGGTGCTGATCGGCGGCCGCGGCAAGGCGGGAGGCGTGAAGCTCGCAGCCGATCAGGCCGAGGCGCTCGAGCACGCTACGAACATCCTTGGCATGGACATCCACGGGCATATGGTGCGCACGCTGTGGATCGAGCACGCGAGCGACATCGCCACCGAGTACTACGCCTCGGTGCTGCTCGATCGCTCGGCCAAGGCGCCGTTGATCATGTTCAGCGTCGAGGGCGGCGTGGACATCGAAGAGGTCGCTGAGAACACCCCCGAGAAGCTGATCCGCCATCACGTGGACTCGCTGCAGGGACTCTCCCGCGCGGAAGCGGTGCAGATCGCCACCGACGGCAAGGCCGACGCCGATGTCATCGAGGGCGTCGCCGACGCGCTCGTGGCGCTGTATGAGGTGTGGCTGGACGAGGACGCGACGCTTGCGGAGATCAACCCGCTGATCGTGACGCCGGAGCGCGAGGTCAAGGCGCTCGACTCGAAGGTATCGCTCGACGACAACGCGCTCTACCGCCACCCCGAGAACCAGGAGCTGGCCGACAAGGAGAACGAAGACCCGATCGAGCGCCGT
Organism: uncultured Solirubrobacterales bacterium; assembly: GCA_963804555.1. Lineage (GTDB taxonomy): Bacteria > Actinomycetota > Thermoleophilia > Solirubrobacterales > Solirubrobacteraceae > Palsa-744. Next base: position 146,149 of record CAWDQX010000001.1, read on the forward strand.
GCGAAGGAGCAGGGCGTGCAGTACGTCAAGCTGGACGGCGACATCGGCATCCTTGGCAACGGCGCCGGTTTGGTGATGTCGACGCTCGATGTCGTCGCGCAGGCGGGCGGCAAGCCGGCGAACTTCCTCGACGCCGGTGGTGGCTCGGACGCCGCGAAGATCAAGCAGGCGGTCGAGCTGATCCTCGCCAATGACGCGGTCAAGGCCGTGCTGTTCAACATCTTCGGGGGAATCACGCGCTGCGACGAGGTCGCCAAAGGCCTGATCGCCGCGTTTGACGAGATCAAACCAACTGTTCCGTTCGTGGTGCGCTTGGACGGCACGAACGACGTAGCCGGCCGCGAGCTGCTCGGAGAGGCCGCGCTGCCGAACGTGCACGCCGCCAGGACGATGAACGAGGCCGCCGAGAAGGTCGTCGCCTTGGCAGCCGGCGAGAACGTGGGAGGACAGAGCTGATGTCGGTTCTCGTAGGCAAGGACACGCGTCTGGCCGTCGCCGGGATCACCGGCCGCGAGGGCTCCTTCCACACGCTGAACAACCAGCGCTACGGCACGAACGTGGTCGGTGGGGTCACGCCGGGCAAGGGTGGCCAGGACGTTGAGGGCATTCCAGTCTTTGACTCGTGGGCGCAGGCGGCCGAGAGCGTCCAGCCCAACACCGCGATGATCTTCGTGCCCCCGCGGTTTGCGGCCGATTCGATCCTCGAGGCCGCGGCGGCAGGGGTCGAGCTGGTAATCGCGATCACCGAGGGCATCCCGGCGCACGACGAGCTGCGTGTCTACAACACGCTCAAGCGCGATTTCTCTGCCACCCGCCTGATCGGGCCGAACTGTCCAGGCATCCTCTCCCCCGGCAAGGCGAACGTGGGGATCATCCCGGCGAGCTTCTTCAAGGAGGGCAATGTCGGTGTGGTCTCGCGCTCGGGCACGCTGACTTACCAGATCGGCAACGAGATCGCCCAGGCTGGCTTCGGCTGCAGCTCGATCGTCGGGATCGGCGGGGATCCCGTGCCGGGATCGTCGTTTGTAGACGTGATCGAGTGCTTCGAGGCAGACGAGCAGACTGAGCTGATCGTGCTCTCCGGCGAGATCGGCGGCTCGGCTGAGGAGGAGGCCGCCGAGTACATCGCCGCGCACGTGAAGAAGCCCGTGGTGGCCTACATCGCCGGCTTCACGGCCCCGGCGGGCAAGCAGATGGGTCACGCCGGTGCGATCGTCTCAGGCTCCGCCGGCACGGCCGCCGCGAAGGCGCAGGCGCTGGAAGCCAAGGGTGTGCGCGTCGGTCGCACCCCCACCGAGGTGGCGGAGATAGCCGTAACGCAGCTACGCTAGGTCCGTGGATCAAGAGGTCTCCAAGACGCTGGGTGAGCTGGAGCGCAAGGTGGCGGAGCTGGAGCGCATCCTGACCTCGGTCGATCGCGGCGAGAGCCCGGGCGGTGTGAGCGCCCCCGTCGCGGAGCCATCGGCCGCCGGCCGGCTGGTCGATGAGGTGGTCGAGCAGGCTGAGCAGCCCCCGGCCCGCACGCCTGAAACCTCGTCGGCACTGCCCAGCCGGGAACGGCCGGCGATCTCGAGAGCATCACAGCAACCTGGCCAGATGGCACAACCACCGCGCTCGCCCCAGCCGCCGCCACACCCGGTGGCACCTCCACCGCCTCCGCAGGCTCCTGAAGCCAGCTCGCCCCATGCCGCAGAGCTGCTGCGCTTCCGCGATCGGCTGGAGCACACCGCCCACGAGCTGACCCACGAATATGGCGAGCTGCTTGGACGCCTAAACTTCGCCGCCGTGCCCGACAGACACGTAGGCCCAACGATCTCATTTGCGCGTGGCGCGCCTTCGCTCGACATCATCGACGTGGATGGCCTGCGCGATGCGGCAATCCGCGCGTTCGAGAGCGACCCGGGGGGCAGCACCGCGTACGGCACCTCGGTCGGCTACCCCCGTTTGCGCGCGTGGATCGCGGACCGGCACGGCGTCGAGCCAGAGTGCGTGCTCGTCACGAACGGCTCGATGCAGGCGGATGCGTTCCTGTTCGAGCAGCTCGTGGGGTCCGGCGACGACGTGATAGTGGAGCGTCCGACGTATGACCGTACGCTGCTGTCGCTGCGCGAGCGCGGCGCACGTGTGCACGCGGTCGAGCTCGAGCACGACGGAATCGACACGAATGCGCTGGCTGAGTTGCTGCGCGGAGCAGATGCGGTGCAGCCGCAGCTGGCCCACATCATCCCCAACTTTCAGAATCCCGCCGGCTACACGCTCTCTCAAGCCAAGCGCCAGGCGCTGCTCGCGCTGGCCGCCAAGCACAACTTCTGGGTGTTCGAGGACGACCCATACGTAGATCTGCGCTTCAGCGGCGAGACGCTGCCGAGCATGCTGTCGATGGACCCCAAGCACGTGGTGTATGCCTCGTCCTTCTCGAAGACCGTGTGCCCTGGTATCCGCGTCGGCTATCTGGTTGGCCCGGCAGATCTGATCGCGGCCATCGCGAAGCTCGCGACGAACACCTACATCTCGCCGAGCATGGTCGCGCAGTCGATCGTCTATGAGTTCTGCGCTTCGGGTGCAATCAACAGCTCGATCGAGACGGTCAGGACCGCGCTGGCAAAGCGCGCGCTGACGCTGGATCTGGCGCTGGCGCGCGAGCTGCCGGAGGCCGAGTTCGTGGCGCCCGAAGGCGGCTACTTCATGTGGGTGACGCTGCCCGTGGGCACCGATGTGCATGCTCTGCACAAGCTCGCCGGCGAGTACGGGGTGTCGTTTGTGAAGGGGACCGACTTCCTGCTGGAGGGTGGCGAGAACACCTTGCGGCTGGCCTACTCGGGGGTCACACCCGAGCAGATCGACGAAGGCATTGCACGTCTGGCGCAGGCGTACCGCTCGCTCTGAGGAGGTAGGCGGCTCGGGCGTCTATCTGCCGTAGCGTTGGCCTAAGACCAACTGCTCTGGCAGCGCCGTGCGCGCGGGGGGCGAGGGGTCGGCGATCACCGAGACGGTCTCGGCGACGCTAGGGGTGATCGTGCAGGTGCGCCCACCCGTGCTCTCGAGCATCACCTGCTCGTCGCTGTGAACGGCCAGTGTGCCCTCCAAGCCAGGCTCCAGGCCGGAGGCCTTGAGGTAGTGCAGCAGATCCTCAGCCTCGTTCTCGAAACGCAGGACACGCACTGAGGCGCCGACGGCGACGTCGGCCAGCGGTACGCCCGAGAGGCGCGCGCCGGCGACGATCGGGTGGCCGTGGGGGCAGGTCTTGGCGTCGCCGATCGCCGCGAGCATGCGCTCCTCGAGCACCGGGGACATCGCGTGCTCCAGGCGCTCGGCCTCCTCGTGAACCTCGTCCCAGGGCACGCCGAGAACGTCGGTGAGAAAGCGCTCGATCAAACGATGGCGGCGGACGATGCCCTCGGCGTGCTGCGCGCCTGAGTCGGTGAAGACGATCGCACGATCGGCGCCGCGGGTGATGTAGCCGTCGCGCTCCAAGCGGACGATCATCTCGTGCACCGTGGGCGGCGAGAGTTGCATCGCGCGCGCGACGTTCGCGCCGGTCATCGGCAGGCCGGCCTCCTGCAACCAGAAGATGATTTGCAGATACTCCTCCTCGGCGACGGTCGCCGTGGTGGTGCCCTCGTCGCTCACGCCGCTGATGTTGCCGTGGTGGTGCGCTCGTCGCTCACGCCCGTGATGCTAGACGACGACACTCAGTTGGCGAGTTGGTCAAACGTGCACTCGGTGGGCGGCTTGTCCTCGCGCCAGCGGCGCAGCTTGGCGCCGTGGCGGATGCGCCCGGCGGAGACGTGGTCGAAGTCGATCTCGATCACCAGCTCGGGGCGCAGACCAACCCACTCGAGGTCCTTGCCCGAGCTCCAGCGGCTGGGGTCGGCCGAGCCACGCGCTCCCGACTCATACGGAGCGAAGAAATCAACCAAACGCCGCTTCTCAGAAGTGGACAAACCGGAGCAGTGTCCGACGACGCGCAGCTGTGGACCGTCGTATAGACCGAGGATCAGCGCGCCGACAGTGTCGGCTTCCTTGCCGGGACGCCAGCCGACGAGCACGACATCGATCGTGCGCACGCGCTTGACCTTGAACGTGCCCTTGCGCTCGCCGGGACGGTAGGGCGCAGAGAGCTCCTTGGCGATCGCCCCCTCGGCGTGCTCGAGCCAGCGCTGGGCCTCCCGCTCGGTCGCGACCGTCTGCATCAGCTCGACCGGCGCGCCGGCGAACGTCTCGTCCATGAGCAGCTCCTGCAGCGCGGCGCGGCGCTCGGACAGGGGCCGCTCCAGCAGCGACTCGTCCTCTCGGGCAAGCAGGTCGAAAACCACGTAGACGGCGGGGGTCTCGACGGACAGTCGCTCGATGCGGGAGACAGCCGGGTGGATGCGCTGGCCGAGCGCGTCGAAGTCCTCGCGGCCGGACCAGTAAGGAAGAGGGGCCCGGCTCGCCGGCTTGGGGCCGGCTGCGCCACCCTCTGAGCCGCGAACGACGATCTCGCCGTCGAGCACGTAGCGCCCTGGCGGGAGCACCAACTCGGGGAAGTAGCGCCCGAGCGGCTTGGCCGAGCGCGACTGCAGGAACACCTCCTCACCGTCGACGAACGCCAGGCAGCGAAACCCGTCGAGCTTGATCTCGTAGGAAAGGTCCTCGCCGACAGGCAGGGCCTTGCGCGAGAGGGCCAGCTGAGGCTTGACCGGGGGAGATAGGGGCAGTGGGCTCATCGTCGCGCGCGGCTTGGCTGGACGCGCGTGGGCTCTCCGGGCATCTTCGGATAGTCGGGCGGGTAGGGCATGTCCCCCCGGCCCTCAGCGAGGTCGCGCTCATACATCTCGAGCAGTGGCTCGAGTGAGTGGGCGGTGTCGTCGATGGCAGCGTGGCGATCGCCCACCTCGGCGAACCTGGCGGGCATGCTCGCCACCGTGAAGTCCTCGGGCACCGCCTGCTCGAGCTCACCCCAGGCCAGGGGCGCGGAAACTGGCGCACCCGACTTCGGCCGCACGCTGTAAGCGGACGCGATCGTGCGGTCACGTGCGTTCTGGTTGTAGTCGACGAAGATCCGCTCGCCGCGCTCCTCCTTCCACCAGTTGGTCGTCACCTGGCCCGGCAGGCGTCGCTCGAGCTCACGACCAAAAGCGATCGCGGCGTGGCGCATGTCGGTGAACGTCCAGCGCGGCTCTATGCGGACATAGATGTGGACCCCCCGACCGCCGGAGGTCTTGGGAAACCCGATGTAGCCCAACTCCTCCAGCAGTGTCCGAGCCTCTCCGGCAACGCGGACCGCGTCAGCGAAATCGGTGCCCTGCTGTGGGTCGAGGTCGATGCGCAGCTCGTCGGGGTGGTTGAGGTCCTCGCGGCGGACCGGCCACGGGTGAAAAGTGATCGTGCCCATCTGCGCGGCCCAGCCGACGACCGCCATCTCCGTCGGGCAGACCTCGTCGGCGGTACGGCCCGACGGAAACTCGATCGTCGCGGTCTGCACATACTCGGGTGCCCCGCGCGGGACGCGCTTTTGAAAGAATGCGTCGCCGCCACCTTTCTCGCGTGTCGAGGGCACAATTCCCGGGTGCACCCCCTTTGGCCAGCGCTCGAGCGTCGTCGGCCGCCGCTCCAGTGCCCGCATGATGCCGTCCCCGACAGCGAGGTAGTAGTTGACTAGGTCGAGCTTGGTGACGACGGCGCGGGAGCGCTCGGTCGGCGGGAAGATCACGCGATCAGCGTTGGACACGCGCAGCTCGCGTCCGTCGACGTTGAGAACGACGTGCTCCTTGTCAGCCGCCATGGCTCCAAAGGATGCCCGATCGACTCAAAGCTGGCCGTGGCGCGGATGTGGTGTGAGAATCCCATCGGGCGTGCGGCCGGCGAGCACCGCGCGGATACGCCGAGCCGCGAGGTGGATCGTGTCGCCCTCTGACATCTCCTGTAAGGATGCCCGATGTGGTGATCCCGCAAGCCGCGCTGATCGCGTCTGGGCCGTTTGGCGATGCGCTGAGTGCTGAGCGTGTCGCACTGGCCATCGCGCAGGGCTTGCGCGCGGGCGGCGCGCCGGAGCCCGATTTGTGTCCGATCCCCGTCGATCGGGGACAAACATCGTATGCAGGAGCGCTGGATGTGGGAGCGCTGCTCGAGGGACTGGATTTCGACGTGCGTATGCGCCGAGCGCGCGCGGTCATTCTGGGAGAGCGGCAGCTCGAGGAGCGCGCGCTGAGGGGAAGCGTGGCGTTCGAGATCGCCACCCGGGCCCGTCAGGCGGGCGTGCCCGCCTACGCGGTGACCGGCTCCAACGCGCTCGACCGCTTCGACGCCCGCATCCTCGACTTGCAGGTCATCATCGAGGCGAGCAGCCGACGGGCGCTCGTGGCGGCGGGCAGAAGGCTGGCTCAGGTGCTGTGAGCCGCGGCGTCGGTGGTGAGTGACCGCGCCAGCTCGTAGACCAGGCGGGTCGCGTCGGCGACCGTGCCGAAGTCGAGGTTCGCGGGCACGTCGCTGGGCAGGTGGTAGTTGGCGAGGCTGTGCCAGTCGGTGAGCGACACAAGCGTTGCGGTCGGGTAGCCGGCGCGGCTGGGGATCACGCTGTCGGTCGACGCCCGTGCACGAAAACCACGCTCCAGCGGGATGTCGAGCTGCCGGGCGCGTTCGGCGATCAACTCGCGCAGCCAGGCGCCGGCGTACTCCTCCATCCATACCGGCCCCTCGCCCTCGAGCATGACGAGGTGCGGTGAGCCGACGGTGTCGAGGTTGACGAAGCACGTTCGCCCCGGCGCGAGCTCATGGCGATGACTGGCGATGAACGCACGGACGCCGTCCTGCAAAGTCTCCTCGGCCCCACACGACACCAGCAGCACGCGCAGGCCCGGCAGCGGGTGCTCGCGCAGCAGCTCCGCGAGCGCCACCAGCGTGGCGACGCCGGACAGGTTGTCGTTGGCGCCCGGGACAGTCTGGCTGCGCCAGACATCGATCACGACGGCGCCGGCGAGCATGCCGATCGCAATCGCCGCCCACGCCGGCGCGCGTCGGCGGCCAAGAGCCGCGGCGATCGTGCATAGCGGTCCCGCCAGTCCGATCCACCACTGCGGCGGGGAGGTCTTCATCCGCTCGATCAGCTGCGGTGAGAGCTCGTGCAGCCGGCGCTGGAGCGTCTGGTCGAAGATGAACCCCGTCTGCGGGGCATCATGGTGGGCGAGAACCACGAGCGTGTCGATCTCGCGTCCGCCGGGCGCCGTCTCACGCCCGTCCGACGCCGGCCCACCATTGTTGTTCAGCGCCGCTGCGCCTTTGCCAGCACGAGCCACGACGTTGACGGTAGTGCGGCGGCGGCGGACGGCTCGCCGCACCAGGCGGGGGCCGTTCTGGGCCTCGTCGACGATCCCCGCGAAGCTCGCCGCCGCGAGCAGCGCCCCGATCCGTCTACAAGCGCCCAGGACGAGTGCGGCTCCGGCGATTCCCATCAATCCCAGCGCCGCGGAGGTAGGCGGGAAGATGCCCCAGGAAGGCTCGACCTCCAATTGCGACTCGACTCCCGGGACGGAGCTCAGACGCGCGTGCAACCACTCGGCCGCCTCGCGCTCACCCGGAGAGCAGGGCGTGCGATCGAGCGGGGCCAGCGTCTCGACGACCTCGCGCAGGGTTGCTTGCAGTGTGTCTGCCACGTGGTTCACAGAAAGCATTGTCCCTCGCCACGGTAGGTCGGCGCCTCCTCGACGATCCGCTCGCCTTCGAGCAGGTACAGGCTGGCGAAACGCTCGCACAGCTCGCCGGCCTTGGCGTGGCGTAGGTATACGCGGTCGCCGAGCGCGATTGTGTCCGCGCCAGCGCCGAGCAGCGGCGTCTGCACCTCGCCGGCGCCCTCCCGGGAGTCCAAGCGCAGTCCCGCCGGCAGGTGCGGGCGTGGCAGGCGCGCCCGATCGGCGGGGCCGGAGGCCAGATAGCCGCCACCCAGCGCCGTGACCACGCCGGGCCCGGGACGGCGCACGACGGGCAGCGCGAACAGCGCCGCGGGACGGGGCGTGAACCCGCGATAGGCGTCGAACAGGCCGGGGCCATACAGCCCCGAGCCGGCCGTCACCTCGGTGACGGCCCCCTCCGCGGCCGTCGACTCGAGACTGCCGGTCCCGCCGCCGTTGACGAACTCCAGCGAGGAGGAGGAGGAGGAGGAGGAGGACTCCCGGATCGTCTGTTGCACCGCGGCCACCGCGGCGGCGCGGCGCGGCGCCAGCTCGCGCGCGGAGAGCGCCTGCATCGCACGGATCGCGCGGGCGCGTAGCGGAGGACCGATTCCTCGCCCGCTCGGCGTGTCGCCGAGGCCGGCGATCTGCGCCTCATAGGACATGATCCCTACCAGCGCCAGGTCGCCGCGGGCGAGGATCACACGCGCCAGCGCGGAGGCCTGCTCGGGAGTATGGACGGGCGAGCGCTTGGCACCGATGCGCACGCGGCCGCCGAGGGTCCACCAGCCCGCATCGAGATCGATGCACACGCGCAGCGCGGTGGCGTCGCGGTCGCGCTGCGTACGCTCGAGCGCGCGATCGATCAGGTCGAGCTGCTCGGTGCTGTCAACCATCACCGTGACGCGCGCCATGGGTTGTTCGGCGGTGAGCGTGGCAAGCGCTCGGAGCGCCTGCCGGTCGGCGGTCGGATAGGCCACGACCAAGTCCTCGGCGCCGTGAGAGGCCAGCCAGAGGGCCTCCGGGAGCGTGAAGGCGAGCGTGCCGGCGAACCCCGGGCGGGCGAGCACGCGTTCCTGCAAAGCGCGACAGCGAACGGACTTGCTCGCCAAGCGAATCGGCTTGGAGGCGGCACGGCGCACGAGATCGTCGGCGTTGGCCCACAGCGCGTCGAGATCGACCACCGCGAACGGCGCCTCCAGGTCCGCGGTGGCCCGCTCCAAACGCGCGTATGCCGCGTCAGCCATCGGCGGGGGCGATGGGTCGCGGAGGTTCGACGGGTCCCAGGACTCGCTCGGTCCAGGCGTTGGCAAAGCGTCCCTCGGGGTCGAGCCGGGCGCGGACGGCCTGGAAGCGGTCCCAGTCGGGATAGCGCGGGCGCAGCGTGGCGGCGGTCTGGAAGTGACGCTTGCCCCAGTGCGGACGCCCGCCGAGCTCGTCCATGATCGCCTCCACCGCGCGGAAGTACGGCTCCCAGGCCATCCCGCGATACATGTGGACCGCGACGAAGCCGCTGTCGCGGCCGGCCGCGGTGCTGAGCAGCGCATCGTCGGGCGCGACCGTCCGCACCTCGATCGGGAACGGCACGGCGAAGTGGTTTCGAAGCCCACCCCCCAGTCTCTCGGCCCCCGGTCCCTCGCCCGCCACGAGGGCCATGATGCGGTTGACCGCCTCGGGCGTGCGCTCGCGCGGTAGCGCGTACTCCATCTCGGTGAAGCGCACCAACCGCGGACTGGCGAAGATTCGATCGGAGCGATCGACCCGCGTGGCCGCACCGGCGAGGCGTGTGACGAGACGGTTGAGCTGCGGGATGCGCCGCGGGAAGCGACGCCCGGCGCGGCAGAGCAGCTCGAAGGCGTGGTTGGTGAGCAGCACGTCGTTGGCGTAGGCGCTGACCCGGCCACGCGAGCGCGGAGGCTGATCGGTGCGGTTGTTGGTGCGCGTGAGCGCGGTATCGGCGTGCGGGAAGACGAAGAACTCGAAGTGGTCGTTGCCGAGCGCCAGCTCCTCGAAGCGCGCGAGCGTGTCGGACAGTGGCGCAGGAGCGTCGACGCCGCGCAGGGTGAAGGCGGGGACACAACGGAGGGTGACCTCGGCGATCACGCCGAGCGCGCCGAGGCCGACGCGCGCGGCGCGGAAGACCTCGGCGTCGATCTCCTCGGCGCAGCGCAGGGTCGAGCCGTCGGCGAGCACGAGTGTGAGCTCGGCCACCTGCGCAGAGATGTTGCGCAGTCGAGCGCCGGTCCCATGCGTCGCCGTGGAGATCGCGCCGGCGATGCTCTGGACGTCGATGTCCCCGAGGTTCTCCAGCGCGAGCCCGTGCTCGGCCAGGCGCCGATTCAACTCACGGATCGTGATTCCCCCTTGCACGCGCGCCAACCCCGAGGAGCGGTCGACGTCGAGCACGCCTGTGAGCCGCTCCAGGCTTAGCTGAGAGCCCTCGGTGAGCGCGATATCGCTGAAGGAGTGCCCGGCGCCGGCCATGCGCACGCGGCGATCGTGCGCAGCGGCGCGGACTATCGCTTCGGATATCTCCTCGATCGAGCCGGGGAGCTCGACGGCCGCGGGACGGCAGGATTGATCGCCGGCCCAGTTGCGCCAGGTCGACTCGCCTGAGATCCTGGAGCGTGAGATTGTGCCATCCAGGTTTCGCTGGCGTAGGGGATTCATGCGCCGGTGTCGTTAGGCTCGCTCATCAGATGACCGACCCCGAGCCTACTGCGACCCCAGGCACGCCGGGCGCGAACACACAGCCGAGCGCGGGCGGTCTGGCAAACGCGGGCGGTCTGGCAAGCGTGGGCGGTCTGGCGAGCGCGGGCGATCCCGCAAGCGCCGCCGCGCCCACGCCCGCAAGCGCGCCAGCGGCCGCGAGCCCAGCCGTCCGTGCCTCACGCGCACGCTCGCTGCCCACGCCGGGCGCCAAGCGCGCGACCGTGATCGGGGCCGGATCGTTCGGCACGGCGCTGGCCGTGCTGCTCGCGCGGGGCGGGCTGCGCACGACGTTGCAGGCGCGCACCGCCGAGCAAGCGACTGATTTGGAGAAGGAGCGCGAGAACCGCGTCTACCTACCCGGCGTGGAGTTGCCCACACAGCTTCGCATCGAGCCGACCTCCGCCGGCGTGGCGCGAGCCGACTACGTGTTCCTGGCTGTGCCCTCCAGCGGGCTGGACGAGGTGATCGCGATGCTCGATGAGGCCGGCCTGGGCAAGCGCGCGGCGGTGGTCTCGGTGGCCAAGGGCCTCGTTCCGCCGGAAGGGCTGCCGCCCACGATGGTCCTCAGCGCGCGCTTCGGCCCGCATCGAGTCGCGTGCCTCGGCGGACCAGCGCACGCCCAGGAGATGGTGCACGAGGGCGCGGGGCTGGTGGCGGCCTCCAGCGAGGAGGAGCTCGCGCGCGCCCTCGCGCAGGTGTTCACGCGCGCGGGAGTCGTCTGCGAGCAGTCCAACGATCCGCTCGGCGTCGAGCTGGCGGGCGCCGCCAAGAACGCCGCGGCGCTGGCCGCGGGAGCCACCGAGGCCCAGGGCCTGAACGCAGCGGGGGCGGCAGCCGGGCACATCTTCGCCGAGGTGTGGCGCTACGCCGAGGGGTTGGGCGCGCGGCCGGAGTCGATGATCGGCCTGGCCGGCGCGGGTGACTTGGTAGCCACGGCCCTGGCACGCGATAGCCGTAACCGCCGCGCCGGTGAGTTGCTGGCCGCGGGCGTCCCCGCCGCGGAGATCCCCGCGCGCATCGGCCAGGCGGTCGAGGCACTGGAGTCGGTGCCGCTCTTGGCTCGTGCGCTGGAGGCGGCGGGCATCGGCGCACCGGTGACGAGCGCACTGGGGCGGCTGATCTCCGGCGAGCTGCCGCTCGATGAGTGGGTTGCGCTCGTGCGAGCGACGGTGCCTCCGCCGGCGCTTTGGCGCAGGCGCCCGCAGCCGGGGTTTTGGCGGCGCACGTGGCGTTGGGCGAGGAGGAAGTAGGCCTCGGCGGCGAGGCGCAGAGGCCCCGGGCGAGGGATGGAAGCCTCAGGGGTGTGGCGAGAGGCCTTGGCGGAGTATGGAGGCCCTGGCGGGGTGGCGGGAGGCCTTGGCGGGTATAGAGGCCCCTGAGGCGGAGAAGTGGGCCTCGCGGCGGGGCACGGAGGCCTCGCCCCTACGCGCTCGTTACGCCCACGCGACGCGCGGACGATCACAAAAAGTCAGCCCATCGAGGTGTTTCGACGCCTCACCCATCAACGTCTAGAGGGCACAAGTGCTCACGACGGCCTCGTAGACCCCCGCGCCGTGTCCCGCCTCGGTGACGCGTGCGTTTGCGTATTTGGCGAGTGTTTGCTTGATCGAAGGATCGCGCTCCACCCCGTTTGCCACCAGCCAGAAGGCGTTTACCTGCTCCGCGCATGCCAAGTCCTCGCGTGAGTCGCCCACCGCGAAAGTCTCCTCGCGGGCATAGCCCCGTGCACGGCGGTGCAATGCGACTGCGTCCGCCTTCGACGCGCCCGCCGGCAACAGGTGATAGCCACGCACGTGCTCTAGGTCGACCAGCGCGGGTGAGCGGCGGTTGACCACTCCGTTATCCACCAGTCGCAGGTTCGCGTGACCGTGCTCGATCAGCAGCGCGTCCACCTCCTCGGCGTCGACCAGGCCGCGAAACGGGTGCGAGACCTCGCGCGCGACGTGCCACGGCTCGTGATACTCCAAACGACCCGCATAGCGCTCCAGCAGGAGCTCCGGCGCGCCCGATCGTTCGATCTGCTCGGCGATGCTCAGCTCGCCCGGCAGCAGCTCACCCGTCAGCCAGTGCTCCTCCCCGCCCAGCGCCCAGTCCGCGTCCAGCACCACGCACGCGCCCGCCTCGAAGATGAACGAGTCCTGTCCCAGCAGCCGCGCGTCCTCGTGCACCTGCGCGCGCCGGCGCCCTGACATCAGCACGATCTCCACGTCCGCACGCAGGCACGCCTGCACCGCGCGCACCCCGTCGAGCGATACGGCCCCCTCGCCGTCGTGCAGCAGCGACGCACGCCGCCCCAGCAGCGTTCCATCGAGATCCACGTACATGCACCGTGGCCGCGGGGGGGAAAGACGGTCGTTGGGACCTTCGTCGCCATGAGGAATGCTGATGGGCTCCATCGGCCTCTACTATCGCAAGCGGTGGCCCTGCAACGCACGATCGAGCCCTGGAGCGCGCTGCTGGACGAGGCGCGCGAGGACGGCCGGCTCGTGCGCGAGGCGCGCGAAGGGCCTGGCAAAGCGCGGCTGGTCGAACCCCCCGCGGAGTTGCATCCAGAGGTGCTCGCGGCGCTCGAGCGCATGGCGCTCGAGCGCCTCTACTCTCACCAAGCGGAGGCGATCTACTCCTCGTGGGACGGGCCGACGATCGTCACCACTGGCACCGCCTCGGGCAAGTCGATGTGCTTCAACCTGCCGACGCTCGACGTGCTCTGCCGGGACACCAAAGCACGCGCGCTCTATCTGTACCCGACGAAGGCGCTGGCCCAGGACCAGGCCCGCGCGCTCTCGGCCTTCGGTCTCACCAAGCGAGTCCACCCGGCGATCTACGACGGCGACACGCCGCGCGAGGCGCGCGCGGACATCCGCCGGCGGGCGAACATCGTGCTCACCAACCCCGACATGCTCCACGTCGGCATCCTGCCCAACCACGCCGCGTGGGCCGAGCTGTTCGCGAACCTCGCGATCGTCGTCGTCGACGAGGCGCACGTCTACCGCGGCGTGTTCGGCTCACACGTCGCCAACGTCCTGCGGCGGCTGCGGCGGATCGCGGCGGCCTATGGCACGACCCCGCGCTTCCTGCTCACTTCGGCCACGATCGCCAACCCGATCGAGCTGGCCGAGCGCCTCACGGGCCTCCAGGACGTGAGCCTGATCGACACGGACGGCTCGCCGGCGCCGGGCCGGCAGATCGCGATCTGGAATCCGCCGCTGACCGACGAGGCGCTGGGCAAGCGCCGCTCGGCGCTCGCGGAGGCGGCTGGGTTACTCGCGCGATTGGTGCGCGACGGCGCGCGGCTGATCTGCTTCATGAAGTCGCGCAAGGGCGTCGAGGTGCTGCACAAGCTGCTCGCCGCCGATTTGGCGGAGAGCGAGCGCCCCGAGCTCGCCGAGCTCGTGGTCCCTTACCGCGCCGGCTACACCTCGCAGCAGCGCCGCGAGCTCGAGGGCCGCCTGGTCCGCGGCGAGCTGCGCGCGGTGATCACGACCGACGCCCTGGAGCTCGGCATCGACATCGGCGAGCTCGACGCCGCCGTGGTCGTCACCTTCCCCGGGACCGTCGCCTCGCTGCGCCAGATGTGGGGCCGCGCCGGGCGGCGCGGGCGTGGTCTGGCCGTATACGTCGCGGGCGAGGACGCGCTGGACCAGTTCTTCTGCCGCCATCCCGATGACTTCTTGGAGCGTCCCGTCGAGGCCGCGATCCTCGACCACGAGAGCCCGGAGATCTTCCGCCGGCACCTGCTCTGCGCCGCGCACGAGGGGCCGCTGTCGAGCGAGGACGCCGAGTTCCTCGGGCCGCGCTTGCAGGCCCATGCCGAGGTCCTGCTCAGCGCCGGTGAGCTGCGCCGCCGGCTGGGTGGAGCTGAGTCGGGGCGGGGCGGGGCGGGATCGACCACCTACGTCCCCCGCGACTCCGGCGGCTACCCCGCGGCGGCGCTCTCGCTGCGCTCGGCCTCCGCTGAGAGCTTTGCGATCATCGACGTCGCCTCCGGCGAGCTGCTCGGCTCCACCGAGGCCGCTCGCGCCCATTCGACCGTGCACGAGGGCGCGATCTACCTGCATCTCGGGCGCTCCTACGAGGTGCGCGAGCTCGACCTGCAACACCGCCGCGCGCTCGTCGCGCCGTTTGCCGGCGATTGGTACACGCAGCCCAAGCGCGAGACCGACACCACGATCGAGCGCCTGCTCGATCGCCGCGAGACGCTCGGGGTGACCCTCAGCTTCGGCGAGGTCGCCGTCACCGACACCGTGCTGGCCTACCAGCGCAAGCGTGTGGCGGACAACGCGTTTCTCGACCTCGTGGGGCTCGATCTGCCGCCCACGAGCTTCTCCACGCAGGCGCTGTGGTTCGAGCTGCCGATCGGCGGCGGCGCCGGAGGCGGCGAGCTGCCCGCGCGCGAGCTGGCCGAGACGATCCCGCTGGAGTCGCTGCTCGGCGCGCTGCACGCAACCGAGCACGCGCAGATCGCCGTGCTGCCGCTGATCGCGATGTGCGACCGCTGGGACATCGGCGGGCTGTCCACCAATCTGCACCCGCAGACCGGCGGCGCGACGATCTTCATCTACGACGGGCACCCCGGCGGCATCGGCATCACGCGCACCGCCTTCACGCGCTTCGAGGAGCTCTGCGGCGACGCGCTGCGCCTGATCGCCGAGTGCCCCTGCGCCAGCGGCTGCCCCTCGTGCATCCAGTCGCCGAAGTGCGGCAACCTCAACGAACCGCTCTCCAAGACGGGCGCGCGCCTGTTGCTGGAGCGAATGCTCGGCGCGGCCGAGGGCGGCGATGAGGGCCGCGATCCGGGCGCGAGCGGGCGGGCATCCGCGAGCAAGCGGGTGGAGGGACGCCGCTCCGAACGCGCCGCGCCGTTGTTGAAGGCTTAGTCATGCTTCGCCCCACCAAGCAGGCGGCGCTCGGCGTCGTGCTGGCCTGCCTCGCGCTGAGCGGTTTGGGCTCGGCGGGGGCGGCGGCTCCGGCGGCGGGATCGGCTGCGGGGGCGGCGGCCATGGCGGCGGGAGCCGGGGCGGCGGTTCAGGCGGCCGGAGCAGGGGCGGCGGGGGCCGGGGTCTCGGCGGTTTCGGCGGTTTCTGGGGCGGGGGCGGCGGGGGCGACGCCAGCGGCCATGGCGGCTCCGGCAGCGGGGACGGGGTCGGCGGCTGCGGGGCCGCAGAGCCGGCTTCCAGTTCGGGCTCGCGGACTACGAACCGGCGACGTTCTCAGATCCGCGGGTCGCCGAGCTCGGGGTCCGCAACGCGC
Organism: uncultured Solirubrobacterales bacterium; assembly: GCA_963804555.1. GTDB lineage: Bacteria > Actinomycetota > Thermoleophilia > Solirubrobacterales > Solirubrobacteraceae > Palsa-744. The sequence continues at coordinate 161,760 of CAWDQX010000001.1, forward strand.
GCGACGTCGTGCCCTGGAACGTGGTGGCGGTCCCGCGCGATCTCGCGGCCGTGAGCGCCTGGCTGGCCGCCGTCAAGCAGGCCGGGATCACGCCGCTGATCACCTTCCAGCACGCCGACGCAGGCGGTCGCGCGCCAACCCAGGCCCAGTTCCTGAAGGACTTCCTGCGCTTCCGCGCGCTCTTCGGATGGGTCACTGAGTTCTGTCCCTGGGACGAGGCCACCCACGCGGGACAGCCGACCGCGCGCCATCCCAAGCTCGCCGCGCAGTACTACAACGCGATCGCCTCCCACTGCTCCGGCTGCATGGTCACCGCGCCGGACACGCTCGACGCCGATGGCGACATCGAGCGCTGGATCGGCCAGTTCCTGCACAGCGCCCACCCCTATCCCAAGATCTGGCCGCTGAACCCCTACATCAGCGTCTCCACAGATAATTCCCGTGCGATCAGGAGACTCCTCTCCTTTGTCCACGGTCAAGTCTGGTTCAGCGAGGTCGGCGGCATCGTCTGGTGGCGCTTCCATGGCAAGCTGATCTACCACGGTGTCGCCTACGCGGCCAAGGTCGCCAAGAACATCTTCAAGCTCGCCGCGATCAGCCCGCGGATCACGCGCGTCTACTACTACCACTGGCGCTCGCCCGGGACTCCCCAGACCGCGAAGAAGTCGACCTGGGACGCGGGGCTCGTCAGTGCGAGCGGCGTCGCGCGACCCGCGCTGCTCGTCGTCGCGAAAGCTCTCCACCGTCAGATTCAGACGGCGACACCGAGCTCTTTCTAGGACCCGTCTCGAGCTCGGCGGTGCGGTCGGCGGTGCGGTCGGGGCGCTCGCGCCAGGTGACCACGCGAAAGTACAAGAGCGCCCACACAGCGAGCAGCCCGTCCCGCCAAGTGATCTTCTTGCCTTCGGCGAACGTGCGACCGTAGTAGGCGATCGGCACCTCATAGATACGCAGGTCGGGGATCCCGCGGATGCGCGCCGTGAGCTCGGGCTCGATACGAAAGTCCTCGGAGACGAGCCGCAGGCTCCGGGCGATGTCCCCGCGGATCGCCTTGTAACCGACCTCCATGTCCGACAGCGTGGTGTTGAACAGCATCCCGGCGAGAAGGCTCAAAAAGCGATTGCCGGCGTAGTGCCAGAACAGGTGCGCGCGCTGCGGCTGGCCGCCGCGCAAGCGACTGCCGTAGACGACGTCGGCGGTTCCAGCGAAGATCAGGTCGACCAGCCGGGGAATGTCGCGCGGGTCGTACTCGGCGTCGGCGTCTTGGATGATCACCACCTGGCCGCTGCAGAGCGAAAGCGCCGTGCGCACGGCGGCTCCCTTGCCTCGATTGCGCTCATGCGAGCGCAGCGTGATCCGCTCGTCGCTCTCGGCCAGCGCCGTGACGATCGCCGCCGTCTCATCACTGGAGCAATCGTCCACGACGATGATCTCCAACTCGTAGTCGAGCTCTTTCAGCGCCTCCAGCACGTCGCCGATCGTGCCGGCCTCGTTGTAGGCCGGCATCAGCACGCTCAGCTGGGGCCCACTCATGGGCTTAGTATGCGCGGATCGGCGGGCCTTCGTACTTCACGCCGGCCGGGCTGATCCAGCGCACGCGCCAGCTGACGCCCTTTGTCGAGGAGCGCAAGGTCCAGTAGCCCGCCCCGTTGGTGCTCACCGTCTTCAACGTGCGATAGCTGTGCGAGCCCTCGAGCTCGATCAGCACCGTCACCTTCGTGGCGCCGGTGCTGGGGCGCACCAGGCCCCACAGCGAGAAGCCGTGTCCGCGCTTGGTGACCGTCAGCGGCACCGGGAAGCCGTGATAGAGCGGCTTGGGCTGGCCGGTCACGTACTCAAGGCCGGTCTGGAAGCCAACGTAGCCGCCGGTCGCGCTGCCCGAGAGGGGACCACCGAGCGGATCGTCCTTGAGCAGGTACTGCGAGAACGCCGCCACGCGCGGGTCCTCGTAGGCCATGTGCTCGGCGATCGCGTCGTATTCGGCCTGCTTTGCGGCCGACACGCCTTCGAACTTGTTCGGCTTGCTCTGCACCCCGAACTCGGTCAGGTAGATCGGCACGCCGCCCGGGATCGCGTGCGCCCGCGCGGCCAGGTTCAGCGCGCCCGACAGCCGCGAGAGCGAGGCGATCGTGACGCTGTCCTTCTGCGGCCAGACATATTTAGGGCCGGCCGCCGGGAAGTAGGCGTGGTGGGCGTAGCCGCTCATCTGCAGCTCGCCGCAGGAGCCTGATTTCTTGTACTTCGCGTTCAGGCACAGCGCTTCCCGCATGAAGGCCAGCGGCGCCACCGGGTGCAGCAGCGCGGCCGAGTGTTCCCTGCGAGGATTGACGGTGTCGTAGCCGACCGGCGCGGTCTCGCCGAACAGCACTTTGGGGTGGGCGATCCCGGCCGCCTGCAGCCCCTCATAGCCGGCCTGATAGAGGCCGCGGTAGATACGTCCCGACAGAGGCTTGCCGCTGGAGCTCCACTGCGGCATCAGGTAGGCGGGCTCGTTGGGCTCGTTCCAGATCGAGTAGATCGAGACCTCGGAGCCGAACTCGCCGGCCACCGCGGTCATGAATTCCTTGAAGTCCTGGGCGTTTGGGCGTGTCGTGTATGGGGCTTTGTGGTTGGCGGTGGCCCACCGCGGCACGGGCGAGGTGACGGTCAGCAGCACCTGCCAGCCCAGCCGCTTGGCTTCAGCGAGCAGGACGGCGTACTGGCCCCAGGCGTAGCTGCCGGGGTTCCTCGCTTCGAAGCTCGGGCGCGTCGCGCTCGCGCCGCCGGGCGCGACTTCATACCAATTGAGCTCCACGCGTAGGGCGCGCACGCCGAGTTCTCCCAGCTGCACGAGCGCGTGTGGACGAGTGCTCGGATTCAGCAGGTCCGCCGGCGCCTCGAAGTAGAGCTTCTGATTGGTAGAGGCCAGCGCCTGGCTCGCGCCGGACGTGGTTGAGAGGAGCGCCGAGCAGGCGAGTAGTGCACAAAGAAGTATGCGTATACGCGACATTGGCCCTCGATTCGATCGTTGCTTACTTACTTGCTTGCGGACGGGAGCGGAGCGTAGACGTGCTCGCGGAGGAGCCAAGGCCGCCACTGCGAAGGCGGGCACATCAGACGCACCGTAGGCTGAGACACCCTAGCGCAGGGGAAGTTGCGCCGGGCTCACTGCGAGCTGACCTTGACCTTGCAGTGCGCGGCGTGCAGGTGCGCGCACACGATCACGTAGCCCGGTCGCGGGCGGTGATGGGCGTCGGTCAGGCCCGAGTCGAAGATCGTCGAGGCCGTGCCGCCGGTCCACTGATAGATGTACAGGCGCTTGATCCGCGTGTAGTTCGAGGCGATCGCAAACATGTAGCCGAGCGCTTTCGCCGCGCGCGACAGACCCGAGCCGCGGTAGTTGGGAAAGGCGCCGCCGAATTTGACGATCCCCCCCGTCTCGGTCAACCAGACGTCCCCGGGCACCGCCGCCAGGATCGCGCGCGTGCGAACGCTCGAGAAACGATTGGTGTCCGAGTAGTCGTGCAGCCCCCACAGCGTGGGCATCGGCACGCGCAGGCGACCGACCTCGGCTTTGAATTCAGCGATGTAGGTAAGCGTGGGACCGACCAGATTCTGGTCCAGGATGTCCAGACCGAGGATCGTGCATTTACTGCAGACGCGCCGCAGCGCTTGGTAGTACTTCGCCGATTCGATCGCCGTGGGGCTGTCAAATTTCTCGTAGCTGTAGCGGACGTCGCCCCGATTGGCCTCGTTCCACGGCTGGTACTCGTGGACGTTCGGAAACAGCGCCATGAACTTCTTTATGTCCTGTTCGTAGGACTTGACGCTCGGCATCTTCGTGGGCGTGTACTCCGAGTGGTAGAAGGCCACGAGCACCTGCTGGTGCTGGCGTTCGGCGGCGTGAATCCAGGCGTCGGCTTTCATCAGCGAGTAGCCACGGACGGCGGCGTCGTAGGGGACGATGTAGCGGGTGATGTGCGTGTGCAGTTGCCGCCACAGCGGGTCGGAGAACATCTCCGTCTGCTCGTCGGCGATGCCGACCTGGAACGAGGCGGCGGCGCGGGCCGTGGACTGGCTCCTCGAGTGAGCAGAGAGCGCTGTGGAGACGCCGATCGTGGCGCTCAGCGCGAGCGCCAGGGCGCAGAGCAGCAGTGCCGCGGCGAGCAGTAGACGGGAGCGCAAGGTGGTGAGGCGCAGAGTGCTGAACACGGCCATCGAAACAGCCTATACGCCGGGAAGTTGCGTTTCCCTGCGTATGAGCGGAGGGGCCGCGCGGGCGCATCGGCTTGTGCGCGGAGGGCCGCGCGGAAGCATAGGATTGCAGGCGATGCGCAACGGGCGATGGCGTTACTGGGGTCCGCTCACGCTTGTGCTCGTCGTCGCATTCGCTCTGCGCCTGTGGGGCATCAAGCAGGGCCTGCCCTATCGTCTACAACGTGGACGAGTATGGGCACTTCGTGCCCGAGGCGGTGGCGATGTTTCACCACGGCCTGAACCCTCACTACTTCATCAACCCGCCGGCGCTCACCTACCTGCTGCATGTGATCTTTGCGATTTGGCTCGGCGGCCGGGTAGGAGTCACTCGTGAATTCGCGCTGCATCCAGATCGGCTGTTCCTGGTTGCCCGAATCACTGTCGCGTTGCTCGGGACCCTCTCCGTGTGGCTGCTCTACCTGGTGGGCGCTCGCCTCTTTGACCGCGCCGTCGGCCTGCTGGCGAGCGCCGTGATGGCCGTGGCTTTCCTACCGGTCTTTTACGGACATCTGGCGCTCAACGACGTGCCCACGCTCGCGCCGCTGACGCTCTCGCTGCTCGGCACGGCCGGCATCTTGCGCCGGGGACGCATGCTCGATTATCTGATGGCGGGCGTTGGACTGGGCTTGGCCGGCGCGACGAAGTACACGGCGGGCGTGATGGTCCTCCCGCTGCTGGCCGCGGCCGTGGCGCGGTATCTCGACGGGGGAGCGAGCGTTGAGGGGAGAGCGGGAGTTGACGGGAGCCCTGGCGTTGAGGAAAGACCGGCGCAGGACGGTGGGAGAGCGGGCGCCCGGGGAGGAGCGGCGGAGGCGGATGAGAGAGCGGGCGCCAAGGAGAGATCAGGGCAGGAGGGTGGGAGAGCAGGCGCCCGGGGAGGAGCGGCGCGGGCAAGTGGGAGACCCGGCGCCCGGCGCGACGTGGCGATTGGTCTCGGTGTCGCCTTGGTGGCGGCGCTGGGCGCATACCTGATCGCGAATCCATATTCCCTGCTCGATTTTCACCTGTTTATCGACGAACTAAAGCGTCAATCCAGCTACACGGAAATGTCACATGCCTCCTGGATCGGCGGCCCAAAGCAGGGCAGCTTTATTTATTATTTGTGGTCGTTCACCTGGGGGCTCGGGTGGATTCCCGCGCTGGCCGCACTCGGCGGGGCGATGAGCATTTGGCGGGGGCAGCGGCGGGTCGGTTGGGTGCTCGTGCCGGTGGCGGTTTTGTATCTCCTATTTCTGAGTCTACAGGGGCGCTATTTCGGACGCTGGCTACTGCCGATCTTCCCGATCGCCTGTCTGCTGGCGGCTTATTTCTCGCTCGAGCTGGCCGGCTGGCTGGCGCGGCGTGCTCCTCGGTTACATACCAGCTTTACCGCGCTCGCGGTAATCGGACTGGCGGCTCAGGGCATCGTGTACAGCATTCACTCCGGCTTGCTTCTCTCACGCGCCGACACCCGTAACCTTGCGCGTGCGTGGGTAGTGAAGAACATACCCGTGGACGCGAGGATCGTGGTCGAGCCGGTGGTTCCCAACGCGTGGCTCGACGCAACCGGCCGGCTCGGTGCAGGTGAGGTACGTTGGGTCAAGTACCCGACGTTGCGCGTGCTGCTGAACCCCTCCAGCGGGACACCCGAACCGACACATCGGACCGTGCTCCTGGAAAATTACGAGAGCACGCTTGGGCCCGCGTTGATTTCTTATTATGAGCGAAATGATTATTGCTGGGTGGTGAGCGGCTACACCCAATCCGGGCGCGCCTTCGCCGATCCAAAGACCGTGCCCGATGCGATCGCCTACTACCGGGAACTGGAAAGGCAGGGCGAAGTCGTCTACCACGTCTCGCCATACGGCTCGGGGAAGAGCAGCCCGGGGAACAGCAGTCCGGGGAAGAGCCGCGTGGCGTTCAACTTCGACTGGACGTTTGACTACTACCCGCTCGCCTTCCACCGGCCAGGCCCGGAAATGACTATTTACCGTCTGCGCGGTGGACGTTGTGCGAGCGTCAGCGGGCAGGCGGGGGGCAGCGCGTAGCCCTACTGATTGCCCCGCGCGATCTTGCGCAGGTTGATCGTCGCGTCATACAGCTTCGCGTCGACCCCCTCCTCCAAGGCGACCTCACGTAGCGGGCGGCCGGAGTCAGTGGCCTTCTTGACGATCGTCGTGCCCTTGTCGTAGCCGATCACGCCGTTCAGCGCGGTCGCGGCGGCGAGCGTCGCCCCCGCCGAGGCCGCGGCGCCCTCCCTGTTCGCCTCGATGCCGTCAACGCACTTCTCGGCGAACACGCGCGAGGTGGAGGAAAGCAGGTGCAGCGACTGCAGCAGGTTGCGCGCGATCAGCGGAATCCGCACGTTGAGCTCGAACTGGCCCTGCATCCCGCCGACGGTGATCGCGGTGTCGTTGCCGATCACCTGCGCGGCGACCTGCAGCACCACCTCGGGGATCACTGGGTTGACCTTGCCGGGCATGATCGAGGAGCCCTTCTGCAGCTCGGGCAGGCGGATCTCGCCGATGCCGGCGCGGGGGCCGGAGCCCATCAGCGCGAGGTCGCCGGCGATCTTCGAGAGCGATACCGCCACAACCTTCAGCGCGCCGGAGAGCTCGACGAGCGCGTCGCGGCTGGCCTGCGCCTCGAAGCGATCCAGCGGGGCGGCGATCTGCTTCAAGCCGGATTCCTGCTTCAGACGCGCGCGGACCTTCTCCGCGAATTTGGGATGGGTGTTCAAGCCGGTGCCGGTGGCGGTGCCACCGAGCGGGATCTGCCCGACGTGCACGAGCGCAGTTCGCACGCGCTCCTGGCCGAGCGCGATCTGCGCGGCATAGCCGCCGAACTCCTGCCCGAGCGTGACGGGGACGGCGTCCATCAGGTGGGTGCGCCCTGACTTGACGACGTTCTGAAAGCTTTTGGCCTTCTTCGCAAACGAGCGCTCGAGCTGGTGCAGCGCCGGGAGTAGCTCGTTCTGGGCGACGTCGAGCGCCGCCAAATGGACGGCCGAGGGAAACACGTCGTTAGAGGACTGGCCCATGTTGACGTGGTCGTTGGGATGCACGCCCGAGCCGGCGAGCGCCGCGATCACCTCGTTGGTGTTCGTGTTCGTCGAAGTGCCGGAGCCGGTCTGGAAGACGTCGATCGGGAACTGCGCGTCGTGCTTGCCGGCGGCGATCTCGCCGGCGCCTTTGGCGATGCTCGCGGCGCGGCGTTTATCGAGCAGGCCGAGCTCGCCGTTGACGAGTGCGGCTGCGCCCTTCACCCGCGCCAGCCAGCGCACGACCGACACCGGCACCCGCTCGCCCGAGATCGGGAAGTTCTCGACGGCCTTGGTTGTCTCTGCGCCCCACAGTTGCTTCTCTGCCATCCAGGTCTCCTTGGTCGTATCGAGCGACCGAACCCTACCCGCAGAACGCGGCCAGCTCCCGGGCGAGCCCCACCGGATCGTCATAGGCGATCAGAAAGCCCGTGCTTTGCAGCACTCTGAGCTGGCCCTCTGGCAGCAGTGCCAGCGCCTCTTCGGCGGTCGCGAGCGGGTGCAGCCGGTCGCGGTCGGCCCACAGCAGCAGCACCGGCACGTCCAAGCGCGGGTATAGCTCGAGCAGCTGAGTCTGCGCTCCGCGCGGCCACGCCCGCGCGCACCTGGACCAGGAGCGCGCGAGGCTCGGGTTGCCGGCGACATCGGCAAATGCGTGGCGCACCAGATCGCTCGCCGCCGGATCGCCACGCGCGGAGAGCCGCAGACCGCGCTCGGGCCTGAAGGCGGCGCGAGCGCCATAGGTGAGCAGGCGGTCGAGCCCAGGCACAGCGCCGGCGGTGGCACTCAGGCGCCAGGCGGCGCGCAAGCGCGCATCCCGCGGCGCTGCATGCATACGGCTGCCCATCAGCACGAGTCGCTTGGGTTGCAGGCTCCCGCGCGCGATCGCGTGCAGCAGGATCTCCGCGCCAGCGTCGTGACCACCGATCAGCGGACGCGGGCCGAGCACGTCGGCGGCGAATCCCGACATCACATCGGCGAACCAATCGAGCGTATAGGGATGCCGTGGCCGGTCCTCCGAATCTCCGTGCAGCGGCAGGTCGGGGAGCACCACGCGAAAGCGGTCAGCGAGCTGCTCGACAGCCGGCTCCCACTCCTTGTGGGAGAGCATCGCGGAGTGCAGCAGCGCCAGCGGCGGCCCAGTGCCGAGCTCCCGGTAGGCCACGCGCGCGCCGTCAGGGTGGTGATAGAGACGCAGCCTCATGGCCCGATGCGACAAGTAGTGCGAGGAGCGGCGCGACGAGCGGCGCGACGAGGGGCCATCTACTCATCGTAGGCCGCGTCGCCGTCCTGACAGATCTGGCCACGCCTACAATGGGCCGCCCTGTGAGCGCCTCCGCGAAACACTCGCTGCTCCCCCACCGCGCGGTCGACCCGCGCCAGGAGCTCCCCGCGCTCGAGCTCGGGGTGCTGGAGCGCTGGCGCGAGCGCGACGTGTTCGCCCAGTCGCTGCGCATCCGCGAGGGCGCCAAGCAGTGGGTCTTCTACGAGGGCCCCCCCACCGCCAACGGCCCACCCGGCTCCCATCACGTGCTCTCGCGGGTGTTCAAGGACATCTACCCGCGCTTTCAGACGATGCGCGGCTACCGCGTGGAGCGCAAGGGCGGCTGGGACTGCCACGGGCTGCCGGTCGAGATCGCCGTCGAACAAGAGCTCGGTATCCACCACAAGGCGGAGATCGAGGAGTACGGGATCGCGCAGTTCAACGCCAAGTGCCGCGAGTCGGTGTTCACGTTCCTCACAGAGTGGAACCGCCTCACCGAGCGGATCGGCTTCTGGCTCGACCTCGACGGCGCCTACCGGACTTTGGATGAGAGCTACATCGAGTCGGTCTGGTGGGCGCTCGCGCGGATCCACGAGCGAGGCCTGCTGTACGAGGGGCGCAAGGTCGTGCCCTACTGCCCGCGCTGCGAGACCACGCTCTCCTCCCACGAGGTGGCGCTCGGGTACCGCGACGTCGTCGATCCGAGCGTCTTCTTGAAGCTGCCGGTGGGCGGCGCGAGCGCGGCGGCGGACGGCGCGGACGCAGACCCGGCGAGTGCGGACAAGCTGCTGGTCTGGACGACCACGCCGTGGACGCTCCCGGGAAACGTCGCGGTGGCCGTCTCGCCGACGGCGATCTATGCGCGGGTGCGTGTGGGGGATGGCGTCGGGGATGAGATCTTCGTGCTCGCCGAGGCGCGGGTGCAGGCGGTGCTCGGCGAGCAGATCGAGATCCTCGAGCGGTTCTCCGGCGTGGAGCTGATCGAGCGCTACGGCTCCTATCAGGGACCGATCTTCGCGCTGCGCGATCGTGAGCCGGGCGGTTTTCCGATCGTCTCCGACGAGTTTGTGACGACGGAGGACGGGACGGGGATCGTGCATTTGGCGCCGGCGTTTGGCGAGGACGACTATCGCGTGGCCGCGGCGGCTGTGGAGGTCCCGTTCGATCCGACCCAGCCGCAGACGCTGTACAACCCGGTCAAGCCCGACGGCACCTACGATGGCCGCGTGCTCAGCCACGACGGGCGCTCCTACGAGGGGCGCTTCGTCAAGGACCCCGGGCTGACGCGGGAGCTGATCGCGGATCTAGCCGAGCGTGGCTTGCTGCTGAGAGAGCAGGCCTACGAGCACTCCTATCCCCACTGCTGGCGCTGCGGCACGCCGCTGCTCTACTACGCCAAACCGTCCTGGTACATCGCCACCTCGCAGCTGCGCGACGAGCTGCTGGCGGCCAACGAGACCGTGAGCTGGCACCCGCCCCACGTCAAGCACGGGCGCTTCGGCGACTGGCTGTCCAACAACGTCGACTGGGCGCTCTCGCGCGAGCGCTACTGGGGCACGCCGCTGCCGGTGTGGCGCTGCTCAGCGGGACACATGCACGTCGTGGGCTCGTTTGCCGAGCTGGAGAAACGCTCGGGCGGAGCGCTTTCAGACCACCATCGCCCCTACGTGGACGAGTTGCAGTTCCCGTGTCCCCACACGGCGCAGGAGGGTGGGCCAGGCTGCGGTGAGCCGATGAAACGCGTGCCCGAGGTGATCGATGTGTGGTTTGACTCCGGCGCGATGCCATTTGCCCAGCACCATTTTCCGTTCGAGAACGAGGCGGTGCTCGAGCGTGGTTTCCCGGCTGATTTCATCTGCGAGGCGCAGGATCAGACACGCGGCTGGTTCTACTCGCTGCTGGCGGTGGCGACGCTGCTGGGACAGCAGGCGCCTTTCGACGGGCAGGCGCCGTATCGCAACGTCGTCTGCCTTGGCCTGATCCTCGACGAGGACGGCCAGAAGATGTCCAAGTCCAAGGGCAACACGGTCGAGCCGTGGCAGGTGCTCGACACCTACGGGGCGGATGCCTTCCGCTGGTACTTCTTCACCTCCAAGCAGCCGTGGGATGGCTACCGCTTCTCGGCGGAGACGATCGGCGAGGGCGTGCGACTGTTTCTCAAGCAGCTGTGGAGCACGTACTTCTTCTACACCCTCTACGCGCAGGCCAACGCGACCGTGCTCGGCGGCGCGCCGGAGCAGGCGCAGGGGGGGTCGGCGACGGCAGGAGCGGCGGGGACAGGGGCGACCGACGATCTCGACCGCTGGGCGCGCTCGCGCACGGCGGGCACGGCCCAGTTCGTCGCTGAGCGGCTGGACGCCTACGACGCGACCTCCGCCGGACGGGCGATCGCGGGCTTGGTGGACGAGCTGTCCAATTGGTACGTCCGCCGTTCGCGACGGCGCTTCTGGGACGGCGACCCCGCCGCGTTCCAGACGCTGCGTACCTGCCTCTTGGCAGTGTCCAAGTTGCTCGCTCCCTTCTGCCCGTTCATCGCCGATGAGATCTACGACAACCTCGACGGCACGCTCGCGAGCGTGCACCTGTGCGACTTCCCCGCCGGTGGAGAGAGCGCGGGTGGCGAGATCGGAGAGCGTGACGAGCCGCTCGAGCAGGCGATGGCGCTCGCGCGTGAGACGGTGCGCCTCGGTTTGGGAGCGCGCGGCAAGGCCAAGATCAAGGTGCGCCAGCCACTGGGCGAGGCGGTGGTGGTGGCCGACGAGCGCGAGCGCGCGGCGATCGAACGATTGGCGGATGTGGTCCGTGAGGAGCTGAACGTCCGGCGGATGCGTTTTGTCGCGGCCGCCGAGGAGCTGAGCGAGTACGAGGTGAAGGCCAACTACCGCACACTCGGGCCGCTGTTTGGCAAGGACATGCCCCAAGCCGCCGAGGCGATCGCCGCGCTCGACCCGGCGCGAGTCGCGGCGGCGGTGCGCGAGGGAGCCGGCGGGATCGGGATCATCAGTCGCCGGGCGCGAGCACATGCTCTCAGCCGATGACGTGATCCTGACGATGAAGGCGCCCGAGGGCTACAGCGTCGAGCGCGAGGGCGCCCACGCGGTGGCTCTCGACCTCACGATCGACGACGATCTGCGCGAGGAGGGGTATGCGCGCGAGATCGTGCACGCCGTGCAGAGTGCGCGCAAGAGCGCCGGCCTCGAGGTAGAGGACCGGATCGAGCTTGCCCTCGGCGGCGACCCTGCGTTGGTCGCGGCCGCCGAAGCCCATCGCGCGTACCTCGTCGGGGAGACGCTCGCGGTCGAGCTGGAGTTGCTGGCGTTGCCAGAGTTGGGAGACGGCGCGAGCGCGAGCGCCGCCGCGCTGGACTACTCGGAGCAGACCGAGATCGACGGCCTCGCGCTCACGATCGGACTACGCCGCAGATAGCGCGGGCTCCAGCTCGGCCTCTAGCTTCTTCTTCGGGTAGGCGCCGATCACCGTCTTGACCGGTTGGCCGCCTTTGAAGAGGATCATCGTGGGAATCGAAAGCACCTGGAAGTTGGCCGCCGTCTGCTGATTCTCGTCGATGTTCAGCTTGACGATGCGCAGGTCCGGGCGCTCAGCGGCGATCTCCTCGAGCACGGGCGCGACCACGCGGCACGGGCCGCACCAAGGCGCCCAGAAGTCGACGAGCACAGGACCCTCCGACTCGATCACCTCGGCCTGGAAGTTGGTGTCTGTGACTTCGTTCAACGTGCCTGCCATGGGGTTCTCCTTGATTGCTTTCCTCTATATCTTCTACCTGCATACTCACTATACAAAGTAAAGGGAGGGCGACGGACCTCAGTGGACGGTCACGAGGAAGCCTTCGGAGTTGCGCACGATCGGCGGGTGAATGTTGGTCAGCAGCGTGAACAGATGCGGCGAGACGTAGACCTCGATGAAGGCGGCGATGATCAGCACCGGCACGGCCACCGCAACGGTCACGAGGGTCGCGGCCAGCAGCTGCTCCCACTCCCCGCGCCGGCTGGCGAGGATCCACGCGGCCAGCGGCAGAAACAGGGCGATCAACTCGGGGATCGCGTGCGGAAGCACCCCCAGCAGCAGCAAGGCGGGCGAGACGTGCAGGAAGCCGGAGACGCCGGCGAGAGTGTGCCCGATCACGTATGCCTGAGCGCTCAGCGAGAAGGCGGTCGCGCAAGCGACAAACGTGATCGCGATCGGCCCGCCGTGCTCGTGCACCCAGCGCGAGACGCCATGGTGGTGCTCGGCCTGCAGCGGCAGCGAGCTACCCGCGATGAATCCAGCGACGCACGCCATCGCGTGCAGGGCGAGCACGAGCAGGTTGCTGCGCAGCACATCGAGCACGCTGGCACCGTTGCCGACAGCAAACGGCGGCTGCAGCGTGATGATCTGCTGATAGCCGTGGTCGAGCGAGGCCACAGCCAGCACGGCCAGCAGCAGGCCCGTGGCCGCGAGGGCCGAGCCGGCGACCCAGCGACCCAGCACGACGCCGGGGGTCCGTTGCCAGGCTCGCAAGGTCGTGCGCGTGTGGCGCACGCCGTGGGCGAACGCATAGGCAGAGGCATCCATCGTCTCTTCATCGGCCCGGGAACACGATTACCTGAAGCGCAGCCGCGGTGCGACCGCGCGGCGGGCAGCACGCAGGGCAGGCCAGGCGGGCGAGCGGGGCGAGCGGGCGCCTGGCCCAGGCGGGTAGGCGCCCTTATTTGAAGCGCAGTCGCGGCACGAGCCACATCGCCTCGGCGGCGATTCGCCAAGACATCTTGCTCTGGCCGCGCTCGCGGTCTTTGAAGACGATCGGCACCTCGACCACCTGAAAGCCGGCGCGCACCGCGCGATAGGTCAGCTCGACCTGGAACGCGTACCCCTGGGAGCGCACGCCGTCGAAGTGGATCGCCTCGAGCACCTCGCGGCGAAAGCACTTGAAGCCACCCGTCAGATCCCGCACCTTCAGGCCGAGCACCAGGCGGGCATAGGTGGAGCCGCCCTCTGAGATGAAGCGCCGCAACAGACCCCAATCGGTCAACACCGCCACCGGGCACGTAGCGCGAGCCGAGCGCCAGGTCAGCGCCCTCGTGGACGGCCTGCAGCAGACGGGCAAGATCGGCCGGGTTGTGAGAGAAGTCGGAATCCATCTCCATCACATAGCCCGCGCCATGGTCGAGCGCGTAGCGAAAGCCCGCGAGGTAGGCCGGGCCGATGCCGTTCTTCTCGGCGCGATGCAACACCTCCACCCACTCGTGCTCTCCGGCGAGGCGATCGGCGATCTCCCCCGTGCCGTCGGGCGAGCCGTCGTCGACGACCAGCACGCTGAAGCCGTCGGGAGCGGCACGCTCGAGCACCTCTCCCGCGGCGATCACGATCGCCTCGATGTTCTCGGCCTCGTTGTATGTCGGCAGGATCAGCCAGGGCTCGTCGGACATGGGTCGGCGTACCCTAGAGCAGTGGAGATGACGAACGCCGCGATCGCCGACGCCCTGGAGGAGCTCGGCGACCTGTATGAGCTCGACGGCGCGGTCGTCCATCGCGTGCTGGCCTACCGCAACGCGGCCAAGACGGTTCGCGAGGCATCGCTCTCGGTCGCCGCGCTGGCCCGCGCGGGCCGCGCGACCGAGCTGCCGGGCATCGGCAAGACGCTCCAGCAGAAGATCCTCACGCTGCTCGATACCGGCACGACCCCTTCGACGGAGCGGATGCGGGCACAGTTCCCGCCCGGCCTGGTCGCGATCACACGGCTCCCCGGCCTCGGACCGAAGCGCGCGCGGCTGATGTTCACGGAGCTCGGCATCGACTCGCCCGAGAAGTTGCGCGAGGCGGCACTCGCGCAGCGGCTGCGCGACGTGAAGGGGCTCGGCGCGAAGTTCGAGACGGGCGTGCTCGCGGCGCTCGAGGCAGGCATACCCGGGCGGGCGTCCAAGCGTCTGCTGCTGCCACGCGCGATCGAGCTGGGCGAGACGCTCGCCGCGGGCCTGATCGAGCGGAGCGGTTCGGGCACACACGTGCAGCTGGCGGGATCGGCGCGGCGCATGGCGGACAGCGTGAAGGACATCGACCTGATCGCCACCACCTCCAAGCCGACGACGCTCGCCAAGAGCCTAGCCGGCCTGCCGGAGATCGAGCGTGTGAGCTCCGCCGGTCAGCCCGGAGCCAAGGGACGCACCCACATCGGCATCAGCGTCGATCTGAGAATCGCCAAGCCCGGGCAGCTCGGCAACTTGCTGCAGCACTTCACGGGCTCGGGACCGCACAACGCCGCGCTACGCGAAGCGGCGGTAAGACGGGAGCTACACGTCTCCGAGTACGGGGTGCTCGAGGACGCGACCGCCATCACCCACGCGTGCGCCACCGAGCAGGAGGTATACGAGCTGCTCGGCCTCTCTTATATCGAGCCCGAGCTGCGCGAGAACCGTGGCGAGCTGGAGGGCGCTCGCGGCGGCGAGCTACCCCGGCTGATCGAGCTGACGGACATCCGCGGCGACCTGCACAGCCACACAACGGCCTCCGACGGGGAGAACTCAATCGAGGAGATGGCGCTCGCCGCGCGCGAGCGGGGATACGAGTATCTGGCGATCACCGATCACTCGGCCTCACACGGCTTTGGCGACGATGTCCCGCCCCAGCAGCTGCGCCGGCAGATCGAGCTGGTGAGAGAAGCGAATGCCCAGCTGGAGGGCATCGAGTTGCTCGCCGGCAGCGAGGTAAATGTCCTGCCCGACGGCTCGCTCGACTACGCGGACGAGCTGCTCGCCGAGCTCGACTGGGTGATCGCCAGCATCCACACGTCGTTCGGGATGAGCGAACAGGCGATGACCGAGCGCATGATCGCCGCTGTCGAGCATCCCTTGGTCAAAGCGATCGGCCATCCAACTGGGCGGCTGATCTCCCGGCGCGAGCCCTACGCGATCGATCTCGACGCGGTATTCGCGGCGGCTGCTAAAGCGGGGACGATGCTCGAGATCAACGCCAACCCCGGCCGGCGGGATCTCTCTGACATCCATGCGCGCGCCGCGGCGCGCGCGGGCGTTCCGATCGTGATCGATTCCGATGCCCACCGTACGGACACGCTCGCAAACATGCGCTGGGGGATCGCCACCGCTCGTCGTGCTTGGCTGACCGCCGCCGACGTCGCCAACACCCGGCCGTGGAGTGAGCTCACCAAGCTGGGAAAGCGCGGGCGCTGAAGTCCGCACGGCGGCGAGCGTCAGCCGAGCGGAACGTAAGTCGAGCGGTTGTCAGTCGAGCGGTTCGCCATACTGCCCGACGCTTCCATAGTAGGCGGGAGTACGGGAGGGGCAATAGAGCATGACCGAGCGCGTCTGCGGGTTGCGCCGCGCCACCCACACTCCCGTCTGGTCACCGAGCCGCGTGCACGCCGGAGGCGAAGCAGACGTGATCGCGCGATGGATCAACGCGACGACGGTCGAGCTGACATCCGCGTTGTCGAACGGCGCAGAGGCGATATTGGTGCCGCCAAATCCATTTTCGATATCGCTGGTCAACCCCGCGATGGTGTCCAAGGGAATTACTCCTTCAAAGGAAAAATCGGGCCTGGTGCCTTCACTCTCACGCAGCCGCACTTCCCGCACTCCGCTCCGTCTGAGCCTTTTCAGCATACCCTCGAGATCGCCGTCGCGTCTGGGGCCCGCCACGAGGTATCCGTTGCTCGAGTACAGCGTTATCCGGTCGGGCTGAGCCGCGCTGACCGATAGGGGGTGCACCAAAGCGAGCACCACCGTGCCGCCAAGGCCAAACGTGGTGCTCAAAGTATTTGCGACTACCGCGAGCACGACCGCGATGCTCGCCGCCACTCGCCCCACGCGGGGCAGTGACACGATCCAGCCGGTGGCGATCACCGCGAGATAAGGCAGCAGCCCCATGCCGTAGCGAGTGTCATGGTGTGGAGTGAGGGTGATCCCCAGCCACGCCACGAACGCCCCGCAGAGCAACTCGAGCTGCGCCACCTGACGTGCATCTCGGTGTCGTGTATCTCGGTGTGTATGTCGTAACTGAGTGAAAAGCATCCACAGCGCGCCTGCCATCAGGAACGCAAACAGGAAGAAGTACAGCTCTGAGTTCAGTGCGCTCCAGAAATACCAGGTGAAATTTCTGATAGACAAGGTGGGAGGCAGATTGCCGCTGATCGCCGCCGAGCTCGCTCCAGCCACCTTGAGATCATTGATTACTTCAGAGCTCGATCCGGCTAGTTTGAAGATGGTGGAGAACTCTGCCCGGTGGAAGATGTACCAGGGCGCCCCCACCAGCAGAGTGAGCAGCGTAAACAGCTCCAACTGCCTGCGGCGCCGCCATCCGCCGTGCAGCACCGCGGCGAGCAGCAGACCGATGACGAAAAACGGGAACTGCACCTTGATCAATACACCAGCCCCACAGGCAAGGGCAGCGAGCACCGTGAACTTGCGAGCGCTGAAATCTTCACTGGCAAGGATCAGCCACATCGAAATCGACACCAAGGCAGCCTCGGGGGCGTCCAGCATGAAGACGTGGAACTGGGCGATCAGCAGCGGCGAGCCCAACACAAAGATGCTCGCCAACATCCCCGCCCTGGCGCCGAACAGCAGCCGTCCCGTCTGGTAACAGCCAAGGCTCAACAGCGACACGAACAGGACGTTCTCACCGATGATCGGCGCCGCGACGCTGACCCCGCCAATCGATGCCGCCAGCGCACCGACGAGCTCGCCCAAGGGCGGGTATTGCCATGTGAACTTCAGCGGTCCGAGCAGATCGCCCGTGGCCAACAGCTGGTGGAAGTACAGCGCGACCTGGAGATGATCACCCGCGTCGTAGATCGGGATGCTGCGATCCTGCGTCAACCACCAGCAGGTGAGGGCGATAAAGACCAGCGTCGCGCCGATCGTCACCCATGCCGACGCGCACCAGCGCTCTCCCGGGAAAACGCGCCACATATCCACGAGCCCAGCTCCAGGATGTCCCGCATCCCGCTTACTTACGACATCCCCAGCGCCTCACCTGCGGGTATCCGACCAGCAGCCGCGGCAGCAGCTGCTCGGCCACCACCCGGTCGACCGCCACACGGCTGAACGGTCCAAGCGCCGCGCGCGCGCGTATCGCGTAGTCGGGCAGCGGATCCTCCAGCGCGGTGCGCAGAGCGCCGCGCAGATCATCGCTCACCAGTCGCCGGTCGAGCTCGCGGGCGATTGGAAGCGCCGCATATGGTCCGGGCGCGGGGGTGCTGACGAGCAGGCAGCCATCGGCGAGCGCCTCGAGCTGGGCGATCCCGTAGTCCTCGCGACGCGGCGCACAGACGAACACGCGCGCCCGTCGCAGGAGCTTCCGGTACTCCTCGGTGGCGAGCAAGCCCAACACTCGCACACCCTCCTCTCTAGGCGCAAGCAGCCCGGCACCCTCGAGCTCCTCCGCCGAGGCGCCGGCGATCAGCAGCTCATCCGAGTGCTCCCCTGAATGCTGCTCCGCCCATTCGGTTCGCAACCCACGCCAGGCCTCGAGCACCCGGTCGAGCCCCTTCTTCGAGGGGTTGGCCGCGTAGGTGATCGCGGCGATGTCCCGCACCGGCTCGGCGGGTCCCGAGAGCCTCTACCGGGACGGGGAGCACCAGCGTCCGGTCCCCTCGATGGGCAGACGCAGGCGCCTCGAGCAGGCCGCTCTGACTCCACGGGAGCAGCAGCGGCGCCTGGCGCAGCCGGCGGCGCTCGAGCGGTCGTTGCCAGAGGCCATGGCGCCCACGGCGGTTGCCGGCGGAGGGAGCGTCGAAGCGAATCGCTCCCGGTCGCGGCCACAGCAACGCGGCGGTGGTGCTCGAGTAGATCGACCGCGCGCGGGCGCCAGCGCGTCGAGTTCAGCGCGAGCCGCGCGACGGGCTGCCAGCGCCCACCCCAGGTCGGTCAAAACGAGCGTGCGCATCCGTGGCGGTGGCGCGGCCTGGGCGACCGTCGCGCTCACACCGGCCCGGCGCAGCGACTGCGCCAGCTCGATGTCGGCCGCGCGCAAACCCCCGGTGGAGCCCAGCGAGACGAGCAGCACGTCAACCGCGGGCTTGGCGGCCATCGCGGGCTTGGCGGCCATCTCAGGTGACGGCGCCGTTTACGCGCTCCGGGCGCAGCGCCTTGAAGCCGGGGGCGCGCTCCAGCGCCATCGGTCGCACCGGGGAGGTACGACGCACGTAGAAGCACACGCCATCGCGCTCCTCGATTGCCGCCACCGCCGCATCTTGACGGCGCCAAGCCAGCGCCCAGATGATCGCGAAGCCGGCGGCGATCCCGGGAATCTGGGGGGCGAGGAAGGCCAAGCCGCCCGCCAGCAACGTGAACAGCAGCAGCGACCACAACCTGTTGAGCAGAATCGCCCCCGGGTGTTGCTCGGGCAGTGTGGTCGTGGCCCTGGCGCCAGCGAGTAGACGCGCGATCGGCGGGTTGGTCTCGGCCCGCCTGCCCATCCGCAGGCCGATCAGGGCCGCGAGCACCCACCAGCCCACCGCGATCGGCGCCACCAGTGTTTCGGAGCTCTGCTCAGCGGCGAGGACGGTGACCGTGGCAAGCGCGGTGGCCGCGCCGGCGCTGAGCAGAACCGTGGTCTTGAGGAAATCGACGAAGCGCACTTGGGACTAACTACAGCAGCGCCTCGAGCAGGCCGCGCACGCCGCCGGTGCCGTCGACTAGAAGATCGGCCTGCGCCGCCAACTCCGGAGGAGCTTCATCAGAGCTGACGGCCACACAGATCGCGGTCCTCAAGCTTCCCGCCTGCACGAGCGAGCGCAGTCCGCGAAAGGCATCCAAGTCGGTGCTGTCATCGCCGACATACAGCGCGCTGAGAACCGGCGGGGCGGGTGGGCTCCGCAGCAGCGCGGCGATGCCGAGACCCTTGTCCAGGGCGACAGGCGGACGCACCTCCAGCACCTTGCGCCCCCAGTGGACCGCCAGACCCACCTGGAGCGCCTGCTCAGCGATCTGGCGCACCGCCTCGGCGGCCCGCTCCTCGTCAGGAGCGCCGCGCCAGTGGAATGCGGCGATCACGCCCTTGTCCTCGCTGCGTACGCGAATCCGCTGGTGCTCGGCGGTGTAGGCGCGCGCGGCGAACTGGCGCACGCGCTCGGTCCAAGCGGACAGCTCGGGATCGACCTCGGGGCGAGTCGCGCCGGAGCGCAGCAGCTCGCCGCCGTGATTGCCAACGTAGGCGATCGTGCCGATCGCGACGATCTGGCGGGCGGTCGCTGCACGGCGGCCGCTGACGCAGCCGACGACGCCATAGCGCTTGGAGATCTCGATCAACAGCGAGCGCGTCGCCTCGGGAACATGCGCGTCGGCGGCATGCCGGACGATCGGAGCCAGGGTGCCATCGATGTCGAGGAGCACTGCTGCGCGGGCGGGTTCGGAGCGGAGCGGCTCGAGCGCCTCCACGAGCGTGGCAGCAGGGGACACGAGCACTAGTATGGCGCGCACGGTGCTTGACTGGTCCCACATCGCACGTGCTCGCTGAGGAGCTGGGGACGAGCAGCGAGCGTTCGCGACCGCGAACGCTCGAGTTGATGGCGATCGGTACGGCCGCGGGCTTGTTCAGCGGGCTGTTCGGAGTAGGCGGCGGGACCGTGATCGTGCCGTTGCTCGTGCTGTGGCTGGGCTACGGCGAGCGCGTGGCCACGGGAACGTCGCTGGCGACGATCGTTTTCATCGCGACGTTCGCCACAGCAGTGCAGGCGGCGTACGGCAACGTGCGGCTGCTCGACGGACTGTTGATCGGCGTGCCCGCCGTCGGCGGGGTGATGCTCGGCACGTGGTGCCAGCAACGTTTGGCCACCCGCTCGATCGCGCTGCTGTTCGCGGCGGTGCTGGTGGCCGCGGCGGTCGAGTTGCTGCTCGAATGATCGGCGCGATCGCAATCGGGCTGGCGGCCGGGGTGCTCGGGGGGTTGCTGGGCATCGGCGGCGGCGTGCTGTTCGTGCCGGGTCTGGTGATCTTCCTGGGGCTGAGCCAGCATCAGGCGGAGGCGACGTCACTGCTGGCGATCGTCCCGGTCGCGCTGATGGGCGCAATCGCACAGGACCGCCGCGGAAACGTCTGCCGGCCGGACGCGCTGCGGATGGGCGCCCTCTCGATCGTGGGCGCCGCGGCTGGCGTGAGCCTGGCGAACGTGCTGTCGGGAGCCCTACTGCGAGGAGCGTTCGCGCTGCTGATGTTCCTAATTGCGGCTCAACTGGTGAGCAGGACACTAAAAAATGATCCATCCGCCCCCGAGAAGGCGTAGACTGGTGGTAATGGGACTCGATAATCCAATCCACATTGCCTTTATCGTCGTCATTCTGTTGCTGGTGTTCGGCGCCAAGCGACTGCCGGAGATCGGCCGCTCGCTCGGAACCGGCATGCGTGAGTTCAAGGATTCCGTGAGTTCAGGCCACGCGGAGCCCACTCAGCAGCAGTCGACACTGACCGCGGCCGCGCCTGCGCCGCAGGCTCCGGTAGCGCAGCCGATCCAAGCGCAGGCTCCGGCAGCCGCGCCTGCGGCTGCTCCGGCTCCGGCTCCGGTCGAGCCGCAGCACCAGGCATAGCAACGGGAGCGCAAAATCGCGACTGCCGCGGGAGAGTCCGTGGGCTGTGGCGTTCGGCGTGCCGCGGGCGTTCAGCGCTCGGGCTCAGTTCGGTTTGTCGGTATCAGCCGATGTGCAGGATCGGCCCGGTTCGCACCGCCTCGAAGGCGGATCCCGGAACCTGCTCGAGCTGTTCCAGGTCCGCGTCGTTCCAGCGAGGATCGGGCGCGCCGGTGATGTACCAGGACGAGCCGTTGTCGGCGACGATCAAGCCGTAGCGCTTCAGCGCACGCAGAATGATCAGCGACTCGCCATGGAAGCCGGCGAGGCTGTAGCTCGCCTGCAAACGCAGGCGCAGTCCCATCGGGGGTAGATCGGGATCGCTGCTCGAGGAGGCGAAGTGGGTGGCGGGATGGATGAAGCCAGCCTGCGTGCGCTGCACGGTCACGCGCAGAGCATGGTCGATCTGACCCGCGCGCACTTCGGGATAGCGCACGAGCAGCGGAAAGATCGGCAGCCCAGCGGCGTCCGCCGAGGTCCAGCCGTTGGGACGCAGCGCATTCGAGCGCAGGTTGAAGACAGCGCCCGAGCCCGCGTCCCAGCCCACTCCGGCGCGCTGAGCGTTATACAGCTCATACAGCTTGCAGGTCCCCTCCTGCAGGACCAGAACATGGCGATCGCCTGCTTCCCCTGCTCCCTCCACCGGCACGTTCGCGGGGATCGGATAAGGGCCCGGGTTGGATTCTTCGCCGTATTCGGTGAACTCGATTGGCACCTTCGGCTGATGGGGACCGACAACCGTGTAAGGAATGCCGTAGCTGGGATTGGTGCCAAAGTCCGGATGCAGATGGCCAGTGAGCCCAATGCTCGCGATGTAGGCAGCCGAATTGGGATCGACGGGAGCATGGGAGATGTCCTGGTTGATCGGATTGCCGGCAGGGAAGATCGGACAGGAGTACTCATGCGGCCCGGCGCCCGAGGATGCTCGACCCTCCGTCGAGCTCGTGGCCGCCGGCGCGAGGCCGGGAATCAGGGCAAGCGTTGCTGTGGCGGCGCATGTGAATAGGACCCTCAGCGTCAGCGACAGACGCCGTGCAGCGATCCGCCGAGGCATCGTTTGCGCAGGCGCAGAGAAGATGATGCGTATGCGTGCCCGCTTGCGTGCCATCTGAGGCACGCTACGTCATGCAGAGGCGCTCCCGAGATCCTCTGGACGATCGTTGGCGCCAGGAGCGGGAGGATCGGTTGGCTGGCCAGAAATATCGGCCGGCCGGGTGAAAAGATCGGCCGGCTGGGCGGAATGCACCGCGTCGGGGACCACCGACGGGCGCGCCTCCACCAACAGGGCGCCGCCGCAGTGCCAGCAGAAAGCCGCGCCGCGGCTGTGCACCGCTCCGCAGGAGCGACACTGGCCGTGGACGCCTGCCTCGGCGCCAGCCAGCAGCCGCTGCACCTCGCCGAGCTGAGCGTCGGCCTCCTGCAGCTCGGCGGCTCGGCGGGCGAGCACGTCGAGGCGATAGTGATCGCGGACGGCCATCTCGTAGGTGAGGCCGCCGAGATCCCAGGTCAATGCGGCCACCTGCTCCGCCAGCTCCAACCGCCGCTGGCGCAGCTCGGACATCGAGCCGTGCGCGCTCATTCGACTTTTATGCGTTTTGTGCTGAGTTTGTTGAGTTCCGCCTCGTGCGTCTTGCCGTGGGATTTTTCAAGTTTGCTGACGTCCGTGGAGTTGAGCGTTTTGGCTGCAGGCGCTTTCGCGGGCGTCTTTTCTTCGGCCTTTTCTTCCGCCTTGGCTTCGGCCTGTTCTTTTTCTTCTTCGCTCTTAGCGGACGAGTTGGATTTGCCCGTCGCCGTCGGTGGGGCGCTCGTCGTGGGGGCGGTCGCGGGGGTGCTCGCACCCGTCGCCGAGGCGAGCGGCGTGCCCCCGAGGTCTTCCACTTTGACGACCTCCGGGGCGCCAGCCACGGGAGTCTTGCTCTGAGTGACCCAATGACCCACGAGCAAACCGACGATCATCGCGAGCAGCAACACGGAGGCGACGGCGAGTAGCGGCGAGTAGCGACGCAGCCATGCGGGTCCCGCCGCGGGCTCCAGGTAGGGCGTATAGGTGACCGGCGTCGTGCCCGCGGGCCCCACGCCGAGCTGGGTTGGGCGCTCTGCCTCCAGAACATCCAGGAACGCAAGCCGAACCGGCGAGCACGGCTGCCCGCAGGAGAGGCAGTAGCGCTGGTCGGCGAGGAGCGCTGCCGAGCAGTTTGCGCAGGTCGCGCTTTCAGACGGCACCGGCGCGAGGCTCGTCATCGTGCCCTCATCCGAATGCTCCGCGAACGTATTCGCGCGTGCGCTGCGCCCGCGGGTCCTCGAACACATCCGTAACCGTCCCGTACTCGATGAGGTCGCCCAGGTACATAAAGGCCACCTTGTCGGCCACCCTGTGCGCCTGCGCGAGGTTGTGAGTGACGATCACAACGGCCAAGTCACGCCGTAGCTCGCCGATCAGCTGCTCGATGACGCCCGTGGAGATCGGATCGAGCGCGCTGCACGGCTCATCCATCAGCAGCACCTCGGGCCGAGGTGCGATCGCGCGCGCGATGCACAGGCGCTGCTGCTGACCACCGGACAGGCGCAGCGCCGGCCGGTCGAGGTCGTCGCAAATCTCCTCGTAGAGCCCCGCCCTGCGCAGCGCGTCGATCACCACCGGCTCGAGCTCGCGCCGTCCGGGCCGCCTGCGCCCCTGCTCGCGCAGCGCGAACGCGACGTTGTCGAAGACGGACATCGGGAATGGGTTGGGCTGCTGAAAGACCATCGCCACGCGCGAGCGCAGCGTCGTGTCGACGAGGTCGTGGATGTCTTCCCCATCGAGCAGCACCTCGCCCGAGCGCGAGGCGCTGGGGGTCAGCTCGGTCAGGCGGTTGAGCGTCCGCAGCAGCGTCGTCTTGCCGCAGCCCGACGGTCCGATCAGCGCGAGCACCTCGCCCTTGTGGACCGACAGCGAGACTGACTTGACGGCCGGCTTGCCGCCATAGGCGATGCTCACGTCGCGCAGGCGCAAGCGCTCGGGGCCGGCCGTGGACGGCGATGGTTCGCGCAGCGGGTTGCGCTCGCGCAGCGGCGGCGCGACGGCGACGGGCGGCCGGTCGAGCACGATCGTGCGCACCGGGGGCACCTCCCCTCCAGGTAACGAATTCGCCTGGCGGGTGCGCTCTGGCTCGCGCAGGGCCTCCGGTCCACGAGTGGCCTCTGGCCCGCGCAGGGCCTCCGGCTCGCGCGGCTCACGATCGGCGCGGGGCCGACGAGGACCACCAAGCTCCTCACGCTCACTTGGGATGAAGCTCCTACGCTCGAGCAGCATCTCTTCAGGACTCATCGGGCACTTCCTCCATCAAACCAATGTTCTCGATAAGACCAATGAGGTTATCCAAGATTTTGGTCTTTGTGGGGAAAATTTACGAAGTCGCATACGACTCATACGACCCCTCCCGCACAGACAGGCCGACGGCCTGCGCATGGGAGCGACCGATGCGCTCGATGATCAGGTTGAGCGCGAGCACGAAGATCAGCAGCACGAACGCGGCCGCGTAGGCCTTCTGCGGGGCACCGCCTTCGCCGGCGGGCGAGTTTTCGTAGATGTAGCTGGTCAGCGACGAGCCGGTGCCTCGCAGCAGGCCGATCCCCGGGATCGATCCCTGCGTTTCGATGCGCAACGTGCTGCCGAGCAGGATCAGCACGATCGCGGTCGAGCCGATGATGCGGCTGATGCCGAGGGTGACGCCCGTGGCGATGTTCGAGCGCACGCTGGGGATCAGCACCCGGCGGATCGTCGTGATGCGCGTCTTACCCAGCGCGAAGGCCGCCTCGCGCATGTGCCCGGGCACCGCCTGCAGCCCGTCACGCGTGGCCGCGTACACGGGTGGCAGCGCGAGCAGCGACATCATCGCGCCGGCCGCGATGAACGAGCGGCCGTACACGCCGCCGCCTTCCGCGGTGAACGAGAACGGAGCGAGCAGGGAGAGCTGGAAGACCGCGAGCCCGAAGATCGCGATCACGATGTCGGGGGTGCCGGCGACGATCTCGATACTCGACTCGACCACGCGCGCCAAGGATCGACGACCCCGCCCACCCGACCGTACTCCGCGATCCACACGGCGCTTGCGAGCGCGAGCGGCAGCGCGAGCACGATGCCGATCGCCGTCAGCAGCGCGGTCCCGAGCAGCGGGTCCAGGAACCCGCCCGAGCCCGGCCTGATCGGCGCTCACTTGTGGGCGGCTGAAGATCAGGCCCGGGCGCAGGTACTGGATGCCGCGATAGCCCATGTACAGCACGATCGCCCCCGCGATCGCACATAGCGCGATGCCCGCTCCCCAGGCGGCCGCCAGCACCAGCCGGTCGCCCCAGCGCCAGCTGATCGGCGAAGAGCGCCGCCCGCGTCCGTTCGGCGCGGCGCCTGCCCGGGAAGTCTGCGGGCGCGAGCGTGCTCATCCGCTGCGTCTGGTACTTGCGCAGCGGGAGCTTGACCAGGTAGCCGGTCACCGACAGCGCGAACGCCGAGAACAGCAGCAGCAGCGCGAACCCATATACGGCGGCGCTCAGCGCCGGCGAGCCGACGCCTTCGCGGAAGTCGACGATCGCCGAGGCAAGCGTGCGCAGCGGCTCGAAGAAGAACACGGGTCCGTCAGCCGGCCTGGGAATGAACGTCTTGCCGCCCGAGACCATCTGGATCATCACGGCCTCGCCGAGGGCGCGCGCGGTCGCGAGCACGGCGGCCGCCACGATCGCCGGGCGGATCGCCTTCAGCGTCACGGCGCGCACCGCGCGCAGCGGGTTCAGCCCCAGCGCAACCGCCCCCTCACGCCAGGACGACGGCACCGAGGAGAGCGCCTCGCAAATCAGCGCGATCATGATCGGGGTGATCATGATCGTGAGGATCACCACGGTCACACCCAGTCCGGCCCCGGTCAGCTGAACGGACGTTCTGCCACCGACTCCTTCTCGTGATTGGTGATCATGTGGTTGCCGACGAACGGCACGAGCACGAGGATCCCGATCAGCCCGTAGATGACCGACGGGACCGATGCGAGCAGGCGGACCATCGGGATCACCATCCTGCTCACGCGCGCCGGCGCCAGCTCGACGATGAAGATCGACGAGAGCACCGCGATCGCCATGCCCAGCACGACCGCGATCGCGCTCGTCAGCACCGTGCCGTAGATCAGCGGCCACGCGCGCAGATGATAGACGGCCGCTGGCGGGTTGGTGCTCGCGGCAGTCATCTTGTTGATCTCGCACTTCGAAGTCCCCTCCGCCCAGCAGCCAGCTGAGCCCGTTGTGCTGGAAGAGCGGCCACGCGCGGCTCGCGACGAACACGACCATCGCCACGACGCCGACGCCGACGAGCAACGACACCGCGCCGAGCGTACGCTCGGCGCGGTGGTCGGGCCATGGCTTTCTCAGCCGCTCGAGCAACTGCGGCTAAGCCGATCGGGATCCACTGGCTGGCGATGATCTTCTTCGCTGCCGCGGACTTTTCAATCCAGCTGATGAAGGCCGCCGCGGCTCCCTTTGCGGGGCCTTTGGTGACCTCGTAGAAGACCGCCACACCGGCGTATTGCTTTGGCAGCCGCCGTCGTCTGGTTGCACGCGACGCCGTTGTACTCGACGGAGTTCAGTCCGCCTTTGTTCGCCTGGTAGTTGGACAGGAAGCCGATCGCGTTCGGGTCGCTTTCGACCTGCTGGCGCTCGAGACCCTCGGTGGCCTCTTCGGTGGCGCTGGACTCGACGCTCTTGCCTTCGAGCAGCAGCGACTTGAAGCTCGTGAGCACGCCGGCGACCGACGTGCGGGTGATCACATCGATCGGGCCGGTCGCCGTAGCGCCCGGTACTGCACTCCAGGTCTTCGTCTTGCCGGTGAAGATCGACGTGATCTGGGCTGGCGTGAGGTTGCTGAGCGTGTTCGCTTTGTTCGTGACCACGCAGATCGCGTACTTGGCGATCGGGTAGAAGTCCAGACCCGCATCACTGCCATTCGGTTCCTGTGCGACGTCGGCGATCGTGTCGCTGCCGTTTTTGACGTTGCTCAGGCCGACGGTCGTGCCGCCTTGGGTGATCTTGAACCTGATCTTTTTCGGGTGCAGCTTGACGTACTTCGCCGCGAGCAGGGAGACGAGCGGGTAGGAGGACGTGGCGCCACTGATCGTGACCAGGGCGGTGGCGCCGGCGACGGCAGGCGCCGCGACCCCGACCACGCCAGCGACCGTGAGGGCGACGGAGAGACGGCGGATTCGATGCATTAAACGAGGCTCCATTTCCGATGGTTGACAGTGCGTCTCGAGTGAATCTACCATAATCCTCATTAGCTTGATCAAGATAAGCTATTTTATGAAGATGACGTCCCATGCGAAGAGGCGCGAACGGCGCGCCGGCCTCCCGACCAATCCAAGTCCTTGATGACCACCACACCCGACATCCCCTCATCTCCCACCGGCGATGGCTCGACGGAGGACGGAGCACCCGCCCCGAGCACGCCGCGCCTGCCCTCGCCGCGGGCCACCGCGATGCTGGCGGCAGGGATGCTTGCCCTCGGCGTGGGGGTTGGCGCGGCGATCGGCCCCGGGGTGGGCGGGGCCGATTCAACGTTTGCGGGCGAGCGCCTCCCCCTCCTACTCCCGATGATCGCCTCCCTCGCCAGGACGGGAGCCGGCGCTCACGCGAGCGCGAGCACCCCCGTCCAGCCACCGCCTGTCCGCAGTGAAGCAGCGCCCACGAGGAAAAAGCGCCGGCGGACACGCAAACAGGCCGCGAGGGACGACTCAACGTCGGCAACAACCATTCCGATCTCGACGTCGAAGACGACCGCGCCGGCCACCAAGGCGCCGCCGAGCACGACCAAGCCGAGCGCGCTCCCGCCGGTCACGAGCGTGTGGCTGATCGCGCTCTCTGGCGCCACCTTCGCGCAGGCCCTCGCCCAACCCGCCGCCGCCCCCTACATCGACTCCCAGCTAGTGCCCGCGGGCACGCTCCTGAGCGGCTGGTCTTCGCTGGAGGGCAGCTCCTTCGCGAGTGAGGCCGGACTGCTCGGGAGCGAACCGCCACAGACGCTCGACACGATCGTCCAGCCTCCGTGCCCCGCGTCGTCCCCGGAGGGGAAGGCGCGGCGGGCGCGTCCTGCGCCGCGCAAACGCCCGGCGCGCTCACGATGGCCGATGAATTCCTGAAGGCCACGCTGCCAACGATCACCTCGAGCGCCGCCTACCGTGCGCACGGCCTGATCGTGATCAGCTTCGCCACGATCGGCAACGCGACCGCATCGAGCCTGCCCCCGGCGCGTCGAGCGCGACGCTCAGCTCCGACGCGCCTGCGGGCGTCCTGCTGATCTCGCCGTTCGCCAAGGCCGGGACACGACCCGCGAGCACCTTCAACCCAACTTCACCCAAGCAGAGCCTTTCCGGGCTTCTGCATTGACGTTACCTCCGCAGTCCGTACACACCCGTAGCCATCAACCGCAGTTCGTCAACCAACTAAGGAGACCCACGTTGCACGCACTACATCCCGCCCACCGCAAGGCCACGTGGTGGCTCGTCGCGATCGTGGGCTCTACCCTCGCCCTGCTGCACGCAACCCGGCGATCGGCCGCGCCGAAGAATCGAACCCCAACAACGACAGCTGCCTCGGCAGCATCGCCGCGGGTCAACCAGAAGCGGGCAGCGAAGAACAGCAGGTGCAGTACACGTTCTACTGCGACGGCCCGATCACCGGTTATCAGTTGCAGGCGCAGATCCCGGTGACCGGGGTCGAGGGCCAGCCGCTCGTGAGCTCGAACGCCACCGACAAAGTCGCTGACGGACACCTTCTCCTGCTCTGGGGAAATTCCGGGCTACGCGCTCAACTGCGTCGGCCTGGCCAAGCAGGGATACGAGACGATCACCGGGCAGTTCGCGATCGGCTCGAAGCTCTGCGCCGAGCCACGTGTCGACCCGCTCCTGACGGTCACCTACGCGTACCTCGAAAAAGGCGTGCTCACCCAGGCGATCTCGGGACCCGTACGATCTCGGCCGTCCCACGGGCTGCAAGCCGGACGCCCTGTCGGGCGGCAACCGGCTGAACCCGAAGACGATCGTGAAGACGGCAAAGGGGAAGAAAGGCAAGAAGGGCAAGAAGCAGGCCACGCCAAAGAAGAAGTAGCGGAGTCCACAAAGAAGATAGCGGGGTCCCAGCCTTGTGGGGCGGCGTCATGTGAGCGCGTGACGCCGCCCTGCACCCGCTGCGTGCCTCGCTACTGAAGCCGTCGCTCAGAGCATGCTGGAGGTCATCCGTTCGACCTCCGCGATCGAGGTGAGCCCTTCGCGTACCTTCAGCAAGCCGTCGTCGCGGAGGCGGAGCATCCCGTCGGCGACGGCGACGGCGACCATGTCGTCGACCGAGGCGCGCTCGAGGATCAGCGCGCGGATCCGCTCGCTGACGGACATCACCTCGTACACCCCCACCCGGCCGCGATAGCCCGAGCCACCGCAGCGCGAGCATCCGACCGGCTCAAACAGCTCGGCGCCGGCCAAACCGTGCTCGACGAGCACGGCCTCTGAAACCTTCAGCGGGCGCTTGCAGTGCTTGCACAGCAAGCGCAGCAGGCGCTGAGCGACGATGCAGTCGATCGCCGAGGACACCAGGAACGGCTCGATGCCCATGTCGATCAGGCGGCCCAGCGCGCTGGGCGCATCGCGCGTATGCAGGGTCGAGAGCACGAGGTGACCGGTGAGCGCCGCCTCGATCGCGATGTGCGCGGTCTCGCGGTCGCGGATCTCGCCGACCATGATCACATCGGGGTCGGCACGCAGCATCGAGCGCAACCCAACATCGAATGTGACCCCGGCCTTGGGCGCGATCTGCATCTGCTTGACGCCCTGTATGCGTTGCTCCACCGGGTCCTCGATCGTGAGGATGCTTCGCTGCCCGTCGTTGAGCACGTTCAGCGCCGCATACAGCGTCGTCGACTTGCCCGAGCCGGTCGGTCCGGTGACGAGCACTGCGCCGTTCGGCCTGTTGATCGCGCTCGAGAAGCGGTTGAGCTCGTCCTCCTGCATCCCCAGCGCCTCGAGCCCTTCGACCGACACCCCCCTATCCAAGATGCGCATCACGACACCCTCGCCATGGACCAGCGGCAACGTGACCACGCGGATGTCCACCCGCCGCCCGTCGACCGTCAACGCGAATCGGCCATCCTGCGGTAGGCGCTTCTCGGAGATGTCCAGGTCCCCCATGATCTTGATGCGGGACACCACGCTCATCGCCATCCTGCGTTTGACCGTGGCGGCGGGAGAGAGCACGCCATCGACGCGGAACAGCACGCGTGTGTCCCCTTCTTCGGGGTTGATGTGGATGTCCGAGGCGCCCTGCTGTACCGCCTGAGCGACGATCGAGTGCACCAGCTTGATGACCGGGGCATCGCGGTCGGCCTCCTCAGAGAGCAGATCGGGCTCGGAGTCGGCGTCATGATCCTCGTCGACGATGTCCTCGATCGAGTCGTCCATCCGCGCGAGCCGCGTGAGGAGCAGGTTCAGGTCCTCTTCCGACGCCGCCGCGACCTTCACGCGCTGACCGGTCATCATCGCGATGTCGTCGATCGTCAACACGTTGGTCGGGTCCGCCATCGCCAGCAGCAGCGTCCCGTCGTCGGTGTAGCCGACGGGAACTGCTTGGTAGCGCTTGGCGGTCTCTGAGCGGATCAGGTTGACCGCACCCATATCGAGGTCATAGACCGACAGATCGATGTAGTCCAAGCCGAAGCGCTCGGCCACGGCCCGGGCGAGTTGGTCGTGGCGCAGGACGCCCTGCTCGACCAGCACCTGACCCGTGGGCCTGCCCTGCTCGCGGGCGGCCGCCACCGCCTCATCGACCGTCTCGCGGTCGGCATAGCCGAGGTCGACGATCACCTCGCCGATCATGCGCGCGGAGCGTCCTGAGCGAAGCGGCGAGTACAGGCCGTCTCCGGGAGGCCCGTTGGCGATCTCCTCCTCAGATCCCGGAGGCGAGCTGGCTATGGGCGTGGCGGTATCGCGCATCGCCATTTTTATCGGCATTCGCGGGACGCCGCTTGATCGGCTACCGGGGCATTCCGTGCTCTAGAGCGCCCTTTACTTGAGCATCGAGCGCATTCAGCCGATAGAGCGCGAGAGCCTCCCCGGAGGCGAAACGCTGCCCGGCGCCAGCGTCGGCTCCGTGATGGAGCATCACGCAGTGCTCGAGCGCGAGATGGCGCTCATCCTCGAGGGACTGTGGAGCGTGGAGTGCGAGCAGACGCAGGCCCAACTCGATGTGGCCGAGCAACTGGCCCTCCCGGCTGCGCGCGATCTCTGAGCCGTAGGTGAACTCGCGAGTCTTGCCAAGGTCGTGGACGATCGCTGCGCTCACCAGCAGATCACGGTCCAGACGCGGGTGCAGCGTGCAGAGCTCGAGTGCCATGCTCGCTACCGCAACGGTGTGCTCGAGCAGGCCACCGAGATAGGCGTGGTGGGCCCCCGAACGCCCAGCGCCCGACCGACCGGAGCCCGCCCGCCCGGATTCCGATCCCGAGCCGAGCGCCGGCAGCGAGCAGGGCGCACGGCGTATCTCCGCGCGCAGCGCCTCATCACCGAGCAGGCGCGCCAGCAGCTCCTCGAGCCCCGGGTCATATACCTCCCGCGCGAGGTGCTCCAGGAAGCCTTCGAGCTCGTCGAGATCGCGGTAGGCCACTGGCAGGAAGCGGGCAGGGTCGGCCTCGACACCGTCGGCGCGCGCGATCGTGGAAAGCGCGATCTGCAGCTCGTCGCGAAAGCGCTCCACGCGCCCTTGCACCCGCACCAGATCTCCCCGCTCGAAGCGCCCGGCCAGCATGTCGGCGTCACGAAACGCACGCGCGAGGATCGTCCCCGTGCTGTCGCGCAACTCGACCGTCAGATAGGGCGTACCCGCGCGCGAGTGCAGGCGTTCCTTGCGGATGCACGCGAAGATGCCGTCGATCTCCTGATCGGCGCGCAACGTGACGATCGTCTGGGTTTCCTGCGGCGAGAGGCTTGTTGCGGAGGCCATTCACCCATGATGTACGGTGGTTCGGATGCAGCCCCTCATCTGGGACCGCCGTCCGGATGGCCTGAGGGCCCCAGCGATGGTGTGCGCGTTCCAAGGTTGGAACGACGCCGGAGACGCCGCATCGAGCGCCGTCTCATTCCTGGCCTCCTCGCTAAACGCTCGCCGCTTCGCGCGGATCGACTCTGAGGAGTTCTACGACTTCCAGGCAAACCGTCCCAGCATCCAGCTCACTGAGGGCAAGGGGCGGGAGATCGTGTGGCCGACGGTGGAGGTCTTCGAGGCGCGCGCGCCGCGGGCGCCGCGCGACCTCGTGCTCGTCCAAGGCGTCGAGCCGTCGATGCGCTGGCGCGCTTTCAGCGCCCACCTCATCGAGCTCGCCGAAGCGCTCGGCGTGCAGCTGGTCGTCTCACTCGGGAGCACTGCTCGCCGACGTGCCCCACACTCGCCCGGTGACGATGACCGGGTTCGCATCCGACCCCGCACTGGTGAAGCGCTTGGGCCTGTCGCCATCGAGCTACGAGGGACCGACTGGGATCGTGGGCGTCCTGCACAGCGCTTGCATGGATGCGGGACTGCCCTCGGCAAGCCTGTGGGCGGGCGTGCCCCATTATGTCGCTGCTGCCGCCAACCCCAAGGCCGCGCTGGCATTGGTGCGGCGGGTGGAAGGCCTGGTCGGCGTCTCGGTGGATGCCTCCGATTTGGAGCTCTCAGCCGCCGACTATGAGCGCCAGGTGGGGCTCGCGGTGCAGAGCGACCCGGATATCCAGGCGTTCGTCGAACGGCTCGAGCAGGCAGCGGAGAGCGAAGAGGCGGAGATCACGCCGGAGGAAGTTCCCTCCGGCGACATCCTCGCGCGTGAATTCCAGCGCTTTCTACGCCAGCGCGGCGCCGACGAGAAGTAGAGCAGGCGGCAGGCGGCAGGCGGCAGGCGGCAGGCGGCAGGCGGCAGGCGGCAGGCGAGAGAGGCTACTTCTCAGCGGCGGGGCAGACGATGCGGTAATCGCAGAGTGAGCAGGCCGCGCGGGAAGGGGTCGGCTCGAACCGCTGAGCGAGGATGCCCTCGCCGACGGCGAGCACGGTGCTCTTGACCCGCTCCGCATCGGCGTCGTCCCGAACGACGGGCACCTTGAGATCGTCGAGCACGTAGTAGTAGGCCTGCCGGGAGGCCTCCAGCTCCCAGGACTCGCGCGCGGCGAGCGCGTAGAGCGAGAGCTGGATATCGTCTTTCAGCTGCGTGACGGTCTTCGGGCGGGAGGTCTTGTAGTCGATCAGCTCGTACTCATCACCCGTGCCACCCGCCAGGCGATCGACGCGATCGACGCGCCCACGCAGGTGATGGGGTCCGAGCCGGAAGGCGAATGAGCGCTCGAACCACACCGGCTGCGAGTCCTGGCCGTGCAGCCGCCCGTGGTAGCGCGTGAGCGCGGCGCGCGCTTTCTCGTGCAGGGCGCGCTCCTGCTCACTCGCGCCAAAGCCGCTTTTGCGCCAGCTTGCCTCGAGCAGCTCCAGCAGCGCTGCGAGCGTCTCACCGGAGGCGGAGTGGTAGCGCTCGAGCACTTGATGGACGACGATCCCGAAGCGCTGGTGCAGCGTCTGCTCGGTCGGGATGCGCAAGACCCGCGCGAACTTGTACCGCAGTGGACAGCCGCGGTAGGTCTCGACATCCGAGGCCGAGAGCGCCAGGCCGATCCCCTTGCGCGGCAAAAACGGCCCGAGTGAGGATGCTTCGCGCGGAGCGATCGCCTGCGCGCGGACGCGGTCATCGTGTCCGCCGATCTCCGAGCGATCGGCCAGCAGCGTCTCATCGAGCATTGACGTCTGGAAGATCTCGCGCTGGAGCGGGGTCGTGGCGGCGAGCAGGCGGGCATTGATGTCCGCAAGCGCCTCCGCCACATCTTGGCCCGCTGGGCGCGCCACCAGGGCGGCGAGCTTCAGCAGCTCCAGATAGCGCACCACCCCGTGAGAGATGTCGAGGTCGGTGTCCAGCCTCAGCTCCCCGAGACGGCCACCGATCCGCGCGATGCTCGCGAGCACCTCCTCGCGCATCATGCGTAGCGTCTCTCCTAGCGCCTGCTCGATTCGCGGTCCGTCAACCTCCGATCGGTCCTCGTCGCGATCCTGCCCCTCGGCCCCCAGGACCACACGCGCGAGCAGGTCCGGACGCCCCGCGTCCAATGCCTGCGCCGCCGCCTTGCGCAGCTCGAGAAAACGCTGGACGCGCTCGCGCGCATCGGGCGGGACCTGCGGCGACTCAATCACGGTCGCGAGCGCCGAGACCATGTCCAGTTTGCGCCGGCGTGCGAGTGCGATCACGCGCGCCAGATCGACCTGGCGCAACTCGATCGGCGGACGCGCCAGCGCGCGCACCACCGCGGCTGCATCCTGCGGGTCGGCCAGCAGGCGCATCCAGGCCAGCACATCGCGGACCTCAGCGCGCTCGCGGAACGCCGCCGCTCCACGTTCCTCGCCTACGGAGTCACCCGGTGCAGTGGCGGGCACGGTATCCCCCCGAGGCTTTGCGGGAGCGCCATCGCCCGCGGGCGAGGAGGGAACGATCTTTGAGGCAGGCGGCACAGACCAAGGATACGAGTCCCGGTCGAGAGCATGGGAGGCCCTACCCTCTGGGGGTGGGCACCGACATGATCGATTGGGGCGCGGCCCAGCGGATCGGCGAGCTGGTAGCCGGCTCGGGTGGGCGGGATCAATACGGCGGCGTAAGCGCCGCGTCGGTCGAGCCGCTCGTGCGCGACTTCGCCGGGCGCGTGGGCTCCTATAGCGGCCTCGAGCCCCAAGCGGACCTGCCAACGCTCGAGACCGTCGACCGCAAGGCCTGGATCGCGGCGAACCTGAAGACCATGCGACCGATGCTCGCGCCGCTGAGCGAGAACATCAGCGGGGACTCGAGCCGGCTCCTCGGCCCGCTGAGCGGTCCGCTGCGATCGGCCTCGGGGCTGGCGCTCGGCGCGCAGGTGGGAGCGCTGACGGGTGTGCTCTCCCAGCGAGTGCTCGGGCAGTACGACCTCGCCCTGCTCGACGCATCGGTGCCACCACGGCTCTTGCTGCTCGCGCCGAACCTGGCGGGCGCGGCGCGCAACCTGGGAGTCGACCGTGACCAGCTCGTTCTGTGGGTGAGCATCCACGAGATCACCCATGCCGTCCAATTCTCGGGCGCGCCGTGGCTGCGCGATCATCTGGGAGGAATGCTCAGGGAGCTGATCGATGGCTTGCAGGTAAAGCTCGCCGGCGGATCCGCGGACGATGACGCCGCCAGGAGCGAGGAGGAGACTGCCGGCGGCGGTCGGCGAGGTGGGTGGATTCCAAACCTAGGCGAGCGGATGGGCGGGCGGGGTCTGAATCAAGGCGATCTGCGGGCACTACTCGAGCGAGCGCGCCGCGGCGAGCTGTTGCGCCTGACGCTCGGCGAT
Source organism: uncultured Solirubrobacterales bacterium (assembly GCA_963804555.1). GTDB lineage: Bacteria > Actinomycetota > Thermoleophilia > Solirubrobacterales > Solirubrobacteraceae > Palsa-744. Next base: position 197,279 of record CAWDQX010000001.1, read on the forward strand.
GAGCGCTGGCAGCTGGTCGAGCGGATGCAAGCGACGATGTCGCTGATCGAGGGACATGCCGAGCACACGATGGACGTGGTCGGCGCCGAGGTGCTGCCATCGCTCGATCGCCTGCGCGCCGCGATGAACCGCCGGCGCGAGACGCGCGGACTGCCTTGGCGAGTGCTGGAGCGTCTACTCGGGCTGGAGCTGAAGATGAAGCAGTACGAGGTCGGCAAGCGCTTCTGCGACGCGGTCGTCCAGGCGGAGGGTCCGCAGGCTCTGGCCCGCGTCTGGAGTGGCCCGGAGATGCTGCCGAGCACAGCCGAGCTCCAAGCACCGGCGCTCTGGCTGGGCCGAACACATGTTCCTCCTGTTACAAGCTAGTCCGCTTTATAGGCTTTGTTTATGCGGTCTTTACGCCTTGAGTGGAGATCTGTGTAACAATCTCTGGTAAGCGGGTTACAAACATGTGTTCGCTGGTAGGCTCATCGCAGCCAGGGAACGAACAGAGAACGAACAAACGTACCGGTCCTCGAGAGGACAGAACAGGAGACTCGCTCCAAATGGCAACCGCCAACACCACTTCACCCCGCAGCACCAAAGCCGCCAAACCGGCCGCTAAAAGCTCTGCTGCCCGCCGCGGCGGCTCCACCGCCAGTGCGCGCAGCCAAAGCACCAAGGCCAAGGCGACCAAGGCCAAGGCCACCGATCGGAGATCGGCTAGCACGCGCTCGGTCCACCAGGCCCAGTCGGCCCTACGCCAGACGGAGACCGCCACACGTTGGCCGATCTTTGATCGGCCCGTCGATGTGTTCGGCGACTACACCGAGCGCGCGGTCCTGATTCCCGTCGGCGCCGCGCTGATCGCCCGCGAACGGGTGGTCTCGACCGTCAACGACGCGATCTCGAGCTACGGCTCCACGACCAAGGCTCAGGCTCAGCTACGCCGCTTCGAGCGCCGCGGCAACACGGCTCGCAATCGGCTCGAGCGCGAGGTCCGCAAAGCCCGCGTCCGCGTCGAGCGCGAACTGCGCCAGCGCCGGCGTGAGCTGGAGAAGACCGTCAGCAGCCTGGAGGATCGGCGCGACGCGGTCGCGAAGAACGTCACCGAGCTTCCGAACCGCGTTCAGGAGCGCATCCTGAGCCTCGTCTGAGCACAACCTTCCCCCGCCCCGGAACTGGAGAGGCCGGGGTCACCGCCACCGAAGGCGGTGAACGGGTAAGTCTGCCGGCCTCATATCCCGCCGGCAGTAGTAGCAACCTCTCCTCCCTCGATCCGCGGGCGGTCCCCACCGCCCGCGGATCATTTAAACGTCCGGACCGAGGAAGGTTTGTCAGAATGAGGATCGTGGCCAGCGAAGAGGAGATCCGCAAGGCGCTCGAGGTCGTGATCGATCCCGAGTTGCATCGCTCGATTGTCGAGCTCGACATGGTGCGCTCGATCGAGATCGGGAGCAATGGAGTACTCGACATAACGGTCTCGCTGACCACGCCCGGCTGCCCGATCAAGGGCCATTTCCAGACTGCCGTCGCCGAGGCCGCGGGAGCGCTGCAGGGAGTGGCGCATGTGAACGTGTACTTCGACGTGCTGGATGACACCCAGAAGGCGGCGCTCCAGCAGAAGCTTGGACGTGGCTCCCTGCCTGACGGTGCGCTCGCGCAGGTCGCGAACGTGCTGTGCATCGGCTCCGGCAAGGGCGGTGTCGGCAAGTCGACGCTGACCGCAAATCTCGCGGCGGCGCTCGCGGGAGAGGGCAAGCGCGTGGGCATCCTGGATGCCGATGTGTGGGGCTACTCGATTCCCCGCATGTACGGGCTCGGCTCGACCCGCCCGCCGGTTTCCGCGGAGCGCAAAATCCTCCCGCTCCAGGCGCATGGCGTGAAGGTGATGTCGATCGGCTTCTTCGTGGAGGAGGACGCCGCCGTGGTCTGGCGCGGGCCGATGCTGCACAAGGCGCTGACCCAGTTTCTGCAGGACGTCGACTGGGGAGTGCTCGACTTCCTGCTGATCGATCTGCCCCCGGGCACCGGCGACGTCTCGATGACGCTCGCCCAGCTGCTGCCCCAAGCCCAGTTCGTGATCGTCACCACCCCGCAAGCGACCGCGCAGAAGGTCGCGCGCCGCTCCGCCGAGATGGCCCACAAGGTCTCGCTGGAGATCGGTGGGGTGATCGAGAACATGTCCGGCTTTACGACGCCGAGCGGCGAGCGCTTCGCGATCTTTGGCGAGGGCGGCGGCAAGGAGCTGGCGGATGAGCTCGACGTGCCACTGCTGGGCAAGATTCCGCTGACGATGCCGTTGCGCGAGCACGCCGACAGCGGTACCCCGCTCGTGATCGAGGATCCCGGCGACCCGGCCTCTCAGGCGATTCATCAGGCCGCTCGCGGGCTGATCGCGATGGGACGTCCACCGGCGCTGCCGGTCCTGCCCTTGGTGGCGGTCGCCTCCGCGGCGCCCACGGCTCCGGAGAGTCGAAAACCAGTGGGCATGTCGCTGCCAATGGCTTAAGGATCGTCCGAAAACTCCGAGATTCCTGCCTAGTACTCACGGTACGCGACCAGAGGAGTTTTCGGACAGATACCAGTCGGCGCTCGCGGGATCTGGAGTTCGGTTACTAGAGACATCCTGCTCGATCGCTTGACAAGCGCAACCCACTTGAGAGGATCGTCGTTATGTCCGTACAGGACCAGGAAGAGGAGCAAAAGCAGACGTCGGAGGGCGGTGCCGTCGAATTCGACGAACGCCGCGCCAAGCTGGAGCGGCTGCGCGCCGAGGGCGTCGATCCCTATCCCGCCGGTCACACTGTGGGGCAAGCGCACGCGGATCGTCGAGATCCTCCAAGCGCACGATCCGAGCTCGCTCGATCAAGGCGCGCATCCGGAGACGCGCTACCTCGTCGCCGGACGTCTGATCTCACGCCGCGGGCACGGTAAGACGGCATTTCTCGATCTGCGTGACCTCTCTGGGTCGATCCAGATCGTGGTGCGAGTGGACTCGCTGGGCCAGGAGATCTATGACCGCATCCTCAACTTCGACATCGGCGACATCGTCTCGGTCGACGGCTGCGTCTATGTGACCCAGCGCGGTCAACTGGCGCTCGAGGCGATCGAGGTCACGCTGCTCACCAAGACGCTGCGCCCGCCGCCGGACAAGCATCACGGGCTCGGCGACACGGGCACCCGCTACCGCTACCGCGAGCTCGACCTGATCGCCAACGAGGAGACGCGCGAGCTGTTCATCACGCGCAACAGGATCGTCCTGGCAATCCGCGAATGGCTCGCCGAGCGGCACTTCGTGGAGATCGAAACTCCGGCGCTGCAGTCGCTCGCGGGCGGTGCGGGCTCGCGCCCGTTCACCACGCACCACAACGCGCTGGATCGCGATCTGTATCTGCGCATCTCGGTGGAGCTGTTCCTCAACCGCTGCATCGTCGGCGGCATGGAGAACGTCTACGACATGGGCAAGGTGTTTCGCAACGAGGGCATCTCGCCGAAGCACAGCCCCGAGTTCACGATCATCGAGTTCATGTGCGCGTACTCCGACTACAACGACGTCGCCACGGTGACCGAAGAAATGCTCCGCGATGTGGCCCAGAAGGCGCTCGGCCGCACGGTCATCAAACGGGGCGGCGAAGACATCGACCTCTCAAAGCCCTGGCGACGGGTGACTATGCGCGAGCTGATCCTGGAGCGCTTCGGCCTGGACTTCATGGAGTCCACGCGCGAGCAGCTGGCAGAGCTGCTGGAGGACCCGGTCGATCCCGCCGCCACCTGGGCGGAGGTCGTCGCCGACATCTACTCCGAGAAAATCGAGAGCACGATCAATCAGCCCACGCATGTGTTCGACTTCCCGCTGGAGCCCTTCCCCATCACCAAGCGCCATTCAGTGCACCCCGAGCTGGCCGAGCACTTCGACTCGGTGATCGGCGGCATCGAGCTGGTCAGCGGCGACACCGAGCTCAACGACCCGGTCGACTCGTGGCAGCGCTTCGTCGACCAGCGCAAGCGCCGCGCGGTGGACGATGGCGACATGCCCCACCCCAACGACGAGGAGTACACCCGCGCGCTCGAGTACGGCTACTCGCCGACCGCGGGTGGCGGTATGGGCGTCGACCGCCTGGTGATGATCCTCACCGAACGCGACACGCTGCGTGAGGTCATCCCCTTCCCGATCGTCAGAGAGCTGCGATGAGCACCCAGAGGGCACATGACACCCAGAGGGCACGGGGCAAGCTCGACCTCGACCCCGGAGTGATCGCGGCGTCTCGCGCGGCGGCAACTCAGATCGCCGGGCAGGTCAGCGAGGAGATTGCTGGAAAGACGACCGTCTCGGTCGAGCGCACACTCGTGCGGCTGCTTGGCGTGGACGGCGTCAACGAGCTCGACGCGCCGCTACCGAACGTGCTCGTGGAGCATGTTCGCGACCGCGGTGAGCTGGGTCGTGGGATCGCCTACTGGCTGGGCAACGCGCTGCTCGACGACGAGGGTCGCTCGCCGCAGCGGATCGCCGAGGCGGTGAACGCGGGAGAGCTCGACCTGTGCGCGTTGCCACGCGCACAGGATGGCGCGATCAGGGCGCGGATAACGCAGGAGTGCGAGAGGAGCCTGGCGCAGATGAGCGAGCGCATGGTCCAACGCCACGAGTTGCGTGAGAGTCTTGGCGAGAGCCCACCGCCGCTGCGCTACGTGCTGACCGCCACCGGCAACGTCTACGAGGACGTCGTTCACTCCCTCGCGGTGGCCGAGGCCGGCGGCGACATCGTCGCGGTGATCCGCTCGACTGCCCAGAGCCTGCTCGACTACGTGCCATACGGCCCGACCACCGAGGGCTACGGCGGGACCTTCGCTACGCAGGCGAACTTCAAGATCATGCGTAAGGCGATGGACGAGTGGTCCGAGCAGCACGGGCGCTACGTGCGGCTGTCGAGCTTCTGCTCGGGGTTGTGCATGCCGGAGATCGCGGTTATGGGAGCGATCGAGGGCTTCGACAACATGGTCAACGACGCGCTCTACGGAATCCTCTACCGCGACATCAACCCGATCCGGGGCTTGATCGACCAGCGTGTCTCGCGGATGATCAACGGCTACTTCGGCGTCGTGATCAACACCGGTGAGGACAACTACCTGCGCACCGCCGACGCGATGCAGGCGGCGCCGTCCGTGACGGCCTCGCAGTTCATCAACCGCCAGCTCGCGCTCGACTCGGGCGTGCCAGACTAGCAAATCGCGCTAGGCGACGCGTTTGAGATCGACACGCCCGTCGTCAACAGCCTGCTGTTCGAGTGGGCCCAAGCACAGCTAACACGCGAGCTGTTCCCGGAGTGCCCCGTCAAGTACATGCCCCCCACGCGCCACATGGACGGCAATTTGTTCCGCACACACGCCACCGACTCGCTGTTCAACCTCGTCACGATCGCCACCGATCAGGGCATCCAGACGATCGGTGTGCCGACCGAGGGGATCTTCACTCCTCACGTGCACGACCGCGTGATCGGGCTCGAAAACGTCAATTACGTGTTCGACGCCGCGCGCGATCTCGGCGATGAGATCGAGTTCAAGCGCGGGGGCATCATCCAGACGCGCGCCCAAGAGGTTCTCAGTAAAGCGCACGAGCTGCTCGAGCGGATCGCGCAGGTGGGCCTGTTCACCGCCCTCGGAGAAGGGGTCTTCGGCGATGTGCGCCGCCAGGTCTCAGAGGGCCGTGGGATCGAGGGGATCGTCGAGACGGGCGAAGGCTACATCAACCCGGCGAGTGAGCTGATGCAAGGAGCGCCGAGTGGTGTCTAGCACGCGATCTGTGCCAGCCGATGGTTCACGCCGGGAGATCGACCTCGAGCGGGTCAAGCCCTACGCCGACCAGCTCGGAGACGGGATCGTGCAGTTCAGCTTCACGCTGCCCGTTCCCTATGGGCTCGCCGCACGCAAGGCCGCACAGGAGCTCGCGGCGAAGATGGGCTTCGCGCATCCCGAGGTCGTCCACTATCAGCGCCTGACCGAGGGCTACACCTACTTCGTGATGTTCGGCGAGTGCACCCAGACGGTCGACTACGCCTCACTGAGCGGCGAGGGGTTCGACATCGAGTACATGGGCGAGGATGAGATCGAGGCCTTTGCGAGCGAGCACATCGGCCGGCCGATCGTGATCGTCGGAGCGGCCACCGGCACCGATACGCACAGCGTCGGCATCGACGCGATGCTCAACCTCAAGGGTTTCCACGGGCACCACGGCCTGGAGGGCTACAAGGCATTCGAGACGCACAACCTCGGCAGCCAGGTGCCCAACAGCGTGCTCGTCGCTAGAGCGATCGACCTGAGCGCCGATGCGATCCTCGTCTCGCAGACCGTGACCCAGCAGAACCTGCACGTCGCAAACCTCACAGAGCTCGTCGAGATCGTCGAAGCAGAGGGCGCTCGCAAACAGATGATCCTCACCTGCGGGGGCCCACGAGTATCCAACGAGCTCGCCAAGGAGCTCGGCTACGACGCCGGCTTCTCCAAGGGCACCTATCCGCACCACGTGGCGAGCTTCATCGTGCGCGAGCTGGCCACGCGCCTGGCCAGCTAGTGCTCTCGGAACTGATTGCTCCAGTGCAGAGGCTTGCACTGGTCGGGTTGGCGAAGAACACAGGCAAGACCGAGACGCTGGCCGCGAGCTTGAGGGAGCTGGCGAGGCAGAACACGCGCGTCGGCGTGACCTCGATCGGGCGGGACGGCGAGCAGCACGACGTGATCGATGCGCGGATCGACAAGCCACGGATCGTCCTTCAGGCGGGCAGCCTCGTCGCGAGCACCGACGCGCTCGTGCGGGCGAGCGGCCTCGCGCATGAGCGGCTTGCGCAGACTGGGGTGAGGACCCCGCTCGGGGAAGTGGTGATCACGAAGCTCACAGAGCAGGGCGCCGTCGAAGTCGCCGGCCCCAGCACTGCCGAGGACCTGCGAACGGTGAGCGACGCGATGATCGGATTCGGCGCAGAGATTGTGCTGATCGACGGCTCGATCGATCGACGCGCGGCTTCATCACCGGCGGTCGCAGATGGTCTCGTGATGGCCACGGGCGCGGTCCTGAGCGAGGAGATCGAGGCGATCGTCGCGGACACGAAGGACGCTGTCGATCTCGTCCGGCTGCCGGTGGCCGGCGAGGCGCTCGCGAATGCGTCAGTCGATGGTGGGGAGAAGCTCCTCACGCTGGAGCGCGGTCTCGTGCTGAACGCCGAGCCGGCAGAGATCGCCGCGCTGCTGCGGGAGCATCCACAGGCGAGCACGTTCCGCGTCGACGGCGCACTGAGCGAGCGTTTCCTCGACGGCCTGCTCGCCGCGCGAACAGAGCGAGCGGGGCGCGAGCTGAGAATCGTTGCGGGCGATCCGACGAAGGTCTTCCTGACGCGCCGTGGACCGGACTGGTATCGGCGTCAGGGTCTGGCGATCGAGGTCCTGCGCGCAATCGATTTGAAGGCGATCACGGTCAACCCCGTGGCGCCACAGTCGCACCGCTTCGACTCGCGAGAGCTGCGCGGGCTGATCGAAGCGGCCGTCCCAGACGTTCCCGTCTTTGATGTGCTCGATCCGTCCTACGGCACCTAGCCGGCAGCCGCCACCTCGCCGCCGCCTTTGAAGTAGTCGGCGTTGATCTGCGTGAACTTCTGCCACTCATCGGGGAGCTGATCCTCCGCGAAGCACGCATCCACCGGACAGGCCTCAACGCAGGCGTCGCAGTCGATGCACTCCTCGGGGTCGATGTAGAGCATCTCGGCCGCGTCGTATCCGGGCTCGTCGGGCGTCGGGTGGATGCAATCCACGGGGCAGACCTCGACACAGGAGTTGTCCTTGGTGCCAATGCACGGCTCGGCGATTACGTAGGCCATTCGCTTCTTTCTTGAGTCGGGTTTGCGGGGCTTCCCCCTCGGGGACGCATATTGTACGAAGCATGCTGCTGCTTACCGGCGCGACCGGTCTGGTGGGCTCCGCGCTGCTGCGTCGTTTGGTGGCCGAAGGAACCCAGGTGCGCTGCCTCGTGCGCGACCCCCGGCGATTGGGGGCCCAGCGCGTGCGCGTGCAGATCGCGCTCGGCGACCTAACTGACCCGCCGTCCTTTCGCAACGCGCTGCGCGGCGTGCACACGGTCGTACACCTCGCCGCCTCGATCCGGGATCAGCCACGCGGCTCAATCGAGGAGCTGAACGGCATCGCCACCTGGCGGATGGTGCGAGCGGCGCAGCGCTCGGGCGTAGAGCGCTTCGTGTTCTTCTCCGTGCTCGGAGCCTCCACCCATCACCGCGCGCGCTTCTTCCGGGCAAAGGCACTCGCCGAGCAGGCGGTGAGCGAGGCGGGCCTGGATACGACGGTGTTCGCCCCCTCGATCGTCTACGCCCCGGGAGACCCCTGGCTGACCCTGCTGGAGCGGATGGCGCTGCTCCCGGCGATGCCCGTCTCCGGGCGTGGCCGAGCCGCTTACCAGCCGATCTGGGCCGAGGACGTGGCCGACTGCGTGATGAGCGCCCTACGCGCACCAGCGGGCGGCGTGAAGAGCCGCCACACGCGCTATGAGCTGGCCGGCCCCGAAACACTCGACCACAATGAGATCGTGCGCTTGGTGCTGCGCTCGCTGGGGCGCCGCCGCCAGCTGCTGCACATCCCCACGCCGATCGTCTCACGCGGGCTGCGTTTGCTGGAGGCAACGATGGGGCCGCGTGCGTTTGCCACCTGGGACGAGGCCGAGCTGATGGAGGTCCCAATGCTCTCCAGCCGGGGCGCCGGCGATGTTGAGAGCTTGGGAATCACGCCTGCGCCAATGCACGCCGTGCTCGGCGCCGCCTGACTCAGAGCGCCTATGCCACCAGCGTCTCAGGGACGCGCCGCTGCGCCCAAGGGCAAGCCGCTTCGAGCTGTGAAGAGAGCGTGAGCAGCGTCGCCTCGTCCGCCGGGCGCCCCACGATCTGCACGCCCAGTGGCAGGCCGTCCTCGCCGTGGAACAGCGGCAGCGAGATGCCGGGTTGACCGGTCGCGTTGAACACGGGCGTGAACGGCGTGAACAGACCCGAGCGCGTGAACGTCGACATTGGGTCGGGCGCGGAGGTATCCAGCGTTCCAAGCGGCAGTGGACGCTCGGCCAGCGCGGGTGTGAGTAGCGCGTCGTAGGGCTCGAGGAAGGAAACCAACCGCCGAGAGAACCGCTGCAGCTGAGCGGCAACCCCGGCTCCCTGGGCCGCGTTCAACTGCTTGACCATCGAGTAGAGCGCCCAGCTCATCGGCTCCATGTCCTCCGCCGTCGGCTCACGCCCCGCGACGATGCCTGAGTGCATGATTGCGAGCGACACATGGATTGAGAACACGGCACCGAACATCTCTGAGAGACCCTCCACCTGCCACGGCGGGTCGAACTCCTCCACCCCGTGCCCGAGCGAGCGCAAAAGCTCGGCGGCATCGCTGACGGCCTGGGCACACATCGGATCGACCACAGCGTCGGCGGTCGGCGGCAGCGTCGTGGCCGCGATTCTCAACTGGGTGGGCGGGCCTCCAATCATCGTCGCGGCAGCGGCAAACGGCTCGGTTGGCGGCGGTGCCCAGGCTGCGTCTCCGACCTCGTAGCCAGCGAGCACGTCGAGGATTGCCGCCGTCTCACCAACGGTGCGCGTGAGCACACCGTCAATACTCAGCTGATACTCACCCAAGTCCGGGGCAGCGGAGATCCGTCCGCGCGCAGGCTTGAGCCCCACCAGCCCGCAACACGCCGCAGGGATGCGGATCGAGCCGCCGCCGTCGTTGCCGTGCGCCACCGGCACCATCCCAGACGCCACCGCCGCCGCCGCGCCACCCGAGGAGCCGCCAGGGGTCCGCTCCAGATCCCACGGGTTACGAGTCGGTCCAAACAGGCGCGCCTCGCTGACCGGCAGGATTCCGTACTCGGGCAGTGTCGTCGTGCCTACGACCACGAACCCGGCCCCGCGTAGACGCCGTGTGACGTTGTGGTCGTAGCTCGCCACATGATCGGCCATCAGCGAACAACCCTCGGTCAGCCGTAGACCGCTCACTGCTCGGTTGTTCTTTATGGCGATCGGCACACCGGCGAAGGGACGCTCGTCGCCCGGCTTGATTGCGTCAGCCGTTGCCAGCGCCCGCTCCCCGTCGACGTCGACGAAGGCGTTCAGGGCGGGGTTGAGCTCGGCAACGCGGGCCAGCGAAATCTCGACCAGCTCGCGCGAGGACACCTCCCCCGCGCGCACCATGCTCGCGAGCTCGATCGCCGAGCGGAACATCAGATCACTGTCGGGCACGGCTCCTCCTCCAATCGCCGGGTCGTTCATCATATGGGTGCGCCCACAAGGCGCCATCCCCGTCAAGCAGCCCAGCCCAGAAAGCAGAGCGCCATGAGCGAGGTTCAATCACCACCTGAAGTCCAGTCGGGCCTCGAAGGCGTCGTCGCCTTCGCCACCGAGATCGCAGAGCCCGATAAAGCCGGTGGCGCGCTGCGCTACCGCGGCGTCAACATCGAGGATCTAGTCGGCGCGGTCCCCTACGAGCAGGTCTGGGGCCTGCTCGTCGACGGGCACTTCAAACCCGGCCTGCCACCGGCCGAACCGCACGCGCTGACGGTGCGCTCGGGCGATCATCGCGTCGACGTGCAGTCGGCGCTGGCGATGCTCGCCCCCGAGTGGGGCTTTGGACAGCTGATCGACATCACCGACGAGGAGGCCCGCGACAACCTCGCGCGCGCGTCGGTGATGGCGCTGTCGTTCGTCGCACAGTCTGCACGCGAAGCGGGCCAGCCGCCGGTACCCCAGGCGGAGATCGACGAGGGAAAGACGATCCCCGAGCGCTTTTTGATCCGCTGGCGCGGCGAGGCCAACCCCGATCACGTGAAGGCGATCGACGCCTACTGGGTCTCGGCCGCCGAGCATGGGATGAACGCCTCGACCTTCACCGCCCGGGTCGTCGCCTCCACGGGCGCCGACTGCGCGGCCGCGCTTTCCGCGGCGGTGGGCGCGCTGTCTGGTCCGCTGCACGGCGGGGCGCCTTCACGCGTGCTGAAGATGATCGACGAAGTCGAAGCGAGCGGCGACGCCGAGCGCTGGGTCAAAGCGGCGCTGGATCGTGGCGACCGTTTGATGGGCTTCGGCCATCGTGTCTATCGCGCCGAAGACCCGCGCGCGCGGGTGCTACGTAGGACCTCTCAGGAACTTGGCTCGCCGCGCGTAGAGGCCGCCGAAGCGCTCGAGAAGGCGGCGCTCGCCGAGCTTCACGCGCGCAAGCCCGATCGCGTGCTGGCGACGAACGTCGAGTTCTGGTCCGCCGTCGTCCTGGACTTGGCCGAAGTCCCACCGGACCTGTTCACGCCGATGTTCACCTGTGCGCGCGTGGCCGGATGGTCGGCGCACATTCTCGAGCAGAAGCGCGAGGCCAAGCTGATCCGGCCATCCGCGAAGTACGTCGGACACGGGCCGCGGTCGGTCGCAGAAGTCGAATAGCCGCGGGTCCAGGGCTCACAGGAGACCTGGCAAGCTCGTCTCGACAGAGCCCTTAAAAGCCGAGGGCCCGGCATCCTGCCGGGCCCCCTGTGCTTCCTATCGACTGCGCTGCCCGATTCCTGTAGAGGGAATCTTGCTACAGAAGATACTTCTTACATCATTCCGCTCATGTCCGGCATGCCACCGCCGCCACCGCCGGCGCCTTCCTTCTCCGGCACCTCGGCGACGATCGCCTCGGTGGTGAGGATGTTCTTGGCGATCGACGCGGCGTTCTGCAGCGCCGAGCGGGTGACCATCGCGGGGTCGATGACCCCAGCGGCCACGAGATCGACGATCTCGTTGGTGGCCGCATTCAGGCCCTGGCCTTTCTTGGCCTTGCGCACGTCGTTGACGACAACCGAGCCCTCGAGGCCCGCGTTCTCGGCGAGCTGGCGCAGCGGCTCCTCCAATGCCCGCAGCACAATCCGTGCTCCGGTCTTCTGGTCCTCATCCTCGATGTCATCGACCTTGACGGCGGAGAATGCCTGCAGCAGCGCGACGCCACCGCCGGGTACGATGCCCTCCTCGAGTGCCGCCCGTGTGGCCTGCAGGGCATCCTCGACGCGGTGCTTCTTCTCCTTCATCTCCGTCTCGGTTGCCGCCCCGACCTTGACCACGGCGACGCCGCCGGAGAGCTTTGCCAGACGTTCCTGCAGCTTCTCGCGATCGAAGTCGGAGTCGGTGTTCTCGACTTCGGCCTTGATCTGGTTGATGCGGCCCTTGATCGCTGCGGCCTCACCGGCACCGTCGACGATCGTGGTCGTGTCTTTGGTCACGACCACACGCCGGGCGCGACCGAGTTGTTTGACCTCGGTGTTCTCCAGCTTCAGCCCCAACTCCTCGGTGATCACCTCGGCGTTGGTCAGGATCGCGATGTCCTCGAGCATCCGCTTGCGGCGGTCGCCGAAGCCCGGCGCCTTGACGGCCACGCCGGTGAAGGTGCCCCGCAGCTTGTTGACCACGAGTGTCGCGAGCGACTCGCCCTCGACATCCTCGGCGATGATCAGGATCGTCTTGCCGGACTGGATGACCTGCTCGAGCACCGGCAGCACGTCCCTGACGGAGCCGATCTTCTGGTTGGCGATCAGGATGTAGGGGTCCTCCAGCACTGCCTCCATGCGGTCCTGGTCGGTGACCATGTAGGGCGAGATATAGCCCTTGTCGAACTGCATGCCCTCGGTGAACTCGAGGTCCATGCCGAACGTCTGGCCCTCCTCGACGTTGACCACGCCGTCCTTGCCGACCTTCTCGATCGCATCGGCGATCACGTCGCCGATGTCCTCGTCGCCGGCCGAGATCGTCGCCACACGGGCGATCTGGTCCTTGCCGGAGACCTCCTTGGCCTGCGAGGCGATGTGCGCCACGACCTGGTCTACGGCTTTCTCGATCCCGCGCTTGAGCGCGAGCGGGTTGGCACCGGCCGCGACGTTCTTCAGGCCCTGGCGAACGATCGCCTGAGCCAGCACGGTGGCGGTGGTGGTGCCGTCGCCGGCGACGTCGTTGGTGGCGGTCGCCACCTCACGCACGAGCTGAGCGCCCTGGTTCTCGAAGACGTCCTCGACCTCGATCTCGCGGGCAATCGTCACACCGTCATTGGTGATCGTCGGCGCGCCGAACTTCTTGTCCAGCACTACATAGCGGCCCTTCGGGCCGAGCGTGACCTTGACGGCGTTTGCGACCGCGTCGACGCCTGCCTCCAGCGCCTTGCGTGCCTCAGAGCCGTACTTCAGTTCCTTGTGTGCCATGTCTTCTCAACTCTCCTTATGAGACCTTGGCGAGGACATCTGACTCGCGCAGCACGAGCAGATCCTCTCCGTCGATCTTGATCTCGGTCCCGCCGTACTTGCTGTAGAGGACCTCGTCGCCCTCCTTGACCTCCAACGGGATGCGCTTGCCGTTATCGTCGAGCTTGCCGTCGCCAATCGCGACGATCTTGCCCTTCTGTGGCTTCTCCTTGGCAGTGTCGGGGAGCACTAGGCCACTTGCAGTGGTCTGCTCCTCCTCGATTGCCTGCACGATCAGACGATCGCCCAGGGGCTTGAGCTTCATGTTGAAAACCTCCGCTTTAGGAATACGTCCGGCGGCTCGCGACGCTCTCGTGGAGAATCCGGCCGCCTACTGGCACTCTCAAGGGGAGAGTGCCAACGACACGTCCAATATATAGAAGCGGCGGCGTATTTCAAGGGCTGGCTGGCAGTTGGCAGGCAACAGTGCCACCCGATTGCCCAGTTCCAGGCTCTGCCGCGTGCACTTGCACGCCGCGCGCAGGCCTGACTCCTCAATTCTGGGCGCCGCCGAAGCCTTTCATCGCCTCGGTCATGCCGGTCGGCGTATCGAGGATCTGCGAGAAGCGCACGACCGTCACCGTGTCCTCCGGGGAGACCGTGCGCCCGTAGATCTGCTCGAGGAAGTTGATCAGCTCCTCGTGGCGGCGGAACTCGGGATTGTCGTGCTTGATGTCGCGCGGCGAGAGATCCGCGATCTTCGTCACCTCGACCTGATCGATCACGGCTTCGAAGATCCGTTCTCGTGGTGAGTACTGGTAGCCGATCGTGACCAGCACCGCCTGGTTCTTTCGATACTTGCCCGACTTGTCCCCGAGACGGATCGTCGCCGTCTTGCGACCACGCTTCAGCTCGTCCGCAAAGATCGTCGAATAGAAGTTGAGCACCTGCACGATGACTGGCAGGCTATCGATCTTCCTGCAAATAGGCCAGCGCGCGTTTGACCATTTCGCGCTCGGCGGCATGGGTGAGCGCGTTCTGCGCCTCCTTCAGGTCGATCCAGCGGGCTTCCTCGACCTCGTCGTCGTGGTCGGCGGTGTCGCCGGAGACGTAGGAAAAGAGGTAGAAGGCGACCGACTTGGGGATCGTGCGCCCGTCCCGCCGATACCAGTAGCGCACCTCGCCCAGCTCACGCACGAGCTCGACCACGACTCCCGCCTCCTCGCGCACCTCGCGCTCGGCGGCCTGCAGCGTGGTCTCGCCCGGATCGACATGCCCCTTTGGCAGCGCCAGCACCCGCGAGCCGTCGGGTGCACGGCGCGTGGGGACGATCACTACGACCTGCTCGCCGCGCAGCACGACGCCACCGGCTGAGATCTCCTGCGCTCGTGGCAACTTGCGGGGTTGCTTCTTGCCCTTAGAAGACATATTGCGCCAGCGCCTCCGGGTCGTGCACCACTAGGCGACCTCTGCCCTGCGAGATCACCCCAGCGCGCTCCAGCACCGCGAGGAAGCGGCTGGCCGACTCACGCGAGGAGCCCGCCAGCTGGGCCAGATCGGCCTGAGTGGCGGTTACCAGCACGTCCTTTCCAGACCCTTCAATGGGAGATCCCTCATCGCGAGCGTCAGAGCTCTTGCCCGCGGCCCGCTCCCCGGCAGCCGCCACGGTCGCGTTGGATTGCTCCTCCCGCTCCTCGGCGAGCCGCTGCGCGACAAGCTCGCTCAGCACCACCGCCACGCGACTCTGCACCGTCTGAAAGGACTGTCGCGTCAGCCGCTCATTGGTCTCACGCAGCCGTCGGCCGAGCGCGATCACCAGGCGGGCCGAGATCCCGGGGTGCTCGACCATCAGCCTGCGCATGTCTGGACCGAGCACGGCGACGACATCCGTCAGCTCGATCGCCTCCACCGTCGCCGAGCGGCGCTCGTCCTCGAACAGCGCCAGCTCGCCGAAGAACTCACCCGGCCCGAACGTCGCCAGCGTAAGCGTGCGCCCGCCTGCGTGCTCGCGCACCGCGCGAGCACGCCCGGAGCGGACGATGTAACAAGTATCGCTCGCATCGCCCTCGCGGAAGACAACCTGGCCCGGCTCGAACTGTCGCGGCACCGCCAACTCAGCGATCCGCTCCAGGTCATCTGCATCGAGTGTGGAGAGCACCGGCACGCGCGCGAGCAGCTCCACCACCTCCGCTGAGCGCATTCCCGCCACCTTTCAGGGAATACCACACTGCGCGTGCTGCGGCGGGCTAGCGCCGCCGGCGCTATCTTCAGTACATGACTGCTGCCAAGGCGATCGCGCCTTTTGCCAAGCCGATCGCGCTTATCGCCGGGCCAATCGCGTTACTGGCCGTGCTCGGGGCGCTGCTGCTATCGGTCCCCGCGCTCGCCTCCTCCGCCACGCCCACGCAGTTGCCAGCTTCCAAGCGCGGCGTGCAACTCACCACGAAGAAGACCACCGCGGCCGAGCGCGCACTCCTGCAGTCGCCACAGCTGTGGGCCACCGTCGATGTGTGCAACCCAACCGATCAGCCCAACACGGTTGGCATCCGTGGCTCGATGCCAGACGACGAGCACGCCAAGGACGAGATGTACATGCGTTTTCGCCTCCAATACCTCGACAGCTCAACCAAGCAGTGGGTCGATCTGGAAAATGGGGCGGACTCCGGCTTTGTCGCCGTCGGCGCAGCCAAGTCCGCGCGCCAGGCCGGGCGCAGCTTTCAGCTCGTGCCGGTCGCCGGCAAGCCCGCCGTCGAACTGCGCGGCGTCGTGGACTTCCAGTGGCGCCGGGGCTCGAACGTCGTGTACAGCGTCTCGCGGCCCACCACCGCCGGGCACACGAGCCTCGCGGGAGCCGACCCGGCGAGCTTCAGCGCGGCCGACTGCTCGTTGAGCTGACCCGCCGATA
Organism: uncultured Solirubrobacterales bacterium; assembly: GCA_963804555.1. Lineage (GTDB taxonomy): Bacteria > Actinomycetota > Thermoleophilia > Solirubrobacterales > Solirubrobacteraceae > Palsa-744. The sequence continues at coordinate 213,391 of CAWDQX010000001.1, forward strand.
GCGGCCCGATGGTCAAGCCAGGCAAGGACGCAGGGAGCGTGGCTTACCACCACAACGAATAGGCGTGGGTCGTTGGTGATGATCCCGTCCACGCCCATCGCGCTCAGCCTCGCGATCTGCGCGGCGTCGTCCACCGTCCAGACGTACAGCTTGCCGCCGCCGTCAGCCACCGCCCGCACCAGCGCCTTGGTGACCAGGCGCCAGTGAGCCATGATCGCGTCGAAGCGGCCGGCGAGCAATGCCTCGCGAACGCGCCGGGGCAAGAGCGCGCGGTAGCCGCTGAGGATCACCAGAGCGGGAATCGCCGTGAGCATGCCGGTCGTGTAGTCGCGCCGCAGGCGCGGCACCGACCAGCCGAGACGCAGGGCGGGTTCCAGCGCGCGCATCGCGTCGAGCTCGGCTGTGTACATGCAACTCACGAGCGAGCGCTCGATCAGACCCGCATCGCGCAGCGCTTCGATGACACGAGGCCCATAGCCGGGGATCTTCACGTCAACATCGAGCTCCACGCCGGCAAACTCCTTCCCCGCCAGGTGCGCGAGTCCCTGCTCGAGCGTCAACGGCGATCCGTCGTGCAGCGCCTCGTAGTCGTGGGCCAGCAGCAACCGCCCGCTGCCGTCGGTGTGCTCTGAGAGCACGTCGAACTCGATCATGTCCACGCCCGCGTCCATCGCCGCGCGGAAGCTCGCGAGCGTGTTGCCTGCAGCCAGTAGGTCGGCACCCTTGTGACCGACCCGTAACGGGCGCGAGCGCGGAGGTAACGGGCGCGAGCGCGGAGACTCTGTCATCGCCGCCACGATGCCATATGGCGCGGCCGGGTGTCTGGGAGCAACTCAGGCGCTCAGCGTGAACTCAGCTCAGGCGCTCAGCGTGAACTCAGCTCAGGCGCTCAGCGTGAACTTGCGCGGGCCTGAATGGAAGCCCAGCTCGATCAGCTCCTGGGCAAGCGCAGAGGCGATCGCCGGCTCGCCATCGATCCGCTCCAGGGCCAGCTTGCCAACACGCCCAGCGCGCACCGCCTCCGCCAGGGCCGCGAGCGCCGCCAGCAGCGGCTCGCCTCGGCTGCTGAGGGGAACAGGAGAAGCGGGCGCGATCGAGCCGGTCGGGGACTCTTCGGCGAGCGTCACCAACCCACGCCCGCCACGCTCGACATACAGCAGCGGCTCATCCTCCACCATCACCACATAAGCGCCGGCGACGCGCGCCGGGCGGCCTGTCGGTCTGCTGCCGGGCTCCCGGTCCTCCCGTCGCGGCCAAGGGAGCGCGGCGCCGTAAGGCTGCGCCGGGTCGGCGGCGGCGAGCACCAGGGTGCGTGCGTGAGTGCCGCCGCGATCATCCGCGCGACTGGGAGTATCGGCGGCCTGGCCGCCGATCGGAGACCGGCCGGCAGATCGGCCAGCGCGCAAACGCTCGACGGCGCCCGGCAGCGCGAACTGCGCGCCGCCCATGCCCTCGATGAAGTAGCCCCTGCGGCACACGCCAAGGGTCTCCAATTGCGCAAACGAGTCGTACAGCAACGCGAAGCCACCGCGGATCCCCTCGGCGAGGACCTGCTCGCGGGTGACGATCCCGTAGCGCTCGAGCAGCAGCTCGGCGAGCGCGCGGCGGCGCTCGGGGGAGGGGAGTGACGTCGATGGGGAGCCGGTGGCCGGGGAGGACGGTGCTGAGGAGGGCGAACGCGAAGATGAGGAGGAGGAAGAAGAAGCCAACGAGTGAGGGGGCTCGCCGAACAGCGACGCGGTCAGCGACCAGCGGCCTTGGACCTGCGCCTGCGCGCCTCTGCGGCGGGTGGCGAAACGGGAGCGGCCAGTCATCGAGCGTCCCGCGGTGGACGCTGTGGCGAGTGCGGAGCCGGCCAGCGGAGAGGCTCGTCCGCCACGGGCAAGCGTCAGGTGCGGGGCACGCAGCGGCGCCCATGCGTCGTTGGTCGCCTCGCCCGCCCACACCAGATCCCACAGTGCCTCGCGGAGCGTCTCCCCGGCGATGTCGAGCTCAGCGAGCAGGTCGGTGAAGAAGGCGGGTCCGCGCGCGAGTCGCTCGCGCAGCTGGTCGTGCTCACGAGTGCCCGGAGGAGATGTCCTCGCGGCACCAGAACGTGGCAGGGGGGGCGCTCCGATCAGCGGCGCATCCTCACGGAAGTACAACGCCACCCGGCCCGAGCTGCGCCCGATCGAGCCCGCGCCGACCCACACGACCTCGCCACTCGCGCAGAGACTGTCGAGCCACGTCTGGGAGTAAGCGCCAATCCGTCGCGGCAGGACGTCGCGCTCCCAGATCTCCACGGGGAGGGCGAGACCCTGGAGGGGTACGAGCACCTCGCGCAGGCGGTCTGCACCCGCGCCCGTGCCGGAGTGACGATCCACACCCTGCCACGAGGGCAGGAAGGCCGCCAACGCTCGCTGATCGGCCGGCTCGATCTCTTTGCGAAGCGCCGCCAGCGATGCTCGTCTGAGGCGACGCAAGACCTCCACATCGCACCACTCGCGCTCGCTGGGGTGGGCGGGCACAGGTCGAAGCTCCCCCCGAACCAGCTGGGCAGCACGCTCGAGCTCACGCAGGACGGCGGAAGCGTCCAGGCGATAGCGGGCGTGGAGCTCATCGGTCCTGAATGGCCCATGCGTGCGGGCAAAACGCGCCACGAGCACGCGTAGCGCGTCGGGCACATCCTCCAGGAAGGCATCGGGCAGACCCCCGGGCGGCACGGCCCCGAGCGCGTCGCGGTACAGCCCCGCCTCATCCGCCGCCACGTAGCGCTCCTCCCCGCCCACGCGCAAGCGGATCGCGCGCCGTTCGCGCTCCAGCTCTCCCAGCATGCTCACGTGATCGACCCCGTCGAAGACACGCTCGGCCACCTCCTCCGCGGTCAGGTCCCCGATGCGACGCAGCACGTCGTGCAGTCCATCACGGCTCGTCGCCCTGGTGATCTCCGAGCGGCACTGCAAGTCCTGCTCGACGCGCTCCAGCGCGCCAGGGTCGATCAGCTCGCGCAGCTCCTCTTGGCCCAGCAGCTCGCGCAGCAGATCGCGGTCGAGCGACAGCGCCGCCGCGCGGCGCTCGGCGTTCGGCGTGTCGCCCTCGTACATGTAGGTCGCCACGTAGTCGAACAGCAACGAGGAGGCAAACGGCGAGGCGGTGGGGGTCTCAACCTCGACGAGCGAGATCTCGCGCGCGTGTAGAGCGCGCAGCAGCTCCTGCAGTCCCGGCACATCGAGTACGTCGCGCAGACACTCGCGATAGGTCTCGAGGATGATCGGAAAGTCCGCGTAGCGCTTGGCGACCTCGAGCAGGTTCTGGGACTTCAAGCGTTGCTGCCACAGTGGCGTGCGTCTGCCGGGATACGCGCGGGGGATCAGCAGGGCCCTGCCGGCGTTCTCGCGAAAACGCGCCCCGAACAGCGCTGAGCCACCAAGCTCGACCGTGAGTATCTGCTCGAGCTCCTCGGGCTCGATCAACACCAGCTCCGACGGATCGAATGCCCGCCCGCCCAGTGACTCGACGTCGTCGCCATCGAGGTCAGGGAGGTGCAGGACGATCCCGTCGTCAGAGGAGATCGCGTCGGACTCCAAGTCGAAGCGTTCGCGAATGCGCGCGCTGAGAGCGAGCGCCCAGGCCGCGTGGACGCGGCCGCCGTAGGGCGAGAGGATGCACAGACGCCAGTCACCGATCTCATCGCGAAAACGCTCCACGACGATCGTCTGCTCGCTCGGCAGCACGCGCGTCGCCGCCTGCTGCTCGCGTAGGTAGCCGAGCAGGTTGCGCGCGGCGCGCGGATCGAGGTCGTAATCGCGCTCCAACGTCTGCGGCTCCTGCTCCACGGCCCAGCGCGAGAACGCGCCGATCGCTTCACCCAGCTCCTTCGGGCGACCGACCGAGTCGCCCTTCCAGAACGGCACCGCCCCGGGCGCGCCCGGGGCCGGAGTGACGATCACGCGATCGCGGCCGATTTCCTCGATCCGCCAGGTCGAGGCACCCAGCAGGAACGCCTGCCCCGGACGAGCCTCGTAGACCATCTCCTCGTCGAGCTCCCCCACGCGCCTGCCATCGGGGAGGGTCACCGCGTAGAGGCCGCGGTCGGGGATCGTGCCGGCATTGGCGATCGCAAGTTGGCGCGAGCCCTTGCGCGCGCGGATCGTGCCGGCCACGCGATCCCACACGATTCGTGCGCGCAGCTCGCCGAACTCCTGCGAGGGATAGCGCCCGTCGAGCATGTCGAGGACGTTCTCCAGCAGCTCACGCGAGAGCTCGGCATAGGAGTGGGTGCGGGTGACGAGCGCGTGCAAGTCCTCGACGGAGACCCCGGCGTCCTCGGGCGCGCCGTCTGGCGCATCCGAGGTGGCGACGGTGCCCCCAGCGGGCTCAGCGGAGACTGCGATCGCGACGATCTGCTGGGCCAAAACGTCCAGCGCGTTGCGCGGCACGACGGTCGGCTCGATCTTGCCTTCCTGCATGCGGCGAGCGACGACGGCGCACTCGAGTAGATCGCCGCGGAACTTGGGGAAGATCCGCCCCCTGCTGACCTCCCCCACCCCGTGACCGGCGCGGCCGATGCGCTGCAGGCCGCGCGCGACGGACTTGGGCGACTCGATCTGCAGGACGAGATCGACAGCACCCATGTCGATCCCGAGCTCGAGTGAACTGGTGGCGACGAGGCAAGGAAGCTCACCCGCCTTCAGCAGCTCCTCGACCTTGGTGCGCTCCTCGCGGGCGAGTGAGCCGTGGTGAGCGCGGGCGATATCGGCCTGCGCGAGCTCGTTGAGGCGCAGCGCGACACGCTCAGCGGAGCGGCGGTTGTTGACAAAGATGATCGTCGAGTTGTGTTCTCTCACCAGCTTCAGCAGCTCTGGATAGATCGCCGGCCAGATTGAGTTCCGCAGTGGACTCGCCGCCGGCGACGGGCTCCAGGGGATCGTGTTCGGGCTCCCCAGGCGCCGGCGGCGGTCCGGCATCCGGTTCGGCCATCGACTCGACGGGCACCTCGATCCGCAAGTCGAGCTTCTTTCGGGTGCCTGCGTCGATGATCGTGACCTCCCGGTGCGGCCCGACGAGGTAGCGGCCGATCTCCTCGAGCGGGTTCTGGGTGGCGCTGAGGCCGATGCGCTGGACTGGGCGCCCGGCTTGCGCCTCGAGGCGCTCGAGCGTGAGCGCGAGGTGTGAGCCGCGCTTGGAGTGCGCGACCGCGTGGATCTCATCGACGATCACCGCCTCCACCCCGCTGAGCATCTCCTTCGCGCGCGAGGTGAGCATCAGGTAGAGCGACTCCGGCGTCGTGATCAGGATGTCCGGCGGATTGCGAAGCATCGCCGCGCGCTCGCGCTGCGACGTGTCGCCCGTGCGGATGCCAACGCGCACGTCCTTGGGTGGGTGGGCTCCTATTCCCCGCAACGGCGTGCGGAGGTTGCGCTCGATGTCGTAGGCAAGCGCCTTCAGGGGGCTGATGTAGACCACGCGCACGTGCCCTGGGGGCGTGGTGGGAGCGGCGGCGTCGGGGGGAGCAGCGTCGTGAGTGGCGGCGATGGAAGGGACGGCAGTGGGAGGGGCGGTGGCGGGTGTGGCAGCGCGGCGGAGGCGTCGTGGGGAGTGGCGGGTCGGGGAAGTGGCGTGGGAGTGGCGGCGGAATCGGTGCTCAGGCGATCGAGCGCCCAGAGAAAGGCCGCCAGTGTCTTGCCCGAGCCGGTGGGGGCGGAGAGCAGGACGTGCTCGCCGCGCGCGATTGCCGGCCACGCCTGCGCCTGGGCCGGCGTGGGCTCGGCAAAGGCCTGCTCGAACCACGCGCGCGTGCGCGGGCTGAAGCTGGACAGAGGCATCCAGCGAGGCTAGCGCGCCGCCCTCGCGCAGGCCTCTTGCTCGCGTGGTGATCCGCGCTATTTGCTCGTGGGATGGGTCGTGGTTGCTCGCACGATGGGTGCGGTTGCTCGCACAGTGGTTTGCGCGGTGGGTGCGGTTGCTCGCGCGGTGAGTCGCGCTCTGCTCATTCAGTGGGGCGCGCTGGTGCCCGCGACGAGCCGGAGGGTGCTATTTATTTTGTTCACTCAAATAAACCTAAAAAACGGAACGTCGAGCCAACTACTCGGCCTTACATTCTGCCGTGCCAGCAACAGCGATAAGTATGATGGCCGGCAAGACATGGGGTCCCAAAACGGGAATGGTCATCAGAACGAGAACAGGAACCGACTAAATGGCTCGACCTAAATCAATTAATTCTAAATATACAAAAAATCCAGCGGAGCCAGCGTGGTCTGTTCCGAGTCTGCGCGAACCTCGCTACTCGCAGTCACTCGAGCGTGGGCTTGCGATTCTCGCCTGCTTCACACCCGAGCGTCCTGTCCTCGGGATCGCCGATATCGCCGATGACCTCGGGATGAGTCGTTCGACCACCCATCGTTATGTGATCACGCTCGTCGCCCTCGGTTACCTCGAGCAGGGCGCCTCGCGCAAGTATCGCCTCGGGCTGAAGGTCACCGACCTCGGCATGGCGGCGCTCAACTCGACCGGCCTGCGCGAGCACGCGCATGAGTACCTCGAGGAACTGCGCCAGCGCACCTCTTACACGACCAACCTCGCCGTGCTCGACGGTATCGAGATCCTCTACGTCGACCGCGCCCGCTCCTTCCGCCGCGGGCAGAGCAAAATCGACCTCGGCCTGCACCCCGGATCGCGCCTGCCGGCCTACTGCACCGCGATGGGTAAGTTGCTGCTCGCCTACCTGCCAGAGAACGAGCAGGCCGAGTTGATCACGGAGATGAAGCTGACCAAACAGGGTCCCAACACGATCACCTCCAAGAAAGCGCTGCTCACCGAGCTGGACGAGATCCAGTCCGAGGGCTTCGCCGTCAACGACGAGGAGCTCGCGCCCGAACTGCACTCGATCGCCGCGCCCGTGCGCAACGAGGCGCGTGAGGTCGTCGCCGCCGTCAACCTGGCGGCGCACACCTCGATGATCTCGCTATCCGAGCTCGTCGACGCGCTCAGCCCCCACCTGGTCTCGACCGCCGATCGCATCTCCGCGCGACTCGGTTACCGGCGCGACGACGAGTCCTAGGGGCTGGGCGCGGAGTCCTGGCGTCCCGGGGAGTCCTAGGGGCGCCGGGAGGCCTTCACCGCGGGGGCGTTTGCGTCGCGCAGCGCGCCGTTGAGCAGCGCCTCGCTGTCCCCCCTCACAATCGGCAGGCCGAGCCCGGCGTCGATCGCGTGGTCGAGCTGGGAGGACGCGCAGCCCTCGGCTCGCGGAGCCGCAAAAGAGTCGCTGACGAGTGACTCGTCAACGAGCGTCACGAGGTTGTATTGATCCTTGAACTTCGCGTGGCCCGGTTTGCCCGTGAGTAGCTTGTGCGACGACGAGGGTCTCGTCGCACCGGTGCTCAAGTCGATCACGATCGGGTGCGCGTTCGAGCCGATGTAACAGCTTTCTCCAAGCAACGGGTTACTCAGCCTGAGCTTCACTGGCAGCGATAGCCCGACCCCCTTTGCTTCGATCAAATTTTGGGTGCTCACCCCGATCGCGCTCGCGGGCGCCGCGAGCGCGATCGTCGCTGTCACCTGGCCAACGCCGTGACCGATGATCTCTTTGAGCCCCCCTGGGATAATCTGGGGCGCGATTGACAGCGTCTCGCCGTTTTGCGCCCCGATGAACTTCTGCTTCCCAGTTACTTCATTTTGGTGGACGCCGCCTTGCAGGGTGATCATTTTTGTGATCGGGATCACCTTGCGCCCGATTGTTAATTTGCCACTTTCGGTCTCGGCGAAAATGCAAATGCCTGTCGCGGGATCACTCAGCGGACACTCGGCAAATCGGGCATAGTCGCGGTTGGCGTGAGGCCCTCCAGATGTCAGGACGAGCACGGTCAGTAGCACGATCAGCGCCCCACCCACGACGAAGACGTATCTGCGTTTAGCCAAGAGCCCGTTTACGTTTTGGGCATGCGAAGACGGCTATCTTCGTGCTCTGTTTGATCACGGCGCCGTTCTGCCCGGTGATCGCGGTTGGCATGCTCAGCGTCTGCGAGCACAACTCGCCCTTCGTCTTTGCCGGCAGGTTCGTCGCGAGCAGCGAGTGCGGGCCGTTCTGCAACACGAGGTCAAATGTCGAGATCGGGGCGTCGGGCAGCGCTTTGAAGGTGCTGGAGGTGACACCATGCTTGATGCTCGTCTGCCCGTCCAACTCGAGCTTGACGCCTTCGCCCTCGAGCACGATCTCGAGGTCGGGAACGCCGCGCCGCCGTGGTTGACGAGATACGCCGGGCCGGTGAGCGGGTTCCCGAATACCGGTGTGACGACGCTCGCCCGCCCCACGACCGAGGCGGCTGGACACGCGGCGGAGTCCGCTTCGAACACCACCGAGGCGCAGGCTTGCTGCAGCGTCGCCTGCCGCGCGGGCAGCTGCTTGGGGAGATCGAGCTTGAGCTTTGCGATGTTCGCCTGACCGGGATGGGTGGGACCCGAAACAACCTTCACGTGCAGATAGGCGCCATCCTGTTTGCTGGTCTTCGCCTCGGTGAGCGCCGTGAGCTTCGGCGCGAACGGACAGCTGCGCGCAATTGGCCGCCTGGAAGGGCGATGAGACGGCTGCGTTCGTGGCGCCCACGCCGCCTAAGCCGCCGGTCGAGGAGATCGTGCCCGTCACCTTCAGCGGCGCGCAATCGGTGGGGTTGAAGATGAAGTCCGGGCGATCGATGCTCACGTGGACCGTGCGAATGTCGAGCGGGATGCCCTCCCAGATCGCCGGCAGTGGATCACTCGAGATCGTCAGCTGCGCGGTGTGCGGGTCGACTTCGATCCGCGCCCGCATGACGATGTCCCCGAGGTCGAACGGCCCAGCGATCGCCGGTACGACGATGCTCAGGCCGAAGGGCGCGATCGACTGATTGGATTCCTCTGGGAGGGTCGATCCCCCCGGGAGGGTGGAGACGGGACCCGTCAGGTAGACCTTGTTTGCCGGCTGACCGAGCTCGGGCAGGTAGAACGGGTCTTCGCCGGGGCCGGCGCCGACCGTCGTCGTGCCGATCGCCGAGACCTGCGGACACTGCCCGAGCGAGGCTTGCGGTTCGGGGCACAGCGCAACGTTCTTCAAGATCCCCAACAGCCCCGGAGGCATTTGCACCGTGTAGGCGCCGAAGCGTTGTTCGCCGGCTTGGCGCGAGAACGTCAGCGAGAACGAGCTGAACGCGCCCGCCTGGTTGTTCTCCGTGCCAGCCATGAACGACGGGTCGAAGCGCCCGCTCGGGCACGCGCCGCCGCCCGGCCCCGAGTCGATCGCGAGGTTCGATGACTCCGCCACGGCGGGCGTGCCGGACCACGGGGTCAGCGAGGTGCTCGTTTCGTAGGAGCCGCAGGCCGCCGGCGTGGAGAGCAGCGCCCGCGATCCGCCGAACAGGCTCAGCTTGATTTCGCCGATCGGGAGCTGCGGCAGGTTCCCAAACGTGACCGTCAACCGACCCGTTTGCGGGTCTGCTTCGACCTTCCCCGCGAGCTTGACCAGCATCCCGTCCGCTTCCGCCACCAGATACAGCGCGAGCAACGATCCGCCCGGGTATTCGGGCGAGCCGAAGGCAGGGTCGTTCTCGTATGGTTGCGCGAGGTAGAGCGAGCCTTCCAGCGGTGCTTCGAGCAGCGGCGTGAGGATCTTCGCGCTGCCAAGGATCGACGCTTCGGGGCAGGACACGGGTTCAGCTGAGCGCAGCGCTATCTGTCCTTCCGGGCGACCTGGTTCCGGAGTGTCGTTGCAAGCCACACGACCGTTGGCCGCCGACGGTGAGATCGCCATCCCCGCAGGCAGCGTCACGACTGCTTCCTTCAGGTCTGCATCCGCCAACCCACTGGCGTTTTCTTCCTGGGGCAGCTTCAGGTCGACATCCAGCCCGCTCGGCGATTCCGCGTTTGCGGCCGCCGGTTCGGCGGTACTCACCGTCAGTTTCGGGCTGAAATCGAGGTCCTGGCAACCCGTCAGCGGCAACGAGGACGAACTCGCGGTCTGCCAGCGCGGATCGCCGAGGTCGGGGGTCCCGTCGGGATTCAGCCCGCCCGGCTCCTGCCACGAATCCGTATCGATCGTCGTCGTCAGCGGTTCGCCCGTGCAGGACGAGGGCAGCGTCAGAAACGGCTTGGTGGCCCTTTCCACCGGACAGCTTTCGTGGATCCCCGTCCTTTTGAAGCTCTGTTTTGCTTTTTCATCGGCGCACAGGCCGCGTTCTTCGTCGTGGCTCGCAGCAGATGGGTCGCCCCACAGCGTGAGTTCGAGGCTATAGATCGGGTGCTGGTCGGAGATGTCGGAGATGTCCGCTGACAGGCCGTAGTCAGCGCCGGTGCGCAGCCTGCCACCGACGTGCATGATCAGCCCTATCCCGGCGACGTTGAAGCCCAGCTCGGCCGGCACGCCCGCCGGAGGCATCATGTTGTAGACCGGTTCGTCGAGAAATTCGTGGTCGTCGAGGTAGAGACGACCACCCCCACCGCCGCCGCGTTTGGACAGCTGGCCGGGCCCTCCGGGCTCTCGAGCTCGGCCTCGGTACACCTCGTCTCGGTCGCGCGCGGATCGACGATCATTCCCGCCGGCAGATTCACCTCGATGTCCTTTGGGTCCCCGTAGGTGCGGACACGCAGAGGTTTTTCCATCGCCGTCACAACATGGTTGAAGACGATCGATGTCGTCAGCGCGTATGGGTGCGAGCCGGCCTGGAGATCGGGCGCCCCCCCACCCGCACCTCCCGCGTTGCTCACGATCGAGCTTGCAAAGCTTTTCACCCCAAAGGTTTCGTCAGCCCATGCCGAGCTCACCAGCACAAATGCCATTACCGTCGCCAGCGACGTCGTCAGCAGACCAACGGCAAGGCTTCTCCGGCCCCGGCAGGCAATCATCGTCCGTGGCGTTTCTGCACAGATTTAGGTACACGCGCCGACTTCGTCGCCCGTTTGCCGTAGCGCTTCCTCGCCCGCGCTGCGCAGCCCCTTCGCTGCTTCCTCGGCTGCTTCCCACATACCCTCAGCGCGCTCGCGAGCTTCTGCGCTTGGGTAAGCGACCTGGGCTTGGCGGCCGGTGGCGAGACGGGGCTCTCAACTCCCGCGAACGTCGTGCTCGCCGGTACATCGAACACCGGCGGGGCATTAGCCGGCGCGAGACAGCCTTCGCCCGTACAACTCACCGGTGGTGGCGGGTTCTGAGCAGCGATGCCGCCTTCGACGCGCGCGTCGTAAACATCGTAGTTTTCATCCCGGTCTTGACCCACGAGCGATTGCCGCGTGAAGAAGAACACGTTGCTGCCGTCGGCGCTGGCGTCGCCGAAGTAGGACGGACTGGCGCTTTCTCCCGTCGAGATCAGATACAGGCAGCCACCCGAGTGTTCGCTGAAGCTCGCGCTCGAACGGGAGCAGCCGTCGGAGCCACCGGCGCCTCCGCGCTCCCACTCGTACACATCAGTCTGCTCGTTCGTGTCCTGCGGCACGAGCGCTTCCTTCGTCTGGAAGAAGACGCGGCTGCCGTCGTCGGCGAGGTTGCGCGTCAGGAAGACGTTACGTTCTAGGGCGACCGTTATCGACAGATTGCCCGCGAGGTACGCTTCGCTGGTCGCCGACGCCCCGCTCGGATTGCACGACACGCACGCCAGCGCGCCGCTCGCCGCGTCATACAGATAGAGCTCGCCTTGGCCGGCGTTGTCATAGCTCGTCAGCTGCGCTTGCGAAGCAAACAGCACCACCGTACCATCGGATGTGACCCGCGAGCTCTTCTCCCCCGTGGCAGGTGCGGCACCGGGATTAGCGCTATAAAAACCACGCCAGTCGTATTCATCGTATTCACCTTCCGTGTCCAATCGTGCGATGAAGATTGTTTCGCCGTCATGCCACTCATACAGGTTGGCCTCGCCCGCCTGCGCTTTTTCCCCATTGCTGTTTTCGTTGTCCGCCAGCACTGCGGTGGCGACAAAGTACGCGTAGGAGCCGTTTTCGGTCGCGATCCCCAGCGTCCCGAACACGCCCGCGGCACCGCTCGTGAGCGCTTCGCGCGCTTCTGCAAGCGCTTCCGATTCGAGCTTTTTACTCGCCTCGAACTTATTGACGTTGAACCGGTAGAGGTCTTCGCCTTCGGTGTAGAAGACCATCGAGCCGTCCGCGGTCGCGACCCGCCAGTACGCCGGTTCAATCCCTGCCGAAACTGGAATCGTCCGCGCAATTTCTGGTTCGCGCATGTAGATCTGTCCTGTCCCGACATCGCTGAAGAACACGCGCGAGCCGTCCGCGGAGATCGTGTTCTGCGTATAAAATTTGCCCGTCGCGCCGCCCACGATTTCTTCGCCAAGCGCAGGCCCACCGGGGCCAGCAACCGAGCCTTCGGTCGGCGCCTCGCCGTCAGGCAGGACCCCGGCCAAGCTCAGCTCTTCGCCGGGCGGCATGTTCCCGTCCCATTCGTAGAGGTTGACGATGTTGGGAGCAGCGTCCGGCAGGAGCTGTTCGCTGGATTCGAAGATGATGCGCGAGTCGTCGGCCGTGGCGTCCGCAAACGTGGCGATCCCGGGACTGAGCAACCGAAAGACGCCGGTGGCGCTGTCGCGCAGATACGAGTAGCGCCCGGGCGCCAAACCTGCTTCGAGGCCGGGTTCGGTGTTGACAATCGCCGTGGCGAGATCTTCGGTCAGGCTCAACACGGACGCGGACCCATGCCCGGGCAGCGAGCGGGGTATCGTCGGTGGTACGAGCCCCTGGGTTGACCATTCGCCGCCGGCGCGGGTGCTGAGGTAGAGCGAAGGGCCCGTCGCGCTCAGCACCCTTGGGAACGGCGCATCGGAGAAGAACGTGACCCCATCGCCGGACGGCGCGCTCTGCACGACATCGGCTTCCCCAAGGGCGTCCGTGAAGTTCTTGTCGACGGGCGAGACCTGCTCGTACGCGCGGCAATCCGGAAGCTTTAGCGCGTAACCGTCCTGTCCGCGGAGCTGTTCGTTGGGGCAGCCTTCTGCCTGGGCATGCGCCGCGAAGGTGCCAGCCCCCAAGCCGGCACAGACAAATGTCGGCAGCAGCAGCGGGAGCAGTACCCGGCGAGCACCGCTCCCCCACGCCACATGCCCTCCCTCGACCTTCGACGCCATCGCCGCCAAGCCTACAGACGCCCAGCGGTCCCATCACGCTTCGAGCCGAGCGACACCGTAGGACGAGGTTATCCCGCCCGGTACGCAGACACCTACTACAAGGGCCCGTCTAGGTTTCTTTGACGCTCCAATGACCGTGCGCCTTTGAGCCGCTCAGTTCAACCGCCATCGTTTCATCTGTTATTTCAGCTGGATTGCCGCCGATTGCAAGGTTGGTGCTGCCCGAAGCCTTACAGATGAGTTTGTGTTTTTCTGCTTCCGTTTCCGCTTCGGTCTTACTCGAGTCAACTTCACACAACTGCGAGCCTGTGATGTTAAAAGTTTCTGGTTTTCCGATTTCACCGATACCGCACAAGCTTTCGCCTTCAATGCTTATCCCAGCAAAGGCAGCACCCGGTTTTGGTTCCAACTTATCCAGTATCTTCCCCCCCGTATACTGTAGTTCGCCCACGAGTTCGGTGGTTTTAATTTTTGTTTCCTCGGCCGACGTGAGTTTGCAGTGTTCTGGTGCTAGAAGTTTGCAAGTTTCAAATGTGATTTTGGTCTTAGATTTACCTATGGTTCCAGCGGCTCCGCCTTCGATGGTCCCGGTCGATTTACCGCTGGCGCATTTGACTTCCGCTGTCGTGCCTCCAATCGTGGCCTTTAGTATCGCTGAGCCACTCGTGCCTTCAACATTTTCCGAGGCGCTCACCAGTGGCACCCCTTCGACACAGTAGGCCGGTATGCCCACTTTCATACAGCTGCCCGATGCCGACGCCGGTGTCGAGGTTGACGCCGTCGCGACTACGCCAACGACGAGCAGGGCCAGCAGGCCAGCGAGGATCAACTTGGTTCGAGACATCAGCAAGCAACCTCCATCCGCCCCGGCTCGCGGAGCACTCGTCGTGGTGGGGGTGGGACCATCGCCGGTAAATCTAGCATCTTTCGTGATACTAGAAAAGTCTGGTGCCTGACGAGCGCGAAACCCGGGACCGACGAGCGTTCAGAGCCTATCCCTAGGAGTGCACCTTTTGGCCTCCAGGCCGCATGTGTTCCTAGCGAGATCGCCCTTCAGCCGCGGAGAATAGGGCCTCTAGATGCGCTTGGCGAGGCGGTACTGGCGCGAGATCGGGTCGCGCTCGAGCACGCCGACTTCGACGAGCGTCGAGGTGTAGCGGTGGGTCGTGCTGATACCCATGCCGAGTTGGTGGGCCACGTCGGTCACCGAGCGGGCGCTCCCGTCGGTGGGGTAGGACGCGAGGACCATCAGGCCGCGCAGCAGCGAGCGTGAGAGTCGCACATCGTCCATCGGCACGGAGGAAGCCTGGACGTCGAGCTCCTCCAAGCCGCCCAGCAGCCCCAGCAGGCCATCGTCCTGCGCGGCCTCACGCACGATCTGGTTGATCTGTGCCTTGGACAGCTCGATTTTGATTCCGTTCTCTGAGATCTGGGGCATTGCTCGATACTGACGATGGCGCGGGCCCGTGCCTAGTGACGCGTCGCCATCAATTTCCAGCGGGTCTCAGCGGCGGGGATGCGGGGCCAGGACGAGGCCCGGGATGACGAGACCCAGGATGGACGCCAGGGCACAGGCGAGGACTGGACCCGGGATGGTGGCGGGGATGCAGCACCACGCGCGCGCCCGCGTGGGGGGTCACGATCACGCTGCGCCAGCGGGGATGCTCGATCCCGCGCCCGGCGGGCAGCACGGTCGTGCTCGCGAGCACAGTGCGCAGCACGGTCTTCATCTCGAGCATCGCCAGGTGCAGGCCGGGACAGCGCTTACGGCCCCCGCCCCACGGCAGCCACGTGTGCGTCGACGGCGGCGTCTCGAGGAAGCGCTCGGGCCGGAACTCCTGCGGCTCGGGGTAGAGCGCCGGGTCGTGGTGCAGCAGATAGATGCATCCCAACAACTGAGCCGGTGGGCGATAGGTCCAGCCGCCGAGGACGATCTGCTGCTTGACCGCGCGCGGAATCGTGAACAGGAACACTGGGCGGTGGCGCAGCACCTCCTGGATCGTCGCGGTCAGATACTCCTCGCCCCCGTCTCCATCGCCGTCCGCGTCGAGCTCGCCGATCAGCCGATCGAGCACCCGCGGGTTGTGCGCCAAGAGTTGAAATGCCCACGCCAGCTCCGAAGCGGTGGTCTCGTGTCCGGCCAGGACGACCGACATCAGGTGATCACGCACCTGCCGCGAGGACATCGGCGAGCCATCTGTGTTGCGAGCCCGCAGGAGCCTGTCGAGCAGGTTTCCAGAGCACCCGCCAGCGCACGCTCGATCCTCGATGATCGCGTAGATCAGCCGATCGACCTCCGTGCGCGTGCGCAGGAAGCGCTCCCAGATGCGACGTCCAGGACCGTGGCGCAAGAGCGGCTCCGGGAAGACCGCGCTGCCGGTGACCGTCAGCATCGCGAGCAGGCGATCGCGCAGCGCATACAGACAACGATCGGTGGGGCGAGCAGATGGGCCGAAGATCGTCCGCAGGACGACCTCCAGCGTCAACGCGCGCAGACGCGGGTGTAGCGCGAAGGGAATGTCCCGCGGCCACAAGGCGACCTCGCGCCGTGCGATGGAGGCCACCAGCTCGGCGTGCTGTTGCACCAGCTTGGCGTGAAAGGCCGGGAGGATCGCCTTGCGGCCGTTGAGATGCTCGTCCTCCTCGAGCAGCATGAACGACTGCTCACCGACGAGCGACTCGATCGTATCCGCCCCCTCGCCGGGGCAGAGCACGTCAGCGGGCGCGGCAAGCATCGCTCTGATGTCATCGGGCTCGGATAGGAACACAAGCGGTGGATGGCTGGTCATGTTGATCGTGAAGCGGCTGCCATAGCGGTGGCGAGAGCGCTCGAGGTGAGTGAAGGGCGACTTCCAGATCACAAACGTCTGCGCGGCCGCGGGTAGCTGTGAACCTGGCGGGAGCTCGCCCCGAGCCGGTCGCGCCGGTGCTGCTCGTACGCCCGTGACGGCGCGTTTCAGATATGCGCCGCGCCACGTGCGCACGAGCGGTAGCAGCAAGCGCGTGAGCGAGCCACCCGCGCCGGCGAGCGCCCGTGTCCCCGCGCGCATGTCGGGCGCGTAGGCGCCATCCCGGGATAGATGCATCGCGACCATGCAGGCGACGAGCGTCGCGTGGCGGTGACCGTTGCGCAGGCCGCGTGCTTCACGCGCGGTCCGATCGACGATCTCACAGAGGCGCGCCACGGCGAGATCGCCATCGCCGTAATGAGTTATGTAGGAATGACTGCCACTGGCGGCGTCCTCGAGCTGATCGACGTAGCTGTCGAGCATCGTGATCGCGAGGGACACCCATGGGAAATATGCGGCCAAGGTCTTGGCGATATCGCTCTCCTCGCATGTTGGTTCGGCGGCAAGGGCGAGCAGCACGTGGGGCGTGAACGCGCTCGCGGCGGCGGTCAGCTCAAACCACTCGAGCGTCCGCCCCCCGGACGGGTCGCGCTCCGCCCAGGCTTGTAGGGCCGCGTCGCGGCGTAAGGGATCGGGATCGTGGTTGGCGCTCTGGACGGCGCACATCGCCACCCCGGCAAGCACGTGCGGACGCACCCGTGAGTAGGACGGCAGCGTCGCGCAGCCCAGGCGGCAGCACTCGACGAGCGCGCGCAGATAGCCACCGTCGTTCTTGCACGAATGGTGGCGGTAGTAGTCGGAGATCGGCGCGCCGGGGTCGAGCGCCTCGCTGAGCGCGAGGTGCAGCTGCTGGGCGTTTGCCTGGCCGGAGTCGCGCTCGCTTACGTTGTCGAGGAAGTCCCAGATCGTCTGGTAGGCAACGAGCAAGCGCAGCAGCCGATGATCTCGACTCTTCGGCAACACCCAGAACAGCGCGGCGCCCTCGGAGTGATCGCGCTTGTGCGTGAGCGAATGCAGCGCGTCTTCGCGCAGCGGCAGGTCGGGAATCGTCTGCGCCCGGGCGCGCCAGGCGTCGATCTCGCGGGAAACCGCCGGCAGCCCCCATAGCAGCTCACGGGTAGCTGCCGCCAGCAGCCCCCAGGCTTGCCTGGGGCCGAGCGGCGCCGGATCGATCTTTCGTGATGCCGGGATATTTCCCGAGCCTAGAAGATCGATCGGGTGGCAAGTCTGCGCTCCCGAGGACTACACGTATGGACGCACGCTGGCGGCGCGATAGCCCAGCAGCGCGACGAGCGCAACCGCGACCATGCTGACGAGCGCGAAGCTCGACGATCGCGAGCAAGGCTCCGGCCGAGAAGACGATCGGGAAGCCCGTGACGCTCGCCAGCGCATGGCTGATGAGCAGCTGTCCGTAGATGCCGCACAGCGCGCCGATCAGGCAGCCGGCGCCGAGCAGCAGGCCGCTCTCGCAGAGCAGCGCCCGCCACAACACGCCGCGCTCATAGCCCTGCACCTTCATGCGGGCGAGTCGGGGACGACGCTGCCAGATCATCGCCCCCATCGCGATCGACATCGCCAGCACCGTCGCGATCAGCACGAGCGTCGCGATCTGCGTCAGGCGTGAGAGCCCCTGGCGACTTGCCGCTCGTAGGCTCTCCTCACGCTGGTGAGCGCTTTCGACGGTCAGCCCCGATGCCGGTCCGAGCGCTTGGCGGATCTCACGACGTACCGCCTGCGGGTGAGCCCCTCGCTCGAGCATGACGTTGTAGGCACTCGGGTCGACGCTGCCCCAGGCGCGCGCATAATCCGTGGGGTTGAGGATGATCGCGCCGGGTGGCCAGCCGAGATTCGTAGTCAGCGCGGCAACGCGGAACGTGGTTGGGACTGGAGAAGGCAGCGTGAACCGCTGCCCGATGTGCAGGTGATTCTGAGCAGCGATGGCCTGCGAAACAGCCGCCCAACCACCGGCTCTGAGCCTCGCGACCGCGAGCGTGAGGTTACCTTCGACGAGCTGACTCGGTGGAAGCGGATGAACAGCGGTGTCCGGCGGCGCCA
The DNA here is from genome assembly GCA_963804555.1 of uncultured Solirubrobacterales bacterium. Taxonomy (GTDB): domain Bacteria; phylum Actinomycetota; class Thermoleophilia; order Solirubrobacterales; family Solirubrobacteraceae; genus Palsa-744. The sequence goes on from CAWDQX010000001.1 coordinate 231,368, forward strand.
AGACCCACACGTGACGATCGCCGTAGTCGAGGAAGCCAGCGCGGTACAGGCCGACGGCTCGAACTCCGGGAAGCGCCGTGAGCGCCACAGAGGCACGATCGCGAAACGGGGTCGTCGCGAGCAGGTCCTGCGTGCCCGGCGGGGCGACCCAGAAATCGGCAGCCACGGCCGCGTCGTGAGCCAAACGGTCCAACCCACGCTGGAGATTGGCGTGTGCTCCCTGGATCGCGACGCTGCCGAACACGGCAATCGCTCCGGTTGCCGCAATCGCGATCGATCGCGCACGCGTCTTGGGTGAGCGTAATTCGATCACGGCGATCCGGGTCGATGCGGATCCGAAGCGCGTTTGCAAACGATCGAAGACGGCGATGACCGCATCGAGCAGGAGCGGCAGGAGTAGCAGCAGCGCAATCACCAAGATCACGCTGCCGAGGACAGCCGACTGCGGCGCGGCGAGGAGAATCGCCGTGGTCAGCGCAAGGCACGACAGTCCAGCGGTAAGAGCTCCGGTCGTCCGCCAATCGCGGAGGTGATGCTTGCGAGGCATCGAAGCCGCGGCCGAGCGCGAGAAGATCTCTCGCAGCGGGATTAGCACCCCTACGCAGGCGGCCAGCAGCCCCGCGCCCGCGGCGATCGCGGCACTCTGCCAGGTGATGATCCGCTGCGACCCCACGGGAAACGCAAACGAGAGATAGCCGGGATTCGATCGAAATACAGCGATCGAGAGCAGATCTCCGAGCGCCAAGCCGATCAGCGCGGCCAAAGCACCGAGCACAAGCGCGTCGAACAGCAGCGCCTGCACGATGTCCAAGCGTGTCGCGCCGTTGGCGCGCAATCCTCCGACCAGGCCCTGGCGTAGCGGCAGCGTTAGCAGCATTGCGCTCAGCGCGAACAGAAACCCGACGAGGGCGCTGATACCCGAGAACAAGCTCTCACCCTGGTTGGCCGGCGCGGCCGCGACCCTGAATAGGGTCACGTCGAAGTTGGCTGGCTCTACGTTCAAACGATCCGCCGCCAGCCTCAACAACCCTGTACGCACCTCACGATCGTGCCCCGGCATCGCCTGGACAAACACGCGCGTGATCCGGCCACGCATCCCAGTGAGCCTCTGTGCATAGGCCAGTGGCGCGACCGCGACCGGACTGTGGGCGAGTGCCCCAATCGCCTTTACGCCCAGTTCGGTACCGACCAATGCGGTGACGCTACTCGCGCCGATCTGGAGCTCGAGCGGCTGCAGCGATTGGACCCCGATCCCTTCAGCAACCGCCGTTGGCAGCGCGAGCGCCCCCAGCCGAGCGATCTGGGCGTAGTGGAAATTCCGCAATAACGGACTGTCCTGCAGCGCCGAGGACGGGTCCGTACCGATCAGTTCCACCGCCCGCTGACCGGTCGGGCCAATCGCATTGGCGGGCTCCTCGAGCACCGGCGCCGCCGCACGCACACCGGGCAGGCGCGCTACCTCGCCCAGCAGTCGCTGATCGAAGCCTTGCCGGTCGCGCGACTCGAGCTGGTACTGCATCTTGCCAACGATCTCGCTCGCCAATTGCGCCACCGAACCGTTGAGGCTCGCGCTCGCGACCTGGGAGGCGAACAGCAGCGCCACGCCGACGGAGAGACCCAGAACAGCCAGCAGCTCCTGCACGAGCACGATCCTGGCCTTCAGCCGGACGCGATACAGATGGGCGATGCTCGACAGCCGCATCAGCCGACTACGGTCCCTCGAGAGGAGCGCATACCTGGTCGGGCTCGTAATCTGAGAGCCGGCCGTCGCGCAGGGCATGCACACGGTCGGCGAACACCGTCGCCTGCGGATCGTGGGTGACGAGCAACACGGCGGCGCCGCGCTCGCGACAGATCTCGCTGAGGAGCTCTAACACCTCGCCGCCACGCTTGGAATCCAGGCTCCCCGTCGGCTCGTCGGCGAGCACGAGCTTTGGTTCCAGCGACAGCGCCCGCGCGATCATCACGCGCTGGCGCTCGCCCATCGAGAGCTCATCGGGGCGATTGCGCAAGCGCTCACCCAACCCCAGGCGCACCAATAAAGGCTCGACCATCTGCTCCGCCCGGCGTGCGTCGCTGGTCAGCCACAGCTTCATCGCGGCGTTCTGCAGCACATTGCCGCCCGGAAGCAGATCGAAGGCCTGATCTATATACCCCAGCTCGTGTAGCCGGTAGCGCGCACGATCGTCCTCGGAGAGCGCGGAGATCTCTCGCCCGTCCACGATCACCGCGCCACTGTCGGGCGCCAGCAGCCCAGCGATCAGCATCAGCAGCGTCGTCTTGCCCGAGCCGCTCGGGCCGTACAGCGCAACGAGCTCTCCCCGGGCGATCTGCAGCGACACGCCATCAACGGCGCGTACGGGCTCCCCATCGCCACCGGGATAGCGCTTAACGAGCTCGCGCAGCTCGAGCACTAGGAGGAGATGTCGCGTCTGGGATCACGCGCACCCGAACCGGCGCCTGGGAAGTCGATGATGTTCGCCAGTCCCGCGGACGGCCTCGGCGCCTCCAACAACTCACCGCCAGCCAGCATCGCGACCCGCCCAGACCAGCCGGTCGCGCTGGCATCCGAGACGCACATCAACACGCCAAAGCCCTGTTCCTTCGCCAGCCTGTCCAGTAACCGCGTGACCTCCTCGGCCTCCCCGAGCCCGAGTGAAATCGTCAGATCGTCAACGAGCAACAGCTTTGGCTCGCGAGCGATTCCCTGTGCGAGAGCGACGAGCGCACGCTCCCAGTCGGCCAGGCTCCCCCAGAACTGCTCAGCGCACTCCGACGCTCCGACCCGCTCGAGCGCGGCCAGCGCCCGCGCATAGGACTCGCGCTTCCCATACACCGCGAACAATGGCAGCGCGACGTTTGCGAGCATCGGCACATCGAGATCCGGCACGGTGGGCCCGACCCAGCCGATCTGCCCACCCAGCAGCCGCGAGCGCCGCCGATCGGAGAAACCCCAGAGGTCCTCGCCTTCGAAGCTGACGCGCCCCCGGTTGGGCTGCTGGATCCCGGCCGCCACCCGCAGCAGCGAGGTCTTGCCCTGCGCACGCTGCGCCAGCACCGCGACGACCTCCCCCGCATCGACCTGCAACGACACATCCGCCAGCACCTGAACCATATGCCGCCGCCCCCGTGGAAAACTCAAGCAAACCTCGGTCAGCGACAGCACTGCCATCGTCAAATCCGTGGAAGCGAAGAGGCCGGTCTCGAAGCGGTTGGTCCCGTACCCGCCTTGTAGCGCTGCCCCTCTCTCAGCAGATATTGGCGGAGCGCCTGCAACCACTTGATCCGCGCATCCCACCACGCGGCGTCTCCCGAGGAGACGATGATGCCCATCAGCCGCCTCCACTCATCGCTGCCAGCCAGCCGGTGCGCTCTACGCGTCCGCTCGCCGAGACCTTCCAGCTGAACCATACAAGCAAGCTCCGCCTCGCGAACGATCTCGATCATGCGCGGTAAGTCCTCCGGCCCACAGAAAGCGATCTTCGCGAGCAGCTCCTCACGCACTGGCGGCATTGAGGTCGAAGCCCGTAGCCAATGGTCGAAGTGCTCGATCCCCGCCGCGGTCGCCTCATAAGCAGTCGCAGGCAGGTATCCGGCCTCAGCGCGAGCGGCCATGATCGGCTGATCGCCGTCGAGCGTGCGAATCAACCCCTGCTTGGAGAGCCGCTTGACCGCTTGATAGGCGGTGCCATGCGCGAACTGTGCCGAGCCAAAGCGCGCCTCCAAGCGGCGCTCTAGCTGATAACTGTTCCCGGGCTGCTCGATCAGTAGACCCAAGACCGCCTCTCCCGCGGAGAGCGCAACCGCCTGTGGAGTAGGACGCCCCATTCCGTGGAACCGTACCGGACTCTAGGCGTAGCGCGATCAGGTAGCCATTTGGCGGACCAGTCGCGTACTCTCTGCGGCCGTGATCCAGGTACCGATCAAGCGCGCGCTCGTGCTGCTCTGCGCCCCATTGCTCGCACTCGGAATCAGCGCTTGCGCGAGTACAACGACCACGAGCTCCTACAAAGGCGAAAATCACGCGGTCGCGCAGACGATCGCCAACCTGCAGACCGAGGCGACGGCGGGCGAAGCGCAGAAGATCTGCGCCACCCTGCTCGCGAGCGCCGTGACCGCGCGCCTGAGCTCAGCACACGGAGGCTGCACACAAGCGCTGAAAAACCAGCTCACGCAGGTGGACACGCCAGAACTGACGGTCCAGGAGGTCCAGCAGCAGGGTGCCACAAGCGCGAGCGCTCAGGTGAAGAGCACTTATGCCGGCAAGAGCAAGGTCACCACGCTTTCCTTAGTCAAGGAAGGCGGCAAGTGGAAGATCTCGAAGCTGGGCTAGCGGGAGCCCTGGCGAGGGGAGCGCTGCCGAGGAGAGCGCTGGCGAGGGGAGCGCTGGCGAGCGGTCAGCTCAGGGCGCGGCCGTACTGGCGCTCGTAGTACTCGCGGTAGTCGCCGGAACGGATCGGCTCCCACCACCACGAGTTATCGCGGTACCAGGCGACGGTTTCCGCTAGACCCTCCTCGAAGCGCACCCGCGGCAGCCAGCCGAGCGCGCGAACCTTCTCCGAGGAGAGCGAGTAGCGACGGTCGTGACCAGGCCGGTCGGTGACGTACTCGATCTGCGACTGCTGCGCCCCGGTCAGCTCGATGATCCGCTCCACGACATCCACGTTCGCGCACTCGTCGGGGCCGCCCGCGTTGTAGACCTCGCCGGGAACGCCGTGCTCGAGCACGTGGCCGATCGCGCGCGCGAAGTCGGTGGCGTGGATCCAGTTGCGCACCTGCATACCGTCGCCGTACACCGGCAGCGAATCGCCGTGCAGGGCGTTGAGGATCATCAGCGGGATCAGCTTCTCGGGATATTGGTAGGGCCCGTAGTTGTTTGAGCCACGACAGATCACCGCCGGCAGGTCGTAGGTGTGGAAGTAGCTCTGTACGAGCAGATCCGCGCCCGTCTTCGTCGCCGAGTAGGGCGAGGAGGGGCGCAGCGGACTCTCCTCGGTGAAGGAGCCCTGCTCGATCGAGCCGTAAACCTCGTCGGTCGAGACCTGCAGGTAGCGCAAGCCATGCTCACGCGCGGCCTCCAGCAGCACGTGCGTGCCGAGCGCATGAGTCTTGACAAAGGCATCGGGCTCGGCGATCGAGCGGTCGACATGCGTCTCCGCGGCGAAGTTGACGATTGCATCGGGTGGGTGGGATCCCAGACTCGCGATCGACCCCGCAACCGCCTCAGGGTCCTCGATCGCGCCACGGATGAAACGAAAGCCGTCACTGTCCGCGACCTCGCGCAGGTTCTCCTCGCGGCCCGCATACGTGAGCTTGTCGAGCACCGTCACCTCGTCGCCCTGTTCGGCGATGCGCAGACGCACGAAGGTCGAGCCGATAAAGCCCGCGCCGCCACATACGAGGAGTTTCATACGCGCATCATTCCATCACTCGCCGCTCATGGGGTGTACCGGACCCCATCACTCGCCCCTCATGGAGTGCGCAGGATCCCGCTCCTAGCGGCCAGGTAACCGGCAAGACCATCCTGCCAGGGCGGCATCGGCAAGACGTCCTCGCGCTCGGACTCCAGCGCCGACCACGCCGGGCGGGGCGCTGGGCGAGCCATCTGCTCGCTGGTGGCCGACTCGACGCGGCAATCGACCTCGGCCTGGCGGAAGATCTCGCGGGCGAAGCCATTCCACGAGACCCGCCCCGCGCCCGTCAGGTGAACCAGGCCACTCACCCGACGTTCGAGCAGTCCGACCACGGCCGGCGCGAGGTGGCCTGACCACGTGGGCGAGCCGATCTGGTCCTCGACGACTTGCACAGCGTCGCGCTCGCCGGCCAGACGCAGCATCGTGGCGACGAAGTTGGGGCCGTCGATCCCGTAGAGCCATGCTGTCCGCACCACGCAGTGCTGGGGCGAGGCGGCGAGCACCTGGCGCTCGCCGTCGAGCTTGGTGGAGCCATAAACCGAGCGAGGGCCAGTGGGGTCGGACTCGACGTAGGGTCGCGAGCGGCCGGCGCCGTCGAGCGGGGCGATGCCATCGAACACGTAGTCGGTCGATATGTGCAGCAGCGGAGTGTCAATCTCAGCGGCGGCCCGCGCCAGGTTGCCGGCGCCGTCCGCGTTGACCGCGTGAGCCTGGGCCTGCTTGGTCTCGGCGCCATCGACATCGGTCCAGGCGGCGCAATTGACGCTCGCCGCGGGACGCTCGCTCGCAAAGAACGCGCTCACGGCCGCCGCATCGGTGATGTCGAGCTCGGGCAGGTCGACCAGCATGAGCTCGTGCCCCGCGCGCTCGGCGACCTGGCGCACATCGTGCGCAAGCATGCCGGCGGCGCCAGTCACCAGTAGTCGCATGAGCTCCTCATTGCGTCGACCCGACGGATCACAGGATCGAGATGTCGGAGTTGTCCCCGACCATGAAGCGGTACGCGCGCGGCTGGCGGTCGCCACGGCGAATGGTGACGTTGCGTCCGAGCAATGAGCTCTCCATACGCCCGTCGAGGTCTGAGACGGTGGAGCCGGCGAGCAGGATCGAGTGCTCGACCTCGGCACCGGAGATCGAGCAGTTCTCGCCGATCGCCGTATAGGGGCCGATGTAGGCGTCCCGCAATACGGCACCCGCGCCGATCACCGCCGGCCCGCGCACAGTCGTGCGCTCCAGGCGGGCGCCGACCTCGATCACGACGCGACCGTCGACCTGGGAGTCGATCAGCTCGCCCTCGATGCGCTCCTGGAGGTTGTCGAGGATCAGGCGATTGGCCTCGAGCATGTCCTCCAGACGCCCCGTGTCCTTCCACCAGCCCTGCACGATGTGCGGCTCGACGCGCATGCCATCGTCAACGAGGTGCTGGATCGCGTCGGTGATCTCGAGCTCACCGCGGGCGGAGGGCTTGATCGCGTGCGCCGCGTCGTGGATCGCGGCGGTGAACATGTACACGCCGACGAGCGCCAGGTCGGTTGCGGGCTCGGCGGGCTTCTCGACCAGCCGCAGCACCCGCCCGACGGGGTGGGCGGGCATCGAATCATCCGGGTCTACCGGGGCGAGCTCGGCGACCCCGAAGTTCTCCGGGTCGGGCACCGGCGTGAGCAGGATCAGGGCATCCGGCTCGTGCTCGCGGAACGCCTCCACCAGATCGGAGATCCCGCCTTGCAGCAGATTGTCACCGAGGTACATCACGAACGGGCTCTCACCGAGAAATAGCTGGGCGGTCAGCACCGCGTGGGCCAAGCCGAGCGGCTCGTCCTGCACTATGTAGGTGATCTGCACCCCGAACTTGGAGCCGTCGCCGGCGGCTTCGCGGATCTCCTGGCCAGTCTCCGGAGCGATGATGATCCCGACCTGCTCGATGCCCGCCTGCGCCATCGCCTCGATGCCGTAGAACAGCACCGGCTTGTTGGCAACCGGCACGAGCTGCTTGGCGCTTGTGTGCGTGATCGGGCGCAGTCGCGTGCCCTTGCCCCCGGAGAGGATCAATCCCTTGAGCGGCTCCATGGGGCGGAGCCTACCTGGAGGGAGGCGCAGCCGAGCGGTCGCGGCAGCACGACGCCGCCGATCTCATCGAGACGCGGACAGGATGTCCGCGGAGCGAGTCAATACAGCCCACCGAGCTTGCGGTGATCCCAACTCGCGCGGCGGCGCTCGATGAACTCGAGCCCCACGCGCTTGACGGCTTGGGCGGCGACTACATCCCGCACCTCGGGTGGCAGCTCCAGCGGCGGTTGCTCACCACGGGGAACCGAGTTGCGCAGCAGAATGTCCCCGCCGAGCGCGGCGACCAGCTCGAGCTCGCGGTGGATCACGACCTCGCACTCGAGCATCACCCCGCGTAGCTCCGCGTACGCCTCGGCGGCCTCGACCTGCAAGGTGGCGCGCGGGTCGCGTTCGAGATTGACCACCTTCTGCGAAGCCCCATACGTCCAGGCCCAGATCCGCGGGCCGGGCGAGGGTGGGAGGTGGGCGAGGAGGCGGACAGGCGAGGTGGGCGAGGATGGCAGGACAGGCGAGGGTGGCGAGGCTGGCGGGATTGGCGAGGCGGGCGGCGTTGGTGGGGCGGATCCGCCGGCGGGGGACTCCCGCAGCACATACCAGAGTGGCATCAGGTGCGGCCACCCGCGCGGGCCCACCGTGGCGCAGGTGACGGTTCGCTCCTCATCTAGGAACGCGGCAACCTCCGCGTCGGTCATCGTGATTTGGGCGCGGCGACTCACGTGACCACGATTTGGGCGCGGCGGTCTGGGGCGCGGCGGTCTGCGGAGCGGTGGCTGACGGCGCGGCGGTCTGGGGCGCGGCGGCTCATGTAACGCCGGCCGGCACGGCGTGGGACTCGCGCAGCTTGGCCACCGCCGCGCGCACGGCCTCGCGCGCGTCCTGCGGCTCGAGCACCGCGGCATCGCCGGCTTCCTTGAGGATCTCGCGCACCAGCCAGTCGGTGCCCGCGAAGCTCAGCTCGACCACGACCGAGCCGTCGTCGCGCTCCTCCACGACGCGCCGCGCCTCGCGCGCCCAGCGCGCGCGCTCGGGGAAGACCAGCACCCGCGCCGAGCGCGAGGTCTCGACCTCGCCGGTGCGCAGCCAGCCGTCGACCTCCGCCGCCGGGTCGACCTCCGGTCGCGGCTCGAAGCGCTCCTCGGTCACGTTCACGCTCTTGATCCGATCAAGGCGGAAGTGGCGCATCGCGTCGCGCTTGGGGTCGAACGACGCGACGTACCAGCCCTCGCGACCGTTCGTCAGCGCATAGGGCTCGACCCGGCGCTTGACGATCTGATCCTCGTTCTCCTTGTAGTACTCCAGCTCGATGATTTGCCGCTGCACGATCGCGCTGGAGACCACCCGCGCAACCGCGGAATCGTCGCCCCCGGCATGGGCGACCTGCAAACCCTGCTCCATCGGATCCTCACCGAGCGCCGCGACAATCTTCTCGCGCGCCGAGGTGAGCGAGCCCTCTGGAATGTGCTCGCCGATCAGGTCGATCGCCGCCACCAGCGCCTTGGCCTCGACGGGCAAGAGGCGCGCGGGCCGGTCGAAGTTGTCGCTGTAGGGCTCGGGGTCGACCTCGATCTCGCCCTCCTCCTCCTTGATCTCGGCATAGAGCACATACGAGCCGCCGCCGAAGTTGACGACGTTCAGGACGTTGAGATCCTCACGCAGCTCCTCGTCTGAGAGCTGCAGCCGCTCGCAGACCTCGGCGATCTTCACCCGGCCCAGCCCCCCGGCCTGCGCGCCACCCGCCCGCCCGGCCTGGATCAGGATGCTCGCGAGCGTCACCAGGCGCGCGAAGCGCTCCGGGCGGATCGCGGTGTCGCCGCGCGTCGCGGACCCGTCGCCTTCGCCCGTGCCGCCGGCTGCCCCTCGGCGGCTGGTGCGCGTGGACGTGGAGGCGCGCGTGGATGCGCGCGTCCCGCGGCCGTACGTCTTGCGGCCGGCGCCCTTGGCCTGCGCAGCGTCCGGCAACTCCTCGCCGTGGTGGCGCTCCAGCGACTCCACGCGGCGCCCGAGCTCCTCGGTCAGCTCCTCCGGCCCGAGCAGACGCGCGTGCGCGCCGAGCCCGAGCACCCACGAAACGAGGCCACGGGGGTTGGAGTAGCTGGTCAGAAAGAGCTTGTCGCCATCGCCCACCTCCTCGCCACCGACCACGTCGGGATCAACATCGCGGATCTCGCCGCCGACCACGTCAGGATCGGCGTCGCGGATCTCGCCGTAGCGGCCGAAGTGGCGTTCGATCTGCCAGGCGATGCGCTCGGAGATCAGTATCTCGGCCACACCTTGCTCCTCACCGAGTTGCCAGTCGGCGCGGTTGGCGTAGGAGCGCGGGTCGAAGTCAGCCGGACGGCGGAAGTCGTGCTCGGCCTTGGTCGCATAAGAGACCTTGCCGCGGATTCGCGACAGGCGAAACACGCGGATCGCCTTGCGCTCGTGGGCATATCCGAGTAGATAGAACTGGCCACCTTGGAACAGCAGGTGATACGGATCGACGCGGCGTGAGCCCACCTCGTCGCGCTCCATCGTGTAGTAGTCGAAGACGATCGTCTTGTTGCGGAAGATCGCCGTCTCGACCTTCGCCAAGCGCGCTGAGAGCTCGTGGCCACCGGCAGAGGCCGTGATGCCGAGCGCGACCGATTGCTGCTCGGGCGCCCGCAGCGGGCTGGGACGCCCCCAGGTGATCTGCTGCAGCGCGAGGCGCAGTGGCTCGGCGTAGGCGAATTCGCCGTCGAGCAGGCTCAGCGCGGTCTGCAACGCCGCGAGCTCCTTGTCGGAGAACGCGATCGCGGGCAGGTGGAAGTTCTCCGGGCGCAGCGAGTAGTTCTCCTGCTCGGCCGCCCCATCGGCGGGGCGCTCGACGGTTAGCTGGATGCGCAGCGATTCGAGCTCGGAGCGGTCCGCGTAGAAGCGCCGCGCGAACGCGTCCTCGTTCATCCCGCTGTAGCCCTCCACGTCGCGCCGGATCTCCAATGCCGTGACCGGCCTGCGCTCGGCCATCAGGTAGGAGATCAGCGACAGCTGGCGGATCAGCTTCTCGGTGTCCTTTGCCATCGACTCCAAAAGATAGAAGCCTGCGGCGAGAGGACTCTCGCGCGAGGGTGCCGCGCTCGCTATTTGCGGATTTTCACGCGGGCGTTTCGCGGCCTCGACGCGGCCCAGTCCATTCTCGGGCGCTACGCGGCTTCGCGCACTTGCTCTGCGGGCTCCGTGCCCTCTGTGCCCTGCCTACCGCGCTCGGGGAAAAAGGCGGCACCGTCGATCGCGCGGTCAAAGCTCGACCAGCGCTTGCCGGGGGCGAGCTCCTTCTCGAGGCGATCGAAGCTGCCGAGCCGCCCGCCGAGGTTGTCGATCATGTGCACGAGCGTCGCCTCGCGCGTGCACGGCACCACCGGGCTGCCGTGCTCCAGCGAGCCATGGTGGGACAGAATGATGTGCTCGACCGCCCGCGCCAATTCCGCCGGGAAGCCATCGATGTCCTCGATCATGCGGCGGACGCGGTAGTAGCCGAGCGGGATCTCCCCGAGCAGCCGCCCCGCGTCGGTCAGGTCGATGATCTGCTCTCGTCGGGCGGGCGGGCTCTCATTCGTATAGGCCTCGAGCTTGCCGATGTCGTGCAGCAGCGCGCCGGTGACCGCCACATCGCGGTCGATGCCTCCGAAGGTGGCGCTGACCGCGCTCACGGCCTGGGCGACGCCGAGACAGTGCTCGAGCAGGCCGTGGCGGTAAGCCTGGTGGTAGTGCTTGGCCGCTGGGGCCACCCGATAGCCGGCCCACAGCTCGGAGTCCGCGCCAAACACGCGCTGCAGCAGGATCAGCAGGTGCGGCTCCTGGATCGTGTCGAGCAGCTCGCGCACTTCCTCCTCCATCAGCTCCACCGCGCGCACGGGACCATCGACCAGGTCCTCGAGCGAGAAGCTACCCGGGACCGCCTCATCGAGACTGCGCAAGTTGATCTGCGGGCCAAAGCGGGGATGCACGGTGTAGCGCCCGCGCACATGTACAAGGGCGCCGGCGCAGGCGAGCTCCTGGGGTATTTCCATCTCCTCCCACACCATCGAGACGATCGCTCCGGTGCGGTCACCTAGGTACAGGCGCAGGTACTCGCCACCATGGCGGAGCTGGCGGCGCTCGACCTCGCGGACCAGCATCACCTGGTCGACCTCTGTGCCATCACTGAACTCGCTTACGAGCATCAATTGAAAAGTAGTTCTGGCTGCGGACGGTACGTATGCGCGAGACAGTCGGAGCTGAGGTGCTATCCCTGCGGGGCATGATCGAGTCGTCCTACAGTGCGGAGGTGGTTGGGAGTGCGGGGACCCTCGCGAGCGCGAGCGTTATTGGGAGTGCGGGGACGGTCGCGAGCGCGGGGGTGATCGGCAGCGCGGGTGTGTTGATCAGTTCAGGCGTTATTGGGAGCGCAGCGATCGTGGCTGGGTTTGGCAACGTGGGCTGCCTTGCGTGTGTCGGCTGCGTGGGATGCCTGGATTGCACTGGTTGCGTGGGGTGTGTCGGATGCGTGGGCCTGCGCGGCGCCGTCGGGCAGGTCGGCGTGGTGGACACCGTGAGCGCGGGCGGCGCGGTTGGCCGCGGTCGGCACGGTTGGGGCAGGCGGCGCGGTCGGCATGGTCGGCGTGATGGCCGCGGTCGACGCGGTGGGCGCGGTGGCTAATTCATTTTCCCTCTCCATTCTCGACCAGTCCCCAATCTCCGAGGGGTCGTCTGGATCGCAGGCTTTGCGCAACACAATTGACCTTGCTCGGCTTGCGGATCAACTTGGATTTCACCGTTATTGGGTAGCTGAGCATCATGGTGGGCCGATGCTTGCCGGGCCCTCTCCCGAGGCTCTGATCGGGCCGATCGCGGCTGCGACTTCACATATCCGTGTCGGCAGCGGCGGGGTGATGCTTCCGCATTATTCTCCTTTCAAGGTTGCCGAGAGTTTTAGTCTGCTGTCAGGATTATTTCCTGGGCGAATTGATCTCGCGCTTGGGCGTGCCGCGGGAACCGATCCTTTGACGACCTTTGCTCTGCAGCGCGATCGCAGACAGGCGGCGCCAGATGATTTTCCTCAACAATTAATTGAGTTGCTCGGTTATTTGGATGACCGGTTGCCCGCGGACCATCCATTTGCACGGTTGGCAAAGACGCTCCCCGGGCGACCCGAGCGGCCGGAGCCGTGGTTGCTGGGGTCCTCGCAGCAGAGCGCCATCTGGGCCGCTGAGTTGGGCCTGCCGTACGCGTTTGCCGACTTCATCAATCCCAAGGGCGCGGAGATCACCGCGCTGTATCGCGAGCGCTTCGCCGAACACGAGCACGCGGGCGCGAGTGAGAGTGCGGGCGAGGGCGCGAGCGCGGATGGGAGTGCAGGCGAGGGCGGGGGCGTGAGCGGGGGCGCAGGTGAGGGCGGGGGCGCGAGTGGGAGCGTGAAGCCACGCGTCGCGTTGGGTGTGTGGGTGATCTGCGCCGAAACCGACGAGGAGGCACAGCGCCTAGCGACCAGCGGGCGGATGACGTTCACGCTGCTGCGTCGCGGGCAGCTGATCGCCGTGCCGCCGCCTGAGCGGGCAGTCGAGTTCTTCGCCGCCGAGGAGCGCAGTGGCGCGCCGGGGCAGCTGCGCTCGCAGCGGCGGGCGATCGTCGGCGCGCCCGCGACGGTGCGGGCGGAGCTCGAGGACGTCGTCGCGAAATACAAGGCCGAGGAGGTGATTGTCCTCAGCATCACGTACGCACACGAGGCGCGCAGGCGGTCTTATGAGTTGCTGGCGGAGGAGTTTGGGTTGGAGGGTTAGGGCCGCGTTTGAGCAAGCGGCTCCTTGGTCGTTCAAGAGGAGCGGCTTGCCTGACGACCTGAGTCATATGGCGCCTCGGATGTTAAACCTGCGCTGGCCCGCCGTGTGCATGGTGTGCGGTACCGCTCTGCCGACGGGGTCGCGGGCCAGGTGGGACGACACGACACGGACGGTGACGTGCGCGGCTTGCGTGGAGTCGAGCGTGGAGCCGAGGGCTCAGGCCGGTGCCGGGGAGAGCACGCGGTCTGAGCTCGAGCGTGGGCAGCCGGGCGTCAGCCTGGCACGCGAGTATCAGCGGCGCAAGCGTAACCGCGAATCCCATACCCGCGAGACCCATCCCTGGATCGGGGGACTACTGCTCGCGCTCCGCGGCACACCGCAACACGAGTCTGCGTTCCATCAGGGTGATCTCGGAGAGAAGGCGGTCGCCGCGTACCTCGAGCAACACACGGCGGGTGGGCCGGCGATCATCCTGCACAACCGCCGGATGCCCGGCGGTCGCGGCGACATCGACCACCTCGCGATCGCGCCTAACGGCGTATTTGTGATCGACGCCAAGAACGTCAAAGGGAAGGTGCGTGTCGCCAAGCCGCTCTTCGGAGGCGCAAAGCTGCTGATCGCCGGACGCAACCGCACCAAGTTCATCGACGGCCTCGATCGCCAGGTGCATGCCGTGCGCGACGCGCTCAGGGCAAGCGGTCACCCGGACGTGTGGGTGCAAGGCGTGTTGTGCTTCACGACCGCCGACCTGCCGTTGCTCGGCACGCCCAAGATGCGCGGATACCTCCTACTCCGTCGCAGAGCGCTAGCCAAGCGAATCAACAAGCAGGGGTCGCTGCAGCCGCCCACGATCGACGCGCTCGCGCGCACGCTTGCAGCCGCTCTTCCGCCGGCCTGAGTGCCTTTGGCCGCGACGGGCCAGAGGGCGGGGCCACAGCCATCTACATATGTGACCGCAACTATTTGGTGAGTCGATGTGTATTAACCGGCAATGCGTGTCGCACGGATGCAAATATCACACGGATTGCGTGCCATTTTGGGTGTATTGGCAACGAGAATGCCGCATGGACTTCGGCTCATTTTGGGAGTATTGGCGGCAGTAATACTGCTTGCCCTTCCCTGTGTGATTCCGTCGCAGGCGTTGGCTGATCACAAGCAGATTGTGTTCTTTGAGGCGCCCTCGGAGTTGCTCAATCCGTCACTGCGCAGTGCAGCGATTGCTCAGCTGAAAGGGCTTGGTGTGAAAGCGCTGCGCGTCGAGCTTCACTGGCATGACGTCGCGCCCGATCCAGACAGCCCAAATCGACCCTCCTTCGAAGCGGAGAAACCCGCGAGTTATGACTGGGGTCAATACGACGCCTTGATCGATGAAGCACAGCGTCTGCATTGGAAAGTCCTGCTGACTCTCACCTCACCAGTCCCCAGATGGGCGACAGCCAGCCACGATGACCTGGTTACTCGCCCCGACGATCAGGATTTTGAAGAATTCGCGACGGCGGTCGGGCGCCATTACGGATCGCAGATTTCGCTGTGGGCGATCTGGAACGAGCCCAACGTGCCGGGCTGGCTCGCCCCGCAATTCAACGCGAATGGCACGCCCGCGTCGCCGCGGATCTATCGTGGCCTGTTCGAGGCGGGTTATGCCGGACTGACAGCCGCCGGGTTGAAATCCCCCAAAGTGCTGTTTGGCGAAACCGCGCCGTTTGGCACGGACGCAGTGGACGCGGGGCGCGAAGGGGTGGAGCGCGAGGTCGCCCCGCTAGCGTTTTTGCGCGGGGCGCTTTGCTTGACCTCTACCTACCAAAAAAACGGCGCCTGCAAAATGCTGCCTATTTTTGGGTATGCCCACCATCCCTATACCTATCCGGCTGTCCCAGGACCTTTTTATCGGCCGACCAACCAAGACGACGTACCGATTGGCGCGCTTTCGCGTCTATCGCATGCGATTTATTTAGCGTCGCGTGCACATGCGATTCCCGCGCACGTGCCGATCTATTTGACGGAGTATGGCGTGCAGACCAAGCCAAGCCCGCTCGGCGTATCGCTATCGACACAGGCTGAAGACGCGGCAATCTCGGAACGGTTGGCGTGGGAAAATCCAGATGTTGCTGCTTTCTCCCAATACTTGCTGCGCGACGAACACTCACACGGTCGCTATGTCGGTTACCGCACCGGCATCGAGAAGCCAAACGGAGCACCCAAGCCATCGTATTACGGTTTTGCTCTGCCACTGACAGTTACACGCGCGGCCGCAAAGGGCGCCTCAGGATTTTTGTTGTGGGGACTGGTGCGTCCGGCGGCTGGCGCGACCGACGTGCGGGTGCTTGATCAAGCCGAAGTCGATCACAGGGTTATCGCACGCTGGGAGTGGTGAGTACCAACGCCAGCGGATATTGGAAATTGCGCTCATCCGTGCGAGGCGTCGACTGGCGCGTGAGCTGGCGCAGTCCCAGCGGCAAGGTTTATACGGGGCCGGCTATTGCGGCTTTTTGAGTCTTGGGCTGGGCCTCGATGAGATCAGCCCAGAGCTGTCACACCTGTTTATGAGGTGCTGGCGGCGTACGCTTCGAGCCGCTGGCGCGTGCGTTCAGCCCAAGCGATCTCGTTCCGCAGCATCGTGTACGTGGCGTCACGCGTGCAGTCCATGCGCAGGGCGGCCCACGAGCCCGCCTCGCCGTCGCTCGGGCGGACCAGCTGTGCGAGCTCAGAGCATTCCCGCTCGTACTCCTTTAATGCGCGCAGCAAGCTCGGGACATCCTCCGGGCGAGCCACCGCGAGCTTCGCATGCAAGCCCAGACGCACCGGCTCGCGCGGCGTCAGCGTCTGCATCCAGTACTCGAGCGCCCCAGTGGTCTGCTCGGTCGGGTGATACACCACGAGCATGCGCCGCTCGTTGCCGCGCCTGGGTTCCTGGACTGACAGGACGAGTCCTTCTTTCTCCAGCTGATCGAGCAGCCGGTAGACGTCTTTGGGGTCGATCCGCCACGTCTCGCCCAGGCGCGCGATCAGGCGTTGGGCCAGATCGTAGCCATGACCCGGGCGCTCGAGCAGCAGACCCAGCAGCACCCCGCGCAACGGCACGGAGGGCCCCCGCATCCACTTATTTGTGCCAGTTACCTGAACCACGCTTCGCGCCTAACCCAGAGAGGCGACGAAGATCACAACGAGGATCAACATGGAGCGTACTTCTCTGCGGAATGTCGGCCACCTGCATCAGGCGCCTATCGGGTTCAAAGGGTATGCGGATCAGCGCGTCAGCTAAGCACTCGAGAAGCCGTTGGCCGCGCGGAAATCTGCGTTGGCCGTACGCTTCTCGCTGGATGCGCGCTTCTCGTTGGCCGCGCGGAAGTCGGCGAAATTGGTGTAGACGGACAGGAACACCGGCGCGCCGGTGAACGACAGCGGCGAAATCGGCCCGGTCAGCATGAACGGGTATGCCGCGGGTCTGATGGCCGCCGGATCGACGAATGATCTGTACAGGTCGAGCGCGGCTTGATCGCCGATCGTCTCGCGCAAGCGAGACAGCTCCGTGCCGGAGGTCAGGCCGTAGCCAAACGCCCGGACCCGCAGCTGGTTATAGATGCCGCGACGAAGCGAGCCCGTCTCTTGCGTGATGAACATCCAGCCGAGGCCGTACTTACGGGTTGTGCGCACGTAGTCGACGAGTCGGATGGCCAGCTCGCGGGCTTCGTCATCCTCGGGCTCCTGTGCGGCAAATCGCTGGGCCTCATCGAACACAACGAGGGTGTTGAGGCTCTCACCGCCTTTGTAAGCGTCCTCGGCCACGCGGTTCAGTCGAGAGCAGACGATGCGCAACAGACGTGCCTTGACAGACGTCGTGTCGAGCAACTCCTCTCCCTGTCCGTCGCCAGAGAAATCTCCGTCGCCAGAGAAGTCGATGAGCACCAGCGGTCTGCTCGTCGCCTGTCGCCAGCGCGTGCTTGAGAACCCCCCACAGGCTCTTGCGGTCTTCGCCCGCGCCATTCTTTGGCGCGAACAGGTTGTGTAGTGGTGCGAAGGTCTCGAGCGCGACGTCCATGTCTGCTGAGGTGCTCGAGGATGCCTTCGATGGCCCCGACGAGCCGATCCCGCGATGCCTGCGAAGCATAGATCCGAACCAGCGCCCGTTCGTCTGCGAGCATCGTGGTCAGCACCCGGCGCAGCACGTCCTTCGGTGCCAGCTCGTCCCATTTGTCGATCGCGCGAAGCGTACGCTCAAACTCACTGCCGGCAGTGATCCGGTTCTCCGGCGCCTTGACTGACAGCGCGTCCTTGAAGAACGGGGTCACCTCGAGCAAGTCCCTGAGCAGACCGGCATCCCGCGCCAGCCGCAGGTCGCGCGAGATCGAGTAGCGCAGGACGCTCCGGCCCTGCTCCCGCGCCCACGCGCGCAGTGAAAACGGAAGGCCACGCTCGGTCGTGAACTGCCCTTGCGGATCCATGACCAAAATCCCCATGCCCGGATGACGAGCGTAGGTCGCGATGAGATAGCTCGCGAGGGCTGACTTACCGCTTCCGGTCATGCCAAAAATACCTAGGTGATACGCCTCTCCTGAGCCGCCACTGGACTCCGGCCCGAAGTGTCTGAGCTTCAGCGGCAGTCGGACGTCGCTGCGATGAATGGTTCCCAGATAGGTGATCTCGGATTTGTGACGGCGGAGCAGCTGACTCAAGAACTCGTCTGAGACCCGAATCACCGGGGAGCCCGTCGTTGGCGACATGGAGAGCGCACCGCCACTCTCGGTGGGCGGGTCGCCCACACTCGGGTCGACCGAGGTAGCCTCGTAGGCAGCTTGCACCAGCAGATCGGCTGTCCGCACGTCGCCCACCTCGCTGAGGTGCGGCAGGCTGCCGTGCCGCTTGAGGACGCCACGCATATTGGCATCCTCGTGCCATCGGTTCGAAGTCTGGATCTCCGTCACCGTGCCAATCGCAATCAGCGTCTTCTCGCCCAGTGGATGGGTGAGGTAGACCAGCTGGCCGTGCAAGGGGGCGGCCGATGCGTCCCCGACGATGTCCACCGTCGCGGCAACGGTGGTACTCGGCGACCCGACGATGCCGACTTTCTCGTCGCTCATCAGACTCCTTTCTCCTCGCTCATCAGACTCCTTCGGTTCGATATGAGTGAATGAGCAGCTCGGCGATGTCTGGGCGTCCCAGGCCGCTGACCCCAAGTTGCGCGGCTGATTGGAGTACGCTCAAGCCCAAGCCGACCGACTTTGCCATCGCATCGGCAAGGTATTGTGGATATGGCTCCCTGACGAATGGCCCGGTCATCTGGGACTGGAGCGTCGAGCAGATCGCGCTGATCCTCACATCGTCGAGATCTTGCTTCAACTCGAGACGAAATGCCGGGGAGGACTCATCCGGCTTGTAGTAGGTAAAGTTGAGGCAGCGCTCGGTCAACGGTTTGATGGCCTCTTGCAACGCTTCGGCGAGGGCTTGGTCTTGCTTCTTGCGAGGCGCGAAGTGAAGCTTGCACCATGGATCCTCCGGCACCGGTTGAGGCTTCACCAGCTCACCGGCGTTGAGCAGCAGCCCAAGCAGCAGCTTGTCATCGCCCGGCACAGCTTCGCCGATATACGCCGCTAGGCGATCGGTGATCACGCGTGAGGAGTCGTACTTGGGCATCGCGATGACCGCGGGGTCAGATGCCATGCAGGCCAGGTCGCCGATCGTGTCGAGCTCCGCCCAGACCTTGCGCGCGCGGTCGCCTACCTGCTCGGAGATTGTGCTCAGCGCCGAGTTGATCTGGATCACCGGCGTGAGGTGTGAGCCATCGAGGATTCGCTGCTCGTGCGGCGCCTGCGCCAGAATCGCCAGCTCCTGGGCGACCATGATGCCGCGAGCCAAGCGCTCGGCTTCGATGTCGTGCGGCCCGACTTGACTCCACCACTCGTATTGGTTGCCATCCCAGATTGTCGTGGTGTCCGATAGGCCTTCAACGCCGACCGCCACACACATAACGAAGTCGACAGCCGCCGTGCGCTCAATCGCAAATCCCCCATCGACGCCGCAGACGGTCGATCGCGCAGCGGCGGCGTGAGTCTGGATCAAGTCGAGCCGCTCGAGCGCGTCGCGCAATTGCACCTTACGATCCATCGCCGATCCAAGGAGTTGCTGGACTCGCTGCACAACCTCCGGTACTCCTTGCAGGAGATCTCGCAGCAAATCCTCCGGAAGCCGGGCATATCCTTCTCGCGTCATCGCCGGAGCGCTCATCGGGCGCCCGTCCAGATGCGCAGAGAGTTTGGATCGAAGTCACGGTAGCGGCGGTCACGCTCTGCACGAGGGAGCAACCAGCGTGCCCGGAATGCGTCAAACAGAGCCGCGGCGGGCGCCTTGTAAGGGCGCAGATGCTTGTGCTGACCGCATAAGAACTCGCGGGTATTCGGCGCCAGCGGCGCAACGAACAGCTCGCGCTGGACTCCGTGGTAGATCATCTCTGAAGACAAGCCAAGCTCAGACAGTGTGCGTCTCACGACCTCGCGTCGATTGCGCCAGCCTCCGCCCCATCTGATGTGCTTGGCGGTGGGCTGCAAATTGGCGTCCGCATAACCGATGAGGTCGCGATAGATGCCATTGGCAAAATGAAACTCGCCGGAACCAGACGTAAAACCAACGCTATGCAGAAGTCGGCGGTCGCCGACCCGCACACGGTTATAGATAGAGGATCGCCCCAGTGCCGAGGTTGTGGTGATCAGCGCCAGGTTTCCGTCGAACAGTCGATTGGTAATCAGCGAGTCCGAGCCCCCGTACTTTCGCTTGAAGGCGCGACGGACCTCGCTGCTGGTCATCAGCATCGCGACGAGCTTGCCGCACAGAAGACTCGAGTAGGGAGGCACGGCTCCGAGCAGAAATGCATCCATCACGTGGCGCAATCGTGCCTTCCTGGCATCCCAGTCCCAGCCAATCCACCGCTCACGCGGGCCGATCGCAAAGACGGGATCGCCGAGACCAAATAGGCCGATCAGCTTGTCGTTCGTTTCATCGACAATCAGGAACCGAAGGCGCCGACCGTATCCGGCAGATACCGGAATGCTCCAGTGCAACCGGGCATATCTGAACAGCAGCTCCTCCTCGGAGCCGGCAGCGACCTCGACAAGACGGGGGCGGATGGCCTGGACATCTAGGTCCGCGCCGACAGCGAAACGGCCGAGGAGCCGGTCCTCGTGGCGGCGCAGGCCGTCACGGGCACGCTCGATCGACGCGTGGCGTGCGGTCGCATGCAGCGCGCGGATGGCTTCCTTGCCCGCTGGAGCAGGCGCGAGACGACCGTCGTCTTCGAGTTGAAAACCTTGGTGCTCGAGCGAGCGAAGCACTCGGTCGCGCAGGTCGGCGCGCTCGTCAGCCCCATGCTGGTCGCGACGGCCGGTGCGCTCGTCAGCGCCGCGCCGGTCGGTGCGTTCGTCAGCGCCGCGCCGGTCGCGCCGGCCGGTAGACGACTTGGTGGCAAGCTCAGGCATGGGGCGCCCAAGCCTCCCGATCGGGATCTCGAGGATCTGAAGACAGCACGACCTCCACGCTACGCAGAGCTTGGGATGGAACGCGATGGCGGGCGGCGACGGGAGTGAGCTCGTTGGCTCGAGGGCGAGCGCTCCCCTCGAACCTTGTCCACTCTGCCCGGCGACGCCTGCTTATGGGGCTATATCTCGACGACGACGCCCGTTCTGTGCTTGGACTTCTTGGTCGGCACGAGGTGGTACTCGACGCTGTAGCCGAGAACATCGGCGAAGCGCTCGATGGTCGAGAGCTTGGTGTCAGCGGCGGTCGTCTCGAGGCGGGCGAGAGTCGGCTGCGAAGTGCGCATTGCTGCCGCCACGAGGGTTTGGGAGAGGCTACGGCGCCTGCGCTGCTCAGCGAGCGTGCGTAGAAGGGTCCGGCGGCGCTCGGCCGCGAGCAGCAGCTGCGGGAAGGCGGGATTAGTGCCGGTGAACTCGGCGATCATCTCATCAAGCGCATCCGGCTCCTGGGGGTCAAGGCGGTTGTTGCTAGTCATAGTCGAGAACATATCATGCTTTTTCTGATATATCAAGAAGGCTATTTAGCCTATGGCCTGCGGTCGTTCGCCTCGTTGGCCGCCTCATGGGCTCGGGATCGCCAGTCACGTAGCCGGCGCGCTGCCAGTTCGATCTGCGCGGGCGGCGTCTTCTGGGTCTTCTTCTTGAACGCGACCAACGACAGCAGTACCTGACCCTGTTCGCCTTCCCGAGCAAACAGGATGCGATAGATCACCCGCCCACCATCAGCGCGGACCTCGAACAGCTCGTCCTGCAAGTGCCGTGCGGCTCTCACGCCGTCCCGGCGCACTTCCTTCATCGCAGCCAAGATCGCCGCCTTATCCTCGTCAGGAATCTTGCGGATGAAATCCAGCACGGGCCGTCTCCGGGCCGCCGTCTCGTAATGACGCCAGCGCACACGCCGGGCGGCCATCTAACTACCTTTCTCACGGGCCTCACGCAACACCTTCCCAACGCTATGCCGCGCTTGGGATGGGAGGCGAGGGCGGGGAAGCTAAATGACGACGGGCGCGTCGATGGCTACCCCGACCGTGAGCCTGGCGGGCCGAGGAAAGCTTCGATCGCCGCCCACGCCGCGCCGTGGGTCAGAGGCCCAAGTCGCAACGTCCAGCCATCGCCCAACTCCTGACGAACCGAAGCAGAGAGGTGCGCGGCCTCAAGGCGTTGCGACGTGACGGTTGAGCCGGCTGAGTCGCCGCGCCGGTCTATATAGGCTGCGCGTAGATGACCACGCTTGATTTCGCCGAGACGCTCGAGGTACTGCACGGGTGGCTTGGCCAAGAGGTCCAGTTGTGGGTTCACTGCGGAGGAGAGAGCATCCTCTTCGCTGACGGCCGCCTGAAGAGCGGGCAGAACCTGTCACGGGGGATCGACAAGGACGAGGCCACTACCAACCGCGAGGTGCTCGTCTTCGAACTGGAGAACCCTGACGGCAGGACCGGATTCTTCCTCGGTCGCGAAGAATTCCTGGCCGAGGAGCACGGCATACACGGACTGCTCATCTACCAGCCTGGTGCTGTTGAATTGCAGCTAGCGGTGCGAGGACCTCGGCCGCCCGATCCCTTTGCGTAGGAACGAGAGCTGGCTTTCGCTATCAAGCACGCCAAGATGTCGGCGACGCTATGTGGTGCTTTAGAGGTGCGGTGGCGGTTCGATCAGCAGTGGTGGAGCTGCCGGTGCGAGCACCCTCAGTTGTTTCGCGATCACCGGGTGATGCGCATCTGCGCTGAGCAGGTCATAGCCATGAACGAACACAGTCGCCGATATCTGCAAGTCCATCACCCACGCCACACGATCCTCGGCCTTCGACCGGCGCTTGGATCGTTGCGCCGCAGGCGAGGGCGTGGGAATTCGGGCCCGTAGGGCTCCGGCGATATCGGCCGCGCGATCATCGAAGACGAGTATGTCAATCAGGCCCGCGCCTATCTGGGCGCGCAGCCATCGCAGCTGCATATCGGCGGCCGCGTTGCCGGCTACGGAGGCCTTGTGAAGTCCAAAGGAAATCTCATTCAGCGTGCTCGCCGTAAAGGCCACCGGGTCACCCAGCTGCCAGCGGTGAGTGACAAACTCGAGCTCCGGGCTATCTGGACGCAAACGGGCGGCCGTGGTCGTGTCCCACGCCTGCGGCATCTAGCTGTCTTCGCGAAACGCCTGGCTGAGCTCGACCAGCTCATCACCGCTCAAAGGCTCGGCCGCCACATCAGCATCCGAGCTCGCCGAGGAGGCATCGGCAAACGCCTGCCAACGCTGATCGGCTCGCTTGCGCAGCGCAACCGCACGCGTGCGCTCCCGCAAGCGCTCGGACGCAAGACGGATCAGCACATCGTTAGGAGTCGTACCGGCCGCTCGAGCGAGGCCCGTGAGCTCACGCCACATACTCTCCGGCACCGTGAGCTGGGCACGATGCCCCTTCCGGCGAGGCGCTCGCTGGCGCCGAGGAGTCTTATCAGTGTGCTGCGCCGGCATCAAATCAATCAGATCTCCAGGATTCATCCCGACAGCCTAACACGGTAGCGCGGCATAAGCCGCGCTAGAGCCAGTGGTTCGCAGTGCTCGAATCGATGGCACCATAGGTCTGTACTGGGACGGCACGCTCAATTCCAGGACTGCGATTTTCGATCGGCCCCGCGATTCCCAGTGTTTCCGGGCTTTACCGCGTAAAACCTGACGCGATATCGCTCATGGTTGATGGCCGCGCAGGTCGGCGCAGCTCAAATCGCTCAGGCCGCGGCGCTATGCGGGGCGGGGGGATCGGAATCCCGCCCGCCCAGCGCATCGAGGACGGCTTGGGGCAGGCGTTTGCTGGCCTCCCATACCTCGAGCGCGACTACCTCGTCGGTGGTGGCGTCGTGGTCGATCAGGGACGCGAGATCGTCAGCATCGATCAGGCTCGTGTACTGAATGGAGCTTGAGGGTGAGGCGTTTTCCTCGAACTGTTGTCCATTTCCTATATCGATAGCAGAAAATATGCAAAATATAGAATTGTGCCAACACATGGAGACTATCCCTGGGAGCGCGACGAACGCAAGCGTAGGAGGCGACTTTGGTGGCCTCGCGGACGCTCGTTCTCAAGTTCGAGGCAACCAGGAAGAACGCGTGCGCTCGCCTGTATTTGTCTGCTGCTATCAGCGGCCGCGCTCGCCCAACAACTTGGAGTGAACACGCCCGGGAGAATTGGCGTTAATCACACTACGCTCCCAGGCGCGTATGTAGCCGTTCAGGGTCCTTGGCGTTATCGCTGGGTGCGTGTTGTAAATCCGCCGCCAGGGACGCCTGCTTATGTTCGGCAGCGGTACAGGATGATTAGGTATGTGGCGCCGTGAGGTGGTGGGTAGGCTGGCGTAGGTACAGAGGGACCAGATCAGACGGAGCGTGGTGAGCTTAGGCAGTGGCGAGCTTCAAGGTCTCGGTGACCTGCGGCTATTGCCGCTAGTCGGGCGAGGCCCACGAGGAGGCGCTGCGCCGCCTCGCTTCTCGAGATTGAAGATCGTCTGCGGCAGCTTGAGCACCGAGCCCGGCGGCGGCACGTTGTCGGCTTGCCCGACGGCCGAGGGGTTTGCGGGTGAGGAACGGACATGTCTACCGTTCTCGCGAGGCTAGCGGCGATCAGGACGGCCGTGCAGTTCTCCGACCATCGGGCTCGGGCGCAGCGGCTGAGGGCCTGTGGGCGCTTCCGAGGGCGACTCAGGAGACGGCTTTTTGAACATCCTGATCAGCTTTTTGAACATGCTCATCAGTCTACCTCACATATGCAGCGCCAGATCACGCTCAATCAAATGCAGCTCCAGAGGCTCGCCATCAGCCGGCTCGAGATACGTGGCGATGAAATCTTCCGGCCCCAGTGAGAACTCCCAATCCCGACGCGGCCACAACATGAGGCGATGGAGCCAATCTCATTCGTCGAAGCGCGTACGCTCTATTGCGCTGACAACCTGCAACAGCTCGTTGACTTTCCCAGCGAATGCGTTGATCTGATCTACCTCGACCCGCCGTTCTTCTCAAATCGGCTTTACGAGGTGATCTGGGGTGATGAGGCCGAGGTCCGCTCGTTTGAGGACCGTTGGGAGGGTGGCATCCAGGTCTACATCAACTGGATGAAGGAGCGGATGTTCGAGCTACAGCGCGTCCTCAAGCCGACTGGCTCTATCTACCTCCACTGCGACTGGCATGCGGGTCACTACCTGAAGCGTCTGAAAGGCGGTCCAAGGCCTTCATGCTGTCGCACAAGCTTCACAACGACCTTCGATCCGATGCCCGCAAGACTGAGGGAGGGATGAGCAAGAGTCCCGTCCCAAACCCCGCCTAATGTGATCTGCGTACATCGAACTCCGCAGGAGGCGCTCGATCCAAAGGCTCCCAGGTCTGAACTAGTAACCGGGGCGCTAGGACCGGCACGAGTGTGTCCCGTGCAGCCCAGTAGTGGAAGGAAAGTTGAACGTGATGCCATCCCAGAATCTCTCTCTTCATCTGGAGTCGCCGCCGGCAACGAACAGAATCGCCGTCCTGAGCCAAGAGGAGGCATTCCGGTCCGGCGCTGATGCTAGGTTGGCCGTCATGGTCTCCGGTCCCGAGGTGCTCTTGACGCAGGCGCGCTCCTTTGCGGAAGATTTCTCAAAAGTCAAGCACGAGTCGCTGCTGGGGGTGACCGACGGAAAGGCGGTAGGAACGTATATCGAGACCGCTTTCAAGCTCAGGCTGCTGGAAGATGGTGTCATTCAGGAAGACGAGGGCAATGCGGCGAAAGGTATTGATCTTCCGAGCCTCAATACAGATATAAAGGTCACATCCGTACGCAAGCCCCAGTCGTCCTCACCCTTTGCGAGCTTTAGGCAAAAGATCGAGGGCTTGGGATATGACCTCATCCTGTTCGTCTATGACAAGCTCGACGAGGCAGGCGAGTGTTCAGTGGAGTTCCGCGCCGTTAGACGGATTCCGGCAAGACTGACCGGGGATTTTATAATCACGCAAGGGCTGCGTAGGCTGATCCTAGATGAGCATGGCAACGCTGATGATGTGTTTGCGTTCCTTGCCGAGAAGAACATTCCTGCAGATGAGTCGTCCCTGTACGAGTACGCTCAATGGCTGCTCGAGAATCCCCCGGAGCAAGGCCATCTGACGATATCCAATGCCCTTCAGTGGCGGCTTCAATACGGGCGAGTCGTCGCGGGCGGCATCGTCGGTATCGACGAGATAATTTAGCCTGTGGATAAAGGTTCGGCTCAGACACCGGATCCGTTTGGGGACTTCCAAACCCCAACGGACCTGGCATCGCAGATATGGCGCGATATCGACCTGACAGATGTAGATCTCTGCGTTGAGCCGACGGTGGGGTGTGGAGCGTTCCTTGCAACCATGCCAGCGGCCGCCCGACAGACACCCTGGGTGGCCTTTGACATCAATCAATCATATGTCGAGGAGTGTCGAGGAGTGGCGGAGAGCCTCGATCTGCCAGCCCGCATCGAGGTGGCCAATGCGTTCGAGCTGACGGCGATGCAGATCGGAGGACAAATCGCTGGACAGACGGTGCTCGCCATCGGAAATCCACCGTGGGTAACAAACGCTGCACAGGGAGCTGCTGGGCTCAATCTGCCTGTGAAGCACAATCGCTCTGGCCTGCGCGGTCTCGATGCTCTCACCGGCAAGGCGAACTTCGACATCGCCGAGGCCGTGCTCCTCGCACTCATGGCCGCGCTCGAGGATGCGGCTGAGGTACGGTTGGCATTCCTGCTCAAGAGATCCGTTGCGATGAAGATGGCACGGAACCTGTTGGGGGCACCGGGCACAACGCGCATCTCCTTTACGAGCATAGATGCCCACAGGTGGTTTGGGGCGTCCGTCGAGGCTGGCCTGTTCCACGTCACCTACCGTCCAAAGGGCAAAGACACCACCTACACCGTCAACCTCTCGCCACGACTCGGGGCGAAACCAAACGTGACCGCTGGTCTGGTCAACGGACGCTTCGTCGAGAATCTGGCGATATACGAGACGGCACGCTCTGTCGAAGCAAACGGCGATCCCGGGCTTGCATGGAGGCAGGGCGTCAAGCATGACCTCTCACGCGTGCTCGAGTTGAAACGATCTTCCTCTGGAGCAATCGTCAACGGCCTCGGCGAAAGCGTAGATGTGGAGCAGGATGTGCTGCGACGGTTTTACAAGAGCTCCGACATAGCCAGCGGACGAGACGCAAGTCGCCTGTTTCCGCTCTACCAGCACGACCTATCGGGTCCCCTGCCCAACCTCGAGAACCGGTGGCCAAAGCTGGCCGCTTACCTAGATAGACACAGAGACAAGTTTTGCGCGCGAAGGTCAACTATCTATTCCAATAAGCCAGATTTTATGCTTTTTGGAGTGGGGGCCTATTCGCTGGCGCCGTTCAAGGTCGTGATCTCGGGGTTTTACAAGACGCCTGTTTTTCGAGTGCTTGGCCCAGATCCAGATGGACACCCACCGCTGGTTGACGACACGTGCTACCTGTTGCCGTTCCAGGACAGCGACGAGGCGCACGCCTGTGCGGACTATCTCAATGGCGAGACGGTCCAGGCGCTTCTGAGGAGCCTTGCCGACCGTACCGCGAAGCGGCCATACACAAAGGAGCTGCTGAGCCGGATCGCGGCGGCTGAGAAGGGGCCCGCTCTCGCAGTGGTATGAATTTGTTCTCTCCTCTCCACTCCCCAAAAATAGACCTCCTCCTGGTGATCGTGGGCATGGATGCGTCCCCTTTGACGCGGCTCGAGCACGATCAAGTTCATGCCAAAGGAGCTCACACCCAGTTGACGGCGCAGCGCCTGCCTGGAAGCGCTCACCGCTGGTGCGGTCCAGGGCGGCGAAGATGAGGTCTGGGTTGGGCATGAGGTCAGGATAGGGCGGGAGTGAACCGTTCCGGGAACCTCGGAGGTCTTGCGCCACAGGCAGGCCGGTTCATAACGCTTGACTTAGTTATCGTGACGTATAACATCCTAGATCGAGATGTTGGACGACTCGATGGACGTCTCGACCCTTAGCCTCCGGCTCAGCGAT
Source organism: uncultured Solirubrobacterales bacterium (assembly GCA_963804555.1). Taxonomy (GTDB): domain Bacteria; phylum Actinomycetota; class Thermoleophilia; order Solirubrobacterales; family Solirubrobacteraceae; genus Palsa-744. Next base: position 259,163 of record CAWDQX010000001.1, read on the forward strand.
CAGCTCGTGGCGTTCGCTTGGGATGAGTGGGCGCAGATGGGTCTGCTCGCCACACCACAGAGGCGCAGCCCGTGGGCACAGGATCCCGAGGCGCTGATCGTGTTCACGCTCGAGGTCGCGCGTGCGGACGCCCGCCTATTCGACGAGTTGATGGACTGGATGCTCGTCAACGAGTCGCTGCTCAGCGTCCGGCGCCTGCGCGCGATGTGCATCGACGAGACCGACCGCGCGCTCGTGACGGCGGCGCTGGGATGGCTTGCACGCCAACGTCCCCGGGCGCGCCTCAAGGGCGGGGCATCGACGGCAGCCACAGCGACTCTCAAACCCTTGTTTCGCGCTGATGTCCAAGTGGGCAAGGCAGACGAGGACTTCGCCGCCGCCGGCTGGTCGCGACCGCCCCTCTCCCCATCGCACAAGTCCCGGCCGCCGGACCCGATGGCGCCGATCAACCTCGCCTTCCGGCTGCGCCAGATCCTCGGCGTCAGCATCCGCGCCGAGGCCCTCCGCGTCCTGCTGAGCATCGACGCTCCGTGGGTCAACGCCCAGACGCTGGCCCGATCGACGGGCTACGCCAAGCGCAACGTCCACGAGGCGCTCGCTGGCCTCAGCAAGGCCGATGTGGTCTCCGCATTTACCGTTAACGGAGAGCAGCGCTACAAGGCCTACCGCCCCCCGTGGGCGGCCCTGCTCGGCTGCTCGCCCGAGGAGCTGCCATCCGATCGTGATTGGCCCCAGTTGCTCGGCGCCCTCAGACGTATTCTGCGCTGGTCCTCTCAGCCCCAGCTCGCAACGATGTCGGATTACCTACGCGCCAGCCGCACCCGCGACCTGCTCGAAGCCATTCGCCCCGACCTCTCCTTCGCCGGCATTCCCGTAGACCTTAGCCCGTCGCCTGAGAACACGTTGCGGGAGCTCGAAGAGGTAGTCCAGCGTTTGCTCGCGAAGATCGGCGCCGCCTAAATGACCTGTGAATAGCCGCGTGAGGATATGGCCATGCGGGAGAAGACGAGACACGAGGACTAATCGGCTCGTCCTCCTGCGTGCGACACTAAACCAATGATCTCTTTCTGTAAGTCCTTCATGCGGCGTAGCCTCAGCCCCGCGGTTCACACAGGTGAAAGTGCTGCGCGCCGACCATGGGATACGGGTGGAAGTGCTGTACGCCCACCACAGATGGTTCATCTTCAATGGGACCTTGACGTCTGGTGAGTTGATCGTGGGCCTGGCGACACTCCTAGTCGCTGCGGTCACTTGGAATGCTGCGCGTGCCCCATACATCCTCGCTCGGTACAACGCCGCATGTGAAGACAACCGCCACAAATCGCAGGTTCAGGGAGTCGCCCGAGTAGTCCTTGGCGAGCTGCAAGACTCGATATCGGACGCCAGCCGGTATCTGCGCAAGCTGGCCTATCCAAACGCCTGCGAGCGAGACCGCCAGCTCGCCCATGAGCGAGAATTCCGCCAAGAACGAATAGACCGCTTGCGGCGACTATCGATAGCTCGTTCGCAGAGAGTGGGTTTGAGGAGCTAGACGGCTGAAGACGCACGACCTCCCTCCCAGGCGTCGGGCCAGTCCACCTACGGGTGCATCAACTCGAGCGCCGCATCGACATCGCAACCGACCGGGCGGGCCGGCAAATCACGCTCACACAAGCCGCGCTGCGCCACGCGCGCGGAGAGGACGAGCCGAAACGAGAGCGCCGTACCTACCTCACCCCCCAGAACATCAAGATCGCGGTCGAACAGGGCCAGCGCCACGCCGACATGCTCCCTGGACGAGAGCGCCTGATC
>CAWDQX010000002.1:0-54578 GCA_963804555.1 uncultured Solirubrobacterales bacterium
TCGGCGTGGAAAACTACGCGCCGTGACCTACAGCGGCCAGTAGTGCCCGACGTGCGCGGCGGCGCGCGAGGTCAAAAGCGCCTCGGGCGCCGCAGAGGTAGCCGGTTCATCCCCGCTGAGTGCCGTTAGCGTTTCGCGCACGCACTCTGCCAGCGCAGCTGGTTCGTAGCCCCCCTCGAGGACCGCTCCGACAGGCACCCCAAGCTCCTCGGCGAAGTCCCGGACGTGGCGGGCCATCTCCGCGAAAGAGCTCGCCTCCAGACGGCAGTTGGCTAGTGGGTCCGCGCGGTGAGCGTCAAAGCCGGCCGAGATCAGCACGAGCGCGGGCTCGAACGCCCGGGCCGCGGGGAGCACGATGTGCTCGAGCAGCGACAGCCAAGGATCCTCGTCAGAGCCAGCCGGTACGGGAAGGTTGATCGTGTAACCCTCGCCGGGGCCCGAACCGGCGTCGCTCAACAGGCCGGTGCCCGGGTAGATACCTGACTGGTGGATGCTCGCGAACAGGATGTCGGGGCGACGGCGGAACGCCTCGGCGGTGCCGTTGCCGTGATGCACGTCCCAATCGAGGATGAATACCCGCTGGAGGCCAAGCTCACAAATCGCGAACTCAGCGGCGATCGCGACGTTGTTGAAAATGCAGAACCCCATTGCGCGATCTGGCACGGCGTGATGCCCGGATGGTCGCACCCCACAAAACCCGACCGGGGCCTCGCCTTCGACCAGTGCGCTTGTCATCTCGCAGGCACCGCCGGCCGCGTGCAACGCGGCGCGATAGGACGGCTCCCCAACAAACGTGTCCGGGTCGATCGCCCCGCCGCCGGCCATCGCCAGCTCCTTGATTCCCTCGACATGGCGCGCGCTGTGGACGAGCTGGAGCTGGGTCTCGGAGGCTGGCGGGGCCTCGCGTCGCTCCCAGCCCAGCCAGCCCTCCCTCGCCAATGCCTGCTCAAGCACAAGCAAACGCTCCGGCGTGTCCGGGTGCTCGGGCATATACGCACGCGGATCATGTTCCAGGCACGCCGGGTGGCTGAAGTACAGGCCAGGTTGCTTGATTGGTCGCGCGCTCCGCTGCTCGCTCACCAGCCCTCCTCACCGGTGGCACCGTAAGACTGAGAGTTGTCATTCGGCACGGGCATGACTGTATGACGTATGCGGCTCAGTTCTGCTCGTCGTCGCGACCACCGCCACCCGGCGCGGCGGTATCACTCACAAGGAGTGGGCGCCGCGACCTCGGGTTAGAAGTCGCGGCGCCCGAGAGCATGGCGCGAGGAGGGTACAACGCCAACGCCCCCTTGAACCGCACCGCAGAGGGTACCGCGAAGCCGGACCCGTCTTTAGGTGTGCTGTGGCGTTTGCGCCAGGGCGGGAGGCGCCTTCTTGGCCCAGCTCTGGAGGAACTTCTCGGTGGTCGCTACGTCGAGGGGGCGGGCGAACAGGAAGCCCTGTCCGTTGTCGCAGTCCTCGTCTTGTAGCAGCGAGAGCTCTTGTTCTTGCTCGATGCCCTCAGCGAAGGTCTCGATCGAGAGCGCCTTGCCGAGCTGCACGAGGCTGTGGATCAGCGTCTCGCCCTCCTTGTTGTGCTCCAGCTGTGAGACGAAGGATCTATTGGACGGGCACAGTTGTTGGCGGCCCATATCCACAGCAGGGAGTGGCGCTCGACGTCGAAGTTCAGGAGGGCAGGCACTGGAGGATCTTCGATCAGGTCGTCGCGAACGGGGAGGGGCAATTTCGCTACAGCTACCGCTTCCACGCGACCAACGAGTCAACGACATACGCGTTCCGCGTCGCCCTTCCCCACACAGGCGCCCAGGGTTACGCCTACACGCCGGGCGCGTCGAACACCGTCAAGGTGCACGTCACACCATGAGTAGCCGCAAACATGGACACCGGCGCGTCCAGGTTTTCGTCGGTGCTCTCGCCGGCGCCGTGTGCTTGCTCTTTGCGCCTTCGTTTGCCTCTGCGGGCACGTTCACGGCCCTCACCTGCCACGACCCCTCCGGGAACGCCATCGGAACGCGGGGGTGGAGCGTGGGGAGCGCTAGCGGCGAGTACATCGTGTTCGGCGATAGCTGCGGGAGCGGTGGCCAGGGGTCGTTCGGGCTGACGATGGGCCCTGACCCGACCAGCAACTACTACAACGGCAACGGCAACTCAATGACCTATTCAGTCCCGGCGGGGCTGACGATCTCAAGCTACAACCTGCAGTTGCATGCCTTCGGCGGGCCGTGCGTGATTCAGGACGCGCAATGTGCCAACGGATTGGGTCAGGTATGGGTCAATCACGATGGGCAAAGCGACCCGAACTACGACTACCGCAACCTCGGCGAAGGCGCCGCCACGAAGACGGTGGGCGCCGGCGAACTGAGCGGCGTGAGCTACGTGAACGTCGGTGTCAGCTGCGATCCGGGACAGGACCTCAGCTACGAATGCCCTGGCTCGGCGGACCCCGAGGCACAGGCCCTCGTGAGCGGCGGGAGCTTCACGCTCCTGGATTCGACGGTCCCCTCGGTCACGAATGTCTCAGGGTCACTCATAGCCGGCGGCACGCTCACGGGAGAAGCCACGATCAGCTTCACGGCCGCGGACAGCGGTGGCGGTGTCTATAGCGCCACCGTCCTCGTCGACGGCCATCAGGTCGCGCAGGAGGTGCCCGACACAAACGACGGGCTATGCGTGAACCTCGCGCCGCCATCCAGTCCGACGATGGCGTTCGCCGCGTCCCAACCATGCCCGGCCACGGAGAACGTCAGCATCCCGCTCAAGACGACACAGTTCTCCGCAGGACAGCATCAGCTACAGGTCGTGGTCACGGATGCCGCCGGCGATCACGCGACGGCCTATGACGGCACGATCACCACGAGCGGCCCGCCGTCGGTCGGTGTCAACGGCGGATCAATCAGCGGCTCTGGGATCGCCAACGGCCAATCTCCATGCGCCGGCGAGGAACTGAACCTAGCGGTCAACGGCAAGACCAAGCCACCGACCATCCTCTACGGCAGAACCGTCACGGTGAAGGGCGTACTGCACTGCGGCACCGTGCCGATCCGCAATGCCCGGATTGCCATCGTCACGTTGGGTGGTCCGGCCAGCGCGGCCATCAATAGCTCCGTGCTGACCGCCCTGGACGGCTCGTTTTCGTACAAGGTCCCGACGGGTCCAGATCGCACACTGGAGTTCTCCTATACCGCGTACAGCAACGATCCCGGGCCCTCCGCGACCGCGACCGCGGCAGATCATAATCCGCCCCAGGATCACCCTTAGGATCAAACCCCACCACTCCAGCGACGGACACACGATCCATTGGACGGGCACAGTTACCGGCGGCCCCTATCCACAACAGGGAGTGACGCTTGACGTCGAGGTGCAGGAGGGCAGAGCCTGGAAAATCTTCGACCAGGTCGTGGCCAACGGGAAGGGTAAGTTTCGCTACAGCTACCGCTTCCACGCGACCAACGAGTCAACGACCTACAGGTTCAGGGTCGCGTTGCCTGACAGTGGCTCGGGCAGCTACCCCTACACGCCAAGCGGCGCCAGCAACACCGTCCAGGTGCACGTCACACCATGAGACAGCTACGGGTAGCCTTGGTAGCGGTCGTTGGATTGCTGGCGCTACCAGCGGCCGCAGTAGCCACCGAAGAAGACACGCTGCCGCGAGTGCTCGAAGTGAGTACGACCCCGCGCTATGAACCGGTGAGCCCGAGCGAACTCGGCAAGACCGAACTCAATATCACGACGACAGCCAATTGGCGCGTGAGCATCACGGTACGCGCGCACGGTGCGACTGTCCTCAGCGAAGAACAACGCGGCAACGAGGGCTTCCTCGAACAAGGCAAAGAACTGGCTCCGGGCCCGACGGGAACGCACGCAGCGGTCGTGTTCTGGTCCTGCAAGCCGCCGGGGACGGTGTACAGCTACACGGTGACCGCGACGACGGAATACGGCGAAGAACCATCGCTCACAAAGACCGGCAGCTTCATCGGCGCCACCCAACGGCAGTGCGAGAAGGCGCTGCGCGTCTACCTGCGAAAGCACGGCGAAGAAGTGCGCCGGCAGCGGGCAAAGGCACGCCGTAAGCGCGGCGAAGAACTCGCCGAACAGCGACGCTTCGAACACAATTGCGTGACAGTCGGCGGCAAACCCGTCACGATCGAAACGAACCGAGGGCCGGAGATCGTGTGCCGCAGTCAGACCGGCGGCATCATCGAAGCCTGACCCGAGGCCGTCGGCGAAGCTGGAGCTCGTGCCTGCGGCTGCCACGCAGCCCAGCTTGTCTACGTGATTGCGCCCGCGGTGTTGGGCGCCGCGCTCTTACGCATGACCAAGATGACACTGCTCACCAGAACAACGACCAGGAGGAGCAGGAACCCGATGAGGTCGAGGACCAGCCCGAACGAGGCGATGACGCCGCCGAGGCCGAACCCCTGAAGGAAGAGCAAGCTTCCGGCGAGGATCGACACCCAGCCGAGCCAGCGTGGCAAGACCCCGCTCCTAAGCACAAGCGCGCCTGTTGCGAAAGCAAACAGGCTGCCGAAGACATCGCCCACGCTCTCCAGTGCGAACGTCATCAAGTACAGCGCGTAGGACACGCCCGGGTCGTGTTGGGCGCCGTACGAGGCGAGCTTTGCTCCAACCAATCCGGTGATACCGATGTCGCTGACGGCATGGAGGGTCACGAAGAGCACTCCTCCAACCAGCACCAACGAACCAAGGACCCGCGTGCGATCGGTGCCCCCGCGCAGCAGGTTGTACAGCGCGCTCAGGTAGATCACGAACATCACCGCATAGACGACGGACAGGCACGCCACCACGATCAGCCGCGTTTCATGGGCGTGAAGACCGTTCGCGATCTTCGCCGCCGAGTCGTTCTGGCTCAGTTCGACTCCGATAGCGACGATGATCTCGACTACCAGCGCAACTACGAACAGGATCCCCGCTGCCCAGGCACACCGCTCCCACGCGCTAGAGCGCCCGTCACTACCGCCGTGCCGTGCGCCCACCTGCGCGATCTCCACGCCTGGGAGACTACTCGCGATGTCACGGTCAAGGCGGCTTTCCTTCTTCGACGCGCGCTTGAACCGCAAAGCGAGGGTAGGCGCCGACCTCGGACGATCCGCAGGCGTCTGGCCAGGCCAGCCCCCGGTCGAGGTCGCCCCACCGCGGCGCCTTCGATCGTTCGTCGGAGCGCGGGCTCCAGCCGGACCGCGCTAAGCAACGAGGCGCAGTGGCGGCGGCTGATCGGCGGGCTGGTGGGCCTCCCGCGCGGCGGCCCACTCCTCGTTGAACGGTCGCGGCCCGAATCTGCGCAAGTCGTCGATCGCGAAGGCGTAGTGTTCGTCGAGCATCCGAAGGCTGGTTCCGCAGTCTTTGGCGACCGTTTGCGGGTCCTCAGCGCGAAGTCGAACGGAGATGCCGCCCCGGCGCAGCGAATAGGGCGTCGCGCCCTTGATCGCGGCGAACTCCGGACGGAGGGCAGCCTTCGCCGCAGCCGGGGAAAAGAACTTTGCGCCCCACTTCTTGCACTGGTTGAGGCTCAGGTGGCACGCGCCGGTGTCGGGGTCGATGACTCCCCAGCGTTTGCCGCCGAGGTCCCCCGGAATGATGAAGTCCATATCGCCGGCAGGGTGCCCCCACTCGCGCAGGTCGATGCGCCATTCGGTCAGGTCTTCCCATAGAACGCGAGGGACGGCTGGCCGGCGTTTGGTGCTGTTGGACGTCTTTCCGTACTCGTCAAGTTCACCCCAGGAGATAACTTCCGTCACCTCCGCGAAGGTCTCTGAGACCGACCCGAGGCGAAGCCCCCATACCTCCTGCGGGCGCGCGCCGAGCCCATACATCAGGCTCGCGATGATCGCGTCTCGCTTTGCGAGGATCGGGTCGCGCCTGTTGCCGGGGCGACCGGTGCCGACGCGGGCCAGCAGTTCGCGGCGGATCGCCTCGACGGCCTGCGGGGACAGCGCCCAGCTCTGTGTCGTTGCGCGACGCTTGCGTCCCTGGGAGCCCCTGCCGGTGGAGCGCGCCCGAACGGAGCGCCTGCGGTTCGTGGGGCGCTCGTTGGCGAGGATGCACCCGTTTGTGTGGATCTCGGGGATCTCGTGCGAGCCAGCTGCCCAGCTCAGCACAGCGGAGAGCACCTTCCAAGAGTCGTTGATTCGTGGCTGCCCTTGTCCGTCAGCGCGCATCATGTCCCGGTACTGCCTGACGGTGTGCGGCTCGTTGAACTCCGACGCGGGCCGGGCGGCGAGCCACGTCGCGTAGCTCTTGCGGCCAACGACTTCGTGTTTGTTGTTGTGCATCGGGCGGCCGAGAAGGTGCGGGTTCGCGGTCGCCTTGTAGCCGGCGAACGTTGCAGGCGCAAGGCCGCCCTCAAGCTCCGGGTCGGCGTCGAGCGCGAAGTACATCGCGACGACCTGCCCAAACGGGCGACCGTCCGTTACGTTGGCCTCCTTTGCGTCTAGGTCGCGCAGGAACCTCTCCAGGCTGTCAGGCCCTCTGCGCTCCGCGGCTGAGTAGTCGTGCATCCAGTCCCTTGCGCCGCCCTCACCGGAGGCGCACGCGAACGTCTTTGAGCGCTCGATTCGTTCGTGGTCGTAGTAGCCCACGACGTAGGACTTCCTGCCGTCGCGCCCGACGCGCGGCCACTGCTTTTTCCAAGGTCTACTCATGGTTCCAAAACTCCTCAAGTCGAAAGGGGGGCCGGCTAGCGGAACTGAGCGCGCAGCTCTGCCAGCGCGGCCGGGGAGAGGTCGTAGTCCTCCGGGGACTCCTGACCGAGTCGCGACCGGCGGCCAGTGCTAGGTCGTTGAGTCGGCCGGCGGAGGACCGGCTCGCGGGCCGGACTCGCGTGCCTGCGGCGGGAGCGGGAGCGGGGCGGGCCGTGCTCGCACCAGAACTCCTCGATCGCGTCCTCGGGTATGCGGTAGTGCCCGCCGGGCAGGCGGTGGTAGCGGATACGGCCGGCCTGCATGTAGCGCCGCAACGTCCGCTCGCAGATGCCGAGCCTCGCCGCCGCTTCGCTGCACTTCAGCGGACCCTCCGTGCCGGATCTGCCAACCGAAGAACCCATACGCTCTTGTCGGGCCGGGCCTGCCCGTGCCCCCGCCTCGATCGCCGCTCAGAAGACCCGCGAGGGCCCTTCGCGATGGGCCGCCCAAGCGCTCAGAGCACGCTCTGAGGAGGGGGCCACTTTGGCGCAGTTCTGTGAGAAATCCGCGCGGATTTGCGGTACGCCTGCGGTAAAAAACCTGCCGAGGGAAACCGATTGTGCTGATTTGCAGGGAAAACGCCCCTGGGGGCCCCATCCTTACCATGGACGCGCTCTACCAGCTGAGCTACGTCGGCCTGAAGCCCGCATCCTACCGCCGCCGCACCGTAGGAGGAGGGCCAGCCCAGATCCCCGGGAGGACCCGGGCGTTCGTCTGTGACCGACACGTTTCGTCCGCCATGAGAGCCGGTGTCGGCCCGAGCTGTAGCGTCCGGAGCATCCTCTCGAATGTACGGTCGTGCCTGACCGTGATGAACTCATCAAACGACTGGCGAAGGCGCTGGCCGTCTCGGACGCTCGCCGGTCCGGTGATCCTGAGACCCGGGTGCGTCTCGACCACTACCTGCCATCCGTCAGTGGCCCTGGGAGCGCTGTGCGCTGGCGTCTGTATACCCCGCGGCACAGGCTGGTCGGTGTCCCGGGCCCTGAGCCGGCTCGGTCTGAGTGGCATCGTGCCGACGCGGCGAAGGGGCGTCGGCTGCTCGCGGTCGATGTGCGCAACTCCAACCGCGTGGCGGCCTTCCTTTCCTGGCACTTCGAGGACCCCAACATCAAACCGTCGCGAGCGAAGGCCGGGCGCCGCCGCCCACTTCTTATCACGTCAGTGTGCGTTCGCGACGACGTCGAGGGCATACTCCGTGGCGAGTACATGACCGCCGCCCTGTTGCTGACGCTCGTTGTGTCGGCGATCGACACGGTGACCGTCGCACATGGCCGCATCGGCGTGCTCGAGGACTCGGGGATCGCCCTCACGCCCGAGGAGCTCGACGCGTTCGGGTTCACGCCCGGTGTTGGCGAGCCCAACGGCGGCTGGGCAGACCGGGGATACCGCGAACGGCGTCACCCCGTCTAGTCATTCAGATGGCGGCGGTAGATCGCCTCCGCCCGATCGGCCCACTCCCCCGGCAGCTCGCTGTGCAACTCTGCAATGAAGGCGTCGCTGTCCTCGGGCTCAGGCGCGGGAAGCGCGGCGAGTAATTGCTCTGCTTCCGTGGTAACCCATCCCGCAAGCTCCGGGGCTTGCAGCTCGGCCAGCTCGACCAGGCCCCCCGCGACCTCCTCGACGGCGTTACGCCGAGCATGAATTGCGATCAACAACACGTCCGGGATCTGCAGGTAGCGCTCGCGCCGGCCCCACTCGACCGGCGTTATCCCCAGATCACGCACGGCACGACTGATGAACGAAGGATGCACGTCGATGAGTGCGGCGGCCTTGCGGAAGGTTGGGAGCACTCGCTGTAGATCTGTGCGGGGAATCGTTGGTGACGTTGCCATGAGAGCGACGGTAGCAGCTAGCTGCAACGATTGCAACTGTCGCATCGGTAGCAATCGGGTCGGGGACGACCTGTCGGTAGCTCGCCTCGTCGGGGCCAGGGAAACCGGAGTCTCCCCACTAGCACCGGGGCCTGTTCTGGGTCTCGTCCGCTGAAGGCGTGTCGCAGCCGCCGATGCGCGCGCCTGCTTTTGGCGAATATGGGGGCTGTGCCCACCAGGCGCGAGACACCTGCCTTGCTTTCGCGGCGGTATCGACCAAGGCGACCGCAGCGGTTGTGCGCCGCGCCGGCAGCTGTCGTCCCGATCAGATCGTCTCGGCCTTGCCGTAGACGATTGGGCGCACGAGCGGCGCCATGCCTCGCCAGTGAGCGGTGCTCACTTCCGTTGTTCGCAGGCCGGCGTCACCGATCAGTTCGAGCGTATTTTGGTTGCACCGACAGCCGTATGCGAACGCGTGCCAGTGGCGATAGAAGCGATCCTGCCAGCGCTCGAGTCGCGAACCGGCATCGCCACGAACGTGCTCGATGAACAGCAGGCGCCCGCCGGGAGCGAGCACCCGTCGCACCTCGTGGAGCGCCGCGTGCGGATCGGACACGGTGCAGAACACCATCGTTGCGACCACGGTGTCAAACGATCCATCGTCGAAGGGCAGCTGCTCGGCCGGTGCAGAGACGACCTCACCGGACACCACACTGTGCTTGAGGCGCTGCTCCAGCCGCTTCGCCATCCCGGGCTCGGGCTCGCTGAGCACGAGCCGTTGCACACCTGAGTAGTAGTTCATGTTCAGGCCAGTGCCGGCCCCGAGCTCCAGTACCCGGCCTTGAGCCTGGCCGACCACCTCCCCGCGCAGGCGACGCAGGCCCCTCAGCTCCCCCAACAGCAGAAACTGGTCGTACACCAACGGCAGGCAACGCCTGCCCCAGACACGCGTCACACGACCAAACTCGCGCTCGCTCACGCCAAGCACACTACCCGACCGCTTCAGCTTCCGCCAGCCACGCTCAGAGCCCTCGCGTCGCTAATACTCGCGACGATCGCAAGACCTGCTTCCTCGATGGCACGAGCATCGTAAGCGCGGGCGCGCGCTGCCCCCAAAGCGCGGACAGAAGGGCAGCGGGCCGCGTTAGCGGAAGCGGCCCGCTCGTGCCCAGTCTCTGTCTATCTGCCGATGAGACCAGCCGTGGCTGAGATCACCGGAGCTGGCCGGGAGTGGACGGTGTCGATGATCTCCGAGCTATCGATCCCTTGCAGGTAGATCGAGGTGACACCGAGGTTCGCGTGCCCGAGCTGGCGCTGGATCACGACCAAGGGGACGCCCTCGTGCGCCATCTCGACCGCATGAGCGTGGCGGAGCTGGTGCGGGGCGAAGCGGCGACGGACACCGGCGAGCGTTGCGGTTCGTCGGAGTTGCTTGCGAGCGGCTGACGGCTCCCAATGCCTTCCGGCTGTCGCTCCGTGGATCACGCAAAGCAGAGCCCCGACGGGAAGGCTCGAGCGGATCTCGAGCCATGGCTGCAGTTGATCCCAGGCCCAGTGATCCATCCCGACCTCGCGGCGCCTGCCGCCCTTGCCGCGGCGGACGAGCACAGCGCCTCGGGGCCGGTCGAGGTCAGTCTCGGCGAGGTCGAGTGCCTCGCTGATCCGCAGACCGGCACGCCACAGCGTCACAATCAGTGCCCTGAGGCGCGCACCGTCCGGTCCATCGCCTGCTGCGCGCATGACCGCGACGATCTCCTCGATCGTCGGCGGATCAGCCGGGTAGCGGAGGCCTTTGTTCCTCGGAGCTCGTCCCCGGTGGTAGCCGGGCATCGTGGCCGGCGAGCGGCGATGACCAGCAGCATCCAGCAACACAGATTCCATGTCCTCTCCTCCTTGGGTTGTTGATCGGACCTGCCGATCCTCGCGCGAGCGCTGCGCTAAAGAGGACTCGAACGCTTCTTTTCGTACTACAATAACTGCGTGGAGATTCACCACTCGGCGCGCAAGCACAGCGTCGCCGACCAGGACATTCTCCACGCAATCGACCATGCGCTCGCAATCGAAGACGCTGGAGAAGACCCCGACCGATGGCTGCTCATCGGGCCGGATACCGCAGGGAACCTGCTCGAGGTGGTAGTCCTGATCACGGCCGAGGGCACACAGATCGTGATCCACGCCATGCCGATGCGCGACAAGTACACAAGGCTGCTCGACCCATGACCCAACCACCGATCCGCGGCCACACGAAATCCGGACGCCCGATCACCGACCAGGACGTCGAGGCCCTAGCCGCCGAAGCAGAGGCCGGCTACGACGCAGATGCGCTGATCGCCCGGCGCAACAAGCGCGGGCGGCCCGCGATCGGCAATGCCCCAGCCAGCGTCGAGTCAGTCCGGCTAGACCCTGAGCTACGGCGTCAGCTGCTTGAGCGGGCCGAGGCCGAGGGAACCACCACTTCTGAGCTGATCCGCGAAGCGCTACGCCGCTACCTCCGAGCCGCCTAACCGGCCCCACCCCTCGCTGGCGATTTGCGGGACTCGCGGTGGGCCGGCGCGCGGGCCTGCTTTCAGCTGCCCGCGGTGCTCACGACGCCGGCGAATCGCGGTCGCCATCCGAGGTGCGGGCAGCGCCGCCCGGGGTGACCAGCACGCGCTCGCAATCGCAGAGGAGCAGTAGCCAGCGGAGTGCCGCCGGGCGCTGCTGTTGATCGTCCTGACCAGCAGTCTGAGCGGAATCGGCCGAAGCGCTCGCTCTTGGCTCGAAGCAGTCGCCAGGACGCTGCTACTCGGATTTCTCAAACCTCGTGCGAGATGAAACCGCTCGGCGACGAGGTGGATTCGACCAGCTTGCCCGCCGACACTGCGCCTGTCTCGACGACCAGGCGTTCTAGCGCCGCGAGCCAGCTCTCGTAGTAGGGACGTTCGGGGTGGGCGGAGATCTCGGCGATAAGACGCGACCGGAACTCATCCCAAGCTAGGCCGAGCGCTTTCACGACGCCGATCGCCATCGCCAGCGCACGGCCCTCCCAGGGTGCGGCGAAGACCAGCTCGCCGTTGCTGCGCGGCAGTGTCTCGTGGCCGCTCATATCGGCGATCTCCGATCGCACCACGCCGTCGCTCATGGCCGCGCGACTCCGATCATCGCGTCGCGGGTCACAAGCTGGGCCAGGCCCTCCTCGCTCATCCCGTCGGTCCCCTGCGGCCGTTCGGGCAGAACGAGGTAGCGGACCTCCGCGCTCGAGTCCCAAACGCGAACTGAGACCGACTCGGACAGCTCGACACCCATCTCGGACAGGACCTTGCGCGGCTCGCGCACCATCCGCGAGCGGTACGGGGGGCTCTTGTACCAGTTGGGCGGCAGCCCCAGCACCGGCCAGGGGTAGCACGAGCAGAGCGTGCAGACGATGACGTTGTGGACCTCGGGCGTGTTCTCGACGACGACCATGTGCTCGCCCTCGGGACCGCCGAAGCCGAGCTCGGCGATCGCCGCGGTGCCATCGCCGAGCAGCCGCTCCCGGTACTCGCCGTCAACCCATGCGCGCGCTACGACCTTGGCGCCGTTCATCGGGCCGATGTCGTTCGCATAAGCGCTGATGATCGAATCGATGAACTCGGGCGACACGAGCCCCTTCTCGGTCAGCAGCGCCTCGAGCGCGGCGGCGCGCGTCTCGACCGGCGACGGCGGCGTGGGGTGATGGTGGTGGGCGTCCTGGTTCATTAAGCCTGCTCGAGGTAGCTCTCCCACAGGCCAACCGAGACCGTCGCGCCCGACTCGGCTTCCTCGCCCCACAGCTCGGCTGCGTCAAATCGCACCGAGTACGTGGGCTCGCTCGGCGGATCATCCCCGTGGACATCTGCGTCGGGCAGTGTGAACGCCCCATCACAACGATCGACGACCCCTTGCTTGCCACGCACGTAACACGGGCAGCGTGTGTGGCCTCGCGGGTGCGCCTCCGAGACGCGAACGCGGTCGCCAACGGCAAAGCGCGAGCGTCCGTCACTCGCTGCGGCCTCGGTCCAGGGCGGCGCCTGTGATGGCCGCGACACTGGAAAGGACCCGCTGGTGCGCGCCTCGAGCTCCTCACGCGTGAGCACGCCCTGTTCAACGAGCAGCGTCGCGAAGGCGGTGAGCCAGTGCTCGAAGTACGGCGAGCCCAGGTAGTGCGCCGGGTCCATACGCTCGATCGCGTGTCGAACGGTGTTGGTGTTCGCCAGACCCTGCAGGGTCACGATCCCACCGATGCCGAACACCCGTCCCTCCCATAAGGCATGAAAGACCGGCTCCGCCGGCTCGACCAAGACCGGGCCGAAGTCCTGCATCCCGCCTAGATCGTGAACACCATCCACTCGACCGATTCAATCACGACTCATGAAGCCGCGTCAGCAACAACGGTGACCCAAGCTGCGGCTTCGCTCTCGATGCCCGCCTTGCCGCGAGCCCTGAGCGCCCCGGTCGATGGCGCCCACAAGCCTGCAATGGGCCCAGTGAGCGGGCCCTCTCCTGGCCCTCGGCCGAGACAGGCGGAGATCGTCGTGGCTGTTGCGTTAATGCGGAGTGGTGACCGTCGCGGCTCTGTTGCCGTGCCGGCGATCGCGTAGGCGAGGGATGATCTGCTCGGGGCCTGCCGGCGCTGTGAGCCTTCGTCAGGCTGCCGCCGCGCTCACTTGGTGCTTGTGGAGCTTCAGAAGGTTGTGGGTGGCGGTGATCAGCCGCCATTCCGAGCGTGCAGCGGATCTTCCTCGGCGGTGGAAGCGGTCGATCCGCCGGTTGAACTTGGTGTTCGCGAACACAGGCTCGATCATCGCTTTGCGTTTTCGGTAGAGCCCGCCGCCAAGGTCGGTCTCGAGCACTCGTCGCATGTGGGCGTAGGCGCCGCCGTCCCACCCGGGTCTGGTGCCTCGGCGTTTGCCGGCATCGGGTGGAATCAGGATCTGGATCCCCTTGTTGATCACGCTCTCCATCTGCTTCTGATGCCAATAGCCGGCGTCCGCGACGACCACCTCGGGAGTATCGGTCACGCCCGCCCGCTCAAGCTCGGTCTCGGCGGCGTTGACCATTCCTGCCAGGTGCCCGAAATCGGAGGAGTCGACGTTCACCTCGGCGGCGATCACGATCTGCTGCTCGGTCGCGACTGCCTGTGCGTTATAGCCCTGCATGTATCCACGCGGCGTCTTCACATTGCGCGAGTCGGGGTCGGTCACGTTGACCTTTCCCGCTGGCGTGTCCGGTGGCGTATAGGGCTTCGGCTGAGGGCCAAAGCGCCGCCCATCCTTCATCACTCCCGCGCGCGCGGTAAGCCTCATAGGCCGCGTTCGCCGCACACTCGACAGCGAGCTCCTCCTCCAGCCGGCGCTTTGACTGCCGAAGGCGCTCAGGGCGCGAACGCGGGATCGGCTCGGCCTCTGCGGCACGCTTCTCATCGAGGCGGCGCTTAGCCTGGCGCAACCAACCCCGCCGGCCCTGCTCGGTGGAAAGCTCCGGCGGCAGCTCATCGCCGCGCTTCTCCCCATAGCGCTCGTCCTCGAGCCGGTCGGTCTCGGCAGCCTCCTCGAGGATCTCCTTGGCGATCTGCTCGTAGTCACGCGCTGCGTGCTGGGAGGCGTTCGCATGGACCTTCGTGCCATCGATCGCGATCACCCCGACCTGCCACCAGGTCCGCCTCTGCGCACAGCTCCAGCACCTGACCGAACAGATCGGCCAGCGCCGTCTCGTGGCGTTGACGGAACCTCGCGATCGTCGTGTGATCGGGCCGCTGGTTGGCTGCGATCACGCGGTAGGCGACATCCTCGACGCACTCGCGCTCGATCACCCGCGAGGAGCGCTGACCCTTGCAATACGCGTAGAGCAACAGCGCCAACATCATCGCCGGATCATGCGCCGGGCGGCCGTGGCCATCGGCACGATAGGCACCAGAGAACGCCGAGAGATCCATCTCCTCAACGGCCGCCAGGACGAACCACGCGAGATGATCCTCCGGCAGCCACTCCCTCAGGTTCGGCGGCAGCAACAGCTCCTGATCACGATCACATGCAATGAAGTTCTGGGGCATACCGGCATCGTCTTAAACCCGCCGGACAGCACCACTTTTGCAACAGCCACGACGAGCTGCAGCAGCGCCCGGCGGCACTCCTCCGGCTACTGCTTCGTCCGCGATTGCGAGCGTGTCCGCGTCAACGGCGGCGCGGCCCCCAAGGTACTGCAACGCCGTCCACGGGGCACCAGGCGAACCCCCTGCTTTCGCCCCGCAAGGGTATTCGTGCCGAACCCGCCCGGAGACCCGGAAAGCGCGGACAGCAGGGCACACCAGGCGATTGCGCGACGGTTGCCACCCTGCGCTGCCCGAGACCAGATGGTGGCGATTTGCGGCCCGGCCCGAGGGCGGTCTGCTTTGGGTGCGAAACGTTCCTCGGCTCGCGTGGTGGGCTGCGCTGACGTGCCGTCTGCGGCTCGAAACGGTCGTACGTGTCCGCGGCGGCGGATCCGGGTCAGGGGCCGGTGGTGCCAAGGTCGTCGGAGCGTCCGGCTTGCAGGCGGGACCACTGGGCGGTGGGACGTCCGTTGGTGCGTAGTTGGGAATCACGGGCGACTGTGGCCAGCCGGCGGGCGAGTCCTCCCAGGTCTCTTGCCGCCCGTAGACCGTTAGGTCGAGGAGTCCGTAGCTGTAGTCCATCGCCTCGACGCCGCGGCGGGTGGTCCAGTAGGTCTCGAACACTCTGTCGCCGTCGCGCAGGTAGCACACGAGGTGCATTTTGCCGATGCGGCGCCCGATCAGCAGCGCGTCAAGGGAGCCTTCGGCGGAATACCAGGGCATGGTCCAGCCCATGAAGTCGCGATAGCGGATGCTCTCCTCGTATGGTCCTTGGCAGAACGTGGCGTAGGTGATGTCGGTCGAATGCAGGTAGGAGAGCTCGCCGATCTGTGTGGTGTAGCGGGTGCAGCCCTCGCATTGTTCGGCGGCGGGATGGCCGTTGGTTCCACATGAAGTAGTAGGCGATCAGCTGCTGGCGGCCCTCAAACGCGTCCAGCAGCGTGACCGGGCCTTCCGGGCCGATCAGCGGGACGGTCGGGTCGATCTCGACGATCGGCAGCTGGCGTCGTGCCGCGGCGATCGCGTCGCCCGCGCGCGTATGCGCCTTTTCGCGGACTCGCAGCTCATCGAGTTCGGCTTGCGGACGGCCCGGTCGACGATCAGCGGCGGGGGCGCTCCACTGGGTCGGTGACATGGGCTTCGTCGTGCCTGGTGTCTGTTCGGTTCGTGCGTTGATTGTTGACCTTGTTCGCTCGTTGGTCGGCTGTGGGCGGTTGGCCTTGCGTGTCTGGGCTCATGCGGGGCGAGTGGTTACGCGCTCCCGCGTGGTGTGAGGATGATCATCGGGATGACCCGCTGGGTCTTGCTCGCGGCTTCGGCGAGCTGCGGGTAGCGCTCGGTAGCTCTTGCGAAGAGGCGCTCGCGCTCCTCGCCTGTCGCGTACCTCCGCTATGACATCGATCGTCTCGGTGCCGACCTCGATTTGCGTGTTGGGGTGTGCGTTTAGGTTGTGGTACCAGTCGGGGTTGTTCGGCGCTCCGCCGTTCGCGGCCCAGATCAGGTAGCCCGGATCGTTGGGCAGGTAGGCGATCGGGTTGACTCGGCTGCACGCCGGACTTCGCGCCGGTGTGGTGGAGCAAGAGCAGCGGGATTTCCTCCCACGTGCCGCCGACGCGTCCTTCGTTGGCTCGGAACTCGGCGACGATCTTGGCGTTGTACTCGCTGCGTGTCTCGGACATGGGACTTCTTCTCGTTTGGCTGGGGGGCGGGGTGTGTGCTGCGACCGCGACATCGCACGCGTCCAGCACTGCGGTCGGTGCTGGCCCGCGACCGGGGACGGTCGCGGGCCAGCTCGGAATGTCGGCGAGCTGATCGGCGTGTCGGGCGTTCAGGCCGCGATCAGTTCGGCGGGTACGAGCGCGGCGTTCTGGCGCTCGAACTCCTTGGCCGCGCCCGTCGCGCCAGCTCTCGGCGAACATCTGTGAGAGCGGGTCGGGGAAGATCTCCTCGTCCCCGTTCTCCACGCCGTCGAGGATGGCTTTGGCGACCGACTCGGGCGGGGTCTTCGGGATCGGGAGGTCTCGGATCATGTCGGTGTCGATCGGACCGGGCATGACGGCATGCACCTTCACGCCCTGTCCGGCTAGCAGCGCGCGCAGCGACTGCGTGATCGAGAATGCGGCGGCCTTGGAGGCCGAGTAGGCCGGAAGGACCGGGACCGCGGCGAACGCCCCGATCGAGACGACGTTGACGATCCGTCCCCTGCTCTGGGTCAGCGCCGGCAGCAACGCCTGGGTGACCATCACCGGGCCGTAGACGTTGACGTCGAAATGCTGCTCAAACGCGGCCCGACTGTTCAGGTCATCGGGCAGCGACAGTCCGGCGTTGTTGATCAGGATGTCGAGCGATTCGACACTCTCGACAGCCCGCTGGATCTGCGCCCAGTCGGTCACGTCCATGATCACCGGCGTGACTCGATCATCCGGGTGGGCAACGGCTGCCGCGACGCCGCGTACACCCGGCTGCGCCCCTGCGGAGGGCTTCGTCGACCAGCGCTTGCCCGAGACCGCGGTTGGCGCCGGTGACCAGAACTGTCTTGCCTGTCGATTGATGCGGTGGACATGGTTGCGTCTCCTTGTGTGTGATTGGGTTGTTGGTTGTGCGTTGGAGTGGGTCAGCTGGTTGCGGCGAGCGCCGGCTGGGCCGCGCCGACGGTGGTCGCTGTGTGCCAGCTCGACGGTGTGGTTGCGGCGGATGAGCGCGAAGATCGCCGGGAGGGCGAGCAGCGCGATCACTCCCAGCAGCCACAGCGCGTGGTGGTAGCCGGCGGCGAGCGCTGCGGGGTCGGCGGTGCCGGTGTGCAGCAGCGCCTGGGTGTGGCTTGCGGCGACGCTTGAGGCGATCGCGATCCCGAGCGCTGCGCCGAGCTGGATGGAGGTGTTCATCAGCCCGGACGCGAGACCGGCCTGGTGCTGGCGGACACCCGCGAGCACGGCGATCGAGATCGGGATGAACGAGAACGCCGTTCCGGCGCCGGCGAGCACGAACGGGCCCGCGAGGTTGGCCAGGAAGTGCCCGTGAACCGGGATCTGGGTTCCCCAGATCACCCCGGCGGCGACGAGGGACACACCGATCCCCAGCGCGACTTTCGGGCCGCGACGAGTGACCAGCCGCTGGGACACGCCGGCGAACAGGATCGACGGCACCGAGCCCGACATCCACGCCAGCCCGGTCTGCAGCGAGCTGAAGTGCAGCACCTGCTGCATGTACAGCGTGCCGACGAACAGGAACGCGAAGAAGCTGCCGCCGATCAGCAGACCGGCAGTGATCGCGCCGGTGAGCGTCCGCAGACCGGAAGATCGACAGCGGCAGGATCGGCGACTCGGCTGCGGCTCTCGATCACCAGGAACGCGGCAAGCAGCGCGACTGCTGCGGCGAGCAACACGATCGTGCGCGCCGGCGCCCCAGCCGTACTGCGGCGATCTGCGAGATCGCGTCCGCGAGGAGGACCAGGCCGCCGGTGCCAGCGAGCGCGCCTGGCAGGTCAAAGCGCCGGTTGGTCGTTCCGGACGCGCCGCGCGGGAGCAGCCTCGGGGCGAGCGCGAGCGCGAGCGTGCCGATCGGAACGTTGAGATAGAAGATGTACTGCCAGCCGAGATAGCGGGTGATCAGCCCGCCGGTGAGCAGCCCGACGGTCCCGCCGGTCGCGCCGAGCGCGCCCCAGATCCCGAGCGCCTTGTTGCGCTCGGCGCCCTCCGTCGAAGATGCTGGTCACGATCGACATGGCGGTCGGGAGCATCACCGCGGCGCCGAGTCCCTGGATCGCTCTGCTCGCGATCAGGACCGCATCGCTGGGCGCGAGCGCGCAGCTGAGTGACGCGGCGGTGAACACGCCCAGCGCGCTCATCAGCACGCGGCGGCGGCCGAACAGATCGGCGATGCGACCGCCGAGCAGCAGGAACCCGCCGTACCCGAGCGCGTAGGCGGTAACCACCCATTGCAAGCTCGTGGCGCTGAAATGCAGGTCGCGACCGATTGTTGGCAGCGACACGTTGACGACCGTCAGATCGACGCAGGTCATGAAATACGCCATCGCCAACAGCACGAACGCGCGCCAGCGATGGACATGTGGTGTTGTGGGCGTCACTGCGGGCTCCTCTGTCGGTGGGTTGCCGGTGCTTCCTCGTTATTGGTTGGAGATACGAGGAGCAGCGGCAATCCATCGCTCGCAATCACAAAGTGCCTCGGTCGAGCAATTCCCGAGGGCGCGCTAGATGCTTGAAGGCGCGAGCACCCGGGTCGGGACGCCCCGCGAAGGGGTGGCGTTGGCTGGGCGCGGCGGGTGCGAGCGGCATCGCCCCAGGTACTTCGCCTCAGCCTTGGTGGTCCGGCGATCTCAGCGCAGCTTTACCGGCCCGGTTGCTCGGACTCGAGCGTGCGCTTGATGACGCCTAACGCCTGCTCCATCAGCGGCGCGGCGCGCTCGGCGAGCTCGTGCGGGAGAAAATCGGCGGTCCACACGAACCGGCTGCGGCCTGCTCCGTCCGCGAACACCTGAGCGGACGCGTTGTGATGGGTGTACGGCGGGTCGGCGATCGACCACACGAGCCTTCGCGCGTCCTCGTCGAGGTCGACCAGTCGCTCGCGCAGCACGCTGCCGTTGGAGAACGTGACGATCCGGTCCTCACCATCCAGGCGGACATCGGTCGCGAAACCGGGCACGAGCCGCACATGCAGCGCTCCCCAATCGCGCAGCGCATCCCAGACACGCTCCGCGCTCGCGTCGATCACGATCTCCTTGCGAATCGAAGCCATCGCCTCACCCCGCATCGGATCATGCCTCGAGCAGGCAGCCCGAACCGCTCGACCATCGATGGCGTGCGGAAGTGGCTGATCTCGTCGATCAGTCCGCCCCTGAGCGTCAGGACGGTCACGCCGTGCGGGCGCGTAGACGCCGGAGCTGTCGAGCTCGTAGGCGCCGAGCGCGAGCTGACCGTTGGCGGCGGTGGGCACCATCCGCCAGCTCCGCGTGCCGTCGAAGACCACGTCGCGCAGCACCGCTCTCGATCGCCTCGCGCCCGCGATACCAGCTCGGGATCGGCGGCATCGCGAGCGTCGCGGTGTCGGTGAGCATCCCGACGAGCGCGTCCACGTCGTTGCGGGCCCACGCCTCGACGTAGCGTGCGACGATCGCTTGCAGCTGCTCGTCGCCCAGCGAGCGAAGCGTCGCCTGCTGGGTGCGCTCCGGCCGCCGCTCCTCGAGCGTCGCGTGCGCGCGCTGCAGCGCGCTGTAGACCGACGCGGGCGTCGTGTCGAGCGCCTCGGCGACCTCCGCGCCGGAGAAGCCGAGCACGTCGCGGAGGATCAGCACCGCCCGCTGCCGGGCCGGTAGCAGCTGGAGCGCGGCGACGAACGCGAGCTCGATGCTCTCGCGCTGCTCGTAGCGCGCCTCCGGTCCGGCGAGGCCGTCGTCGAGGCCGAGCTGCTCGTCCGGGATACGGCTCGATCCACACGGACTCCACCAGCGGCTCCCGGAGCGGCTCGTGCGGATCCGCGGCCGGGCCGTAGTCGATCGGCAGCACACGCGAGGGCCGGCGCTCGATCGCGCGCAGGCAGACGTTCGTCGCGATCGTGTAGAGCCAGGTGCGCAGCGAGCTTCGCCCCTGAAACGACGACAGATTGCGCCAGGCCCGCAGCAGCGTCTCCTGCACGGCATCCTCGGCATCCTGGAGGGAGCCGAGCATCCGGTAGCAGTGCGCGTGAAGGGGCCGCCGGTGCGGCCGCCACCAGCTCGGCGAAGGCTCTCTCATCCCCCGCGACGGCTGCTTCGATCAGCTGAGAGTCGGTCATCCGGTCCTCCGCACGAGCGTACCCTTCGGCTGCCAGAGCGCGATCTCGCCACCCTCGCTTGCTGCGCCAGCACGCTGCGCCATCCCGCCGGCCCCTCGCGCGGCTCGAGCAGCACCGCGGCTCCAAGCGCCCGCCCGCGCTCGGTCGTCGCCTCGATCTCCTCGACCTCTACATATGGGAGCCAGAGCGGCCGCCGCGCACCGCACTCGACGATCCCGCCATCGAGCGCGCCGCCGAGCGCGAGCCCGTGGTACGTGCCCCACCGAGAGTCGAGCCGCTCCGTTCGCCAGCCGAGCAGCTCGCGATAGAACGTGCTCGCGCCCGACAGATCGTGGGTATGCAGCTCCAGGTGCACGAGCCCGCCGGGTTGATGATCGCGTCTGTTTGCATATCGGTCTATCCATTACAGATACACGGGGCGTCGGGATCCATCGGTCCGCCGGCCGGATGCTCGCGGTAGCGGCGGGCGTCCGACCTCACGGAACGCAGGCAGTGTCCGACGCCCGCCATGTCCTAACTGAGGACCTCGTAAGTGAGGTGAGCGAGGTCTATCGACGGTCCGGACATCGACGAGCCGCATGGGCTTCTTCTCGCTGGTCTCGCCGAAGAGGCGCTCACCGGCCCCGAGCACGACCGGGTAGATCATCAGCCGCAGCTCGTCGACGAGATCGTGCTGCATCAGCGCGTGCCACAGCTGGAAGCTGGCGGCGATGAGCGATCTCCCCGTCCATCTCCTGCTTCAGCTTCGAGACCTCGTTCACCACGTCGCCCTTCAACACGATCGTGTTGCTCCATGGAGGTGCTCTACCAGCTGAGCTACGTCGGCTTGGCGCGCGCAATGCTACCGGCGCGGCGTCCCGAGAGCGCTTCCGTCCAAGCTCCGTCGTGTTGGGTTTACCCTAGCTGGCGCTGGCATGCGGCGGACCGCAGAGAGACGAGGCTGGCACTCGGCTCGCCCCCGCTTTTGGCCAGTCGAGCACCAAACCAGGTGATGGACAGATGCGGCCTCTAAACCAGCTCCTTCTGCTCTAAACGACCTCCCTTACGAGAGTTAGTAGTACGTTTAGGTCTTGAGCAGCTTTCGTGATCTGGCCCGCCACTTCCGGTCGCTTGACCTGAAGACCGTCGGGTCGCTGACCAGCATCGCCGAGGCCCGCGGACGCGAGCAGGTATCCCGCCGCCAGAACCCGGCGGGTCTCGAGACGCTGCGCCAGGTCGCGATGATCCAGAGCACCGAGGCGTCCAACGCGATCGAGAACATCCACGCGCCGAGGGCTCGCATCGAAGCACTGGTCGCGGAGAAGACGACCCCGAAGAACCGCTCAGAGCAAGAGATCGCCGGCTACCGCGACGTGATCGGCTTGATCCACGCCAACCAGACGAACATCCCGTTCGAGCCCCGTTACGTCGAGCAGCTGCACGGCAATCTCTACAGATACGTCGGGGACACGACCGCCGGACACTGGAAGCGCCTGGACAACCAAGTCGAGGAAGAACTCCCCGACGGAACCAAGGTCGAGCGGTTCACCCCGGTCTCGGCGGCCGACACGCCTGAGGCGATGCTGGCGTTGCACCAGAGCTTCAACCGGGAGCTCGCGCAGGGCACCTACCCGCCACTACTGCTGAGCGCCGCCTACGTTCTGGACTTCACGATCATCCACCCCTTCCGTGACGGCAACGGCCGGATGTCCAGGCTGATCACGCTCTGGCTGCTCTACATCGCCGGCCATGACGTCGGCAGGTTTATCAGCATCGAGAAGCTGATCGACGAAGCCAAGGACACCTACTACGACGCCTTGGCAAAGTCGACTCACGGGTGGCACGGCGGGACGCACGACCTCGCGCCATGGACCAGCTACTTCCTTGGCATCCTGATTGCCGCATACGGCGAATTCGAGAGCCGAGCGACCCTGCTGGCCGGACGAGGATCCAAGAAGGCGCTGATCACGACCTTCATCGACTCGCTGCTGACCGACGAGTTCACCGTCGCTGCCGTCCGCCATGCGGCCCCCGGCGTCAGCGATGGGTACATCAACAAGGTGCTGGGTGAGCTGAAGAAGGCAGGGCGCATCGAACCGCTGGGAACCGGACGCAGCGCCCGGTGGCGCCGCCTACGCCCAGGCCCGTAGCCAGCCGGCCACGGCGCTAAACACGCTCCTTCTTGCCTAAACGTACTACTAAAAGCCTGGTCAGAGCAGGTTTTCAGTATCGGCGCATAGTGTCGGCGAGCCCAACGGTGGCTGGGCACCGGGGATACCGCGAACGGCATCACCCCGTCATTTGAGATGGCGGCGATAGATCGCCTCTGCGCGATCGGCCCACTCCCCGGGCAGCTCGCTGCGCAGCTCTGCAATGAAGGTGTCGCTCTCCTCGTGGCTGCTGATAGCGCCTTATACCTTCTGATAGCTCTGCTCGGCCTCGCCTGCCCCGCCATCGATCAGGACGATCCCCTGCTTGCGTAGGTGTATCGGAGAGCCCCTGGAAGGAGTCGAACCTTCGCGCCCGGGTTCGTAGCCCGGTGCTCTGTCCTCTGAGCTACAGGGGCTTGTGGCGCCGCCGCCTGGAGGGCTCGGCGGCGGCGCGTCTTCCATCGCCCGCCGCGAACGCTCTGCTCAGAGCGTCCCGCGGGCGAAGTCGCTGATCAGCTGCGGCGTGGCGGTGTCGAAGCCGACCACGTCGAGCATGCCCTGGTCCTGCGGATCGGCGATCGAGAATCCGTTCGAGACCATGCCGACGACCACGAGCGCGCCGGGATTCCGGACTGCTCGCGGTACTTACGCAGAGCCTGCGCCGGGTGGATGTCACCCGCCCAGGTTTCCGAGTCGGTGTAGATCACGAACGTGTCGATCTCCCGCTCTCGCTGCAGGGCATACAGCATCGGCAGCGCACAGTCCGTGCCGCCGAACGGCAGGCCAGACACCGTCCGGATGGCGTCATCGAGACGCTGGCGCGGACTGAGCGCAAGCGGCGTCAGCCCACTCCTCGAGCTTGCGAAGCGCATACCCTGAGGAAAGTCAGCGCCGCCCTCGCCGGCGAAGAAGCCGACGATCTCGTGGCTGGGCTCGCTCGCCGCCGTGATCAGCGCCATCGCGGCGGATGCGTCGCGGGGCGTGAGCCCCACGGCGCCAGCCACCTGGCCCCAGCCCATCGACCCGGACACGTCGAGCGCGAGCATCAACCGCTTACCCGTGGGCTCGACGTTGCCGAACGCCGCATAGAACGCGCCGTCGAGGGCATCGAGGACCTGCGCGACCGGCGCCCACTCGCCGCGACCGCGCACACCGCGCCCGGCCGCATACGTGCGCTGAGCGACGAGCACGCTCATCGGATGCACGCGCGCCTTGCGGAGCCGCTCGACATCGCCGAGCGCCTCCAGCACGCGTGCGGTCGCCGCCGATC
Source organism: uncultured Solirubrobacterales bacterium (assembly GCA_963804555.1). GTDB lineage: Bacteria > Actinomycetota > Thermoleophilia > Solirubrobacterales > Solirubrobacteraceae > Palsa-744. The sequence goes on from CAWDQX010000002.1 coordinate 23,793, forward strand.
CCGGAGCCAGCACGCCGACACGGGTCATCACCGCGAGGTTGCGGATCATCGCCCCCATCGGCATGTCCTCGAGCAGCGCCTCCCACACCTCGGGCGAGCCGAGGTGCTCCGGAGCGACCGCCTCACGCGGCAGGCGGTACTCACGGATGAGCTCGGCGCTCTCGCGGGCATTCGGCGCGGCCTGGGCACGGACGAAGCCCTCGACGATGCGAGGCAGGCCATCGGTGCGTACGCCACGGACGATCCAGTCGAACAACGCTGCGTGCTCACCCGAGACCTCGAGCTCCGGATTGCCGGCGCTCACCGAGTCGCCCGGGTGGGCGAGGCGCAGCAGGTCGCGGTGGCTCACGCCGTCGCGCTGGCGGTACTTCACCGCCTGGTAGGCGAGCGCGTCTGGCTCCTGCGCCGTGTACCAGCGCCCCACCGCACGACGCAGCGAGCGGCCCCAGCCGCGGAAGCCCTCGACGAACCGCGCGAACTGGAACAGATGCGTTCCAGTGCGGCAGACCGCCGGCAGCGAGTCGAGCGCCGTACGACGCGTGGCCTCATCGCCGAGGCCCGCGCACGCGGCCAGCGCGAACAGGGCCGGCTCGTTCTTGGGCGCTCGAGCATCCCGGCTGACCGCGACGATCTCCGCGACCGTGCGCGCACCGTCCGCCTTCAGGCAGCGAACGACGGCATCGGCGTTCTCGCGCGTGAGCTCGCGCTCGCCCGCGTAGTAGCTCCCGCCCTCGGAGCCAAGGATCAGGAAACGACGCAGACGAGTCCAGTCATCGACGGCCCAGGCGAAACCGCCGGCGCGGTTGGGCATCTGCCCGGCTCCGGGGATCGGCTCGGACTGCGGCGTACTGCGTGTGGAGTACTGCTTCAGGTACGACATTGTTCACCTCCTTTTCAGGTGATCTGTTGTGATGAGTGGCGCGGTCGTGGGAACGAAGATCGGTGTGCCCTTTTCAAAGATAACCGACCTTCTCCGGCCCGCAGCGGGTGTTACATCGTTGGGGTCATGTGATGCGTTGTCGCGGTCGTGTGATGCAGACCGGTTGGGGTTTCGAGGCCCCTTGCCGCGCGGGCGGGTACCCAGACGCGGTCCGACGATAACCGGAGTGCTCCGGCCCGCGACATTGAGGTAAATAGCAGCCGACCGAGCCGTCGCGGTCGTGGATCGCGGACCGGATTAGGGGACTCGAACCCCACGGCCATATAGAGGCTGGCCAGACCATCCGGATAACCGGCCCACTCCGGCCCGCGACGCCTCGCTCGGCTGCTCTTTACTGAATACGGACTGGTGGAGTGAAACCCACCGCAGCGTCGAGACCCTGGGTTACGTCCCAGCGTGCTCGCCGACGCTCAGCGTCCGCGAAAGGGGTGGCCGACCGGGATCGAACCGGCGCCGCGAGGATCACTACCTCGAATGCTGCCGTTACACCACAGCCACCACGAGAGGCGGGGATGACCGGATTCGAACCGGTGCGCACTCGCTCGACAGGCGAGCGCTCTGCCGCTGAGCTACATCCCCGCAGTAGCGCGGGCAGGAGTTGAACCTGCTGTCTCGAGCCCATGAAACTCGCGAGATGGCCGTTTCTCTACCGCGCACGCTTGTTGATGTGGCGAGCATCGTGTGCTCTCCACATCGAAAAATCTTCGTATTCACTTTTCAGAGCCTCTCTCCCACCCTTTGACCCTGGATCGTGTCCTACGTGGGATCGTGTCCTAAATGGATCACGTCTTACGTGGATCGTGTCCTACGTGGAGGGGTGCTGGAGCCCGGTGCCGGCGCCTGAACGCCGGGCCTTTCTCTCGCGGGAGGGGCCTATATCGATTCGTGTTTTTTTCAAGCTGGGCATCACCTTTGCGGCGGTTGTGATTTGGATTTATCGATTTAGAGCAACAAAAAGGGCGACCCACTGGGCCGCCCTCGTCTGGCGTGCGCATGCGAGCTTGTACTGCTATCGCATGAGCCTCCGAACGAGGGAGAGGCAATCGGGCCGGCGCCGGCTACCCGTAAACGAACAGGGGATACCGGCGGGCGGCAAAAGCGCCTTCAGTGAGTGAATTGTGTGTTGATGTTCCATACGTGTTCTTGGGTGTCGGATAAGCAATATACACATTAAAATCATTTCGCGTCAACTCATGGCGTAAGCGCCATCGTCACTGGATCCACGAAGCAGCAATAATCTGCGCATCACCGAGCCAGTCCCCTCTCCTCCCCCCCTCCCTCCATCGTCTCGAGACACGACCCCGCGTGGTTTGCTCGGCCGGGCGATCGACTGGATCGAGCCGGCGAGGAACCCGGCGAGCGTGATCTACGGAGTGCTCGCGATCGGCGCGCTGCTGGCCGCCGAGAGCGGACGTCACGAGAGCTACGCGGACACCCTCGGCTCGGTGATCATCGCGCTCTGCCTCTACTGGCTGGCCCACGCCTATGCGGATGTTCTCGGGCACCGCCTGCAGACGCACGAGCGCCTCAGCGCCAAGGCATTGTGGCGGGCGCTGATCGACGAGGCGGCAATCCTCGCGGGCGCCACGCTCCCGCTGCTCGCGCTGGCGCTCACCTGGGCGTTCGGCGTCGCGCTGGCGAGCGGCGTCGAAGTGGCGCTGTGGAGCGCGGTCGGGAGCCTGATCGGATTCGAGCTGCTGGCCGGGATTCGCGCCCAGGCGACGCCGGGCGAGCTGTTGCTCGACGCCGGCGCCGGAATGACGATGGGGCTGGCGATCCTCGCGCTGAAGGTCGTGTTGCACTGAGGCGAGGAGACGGTTCCCTCTGGATTAAACTCGCCGACATGAAATGATGTGTGCTGCCAGAGAACATCGCAGTGGTGCTCTGGCTCGAGAGGTCGGCTCAGGGGATTCGGAGAGGGAGGGGTCAAATGACATCGGGAGGGGTAGCGTCGTTGTCGCAGCTTGAGGAGCATGCCGGCGGGATAGCTCCCCTCTACAAGCGCCTCCCCCGCGGTCCTCACAGACTCGCCCGCGACGAGGTCATTCGCAATCAGCGAACCCGCATCCACGGGGCGATGATCGAGACGATCGCCCAGGACGGATATGAAAAGAGGAGTATCAAGAAGGTGCTCGCTCTCGCGGGCGTCTCGCGCCGGTCCTTCTACGAACAGTTCGCGAACAAGGAGGAGTGCTTTCTAACGACCTTCGACCTGGTCGCAGCCCGCACGGTCAAATTGGTCAACGAGGCCTACCGAGCCGCGGACGGTACCCTCGAGAACCGCCTGCGCGCCGCCTTCGAACAGTTCACCGAGGAGGTTGGGAGCAGCTCTCAGGGCGCCACCCTGGCCGAAGCGCCGATGGCCGGGGCCGCGGGCATGCTCCACCTGTGCCGGGCAACCGCGACCTTCGAGCAAATGCTCCTGCGCAGCTTCGCGCACGCGCCCGAGGCGAGCGCCCTCCCGCTCCCCGTTGTCAGGGGGATCGTCGGGGGCGTGTACGAAGTGATGTCTGTGCGCCTGCGCCCAGGCGAGCGAGCTGAGAAGACCCCAGCCCTGACCGAGGAGCTGCTGCGGTGGACACTGCTCCTCGGAACGTCCGCGCCCGAGCACATGGCCGCGCGCCTGGCCGAACACGCGCGCGTGAGCGTCCGCTCCACAAACGGGCATGCCACAAATGGCTACTCCTCAAACGGACACACCGCGAATGGATACGCCACAAACGGCAACGAGCACTCGGGCGGCGGTGCCTCGCATTTGGAAGTTCGTGCGCGCTTGCTCGAGTGTGTGCTGAGGCTCACCGTGCTCGAGGACTACAGAGAACTCAGCGCGTCACAGATCGCCGACGAGACAGGCGTCTCAATCGACTCCTTCTTCGAGTGCTTTGAGCACAAGCAAGAGTGCTTCCTGGCCGCCTTCGACGCGATGAGCGACGAGCTCCTGGCGCTGACCGCCGACCCCGAGCTGGTCGGCGACGACTGGCCCCGTGCGGTGCGCCGGACGATCGGCGCGCTGATGTGCCACATGGCCGAACACCCGCTCCACGCCCAGATGATCGCCGCGGAGGTGTACGCCGCCGAGCCAGAGGCGATCGAGCGCAACCACGAGCTCGTCCAGGAAATCGCCACGCTGCTCACCGAGGGAGCTCCCGAGGGGGCTGGTGGCATGTTCGCGGTCGATGGTGTCGCGGGCGCGATCTGGCACACGATCCGCTGTCAGGTCGTGGGCGAGCAGATCCAACGGCTTCCAGCGCTCACGGACTATCTGACCTACGTCGTGCTCGCACCGTTCATCGGCGCCGAGGCGGCCGCCGAACTCGTGATGAAGGACAACTGAGACCCGCCTCAGACCGGCGCGAGACCGGGGTGAGCGGGCTCAGCTAGCGGCGTTTGGCCCCGCGACGCTCGGCGAAGTGGGTGAGCACGATGCCGACGAGCAGGGAGATGACGATCACGATGATCAGCGGCGCCTTACCGTGGCCGAAGACATAGCTGACCTTGACCTCTTTGAGGTTGAAAACGGCGAACAGCGTGATCAGAACCGCCAGCACCAAGAGCGCTCCCGTACGCGCCAGCTCGCGCCGGCTGCGGCTCTCAGCTGGGGTCTGCGCGGGTGATGCCATCGCCTGATCCTACCCCTCGGAACCCTCAGCGCAACCCAGCTTGCCGGCGTGCCGAGCGCTCAACCGAGCTCAGCTTGGATCCAGGGGCAGTCGATCGACAGATCCTCGACCCCGAGCGCGGCCGCGACGTTGAGCGCCATGCCGTGCCAGAAGAACTCGTTCAGGCGCTCCGCGTCGGCGCCTGAGAGCTCCCGCGCCAGCTCGATCAGCTCGGCGTAGCGTCGCCGCACGCACGCGCACACGACCTCGTCGTCACAGGCGGCGTAGGACTGGTGCTGGAGCATCAGGTAGTCGCGGTCGGAGGCGAGCAACTCCTTGTAGGCCATCCCCATCGCCTGCATCGTGTCCTCGCACTCCTCCGGGGCGCGCCCCTCGCGATAGTCCTCGGCGGCGCGGCGAAAGGTGTCGGCAACCCGCTCGAAGCCTCGCTCCAGAGCCGCCAGGAACAGCTCGCGCTTAGATGGAAACAGACTGAACACATACGGTTGCGCGACGCCCACGCGCCGCGCGATGCGCTCGACGGGGGTGCCGTGCAGACCACCGCGCGCGAACTCGTGCACGGCGGCGGCAATCAACTCCTCGCGGCGCTCGGCGGCCGGGACCCGCCGGCGAATGGGAGGAGATGTCGTGCTCACGCCGCCTCCCCCGCGAGCGCCACGAGCACGCCGTCGGCCACTGTTGCGCCAGCGGACGGCGCCGCGCTATCGGAGGATGCCACGATCGCCGCATTCGCCGTGAGCCCGAGATCCGCCGGGAGCGCCGCATCGACGGATGCCTGCGTGCGGAACGGGAGCACGAGCACGACAAACGCGCCCGCCCCAAGCACGGCCACGGCCACCCACAGCGCCGGGATCAGGCCGTTGACGAAAGCCTGCGGAGAGGCGTATCCCCCAGCCCCGGTGAAGATCGAGGCGAGTACGGCGACCCCGAACACTCCGCCGATCTCGCGGATCGCATTGTTGGCGCCGGAAGCCTGACCGGCCTGCTCGGTGCGCACGGAGGCGAGCACCGCGTTGGCGGAGGGCGCGAACACGAGCGCCATGCCGGCGCCGGCCATCACGAACGGGACGAGCATGTGCGAGTAGGGCAGGCGCGTGGAGGCCATCGAGGCAAACCACGCCAGCGCGCCCGCCTGCAGCGACAGGCCCGCGAACATGAACGGACGGCTGCCGAGGCGCTCGGAGAAGACGCCCGCGAGCGGCGCGACGAGCATCGTGGCGCCCGTCCAGACGAGCAGCTTCAGGCCAGCCTGCAGTGGTGAGTTTCCGAGCACGTTCTGCATGTACTGGGAGAGGAAGAAGATCGACCCGAACATCCCGAAGTACATGCTAAAGGAGGCTACGTTGGTAACAGCGAACGAGCGTTTCCCGAAGAACGACATCGGCAGCATCGGTTCGCTCGTGCGAAGCTCGCGCAAGACGAAGCCGGCGAGCAGCAGCACGCCGCCGATCATCGAGACCAGGACCGTGGCGCTCATCCAGCCCAGCGACTGCGCGCGCACGAGCCCGAACACGAGCCCGAACGCACCCGGCAGGGCGAGTCCCAAACCGGGCAGGTCGAGCGTCCCGTAGGGCCCGCGGCTCTCCGTCAGCTGGCGCGCGGCGAGCGGGATCAGGACGATCCCAATCGGGACGTTGATCCAGAAGATCCAATGCCAGGAGATGCCCTGCACGACCGCCCCGCCGACGAGCGGGCCGATCGCCACGGCGATCCCGCTGATCCCCGACCACACGCCGATCGCCATCCCGCGCCGCTCGGCGGGGAAGGCGGTCGCGAGCAGCGTGAGCGTGAGCGGCGTGAGGATCGCGGCGCCGGCTCCCTGCACAGCACGCGCGGCGACGAGCAGGTCGGTGTTCGGCGCCAGCGCGGCGGCAGCCGAGGCCGCGGTGAAGATCGCCAGGCCAATCACGAACATCCGCTTGCGCCCGAAGCGATCGCCGAGCGCGGCGCCCGTCAAGAGCAGCACCGCATAGGCGAGCACGTACGCGTTCACGGTCCACTCGAGCGACTGGATCGAGGCACCAAGTTCGCGATGGATCGTGGGCAGCGCGACGCTCACAACGAGGTTGTCGAGCACGGCCATGAACAGCGCCACCGAGACGATTCCCAAGGTCCAGCCGTTGCTCCTGCGCTCATCGGTCATTCGAAGCTCCAATCTCAGCGAGTGCTAACTACGTTTCGCAGGAGATTAGCAGTCGCTAATAAGAACGTCAAATGGCAGCCTCGAGGAAGGTCAAGACGGTGGACGCCAGCCTCTGGCCAGCGTCGTTTGGCCCACCTCGATGATGTAGCCGTCGGGGTCGCGGATGTAGCAGCGTATCTCGGTCTCGTGCTGCTTGGGCGGCGTCAGGAAGTTGGCGCCCCGGTCGCTCCACTCGGCGTACACAGCTTGGATGTCCGCGACCCGGATGTTGAGGAAGCTGCTCACCCGATCTGGGTCCGGCGGCGTCTGCAGCGTGACGGTCGGCTTGTCGTCCGTGGGACCGCCTCCGACGTTGATGATGATCCAGCTGTTGGCCAGCGCCACGTACGTCACCTCGTCACCCGCCTCGCTGGAGATAACCGTCTTGCCGCCAAGTACGTCGGTATAGAAACGGCGGGAACGCTCCACATCATCGGAAACGATGAAATGAGCCACGACCATCTCCTCATCGATATTGCTCATAGTGACCTCCGTTGTTGGAATGGCCGCATGGACGGGGTGTCGCTTGGAGACGATAGCCCCACGGTCAGTGTCCGGCGCTCTGGCCGCCGTCGTAGCGTGAGCGGCAACACCCGCGTCTGCCAAAAGTCTGAAGCGAGGAGGTGCGCAACCCGCAGCGAATACCATCTAGGCGATGAGACGAAGCCTTCAGAGCACCCCCGTGCTGCTACTGGGAGTGACCCTCGCGGTGCTGCTGGGCGGATGCGGCGGTGCCACGAAGACGGTCTCTGTCGCCGGCGCTCCACCGGCACAGAGCACGGACACGACCACGGCCACCACGCAACCTAAGAAGACCACGACCCGAGCGAGCACGCCGACGAGCACGGCCCCGGCACCGAGCGAAAGCGGGGGCACCTCGGGCCCAACCACCACGCGCACCGCTCCGGAGCCGGCATTTACGCACACAGGCACCGGCACCACCGCAACCGCGGAAGGGCTGAGCGGCGCCGAGGCGGTCCTGGGCGCGAAGGGCTTCACCACAAATGCCGCCTCCGACTACCACTCGAACCAAACCCTGCGCGTGCTGATCGGCACGCGCACCGGCTCGGCCGAAGGCAATGGCCAGCAGGCGTTCTTCTTCGTCGACGGCCGCTACATCGGCACCGACGCAAAGCAGCCCAGTGCTCAGATCCACGTGGTGAGCCAGGGCGACACCGAAGTCACGCTGGCCTATGCCCTCTCCAGCGGCGGCCAGGCGACCGTGCGCTTCCAGCTCAACAACGGCGAACTGGTCCCGCTCGACTCGATCCCCTCGGTAAGCAGCCGCCAGTAGCCGAGAGGCCTTGTGGCAGTGTGAGACGCCCTATCGGGTGGTCGAGAGGCCCTGTGGCGATGTGAGACGCCGTATCGTGGTGGTGGTCAACCACCACAGGAAAGGGTCGTCTGCATGAGCGCAACGATCGATGGTCGTGCCGAGGAGCTGCTGAAGGGGAAGAACTTCTGCCACGTCGCCACGCTGCGCGCGGATGGCACCGTGCACGGCGTTCCCGTATGGGTCGATGTGCAGGACGGGCGTCCGGTACTGAACACGGCCGAGGGACGCGCGTGGCCGCGCAACCTGGAGCGCGATCCGCGCGTGACGCTGACGGTCCAGAACATGGAGAACCCGTACGAGTACGTGGAGATCCGCGGGACGGTCGCCGAGCGCACGCACGAGGGCGCCGACGCGCACATCGACGCGCTGGCGAAGAAGTACATGGGCGCTGAGGAGTACCCGCTGCGCCAGCCCGGCGAACAGCGCGTGATCATCCGCGTCGAGCCCGAGCACACGAAGGTCTGGGGAGGCTGAGCGATCGCGACCGAGCTCGTGCGGGCCGGCCGACGGCCCCGCGCCGCTACCCGCGCCGCAGCAGACGCCGCCATAGCGACGGTGGGCGTGGCTGGGTGCGCTGCCACTCATCGCGCAACGGGAGCTCCCCGCGTGAGCGGGCGGCGAGCACGCACTCGCTGTGGGCGTGGCGACGGCGGCGCGTGTCACCTTCGGGGGCGATCAGCATGTGCTCGCTGAGCGCGGGTAGGTGATGGCCGCAAATTGGACATCGGTACGTCGCCGGCTTGCGGTTCGCCGCGCGGCGCACCGTCCACCATTGGGCGGGCGGCAGCTTGGACATTCCTCCATTGTTGCGCCGCTCGCCGCAACCCTCGTGGCGACCGTCGCCGTGGGGATCGGCGTCGCCTTCGCGCAGGCCGAGCGCACCCGCCGCTCGGCCAAGCGGCAGGCCAAGCAGCAGCTGGGGCGCGAGCGCCGTTTCACCCAACTGCCCGGCGAGGCGCTGGGCGAGGCGCTGCGACGGATGGCGCTCGGCCAACTCGATCTTGCGATCGAGCTGCTCGCGCGTGATGGGGATGGGCTGCTCGCGCGTGATGGGGATGGGCTGCTCGCGCGTGACGGGGATGGGTTGCTCGCGCGCGACGGGGATGGGCTGCTCGCGCGTGATGGGGATGGGCTGCTCGCGCGTGATGGGGATCTCGATGGGGACCTCGACGGAAGGGCGCTCGACGTGCTCGACGCGCGGGCGATCCATGAGACGCGCAAGGCGCTCAAGCGCCTGCGCGCGCTGGTGGGACTGCTGCGCGAGGATCTGGGCGAGCCGCGATTCAAGCGCGAGCACGCGATCCTGCGCGACGCGGCCGGGCGGTTGGCCAGTGCACGTGACGCGGAGGTGATGGTCGAGACGCTCGACGCGCTCCTGCAGCGCCACCCGCGAAAGCTCGCCCGCCAGCGTTCGCTGATCGAGCTACGCAAGCTGCTCGTGGCCGAGCGCGCGGCGGCGGCGCAGCGGACGCTCGACGATCAAGCCACGCGAGCGGAGGTGCTGCGCGAGCTCAGGGACCTGCGCGAACGCGCCCGGTGCTGGGTTCTCCCCGACCGGTCCGGCATCTCGATGGTCGAGCACGACCTGCGGCGGGTCTACCGGCAGGGGCGCGAGCGCAAGCGTCTACTCGCGCGCGGCAAGGGCGGCGCACGCGAGCTGCACGAGTGGCGCAAACGCGTCAAGGATCTGCGCTACGCCGCTGAGATTCTGGGCCTACGCCCCCTCGCCCGCCGCGCCGAGAAGCTCGGCGACTCGTTGGGCGAGGAGCACGATCTGGTGGTGTTCGCCGCCCAACTGCCCCCGCCCGGGCAAGCCCCCTTCAAAGGCAAGCGTGGCAGACGAGCGCGCAAGGCGCTGCTGGGAAAGATCGCACAGCGTCGCAGACGCTTGCGCAAGCGGGCGCTGCACGAAGGGGAGCGCCTGTACCGGCGCAAGCCCAAGAAGTTCACCCGGCGTGTCCGTCGCGCCCACGCGCGCGTTTCGCGCGTAATGCAAGCGTAATAAAGAGCCACACTCCAAGGGGCCACTGCAGGTCCGGACACTCCAGCAGCGTGCGCAAGCGGTCGATGTGAAAGACGGGGCCAGCTCCGGCCATGCGCACTCGAACGACACCATCGAACCTGTTTCTCGCCTTCCTCCTAGGAGGACTGGGAGTACTGGTGCTGCACACCACCGTCAACCTCGGCGGCAAGCACCTCGACGACCTGTTCGACGACGGTGTCTACAACGTGCTGATGTTCGGCGCGGGCCTTGCCGTGATCGCGCGCGCGATCGCGATCAAGGCGCAGCGCTCAGCCTGGCTGATGATGGGCGCTGGGGTGCTCTGCTGGAGCCTGGGCGAACTCTATTTCATGCTGTTCGTCGAAGGACCCAATGCGGCCTCGGGCAGCGCCTCTCCGGCGGACGCGTTCTACATCGCGTTCTATCTCTGCGTCTACACCGCGCTGATGCTGCTCCTCGGAGCGCACCTGCGGGAGCTGCGCATCAGCATCTGGCTGGACGGCCTGATCGGCGGCCTCGGCGCCGCCACGCTCGCGGCGGCGGTCATCCTGCCTCCACTCCTCAGAGGAGCCCACGGTGACGTCGGCTCGGTGGCGATTGCACTGGCCTATCCGATCGCCGACCTGCTCCTGTTGATCTTCACGATCGGCGCGCTCGGCATGACCGGGTGGCGCCCGGGACGCGTATGGCTGCTGATCGCGGCGAGCATGCTGTTGAGCGGGGTTGCCGACTCGACCCACCTCTATCAAATCGCCAGCCACAGCTATCAGCCGGACACCTGGGTCGAGGGTCTGTGGCCCGCCGCCGCGCTCCTGCTGGCGATCGCCGCCTGGACGCCGTGGCCGCGGCCGACACGCAGGCGGGTCGAGGATTGGCGGCTGGTAACGGTGCCGGCCGTGTCGTTGCTCACCGCGCTGGGAGTGTTCATCTACGGCAACCTCCACCACCAGCTCACGTTGGGAGCGCTGATCCTCGCCACGGCCACGGTGCTCGTCGTGAGCGCGCGGCTGATGTTCACGGTGCGCGAGAACCTGACGATGCTCGTCGGCTCGCGGCTGCTGGCGCTGACCGATCCGTTGACCGGCCTGGGCAACCGCCGGGCGCTGATGGAAGACCTCGAGCTCGCCTGCCGGATGGGCAGCGCAAGCGAGTCGTGGCAGCTGATCCTGTATGACCTCAACGGCTTCAAGCGCTACAACGACACCTATGGTCACCCGGCCGGCGACGCGCTGCTGGCGCGACTGAGCGCCAAGCTGAGCGCGATCGTCGCCGCACACGGAAACGCCTATCGAATGGGGGGCGATGAGTTCTGCGTGCTGCTCAGAGCAACGGCTGGAGACGATGCGCTGGTGTCGGGGAGCGTGGCGGCCCTCTCCGAGCGCGGACCGGGCTTCTCGATCGGCGCGGCGCACGGCGAGGTGAGCATCCCAGCCGAGGGCAGCGACTCGGCCGCGGTCCTGCAACTGGCCGACCAGCGGCTGTACGCGCGCAAGGGCCAGACCCGCGAAGGCAGCGCCGCCCTACAGCTGCGCGACGTGCTGCTGCAGGCATTCCACGAGCGCTACCCAGACCTGCAAGAGCACCAACGCGGGGTGGGCGCGCTCGTGCTCGCCGTCGGACGGCAGCTGGGCCTCGAAGGAGAAGAGCTCGATGTGCTCGCCCGCGCGGCGGAGCTCCACGACGTGGGCAAGATCGCGATCCCCGATGCGATCCTCGCAAAGCCCGGCCCACTAGACGAGGTGGAGTGGCAGTTCATGCACCGGCACACGATCCTCGGCGAGCGCATCCTGATGGCGGCCAGCGCCCTGCGCCCGGTGGCGCGCCTCGTACGCTCGAGCCACGAGCGCTTCGACGGCGGTGGCTACCCAGACGGCCTGAAGGGTGAGGAGATACCACTGGGAGCGCGCATCATCTTCGTCTGCGACGCCTACGACGCAATGACCTCAAATCGTGCCTACAGCCGCGCGATCGCACCAGCGCAAGCACTCCGCGAGCTGCAGGCATGCGCCGGCACGCAGTTCGACGCCAAGGTGGTGGAGGCGTTCATCGCCACCCTCGCCGAGCCCAAGCGCGGCATCGAGGTGCTGGGAGAGGGCTCAGGCGCCCTGTCCGAGGGCCCAGGTGCATCATCCGAGCGCTCAAGCGCGCCGCGGGGACCGGCTGTGCCCAATGGCGCGGACGGCCGGCTCAGTCGACACTGAGGACGGTGAACTTGCGCTTGCCCCGCGGCAGCGCGACTGAGACGCTGTCGCCTGGGCCGCGCCCGAGCAGGGCGGTCGCGACCGGTGAGTCGGCCGAGAGTCGGCCCTCGGCGGGAGCGGCATCGTGAGAGCTGACGATCCGCCACGTGTGCTCGGCGCCGTGCTCGTCGCGCACGTGCACCGTCGAGCCGAAGCCGACCACCCCGCCCGCGACAGGCGTGTCCTCGACGACGACCGCCGAGGCGATCTTCTCGCGAACCCGCGCGATCTTCGTCTCCAGATGCGCCTGCTCGTTCTTGGCGTCGTGATACTCGCTGTTCTCCTTCAAATCCCCCCACTCGCGCGCGGTTTTGATCCGCTCGGCGATCTCTCTGCGCCCCTCCCCCTCGAGCTCCGCCAGCTCGGCGTTCAGGCTCTGGAGGCCTTCGGCGGTGATCAGGTTCGTGGCGTCAGTCATTCGCCGGGAGCCTACTCTGCCCACGGAGCGGGCGGTTGCGCGCGGGGTTGCGCGCGGCCCAGACGCGGTTCTAGAAGTAGGTGCTCGGAGCGCTCGAGAGCAGCGCGTAGTCCTGCACGATCGCGGCCTGGTCCAGCAGCTGCGCGGTGGCGGGCGAGCCGGCGACGAACACGTCATCGCTCAACCGCAGGTGTTCCCAGGCGTAGTTGACATAGCCCTGCACGATGCTCGCCCCGGGCGGGTCGCGGGTGACCGAGTCCAGGTAGAGCAGGTTGCGGAAGTACACAGATACGAAGAACGGGTTTTCTGAGCCCAATCGTTCGGGGGTGAAATACGCGAGCGCCGCCTTGGCGGTCTGACGGGCCTGGAACAGGTAGGCGCTGTTTCCAGTGGCCTGGTAGAGCAACGTGCCGGCGCCGATCATCGTGCCCTGGTTGTAGCTCCACTCCGTCGGTTCGATTGTCCCGTGCACACCGATGTGGTCGGCGTACAGGCCATTTGACTCCGTCAGACAGGCGCGCACCCATTCGTAGGCCATCTCGGCGAACTGCAGATCCTGGGCATCGCCGGTCAGTTTGTACAGCTGCAGCCCGAGCTCGGCCGTGGGCGCATCAGTGACGGTGTTGCGTTCGTTGTTTTCGGCGGTGTTGGAGAACGGAATACCGCCCGGGCAGGCGATCCCCGGCTGAGTGTCCCAGCCCGCCATCTCGAACGCCATGATCGCCTCGGCGCCGCCGAGCACGCCCGGGACATGGGTCAACTCGTACATGCGCGCGAGCTCGATCCCGACCCACGCGTTGTCGTCGTAGTACTTAGCTCCGCCCGGCCCTTCCGGGGGCGCCACGGTGCCGTCGTAGGCGGCGAGCGTGCTCGTGAAGGTCCCTTCCGGGGCGCCCGAGTTGTCGAGGTCCAGATACGATTTCAAACCGATCAGTCGCGCATTGATTTCATGGGCGAAAGTGGTCTTCAAGCTCGGTATGTTGGCCATGCTCACGGTGGCCGCCAGCGCCTGCGAGAACGGCCACAGGAAAGAGAACGGTTCCCCCTGATAGAGCCCTGAGCCCTCGATGTAGTAGGTCTTCTGCATCGCCTCGAACGCGAGCTGCCCGCGTTCGGCGTCGATCGGCAGCTTCGGCTTCTTGGAGGCATGCTTGGACGGCTTCTTGCTGGCGGCCTTCGTGCCGGGGGCGCTCGTGCCGCCCGCGCTCGCTTGGCGGGCCGGACGGCCCCTAGCCGGGTGGGCGTATTCGACGGCCCGAGCCACTTTGGCGGGGCGCTGGGCGCCCGCTGGATAGGGAGAGCGCTCCGAGTGATTGGAGGCGGCCGACGCGGGCGCCTGATGCAACAGCGAGACGGCCACCAGCACACCCACGCAGGTGGCCAGGCGCCGCGGCGAAGATGAGGAGTTGAGATGTGCGTGGTTCATCGGGGCGATCGGCTACCGGAACAGGCGAGAGGCATGTTTGATGTGGTCGTACTGGAGACCGGAGATCGACCTGCCCGGTACCGCGATGGGCTCAGGCGGGCTGGTGCGGAACCAGGGCGAATCGCGCATGTTTGCAAGGATGCGCCCTTGCGGTCGCGGATGCCCAGGGTGTGAAATGGAACTTGCAGGGCGACCGGCACGGGCGAGGCGCGGTCACAGGCGACGCCGGTGAGGTCCTTCGACTACGTCACCGTCGGGCACGTGACGGTCGATGTGCTGGCCGCCGACTCCTCGCGCCGTCCGGGCGGCGGAGCGTTTTACAGCGCGCTCCAAGCCGCCCGGCTCGGGTTGCGAACGTTGATCGTCACGCAGGGCTCGCCCACAGAGATCGAAGCGCTGCTGGAGCCCTATCGCAAAGAGCTCGAGCTGCGCATCATCCCGGCGCCGGCCACCACGACACTGCAGACGTCCTGGTCGGATGCGCAACGCACCCAGCGGGTGCTCGCCTGGGCCGGGCCGATCGCCGAGACGATCGCGGTGGACACCTCCATCCTGCACTTCGCGCCAGTCGCCCGCGAGAGTACGGCCAGGTGGCAGGGGCAAGCCGACTTCGTCGGGCTCACCCCGCAGGGGCTCGCGCGCAGCGTGGGACGAGGATGGAGACGGCGAGATCGTGCCAGCGCCACTGCCCACCGATCGAAGCTCGCTGGATCACCTCCTCCCCGACGGCTGCTCCGCGGTCGTGCTCAGCGAGCACGAGCGCGCCGCCTGCGCGCCACTGCTCAGCGCGGCGACGGATGGGGGCGCGGTGCTCGCGGTCACGGCTGGAGCGGGCGCGACCAGCGTCTACCTGCCCGATGGCTCAGTCACTCGGGTGCAGGCTCCAGCGGTCGCCCACCCCCGTGATGACCTCGGCGCGGGCGACGTGTTCGCCGCGGCCTTCTTCACCTCTCTCCACGAAGGTCACTCCCCCGAGCAGGCCGCGACCTACGGCAACGCGGCGGCGGCGATCCGGATCGGCGGAGTCGGCGCGGATGCGATCGGCGATCGGAGCGCGATCGAGGCACTGGTGGCCGGCCAGGGCTGAGATCCCAGGCGCCGAGGGGAAGTCAGGTAGTCAGCAGATCGACTCGGCAGCAAGGGCCTCGTCGACCAGCTGACCCAGCTCCGCTCCGGCCAGCGCGCCCTCGCAACCGCACGCGCGCAGCGCGAGCAGCAGGCTGCCGCCGACCGGGGCCATCTCCACGACGGACACCCGCGCCCGCGGAGCCAGCTCGTGCACAGCCCGAGTGAGCGGCTCGACGAACACCGCGCCGGCCTTGAAGGCACTGCCGATCAAGCCCACGGGGAAGGCGCGGGCACCGCCGGCGGAGCCGGTGGTCAGGCCGGTGCGGCGGATCACCGCGGCGATCTGCTCTGCCAACAGCCCCGCGCCCCGCTCGTAGCACTCGCGGGCAACCGCATCGCCCTGCTCGGCGAGCCGTCCCGTTTCGGTGGCAAATGCCGCGATCTCGCTCTTGGACAGCGGCTTGGAGTAGACGCGCACAGCGAGCGCCTGCACATCCGCGACCTCGAAGAACTCGACAGCCGCCTCACTCAGCGCGGTCGCGGGGCCCGAGCCATCCCGATCGCGCAGCGCCGCCTTGATCGACTCGATCCCCAGCCAATAGCCGCTGCCCTCATCTCCCAGCAGATGCCCCCAGCCACCGGCCCGCCAGGCGCGCCCATCCGCGCCCACCCCGAGCACGTTGCTGCCGGTGCCCGAGATCACCCCGATCCCGGGCTGCGCACCCGTCGCCGTGGCCCACGCCGCGACGACATCGTTGACGACGATCCACTCCTCGGTGCGCTGCGCATGCAAGTGCTGGGCCACAGCGGCCGTATCGGTGCCGGCGAGCGCGATCACCGCCGCGTCCAGTTGCTCCCCGGCGATGCCGGCCTTCCCGGTCGCCTCGTCCGCGGCCTGAAGCAGCGCTCCGACCGCGGCCCGTGTGCCGACCGCGTCTTCGTTGCTCGGGCCACCCTGGCCGAGGTGCAGCGCCCCGCTCTGCAGATCCAGCACCGCGGCGAGCGTCTTCGTCGCGCCGCCGTCGATCCCCAGCACGAAACGCGCGCCCCCGTCCGCTCCGGCGTTCGAGGGCACCATGGCGTTGCGTGCCTTGGCGTTTGGGGGCACCATGGCGTTTGCGTCCCCCGCGGCATTCGCTCCGGGCGGAGCCAACTCAGGCGGGAGCTCGACGAGCGGGTCACGATTCACGCCCCGATCCTCGCAGTTCCCGCGCGGTTAGGATCATCCGGATGCCGGTCGCTGCAGTCTTCCCCGGAGCACCCCGGCGCGCGGGGATGTACGAGTCGTTCTACCTGCGCGCCGTCTCACCCGAGGACCCTGTGAGCGTCTGGATCCGCTACACCGTGCACAAGCGGCCAGGTCAGCCACCACGCGGCTCGGTGTGGTGCACGGTCTTCGACGCAACCCGCGGACGGCCGTTCATGGCCAAGCTCAGCACCGCAGATCTGCATTCACCCATCGGTGGCTGGATCGCGGTGGGCGACTCACGGATGAGCACCGCGGATGCTCAGGGGACATGCGGTCAGGCGAGCTGGTCGCTGAATTTCCTCTCAACCGAGCCCGAGCTCCGCCACCTCCCGAGGCGCTGGATGTACCGCGCGCCGCTGCCGCGCACCAAGCTCTCGAGCCCCCTACCCGCGGCTCGCTTCAACGGGACGCTCGAGCTCGACGGACGGGAGCCGATCGAGCTGCGCGACTGGCCGGGGATGGTGGGTCACAACTGGGGCGCCGAGCACGCCGAGCGCTGGATCTGGCTGCACGGTGTGGGCTTCGCAGAGGAACCCGAGGCGTGGTTGGACCTCGCCATCGGCCGCCTGCGCGTGGCGGGACGGATGACGCCCTGGGTGGCCAATGGCGCACTATCGCTGGAGGGACAGCGCCACCGCATCGGTGGCCTGGGCGCACGGGGGCTGCGCGTGGCCGAGACGGCCAGGACCTGCAAGCTCACGCTTCCAGCCGCCGGAGGGCTGGTGCTCGACGCGCGCGTCGAGGATCCCGCGGAGTCAGTCGCCGGTTGGCGCTATGCCGATCCCGATGGGGGCGAGCACGACGTGGCGAACTGCTCGATCGCCGCACTCGAGCTGATCGTGCGCAAGCCGGGCAGCCCTTCGCGCACGCTGCACACCCCGCATGGCGCGGTCTATGAGCTGGGGATGCGCGAGCACGATCACGGCGTGCCGATCGCACCCTTCGCCGACGGCTGAGCCACGCCGGCAGCGGTGCGTTGGGTCACGCTTGGGTCATGCCGGCCCGCGACCGTCGAGCCACGCGGGCTTTCGACCGTCGAGGCACGCCGGCCCCGGGGCCGGGCTCGGCGCGGACATCGCTTGCCTGCAGGCGATCGCCGCAGCGCGCGCAGACTCGACCCTCGCCGAGCTCACCGCCGCAGCCCTTGTGGCGCAGCACGATCGGCGGGCCCGCGTCGGGCGCGGCGTAGCGGTCGCCCCAGCGCAGCAGCTCGACGGTCACGGGCCACAGGTCAACGCCCTTTGCGGTCAGCCGGTATTCGTGGCGCAGCGGGCGCTCTTGGTAGGGCACCTTCTCGAGGATCTCCTCGGCAACGAGCCGGTCCAGGCGCGCGGCGAGCACGTTGCGGGCGACGCCGAGGCTTTGCTGGATCTGATCGAAGCGCCTGCGACCGAGGAACACGTCACGTAACACCAGGATCGTCCAGCGCTCGCCGACGAGCTCCAGCGAGCGGGCGATCGAGCAGTTCTGCTCGGCGTAGTCGCTTTTCAGCACCCTTTCACCCTATCACTTAGTTGCATGATAAAACGATCTCTGTTAGGGTGCGTTCTGTGATGCAACCCAGTCGCGGGCGGGGCGGCATGACGTGTGAAGACAGCGCAAAAGACAGTCGCGTGAGTAGACCCAACATCGGAGGAAACCCATGGAGCGCAGGTGGCAGGTTCTCTTGGTCGTCGTTGCCGGCGTGTTCATGGCCGGCCTCGACGTGTTCATCGTCAACATCGCCTTCCCGCAGATCCACACGGAGTTCCCCGGCACGAGCCTGCGCTCGCTGTCTTGGGTGCTGAACGCCTACACGATCGTCTTCGCGGCGTTCCTGATCGCCGCCGGGCGCTGGTCGGACACGTTCGGGCGCAAGCGCTCCTACCTGCTCGGCACGGGCGTGTTCGTGATGGCCTCGGCCGCCTGCGCGCTGGCGCCGTCGATCCCCTTGCTCGTCGCGGCGCGCGCGGTCCAGGGTCTCGGCGCCGCCCTGCTGATGCCGGCTTCGCTCGGCTTGCTGCTGCCGGAGTTCCCGGCAGAGAAGCGCCACGTCCCGATCGGGATCTGGGCCGCCGTCGGCGGGATCGCCGCCGCCGCGGGGCCGCCGCTCGGCGGCCTGCTCGTGCAGGTGAGCTGGCGCTGGGTGTTCATCGTCAACGTGCCGGTCGGTCTGGCGAGCCTGATCGCCGGCTGGCGCGTGCTGCGCGAGGTCCGCCATCCGGACACGGAGCGAGCCGACTTCCTCGGCGCGGGCATCCTGACCGCAGCGATGGCGACGCTCGTCGTCGGGATCATCGAGGGGTCGACCTGGGGCTGGGCGAGCCCGCGCATCCTCGGCCTGTTCGCGCTCACGGCGTTGCTGATCGGGACGGTTGGGAGGCGCATCGCCTATCACCCCTCCCCGATCGTCGAGCCGGCGTTGCTCAAAGTGCGGGCCTTCAGCCTCGCCACGCTCGGGTCGCTGCTGTTCTTCGTGGCGTTCGCCGCGATGCTGCTCGCGAGCGTGCTGTTCCTTACCGGCATCTGGCACAAGCAGATCATCACCGCGGGCCTGGAGATCTTCCCCGGCCCGGCGATGGCCGCCGCGATGGCGGTCCCTGGAGCGCGGCTGGGCAGCCGCTTCGGCCCCGGACGGGTGGGGGCCGCTGGCGCCCTGCTGTTCGCCCTCGGCGGCGTGTGGTGGGTCACGCACCTGAGCGGCGCGCCCCGCTACGCGGCCGACTTCCTGCCAGGCATGATGATCGGCGGAGTCGGCGTCGGGCTGATGATTCCCTCGCTGACGGGCGCCGTCGCCGCGACGCTCGACCCCGCGCGGCTGGCGACTGGGATCGCGGTGCAGACCACGGGCCGTCAGATCGGCTCTGCCCTGGGCTTTGCGATCCTCGTCGCGGTGCTGGGGACGCCGCACACCGCGGGAGACTTCAAGGTCGCCTGGGAGTTCATGATCGCCGCCAGCCTGCTCGCGGGAATAACGCTCGTCGCGGTTGGCGGGCGCGCCGCGGCGGTCGGGCGCGCGCCGGGCACGACACCGGCTGCAGCCGCGGCCAGTTCGAGCGAGATCGCGCCAGCCGAGATCCTCCCCGCCTGAGAGACAGTGGCGCTGGGCGAGCGCACCCGCGACTCGATCCGATCCGCCCTCACTGACGGCCTGGGAGCCAGCGGGCGTCGTGGGAGATGACAGACGCCGCGCAATTGATGGGCGCCGCGGCCTGCATTGGAGATGCCGCGGCGCCCTGGAGGCACGTGGCGCAGAGAGTAGCCAGCGCCAGTGCCTCCTCAAACGCCGCCTGGAGAGGGATGGGGCGGCGTTCAAGTTCCAGTATCCGGGAATATACATAAACAGAATCTAGTTGAACGTATTTTTAGTTTACAAATTGATGATTTTTGTATAGACTGGTTACGTATCGTCCAAAGTTGACCCGAGGAGACGCGCACAGATGGCTTCGAACGCGAGCACGCAGACGGTTAGGGATCCGGACACATCCGTGGTTGCAGAGGGGGCGTTGGCGGCGGCCTCGGTAGGGGGCCCCTCAGGGAAATCGGCGTCTTCGCCAGGGCGCTGGCGCGATCGCAAGCGGTATGCCTGGTTGCTGGGCCTGTTCGTGCCCACGTTGCCGTTCCTGGCTTTTGGCTTGGTCGAAGTCACGGGTCTTGGGATCTTCTGGCTCTACGGGCCGTTTCTCGTATTTGTGATCTTCCCGTTGCTCGACCTGGCGATCGGGATGGACGCGAGCAACCCGCCCGACAGCGTGATCAAGTGGCTCGAGCAAGATCGCTACTACCGCTGGTGCACGTACTTGTATATCCCGATCCAGTACGCCGGGCTCGTGCTCGCCTGCTGGCTGTGGTCCAGCGGCAAACTCTCGGTGCTCGACGACATCGGGCTGGCGTTCACGATGGGGATGGTCTCGGGCATCGCGATCAACACCGCCCACGAGCTCGGCCACAAGCGCGCCAGCTCCGAGCGCTGGCTGAGCAAGGTTGCGCTCGCGCAGAGCGCGTATGGGCATTTCTTCATCGAGCACAATCGCGGCCACCACGTGCGCGTCGCCACCCCGGATGACCCCGCCAGCTCACGTCTCGGTGAGAGTTTTTATGCCTTCTGGCCGCGCACGGTATCCGGCAGCCTGCGCTCGGCTTGGGAGCTCGAGGGGGTGCGCTTGGACCGCATGGGCAAGTCCCATTGGAGCCCTGGCAACGACATCCTCAACGCCTGGGCGATGACGATCGTGCTGTTTGGCGCGCTGACCGTCGGCTTCGGGGTCGTGGTGCTGCCCTACCTGCTGATCCAGGCGGTGATTGGGTTCTCCCTGCTGGAGGTCGTCAACTACCTCGAGCACTACGGCCTGTTGCGCGGCAAGCGCGAGGACGGGCGCTACGAGCGCACCGCGCCCGAGCACAGCTGGAACAGCAACAGCGTCGCCTCGAACGTGCTGCTCTACCACCTGCAGCGCCACTCCGACCACCACGCCAACCCGCTGCGCCGCTACCAGGCCCTGCGTCACTTCGACGAGGGCCCGCAGCTGCCCACCGGCTATGCCGGCATGATCGTCACCGCCGCCTTCCCTCCACTCTGGCGCCGCGTGATGGACCATCGCGTGCTCGATCATTATGGAGGCGATCTGGAGCGCGTGAACATTCACCCGCGGGCGCGCAAGCGGGTGCTCGCGCGCTATGGATCGGCCGTGGCGGCGGGCGCGGGCGGCGGTGTGGCCAGCGGTGGTGCGAACGGCGGCAGCGCGGAGGCACAGCGGTGAGCCGCTGGCGCTGCCCGGGCTGCGGCTACACCTACGACGAGCAGGCCGGGCACCCGCGCGAGGGCTTTCCGGCGGGCACGCCATGGAGTGAGGTGCCCGTTGAGTGGGTCTGCCCGGACTGTGGCGTGTGCGACAAGCTCGACTTCACCCTGGCGGGTACAGGCGAGCCGCTCGAGGAGGACTGAGATGGCAACCCTCGAGCGCGCCGCAGAGCGCACCCCCTACGCGCTCGCCGCGCGTGAGCTGTTGCGCAACACGCTGCTCGACGGGGCCCGCGACGAGCTGCAGCGCCGCCCCTGGGCGGAGATCACGATGGCCGATATCGCGGCCGCGGCCGGCGTCAGCCGCCAGACGCTGTACAAGGAGTTCGGCTCGCGCGAGGCGTTCGCGCAGGCGCTCGTGCTGCGCGAGAGCGAGCGCTTCCTGTTCGCCGTCGAACAGGCCGTGCGGGAGCACCTCGACGATCCGGCGACGGCGCTCTCGGCGGCGTTCGAGGTGTTCCTCACCGCCGCCGCCGAGGATCCACTCGTGCGCACGCTGCTCGCCGGCGAGGGCGCCTACAGCCTGCTGGCGCTGATCACCACCGAGGGCGAGCCGCTCGTCGCCAGCGCGACCGAGCGCCTCTGCGCGATCATCCTCGCCGGCTGGCCCGGCGTGGCGCCAGCCGACGCCAGGCTGCTCGCCGAGTGCCTCGTGCGCCTGGCGATCAGCTACGCCGCGCTGCCGGCAGGGCCGACCGGGATGACCGCCGCCTCCGTCACCACGCTGCTCGGCCCCTACATCGAGCGCGTGCTGGCCGCGGCGGCGTAACGGCGGCTAGACGGACTGGCGGGCGGTGGCGATCGTGGGGACGTGGCTGCCCCGCATAGACGGCGCCGTGCCGCGTGGGCGTGGCGGCGGTGGGGAGAGCTAAGGTCTGTATGTGGCTGTGAGCTCGTTTGCGTCAACACCGATCGTCTCAGATGCGCCCGAGAGTCTCGAGCCCGGGAGCCTCGAGCGATTTCATCCGGCGGTGCGGCTGTGGTTTGAGCGGCGGTTTCCCGACGGACCGACCGAGGCCCAGGCGGGGGGTTGGCCGGCGATCCTGGCCGGCCACCACACGCTGATCTGCGCTCCCACCGGTTCGGGCAAGACGCTGGCCGGGTTTCTCGCCGCGATCGACGCCCTGTACCACGCCCACGAGGCCGGCGAGTCGATCGAGGGCGCCACTCGGGTCGTGTACCTGAGCCCGCTAAAGGCGCTCGCCGTGGACGTCCACACCAACCTGGAGGAGCCCCTGGATCAGATCGCCGAGGTGGCGCGCGAGCTGGGCCACGAGCCGGCACCGATCAGCGTCGCCCTGCGGACCGGTGACTCGACGTCGTATGAGCGCCAGGCGATGGTCCGCCGGCCGCCGAATCTGCTCGTGACCACGCCGGAGTCCCTGTATCTGTACCTGACCGCCGAGCGGTCGCGGGCGACCCTCCACGCCGTGGAGACGGTCATCGTCGACGAGATCCACGCTCTGGCCCGCGACAAGCGGGGCTCGCATCTGACCCTCTCGCTCGAGCGGCTCCGGGCGGTGACCGAGCGTCCTGCCGTGCGTATCGGCCTCTCGGCGACGGTCAGGCCGGTGCAGACGGCGGCCCGCCTGCTCGTGGGAGCGGCAGAACCGCTCCCCACCGTCGTCGACAGCGGCCACCGGCGCGGCCTCGAGCTCTCGCTCGAGCTTCCCGACGGTGAGCTCGAGGCCGCGATCTCCAGCGATCAGTTCGGCGAGATCCTCGACCGGATCGCCGCGCACGTCGCGCGCCATCGAACCACCCTGATCTTCGTCAACACCAGGAAGCTGTCCGAGCGGGTGGCCCACGAGCTGGGCGAGCGGCTGGGCGAGGACCAGGTGGCCGCGCATCACGGATCGCTGTCGCGGGATCGCCGTCAGCGCGTGGAGCAGCGCCTGCGCGCCGGCGAGCTGCGGGCCCTGGTGGCCACCGCGTCGCTCGAGCTCGGCATCGATATCGGGCCGGTCGAGCTGGTCTGCCAGATCGGCTCGCCGCACTGCATCGCCACCCTCCTGCAGCGGGTGGGCCGCGCCAACCACCACCGCACCGGCGTCCCCCGCGGGGTCGTCTACCCGACCACCCGCGACGAGCTGGTCGAGTGCGCCGCGCTGCTGGCCGCGGTCAAGCGGGGGCGCCTCGATGCCCTGCACCCGCCCGAGCAGCCGCTGGACATCCTGGCCCAGCAGATCGTCGCCGAGGCGGCGGCAAGGGGCGAGGAGGGGGTGGCCGAGGACGAGCTGTTCGCGCTGGTCAGGCGGGCCTGGCCCTACCGCGAGCTCACCCGGGACGGAGTTCGAGGAGGTCGTCTCGAGCTGGTCTCGGCCGGGATCGAGACCGGGCGCGGCCGGCGCATGGCCTACCTGCATCGCGACCGGGTCAACGGGCGCCTGCGCGGCCGCCGGGGGGCTCGGCTGGCCGCGCTGACCTCGGGTGGAGCGATCCCCGAGACCGGCGACTACCGGGTGCTGATGGAGCCGGGCGACGTGTTCATCGGGACCGTGAACGAGGACTTCGCGATCGAGTCGATGCAGGGCGACGTGTTCCTGCTGGGCAGCCATCCGTGGCAGATCGCGCAGGTGACCAACGGCGTCATGCGGGTGCGCGACGCCGCCGGCAGGCACCCCACGATCCCGTTCTGGCTGGGCGAGGCGCCCGGGCGCACCGACGAGCTCTCCGAGGAGGTCTCCCGGCTGCGAGTCGCCGTGGCGGAGCGGCTCGATGCCGACGGACGCGAGATGCGGCCGTCGCCCTCGTGCAGCAGCAGTCCGGCGTCGATGAGCGTGGCCGCCGCCCTGCGTCGTCGACTACCTGCGAACCGGGCGGGCTGCGCTGGGCGGGGTGCTGCCCAGCCATGAGGACATCGTGTTCGAGCGCTTCTTCGACGAGAGCGGCGGCATGCAGCTGATCGTCCACGCGCCGCTCGGCGCGCGGGTGAACCGCGCGCTCGGCCTGGGGCTGCGCAAGAAGTTCTGCCTGAACTTCGACTTCGAGCTCCAGGCGGCGGCGAGCAACGACGCCGTGCTGCTGTCGCTCGGCCCACAGCACTCGTTCCCGCTCGAGGACGTGCCCGCGTTCCTGCGCTCTCACAACGTGCAGGACGCCGTCTCCCAGGCCGTGCTGCGCAGCCCGATGTTCACCGCCCGCTGGCGCTGGAACCTCAACCGCTCGCTGGCGGTGCTGCGCCGCAAGGGCGGCCGGCTGAACCCGTTCAACATCCAGCGCATGGAGGCGGACGACCTGATGGCCGCGGTGTTCCCCGCGCTCGCCGCCTGCCAGGACAACGCGCCGGCCGGTCCCGATCGAGATCCCCGAGCACCTGCTGGTGCGCGAGACGATGGGCGACTGCCTCAACGAGGCGATGGACATCGACGGGCTGAAGCAGCTGGTGCGCCGCTTCGAGCAGGGGACCGTTCGCCTGCACTTCATCGACACCGTCGAGCCGAGCGTGCTCGCGCACGAGATCCTGAACGGCGCCCCCTTCACCTACCTCGACGAGGACACCGAGATCGGCGAGCGCCGCTCGCGCGCGGTGCCGCTGCGCCGGGGACTGCCGGTCGAGCCGCGCGAGCTGGGCCGGCTCGACCCGGAGGCGATCGCGCGCGTGCGAGCCGAGGCGGCCCCCGACGTGCGCGACCCCGACGAGCTGCACGACGTGCTCTGCTCGCTCGTCGTCGCCCGCCCACGGCCGCAGTGGAGCGAGCATTTCGAGGCCCTCGGCCGGCGCGGGCCGCGGCCTTCGAGGTGCACCTCGAGCGGCCGAGAGGTCCTGTGGGCGCGCCACCGAGCGCCGGGGCGAGGTCGAGGCCCTGTTCCCCGGCGCTCGCTTCATGCCCGACCACCCGCTCCCGCCCGGCCTCGTTGCACTGCGTCACGGCGCCGAGGCCGCCGACGAGGCGGCGGTGGCCCTGATGCAAGGCCACCTCGAGATCTCGGGCCCAGTCACCGTGGACGAGCTCGCGACGCCACCGGGCTCTGTCGCCGTCCTCGGTGAAGATCGCCCTCGAGGCGCTTCGCGCACGCGGGTTTGCGATCAGCGGGCAGCTTCGAGCCGGAGCGGGGCGAGCAGTGGTGCGCCCGCCGGCTGCTGGCCCGCATCCACAGCTACACCCGCGATCGGCGGCGGGCCGAAGATCCGCCCGATCAGCCAGGAGCAGTGGGTGAGCTTCCTTGCAGGCCTGGTGGCACGCTGGCCCCGCCACGCGCCTCCACGGGCGGGCGGGTCTCGCCGAGGTGATCGAGCAGTTCCAGGGCTTTGAGTGGCCGGCCGGCGACTGGGAGCGGCTGTTCGCCGAGCGGGTCGAGTCCTATCGGCCCGAGTGGCTCGACGACCTCTGCCTCTCGGGGGAGGTGGCGTGGGGCCGGCTGTCGGTCGTCGAACGCGGCCGCCGACGGCTCCGACGACCGGCGCCGACGAGGATCGGCCGCGTCGCTCGGGCAAGACGCCGTCCCGGCGGACCCCGATCACGTTCATGCTGCGCGCAGGATCTGCCCTGGCTGCTGCAGGCCCATCGCGGGGACGCGGTGCCGGCCGAGCCCACCGCGGGCTCCGGGCGGGAGGTGCTCGACGCGCTGCGCGCCCGCGGCGCGCAGTTTCACTCCGAGCTTCAGAGCGATCACTCGCCGCCTTCCCACCGAGGTCGAGGAAGGCCTGTGGGACGGCGTCGCCCGGGGACTCATCACCGCCGACGGCTTCAACGCCGTCCGCTCGCTCCTGCACGCCCGCACCCGCTTCGCCCGCCGCCAGCGCATCCCATCCCCGCCCGGGCTCGCGCGGCCGGCGCGGCAGCTGGCGCCAGGGCGTCGAGGGCCGCTGGACGCTGCTGCCAGCCCGCCGAGCCGATCGACGACGTCGACGAGCTGGCCGAGGCCGTCGCCTGGCAGCTGCTGCTGCGCTGGGGCGTGGTGTTCCGAGACGTATACGCTCAAGGAGCGGCTGTCCGTCCCTGGCGCGAAATCCTCTGGGCGCTGCGTCGCCTCGAGGCTCGCGGCCTGATCCGGGGCGGACACTTCATGACCGGGATGACCGGCGAGCAGTTCGCCGACGAGGAGGCCGCGCCTCTATTGCGCGCCTGCCGCGGCTCCTAGATCGCGTGCTCGTAGAGGTCGGCCTGCGCGTGGTCGGGCTGCACATCGAGCTCGTCAACCTCGACCGGCGCCACTCGCTTGAGCGCCCCGTGCGCGGTGACCCGGACGATCCCCGAACGTTCGAGCGCGGGCCTGCGCGGCGCCTGCATCAGCCTGACGACCTTCGGCGAGACCATGCACTCGCGCGCGGGCCGGGGTGCGGTGGCCATCGGCCGGGCGGCCTGCCTCGAGACCGCTGGTCGCAGGAGATCGCGCGCCGAAAAGCTGATGACGGTCGCGTCCGTCTCTGGTTCGCCGGGCGTTGCGGGCTCGGGGGGCTGGGCTCGGGAGTGGCGCCGCGAGCGGTTGGGTGCGAGCGCGGGCTCAGTCGAGCGCCGCGGGCGGCTCGGGCTCGGGGGGCGGCGCCGGCTCTGAGTCCAGGGCCCTGAGATCGGCCTGCAGGCGATCGTCTCCGCCACCGTGCCTCGCAGCTGCTCCATCCGCTCCTGTAGCTCCTGCTGAATCCTGTCAAGAGATCTTCTGCCATCGGACTGCCTTTCTTCGCTCGCGGGTCTCACCTCACTGCACGACACAACGCTAAGCCGTGCTTGAGACGGGACGCGACGGCGAGATCCGGCGCACGTTCGAAGCGGTGCGCGATCGCCGATGAAGGCGACGGACAGCAGCCTACGATCGCTGAAGCGCGGGTGAGGGGGCCGCGGCCAAAGACGCAGGCCGCGGCTCCCTCGAAGGACCGGATCCACGGCACTTGCCCACCCACCCCGGTCCCGCCCACCCCGCCATCGAGAGTTCCGTCGCAGGGGCGGCCTATGGTCGTTGGCTCAATCGCATCACAGGCCGACCCGGCGGCGGGCGGGCCTGCATTCAACAGAGTCAAGGGAGAGCTCTCATGCCCACCACAACCGAACCAATGACCGCGCAGGAACTGACGCAGCAGCAGGCGCGGCGCTCGAGTGAGGACAACGCCAAGGTTGCGCTGCACGCCGAGTCCCACCCGGCGGGCAATAGTGGTTTGGGGCATAAAAAGACACCCAAGGCCATTAGGGAGCCGGCAGGTCGTGGGCATAAAAAAAGACGCCTGGGGCCACACGCGAGAGGAGGCTCGAAGACAGGAGACTGAAGGGAGCAGGGAGCAGGCTTGATGGGCCGGCAAGCCGTGGGCATAAAAAAAGACATCCGGGGTCGCACCGAGAGAGGAGGCTCGAAGGGGGCAGGCCTGGATGGGCCGGCAAGCCGTGGGGTGTCTCCAAGCAGAGACGTACCCCACGGCTGCCACAGAACGAACGATGGCCCGCCACTCCAAGGCGGTGGGGCCTCTATCTGAGGGGACGACCCGTCATGCCGCGGATCGCTCGTTACGAGCACCCACCGAGCAACCGGCTCTCCTTCAGATCGTGGTCCTCGAAGCCAGGTCCATCGGCCATACGCTCCTCCCAATAGGCCGCACACCCGCTGAGGCCACCTCAAAGCCCTCTCTCTCTTTCTCCACGCACTCTGGGCATACCCAATACTCCGGACCGGTGAGAGCCTCTTCCCAGTCCCGAATCGCCCTGAGCTGGCCAGACTTCTTGCACCACTCGCATGCGCCCTGAAATTGAAATTCCGACAGTGTCATCGTCCTGCTCCTTTGCTTTGGGTTTGTTGGCTTGTCTCATCAGCAAGACGGGGGCCACCCGTGCTTGGACCCCGCCACAGAGGCGGCGGGGTTTCGACCCAGAACGACAAAAACCCCGCCGCCCGGAGGTGACGAGGCCTCTTCTGCTGCTGCTGGGTGCTGGTGGTGCTTGGTGCTGGTGCCTTAGAGGAAACGGCTGGCTGAGTACTACGCGGCGATCGACTCGAGCTCCAGATCGATCACCGCGATCTGACTCTCTCCCTGCCCGATCGCCCTCACAATCTGCCACATCTCCTTCACCGATCCCCTTCCCTGATCACACCAGCGCTCCACCGATCCCTTCAACTCCCGCTTGTGTCCCTTCACCAGCGCGACCAGCTCGTCGCGGTGGTCCAGGCAACGTTTCGCTCTCTCTCCTCATCATCATCTGCTCAGGACCGTGGGTGTGCTTGTGCTGCTGATAGTGTTTCTCTGCTCCTTGTTGCTTTTTAACGAAAATTGGCCCCACCACACGATCGTGATGGAGCCTGTTATTGCTGTTCTTGCGCCTTTTCTATGAGGCACACCCGTGGCTGTGTTCTAGACCTGGAGCTGCTCCTCGGCCTTTTGCACGCGTGTGATCGCGCCCGGGGTGCTATTTCAGCGACGATCGTCACGTATTCGTGACGCTCGGCCCCCTCGCCCTTCGTGTACGAGTCGAGGTACCCGTAGACGGGCCACTTCTGAGCCTTGACAGCAAGTGGATGCCTCCTCGGCTCCCGGGCCATACACGCTTACGTTGAAGAACCTGGGGTGACTCTCCCAGGTCCCCGTCTTGGCGGTTCTTGCGGCGCCGGTTGCACGCGATCCGCAACAGACACACCGGCACGCGGCCCTCCTGCTCGATGTACACGGGGTCCTTCGTGAGGTTGCCTTCCACTGTGACTACGTTCTTGTCAGCCATTTCAATGCTCTTTCTGTCAGTTGGCTTGTCTCTTCAGCAGGAGGGGAGCCACCCGTCCTGGACCCCGCCACGAGGGCGGCGGGGTTTCGACTTGGTGAACGACAAGAGGCCCCGCCACCCAGTGGTGTGACGAGGCTTCTTTTTGCTGCCCTTGCTCGCCTGTTTCTTTGCTGCTTGTTACTGGTGCTGCTTGCTGCTACTCATCGATCAAAGGGAATCCCGGCTGGGGTTTCAGGATCTCGCTCACAGCGGGTTGACCACGATCTCATGCTCCGCTTTGAGCTCCCTCGACCACATCGAGCAGTTTTTCCTCGATCTTCCTCGTCTCGGCGAAGTAGATCACTGCCTCGATCGTGCGACACCCAGGCCCAGGCGCGCAGGTTCTCCACGAGCTCCTCCCTCGCCTTAGTTGTCAGCTCGACCTCCACCGCCACCGGCAACGCACCTGGAGCTGGGATCCGTGCTAGAGGGTGCTGGTGTATCTGGATCATCGAGCGTGCCCGGCGGCCAGATCACGATGTCGGGAGGAAAAAGTGCGATCTCCTGCGCCCCGCTCCCGCGATCTCGACGCTTGCCAGCCTGCACGCCCCCTCGCGCTCGTCTCGGGCCAGCTCGATCTCACCGATCACGCGGTGGCCGGGATAGCGGCGCTCCCAAAGCCGCCCTCACCCCGGCACAGGCGATCATGTGCCGCACCTCCCCTTGTGTACTCACAACAGGCGTGCGCAGCCCCTTTGTGGATAAACGTAGGAACCAGCCTCGGCGTCAGCGGCGGGCCAGGCTCCTGCCCTTCGCGCTCACCGTATACAGCGAGGAATGACCGACCAGCACCGACTCCCTCTTCAACAGGCCCCACTTAGCCCCATCGTCCAAACGCCCACTCGCGATCTTCGCACTCACATCCTCGCGTTCGGCGAAGGCCTCGGGGGTGACCGCACCCATTCCGGCGATCCATGCCAGCATTTCTCCCTCCCAACACATCCCTTCAGGAACATACGTTGCACCTTTCATGTTAATTCACCTCCTTTCTCTACCTGTCGAGTGAGAATATTTTTGTGGTGCGCACGGGAACTTTTGCCTGTCGGCACGATCACGACCGCGTGACCGCGTTTGAGGCTTTTGATCTCATCCGGATGAACCGTGTACTCGGCGTCCTCGTGTGCGCATACGCCGGCCGTCGCTGTGCACGGTGCTCGTCCACGCGCCCTGGGTGCCCGCCACGTCGGCGATCAACGTGGCACTCGCGGGAACCATCTGGCGGTGGGAGATCAGTGAGGTCAAACTGCCCAGCACCTGCTCGAGCAGCTCGGGGGCCGCGGCGCGCAGATCCGCCAGCTCCTGCGTCGCGAGCAGCAGACTGAAGCCGGCAGCGCGGGCGCGTCCGAACAGTCGCGCGACGCCGTCCGGCGCGATCGCCGAAAACTCGTCGATCGCGACCAGCGTCGGCACCGGGCGCAGCTGGCAGCTCGCAGCCACAGCCAGCAGGTCCCCGACGATCGCGGCTGCGAGCATGCGCGAGAGCAGCGGCAAGCGGTCGGCCTCGAGGCCAAAGTAGGCGACCGCCCCGCCACGCACGGCCTCCAGCAGATCGAGCGCCGGCACGCCGCCCTCGGATGCAGCCACGGCGCAAGCTCCGACTCCGCGAGGATGGCGAGGCGGTCACGGGTGCCGGCGAGCCCGCTTCGCTGACGCGCGTCGAGCGTGTCGAGGTAGTCGAACACGAGCTGCGCGCGTGCTTGGTCGGGACCGCGCGGGCGAGCAGCTCGAGCCGGAGCGGGTCCATCAGCTCGAGCAACCGGGCGGGCGGTCGCGACTGCCCGGCGGCGGCAAGCGCGCGGGCCGCGTGACCCAGGTAGCGCTGCGCCTGGCGCAGGTAATGCGG
>CAWDQX010000003.1:0-775088 GCA_963804555.1 uncultured Solirubrobacterales bacterium
AGCGCGGTCTGTTGGAAGCCCGTTTTGGGTGAATTCTAGCAACCAGGATGAAGATATAGTCCACGCCCCATGGCGACATGGGGAACCACGTGAACAAGGTAGCCGTAGCGGAAGCTGCGGCTGGATCACCTCCTTTCTAGGGAGCACATAACAGTGCCCCGATTCCAGCGGTCGTCAGATCCTTGAGATCAGACGATGTCTAAGCGGAGTCGGGCCTAGCATGTTGACCGAACCTGGCTGGATGGTTGCTATTTTTCGAACGCACCCCTGACTACTTGGGAGCGCTCTTTTGATTGCGCACCCCACAAACTATCCCAGCATGCTGTTGAGTTTTGAGAGACCGGCGTCCGCTGGCGTCTGGCGCAGTCGCGATATAGAGATCGCGCCCGCAATGCGAGACCGGCCAGCGTTATAGCCTCTCCACGGTCCTTGAAAACTGCACAGAAGCCACAAATCGGCCGCCATCGATAAGCGGCGGCCGATAACGGGTATCACCGGGCCCTATGATGATCTTGCAAAGAGTCACAGTTGGGCCAGATCACCGTCAAGATAGTAAGGGCGCATGGTGGATGCCTTGGCACCAAGAGTCGAAGAAGGACGTGAACGGCTGCGATAAGCCACGGTTAGGCGCTGAATAGCCTTTGACCCGTGGATCTCCGAATGGGGAAACCCAGCGCTGGTAATGCGGCGTTATCCCCGGCTGAACACATAGGCCGGGAGAAGACAAGCGGGGGAAGTGAAACATCTCAGTACCCCGAGGAAAGAAAATCAAAAGAGACTCCCTGAGTAGTGGCGAGCGAAAGGGGATCAGCCCAAACCCAACAGGTGTAAGCGGACACGCGTTGCCTGTCGGGGGTTGTAGGGCGTCTGTTCCGAGCCGTGTCTGGCTCGGCGGAAGTTACAAAATCATGTGATAGTCAAAGCGCGTGGAACCGCGCACCATAGAGGGCAATCGTCCCGTAGACGAAATTGCATGATCTTCCGTCAGACGTTCCTGAGTAAGTCCGCGCCCGTGAAACGCGGACTGAACCTGGGGGGACCACCCTCCAAGGCTAAGTACTCCTTGGTGACCGATAGCGGACTAGTACCGTGAGGGAAAGGTGAAAAGTACCCCGGAAGGGGAGTGAAATAGTACCTGAAACCGCGCGCCTACAAGCGGTGGGAGCACCTTCGTGGTGTGACCGCGTGCTTTTTGCATAACGAGCCGGCGAGTTACTCGTCTGCGGCAAGGTTAAGCGATGAGCGGAGCCGTAGCGAAAGCGAGTCCTAATAGGGCGACATAGTCGTAGGCGGTATACCCGAAACTGAGCGAGCTACCCATGGGCAGGCTGAAGCGGGGGTAAGACCTCGTGGAGGGCCGAACCGACCTAGGTTGAAAACTGGGCGGATGACCTGTGGGTCGGAGTGAAAGGCTAATCAAGCTCAGTGATATCTGGTTCTCTCCGAAATATATTTAGGTATAGCCTCGGATAAATTACGTGGTGGCCGTAGAGCACTGTTTGGATTAGGGGCCCTACCAGGTTACCGACTTCAGGCAAACTCCGAAGACCATCACGTCTACTCCGGGAGTCAGTTGCTGGGGGATAAACTTCAGCGTCGAAAGGGAAACAGCCCAGACCGCCAGCTAAGGTCCCAAAGTACTAGCTAAGTGGGAAACGATGTTCGAGTGCATAGACAACCAGGAGGTTGGCTCAGAGGCAGCCATCCTTGAAAGAGTGCGTAACAGCTCACTGGTCAAGTGTTCGAGCGCGGACAATGTAACGGGGCTCAAGCTAGTCACCGAAGCTGCGGGTGCGTGAGGTCTTCGGATCGATCGCGCGGTAGGAGAGCGTTCCCATGCCAGTAAAGCGGCGGCGTAAGCCAGCCGTGGAGGCATGGGAAGTGAGAATGCCGGCATTAGTAACGAAAGAAAGGTGAGAATCCTTTCCACCGATTGCCCAAGGATTCCTGAGTAAAGTTCGTCTGCTCAGGGTTAGTCGGGACCTAAGGCGAGGCCGAAAGGCGTAGTCGATGGCCAACAGGTTGATATTCCTGTACCACGTCGCTTCCGTTTGACCGATGGGGGGACGGGGAAGGCTAAGGGAACCCAGGCGATGGTTGCCCTGGGGTAAGCATGTAGGGGTGGCCCATGTTAAATGCGGGGCCGCATAACCTGAGGTGCGATGCCAGCTGGCACTAAGCCGGCGAGTCCCTGACGCCATACCTCCAAGAAAATCCTCTAGGGAGGAAGCGCGTGCCCGTACCAAAACCGACACAGGTGGGCAAGTAGAGAATACTAAGGTGATCGAGATAACCCTCGTTAAGGAACTCGGCAAAATAGCCCCGTAACTTCGGGATAAGGGGCGCCCCAGTAGGGTGAAGGACTTCGCGTCTGGAGCCCGAGGGGGCCGCAGTGAATAGGCTGAAGCGACTGTTTACCAAAAACACAGGTCTCTGCTAAGTCGTAAGACGACGTATAGGGGCTGACGCCTGCCCGGTGCCGGAAGGTTACGTGGAGTTGTTAGGACTTGATCCGAAGCAGCGAAGCTAAGCCCCGGTAAACGGCGGCCGTAACTATAACGGTCCTAAGGTAGCGAAATTCCTTGTCGGGTAAGTTCCGACCTGCACGAATGGCGTAACGACTTCAGCACTGTCTCAACGAGGGGCTCGGTGAAATTGCAGTCTCGGTGAAGATGCCGAGTACCCGCGGCTAGACGGAAAGACCCCGTGAACCTTTACTACAACTTGGTATTGGGATTCGGTGCATCTCGCTCAGGATAGGTGGGAGGCTTTGAAGCGCCGGTTGCGGCCGGCGTGGAGCCAACCTTTAGATACCACCCTTGGTGTATTGGATTTCTAACAGCATTCCGTGAATCCGGGTGCTGGACAGTTCCAGGCGGGTAGTTTGACTGGGGCGGTCGCCTCCCAAAATGTAACGGAGGCGCACAAAGGTTCCCTCAGCACGGTTGGAAATCGTGCGTAGAGCGTAAAGGTATTAAGGGAGCTTGACTGCGAGACTGACAAGTCGAGCAGGTGCGAAAGCAGGTCTTAGTGATCCGGCGGTAGCAAGTGGAAGTGCCGTCGCTCAACGGATAAAAGGTACTCCGGGGATAACAGGCTTATCGGGCCCAAGAGTCCACATCGACGGCCCGGTTTGGCACCTCGATGTCGGCTCGTCGCATCCTGGGGGTGGAGTTGCTCCCAAGGGTTGGGCTGTTCGCCCATTAAAGCGGTACGCGAGCTGGGTTCAGAACGTCGTGAGACAGTTCGGTCCCTATCTGCCGTGGGCGTTGGAGAATTGAGAGGATTTGTCCCTAGTACGAGAGGACCGGGATGAACGCACCTCTGGTGTATCTGTTGTCCTGCCAAGGGCATAGCAGACTAGCTACGTGTGGATCGGATAACCGCTGAAGGCATCTAAGCGGGAAGCCGGCCTCGAGATGAGTTCTCCCATCCCCTAGAGGGAGTAAGACCCCTGGTAGACCACCAGGTTGATAGGCCGGATCTGGAAGGACGGTAACGTCTGGAGGAGACCGGTACTAATCGGTCGAGGGCTTGACGGATTTTTTTGATGCCACGGAGAAGTTCGCGTTTGCTCTGTGGTGGTGGTACTCGTTGGTGGCGCTGTGCAGTTTTGAGGGATCGTGGGAGGCGAGGTCTCTCGCCTTTTTCCGGTGGCCTTGGCGAGGGGGAAACACCTCTTCCCATTCCGAACAGAGCAGTTAAGCCCCTCAGCGCCGATGGTACTTGGCTCGCAAGGGCCTGGGAGAGTAGGACGCCGCCGGTTTTCTCATAGACAGACCGCCCTCGGGCGGTCTGTCGTCGTTAACGCGTCGCTGTTCCAGCGCTCGGCGCCTCGGCCACGTCACGCTTGTCCAGCCCGACGCGGGCGTGCAGACGCTTCAGCCACCGCGGCGCCCACCAATTCCACTTGCCCATGAGCGCCATCAGCGAGGGGACCAAGAGGGCTCTTACGATACTCGCGTCGACTGCAACGGCGAGCGCGGTGCCGAGCCCGAGTTGTTTGGTGAAGAACAGATCGGATGTGGCCAATGCGCCGATCGCTACGCAGAACAGCAGCGCGGCGGCGGTGATGATCCGGCCGGTGCGCTCGATACCGAGCGCGATCGCCTCGCGGTCTGGAAGGCCCCGGTCGTGTGCCTCCTTGATGCGCGCGATCACGAACACCTCGTAGTCGGTCGCCAGCGCAAAAGCGATCACGAGCATCAGCACGAGGCTCGACTCTTCCAGGCCGCCGAGCGGTGTGAATCCGAGCAGGCCTGAGAGGTGGCCATCCTGGAAGATCAGCACCTGCAGTCCGACGGCGACGCTCACGCTCAGCATGTTCATCACGAGCGCCTTGATTGGGATTGTGACCGAACCCGTCATCGCGAACAGGAAGGCAGCGGTCATCGGCAGCAGGATCAGCAGCGCGAGCGGGATGTGCGAGGCGATCGCGGACTGCTGGTCGACGAAGAATGCGGTCGCTCCGCCCACGAGCGCGCCGGCCGGATTCGCGAGCGCTCGCAGTCGATGCAGCAGATGCTGTTGGATGCTGGAGTACGGCGATCCGTGGGGGAGGAGCAGGATCTTCCATGTGCGATGACCGAGGTATGTGGGGGGCGATGTGCTGACCAGCGGGCCGGCGGTCGCAGACGCCGCGGTGGTCAGGCGCAGCGCAGAGGAGCGCGTCCCTTTCAAGACGATTTCGATCGATTCGCCGGCGTTGGCGGGAAAGCTCTTGGCCAGCGCGGTTTCGACCTGGCGGCTTTCGGCTGAGATGGGCAGGAGGTTCGCGCCGGGCGAGGTGAACTTCAGGCCCAGCGCCGGTATCGCGCATGCCAGCAGGACGGCTGCGCTGATCAGGGCGATCGGCGCCGGGCGGCGTACGACGCCGTGCGCCAGCCGCCACCAGCCGCCCTCTTCGGTGGCCCTGGCTGAGCGCGCCGCGCGCCGCTGCAGCCACGCCGGCGAGAGCGCGTTGATGCGCCCGCCGAGCACGATCAGCACGGCGGGCAGCACGATCAGCGTCACCGCACCGCCGCACAGGGTCACCGCCGATCCGCCGATGCCCATCGAGGACAGGAAGCCGATCGGGAACACGAGCAGGGTCATCATCGCGGCCGCGACGGTCAGGCAACTGAACAGCACCGTGCGCCCCGTCGTCCGCAGCGTGCGCGCGATCGCCTCGTGGACATCGGCGCCGCCGGCGAGCTCCTCGCGATATCGGTAGAGCACGAACAGGCTGTAGTCGATGCTCAGGCCGAGGCCCATGCCGCTGACGAGATTCAGGGCGAAGACCGAGACCGGCGTGAACTGGTCGACGATCCGCAGTATCAGGAAGGTGAGCACGATCGCAAAGCCGCCGACCAGCAGCGGCAGCAGCGCCGCGATCAGGCCGCGGAAGAACCAGAACGAGAGCATCAACAGGAATGGGAAGGCGAGCAGCTCGGCGCGCCCGAGGTCGCTGGTCGTACGTTCGTTGAGTTCCTGGTTGATGAGCGCGAAGCCGCCGAAGTGCACGCCAATTCCCGCAAGCCTTGCGGCGACCGGCGGCCTCGCGAGCGCGGAGCGCACGCGCGCGATGGCCGCCGTCCCGTCTGCGTTGGTCGCAAAGGCGGCGAGCAGCACCGTCTGCGGCCGTCGCGCGAAAGCAGTGCGCGCGAGCGGGTCGCGGGATAGTCGAGCAGGCGCTGGGCTCCGTGCTGGCTTGCGATCAGCCCTGCGAGCGTCCGCGCGGCTTGCTGCGCCGCGGCGTCGGTCGCGAAGTCGTGGGAGCTGCTCAGCACCGCGATCACGTTGATTTCGGGGTTCTGCCCCGTCGCGGCCCTGGCCTCCGCGTTCGTGCGTTCGAACTGGGATGCGGGGTCCTCGAAGTCCTGCGGAGAGCTGCCAAGCATCCCGGTCACGGGCAAGCCGATCACCGCCGAGATCACGAACAGCATGCCGGCTGTCATCAGGACGCGACGGGTGCGGTTGGTGGCGAGCGTTGTCAGCCGTCTGGTCATGGTCCTGGCGGGTGGCGAGGATCTGCAGCACGAGACGTAGTCTCGCGCACTGAGCCGCCCGCGCAATCGGGAATGTCCCTAACCCGTCCTCAGTACCCCTGACCGCGCCTACTCGTCGATCAGCCGCCGGTGTATCGCCCAGCGGCTCAGCTCGTGGCGGCTCGAGAGCTGGAGCTTGCGCAGCACGGCGGAGACGTGCGCCTCGACCGTCTTTGCCGAGATGCCGAGCTGGGCGGCGATCTCCTTGTACATGTAACCGCGCGCGATGTGCTGGAGTACCTCGCGCTCGCGCGGTGTCAGCAGGTCCAGCTCCGGGTCCACCTGCGCGGCCGGGATCTCGCCGGCAAAGGCGTCGAGCACGAAACCGGCCAGGCGGGGTGAGAAAACGGCGTCACCCTCGTGCACCCGGCAAACGGCGTCGGCCAGCTCGGGGCCGGAGATCGTCTTTGTCACATACCCGCGCGCGCCCGCGCGAATCAGTGCGATCACGTCTTCGGCGGCGTCGCTGACCGAGAGCGCCAGAAAGCGAACGTCTGGGCAGGTGTCGGCCACGCGACGAATCACCTCGGCCCCACCGCCGCCCGGCATGTGCACATCGAGCAACACAACGTTTGGCGTGAAACTCCTCGATCGCTTGCACCGCGCCCTCCACGCTGCCGCTGTCAGCCACCACCTCGACGCGCGCGCCGAGACTCGCGCGCACGCCCGCGCGGAACAGGTCGTGATCGTCGACGATCGCGACGCGGGGCGCCGATCCATCGCCCACACCGCGCGGCAGCGATCCGTCGCTCACGATTCGCTAGGTCTCTCTCCACGATCGATCGCGATCTCGACCTCTGTACCGCCGCCCGGCAGCGAGCGCACCGTGGCGCTACCGCCGGCGCGGCGCATCCGCCCGATGATCGACTCTCGCACCCCCCGTCGCTCCGGCGGCACCGTGTCGAGATCGAAGCCTGCTCCACGGTCGCGCACGAACACCTGCACACGCTCGCTCGAGAGCTCTGCATAAACGCTCACCGGCGCCTCGCCGGCGAACTTGGCGGCGTTGAGCATCGCCTCACGCGCAGCCGCAAGGACAGCAAGGGTGCGCTCCTGCAATGGACAGTCGCCGACAGCCACTACCTCGACCGAACCGCCCACCGCCGCCTCCACCTCGGCGGCCGCCGCGTCGAGTGCGGCGGCGAGCAGCTCGCCCGCCTCGGGCGAGTCGCTGCCGGCCAGCCAACCGCGCAGCTCACGCTCCTGGCGGCGGGCAAGCGCCGCCACCTGCTTTGGGTCCTGCGCGCTCTGCTGGATCAGCGCGAGCGTTTGCAGCACCGAGTCGTGCAGATGAGCCCCGACGTCGGCGCGCTCCTGCGAGCGGATGCGCTCAGTGCGCTCGGCCGCGAGGCTGCGCGCCAGGCGCCGCCACGAGGGCGCGAAGATCAACGCGACCGCGATCAGCACGGCGAGCGCCGCGAGCAGCGCCTCGCCCGCGGGCCGCAGCGCGCCGTTGGCCCACAGGAAGGCGAACCCGCTGGCGAGCACCAGCGCGACGCCGAGCCCACCGCGACTCACCTCGGGCCGGCCCAGGGTACGTACGCGTACGGACGGCTCGTGCGCCAGCGCGGGCTCGGGCGGACGGTGGGCGGCCCAGCCGTGACGGCGCCGAGGCGCAAGGATCGGCGCGCGCCAGATCAACAGCGCTCCCAGAACGGCAACAGCGGCCGGCCAGACGATCGCGTCTCCTGGCCATGGCCCCGCGGCACGCACAAACAGCAGGCCGCTGCCGACCAGTAGGGCCGTGCCGACCGCGATTCTAAAACCGCCGCGCGACCGGTTCGTCGGATTGTTCACCGGGTGGGACATCGACGTTCATGTTCTCAGCCACGGTCGCGGCGACGGCTGGCGAGGCCGCTGGCGAGCAGGATCGCGCCGAGCGCGGCGACGACCACAGGCACGGTGTAGGCGAAGCGCAGGTCGATCGTGCCGCCCGCGCCCAGCACCAGCAGCACGCCGAGCGCGAGCACGGCGATGCCGCACATCAGGACCGTGATGTTGGGCGGGCGCCTCATCGACTCGCCCCTTCCGCGGGAATGCGACTCGTGCTCTCCGTGGGAGAGCCACTCGGGGCGTCTGCGGGGAAGCACGCTTCGTTGGTTCCGAGCGCGATGGGGTGGTAATGGCTGGCAAACCAGCCGCCTTCGCCGCCCCATCCGCCCCAGCGACCCCAACCGTGTTCGACGGGATGGTCGGCCACGAGCAGTGCGCCGAGCCCGACGTTCCCGTCCACCACCAGACGCGGTGTGCCGGGCGGCGGAGAGGGACGTTCAGACCAGTTGACATCGAGTCCCGCTGACCTGCGTTCGAGCGCCCCGACGAAGCCTCCGCCGATGCGCGCGCTTGTGGTGACGCACACCCCGCGGGGCACGAGCACGACAAGCTCGCCCACGCCCAGCCGCACGTGCAATTGCGTGGTGCCCGTTGGGAGGGCGAGATTGCGCAGGTCGATTTCGAGCCGCCCGGCGCCGAGCTGATAACCACGACGTACTTCACTGAGACTTTGCGGACGGTAGAAGCGATCGCCCACGCCGCCGCGCAGGTCAACGTGGGCGGCGGCGATCGTGGCGACCGCCAGCGCGAACGCGACACCCGGCAGCACAAACCAGCGGATCGTGCGCGTGAACGCGCTGAGTACTAGCACCGCGCCGACCGTCACCACAGCCCACGCGGCGAGCTGCGCGTGGGTGCCGGCAAGCCACGCGCCCGCGAGCGCGAGCAGGGCCGCGCATACGATCACGGCGGTCGCGATCACGAGCCAGCGAAGCAGCCGCCGGTCGGCGCTCGCGTGCCACTGCTCGCCGGCGAAGCCACGCCAGAGCAGGGAGATCGGCGCACGGCTCGACACCCTCCTCCGGAACCAGCAACAGGATCGCCAGATACAGCACGATCCCGATCCCTGAGAAGATCGCAAGCCCCACGAACGCGATGCGAAACAGGATCGGGTCGACGTCGAAGTGAGCTCCGAGGCCGCTGCAGACGCCGCCGATCAGGCGACCGCGTCGTTTGCGCACCATGCGCGGGCGTCGGGTGGGCTTGCTCTCAGAGCTGGACATCGTTCGCCTGCACCGGTCTGGGCGCCGCTCTCCGGTCAGTGACTTGCTTGAGCATGGGCACAGTGTCGACCCGCGACAGCGGTTGCGCAATCGGGAATGTCCCTACCCCCTCCCCAGGGGGAACCCGTCCCCAGGGGTTCTGCGGTCATCTAAGCTCCCGCCAAGTGTGAAACCTAATCGCTCGATCCCGGCAGCTACCGTCATTCCCGTCCTGATCTACCCGGACGTGCGCGAGGCCGTTGCCTGGCTGAGCGAGGCGTTTGGGTTCGTCGAGCGCGTGCAGATCGGTGAGGATCA
Organism: uncultured Solirubrobacterales bacterium; assembly: GCA_963804555.1. Classification (GTDB taxonomy): domain Bacteria; phylum Actinomycetota; class Thermoleophilia; order Solirubrobacterales; family Solirubrobacteraceae; genus Palsa-744. The sequence goes on from CAWDQX010000003.1 coordinate 9,380, forward strand.
CCGCTCGCAGCTCAGCTTCGGCGACGGTGCGGTGATCCTTGGCGACGTGCGCCACGACCGCCGGCCGCCGCGGCCGGGTGAGGTGACGCAGTCGGTGATGGTTCGCGTCCAGGACGCAAACGCCCACTGCGAGCGCGCGCGGGCTCACGGCGCGCGGATCTTGGAGGAGCCGAAGGACTTCCCGTACGGCGAGCGCCAGTACACGGCCGAGGACCCAGCGGGCCACCAGTGGACGTTCTCCGAGACGCTCGCCGACGTCGCGCCCGAGGAGTGGGGCGGGATCTCCGTGGTGTCGGACGACACCTAGAGCTGTTGTACGACTCCGGACTCGTACAGCACCTCAGCGGGTCGATGCGTTCGGCCACGCATCATCCCGGCAGGTGAGGTGATGGGGGAGAGGCAGGGCTGCGGCGCCGTAGCCGGCTCGCCCGGTCGCCGGCGAGCAAGTCCCCCGCGCAGCGGCGCTCGATGCGGATGCGCCACCTCACCAGAGGGCTCGTTCCAGTCGACCTCCCAGTCGACGTCATAGTCGTCCTCGAGCAGGAGGAACGAGCGGGTGAGACGCAGCGCACCGAGCGTGCGCTGCGCGAGGGTTGAGGTTCTCGACAAAGGGAACATCTGTTCGTAAGATAGGCAGCTGCTCGGATAGAACGCATGCGAACGTGTGTACGTGCCGAGCGCGGTCTCGCAAAACCGCTCCCCAGAGCCAAGATCGACCTCCGAGGCGTGCAATAGAAGTTGCATGGTGGCGGCCTCTCACCACGCCATCATCTGCTGGTGCCATGACCCACACTTCGGTCACGAGCCAGACTTGACCGAGCCGGCGACAGACCCAGGCAGGGTAGAGCGCGGTGGGCGCGAATGATGCAGAGAGATGGCTGTTACGCTTGGAGAGCGCCACGCGAACGTCCCCACAGGGGGCCCCGGCCCGCGCACACCACACATGGAGAAGTTCGTAATCGAAGGCGGCGTTCCGCTTTCCGGCACGATGGTTCCAGCCGGGAACAAGAATGGAGCGCTGCCGATCTTGGCCAGCGCGATCCTCACTGACGACGAGGTGGTAGTAAGAAACGTCCCGCGGATCAGGGATGTCGACGCGATGTTGAGCATCCTCAGCGCGATCGGCGTTGCAGTGAGCTGGCGTGGGCCCAATGAGGTCGCGCTGTGTGCCGCGGACGTGCACGAGGTCGAGATCGAGCGCGAGCTGGCGGAGCTGATCAGAGCCTCGTTCCTGCTCGCGGGCCCGCTGTTGGCTCGCTTCGGCCGCGCCGTGATGCCGCCGCCCGGCGGGGACGTGATCGGCCGCCGGCGTCTGGACCCGCACCTGGACGCGTTCCGCGCGATGGGCGCGACCGCGGAGTGCGGTCGCGAGATCGTACTTAGCGCGCCGAGCGGTCTGCGAGCGACGGATGTCTTCATGGACGAGCCTTCGGTGATGGCCACGGAGAACGCGCTGATGGCTGCCGCGCTCACGCCGGGAACAACCGCGATCGCCAACGCCGCGTGGGAGCCACACGTGCAAGACCTCGCGCGCATGCTCGTCAAGATGGGCGCCGACATCCAGGGAATCGGGTCCAACCTGATGACCGTCAACGGCGCCAAGACGCTTCACGGCTGCGAGCACGAGGTCGCACCCGACCACATCGAGATCGGCAGCTTCATCGCACTCGCCGGCGTCACCGGTGGAGAGCTGTTGATCAAGGACACGGTCCCGCGAGACCTGCGCATGATTCGACTCGTATTTGAGCGGCTGGGGCTGCGAACGGAGCTCCGGGACAACGATGTGCTCGTGCCGGGCGGACAGAAGCTGATCGTGCAGGCGGACGTGGGCGAGTACAAGAGCAAGATCCAAGACGGGCCGTGGCCCGCATTCCCGGCCGACCTCACCTCGATCGCGGTCGCGCTGGCGACGCAGGCCGAGGGCTCGATCCTCGTGCACGAGTGGATGTTCGAGAACCGCCTGATCTTCACCGACAAGCTGATCCTGATGGGCGCGGACATCGTCATGTGCGACCCGCACAGGGCAATCGTCACCGGCCCGCGGCGTCTGCGCGGAGAGCGCGTCGAGTCGCCGGACATCAGGGCGGGGATGGCGATGCTGCTGGCGGCGCTGTGTGCCGATGGTCGCTCAGAGATCGGCAACATCCGCCAGATCGATCGCGGGTACGAGCGGATCGACGAGCGCTTGCGCGAGCTCGGCGCGCGAATCGAGCGCGTGGCGATCGAGCCTGTACACGCGTAGTCTCGGATCTCCCCATGATTTATCCCATCCCCAGCGGCACGCGCGACGTGCTTCCACAGGAGACGGGCGAGGTGCGTGCAATCACCGACACGCTGCGTGCCGCCTTCGATCGCCACCGCTACGGCGAGATCTACACGCCCGCGCTCGAGTACGAGTCGGTGCTCGCGCGGGCCGACATGGCCGAAGCGCAGCCTGCATACCGCGTGTTCGACGAGTCGGGCGCTGTGCTCGCGCTGCGCTCGGACATGACCGCGCCGATCGCGCGAGTGGTCGCTACGCGCTACACCTCGAGCGAGCCGCCTCTGCGTTTTTGCTACTTCGCGCACTGCTATCGCGGCGTGCGACCGCAGCGCGGACAGCTGCGCGAGCTGCTGCAGGCGGGTATCGAGCTGATCGGCTCGCCGGCCCCCGAAGGGACCGCGGAGGCGCTGACGGTGCTCTGCCGCTCGCTCGACGCCGTTGGGCTGAAGGACTATCGCGTGGGTCTGGGCGACGCCTCGCTGTTTCCCGCGCTAATGGCCAGCCTGGGGGTGCGCGAGCCCGTGCGGCACGGTCTGCTGGAGGCACTCGTGCGCCGCGACTTCGTCGAGCTCGGCCGGCGCCTGCACGAGGCCGGGTTGGAGGGAGAGGCGGCTGAGCTGCTGCTCGACGTGCCGCAGCGCCGCGGTGGTCATGAGCTCTTGACCGACGCGCCCGCGCCCGCGGTGGAGGCGGTGACCGGGCTGCGTCGCGTCTATGAGCTGCTCGAGCCCGATGTCGCCGTACGCGTGATCTTCGACCTCGGGCTGATCCGCAACATCGGCTACTACACGGGCGCTGTCTTCGAGGTCTACGACCCCGCGCTCGGCGCGCCGATCGGCGGCGGCGGGCGCTATGACGAGCTGCTGGGGCGCTTCGGGCGCTCGCTGCCGGCAGTCGGCTTTGCGCTCGATGTCGACCAGCTGCACCAGGCGCTCGCCGGAGAGGAACGCGGCACGGGCCTGCTGCTCGCGCAGCCTGCGGGGGAGCAAGTCGCATGAGCTCCCCGAGCGGTCTGACGATCGCGGTGCCGCGCGGCGCGCTGTTCGAGGACACGGTCAACTTGCTGGCCGGGCTCGGGATGGACACGGAGGAGCTGCGCGAGAACGACCGCAAGCTGCTGTTCGAGGAGATCGGTGTGATCACGATGCGCCCCTCAGATGTGCCCACATACGTGGAGGCGGGCGCCGCCGACGTAGGGATCACGGGCAAGGACGTGCTGCTCGAGCAGGGTGGGCGGGCGTCCGATCATGGTGAGGGCGGCCGCGAGGTGTACGAGTTGCTGGACCTCTCCTACGGCCGCTGCACGATGGTGTTGGCGAGCAAGCAGGGACCGGACCCTGCCGTGGAGGCGCTGCGGCGGCTGGGGGTGATGCGGGTGGCGACGAAGTATCCGCGGATCGCCGCGCGTCATCTGGAGGAGACCGGCAGGCAGGCGGAGATCGTCGAGGTGAAAGGCTCGGTGGAGCTCGCGCCGCTGACCGGGATGGTTGAGGCAATCGTCGACTTGACGGCTACCGGGACGACGCTGAAGGAGAACAACTTGGTCGTGCGCGAGGAGCTGATGGTATGCACCGCCCGGCTGATCGCCAACCCCGTCGCGCACAAGCTGAAGGCTGCGCGGATCGACGAGCTGCTGGAGCGGCTGCGCGGCCTCTCGACCGCCGGCGCGCCCGGCGCGACCTGAGATGAGGATCGAGCGGCTGGGCGTCGAGGACGTGGCACGCCTCGGTGGCAGGCGGGCGGCGGCGGAGCATGTACGTGCTCTTGTCCCGGATGGGGCTTCGGTGGAGGAGGCTGTCAAAGAGATCGTGAGTGCAGTGCGCGCGGATGGCGATCAGGCGGTGCGCGAGTACACGCGGCGCTTTGACACCGCCGGCAACGAGCCGAAGCCGCTGATCGTCGCGCTGGAGGAGCTGGACGCGGCGATCAAGGAGCTGCCGCTGGAGCTCGTGGCCGGCTTGCAGGTGGCGATCGCGAACGTCGCGGAGGTGGCGCAAGTGGGCGTGGACGAGAGCAGGACGGTGACGCTGCCGCAGGGCCACAGCGTGACCCTGCGCGAGGTGCCGGTACCTTCGGCCGCTGTTTATGTCCCCGGTGGGCGTGCTCCATACCCGAGCACGGTCGTGATGGGCGTCGTGACCGCACGCGCCGCGGGCGTGCTGGATGTCGTCGTGTGTTCGCCGCCAGGTCCTGACGGGCAGATCGATCAGACGATCCTGGGGACGTGCCGGCTGTGCGGTGTGGAGCGCGTGTACAGGATCGGCGGTGCGCAGGCGATCGCCGCGCTGGCCTACGGCACCGAGACGGTCAACCGCGTTGATGTGGTTGTGGGTCCAGGCAATCTGTACGTGCAGGAGGCCAAGCGGCAGCTGGCGGCGACGGTCGGCATCGACGGGTTCGCGGGGCCGAGCGATCTCGTTGCGGTGCTCGGCGAGCAGGCCGGGGAGCGGGAGGTGGAGCTGGCCGCGCTCGACATGTTGGCACAGGCGGAGCATGGAGCGGGCAGCCTCGTGGTGGCGATCGCGCCCAGCGCGCAGACGCTGGACACACTGACCCAGACCCTCGAGCGAATGGTCCTGACGCGTCCTACGGTGGGCGACGCGGCGTGCGCGCTCGTGGAGGTAGCAGATGCCCGCGGGGCGGTGGAGCTGGCGAACGAGCTGGCGCCCGAGCACCTGGAGTTGATCGGGACGGACGTGGAGGCGCTGGCGCCGATCGTGCGCTCGGCCGGATGTGTGTTCGTGGGCGCGGCGAGCGCTACCGCGTTTGGCGACTATGTGGCGGGCTCCAACCACGTGCTGCCGACTGGTGGCGCGGGTCGCTTTGCCTCGGGGCTGTCGGCCAGGCACTTCCGCAGGCGAATGCAGGAAGTGCGAATCGGCGCGGACGCGGTGAGCAGGCTGGCCGCCGCGGGTGCCCCGATTGCGCGCGCGGAGGGGTTCGAGGTGCACGCGGAGTCGATGGAGGCCCGTATGCGCGAGAATCCAGATCAATGAGCCGCACCGCGACGATCGAACGGAAGACCGGCGAGACCGATGTGCGGTTGACCCTTGGGCTGGACGGCTCCGGCGAGGGCACTCGCGAGACGGGCGTGGGCTTCCTGGATCACATGCTCGATCTGCTCGCCCGGCACGGGCGGCTGGATCTGGACGTGAAGGTCAGCGGAGACCTGGAGACTGGCGCGCATCACACCGCTGAGGACACGGCGATCGTGCTCGGCCAGGCGCTCGATCAGGCGCTGGGCGACCGCGCGGGCATCACTCGCTATGGCGCGGCGACGGTGCCGATGGACGAGGCGCGTGCGAGCTGCGCGATCGACATCTCCGGACGCCCGTTCACGCTGTTCGAGGCGCGGCTGCCGCGCGGGCTCGACAGGCGGCTTCGAGCACGAGCTGACCGAGGAGTTCTTCCGCGCCCTGGCGAACGCCGCGAAGCTGACGCTGCACTTGCGGATCGAGGCGGGCAGCAACGCGCACCACATGATCGAGGCGGCGTTCAAGGCGTTCGCGCGTGCGCTGCGCGAGGCGGTGAGCATCGACCCGACCGAGACCGGGGTGCCGAGCACGAAGGGCACGCTGACCTCATGAGGGAGGATGGGCCTTCAATCGGGGTGGTCGATTACGGCATGGGCAACCGCCGCTCGGCCGAGAAGGCGCTCGAGCACGTCGGTGCGCGCGTGGAGGTGAGCGGCGATCCGCAGCGGTTGCGTGCGATGGACGGGCTGGTGCTCCCCGGCGTCGGCGCGTTTCCCGCGGCGATGGCGGCGATTCGCGCCGCGGGACTCGACGAGCTGCTCCAGGAGCGCGCGGAGCGCGGGCGTGCCGCTGCTCGGGCTGTGCTTGGGGATGCAGCTGCTGTTCGAGCGCTCCGAGGAGCATGACGGGGCGAGGGGTTGGGGCTGCTGGCGGGAACGGTGCGCCGGTTGAACGCCCCCGGACTTGAAGCTGCCGCACATCGGCTGGAGCGAGCTGCGCTGGCTGCGGGCGACGCCGCTGAGCGAGGGTTTGCCGGACCCGGCCTACCTGTACCACGTGCACAGCTTTGCGCCGTGGCCGGCCGATGAGGACGTGGTGCTGGCCACCGCCGACTACGGCGAGCCGTTCGCCGCGATCGTCGGGCGGGGAAACGTGTTCGGCACGCAATCACACCCGGAGAAGTCCTCCGCGCACGGGCTGGCGCTGCTTGGCAACTTCACGCGGCTGTGCGGCCGCGCAGCGGTGCCGGCGTGATCCTGTATCCGGCGATCGACATCCTCGAAGGCAGCGCGGTGCGCCTGGTGAAGGGCGATTTCGACGCGAAGAAGGTCTACGACGAGGACCCGCTGGCTGCCGCGCGCGGCTGGACCGAGGAAGGCGCGCGATACCTGCACGTCGTCGACCTCGACGGCGCGAAGACGGGCGCGCCGGTGAACCTGGAGCACCTGCGGCGGATCGCGGGCGAGCTGGGCGTGCCCGTTCAGTACGGCGGCGGGCTGCGCTCGATGGCCAGGCGATCGACGCGGCGCTCTGCGGCGGGAGCGGAGCGCGTGATTCTCGGCACGGCCGTGTTCACCTCACGACGGCTTCTGTGGGAAGCGCTCGGGGAGCACGGGCCTGAGCGGGTGCTCGTGTCGGTCGACGTGCGCGGCGGCACGTGGCTACGGCACGGCTGGCTCGAAGACGACCGAGATCCCGCCCGAGGAAGCGATCGAAAGCTGGAGCGAGAGCAAGGGGCGGCGTCAAGCGCTTCGTCTTCACGAACGTCGACCGCGACGGGATGCTCGACGGGCCTGAACCGCGAGGAGGTCGCGACGGTGGCTCGCGCGGCCGGTGACGGGCAGCGTGATCCTACTCCGGCGGGATCGGCAAGCTCGACGGATCTGGACGGGCTGGCCGAGCTTGCGGGCGAGCAGCAACTGAAGCTTGGACGGCGTGATCGTCGGCAAGGCGCTCTACGAGCGCCGCTTTACGGTCGCGGAGGCCCAGGCGGCGCTCGCTGGCTGATCGTCTCCGTGCGCTCGGGTCGCCCGGTTGCCTTGCTGGCCGCTACGGTGGGCGGTGCATCTGAAGCGTGTGATCCCCTGCCTCGACGTGAGATGGCGGCCGCGTCGTGAAGGGCGTCGAATTCCTCGACATCCGCGACGCCGGCGACCCGGTTGAGCTGGCGGCTCACTACGACCGCGAAGGGGCGGACGAGCTGGTGTTCCTGGACATCACCGCCACGCACGAGGAGCGCGACACGATCGTGGCGCTCGCGCGCCGCACTGCTGACGAGGTGTTCGTGCCGTTTACGATCGGCGGCGGCATCCGCTCGGTGGAGGATGCCCAGGCGGTGCTCGACGCGGGCGCCGACAAGGTCTCGATCAACTCCGCGGCGCTGGCCGCGCCCGGAACTGATCGACGAGCTGGCGATGCGGTTCGGCGCGCAGTGCGTCGTGCTGGCGATCGACGCGAAGGCGCGCACCGCTCGGGTCGGTGAGGTCCGGGTGGGTGGGGTTCCTGGTCCAGATCCGGGCGCCCCGACTGGCTGGGAGGCTTATCTCGCCGGCGGGCGCACTCCCACCGGCCGCGACGTCGTCGAGTGGGCGCGCGAGGCCATCGAGCGGGGGGCGGGGGAGATTCTGTTGACGAGCATGGACCGCGACGGCACGAACGACGGCTACGACCTCGCGCTGACCGAGCGCGGTGAGCGCGGCGGTGAGGTGCCGGTGATCGCCTCGGGCGGGGCGGGCGAGCTCGAGCACCTGGCGCAGGCGCTGCGGCGGGCGCCGACGCGGCGCTGTGCGCGTCGATCTTCCACTACGGGCAGCACACGATTCCAGAGGCGAAGGCCCATCTGGCGGCCGCCGGGATCGATGTGCGCGCAGTCAGTCCACAACCTGCGTAGCCGATCGTCGAGAATGGGCTGATGTCGGTAGTCCCCCCAGGGATCGTGCTCGAGCGGCTGCATCAGCTGCCCGGCGGCGAGGCGCTGCTCGAGCTGGCGGCGGGGCGAGACGACGTGGAGCTGGTCGGCGGCGCGGTGCGCGACCTGCTGCTCGATCGGACGCCGCGCGAGCTGGACGTCGTCGTGGGGGATGAGAGATCCTCGTTCGGGGACGCCGCCTCCCTGTTCGCCAGAGAGCTGGCCGCTCGTCTGGACACGCTGGCCGGGGCCAACGAGCACAAGCATTTCGGTACGGCGCTTGTGGAATGGGACGGTGGACGGATCGACGTCGCCGACCCGGCGCGCCGAGGCCTATCCCACACCCGGGGCTCTGCCGGAGGTGCGCGCGGGCACGCCGGAGCAGGATCTGCTGCGACGAGACTTTACCGTCAACGCGATTGCCGTTACGCTTGACGGGGAGTACGCGGGAGAGGTGCACGCGGCGCCCGGCGCGCTGGAGGATCTGCGAGCCGGGCGGCTGCGTGTGCTGCACGACGCCGAGCTTCGTCGACGATCCGACGCGTTTGCTGCGGATGGCGCGCTACCCCGCGCGGCTCGGATTTGAGGTCGAGGATCACACCGCCGCGCTGGCGGCAGCGGCGATCGCGACGCGCGCGCTGGACACGGTTTCCGGTGCGCGGATCGGCGCCGAGCTGAGGCTCGCGCTGGCTGAAGACGACGCGGTCGCATCGCTTGCCGCGATGGACGATCTCGGGCTGCTCGACGCGCTGCACCCGCGGCTGCGCTTCGAGGAGCCCGTGGCCCGCGCGACGCTTGCGCTGCTCCCCGAGGACGGCCGGCCCGATCTGGCGCTGCTCGCGTCGCTGGTGCTCCCCTTGGCGCTGCGCGCGGGCGATGACCCGCGCGCGGAGATTGGGCGCCTGCTGGACCGCTGGGACTTCCCGGCCGGAGATCGTGACCGCGTGGCCGCGGCGACGGTCGCCGTACCGCGTCTGATCGAGGAGCTGCCCGCGGCCGAGCGTCCTTCGCGGCTCCGCGCGGTCGCTGCAGGCGTGCCCTTGGAGGGTGTCGCCCTGGCGGGCGCGCTGGGCGCTCAGGAGTCCGCCCGCCGCTGGCTACAGGACACGCGCCACATCCACCTGGAGATCACCGGCGATGATCTGCTCACGGCCGGCGTCCCCGAGGGACCGGAGATCGGACGGCGTCTGGAGGCGGTGCTCGAGCTGCGCCTCGACGGCCGGCTTCCCGACGGGCACGAGGCCGAGCTACAGGCGGCGCTGGGCCTGCCAATGCCCGAGAAAAATCGCGCGGGCGGGCCGATATGAGCGAGGCTGAGCTGTCGTTCGACTTTCCCGGTGGCGGCCACGCGCTGTTCACCACCCGCGCCCACGGCAACCTGTCGAGCGTCGGCGGTGAGGACGCCGAGCACGGTCTGCAGGCACGCGAGCGGCTGCGCGAGCAGCTTGGCCTGCGACGTCTGCTGCGTGGCTACCAGGTCCACGGCACAACGGTGCAGAGGGTGCGCGGTGATCCTGCAGGAGACACGGGCATCCAAACGGACACGGAGTCTCCGGACACCGAGACCCAGCCTGCGATCGAGGCCGATGGGCAGGCCACCGCTCTGCACGGCATGGGAGCGATGGTGCTCACGGCCGACTGCCTGCCTGTCGCGCTCGGCTGCGGCGGCGCCGTGGCGATCGTGCACGCCGGCTGGCGCGGGCTCGCGGCGGGGGTCCTCGAGGAGGGCGTTCGCGCGGTCCGGGAGGTGGGCGGTGCGGATGAGATCATCGCGATCATCGGCCCCGGCGCGGGGCCGTGCTGCTACGAGGTCGGCGAGGAGGTCCACGCGGCGTTCGCGGGGTCCCATCGGATTGGGACCCCGCCCACCCGGACCCGCCCACCCGGCGGATCGACCTGAAGGCGATCGCCCGCGAGCGGCTGCTGGCGGCGGGAGTGGCCGAGGTGCAGGACGTCGCGGTGTGCACGATCTGCGACGAGCGCTTCTTCTCCTACCGCCGCGAAGGCGCTCGCGCCGGTCGCCAGGGCGGAGTCGCGTGGCTGAGCTGATCTCCGATCTGCGCGCGGACACCATCCGGGCGAACCTGCGCCGAGGTGCGCGAGGAGATCGCGACGGCGGCATCTGCCGCCGGGCGGGACCCGGGCGAGGTCGAGGTGCTCGCTGCGACGAAGTACGTGTCGGCGGACGGACCTCCCGATGCTCGCCGAGGCCGGCATCGGGCTCGTCGGCGAGAACCGCGCGCAGGACCTCGCCGCGAAGGTCGCCGCCCACGGCGAGCTGTTCGACGTGGGACTTCATCGGCCGGCTGCAGAGCCGCAAGGTCAGGTCGATCGTGCCGCACGTGCGGCTGATCCACTCGGTCGCCTCCGAGTCCGCGCTGCGCGAGCTCGCTCGGTCATCGGGCCGAGGCCCGCCCCGGCCTGGAGATCCTGATCGAGGTGAACGTCGCGCGCGAGCCCGGCAAGGACGGGCGTTGCCCCGGAGGAGCTCGACGCGTTCATCGAGCGCTCTCCCGTCCCGGTGGCTGGGCTGATGACGATGCCTCCCTTCGCTCAGAATCCGGAGGAGAGCCGCCGCTGGTTCGCGGCGCTGCGTGCGCTGGCGGACGAGCGTGGCCTGCGGCGGCTGTCGATGGGCACCTCCCAGGACTACCGCGTGGCGGTAGCAGGAGGGCGCGACTATCGTGCGAATCGGCACGAGACTGTACGATCCGTAGGGATTGCGGCCGTGCCGGCGACGGCAGATGGTTAGCATGAGCAGGGAAACTCGCCCGCCGGGCGAAAACTCACCTAACTATGGCCTTTAGCGATTCCTGGCACCGCGCGCTCGTGTACTTCGGCCTTGCCGAGGAGTATCACGACGATGACGGCTACGACGACGGCGGGGGTGGGGCCCGAATCTGAATGGAGGATCGCTATCGCGAGCGGCCGAACGTCCGCCGCCTGCGCCGCCGCCGCGACGAGTTCGACGACATCTTCGCCGAGGACGAGCCCAGCAGAGGGCGTGCGACGACTGCGCTGCGCCCCGTCGGCGGCCGTGGCAACGGCAACGGCGACGTTCGCGTGCACCTGGTCGTGCCCAAGTCCTTCAACGACGCCCAGCAGATCGCCGACAAGTTCAAGGACTCGATCCCGGTGATCCTCAACCTGCAGAGCTCCGACACCGACCTGTCCAAGCGTCTGATCGACTTCGCTTCCGGCCTCACCTATGCGCTCGACGGCGGCATGCAGCGGATCGCCGACAAGGTGTTCATGCTGACGCCGCGCAACGTCGAGATCTCCGCCGAGGAGCGCGCGCGTTTGATCGAGAAGGGCTTCTTCAATCAAAGCTGAGGCGTGCTCACTCGCGTTCTGACGTGCGAGATCCAAGCCTCGCACGGACGCAGGGAGCGTGGCGTGCTGGCCGAAACGGGGATGCGAGCGGAGCGAGTGTCTCCGGCTTCGGTACGCGAGCGACCGAGGACACAGCGAGGCGCCGGTATCGTGCGTCAGATGCAGATCGGAATCATCGGCGCAGGGAACATGGCTCGCGCGCTCGCGCGCGGGTGGAATCGCCCGGTGCTCGTGGCGGACCCCGTCAGCGAGCGCGCCCAGGCGCTGGCCGCCGAGGTCGGGGGCGAGGCGCTCGCCACCAATGCCGAGGTGGCCCAGCGCGCCGACATCGTCGTGCTCTGCCACAAGCCGGCCCAGCTCCAATCGTCGCCGGCGAGGTGGCGCCACACGCCAAGGCGGTCGCCTCGATTCTCGCGGCCACCTCCCTGGCCTCGCTCCACGAGGCTTACCCCGATCGGCCGGTCTATCGTTTCATCCCCTCGCTTCCCGTGGAGGTGCGCCGTGGCGCTGTCGTCCAGGCCGCGCCCGAGGAGCGATATGCGCTCGATGCGCCGGTCAGCGAGCTGTTCGTCCGAGCTCGGCACGCTCGTCACGCTCCCCGACGCGCTCGTCGACGTCGCGATGGGCCTGATGTCATGCGCACCCGCCTATGTGGCGCTCGTCGCCGAGGCGCAGATCGACGCGGGCGTGCGCCGCGGCATCCCCGCCGCGCAGAGCGCGGAGCTGGTCGTGCAGACGCTCGCCGGGACAGCGGAGCTGCTGCGCCGCCGTGGCAACGACACGCTCGCCGTCCGCCGCGAGGTCGCCTCCCCCGGGGGAGTCACCGCCCGCGGGCTTGCGGCCCTCGAGAGCGCGGGGCTGCGCGCGGCCTTCAGCGACGCCCTCGACGCGGTCTTGCAAACCGGAAACGGGCGTCGATGATCCTCGCCAGTGCGCGCACCGAGATCGCCGAATACCTGTCGACGTTGATCTACGTCTACACGCTGCTGATCATCCTCTACATCGTGATCCAGCTGCTGTTCTCTCTCGGCCTGCGCCCGCCTTACTCGCGCGCGACCGATGTCGTTATGGGGTTCCTCCGCGACGTCTGCGAGCCGTTCCTGCGCATCTTCCGGCGCCTGATCCCCTCGTTCGGGGGGATCGACCTCAGCCCGCTGTTCGCGATCATCACTCTGGAGATCCTCAACGGCATCGTCGTTCAGGGCCTGATCCACGGCTGAGCCCCGGGATGAGCTTCAGGTGAGCGCTCGTCAGCGCCTGGGTCCGCGCCGGGCTGGTCGTGCTCGTCGTGGTCGCGGCCGACCAGCTCTCAAAGCACGCGATCCGCCAGTCGATCGTCCCCGGCGAAGAACGTGGAGTGCTGCCGGGGATCCAGCTCGTGAACACCCGCAACCACGGCGTCGCCTTCGGCTTTCTCCCGGGGAACCACATCGCGGTCACGCTCGTGATCGCTCTCGCGCTGATCGCGCTGCTCGTCTACTTCGCGCTCCATGCGACTCGCCCGCTGATCTGGCTGCCCACGGGCATGCTGATCGGCGGCGCGCTCGGCAACATCCTCGACCGCCTGCGCGACGGGTCGGTGACCGACTTCATCAAGCTCCCCCTCGGCTGGCCTCCGTTCAACCTCGCCGACACCTCGATCACGCTGGGCGTGCTGCTCTTGATCGTCGCGATCGAGGCTCCGCGGAAGGACTCTCCCCGTTGACCGATTCACCGCCCGATTCGCCGTCTTTTACGATCGCCTACCAAGATGACCATCTGCTGGTCATCGACAAGGCGCCCGGGCTGGTCGTTCACCCCGCTCGCGGGCATCGCGAGGGCACGCTCGCCCAGCTGTTGGCTGGGCTCGTTGCCGGAGGGGAGCCGGGCAGGACGGGAATCGTGCACCGGCTGGACCGCGACACCTCTGGGCTGCTCGTCGTCTCGCGCTCGGATGAGGCCCACCGGCTGCTGCAAGAAGCGATTGCCGGGCGGCGCATCGAGCGCGAGTACATCGCGTTGGTGGAGGGACGCCCGCCGGCGCGCAGCGGGATGATCGAGGCCCCGATCGGGCGTGACCCGCGTGTGCGCACGCGTATGGCCGTCGGCGGCGTCAGTCCGCGCGAGGCGCGGACTCACTTCACGCTCGAGCGCGCGCTGATCGGCACGTCGCTGTTGCGCCTGCGCTTGGAGACTGGCCGCACTCATCAGATCCGCGTCCACCTGCAGGCGATCGGCCACCCCGTGTGCGGCGACCCCGAGTACGGCACTCCCGGCATGCTTGGGCTCGAGCGCCAGTTCCTGCATGCCACCCGCCTGTCCTTCGAGCATCCCTTCACAGGGGCTCGAGTCGAGGTGCTTTCGCCCTTGCCCGCGGACCTCCAGGGTGCGCTCGCACTAGCCGAAGAGCTATCCTGAGCGGCTAACCAGAAGATCTTCGACCCGTGCGGTCAACGGATCGCGGCCCTGCCCGGATAGCGAGTTTCCTCGTGATTTCCGGGTCCGCTCCATCCCGCACGGCATCCAATCGCATACAAAGGGAGTAACCCGTGGCTCGAGTAGGAATTGCGGAGCTGCTGGAGGCCGGCGTGCATTTCGGCCACCAGACACGCCGCTGGAATCCAAAGATGCGCCGCTTCATCCATGGTGAGCGTGGCGGCATCTACGTCATCGACCTGCTCAAGACCTCCTCGGCGCTGAACCAGGCGCAGGAGTTCGCGGGGACGCTTGCTCATCGCGGCGGAACTGTGCTGTTCGTCGGCACCAAGAAGCAGGCCCGCGACACGATCAAGGATGTCGCCGAGGCGTCCGACATGCCCTACGTCAACCATCGCTGGCTGGGCGGGCTGCTGACCAACTTCCAGACGATCAGCTTGCGCATCCGCCGGCTGCACGACCTCGAACGCTTCGAGGCCGATGGCCAGCTCGCGTTGCTGCCCACGCGCGAGCGGATGGCCGCACAGGCCGATCTCGCCAAGCTGCGCGCCAACCTCGGCGGCGTCAAGAACATGCAGCGCGTGCCCGACGCGATGTTCGTGATCGACCTCAAAACCGAGGAGATCGCGGTCAAAGAGGCCAGGCGTCTGCGTATCCCGATCATCGGCCTGGTCGACACCAACTGCGACCCGGACGGGATCGACTTCGTGGTTCCCGGCAACGACGACGCGATCCGCTCCTGCGCGCTGATCACCCAGGCGATCGGCCAGGTGGTCTCCGAGGGGCACTCCGTGTTCCGCGCCGAGGAGGACCGCGCCCGCAAAGAGGCTGAGGAGAAGGCGCGCATCGAGGCCGAGGCCCGCGCGAAGCGCGAGGCAGAGGAGCAGGCCAAGCGTGAGGCCGAGGAACAGGTCAAGCGCGAGGCGGCCGAGCGTGCCGCGGCGGCCGCGGCCCAGGCCGCCGCTGCCGCCCCGCCATCACTGGAGGTGCCGGAGGCGCCTGCGTCGGCGACTCCCTCGCCGCCGGCCGCAAGCACGCCTGAGACCCCCGCGCCTGCCACCACGACCGAGACCCCGTCCGCCGAGAGCTCAGCAGAGCCCGCTCCGGCCGCGGTAGTCACGGAGGAGGCACCCGTCGCGGAGGAGGCACCGAGCGCATGAGTTCCGCGGAGATCACCGCACAAGACGTGAAGGCCCTGCGCGAGCGCACGGGCGCGGGCATGATGGATTGCAAGAAGGCCCTCACCGAGGCCGCCGGGGACATCGAGCAGGCGATCGAGATCCTGCGCGTGCGCCAAGGCAAGAAAATCCAGGACCTCGGCGAGCGAGTGGCCACCGAGGGCACCGTCCAGGCCTATGTGCACGCCGGCGCCAAGGTGGGAGTCCTGATCGAGGTCGACTGCAACACCGACTTCGTGGCCACCAACGAGGAGTTTGTCTCCTTCGCACGAGACGTGGCCATGCAGATCGCCGCTACACCAACGGTGCAATACGTCAGTCGCGAGGACGTTCCCGCCGAGCAACGCGACGCCGAGGCGCGCGTTTATGAGCAGGAGGCGGCCGACAAGCCCGAGAACGTGCGTGAGCGGATCGTCTCCGGCAAGCTGGACTCTTGGCTTCAGACGATCGTGCTGCTCGAGCAGGAGATGCACAATCCGAAGTTCGAGGGTAAAACCGTTCAGCAGCTGCGTGACGAGCTGACCGCCACCACCGGCGAGAACGTGGTCATCCGCCGCTTTACGCGGTTCGCAGTAGGCCAATAAGCGCCTTGAGCGTCTTGAGCACCTGGGCCGGGTAGGCTCCCTCGGGATGGCCGACCCAGTCTTCAAACGCATCCTGCTGAAGCTCTCAGGCGAGGCGCTGATGGGCGAGCTGAATTACGGCACCGATCCCGAGCGCGTGCTCGCCGTCGCGCGTCAGGTCAGCGATGTGCGCGACCTTGGCGTCGAGGTGGCGATCGTGGTCGGCGCGGGCAATATCTACCGCGGCATGAAGGGCGCCGCCGCGGGCATGGATCGCGCGACCGCCGACTACATGGGGATGGTCGCGACCGTGCTCAACGCGCTGCCGCTGCAGGATGCGCTCGAGAAGCTTGGCAGCCCGACACGCGTGCAGTCGGCGCTGGGAATCTCCGAGGTGGCCGAGCCGTACATTCGCCGCCGCGCGATGCGCCATCTCGAGAAGGGGCGCGTGGTGATCTTCGCGGCCGGCACCGGCAATCCGTTCTTCACGACCGACACCGCCGCCGCGCTGCGCGCCGCGGAGATCCACGCCGAGATCATCCTGATGGCCAAGAACGGCGTGCAGGGCGTCTACACGGCCGACCCGGCGGTGGATCCGACGGCGGAGTTCATCCCCGAGATCACCCACATGGAGGCGCTCGAGCGCCGCCTGCGAGTGATGGACTCGACCGCGCTGGCGCTCTGCATGGAGAACTCGATGCCGCTGAACGTATTCAACATGGACGATGCGACGAGCATCCCGCGGATAATCTCCGGTGAACGCGTGGGGACCCTGGTATCGACACCTCGAGGAGACAGCGATGGCCGCAGCTGAGAACGTGATCGACGAGCTGCTCGACGACGCGCGCGGGCGAATGACGAAGTCGTTGGAGTCCGCCCACCAGGAGTTCTCCACCGTACGCACAGGGCGTGCCAGCCCTGGGCTGCTCGACCGCATCGTCGTCGACTACTACGGCGCGATCACTCCGCTGAACCAGCTCGCCACGATCTCCGCACCCGAGGCTCGTCTGCTCACGGTGCAGCCGTATGACAAGTCCTCGATCAAGGACATCGAGAAATCGATCAACGAGTCCGATGTCGGCCTGAACCCTTCCAACGACGGCAATCTCATCCGTCTGGCGGTGCCCGAGCTGACCGAAGAGCGCAGGCACGAGCTGGTCAAGGTGGTGCGCAACCTCGCCGAGGAGGGCCGCGTGGCGATCCGCAACGTCCGTCGCGACGTGATGGGGCAGCTGCGCGAGCTGAAGTCCGAAGGGCAGGCGAGCTCCGATGACGAGCATCGCGCCGAGGTGGAGCTGCAGAAGCTGACAGACGGGAAGGTCGGCGAGCTCGATGGCGTGCTGAAGGCCAAGGAAGAGGAGATCCTCGAAGTCTGATGGCGCCTGCCGTGGAACGGGAGGGCCAGGATTTGGATTCGGATTTGGGTCCCACCCATCACTCGCATCCTCGCTTTCTCGCCATCATCACCGACGGGAACGGCCGCTGGGCGCGTGCTCACGACGTGCCGGTCAACGAGGGCCACAGCGCCGGCGCCGACACGGTCAAGGCGCGCCTGCGCGACGCCGCGGAGTTGGGGATCGAGGAGTTGACCGTCTACTCGTTCTCGACCGAGAACTGGTCACGTCCCGTCGCGGAGGTGCGGGGTCTGATGGCGATGTTCTCCAAGCGCATCGCCGGTGAGACCCCGGAGCTGCACGAGGAGGGTGTGCGGATGCGTTTCATCGGGCGCCGCGATGGGGTCAGCGAGCAGCTCTCCGAGCAGATGAGCTGGGCGGAAGAGCTGACTGAAGCCAACCGCCGAATCACGCTGTTCGTGGCTTTCAACTACGGCGGCCGGGCCGAGATCCTCGACGCCGCCAGACGCTTCTCAGGGAGTACCGAGGAGGAGTTCCGCCAATGCCTGTATGCCCCTGAGATGCACGACCCTGATCTGATCATCCGCACCAGTGGTGAGCGGCGACTGTCCAACTACCTCCTCTGGCAGTCCGCCTATTCTGAGCTGATCTTCCGCGACGAGCTGTGGCCCGACTTCACGCGCGAGGCACTCGAGCAGTCGCTGGCCGAGTTCTCAGAGCGCCGCCGGCGCTTTGGCGGTCGCTGAGCGGGCGTGATGGCCGACGCTCCGCACACATCAGCAGGCGCTTCGCGGGCAGCGGCGTCCCGGCGGCCCGTGCGTCGCTCCTCCGCCCGAGGTCGCTCCTCCACGCGAGGCCCATCCCGCCGGCCGGCTCCTAAGCAGCGCTCAGATCTGAACGCGCGGCTGATCGTAGCGGCGCCCGCGATTGCCTTCGCCCTGTTTATCGTGATCGAGGGCGGCTTGATATTCACGCTCGGACTATTTGCGCTCGGCTGCGTCTGCATGCACGAGCTCTACGCGATGTACGAGCGTGCGCACCCGGTTCGCCTGGCGGGTTTCATTGCTCTAGCCGGCCTCCTCCTGGCGGCCCTCTACGGCAGCCAATTCCAGGTCCTGCTAGTCGCGGTCGCCGCGCTGCCGATGCTGTTCGGGCTGACACTCATCCAGCGCCGCCCGAGCGTAGGGGGGATGGCGGTGACCTTGCTGGGGATCTACTGGATCGCCTTCGCGCTGGCCCATGCGGTGCTCCTGCGTGGGCTGCCGCACGGCCTGGGGATCGTGATCGACGTGCTCGTCGGCACTTTCCTCGGTGACACCGGCGCCTATCTGGGCGGCAGGATGTTTGGGCAGCGTCCGCTGGCGCCGCGTATCTCACCGAACAAGACGGTCGAGGGACTATTGATCGGGATGGTCTTCGCGGTCCTCGGCGTGTGGATCGCCCACCTCTACCAGGACTGGCTGCCCGGTGGCCATGCACTCGTTCTCGGCCTCGGCGTCGCGCTCGTGGCGCCGGTCGGCGATCTGTTCGAGTCGTTCATCAAGCGTGAGGCTCACACGAAGGACACCGGGCGGATATTCGGCGCCCACGGCGGCGCGCTCGATCGCTTGGACGCGGTGCTGTTCGCGGCCGTGGTGGGGTACTACATCTGGAGCGCCTATGTCTAGCGCCAGGCGGCTGTTGATCCTCGGTTCCACCGGCTCGATCGGCGTGCAGGCGCTCGACGTCGTCGCGCGCAGCGAGGAGCTCGAGCTCGTGGGCCTCTCCGCCGAGCGCTCGTGGGAGGCGCTCGTCGAGCAGGCTCGTGCCCACGCGGTGAGCCGGATTGCCCTCGTTGACGAGGACGCGGCTGCCTGTGCCGCGGAGACATGGACCGGCGGAGAGGTGCTCAGCGGGCCGGAGGGGCTCGTGCGGCTCGTGCTCGAGTCCGGCGCGGATCTCGTGCTCAATGCCCTCGTCGGCTCCGCCGGCCTCGGCCCGACGGTGGCGACGCTCGGCGAGGGCATCGACCTGGCGCTCGCCAACAAGGAGTCGCTGGTCGTCGGTGGCGAGTTGGTGAGCGCCCTCGCGGAAGCGACGGGTGCGCAGATAACGCCGGTCGAACTCCGAGCACACGGCCCTGCATCAACTGCTGGCCGGACAGCCCCCGGGCGCAGTCGAGCGCCTGATCATCACCGCCAGCGGCGGGCCGTTCCGGGGGCGCACTCGTGGTGAGCTCGAGGACGTAACCCTCGAGCAGGCGCTCGATCACCCAACCTGGGCAATGGGCGGCAAGATCACGATCGACTCGGCCACGCTGATGAACAAGGGCCTGGAGGTGATGGAGGCCCACCACCTGTTCGGCACACCCTATGACCGCATCGACGTGGTCGTCCATCCCCAGTCGCTCGTCCACGGCATCGTCCAGCTCGCCGACGGGGCGATGCTCGCCCACCTCGGGCCCCCGGACATGCGGATCGCGATCTCCTACGCCTTGCATGGCGGCGAGAGCGTCGAGCAGCCGATCGCGCCGCTCGATTTGGCTCGAGTCGGTCAGTTGAGCTTCGAGCCGGTCGACCTCGACGCGTTCCCCTGTCTTCGCCTGGCGCGTGAGGCGGCGCTGGCTGCAGGCACCGCCCCATGCGTGCTCAATGCCGCCAACGAGGTCGCGGTTCACGCATTCCTGGAGGGACGCCTGCGCTTCAACGGGATTCCAGAGGTGATCGACAGAACGCTCACCGAGCTGCCGGTCGCACCGGTGCGCGCGTTCGAGTCGCTCTACGTTGCGGACCGGGAGGCCAGGACAGTCGCGGCAGCGACGGTGGCTAAATTGCTGTAGCTGTAGCCTTGGCCTGCTTGGCTACGTACATCGCCCGGTCAGCTTCGGCGAGTACTTGCTCGTCGCTGACGGTCTGTTGATTGATCATCGCCACGCCGACGCTGCCGGCGGGATGAACCACGCTGTCGCCGACGTCGACGCTGCACGCGGCGATCACGCGGGCGAGACTCTCTGCGACAAGGGTCGTGCCCTGCTCATCGGCGTGTGGCAGCAGCACCGCAAACTCGTCTCCCCCCAGACGAGCCACCAGGTCTGTTTCCCGCAGGCGCCGGGTGAGTGCCGTGGCGACGGCCTTTAGCGTGTCATCGCCGACCTTGTGGCCGTGCATGTCGTTGATCTGCTTGAAGGCGTCGAGGTCGACCACCATCACGGCGGCGTGCTCGCCGTAGCGCCGGCAGCGAGCCACCTGCAGCTTCAGATCGTGCTCGAACAGCCTGCGGTTGCGAAGCCCGGTGAGCGGATCATGGTCGGCCAGATGGCGTAGATGCTCCTCCAGGCGCTTGCGCTCGGAGATGTCTTGGAGCTGAGCGATGAAGTGCACGGGAGCGGACTCCACGTCACGCACGAGCGAAATCGAGAGGATCGCCGACATCGTCTCGCCGGCGGCGTTGAAGTACCGCTTCTCGGTCGCAAACGCGGGAATCGCGCCGGCCAGCAGCTGTGCTCGCTGCGCCGCGTCGTTGTTTACGTCATCGGGATGCGTGATCTCGGCAAACCGCCGGTCGATCAGCTCCTCGGTCGTGTAGCCGGTGATCTCGCACAACGCGCGATTGACGAGCGTCCAGCGGCCGTCCAGGTCCAGCAGCCCCATCCCGATCGGCGCCCGTTCGAACACCTGCTCGAAGTTCTCATGGGAGAGCCGCGTGCCCTCGTCGAGCTGCCTGCGTGCGGTGATATCGAGAATCACAGCCACACCGCCGGCGATCTGAGAGGCGTGGCCCGTTCTGGTCGCAGGGCTCTCCAATCGCAGCGGTCCTACGTCGACCATCAGCGAGCGTCTGTCCTCTGCGCTCCAGATCTCTCGCGATCGTGTCTCGCCGGCAAGCGCCGAGCGGCACAGCGGCTCGATCAACTTCCACAAGCTTTCCGGGAAGGCATCTCCCACAAAAGCTCCCACGCGACAGGCGGCCGACTCGCTGCTCGCATCGTGCTCGAGCGTTTGACCGGCCGCCAGGATGAAGTGGAGCTCGCGATCAAAGACGAGGATCTTCGCCTCCGGCAGCTCGCGAAGAGCCGCCATCGCGGCATTATCGGCACTCGCGGTAACCTGATCGGGGTCGGTGCTCGACTCTATGGACATCGTCCAAATATCGGCTGGGGCAGCCGATCCCTTGAGAATGGCGCCGATACTTCCCTAACCGTGCGGGGATCGCTCCACCTTACGCGCGAGGCTCACGCCACATCGGCCACACCGTCGGTCCGCGGGGCAGCCGTATCTCGCCCGTCACACGGAACCCGTGGCGAGCATAGAAGTCGATGTTGCGCTCCTTCGAGGACTCCAAGTACGCACCCACGCCATCCCTGTCGCAGCGCTCTAATACCGGCTCGAGGATGGCCGAGCCGAGACCCTGCCCCTGCGCGCTCGGATCGGTCCCGAGCACCGCCAGATACCAATGAGGAACCTCCCGAGGATGCTGGCGCTCCACGCCGATCAGACCGCTCACGACCAGGGGCGCGCGCGGAATCAGACGAGGGTGGAGCAGAACGCGGGCGAGCTCCCAATCCTCGCGCGCGGTCGTCTTCCAGCGCCCCGGCGGCGCCCACAAAGCGGCACAGCTCAAATCTGGAGTGGTCCATACCTCCTCGTGGGCGAGCAGCTGACGTACCCGCGCATCGTTGAAGCGCTCGAGCACCCCCATGCGCAGCCCATCGGGCTGGCACGACCACCTCGCCACTGGATCGTCCAGAAACGCCCTCGCCAGCACACTCGCGAGCGCGGCCGTGTCCCTTCGAGTGGCTCTCAGTGGGGTATGCGGTTCGATTCTCATCGGTCAGGAGCTTGCCCGGAGCTTGCCATACTGAGCGCATGAGCTGGGTCCTTACCGTTCTCGGAATCATGGCGCTGATCATTCTGCACGAGTTCGGGCACTTCGTCGCGGCGAAGGCCTTGGGGATGCGGGTCGAGCGCTTCTCGCTGTTTTTCCCGCCCCGCTTGTTTGGCATTCGCGTGGGCGAAACCGACTACTCGGTCGGGGCGATCCCGTTCGGTGGCTACGTGAAGATCACGGGTATGAGCCCCGAGGAACTCAAAGATCTCGACCCCGAGGCGGCGCGCCGCGCCTACTACAACCAGGCGCCGTGGCGGCGCATCGTGGTGATCCTGGCAGGACCGGGGGTTAATATCGTGATTGCCTTCGTGTTGTTCTGGGTGATGCTCGTCTCTGGCAACCTCGATGGTGCAGGCACGCTGGAAAGCCTCAACCCGTCCATTCAGACGCGGGTCACGACGAATGTGGTGAGTGCGATCGAGCCCGGCAAGCCGGCCGATGGGGTGCTGCTGCCGGGCGACCGAATTCTTGCGGTGGGGGGGCGGTCCGTAACCGTCGCTTCTGCCCAGGAGGCGATCAATGCTCACCGCTGTGCAGGCGTCCTTACTGAAGGCTGCCGCGCCGCTACGCCAGCACAGCTGACGGTCCGGCGTGTTGGGCAAACGCTGACGTTATCGGTCTTCCCTCGTTACAGCAAGAAGTATCGCCGGATGCTGGTCGGCTTCGACTTCGGAGAAGCAGCGAAGCACTATGGAGCTCTGAGCGCCGCCGGAACAGCGGTGCACGAGATGTGGACTACGACCACCAGCATGATCTCGAACATCTTCCATGCCTTCACCAGTGCGAAGGTCCGTCACCGATTTCATAGCTTCGTTGGCCTCACTGAAATCGCGCACGAAACGGTCGTCGCGGGCGCGGGTTATGCGCTGGTCTTCCTGGGGTTTGTCTCGCTCGTCCTCGCCGTTATCAACCTGTTCCCGTTTCTGCCGCTGGACGGCGGGCACGTCCTGTGGTCGCTGGCCGAGAAGGTGCGCGGGCGGCGGATCTCGTTGATCGCGATGTACCGCTACAGCTCGGTTGGGATCGTGCTGCTGCTGTTCCTGGTGGTCAACGCTGTCAGCAATGACATCAGTCGACTGGCGGGTTGACGCACACCCAGCTCTTCGCCAGCGGCCCGACTCGCTCGGCGCTTGCGGGTCCGAACAGCGTCTCCATCTCTGCGCGCCGCAGCAGCGAGATGTCTTCCCACTCGCCGGTCGCTCCCAGCTTCCAGTAGGGACGGCGTAGCCTTGGCGGCAGCCAGTGGGCGCCGGGCAGCAGCGCGTGAGGCTCGACTGGGAACGACCAGGCGGGGGTCTGCACGAACCAGCCTCGCCCCACGCGACGGATCTCCGCCGCGAATGCCGCCCTGCGGCTCGGTGGAACGTGCTCGATCACGCTCGAGCAGTACACGAGCTCGAACTCCCTGTCGGCGAACGGCAGTCCCGCGGACGCATCGGCTTGCACGAAGGGTCCGGGATAGTCGGGACGCTCGGTCAGGTCGACGCCGGTGATCTCGAGCGTCGGCTCCAGCGCGCGCAGACCGATCCGCCCGCAGCCGACATCGAGTACCCGCGCGCCCGCCGGCAATCGCGTGAGCGCGAAGAAATGTGCGTGCCGCCGGGCGCGCGTGCGGGCGGCCAGGGGGGAGGCCAGGCGGGCGAGCGGCCCATGGGCGGTGCCGTAGACATCGGGCATCTAGAATCAGCCTATGGCTTCCAAGCGGCAGATCCTCCTCGGCGCGGTTCCGATCGGCGGCGGCGCGCCGGTGGCGGTGCAGACGATGACCAAGACCGAGACGGCGAATCTGGCGGCGACGATGGTCCAGATCCGCACGGTCGCCGACGCCGGCGCGGACATCGTGCGCGTGGCGGTGCCCCGCGAGCAGGACGCCGAGGCGCTGAAGAGCATCGTCGCGCAATCGCCGATTCCGGTGATCGCCGACATCCACTTCAACCACACGCTCGCCCTGAAGGCGATCGAGGCGGGCGCGCACTGCGTGCGGCTCAACCCGGGAAACATCGGCGGCCCGGAGAAGGTCGCCGAGGTGATCGCGCTTGCGAAGAGGACCGGCACGCCGCTGCGCGTTGGCGTCAACTCGGGCTCGCTGCCCAAGCACCTGCGCCAGCTCGAGTACGACAACCCCGTCGAGGCGCTCGTTACGGCCGCGATCGAGACGGTGCAGTTGATGGAGCGGCTCGACTTCGAGAACTTCAAGGTCTCGATGAAGTCAACCTCGGTGCCGAACACGATCGCCTCCAACCGGATGCTCTCAGAGCGCATCCCATATCCGCTGCACCTTGGCGTGACCGAGGCCGGGACGAAGTGGTCGGGCTCGCTGAAGTCCGCCGTCGGGCTCGGCACGCTGCTCGCGGACGGGATCGGCGACACGATCCGTATCTCGCTCTCCACCTTCCACGCCGAGGAGGAGGTGAAGGTCGCCTGGGAGATCCTCAAGGCGCTGAAGCTGCGCGAGCGCGGCCCCGATCTGATCGCCTGTCCGACCTGTGGTCGCCTGCAGTTCGACATGGACAGCGTCGTCGTCGAGGTCGAGCGCCGCCTGGAAGCCTACGAGGACCCGATCGAGGTCTCCGTCCTGGGCTGCGCGGTCAACGGCATCGGCGAGGCGCGCCACGCCGACTTTGGGATCACCGGCGCGAAAGACATGGGGATGATCTACTCCAAGGGCGAGCCCCTGAAGAAGGTCCCGACGGAGCAGCTCGTCGACGAGCTGTTCAAGGAGATCGACCGCTACTACGCCGCTGGCAAGACCGTCCAGCGCGACGAGGCCGCCGCCGCCGAGGCGCGCGCCTGGCTGGCCGAGAACGAGGATGATACGCAGATGACCCCGGAGCGAGTCGCCGCGATGGAGGCCGCCGCGGCCGAGGAGGCCGATGCGGTGCTCGAGTCGATGCTCGTGGTCCGTGAGGGGGAGCCGGCGGTTGCGCTCGATGAGGCCGTCTCGCCGGTGGCCGGCAGACGCTTCAGCCGCAGCTGAGCGCCTGCTCGACCCGTCCGCGCTTGCTCAGCCCTTGGCTGCCGAGAAACGCTCGGCCACCTTGCTCCAGTTGACGACGTTCCACCACGCCTCGATGTAGTCGGGGCGGCGGTTCTGGTAGTTCAGGTAGTAGGCGTGCTCCCACACGTCAACGCCGAGTAGCGGCGTCTTGCCGTCGGAGATCGGGCTGTCCTGGTTGGCCGTGCCGACGATCGCGAGACCCGAGCCGTCGTGCACGAGCCACGACCAGCCCGAGCCGAACTGATTGACGCCGGTTTCCTTCAGCTTCGCCTGGAAGTCCGAGAACGAGCCGAAAGTGGAATCGATCTCCCCGGCGAGCTCGCCGGTGGGCTCACCGCCGCCGTCCGGGCTCATGCTCTCCCAGAACAGCGAGTGGTTGTAGTGCCCGCCGCCGTTGTTTTTGACGGGGCCCTTCTTCTCCCCGAGGCTGTCGAGGTTCTTCAGCACCTCCTCGACGGGCTTATCGGCCCACTCGGTGCCCTCCAGCGCCGCGTTGGCCTTGTCCACATAGGCCTGGTGGTGCTTGTCGTGGTGGAATTCCATCGTCGCCTTGTCGATATGCGGCTCGAGCGCGTCATAGGCGTAGGGAAGGGGTGGAACGGAATAGGCCATTTAGAGGCTCCTTGTCGGGGGTTTGAGTCGAAGATTGGTCGGTGACCGCTGTTCTATCAAAGGGACGATCGACTGAAGATAGAGGGGCCCGACCGAAGCCGGGTGACACACGCCTTCGGCGCGAGTCCCCGTTTCGGCCAGCCGGCCTCCGGCCGGCTGCGCCACCCTCTAGGCTCTGGCGCGATGACGCGCCTGTCCGGATACCTGCTGCCCACCGAGAAGCAGTCGCCCGCGGACGCGGAGGCGATCTCCCACAAGCTGATGGTCAGGGCGGGCCTCGTCAGGCAGATGGGCGCCGGCATGTGGACGTGGCTGCCGGCGGGCTGGCGCGTGCACCAACGTGTCATCGCGATCATTCGTGAGGAAATGAATGCGATCGGCGCCCAGGAGATGCTGATGCCGGTGCTGCAGCCGGCTGAGCCGTGGCGCAAGACCGGACGGCTGGAGATCGAGGAGCTGTTCAAGCTGACCGACCGCAAGGGTTCGGAGCTCGTGCTGGCGATGACCCACGAGGAGGCCGTCACCTTCCACATCGCGCAGACGGTGCGCTCTTACCGCGACCTGCCGCTGATCGTCTACCACTTCCAGGTCAAGGAGCGCGACGAGCCGCGCCCGCGCGCTGGTGTGCTGCGCACACGGGAGTTCGTGATGAAGGACTCTTACAGCTTCGATCGCGATCAGGCGGGGATGGAGGAGCGCTACGCGCTGCACATCGGCGCATATGACCGCATCATGGAGCGGACCGGGCTGCGCTTCTACCGCGTGGAGGGCGACGTGGGGATGATGGGCGGGACAGGCGCTCACGAGTACATGGCGCCGTGTGCCGCCGGCGAGGACGAGGTCGTGCTGGGGCCCGGCTATGCGGCTAACGTCGAGGTCGCCTTGAAGACCCCCGGGGTCGAGCAGGTTGGCGAGGAGTACTTCAAAGACGGCGAGCGGCTGACGAGCGAGCCGGCGATCGAGATCGGCAATATCTTCAAGCTGGGCACCCGCTACTCCGTGCCGCTCGGAGCCACCTACCTGGACGAGACCGGCGTCGATCTGCCGATCTGGATGGCCTCTTACGGGATCGGCCCGGCGCGAATCGTGGCCGCCGCGGTCGAGCAATTCGCCGACGAGCACGGCATCTCCTGGCCGAAGGCGCTGGCGCCGTTCGCGGTGCACCTGGTTGCGCTCGGCAAGCCGGGCACGCCCGAGCGCGATGCCGCCGATGCGCTGTATCAGACGCTCAGCCAGGGCAACCTGGAGGTGCTCTACGACGAGCGCGACCTCGGTCCGGGCGAGAAGTTCGCCGACGCGGAGCTGCTCGGCTGTCCGCTACGACTCACCGTCGGGCGCAAGTCCTTACAGGACGGTGAGATCGAGGTTCAGGTGCGCCGCGGGCGTCAGGCGGCAGCCCCTCTCCCGTTGGACGCCGAGCCCGCCGAGCTGATCCGGGCGGTGGACGAGCTGTGGCGGAGCCTCCCCTGACCACGACTTCAGAGGATGTGCGCGCGGAGCCACGGTTGAGCGTTCGCCGGCTGTTCGGCCTGGATCGTTCCGGGCCGCCACCACTGCAGACCTTGGCCGGTCAGCCGCTGCGGCCGTGGACGCTGCCAAACGCGATCGGCTTCACGCGGCTAGCGTTGATTCCCGTCTTCCTCGTTGTCGAGCTCTCGAGCGGCGACGGCACGGGGGCGCTGGGGGCGACGTTGTTTGCGGTGATCGGCTGGGGTGACTACGCCGATGGGATCGCCGCGCGCGTAACCCGCCAGTACAGTCGCCTGGGGGCGTTGATGGACCCGATCACCGACCGCTTGCTGGTCGTCTCGGGTGTCGTCGTGTGCTGGCATTTCCAGCTGCTGCCGCGTTGGGCGATCGCGCTGCTGGCGCTGCGTGAGTTGGCGATGCTCGCGCTCGGCCGCTACGGCCTCTCGCGGGGGGTCGAGCTGCGCATCAACTGGCCCGGGCGCTTGGCGGTCGCCCCGGTGATGGGATCATTCTTTTTTGCGATGGTTGCCTGGCGGACGGTCGGCGAGGTGCTGCTGTATGTCGGCTTGGTGCTCGCATTCCTCGCGACCGGGCTGTATGTGCGCGATGGGCAACGAGAGCTGCGGGCGCTGCGCGGAGCCTAAAGCTCAGCCTGACCTTTTGGTCTATACTGGATGCTCCGGTGACTGTGCCGGCCTGTCCTGCCCGGCGATCCCGGCGCAAGTCCGCGAGAGGAGAAGCCCGCGATGGAGACGTTCCCCGACCTTGGCTCGCTGACGGATGTCGAGCTGAAAGACCTCATCCAGGAGTTGACCGCGGAGGAGACGGAGATCTCCTACAAGCGGCGCATCCTGCACGGCAAGATCGACATTCTGCGCGCCGAGCTGGTCAACCGCTTGCGCAAGAAGCACGACGGCGGCGAGGTGATGATCACCGGCGATGACGTTCAGCGCCTGACGGACATCCTCGCTCAACGCCAACCTGACTAGGCGCTTGTGGCACTGCACTGCACAGAGTGCGGCTTCGTCAACGACGAGGGAGCCAACTATTGCCAGCGATGCGGCGCACTGATGGCGCGCGCGGAGGGCATCGGTGGGACGGGTGGCGGGGCGGGCGGGGATCCGATCACCGCCACTTACCGGATCGACGACGCGGGCGAGCTCGTGCCGGTCGAGTTCGTGCAGGGCGCCGCAAACGGCCCAGCGCTGGTGATCCGCGCCGGTGGGGGAAGGGTGGGCGAGAGCTTCGCCATAGACCGTGAGCGGATGAGCATTGGCCGGCGACCGGATGCCGAGGTGTTCCTCGACGATGTGACGGTCTCGCGCGATCACGCGCTCTTGGTTCGCCGCGGCGAGCAGTGGTATCTCGACGACTGCGGCTCGTTGAACGGAACTTATGTAAATCGCTCGCGGATCGAGTCTCAGCGCCTCCAGGAGGGCGATGAGGTGCAGATTGGCAAGTACAAGCTGACTTTCCACGCCCGCTGATGACCCCCCAGGTTCCACAGGCGGACGTTGCCCAGCTCGAGGATGAGCTCACGCTGACGGCACCCGCCGCTCCTCGGCAAAAGTCGATCACGATCGGTGCGGTGTGCAAGGCGCTCGTGCAGGAGTTCCCGGACATCTCGATCTCCAAGATCCGCTATCTGGAGGATCAGAAGCTGCTCACGCCGCGGCGCACCCCAGGCGGCTATCGGCTGTATACGCAGGGCGACGTGGCGCGCCTACGCACTATTCTGCGGATGCAGCGCGACGAGTTCCTGCCGTTGCGGGTGATTCGCCAAGAGCTGGCGACGGGACGCGCGGGGGAGGCCACGCCGGCTCCCAATCGCGGCGCGCGCGACGGGATGCGACCGTGGCGGACAAGCGTGAGTGTGCGCGAGGCCACGGGCGCGCTGTATTCGGTCGATGACGTGTTGGAGGAGACCAAGGCCGACGCAAAGCTCGTGCACGAGCTCGAAGAGTACGGCGTGGTCAAGGGTGAGCAGCGAGCCGGAGTGCGGTACTTCGATGAGACCGAGCGGGAGATCATCGGCGCTGTGGCCGAGCTCGCGCGCTACGGGGTCGGCGGGCGCAACCTGCGTGTGTTCCGCTCCTCCGCCGACCGCGAGGCAAACCTGCTCCAGCAGATTCTCGCTCCCGCGCTGCGCTCGCGTAATCCGCAGCGACGTAAAGAGGCGCTGGAGGCGCTCGAGAACCTCGCGGCGGTAGCCACTCACCTGAAGCATCTGCTGCTCGTCCGCGACCTGCGCAAGATCGCTGGCTGATGAGTCACGCGGCCACGGCCTAGAAGCAAAGGCGGCAATGCCCAACGCGAGCGCCGTCCGCACAATCGCCGCCCCCGCGCAGGAGCTGTGGGAGGTGATCTGTGATCCCCACCACTTGCCGCGCTGGTGGCCGCGCGTTACGCGTGTCGAGGGCGTCGAGGACGGGGCGTTCACGGAGGTGATGAAGACGCGCAAGGGCAAACTCGTGCGCGCTGACTTCCAGCTGATCGAGTCCGACGAGGATGCACGTCGGATCTGCTGGGAGCAGCAAGTGCAGGGCACTCCATTTGCGCGCGTGCTGAGCGCGGCGGAGACGGAGGTTCGGCTCCAGGCGGACTCTGCGCGCCAGACGCAGGTGACGATCGAGTTGCGCCAGGTCCTCAACGGTGTCTTCCCGCGTCTCGGCAGTCACATGGTGCGCCGCGCGGCGCAGGCCACGCTCGACGAGGCGCTCGACGGACTGGAGCGCATCGGTGGCTGACGCGACCGGGCCGCCCGGCGCATCGCGGAACGGCCCGCCAGCGATGCGCTGGTGGGGATGGGGAGATCCGGCTCACCCACAGGCACTGCCTCCGCATGCGTTGGACTTCCTCCGCGAGACAGTGGGAGTCGCCGCCCGTCCACGGCCGCCGGTGGCGCTCGGACAGGTCGAGCTCGTCCCGTCGGCGCTCTCCGCGCAGACGGCGGCGGCGTTACGAGGGATCCTCGGCGCCGAGGGCGTGCGTGATGACCACGGCGAACGGGTCCTGCACGCCGCCGGCAAGGGCTACCCCGACCTGGTGCGGCTGCGAGCGGGCGCGCCCGAGGGGGCGCCCGACGCCATCCTGCGACCCGCTGGGCATGAGCATCTGCGCGCTGTGCTCGACCTGTGTGCGCAATCCTCGATCGCGGTGGTCCCCTGGGGCGGCGGCACGAGCGTGGTTGGCGGCGTCGCTCCGCTGCGAGGCGAGCACGCCGCCGTGGTGGCGCTCGATATGGGCCAGATGGGGGAGGTGCTGGCCTTGGATCGCCAGTCGCGGATGGTCACCGTGCAGGCTGGCATCCGTGCGGTGGCGCTGGAGCAAGCGCTCGCGGCGAGCGGCTTGACGCTGGGCCACTTCCCGCAGTCCTTCCAGTACGTCTCCCTGGGAGGCTGTGCGGCGACGCGCTCTGCCGGGCAGGCTTCCAGCGGATATGGCCGGATCGAGCAGATGGTGCTCGGTCTGCGGTTCGCGGCGCCCGCGGGCGATATCGAGCTGGCGGCCGTTCCCGCCAGCGCGGCGGGCCCGGAGCTGCGACGACTGCTGGTTGGCTCGGAGGGGACGCTGGGAGTGATCGACGAGCTGACGCTCCGCGTGCGCCCAGCGCCGCGGGAGCGAGTGTACGAGGGCGTCTTCTTCACTGACTTCGCCGCTGGCGTGGACGCTTTGCGGGCGCTCGCCCAAGAGCGCTCTTGCCCTGACGTGGCGCGCCTGTCCGACGAGGCCGAGACGCGCATGTCGCTCGCTCTGGCTCCTGTTGGCGGTGTGAAGGGACGCCTCGGCCGTGCATACCTCGGCCTGCGCGGTTATCGCGAGGGCTGCTTGGCGATCCTCGGCTTCGAGGGCGAGGCGGAGGAGGTCTCGGCTCGCCGCAAGCGCGCGCTCGAGCTGGCGCGCCGCGGAGGCGGTCTGGCGGTGGGCCGCTCACCGGGAGAGGCGTGGCTGGCGGGGCGATTCTCCGCGCCATATCTGCGTGACGAGCTGCTCACCCAGGGTGTGATGGTGGAGACGCTCGAGACCGCCACACGCTGGTCGAACGTGCGGGCGCTGCACCGCGCGGTCTGCACGGCGATCGCCGATTCGCTCGGCGCTGGCGGTACGCCGGGGCTCGTGATGTGCCATGTCTCGCATCTCTACGAGACCGGAGCATCCCTGTACTTCACGTTCCTCGCCCGCCAGCGTGAAGGAGAGGAGCTGGAGCAGTGGCGTGCGGCCAAGCAGGCGGCGAGCCGGGCGATTGTGGACGGCGGCGGCACGATCACCCATCACCACGCCGTCGGGCGGGACCATGCGCCGTGGCTCCAGGACGAGGTCGGACGCGAGGGTGTGGCCGCGCTGCGTGCGCTGAAGGGGGAGCTGGACCCGGCCGGGATCATGAATCCGGGCAAGCTGCTGCCCTAGCCAGTCGTCGTGGTCACCGCCGAGAGGATCCACAGCGCCAGGCAGGTGAAGCCGACCATGATCGCGAGCATCCAGTACTGCGAGCGGACGGCCGCTTCGGGGGACTTGAACTCGATCAGGCCGCGCTCGTGGGAGAGGATCAGCCCGCTGACGTGACCGGTGACGATCGCGGCGATCTGTACGTACCAGATGACTGCGAAGGAGATCAGGTTGTAGTTGACGAGGAAGCTGGAGGTCCCGAACAGGTCGCTCCCGCGCCCGAGTGGATCAGAGATCAGGTAGCCCATCGCCTGGCCTTGGAGTATGAGCAGGGAAAAGTAGTGGGCGAGCATGTAGCCGAATGCGATCGGGACGAGCGTGTGCAGGAACACCCGCGAGAGCTCTCGATGATCCTCCATGGCGACATCGCGCAGGGCGCTCCGCATACCGTAGATGCCGAGGTTGTACAGGCCCGCGACGATGGCCACGCTGAAGATCAGCCCGGCCGTCCCGACGATCTCGATCGCCGCGATCGAGCCCACCCCGAGGTGTCCGAGGTCCGACTCGAGGTTTGGGGCAAACTGGACCCAGAACTCGCCATTGGAGAAGCCGTCGAAGCTCGTCGAGCCGATCAACGCGAACACGACGGCCGCCGTGCCCGGCCACAGCTCCAGGTCGCCGAGCCCGGACAGCGGCGCTCGAAAGCGCAGCTCTCGATCCCGCCACGATAGGGGCGACAGGCGGGCCAGCAGCCCAAAGTAGACACCGAACCCGTCGGCTCGCTCGCACCATGTATCCACCCCGAAGGCAGTCATCCCCGCCAGTTGCACGCCGCCGTAGACGAGCATCAGGATCGCGAGTAGCTGCGGGTTGTCTTTGCCGGGAAGCGGAAGGACGAGCTCCAGCCACGCGAAGGCAAGCAGCGTCGCCGCGGCCGGCCAGCGTCCCCAGGAGGAGGGATAGGAGCCGAGCAATCCTCTGTGCTTGTAGTCGGCGCTGGCCGATCTCCGGGCGGTGAGCAGCCAGCCGGCAAGCCGACCGACCGCTCGCCACGGGCTGAATGCGTGGAAGATGTCTCCCACGAACGCGCTCGCAAGCGGGATGCCGACCCAGAAGATCACGTAGATGAAGGTGGGGGCGAGGTTCGAGGTGAGGTTCTGTTCCCCCGCCAGTCCCGCATACGCCACGATCGCGAACAGCGCGATCCCGATCGCGCCGCACAGCCATTCGAGGAGCTTGGGCACTCGCAGCCGCACCTTGCCCGGACGGCGCTGCAATCGCGGCCTCGACCACAGGCTCCACAGCGCGACGAACGAGACCACCATCACCGCCGTCGCGGTCCAGGCGAACAACCAGGCCGGGATCGGCAGGTCGGCGCGGCCCACGATGCCGTGAGCCGATGCGGAGGCTGGTGCGAGCAGGCAGGCGAGCAGAGCCGCCAGGCATACCCACTGAAACCGCTGACGTGCCAGGCGAGAACTCATGGTTAGCTCGAGCGTAGTCTGCTTGCCGACCACGTTGCGGGATGCGGCCACGGCGCCCGATAATACCGACCGACCTGCCATCCTCACGCCGCCTTTACCTGCGCGTGACTGGCGCGCACCCTGGTAGATTCGCAAGCGATGACACGCGCGCGATCCCGGTGGCCAGAGCGGGCATGAGCGCCTCGACTCCCGAGCTTCAGAGCTCCGAGCCGGAGGGCGGAGACCGGGGACCCGCGGACGAGGGCCCCCAGGTCCCCGGCGCCGGTGGCGGGCGCGGTGGTTTCGATCGCCGCATGGCATTTCCACTCCTTGTGATCGTCGTGATCGCCGGCGGATTTGCGCTGCTGTTCCAGCACACCAGCCACAACTCCCAGCCGCTGGCCGACAACACGCACAGCGCCAAGTCGGCCAGCTTCCTCGGCAACGAACTCTCGCCGCCCAAGGCCGCCCCGTCACTGTCGCTGCGCAACTACCTAGGCCAGCCGGTGAACATCGCCCAGTACCACGGCAAGGCGCTGCTGGTCACCTTCCTCTACACCCACTGCCCGGATATCTGCCCGCTGATCACGGCCAACCTGCGCACGGCGCAGAACCTGATGGGCCCAAAGACGGCAGCCAAGGCGCAGATCATCGCGGTGTCGGTCGACCCACGCGGCGACACGCCGCAAACCGTCGCGGCGTTCTTGAAAGTGCACCAGATGACCGGCCGCATGCAGTACCTGATCGGCTCTCCCAAGGAACTGGGGCACGTCTGGCAGAAGTGGGGGGTTGGCTCAGAACGGGACGCCGGGCAGCCGGACATCGTCAACCACTCTGCGCTGGTGTACGGGATCACCGCGTCGGGCGAGCTCAAGACCGTCTACATCGGCAGCAGCTTCAAGCCGAGCGAAATCGCTCACGACGTGCCGCTGCTGGCCTCCCAGTAGCGACGTGATGCCGACGCGCTCGCGCAGCGGCAGGCGGGTGCTGGCATGGGTGCTGGCTGGGCTGCTCCTCGCGGTGGTCTTGGTCGTCGGGCTCGCCGGCAAGGGCGACTCTGGGCGCGTTGCTCCGCCGCTGCCGCGTGAACTGCTGTCGGGTCCCCCGGTGACGCTCGCCGCGCTGCGCAGCGCGGCGGCCGGCCGCCCGTCGCTGGTTGTGTTCTGGGCGAGCTGGTGCGAACCCTGTCAGCACGAGGCGCCCGCCGTCGAGCGCTTTGCGCGCAGCCCCGCTGGCCGCGGACGAGTGGTGGGCGTGGACTGGAGCGATGAACTGGGGAGCGCCCGTCGCTTCATCGGCAAGTACGGCTGGAGCTTCTCCAACCTGCGCGACGGCGAGGGCACCGTCGGCCTCGCCTACGGTCTGACCGGCCTGCCGACGACGTTTGTGATCGGCGCCGACGGTCACGTGAAGGAGACGCTGCGCGGGCCACAGACAGAGCAGACGCTCGGTCGCGCGCTCCAGTAAGGTCTGCGTGTCGTGCCGCAAGCCATCCTGCACGCGATCCTTTACCTGTTGCCGGCTTTACTGCTGGTGATCCCGCTGCTCGTGCGGCGCTATCCGGGTGAGCGTGTCCTGATCGGCCTGCGTCGTGTGCAGCGGACACGCTGGCCGCGCCCACGTGCCTCTGTGCCCACGCACGGTCGCGTGGTGCTCGTGGCCGTGCGCGGCGGTCGCTTGATCGGCTGTTCGCTGGCGGTGCGCCCGCCACCCGCGCTGTACTCGGCGAGCTAGCTCCTTCCCGCCCGGACTGGGCGGCGGCTGCTCGTCCCTTGGAGCGAGGTCTCCTCGCAAAACGGGCGTGCTTGCCCGCTGCGCTGAGCCCTCGATTTATCCGTACAGGCACATACGCGAGGAGCCCTTCTATGTCCCGTCGTCCGATCATCGCCGCACTCGGCGCTCTGCTGCTGGCGTTTCCGCTTGCGGCCCAAGCGCAGAGCGCCGCGCAGACTCCCTTGACCGAGAGCGAGAACCCGATCAACGATCAGGGGAGCAATTACGACTACCGCTCCTACGTCACCGGCATCGCTCCAAGCGTGCCCGGCGTGAGCCTGCAGGTCCTGGAATTCGCCGACCGGCTGATCCTGACCAACCACAGCGGCCAGACGGTCACCGTGCTCGGATATGACAAAGAACCCTATGGACGGGTGCTGGCAAATGGGACGGTGCAGCTCAATACGCGCTCGCCCGCCTACTACCTCAACCAGAACTTCTACGGCGATGTGAACGTTCCCGCCTCGGCGTCGTCAACGGCGGCTCCCCACTGGACGGTCGTCAACCGCACGGGGCGCCTGGAATGGCACGACCACCGCATCCACTGGATGTCTCCGGCCTTGCCCCCGCAGGTCAAGAACAAGGCCAAGCGCACGAAGATCTTCGACTGGCAGGTGCCGATCGAGGTGGGCACTCGCATGGCCACTGTCAACGGCGAACTCTTCTGGACCCCCGCGCACACCGGTGCTCCCGCCGCCGCGATCCCGGTGCTGGTGGCGCTCGTCTTGCTCGGCCTGCTGTTCGTGCTGTTCGTGCGCCGCCGCCGCTCGGGCGCGGCGGGTGAGGGTACGCATACGGACGATCCCAGCCACGGGGACGACCGGCCTCGCCAGGAGGCGTGGTGAGCCGATGAGTCGCTTCCGCAACGCCTCCGACCGCAACGCCGCGCCTCCGCGCTCGCGACGTGGCCGGCCGGCCATAGTCTTACTGGCACTCGCGCTCGCCTGCGCGGCGTCGCTCACGAGCGCTCCCGCCGCGCTCGCCCATGCGCAGCTGCTGGGCACCTCGCCCGCATCGGGCGCGACCGTCCAGGTCCAGCCGGCGGAGGTCATCTTCGAGTTCAACCAGAACGTCGGCGGAACGCTCGGCGCGGTGCGCGTCTATGACGCGCAGGGAGACGAGGTGGACAACCTCGACGTCTCCCATCCCGAAGGCAAAGAGCATTGGATGGGCGTCGGGCTGAAGTCCGGGCTGCCGGATGGCACCTACACCGCCACCTACCGGGTGATCTCGGCCGACACGCACATCGTCTACGGCGGCCTCGTGTTCAACATCGGCCACGCCGGCGCCGCGCCGAAGTTCACGGTCGCCGGCTTGATCGGCCGCAACAAGAGCGGCAAGGTCACCGAGATCGCCTTCGGTCTCGCGCGCGGCCTCGACTACCTGACGATCGCGCTGCTGCTCGGCGGCCTCGCGTTCGTGCTCGTCGCTTGGCTGCCGGGATTTGCCGCGGTGGCGGACGCCGAGCCGCAATGGCAGGCGGCTTCGCGGATGTTTGCCAAGCGCATGCGAGCGCTGCTGAGTGTCGTGGTCACGCTCGGCGTCCTCGTGAGCCTGCTCGGCATCCTGCTGCAGGGCGCGAGCGCGGCCGGCGTGTCGCTGTGGGCGTCGCTGAAAAGCACGATCCTGCAAAACACCCTGGAAAGCCGCTTCGGTGAGGTGTGGGGGCTGCGGGCGATCGACTGGCTGGCGCTGGGCGCTCTGCTGATGCTCGCCAGGGCGCTCCCACGCCGCGTGCTGCTCGGACTGACCGCGCCCTGCGCGGCCTACCTGGCGATGACTCCGGCGCTCAGCGGCCACGCGAGCATCCAGAGCCCGACGGTGGTGTTCTTTCCCTCTGACGTCCTGCACGTGCTCGCGGCGAGCGTGTGGGTGGGGGGGATCGCCTGCCTGCTCCTGGCGCTGCCCGCCGCGACGCGAGCGCTCCACAGCTCACAGCGCAGCCGGCTGCTGCTCGCCACGCTCGCTCGCTTCTCCCCGCTGGCGCTCACTTGTGTGATGGTTATAGCTGTCACGGGAGTCGTGCAGGCGTACATCGACGTGCGCAGTCTCGACGGCCTGTTTCACACCACCTACGGTGCTTTGATCATCGTCAAGGTCATCCTGCTGGCGCTGTTGATCTGTATTGGTTGGGTCAATCGCGAACGGGTGATTCCCGCGCTGAAGCGCATCGCCGCGGCAGGCCAGGCGCCCTCCGCCACCGGCGTGCTGGCGCGCCGCACGATGCGCGGCGAGCTCGCGTTGATGCTCTGCGTGTTTGGCGTGACCGCCGCGCTGATCAGCTACGCCCCGCCGATCGATGCGGCGTCGGGTCCGTTCTCCACGAACACCACGATCGGGCCGGCCGAGCTCGAGATGACCCTCGAACCGGCCAAAGTCGGATTGAACACGATCCATCTCTATCTGATCAACGCCAAGACCGGCGCTCAATTCACCGAGACCAAGGAACTGACGGTTGTAGCCCGGCTGCCCTCGAAGGGGATCGGACCGCTGCCGCTGAAGGCGAACTTGGCGGGTCCCGGCCACTACGTATTGAACTCCGCGGTGCTCAGCCCTGGAGGCGCCTGGGAGATCGAAATCATCGACCGAGTCTCTGAATTCGAACAGTACACACGCACGGTGAAGGTCCCGATTCACTGAACGACTGAACGAAATCAACGTCTCCCTCCACGCCCTCCCTCAAACGTCCTCCCTCTCCATTCGAACACAAGGAACATCAAACATGAGAGCTAAGCAACTCACAGCCAAGCAAGTCATCCTGCCGCTGATTGCCGGAGTGCTCATTGCGCCGGCGAGCGCACAGGCGCACATCAGCCTGCACCCCAACACGATTCCCGCGGGAGCATTCGCGACATTGGATGTGCGTGTCCCGGGCGAGCAGGAAGGCGCCTATGTCAAGCAGGTCGACGTGCTGTTCCCAGCCGGATTTACTGGTGTCGATTATGAAAATGTTCCCGGCTGGAGCACGAGGATCATCGAAGCAAAGCTCGCCACACCTATCAAAGAGGACGGAGAAACGATCGACACCGAGGTCTCTCAGATCGTCTGGACGTGGACGGGTCCGTTGGGGAAGGTGAGTGATAATCAATTTATAAATTTCCCACTGTCGTTGGCGATTCCGGAAAACGCTTCTGGCAAGTCACTCGAATTCAGGACGGTCCAGACCTACAGCAACGGGCAGATCATCCACTGGATCGACCCCTCGCTGACGGCGGAACACCCCTCTCCGCGGATCAACGTGACGGCCAAGGGCGGCGTCATCCAGGACATCGCCGGTGACGAGGCCGGGCCGGCGGCCGGCGAGACGGCTGGTGGTCAGTCAACACCGACTCCCAGCACGGCGGCTGCCAGTACGTCGTTCCTGGTAGGACACCCCGGCACGGCCGTCGTGAAATCGAGCGGGGGCGCCAGCAAGGGCTTGGGCATCGCGGCGCTGATCCTCGGCGCGCTGGGCCTGCTCGCCGGCCTCACCGCGCTCGCGCTCGCGCGCCGCGCGAGTACACTGCGATCGTGAGCTTGACCGACGCTATCCAGGGTCCCCTGCTGAAATTGCACCAGCGGCTCTACGAGCGCAGCGGGGGCAGGGTAGGGCACGGAATGATCGGGGTGCCCACATTGCTGCTGCGTAGCACCGGCCGGCGTAGTGGGGAGCGGCGCTGCAACGCCCTTGTCTACGCGATGGATGGTGCGGACTACGTGCTCGTCGCCTCCAACGGCGGCGCGGATCGCTCGCCGGGCTGGTTCTTCAACGTGCGCGATCAGCCGGAGGTCGAGGTCCAGGTCGCCCGCAACGCGGCCCCTGGGACCGCGCGCGTCCTGGAGTCCGGAGATGAGGGCTACGACCGCCTCTGGCGGCTCGTCAACGAGAAGAACCACGGGCGCTACGACGCCTACCAGGCAGGTACAGCGCGCCCGATCCCGCTGGTCGTTGTAACCCCTGTCTGAAGCGGTGCACCTAGTCAAGAACCATCCGCTGCCCGGCGGCAACAAGCCTGCGCCGAGCCTGCGGGAATCATGGCCGGTGCCGGTTGTGTGGGCTCTGGGCTCGGTGGAGGGATCAGCACCGCTGCCAGCGCGCCGCGCTGTCGGTCGGTGAGTGACCCGACCGTCTTGTGCTCGGAGAGGGGGAGTAGGGCCATGATCTTGCGGCTGCGGGTTGCGCCCCAGCGGCGCTGGCTCATCAGCAGATCGGCGACCGCCATGTTGCGCGCCTCCCAGGGGCAGTGGAGGATCACCTCGGCGACTTCGATATCTCCATATGCCACCCGTCGCTTGAGCTCGGCGCGGGCGAGGCGGACCTCGTTGGCACGTTCCAGGGCGCGCATATATTGGCGCCCGCCCGGCCCACCCGGCGCGCCTGATTCGCCTGCCTGTGGGCCGCTCACACGGTCGGCAGGGATAATCGTGGCTATTACGGTCATGCTGCAACCTCCCAGGGAGCGCAGCATCCTTGCCTAGGTTGTGACGAGTGCGCGATCGCCCGGACTGTCTAGACCAAATCTGCAGAGCAAGCGTGGCTGGCCCCGGTAGATCCGCTCCGCTGGCGGGGTTCTTGGAGCGAGCACCAAGAGGCTATACGGAGTACGCCTCACTAAGCTACCTCTCCGTTGGCGCCGAGTCGACTTGGTGATCGCGATTTCCTCGCAAGACGCGGCTTTATTCCCGGCAGCGGATTTCCGCGTGCCCGCTCCCCAGGGCCGCGCCCTGGTGCCCTTCGCAGTCAGGCGGTAGGTCCATCTCTGGGAGTTAACGACACAGAAAACCGCAGGGAGCGCGTCGTGTATGTTCGTACCTGCATCCATTTCCCATACGCGAGGAGTAACCGTGCCCGACTTCCTTGACGAGACGCGCAAAGAGATCAGCAAGCGGCTGGAGGAGCTCGAGCCCCTGGTCGACGAGTTCAACCGACTCGAGGCCGCTGCGGTGGCGCTGGCAGGTGCGGTCGGATCGGCTGCATCTGAGGCCACCTCAGCTGCCGTCGCAACCGTCAGGGGCCGCCGTGGACGGGGACGCCCGCGCGGCTCGAGCGCCCGCAAAAAAGCCGCAAGAGCAGCTGTGGCAACGGTGCCCAAAGCGCCAGCACCCAACGTGGCGCGCAAAAAACCTCCTCGCCCCAAAGGCAGCGGGAAAAAAGTAGGACGCCCCGCCGGCAAAGTGGGACGGCCGAAAGGTCGCGGGGGACGGCCCAAGGGCGGGGGCAAGCGCGCGACGGAAGTACTGTCGCTCGTGCAGGGTCAGCCCGGCATCACGATCCCCGAGCTGGCCGCCAAGATGGGTATCAAGCAGAATTATCTGTATCGCGTGCTCCCCGGCCTGGAGCAGGATGGAAAGCTGGAGAAGAAGGGTCGCGGCTGGCACCCAAAGACGGCGTGACTGCGAAAGGAGTGGATCGTGCAATGGAATCCCCAATCCTGATCGATAGCTGGACAGTCGACCCATCACGGAAGGACGAGCTTGTTCGACGGATCTCCGACACTGTCCGGGATGTGATCCTCGAGCAACCGGGTTTCGTGTCCGCCCAGATCTACGAAAGCGCCAACGGGGGCGTCGTGATGTTGAGCGTGCGCATGCGAACAGCCGGGGAGCGTCAGCATCTCACGGACTCGCCTGAAGCTCAAAAAGCGCTCCGCGAGCTTCGCAAGATCGCACACGCCCACGCTCACCCCTACCGGCTCGTTGGGAGCTTCGGCGAGCCTGACTAACCCAAGGGCGGCTGCGCCAAGGGGCGGCTGCGGCGCGTATCAGCGCTCCGGCGCGATCAGGACAGGACGCCCGGCGTGCGCTAGCACCACGTGCGAGACGCTGCCGAGCAACGCCGAGGCGACCGCGCCGAGTCCGCGCCGACCGCACACGATCAGCCGCGCGTCGAGCTCGTCGGCGATCTCGATGATTCTGCGCCCCGCGCCTTCCGTGGCCTCCTCCACGCGAGAGCTCGCGTCATAGCCGTGGGCACGCGCGCGCTCCACGCCCTCCTCAGCCGCGTCACTGGCGAACTGTGCCTGCTCCCCGTCGACCTTCCCCTCCTCGCTCAGGTAGCCGCCGCCAAAGCCCCCGGCCCGCGCCAGTAGCACCGCCGCGGGCTGCCAGATGCTCAGCACGACCGCAGGCGCCGGGTGGACAACGAGCTCCGCCGCCGCGGCCATCGCCGCGCGCGACCCCTCCGACCCGTCGTAGCAGAACAGCACCGGTCCAGGCATGGAGTCTCCTCAAAGTAGTCGTCTTACACGTGCAGAGAGCTAAAATCCTAGGCGCAACCGCGGGGCAAGGCGTGGCAGCCCTCTAAACCGTCCTCCCCAGCGCGGCCGGCTCGGTGGAGTCGATGAACTCGACGAGCACGTTTAGGAAGCGCTCGGGCTCGTCGAGCTGGGGGAAGTGGCCTGAGCGTGGGAACACCTCCAGGCGACTGTTTGCCATCCGTTCGTGGGTCGCGTGTCCATGGGAGACGGGGATGATCGAGTCGCGCTCACCCCAGATCAGCAGAAACGGGAGATGTTCCGCCAGATAGAGCCGGTTCGAGGCGTCGACCCGCTGGCCGCCCGGCTCGACGACCGAGCGAAGCGTGTGGACGAAGGCGGCACGGGTGGCGCCGTCAGACAGCGTCGAGTGCCCGCGGGCGATCTCCTCGAGATCCGTCCCGAGGCCCAGACCCAACCGGTTGAGCAGGCCGCCGGCGCGCGCGCCGGCGTCGAGCAGGCGGGTTGCCGCGAGCAAGGGCAGGACGAACTCGGAGCCGGGAAGCGTTGCCGCCCGAAGCAACCAGCTGACGTCGCGGCCAAAGCCGCCACTGTCGACCAGGACGAGTCGCTCGCAGCGCTCGGGGAACTGGTAGGAGAACTGCATCACGATCCCTCCGCCGAGCGAGTGACCCACAAAGGTTGCCCGCTCGTGTCCGAGCGCGAGCAGCAGATCGCGCAGGCCGCTCGCGTGCGCGCCGAGTGAGTAATCGCCTCTGGGCTTGGCCGACTCGCCGTGACCCGCCAGGTCGGGGGCTATCACGGTAAAGCGCTCGGCGAGGTGGGGCATCACCCGCTCCCAGGTCGCCGAGCTCGACGTGATCCCGTGGACGAGTACCACGACGGGACCGCTGCCCGCTTGACGGTAAGCCACGTCGTGACCGTGCAAGGTCGTGTGCCTGACGCCTTCGCCGCTGCGCTTTGTTTGAGGCGGCATCCGAAGCTCCAATCCTACGCAGTTGTGTTCTCATCGCCCAGCTCCTGACGCACTCGCACCGGGGAAGGCCGCCCGCGGGTCGGCGGACAGCGGCCGAGCAGCCGTCACGCTCGACGTCCGTCATCCGTCAGACTTCTTGGCATGAGCGACCGTCCACGCACTCGATCCCAACCCGCCCGACCCGGGGAAGCTCGGATGAAGACGCGAATTGCCGACATCTGAGCGGATCGGGTGTGTGTTGTCGGGTGGTGGTGCTCGTGGCGCCTATGAGGCTGGGGTGATCTCGGTCGTTGCGCCGGTGCTCGAGGCGCGCGGGGAGCGCCCGACGCTGATGCTCGGCACGAGCGTCGGAGCGATCAACGCTGCCTACATGGGCGCAAGCCGGCACCTGGGCGCCGACGAGCAGGCCGCCGGCCTGCTGGACCGCTGGCGGCAGGTCACCAAGGGGACCGTGATCCGCCCGATCCTCTCTCACCAATTGCCGCTCACCGTCATGCGCTACATGGGGGGACTCCTATCGCTGCCTGGGGTTCGCGTGCCCAGCCTGCTCGATCCCTCGCCGCTTGCGCGCAGCCTCGAGAGCTGGATGAGTTGGGACGATCTTCACCGCAACGTCGCAGACGGCCTCGTCCAGGCGGTTGCGGTCGTCGCGACCGCCGCGCGTGCCGGACGGACGGTCGTGTTCGTCGAGGCTGACAGCCAGGTCGGCTTGCACAACTCGCATGTCGTGGACTACGTTCACACGGCGCTTGCCGGCGAGCACATCCGCGCGTCGGCCGCGATCCCGGTCCTCTTCCCACCGGTACGGATTGAGACCCCGGCCGAGGCTCGCGGCTGGTATGTGGACGGCGGCACACGACTGAACACGCCAATCAAGCCGGCCCTGGATCTCGGCGCCGAGCGGCTGCTGGTCATCGGGACCGAAGCGATCGCCGAGCCTGCGTATGAGCCTGGGCGCTACGACTGCGAGCCCCCCGACTTCGCGGATGGCGCGCTGCACGCGCTGCAAGGGACACTCGTAGATCCGCTGGGCGAGGACATGCGCCTGCTCGGAAACATCAACGAGTTCTATGCAAACAGCCAGGACACACCAGGCGCGACCCGCTACCGCGCGGCGCGGGGCAAGCCGCCCTACCGCCGCGTTCCTTACATCTTCATCGCCCCGAGCCGCCGCGGCATCATCGGCGAGACCGCCTCAGAGGTCTTCCGCGCTCGCTACGGCGGCCGCAAGGGCCTTCGCTCGCCGGACTTTCCGCTGCTGAACCGTCTCCTCGGAGGTGACGGCCCCGCGCACGGCGAGCTACTCAGTTACCTCTTCTTCGACAGAGACTTCATCGACGCTCTCATCGACCTCGGACGAGCCGACG
Source organism: uncultured Solirubrobacterales bacterium (assembly GCA_963804555.1). Taxonomy (GTDB): domain Bacteria; phylum Actinomycetota; class Thermoleophilia; order Solirubrobacterales; family Solirubrobacteraceae; genus Palsa-744. The sequence goes on from CAWDQX010000003.1 coordinate 52,475, forward strand.
CCACACGCTGGCTGAGCACCCCACGCGGACCAGAGCAGCCCTGGCAGACCAAGCCACTCGACGCGTTCATCGAGCCCCCGCCCATCTGAAGACGGAACCGCCCGCGTATTAGCTGACCGAGTACGCTCGCTCTTGCGGGGAGGCGCAATCCGATCTTTGATAGACAGCCGGCCGATAGCTACATCGCGCGAGAAGCGGCTGACCCTGCTCGCGGCCGTGTTCGGTACGAGCGTCGTGTTCCTCGACGCGACCGTGACCAGCGTCGCGTTGCCCGCGATTCGAGGCGACCTCGGTGGCGGTCTGGCGGGCCAGCAGTGGGTGACGAACGCGTACCTGCTGACGCTCTCCTCGCTGTTGTTGATCGGCGGCTCGCTTGGAGATGTATTCGGTCAGAAGCGCGTGTTCTTGGTCGGCGTTGCCGGGTTCGGACTCACGTCGGCTCTCTGCGCGCTCGCGTCGTCGATCCCCGAGTTATGCGTGTTTCGTTCGATGCAGGGGGCGTGCGCGGCGCTGGTGACGCCTACCGCATTGGCGGTGATCATCCACGTGTTTCCCGAAGACGAGCGGGCCAGGGCGATCGGGACATGGACCGCGCTCAGCTCGATCGTCGGGCTGATCGGGCCGTTCATCGGGGGAGTGTTGATCGCCGCCGGCTCGTGGCGCCTTATCTTTCTGCTCAATGCGCCGCTCGTGCTCGTGACCGTGACGCTGATTGCTCGTGGCGTGCCCGGGAGCGCGAGCGCGGGTATCGGCGGGCGTCTGGACTTCCCTGGGGCCCTCCTGGCCGCGCTCGCGCTCTCGGGTTCGGTGTTCGCTGTGACCGAGGAGCCTGCGCGTGGATGGAGCGCCCTGGTGATCGGCTCGCTCGCGGTAGGGATTCTGGGAGCCATCGCGTTTGTTGCGCACGAGGCGCGAGCTCGGGCGCCAATGCTCCCACTGAGCCTGTTTCGCGAGCGCAACTTCACGGTCGGAAACGTGGCGACATTGACTGCCTACCTTGGGCTGGGGGGTGTGATCTTTCTGCTGCCTGTGTTTCTGCAGGAGGTCAGCGGCTACAGCCCCGTACAGGCGGGGCTTGCGCTTCTGCCGGTCACCTCGCTGATGATCGTGCTCTCCCGCCGCTTCGGCGCGCTCGCCGACCGCATCGGGTCGCGGGCGCTGATAAGCCTCGGGGCTCTGCTCGCCGGCTGCGGCCTTTTGCTCTTGGCGCGTGTCGATCAGCGCGCCGATTACCTCAGCGAGGTCCTGCCGGCGCTGCTCGTGTTCGGGCTGGGACTCGCGATGCTTGTCGCGCCGTTGACCGCCACCGTCCTCGGGGCAGTCCGGGAGGATCACGCAGGCGTCGCCGCCGCGGTGAATACGACGCTCTCACGCGTCGCGCAGCTCTTCGCGGTCGCTGTGCTGGGAGCCGTCGTCTCTCTTACGTTTGCTAGTCGCGTTGACGCGACGCTAGGCCGGACCGCGATCGACCCCGCGGCCGCGCGGCGATCGGTCGCGCCAAGCGACAGCCGCTCGGGTCGCCCAGCCTGGTTGGAGTGCCTCCCGGCGAGCGGGTCCTCCTACGAGCGACCTTCGAGGACGCGTCCGTGCATGCCTTCCGTGTTGCGGACGTAATCGCAGCCGTGCTCGTCGCCAGCGGAGGTCTGATCGCGCTCGCCGGGATCCGTAATCCCCGGCGCAGGGTGGCCGCCGAGCTGTGTCCGGCTGGGGCGCTCTGCGGAGCCAGCCAAGAACTCGTCAGTACTGGCCCGGAGCTGCAGCAGCCAAGCTTTGCCGCTTGATTTTTGCGGAGAATGCGAGCTCAGAAGGACCGCAAAAGTCCAGCAGTGGCCCATTTACGTCCTCGGGGTGAGTGAGGTTGGAGGCGTGGGTAGCCGCCCTCGACCCTAACCAGGCCCACGCAGCCGCTCAGCCCCTCGCACAGCGCCTCCGCCAGATTCATCTCGATCGACGCATCGGCGGTGCCGTGAAAGACGATCGCGGGACAGGAGATCTCACCCAAGCGTTCGGTGATGTCATCCCGCTCGAACAGGCAATTGGCTGGTGCCTCCATGCTCTCGCGCGGAAGCTCTCTCCACTTGGCAATCCATCGACGGCTCAACTCGGGATCGCCGATGATCAAGCTGGCCACAACGTTAGCCAGGTCATCGACCGGCCCGACTTGCAGCCAGGTCTCCTGCATCTGGCGGTAGGCCGGCAGACGCTCAGGATCCTCGGTACCCGCCTGCGTGTCGATCAAAACGAGCGCGCGTACCCGCGCGGGCGCCAACAGCGCGGCCCGCAACGACAGAAAGCCGCCCTGGGACATGCCGCCCAGCACCGCCGCCTCGATACCCAGGTGGTCGAGCAGACCGAGGCAATCCTTGGCCGAGTCCCAGTAGGTGAACGGCTCCCCGTCGAACTCTGTCTCCCCAAATCCACGCTCGTCCCAGGTTATGACTCGAAACTCGCCGGATAGGGCGTCGATCTGAGGCGCGAACATCTCGCGGTCCATCAAAAAGCCATGGGAGAGAATCACCGGAGGGCCGTCTCCGCCACTGTCATCAAAGCGAATGCGTTGACCGTTGACTTCCGCGAATGGCATAAGACCCTTCGATCCCCCTCTAGGTGAGCAAGCACCAATATACCGGCGGCGGAGCGAGTTGGACCCGCCCAGCGCGGTCCGAGACCTGCTGACGATGATGAACACCGTTCGCGTCGCGTCGGCGCCTAAACAGCCGGCGAGCCGACCTTCGTAGGTACTTTTTCTCGCAAAATCCAGGAAACCTGGGGCGGAGCACTTGTCTTCGCGGCCGGACCTACCTATCTTGCTCCTCGACGCGGAACCGAGTCGCAAAGAGCGAGGCCACCGAGGTGTGAGGCCGCGCCACCCGAGAGCCGATTGAGCCGCAAGGCGAGACCGGCAAAGGGTCCCTCGAGCGGCCCGGGACCGCGTCGTTTTTGTCCCGGAGTGGCCGAGGGATTGACGTAGCCCTACGCCCACGGTTAGGCTGCGCGGATGGCTCTCAGTCGCAGGAACTTGCTGGGCCTGTTCGTGGCGGACGTGGTGATCTTTGTGCTCTCCAACGTGGTGGCTACGAACAATCACGGTGGTGGCACGGCAAGTGGCATCTTGTGGATCATCTTCCTGATCGGTTTCGTGGCGCTGATCGTGCTTTGCATCGTCGCAGTGGTCCGCTCGATGCGTTCGCGGCACACCAGCGCTTAGCAGGCAAGCCGTCTAGGGAAGCTTGTAGGACACGTTGAGCGCCCGGTATGTGCGCTCGGCTCGCCGGTCGCGTGTGATCAGTTCCAAGTCGTGCTCCAGGGCGGTCAGGGCGATCAGGCCGTCGTAGATCGCTCCGCCGCTGACGCCGGCCGCGGCCAGCCGGGCGGGCGCCGAGGCATAGGCGTCCGCGTCGAGCGTGGCGTAGGTTGCTGCTAGGCGCTTGTCGAGCACCGTGGCGGCTATCGTCGCATCGACACGGTCTGGCCCCGGCAGTCGCGTGAGGACGCTGTAGGTCTCGATCGCGACGTGCGCGATGGTGGTGTCGCAGAGAGCGAGGGCATCAGCCGCGGCGTCGTGCGCCGGATGGTCGTTCAGCAGGGCGGCAATCGTGACGCTGCTGTCAGCTGCCTTCACCGGCGGTCGCGCACGGCTTCGAGCGTACGCCGTATGTCCTCGTCGGTGATCGGCGTGCCGGTCGCGGCGATCGACGGCCCGTGCGGCCCTTCGACCAACTTGGCCGGCCCGTGCGTCGCCGAGAGCTCGAGGCGCCCGTCGACGACCTCGGCCTCGAGGAGGGTGTCCGGCGAGAAGCCGAGCTCGTCCCGTACATGCTTGGGCACCACAACCCGCCCAGCCTTGTCAATCGATACATGCATGGTATGAGCCTACCATGGCAATGGCGTACCGTCAGCCTTAGAGACGTCGCCGCAACCGATGCCAGGTGGGCCTGGTGTCGCCCAGCCAGCGGGGGTGCCTGACCTCGGTGTCTTGAGTGCTGGAGAGCATCTCCCAGTCTTGGCCGAGGTGGCGTGTCAGTTCCTCGCTTGTGACTCCGCGTGGGCCCAGCCCGCGGCTGCGGGGCTGAAAAGCGAACATCAACAGCACGGCGCCGGGGCTGGCCACCGCGCTCACGGCTCGTGCGTACTGATCGCGCTCCTCGTCGGTGAAGTCGTGAAAGCAGCCCCGGTCGAGCATCAAGTCGAAGTCCTCGCCGATGCCGAGTTGCTCCAGGTGGCAGACGTTTCCCTGTACCCAGTTGACCTCGACTCCCGCCGCCTGTGCACGTGCTCGCGCCTTGCTCAGAGCTTGCCCAACGCCGTCGATGCCAGTGACTGTCCAGCCCTGCTGCGCCAGGTACACGGCGTCGCTGCCGGTGCCACAGCCGATATCGAGTGCCCGCCCTACGGGTGTGGCCCATTCCGCCGTGAGGTTCTTCAGCTGCTCGGGAGCCTGATCGTGCTCCCACGGGGTGATGCCGAGCCGGTAGAGGATGTCGTAGCGCTGAGCCACCAACCGGCAGTATCCCGCAACCGGCGCATCGACGACGGACGGGCGCTGATGGTGTTACCACGCGGCGGTATGATCGCGGGGTGCTGCGTCAGGGGTCGGGGGAGCCGCTCGTGCTGTTGCATGGGATCTTGGGCAGTGAGCGGATGTGGAGCCACGTCGTACCGCTGCTGGTCGGTCACTACGACGTGATCGCCCCAACCATGCTGGGCCATCGTGGCGGACGGCCCGCCACCGTGCGACCGGCGCGCCTGGAGCATGTCGTCGATGACACGCAGCGGCTGCTCGACGAGCTCGGGCTCGAGCAGACCCATCTCGCCGGTAACTCGCTGGGTGGCCGGGTCGCGCTCGAGCTGGCCCGCCTGGGCCGGGCGCGGACGGTCTGTGCGCTCTCACCGTCGGGCACCTGGGAGGCCGGCTCGGAGGACCATCGGCGCGCTACCGAGGACCTGCGTGCGACGATGCGCGCCGCTCGGCGCTCGCGCCCGGTCATGCCACTGCTCGTCCGTTCGGGGCGCTTCCGGCGCTGGGCGCTGCGCGAGACCGCCATCCACGGCGAGCGAGTGAGCCCGGCTGAGCTTCTCGGCCTCACCGACGACCTGCTTGGCTGCACGATCGTCGAGGACCTGTTTCACGAGGCCGCACTGCTCGCGCGCCTGGACCCACCGCCCTGCCCGATCACCCTCGCCTGGGCCGCCAAGGACCGTGTCTTCCCGCTCGAGATCAACGGCGCCAACGCCCACCAGCTGATCCCGGGCGCACGCTACATCGTGCTCGAGGATGTCGGACACGTCCCAATGCTCGATAACCCACAGCTCGTGGCTCAGACGATTCTCACAGCGACCGACAGTGGCCCAGGCTGAGCGCCGGGCGTAAGCTCTACCCGGAGGTGGCATGTGCCCGAGCCTGTTGACACCCATCATCTTCTGCTGATCGGCGCCGGACCCGGAGTCGGCGCCGGCGTGGTTAGGCGCTTCGGCCGCGAGGGCTTCCGCAGCACACTCATCTCCCGCAATGAAGTGCTCGAGCAACTCGCCCCTGAACTGCGCGGCGAGGGGCTCGAGGTCGAGACGGTCGCCGCGGATATCGAGGATCTGGACGGCTACCGCAAGACGCTCGAGGAGATCTTCGGCGCGCCGGGTGCCCCCGGTGTCGTCGTGTACAACGCTGCCCTGCCGGATCCGGGCCAGATCCTCGACACCACCGTCGAGCGGCTCCGGACCGCCCACGACGTCGATGTCATCGGCGCCGTCGTCGCCGCACAGGTAGCCGCGCCCGTCCTGCGGGCGGCCGGTGGCGGCACCCTGCTGGTCACCAGCGGCGGCTTCGCGGACAACCCGGTGCCCGCACTGGCGAGCCTCTCGATGGGGAAGGCCGCCCTGCGCTCGGCGCAGACGCTGGTTGCCGCCGGCGTCCGCGACGACGGCATCCATGCCGCGACCATCACGATCGCCGGCGCCGTCAAGCCGGGGACGGCCTTCGATCCGGACAACATCGCGGAGCTTTTCTGGACCGCCCACACCGACTCGAAGGACGCTTGGCAGACCGAGTATCGGTTCACAGGCGCATAAGCGGGGCGCTGCGCGAACACGGGCTCCTTGGCGATCAGGATGCTGAGCACGCACTCGCGTGCCGCCGGTTACCGTGGCCGGCAATGCCCATAGAACGCCGACCGGCCTGCCGATGCCTCGGCCAATTCGCAGTACGGATTCCTGTGGCTGAGCATTTTTCCGCAGATTGCGGGAACGGTGGTGGCGAAGTACTTGTGCTCGCGGCCGGACCTATAGTGACGGCCGCAAGCACATCGTTTACGTCTGACCGCAAGCACATCGTTTACGCGGCTGGCGTTTGAGCCGCGAGCACATCGTTTACATTCGGGTGTGGCGTGGCACGCTCGCGCGCTCTTGTTGAGCGAGCGTGGAGGTGTGCATGTCGGAGGTGGAGGTGGCATTGCGTCGCGAGGCGGCGCGGCGGCGGTTGGCGGGCGAGTCGCCGGAGATGATCGCGCTGGATCTGGGGCGCACGAGGCAGTGGGTGGCGAAGTGGGCGGCGCGCTATGACCCGCAGGATCGCGTCGTGGGCGGATGGCCGCTCCAGGGCGCCCAAGCGGGTGGCGAACCGTACGAGTGAGGAGGTCGAGGCGCGGGTGCTCGCGGTACGGGCGCGGCTGGCGGAGAACCCGTGGGCGCAGGTCGGCGCGGAGGCGATCGCGTGGGAGCTAGAGAAGCTCGGCGGGCCGGTGCCGCCGGTGCGCACGATCGAGGAGATCCTCGCGCGCGCCGGTGCTGACACGGTCGGGGCGCGTGAGTCGCAGGCGGACCTCCAAGGGCACTGCCCTACCCGGCGCCGGCGGCCAAGCGACCGGGGGACGTCGTTCAGGCCGACCTGGTCGGGCCGCGTCACCTGGACGGCGGGGTGCGTTTCCACGCGCTCACCCAGATCGACGTGGCTTCCCATCACGCCGGGATCGAGATCATCACACGACCGCGGTGATCAGCGCGTGCTCGGCGCGCTCTACGCGCTGTGGGAGCGCCATGGGCTGCCGCGACGCCTGCAGCTGGACAACGGTGGCCCGTTCGTCTCACCGACAGGCCTGGGGGAGGTCGTGCGGGTCTGCCTGCACCAGCGGGTCACGCTCGTGTTCATCCCGCCACGGGAACCGTGGCGCAACGGCACGATCGAGCACTTCAACAACACCTTCCAGCAAGCGCTTCTTCCGCCAAGAGCGCTTCGAGCGGCCTGCCTCATCTGATCGAGCGCACGCTCGGCGTTCGAGTGCTTCCACAACAGCCAGCACCGCTACAAGGCCAGCGGCGGACGCACCCCGCGAGCAGAGCACCCCGACCAAGCCGCGCGCACCCCGCCGCAGGCCAGCGAGATCCCTACCGGTTGGCCCGAGCACGGCCGCGATCGAGTTCATCCGCTTCATCCGCTCCGACCAGCGCCTGCGCATCCTCGGCCGCGCGATCCCGATGCCCGACGGGAGCGCCTACCAGTACGTCACCGCCACGCTCGACCTCTCCCTCGCCGACGGCGAGAACCTGCTCGTCAGCGACACCGACGGGCAGCTGCTGACCACCAGCCCGGCTGACCGACGCCACGCCGCCGGTGAGACCCCGTCAGACGATGCGCCGGGGATTTCTCATTCCGCTCCGTCCTACGGACTCCGCTACATGAGAAATCCCCGCTACCACAGCCTTCACCCGGTAAACGATGTGCTCGTGGTGATCCCTCACCCTAACGGTCAACGATGCGCTTGCGGCTGTGACCTATGTTGCTCCTCGACGCGGAACTGAGTCGCAAAGAGCGAGGCCACCGAGGTGTGAGGCCCTGCCACCGGAACCGGAAGAAGGCCTTCGGGCTGGGCGCCGGGAAAGGTTCCTCGAGCGGCCCGGAACCGCGTCATTTTTGGCCGGAGCTGGCGATGAGCTCGATCCTCAACCTAGACGACTTTCGAGCGCTGGAGCCGTTCTTTCGCATCATTGAGGATGCACTCGCCGGGCTCACCGACGGGGCGCACTTCTTTGACCTCCTGGCCGAGAACGTCGAGTTCGACTACATCATCACCGTGCCCGGCTACCCACGGCACGTCGTCGGCCGTGCCGCAGTGGCGGAGCTCTATCGGCCATACGGACAAGTACTCACATTGAGTCGGTGCTTCGACCTCGCCGTCCACCACGACCGAGAAACCGGCACGGTCGTGCTCGAGTACGCGTCCGAAGGCCAAGTCCTCGCGACCGGTGCCACCTACACCAACCGTTACATCTCGGTGTTGAGCATCACCGACCGAAAGGTCACCCGATGGCGTGACTACCTTGACCCGATTGCCGTCTTTGACGCCCTCGGTTGGCCTGCGTCACACCCATGATCGCCAGCGCGGCGGCCCGGAGCGTCGAGACGGAGTGCTCATGTCACCTCCGCTAATCGCCGTCGCCGGGCGGCCCGAGCGCGGTCGCGATCAGCTGTGTGTCGCAGTACTCGGTCAGCTCGCGTAGCTTTCCGTCGCTGAGACGGCAGACGTAGCAATAGGTGTTGTTGTAGGGCATCCCGGACTTCGTGGTGACGTGACCGCGGCATTGGACGACGACGTGGTCGCCCTCGGCGATAAACCGATCCGCGGTGTTCGTGTACCGATCGGCGAACTGCGAGAAGAGCGGCCCGATCAGCTCGCTGAGCACCGCTTGCTTGCCCGCGTATGTCCCTGACCACTCCGTGCTGCCGATGACGGTCCAGCAGAAATCGTCGGCCATCGCGTCACGGAAGGGCTCGCTGTTGCCCTTTGCGAGCTCGCGGAAGATTTGTTGCATCAAGCGCTTGTTCTCGGCTGTGCTCACTACGAAGACTCTATCCAGCGCCTGGGCGCGTAGCCGGAGTGAACCGCCCCGGGAATGTTGGAGGCCTCCAACATTCCCGGGGCGGTGCAGACCTCGCGCAAGATGCTGTTCGCCGGCGGACTACTCCCCGTCCTCGAGTGTGCGTCGCTGCGGCGAGAGGAGATGCCGACCTTCTTGGGTGAGAGATTACGCTGGCCACCGACGGACAGGGTCGCCCAGGCATTTCTGGATGCCGGCGCACATGACGCTGGTGGGCGCACGCTCGGCGCCTACGACGAGTTCATCGGGCTGTTGCACCAGAAGGAGTTCCGAGATGCGTTGGAGTCGTTGCCGCGAGAGGAGGCTGATACATCCGTAGAGTTCAACCATGTCAGACGGCTCGGCAAAGATCTCCAGCGTGGTCTCCTGGCGCTCCTGTTCGAGACCGACCCGCTTGCTCGCGTCTTCCGCGAGTACGCGATCTTCTAGCGCTGATTCTCGCGTTATTTGCAAGCTTGAGCGCCACCCACCCTTTGGGAGGGTGCTCGATGTAAGCCCTCTGGTCTTGATCGCGGAGTGGGATGGCTATGAAATGACGGTCCACTGATGGCTCTAGCTATTACAAGCACTTGTGATAGGATCGTCGGATCGCGATGACGGTCGAGCTCAGCCCCAATCGCAAAGCGCGAAAGCTTGCACCGCGGTCGTTGACTGCTGCGCAACGGGCACTGCTGGAGAATCGTCAGCCCTCGGCACGTCGTCTGGAGGGTTTGCGCCAGGATCAGATCTTGCGTTCCCCGCTCGTGCGGACCTTGTGGAACGGTCTCCCGGAGGTACAGCAGGCGCTTGTCCTCAACCCGGACCAAGAGCTGGGCAAACGTTACCCGCTCAGCACCGGCGAGCTCAGCTGCCTGACTGGGATGAGCAAGCGCCAGGTCCAGTATTGGAGTGAACGACGCCTGCTGCCGCATTGGCTCGATGAGCATCGACACCGTCACTTCGAGGCGGCCGGCGTGATCGTCGCGTTTGCTCTGAGCTCCTCAAAGCAGCACGACCGCCAGCACTACGCGGATGTCGCCGCGGACAGCCAACCGCTGGCCGCCATGCGCAGAGCGGTCAGCGTTGTTGGCTTATCCGCGCTCAGTTCCAGCGAGCATCTCGACCCAGACGAGCTCGAGCGCACAGAGCATACGTTGCGCCTGCTCGCCGATGAGCTACACGAGATACGCGAGGATCCCGAGCGCTCGCCACAGGCAGCCGGACTCGTCGTCTGAGCCGGGAGCTGCAGCAGCCCCCAAATCTATCCATCGTGATTTGCGATCAGCCGATGCCGCGGTCCTGACGGCTAGCGAGTGATGAACGAGCCTCGGCCTGTCCGGGACCAGCGTTTGATCGAGTCGATCGATCACGCCGTCTCAGCGGGATACATCCGGGCGTGCTGGCGCTCGTGTTCGGCCCAGGAGCCGACGATGAAAGTCTCGAGCAGCTCGTATTCATCCTCCGCCTGGCGATACAGACGCCAGGACCCCGCACCGGTACGCCGCCTCAGTCGACGTAGCTCTCCCGCGAGCGCCAGGAAATCATCCAGCCTCTCAGGCTGAACGGCCCACGTGACGCTCACCATGACCGGACCGGCCTGCGGGTCCTCCACTTCTGGCAGGTACCACGGCTCGGCGGCCAGCACTTCGGCGGATATCGCTCGCGGCAGCGCCAGGCGCCAGGTCAAAAGCGATCCCACGAGTAGACAAGCCGATATCGCCAGGAACGCATCTGAGACGCTGCTCGTCTGTGCCACGGCGCCGAACGCCAGGCCCCCGATCGCGTTTGAGCCCTGGAAGGCAACCAGGTAGTAGGACATGCCTCGCGCCTTCACCCACGGCGGCATCTGCGTCTGGTAGGCCGCGGCCAGCAGCCCGATGCCGCTGATCCAAGCCGCACCCGAGGCGACAAGCGCCACGGCGTCGAGGAGCACGCTGCTCGAGTAGGCCAGCACGATCGCCGTCGCGGCGATCAAAACGGCGGCCGACGCGTACATCACGCGGGGTGTGACCCGCTTACGCAGCGCCGGTCCGAACGTCGCGGAGCCGAGGGCGCCAACTCCCACGCAACCGAGCAGCAGGCCGTAGCCGATCGACCCGAGGCCCAGCTTGTGGCGAGCCACCAACGGCAGCAGCGCCCAGGTCGCCCCGGCGGGAAAGATGAATACCGTCGCGCGAGCGATCAGCGCTAGCAGCGTGGGTGAGTTCGCGACGAAACGTCCGCCGGCGCGGGCGGCGTCCAGCGCATGCTCGACAGGAAGGATGACTGCTCGTTTCGGGACAGCGGTGACTGCCACAGCCGCCAGCACCGCGACGAACGACACAGCGTTGACCGCGAAGAGCGCCGCCGCGCTCGTCGCCGCGAGCAGCAGACCACCGAGGGCGGGGCCAATCGCACGCGCGAGGTTCTGGTTGACCGATCCGAGCGCGATCGCGTCCGATCGATTCGCGGCCGACACCAGCTCTGGTTGAAGCGTCTGCCACGTCGGAGCGCTCGCGGCGGTGCCGCAACCGATCACGAACAGCAGCCCAAGCAGGATCGCCGGTGTGAGCGCGCTCGCCAGCGACAGCACGGCGAGTGCCGCTGCCGCAAGCAGCATCAGCAGCTGTGTGGCGAGGATCAACCGCTTGCGGTCCGCCAGGTCGCCGAGCGCGCCGGCGGGTACGGCCAGCAGCAAAACAGGGATGCTCGCGGCCGCCGAGATGGCGCTGACCAGCAGAGCGGAGGTCGTCAGCGAGAGCATCACCCACTGAGCGGCGACGGTCTGCATCCAAGAGCCGATGTTGCTGACGAACTGCGCCGACCACAGCCTCCTGAAGTCGGGCTCGCGCATCGGCGCCCAACCCGATCGACCCGGCGATACGAGACGCCTCTGGCGATGATGAGCTACGCGCGTTCACGAGCGCCACCACCCGACAGCACACACCCGATTCGCTCAGATGCCTGCAATTCCCCGCGCTGCAGCAGATCCTGCGACTCGCGTCCTCATCCCAGCTTGCCTGGGTCGGGCGGGTTGGGATCGAGCGCGTGAACCGTTGCTCGGAGGTGATGGACGACCACGTCGCTCGGTCGTGCCAGCAGGGGCCCTACCTGCTCGCGGTAGTGGCGGTAGTGGGCCGTGGTGTAGTGCGTGCGTAGCGCTCCCTCGTTTGTCCACGAGGCGAGCAGCACGAACTCGCCCGGGTCATCGCCTGAAAGAACGCGAAAGCTGACGCAACCCGGCTCGCCGTTTGCGCCATCCGCCAATGCGCTCAGCGCCGCGCGCAACTCAGCCTATGAGCGCAGCACGCCCATGCACTTCCGCCACCAGGATCAGCTCAGGATCGCTCATGCCACGAAGTCTGACGCACGACGGACATCGCGGTTCGGCGACACGATGGCTTCGCATCCGAACGGACGGCCATGCTGAACGACAGTGGAGGACGAAGCTCTCGCCGAACGTAAGCTATGAGCAGACGCCAGCGCGGATCGTGTCCGCGTTCGCCAATCGGAAGGACCCCAAGTCATGGAGCGCGTAAACATCACAATCGGGCCGTTGAGCTTCGATCACGCCGACTACGACGCCGATAACGACGTGCTCTACCTGCACGTCGGTGCGCCCCAAGCAGCCGAGGGGGAGGAGACGCCAGAGGGCCATGTCGTCCGCTATGCACCCGGAACCAACCGCATCGTCGGCCTGACGGTGCTCGGTGCGCGACACGTCTTGGAGCGAGACGGGCACCTTGCGGTCACGGTCCCCGAGACCGTGGAGACAACCGCCGAGCAACTCGCCCCCGCACTTGCTGCTGTTTAGCGCGTAGTGCACTGAGCGTCGAACGCCGCGAGCCGTTCAGCTGGCTTGGTCCTCAATATTCTCATCGGCTATGGGAACGCGCCCGGGCCGATTCGAACGGCCGACCTCTCGCTCCGGAGGCGAGCGCTCTATCCACTGAGCTACGGGCGCAGGCGACACAGGATCAGACCGGCGTCGTCGCCTCTGAGAGCTTACTGGCGCGCCTGCCGAGTCTCTACGCACGCCGTCCAGCCTGCCGCGCACGGCTTCTCGCCGCTACCGTTGCCCGCATGGACCTGTCTCTGTTCTTCGTGGGCACCGGCGGCTCGGTGCCCAGCCCGCGGCGCGGGCTGCCCGCGCTGCTCGTGCGCCGTGGCGGCGACCGCTTGCTCTTCGACTGCGGCGAAGGCACGCAGCGCCAGCTCGTGCGCTCCGTCGGGCTGACCGACGTCGACTGCGTCTTCATCACGCACTTTCACGCCGATCACTGGTTGGGCCTGCCGGGCATGCTGAAGTCCTTCGCGCTACGCGAACGCGATCAGCCGCTGACCGTATATGGGCCGCGCGGGCTGAAGGAGCTGATGGGGGAGATGCGCGTCGTCTACGGCCGTATGCCCTACGAGCTGAGCTTCGTCGAGCTCGAGCCGGCGCAGACGGTCGACCGTGACGGCTATGCGATTGCCGCCATTCCCGTGCGCCACCGCGGCGAGGCATGCTTCGGCTATGCGCTCGTCGAGCAGCCTCGCCCCGGGCAGCTCGACGCGCAACTTGCGGAGCAGCTGGGCGTGAGCCCGGGGCCCGACTTCGGCCGGCTGCAGCGCGGTGAGAGCGTCAACGGCGTGGAGCCGGCGCAGGTGATGGGGGCGACGCGGGAGGGACGCAAGCTCGTGCTCTCCGGCGATACCGCGCCCTGTGAGGCGCTCGCGATCGCCGCCCATCAGGCCGATGTGCTCGTGCACGAGGCGACGTTTGCCGAGGAGGAGGCCGAGCGCGCCCGTCAGACCGCCCACAGCACCGCGAGCCAGGCGGCGCAGCTGGCCAGCGACGCGCAGGTGCGCATGCTCGCGCTCACCCACCTGTCCAACCGCTACGCGGGCCGCGAGCTGCGCGAGCAGGCGCGTGCGGTATTCCCGGCGACCGAGGTGCCGCGCGACTTCGACACGATCGAGGTGCCCTTCCCCGAGCGCGGCGCCGCCGAGCTGATCCGCTGGTCCGAGCGCCGCGAGCGGCGAGGCAGCGAGCCCGAGGAGCCCGTCGCGGCGCGCTGATACAGTCCAGGAAATCCTCCTTTAACCCGGTCCCGAGAGGCCAGGAAGGAAACCGATGGACAGCGGAACGAGAAGGTCGTCCTCCAGGCGGAGGACGTGCGGCGGGCCTTGGTGCGCGTCGCGCACGAGATCGTCGAGCGCAACCCCCGGCCCCCGGCTCCGGTGCTGATCGGTATCCACCGCCGCGGCGCGTTCCTTGCGCGGCGGCTGCGGGCACAGCTCGAAGAGCTGCTCGACGCGGAGGTCCCGCTCGGAGATCTCGACATCGGCTTCTATCGCGACGATCTGCAGCGCCGGCCCGATGCCCCGGTCGTGCATGCCTCGCACATCGACTTCGACGTGGCCGGGCGCACGGTGGTGATCGTCGACGACGTGATGTTCACGGGCCGCACCGCGCGCGCCGCGATCGAGGCGCTGTTCGACTACGGTCGCCCCGCTCGCGTGCAGCTGGCGGTGCTCGCCGACCGGGGGCACCGCGAGCTGCCGATCCGCCCGGACTACGTCGGCAAGAACCTGCCGACCTCGCGCGCCGAGCACGTCCACGTGCGCGTGAGCGAGCTCGACGGTATCGACGAGGTGGCGATCGAGGCTGCCGCGGTGGAGGCGACGGCATGAACCATCTGCTCTCGATCGAGGATCTCGACCGCGAGGAAATCGAGCGGATCGTCGAGCAGGCCCGGCGCTTCGCCGAGGTCTCCGATCGCGAGATCAAGAAGGTCCCGGCGCTGCGCGGGCGGATGGTGCTGAACCTCTTCTATGAGGCCTCGACGCGCACCCGCAGCTCCTTCGAGCTGGCCGCCAAGCGGCTCTCGGCCGACGTGGTGAACTTCGCCGCGAGCGGATCCAGCGTCGAGAAGGGCGAGTCGCTGAAGGACACGGTGCTGACGCTGAGCGCGCACAAGCCCGACGCGATCGTGCTGCGCACCCCATGGGCTGGTGCCGCTGAGCTGGTCTCGAAGTGGTGCTCCGCCGCGATCGTCAACGCCGGCGACGGCAAGCACGAGCACCCGACCCAGGCGCTGCTCGACGTCTACACGCTGCGCCAAGCGTCTCGGTGGGATCGACGGCGCGTCGATCTGGATCGTCGGCGATGTCGCCCACTCGCGGGTCGCGCGCTCGAACATCATCGCCTTTCAGCGGATGGGCGCAAAGGTCACGGTCGTGGGCCCCCCGACGCTGATCCCGCGCGGGATCGAGGCGCTCGGCTGCGAGGTGCGCTTCACGCTCGACGAGCTCGACTCGGCGGACGTCGTGTATGCGCTGCGGATGCAGCGCGAGCGCATGAGCGAGAGCTTCCTGCCGTCGCTGCGCGAGTACGCCGCCTGGTATCAGATCAACGGCCGGCGCCTGGGGCCGCGTCAGGTGCTGATGCACCCCGGCCCGGTCAATCGCGGCGTGGAGCTCTCCGGCGAGGTCGTCGACTCCCCGCAGGCCGTTATCACCGCGCAGGTCGAGGCCGGCGTCGTCGTGCGGATGGCGGTCCTCTACGAGCTGCTCGCCGGCGCGCGCGAGCCCCAGCCGGACCCCGACCGCCCAGACCAGCCGGACCGCACCGAGAACGTCAAGCAGCTCGCGTGATGGCTGCCGACCCGCTCGTCCAGGGACCCACGGTCCCCGCAAATCTCCTGCTCTCCCAGGCGCACGTCATCGACCCCCGCGCGAGCATCGACGCCCTACACGACGTTCGCGTGCGCGGCGGCGAGATCGCCGAGCTTGCGGCTCCCGGCACGCTCGATCCAGCAGCTGGACGAGGAAACGATCGAAGCGAAGGGGCGCACGTTGCTGCCGGCGTTCTTCGACCCGCATGTCCATCTGCGCACGCCCGGGCAGGAGCACAAGGAGGATCTGGAAACCGGGACCCGCGCCGCCGCCGCCGGTGGATTCGGCGGGGCGATCGCGATGCCGAACACCGATCCGGTGCTCGACTCGGCCCCGCTGCTGCGCTCGCTGCGCGACGCGGCGGCGCGCGAAGCGCGCATCCCCGTCGGCTTTCTGCCGGCGATCACGCGCGGGCTGGACGGCGAGGAGCTGACCGAGATGGCCGAGCTGCGCGAGGCGGGCGCGCTCGGCTTCACCGACGACGGCCGGCCGGTTCAGAGCGCGGGGATGCTGCGCAAGGCGTTGCAGTACCAGCGCCTGTGCGGGGGGGTGATCACTTTGCACGAGGAGGACGTCTCGCTCTCCAGGGGTGGCGCGATGTACGAGGGCGCGGTCAGCGCCGCGCTGGGCCTCGGCGGGATCCCGAGCGTGAGCGAGTCGACGATGGTGGCGCGCGACGCCGCGCTCGCCGGATACGAGGACGCGCGCGTGCACTTCCAGCACCTCAGCTGCGCGGCCTCGGTGCAGGCGGTCGCGTAGGCGAAGGCGCAGGGCTGGAAGGTCAGCGCCGAGGTCACGCCCCACCATCTGCTGCTCACCGAGGAGGACGTGCGCGGCATGGACACGCGCATGAAGATGAACCCGCCGCTGGCCGGCGAGCACGATCGCCAGGCGCTGATCGAGGGCCTGCGCGACGGGACGATCGATTGCGTGGCCACCGATCACGCGCCGCACGCGCGCGAGGAGAAGGAGGTGCCCGTTCGAGCAGGCGCCGATGGGCACGACCGGCCTGGAGACGGCATTCGCGGCGCTGTACACCGGGTTGGTGCTTGCCGGGCGTGCTCGAGCTGGGGCTGCTCGTGCAGCGGATGACCGCCGGAGCGGCGCTGTTCGACCTGCCGACCCCACGAATTGCGCAGGGCGAGCCGGCGAACTTGACGCTGATCGACCTGAACGCCGAGTGGATCGCCGGGGAGCACGGCTGGGAGAGCCGCTCGGAGAACTGCTGCTTCGCCGGGCGGAGGTTGAACGGCCGCGTGCTGTTGACGGTGGCCGCTGGCGCGGTCGTCTACCGCGAGCGGGCGTTCTCGGTGGTGGCCGGCTTCATGATGAGCCTGCTCGAGCGTGATCGAGCGGCGCTCGTCGTCGTTGACGTGCAGGAGGGGTTCAGGCCGTATGCGTCCTTCGCGGGCGTGGCCGAAGCGTGCGCAAAGCTGGTGCGGGCGGCGCGGATCTTGGACGTGCCGCGCGTGGTCAGCGAGCAGTACCCGAAGGGTCTCGGCCATACCGCGCCGGAGGTTGGCCTGGAGCAGAGGACGAGCGGCGCGATCGAGAAGACCGTGTTCTCGGCTGCGCGTGCGGACGGATTCGACCTCGGAGGCAGAGATCCAGGCGGTCGTGTGCGGGATCGAGACGCATGTATGTGTGAGCCAGACGGTGCACGATCTGCTCGAGCATGGGGTCGAGGTGCATGTCCCGGCCGACGCGGTCGGCTCGCGGCACGTGATCGACTATGAGCGCGGCTTGGAGCGACTGGAGCGCGCGGGCGCCGTCGTGACGACGGTCGAGGCGGCGCTGTTCGAGCTGCTGGAGCGCGCGGGCACGCCGGAGTTCAAAGCCGTGCAGAAGCTGATCCTGTGATGCCCGCCTCCCGACGTGAGCGATGACTGACGCGACGGCCTACGTGCTGCTGGAGGACGGCACGCGCTTTGACGGCGAGACCTGCGGCGCGGATGGTTAATGCGGTCGGTGAGGTCGTGTTCACCACCGGCATGTCTGGCTACCAGGAATCGATGACCGACCCGTCGTTCGCGGGGCAGCTGATCGCGTTCACCTATCCCCACATCGGTAACTACGGGGCAAGCGAGCAGGCGATGGAGTCAGAGCGGGCCTGGGCGCGAGCGGCGATCATGCGCGAGGCGTGCAACTCTGGAGGACGCGCCGACTGCCGAGCGCGGTTGGCTGGATTGGCTGACCGACTGCGGCGTGCCTGCAATCAGCGGCGTGGACACGCGCGCGTTGGTCAAGCACATCCGTGAAGCCGGATCGATGCAGGGGGGGGTGTTCACGAGTGAGACTCCGAGCATGAGGCGAAGGACCTGATCGAGGCCGAGCCACCGATGGCCGGTCAGGATCTGGTCGGTCTCGTGACCCCGACCGAGGTGACTCCTCACGGCACGGGCGACGGGCCGAGGATCGCCGTGATCGACACGGGGATCAAGGCCTCGATGGTGCGCGAGCTGTTGGCGCGCGGGGCGCGCGTGACGCGCTACCCGTGCACGACCTCCGCCGCAGAGATCTGCTCGCGGACGACCCGGACGCGATCTTCCTCGCCAACGGCCCGGGCGACCCGGCCGCGCTGGACTACATCGTGGACACGGTCAGTGAGCTGGTGGGCAAGAAGCCCGTGTGGGGGATCTGCCTCGGCCACCAGCTGCTCTGCCGTGCCCTGGGCCTGCAGACGTTCAAGCTGCCCTTCGGCCACCGCGGCGCGAACCACCCGGTCAAGGATCTGCAGACGGGGCGCGTCGAGATCACCTCTCAGAACCATGGCTTCGCGGTGCTCGGGCCGAGTGGCGCGCGCACGATCGAGAGCTCGCGGCCGGTGCGCTGGCACACGGACTTCGGTGCGGCCCAGCTCTCGCACGTGAACCTCTACGACCACACCGTCGAGGGCTTCGAGCTGCTCGACGCTCCAGGGCGGCGCGGTGCAGTACCACCCCGAGGCCGGGCCGGGGCCGCACGACAGCCTCTACCTCTTCGATCGATTCCTGGAGCGGATCGGCGAAAGCCGATCCCGTCAAGGACGGCCGGATGCCGTCCCTTCGCATCGAGACGACGGGCCGGATGCCCGGCGGGGCTATGCCTAGGCGCGAGGACATCCACAAGATCCTGATCCTCGGCTCGGGTCCGATCGTGATCGGGCAGGCCGCCGAGTTCGACTACTCCGGCGTGCAGGCGTGCAAGGTGCTGCGCGAGGAGGGCTATGAGGTCGTGCTCGTCAACTCCAACCCGGCGACGATCATGACCGACCCGGAGTTCGCCGACGCGACGTACATCGAGCCGCTGCTGCCCGGGCCGGTGGCGCAGGTGATCGAGCGCGAGCGCCCCGACGCGCTGCTGCCGACGCTCGGCGGGCAGACGGCTCTGAACCTCGCCACGGCGCTGCACGCGGACGGGACGCTCGAGCGCTACGGCGTCGAGCTGATCGGCGCTAACTACGAGGCGATCGCCTGCGCCGAGGACCGTGAGCTGTTCGGCGCTGCGATGGCACGCGCGCGGGCTTGCGGATGCCGCAGCAGCGCGATCGCGACGACGTCGCGCAGGCCGAGGCGGCGCTGCGCGAGCTGGGCCTGCCGTGCATCGTGCGCCCGGCGTTCACGCTCGGCGGCCGCGGCGGTGGGATCGCGCGCACCGAGGCAGGAGCTGAGCGGCGCTCGCGGCGCGCGGGATCGAGGCCTCGCCGATCGGGCAGGTGCTGCTCGATCAGTCCGTGATCGGCTGGGGCGAGTTCGAGCTGGAGGTGATGCGCGACGGCGCCGACAACGTCGTGATCGTCTGCTCGATCGAGAACGTCGACCCGATGGGTGTGCACACGGGCGACTCGGTCACGGTCGCGCCCCAGCAGACGCTGACCGACAGCCTCTACCAGCGCCTGCGCGACCAGGCGATCGCGGTGATCAGGGCGGTCGGGGTGGAGACGGGCGGCTCGAACGTGCAGTTCGCGGTCAACCCCGCGACCGAGGAGATCCTCGTGATCGAGATGAACCCGCGCGTGTCGCGCTCCTCGGCGTTGGCGTCGAAGGCGACGGGCTTTCCGATCGCGAAGATCGCCGCCCGACTGGCGGTCGGCTACCGGCTGGATGAGATCGACAACGACATCACCGGCGTGACCCCGGCGTGCTTCGAGCCGACGATCGACTACGTCGTCGTCAAGTGGCCGCGCTTCGCGTTCGAGAAGTTCCCCGGCAGCGACCCGACGTTGACCACGCACATGAAGTCGGTGGGCGAGGCGATGGCGATCGGCCGCACGTTCGGACAGGCCTTTGGCAAGGCGCTGCGCTCGCGCGAGCTGGACAAGCCGCCGTCTCTCGGAGAGGTCTCTGAGCGAGAGTCTTGCTCGAGTGTCTGAAGACGCCCGGGCCCGAGCGCTACGAGGCGATCCTCGAGCTGCTCGGACGGGGCACGACGACGATCGATGCGAGATATCAGAAATCCAGCAAGCCACCTCGATCGACCGCTGGTTCCTGCGCGAGCTGCAGACGCTTGGCGCTGATCCGGACAGGCGCCGTTTGAGGGCGAGCGGTCGTTCCGCTCTGTTGACACCTGCGCGGCCGAGTTCCCGGCGCGCACACCCTACTACTACTCCGGCTGGGACAGGGCCGCGAGCCCACTCATCCGACGAGGTGCGCCGTGGAGAGCGCGAGTCGGTCGTGATCCTCGGCTCGGGGCCGAACCGGATCGGGCAGGGGATCGAGTTCGACTACTGCTGCGTGCACGCGGCGATGACCGTGCGCGAGTCCGGCCGCGACGCGGTGATGATCAACTGCAACCCGGAGACGGTCTCGACCGACTACGACACCTCCGACCGGCTGTACTTCGAGCCGCTGACGTTGGAGGACGTGCTCGCGGTGGTGGAGGTCGAGAAACCGATGGGCGTGATCGTGCAGTTCGGCGGGCAGACCCCGCTGAAGCTGGCTGCCGGATTGGTGCAGGCGGGCGTGTTGCTGCTGGGCACGAGCGTGGACGCGATCGACCTGGCCGAGGACCGCGGGCGCTTCGGCGCGCTGCTGGCGGAGCTCGGCTACCAGGCGCCGCCGTACGCGACGGCCGGCTCGGTGGATGAGGCCTTGGCGAAGACCGAGGAGGTCGGCTTCCCGCTGCTCGTGCGGCCCTCCTACGTGCTCGGGGGCGGGCGATGGAGATCGTCTACTCGCGGGAGGGCCTGCTCGACTATCTGAGCCGCGAGCCGCCCGGATCCGGACCCCGCTTCTCGCGGGACCGCCGCTGCGGCGATTCCTCGTCCCGATGCTCTCCGAGCATCTTCCTCGACCGCTTCCTGGAGAACGCGATCGAGGTCGACGTCGACGCGCTGTGCGACGGGGAGACCGTCTGGATCGGCGGGATCATGCAGCACGTCGAGGAGGCCGGCGTGCACTCGGGCGACAGCGCGTGCGTGCTGCCACCGCACTCGCTCGGCGAGGAGATGCTCGAGCAGATCAGGGCGGCCACGCGCGAGATCGCGCTGGCGATCGGGGTGGTCGGGCTGCTCAACGTCCAGTACGCGGTGTACGCGGGACAGCTGTTTGTGATCGAGGCCAACCCGCGAGCGTCGCGCACGGTGCCGTTCGTCTCCAAGGCGGTCGGCGTGCCGCTGGCGAAGATGGCCTGCCGGATCATGCTGGGCGAGCGGATCGCGGACTTGGGTCTGCCGGCGGGTAGGGAGGGGCTGGGATATGGCGAGCACGTCTCGGTCAAGGAGGCGGTGCTGCCGTTCGACCGCTTCGAGGGCGCGGACGCGGTGCTCGGGCCGGAGATGCGCTCGACCGGCGAGGTGATGGGGATTGCGCGCGACTTTCCGACCGCGTTTGCCAAGGCGCAGGCCGCCGCCGGCGTGCCGCTGCCGCTGCAGGGGACAGCCTTCATCACGGTCACCGACTCGGACAAGGCGGGCGCGTTCGCGGTCGCCCAGATCCTGCACGACAACGGCTTTCGGATCGTCGCGACGCGTGGGACGGCGGAGGCGATCGCGCGGATGGGGGTGCCGGTGGAGCGACTGAACAAGCTCGGCGAGGGCTCCCCGCACGTGCTGGATTGGATCGAGCGCGGGGACGTCGATCTCGTCGTGAACACGCCGACGGGCGTCGGTGCGCGGACCGACGGCTGGGAGATCAGGCGCGCCGCGGTGATGCACGGCATTCCCTGCCTGACGACGCTCTCGGCCGGGGTGAGCGCGGCACGCGCGATCGCGCGCGCTCGGCCAGACGGAGAGCCGGAGGTGCTGTGCCTGCAGGAGCTGCACGGGGATCGGAAGCTGCACGGGGACCGATGACCGCGCCCTTCGCTCGCAGGCTGCTGACGGTCACCGGGATGGACGAGCTGGGCGTCCTACCGCGTGCTGCGGGTCGCCGACCCTGACCGAGGGGGCGGGGTCCCGCACCCGGCCAGTTCACGATGCTCGCGGCCGCGGAGCACTGGGGCGGAGGGGAGGACGAGCGGCCGTATCTCCCGCGCGCGTTCTCGATCGCCCGCTGGCAAGACGGAGAGGCTCACTATCTGCTGGAGGACGTGGGGCCTGGTACCAAGCGACTGTGCGAGCTGCGCGCGGGAGATGATGTCTGGGCGCTCGGCCCGCTGGGGCAGGGCTTCATCGCGCCGCGGGACGGCCGGCGGGCGCTGCTGGTGGGAGGCGGCGTGGGCATCGCGCCGCTGGCGATCCTCCAGGATGGACTGGCGTGCGAGACGACCGTTCTGCTCGGCTTTCGCGATGGCCCGCGGGCGCAGGGCGCGGCGCTCTTCGCGGGGCGCCCGCGTTGCCACCGACGATGGCGCGGTCGGCCACCACGGCCTCGTCACAGACCTGCTCGCCGAAGAGCTGGAGCAGGACGCGCACGCCACCGTGTACGCGTGCGGACCGTCGCCGATGCTGGAGGCCGTCAGAGCGATCTGCGCGACGCGGGGAATACCCGCGCAGCTCGCGCTGGAGGCGGGCATGGCCTGCGGGTTCGGCGCCTGTTATGGCTGCGTCGTGCCGCGGCGCGGCGGCGGTTATCTGCGGGTCTGTGTCGATGGCCCGGTGATCGACGCGGCTGAGCTGGATCAGATCGAAGAACACGCCGGGGCTCCGGCATGAGCGTCGTGAGTTCTGCGGTCTCACACTGACGCATCCCGTGATCAACGGCTCGGGCACGTTCGATGCGCTCGCGGCGCGCCGAGCCTTTGGGGCGGCGCTGGACGCGGAGTTCCCGTTCTCGGCGTACGTCTCGAAGACGATCACGCTGCAGCCCCGTCCGGGCAATCCGCCGCCGCGACTGTGGGAGGCGCCGGGCGGGCTGGTCAACTCGATCGGGCTGCCGAACAAGGGCTTGGCGGGTTATCTGGCCGAGGACCTGCCCGAGCTGGCAACCCTGCCGGTTCCGTTGATCACGAACGTCATGGGCTCGACCGCGGCGGAGATCGCCGAGCTCCTGGAGGCCTGTGACACGCGCGCGGAGATCGCCGCGGTGGAGCTGAACGTGTCCTGTCCGAACGTGAAGACAGGGCTGGATATCGGGGCCGATCCCCATCAGCTGGAGGAGGTGCTGCGAGCGGTGCGCCCGCGCACGGGCAAGCCGCTGATCGTGAAGTTGACGCCGAACGCGGCGGATGTGGCTGCTTGCGCACAGGCGGCGCAGGACGGCGGCGCGGACGCCGTATCGCTGATCAACACGCTGCGGGCGCTGGCGCTCACGCCATCATCTCCCGGGCGCTTCGCCCGCGCGCCGCTTGCGCCGGCCGTGGTTGGGTGGGGGCACCGGCGGCCTGTCGGGTCCCGCGATTCGCGCGGTCGCGCTCGCCCAGGTGGCAGCGGTCGTCGAGCGTGTGGGGATCCCCGTGATCGGCATGGGCGGGGTCAGCAGCGCGGCGCACGCACGCGATCTGCTCGACGTCGGGGCGCGGCTCGTGGCGGTTGGGACCGAGAGCTTCGCGACCCGGCCGGGCAGGATCGCGCGGGATTGATCCGCCAGCCTCGCCCAATCCGCCCGGCTGAGCTGGAGTCTGCGGCACTGTGGCTGATTGGCCAGGATAGAGGCCGCTAAAAATCCCTGCAAAGCGAGCCGCGCGACCATCCACAAGCCTCGACATGCCTGTAGCTCAAGTTGAGGTATAGCTGAATTAGCTCATTTTTCCTTGATCGACCGCCGCCGGTGTGTAGACTCGCCGCCCATGGCGACGGCGACCGAGACGGCGAGCGAGACGACCTCCTTGGCGCCCGCGATGGCACCCGAGCGATCGCTGAACCAGCGAATGGACGCGCTCGCTAGGGCCAACCAGATCCGCACGCGGCGAGCCCAGCTCAAGCGCGATCTGAAATCGGGTCGTTTGTCGATTCAGTCGCTCTTCAGAACCCGCCGGAGTACGTCGAGACGGCGAAGGTGTTCGACATGCTGCTGGCTGTGCCCAAGTACGGCAGGGTGAAGGTGAACAAGATCCTCGCTCTCTGCCGGATCTCCCCGAGCAAGACGATCGGCGGCCTCTCAGAGCGCCAACGCAGCGAGCTGGTCTCGCTGCTGCGCCGCTGAGACATCCCGCTCCGAGCGTTCTCCCCGCTCCTCGCTTAGGGTCCTAGCACGTGGCGCGCGTATTCGTTATCACCGGGCCCTCGGGCGTCGGCAAGGGGACTCTGATCAGGGGGCTGATGGAGCGGCTGGCGGAACTGGAGCTGTCGGTCTCCGCCACCACGCGCGCGCCCCGGCCGGGCGAGCGGGATGGCGTCGACTACCACTTCCTCACGCGCGAGGAGTTCGAGCGCAGGGTGCGGGACGGGGGAGTTCGTCGAGCACGCCGACTACGCCGGTCGCAGCTACGGGACGCTGCGCTCGGAGCTCGAGGAGCGGGTGCGCGCAGGGGCGCCGGTGGTCTTGGAGATCGAGGTCCAGGGCGCTCGCCAGGTGCGCGCCTCGGTGCCCGACGCGGTCCAGGTGTTCATCGCGCCACCCTCGTTGGATGAGCTGCGCACACGGCTGATCGGGCGTGGAACCGACGATCCCGAGGAGGTCGAGCGCCGGCTGCGTGTCGCCGCGCAGGAGCTGGAGGCGCAGCCGGAGTTCGCGCACGTGGTGGTCAACGACCGGCTGCAGGACGCGCTGGAGCAGCTGACGGCGATCGTCGCGCGAGGAGCCTGAATTGAGAGGGGAGGTCGGGAGGGGGACCGGGTGGGTGGGCTCCAATCCCGTCCACTACACTGGATGATCAACCAGGAAAGGCAACGACCAAGTGATCTCTCCCCGCATCGACCGTCTGCTCGACAACGTCGACTCCAACTACGCAAGCGTGCTCGTGGCCGCCAAGCGCGCCCGCCAGATCAACAGCTACTACCACAACCTCGGCGAGGGCACCTTCGATGAGTTCCCGCCGCCGATGGTCGAAACGATCTCCAAGAACTACCTCACGATCGCCCTCGAGGAGGTAGCAGCGGGGAAGATCAAGTACCACTACCGCTAAGGGCAGCCGACCGCCCGCAGCTTGCCAGTTCCCGCTGTGTCCTCGCTCGCAACGCTCCAGCAGCAGCTTGCCAGTTCGCGCCCCGCCCTCTAAAACCTAAGCCATGTCCCGAATCCTGCTCGGCGTCAGCGGCGGCATCGCCGCGTACAAGTCGCTCGAGCTCGTGCGCTTGGCCACGGCGGCCGGGACATTCAGTGCGGGTCGTGCAGACGCCCACGAGCCAGCGGTTCGTCGGCGCCGCTTCGTTCCAGGCGCTGACCGGGGCGCCGGTGCTGAGCAGCGAGTTCGAGCGCGACCCCGCGCGTGGGGCCTTCCCCGGACAGGAGCCTCCGGCGCACGAGCCGCTGAGCCACCTGGCGCTGGTGGCCAACGCCGATCTCTTCTGATCGCTCCCGCTTCGGCGAACACGCTCGCGAAGCTCGCCCACGGGCTGGCGGACAACCTGCTGAGCAGCTGTGCGCTGGCTGCTATCTGCCCGGTGGTCGTGGCCCCGGCGATGAACAACCACATGTATGAGAACCAGGCCACCCGAGGCCAACCTGCAGATCCTGCGCGAGCGCGGCGTGGAGATCGTCGAGCCGGGCGTCGGGCGGCTGGCCTCGAAGGGTGAGGAGGGGGTGGGGCGCCTGGCGGAGCCGGCGCGGCTGCTGGAGGTCTGCGAGACGGTGCTCGCTGCAGATCGCCGGGCGAGGCACGCCGGCGGACCTCTGATCGGCGGGGCCGGCGACGCGCCGGCTGGCGCGGACTGAAGGTGCTCGTCACCGCCGGGGGCACGCGCGAGCCGATCGACAGCGTGCGGTTCATCGGCAACAGCTCCTCCGGGCGGATGGGCTTCGCCCTGGCGCAGGCCGCGCACGCCCGTGGCGCCGAGGTGACGCTGCTGGCTGCGAACGTCGCGCTGCCGCGACCCGCCGGGCGTCGCTGTCACGACCTCGGCACCGCGGCCGAGTTGCAGGAGGCCTGTGAGCGGGAGTTCCCGGCGTGCGACGTGCTGCTGATGGCGGCGGCGGTCGCCGACTTCAGACCGCGTGAGCCGGCGGAGGGGAAGATCAAGAAGTCCGGCCGCACGAGCCTGGAGCTCGAGCTCGAGCCCACCGCGGACGTGCTCGCCGGCTCTGGCGGCACAGCGGCGCGACGGTCAGACGCTGGTCGGCTTCGCCGCCGAGCACGGCGAGCGCGCGGTCGAGCTGCGCCCGCAAGAAGCTGACCGAGAAGGGCCTCGACGCGGTCGTCGTGAACGACATCTCGCGCGAGGACATCGGCTTCGAGGTGGACGCCAACGAGGTCACGATCCTGACCGTGCGACCGCCGAGCGGCACGGAGACCGTCCAGCACGTGCCACGTGCCTCCAAGACGGAGGTCGCGGAGGCGATCCTCGACGCCGTCGAGCGTTTGCGCGACGGGGCATGACGCGCCCGCGCAAGCCGGTCAGGGTTATGCGGGCGCCTCCCCGATGCTATGCTCGATTGAGAGCTTTCGTGCCGCCGATCGGAGATCGGCCAGCAGACGTCGGTAGTTGTACCGAGAGTGGGCGCCCGCCCGCTTTTTTTGCGTAAGGAGTGAGTTGATGACCCCGCTACAGACAGATATCGAAAGGCGTCTCGCCCAGAGCGAGCCCGATGTCGAGGTGCTGCTCGCCGAGGTGCTCGGCGGCACGCTGCCTGCGCGTGTTCATCGATCATCCCGACGGCGTCACGCTCGCGCTGTGCGAGCGGGTCACCGCGCTGCTGAGCGAGGAGCGCGAGCGCTACTCGCTGGAGGTCTCCTCGCCCGGGAGCGAGCGTCCGCTGTCGAAGCCCGCCCACTTCCGCCGGTTCGTCGGGCGTCGTGCGCGCGCGCAGCCGATCCGGACGCGGTCGCCATCCACGTCCGGTCGGTCACCCGGCCGGCCAGCGAGCGGCCGATGCGCGAGACCGACGAGCAGCTTTACCGGCGAGCTGGTGGGGGCCTCCGAGGATGAGATCACATTGGCCGCCGATGGGGGCATCATCGCGATTCCCTACTCGGAGATCCGTCGTTCGAACCTGGTCGAGGAGTAACCATGTCACGCGAAATCCTGGAAGCCATGCACGCGCTGGCGCGCGAGAAGGGGATCGAGCCTGAGAAGCTGATGATCGCGCTCGAGGACGCCCTGCTGTCGGCCTACAAGAAGCAGCCAGGCTCGGCCAAGTACGCACGCGTGGAGATGGACCGCGAGACGGCCGACTTCCGCGTGATCGAACTGATCATCCCCGAACGCTTGGAGGCGCACCTGATCGTCGAGACGATCGACGAGGAAACCACGGTCGACCCCGAGACGGGCGAGATGCGCGAGCCCGAGGAACCGGAGATCGACCCGAAGAAGTTCGAGGAATACCGCGATCAGATCGACGAACAGCGACGTCACCCCCGACGACTTCGGCCGGATCGCCGCGCAGACCGCCAAGCAGGTGATCCTGCAGCGCATCCGCGAGGCCGAGCGGGACATGATGTTCGAGGAGTACCGCGACCGCGTGGGCGAGCTGATCACCGGCATCGTCCAGCAGTCCGACTCGCGCTACACGCTCGTGCAGCTGCGCGAACGCGTCGAGGCGCTGCTGCCCAAGTCCGAGCAGGTCGAGGGCGAGCGCTACGACCACTCCCAGCGGATCAAGGCGGTGATCAAGGAGGTCTCGCCGTCGACGAAGGGACCTTCGATCATCGTCTCCCGGCGCGACCCCGAGCTGATCAAGAAGCTGTTCGAGCTGGAGGTCCCGGAGATCGCCGATGGCCTCGTGGAAATCGCCAACGTCGCCCGCGAGCCCGGCTACCGCTCGAAGATCGCCGTCGTCTCGAACACCGACGGCGTCGATCCGGTCGGCGCCTGCGTCGGCCCGCGCGGCTCGCGCGTGCGCATGGTCGTCAGCGAGCTGCGGGGCGAGAAGATCGACATCATTCCCTTCAACGACGAGCCCGCGCGGTTCGTCGCCAAGGCGCTTTCTCCCGCGCGCGTGCGCGAGGTGCTCGTCGACGACGAGGCCAAGCAGGCGACCGTGATCGTGCCCGACGACCAGCTCTCGCTGGCGATCGGCCGCGAGGGCCAGAACGCGCGGCTGGCGGCGCGGCTGACCGGCTGGCGCGTGGACATCCGCTCGGAGAGCGAGTTCGCCGCCGAGGAGGCCGAGCACGGCTACGAGGAGGAGGAGGTCCAGGGCCGCTGCGCCGCGATCCTCTCCAACGGACGGCGCTGCCCGAACGCGTCGCTGCCCGGCTCGCGCTACTGCGGCCTGGAGAGCCACCAGGCGCTGGCGAACATCGAGGGCGACCAGATCGCCGACCTGACTCCCGCGGGGCGAGGAGTCCCGGGCCCGAGACGCCGGCGAGCGCGAGCCCGCCGCTCGAGAGCCGAGACGCCGGTCCGGCAGCGCAAGAGAGCGCCGGCACGCTCCCGACGAGGCGCTCGATCGCGCCGAGCAGCAGACAGACTCCGGCGGCGCAAGAGACCACCGAGGAGCAGACGCCATAGGGCCGCACGTGCCCCAGCGCCGTTGCGTTGGGTGCGGGCGTGTCGCGCCGAAGTCCGAGCTGTTGCGTCTGGCTCTCAGCGATCAGGGATCGGCCGGCGAGAGCGATGGCCTCTCCAGGCGCGCGGTGCTCGACCGAGCCGGCACGATGCCCGGCCGTGGAGCTTATCTCTGCCGCGTCACGGCGCCCCGGCGAAGCCCTCCGCTGACTGCGTTGCTCTCGCCACACGACGCGGCGGTCTCGCCCGAGCATTGCGTTGCGCGGTGAGAGATCGACCCTGAGCTCGTAGAATCGATAAGTCGATGACCAAGAAGCGCGTACACGAGATCGCAAAGGAGCAGGGTCTCTCCAGCAAGGAGCTGCTGGAGAGGCTGAAGGCTGCCGGTATGGAGGCCAAGGCCGCGGCATCCTCGGTCGAGGAGGCGGTTGCACTGAAGGCGCTGGGCTCCAACGGCGCCGCCGGCAACGGCGCGCCCGCGGCGGCCCGAAGGCAAAGGCGAAGGGCTCGACCGCGACCGTTGCGCCGCCTGCCGTCGCCACGGCCAAGGCGACCGCGCCCGCCGGCCGGACAACATCCGCGCCGCCCGCCGCTCGAGCCTCCGCTTCGACTGCCGGCCCCAGCCCCGCTGACACTCCGGCGGCCGCCCCCCAACGGAGCTGCGGTCGC
Organism: uncultured Solirubrobacterales bacterium; assembly: GCA_963804555.1. Taxonomy (GTDB): domain Bacteria; phylum Actinomycetota; class Thermoleophilia; order Solirubrobacterales; family Solirubrobacteraceae; genus Palsa-744. Next base: position 81,534 of record CAWDQX010000003.1, read on the forward strand.
TCGAGGCCGGCCCCAGAGCAGCTCCGAGCCGAGCCGCAAGCCGCTGCGGGGCCGCCGGTGAGCGCGTGCGTCCGACGCGTGACTCGCGCACCGGCGAGCGAACCCCCGGCGGCGTCGGGCCGGGCGGGCGCAGGCGCGTGGTGATCGACTCTCAGGCATCCCGTCGCCAGCAGGGAGGCCCGGCCAATCAGCCCCAGCGCCGTCCGCGCCGTGGGCGCCGCCGGCGCGGCACCTATGACGACACGATCGCCCCGATCGACGCGGCCGCGATGGAGGCAACCGATCATGATCCGCGTCAACTCGGGCTCCACGGTGAAGGATGTCGCCGAGTATCTCGGCGTGCCGGTGCCCGAGGTGATCAAGAAGCTGATGATGCTCGGCGAGATGGCGACGCTCACGCAGACGCTGTCCGACGACGCGATCCAGGTGCTGGCCGACGAGTTCGACAAGAAGATCGAGATCGTCCACGCTGCCGACGACGTCGAGGTCGAGCCGGTCTTCGAGGATGTCGAGGAGGACATGGTCGAGCGTCCCCCGGTGGTCACGATCATGGGGCACGTCGATCACGGGAAGACCTCGCTGCTGGACGCGATCCGCGAGACCGAGGTGGCCGCCGGCGAGGCGGGCGGCATCACCCAGCACATCGGCGCCTACCAGGTCCACCACGGCGGCAAGGTGGTCACCTTCCTGGACACGCCGGGCCACGAGGCGTTCACCGCGATGCGCGCCCGTGGCGCACGCGTGACCGACGTGGTGGTGATCGTGGTCGCGGCCGACGACGGCGTCAAGCCCCAGACGGAGGAGGCGATCGATCACGCCCGCGCCGCGGAAGTGCCGATCGTGGTGGCGGTGAACAAGATCGACAAGGAGGGCGCCCAGCCCGAGCGGGTGCGCACCGAGATGACCCAGCACGGGCTGCAGCCCGCGGAGTGGGGGGGCGAGATCGAGTTCGTGGACGTCAGCGCGAAGACCCGCGAGGGCTTGGATTCCCTGCTCGACACGATCCAGGTGGTGACCGACCTGGAGGAGCTGAAGGCCAACAGCGACACGGAGGCCTCGGGTACCGTCATCGAGTCAAAGCTCGACCCCGGCCGGGGTCCCGTGGTGAGCGTCCTGATCCAGCGCGGGACTTTGCGCGTGAGCGACGCGCTCGTCGCCGGCGCGCACTTCGGACGGGTCCGCGCGATGCACGACTTCACTGGTGCGCGCGTCAAGGGAGCGACGCCGGGCCAGCCGGTGGAGGTGCTCGGCTTCGATGGCGTGCCGGAGGCGGGAGAACTCGTGCGCGTGGTCGAGAACGAGCGTCGCGCGCGTCAGCTCGCCGGTGAGCGCGCGAACCGCCTGAAGACCGAGGCGCTGGCGCGGCGCTCGGGTCGGAAGATGTCGCTGGAGGACGTTTTCAAGCTCGCTCAGGAGGGCCAGGTCAAGGAGCTCAGCCTGGTCGTCAAGGCCGACGTCGCCGGCTCGCTCGAGGCGATCGAGGACGAGATCGCAAAGCTTCCGCAGGGCGAGGTCAAGGTCAACATCATCCATCGCGGCGTCGGTGGGATCAACGAGTCCGATGCGATGCTCGCCGCCGCCTCCAACGGGGTGATCCTGGCATTCAACGTGCGTCCGGTCGGCGACGCTCGCCAGGTGGCCGATCGTGAGGGAGTCGAGATCCGCTCCTACTCGGTGATCTACAAGGCGATCGAGGAGCTGCGCGCCGCGATGCAGGGGATGCTCGAGCCGGCCGAGGTGGAGAGCGCGCTGGGCCAGGCCGAGGTGCGCCAGCTGTTCCGTGCCTCGAAGATCGGGACGATCGCCGGGTCGCACGTCAGCGAGGGCAAGGTCACGCGTGGCGCGAAGGTGCGCGTCGTGCGCGAGGGCACGGTGATCTATGACACGACGATCGCCAGCCTGAAGCGCTTCAACGAGGACGTGCGCGAGGTGGCCGCCGGCTTTGAGTGCGGCATCCTGCTGACGAACTTCCAGGACCTGCGCGAGGGCGATCTGCTGGAGACATACGAGACGCGCCAAGTGGAGCGCGAGCTCAGCTGAGCGGGTCCCGGTAGGATGAGCACGGGACGTATGCGCCGCGTCGATGAGGCGATTCGCCAGGTGATCGGCGATGCGGTGGCAGGAGAGTTGAAGGACCCTCGTGTGGGATTTGTGACCGTGACAGATGTCAGAACAAGCGCCGATCTGCGCCATGCTCGCGTGTACGTGAGCGTGCTCGGCGACGCGGCCGGCCTCCACGACGAGCAACGCGAGGCCACGATGGCCGGGTTGCGCAGCGCGCACGGCTTCCTGCAGGGCAAGGTGGCGGCCGAACTGCACCTGAAGCGCACGCCGACGCTCGAGCTGCACTACGACGACACGACCGACCGCGCGCTGCGAGTCGATGAACTGATCGAGGAGATCGGCGGAGCCAGGGATGAGCGAGGCCGAGAGCACAGAGGTCACGCGCGAGCGGGTGCTCGAGCGGATTCGCGAGGACTCCCGCTTCGTGCTCGCGGCGCACGAGCGTCCCGATGGCGACGCGCTGGGCTCGCTGGTGGGGATGCAGGGCCTGCTTGAGCGCGCTGGGCAAGGACTCGTTGATGTTCATCGCGCCCGAGGACCTGCCGCTGCCTTTGGAGTACCGCTTCTTCGCGCTGGAGGGCATGATCCAGACACCTCCGGCGGACGTCGCCGAGCGCACCGTTGTGTTCCTGGACTGCGGCAACATCGACCGCAACTCGGCGAGCGTGCTGCACGACGGCAAGCACCTGCTGAACATCGACCATCACCACGACAACACCCGCTTCGGCACGCTCGACTACGTTGATACCCGACGCCTCGTGCACGGCGGAGATCGTCTGGGATCTGATGCGCGGCTTGGGGGTGCGCCCGACGCCGGCGGTGGCGCAGGCGCTGTACGTCGGGCTGATCACCGATACAGGGCGCTTCATGTACGAGAACACCGGTCCGCGCGCGCACGAGATGGCGGCCGATCTGATCGGGGCGGGCGTCGACGTGCAGGCCGTGTACAGGAGGCTGTTCGAGGAGACGCCGGAGGGCAAGCTTGCGCTGCTCGCGCTGGGGCTTGGCCAGATGCGGCGCTTTGACTCCGGTGAGCTGACGCTGTCGGCGCTGAGCGCCGAGGACTTCGCCAAGGCCGGCGCCGAGGAGAGCTACTCGGAGGGCATCATCGACCATCTGCGGGCGGTGCAGGGAACAAAGCTGGCGGCACTGATACGCGAGCTGACCAGCGGGGAGCGCAAGGGCCAGCACAAAGTCTCGTTGCGCGCCACCGACGACGATGTCGACGTGTCGATGATCGCGCGGGCGCAGGGGGGCGGGGGACACCGGCGCGCGGCGGGGTTCTCCACGACGCTCGAGCTCGACGAGCTGATCGCGTTTCTGCGAAGCGAACTCGCGGCGCAGCTGCACGCCACCCCGGACGGCCACGCGACCGCGACGCTCGCCTGAGCTCCGCCGGCGCGTCGATGGACGGCGTTCTGCTGATCGACAAGCCGGCGGGGATTACCTCGCACGACGTGGTCGCGGCGGTGCGGCGCGCGCTGGGCGGGGCGAAGACGGGGCACGCGGGCACGCTCGACCCGTTCGCGACCGGTCTGCTGATCGTGCTGGTGGGAAAGGCGACGAAAGCCCAGCGCCAGATGATGGAGCTGCGCAAGCGCTACGAGACGGTCGCGCAGCTGGGAGCGGTGTCGAGCACGGGGGACACGGAGGGGGTGGTCACCGAGACGGGGCGCCTGCCGCCTGATCCGCCGCTGCTGCCGACGGGCGAGATCAGACAGCGCCCGCCGCTGTACTCGGCGGTGAAGATCGGCGGTGAGCGTGCCTACAAGCGCGCCCGGCGCGGCGAGCAGTTCGAGATGCCCGAGCGGATCGTCAGCGTCTATCGCTTCGAGCAGCTCTGGAGGGATGAGATCCCGCCCACCCGCGCGCGGGCTATGAGATCGAATGCTCGGCTGGCACCTACGTGCGCTCGCTGATCGCCGATCTGAACGACGCCTACTGCCTGGAGCTCAGGCGCACCGCGATCGGCCCATTCGACGTGCAGACGCGGTCGCCCCGCCGCGCCGGGGAGAGCCGTGGCCCGATCCACCGCTGATCCCGCTTGACCAAGCGCTGGCGAGGCTACCCAAATAGGCTTGCGGCGTGAAGATCACGCGTCTGGGAGATGTCGAGCAGCGAAGAAGGTGGGCGTAGCGTGGCGGTGGGCACCTTCGACGGCGTGCACCTCGGCCACCGGCAGGTGATCGAGGGCTCGGACAGCGTGCTCACGTTCGATCCCCACCCGGTCTCGGTGGTCGCCCCCCAGCACACCCCGAAGCTGCTGACGTCGCTGGCGCGCAAGGCGGAGCTGATCGAGGCGCTGGGCGTGGAGGAGCTGATCGTGATCGGATTCGACGCGGACTTCGCCTCGAAGACGGCCGACGAGTTCGTGGAGGACGTGCTCGTGGGCGCGCTCGGGGCCACGCGCGTGGCGATCGGCGAGAACTTCCGCTTCGGTCACAAGGCCCAGGGCGACCCGCGGCTGCTCGCGGCCGACGAGCGCTTCGCGACCGTCGTGCACCCGCTGCTCGAGGTGGACGGGGAGATCGTCTCCTCCAGCCACATCCGGGGCCTGGTGCTCGCCGGCGAGGTGGCCGAGGCGACGGCGCTCCTGGGCGCGCCGTTTCAGTTGCGTGGCGAGGTGGTCCACGGGGACGAGCGTGGCCGCGAGCTCGGCTTTCCGACCGCAAACCTGATCCCCGACGAGGCGCTCGTGTGTCCCGGCCACGGCGTCTATGCGTGCTTTCTTATGAGACCCCGCCCGCCCCCGCCCGGCGGCGGTGAGCATCGGCGTGCGCCCGACGTTCCAGACCGGTCGCGGCGAGCTGATCGAGGCATACATCCTCGACTTCGACGGCGATCTGTACGGGCGGGAGCTGCGACTCGACTTCCTCGCGCGCCTGCGCGGCGAGCGCCGCTTCGAGACCGCGGAGGCGCTGATCGAGCAGATGCACAGCGACGTGCAGCGCACGCGCGAGATCGCTCAAAACGCGCTCTAGGCCACTTCTGGATCGCTTCAAAATCGCCTCAGAGCGCTTTCTAAGCAGTTGAAACCGCGAGCCGTCTGCTACCGTGCCCGCTTATGGCCGCGATAACAACAGAGCGCAAGCGCGAGATCGCCGGGAAGTTCGGCGCCAACGAGCAGGACATGGGCTCCACCAAGGTCCAGGTCGCGCTGCTGACCGAGCGCATCAATCATCTGACCGAGCACCTGCGCGAGCAGTCCAAAGATCACCACTCGCGTCGTGGCTTGCTGATGCTGGTCGGTCGCCGCCGCCGCTTCCTCGACTACCTGCGCCGCCGCGACCTCGAGGGCTACCGCGCTCTCATCAAGGAACTCGGCCTACGTAAGTAGCGCCGGGACGTAGGCGATGAGCGTCATCGCCTCCGGCACACCGGCTCCCAACTTCAAGCTCGCCACCGAGGATGGGGGCAGCTTTACCGGGAAGGATCTGAAGGGCGAGCGGACCGTGCTCGTCTTTTACCCGTTTGCGTTCAGCCCGGTCTGCACCGACCAGCTGCAGCTGTACGAGGCGGCGCTCGGTGAGCTGCCGAGTCAGGGCGTGACGAAGCTGTACGGCGTCTCCTGCGACTCGAGCTGGTCACAGAAGGCATTCAGGGAGAAGCTCGGCGTGAGCATCGAGCAGCTGTCGGACTTCGAGCCCAAGGGCGCTGCCTGCAAGGCGTTCGGGGTGCTTCACGAAGGCGGCTTTCCCGAGCGCGCGCTGGTCGCGATCGACGCCGAGGCGGATCGTGCGCTGGAGCTATCAGGCGCCGATGCCGGGCGAGCTGCCCAGCGTCGAGCTGCTGCGCGAGGGCGTGGGCATCGCCTTCGGCGATGCCACTCAGCCTGACGGCGCCTACCAGAGCCGTCCGACCGTCCGCTCGGTAACGCCTCGCCTGCCCACTGCCAAGCGTCCGCTAAGCTCCGTCCGTTCGGAAAAGAGAAAAAGAAACGGACCGCCGACCGACGGGCGGAACATGAAAGGCAGTGAATATGAGTAGTGATGCCGTTACACGGGTTTCCGTGGAGATTGCCGGCAGCGAGATTTCCTTTGAGACCGGCAGGATGGCCAAGCAGGCCTCCGGTGCCGTCGTCGTCCGCCAGGGCGACACGATGGTCCTTTGTACCGCGGTCGCGGGCAGCCTGCGCGACGTCGACTTCCTCCCGCTGACGGTGGATGTCGAGGAGCGCATGTACGCCTCGGGGAAAATCCCCGGCTCGTTCTTCAAGCGTGAGGGCCGCCCGGGCGAGAAGGGCACGCTGACCGCGCGCATGATCGACCGCCCGATCCGCCCGCTGTTCCCCAAGGAATGGCGCTATGACACGCAGCTGGTGGCGATCCCGCTGTCGATCGACCACGTCCACCCCTACGACATCCTCGCGATGAACGGCGCCTCGACGGCGCTGATGATCTCCGACATCCCGCTGCCGACGCCGGTTGGCGCGGTGCGAATCGGCAAGATCGACGGCAACTTCGTCGTCAACCCGCAGGAGGCAGACCTGCTCCCGGACGCCGAGAACCCCACGGACCTCGACCTGATCGTCGCCGGCACCGAGGAGGCCATCCTGATGGTCGAGGCGGGCGCCAACGAGATCCCCGAGGCCGAGATCCTCGACGCGCTCGACATCGCCCACGCGGAGATCAAGAAGCTCTGCGCGCTGCAGCGCGAGCTGGCCGACGAAGGTCGGCAAGGAGAAGAAAGTCTTCGAGGCGATCCAGGTCGATCCTCAGATCCTCGACGCGATCCGCGCCTCCCACGGCTCGGCGCTCGAGGACGCGACGCAGGTCGAGGATAAGCTCGACCGCCAGGACGCGACCAAGGCCGTCGAGGCTCGCGATCCTCGAGCAGCACGCGACCCCGGCTCCCGAGGGCGCGTCCGAGGAGCAGCTGAAGGAGCGCCAAGAAGCTGCGCGCCGCGGTGCAGATGGCCTTCGACAAGCTCGAGAAGTCGATCATCCGCGAGCGCATCGCCATCCACAAGAAGCGCCCGGACGGCCGTGGCGAGAACGAGATCCGCGACATCTCGATCGAGGTCGGCGTAACGCCGCGCACTCACGGCTCGGCGCTGTTCACGCGCGGGCAGACCCAGGCGCTCAGCGTCGTGGCGATGGGCACGCTCAAGGAGGAGATGCGCCTCGACACGCTCGGCCTGGAGACCAAAAAGTACTACTGGCACCACTACAACTTCCCGCCCTTCTCGGTCGGGGAGGCGGGCCGTATGGGTGGCGTCAAGCGCCGCGACATCGGCCACGGCGCGCTCGCCGAGCGGGCGCTGGCGCCGATGGTGCCCTCGATCGAGGAGTTCCCCTACTCGATCCGCGTCGTCTCGGACATCCTCGAGTCAAACGGCTCCTCCTCGATGGCCTCGGTCTGCGGCTCCTCGCTGTCGCTGATGGATGCGGGCGTGCCGATCAAGCGCCCGGTCGCCGGTATCGCGATGGGCCTGATCAAGGAGGGCGATGACTACATCGTCCTGACCGACATCGCCGGCGTCGAGGACCACCTCGGAGACATGGACTTCAAGGTGGCCGGCACCGAGCGCGGCATCACCGCGCTGCAGATGGACATCAAGATCACGGGCGTCACCTTCGACATCCTGCGTGATGCGCTCGCGCAGGCCAAAGAGGCCCGCACGTTCATCCTCGGACAAGATGGTCGAGACGATCCAGGGCCCGCGCACGGAGCTCAGCCAGTTCGCGCCGCGGATCCAGACGATCCAGATCGACCCATCGCAGATCGGCCTGCTGATCGGCAAGGGCGGCGAAACGATCCGCGGTCTCGCGGAGGAGTTCGAGTCCCAGATCGACGTCAACGACGACGGCCAGGTGCTGATCTACTCCGCCAACGGCGAGCTGGGCGACGCCCTGCTCGAGCGGATCAGGATGATGATGAAGGAGGTCGAGGTCGGCGACGAGTACCTCGGCAAGGTCGTCAAGACGACGACCTTCGGCGCGTTCGTCGAGCTGGCGAAGGGCACCGACGGCCTGCTGCACATCTCCAACGTCTCGCCGGGCGAGCGCGTGGAGAGCGTCGAGGACGTGCTCAACAAGGGCGATGAGATCAACGTGCGCGTGGTCGAGGTGGACCGTGAGCGCGGCCGCATCGGCCTGCGTCTGGCCGAGGACCCGGATGTCGCGGGCAAGTCGGCGCAGGAGCTGGCCGGCGTCGGTACCGGTGGTGGTGGCGGCGGCGGACGTCCTCCGACGCGACGGTGGCGGACGCAACGGCAGTCGCGACCGTGGTCGCAGCCGCGACGGTGAGCGTGGCTCGGGCCGGCCGCGTCATGGCGGTAGTGACCGTTCCTGACGGGGACCGAGCACCGCATCTCACCACGCTGAGCTCTCCGGCGTGCGAGTGGTCACCGAGCGCGTGCCTGAGCGTGCGCTCGGTGGCGCTCGGCTTCTGGATCGGCACCGGCTCCGCGGCCGAGCGGGACAGCGAGGCGGGGATCTCGCATCTGCTGGAGCACATGCTGTTCCGCGGCACCGAGCGCTTCGGATCGGAGGAGATCGACCAGATCTTCGACGCGATGGGCGCGGAGATCAACGCGGGCACCGACAGGGAGACGACCACGCTCTACACACGCGTGCTCGACCGCCATCTGGAGCGGGCGTTCGATGTGATGAGCGACATGCTCTGGCGCTCGCGCCTGGAGGAACTGGAGGCCGAGCGGGAGGTCGTGCTCGAGGAGATCGCGATGTACGAGGACGATCCTCAGGAGAAGGTCTTCGACCTGCTCGGCGAGGCCGTCTTCGGCGAGCACCCGCTCGGGCGCGCCGTGATCGGTCGAGCGGAGGTCGTGCGCGCGGTCGACTGCGAGCAGCTGCGAGCCTTTCACGCCGAGCGCTACGTGCCCGAGAACGTCGTGATCGGCGCGGCCGGGATCTGTCGATCACGACCGGCTCGTGGAGCTGGCGATCGCCGCCGGCAGCGAGCGCGCCGGAGCGCGCCCGCCGCAGCCGACGCCGGCCGAGCCGGACTTCGAGCGGCGCGTGCGCTTCTTCGCGAAGGACACCGAGCAGTACCACTTCTGTCTGGGTGGGCCCGGATTGGCGCGCGAGGATGAGCGCCGCTTCGCGCTGCGGGTGCTCGAAGGCGTGCTCGGCGGAACATCCTCCTCGCGGCTCTTCCAGGAGGTGCGCGAGCGCCGGGGACTTGCCTACTCGGTGTTCTGCTTCTCGAGCCTCTACGCCCACACCGGCGAGGTGGGTCTGTATGTCGGCACGCGGCCGGAGAATCTGACCGAGGCGGTGGAGACGATCGCGACCGAGCTCGAGCGCTTCGTCGAGGATCCCGCGAGCGCGGAGGAGCTGGACCGCTCGCGCGAGAACCTGAAGGGGCGGATGGTGCTCTCGCTGGAGTCCACGGGCGCGCGCATGAGTCGCCTGGGCATCTCGGTGCTGAACGGGCTGCCGATCCTCTCTGTGGACGAGGTGATCGAGCGGATCGACGCCGTCGATGTCGCCGCGCTGGGAGAGCTCGCCGGCGAGCTGTTCGTGCCGAATCGATCTGTCGGTCGCCTGCGTCGGCCCCGAGGAGGAGGCGTTCCGCGAGGCGCTCACGCCGCTGGAGGGAGTCGCGGCATGATCCGCGTGGCGGTCGCCGGCGCGGCCGGGCGGATGGGTGAGACGGTCTGCGCGGCGGTGGAGGGCGCCGAGGACATGGAGCTCGTCGGGCGCGTCGACCCGTTGCTCGGGACCACGCTCGAGGATGTTTTGACGGGCAGCCCACCCGCCCGAGGTCGTCGTGGATTTCACCCAGCCCGACACCGCGCTGGGCAATGCGCTGAGCTGCGTGCGCGCCGGTGTGCACGTCGTGATCGGCACGACCGGCTTTGATCCGGCGCCGCTGCGCCAGGCGCGACCCGCGGATGGCAAGCCAAACGCGAACGTGCTGATCGCACCGAATTTCGCGATCGGGGCGATCTTGATGATGCGTTTCGCCGCAGGAGGCGGCAAAGCACATGGCCAAGGCCGAGATCATCGAGCTGCACCACGACCAGAAGCTCGATGCTCCCAGCGGCACCGCCGCGCGCACCGCCGAGTTGATGGCCGCCGCGACGGGTGGCGAGCGGGCGGGCGGGATTCCAATCCACTCGGTGCGGTTGCCGGGTCTGGTGGCTAATCAAGAGGTGATTTTCGGCGACATCGGTCAGACGCTCACGATCCGCCACGACACGATCGGCCGCGAGTCGTTCATGCCCGGGGTGCTGCTCGCGATTCGCCGCGTGGGCAGCCTGGAGCAGTCACCGCTCGTTGGCCTCGAGCACCTGTTGTTCTGAGGAGTGGCTGGCGTGAGCATGAGATACTCCAGCCGATGAGTGCTCTGGGCACAATCTTGACGGCGATCGTCACTCCCTTCGACGCCGAGGGGAAGGTGAACGAGGAGTCCTTCGTGGCGCTGATGGCGCACCTGGCGGAGAACGGGTCCGACGGGTTCGTCGTGGCCGGGACGACTGGCGAGGCCTCGACGCTGACCGACGAGGAGCAGCTCGGGCTGATCGAGCTGGCCGTGCGGGAGCGTCCCGCGGGCACGACGATCATCGCCGGCACAGGCACGAACGACACTCGCCACGCAGTCCACCTCACCGAACGCGCCACCGAGCTCGGCGTCGACGCGGTGCTCTCGGTGACGCCCTACTACAACAGGCCCAGCCCCCTCGGTCTCAAGCGTCACTACGAAGCGATCGCCAAGGCGACCGACAGGCCGATCCTGCTTTACAACATCCCGGCCAGAACCGGAACGAACATGCCCACGGATCTGCTCGAAGAGCTCGCGCAGATCGATGGCATCGCTGGCGTCAAGCAGTCCAATCCCGCGGAACTGCGGCTGATCGACGGCCTCGACCTCTACACCGGCGACGACGCCACGTTCGCGCGCACGCTGGACATGGGCGGCGCCGGGGGGATCCTCGTCGCCAGCCACATCGTCGGTCCCGAGCAGCGGCGCATGGTGGACGAGCCTGAGAATCGCCAGGAGATCGACGCATCGTTGCGGGACGTCTATGAGACGCTGTTCCTCACGGCGAGCCCGACGTGCACGAAGGCCGCGCTGAACCTGCTCGGCCTCAACGCTGGTGGCGTGCGCCTGCCGATCGTGGAGGCCACCGACGAGGAGACTCGGCGCGGTCCGGACGATGTTGGAACGCCACGGTCTCCTATCGGCCTCACCCGCCCGAGTACACGCGTGAGCTCCTCGCTGCGCGTCCTTCCCCTGGGTGGGTTGGGAGAGATCGGCAAGAACATGACGGTCGTCGAGCAGGATGGCCGGATCGTCGTGGTCGACGTCGGGCTGCGCTTCCCGACCCCGGAGATGGTCGGCATCGACCTCGTGCTGCCCGACTTCTCCTACCTGCGCGAGCGCGCGAAGGACATCGAGGCGATCGTGATCACCCACGGCCACGAGGATCATCTCGGCGCGTTGCCGTGGGTTCTGCGCGAGCTCGGCGCCAAGGGACACGTGCCGCCCGTGTATGGCGGCGCGCTGACGATCGCGATGGCGCGCTCGAAGCTCGACGAGCACAAGCTGCGCGACGTCTCGCTGAACGAGGTGGCGATCGGCCGAGGCGTTCGAGCTGGGGCCGTTCTCGACTGGAGATGGTGCACATGACGCACTCGATCCCCGACTGCGAGCGCCGTCGCGCTCGGCACCGAGCTGCGGCACGGTGCTGGTCACCGGCGACTACAAGTTCGACCAGACGCCCGTCGACGGCGCGCCGGCCGACGTCTCGCGCTTGGCGGAGCTGGGCCGCGAGGGCGTGCTGCTGCTGTGCGGCGACTCGACGAACGTCGACAGGCTCGGGCTTCTCGCCGTCGGAGTCCGTAGTGGGGCCGCACCTGGAGGAGGTGTTCGCCCGCTGCGAGGGACGGATCGTGGTGACGAGCTTCGCGTCGAACATCCACCGCGTGCAGCAGGTCGTGGACGCCGCCGCGGCGCTCGACCGCAAGGTCGTGCTGGTCGGCCGCTCGATGCGCAAGAACGTGAAAATCGGCCGCTCGCTCGGGCACATCGAGGTGCCCGACGGGATACTCGTGGGACCGCGCGAGATCGAGGACTTCCCCGACGAGCGGATCGTGATCATCTCGACCGGCTCCCAGGGCGAGCCGCTGTCGGCGCTGCGGCGGATGGCCTACCGCGACCACCGCCAGGTGGAGCTGCGCCAGGGCGACACGGTCGTGTTCTCGGCCACCCCGATCCCGGGGAACGAGCGCGCGGTGAACGAGACGATCGACCGGCTGTACCACATCGGCTGCGACGTGATCACCACCAGCGACGCGCCGGTGCACGCCTCCGGGCACGGTTACGCCGAGGAGGTCAAGCTGATGCTGAACCTCACCAAGCCGCGCTACGTGATGCCGTTCCACGGCGACTTCAAGCGGCTGCGGCTGCACGCGCAGCTCGCCGAAGCGGTGGGTGTGCCGCCGGAGGACATCTTCCAGGGCGAGAACGGACTGCCGCTGGAGATCGACGAGCGCGGCGCGCGCTTTGGCAAGCGCGAGCAGGCGGGGATGATCTTCGTCGACGGCGTCGAGATCGGCGACATGGCCGACGTCGCGCTGCGCGACCGCCGGATGCTCTCGGCCGACGGGATCTTCATCGTGGTCGTGACGATCGCCGAGCAGGACGGTAGCTCGGTCGTCGACCCCGAGGTGATCTTCCGCGGTGTGCCATTCCTCGACCAGGCCGACGAGCTCTCAGATGAGATCAAGGCGACCGTCGATGCAACGCTCGAGCGCGCGGCGAAGGAGGAGATCCGCGAGGTCGATCTGCTCCAGGAGGTGCTGCACGACGATCTGGCGAAGCTGGTCTACGACCGCCTCAAGCGGCGGCCGATGGTGCTGCCGGTCGTCGTTGAGGTTTGAGGCTCTCCGCCGCCGCCGGCAGGCGCACGACGAAGCGGGCGCCGTAGGGCGCCCCGTCGCGCTCGCCCGTGGACTCGATCGTGACCGAGCCGCCGTGGGACTCGGCTACGGCGCGGACGATCGCTAGACCCAGGCCGAAGGAGCCGCCGCGATCGCCGGCGCCGCGGACGAAGCGCTCGAACAGGGTGTCGCGCAGGTGCTCGGGCACGCCGGGACCGTCATCCTCGACGACCAGGATGGCCTGACCCCCATCGCCGAGGCTGCTCGATACCCGGATCTCGGTGCCGGTCGGGGTGTGGCGGAGCGCGTTCTCCAGGAGGTTGATCGTCAGGCGATGCAGTTCGTCGCGGGAGCCCTCGACGATAACCGGCCCGCCCGTCCGACGTCGAGTGAGATCTCATGCGCGGCGCTGACAGGCCCCAGCTCCGAGGCGGCCTCGACCACGATCTGGTCCAGGGCGCACGGCTCGTGTGCGATCACGCGACCGACGTCGGTGCGCGCCAAGAGCAGCAGGTCGGCGACCAGCCGGCGCATGCGTTGTGAGGAGCGCAGACGCCGAGCGTGCCGCCTCGCCCTGATCGCCGTGCAGCGATTCGGCCAGCAGCTCGAGGTTGACGAGCACGCTCGTCAGCGGCGTGCGCAGCTCGTGCGAGGCATCGGCGACGAAGCGGCGCTGGCGGACGAGCATCGCCTCGGTCTCGCCGCGCGCGGCGTCGAGCTCGCGGAGCATGCCCTGGAGGGTGCGCGCCAGCTCGGAGACCTCGTCGTCGGCCTCGGACTGGGGCATCACGCGGGAGGGGTCGCGGGTGCGGGCGATCTCCGCCGCGGTGCTGGTCAGCCGTGCGATCGGCGCCATCGCGCGGCGCGCGATCGTCATGCCCGCGAACAGCGCGACGCCGGTTCCGATCAGCACCCCGAGCAGCAGGAAGAGCTCCACGCGCGTGACGGTCGCCTCGGTATCCGCGACGCTGCGACCGTACTGGACGTACACCTGGCCGATCTGCTCGCCCGTGCCTTCGATGCTGACCGCGGCGGGATGGCTGAGCACGCGGTAGCCGTCGACGTTCCGCGCCTGGCTGGAGGCGGGACCGAGCGACGGCGCTTTGGCGGTCTCGGCGATCACGGCGCCGCCGAGCGTGAGGATCCTGATCACGGCCGAGTGCTCGGGCTCGGCGAGATCCTGCAGCGGCGGGTCGATGCCGACGATCTGGAAGGTCGTGGGGTTGACTTTGATGCTCAGCTGCGAGGGCAGCTGCGCGGCGGTGGCCGCGACCTGGCTGTTGAAGTCCGAGCGGATGCGGCGCACCGTCAGCGAGCCCACGGCGATCGCGAAGCCGCACAGGATCACGAACGTGAGCAGCGCCGAGACGCCGGCCAGGCGCACGCGGATCGGCAGCCGGTCGAACGTCGCGTGTCAGGCGCTCGACGGCGCGCCGGGGGACATCCAGGAGCTTACGCGCCGGTTTCAAGAGCACTCACGCGATCTAGGCGCGAAGGACGTAGCCCGCTCCCCGGATCGTGTGCAGCAGGCGCGGCTCGCCGTCGGCCTCGAGCTTGCGGCGGACGTTGGAGACGAACACCTCGATCGTGTTGGTCGTCGAGAAGGGGTCATAGCCCCACACCTCGTCGAGCAGGCGCTGGCGTGAGATCACGATCCGCTCGTTGCGCATCAGATACTCGAGCAGCTCGAACTCGCGCTGGGTGAGCTCGACCGTGCGCTCGCCGCGTGTGACCTCGTGGGTGTCGGCGTTGAGCAACAGATCGCCGACGCGCAGGGGGGCCGAGCCACGCGGCGGGCGCCGGCGCAACAGCGCGCGCATCCGCGCGAGCAGCTCCTGGCGCTCGAACGGCTTGACGAGGTAGTCATCGGCGCCCGCGTCGAGGCCCTCGACGCGGGACTCGAGCGCGTCGCGCGCGGTGAGGATCAGGATCGGCACGTCGTCATCGGCGCGCAGCGAGCGCGCGACCTCCAGGCCGTCGAGCCCGGGCAGGCCGAGGTCGAGGATCACGAGGTCGGGCGCGAACGAGCGCCCGTGCTCCAGCGCGGCGGCGCCGTCGGCGGCGGCGCGCACCTCATAGCCCTCCATGCGCAGCGAGCGCTGGAGCGCCTGAGCGATGTCCTCGTCGTCCTCGACGACGAGGACGCGGGGTGCACGGGAGAAGTCGTTCATCAGCTGGCTCTTTATGTACCGAGGTGGAGTAAAGCAATGGTAAGGCTTGCAAGGGTCGTCGTGGAGGGTCTGGTGTAGCGATGTCGAAGTTGCGCGGATGGCGAATACTCGCAAGCGCCCTCCTGCGCGCAAAACCACAGCCCGATCTCCAAGGATCAAACGAACCACGGGGGCAGGCACGCGCACTCGCGCGCGCCCTGTATCCCGCCGGCGCAGGAGCGCGCGCGGGCGCCGGTCCTCGTGGCCGCTGTGGATGACGATGCCACCGCGACTGCCGGAGCTCGATCAGCGCCAGCGCGACGTGATCGGGCTCGGGCTGATCGCTCTCGGAATCTTCATGGGCTTCATCTTGTGGGGACATTGGGACGGCGGCGGCGCCGGCCATGGGTTGGCTGTCGGGCTTGGCTGGATGGTGGGTAAAGCGCGGGTCCTCGCGCCGATCGCGCTGATCGGCGGTGGCGGGGCATTGCTGCTGCGCCCGGTGTGGCCGGCCCTGCGGCCGCTGCGGACGGGGGCGATCTGCCTGTCGGCCTCGATCACGCTCGCGCTGGCTGCGGGCACGCTCGGCGTGAGCTCGGGGGCGGGGGACGTCTCCTCGAAGGGCGCGTCGTGGACTTCGGCCTTCTTGCAGGCTCACGGCGGGGTCGCGGGCGAGGCGCTGTATCAAGGCTCGCACCGGCTGGTGCAGAGCGTGGGCGTGGACATACTCGTCGTCTTCCTGTTCCTGGTCGGCGTGATCCTGCTGACGGGAGCCTCGCTGGCGAGCGCGATCCGCGCGACGGGCAGCGGCGTGGCGGACACGACGCGGATGCTGAAAGCCCACCGGCCACGGAGCGCCGCTGCCGAGACGGGCGAGCTGCCCGAGTCGCTGCATCCCCCCGAGCCCGAGCCGGACGAGTTGATCGTCAGGGCGACGCATGTGGAGGCCCCATCGCTGGACGGGCGCCACGGCCGCCCGGAGCCTTGGGAATCCGATCCCGTGGGTATGAGACTGAGGGAGAGGTCGAGGAGAGCCCCGGCGGCTCGTTTGTAAACGATCTTGAGGCGGACGAGGACGGATTGGAGCGGGACGCCGCCGAGCTCCAGGACGAACCGTCCGGCGTGACACGAATGGACGCGGATGGTGTGGATCCCAAGCAATTGACCCCGCAGGGCAGGCTCCGTGAGGTGATCACCGACGACCCGGACTTCGTGTGGGAGCTGCCGCCCGCGGAGCGCTGCTGGCGCGCTCGACGGCCGATCAGACACGGCCCGATACCGCCGGACAGGAGCGTACGGCGACGAGCCTGGTCGAGGCGCTGGGTCATTTCGGCGTGCAGGCGAAGGTGATCGGGACGGTCGCGGGGCCGCACATCACGCGCTATGAGCTGAGACTGGCGCCGGGTACGAAGGTCGCCAAGGTGGCACAGCTGAAGGACGATCTGGCCTATGCGCTGGCGGCGACGGACATTCGCATCCTCGCGCCGATCCCAGGCAAGCAGGCGGTCGGGGTCGAGGTGCCGAACGCTCACCGGCGGATCGTGAAGCTGGGCGATGTGTTCCAGTCGCCGCCGAAGGACTGGTCGCCGCTGACGGTGTGGCTGGGCAAGGACGTGGCGGGCAAGGCGATCGGGGCGGATCTGGCGAAGATGCCGCACCTGCTGGTGGCGGGCACGACCGGCGCGGGCAAGTCGGGTGCGATCAACGCGATGCTCTCCAGCGTCCTGCTGCGCGCGACGCCACACGAGGTGCGTCTGGTGCTGGTGGACCCGAAGCAGGTCGAGCTGAACCACTACGAGTCGATCCCGCATCTGCTGACGCCCGTGATCACGAGCCCGCGGATGGCCGCGAACGCTCTGCAGAACCTCGTGCAGGGAGATGGAGCAGCGCTACGGGATCATGTCGATGGCGCGCACCCGGAGCCTGATCGAACTGAACAAGGCGCGCGCCAAGCGCGGTGAAGCGCCGCTGCCGTACATCCTGTGTGTGATCGACGAGCTCGCGGACCTGATGATGGTCGCGCCGGCCGACGTGGAGGACTCGATCATCCGCCTGGCGCAGAAGGCGCGCGCGGTGGGGATCCATCTGGTGCTGGCGACGCAGAGCCCGCGCGTGGACGTGATCACGGGCATGATCAAGGCGAACGTGCCCTCGCGGATCGCCTTCGCGGTCTCGAGCCAGACCGATTCGCGGGTGATCCTCGACCAGAACGGCGCGGAGTCGCTGCTGGGGCAGGGGGACATGCTGTTCAGCCCGGTCGGGACCTCCAGCTGCAGCGGATCCAGGGGGCCTATATCGACGAGGCGCAGATCGCGAAGCTGACCGAACCTGTGGCGCCGCCAGGGCGAGCCGGAGCTGCGCGAGGAGCTGCTGGAGGAGGTCGAGCCGGCCGAGCCCGAGGGGCCGCCGGACGAGTTCGACCCCGACGAGGACCCGATGCTCAGAGACGCGATCACGCTCGTGGCGGAAATGCAGACCGCGTCGACCTCGATGCTGCAGCGCGGCTGCGACTGGGATACACGCGCGCGGGTCGCGTGATCGACATGCTCGAGCGACGCGGCGTGATCTCCGGCTACGAGGGCTCCAAGCCCCGGCAGGTGCTGATCACCGAGGCGGACCTGCCGCGAATCCTGGCGGGATTGGAATCCTCGCCCACCCAGTCAGCCCCCGCCGAGGCCATCATCGAGTCCTAAGTCCTAAGGCCGAGTCCTGAGGGCCCTCTCCATCTTTGTGCAGGTTCACATGCACCTAATGGTGAGAAAAGCGTTAGCGACTAGCCTTCGAGCGGATATGGCAGAGATCGGTGCAACGCTGCGGGCAGCGCGTATGAGCGCTCGCATCGACGTGTCGGAGATCGAGGCGCAGACGAAGATCACGGGCGAAGTACCTGCGCGCGCTGGAGAACGAAGAGTGGGACCTGCTGCCGGGGCCGACGTTCGTGCGCAGCTTCCTGCGCACATACGCGCAGGCGCTGGGGCTGGACGCGAAGGTGCTCGTCGAGGAATATCGCCTGAACTACGAACGTCCGAGCGAGGCGGCGCTGGAGCCGATCGTCTCGACCCCGCGCAGCAGCCCCACGAGAGGACGCGTGCCCGCGCGGCCCTCGCGCGGGTACATGGCGCTCGCGATCGGGGGCGTCGGGGTGGTGATCGTGCTGCTGGTGATCGGCTTGCTCAGCGAGGGCGGCAGCCCCGTCCAAGCAAGCGAGCGGCACCGAGCAGCTCCACCACTGCGCAGGCCCACGACAAGCACACCGGCACGCACCGGAAGAGGCCACGGCACGCCGCCGCATCCCACGAGCACAGCCTCCACGCGCGTGGCGCTGTCATTGCGACCGAGCGCTGCCGTGTACGTTTGCCTGATCGACAACGATGACGGACGCAAGCTGATCCCCGGGCTGGAACTGCAGCCGGGCACGAGCACGCCGACATTCCACGCAAAGCACTTCACGATCACCTTGGGCAACAGCTCGGTGACGATGTTCGTCGACGGGATCCCAACGGACCGTGCCGCCGTCGAGCGAAGCGATCGGGTACTCGATCACGAAGGCCGGCCGGCAGCGGCTGAAGGCCGGCGCAACTGCCCACCTGCACATGACGCCGCGCGCGGGGATCGTCGTCACCGGCACTGAGGTGCTGACTGGCCGGGTGACAGACCGCAACGGGCCTTGGCTGGCCGAGCGACTGAAGGAGCTGGGGGTGGATGTGGCCTACACGACGATCGTCGGCGACCGCCCGGGGACATGGAGGACGTGTTGCGGTTCATGGCGGAGGAGGGGTTGGACTTGATCCTGACCAGCGGGGGGCTGGGGCCGACCGCGGACGATCTGACGGCCGAGGTCGTGGGTAGGGCGCAGGGGCGGGAGATGGTGCTCGACGAGGCACTGGAGGAGCGGATCGCGGAGATCCTCAGGCCGCTGGCGAAACGCTGGCCGAACCTCGATATGGACGCGATCAGGGAGAGCAACCGCAAGCAGGCGGTGATCCCCGAGGGCGCGACCGTGCTCGAGCCGGTTGGCACTGCCCCGGGGCTCGTGGTGCCCCCGGGAGGAGCCGCGAGCAAGCAGGGCCGACGGTGGTGGTGCTGCCGGGCCCGCCGAGAGAGCTGCAGCCGATGTGGAGCGAGGCGGTCGAGACCGAGGCGCTGCAAGCGCGCGATCGAAGACGCGACCGAGTACCGGCAGAGGATGCTGCGGCTGTTCGGGATCCCCGAGTCGGAGATCGCCGAGACGCTGCGCGACGGCCGAACGCGAGGGCGTCGAGCTCGAGCAGGCTGGAGATCACGACGTGCCTGAAACGCGGCGAGGTCGAGGTCGTGACCCGCTATGAGCCTGCCGAGCAGGAGGTGTACGACGCGTTCGAGGCGGTCGTGCGCGAGCAGGCACGCCGACACCCTGTTCTCCGATGACGGCAGCACGGTCGACGACCAGGTCGCCGCGCTGCTGCGCGGGGAGGACAGAGCCTCAACTCGCACGATCGCGACCGCCGAGTCCTGCACTGGAGGCCTGCTCGCCGCCAGGCTGACCGAGCAGCCGGGCGCCTCGGACTACGTGAAGGGCGGGATCGTCGTGTACTCCAACGACGCGAAGGTCGCCCAGGCGGGCGTGCCCGCAGAGCTGATCGAGCGCCACGGCGCGGTGTCGGCCGAGGTCGCACGAGCGCTGGCCGAAGGGGCGCAGCGCAAGGCTGGGCGCCGACGTGGGGGTGGGGGTCACCGGCCTCGCGGGACCGGGCGGTGGCACCGAGGAGAAGCCCGTGGGGCTGGTGTGGCTGAGCGTCGCGACGGCGGACGCGCGAGCCATTGACCCGCTCGGTCAACCTCCCGGGCTCGAGAGCCGACATCCGCGACCGCACGACGACGGTCGCGATGCACCTGATCCGCCGCGCGCTGCTGCATTCTTAGCATCCTGCCTCGCCAGGACGATACGAACAACTGTTCCGTCCGAAGCGACCTCTAGCTTGCTCGATCCCATCTTCGAACCGGAGGAGTAAGACCATGCCCGTGACCGACCAGGAGAAGGCCGCCAAGGCGCGCGACGCCGCCCTTCAGGGGGCGCTCACGCAGATCGAGCGCGAGTTCGGCAAGGGCACGGTCATGCGCATGGGCGACGAGGGCGCCCAGGTGCGCTGCGACGCGATCCCCACGGGCGCGCTCTCGCTCGATCTCGCGCTCGGGATCGGCGGCGTGCCGCGCGGGCGCATCGTCGAGGTCTTC
The DNA here is from genome assembly GCA_963804555.1 of uncultured Solirubrobacterales bacterium. Lineage (GTDB taxonomy): Bacteria > Actinomycetota > Thermoleophilia > Solirubrobacterales > Solirubrobacteraceae > Palsa-744. The sequence goes on from CAWDQX010000003.1 coordinate 101,812, forward strand.
GGCCCGGAGTCCTCAGGTAAGACGACGCTGATCTACCACGTGCTCGCCGAGGCGCAGAAGCTCGGCGGCGTGTGCGCGTTCATCGATGCCGAGCACGCGATGGATCCGCTCTACGCGAAGGAGATCGGCGTCGACATCGACGAGCTGCTCGTCTCTCAGCCCGACTACGGCGAGCAGGCGCTGGAGATCGCCGACATGCTCGTGCGCTCCGGCGCGGTCGACGTGGTCGCGATCGACTCGGTCGCGGCGCTGACCCCGCGCGTGGAGCTCGAGGGGCAGATGGGCGACCAGACCGTCGGCGCGCAGGCGCGCATGATGTCTCAGGCGATGCGCAAGCTCGCCGGCAACCTGAACCGCACGCAGACGCTGTGCATCCTCACCAACCAGATCCGCGAAAAGGTCGGCGTCATGTTCGGCTCGCCCGAGACCCAGCCGGGCGGGCGCGCGCTGAAGTTCTACGCCTCCCAGCGCCTGGACATCCGGCGCATCGAGACGCTCAAGGACGGCACCGAGGCGGTCGGCAACCGCGTGCGCGTGAAGGTCGTCAAGAACAAGGTCGCCGCGCCCTTCCGCCAGGCCGAGTTCGACATCGAGTACGGCAAGGGCATCTCGACCTCGGGCTGCCTGATCGACCTGGGCTTGGAGCACAACATCGTGAGCAAGTCCGGCTCATTCTTCTCCTACGGCAACGAGCGCCTCGGCCAGGGGCGCGGCAACGCCAAGGCGTATCTGGACGAGAACCCGGCGATGGCGAAGGAGATCGAGGACAAGATCTACGCCGCGCTCGGCCTCGGCAAGGACCTGGTCACGCCGATCGAGCGTGACAAGGACGCTCCGATCCGCCGTGCCGATCGCCAGCGAACCAGCAGTCGCTGCCGCCTGAGCGTGCTTCGCACGAGCCCGTGCGGCGCAGACAAGGTCGCTCGGCAGGGTGACGAGGACGTTGGCTGAGCGTCACGCCGCGGGTACCCTGTGGAAGCGATGAAGCGCTACCACCTGACGACGTTCGGCTGTCAGATGAACGAGCACGACTCCGAGCGGATGAAGGGCATGCTCGAGTCGCTCGGTTACGCGGAGGCGCCCGAGCGCGGCGAGGCCGACCTGATCCTGTTCAACACGTGCTCGATCCGCGAGACGGCCGACAGCCGCTTCATCGCCCATCTGGGCGAGGCCAAGCGCCTGAAGCGCGAACAGCCGGAGCGGATCGTCGGCGTCGGCGGCTGCTGGGCGCAGTCGGTCAAGGAGGAGGTGTTCGAGCGCTTCCCGTTCGTCGACGTCGCCTTCGGTCCCGGCCAGGTGCACAAGCTCGCGGAGTTCCTCACGAGCGACTCGCTCACCGCCCAGGGCTACTTCGAGTTCGAGGGCTTCACCGGCCATCTGCCCGCGCGGCGAGCGCGCCCCTTCCAGGGCTGGCTGCAGATCAGCGTCGGCTGCAACTGCGCCTGCTCCTATTGCATCGTCCCCTCCACGCGCGGGCGCGAGGTCAGCCGGCCCGGCGGACGAGCTCGTCGCGGAGGTCCGGGCGATGGCCGCCGACGGCGTGCGCGAGGTGACGCTGCTCGGCCAGAACGTCAACTCCTACGGCCGCGACCTGCGATCCGAACGGGCACGCGCCGGCCACGTTCGCGGGGCTGCTCGCGGCCGTCGACGGGATCGACGGCATCGACCGCATCCGCTACACGAGCCCGCACCCGAAGGACATGCGCGAGGACGTGATCCGCGCCCACGCGGAGCTGGAGAGCGTCTGCGAGCACATCCACCTGCCGCTCCAGTCGGGCTCCTCGCGGATCCTGAAGGCGATGCGCCGCACGTACGACCGCGAGCGCTATCTGGACCGGGTCGCGTTGATTCGCGAGCACGTACCCGACGCGTCGCTCACGACCGACATCATCGTCGGCTTCCCGGGGGAGACCGAGGAGGACTTCGACGCAGACGCTCGAAGTGGCCGAGCAGGTCGGCTACGACAGCGCCTTCACGTTCCTCTTCTCCCCGCGGCGCGGCACCACGGCGGCCGAGCTGACCGAGGGCCTCGTCCCGCACCCGGTGAAGGTCGAGCGGATGGAGCGCCTGCTCGAGGTCGTCCAGCGCCGCGCCCGCGAGCGCGCCCAGCGCTTCGTCGGGCGCACGGTCGAGGTGCTCGTCGAAGGCTCCGTCGCGCACCGACCCCGAGCGCCTGCGCGGCCGCACCCGCCACAACAAGGCCGTCAACTTCAGCGGTCTCGCCGCGCCCGGCGAGCTGACCGAGGTGCGAGATCACCGCCGCCACCAGCCAGACGCTCTCCGGGGAAGAGCGCCTGCTGGCAAGAACGGTCGTCGGCTGAGGACCCTCCGCGTCGCGCGAGCGCTTCCCCGCGATGCGGCCCGGGCCTCCATCGGCCGCTCGGGCGGTATGTCTTGACTACTGGGCGCTCGCTCCGGCGGGGCTGCCCGGAACGCTCGCGCCCGAGCTGGACCCAGATCCCGAGCTGGAGCTCCGCTGGACCCGAGCTCCCGCTCGAGCCGGAACCGGAGCCCATGCCCGGGCACGAGTGCTTGCCCTCGGGCCGCTCCTGACGGCGGTCGTCCCGGTCTTCGACCCCGGCGCTGGCGCGTGGGGCTGGGCGTCGCGGGCGTGGGCGTCGTCGGGGTGGTGGACTGCGTCGTCGCAGTGCCGCTGTGTCGTGGAGCCGGACGCGGCGCCGGCACTGGAGATGCCGGCAAGCGCGCCGCCGCGTGGCGAGCGCGCCGGCGACCATCGTGGCGCCGAGTAGCTTTGATGTATTCATGCGATCGAACCTCCTCGGTGGGGTTGGGTGGATGTGTCGATCGATCGTCCGTCACGGGGCTAAGCGAACCCAAAGGCCCGCGTAAGAGTGGGCATAGATGTTTGTAGGGGTCGTGTAAGACCAGAGACGGCGGATGTGGTCAATCGCCGTCGTGCAAGAGGGCGTCCCCTGCCTATGCGAACATATGTTCGTGCGCTGGAGCAACCTGACGCTTGGGAGACGAGGAGCAGCGGCGGCTGCCGGGCTATCGCGACGAAGCCGTGGTGCGCCACTTCGACGCGCCCGAGGCGCTCCAGACCAACTTCTACGAGGTCCGCGCCAAGTCGGTCCTGAACCGCGTACCCGGAAAATCCCAGATGCCGTTCCGCTGGACGATCAATCCCTATCGGGGCTGCAGTCACGCCTGCGTCTACTGCAGTTGGGGTGGAACACCGATCCTGATGGCTGACGGCCAGCATCGCAAGCTCGCAGATCTGGAGGTTGGCGACGCGATCTACGGCACGATCCAGCGCGGGCGATATCGACGCTACGCGCACACGACCGTGCTGGCGAAGTGGACGAGCGTGCGGAGTGCCTACAGGGTGACGCTCGAGAACGGCACCGAGCTCATCACCAGCGGCGATCACCGCTTCCTGACGAACCGGGGGTGGAAGCACGTGATCGGCGCCGAGCAGGGGCCGCTGCAGCGGCCCCACCTCACGATCGGAGTTGAGTTGATGGGCGTTGGAGACTTTGCCGCTAAATCGATCGAGGGTCAGATGGTCAAGACCTTCGCGAAGCTGCGTATCGCGTCGGTCGAGTCCCTGGGTCTTCGGATGCCCATGTACGACATCACCACCGGCACCGGCGACTTCATCGCAAACGGCGTGGTTAGCCACAACTGCTTCGCTCGTCCCACCCACAAGTACCTCGACTTCGACGCCGGGCGGGACTTCGAGCGGGAGATCGTCGTCAAGGTCAACGCGCCCGAGGTGCTGAGGGTGGAGCTGGCGAAGCCCTCCTGGAAGCGCGAGCACGTGGCGCTGGGGACGAACACCGACCCGTATCAGTGGGTGGAGGGGAGATACAAACTGATGCAGGGCATCTGGGAGGCGATGCGCGACTTCGCCAATCCATGCTCGGTGCTGACCAAGTCGCCGCTGCTGCTGCGCGACCTGCCGCTGATGCTGCAGATCGCCGAGCGAACGAGCATCAGCGCGTGCCTGTCGATCCCGACGCTCGACGAGAAGGCGTGGCGGGCGACCGAGCCGCACACGCCGAACCCGCGCGCGCGTCTGGAGGCGGTGGCCGAGCTCAACCGGGCGGGGATCCCCACCGGAGTGCTGATCGCGCCACTGATGCCCGGGATCAACGACGCCCCGCACCAGGTCGAGCCGCTGCTGGAGCTGGCGACCGCGGCGGGCGCGACGAGCATCGGCGGCGTGGCGCTGCACCTGCGCGGCGAGGTGAAGGGCATCTTCATGGACTGGCTGCGCTCCCAGCGCCCCGACCTGGTCGAGCGCTACGAGGAGCTGTATCGCCGCGGCGCCTACGCGCCGAAGGAGGAGCGCGAGCGCCTCTCGCGCCTGGTGCGCCGAGGCCCCGGTCGCGCAAGGGGCTTCACACGCACGCGGCCGGTGGACGCTCCTCGCCGCCGCCGCTGAGGAAGGCTCACATCAGCAGGCGCTCTTCTAAAGCTCAGGTCCTGAGACGGCCGCCTCAGCGTTTGTCTTGTTGGGTCTGACCCCACCGCGTGCGCGATCTCCTCCGAGCCGAGCCTGCGTGACGACGTTCGCCGCGAGCTCCGGAGCGACGCCGGCGAAGATCGCTCCGGCACGCAGCGGAAGCGGGGCGACGTCGATCTCGCCGCGGTTGCGCTCGATCGCCCGGACGACCGCGCGGGCGACATCCTCGGTGCAGCGCGTACCGACACCCGGCGGCAGTTTGACCCCAGAGTCGGCGAACAGGCCAGCGTCGCGGATGAAACCGGGAAACACGGTGGAGACACCCACGCCGCTCGCGTGCAGATCCGTCGCGCAGGCCCGGCAAAGCCACGTAGCCCGAACTTCGACGCGTAATAGAGCGAGGCGTCCGGTGTCGCCAGCCTTGCCCTGCAGCGAGGACATGAACAGCAGGTGGCCGCGGCCGCGCGCCACCATCCCTGGCAAGCAGTGCGTGTGCGAGCACGATCGGAGCGCGCAGGTTGACGTCGAGCGCGCGGTCGATCTGCTCCTGCGTATAGGTCTCCAGGCGCCCCGACCCTGGCAGCGCGGCGTTGGCGACGAGGATGTCGACCTCGCCGGCCTCCGCCGCCAGGCGCTCGACCTCGGCGGAGTCGCTCAGATCGACCGCCAGCGCGCGGGCGCCGAGCTCGGCGGCGAGCGGCTCCAGCACATCCGTGCGCCGCCCGGTGAGGATCAGCTCGGCGCCGCGCCCGTGCAGCGCACGGGCGATCGCGTGGCCGATGCCGCCGGTGGCGCCGGTGAGCAGGACGGTGGAGCCGGAGATCTGCATGAGGTGCGAGCCTACGACAATGCAGATCATCGCGCTGTTCGGCCCGACCGGCGTGGGCAAGACGGACGTCGCGCTCGCGCTGGCCGAGCAGCTGCGGGCGCGCGGCGAGGAGCCCTCCGAGCCCCGTCGCGGTGTCGGCCGACGCGCTGCAGGTGTACGCAGGGCTGGAGACCCTCACCGGCGTGGCCTCGCCGGCCGAGCAGGCGAAGCTCGAGCATCGCCTGGTGTCGTTCCTGCCGCTCGACGCGACGTTCAGCGTCGGGCAGTACGCCGAGCTGGCGCATGCCGAGATCGACGGGCTGCTCGCGGCCGGGCGGCGGCCGCTGGTCGTCGGCGGCACCGGCCTGTACCTGCGCGCGGCGCTGACCGAGCTGGATCTGCGTCCGCCCCCGCCGGAGGGGGCGCGCGAGCGCTGGACCGCGGCGCTCGAAAGGGAAGGCGCGCCCGCGTTGCACGCGACGCTCACCCGCCGCGCCGCGTGGGCGGCGGAGGGGATCGACCCGAACGACCGCCAGCGGATCGTGCGCGCGCTGGAGCTGCTGGAGCAGGGCGAGCTCGAGCCGCCGGAGGGGCCGTCGCAGCTGTGGAGCGAGGAGCTGCGCCATCCGACGCTGCTCGCGGGGCTGACGATGGAGCGCGAGGCGCTGTACGCGCGGATCGACGCGCGCGTCGATGCGATGCTCGCGGCGGGTGTCGCCGAGGAGGTGCGCCGGGCGCACGCGGCCGGCGCGTCTGCGACCGCGCGCAAGGCGCTCGGCTTCGAGGAGCTGCTCGGCGGGGACGTGGAGGCGATGAAGCGGCGCACGCGCAACTACGCAAAGCGCCAGCTGACGTGGATGCGCAAGCTCGCGGGCGTGCGCGTGATCGACGTCACCGGGCGCGACCCGGACGCCGTCGCACGCGAGATCCTAGACTCGCGTGCGCCTCATGAGATTCGAGAAGTGGCAGGCACTGGGAAACGACTATCTGATCGTCGAGCGCGAGGAGCTGCCGTTCGAGCTCACGCCCGCGCGAGTGCGCAGGCTGTGCGAGGGCCACTTCGGCGTGTTCGCCGACGGTGTGCTCGAGCTCTCCCGTCCCAAGGACCCGGCGAACGTGGCGGACCTGCGGATCTTCAACCCCGACGGCTCGGAGGCCGAGCTGTCGGGTAACGGCGCACGCGAGGCGATCATGTACCTGCGCCACCGTGGCTGGACCGAGGACGACGAGTTCTCGATCAGCACCGCCGCCGGGCCGATCCGCCCGCAGATCACAGGGCCGCACACCTGCCGCGTGGATATGGGCCGCGCGAGCCTCACCTCCAAGGACTTCCCCGGCGGGCCGCCCGACGGTCGCGGGGAGCTGCCCATCGATAACCCCGAGCTGGCCACCGTGAGCTTCCAGCACGTCTCGATCGGCAACCCCCAGTGCGCTATCCACGTCACCAGCCTGGCCGCGCTCGACGCGCTCGACCTGTCTGTGTTCGGGCCGCAGATCGAAGGCCATGAGCGCTTCCCCAATCGCACCAATGTCTCCTGGTACACCGAGATCGAGACGCCAGACCCAACGGTGCAGGCGGGCGCGGGCTCGAATCAGAGCGCGGATCTTCGAGCGCGGCGTGGGGGAGACGTTGTCCTCGGGCACCGGCGCCACCGGCGCCGCGGTGCGCATACTGTGACTCAGCCGGGCGAGGGTCCGGTGAGCAGGGCGCGCACGTCAGGTCGTGCTGGACGGCGGCGAGCTGGAGGTCGAGGTGGGGGAGGATCTGCGCGTGAATCTGACAGGCTGGGCGAGACCCGTGTTCGAGGGTCGCTTGAGTGACGACTTCGTGAAGGAGCTGCATGAGACCGAGTAAGCGCTTGGAGCGCATCCCGCCGTACGCGTTCGCCGAGCTGGAGCGCAAGATCGCCGCCAAGCGCGCCGCAGGGGTGGACGTGATCAGCCTCGGGATCGGCGACCCCGACCGCCCGACCTCGCCGCTGGTCGTGGAGGCGATGCAGGAGGCGGTGACCGAGCCGGAGACGCACCGATACCCGACGAACCGCGGGCGCGCGGACTTCCGCGAGGCGGTGAGCGACTTCTACGAGCGGCGCTTCGACGTCGAGCTCGACCCCGAGCACGAGATCATCCCGGCGATCGGCGCGAAGGAGGCGATCTTCAACCTGAACCTCGCGTTCCTCGACCCCGGGGATTACGCGCTCGCCGCCGACCCCGGCTATCCGGTGTACACCGCCGGCCCGTGGCTGGCGGGCGCGCGAGCCGGTGCTTGATGGCGCTCGAGCCCAAGCTGGGCTTCGTCCCGGACCTCGACGCGATCGACGAGGAGACGGCGAAGCAAGGCGAAGCTGATGTTCCTGAACTACCCGAACAACCCGACCGGCGCGGTCGTGCCGGCGGGCTTCTTCGAGCGGGTCGTCGAGTTCGCCCGCGAGCACGAGATCCTCGTCGTGCACGACAACGCGTACTCGGAGATCGTCTTCGACGGCTACCGCGCGCCCTCGTTCCTCGCGACGCCGGGGGCGAAGGAGGTCGGGATCGAGGTGTTCTCGCTGTCGAAGGGCTACAACATGACCGGCTGGCGCTGCGCGGTCGTGGTCGGGAACGCGGAGGCGGTCGAGACGTACTGGCGGCTGAAGACGAACATCGACTCCGGCCTGTTCGAGGCGGTGCAGCTGGCCGGGGTTGCGGCGCTCTCGCCAGACGCGGACGCGGAGGTCGCCTCGATGAACGAGCTGTATCGCCGCCGCCGCGATCTCGTCTGCGACGCGCTGCGAGGGATCGGCGTCGACGTGCACCCGCCGCACAGCACGATCTACGTGTGGGCGCCGATCCCGGCTGGCTATGCGAGCTCGGAGGCATACTGCGAGCACGTGCTCGAGCAGGCGGCGGTCGTGCTCTCACCCGGCGCGATCTACGGCCCGGCGGGGGAGGGCTGGTTCCGGATCTCGCTGACGACGCCCGACGATCGTCTGCTGGAGGCGGTCGAGCGCTTGGGCAAGCTGGGGTCCTAGACTGAGAGTCGAATGGATCGAAGCCGCAACGGCCGCACAGGGGCCACCTCGAATCGGTCGCACGCCGCGGCAAACGGCCTACCGTCTGAGCAGCGCGCCGTTCAGCGGGCGTTCTGCATCGCGGCGCTTGCCCGAAGGCGATGATCTCGAGGAGCTGGGCGAGCTGCTGCGCACCGCGGGGGTGGCGGTCGTGGGGGAGATGGTCCAGCGCCGCGAGCAGCCGCACCCGAACACCTACCTCGGCCCGGGCAAGGTCGTCGGAGGCGAAGGAGGCCGCGAAGGCGAGCCGACGCAAACGTGATCGCCTGCGACGACGAGCTGACCCCGCGCCAGGAGCGCAATCTGGAGGAGGCGCTGGGCATGCCGGTGGTCGATCGCACGACGGTGATCCTCGACATCTTCGCCGCGCACGCGAGCAGCGCGGAGGGCAAGCTGCAGGTCGAGCTCGCTCAGTTGGAATACAACCTCGCGCGAATGCGCGGACTGTGGACACACCTCGAGCGCCTCGGCGGCGGAATCGGCACGAGGGGACCGGGGGAGAGCCAGATCGAGACCGACCGGCGGCTGGCGCGCGACCGGATCGCGGCGCTGCGCCGCAGGCTCGAGCACGTGAAGGGCACGCGCAGGTGATGCGCGCCGAGCGCGAGCGCGCGGCGCTGCCGACGGTGGCGCTCGTCGGGCTACACGAACGCCGGCAAGTCGACGCTGCTGAACGTGCTGACAGGCGCGGAGGTGGGGGTGCGCGACCGGCTGTTCCACACGCTCGACCCGACGACACGAACGATCGGGCCGATCGGGAGTGCCTCGAGCAACGGCGACGGTCACCACGGGCGCCGAAGTCACTCGGGGAGGAAGTACCTGGTGAGCGACACGGTCGGCTTCATCAGCAAGCTGCCGCACCAGCTGGTGGATGCCTTCGGCGCGACGCTGGAGGAGACCCGCCGCGCCGATCTGCTGGCCCACGTGCTCGACGCCTCCGCGCCCGAGCCGCAGGCCGAGGCGATGCAGCACGCGGTCGAGCAGACGCTGGAGGAGATCGGCGCCGGCGAGCGCCCGAGGCTGCTGGTCTTGAACAAGATCGATCTGCTCGACGAGCGGGAACGTGACGAGCTGCGCCTGCGCTACCCCGGCGCAATGCTCGTGAGCGGCGTGACGGGCGAGGGTCTGGTGGAGCTGGGCGCGCGCTTCGAAGCGGAGCTGGAGCACATGCTGTGCAAGGTCGAGCTGCTGGTGCCCTACGCGGACGGCGGCAGCCTGGCGGAGCTGCACGAGCTGGCGGGCGATCTCATCGCGAGAGACACCCCCGAGGGTGTCCGCGTCCGAGCACTGGTGCCAAAGAGAGCGGCTGAGCGCTTCGCAAGTTCGCCGTCGCCTCTTAGCTTGCTAGGGCGGTCGTCCTAGCGGTCGTCGCCGCTGCCGGATAGGACACCCCGGCGCTGGCGCGAGAGCAGCTTGTCGAGGTTCGCTTGGGCGATCTCGTCGAGGTCGAGCTCCAGCTCGCTTGCAAGTTGGGCGACATACCAGAGGACGTCCCCGAGCTCCTTGGCCATCGCTTCACGCCGGTCGGCCGTGACTTCACCGCCGTCGTCGCGAATCACCTTCTTTGCGTGATCGGCGAACTCTCCCGCCTCTCCGGCCAACCCGAGCGCTGGGTAGGTGAGCGCCTCATTGCGCGGGTACTGCGCGGTGCTTCGCGAAAGGCGCTGGTACTCGGATAGCTCCACGGTTGGGATCGTGTCAGATTCCAGCCGCGTGGCGCGCGTTGAGATGCGCCTCCTTCTCCAGGCCGTCGTCGAGCGCCTCGAGCTCGCTTACTTCGATGCGCAAGGAGGTGGCGATCAGCCAGTCCGCAAACCAGGCATTCTTGGGCAGGAGGGGACCGTGTAGATACGTGCCGATCGTGTTGCCACTGCGCGCGCCCTCAAAGCCACTGCGCCCGTCGTTGCCGTGGCCCTTGAGGACACGACCCAGCGCCCGAGCGTCCGGGCTGAGATACGTTCGCCCGCCGTGGTTCTCGAACCCGGCGAGGATTCGATTGTCGTCCTCGGCGGCGGCGCTCTCGCTACCGAGCGAGACCTCGATCGCGACGTTGCCGATCAGGCGCGGGCCCTCCTCGCGAACGGTGCGCACGTCGAGCAGCCCGACACCGGGGATCTCCTCCTCACCCAGCGTGTATGAGTGCCCGAGCAGCTGATAGCCGCCGCACACCCCGAGGATCACCGCCTCGCGCGCGGCGGCGGCGTGGAGAGCCTCGCGCTTGGTCTCGATCAGGTCATCGGCACACAGACGCTGGTCGCGATCCTGGCCGCCGCCTAGGTAGTACAGGTCATGAGCGTCGGGACTGCAGCGACTCGCCGAGCCCGCTGGAGCTCAGCTCGAAGCCGATCCCACGCCATGAGCAGCGATGCTCGAGCACGAGCAGGTTGCCGCGGTCGGCGTAGATGTTCATCAGGTCCGGGTAGAGCGCGCAGACACGCAGGACACGGCGCGCGGGCGCGGCCGGCGGAAATGGGGAAGCGCGGCGGACTCAGGCACGCAGCATCACCACGGTGCTGCCGACGTGCTCATCGGTAGGCGCAATCACTAGCGCGGGCTCAGGTCTGAAGTCCGGCTCGGGAGCCCTCATGCTCGAGCTCGGAGGCGCTGACACGAGCGAGCTCGATGACGTTGCGCTCAACCCTCCCTTTGACTGACAGGATGCCGCTCGCTTGACTGGCCGGCGTCAAAAGAGATGATCCGTCGCGAGCGCTCGATCACGATGTGCTGTGGGAGCACCCGCACGCTCGTGGCCTCGGCTGATGTAGAGGGTCTCACCGACGTGCGCCGTCTCAGGCGAAGGACCGGGCGAGCCGTCGGCGACGTCGAACGGCTCCAGCTCGGTGACGATCGCGCACGCGAGCAGCCCGCCGGGGCGCAGGTGGGCGAGGGCACAGCGCAGCAACGCGGCTCGCTCGGATGCGTCGCTGAGCAACTGGAGAGTCTGCATCGGCACGAGGCACAGCGCAAAGTCGCGCCGATCCAGCTCGAACGACCGCGCGTCCGCGCATACGGTCTCCACACGCTCTCCACCGGCCCGGTCTTGCAACGCCCCGAGCAGATCGGGGTCGAGGTCGAGCGCGGTCACACGATGGCCCGCACGGGCGAGATCGAGCGCCACTCGGCCGGTCCCCGGCGCCAATATCGAGAACCGGACCGCCGTGGCGCTCGGCCAGTTCCCGCCATAGGGGTAGGTCGGCGCGGTAGGAGCCGCACTCCAGGTCGTGCCAGATGACCCCGCAGACAGCAGCTGATTGTGGCGCTCACGACCATGCGCTGCTCGCCTCCCCCGCGCGACGAGCAGTTCCCGCAAGGCGAGCATCGCGGTGTAGGTCGGCAGCGCGTACAGCGGCGCTGTGGAATCGGACGAACCGTCCGCGGCCGCCTCGCGCAGGGCGCTGGGGAGGTCGGCCTGGACGCGAATGCGTGCTGGGTCGATTCCCGCGTACTTCAGGCGCAGTGCGAGCTCGGGGGCGCGGGTGCCGCTGCAGGTGACGACGCACCCGCCCGGCCAGCAGCTCGAAGTCGGCATCCCAGATCCAGGAGACGTCGCGCCCGTCGGCGATCTTGTCGTTGAGGATCCCGAGCAGGTCGTGCTCGCCCGGCTCGAGCGCCAGCGTGCGCAGCACCTCGTTGGCGCCGGCGGGGTTCTTGACGAGCAGGATCCGCAGTCTCGCGCCTGCCGGCATCGAGCTCAAGCAGCACGGTCTCGGCGCGGCCAAACGCCGCCTTCGTGGCCTGCAACCCGGCGACGATCTCGGGCAGGCCAACCTCCAGCGCGGTGGCGAGCGCAGCGGCGGCGAGCGCGTTGTAGACGTTGTAGAGGCCGGGCAGCGACGAGGGCGACCTCGGCTTCGCCTGCAGGAGTCTGAAGCGTGAAGCGGCCGCGTGTACGCCTTGCAGGGTGACGTGCGTCGCGGTAACGGTGGGCGCGGGACGGGTTTGGCCGCAGCTCGGGCAGTGGTAGTGGCCGAGATGGCCGAGATAGACCGCATCGAACACATAGGGAGCTCCGCAGTGGCGGCAGTGCTTCGCATCGGCGGCGTGCGCCATCCCGGCCAGTGCGAGCGAGTCATCCTCGACTCCGAAGTAGAGGACCGGCGCATCGCGCTCACGGCCGAGGTCGGCGATTGCGGGATCGTCGGCATTGAGCACCAGCGTCGAATCCCGGGCGGGGCCCGTGTGCACGGCCACGGCCCAGCGATCGGCGATCGTCTCGAGCTCCCCGTAGCGGTCGAGCTGGTCGCGGAACAGGTTGCCGAGCAGGATCGCGCGCGGGTGCAGCTGGGCGGCGAGCGAGTCGAGCCACAGCTCGTCCACCTCGAACAGGCCCAGCTCACCCGCAATCTCACCTTTCTGGCGAGCGGCGGCGAGCAGCGTGGAGGCGATTCCCCCGGCCATGTTCGCCCCGGACTGGTTGTTCACGAGCGACACGCCGGCGCGCTGGAGGATCGCTGCGAGGATCGCCGAGGTCGTGGTCTTGCCGTTCGTCGCCGACACCAGCACGCTGCCCCGCGACAGGCGCGCCCCCAGCTCGCCGATCGCATTGGGATCGAGACGCATGAGCACCTTTCCCGGCGCGCTGGACGCGCCGCCGCCACGCAGGCGCGAGACCGCGCCGACGGCCCGCGCCAGGGCGAGCTTGGGTGCGAGCGGCCCAGCCATCAGTCCCTTGTCGGATGCTCGGCCGAGTCCGTGGCGCCCGCGGCGCTCCCCGGAGCCGTGATGGGCGAGGAGTCGATCGGCGACGCGAACGCTGACTCGCCGGCGAAATCGGCAGGCACGAGCACCGAGACCGCCCCGCCGACAGCGCGCACCCGTACCGGCAGATCGCCGATCGGATCGCCGTCGGCATACATCGTGAATGAGCGGTCGGCGCTGACGGACACCTCGCGCGCGCGAAACACGTGCACGCTCGGCTCCTGCACGTGCGTGCCCTTGAACACTTTCGGGCAAGATCTTCGTCAGAAACGTAAGCTTGCTGATGCTCTCGCAGACCACCACGTCCAGCAGGCCATCGTCGAGCATCGCGTCCGGCGCCGCACGCATGCCGCCTCCGTATGTCTTGGAGTTGCAGGCGCCGACGGTGTAGGCACTGAAGCTGTGTCGCTCGCCCGGCGGGTCGAGCTCGATCTCAAAGCGGGCGGGCCGCCAGGACGAAAGGGCGCGCAGCGCACCGTAGGCGTAAACGAGGTTGCCGAGCCACGAGGGCGCTTCGTTTGCGATCCGGTTCGCGTCGCTGTCGAAGCCGACCGACGCGATTCCGACGAACGCCCGGCCAGGCGCATCGGCGCCGACATCCGATATCTCGCCGACATCCATCGCGCGAGGGACGCCTTCGGCGATCACGGCGCACGCAGCGATCGGATCCTGTGGGATGCCGAGCACGCGCGCCAGATCGTTGCCGCGCCCGCCTGGGAGCACCCCGAGCACGGTACCCGGAACATCACGCAAGACGTCGGCCACCACGCCGATCATGCCGTCACCGCTGAGCGCTACGACCGTCTCCCCGGCGCGAGCGCCTTCCTCGGCCAGCACGCGTGCATGGGCGAGATCGCGCGTATCGACGCGACGCACCTGAAGATCGTGCTCGCGCAGGGTCCGCTCGACCTCCGGCGCTACCCGTCCGGCTCTGCCGCCACCGGCGGAGGGATTGACGATCAGGCAGACAGAAGCGGGCATCGAGCCATCGTATTGGGAGCAGGCCTCGGCGAACCAACTACTCTCTTGGAGCTCGTGACAGTCACCGCGTCCACTCCTGGTCGCGCATGAACTCGATCACCTCTCGGGTCGGTCGTCATGAATGCAGCGGTCGTCAGATCCTTCGATGCGCCTCCCCGCTACGAAACTTTTCAGACGCCACAGCCGAGCGGCGAGCACGAGATCTCCGTCGATGTTCTCGCCGCCGGCCTTCACCCGCGGGTGCGCTCGGGAGCGTCTGGCCGCCACTACACCAGCGCCGAGGCGCTGCCGCTGATCCCTGGCGTCGACGGAGTGGGCCGCGCCGCCGACGATCAGCTCCTGTACTTCGTCGCCTTCGACGGTGCGTTTGGGACGATGGCCGAGCGGACCGTCATCGACCGGCGGCGCGCCGTAGTGCTGCCCGATGATGCGGACGTGCCAGCGATCGCCGCTGGCATGAATCCCGGCATGTCCTCGTGGTTGGCGCTGCGCAAGCGGATCTCCTTCACGGCAGGGCAGAAGGTGCTCGTGCTCGGCGCCACCGGAAACGCGGGGCAGCTGGCTGTGCAGATCGCCAAGTTCCTCGGAGCGGGCTACGTGGCAGCAGCTGGCCGCGACCCTGAGCGGCTTGCCGGGCTCACGCGCCTTGGGGCCGATGAGATCGTCCCGCTGACCGGCGAGCCTGACGAAGTCGCTCGCGCGCTCGCAGCAGCGGGGGCCGATGTTGATGTCGTAATCGACTATTTGTGGGGCCCTGTGACCGAGCAGGCAATTCCCGCGCTCGTCAGGGAACGCACAGAGCGCAGCAAGCCGCTGTGGTGGATACAGATCGGATCGATGGCTGGCCTTGAGATCACCCTTCCCTCCGCCGCGCTACGAGCGGCAAACCTGCAACTGCTCGGCAGCGGCCAGGGCTCGCTCACGACGGCCGGGATCGTGCAGGAGCTCCCCGAGCTCGCCGCTCAAATCACCGCCGGCGCCTTCACGATCGATCCCCTACCGACGCCCCTCAGCGACGTCGAGGCCGCCTGGAACACCCCGACCACGCCCGGACAGCGAATCGTCTTCACCACCTGAAGCGCACCGGTTGCAGCGACTAGTTTGTGGCGGCCTTCTGCGCTCGGTCTCGTCGTCGCCGGGCGACGGCCGCGACCACACCGAGGACGGCGAGCACGAGGAACAGGCCGAGCAGCACGCCCGGCGCGATCCCCAGCCCGCCAAACGGCAGCGAGATCAGCTCGACCAGGCCGAGGCCGATCGCGAGCAGAACGATGATCAGCGCGATTATCAGCAGAATCCCGCGGATGCGCGCGAGGATTCCCGCGGAGGAGGGGGAGCGAGCAGCCCCATCGCCCTCAGGGCAAACATCTGACGGCCGCTCGGAGGAGTCTGGCCGAGGCGCTCGACCGCGTCCTTCAGATCGCCCGCGCGGCGTTCGGCCAGCGCGAGCGACGCATCGGCCATGCGACGAATCTGCATCCGCTCCTGCGGCCGCGCGGCGGCAATCGCACGCTGGAAGTAGCCGCGCGCGCTCTCGGCGTCGAAGCGCTCTGACGCGCGCGCGCCGAGGATCGCCATCGCGGCCGACTTGTACTTGGTCTCGCTCTCGAGCTCCTCATCCGAGCGCTGCTCTAGCGCCTGGATCTGGTCGAAGGCGCCGCGCTGCTCCATCCGGACCTGGCGTTGTTTAGGTGGCATCGGCCGCTCATTCTACGGTCTGGGCAGGCGCATGCTCTGTGCCCCGCAGACGGTATGCTCGCCGCGTGTCGAGCCGAGCATTTGTCCCTCTGTGTGTCTGCGCCATCCTCACGATGGCCTTCGCCGCGCCAGCCACCTCGCTCGCGGCCTTGGGCGGCGGGAGCGCGTTCAGCGAATTGACCGAAGGGCAGACCCAGACCGAAACGACTCCAACCGAAACGACCACGACCGGCGCTTCGACGGAAACCACCTCCAATTCGGGTGGCGTGCTCGTGATCGCGGGTGCGGCGGCGCTGTTGCTGCTGGGGGGAATCGCCTTCTTGATCATGCGTGACGCGCGCAGCGTCGCTCCGGCGGGTGACGGCCTGTTGGGTAAGGGAGGCTCGAGTCGCGATACGGCCGCGATGATGCGCAAGCGGCGTGCGAAGGCAAAGGCCGCACGACGACAGCGCAAGCAGAACAACAAACGCCGCAGGTAGCCGACTCGTCAACGTCTCGTTGACGTCCCGCCGACGTCCCGGAAGGAGCCTTCAGCGAAGCGTCTTTACGCCCTTGGCACGCACCGGCGTGCGTACCCGCGCCGGCGCCGGCAGCGCCGGAGAGCCGTGTGGATCACGCCGAGGGGAGCGGGGGAGGGGCATGCGCGGATGCGGGTCGAGCGGCCCCGCCGGCAGTGTGTGGCTGCCCCCCTCCTCATCAGAGGCGTCCGCAGCATTGGGAGCGTCGGTCACATCGACCGCGCGCATCGCCTCGTCATTGCGAAACGGCATCCACAGCATCAGGGCGACGAACGGGAGCTTGATCAAGCCGAGCAGTACGAACAGCATCCACAGCGACATTGTTCGACCGATGCTACTACTGCCTGGTGGCATCAGATAGAGAAAAGGACCTCGCGGCGCTGGCTGAGGAGATCAGCTCCTGCCGGCGCTGCCCGCGTCTGGTGGCGTGGCGTGAGCAGGTCGCGCGCGAGCGCCGCGCCGCGTTCGCAGGAGAGGAGTACTGGGGCCGGCCGCTGCCGGGCTTCGGCGACCCCGCGGCGCGGATGCTGGTGTTTGGCCTGGCGCCGGCCGCCCACGGCGCCAACCGCACCGGCCGCATGTTCACCGGCGATCGCTCGGGCGATTTCCTGTTCGCGGCGCTGTGGCGCGCGGGCTTTGCCAATCAGCCGGCATCGACCGACCGCGGAGACGGCTTACGCCTGCGCGGCGCGTGGATCGCCGCGGCGGTGCGTTGCGCGCCGCCGGCCAACCGTCCGACGCCCGCCGAGCGCGATCAGTGCTTGCCGTGGAGCGTACGAGAGCTGCGGCTGCTGAAAGACGTGCGGGTCATTCTTTGTCTGGGCGCCTTCGGTTGGGACGCCGCGCTGCGCCTGACCACCGCGCTTTCCGATCCGCCGGCGCCGTTGCCGCGTCCACGACCGCGATTCGGCCACGGAGCCGAGTTTTCGGGCCGGCGCTACACGTTGATCGGCTGCTACCACCCAAGTCAGCAGAACACTTTCACGGGCAAGCTGACCGAGCCGATGATCGACGCGGTGCTGGAGCGCGCACGAGCGCTGGCCGAGAGAGCGCAGAGGCGCTAGCCTTGGTGATGTATGCGGATGGAGATCCAGATGGAGAGGGAGAGCATGCAGATCGACATGCGGATCGAGCTCCAATGAGGCTCATAATCCCAGCGACGACCGTCACCGTGGTCTCCCTGATCGTCGTCGGCCTGTTGGGTGTGGCCTCGGCGGAAGCTCCCACGACGACCACTCCGCCACCCACGGTGAGCGTGCAGGGCGTGGCGACCGAGCCGATCGAACAGAGCGCCTCCTCAGCGACGGCAACCGCGGTCTATCGCCAGGGAATGGCCGACTCGATCACTGACGGCCAAGCCAAGGCGCAGTTCCTCGCGAGCAAGGCGGGCGTGACCCTGGGATCGGTTCAGAGCATCGTCGAAGGTGGCGGGTATATCGGCTGTACTGGCAGCGAAGAATCGAGCAACGAATATCAGGGCGCACAACCCGACTTTGGCTCACCTGGCGCTACGACCTCGACACCAGTATTCAACGCGCCGCGCGCCTTGAATAAGGCAACTCCCGGTGTGCGAAAGCCGGCCGACGAAACACGGCAAGAAGAAGCCAAAAAAGCCTTCCGCGAAACAAGCGAGCGCGGCGACTACGAACGCGACTACCGCGAGCGCGACGACTTGCACGCTCTCAACGCAAGTCTCGCTCGTTTACACGCTCGGGTAGAACCAAACCTGGGAACCACACCCGAAGAAACCAGGCCCGTGGGGGGATCTTGGAGAAATTCCTAACCCGGGTAGACGTCTGATTCCTGATCTAGGTTGACATAACATTCATTATCGAGCATTAAAAGGTAGTGGGTCAGTTTGAGCCGGGCGCGGGTTGCGGCGTCCCGTTCATCTGAGACGGTGTAATCCCGCCCATCTGAGACAGCCGGGCTGGGGCGGCTTACGTGGATGTGCTGCCGAGCGGTTTCATTTCGGCCAGGAGCCGTTTCCGGTATTCGGTGAGGCGGCGCGGCTGGAGTCGCAGTTGTTCGCAGAGCTCCGCGCCGCGCGACGTCCGCATGTCGGGCGGCCGCGTGCATTCTCTGATCGGAACGGCTTTCCCGCGGACGGTGCACGACATGACTCGCGGCTCAGCGAGGCGAGTCTTGGTCCAAGGTGGACTCGATGTCGCTGTCAGCGCCGCCGCACCGGCGGCGGTGGCGATCTCCTGAGCCATAGAATCGCGGCCGTGCCGTTCACGCTCAGGAACCTCAGAGAGGATCTGGAGGACCTTGGGTCCAACTTCAACGGTGCGCCGGACCTGGAGTTCCGCATGGCGAGCAAGGCGCTCGAGCTCGAGCAGTCCGGTCTCAGCTATCAGCGCATCCCGCCCAACTATCGCTTCCCATACGGCCACACGCATAAGGAGCAGGAGGAGGTGTACGTGGTCGTGGGCGGGAGCGGGCGGATGAAGCTCGACGACGAGATCGTCGAGGTCAAGGAGTGGGACGTGGTGCGCGTCCCACCCGGTACGTGGCGAGGCTACGAGAGCGGGCCAGGGGGCCTCAAGATCCTCGTGTTCGGTGCGCCCAATCTCGGCGAAAATCCGCGAGAAGACGTCGAGGGTCAGCGGGACTGGTGGGCCGCAACCGAAGGAGGACCGTGATGCGGAAGTTGATCTACTCGTTGACTGTGTCGCTGGACGGTTTCATCGCCGGGCCGGGCGGAGCGATCGACTGGTCGGTGCCCGACGAGGAGCTGTTTCGGTTCCACCACCAGCACGTGCAGGAGATCGGTGTGCAGCTCTGCGGGCGCCGGCTGTATGAAACGATGGTCTACTGGGAGACAGCTGAGCAGGGTCCGCTGGACGCCGATGAGGTCGAGTTCGCCCGGACCTGGAAGGCGCTGCCGAAGGTCGTGTTCTCCACGACGCTTCAGAGCGTGGTGGGCAACACCAGGCTGGCCACCGGCGGTGTCGACGAGGAGGTCTCGAGGCTCAGGGAACAGCCTGGAAAGGACATCGCCGTCGGCGGCGCCGGCCTCGCCCGCGCGTGCATGGAGCTGGAGCTGATCGACGAGTGGCGGCTGTTCGTCAGCCCGGTCCTGCTCGGCGGCGGCACGCCCTACTTCCCGACCCTGGACGAAAGGATCAACCTCGAGCTGATCGAGACACGCACATTTGGCTCTCGCGTCGTTTACCTTCGCTACAGACGCGTGCCAGACGTCCTGTAGGCGATGGTCGCATCACCACTACGCGCGTAGCGTGTCGTGGGCACCATCAGGCGTCTTCTAGGAACCGGCGCATGGCAGCAAGACTACGTCTTGGCCCGCGATCTCCGAAGTCGCTCGCGCCTCAGAAGATCTGCTTGTCGAGAAATCCAGCTACCAAGACCAGCCATCCGCCGATCTCGGCGACGATCAGGGTGAGCATGAAGGCGTGTGTTCCCCGGACGGGATTGCGGAACTGGTTCTCAGTGTCGCGCCTGTAGCCGTGAAGCGCGTAATTGGCAGTCGCGGCGAAGAAGTAGAACGCCATCGCGCCCGCGGCGAGCAGATTCACGAGCGTGCTCCAGCCACTCAGCTGCACGAACGTCGCGATCACGAGCAGGGCGAAGCTGTACATCAACGCCACCCTGTGGGCGATGTCCACGTAGATGTGAGCCTGATGATTCTCCGAAGTGACGATCTGGCGGTACTTCCAGACCCCGAGCAGCATCGCCCAGAGAAACATCAGCGCGTCCGCGACCAACACCGCCTTGGTGTCTACCGCCAAGATGAGCGTGCCGGTCCTATCCATCACCCGAGCAGTCCCACCTGTGCCGAGAAGCCGAATAGGTCATATACGATTGAATAGTTAGAGAGCAGCCCGTCGCGGAACTGGTAGAGATCGACACCCTCCAAGTCGAAGGTCTTTCCCGTGGGCTGGGTCGTGTGCGGCTGTGCTTCGCGGTTCTTGCTCCAGGTGCGCAGCTCGCCGGTGAAGGATCCGGTCATACGCCACGGTAGCGCTATCCCACCGCCTTCGAGCGCCAGGTAGAGCTCGCCGGTGTCCTGAAAGCGAACGTCGGGAAAGGCGCGGAAAAGATCCTCCAGAAACGCCAGGAACTCCTCGCGGCTCTCCACGGTCTGGCCGAACATCGCTGGGTCGTCGCAGAGGACATCCTCTGTGACGAGCGTCCCGAGGAGGTCGAGGTCGTGAGTGTTCCAGGCTTGATCCCAGCGCTCGAAAAAGCTGTGCAGCTCATCGGCGCGGGGAAGCCAGCGCTCAGAGAAGCCTTGCAGGCCCCCTTTGAGCTGGTCCAGTGAGAGGCTGTCTTGCTGCTCGAGCGTTGGTGGCGTGTCAATGGGCGATGCTGTGGTGCTCATGCGGAGGTTCCTTTCCTTCGTTGTCAGCATCAAGTGCCTGTGGGAGAGGTGTGTCGAGCTCGACGACCAGCGGGATGCCCTCCTCGAACCAGCCCCGGGTCAGGTCTTTGATCCTCGAGCGTGTCGGGCGTCCTTTGCGCCAGTTCATGCATGCCATGTAGTCGACGGCGTGCACCGCCTCGCAGTACGCCTGCAGCGCCTGCTCTCGCTCCAGTGGGTCGCTCAGCTTTCGTGCTCGGCCCGCGAACGTCCCGCCTGCGATCCGCAGGGAGACGTTGGGGTTGGCCTGGATGTTCTTTAGCCAGGCCATCTCGGGACCGCCGATCGACACGATGTACACATGCTCGCCGCGCCGTATCGCGCGTATGCATTTGCGTCGCTGCTTGCCGGTCTTGCGCCCGGTCGTGGTGAGCACGCCGAAGCCCCGGGGTGGCATGAGACGAACCAGGGGAGCTCCAGTGCGCTGAGGATCCGCCCACCATGCAGCCTCAGGCCGAGCACGTTTATGTGCTGCTCCCGGATGAACGGGTTGTATCGCCGTTCGCGGGGATACAGAGACGGGGTGTATCGGGCCATGCGTCCGCTCATCCCCGCGCAAACTGGCCGTGGAAGCCGAAGGGAATGTGGTGTGGCGCCTGCGCGCGCGCCAGCTCGCTCAGATCGGCGGCGTCGAGCACGAGCAAGAAGGACGTGGCGGCGTTGGAGTCGAGCACGACCGAGAGCAGCACGCCGTCGTCCTCGTGCTCGGCTTGCGGGCGGGCCACGAACACCGGCTCTCCCGGATAGCAGGACGGCTCCGCCCAGGAGAGCGTGGCGCCGTCTGTCACGTCGATCTTGAGGATCTGCTCGAGCCAGCCGTTCGCGCCGTTGCCGTTCCCCCAGACGTAACGGTAGGGGCGCTCGTTGCAGCGCCCGTAGTGGATGCGCGGCAGCTCAATGCCCTGCTCGGCCAGCTGCTCGCTGCGCACCGACCGGTCGGCGAGGGAAAGACGGAAGCGAGTCAGCTTTGCTGGCGTCACCGGCTTTCCCGCGCGCAGGCGCTCGAGATAGAGATCCTCGATGATGCCCGCGTCGGGATAGACGCACAGGTCGAGCACGACCTCACCATCCTCCTCGTAGGCGTTGACGTGGTGGAAGGCAAAGCACGCGTCCGTCTGGAAGCCACCCGTCGCCTCACCCGTCTCGCGGTCCACGAGCGTGAAGCGCGTGCCGAGCTCGGGCTTCCACTTGTAATTCTCGATGTAGGGGCGCCCGGACAGCGCGAGCGTCAGCGGATTGACGACGAATGGAAACTCGGCGAGCACGAAGTAGCGCTCGGTAAGCCCGAAGGAGTGCATATAGGCGGGCTCCTTGACCGCCAGCGAGCCGATTACCCGCGACTCAGCCGGACGCTCGCCGGTCGCTGAAGGACCGACCTCGAAGAACCGGTAGCTGCTGGTCCGCCCCAGCTTGGCGGCATAGTTGAGCATCGACCCGGTCCCCCGGTCTGAGTGAGGGTGCGCGGTCGAGAGCTGACCGGGGACGCGATAGGGACGCACATCGGCTGTCGCGAGCGTATGTGGATCGAACTGCACCGGCAGCGGCGTCTCGGTCATCGCGATGAACCGCTCACCCAGCCGCGTGAGGTTGATGTTGGCATTGTCGGGCAGCACGCCGCCTCCGGAGAACAGCGTTTGCACGCGCTTGAACAGCGAGCGGCAGGGGTCGGTCGCGAACTCTCCATAGACCATCCGGCCCTGCTCCTGAGCCGCCTTATATGAGCGACTCTCCAGAAAACGATTGCCGTAAGAGACCCGCCCATCCTCGATCGTGAAGCGATGCAACATCGCCAGACCGTCAAACCAGTGGCGCATGCGTTGCTCGCCCACCTCGAACTTCGCGGGTCCGGTGCGCAGCAGCGAGCCCTCGAGCCAAGCCGGCGGCTCACCACTCAACTCCAGCTCGTCGACCACCACCTCACGATCGAGCGTGGAGAGGCCAAGCTTCATTGCAGAGGTGGGAGTTGCGGTAACCGACATCAACAATGCCTCCTGAATAGTTCGAGCTGAACGTTTCAACCAGAATAGTTCAGACTGAACGGTTCAGGTTGAATGGTTCGGACCGTAGTATAATCTACAGATCATGTCAAGCTCGCCTCTGACCTCGAGCCCACGTCTGACCGAGGCCTCTTACATCGTTCTGGGACTGCTGGAGCAGGCCAAGTCCGCCACTGCTTATGAGCTCAAGCAGCTGGCGCAGATGAGCACGATCAACTTCTGGAGCGTTCCCCATACCCAGCTATACACCGAGTGCCCCCGACTGGCCAGCGCGGGCCTGCTCTCCGATCGCCAGGAGGAGACCGGACGACGCCGACGGGTCTATCAACTGACCGACACCGGGCGCGAGGCGCTGGCGCAATGGCGGGCCGAACCTGCCCCTCAGAGCTATGAGCTTCGTGACGCCGGGACGCTCAAGCTGTTCTTCGGGGCCGATCCCGCCACGCTCGCCGCTGAACGGCTCGAGACACACCGCCATCGCCTGGCGCGCTGCGAGGAGATGCTCGCCGAGCTCACCGACATTCCACATGGCTGGCGACTGGCTCTCGAATGCGGCATCGGCCATGAACGCGAGTTCATCCGCTTCTGGTCACGCGTCAGCAAGGAAACCCGCAATGAGACGACGGGCCCAGCATCCCTGCCGGCCATGAACGTGAAGTGCTCGTCCCAGGCCAGAGCCCGGACGCATCGGACGTCATAGCCCAGGGTCGCGCGGCTCGGCTGCCTGAGTGAGATCGGCGTACGGCGTCGTCCACCACTCGAGCGGAACCAGCGCTCGCGCGAGTGCCCGCGTATCGATCTCGAGTTCCGCGGCGCGGCGGATGATGATGATCAGGTTTGTGCGCATCGTGTGGTCGAGATCGCCCGCGGATTGCCCCTCGATCGCGGCCCGTCGTGTGGCGCTCAGCCTCCGGGCTCGCGCGGCCGGGTCCTCGAGCTCGTCCAGTTCGGCGTCTTCGGGATCGTCGATCATGTAACGAAGCAACTGCACCCGCCCGTATAGCTCGACGTGGCGCTCGATCAGTGCTGTATATGGGCGAGCTGCGAGCATCACCGGACCCCATGCCGCAAGTGAGTCGCGGCTTTCATCGAGCAACCGTTCGACCAGCCGTGCGAGCTGGTGTCGCCATGCGCTGTCGGGCATGTGCTCGTCGACGAGCGTCGTGACACGCTCGGTTCCCGCCGCGCTGCAGATGAAGTTGCGCACCTCGACCGTGCGCCGACTGGCGGTTTCGTCGACCTCGAGCAGCTCGCCCAGCCCGACCCAGGTGAAGCGCGCGGTCGCGGCGAGCTCGAGCAGCGCGTTCTGCGCGAACACCCGCCAGCGTGCGCTTTCGCGCCGTTCGAGCACTTCGTTGATGACGACGACGGTGATCAGCACGACCACCAGGCTCGCGATGATCGAGGACGTCATCTCGTGGCGATCCCAGAAGCTCGTCTCGAAGTCGGATACGACCAGGCCCACCAGCACGAGCACGCCCGTCGCGGCCGCGATACGCAATCCCCAACGCTCTAGAAATGCCCCGGTCACAGTAGGTTGAGCACGATAGCCTTCGCAAGGACGGCATGCGTGAGATCGACGGCATCCACCACATCACCCTGATCACCGGCGACGCTCCTCGCAACGTGGACTTCTACGCGCGCGTGCTCGGTCTTCGCTTGGTCAAGAAGACGGTCAACCAGGACGACCCGAGCGTCTACCACCTGTTCTACTCCGACGAGCACGGCTCTCCCGGTGCGGACATCACCTTCTTCGAGTACCCCGGCGCGCAGGCGGGCCGCTCCGGCGCCGGCATGATCCACCGCATCGTCCATCGCGTCTCGAGCGAGGCGGCGCTCGACTTCTGGAGCGAGCGCCTCACCAGCGAGGGCGTCGCGCTCACGCGCGAGCCAGGCTGGCTGCGATTCGCCGACCCCGAGGGCATGAGCCACGAGCTCGCCGTCACACAGACAAGTGACGAGCCGCTGATCGCGTGCGCGACGGAGGTCCCAGCCGAGTTCGCGCTACAGGGCTTCGAGGCTGTCCATGCGCTCGTCGCCGACCCGGCCCGCAGCGAGGCGCTGCTGGGCGAGACGCTCGGCTTCACCGAGATCAGCGAGCACGATTGGCAGGCGCGTGGCGAGCATCGCGGTGGACGCATCGTCTTTGAGCGCAGCGACGAGCGCGGAATCCCCGGCGCCGGCACTGTGCACCACATCGCCTGGGCGGTCTACCGCGCCGAGCAGGAGGCGTGGCGGGAGCGAGTGATCGCGGCGGGCCTGCACCCCACGCCGATCATCGATCGCTTCTACTTCGAGTCGGTTTACTTCCGTGAGCCCGGCGGCATCCTCTACGAGCTTGCAACCTCTGATGGCGCAGGCTTCGCCGCTGACGAGTCCCCTGAGACGCTCGGTGAGAAACTCTCCCTCCCCCCGCGCCTGCAGTCGATGCGCGAGCAGATCGAGCCGCACCTCACCCCCCTGCCCGACACCAGCCAGTGGCGAGCAGCGCCAACTGCCAGCTAGCGCTTATGTAGTCCGGACGATGGTACGGACGACTTACGTGGTCCGTACGATCAACACCGAACATGGCGCGTGGTGGGAAACCTTGTTTGGCACCGATCCCAGCAGGAAGCGCTTGGCGCCGCTCATCCCCTTGTTGCCCACGATCACCAGATCGGCGTTCTGCTCCTCGGCGACGTCGAGAATCGCGTCAGCGGGGTCTCCTTGACGGGCATGCGTATTCACGTTCACGCCCGCCTCACGCGCTATTGCCGCGGCGCTCTCGAGCGACGCCTCCACCTCTTGGCGTGGATTGATCGCCCACTGCACATCCTCAGGCGCGTCCCGCCTCTCCGCCTGCAAGCGCTGCTCGGGAACGGGCGCAAAAGCACTGACGAGCTCCAGCGTCGCACCCAGAGCGCCGGCCATGTCGACTGCCTGGCGCACCGCCTGGGTGGCAGTATCAGAGCCATCGGTTCCGACGACGATCGAGCTGAACATAATCCCCCTTACGGATTGGAGAAGCCAGCCCTCGCGGCAGGCCTGGCCGGATCATATCTGCACCCCCAACTCTGGGCGCTCGGCTCGGCCCTGACATGTACGTCTTCCGACTAAGCCCGCGACAACGGGAGCCTCAGCCGGCAACAACGGGAACCGGCGTGCCGCTGGATTGCTCGCCGGCGGGCGAGGTCAGACGTGCGGCGATCGGTAACCCGAGAAGCGATACAGCGGCCATCGCTCCGAACGCCGCGAGCGGATGATGAACCAGGACCTGCACGAGCAGCGCGACGACGAGGCCACCGAGGTTGCCGGCCATCCAGACGATCGCGCCGGCCGTCCCCGCAGCGGCTCCCGCGAGCTGCTCGGCGGCGGTCAGGATGACCGGCAGCGCCGGTAACAGGACCACGCCCATCGCCACGATCGCCAGCGCGCGCACGCCGAGCCAAGGCGCCACGCCGAGTGCGATACAGCCAAAGCAGCCGACGAGCACCGCGACGCGCATGAAGCCACGCTCGGCCCCTCGGCGTGCGACGAGCGGTGGGAGCACCGCGCAGGCGATGATCCCCGCGATCACCATCCCGACCAGCAGTCCCCCCGCAGCGGTTTCCGAGACGCCGGCGGGCGCGAGCAAAGTCTGCAGCCAGGTGGCGAGCGCCACGAAGATGCCAAAGCCGACGAACACCAAGCCACACAGCGTGCGCATCGGCGGCAGCGCCCACAGTGCCCGTGCGGCGCTCCCCTCGATCGCCGCATGCTCCTCGCTCTCATGCCCGGGACGGCGCAAGACGACAGCCAGGGCTACAGCCGGAATCACCGCCAGGACGGCCTCGAGCACCAGCAAGCGCTCGAGCTGCCCATGAGCGCCCAAGGTCGGACCCAGCACCAGCGCCAGCAGCATCCCTACGAAGCTACCCGCCGATCCGACCGAGATGCCCGTCGCACGCTCCTCCGCGGGCAGGTACTCGCCGGCAAGCTTTGAGACCGCGCTCAACACGATCGGCTGTGCGAACGCGACCATCACTTGGCCGGCCATCGCCCAGGCGAACGTCTCACCGCCGAGGCGCACCAGGCCGCCGAGCGCGACCAGCGCCCCGCCCGCCGCGAGCGCTGGGCGAAACCAGCGATCGAGCAGGATCCCCGCGGGGATCGCGAGCGCCACATACAGCAGCGGAAAGATCTCCGCCAGCCATCCGACCGCGCCGACTGAGACTCCATAGCGCCTGGCGGTTTCGGTGGTGATCGCCGCGTAGGTGAGCCACAACACCTGCGTCGCCGCGCACACCAGGCCATAGGCGATGATCACCGGCCAGCCGCTTGCCCGCCTGGAGTTGTGGCTCATATCTGCATTCCGATTGCGCGTCCCAACGCGATGGCTCCCACGCCGACTAACAGGCTGAGCAGAATATTGAACGCCGCAACGGGCAGTTCGCCGTCCTCGGTGAGACGCTCTGACTCGAGCATCCAGGTCGAGAAGGTCGTGTAGGAGCCGAGCGTCGCGGTGCCGATCAGGACGAGCGCCTCCCCTTCGACGGCGAGCCCTGTGATCAGGCCCAGCAGCAGCGCGCCGCTGATGTTGACCACAAAGGTCCCGAGCGGGAACGTGCCCGCGGCGCGCGCGCTGAGCAGCGCCACGAGCAGGAATCGCGCGAGCGCGGCGACCCCGCTGAGTAGCGCGACGCCGATCCAGACCCAGACGCTCATACGTTTTCCCCGCGCTCGCTTCGCACCAGCTGCGTGCCGAGCCTGATCGCCAGGTAGCCGGCGAGGATGCTCGCGAACGCATACCCAGCCGCGAGCGCGTAGCGACCGTGCTGGAGCAGCACGAAGATCTCCAGCTGCATCGTCGAGAAGGTCGTATACGTGCCGCAGAAGCCGGCGGTCCACAGCGGGTGATGGAATCTCGATTCCGGCGGGCGCTCCCTGAACCAGGTCGCGATGCAGGCGAGCGTGAACGCACCGGAGACGTTAATCGCGAAGATAGTCCACGGCCAGTCCGTCGCGCCGCTCGCGAACGAGCGGCTCAACCAGACCCGCAGCAGCCCGCCGGCGGCCCCCCCGAGGAAGATGGCCCCCAGCTCGTGTCTATGTAGGTCCGGCGCAACAACTCTCGTGGGCATCTCTGTGGCTCCTCTCGCGTGGCCTGGGTTTCGCGAAAGGAGCCATCAGCCCTTTCCGAGCGGGCGGTTCGGGAGCAAAGACTCCCACCAGGGCTCCATCTGGCGCCTGGCAAGATATCGCACGCTAATGCGATCCAGCGAGCCGCTCACTCCGACGTTAGATTTGACCAGTGCTTCGTGAGATCACGATCCGGGGTGAGATGATCAGACTCGGCCAGCTATTGAAGCTCGCGGGGATCATCGACAGCGGCAGCGAGGCCAAGGCATTTCTCGCCGATGAGCGGGTGCTGGTCAATGATCAGCCCGAGACGCGCCGGGGCCGGCAGCTGCACCCCGGCGACATCGTTCGGGTCGCCGCCCACGATTTACGCCTCCTCGCCGAGTCCTGAAGCGATCGAAGGGCGGGCGATAGAACCGTCGCAATGGCGGGTAATACTTCTATGAGAGCCCCACGCGCTACTGCCTCAGCCTCGCGTGGAATGCCCCGCCAGTGGGTAGAGACCGGATAGAGATTCTTCGAGGGTTGTGCTCCAAAGAGCAGGTAGCACCGTACACATTGTCGAACGAGTGTTTAGAGGACCCCACCCCACCCCACCCAGGCGGCCGGGCCATTCATCAACAAGATCATTGACAACGCAACTATCGAGGAATATAATTCCGACTCCAAGCATCGGATTAGAAGGACAGCCATGTCAGACCCTCGCATCACCCCCATCACTCCACTCACCTCCCTAGCCGCCGGAGAGAACCCTGCGCGCTCTACGCGCGAGCGGGAGCTACATGCCGCCGAGGAGCCTCGCGCGAAGCCCGAGCGACTCGACAATCCCGCTCCCGAGCGGATCGCGCTGGGAGAAGCAGATACCTTCATTCCTGAGGCGGTCGATCAGCTGCTCGCGCATTCGCGCCGCTACCCGCTGCTCACTCCCGCCCAGGAGATCGACCTCGCTCAGCGTATCGAGCGCGGTGACCTGTACGCCAAGGAACTGCTCGTCAACTCCAATCTGCGCTTGGTTGCCTCCAACGCGCGGCGCTACCAAAATCAGGGCCTGCCACTGGCCGACCTCGTCCAGGAGGGCCTGCTCGGGCTGATTCGAGCAAGTGAGAAGTTCGACTGGCGCAAGGGCTTTCGCTTCTCCACCTACGCCACCCTCTGGATTCGCCAGGCGATCCAGCGCGGCCTGGAGAACTCCGGACGCACGATCCGCCTGCCCGTGCATGTGGCCCAGCGCTCGCGCAAGGTCGGGCGTGTCGAGCGCGAGCTGTCGGTGCGCCTCGGGCGCGAGCCTACCGTTGAGGAGCTGGCGCAAGAGACCGGACTGGAGATCGAGCAGGTCGAGGAGGTGCGCCACCAGCGCGCCGCCCTGGTCAGCCTGGATCAGCAGATCGGCGAAGATGGCGACACGGCTCTCGGCGACCTGTTGCCCTCCGATCAAGAGGCTCCCGAGGACACCGCCTGGGACAACGAGCGTGAGCGCATCGTCCACGAGGCGATCGAGCAGCTGCCCGAAACCGAGCGGACCGTGCTGACGCTGCGCTTTGGCACCGGGCGCGAGGAGCCCCAGACCCTGACTGCTATCGGTAAACGACTCGGGTTCTCCGCTGAGCGGGCTTCGCAGCTCGAGCAGCGAGCCTTGAAGAAGCTCGCCGAGCTGCCGGAGCTCGTCGCGCTCAGAGAGGCCGCCTAAGACGTTCTAAGCTCCTTCCCGTCGGTCGAAAACCCGTCGGGAAGGAGACTCAGATGCGGAGCAAGTCGCCGTGGGAGCGGACGGTCGAGCTAACGATCGCCGTAGGTGAATGGATCCTCACCCCGATCGAGCGCTTCATCGGCCGGCGCTCGCTTGTGGGCGATGCCACGTTCTTCCCGCTCGAACGTTTCCCCTGGGTCCAACACATCGAGGACAACTGGGAGGTGATCCGCGAGGAGCTCGAAGGCGTGCTCGAAGATCGCGAGGCACTGCCGAACTTCCAGGACATCTCCAAGGATCAGATCGAGATCACCGACGACGATCGCTGGAAGACCTACTTCCTCTATGGCTACGGCTTCGAAGCCAAGCTTGGGGTCGAAACTTGCCCGCGCACCGCCGCACTGATGCGCGAAATCCCCGGGATGACCACGGCGATGTTCTCGATCCTCTCGCCGCGCAAGCACATCCTCGACCATCGTGGCCCCTACAAGGGCGTGCTTCGCTACCACCTCGGGCTGATCGTGCCCGAGGACGCCGAGTCGTGTCGGATCCGCGTGGGCGATGACTTCCGCCACTGGCTCTCTGGCGAGAGCATGGTCTTCGATGACACGTTCAACCACGAGGTTTGGAACGACACCGACGAGACGCGGGTCGTGCTGTTCGTGGATGTCCTGCGACCCCTCCCCTTCCCCGAGTCGCTGATCAACAGGGCGATCGTCAAGGCGATTGGATGGTCGCCGTTTGTGTTGGATGCGAAGAAGAATCAGGAGGACTGGGAACGGCGCTACGAGGCGCGCCGAGAAGGCAAGCAGACCACCGCCGCCTGACCCACCGCCTGACCCCCACCGCCGCCTGACCCACCGCCTCCTGACACGCGGGATCAGATGCTCGAGACGTTCAGTCCGGTGCCCTGCAGCAAGGTATTGGCCTGCGCGTTGAGAACCGTGAACTCGCCCGTGAGAATCAGGAGACCGAGCACGATCATCACAGCGCCGCCGGCGGCGATGATCACCGGGAAGTGGCGCTTGACGACGCTCAGCGCATTGGTCATCCGCTCGAAGGCCAGTGCGATCAGTAGGAAGGGGATTGCCAGGCCCGCCGAGTAGAAGGCGAGCAGCAGCGCGCCATGGGCAGCTGAGCTGGAGACGGCCGCTTGAGTGAGGATCGCGCCGAGCGTGATGCTCGTGCAAGGCGTCCAGGCGATCGCAAAAGCCGCGCCCGCGACGACCGGTCCGCCGCGCCCGGCTAGGCGAAGCAGCTTCTCGGAGTGCCACTCGCGGTTGAGCAGCCGCACGAATGGCGTCGCCAGGAACACCACTCCCAGCAGGATGATCACGACGCCGCCCGCCTGTTCGAGCACGTGCTTGTGGGCAACCAGGCTCGAGCCGATCACCGTCGCGCTCAGTCCCAGCAGGATGAAGATCGTTGAGAAGCTCGCGATGAACAGCAGGCTGGGCACGAGCACGCGGCGCGCCTGCACGCCGTCCTTGAGGTCGGCCGGCGTCACGCCGATCACCGTCGAGAGATACCCGGGAACGAGCGGCAGCACGCAGGGCGAGAGGAACGACACGAGGCCCGCTGCGAGCGCGAGCGGAATGCCCACGCCCGTGGCGGTGTCCGACGAGGTTGCGGCGATGATCAGCTGCGCGTGACTCATGGCCACTCCCGCAATGCGGACTCATTCGCTCGCGCATCGTCTGCCTCGATTGGCGAGCTCTCCGAGCTCGTCCCTACCTGCCTCTCCAGGCCCGTCTCTGCCTGCGTGTCGCCAGCCATGTCGCTCGCGGCACGGAGTGCGGCGACCTCGCGTTCCAGCCGAGCGACACGCTCCTCCAAGTCGTTGACCGGCGCGAGCGCGGCAGATGGCCCCGAGGAGGGCGACGCGAACGGAGCGGTGATGTCCGCCCCGTTGGCGTTGGCGTCAACCTGCGCGTCGCGGTCTTCGAACAGCTGTATGTAGCGGTCCTCCTTCTGCCCCGGCCGGCGCTGCAGACATGCGGCCAAGTCCCGCTCGATCAGCCGCGCGAGCGTCTCATGGACCGCGGGCAGGTCGGAGAAGGAGTGCATGCGCTCGGCTCGTTGCTTCAGCTCACCCGGCGTCTGGGGGCCGCGCAGCATCAGCACACACATGACGGCTTGCTCGTCGCTTGCCATCGGCAGCGCCTCCGCGAGCAGATGCCGGTACTTCGGCGTGCGACTGCCACGTCCGCTCGCCAGGCGGGTAAAGCCGCGGCGCTCGAGACGGTGCAGCGCATCGCGCAGTACCGCGTCGTCGTAATCCACCACGGGGTCGCGGTTGGTCGACTGGTTACACGCCAAGCGCAGGCTGTTGAGCGAGAGTGGGTAGATATCGGGTGTCGTCAGCTGCTTTTCGAGCATGCACCCGAGCACGCGAGTCTCCGAGACGGACAGGTTCATCGCCTTAAGCCTACGACCCGGCGGCTAAAGTCAGCCCAGTGAGCAGTCAGCCCTTCGCCCAGGGGCATGGTGGTGGCGGCAATGGCCGCCGGTCCGGAGAATCGAATCCCCGCCCACCCCGCCCTGAGGACACTCCCGACCGGCCGGTCTCGCTACGACGCATTGCCCGTCTGTTCATCCCCTATCGGCTGCGTCTGGGGACATTGCTGGCGCTGATCTTCCTCGGCTCGATCCTCAGCGTCGCCTCGCCGTTCCTGCTGCGCGAAGCGATCGATAAGGGCATCCAACAGCGCAATCTGACGTTGTTGTCATGGCTGGTCGGCGGGATGATCGCGCTGGCGATCATCAACGGAGTGATCAGTGTGGCGCAGACTTGGATCGCAAACCAGGTCGGCCAGCGTGTGATGCACGACCTGCGCGCCGCCGTCTACGCCCACCTGCAGCGCATGTCGCTGGCGTTCTTCACGCGTACCCGCTCAGGGGAGGTGCAGGCGCGGATCGCCTACGACATCGGCGGGATCGACGACGTGGTGACGAGCACCGCGACCTCGACGGTGTCCACCGTCGCTACCGTCATCGCCACGGTCACGGCGATGTTCGCGTTGAGCTGGGAGTTGACCCTGTTCTCGCTGTGTCTGCTGCCGTTCTTCGTGTGGCTGACGCGCCGTGTCGGCAATGAGCGCCGGCGCATCCAGTCGGTCCGTCAGGGTCGCCTGGCGGACATGTCGACGCTGGTGGAGGAGTCGCTGTCGGTGTCGGGCATCCTGCTCGGCAAGACGATGGGCCGCTCGCACGAGCTCGTGGACCGGTTTTCCAATGAGTCGAGCGAGCTCGCCGATCTGGAGGTGCGTGCGCGCATGGCGGGCCGCTGGCGCATGGCCTCGGTGCAGATGAGCTTCGCGATCATGCCTGCCGCGGTGTACTGGTTCGCCGGCTACAGCATCGTCCATGGCGGCCACGTGCTCTCGATCGGCACGGTGGTCGCGTTTACGACGCTCCAGACCCGCCTGCTGTTTCCGATGCAGCAGTTGCTGTCGGTGGGCCTGGAAGTGCAGACATCGCTGGCGCTGTTCGGGCGGATCTTTGAGTACCTCGACCTGCCCATCGACATCGTCGAGCGGCCCGGCGCCCGCGCGCTGAGCGGCGTGCGTGGCGACGTGAGCCTCCAGGACGTGTGGTTTCGCTATACGCCGGAGGCGCCCTGGACACTGCAGGAGATCGCCGCCGAGATCCCGGCGGGGACGCGCACGGCCTTGGTTGGGGAGACAGGTTCGGGCAAGACGACGCTCGCGTATCTGGTGGCGCGCCTATATGAGCCCCAGCGCGGGAGCGTCGCGATCGATGGAGTGGACATCCGCGACATGACCCTCGACTCCTTGGCCGCCACGGTCGGGCTGGTCTCGCAGGAGACCTACCTGTTCCACGCCTCGATCCGGGAGAACCTGCGCTTTGCCTGCCCCGATGCGACCGACAGGGAGATCGAGGACGCCGCGCGCGCGGCTCAGATCCACGAGCTGATCGCCTCGCTGCCCGAGGGCTATGACACCCAGGTGGGCGAGCGCGGCTATCGCTTCTCCGGCGGCGAGAAGCAACGCATCGCGATCGCTCGCACCGTGCTACGCAACCCGCCGGTGCTGGTCCTCGACGAGGCCACCTCCGCCCTCGACACCGAGACCGAGCGCGCCGTGCAGCTCGCGCTCGACGATCTCTCGCGCGGGCGCACGACGATCGCGATCGCCCACCGGCTCTCGACGATCCGTGACGCCGACCAGATCCTCGTACTCGACGACGGGCGCATCCTCGAGCGCGGCACTCACGAGCAGCTGCTCGAGTTGGGCGGTCGCTACTTCGCGCTGCTCAGGGGCGCGGCAGCCACCGAGGACCACCCCGGGGCGAGCGCCGGCTCCCCGGCCGCCCTGGCCTGAGGCTCGTTGACTGAGGCCGGTTGAGCAAGCGCGCCAGCCGGCGCGAGCCTTACGCCGTCGCGTCGATGTTCAGCCGCACGTAGTCGACTACGACCGGCGCTCCGACCTCGGCGAGCACGGCGTCCATGAAGGGGTCGCGCAGCTCCTCGGGCAGATGTTGGACATGGGGTCCGAGGACGATCGTGGAGAGGAACTCGCGCGGGTGCTCAGGCTCTTGGGGCGCCGGCGCAAGCCAGCACTCCGCAGAGCTGAAGCCGGCGCCTAACAACCGCTCGCGTGTTGGTTCCGGGGCCGCATAATTCCACGGTGGACGCCAGTCTGTGAAGTGCTCGGCGTAGGGAGCGCGGGCGAGGATCGCGTTGGCCCGGCCGCGCAACTCCGTGATGTTGCCCTCACCCCCGCACTGCGCGACCAACCGGCCACCTGGGCGCAGAGCACCGTGCAGGCGGGCGAACAGCCGCTCGTGATCGGAGATCCAGTGGAACGTGGCGGTCGACAGGACCGCGTCGACGGGCTCGTCCAGCTCGAGCTCCAGCAGGTCGAGACGGCGAATGTCAGCCTGCGGTCCGAGCCGCTGCCGGGCGGCGTCGACCATCGAGGCCGACGTGTCCACCGCGATCACCCTTCCCCGTGGTAGCCGCTGCATCAGCGCCTGCGTGATCCGCCCCGACCCGCAGCCCGCATCGAGCACCACCTCGTCGCCTCCCAACTCCAACCGAGCAAGCACCTCGCGCCCCAGGGCCTCCATCGGTCCCGAGATCCGGTCATAGCTCTTGCCGTCCCATTTACGTACCTCTGACATACATCCGTACGCTATCACGTATAACCATGCAATCAAACGGCGCGCGCAGACAGCTCGGCGAGCACCTTGGAGAGCTGCCCTCCCTGCCAGGCGATCGGCGAGTGGATCGGATGCCCGCCCACCCCGGCATCCTCGACCACGAGCTTCGCGTGCGGGATCGTGCGGGCGTAGCGCTCGCCCACCGCGAGCGGATGGCCCGGGTCGGCCTCGTCGCGGCTGGCCACCACGACGGTTGGCGCCTCGATGCTCGCGAGCTCCCGTAGATCCTCAAATGGCCGCGAGCGCGGAACCACTTCGAGCGCATCGGCCACCGCCTCGGGATGCTCGTGACCGGCGAGCCGCTGGCGCACGACCTTCTCCACGGTGTCCCGCCACTGGGCGGGCACCTCGGAGAAATCATAGGCGTCCACGAACCCTTCCACCCCACCCTCACGCAGCCCCCGCGCCAAGGCGTCCCACCCGGCGAGGACCGGCTCGCTGAGCGGCAGGTCGGGATCAAAGGACGGCGTGATCAGCCCCAGCCCGGCCACGCGCTCGGGGTGCAACAGAGCAAAGCGCACGGCGGTGTGCGCGCCCATTGAGGCTCCGGCTAAGACCGCACGCTCCAGACCAAGCGTGTTGAGCACCGCCTCCAGGTCGCGGGCGAGGCGTTCGTAGCCGTAGTCCCCCGGCGCGGGCGCCGCGGTCGAGCGCCCATGTCCACGCGCGTCGTAGAGGATCGCCTGATACCCCTCACGCTCCAGCGTCCGCGAGCCCATCACCACATAGCGACGCGTTGCCGTGAGGCCGTGGAGCAGGACGATCGGCGGGCCCGGGCGGGCGGGATCCGAGTCTTCGCCGGCCAGCTCGACACCATCCTCGGTGACGACGCGCAGTTCGGTGGGCCGCTCAGGCATGCACGGCTGCGTGCTCGCGCACGAGCTCGGCCGAGCGTTGTGGCTCCTCCAAGAAGAACAGGTGACCCACCCGGTCGAGGATCTCCAGGCTCGCACCGGGTATGCGAGCCGCGACGAGCCGGCCGTTGCTTACCGCGAATATCTCATCGGCGGTGCCGTGCACGACCAGCGTGGGCATCGTCAGCCCGGGTAGGCGTGCGTAGGTGTCGTGCGCCGCGATCGCCTGCACTTGGGCCACGATCACCGGGATGGCCACCCTCCGCTCCAGTGACCGGGTGCGGAAGGCTTCGTACGCATCTGCGTCCGCGGCGAAGCCGGCGGAGACGTTCGCCTCCCAGGAGGCGCGTATCGCGCGCTCGCGGTCGCCGGATGTCCTTGCCTCGGCCATCCGCTGGAGCACCTCGGGGCTGGTGAGCGAGCTGCCCTCGCCGCCGCAGTAGGTGCAGCCGAGGGTCAGCGTGCGTATCCGCTCGGGCTGCGCGAGGGCAAGCTCCTGAGCTGCCATCCCGCCCATCGAGATGCCCAGCACGTGGGCCGAGTCGAGTTCGAGGGCATCGAGCAGCCCCGCTGCATCTTGCGCAAGCTGGGCGGTCGTGAATTGCTCCTCCACACGGCTGCTCTTGCCGATCCCGCGATTGTCGTAGACGATCGTCTCGAAGTCCTGGCGCAGCGCATCCAGGAAGGGCTCTCCCCAGCTCAGGGCGGTGCCGGTCGCGCCCATGATCAGCAGCAGTGGAGGGCCCGACCCGCTGCGCTCATAGCTCAGCTCGACCTCACCGGTGCTCACGACGGGCATCGCGCAATCCTAGAGAGCTGCTCCTAAACCGGCAATGCCAACTGATCCTCGGACTCCGAGCGAGCCCCGGCGATCGAATACCCGACCGCGCCTCCCGGCTCCCCGGGCGAGCCGGCGTCCACCCCGGCCAGGCCTGCCACCCGTACGCCGAGCAGCCTGACAGGCCGTGTCGGCGCGTACTCGCGCAGCAGCATCAGCGCGACTTCGGTCACTCGCTCGACGTCGCACGTCGGTTCGTCCAACGTCCGTGCGCGAGTGACGGTCGAGAAGTCATCGAGGCGGACCTTGATCCCGATCGTGCGGCCACGGCGCCTGTTGGCAAGGAGGCTCGCGCACAGCTCGCTGGACATCCGTTGCAGCGCCTCACACAGCGCCGCCGGGTCGCGAATGTCCTCATCGAAGGTCCGCTCACGCGACTCAGATACCACCTTGCGCGCGGCTCCCACTTCGCCATCGTGCTCGAACCGCGCACGCCTCGAGAGATCGCGCCCGAGGTTCGGGCCGAAGCGCTCGACCAGCAGCTGCTCGGGCGCGGCGCCAACGGCCTGCAATGTGTTCAGCCCCAGCCCAGCCAGACGCGCCGCTGTCTTTGGCCCGATTCCTGGGACGAGTCCAGGCGGGGCCTGTGCGAAGCGCGCGCATGCCTGCTCACGCGTCAACACCACGAAGCCTGCCGGCTTCTCTGCGTCGGAGGCGACCTTCGCGACGAGCTTGTTCGGCCCGATACCCACCGAGCAGACCAGCTGTGTAGCCGCCGTGATCTCTGCCACCAAGCGGCGCATCGCCGCCCGCGGCGAGTACAGCCCACTCAGGTCCAGATAGGCCTCGTCCAGCCCCACCACCTCGACTCGCTCGACATGGGTGCGCACGAGATCCATGATCTGTCGCGAAACCTCTCTATAGGTGGGAAAGTCCGGTGCCAGCACCACCGCCTGCGGGCACAATCGCCGGGCCTTCGCCGCGGGCATCGCCGACCCCACGCCATAGCGCCTGGCCTCGTAGCTGGCGGTGGTGACCACAGCGCGCGGGCCGCTCCCCGCAACCACCACTGGCTTGCCACGCAGCTCAGGGTGGCGACACAACTCGATCGAGACGTAGAAAGCATCGGCGTCGAGGTGCGCGACGCTGAACTGAGCATGCTCGTTGGACATTGCCCAACGAATCTAGCGGCGGGGGCGGCCGGGATCTTCTCGCATCACCCAGCCGGCGCGGCGCATCACCCAACCGGTGTGCCAGCTCGCCTCGCGAGGATCGCGGCCAGCTGAGCCCGGTGAAGCTTCGCGCCGCCGAGCAGTGCCGCGTCGAGTTGCGCGCGCTTGTACAGCCAGTGGACATCGGCCTCCCAGGTGAACCCGATGCCACCATGGGCCTGGATCGCACTCGCGGTGACCTCGCGTCCAGCGTCACTCCCAGCCGCCTTGGCCATCGCCGCGGCCTCGGCCAGCCGCTCGGGGTCTGCATCCGCGGTCCACGCGGCGAATGCAGCCGTGCTACGCGCCTTCTCGGTGTCGAGCAACATCTGCGCGCAGCGGTGCGACACCGCCTGGTAGGCGCCGACCGGGACGCCGAATTGCTTGCGCTCCTTGACGTAGGCGACGGTCATCTCCAGTGCCCGATCGCACACCCCGACGAGCTCGGAGGCCACCGCCACGAGCGCGCGGTCCACACCGGCGGAGATATCGCCGTCGAGCGTCTCCCCCTGTGTAGCCAGCGCGCTCACGCGTGCGGCCGTGCGTGTCGGGTCGATCGAGGCAAGCGGAGTGACATCGGCCTCCTCGGCGGCGAGCACGCGGCCCGTTCCGTCATCTTCGACGAGCACGATCACCTGGGCCTCAACGCCGCCGATCACCAGCTCAGCGGTGCCGTCGCGCGCCAAGCCGACCGCCCCGATCGCCGTGCCCTTCGCCAAGTCTCCCAGCCAGCGCTCACGCTGTGGCTCAGAGCCGGCGTGCTCGATCAGTGTGGCCGCGAGCACGCTTGGAAGGAACGGCACCGGCGCGACTACACGTCCCAGCTCCTCGCAGAGGATCGACAGCTCGACCCGGCCCAGACCCTGGCCGCCGTATTGCTCCGATACCGCGATACCGGGCCACCCGAGCTCGCACAGCTCGCTCCACAGGCGCTCGTCGCTGCGACCGGCCTCGGCGTGCTCGCGCACGCGCTCGGGTTTCGCGCGCTCGGCCAGCAGATCCCGTGCGGTGCGCTGAATCTCGCGCTGGTCCTCGGTGAGTCCGAAATCCATTCCTTCCCCTCCCCTATGCCATCGCCTTGAGCCGCGGCAGACCCAGGACGCGCTCGGCGATGATGTTCTTCAGCACCTCGGTGGTGCCGCCCTCGAGCGTGTTTCCGCGTGCGCGCAGCAACTCATAGCTCCAGCTGGTGCCGGCCGTGAGCGCCTGCGGCCCGATCACATCGGCGGCAAGTTCGGTCAGGCGCTGGTTGGTGTCAGACCACAACCACTTCACCAGCGATCCCTCGGGGCCCGGCTGACCGTACTTCTCGATGTCGGTCAAACCCTTCCAGGCGAGCAGCCTGATCGACTCGCAGCGGATATGCAGCTCGGCCAGCGCATCGGCGTACAGCGCGTCCTCCAGCAGCCCTCGCTCAGCCGCGACGGCAAGCACGTCATCGAGCATCTGGCGCAGGCGGATCTGCAGGGCAAACCCGAGACCGGCACGCTCGTTCATCAGCGTCGTCAACGCCACCTTCCAGCCGTTGCCAACGCCGCCGACCACGTTCGCGTCGGGGATCCGTGCCTCCTCGATGAACAGCTCGTTGAACTCGGCCTCGCCGGTGATCTGGCGCAGCGGACGGACCTGCACCGCGTCCTGCTCCATGTCCATCAGGAAATACGTCAGCCCCTTGTGCTTGGCCACCTCTGAGTCGGTCCGCGCAACCAGCATGCACCACTTCGCGTACTGCGCCCCGCTCGTCCATACCTTCTGGCCGGTCACGACCCATTCGTCGGGGTGGGCGGGATCTCTTACCGCCCGCGTCTTCAGCGCGGCGAGGTCCGAGCCGGCGTCGGGCTCGGAGAATCCCTGGCACCAGATCTCCTCGGCCGAGAGGATCGGCGCCAGGTAGCGCTCCTTCTGCTCTGGAGTGCCCCACACCATCAGCGTCGGTCCGCCCAGCAGGAGGCCGAGGACGTTGGCCGCCAGCGGCACCCGCGCCCGGCCGAGCTCCTCGAAGTAAATCGCCGACTCGGTGAGTGACGCCCCGCGGCCGCCGTACTCCGTCGGCCAGGACGGCGCCGCCCAGCCGGCGTCGTAGAGGCGCCTCTGCCAGTCACGCCGCCAGGCGTACTGAGCGTCCTCCCCGCCCTCACTCGGCTCGGGCGCCGGCGGATTCTCGGCGAGCCAGCCGCGCAGCTCCTCGCGAAAGGCGGTCTCCTGCTCGTTGAACGTCAGGTCCATCGGGCTCCCTCCACTACAGGCATTCTATGGGTACAGCCCTACGGGTGCAGCTTCTCGTGCTCGCTGAGCATGGCGATGTACTTCGCCATGCGCCGGGCGCGCGTCTCGGGCTTCTTAGCATCCTGGAGGCGATACAGGATCGCGTAGCGGTTCGCGCTGTCGAGGGTGGCGAAGAACGCCTTGGCCCCCGGGTTCTCATCCAGCTCACGCTGCAGGTCGTCCGGCACCGTTGCGGTGCGTTGCCCCTCGTACGCCGCGTCCCAGCGGCCATCCTGCTGGGCTTTCAGCACCTGCTCGAGACCGGCCGGTTGCATCCTGCCCTGGGCCAGCAGTTCGGTGGCGCCGTCTCGATTGATTTTCGACCACTTGCTGCGCGGACCGCGTGGCGTAAATCTCTGCAGCCAGTATTGCTCGTCGAAAGACCCCTTCTGGCCGTCGATCCAGCCATAGCAGAGGGCGCTCTGTAGAGCCTCCTCGTACGTGACGGAGTCGATGCCTGAGCCCTTCTTGGCGAGCTTCAGCCAAAGGCCCTTGGCTTTCGCGTGCTGCGCATGCAACCACTGCTCCCAGTCTCCCTGGGAGGCGAATGAGATGATCGGCAGATCCTGCTTGGAGTCCATGCCCCGCAAAGCTTAAGCTCGCGCAGTAGGGGATGATGGACAAATGCCGACTCCCCCCTCCGTGCGCAGCGTCAAGATCGGCGCTGACGAGCGCGGCGGGTGGACCACTGAACGTCCGCGCCGCGAGGGCGATGGGCCACCGCGCCCGGTCGATGTCTCGGCGCGCTGTCGTGTGCTCGCTCCGTCGGACCGCCTGCGCTATTCGCCGGGCAGCCTTTTGCTGATCGTCTCCTCCGACGCGTCGGAGTCCGGGCGCTTCGCCGAGCGCGTTGTGGAGGAGCGTGGCGCCGTGCTCTCGCTCGCGAAGGTGCGCACCCTGCTGGCGGGACGCGTCCCGGCGGAGGAGATCGAGTCGCGGGCCCGCGAGTTGCTCGACGCCGCAGTCGTCAAGCGCTTGGGCGAGAGGCAAACGATCGTCCTTACCCTCGAGGGTCTCGATGCCGAGGAGCGTGAGCGCTACGTGCGGCTCGCCCATGGCTCCAAGCGCCCGCGACACCTGATTCTGTTGGAGATTCCGCGCGATCAGGTTCCCGAGCTCCAGCGCGCCACGCTCAACGAGCTGCGCCGCGCGCTCGACTCCGGTGAGGTTGGCCAGGAGGGTTTCCAGACCGCGCTGCGTCTCGGCGGCGGCGCGATGGCCGAGCTGAAGCGCATCGTCTTTCAACCGCCGCCACGCGAAGACTGACGCCACTCCGCTCGGGTCTGGCTTCGCGCGGGCCTGTGGCTTCCTGTTACTACTTCAGAGTGTGTCGCCGACGGTTCGTGAACGTTCCCTACTGGCCGCCGCGTTCCTCGATGCCGCGCTGCGCTATTGGCTGACGGTCTTTCCTCTCGTCAACCGCGGAATGCGTCACTGGCAAGATCGTGCTGGGCAGATCCCCGATCCTGCGCTTCGACGGATCGCGCTCGACTCTCTGCGCAAGCGCGGCAACATCGAGGGCGCCGCGGCATTTGCAGCCTTTGCTCCGCGTACCCATCGCGCCGCGGTGGTGCGCGCGCTGGTCGCCTTCCAAGCCGCCTACAACTATGCCGACATGCTCTCCGAGCAGCCCCACGTGCAGGCCATCGCGAACGGGCGCCGGCTCCACGAAGCGCTGCTGGTGGCGCTCGACCCCGACGCCCCCCAACTCGACTACTACGCACATCATCCGCAGCACGACGACGACGGCTACCTCCAGGAGATGGTCGATACCTGCCGCACGGCGCTGGGCGCGTTGCCCTCCTACGCCGCGGTCGCACAGTCGGCGCGGACCGCCGCCGAGCGTATCGTGACCTTTCAAAGCCTCAACGTCGGCAAGGCGCAAGGCGATCACGTCGCGCTCTCCCAGTGGGCGCGCGAGGAGACACCATCGGGAGCGGACCTGGAGTGGTGGGAGACGGCTGCCGCGGCAGGTTCCTCGCTCGGCGTCCA
This sequence comes from uncultured Solirubrobacterales bacterium, assembly GCA_963804555.1. Lineage (GTDB taxonomy): Bacteria > Actinomycetota > Thermoleophilia > Solirubrobacterales > Solirubrobacteraceae > Palsa-744. The sequence continues at coordinate 143,443 of CAWDQX010000003.1, forward strand.
CGTATTGATCGCGGCCGCGGCCGATTGCGAGCTCCAGCAGGCCGAAATCACCGCGATCGATGACGCCTACTTCCCCTGGATCGGGGCGCTGCACTCGCTGCTCGACAACATCGTCGACATCCAGGAGGACGCCCTCACCGATCAGCGCAGCTTGGTCTCCTACTATGCCTCGCCGGCGCAGGCCGCTGCGCGGCTGCAGGTGCTCGCCGTGAAGGCCGTGAGCTGTGCCCGGGCGCTGCCGCAGGGAGCGAGACACGCGATCATCCTTGCGGCGATGGCCGGCAACTACCTCTCCGCCCCCGAGGCCAATGCTCCGGATGTAAAGGCCGTCTCCCAAAGCGTGCGGGAGGCGATCGGTGATCTCGCGACGCCCACGCTGCTCGTCTTCAAGCTGCGACGCCTCGGTAGTGGCGCCAGCGCCGGCACAGTAGTCATCGGTGGCCAAACGGCGACGGAGACCCCCGCCGCCGGAGAGGGATGGAATATCGAAGCGGAGGATCCCGCCACCGTCCGCGTGGCTGAATAGTTTGAGGTAGGGTTGCCGCCGGATAGGCTCGCCGTCGTGTGTCCTCATGTGGTTTCGTTGGAGGGACGGGCGATGTGGGTCGATTTTTGCTTGGGTCGGGGAGAGAAAGTGGGCCGTAGATGCTGGAGCTGCGCGATCTCGTGAAGCACTACCCCGCCGTTGGTGGGGAGTCTGTGCGTGCCGTAGACGGCGTCTCACTGTCCGTCGCGCCGGGTGAGATGGTCGTCCTGTACGGGCCGAGCGGATCGGGCAAGACGACGCTGCTGTTGATGGTCGCGGCGCTGCTCGAGCCGACCAGCGGGTCTGTGCTCGTCAACGGCCGTGATATCTCCTCTTTGTCTGAGCGTGAGGCATCCAACTTCAGGCTGTCGGAGATGGGCTTCGTACGTCAGAATTTCGACCTGCTGCCCGGGGTCACGGCGATCGACAACGCGGTACTCAAGCTCTTGAAGCACACTCGCTGGCGGGAGGCCCACAGTCGTATCGAGCCGCTGCTGGAGCGTCTCGGTCTGGGTGAGCGTTTGCAGCACCGCGCCGAGACCCTCTCGATGGGTGAGCGTCAGCGCGTGATGATCGCTCGCGCGCTCTCCAGTGAGCCCAAGCTGCTGCTCGCCGACGAGCCCACCGGGAGCCTCGACTCGCAGCGCAGCCGCGAAGTGCTCGAGTTGCTGCGTGAGCTCTGCCGCGAGCGCGAGGTGGCGGTGGTGCTCGTCAGTCACGACCCCCAGGCCGCCGCCTACGCCGACCGGGTACTCGCCTTGCGCGACGGCAAGCTCTCGAGCTACGACCCCGAGCAAGGCTTCGCGCCGGCTCCCACGAACTGAAAACCCGCTTTAGGGTCAGCATGAGATTCTCGAACGTCATGCACCTGTATCGCGTGCGTCTGCGTGCGCGAGCCCTGCAGGAGTGCTTCGCGATCGTCGGCATCGCGGCCGGCGTCGGGCTGTTGTTCGCCTCCCAGATCGCCAGCTCCAGCCTGTCGAGCTCTGTGGGCAAGCTCAACAGTGGCATCGTCGGCAAAGCCACCCTGCAGGTCACGGCGCGTGACCCCTATGGCTTCGAGGAGCAGGTGCTGACGCAGGTGCGACACCTCCAGGGCGTGCGTCTCGCGGCCGGATTGGTCGAAGCCACCGCAAACGCCGTCGGACCCAAGGGCAGCGAGTCCGTGCAGCTCGTGGGCGCCGATTCGAGCCTCACCGAACTCGGCGGCGCGCTGGTCAAGCGCGCCGCTCTGACACCCTTCGCGGGACTCGGCGCCGTGGTGCTGCCCGCGCCGGTCGCGAAGCAGATCGGCGTGACCACCTTCGGGAAGATGGTGACCTTTCAGGTCAGCGGAGAGAACTCCGAAGCGGCGCTCTACGCCCAGCTCCACGAAAAGCAGATCGGGGCGCTGATCAACAGTCCGATCGCGCTCGCGCCGCTGGAATACTCACAGGAACTCGCTGGTCTGAAGGGTCGTCTGAACCGCATCCTCCTCGAGCCCGCGCCCGGACAGGAAGCCCAGGTGCTGGTGGGCCTGAAGCGACTCGCGGGCGACCGGCTGGACATCGAGTCATCGAACCACGACGAAAAGCTGTTCGCCAAAGCCGCCGCGGCGACCAACCAGTCGACCGCCCTGTTCGCCGTGATCAGCGCGCTCGTGGGATTCCTGTTCGCGTTCAACGCGATGCTGCTCACGGTGCCCCAGCGTCGCCGCCTGATCGTCGATCTGCGCCGCGACGGATACACACCGGGGGCCGTGATCGCGGTGCTGCTGCTGGACGCTGTCGTGTTGGGGCTGATCGCCACGGCGCTCGGGCTGCTGCTCGGCGACGAGCTCTCGATCCACCTCTTCCACTCCAACCCCGGCTATCTGTCCTCGGCCTTCGCGCTCGGCTCCGAGCGTGTCGTGAGCGCTCAGAGCATCGCGATCGCGGCAGGCGGCGGGATGTTCGCCGCCTGCGTCGCGGTGCTCAGTCCCCTGCGCGACATCCTCTCACGCGATCCGCTGGCCGCGACAACCCTCAAGGAGAGCTCTGGCGGATCGCAGAGCAGGTGGCTGCTGATCAGCGGCCTCGCCGCCCTCGCGCTGACTCTGGGCATTCTGCTGTTCGACCCCGAAGCGGCGATCGCCGGGATGGTCAGCCTGATCGCCGCGCTGCTGCTGTTGCTGCCGATCCCCCTGAACGCGACCCTCCTGCTCGTCAAGCGCGCCGCCCCCGCGGTTACGAGCGTCGTCCCCCACATCGCCGTCATGGAGCTGCGCTCCGGGCAATCGCGGGCCGTCGCGATCGCGGCCACCGGCGCTATCGCCGTATTCGGCGCCGTCTCCATCCAAGGGGCCCACGGCGACCTCTTGAAGGGCCTCGAGAACGCCGCCCGGGACACCAACGCCTCCACCGACGTGTGGGTCTCGGCGGCTGGGAGCTCCAACCTGTTGATGACCACACCATTTCACCCCACGGCGCAGGCCCAGCTCGAAAAGCTTCCAGGTGTGCGGTCGGTCGGCCTCTACCGCGGCGGGCTGCTCGACGAAGGTGACCGCCGCATCTGGGTGATCGCGCCCCCCAGCGATGCCTCGCCGCTGATCCCGCCCACGCAACTCATCGAAGGCAACGTCGCCCAAGCCGACGCGCGGCTGCGCCAGGGCGGTTGGGCCGTGGTGTCCTTGGCGATCGTCGAAGAACGTCACCTGCACATTGGCGAGCCCTTCACGCTGCACGCCCCGCGCACCACCACGATGCGCCTCGCGGCGGTCAGCACGAACATCGGCTGGGCGCCGGGGGCGATCATCATCAGCGCTGCGGACTACGCGCGGGCCTGGGAAAGCAACGACGTGAGCGCCTACAGCGTGCGCGTGCAGCCTGGCAGCTCGCCCCGCGTCGTACGCGATGAGATCCGGACCGCTCTGGGACCGCACACGGGGCTGGCGGTGCAAACCTCCGAACAGCACGAAGGCAAACTGGTCGAAATCACCCGCCAGGGTCTCACCCGCCTCTCGCAGATCGCCACGCTGATCCTGATCGCCGCGATCCTCGCGATGGCCGCCGCGATGGGCGCGTTGATCTGGCAGCGCCGCCCCCGGCTGGCCAAGCTCAAGCTCGAGGGCTTCGCGCGCACCGAACTGTGGCAGACGATCGTGCTGGAGAGCTTCCTGCTGGTGGGCGTCGGGTGCACCACCGGCGCGATCTTCGGGCTGCTCGGCCAGCAACTCCTGGACCACGCTCTGAGTACCGTGATCAACTATCCCGTGGTGAGCTCGCTGGGCATCCTCGACGCGATCATCAGCCTCGCACTCGTCACCGCCGCCGCCGTGGTGATGGTCGCCGCGCCGGGCTACTTCGCCTCACGCGTACCGGCCGCGTTGGCCTTACAGGACTGAGCTGGAGGGGCCCCCTACAAGGTGCCCACCAGCTGGAGTAACTGGAGGATCTCTACCGTCGTCGTAAAGGCGGCGGACAGGGCACGGTGCTTTTCGCAACAGCGCTCGTGCCGTCCAGGAAGGTGAAGCTCGCGGTGAATACAAAGCCTCCACGTGGGCAACTCAGCGGCTCCGAGACACCTTTCGGATGAAAGGCCACCTTCTTCCCATGACGGTGGGTGTAATAGGTCAGATGGCTGGGCCCGATCGTCGCCTGGGTTTCGATGATCGAGACAGGCGGCCCGTTGGGCACGCTGGGAATCAGTGGTACAGCGGCGTTGAGGCTCCCTCCGAGGTCTTCCGAGCCGGAAACGAGTTCACCCTGGAAGATCGAGCTGGGCGTAGACTGGAGATTGCCCGTTCGCATAGAACAGCACGACTATGTTGCCGTTGTGTGAGGGACCCATCAACGCCTGGATTTCGGGGATCTCGTGCCCCGCTCCCGTGCCGAATGGCACTTCCACGAGCGCACTACCAAACCCTAGGCGCGAGTTGGGCGGGCAGCCGGCAAGCCCATGCGCAAGCAGCTCCGCGGGCTGACAGATCGCGAGGCCGAGCGTCGTCGTGACGTAGTCGATACCCACGGGGAGATGCAGGCTGAGACCAGTCACCGGAGACGGCAGTCCACCGCCCACGTTGGCGATCTGAAAGCCAAACCCGATCGTTGTACTGGCGCCGAGCTTGTTGGGCGAGAACGACGTGTGGAGCGTCACGGTCTGCGTGGCGCCGGCTGTCGCGGGCAGGCAACAGCAGACCAACAACGCGGCCGCAATGGCCTTGATCTTCGAGGAGAGACGCACCTGTAACCGTCAGGTGGACATGCTGCCGCTCAGGTGCACGCTGACCGAGCCGCTCAGACGCTGAATCGTGCCGCTGAAGCTCAATCCTGAACCGTGAGCGTGAGCGTAGCTGCCACTACCACGATTGATCGACATCGTGCCGGTGAAGCTCGCCGTGCCGCCATTCACGCGATAGTTGGCCGACCCAGACCCGGTGAGGGACCCTCCATTCGGATAGATGTTGACTTCGGCCGTCACGCGATTGGGTGAGACGACGTCCAGATGGATGTAGATCGTGCCCTTGATCGTGCCCGACGCCGAGCCCTGCTCGTTGAGCTTGAGTCCCGAGCTGCTCGTGCGATGCAGATGCCCGGTCTCGTTCAGCGACAGTGTCCGGGCCGCAAGGGCGGGTGGGGACTCAATCGATCCCGCCGCGCTGGAGCTGGCGACCCCGAGTCCGGCAACACCTGTGAGGAGGCCGGCGGACATCACTCCGGCTACCAGCATGGCTCGCACTCTCGAGCGCCCACTACGCGAGCGAACTCGGATTGACCTGCTCGAAGCATCGTGGCTATCGGTTTTGCGTGCCATCTGACAGGACCTCTCCTCTTACCCTTAGCGACCCAACAAGAACTCGGGTGCGACTCAGCGCACGTATGCGACTTAGCGCACATACTAGTTGACGGACACCCGTCGTGAGCCAGAACACCGGACTCACGCGGTCGATGCGCTATCCCGGCTCGATCTAGCTGGACGGGCGACTTCAATCTAGCTGGACAGTGAGCGTCCGGCGAACGCGAGCATGTGCGCAAGGTGGGCTTCGAGCGTTTCCAGGTTGTGTTCGCCGGGGTAGATCGCGCTTTTGGCATCCGCCCCGGCGGCCCGCAGCGCGGCGGCGAACGGCGCATCCTCTTCCGGATTGGCGATGTGATCCTCTTCGCCGCCGTACACGAACGCGTGCAAGCCAAGTCGCGAGAAGACCGGCCGGTCGGCGCGCAAATCTACCTCCAAGCCCGTTGAAGAAGCTGAGCCAACTCTCCACCACGCCGAAGCGGTAGGGGTTGGCGAGAGCGACGTTCATGGCGCCGTAGCCGCCCATCGAGTCGCCGACAATTGCGCGAGCGCCACGCGCGGCCACGGTGGGCAGTGTCTGGTCGATCAGCTGCTGAACTTCCAGGATGTAGCTTTCGTAGCGCAGGGCGCCCTGGTTGCGCCAGTTGTTGGAGCCAGGCCCACCCTGGATCATCACTGCGATCAGCGGTGAGATCACGTGGTGGGCGATCAACTGATCGAGCTGGCGCTGCAATCCGATCTGCAGGAATGCCGTATTCGACTGGTCATTGCCGGTCAGCAGATACAGCACGGGGTAGTGGCTGGTGGTGCTGGCATAGCCGGCCGGGAGATAGACGAGGAATGAGCCTTCTCCGTGCAGCGCGGCCGACGGATAGCTCCCCGCATCGATCGAGCTTCCGGCCGCGTCCTGACTGACCGCCCTGAGGGTGGGCAGGGGTTGCGCCGGAAGGACGGTCGAGCTGATTGCCGGGAGAACCTGACTGGCCGATCCAGCGGCGCGGATCCCGACGAGGCGCTCCAGGCTGAGTGGACCGTTGAGTGCCAGGATTGCGCAGATTGCCGCCAACGCGCTCAGCAACGCGCCCGTGCCAAACCGGCGCGAGATCCCTCGCGTTGACTGCCATTGCCCAGGCGCGGCCGCAGCGGGAACAGGCTCCAAGCGAGGTGGAAATGCCGGCACCCAAGACGGAGGCAGCGATTCCACCGCTTCCTGCAGCCGTGCCCGGCCAGCTCCAATCGCCCAGGCTATCCAGCCATACTTGTGCGCGCATGCTCTTCATTCCTACAGACATTCGGCAGATTCAAGGATGCACAACACCGAAAGCCAACCCCTGCATGACCGCGCCCATCCTGCATGCAAGCGTGCAAATCAGCTCGTGCTCCACACCTGCCCCACACCGCCGAATCCGAGTGCCTGCTTGGTCGCTTCGGTGAGGTCGAATTCACGTCCGGCGACGTACGGTCCGCGATCGACCACCGGCACTCGCACCGTGCGCCCGTCATAGCGGAGCGTGACAAGCGTGCCGCAGGGCAGCGTCTTGTTGGCGACGCCCATGGTCGCGCTCGTGAGCGACCCTCCGCATGCCATGCTGCCTCCGCCTCCGTACCAGGAGGCCTCGGCCAGGCGGTATACGTTCAGCCGACCGAGCCGGCGGTGCGCGGAGAGATCCTCGGCGCTGCCCGCGAAACGTAGGCGCACCCACTCGCTTCCCAAGCGGCGCGGTACGTAGCTGAGCCGGAAACGCCCACCCGCGTGGGTGCGCGTGCGTGCCAGAGTGCGCCAGCCGTGACCGGCGAGCGCCTGCAGCGCGACCACCTGTCCGGGGGCGCCCGGTCGGCGATCTTCCAGCAGCCTGCCGGTCACGCTCGCACGATGGCCGTCGAGCACGTTCAGCTGGGAGCTGCGCACTCTGATCGCCGTGTGTACGTCGGTGGCAATGGTCGCCGGCGCCGTCGAGACGATCCCGACAGGGGCCAGAGCCTGCGCAGGCAGCGCAGGCGTCGCGGGGACGTAGATGGGGATTGGAAACCTCCTTGTAGTCCGCCTACGGGGTTAGCTGTCGGGCTCACGACCGGCGAGCACGCGAACAGACGCGTGTCAACCGAGCGTTACGGCCACATCAGCGGCCGATTCGCCCCATCCAGACCGCGGTTTGAGCGATCCGGCAATGGGTCCCCCGTTCGCCCCCATCCACGGGAGCGACTCGGCGAGTCGAACAATCGTTCGTATGTTAAACGTCCCATGCGAGAGTTATCTGTGATGGACATCACACTTGTATCTGGGCGCGATGAGCGCAGGCTCCCCGGAAGGCGCCCAATAGAACGCGCCCAACGTTGACGTGCGGCACCGGAGCGGCGACAATCGACTCGATGGCCAACCCCGATCGTCTGTCTGCGCTCGACTCCACGTTTCTACACCTGGAGGACGACTCGACCGCGCACATGCACGTGGCTTCGGTGATGGTCTTCGAGGGCAAGGCGCCGACACCACAGGAGCTCGTCGATCACATCCTCAGTCGCCTGCACCTGGTGCCGCGCTATCGACAGCGGCTCGCCTATGTGCCGCTGGGGCAGGGCCGGCCGGTGTGGACCGACGATCCGCACTTCAACCCGCGGTACCACATCCGCCACACCGCCTTGCCACGACCGGCCGACGACGCCGCGCTGAAGCAGCTCGCCGGCCGGCTCTTCTCACAGCGCCTGGATCGCTCCAAGCCGCTGTGGGAGATCTGGCTGGTGCAGCGTATGGCCGGAGGCCGTTTCGCATTGATCGCAAAGACGCACCATGCGCTCGTCGATGGGATCTCAGGCGTGGACATCACCACCGTCCTGTTCGACACGGACCCCGAGCCGCTCGCCACGTCACGAGCACCGCTGCCATGGACCGCTCGGCCGCTGCCCGGGTCGGCCAAGTTGCTAGGCGAGGCGCTGCTCGAGCGCACGACCGTGCCCGGCGAGATGACCCGCGGCGCTCGCGCATTGCTGCGCGCCCCGCGCCGCGCGGCAGGACAGCTGAAGGATGGCCTCGTGGGTATCGGCGCCACGACCCTCGCTGGCATCAACGCTCCCGCACCGCCGAGCCCGTTCAACGTCGACATCGGGCCACACCGGCGTTACACCTTCGTAGACGGCGATCTCGCGCAGTTCAAGGCGATCAAGGACGCGCTCGGCGGCACACTGAACGATGTCGTGCTCGCCTCGGTCAGCCTCGCCTTGGGCCGCTATCTACGCGCTCGAGGCCACGACACCGAGGATTTGGTGCTGAAGGCGATGGTGCCAGTGTCGGTGCGCGCCGACTCTCAGCGCGGAGCGCTCGGCAACCAGGTAGCCGCGATGTGGGCGCCGCTGCCCGTCGGCGTCGAAGATCCGGTGGACTGCCTGCGGCAGATCAGCGGCGAGATGAAGAGCCTGAAGGAGTCCGGTCAAGCCGTCGGCGCCCAGGCGCTAGTCAACCTCGCCGGGTTCGCGCCACCTACGATCCTCAGCCAGGCGGCACGGCTGCAGGCGCGCCAGCGCTTCTTCAACCTCGTCGTCACAAACGTACCCGGACCGCAGTTCCCGCTGTATCTGCTCAGCCGCCGGCTGCAGGTGCTCTACCCGGTCGTGCCGCTCGCCCGTCGCCAGGCGCTCGGGATCGCCGTCATGAGCTACGACGGCCATCTCGGCTTCGGCCTGCTCGCCGACTACGACGCGCTGCCCGGCCTCGAGGGGATCGCGCGCGACCTGCGCTGGGCGATCGCCTCGCTGGCTCGCGCGGCGAAGGTTCCAACCACGCGTTCGAAAGCTCGTAGCAAAGCCCGTGGCGCAAGCCGCGCCGGTGGGGTCCAGGCCAACGGAGTGAAACCGCCACGCAAGGCCGTGGCGAGCCCTCGCAACGGCCGTTCTGCGCTCGGTAAGCCTCCCGCCGTGCAGAGCTGACGGGATAGGCTTCCCCCAAAGTGCGGCTGGCTCTCTGCCAGATGAATGCCACGGTGGGCGACATCACCGGTAACGCCGAGCGCATCCGGGCGGGCATCGATGCCGCCCGGGAGGCCGAGGCGGATCTCGTGCTGTTCGGAGAGCTCGCCCTCACCGGCTATCCCCCCGAGGATCTGTTGCTCCGCGAGCACTTCCTCTCAGATGCTCAGGCAGCGCTGGCAGGCCTCGCGAAGGAAACGCATGGCGTCCTCGCAATCGTGGGCTTCCCGGAGCGCGCCCAGCACGTCTATAACGCGGCCGCCGTGCTCGCCAATGGAGTCATACAGACGATTTACCGCAAGGTTCATCTGCCCAACTACGGCGTGTTCGACGAGCAACGCTACTTCCAGCCCGGCGTCGCGGGAGCGACGGTCGAAGTGGAGGGGCAGCGCATCGGGTTGACGGTGTGCGAGGACATCTGGCTGCCCGGCCCCCCGGCCTCCGAAGAGGCAGCCGACGGTGCGCGGCTGATCATCAACATCTCCGCCTCGCCCTACCATGCCGGCAAGGGCGCCGAACGAGAGCGCATGTTCGCCCAGCGCGCCCGCGAAGACGGTGTTCCGATCGCGTTCTGCGGACTCGTGGGCGGTCAAGACGAGCTCCTCTTTGATGGCCATTCGTTCATCGTCGACCACACAGGCCAGATACTCGTCCGCGCAGCGCAGTTCGAGGAGGACCTACTCGTGTGCGATCTCGATCTCGACAATCCCGCGGAGGCTGGGCGGCGGGCAACAGTCACTCCCGCAATGGCCGAGCCGATCGCACCCGAAGCGGCCGAGATCTATGCGGCGTTGATGCTCGGACTGCGCGACTACGTCGAGAAGAACGGCTTTTCGCACGTCATCCTTGGCCTCTCCGGTGGGATCGACTCCGCCCTCGTGGCCTGCCTGGCGGCGGATGCGCTCGGCGCCGAGCGCGTGAGCGCCGCGATCATGCCCTCCCCCTATTCCTCCTCCGCCACGCAGGATGACGCACGCGCATTGGCAGCCACGCTCGGGCTGAGTGCGCACGAACTGGAGATCGAGACCGTCATGGACGCCTACACCGAGACGCTCCGCTCCGAGCTCGCCGAGCACGGGGCCGGTCAGGGCCCAGACCTCACCGAGGAGAACCTCCAGGCTCGGATTCGCGGCAATCTGTTGATGGCGCTCTCCAACGAGTTCGGCTGGCTGGTGCTCACAACTGGCAACAAGTCCGAGATGTCCGTCGGCTACACCACCCTCTACGGCGACCTCGCCGGGGGCTTGGCCGTGATCAAGGACGTGCCCAAGACCCTCGTCTACCGCCTGTGCGAGTGGCGTAATTCCTCGGTCGGGACCATCGCCAACCTCCCCCCACCCGACGGCACGCGGATGGTGAAGACCCCCATCCCCCCGTCGATCCTCGCCCGCGCGCCCTCGGCCGAGCTCCGCCACGACCAGCGCGACGAGGACTCGCTGCCCCCCTACGAGCTGCTCGACCGCATCCTCTACGGCTACATCGAGCTGGACCAAGGCCGTGAGCAGCTGATCGCCGAGGGCCTACCTGCCAACGAGGTCGATCGCACGATCCGCCTCGTCGACCTCGCCGAGTACAAGCGCCGCCAGGCGCCGCCAGGTATCAAGGTCACCACACGCGCTTTCGGCCGCGACCGGCGTATGCCCATCACCAACCGCTACCGAGGCTGACGATGCGCGGCTCCCCTCTCCTGTGTCACGGCCCGGTCGCGCTCGTGCTCGCGCTCTGCGCCATCGCATTCGGAGCCTGTGGCGACACCCTCCAGGACCAGCCGATCTCTCAGACGACGCTCGAGGGCCTGCTCCTCGCCCCCTACCCCGTCTACTGGCTGGGCGGCTCCTTCCAGGGAATGGCGATCACCGAAGCCTCCGAGGACCCCGGCGGCGCGTTCGCCGTCCAGTATGGCGACTGTGCGGCGGGCGGCCAGAACACCTGTGTTCCGCGTCTGCGTGTGGTCACCTCGCCCGACAACAGCTTCATCGCGGTTGGATCACAGCCGCATCGCGCTGTTCACATTCGAGGCGTCACCGGCGTGGCGGCGCAAGGAGACGACACAATCGAGCTTCCCACCGCCGGCGTGATCCTCTCTATCTACGCCGAGGACTCCAATCTTGCCCGTAGCGCCGCCGAGCGGGCCGTACCGATCAACGACGTCGGCGCACCAGCGGCGATCCTGCCCTCGCCGCTTCCAGACACGGGCTTTGCCGATCAGCCTCTGCCCGGCCAGACGCCTAACCCCCTGCGCGCTCTGCGTTCGCCGCGCGGTCACTGAAACTGTCAGCTGACCGGCGCCGGACGCACGGCGATGGTCATCCGTGTCACCGCGCACATCCGGCCAGCGTCATCGCAAAACCGCACGTCCCACACCCACGTCGTACGACCCCGATGCAGCCGTGTCGCGTGGGCGTGCACGGCGCCCTCGGTGACCGGGCGCAGAAAGCTTGTGCTGTTCGACAGGCCCATCGCGACCTCACCACGATCGAGCACCCCCAGCGCCGTGGCGAGCGAGGCCAGCGACTCGGCGATCGAGGCATAGACGCCTCCGTGAAGCAGACCCATAGGCTGCTTCAGATCCTCACGCAGCTCCACCCGAGCGCGTACATCCCCATCGGAGAACTCCACCAGATGCAAGCCATATAGACGGTCGAACCCAACCATGAACTCGTTGAGCTGCTCGGCGCTCGGCGTGACCATCCCGGCGCCACGATAGCCTACGCACCCTCTCGACATGAGCCGACTAGACGACCTCCCACCCGACCAACGTGCGGTGCTCCTGCTGCTGGTACGGCAAGGCAAGAGCCAGGCTGAGATCGCGGACATGCTCGCTATTCCCCAGAGCGCCGTCCGCAACCGCGCCCGCGCGGCACTCGACGCCCTCGCGGAGGAGCCGGGCGAGATTCACGGCGCAATCCACGAGCAGGCAGGTGACGGCAGCGGGCAGACGCAGACATCCGCCACCAGTTCGCTGCCCAGCTCCAGGCGTGGTGGCGCCTTGCTGCTCGCGGCACTCGTCGTGATCGTCGTGGTAGCCGTGATCCTGATCACGAGTGGCGGCGGCTCCCACAAAGCGTCGAGCGCCCAGACCGGCTCCAGCACAAGCACCGCAGCGACGACCCCAAACAGCTCGAGCACCTCCACAAGCGCGAGCACATCGAGCACCTCCAAGCCGGCCGTTGACAAGCAGATCGCCCTCACCTCGCCCGAACCGGGCAGCAAGGCGATCGGTTTGGTCGAGGTCCTCTCCGAAGCCTCCAAGCACGCCATTTACCTCGCGGCAGAACACTTGCCATCGCCGCCAACGGGCTCCTTCTATGCCGTCTGGCTCTACAACTCTCCGACGAGCTCCACGCCGCTGGGCAAGACTCCCACGGTCGGCTCCAACGGCCGCCTAGAGGCTGGAACGCTGCTACCAGCCAATGCCGGCGACTACCACGAGATCCTGCTGACGCGTGAGACGAACAGCCGGGCGACTCATCCTGGGCCGACCGTTCTCAGCGGCTCATTCAGCCTCGGTCACTGACCCCTGCGGCGGTATCTACAGCATCGCCCGTGCTGCGCTCAAACCTCCAGGTACCGCAGCACGACCCTCCCGAGCACAAGCACATCGCCATCCTGCAGATTCGCCTGCGTGACGCGACGGCCATTGACGAATGTGCCGTTGGAGGAGCGATCGTCGAGGATGCGGGAGCCCGAACGGCGATAGACCAGGATTGCGTGGCGCCTGGAAACCGAGTCCTCGTCGAGATGCAAGTCGGCCGCGAGACCGCGGCCGATGTGGGTGACACCATTCCCCAGCGGGATCAACAGCCGCTCCTCGGCCCCCTGGACCTCGATGTAGCGGCCCGCCTCGGTGGGCTGGGCCGGCATTGCCTGGCGACGCACGCGCTCGTCCAAGCAGGCGACCCCATCGAAGATCTCAGTCATTTCGCCAGCGCCGACGATGGGGCGAGTGAGTGTTTGAGTAGCCATACCGGTAGCTAACTGGACTGGGATCAGGCACACCTCAACGGAGGTGAAGAAATCTCGAAGCCTCAGAGCGTTGAGTAGCCCTGACGCCCTTCGCCCTGATCAGCCGGCGAGCTACACCAAGTGCGCGCTATGCCGCCAGGTGTGGACTACGCGGCGGGCGTGCTGCGCGGCGGGTCGCGGCGCCGGGACATCTTCCGAGTGCTCCACCAACCCCAGCCGCCGACAGCCACGACGGGAGCAACGTAGAGCGCCGATATGTACCAATGCATCAGGCAGGCCAGCGTGCTCATCAGCTCACAAGCTACCACGCCTCCCGGACTCAGGCTCTTGAATCTTCAGCCCGAATCGTCTCTGCTACCCGCAAGCCCCCGGCGCTCTAGGCTGCACACCTGTGTTGACCCTCCCGCTCGCCGTCTCGACCGACATCTCGGCCGCTTTCCAGCTCGGCCCGCTGGCGATCCTCGGTCTGCTCTATGCGCGGCGGGTGCGCACCCTCGCCTTCGACGGCCGCCCGGTGCCTGGCTGGCGCCAAGCGTGCTTCTACGGGGGCTTCATCGTGATCGCCGCGGCGCTCACATCGCTCGGCTCCGCCAGCCAAGACCTGCTGTACATGCACATGATCGAGCATCTCCTGCTGGGCGACATCGCGGCGCTGCTGATCGTCCTCGGCCTCACGGGGCCACTGCTCGCCCCGATCCTGAAGATCAGGCTGTTCGACCGCCTGCGTGCGCTCTCGCATCCCGCCATCGCGTTCCCGCTGTGGGCGATCGATCTGTATGGCTGGCACGCTCCCGCCCTCTACCAGGCGGCCCTGCGCCATTCGGGCGTGCACGCGCTCGAGCACGCCATGTTCCTCGGCTTTGGGATCAACATGTGGATGTGCCTGTTCGGCCCGCTGCCGACGCCGAGTTGGTTCGGCAATCTCGGCAAGCTGATCTACATCGTCGCCGTGCGCCTGGCCGGCACGGTGCTGGGCAACATCTTCCTGTGGTCAGGCACCGTCTTCTATCCCTTCTACCTGCACGGCGAGGCGCTCCACCACATCTCCCCGCTCGCCGATCAGAACATCGCCGGGGCGATCATGATGGTGGAGGAGTCGATCCTCACGCTCTGTCTGTTCTGCTGGCTGTTCCTGCGAGCTGCCCGCGAGAGCGAGGAGCGCCAAGACCTGCTCGACTTCGCCCAAGCCCAGGGTCTCGAGCTAAGCGAGGCGCGTGCCGCCCGAGCGGTCGCGGCAGGTCGCGGCGCGGAACTGCAAAGGCGCCTGGAGGGACGCGCCGGCACCCCCGACCGATCGTGAGCGAGATCGCTACGCTAAAGGCATGTGTGCAGGTTGTGCAATGGCAGCGGCCTCAGCCGCGACGGGTTTCCGGTCGTGGTTGCAGACCCACAACTTCGGCTGGCTCACCCCACGCCGGCTGCGGGGGCTGACGATCGGAGCGATGTGCGCCGCCGGGCTCGTATCGACAATCGGCTTCAGCGGATCGACACCGAGCGCGACCACGCATGCCGCACCGGCGACGATCCACGTGACGTCGCCCGCCGGCGCATCCCGCTAACGGGCTTCTAGGGCGTCGCAGGCCAAGCCAGGCAAGGAGAGTAAGCGACGTGTGCTCCGCACACGAGCGCACGAGGACGTAGCCTGGGCGCCGCGCCTGCGGCGTCCTAGCCGCCGGCGACGGCGGGCAGGATCGTCAGCTCAGCGCCGTCGGGCACAGGCGTCTGCAGACCGTCCATGAAGCGAATGTCCTCGCCGCTGAGGTAGACATTCACGAAACGCCGCAGCGACCCATCCTCGTTGCAGATGCGCTCACGCAGCTCGCCATAGCGCTCGTACAGATCGTTCAGGACCTCGGCCACGGTAGCGCCTTGGACCTCCGTCTCAGACGAACCCTCGGCAGCGGTGCGCAGCTGCGTGGGAATCTTCACGAGCACCGCCATCAGACCACTACAGAGGCGGCCGATGACCGCAGACCCTCGACTGCCTGAACCTCGGGCACACTGCTCTCGAACGCCTCCACGCTTGGCTCGATCTTGTATGTCTCAAACGTGTCGCGCACCGCATCGAGCGTCTTCAGACCATCACCCGTGATCACCAGCACGACGCGCTCGTCGGGATCGATGTCGCCGCGCGCGGCGAGCTTCGAGAGCACGGCTGTCGTGACACCCCCGGCCGTCTCGGTAAAGACGCCCGTCGTTTCGGCCAGCAGTTTGATGCCCGCCCGGATCTCCTCATCGCTGACCGCATCCACCGAGCCGCCCGTGCGGCGGGCTAGATCGAGCGCGTAGGGGCCGTCGGCGGGGTTGCCGATCGCCAGCGACTTGGCGATCGTGCTCGGCTTCACCGGACGGCAGACATCGTGGCCGGCGGCGTATGCGCTGGCCACGGGCGAGCATCCCTCGGCCTGAGCTCCGTTCATGCGCGGCAGCGGGCGGGCGGGGGGGTGGGCGGGGTCTCCGATCAACCCGAGCTCGGTCCATTCCTGAAAGCCCGCGGCGATTTTCGTGAACAGAGAGCCCGAGGCCACGGGCACTACGCAGCGGTCTGGCAGCTCCCAGCCCAGTTGCTCGGCGATCTCGAACGCCAGCGTCTTTGAGCCCTCGGCGTAGTAAGGGCGAAGGTTGATGTTCACGAACGCCCAGTCACGCTCGGCGCACAGCTCCGTGCACAAGCGGTTGACGTCGTCGTAACTACCGTTCACGCCGACGAGCTTGGTCCCATAGATGCCCGTGGCGAGGATCTTCTGCTCCTCGAGATCCGCGGGGATAAAGACGTAGGAGTCCATTCCCAGCGCCGCGCCGTGGGCGGCCACCGAGTTGGCGAGGTTGCCGGTCGAGGCGCACGCGATCGTCTCGAAGCCCAGCTCACGCGCCCGCGTGACGGCTACCGACACAACACGGTCCTTGAACGAGTGTGTCGGGTTGGCGGCGTCGTTCTTGACCCACACCTCGCGCAACCCCAACCGCTCGGCGAGACGATCGGCGCGGATCAGCGGCGTGCACCCCGCCGGCAGGCCCACGCGCGAGGCCAGCCGGCCGGAGGGACCTGGAGGCCCACCCGCCAGGGGCAGGAAGTCCGCGTAGCGCCAGATGTTCTGCGGACCGCCCTGGATGCGACGGCGCAACTCACCAACGTCGAGGCTCGAGCGGCTGTGGTCGTAGGCGACCTCCAGCGGCCCGAAGCACTGATCGCAGACGTACAGCGCCTCCAGCGGATACTGGGCCTTACACTCCTTGCACTGCAGATGACTGACAGCCATTGGGCTCCTTCGCTCTAGTCTTCGCCGTGTCACGTGTGGCAAAGAGCGCGAAGCCCGCCACACATCTCCTGGAATTGGCACCTTCCCGTCTGTGACTTTGACGGTGGTTGCCGGGGTTTCGTAGGGCCAGGCCCTCCACCCCTCTGGATGTGTCCGGCTGAAGTATAGCGGTTGGGCGGGCGAATACAACACGAACGCAAGAGCTTTTTAGAGAGCCGGTAACACTCCCATCGGTGCGGTGTAGGCCTTGCCATGAGCTCACCCGTGCACGAGGTCGATCGGCTTAGGACGCCACAGGGCTTCGAGCCACTGAAGGCCGCAACGAAGCGGCGCATGTTGATCATCGTCAACCCCTACGCAACCACGGTCTCCGACCGCCTGCGCCATCTGGTCCTCTACGCCTTGCAGGGTCGCTTCGAGGTCGACGCCGTCGACACCGAGGCCCAGGGTCACGCCACCGAGCTGTGCCGGGAGGCCGCGCACGAGGGCTATGACGTCGTCGTCGCCTTTGGCGGCGACGGTACGGTCAACGAGGCCGCCAACGGCCTGCTCGGATCCTCCACCCCACTCACCTGCCTTCCCGGCGGATCGGCCAACGTCTTCGGCAAGATGCTCGGCATCCCCGGAGAGCTCGTCGACGCGACCGAGCACCTGCTTGCGATGGCGGATGACTGGCGCCCTCGCAAGGTCGATCTGGGCGTCGTCAACGGCCGCTGCTTCACCTTCGCCTCAGGCCTCGGTGTCGACGCAAGCGTAGTGCAGCGAGTCGACTCCAACCCGCGCCTGAAGGCGCGTCTGGGCGCCTACTACTTCACGTGGGCCGCGATCAGCACTTTCACCCGCCGCTACTTGGTGCACCCACCACGGATGGTGGCGCACACCAACGAGGAGAGGCTTGAAGGCGTTACGACGATCGTGCAGAACGGCTCCCCCTTCACCTACTTCCAGAACCGGCCGATCGAGATCGCCGAGGGCGCGGCGCTCGACTCAGGGACACTGGCCGGATGCATCCTGCATCGAGCCGCGCCGATGGACATGCCTTCAATCGCCTGGCGAGCCTTCTCCCGCCAAGCCCGCATCACGCGTCATCGCCATGTGAGCAGCTTCCCCGAGCTCACCGAGTTGACCGTGCAGAGCGCCGACGGGCGTCTCTTGCCGCTGCAGGTCGACGGCGACTACATCGGCGAGGTCGCCGAGGCGCGCTATTCGATCCTGCCGCGGGCGCTTCACATCGTTAGCTGAATCCCTCCCTGGAGCGTCCCACGCGGGCGCGGGGAGCTATCCGGCGCCGGGCGTGACGCGGTAGGCATCGAATACCGACTCGATGTTGCGCAGACGGGTCACCGCCCCTTTCAGCGTATGCGTGTCGGCTACCTCCACGACGAACCGATTCTTGACCATCGGGGGGGTGGACAGGCAACGCGCTTCCAGGATATTCGCGCCAGACTCGGAGAACACGCGCGAGAGATCCTCCAGCAAGCGGTGGCGATCCCACGCATCGATCTGAATTTCAACGACGAACGCCGTGCTCTGGTCGCCTTCCCAGGTGACATTCGTAAAGCGCTCGGGATCCTTGCGCAGCAGCACCGAGTTGGGGCAGTCCTCGCGATGGATCGTGATGCCACGACCGAGCGAGATGTAGCCGACGATCTCATCACCTGGCACGGGACGGCAGCACTTCGCCAAGCGCAGCATCACGTCCTCGACACCATCCACACGGATCCCGTACTGGCCGGAGGACTTGGTCGGCCGCCGCCGCGCGCGCCCCACCCGCAGCAGGTCGGCCGCGGTCGCCTCACCGTCGGCGGCCTCGCCCTGCTTGAGGCGTTGCATCACCTTGTTGACCACCACCTTCGGCGAGACCTTGGCGGCGCCCAGAGCGATATAGAAGTCATCCGCCTTGCGATAGCCAACCTCGCGGATCACGTCAGCCAGCAGTGCCGAGCCGGTGATCTTTTGCGCAGGTAGACCATGCTTGCGCAGGTGCTCCTGCAGCAGGTCCCGTCCGACGTGCTCGGTGTCCTGGCGCGACTCTGCCTTGAACCACGCCTTGATCTTGTTGCGCGCGCGTGTGGTCTTGACCATCGCCAGCCAGTCGCGCGAAGGCCCACGCTCGCGCTTGGCGGTAAGAATCTCGACGATGTCGCCGGAGTAAAGCTCGCAGTGCAGCGGCACGATCTTCCCATTCACGCGAGCGCCCACGCAGCGGTGGCCGATCTCGGTGTGCACCTCGTAGGCGAAGTCCAGCGGCGTGGCGCCGGCGGCTAGCGACTTGACCTCGCCCTTGGGGGTGAACACGTAGACCTCGTCCTCGAACAAGTCGGTGCGCAGGGTCTCCATGAACTCCTGCGGGTCGAGCAGATCCTTCTGCCAGTCGAGCATCGAGCGCAGCCACTTCAGCTTGGCGTCCTCGCCCGTATTGAACGGAGCACCGCCCGCCTGCTCGCCGTCGCCCGCCCGATCGCCGCTCTCGCTCTTGCCAGACCCGGGTGGCTGCTTGTACATCCAGTGGGCGGCCACGCCGAACTCAGCCATCTCGTGCATCTCGTGGGTGCGGATCTGGATCTCCAGCGGCCGGCCCTCAGGGCCGATGATCGTCGTGTGCAACGACTGGTACATGTTGAACTTGGGCATCGCGATGAAGTCCTTGAAGCGGCCGGGCAGCGGCTTCCACAGCGAGTGGATCACGCCGACGGTCCCGTAGCAGTCCTTCACCGAGTCAACGATCACGCGCATCGCGGTGAGGTCATAGATCTCGTTGAACTCGCGTCCCTTCTTCGTCATCTTCGAGTAGATCGAGTAGAAGTGCTTGGCGCGACCGGCGATCTCGGCCTCGATGCCGACCTGTGCGAGTTCGTCACGGAGGTAGTCGCCCGCCTCGCTGACGTAGCGCTCGCGCTCGTCGCGTTGCTGGGCGACGAGTCCCTTGATCTCCTGGTACTTGCGGGGATGCAAAGTCGCGAAGGCGAGGTCCTCGAGCTCCCACTTGATCGCGTGAATACCCAAGCGGTGGGCCAGCGGCGCGTAGATATCGAGCGTCTCCCGCGCCTTCTCGATCTGCTTCTGCTTTGCCATCGCGTCGATCGTGCGCATGTTGTGCAGCCGGTCGGCGAGCTTGATCAGGATCACCCGCACGTCGGTGGCCATCGCGACCATCATCTTGCGGTAGTTCTCCGCCTGCGCCTCGTCACGCGACTGGAAAGCGATGCCGGTCAGCTTCGTCACGCCGTCGACGATCTGCGCGATCTCCTCGCCAAAGCGGTCGCGCACCTCCTCGATCGAGGCGGAGGTGTCCTCCACCGTGTCGTGCAGCAGTGCCGCGCACAGCGTCTCGGTATCCAGCCGCATGCCCGCGCAGATGCGCGCCACGCGGACGGGGTGCACGATGAAGTCCTCGCCCGACTTGCGTCGCTGCGCCGCATGGTGCTCGCAGGCGAACACAAACGCGTCTCGCACGCGGTCGCGGTCGATTTCCACCGCCGAGTCCTTCGCGTGCTCGGAGACGATCGCGAACAGGTCTCCGAGCAGCCGCCGCTCGAACTCGTTCAGATCCAGACGCTCGGCGGCGCCTCGAGCCACAGCACTCTCGAGCGTGGCGGGACGCTCTGGCAGCTCAGCGACAGGCGGGCTCTTGGAATCCTTTGCGATCGCCATGCTCTAAGGGTAGGGGACGGACCGCCCGGATTGAAGCGATCGCCTCAGCTCACGCGAACAGCACGAGATCCTCGCCCTCGGCCGACGGGTCGAGATCGCGTACCGGCTGCTCGAGTGGCTGCTCGGCGGGCCGCGCGTGACGGAGCACCAGACGGGGCTCGGTGACGCCGTTCCACTCGTTGATCTCCAGCGTGAAGGTCGCTTCGGCCGGCTTCTCCCGCGGCGACCGGTAGGCGTCCGCCGATCCCGAAGGCGACGCCGCGAGCGCGGGCTCCGCCGGATTGCACCGTGAAGCGCGCATGCTTGCCTTCGCCCATCGGACGCAGATCGCCGAAATGGCATCGGCGACGAACAGCGCCACGCCCGGGTTGCCGCGGCCGAACGGAGCCAGCGAGAGCAGCTCCTCCGCAAGCTCCATCCCCAGCTGATCACATCCCACGACAGCGTCAACTCGCTCCAGGGGGGCCGTGTCCGCCGCTGAGAGCACCTCCTCGGCGTGCGCGCAGAACGCCTCGGCGAACTCCTCGACGCGTCCGCGCTCGATCTCCAGGCCCGCCGCCGCGCGGTGGCCGCCGAAGCGACGCAGGTGCCCAGCACAGGCGGTGAGACCCCCGAGCAGGTCGAAAGCGTCGATGCTGCGCCCCGAGCCCTTGCCGACATCCCCGGCTCAAGCGCGATCAGCACGACCGGGCGCCGGTGGCGCTCGGCCAGCCGCGAGGCGACGATCCCGATCACGCCAGCGTGCCAGTCCTCGCCCGCCAGCACATAGGCCGAGCGCGGGTGGGTGGGGTCCAATGCCGCGATCTGGGCTTCGGCTTCGTAGCGGATGCGCGTCTCCACCTGCCTGCGCTCGTAGTTGGCGCGGTCGAGCTCCTGCGCGACCTGCGCGGCGCGCGCCGGGTCCTCGGTCAGGATCAGCTCCAGCCCCGCATCGGCGCGGTGTAGGCGCCCGGCGGCGTTCAACCGCGGTGCCAGCGCGAAGGCGACCGAGCGCTCGTTGAGCTTGCCCGGATCGATCCGAGCGACCGCCATCAGCGCGCGTAACCCGGGCTTGGCGGTGCCTGCGAGCGCACGCAGACCGCGCCGTACGAGCGTGCGGTTCTCACCCACGAGCGGGACTACATCGGCGATCGTCGCCAGCGCCACGAGGTCGAGATCCTCCTCCAGTGCGCGCGCAACGTGCGGGGCAGCGACCGCATCCAGCGCAGTCCCGCGAAGCAAAGGCGCTGCTCGAGCATCTGGGCCAACTTGTAGGCGACCGCCGTGGCGCACAGATCCCGGCACGGGTAGTCGCAGATCGCGGGATGCACGATCGGGGCATCGGGCAGCACGACCGTCGGCGCGGCGAGCATGGTGGTCGGTGACCACGACCTCCATCCCGAGCGCCTTCGCCCGCTTCCACCTCCTCGACGGCGGTGATCGCGCAGTCCACCGTCACCAGCAGGCGCGTGCCCTGCTGCGCGAGCCGCTGCACCGTCGTCGGATTCAGGCCGTAGCCGTCGGTGGCGCGGTCAGGCAGGTACCAGTCGACGTTCGCCCCGAGGCGGCGCAGCGAGCGCACCAGCACGGCCGTGGAGCAGATGCCGTCGACGTCGTAGTCACCGTGGATCGTGATCCGCTCGCCGCTCCCGACGTGTCGCAGGATCGGCTCGATCGCCCGCTCGATACCCGCGAACGCGGTTGGCGGATGCTCCTCGTCAGCCGCGAGAAACGCGCGTGCACGCGCCGGCTCGGCCAGCCCGCGCCGCACCAGGATCTGCGCGAGCGGCCCGCTCACCCCCAGCTCGCGCTCCAGCAGCTCGACATCGCCCGGCGGGCAATCGCGAATCTCAAAGCGAGTTCCCTCCACCCCGACCAGATTACGGCTCGAGCGAGACGGAACTCGCCCGGGCTCGCTCTACGTCTCAGCCGCGCCGTTCTCGACGGATGCCCTCGAGGTACACGGCGGCGATGCCGAGCAGCGCGCCCGGGACCGCGTACAGCACGACCGCGATGTCCGTCGCCTTCTCGCCCGGGATCTCCAGGGCCGAGACTTTCACGCCGTAGATGATCAGGCCCACCACGATCGCGCCGACCAGCGAGCCCACGAACGCGCCCACGATCCCGCCCCAGAAGCGGTCGGGCAGGAAGATCGTGAAGTGCCAGATCGCAAGGCCCATCATCACCCAGCCGAGCATTCCCATCAGCGTGCCCTCCCGTGCCGTTTGCGGTTGCGCGGTCGTTTGGTGCGCTCGCGGCGTTTCGGCGTCTTCCTTCAGCACCAGATCCTCCGGCGTCAGATCCGCCGCCGGGTCGCGCGCGGGCTGGGGGTCGGTGGGGCACTCTGCTCATCGAGCTGCTCCTGCGGGGTCTGCGTCGGCGCGGCAGCGACGCGACCCTACTGCTCGCTGCTTGGGCTCGGCGTCGACATCCAGGTCGCGCACCAGTTCCTGGAACTCGTCGCTGGAGATCTGCTCGCCCGGCTCCTCCGGGGCGGTGATGCTGCCGCGCCGCGTTCGTTTGCGCTCCTGCGTCGGCTCGACATCGACGGGCTCGCCTCCGAGCGCCGTCGCGTACGCCGGCACGCGACCCAGTTCGCGCACGATCCGCGCCCGGCGGCCGCGGTAGGAGCCCTCGCGTTCCTTCCAGTGGGTCAGCACCGGCGAGGCGATGAAGATCGACGAGTACGCGCCCGAGGCGACCCGACCATCAGCGCGAAGGCGAAGTTCTTCAGCGTTTCCCCGCCGAACAGCAGCAGCGCGAGCACCGGCAGCAGCGTGCAGAAGCTCGTCGCCAACGATCTCGTCAGCACCTCCGACATCGAGCGGTTGACGATCTGCGAGAACGCGGCGCGCGGCATCCGCGGCACGTTCTCGCGCACGCGATCGAACACGATGATCGTGTCGTACAGCGAATACCCCAGGATCGTCAACAGCGCCGCGACCGTCGCCGTCGTCACTTCCCGGCCGGTCAGCGAATAAACGCCCGCCGTGATCAGCAGATCGTGCATCAACGCGATCAGCACCGGGATCGCGTACTTCCACTCGAATCGCAGCGCGATGTACGCGGAGATCACGAGCAGCGAGGCGATGATCGCGATCACCGCGCTGTTGGCGACCGTTTTGCCGAACGTCGGCCCGATCGAGGTCGAGGACAAGTGGGGCGTGCCGGATTCGCTGGAGCCGTTGCCGAACTTCGCGTCGAAGGCCGCCCTGATCTTCGCGACCTTTTCCGGGCGCAGCGTCTCGGTCGAGATCTGAAAGCCCGTGCCGGCGACGCTCTTGCTCTTGAACTGTCTGGACCTCCGCGTTGCCGTAGCCGTCGGCCTTCATCACGGCGGCCACCTGCTTCTCGCTGACGGGCTTGACGAACGCCGTCTGGATCCGCGTCCCGGACTTGAAGTCGATCCCGAAGTTCAGCCCCTTGCCGCCGATCGCCAGCGCCCCGATCAAGAGGATCGTGCCCGACAGCGAGAAGAACCACTTCGAGGCGCCCATGAAGTCGAACGTCCAGCCTTTCCCGCGCCGCGCCGCGCCGAGCGCGGCCGGGTGGGAGACCAGCGGCGAGCGGCTCATCGCGCCGAGCGCGGCCTGCGTGGCGAGCACGGCGGTGAACAGCGTCAGCAGCGTGCCGATCCCGAGCGTGAACGCGAAGCCCTTGACTTCCGCCGTCGCCAGCGCGAACAGGATGAACGCGGTCATGAACGTCACCACGTTCGCGTCGACGATCGCCGCGAACCCGCGCCGGTAGCCCGTGGCGATGCCCGAGACGATCGATCTGCCGCCGCGGATCTCCTCCTTGACGCGCTCGAAGATCACGATGTTCGCATCCGCCGCGATCCCGATCGTCAGGATCAAGCCCGCGATCCCCGGCAGCGTCAGCGTGATCGGGATCAGCTTGATCAGCGCGAAGTAGTAGATCCCGTAGATCACCAGCCCGCCGATCGCGATCGCGCCGAGCACGCGATAGAAGGTCAGCAGGAACAGGCACACGACGGCGAAGCCCAGCAGGCATCGCCAACAGACCCTGGCTGAGCGCCTGTTTGCCGAGCGTCGCCGAGACCTGCGACTGGGAGATCAGGTTCAGCTTGATCGGCAGCGCGCCGGACTGCAGCTCGTCGGCGAGGTTTTCCGCGGTGCTCAGCGTGAAGCCGCCGGAGATCTCAGAGCCCTGGGAGGCGTCGATCCCTTCCGGGTACTTCGTGTAGTCGATCGACGGCGCCGTGATCACCTGGCCGTCGAGCACGATCGCGAAGTGCTGCAGCGCCGCTTCCTTGCTGACGCCCGGCAGCTGCGCTTCCTGGCCGCGCTCGGCGATTTCCTTGGTGACCTGCTGGAAGACGCTCTTGCCGTGCGAGTCGAAGCCGAAGGTCACGTCCGGCTCGCCCGATTCGCTTTCCGAGCTCTCCTGCGGGTTGGTGATGTCCTTGCCTTCCAGCACCGGGTCGTCGTTGAGCACGTACCAGCTGTTCGGCGAGGCCTGCGTGACCTTGCCGCTTGCCCCTTCCACCGGGCGCGCCTGCACGAGCACGGTGCCGGGGTTGACGCGCACCGCCTTCGTCTCTGCGCCCGTCGGCGCCTTGAAGCCTTCGGAGTAGAGGTTCGCTTTGGTTTCCTCGGGTCCGCGCAGCACCTTTTCGTGCTTGGTGTCGAGCAGGTACCAGGTCCCGTAGATGCAGCCTTCCTTCTGTTCGGGCGTGCAGCCCGGGCTCAGCGTCGTGTCGTTCTTGCGGATGATCGCGGGGCGTTTGGCGGCGCGCAGCACCGCCTGGTACTCGAGCAGCCCGGACTCTGAGGAGGCCGCCTGCTCCCCGCCGGTGACGCGTCGATTCGCTCGGCGCCGGCTTGCCGTCGGGGCCGATCACGTTCGGCTCCCAGTCGTAGAAGTACAGCAGCGCGGTCTTGCCCACCTGCGCTTCCGCGCGTCCCGACGTTGCTCACGTTCGGCAGCGCCACGTCGATTTCGTCAGAGCCCGTCCGCTGGATTTCCGGCTCGGAGACGCCCAGCGCATCGACACGCTTGCGCATGATGTCGATCGCCCGGTTCAGCGATTCGGAGTCGACTTTCGCATGGGCGGTCGGGCCGGGCCTGGTAGGTGAGCTCGACGCCGCCCTTCAGGTCCAGGCCCAGGCGCGTCTTCTTCGCCTTCACGACGCCGGGGATGCCGACGATCACGAGCAGCGACAGGATCACGAGCCCGAGCGACGATCAGCAGTACGAAGGTGTTGCGGCGGCGGTCGGTCATCGGCTCCGCGCAGCCTACTTGTCGGGCGTCAGCACGAGCAACAGCCCGCCGTCGTCGTCATACGCGGGAAACATGTCCGCCTTCGCTCTCGCCGCGACGTCGCGCTCGCCGGCGACCTGCACCGGCTTGTCGAGCGCCCTGACTCCCCACTCGAGCACCGTCGCGACCGGATCATCGCCGTTTGCGAAGCTCAGCCCCAGCACCTGCTCCACGCGCTGGCCGATCACGTCCTCCTCCTCCAGGCCCGTGAAGGCGAAGGAGTTCTTCCCGCAGCCGATCACGCGCCCCTCGCCGTCGCATACGAAGAACGCCGCGTCCGGCGCCGGGTAGTAGTCATCGAGCAGTTCGAACAGGAAGGCGAACCCGCACTTCGTGCAGCCCTTGCGCTGGCGAGTGAAGCCGAGGTTGCGGTCGAGCTCTGAGGTGCGGTGACCGCAGTTTGGGCAGATGAATGGGTGGGTCATTGATCGACAGAGTAAGGCAGCCGGCGCTCAGAACAGCGCGGGACCATTTACGGCTGGGCGGCTCGAGTCCTAGATGAGCAAACGCCGCCGGAGTTGCCGCGCGGCCCCGCGGGGTGCGCTTGATCAGGCCCTGCATCAACAGATACGGCTCATAGACATCCTCGATCGTGTCCTGCTCCTCTCCCACCGCCACGGCAAGCGTCGAAAGTCCCACCGGCCCGCCGTCGAACTTCACGCAGATCGTGCGCAGGATCTCCCGATCCAGCCGGTCCAGCCCGCGCTCGTCCACCTCCAGCAGCTCCAGCGCCGCTTCAGCCGCCACCGCCGTCACCACCCCTTCCATGCGTACCTCTACGAAATCGCGCACACGCTTCAGCAGCCTGTTCGCCACGCGGGGCGTGCCGCGACTGCGCGCCGCAATCGCCATCGCGCCGGCGTCCTCCAAGCCGATCTCTAGGATCCCCGCCGAGCGCCTCACGATGCTGGCGAGCTCATCTATCCCGTAGGGCTCCAACCGCGCTTGGATGCCGAAGCGGTCACGCAGCGGCGTCGAGAGCAACCCTGTGCGCGTCGTCGCCCCGATCAGCGTGAACGGAGGCAACTCCAGAGTCACCACGCGCGCCCCCGCTCCCTGCCCGACCGTGATCGGTAGACGGTGATCTTCCATCGCCGGGTAAAACGTCTCCTCCAGCGTGCGCGAGAGACGGTGGATCTCGTCCACGAAGAACACGCTCCTCGGCTCCAGTGCCGTCAGGAACGCCGCGATGTCACCCTTGCGCTCGAGCGCCGGACCGGCGGTCTGCACAAACGGCACTTCCAACTCGTTCGCCACGATCTGCGCCAGCGATGTCTTCCCCAAGCCCGGTGGCCCGGCAAGCAGCAGATGATCGAGCGCCTCCCCCCGCGCACTCGCGGCCTCGATCGCCACCGCCAAGCTGCTCCAACAGCCCCTCCTGGCCGACGAAGTCCTCGACGCGCCGCGGGCGCAGCGAACGATCGATCTCGTCCTCTGGACCAGGTAAGGAGTTTGAATGCGGGCCGCTGTCTCGGTCATGCTGTGCGCGCGGTTCGTAGCGCCTGCGCGATCAACTCCTCGGCGCTGTCCGCGTCGGCGCCCCGCAACAGATCCTCCGCCTCACCAGGCTGTATCCGAGCTCCATCAGCCCGTCGCGCGCGAGCGTTCGCTGGTTGATCTCGGGCCGCTCCTCGCCCCTGCGCGCAACGATCGATCCGCCTTCCGAATCCGCCCGATCCAGCATCTCCACTCCCACCTTCTCGCGCAGCTCGACGATGATCCGCTCCGCCGTGCGCTTGCCGATCCCAGGCACCGCCTGAAAGCGGTCCGCGTCCTGCGCCGCGATCGCCGCCATCAGCTCGCGCGGCGTCCCGCCGGAGAGCACGGCCAGCGCCACCTTCGGACCGACCGCCTGGACGGACAGCAACATCAAGAACAGATCACGCTCCTGCTCGGAGTGAAAGCCGTACAGCGCAAGCGCATCGTCGCGCACGATCAGATGCGAGTGCAGTGTCGATCTCCTCGCCCACCGCCGGGACGTGGCGCAGCGTCTCCGCCGAGACCGCGGCGCGATATCCGACACCCCCGCACAGGATCACGACGTAGTCGGTCCGCCGAACCGCCACCTCTCCCCTCAACATGCCGATCATCGGACTGCCCCCGCGAGCGCGGCCGAAAGAGGCGCGCAGTTGGCGTGGCACATCGCGACCGCCAGCGCATCCGCCGCGTGATCTGGAGTGGGCAGCTCTGGCAAGGCGAGCAGCGTCTGGACCATCCGCGCAACCTGACCCTTATCCGCCCGTCCGTTGCCACAGACAGCGGCCTTTACCTGCTGAGGCGTGTAGCTGGTGCACGCAACGCCACGCTGCCCCGCCGCCAGCATCGCCGCACCACGGCCATGACCAACCGCAAACGCCGTTCTAACGTTCTGACCGAAGTACAGCTGCTCCAGCGCCATTGCATCGGGCTCATGCTCAGTCAATAGCGCGTCCACCGCCGCATGGATGTCCGCCAAGCGCCGCTCCTGTGATATCCCAGCGGGCGTCTCGATCACGCCGCCGTCGAGCGCCACGAGCCGACCCGCCCCGCTGCGCACCACGCCGTAGCCCGTGTTTGCCAGGCCAGGGTCGATTCCCAGAACGATCACCGTCTGTGATTCTCCGCGTGCCGCCGGACGCCTGCCTGTCATACGCTGGAGTGGGATGAGCGACGAGCAGATCGATTTCGAGGCGGAGGGCCTGCTCGACGGGCTCGCAGGTGAGCAGCGCGCCGAGCGTCTGGCGCTGCTTCGGTACCTCGCCGCCGACGGGGTTCCCTCCTCCGAGCTGCAACGCGCCACTGCTTCGGGCACGCTCATGTTCCTTCCCGCCGAGCGCGTGATCGGGGGGCGCGCCCGCTATACCGCGGCAGAGATAGCGCAGCGCGGGGAAGTGCCAGGAGACTTCCTGATCGCGGTTCGCCGCGCGATGGGCCTACCGATCGCGGCGCCGGAGGAGGCCGTATACACCGAGGCCGATCTCGAGGCCGTACGGATGCGCCACGTGGCCCACGCGGCAGGAATCTCCGACGAGGAGATCCTCGACCTGATGCGCACGCTGGGACGTGGCCTCTCGCAGGCCGCGGAGACGATGCGCACCCTGACCATGCGCTTGGTGCTCGAGCCCGGCGTCAGCGAGCACGAACTCGCTCAGCGCTACGCTTACGCCGCCTCACAGCTCTCCCCGATGCTGGGGCCGCTCGTCACCAATCTGCTGAACCTCCACCTGCGCCAGATGGCCCAGAGCGAGGCGATCAACGCCGCCGAGCGCAGCGGTGGACAGCTCGCAGGCTCGCGTGAGATCGCCGTGTGCTTCGCCGACCTCGTCGGCTTTACCCGCCTCGGCGAGGAGGTCCCACCCGACGAGCTCGGGCGCTTGGCGGTGCGCCTGGAGGCGCTCGCCAGCGAGGTCGCCGCGCCGCCCGTGAGGCTGATCAAGACGATCGGCGACGCCGCAATGCTCACGGCCTTAGAGCCCGAGCCGCTGCTCGACGCCGCGCTCGGCCTGCTCGACGCCGCCGAGGCCGAGGCTGAGGACTTCCCTCAGCTGCGAGCCGGCATCGCGATCGGACCGGCCCTCAGTCGCGCCGGAGACTGGTTCGGGCGCCCGGTCAACCTCGCCAGCCGCATCACTCAGATCGCCCGACCTGGCAGCCTGCTGGCCGAGCGTGAGGTGCGCGAGTCCGCGCGTGAGGCCTATCGCTGGTCCTATGCGGGCGAGCGGCGCCTGCGCGGTATCCGTGAGCCCGTGCCGCTGTTTCGCGCGCGGCGGCTCTCCGAGACGCCCTAATCCCACGCTCGCCAGGGGGCCTTGCCCGATGCCCACAGGTCATTCAGCGCCACCGCGTCCTTGTAGGTATCCATGCACTCCCAAAAACCCTCGTGCCTATATGCGCGCAGCTCGTTCTCCTTGGCCAAACGCTGCAGCGGCTCGCGCTCCAGCACGCTGTCGCGTTCCAGGTAGTTCAGCGCGTCCCGTTGCATGCAGAAGAAACCTCCGTTGATCCAGTGCTCTGAGCGTGGCTTCTCGCGGAAACCCGTCACCCTGCCATCCTCTCCGTTGAGCTCCGTCACCCCGAACTGCAGCTCCGGGCGCACCACCGTCATGCTCGCCAGCGCGCCGTGCCCGGCGTGGAACTCCAGCAGCGCCGCCAGGTCGATGTCTGCCACCCCGTCGGCATACGTCGCGCAGAAGTGCCCCTCGCCACTCAGTCGCCCCTCCAGCAGCTTGATCCTGCCGCCCGTGGGGGTTTCCAAGCCAGTGTCCGCGCACTCGACGCTCACGCCCTCCGGCCACTGCTGCTCGGCCGCGAAGCGTTCGATCAGCTCGCCCTTGTAGCCCGTTGCCAGCAAGAATCCGGAAGCCCTGCACGGCGTACAGCTGGATCACGTGCCACACGATCGGCCTGCCGCCAATCTCCACCAGCGGCTTCGGTATCTCCTGCGTGTGCTCTTGCAGTCGCGTCCCGCGCCCGCCGCAAAGGATCACGACCGGGGGCCGGGAGGAGGTCTCGGGGACACTCATGCAGAGGCGCTCATGCAGCGGGGATATTGATAGGCCGTGACGGGCGCCCTCAGCCGGCGACCCGCTCCAGCACGTCTGCGGGCACATCGAAGTTGGCGTGCACGTCGTCCACGTCGTCGAGCTCTTCCAGCGCGTCTGTCAACCCCATCAGCTTCCTCACCTGTCCCTCATCGATCGGCACCAGGCTCGTCGGGCGATAGGACATCTCGGCGCTCTCGGTCTCCACGCCCGCCTGGGCCAGAGCGCCGATCACACCGGAAAAGCTGGCGGGCTCGGCCAATACCTCGAACACGCCGTCGTCGGTGACGATGTCATCGGCGCCGGCCTCGACCGCGGCCATCAGGTCGTCTTCGGAGTAGCGCTCAGCGTCGATCACGATCGTGCCCTTCTTCTCGAACAGGTAAGCGACCGAGCCCGGCTCGCCGAGGTTGCCGCCGTGCTTGGAGAAGGCGTGGCGCACGTCGGCGCCCGTGCGGTTGCGGTTGTCGGTCAACGCCTCGACCAGTACCGCGACCCCGCCGGGGCCATACCCCTCGTAGAGGACGGCTTCGATCGCCTCGGCTTCGCCCCCCTCCCCTGTGCCCTTGGCGATCGCGCGCTCGATGTTCTCCTTCGGCATGCTCGCTTCCTTGGCCTTGCGGATCGCCAGTTCCAGCGCTGGGTTGCCGACCGGATCGCCGCCGCCGTCGCGCGCCGCGACCGTGATCGAGCGCGCCAGCTTCGTGAACTGCGCGCCCCTGCGCGAGTCGACGATCGCCTTCTTGTGCTTGATGCTCGCCCACTTGGAATGCCCTGACATGGCATACAGCTTAGGATGCGGGCCGCATGAGCGTCCTCCCAGCAGACATCTTCAAGGCCTACGACATCCGCGGCCTCTACGGCGAGCAGATCGACGGCCCGATCGCCGAGCAGATCGGACGTGCCTTCGCGCACGTGCTCTCCGATCTCTCCGGCAAGCCCGTCTCCGAGCTGCGCGTCGGCCTCGGCCGCGACATGCGCCTGACCGCCCCCGAGCTCTCGGAGCGATATCGCGCCGGCCTGCTCGGAGAGGGGGCGAATGTGCTCGATGCCGGTCAGGTGGGCACCGAGATGCTCTACTACCTCGTCGGCTCGCGCGCGCTCGACGGCGGGCTGATGTGCACCGCCTCGCACAACCCCAAGGCCTACACCGGCGCAAGCTCGTGCGCGAGGGCGCGATCGCGCTGTCCGGCGACAGCGGCATCCAGGACATCCGGCGGATGATCGAGGGCGGGGCGGGCGGGGCCGGCTCATCCAGCGAAGGCTCGATCGAGCAGGTCGACCTCTACGCCGAGTTCCACGAGGCGGTCTTGCGCTTCATCGACCCTGCGGTGATCAGACCCCTGAAGGTCGTCGTCGACGGCGGCAACGGGATGGCCGGGCCTGTCGCCGGACCGCTGCTGGAGGACCTCGGGCTCGAGTTGATCGAGACCTGCTGGACGCCCGACGGGAACTTCCCCGAGCACGAGCCCAACCCGCTGCTCCCGGAGAACCGCCAGTTCATCATCGACCGAGTGCTCGCCGCCGGCGCCGACCTGGGGATCGCCTGGGACGGCGATGCCGACCGCTGTTTCTTCATCGACGAGACCGGCCGGTTCGTCGACGGCGACTTCCTCACGGCGCTGCTGGCCGAGTCGCTGCTCGCGAAAAATCCGAATCCCGCCCACCCCAAGAAGCGATCCTCTACGACGTGCGCGCCTCCCGCGCGGTACCCGACACCGTCACGCACGCGGGCGGCACCCCCTACATCAACCGCGTCGGGCACGCCTTCTTCAAGACGCGCATGCGCAAGGAGGGCTCGCTGTTCGGCGGCGAGGTCTCCGGGCACTACTACTTCCGCGACTTCTACTGCGCGGACTCCGGCACGATCCCGGCGCTGCTCGTGCTGGAGCTGCTCTCGCGCACCGGCAAGTCGATGTCCGAGCTGCTCGAGCCCTACCGCTCGCGCTACTTCATCTCCGGCGAGATCAACTCCGAGGTCTCCGACCCCGCCGCCAAGATGGCGGAGCTCGCCGCGCGCTTTCCCGACGCCGAGCAGAAACAGCTCGACGGCATCTCGATCGACTACCCCGACTGGCACTTCAACGTGCGCCCCTCGAACACCGAGCCGCTGCTGCGCCTTTGCCTGGAGTCGCTCGTCTCTGCGGAGGACATGGAACGCCGCCGCGACGAAGTGCTGGAGCTGATCCGCTCGTGAGCGGGCAGGATCCGTCGGACGCGACCCGGCGAGGAGGAGTTGTTGGCACGCGCCGCCGAGGCCGGGATCCACCGGCTGGCGATTCCCACGCCGTTCATGGTCGGCAGGTCAACGCCTACCTGATCGAGGACTCCCCGCTGACGCTGATCGACTCGGGGCCCAACTCCGGCAAGGCGCTGGACGAGCTCGAGCAGGCGCTCCAGGCGCGCGGGCACGCGATCGAGGACATCGAGCTGCTCGTCGTCAGCCACCAGCACATGGATCACTTCGGCCTGGCCTCGATCCTCGCAAGGCGCTCGGGAGCCGAGGTCGCGGCGCTCGACAAACTGGCTCCGTTCCTGGCCGCCTACGGCCACGAGACCGACCTGGAAGACCGCTTCGCCGAGCAGCTGATGCTGCGCCACGGCATCCCCCAAGAGGTCGTCACCGCGCTGCGCGCGGTCTCCGCGGGCTTCCGCGCCTGGGGCGCGTCGGTGGAGGTCACCCGCCCGCTGCAAGACGGGGGCGAGCTGCAGCTGCGCGACCGCACGCTGCGGGTGCTGCACCGGCCCGGGCACAGCCCCTCGGACACCGTGTTCCTGGACGAGGATCGCTCGATCCTGCTGGCCGCAGATCACCTGATCAAGCACATCTCCTCCAACCCACTACTCGCCCGGCCGCTCGGCTGCAGCGACGACTACGACGGCCCGCGCCCGCAGGCGCTCATCACCTACATGGACTCGCTGGAACAGACGCGAGCGATGGACCTCGCGCTGGTGCTGCCGGGGCACGGCGAGCCCATCACCGATCACGTCTCGCTGATCGACAAACGCTTCCGCATGCACGACCGCCGCGCCGAGAAGATCCACGGCCTGATCGCCGCCGCAGCCGCGCACCGCGCACGAGATCGCGGTCGAGCTGTGGGGCAACGTCGCCGTCACCCAGGCCTACCTCACGCTCTCCGAGGTGCTCGGCCACGTCGACCTGTTGCTCGCCGACGAGCGGGTCGTCGAACGGGAGCAAGACGGCATCGTCCGCTTCACCGCTGGCTCGAGAGCGAGCTCGATCAGGGCTGGGAGGCACTCGAGCGCGCCACGCCGGCGAGCAGCATGCGGTGAAGCCGATCGTCCTCGCCGAGCTCGGTGTGAAAGGCGACCGCGAGCATGTTCCCCTCCGCGCGGCCACGGGATGACCGTCCACCTCCGCGAGGATCTCCACGCCGGGGCCGTGCTCGGCGATCCACGGCGCACGGATGAACACCGCCCGCAGCAGGCGGGAGGCGTCTGGGTGGGCAGGATCCCCATCGATACCGCGCAGCTCGATATCCGCCTCGAAGCTCCTCAGCTGGCGCCCGAACGCGTTGCGCTCAGCGCGAATGTCCATCAGCCCGAGATGCTCGCGGTCGAGCATGATCAGCCCCGCGCACGAGCCCAGGACCGGCGTGCCCGCGGCCGCGAGCTCCCGTAGCGGCTCGGCCAGCCCCTCGCGCTCGATCCCCAACGTCATCGTGGTCGACTCTCCCCCCGGGATCACGAGCCCCTCGAGGCCGTCCAGATCCGCCGGCATCCGCACCTCGCGCACCTCAGCGCCGAGCGCGCTCAGCATCCGCCCATGCGCCTCGAAGTCACCCTGCAGGGCGAGTACGCCGATCAGCGGCGCGCCCGCCATCTAGACCACGTGGGGACGATTACCAGCCGCGCTGGGCTAGCAACTGCTCACCATCGAGCTTGGAGCTCTCCAGGCTGACCATCGCCGGGCCGAGCCCGCGCGAGGCCGCCGCCACGCGCTCGGGGTCCTGCCAGTGGGTCGTCGCCTCGACGATCGCGCTCGCGCGAGCCGGCGGGTCATCGGACTTGAAGATGCCCGAGCCGACGAACACGCCCTCGGCGCCGAGCGCCATCATCAGCGCCGCGTCGGCCGGCGTGGCGATGCCGCCGGCGCAGAACAGCACGACCGGCAGGCGGCCGTCGCGGGCGATCCCGCGAACGAGATCCAGAGGCGCGGCCAGCTCCTTGGCGGCGGTCGCGATCTCGGCGTCGTCGAGCGTGCCCAGCCGGCGGATCGCGCCGTTGATGCTGCGCATGTGCCGGACCGCCTCGACGATGTCGCCCGTGCCGGCCTCGCCCTTCGAGCGGATCATCGCCGCGCCCTCGCCGATCCGCCGCAGCGCCTCGCCGAGATTCGTCGCGCCGCACACGAACGGGACCTTGAACGCCCACTTGTCGATGTGGTTGGCCTCGTCCGCCGGCGTCAGCACCTCCGACTCATCGACGTAGTCGACCTCCAGCGCCTGCAGCACCTGGGCCTCGAGGAAGTGCCCGATGCGCGCCTTGGCCATCACCGGGATCGAGACGGCCTCCTGGATCCCCGCGATCATCTCCGGATCGGACATCCGCGCCACGCCGCCGTCGCGACGGATGTCCGCGGGCACGCGCTCGAGCGCCATCACCGCGGCGGCCCCCGCATCCTCGGCGACCTTGGCCTGATCGGGCGTGACGACATCCATGATCACCCCGCCCTTGAGCATCTCCGCCAGGCCGGTCTTGACCCGGAATGTCGCCTCGTCGCGCATGCGAGGAAGTCTAGCCTGAGAGGCGCGCGCGCTACTTGAGGCGGAAGGCCTTGATGCGGTCGTCGTACTGCGCCGAGTCCTGCGCGTAGACGCCGTAGGCGAGCGCCTGGATCAGGCTGAGCAGGGCCGTGTGCGAGCGCACGTAGGCGGGCGAGTTGGAGGAGTAGTAGAGCTTGATCTGCGCGAGCTTGGCTACCTCGGAGAGCGTCGCGTCGGTGATCGCCGCGGTGCGCGCCTTGCGGTGGCGCGCGAGCTTCATCGCGCGCACCACCAGCGGATGCGGGCGGCCGGCGGAGAGGCCGATCACGAGCGTGCCCTCCTCGATCCGGCCCGAGGCGGCTGAGCGCCTCCTGGGAGGGGCTCGCGACGACATCGACGCGCAGATCCAGGAGCATCAGGAGGTGTCTGAGATAGCTGGCGAAGAACGCCATCTGGTCGGTGCCCGCGACGAGTACCTTCTCGGCGGAGACGATCGCCTCGATCAGCGCCTCCACGGAGCTGCGCGAGACCTTGCGGGCGGTCTCCTCGACGTTCAGGTGGTCGGCGGTGAGCGCGGTCTCGAACTCGTTCTGGTCGAGCGAGAACAGCGGGGTCGAGGCTCCGCCGCGGCGCCGGCGCCGTTCTTCGGCTCGCTCTTCGTGTGCACGCGGCGGTATTCCTCGCGTGCGGCGGCCTGCAGCTCGGGAAAGCCCTCGAACCCGAGCGCCTGGGAGAAGCGCACGACGGTCGAGCTCGAAGTGTTCGCGCGGCGGGCCAGCTCCTCGGCGGTCTGGAAGGCGGCCTCGTCGAGATGGTCGACGATGTACTGGGCGACGTCCTTCTGCGAGCGCGAGCACTCGTCGAAGCGCGCCTGGATGTACTTGGACAGGCTCTGGTGCTCGCTCGTGCCGTTGGCCGGCGGGCGATCCTGGGTAGGAGTGGCGACACGCTTCATCGGCGCTCTTGTTCGACGCCGCGAGCCCCGCACTCCTTCCCGGCCGATGATCCATTGCCCCGATTCCGAGCGAAGATAGGCACACGATGCGAGAGATGCATGCCACGGCCGTGAGGCCGACGGAGTCCCGCGATGAGGATCGCGATCGTCGGCGCGGGCGTCTCCGGACTAGTCGCGGCCCATCTGCTGCATCGCGAGCACGAGATCGTGATCTACGAGGCCGGCTCCTACGCGGGCGGGCACACGAACACGATCCGCGTCGACACCGCCCACGAGACCCATCACGTGGACACCGGCTTCATCGTGATGAACGACCGCAACTACCCCAACTTCACGCGGCTGCTCGCCCAGCTCGGGGTCGCAACCCAGGCGACGAACATGAGCTTCTCCGTGAAGGGCGAGGACGAGGACTTCGAATACGCCGGCACGCCGCGCGGGCTCTTCTGCCAGCCGCGCAACCTCGCCAGCCCGCGCTTTCAGCGAATGATCGCCGACCTCTTGCGCTTCAACCGCGAGCTGCGGCGGCTACTGGCGAGGGACGAGACGGATCAGGCGGCTCGTGGAGGCGGGTCGCGGACGCGGGATCTCTCACCGCAAGGCGAGTCGCTGCAGGACTTCCTCGTGCGGCGGCGCTTCTCCGAGGTCTTCATCCAGCGTTTGATCGTCCCCCAGGTCTCCGCCGTTTGGTCGGCCGACCCGCGGCAGATCTCCTCGTTCCCGGTCCGCTTCCTCGCCGAGTTCTTTTCAAACCACGGGATGCTCGGCTTCCGTGACCGCCCGCGCTGGGCGACCGTCGCGGGGGGCTCGGCGCGCTACGTGGAGGCGCTCACGCGGCCTTTCCGGGAGCGCATCCGGCTCGATTCGCCGGTGCATTCGATCACTCGCTCCGAGGACCACGTCGAGATCACCGCCAGCGGGCCCGAGCGGCCGTGAGACCGAACGTTTCGACCAGGTCGTGATCGCCACCCACTCCGACCAGGCGCTCGCGCTGCTGAGCGACCCCTCCGAGCGCGAGCGCGAGGTGCTCGGCGCGATCCCCTACCAGCACAACGAGGCGGTGCTCCACACCGACTCCACCCTGCTCCCCCGCCGCCGCTTCGCGCGCGCCGCGTGGAACTTCCATCTGCTGCGCGAGCCCAAGCCGCTGAGCACCGTCACCTACTACATGAACCACCTGCAGCGGCTGCGAGCCGACCGCGACTTCTGCGTCACCCTGAACCGCACTGAGGCGATCGACCCAGCGAAGATCATCCGCACGATCTCCTACTCCCACCCCGTCTTCACCCCCGCGGGCGTCGCCGCCCAGTCCCAGCACGGAGCGATCGGCGGCTTGCGCAGCGCACGCACTACTGCGGCGCCTACTGGGGCTGGGGCTTTCACGAGGACGGCGTGCTCAGCGCCCTGCGAGCCTGCGAGCCGTTCGGGGTGACGCTGTGAACACCCCGCCGGACACCTCTCCGACAGACACTCACCCGATCAACTCGTGCCTCTACGAGGGCTCGGTCCGTCACCGGCGGATGGGAGCGGTGACGAACGAGTTCCGCTACCCGCTGTTCATGGCCTACCTCGACCTCGACGAGCTACCCGGCTGCTTCGACGGGCGCTGGCTGTGGTCGGCGCGCCGACCGGCCCTGGCCTGGTTTCGCCGCTCCGACTATCTCGGCGACCCCAAGGTGCCCCTCACCGACGCCGTGCGTGAGCTGGTGGCCGAGCGAACCGGCGTGCGCCCGCGGGGACCGATTCGTCTGCTCACACATCTGCGCTATTTCGGCAAGTGCTTCAACCCCGTCAGCTTCTACTACTGCTTCGACGCACCGGCGAGCGGGTCGTGGCGGTGGTGGCCGACGTGACGAACACGCCTTGGGGCGAGCGTCATTCCTATGTGATGGCGGTGCAGGAGAGCGCCGACCACGGCACCGTGAGGCTGATGCAAGCGCGACTGGAGAAGCAGCTGCACGTCTCCCCCTTGATGGGCATGGATCACACCTACGACTGGCGTTTGACCGAGCCAGGTGAGCAGTTGCTCGTGCACATCGAGTCCCATCGGGCGGCTGAGCTACACCACGCAAGCGAGCGCCGGAGCACAAACGAGCCCTTACGCGCGGACAGCACAGGCGTGTTCGACGCGACCCTGTCGCTGCACCGCCGGGAGTTGACCCCGAGCGCCCTGCGCGGCGCGCTGCTGCGCTATCCGTTCCTGACCGCGCGGATCCTCGCGCGCATCTATACCCATGCGCTGCGGCTGAAGCTGCGCGGGGCGAGGTATTTCCCCCATCCGGAGAGGGCAGGCGTACCGACATGAACCGGATCGCCAGATGGATCGTGCTGCGCCTTTTGCGCTCCATCGAGGGCGGTGAGCTGACCATCGTGGAGAACGGCGATGTGAAGGAGAGCGAGAGCGCTTGACGTTCGGGGACATGCCGGCCCTGCGCCCGCTGCGGGTCACGCTGGAGGTGCACTCGCCCCGCTTCTACCGGGCGCTGTTGCGGGGCAGCGTCGGGCTATGCGAGTCATACATGGATGGCCTGTGGGAGTGCTCGGACCTCGTCGCGCTGACCCGCCTCGCCGCGCTGAACGTCCGCTCGTTGGACAACCTGCGACGCGTGCTGGCGCCGGTCCTGATCCCCGTGCAGCGCTGGATGCGGTGGCTGCGGAGCAACACCGTCGGACGCTCCCGCCGGCAGATCGCCGCGCACTACGACTTGGGGAACGAGTTGTTCGGGTGCTTCCTGGACCCCACGATGATGTACTCGTGCGCGGTCTTCGACTCGCCGCACGCCACGCTCGAAGAGGCCTCACTCACAAAGCTCGAGCGGGTCTGCGCGAAGCTCGGCCTGAGTCCTGCCGACCACGTGCTGGAGATCGGGACCGGTTGGGGCGCGTTCGCCGTGTACGCGGCCGAGCACTACGGCTGCCGCGTGACGACCACGACGATCTCCCGTGAACAGCACGCCTACGCGATTGAGCGCGTGCGCGCCGCGGGACTCCAGGAGCAGGTGACGGTTCTGCTCGAGGACTACCGCGACCTGCGGGGCGAATACGACAAGCTCGTGTCGATCGAGATGATCGAGGCCGTCGGCTGGCAGAACTTTCCAACATACTTCCGCCGCTGCTCGGAGCTGCTTGCGGACGACGGCGCGATGCTCCTGCAAGCGATCGTGATCGACGATCGCGCCTACCAGGTCGAGAAGGCGTCAAAGAGCTTCATCAACACCTATATCTTCCCGGGCGGTTGCCTGCCATCGCTGGAGGTGATCTCGCGCCAGCTGCCGCGCGTAACCGACTTCAGGCAGATCCACCTCGAGGACATCACGGCCCACTACGCGAGGACGCTGGCGTTGTGGCGCGAGCGTTTCCTGGAGGCATCCGAGCGGCTGGCGGACCTGGGCTACGACGAACGCTTTCGCCGGCTGTGGGAGCTGTATCTGTCCTATTGCGAGGGTGGCTTTCGCGAGCGGCGGATCCAGGATGTGCAACTGCTGCTCGCCAAGCCGCGCTATCGCGCCGAGCAGACGCCGGTAGTGTCCCTCGCTGCATGAAACGCACCCTGTATGAAGACGTGCACAAGGACTTCCGCGCGAGCTTTCGCACGTTCCTGGAGCGCGAGGTGCTCGGCGATGAGGGCCGCTACGGCGAGTGGGAGCGCAATGGGATCGTGCCGCGTGAGGTGTTCGCGCTCGCTGGCCGCGGCGGCTTCCTCGGCATGGCTGTGCCCGAGCGCTATGGCGGCGCGGGGGCCGAGGATTTCCGCTTCAACCTCGTGATCGGCGAGGAGACCCAGCGCGCGGGCGTCGGCGGCTTCGGGCTGGGGATCACGCTACACAACGACATCTGCCTGCCGTACTTCCTGACGTATTGCAACGAGGAGCAACGCGAACGCTGGCTGCCGGGTATCACCTCCGGCGACCTGATCACCGCGCTGGCGATGACCGAGCCCGGCGTCGGGTCCGACATCGCGTCGATGTCCACACGCGCCCGACATGAAGGCGACCACTACGTCGTCTATGGCACGAAGACCTTCATCACCAACGGGATCAACGCCGACATCGTGATCGTCGCCGTCAAGACCGGGGCGGGCGGGCACCAGAACCGCCACCGCGACATCTCGCTGCTCGTGATCGAGCGTGGCATGGAGGGCTTCGAGCGTGGGCGCAACCTCGAGAAGATCGGCCAGCACTCCCAAGACACCGCCGAGCTGTCGTTCTCCGATCTGCACGTCCCGCTCGAGAACCTGCTCGGCGAGGAGGGCCAGGGGTTTCGCTACCTCGTCTCGAACCTGCCCCAGGAGCGCCTCTCGATCGCGACCTCCGCCGTGGCGGCGGCCGAAGCGGCATTGGGATGGACGCTCGACTACGTGCGCGAGCGCCAAGCCTTCGGCCAGCCGATCGGCTCGTTTCAGAGCTCCCGCTTCGTCCTTGCCGAGATCCGCACCGAAACCGAGATCGCACGCGCCTACATCGACCGCTGCGCGGAAGCTCTCAACGCGGGCGAATTGACGCCCGAGGATGCGGCGATGGCGAAGTGGTGGTGCACCGACCTGCAAGGCCGCGTCGTCGATCGCTGCTTGCAGCTACACGGCGGCTACGGCTACATGCTCGAGTATCCGATCGCGCGCGCCTACGCCGACGCGCGCGTGACGCGCATATATGGAGGTACGAACGAGATCATGAAGGAGATCGTCGGTCGATCCATGGGGTTGTAGGCCGCGTCGATGCGCGGTCCATGGTCGCCTGAGAAGCTAAGTAACTGAGAGGCTAAGTAAACGTCCCTGCCAGCTGGACAAAGTAGTCGAGTGAGCGTGGGTTGGCCAGGGAATCGATGCTCGCGGCCTGCTCGGGCGGGGCGCCCATCAGGATCTTCTTCACCGGCACCTCCAAGACCTTGCCCGAGAGTGTGCGCGGCACCTCGTCGATCGCGAGGATCTCGTTCGGCACGTGGCGCGGTGAGCAGTCCTCGCGAATCCGCCGCTTGATCGTCTTCTCGAGGTCCTCGTCCAGTTCGGCGTCCTCGCGCAGGACGACGAACAGTCCCATCCACAACTCTTTCTCTCCCTCTCCCCTAGGAACATCGACGACAAGCGCGTCCAGCACCTCCGGAACGGTCGCGACGGCGCGGTAGATCTCGCTCGTGCCCATCCGCACGCCCTGGCGGTTGATCGTCGAGTCCGAGCGGCCGTAGATGACGGCGCCGCCGCGGGGCGTGATCCGGATCCAGTCGCCGTGGCGCCAGAAGCCCGGGTACATCGAGAAGTAGCTCTCGCGCAGGCGCTCGCCGGGGCGGGTGGGGTCCTCGGGGTGGGCGGGGTCGCGGTCATTCCAGAAGAACAGCGGCATCGAGGGCATCGGCTCTGCGATCACCAGCTCACCGACCTCGTCGGTGAGGCTACGACCCTGCTCGTCCCATGCCTCCACCGCACAACCGAGCGCGCGACATTGCAGTTCGCCCTCATACACAGGCAACAAAGGACAGCCTGCGACGAACGCCGTGCACACATCCGTGCCGCCGCTCGTGGAGAACAACCAGACGTCCGATTTGATGTGCTCATACACCCATTTGAAGCTCTCCGGCGCCAGCGGCGAGCCGGTCGAGCCGAGTGCCCGCAGCGCACTCAGATCGTGATCACGACCCGGCTCGATCCCCGCCTTCTCCGAGCTCGAGAGCAAGCCGGCGCTGACGCCCATGCAAGTCATCCCCGTACGCTCGGCCAGGTCCCACAGCATCCCCAGGTCGGGGTGCCCGGGACTGCCGTCGTAGAGCACGATCGCGGCGTCTGAGAGCAGGCAGCCGACGAGGAAGTTCCACATCATCCAGCCCGTCGTCGTGAACCAGAACATGCGGTCCCCGCGGCGCAGGTCGAGGTGCAGGCTCTTCTTGAGCTGCTCGACCAGGATGCCGCCGTGGCCATGCACGATCGCCTTGGGGAGACCGGTGGTGCCGGACGAGTAGAGCACCCACAGGGGATGGTCGAAGGGGACCTGCTCGAAGGTCAGCTCTGTTTTAGATCCCCCCTCCAACAGCTGCGCCCAGGTGAGGCCGGCGCGCGTCCCACCCTCGCTGAAGCCCCCGAGTGCGCCGGCTCGCTCGACGTCGTCCGCGCCGCCGACGAGCCCTGCGGCGCTGGCATTCACATCCAGATACGGCAGCAGAACGACGTGCTCGACCGTCGGCAGCTCCGCGACGATGCCCGCCACGACGGCCTGGCGGTCGAAGTCCTTGCCGCCGTGCCGGTAGCCATCGACCGCGAGCAGCACCTTCGGCTCGATCTGCGCGAAGCGGTCGATCACGCTGCGCGCGCCGAACTCGGGCGCGGCACTCGACCAGATTGCCCCGATGCTCGCCACCGCGAGAAAGGCGATCAGCGTCTCGGGGATGTTCGGCATATAGGCGACGACGCGATCGCCGCGCTGCACACCGAGCGCGCGTAATCCCCCGGCTGCGCGGGCGACTTCCGCGGTCAACTCACCCCTAGTGATCTGGGCGGGTGGGTTCTGATCCCGCAGCTCCGAGGCGTGCAGAACCGCAACTTCCTCGGGATCGCGGCTGGCCGATTGAGGAGCCGGTTGTGGGTTCTCAGAGACCAGGTGGTCGTCTGCATTCGGCGCCGGGGTGAGTGGGCCCAATAAAAGATTCTCTGCGTAGTTCAGCTCAGCTCCGGGGAACCAACGCGCTCCGGGCATCTCACGCTGACCGAGCACCCGTTCATATGGCCGTGACGCGCGCACCCCGCAGAACTCCCAGATGCTCGCCCAGAACTCCTCCAGCTCCGCGACCGACCAGCGCCACAACTCGTCGTAGTCGGCGAACGGCTCGCCGCGGCGCTCACCCGCGAAGCGCATGAAGCGTGTCATCTCGGCGCGTTCGCGCGCCACCGCGGACGGTTCCCACAGGGGAGTCTGCGAAGGAGAGCCGGACATCGGGGTATTCTCGCGGTTTGTGAGCCTGCCCGGATTGCGCGAGGAGTTTCCTGTTCTGAGCAACGTCGCCTACCTGAACGCGGGGACCGACGGGCCACTGCCTGCGCGCGCGGCGCAGGCGTCCGCATGGGAGCTCGAGCGCGAGCTCTCCGACGGGCGCGCAATGGCGCACTTCGAACGGCGCTTCGAGCTCGCCGCCGAGCTGCGTGGCGCCTATGCCACCGCGCTCGGCGCCGATGCCGCTGACGTCGCGCTCACCACCTGCACCAGCGAAGGCATGGCGCTGGTCATCGGCGGCCTGGAGCTTGGCCGCGGCGATGAGATCCTCACCAGCGACGAGGAGCACCCGGGGCTGCTGGGTGCGCTGTCTGCCGCGCGCGAGCTGCGCGGCGTACAGGTTCGTGAGGTGCCGTTCGCCGAGGTGGCAAACGCAGTCGGTCCGCACACTCGGCTGGTGGCCTGCTCGCACGTCGGCTGGGCCAGCGGCTCGCTGGCGCCCGTCGAGCTCGGCCAGCTCGACGTACCGGTGCTGCTCGACGGCGCCCAGGGTATCGGCGCGGTCCCCGTGGACGTGCATGCGCTCGGCTGCGACGCCTACGCCGGCGCCGGGCAGAAGTGGCTGTGCGGACCGGACGGCACCGGGTCGCTCTGGGTCAGCCCCGCGCTACGCGAGCGTCTGAGCGTCTCCAGACGTGGCTACGTCAACCTCGCCGACCCCAACGCGGGGCTCGACGCCCAGGTGCACGAGGACGCGCGGCGCTTCGACACGATGTCACTGAGCGCCGAGACCACCGCCTGCGCGCTCGCTGCCATCCGTGTGTTGGAGTCCGCCGGTTGGGCCGCCGTGCATGAGCACGCCCGCTCGCTCGCCGCACGCCTGGTGACAATGCTCGCCGAGCACGGTCGCGCGGCCGCCCCGCGCGGCGACAGCACGCTGGTGTCATTCGCCAGCCCCGATCCCGTGCAGGAGCGGGCGCTGCTGGCCGAGCACGGCGTGATCGTGCGCAACATCCCCGATCGACCGTGGCTGCGGGCCTCCGTCGGGGCATGGAACGACGAGGGCGACCTGCAGCGGCTGATCGGGATGCTCTCCGCGTGAGCGCCGGCGCGCTTTCCCGATGAGCGCCTCCCCCGGCCACGCCGGGACTCGTGGATCTAGTGCGCGAGCCATTGGAGCGAGAGCGGGGACTGGCACGGCTCGCGCCGGCGCACCTGGCGCTTGCGGGGGTGCTCGCGCTGTCCGCCGTGCTGAACATCAACAAGCTGGCCCAGAACGGCTACGCCAACATCTTCTACTCGGCCGGCGTGAAGTCGATGCTGCGCTCGTGGCACAACTTCCTGTTCGTGTCGTTCGACCCCGGCGGGCTGGTCACGGTGGACAAGCCACCGCTGGCGTTGTGGGTGCAAGCGGCGAGCGCGAAGGTGTTTGGCTTCTCGCCGCTCAGCCTGTTGCTGCCCGAGGCGATCATCGGCGTGCTCGCCGTGGCGGCGCTGTATTGGGTGATGGCGCCCCGCTTCGGCGTCTGGGCGGCGGTCGCGGGCGCGCTGACGCTGGCCGTGTTCCCGTCGTTCGTGGCGGTCTCGCGCGAGAACGGCGTCGACCCGGTGCTGATCCTGCTGCTGATCCTCGCCTGTGGGGCAGGGCTGCGCGCGTGCGAAACCGGCCGCTGGCGCACGCTGGTCTTTTGCGGCGTGCTGATCGGGCTCGCCTTCAACACCAAGACGCTGGCCGCCTACCTCGTCGTGCCTCCAATCGCCGTCGCCTACTTCGTGTGCGCCCCGGGTCGGGTCTCACGTCGC
This sequence comes from uncultured Solirubrobacterales bacterium, assembly GCA_963804555.1. Classification (GTDB taxonomy): domain Bacteria; phylum Actinomycetota; class Thermoleophilia; order Solirubrobacterales; family Solirubrobacteraceae; genus Palsa-744. The sequence continues at coordinate 187,737 of CAWDQX010000003.1, forward strand.
GTCTGGCAGATCGCGGTCGCCGCCCTGGCGATGCTCGTCGTGTCCTTCACGTGGATCGCCTTCGTCGAACTCACGCCCGTCTCCCAGCGCCCTTACGTGGGCAGCTCGACAAACAACACCGAGCTTGGCTTGACGTTCGAATACAACGGCTTCGGGCGCGTGGAAGGCCAGATCGGTGGTCCAGGTCAGGTGCTCGTTCGCCCCGGCGCATACGTGCCCGCCGCGCGCGAACGCGCGGTCGCCGCCGCCGCCCGCACGAGCGCTCCTCCGTCTGAGCAGCGCGGCTCCACTGGCTCCACGGCTGGGGCTGTGAGCGCCGCGCCTGTGTCGAAGACCGCTCCCGCCCCTGGGTCAAGCACCGCTCACGAGCCGACACCCACGCTCACGCCGATCGTCACCAAAGGCAGGGAAAAGGACCCGATCCCGTTCGGCGGCCCCCCTCGTCCACTGCGACTGTTCGGCGTGGGGCTGGGCGACCAGGCCGGCTGGATGCTCCCATTCGCGCTCTTCGGGTTGCTCGGCGTGGCACTGCTGGCGTACCTGAATCGCAAGCGTGACCGTCGACTGGCCGCCATGCTGGTGCTGGGAGGGTGGTTCCTGGTGGAGGCCGCGGTGCTGAGCCTGTCCAAAGGAATCGTGCACCCCTACTACGTCTCGGCGCTCGGACCGGGCACGGGAGCGATGGCCGGGGCGGGCGCGACGAGCGTCGTGGAGCTCGCCCGCGGGCGCAGCACGCGCAGGATCTGTGGTCTCGTGCTGATGGCCTGCGCGGTCGCGAGCACCGTGATGGCACAGGTCGTGCTGATGCACCGCGAGCACTACCTGGAATGGTTCATCCCCCTGCTCGTGGTGGGAGCCGCCGTGGGTATGTGCGCGATGCTGGCGTCACGCCGCCTGGCACTGCCGGCGGTCACCTTCACCTTCCTGTTGCTGCTCGTCGCGCCGGCTGCCTACTCGGCCACCACATGGCTCGCACCGGCCGAGGGCACTTTCCCAGCGGCCGGACCCAGGCACGATCCAGGTCCCGGCGCCTACGGCGTCAACGCGCGCGACGAGGGGATCGACCGCGCGCTGGCCGACTACGTGAGCACGCACGATCCCGGCTCGCGCTGGGCGCTGTTGACCGTCGCCTCTGACACGGCGTCTCCGATGATGCTGTTCGGCCTGGACGCGGGCGCGCTGGGCGGCTACAGCGGCACCGACCCCGCCGTCGACGGCCCCCGGCTCGCACGCCTGGTGGCCAACCGCGAAGCTCGCTACGTGCTGCTCGGGGGTGAGTATTCGCTACGCGGCGGCAACCTCGCCACGCGCGCGGTCCTGCAAGCGTGCACTGAGCTGGCGCCATCGGCCTGGCACAGCCCGGTCCCCTACCCGTACGGCTTGGCGCTGTTCGACTGCGCTGGACACGAACGAGCCCTCGCCGCGGCAGGCTGAGTCCTCAGGCGGCCACCGACAGGTCGCGGTGGAAAGCACGAGCAAACAACTCGGTCTCGCGGCTGGCCGCCCATCGGGGAACAGCCGACTCGCCGTCAGCGATCACGCGTAGCTCGACCTCCCCATCGTCACCGCAGTCGCCATTCAACAGGGCGATGTCCACGCCGCGCACGAGCTGATCGCGTGAGCGCTCGAGGTCCTCGGCCAGGCGCAGCAACACAGCGCAGCGGTTCAGGCGCGCCGCATCTTCCGCCTCAAACAGGGCCGCAAGCGGTCCTGGCTCCGGCATCCCCTTGCGGTGGTAGCGGGCAGCTTGCGCGATCGTCGCCACCTCGATCGGCGAGAACCCCGGTAGGCCGCCGTTGAGGATCAGGTAACGCGAATGCTTGTGGTGATCGTCGTAGGCGACGGACATCCCGATGTCGTGCAGCATGCAGGCCGCCCACAATAGTTCGCGCTCGCTCCCATCGCCGGGGTGCAGCCCGAGTCGGGCAAGCTCGTCGAACATACCGAGCGCCAGCGCGGCGACGTGGCGGGTATGCGCGGCGTCGATGTTGTAGCGAGCCGCCAGATTCATCACGCTCGTGCGCCTGAGATCCTCGAACAGCGGGGGATCGTTCCTCCCGAGCAGGCGCTCGAAGAACACCCCCTCGCGCAATCCCGCCTCGGTCGCCTCCAGGCCGTCGAAGCCACCTGCCTGGAGCACCCCCTGCACGACAATCGCCCCGGCGAGGATCAGGTCGGCGCGAGCCGGCTTGATGCCGGGAACGCTGGCGCGTTCGGAGGCGGGCAGCGCGGCAAGCCGCTCCACCAGCTCGTCGAGGGCCTCGCGCTCGACAAGCATGCCCTGCACACCGTTGGACGGCAGTCCCGCGGCGCGCTGGGCCGCTGTGGCGAGGCTGCGCACGGTCCCGCCGATGCCGACCAGACGCCGGCCGGTGCGGGGTAGCCAGGAGGCCTGCTCGAGCTCGCGGGCGACATGGTCGCGCAGCTCCTCGAGCTGCTTACGCTTGGCCGGCCCGTTTGGTGGCAGGAAACGCTCGCTCATCCGTACCGTTCCGAGTTGCCACGAGCCCGACTTGCGGGCCAGCCGGTCGACAACCCGGACGAGCTGCAACGACCCGCCGCCGAGGTCGAGCACACCGCCGTCGCGCAGCGTCGTCGAGTTGACGGCTGCCAGGTAGCCGTAGCGGGCCTCAGCCTCGCGGCTGAGCACGCGGATCGGCAGTCCGAAGCGCTGGCGAGCCCGCTCCAGGAAGCCGTCGGCGTTCTCGGCATCGCGGATCGCGCTCGTCGCGACGGCGTCCACCGCATCCTCACCCAGTCCGCTGGCACGACAGAAGTGGGCGAACACGTCGAGCGTGGCGAGTGCCCGCTCCATCGGCTCCTCCCCCAGTCTCCCGGTCGCCATCAGCCCTTCGCCGATGCGCACGGGCTCATAGATCTCATCCGTGCGCTTCCACCAACCGGAGCCGGCCGTGAAGACAACCAGCCGGAACGAGTTGGAGCCGAGATCGATCACGGCGAGACGCTCCCCGGGCTGCATGCCGTGAGCGTATTCACCGCGTCGGAGGGCTCGCGGAGGCTCGGACAGAAAGCACGACTCCGGTCTCTTTGCCGTTGCCGTGGTGGAGGTCATCGCCCGGGCGACACCCGTAGATATCGCGGGCGCCACTACGATGATCGTTATATGACTACAACTATCAGCAACGAGGCCATCGGAGGGCGGGCTCCAGATCGCCGCCGCTACCTGATCCTGGCCATCTGTTGCATGAGCCTGTTCATCGTCGGGCTGGACAACACGATCGTGAACGTCGCGTTGCCCTCGATCCGGCGGGATCTGCACTCTTCGGTCCCGCAGCTGCAATGGACGATCGACGCGTACACGCTCGTCCTCGCCAGCCTGCTGATGCTGTCGGGGTCGATGGCCGACCGGCTCGGGCGGGCACGCATCTTCAAGGTCGGGCTGGTGCTGTTCACGCTCGGCTCGCTGCTCTGCAGCCTCGCCCCGACCGTGCAGCTGTTGATCGTCTTCCGCATGGTGCAGGCCATCGGCGGCTCGATGCTGAACCCAGTGGCGATGTCGATCATCCGTAATACGTTCACCGACGCCCGTGAGCGCGCTCAGGCGATCGGCTTGTGGGCCGGGGTGATCGGCGTCAGTATGGCGATGGGCCCGGTGCTCGGCGGTGCGCTGGTCGACGCGGGCAGCTGGCGCTCGGTCTTCTGGGTGAACGTGCCGATCGGACTGATCGCGGCCGCGCTCACGTGGCGCTTCGTCCCAGAGTCCAAGGCGCCGCGCGCACGGCGGGTGGATCCAGTCGGGCAGCTCCTGGTGATCGTGCTGCTGGCCAGCACGGTCTACGCGATCATCGAGGGTCCCTCCCACGGCTGGCTCGCGGGCGAGATCCTCGGCCTGTTCGCGGTGGCGGCACTCGCGGTCAGCGCCTTGATCCGCTACGAGCGCCGGCGCGTGGACCCCCTGATAGACGTGCGCTTCTTCGCGAGCGTGCCGTTCTCGGGCGCGACCGTGATCGCGATCGCCGCCTTCGTCGCGCTTGGCGGCTTCCTGTTTCTGAACACTCTGTACCTGCAGAACTCACGCGGCCTTTCCCCCTTCCACGCCGGCCTCTACACGCTGCCGATGGCCGCTATGACGGTCGTTGTGGGGCCCTTGACCGGGCGACTGGTCGGCGCCCGAGGCGCGCGGCCGTCGCTCGTGATCGGTGGCGTCGCGATCCTGATCAGCGGCTTGATGCTCACGAGCCTGACTTCGACCACCTCGCCCGCTTGGCTGATCGTCAGCTACATCGTCTTCGGGATCGGCTTCGGCTCGGTCAACCCGCCGATCACGAATACCGCGGTATCGGGCATGCCACCCGCGCAGGCGGGCGTGGCCTCGGCCGTCGCCTCCACCAGTCGCCAGGTCGGCCAGTCGCTCGGGGTCGCGATCGTCGGTGCGATCGCCGTCGCGGCAACGACCGACCCACAGAGCCTGGCGACAGGCACGCATCCGGGCTGGTGGCTCGTCGCTGGCTGCGGTCTCTTGATCGTGACGCTCGGCCTGGTGACGACGACCGGCTGGGCGCTGGATACCGCGAGCGCCACGGCCGCTCGCCTGTGCGCGGACGACCCCCCTCCGGCAACGACGGGAGCAGAACAGGCACTCCCCCTGCCGGCCGGGGGGAATGCCTGATGAGCGACGCGGCGCATCGCAGCTGGCGGGCGATGAGGGCACTGGTGCTCGACCACGACCATCGTAAGGAGGTATGTGACGCGCTGGACATGAGTTTCGTGCGCATCAAGGCGCTGCTTGCGCTCGCCGGAGAGCCGATGACGATGCGCGAGCTGGCCGCACGCCTGAGCACCGACCGCCCTTACACCACGCTGATCGTCGACGACTTGGAAGCGCGGAAATTATTGGCACGCACTGTCCACCCGAAGGACAAGCGGGCGAGGACGGTGGCCGTCACCTCCGCCGGGCAAGACGCGGCACGGCGTGCCGAGCGCTTGTTGAACGAGCCCCCCGCCGCACTGCGTGCGCTGAGCACCAAGCAGCTGGAAGCCCTGGATGAGATCTTGGCGCAGCTCACTCGCGTAAGCGCACACTAGACCCCCAGGAGGCCCGACGAGCGCACACCGTGCTGGGACGGAGCCGGATTCCAGCGCAAAGCGCGGTCGGTCGTACAAGCAATCCTGCACGTGCAAGCAAACCTGCACAATGCTCCGCAGGGTGGATATTCCCCGCTGCTTGCTCTACTATCCTGTGCAACCCTACTCAAAGGTTGCGGTTGCCCCGTGGATGGAGACAAACGGGCGCCGACTTGCATTGGCCCTGAAACTGGAGAAGGAGCGCACTATGACGCAGCCTCACCTCCCGTAAGCGTTAGTAACATGACTCATAAAGTACGACTCGAGGGCGTCCTGCGACATGCATGGCGCCCTCGTCGTTTGCTGGGCGCGCTTGCTCAGGACCTGGCAGATCCGCCCCGCGCCCTCGCGCTGATACGAGGGCGCGGAAGGCCGGGACGGGACGAGCGCATCGTTGTATCGGCCGAGCGCGGTTCCGCCATGTCGCGCACGCGCCGCTCGAAATCCAGCTCGGTCTCGTAGTCGGTCTCCCGGCCAAACGTCGCGCCCTCGCGCTCGAGCACCGCGATGAACTTTTCGACCAGCTCCGCGTCGAACTGGCCGTGCCCGGCGGCGTGGCGCAGCTCGGCCATCGCTTCCTCGGGCGTCATCGGCGACTGGTAGGCATGGCTGGTGGTCATCGTGTCGTAGGTGGAGCAGATCGCGAGGATGCGCGAGGCCAGCGGTATCTCCTGGGCGATCAGCCCGGCGGGGTAGCCACCGCCGTCGATCCGCTCGTGGTGGTAGAGGATCGCGTCGGCGACCTCGCCGTAGCCGTCGAGCGCGCCGACGAGGATCGCCCCCTCCTGCGGGTGGTCCTTGACGATCGCGCGGTCCTCGTCCTTGACGACATCCGCGTGCAGGACGCGGTCGGGCCACGCAAACTTGCCGATGTCGTGGAGCAGGCTGGCCGTGTGAACCACCTCCTGCTCGGTCTCGCTGCAACCGGCCTCGATCGCCAGCGCCTTCGCGTAGCTGGCGACCGCGGCGGCGTGCTGGCCGATCGTCTTGTCGCGCGAGTTGAGCGCCCGGACGAGCGTTCGCAGAACACCCAGCTGCAGCCCAACCAGCTGGATCGAGCGCGCTTCGAGCTGATCGGCGCGATCCTCCGAGCGCACCAGCGCGACCGTCAGATAGCGGAAGATCAGCAGGACCGGGATCGCGGCAAACAGGACCGGCAGGCCAATGCTCCTGTACGACGAGCATGAGGATCGTCGCGAACACACCCACGGCGAGCTCGCCGGGGAGCAGCGGCAGGAACAGCTCGCGGACCAGGCGCGGGAGCGAACGACCTTGCGTGACGCCCCTATCCAGCGAGAAGAGGGCGAAGTTGAGAACAAGGAGAACGATCACGGCGCCGAACACGATCAGCCCGAAGATGATGCTTGGCGCCAGTTTCTGACTGTGTACGCCGGTTACGTCGACCGCCAGAGCGCGAACCACCCACCCTCCCGCGAAGGCGGGAACCCCGTTTACCACGAAACCGGCCAGCCAATCGGCTGGCGCCAGACGCCTCGTGGCCGAACTCAGGATTGCCGCGGCGATGCCACATGCCAAGGCCGGAGCCGGTCCGAGCAGGCCCATGGCCAGCACCATCACGCCCAGTGAGGCGCTCAAAATCCCGTACCTAGTCTTGACGGTGAACCACTCACCGCCAAACGCCAGCACGAGCAGCAGCACGACGAGCGTCAGCGGACGCCATTCCTCTGGGCGTGAGAACCACGCGGCCGCAACGACCGTGCCTGCCAGCAGCAGGACCTCGGCCATCCAGAAGAGGCGTCTCGTAAGCTTGGGTGAGGGCATCATCGGCTCTGTCGTACTTAACGGCCGACGCGGCGTGGCACTTGAGGTGCTGGGCGATCCTCACCAGGCGTGCCTCACCCAGATAGGCGTGCCTCACCCAGGCGTGGGCTCATGCGGCAGAAGCCCACCCACCTCTTCTGGTGGACTCCCTGCCGCTAGAGCGTCAAGACTGCCCCGCGTCACGGGTTCGAGGCCGATCATGGTCAGGCGCACAAATGCGGCGGTTGTCATCACGGCCCCCAACCCGACCACGAGGAAGGCCACCCGCGCCGAGCTGAGCACGACAAGCAGGCCGCCCAGCGGCAGGCCGATCGCCCGACACAGGGCGGCAAGCGATTCGACGGCGCCCATCAGCCGGCCGTGAAGGTGTTGCGGAGTCAGGCGCTGCACGAGGCTGATCAGCGAGGGCCACTCCAGACCATTGCCGACACCGCCGACGAACGCAGCGACGCACGCCAGAGCCAGCGACGGCGCCAGGGCGAACCCGACGAAAGCGGCGCCGAGCGCGAAGATGCCGACACTCAACAGCGCTCCCAGCGGCCGCCGCACGGAGCGCGCGAAGATCACGCTGGCGAGCACCGCGCCGGCTCCCCATGCGCTCACGAGCAAACCGTAGCCACGGTCGCCGGCGTGCAGGGTGGCCTTCGCGTAGGCGACCTCGATCGGTCCTCCAGCCTGAATAAAGACGAGCGCGAGGGTCTCGGTCAACAGCAGCGCGCGCAGCGAGGGAGCCTCGTTGATGTGCGTCCAGGCGGCGCGCAGGCGGGCGCGGACGGAGTCTCCCCCCGCCTCCTCGATATAGGGATGCAGGTCGATGAGCAGGGCGCCGCAGATCAAAAACGAGCCGACGTCGATGAACAGCGCGGCAGGCGCGCCGGTGGTGGCGACCACCACGCCCCCGAGTACCGGCCCCGCCACGAACGCGATGGAGAGGGCGACGTTCAGCGCGGCGTTCGCCTTGCGCTCAGCCTCCTGCGCGTCGGCCTCGAGGCTCTCCTGCGTTCGCGCCGCGCCGGCCGGCTGCGCGCCGACCTGATCGCGCGCGACCCGCGCCACCTCCGCGCGCAGCAATGCGCTGGCGGCAAGCGCCGCGGTCCCGTCGAGCGTCGCCAGCAGCAAGACAGCCGGCAGCCAGAAGTGCCACATGAGGACCGCGAGCGCGGCGGTGGCCACCGCCTCAAAGACGTACAGCCCGCTGAGCTCGCTGCGGCGGGCAGAGGACTCGACCCGGGCGATGACGGCAGGCGTGAGGAACGCCGGGAGTGCCTGCCAAGCGAGCAGCAGCGCCCCGACCGCCAAGGCGCTGTGGGTGTGGTCGAATACGGCGAGCGACAGGGCAACCAGGCCGACCCAGGTCCCCAGCTGGTTGACCGTATAGGCAACGAGGATCCGGCGCAGCCGGGACGACTTCAGGGTCGATGGCACGCCGCCACGCTAACGTCTTCACCGGTCATGAGGGGCGATTGATTCAGATTCTCAACACTCGAGAGCGGCGCTATCGCACGCCGAGCCTCACTTCAGCGAGGTGTAGCTGTAGTCCCACCCGCCGAGGTTCGACAGGTCACCGACGCCCGCGACATCCTTGGACTCGATGCTCGGCTGCTTGTTCCAGGCGAAGGGGATCGCCACGGCTTGGGCGACCAGTTTGCGATCGACCTGAGCCCAGGCCGCCGCGCGTGCTTGGACGCCGATGACCAGTTCGGCGGCATCCATCGCCTGGTTGATTTCCGGGTTGTTCACCTGGCCCCAGTTGTTGTTGCCGGTCGAGAGGATGTTCTTGCCGTTGAACGGCACGTCCAGGACCGCCTGGCCATCACCGAAGTCGGCGAGCCAACCGACGCTCGGGCAGACGTCGATCGCTTCGGCGGGCGTGCCGCAGTACTTCGAGTACATGACCGAGGGATCGACCAGGTTGAACCGCGTCTGGAAACCGAGGTTCTTCAGCGTCTGGTTGACGATTTCGGCGTCTTCGGCTTCGGGGCTGCCGGTCGAGCCGACGATCTGGAGCGCCTTTGAGCCGGTGTACTTGCCGCTGGGATAGCCCGCCAGCTTCATGTACTTAGCGGCGACCGCCATGCTTCCCGCGGGGTAGTCGTTGTAATCCACCTGCGGACCCTTCAGACCGCCGGCCGCTTCGAACCCGGGGATTTCGGGATAGAGGAAATGGGTCATCACGTTGGTGACGAGTTCGCCGCCGCGCGCCTTGTTCATCGCGACGCGGTCGAGCGCCGCCCAGAACGCCTTGCGCAGGTTGATGTTGGCGAACGGGCCCTGCTTGTTGTCGACGGCGATGTAGTGGTCGCCGGCGCCCGGTGAGATCTCCAGCTGGGTGCGGAACTTTTCATAGGCGAGTTGGACGATCGATTGGGCGGGCGTGTCGTTCTGGACCATGTCCGAGCCTTCCAGGACCTGCCGCCCGATCACGGTCGTGTCCCCACCGATCTGGATGTCGATCTGGTTCAGGTAAGCGGGCCGCGAGTCCGTCGCCGGATTCCAGTTGGGATTGCGCACGAGCGTCGCCGACTTGCCGGGTTGATAGCCGATCCCGAGCACCTTGCCTTGGCTGTTGGACTTGAACATGTACGGGCCGGTGGCGACCTGGTAACTGCCGTATTCGGTCGGTTTCTTCGCATCGAAGCGCTTGGCGAATTCCTCCGGCACGGGCGCGCTCAGCGGCAGCACCAGCGCTGCGAGCACGATCGGGGCCTTCGGTTCGCTCAGGTGAAAGACGATCGTGTCCTTGTCGGGCGTGGTGATGCCGGGAAACGGACCGCCGGCTTCCTTCTTGATCTCTTCCTGGGCGCCCACCAGCGAGCCGAAGTAGGCTTCGAAGTAGGGATTCGCGACGTTCGCGTTGGCGCCGCGCTCGATCGCGTAAGCGACGTCGGCCGAGGTCACTTCGCGGTTGACCGGCGGGCTGAAGCGCACTCCTTTGCGGATGTGGATCGTGATCGTCTTGCTGTCGGAGGAGATCTGCGCGGGCCCGGAGGCCAGGTTCGGGCTCGGCGTCGCAAACGTGTTCGGCTCGTAGGAGTAGAGCGGACGCTGAGTGGCGTAGATGACCTGGTAGTCGAGTGTGGAATAGGCCTGCCCCGGATCGATGTGTTCGAAGTCGGTGTGGTCGAGCACGGTCAGCGTGCCGCCGCGCTTGCCGCCGGTCCGCGCCTCGATCAGCGGCGTCTGGATCCCGCTGGCGACCTTGATCCCGCTGCCGCCGGAGACCGAGCTCGAGCTCGAGCCACACGCGGCGAGCAGGCACACGATGGCCGCGACGAGCGCAGCCGACACGAACATTCTGATCGAGCTCATTACAGCGTCTCCTCTGTTTGTACCTGTACCCCCAACACAAGCGTCGGCTGTACTCATTCGACACGCCCTACTCGACAACCTCCCGGCAAACCTAAAGAGTCACCGCCGATGCTCGCCGCAGCTCCCGGTTTGCAGGGCTTTTCGCTATGGGCCCGCCTGGACTCGAACCAGGGACCTACCGATTATGAGTCGGCAGCTCTAACCAACTGAGCTACGGGCCCTCCACGCACTTCAACCGTCTTGGCTGGGTGCGCTGCGCAGACGCTACCAGCGAGATGTGGAATGCTCCCGCGCGCTGTCCTGTTTCTCGGGACGGCCGCTCAAATCGGCTCATCAAAGGGAGAGGACGGCAGATGTCAGCAGCGCGCGCAGCAATCGTCACGGGAGCATCCAGCGGCATCGGGCTGGCCATCTCGAGGATCCTCGGCGAAGAGGGCTACGCCATCACCATGGCTGCCCGGCGGGCAGAGAAGCTCGACGCTGCGGTGCAAGGGCTCGCCGCAGAGGGGTTTGAGGTGCAGTCCGTCGCCGTCAACGTCTCCGACGAGACCGAGATCCAGAAGGTCGTCGCCGCTCACCGCGAGAAGTACGGCCGCCTCGACGTGCTCGTCAACAACGCCGGCGTCGGGTCCGGGGCGATCGTCGGGGAGATCCAAACCAAGCACCTCGACATGCAGCTTTCGATCAACCTGCGCTCGATCGTCCTGTTCTACCGCGAATGCGTCCCTTTGCTCCTCGCCGCGGCCGCCGAGCACGCAAGCGCGCTCGTCGTGAACACTTCCTCGATCTCTGGCAAGTTTGGCCAGGGTTGGCTGTCGGTCTACTCCGCCACCAAGCACGGCGTCGTCGGCTGGACCGAAGCGATGAACAAGGAACTCGCCCCCCAGGGCATCAAGTCGACCGCGCTGTGCCCCGCGTTCGTCGACACGCCGATGACCGAGTTCGTCAAGGAGCACGTTCCCGCCGAGCAGATGATCCGCCCGCAGGACATCGCCGAGGCCGTGCGCTATCTGCTGAAGGTCTCTCCCACCTGCATCGTTCCGGAGATGATGTTCGTCCGGCCTGGCGACGCGCTTTAGCTGAACCGCCGCGCTTTAGCTGAACACCTTCAGCCGAGGGCGCAGCTTCAGCCGGCGGCGCACGATGATCTCTCCCGAGGGATCCGCCCCATCCGCAAGCGCGTTGCGGAGAGCCAGGGATCGGCCGGCAAGCTCGCGGTGCTCCTCGATCGCGCGATCCAGATCGAGGTGAGCCTCGCTCATCAGGCTGCTCTCCAGCTGACCGACGAGGATGTCCAGCTCCCGCCGGGTGGCCTGCCGTGCCTTGCGAGGCGCCCGCGTGAACCGATCCCAGGATCTGGCGAACGAGAGGAAGCTCGTGCGCCCTCCGTTGCGGTGCGCCGCCAGCATCGGACACACGCCACCCTCTCCATCGACGTATGCGCCCACGATGATCCGCTCGGCGCTCGCAATCCCGTCGAGCATCGCTTCGCGCGTGGACACCGGCAGACAGTCGATCGTCAGACGCAGCTCCTCGAGAAGTCGGCTGGAGGGATGACGACGATTTGCCATAGGCTGTACCCGCCCCGCGCTCTTCACTCGCGGCAGGCACCAAAGCGTAGGACACGCGTCTCTCCCCGGCAATGAATCCCTTCGGCTGAAAGGAAACTTGCACATGAAGCTCGGCGTGCACATCGGCTACTGGGGCCTCGGCCTCTCATCAGAGGACCAGCTGAGCATCGTCCAGGAGGCCGAGCGTTTGGGCTACGACTCTGTGTGGGCCGCTGAGGCTTACGGCTCTGATACCGCGACCGTGCTGGGCTGGCTCGCCGGGCAGACCTCGACGATTCGGCTCGGCTCTGGGATTTTCCAGATGCCCGGTCGCTCCGCGGCGATGACCGCGATGACCGCCGCCACGATCGACCAGCTCTCCGGCGGGCGCATGATCCTCGGGATCGGCTCCTCCGGCCCGCAGGTGGCAGAGGGTTGGCACGGGCAGCGCTTCGGAAAGCAGCTCCAGCGCACCCGCGAGTACGTCGCCGTGGTGCGCATGGCGCTCGCGCGCGAACGCGTGCAGTTCTCCGGCGAGACGCTCCAGCTGCCGCTGCCCGACGGCCCCGGCAAGGCGCTCAAGCTGACGATCTCTCCCGTCCAGGAGCGGATCCCGATCTACCTGGCCGCAATCGGCCCGAAGAACACGGCGCTCGCCGGCGAGATCGCCGACGGCTGGATCCCGACGCTGTTCTCGCCCGAGCACGTTTCCGAGCTGCGTCCGCTGCTGGAGGAGGGCGCCGCGCGCTCCGGCAAATCGCTCGAGAACTTCGACATGGCGCCGACCGTGCAGGTGTTCGTCACCGACGATCTGCAGGCCGCGCGCGACGGGATGCGCCCGTTCATCGCCCTCTACGTCGGCGGCATGGGCTCGCGCAAGCAGAACTTCTACAACCAGCTCGTCTGTCGCTACGGCTTCGAGGCCGAGGCCGCCAAGATTCAGGACCTCTACCTCGAAGGCAAGCGCGAGGAGGCGATGGCGGCGATTCCCGACGCCCTGATCGACTCCGTCTCGCTGTGCGGGCCGCCCGAGGTCGTGCGCGAGCGCCTGGCGATCTACCGCGACGCCGGTGTCGGCACGCTCGGCGTCACCCCGATCGCCTTCACCGCCGCCGAGCGCCTGACCCAGCTGCGCCTCGTCGCCGAGCTCGCCGCCGCCTGAGCAGGTGATCCCTCGACGCGTGCTGCTCGGCGCCTTCGGCGACCCTGGGCACGCGTTCCCGATGATCGCGCTCGGATGCGCGCTCGCCGCGCGCGGGCACGACGTCACCGTGCAGACGTGGGAGCGCTGGCGCGCGCCGATCGAGGCGGAGGGTTTGAAGTTCGCGCCGGCGCCCGAGTACCACGTCTTTCCCTCCGGGGGCGCGGGCTCTGCACCCCTCGACTTCTACGAGGCCGTCGTCTATGCCACACGTGACACCTTGCCCCTGGTCGCCGCGCTGGCGCCCGATGTCGTCGTCGCCGACATCCTCACCCTCGCCCCCGCGCTGGCGGCGGAGATCGAGGGCGTTCCCTGCGCGACGCTGATCCCCCACGTCTTCCCTCAGGGCGAGCCCGGCCTGCCGATCTACTCGCTCGGCGCGCGCCTGCCGCGCACCGCGGCCGGTCGCGCATTCTGGCGTAGCGCCGGCCGCCCGCTCGAGCACGGCCTGCAGCTCGGGCGCGCTCAGCTCAACGACACCCGCGCGCGCGTCGGCCTGCCGGCGCTCGCCTACACCCACGGCGGCACCAGCCGTCAGCTCGCGCTCGTCGCCACGTTCCCCCAGCTCGAGTACCCGCGTGCCTGGCCGGGCGGGTGGGACCCACATGTTCACGTCGTCGGCCCGCTCATGTGGGAGCCTCCGGCGGCAGACGTCGAGCTGCCTCCCGGCGACGCTCCGCTCGTGCTCGTGGCCCCTTCGACCGCCCAGGATCCATCGCACCGGATGCTCGCGCCGCGCTGCGAGGTCTCGCCGACGCGCCCGTGCGTGTGCTTGCGACGTGGAACCGCCGCCTCCCCCCTCGCTCTCTCCCGGTGCCCGCCGAATGCCCGCGTCGTCGACTGGGTCTCCTACTCGCGCACGATGCCCCTCTGCGACGTCGTCGTCTGCCACGCCGGCCACGGCACGCTCGTGCGGGCCCTTTCTTCGGGCTGTGCCGTGGTCGCCTGCCCCGCCGTCGGCGACATGAACGAGAACGCCGCGCGTGTCTCCTGGGCTGGGGCCGGGGTGCGGGTGCCGCAGCGGTTCATATCGCCGCGGCCTTTGCGCTTGGCCGTGGAACGAGCCCTGGAGGAGCCGTCGATTCGTGCGCGAGCGCGTGAGCTGGCCGCGTGGGCGGACTCGCACGATGCAGGGGCAACAGCAGCGACGCTTGTGGAGCAGTTGGCCACCTGAAAAGAAGCTCCGGGGGTGGGACTCGAACCCACAACCAATCGGTTAACAGCCGACTACTCTGCCATTGAGCTACCCCGGATCGTTCGACCGAGGCAACTTTACTAGGACCCCGTGTCCTCTAGGTAGACACCGCGTCCTCTAGGCCCCCGTCTCCTCCAGCGCCCGCTCCTGCGCGCGGTCGAACTCGAGCTTGACCTCGCCCCGTTTTACGGCCAGCTCGCTCACGTCACCGCTCTGCGCTCCGCGTGCCTGCTGAATCTGGCGATCCACACGGGCCAGCTCCAACTGCAGGCGCTGCACCTCGAGCATCGCGGGGTGAGCCTGCTCTCGGCCGGCTTCCACGACCAGCTCGACGAGCAGTCTCTTCAGCTCGGGATCGCGCTCCAGCCCTCCCGCCTCTCCGGCGATGTCCGCCATCGGCTCGCGCAAGCTCCCATCGCGCAGGCGCCTCGCCGCACGGCGCAGCAGGTCACTGGAGAAGTCCTCGTCCACATCCAGGCCCGCGAGCGCCACAACCCCCTCCTGAGGCGAGGCGATGCACAGCGCCAGGAACGCCCGCTCAACGTCCTCCCGCCCGGACAGCCCCGCGACGCGTGCGCCCGAGCCGTTGGCCAATCGCTCTCCGCCGATCATCCCGGCGCGAGCACTCGATGGCGCACGTGGAGCGGCGCTGGAGGCCAGCTGCTGCTCCACCAAGTTTTCCTTGAGCGCCAGCCGACTGGAGACCAACTGCATGAGCTCCATTCGTACGGCGCCGTCACCCAGATCATCGAACAGTGGCTTCAGCTCATCGATCATCCGCTGCTTACCTTCGGAGCTCGCGTGATCGCCCCCAGCCAGCACACGCTCTACGCGAAAGCGCTCAAATGGGACCGCCGCCTTCAACGCCGCGCTGATCGCCTCCGGTCCATCACTTTGAATCAGCTCGGCGGGATCTCGGCCCTCGGGCAGCGGGACGACCCGTAGTCTCGTATCCCGTTTCCGTGCCAGGCTCGAAGCCTTCAGCATGGCCTCCTGGCCTGCCGTATCCGCATCTAGCGCAAGCAGCGCCGTACGCGCCATCCCGGCTAGGGCGGCGATCTGCTCAGCCGTCAAAGCCGTGCCCATCAGCCCAACCGCATTTCTCATGCCTGCCTGGTGCAGCGCGATCGTGTCGGTGTAGCCCTCACAGAGGATCACCTCGTTTGCCTTCGTTGCGTGAGCACGCGCCAGGTGCGCGCCATAGAGGTGCAGGCCCTTGTGGTAGACGTCGTTGTCAGATGTATTCAGATACTTCGGTTTTTGCTCGTCGCGCATAGCGCGCGCGCCGAAGCCCAGCACACGACCGCGGACGTCGGCCAGCGGGAACATGATCCGGCCACGAAAACGGTCGTAGAGCTGCCTGTTCTCCTGTGAGCGCTGAGCCAGCCCGGTTGCGTACAGCTCCTGCTCGGAGAACCCGCCTCTGCGCGAAGCGAGCAGCACTCGATCCCAGGCGCTCGGGGCATAGCCGACCCGGAACTCACGCAGGATCTCCTCTCCCAGCCCACGACCCTCCAGGTACTCACGGGCGGCGCGCGCCTCCTCTGACTCCCACAGGCACCGTTCGTAGTAGGCCGCGGTGCGCGTGAGCAGCTCCAGCAGCCGCTCTCTCTTCCGGCGGCGCTCAGCCTGTTGCGGCTCCTCCTTCTCCCGCTCCAGCTCGACCCCGAAGCGATCGGCCAGCAGCTCGATCGCGCCTTTGAAGTCAACGCCCTCGGTTTCCTGCACGAACGTGAACACGTCGCCGGAGGCTTGGCAGCCGAAGCAGTAGTAGAGCTTCTGCCCCGGATCGATTCCGAACGATGGGCTGCGCTCCTCGTGGAATGGGCACAACCCCTCATACCGAGCCGGCCCGGCCCGGCGCAGCTCGGTGCGTGCCGATACCAGCTCGACGAAGTCGACCGCGTCGCGCACACGATCCTTGGATGCGCTGGTGTAGAAAGCCACTGCCGACTACGCTACCGGGCGAATGCTTTAGGCACGTCTAGCTCGGTGTACTCCCTGATGCAATACCGGTCGGTCATGCCCGCCAAGTAATCCGTCACGCGCCGCGGCAGATCGTCCTGTTTGTGTCCGTCTCCGAGAGCGGGCAGGAGCTCAGGTTGCTCGACGTAGTGCTCGAACAGCCTGCGCACCACTCCAGCGATCTTCGCGTGCTCGGCACGCACGGCGGGGCCGAGGTAGACACGCTCGAACATGAAATCTCGCAGCTCCTTCATCGCCGCTCCAGCAATATCTCCCTGGACGATGTCGCCCGCCAGCTCTGAGTGCTCGACCATGTCGTGTACGAGGGCGTCGATCCGCGCCGATCCGCTGGATCCGAGCACGGCGATCGGCGCCACCGGCAGATCCCCCTCGTGCAGCAGCCCCGCGCGCACTGCGTCGTCGATGTCGTGGTTGATGTACGCCACACGATCCATCACCCGCACGATCCTGCCCTCGAGCGTCTGCGGCAGCGGCGCCCGGCTGGAGTGGCCGGCGATCCCGTCGCGCACCTGCTCGGTCAGGTTCAGCCCGGCGCCGTCGCGCTCCAAATGCTCGACCACCCGCAGCGAGTGCTCGTAGTGGCGAAAGCCCACCCCGAAGCGCTCGTTCAGGCAGTTGTCGAGCACCTCCTCGCCGATGTGCCCAAAGGGCGGGTGCCCGAGGTCGTGGCCGAGGCCGATCGCCTCCACGAGATCCTCGTTCAAGCGCAGCGCGCGAGCCACCGTGCGCGAGATCGTGGTCACCTCGAGCGTGTGCGTCAGCCGCGTGCGGTAGTGATCGCCCTGGGGCGCCACGAACACCTGCGTCTTGTGCTTCAGCCGGCGAAACGCCTTGCAGTGGACGATCCTGTCGCGGTCGCGCTGAAATGGGGTGCGCAACGCGCAGTCCTCCTCCTGCTGGGCGCGTCGTGCGGGGTAGGAGCGCGCCGCCAATCGCGACAGGGTGTGCTCCTCCAGCTCGCGCTGGCGCTCGGCGAAGACGTCCGCGACCGTATCGCTCTGCTTGGCGAGGCTCATCCTTCGATTGTGCCAGCGGCCCCGGCGATCATGGCCGGGCGGGTCGATCGGTCGCGTTGGGGTGCTCGATCGCGGGATGCTCGATCGCGCGACGAGGGCTCAGCGCTCGTGATTCCAGTCGCTGCGCCCGGTGATGCGATGTACCCAGTGACGCCATTTCTGTTGCTGCTCGGGATCCTCGTCGTACACGGGCGCCGCGTGCTCGGGGGCAGGGAGACTCTGCGCCGCCGCGGTATCGATGCGCAGATCGACGCCCTGCTCGTGGATCGATGCAATCGACGCGGCCTCGAGAAAGCGAACTCCGTGGCCGGGAGTGTTGATCAACAGGCCGTGGAACACGTCCTCCTCGGGCGCGCTCAGCACGCTCCCCACAGTCCCGACCTGCTGGCCGTCGGAGGCGAGCACGGGCACACCCTCGTCGAGCATCTGGTAGGCGATCGGAAGTCCCTCGTCCACGGTAATCACCATACAGAGCGCTCTTCAGGCGCGGGCCGCGGCCGGCATCAGCCGCAGGTGTGCATGGTGCTCGAGCGTCTCGGAGATCGCCCGCTCGACCTGACCGAGCGCCGGATCGGGCGCATCCGGGATCTCTGCCAGGGAGCGACCCAGCGCCTCGGTCATGAAGCCGTATGCCGCCTCGCCGAGCGGAAATGACCCTGCCTCGCAAGCCCCGCAAACGACTCCACCGGCCGAGCCGGAGAACCCGACCAGATGCTCGCGCTCTCCGCAGCAAGCGCACGCGCCAAGTGCGGGAGCCAGGCCCGCCGCGAGCAGCAGCTTCAGGCGAAATGCCAGTGCGCCGGCCCGCTTGGCTGATCTGTGATCAGTTGGGGATCGGCCGGCCGATCGATCCGAGCCCGTGGCCTGCTCGTCGAGCAGCGCCAGATGACGACACAGCAGGTTGAATACACCGGGGTGCGGCTCGGAGGTCTCGAACAATCGCCCCACCGCGTCACACGCGCGCGCCGCGCCGTCCAGCGCCCGGGCATCACCGCGCAAGCGTGGGTAAGCCTCGACCGTCTGTGCCCCGGTGACAGTCAGCAAATCGCTACGCCCCTCGTGCAAATCCATCCGCAGACGAAAGAATGGCTCTAGACGCCCCCCGAAGCGGCTGCGCGTACGACGTACGCCCTTGGCGATCGCGCTCATCCGCCCGCGATGAGGCGTGTACACGTGCAGGATGCGGTCGGCCTCTCCGTAGCGCATCGAACGCAGCACCACCGCCTCGGTCTTCACAGGTCCGGCCATCCGCCAAATCGAGTCTAGAGTCGTGTGCGGCGGCAGCGCCCAGCATTGCTATACTTTCTGAAGTAATGAATAATATAAACGTCTATACGACCGAGCCGTGTTCCTTCTGCAGCCGCGTGAAGGGCATCTTGAAAGCACATGAAGTTGAGTTCTCGGAGGTCAACCTGTCCAGAGATCCCGAGGGCCGAGTGGAGCTGGCCAAGCGGACCGGGATGATGACCTTCCCCCAGGTGATCGTCGACGGTGAGCTATTAGGCGGCTTCACCGAGGTCCAAGCCGCCGCCGAGAGTGGTCGCCTGGACGAGCTACTGATCGAAAATCAGCCAGCCGCCTGAGAGCGCCGCGCTGCCTGAGAAGGGACCGCGCCGCCTTGAAGCACCGGCTACGTGCGTCCTGGCTGCCGCCGGGGTCGTGGCTGACAGGACTCACACACGTAGGTTCCCCGCCCACCGACGACCATCTTCACGATCGTCGTCCCACACGTCCCGCATGGCTCCCCCTCGCGTCGATGCACGAGGAACTGGTTCTGAAAAGATCCACGCACGCCGTCGACGTGGCGGAAGTCGTCGATCGTTGCCCCGCGCGCCTCGATGCCATCTTGCAGCGAGGCGATCGTCGTCTCACGCAGCCGCGCATACTGCTCCTTCGATAACCGTCCAGCGGGTCGCAGCGGGTGGATGCCTGCCCGGAACAGCGCCTCGTCGGCGTAGATGTTCCCCACGCCGGCGATGCGGCGCTGATCGAGCAGGAACGCCTTCACCGGCCCGGTGCGCCCGCGTGCCTGTCCGCGCAGGTGCTCGGCGGTGAACAGCTCGTCCAGCGGCTCCAGCCCCAGACGGGCTGCGAAAAACGCATCCAATGCCTCCCCACCCAGCAGCAGCTCGCCGGTGCCAAACCGGCGCGGATCGACGATCGCCAGCCGCCGTCCCCGGCCGAGCTCGATGCGCACGCGAGTATGTGGTGGCTCGGGATCGGGATCACACAGCACAGCTCCGGTCATGCGCAGGTGCTGGACCAGATGCACGTCATCCTCCAAGTCCCAGACCAAGTACTTACCTCGCCTGCCAAGCTTCTCCACGAGCCGCCCCTCGAGCGCTTCGGCCAGTTCGCGCGGTGACAGCGGCCGTGACCAGCGCGCGTCGAGGATCTCCACTCGCTCCAACCTCCGCCCCTGCACGAGCGGCGCGAGCTGACGCTTGATCGTCTCGACCTCGGGAAGCTCGGGCACAGCCCTAGCTTATGAACGATCAGCGGATGGAGTCTTCGCCCGGGGGTGCGCCCGAAAGTAGACATCCTTCAGCCGGTCAGCCGAGAGGTGCGTGTAGAGTTGGGTGGTCGCTAGGTCGGCGTGACCGAGCATCTCTTGTAAGGAGCGCAGATCGCAGCCTCCCGCGAGCATATGCGTGGCGAAGCTGTGGCGCAACGTGTGTGGGCTCATCTTCTGCTCCAGACCCGCGCCGCTGGCATGACCCTGGACGATCTTGTAGAGACCCTGACGCGTGAGAGCACCACCGCGGTGGTTGACGAGGAGCCGCGACTCCAGCTTGTAGCCAACCAGCGCGGGGCGCCCACGCAGCTCGTATGTGTCCAACGCCGCCACTGCTTGGCGGCCAATCGGCACGACCCGCTCCTTGGAGCCCTTGCCTCGCGCGCGCAGCATCCCTTCATCGAGATCGATATCGCCAGTCTCCAGTCCAATCGCCTCCGATGCACGCAGACCGCATGCGTACATGACCTCCAGTAGAGCGCGATCGCGTAGCGCAAGGGGCTCGGTACCCTTGGGCTCGCCCAGCAGCCTCGTAACCTCCTCACGCGTGAGCACCCGAGGTAGACGTTGGGTCTTAGGCGGCCCGCGAAGCTCAGCGGTTGGATCGTGTCCGATCGCACCCTCACGCCGCAGGTAACGGTAGAACGAGCGAAGAGCGGCGGCCTTGCGCTGTAGCGTGGTCGCGGCCACCGGCGGGCGTCCTTCCATACCAGCGGCAAGCTCAGACAGAAACGCCGCGAGGTCACCGTGTCGCGCCGCCATCACGCTCAGCTGCCGACGATCCAAGAACATGCCGAACTGCAACAGATCGGAGCGATATGCGTCAAGCGTGTTGCGCGAAAGACCCCGCTCCAACTCGAGATAGGCGAGGAAGTCGAGCATCAGCCGCTCGAGCTCAATACTCATCCTCGTGGCAGACGAGATGGTCCCGGAAGAACGCATCCCTCCGACTTCGCCTCCTCCTCAGAGGCTCCTTGACGGTGCAACGGGCTGTTCAGCCTCGCCAATCCCATCCTCACCGTGATCGGCATCGCCCGTGAGCTCCGCCAAAGTCGCACCGGCAGCAAGCGCCGCCCCAAAGAACAGAGGGTCCTCGACCAACCCGCGGCCCATCGTCTCGGCGGGCAGCTTGGTGGCGGCATATGCCGGAAGGTCGACGCTCGCCCGGCGCCAGTCGTGGCGTGTGATGCGCGCTGGTCGCTCGACGTCCAGCTCGAGCGCCGGTCGATTTCTAGGCGGTAGCCTCGGCAACGCCCCAGCGAAGACAGCGCCGAGACCGGCGCGCAGATCGGCACCCACCGGAGAGCGCACACCGGCAGGCAGCGCCACCGTGACCGGCTCGAGCAGCAAGTCGAGCACCGTGAGCGTGTGGTGAGAGATACCGCGATGGCGCGCCCGAAGATCCCCAGAGGACATCCGGGCCACCAGCAGCGTGGGGACACCGAGCGCCAGCGCCGCGTGCGCCGAGTCCAGGGCGGACATGCCACCGTGCCCGAGCGGGGAGCTAGAGCCCACAATGCCCGGACCCGGACCGCAGAGCGCCGCGTCCCAGCCGAGATTGCGCAGGCCGTGATGCAGGGCGCCAACGGTTGTGACCGCCTCACCCTCTCCCCCAAACGCGGCGCCTGCGGTCAGGTGTCCGGCCAGCAGACCACGCTCGCGCAGCAAGCGGACTGTGCGCGAGTGGCCGCCGGGCAGCGCGCCTCCCTCGGTCTGCACGTACCCGAGACGGCTGCCTGGGAGAAACTGCGCGAAGGCCCAGGCAACTGGAGCCAGCTGGCCATGCAGAGCGAGCACCGCTACCGGACGATCGAGCGGACCGACAGGGAGCTCCGCCGGCAGGAGCTCCTCGACAGGCTCCACGGTGTGCTGGAGGCTCGTGTAGTTGAGCTTCATCACGTTTGCGCTCGCCGCGCCCTCGCCCGTAAGCCCGCGCGAGAGGTTGACGTGGACAATGTCGAAGCCGCCTGAGCCCAGGCCGAGATCGCGGGCCTGGACGTTGACCACCAGATCGTCGCCAACCTCAGCGCGACCGACGAGGGCAACGTCTGCAATCGCCGGCCTGACTCCCTCAACAGCAGCATCAGCGCCGTCGGCGACCCTCAGCTCGATCACGAGATTCTGCTCTCCTCCGCTCCCGGGGAGACCGGCGTCGAGGACGATGGCACGGCGAAGCTTCAGCATTGGCGCTCGGACGTTATCGCTCAGCGCAATGTCCGCTGGCCGGCGGCGAGCCGCCGGCCAGCACACCGCCGGGATCGACGGATTCCTCCGCCTGTGCCCACTCGACGCTTACGTCCACGTCGCACTCGCACTCTGGAAGGTTGGCTATCTCGTGCACGCGATCGATCAGCTTGGCCGCGACGGCCTGCCCGTGCAGCTCGTCGGTGACGCGGAAAATAGTCTCCACACGCAGCATACGGGCCACCTCAGGCTCAACCCTGCGCAGTGTCTTGGGACCCGATAGATCGCCACTCACGGTGTCTCGGCGAGCGTCGAGACATCCGAGCGCGCAGCTGCTCGCTCCAGCGCAGCCGCAATGAAGTCACGGAACAGGGGAGCTGGACGCTCGGGGCGAGACTTGAACTCGGGATGGAATTGACAGGCCACAAAGAAGGGATGATCTTCGAGCTCGACAACCTCGACGAGACGCTCATCGGGAGATGTGCCGGAAATATGCAGACCGGCGCTCTGTAAGCGCTTACGCAGCAGATTGTTGACCTCATAGCGGTGGCGGTGACGCTCGTAGATGACCGCCTCACCGTAGATCTCGCGCGCTCGGGTACCGGCGTGGAGCTTGATCGGATCGGCGCCCAAGCGCATCGTGCCACCGAGATCGGCGACCTCCTTCTGCTCGGGCAACAAGTCGATTACCGGGAAGGGCGTCTCGAGATCGAACTCGGTTGAGTTGGCCCCCTCCATGTCCGCCACGTGCCGCGCGAACTCGGCCACGGCGATCTGCATTCCGAGGCAAATGCCCAGATAAGGAATGCCCTCCTCACGCGCCACCTGCGCCGCAGCGATCTTGCCCTCGATCCCTCGTCCGCCAAAGCCACCGGGGATCAGGATGCCGTCGGCGCGAGCCAGCCGGTCGATCATTGAGGACTCGGCAGTGTCCTCGCCGTCATTGTCGTCCTCGCTGTCTTCACCCTCGGAGCGCGCGCCCGATCGCTCCAATTGCTCGGAGTCGATCCAGTCGATCTCGACCCTTGAGTCCTGCAGCGAGGCGGCGTGCCGAAGCGCCTCGGAGACCGATAGATAGGCATCCTCGAGTTGCACATACTTTCCGACCAACGCGATCCGCACCGTTCGGCTGCTGCGCTGCGCCCGCTCGATCGGCTCCTGCCATCTCGACAGGTCAGGCGTGGACGCCTCCAGGCCAAAGTGGTCGAGGATGAAGTCGTCCACGCCCTGCTCGCGGAAGGTGAGCGGCACCTTGTAGATGTTGTCCACGTCACAGGCCGAGATGATCGCCTCCGCTGGCAAGCTCGCGAATAGAGCGATCTTCTTGCGAATCTCCGAAGAAAGCGAGCCCT
Source organism: uncultured Solirubrobacterales bacterium (assembly GCA_963804555.1). GTDB lineage: Bacteria > Actinomycetota > Thermoleophilia > Solirubrobacterales > Solirubrobacteraceae > Palsa-744. The sequence continues at coordinate 210,912 of CAWDQX010000003.1, forward strand.
CTGAGCGACACATGAGCATGTCCGGAGCGATGCCGATGCGCCGCAACTCGTTGACCGAATGCTGAGTCGGCTTTGTCTTTAGCTCGCCCGCGTGGCCGATATAGGGCACGAGGGTCAAATGGATGAACATGCAGCGCCGACGTCCCACGTCCACGGGGAACTGGCGGATCGCCTCGAGAAAGGGCAGCGACTCGATGTCGCCGACAGTGCCGCCAATCTCAGTGACCACGAAGTCCACGTCGGAGGACTCGGCTATCAGCGCGACGCGTTGCTTGATCTCATCGGTGATGTGCGGCACCACCTGAACCGTGCCACCCAGATAGTCACCCCGGCGCTCGCGCCGGATCACGGCGTCGTAGATGCCCCCGGCTGTGACGTTGGAGGCACGGCTGGTGTTGGCGTCGGTGAAGCGCTCGTAGTGCCCGAGGTCGAGATCGGTCTCCGCGCCGTCCTCGGTCACGAACACCTCGCCGTGCTGGTAGGGCGACATCGTGCCCGGGTCGACATTGATGTAGGGGTCAAACTTCTGCAAGCCCACCGTCAAGCCACGCGAGACGAGTAGACGACCGATCGAGGCGGCGGCAATCCCCTTACCCAGCGAGGAGACGACGCCACCGGTCACGAAAATGAACCGGGTCTTGGAGGGCGCTACAGCGTGGCGGTCGGATGGACGCGGAGTCATGAAGGCCTGCCCCAGGAGTCTAGTGCGCGCAGCCCCGGCGTCCGTTCCACGAGTGCCGAGATCGAGCGCAGCTCACCGTAGAGCGTGATTGCGACGAGCAATGCGAGCGCGATCAGCTGGCCTGTCCCGGACAGGCTCAGCACCAGCCATAGGCCTGCCAACGCACCGAGCAGGTTCGCACCCGTATCACCAAGCATCGCGCGCTCACGTAGATCGTATATACCGGCCACGAGCGCAGGCGCAACGAACAGACCGAGCGCCCACAGCGGCCTCAAGCCCATCGAGCCGAGCGTCAAGCCCGCGCCGAGCAACACGAATGCCTTGGTCGCGCGGCCGGGGCGCAGGTCGAGCAGGTTGAAGGCATTGGTGGCCAGCACGAGCACACCGGCAGCCAGCAGCCACCGCGGCTTGGAGAGCCCCTCAAAGCTCATCGCGAAAAGCGCCAAGCCGAGCGAGCCGGCAGCCTTCAGCGCCCCCGTAGACAGCTCACCCCGCAGCGCCGCGCGCCCGTGGCCGCGCCAACCACGCTGGGCGCTCCTCGGGCCGGTCATCCCCACAGTGTCGTCAATCAGGCCAAGCGTGGCGACGCCGAGGGCATAGACGGCAATCGGGAGCATCTCGGGATGGAAGACATCGGAGCCCGCCAGTCTCTGCAGCAGCGCGAGCGGGATCAGCGCAAGCAGTGCTGCTACCACGATCAGCATTCCGAAGGGGTACGGGAGCATGCACTCGCGGTAGTTGGCCTGCGTGTGGCCACCCTCTCCGAGCATTCGCAACACGGCCGGAGCCAGGATCGCGGCACTCACGAGCGCTAGGAGGAACGGCAGGGCGTGCATGTATGAAAGCTAGCGATGAGAGCGGACATCCTCTCACTCCTCTCACGGCCGAGCGAGCCGCTCCTCTCACGGTTGGGACGAGCCGCTGACGACATTCGGCAGCAAGGAGTCAGCGCTGGACTTGATCCCATAGGCCCCTCGAGAGCCAGCGAGGGCATAGAGCAGCGCGGTCTGCCCAGCCAGCGCGTCGAGGTCGTCGACACTGGAGATTCCCTGACTCTTGTACCACGGCACCTGGGACGGTTCGGTATTACTCAACTCAACCCCCACCGCCGGGACCCCGACCGCGGTCACACCGGCAATCAGCCCCGACTCGAAGGCGGCGCTCGCCTGGGTCTGTTCGCTGGTCATCCCCGCCGGATCGGCGCGCATCACGACGAGTCCTTCGAGCTTGCCGAGCTGCCCATCGAATGCGCTCAGCAGACGGCTGCGCACACGGCTGAGAAGCTCCCGGTTCACGAGTGCTCCACCGCTGACGAGTTGCCGCCCGGCGAGACCGCCGAACTTGTGCACGATCGCCGGATCGGTGGCGAGCGTCGAGTAGGAGGTTCCGGCCGCCGCCTGCGCCACGCCGGATAGATCCAAGGGCTCGCGCACAGCCACGACCGTCGCGAGATTGCCGCCGGCCTGGGTGACCGCGTCGCGCACGAGGCTGTTCACCCGATCTGAGGAGCCGCCAAAGAAGACCAAGCCCACGTTGCGGCCGGCGAGCAGGCCATGGACGGCAAGCGGATAGAGGTCGTTTGCAAAGCTTTCCTCGGCGCTCAGCTGGGTCTGTAGCTGACCTGCCTGGCGCTGCGCTCCGTTCACTTCTGATTCGAGGTCGTGCACGATGCCGTTCTTGGCAGAGGAAACGAGGTTTGAGTCGCCGATCGCCACCCCGATCAGCACGCCAACCGCCAGGGCGAATAGCACGGCGGCCAGCGAGAGCGCGTGATAGCGGTAGTCGAACATGCTCAGACGAGCAGCTGAAGCTTGAGCCAGAGCAAGTCAACGACGTCGCGTAGGGCAGGGGTCATCCAAACGACGGCGATCATCGCTACTAGGCCAGCGGCGACCACGACCAGCAGAGGAGTCAAGCCCGGCCGGGGGTGATACAGGCGGCTCACCCCCTTAGCATCGACGAGGATCTCGCCGATGCGCAAACGCGTTAGGAAAGTCGAGGACATACCGTCGCGGTTGCGGTCGAGGAACTCAACGAGGTTGAACGGGGAGCCAACCGAGACGATCAGTCGAGCGCCCTTCTCGGCGGCGATCAACATCGCCACGTCCTGACTCGTGCCCGGAGCCGGCACGAGCTTGAAGGGCAGCCCGAGCGCTTCCAGGCGCTCACGGCCTGGGGCATGCCCATCGGGATAGGCGTGCACGACTAGCTCGGCGCCATTGCCCCTGGCAAACGGACCATGGCCTCTAGAGGCGGTGGTCAGGGCCGACTCCCCGGCCGAGTCCATGTCCCCGACGATCATGTCCGGGCAGAGCCCCTCATCCAACAATGCCTCAGCGCCACCATCGACGGCAACCAGTACAGGGCGCATGTCGCGGATGAACGGCCGCAGAGCGCGCAGGTCGCGCTGATGACCGACACCGCGAACGACCACGAGCGCGGAGCGGTCGCGGAAGTCGGTCGCAAAGCGCGGCATCTCGATCTTCCCGGCGAGCAGCTCACGCTCCTCGCGCATGTGCTCGATCGTGTTGTGCGCGAAGCGCTCCAGCGCCTCGCCGACCTCGCGACGGCGGGCTTCGGTCTCAGCGAGCACGCGGGTGAGGTCGAGCACTTCGCCGCGGACGAGCACCTCGCCGTCGCGCGTGACGTCGCCGTCGCGCACGGTGATCGCCTCTCCGTCGGAGAGCACGTGCAGGAGCGAATCGTTCGGCAGGTCGACCAGGTGGATGCCCGCTTCAACGAGCAACTGGGGACCGAGGTTAGGATAGGAGCCGCTGGATGAGGAGCGGCAATTCAACACCGCACCGACGTCCGCGGCGATCAGCTCCTCGGCCGATACCCGGTCGATGTCCAGGTGATCGATCAGCGCGATATCGCCACGAGAGAGGTGCCTGACGAGCAGCTTCGTCCGACGGCCGGGGCGCACCGGTCCGGTGACCGTACGCCAGGGCGCGACATCGCCTCCGGACAGCGGGGTGGGCGTTGGCACGTCGATAGGACCCTGCGACGCGGGCTGCCGTGGGCTGCGCGGGTTCGCGGCCATCGAGCGAGAGTAACGGCCGCGGGCGCAAAGCGCACCTTCTGCGAGTGCTCAGGCGGCCTTGCGCAGATCCTGCGCGTGGCGACGCGCGGCGCCGTCAGTCTCCTCGGCGCCGAGCATGCGAACCAGCTCGGAGACTACGTCGGCCTCGGGGAGCTGGAGCACAGTGGCACGGGTAGGATCGACGGCGGTATCCTTGACCACCGAGAAGTGACGGTCGCCAAGCGAGGCGATCTGGGGTAGGTGGGTGATGCACAGCACCTGTCTACCGCGGCCGAGGTCGCGCAGGCGCTCGCCGACCGCGCGTGCCGTGTGGCCCCCGATACCCGCGTCGACCTCATCGAACACGAGCGTCGCCTGTGCCGAGGCAACCGACGAGGAGGCATCCTCGACGCCTACGCGAGCGCCCCGAGCCGGAGCCGGACGATCGGGCACCGTGGCGAGCGCGAGCATCACGCGCGAGAGCTCCCCGCCAGAGCCGATCTCGCGCAGCGGACCCGGCGGCACGCCGGGGTTTGGGGCGATCATGAACTCCACGGCGTCACCGCCCGCGGGACCGGCCTCGCGCGAGCTCAGGGAGACCTCAAAGGTCGCGTCTGCCATTGCCAGGGCCCCGAGCTGCTCGCGTACCGCGAGCTCGAGGCGTGGGGCATGGAGCTCGCGCGCCTTGCGCAGAGCGAGAACGTGGTCCTCGAGCGCCGACTGCGCCTCGTCCAGACGCGCGGTGACTTGCGTGAGCGCAACCTCGGCGCCCGCAAGCTGATCGCGCCGCGCACGCGCACGCGCGGCGTAGTCGAGCACCGCGGCGAGCGTTCCACCGTGCTTGCGCACCAGCCGCTCGATGCTCTCGAGGCGTTCCTCGACCGTGTCGAGCGAGCCGTCCTCACTCGTTATCTGCTCGCAGTAGCCGCGCAGCTCGGTGGACAAGTCCTGTGACTCGATGACGAGCCCGCGCATGCGCTCGGCGAGCGTATCCAGGCGCGGGTCGACGCCGGCGAGCGCGTCCAAGCCCGCGGCGGCGCTGGCCATCAGCTGTGAGCTGCCGCGAGCAGCAGAGGTGTCTTCGGTAGCCAGCGCGTCCGCGCCTGCGTCCGCGGCGACGCGCAGCGCATCGAGACGGCCGAGGCGAGCGCGCGCGGCGAGCAGCTCGTCGTACTCGCGCTGGTCCAGGCCGGCGTCGTCGATCTCGGAAAGCTCGTGCTCGAGCAGGTCGAGCTCGCGCTCACGCGCGGAGGCGAGATCGCGCAGCGAGTCGAGCTCCGCGGCGAGACTGCGGGTTTCGGCGAAGACCTTGGCGCAGGCGCGCAGGCGCAGCGCGTGATCGGGACCGCACAGAGCGTCGAGGATCTGGAGCTGGGCGACCGCGAGGGTCAGCTTGCGATGCTCGTGCTGACCGTAGAAGGAGACCAGGCGCGAGCCCAGATCGCGCAGCTCCGAGATCGTGGCGGAGCGGCCGTTTAGATATGCGCGCGTGCGTCCGTCGGAGCCGAGACGACGAGCGAGCACAATCTCCTCAGCGTCGTCGGGTATCCGCTCGGCGAGCTCTGAGCGCAGCGAGTCCGGCAGATCGAAGACACCCTCGACATAGGCCTCCGAGGCGCCGGGGCGAATAATGCCCGCCGGGGATCCGGCTCTTCCAGCGCGACCCCCGAGGAGCAGGTCGAGCGCGTGAGCGAGCACCGTCTTGCCGGCCCCCGTCTCGCCCGTGAGCACGTTCAGCCCGGGCGCCAGCCGCAGCTGCGCACGCTCGATCAGCAGGAGGTTCTCGACATTCAACTCTGCAAGCACGCAGGCAGGTGTAGCAGCGCATGGGGACGGATCGCGAGGGGGAAAGACATTTTTATGGAGTCGTCTAAGGCGGCGGGCGAGCGTGCGTTGTTTATGTCGGGCAGGTTGACGATCGATGAGAAGGCATAATCAAGGACGAAGCGGGATGGAACCTGCAGGGAACCAATCACCGTTTGAGACCGCCAACGGAATGGCCGCCAAGAACCGACACCAGCGCTCAGCAGGCCCGACACCACCGGGATCTATCGTCTGCTTGTCGGCAGAGGCGCTGCAGGAGCGCTTGGAGGAAGAGATCAATCGCGCCGGACGCCACGGCACACCGCTGAGCTGCCTGCTGGTGGTAATCGAGAATCTCCCCGAGCTGGCGAAGGCTCACGGCAACGAGCTGTCCGAGCAGACGCTCGTCTACGTGGGCGAGGCGCTGCGCCGCGAACTGCGCCGCTTCGACCGGGTGGGCAGGCCGAGCGAGGGCGAGCTCGTGGTGCTGTTGCCCGGTGCCGACGGGCCCCGCGGTGAGATCGTTGCCAGACGGGCGCTCGGGCGTCTGCGCGCGATCAAGGTCGAAGTCGACGGGGAGCGCCAGCCACTGCGCATATCGGTGGGGCTCGCGGCTTGGCGAGAAGATGTTGGCGGCGAGGAGCTACTGGCCCAGACACGGGCTGCCGCGCGCCGAGAGCACGGCCTGGAGACGATCGAGACATAATCTCGCCCGATGCTCTCGGGATCAGAGTTGTGGCTGCTGCGGTTGATGGCCGATCGAGGCTTGGCGCTGCTCGACGCCGGCACGCTGCTCGTGGTGATCGAGGAGCGCGGCGAGCTGCGTGTGGCTGCCTCCAGCGGCGCGGAGACCGTACGCCTGCGGATCGTCCCCGTCGAGGGCAGCGCGCTGGGCGAGCTGTACCGCCTGGGCAAGCCGGTGTCGCTGGACCGTCCACGGGGACAGGAGGCTGCATGGCTGCACGAACTGGGGTTGGAGGCGCGCGCCGCCTTGGTCGAGCCGCTGAGCTTGGAAGGCTACGGTGGCGGCCTGGTGATCGCCCTGCGCAGCGATGGCGGCTTCCGCGACCCCGATCGGCAAGCATTGAACGCGTTTGCGACGAGCGTTGCGCAACGCCTCGCCGCGGAGCGCTCGGTCGAGATCAAGCGCCTGCGCTACGGCATGGAGGCACGCGAGCGGGAGCGCACACGCTGGGCGCGCGAGATTCACGACGAAACTATTCAGGGCCTCGGCGCGCTGCGCCTGCAGCTTGCCCACGCCCGCGACATCGACGAGCAGACAGCAATGAGCGCCGCCGTGGAGACCGTGCTCGAGGGACTTGGCGATGAGATCGACGGGCTGCGCCATCTGATCACCGAGCTGCGTCCGGCGGCGCTCGACGATCTCGGGTTGGCGGCGGCCCTGCAGGCGCTCGCCCGGCGCGCGCAGGCGATCGATGGCTTGGAGGTACAGACCGAGATCGACCTCGGCTCGGAGTCCGCTCACCCCGGCTCAGAGACAGGTCAGCGCCGCTTGGATCCCGAGCTCGAGAGCACGATCTATCGCGTCGTGCAGGAGGCGCTGACGAACGTGAGCCGCCACGCACAGGCGACCCAGGCGACAATCAGGATCGTCGAGCGCAACGGAATGATTCACGCCTCGGTAACCGACGACGGGCAGGGACTTCCTGAAGCGGACCGTCTCGGGCCGCGGGGCGACGGTTTGGAGGGCGGGTTCGGAATGTCGGGAATGCGCGAGCGCGCCGAGCTGGTCGGGGGCGAGCTGGAGCTCGTCCCGGCACCGGGCAAAGGGACCGTCATGCGCCTGACCGTACCGCTGGCGGGACGACCAACGACCTGAGGGACGACCTACCTCAGGAGGACCTACGGCCTGAGGACGACCAGCGACTAATCCACTAAGCCGAGTCGCCGTGCGTAGGCCGTGATCTCCGCTCGTGAGGAGAACCCGAGCTTCTCGATCGCTCGCGCTCGGTAGGTCTTCACCGTTCGCTCTGCCACGTGTAGCTGCTCGGCGATCTGCGGGTTGGTGAAGCCGTTGGCGATCAGCCGCACCACCTCGCGCTCGCGCTCCGACAGCGCCACGCCATCGCTGGGAGCCTCATCGCCAGTGGCCATCAGCGCGCCCAATCGCGGGTGCAGGTAGTTGCCGCCGGCTACCGCCAACCTGAATGCCTGCAACAGCTCGGCCGGCTCGGCCTCCTTCAACACGTAGCTGCGCGCCCCCGCCCGCAGCGCTTGACGAGCGTACTCGGGGTCCTCGCGCATCGTCAGGATCGCGACCGCCAACGTCGGATGAGCGACGAAGCAAGAGGGAAGCGCCGCCAGGCTCGAGCCGCCCGGCATCGAGAGGTCCAGCGTGAGCAAATCCGGCTTGTGCTCGCGGACAGCTCGAATCGTGGCGGGAACGTCGGCGGCTTCTCCCACTACCCGGAACTCCCCGGCCTCGCGCTCGAGCACCATGCGGATGCCGTCCCGGACGACCCCGTGGTCGTCCGCGATGATCACGTCGATCGGTCGATCCACCCCTGGCGTGTCAGCTTCCATCGAATGCACACCGTAGCGGCTTGCCGGGACAGCTTTCGAGGATTTCCGAGTCGGCCCGGAAGGACTACACAGATCTGCACCTTTAGGACCACACGATCGGCACCACCCGCTCTACAGACAAACGTTCAGCGAGGACTCATCATGTCGGCTATGCCGCACGAGAGCCCATTCGCGAGAACGAAGGAGTCAGCATGATCGCCCTCAGCATCGCGATGACTTGGCTGACACTGACGGCCGCGGGCTTTGCCGCGCTGTCGGCGCTCGGGCGTATGGAGCTGCGTAACGACCTGGAGACCGACGACGTCTCATTCGAGCCCGAGCGGATCGTTCTCACCGACAGCTGGCCTGCCATGCCGGGAGCCTCACGGCTATGAGTAGCACACACTCACCCACACGCTCACCCCTTAGTACACGCTCACGCACCCGGGCACCCGCGCTGCGCTTGCTGCACGGCCAAGGACTTGCACACCCCGAGCCCCCACACCCCGAGTCCCTTGACGGCCACGACGCCTGTCCACCGGAGCTGCGCGCCATCGACGGTCCCACCCGTGCCCTTGATGGTCCCACCCGTGTCTTGATAGCTGGATCGGATGCCCGCCAGCGTACTGCGCTACTCGACGAGCTGACCCAGACGATGCCTGCGAGCACCGTGTTCGCGGAGGCCGACGCGATTTGCGGGGTGCTGGAGCACGCCCCCCGCAGTCTTATGGCGATCATCACCGGCGACCTCGACGACGCTCCCGCAGAGTCCTTGATGCACATGCTCACCCACCGGCATCCCGCGCTGCCGGTGCTGATCGTAGACAGCCCCGCCATAGCCACCGGCGGAGATCTCGCCGCTCGCAACGACGAGCTCTGGATCCAACACGCATAGCCGGCATCTACGCTCGCGCTTCGCGCGAGAGCTTGCAGCGCTCGTTCCTGAAGATTGTCCAGCTTTGTCTCGAGCTCTGCATGCTTGCTTCTTGCAGATGCAGGGATTTGCTACCCCACAGCTACCCCACAGCGCCGATGTCGAGGGATTTTGCTCGCTTTCTCGACCAAACGTCCACAAAGCTCCGCGGCACTCGACTTCCGCCTCCATATGACCGAAACATGGTGCATCAGCCCCCTAAGCGCAAGAAGGCAAACCATGACCCTCAGGCCCCTCCCAGCCCCAAGCGACCGGCAGCTCGTCTTCACGAGCTCCCAGGCGGCCCGCTACGTCGGCGTCTCGCTCGCCACGATCCGTCGCTGGACCGACGCTGGCCACATCCACTGCTACCGGACGCCCGGCGGCCAGCGCCGCTTTTCGCGTGATCAACTCAACGACTTCGTCGCCTCGATGCAAGACGCCGGCGAGATCCACGACCCGCCAGCAACGCAGGTCGCCTGAAAGGGACTTCGTGGCCCCACCCCGACGGGCGGCGCACCCGGGGCGGCAGCAACGCAGGCGCCCACAGAGGCGGGCGCCCACAGGGCGCCCCCTCTCAGCTGGCCAGGCGCCCGAACTTCTCGCGCAGCCTGCGATAGAACGAGGAGCCCGGTAGCTGCGCAATCGTCCCCACCGCGTTCACGAACCGCGCGTCGATCGCCTCGCCAGGCGGAATCTCACCCGCCGGACGTCCATCGACGGCGACATCGAGTGGCTCTCGAGAGCGGTTGTGGATCGTCAGCCGATCGCGTGGCGCAACTACCAGCGTGCGCGCAGCTAGCGAGTGGGGCGCGATGAACGACACCACGAACCCCTCCACCCCCCAAGCCATCACAGGCCCCCCATTGGCCAAGTTGTAGCCGGTCGACCCCGCTGGGGTCGCCACCACCAAGCCGTCACAGCGCACGCTCCCAACCTCCTCGCCGTCCAAGGCGTAGGCGATCTGCGCCACCCGCTCGCCAACCTTGCGGTGGATTGCCACGTCATTGACCGCCGTCAGAGCACCAGCCCGGAGGGCTGGGTCGGCGGCGGCGCGCCCAACCTCCGATGGCCCTCCCGGCTCGTTCAGCACAATCCCAGGCAACCGCAGCAACTCGAAATCTCCATTCAACGCACGGCGAATACCGTCCTCGATGTCCTGCGGCTCTACCGTCGCCAAGAAGCCAATCTCGCCGAAGTTGACAGCGAACACCGGCACATCCGTGCCCGCATACCGCTGCAGCGCGCGCAGGATCGTTCCATCCCCGCCCAACACCACACACAGCTCGACACCATCCTTCACCGGCGCGTCCACTGCCATTCCAGGAACTTCCGCCAGGGCGTGGTGCTTACGCGTCTCCTCCTCGTCCATCCGCAGCGTCACGCCAGCATCCACGGCCGCCGCAGCGAGACGCTTCAGGGCCGCGCTCGTGTCCTCGGGACGGCGGTGCGTGAATACCGTGATCTCTCTCATGGCTCCACCCTACGCGCCATGCTCTCCAGCTCATCCGCATCTACCGCCCCACCACTCGAAGATCGGCTTGCACGGCCGGGCTCGGCCAGCCATATAAACGTCTCGCGGTTGCCCTTGGGCCCCGGGAGACCTGAGGAGTGGTACCCCAGCACCGCCGCCCCCAACCCGAGCGCCGCCTCTCCGACACTCATCAATGCCGCACGGCGGTCTGTGCCCTCGCGCACCACTCCCCCCTTGCCGACCCTCTCCCTGCCGACCTCGAATTGCGGCTTCACCAAAGCCAGCACGTCATACCTCTCGGCCAAGCACCCCAACACCGCCCCCAACACCTTCTCCAGTGAAATGAACGACACATCGATCGTCGCCAAGTCGGGTAGCACGCTCGGCAGCATCTCTGGGCTCAGCGTCCGGGCGTTCGTACGCTCCATCACACTCACCCTTTGATCGATTCGCAGGCCGTAGTCGAGCACGCCATAGCCGACGTCCACCGCGACCACCCCCTTCGCTCCCCGCTGTAGTAGACAGTCCGTGAACCCGCCCGTCGAGGCGCCCACATCCAGCGCCCAGCGACCCTCCACCTCCAGCCCGCTCTCCTGCAGGGCATTCGCCAGCTTGATCCCACCGCGCGATACGAACGATCGTCTGGCATCGACGCTCACCTCGGTATCGGGCTCCACCAGTTCACCCGGCTTCTGCGCTCGACGCCTGCTCGGGCTGGCGGGTTCCAGATAGACCTCGCCCGCCATAATCGATGCAGCCGCACGGCTGCGCGACGAGAACAACCCGCGCTCGGCCATCAGGGTGTCAAGACGCTGCTTGCTCATCGCTACGGGCAACCGTAACCGCTCGCCGCCCTGCGCTCGCGCTCGTCCCGCTGCTCCGCTCAGGGTCTCTGTGATCAACATCACACATAACCCCCTCTTCTCTGGGCATCATGATGAACGACCCGAAGCACAGCAGCATCCCTCCTCCCCGAAACGGCCCGCTTCCCCTGCGGGTCGTTTCATTAAACCGACGCTACGCGCCTACAGTCGCGGAGTGGCGATCGACGATTGCCGCCTCCACCCGCTCGGCGATGCGCTTGCCGGTGTAGCCGACCTCCTCGTGCAGCAGCGCCAGCTTGCCGTGCGTCACGTAGCGGTCGGGCAGGCCCACTCGCAAAATTCGCGGGATCGTGGTGCCCGTCTCGTTCAGGGTCTCCCACACCGCGCTGCCGAAGCCGCCCGCCAGCACGCCCTCCTCGACACTCACCAGCAGGTCGTGCTCGGCCGCCAGCTGAGCCATCAAGCCCGCGTCTATCGGCTTCGCAAAGCGTGCGTCGGCGACCGTGACCTCGATCTCGTGCCTCGCCAGCTCCTCTGCGGCCTCCAGCGCCTTGCCGACGCCGCTGCCGTAGCCGATCAGCGCCACCCGCTTGCCCACGGGCGCGCTCGCGCCGCGCTCGCGCAGGATCTCGCCCGTGCCGATCTCGATCGCCCGCGGGCGCTGCGGCAACATCGCGCCCGTTCCCTCCCCACGGGGATAGCGCAAAGCGATCGGCCCGTCGTCGTAGGTCAGCGCGGTGTGCAGCATGTTCACGAGCATCGCCTCATCACGCGGAGCCATCAGCACGATGTTCGGCAGACAGCGCAGATAGGCGATGTCGAACGCCCCGTGATGAGTCGGCCCGTCGTCGCCGACCAGCCCCGCGCGATCGAGCGCAAACACCACATTCAGCCTCTGCAGGCACACGTCGTGCACGATCTGGTCATACGCCCGCTGGAGAAACGTCGAGTAGATAGCGGCCACCGGCTTGATCCCCTGCAGCGCCAACCCAGCCGCGAACAGGATCGCCTGCTGCTCAGCGATCCCCACATCGAAATATCGATCTGGCAGCGCCTTCTGCAGGATGCTCAGTCCCGTTCCCGAGTTCATCGCGGCGGTGATCCCCACCACGCGCTCGTCGCGTTCGCATTCCCTCACAAGCGCCTCACCGAAGACCTGTGTGTATTGAAGTGCCGCCCCACCCAGCGCCTGCGCCACCGGCTTCGCCTCCTCGCTCTGAGTCGAGGAGGCCGGCGTCGGGGTGGGACGAGTCTCGACGGGGTGGGTTGGGACAGGGTGGGTGGGAATCCCATCCTTAATCGACTTCGGCTTGGCTGCGTGCCACTTCTCCATGCCCTCCAGCCCACCATCCTCGGCCGGCGCGAACCCCTTGCCCTTGACCGTCGCTACATGCACCACAACAGGACGCTCAGCCGCCAGCGCCTCTCTCAACGCCTCCCTCAGCGCGCGCACATCGTGGCCGTCCACCACACCCATATACGCCCAGTTGAGCTCCTCCCACCACAGGCCTGGCGCCCAGAACGCCTTGATCGACTCCTTCAACTGTGGACCGATTCGCTCGAACGCGGCGCCGATCCCGCCCGGCAGACGCGTCAGCCCACCCTCGACACCCTCGCGCGCGTGCCACAACTTGGGATTCAGCCGCACCCGGTTGAAATATCTGGACAGTGCTCCGACGTTCGGCGCGATCGACATACCGTTGTCGTTCAACACGACCACGATCGGCGTGCCCAGTCCGCCGGCCTGCCCGATCGCCTCGAACGCCACACCCCCCGTCATCGCACCGTCACCGATCACGGCCACGACCTTGCCCTGCTCGCCACCGCCATGGCGCATCCCCTCCTTGATGCCCACCGCGTAACCGATCGATGTCGAGGCATGCCCAGCGCCCATGATGTCGTGCGGAGACTCCTCGATCGAGCAGAACGGGGCAAGCCCGTCGTACTGACGGATCGTGCTCAGCTGCTCGCGACGGCCGGTGAGGACCTTGTGCGGATAGGCCTGATGGCCGACGTCCCACAGGATCTTGTCGCGTGGACTCTCGAGCAGCGAGTGCAGCGCCACCGCCAGCTCGCAGGTACCGAGGTTGGCACCGAAGTGTCCCCCGATCTCGCCCACCGTCTCGATGATGTGCTCGCGCACCTCCTGAGCGAGATTTGCCAGCTGCTCCTCGGACAGATCGTGTAGATCCTGCGGGCCGTCGACCCCCTCTAGGAGGCGCTCTGGTGGCTCTTGCTTATCTCTGCTCATGAGGTGCGGGTGTAGATGAAGTCCGTGATCTGCTCCAGCTCGCCCGTCGTATGAGACGGGCCCATTTTCGCACCAGCCTCGGCAAGCGCCTCCCGTGCCATCTGATGGGACTCCGCCGCCAGCTCCCTGGCACGCTCGATTCCGAATTCGCTTACATATGTGCGCTTGCCGTGACGCTCGTCGCTACCTTGCGGCTTGCCGAGTGCATCGTCAGTGCCGGTCACGTCGAGGATGTCGTCGACGATCTGGAACAACACACCCAGCTCGGCGGCAAAGCGGCGAAACTGGATTGTCGCAGGTCCATCCGCGACCCCTCCTAACAGTAGTACGCAGAGCACCGAAGCACCGATCAAACGACCCGTCTTCAGCTCGTGCAAGCGCCGCAGTGCCTCGGGCCCAATCGGCGTATGAGGGCTCACATCCGCGTACTGTCCGCCGACCATCCCGCTCACGCCGGTTGCGGCAGCCAGCTCGGCAGCCGCCATCAGAATCCGCTCGGGCGGCGAGCCTCGACTACTCAGCAGATGATGAAACGCCTCCGCATATAACCCATCGCCGGCAAGGATCGCCACATCCTCGCCGAACTTCACGTGGCAGGTCGGCTGCCCGCGACGCAGCGCGTCGTCGTCCATCGCCGGTAGATCGTCGTGGATCAGCGAATAGGTATGGATCAGCTCAATCGCACCCGCCAGCGGTAACACCTCGCGCGTCTCCAGCCCCACCGCCCGAGCGCTCGCCAGCGCCAGCACCGGACGGATGCGCTTGCCACCCGCCAGCAACGAGTAGCGCATCGCCTCCTCCAGGCCCGCCGTCAGCGCCTCCCCGGAGAAGCGCATCGCCTCGAGGTAGCGCTCGACCTCCTCGCGCAGGTGCTCCGGATAGGCGTCCTCTTTGCGGCCCTGCCCGCTTTGCGCGGGTTCGGTCTTGGGATGGTTCGGCCTCCGCTCGACGCCGCTTGACCCTGTGGCGCTCACCCCGTCGCCGATGCCCTACAGCAAGGAGTCCTGGCCGGGCGCCGGCGCGAAGGCTTCGCCCGATCGAAGATCGGCTGACGCCAACTTCTCGAGCTCCGCCGCGGCCTGCGTCGCCAGTGCGGCGCAATCCTCGACCATGGTCGCGGCGGCGTCAGACGAGAGCTCGCCCGAGCGCAACTGCTCCGCGGCGCGCTCCAACTGCGCAATCAGGTGCTCCAAATGCTCGACGCCACTCATGTGATTGGCTGATTCTCCCGTACCTCACGCAAAACTGCGGCCAGCACCCCGTTCACGAACGCCGGCGCCTCGCTGCCACAGAATGTCTTTGCGCTTTCCACCGCCTCCTCGATCGCCCCCTCCGGCGGGATCGGCTCCTCGGCTGGAGCCACGTCGGGGTGCAGCATCTCGATCAGCGCAACCCTCATTATGCTGCGCTCCAGCGGCTGGATCCGCTGTACCGACCAGCCGTGCGCGTGGCGGTCGATGACCTGGTCGAGCTCCTCCGCACGGTCGGCCGCGGCATACGCCAGCGCGCGGGCGAAGAGCGAAGCGTTCGGCCCGAGCGTCTCCAACAGCGGCCTACCGGTCAGGTCGTGCTGGTAGAGCGCCACCACCGCGGCCCTTCGCTGATCTGAGCGATACAACTGATGCCCGCCCGCCCCTACGCCCGCGAGACGTATTCGCCCGAGCGCGTGTCCACGCGGATGCACTCGCCCACCTCGACGAACAGCGGGACCTGAAGCGTCGCGCCGGTCTCGAGCGTCGCCGGCTTCGTGCCGCCCCCCGACACGCTGTCGCCACGCAGACCGGGGTCGGCCTGCGTCACCTCCAGGTCCACCCCGCTCGGCAGCTGGATGTCGGACGGCTCGTCGTCGATGAACAGCACGTCCACCTCGCTGCTCGGCTTAGTCCAGCGCAGCATCTCCTGCACCGTGCCTTCGGCGATCGCGATCTGCTCGAAGGACTCCGTGTCCATGAAGTGCGCGTCCGTCCCATCGGCGTACAGGAACTGCATCCTGCGCGCCTCTGTCCTGACCGAGCGGAACTTCTCCCCCGCCCTGAATGTCCTATCGATCACGTTGCCGTCGGAGGCCCGCCTCAGCTTTGTCCGCACGAACGCTCCACCCTTGCCGGGCTTGACGTGCTGGAAGTCGAGGATCTTGAAGACCGTTCCGTCGACATCGATGTGGTTGCCGTTCTTGAATTGGTTTGTGCTGATCACGGCCTCGGAGGGTAGCGGGCGCCACCACGAGTCGGCTGCCGGGGCATGACGCAATGGTGCGGTCGGTGCTCTGGAAGCTCAAGCAAACCCCGGCCCGCGCCGATGCCGAACCATGAGGCTGCGAGTACGCGAGAACGCCTTGTGCGCGTTTCTGGCGGCGGCCGGCAGCGCGACGATGGCGTGGCTCAGCCTGTACGGCTTTGCCTGGAACGATTACGACACCGAGGCGCGCCCCGCCGTCGAGGCACTCGTGCATGGTCACGTTCTGAGCTTTCTGCGTCTCGCCCCTGCCTACGGCGGCTCGCTCGTCGAGCGCGCGCCGTTCGCACTCCTACCAGACCTCTGGGGTGGCGGCCAGCTCGCTGTGTATCGCATGCTCGCCCTGCCCTGCCTGCTCGCTGCCGCCGCCCTGGGAGTGTGGCTAGTCGCACAGATGCGTGAGATGAAATGGCCGCCCGCCAACCACTCCACGCTCGCACGTACTCTCGCGCTGGGGATTTGTGTGGCCAACCCGCTCACCCTGCGCGCACTCGAACTCGGCCATCCCGAGGAGTTGCTCGGCGGTGCGTTGTGCGTGGCCGCGGTCCTGCTTGCCGCACACGAGCGGCCTCTGTGGGCCGGTCTGGCCCTCGGACTGGCGATCGCCAACAAGGAGTGGGCGCTGCTCGCTGTAGGGCCCGTGCTGCTCGCGCTGCCCTCCCGCAGGGCGCTGTGCATGCTGAGCGCCGCAGCCATGGCGGCGGTCGTGCTAGCACCACTGACACTCGTCGGCTCGAGTGGGTTTGTCGCCTCAACGCGCGACACGGCCGCCGCACCCAGCACGATCTTCCAGCCATGGCAGGTCTTTTGGTTCCTGGGTCACCACGGCACCGTCGTGCGTGGCCTGTTCGGTGTGGTCAAGCCCGGCTACCGCGCGGCGCCCACCTGGGTGGGGAGCGTCAGCCATCCGCTGATCATCGCCGTCTCGCTGCCCCTCACCGCACTGGCCTGGCGCCGGAGGCGCGGCCGCCAGTCTGACGCCCTGCTGCTGCTGGCACTGCTGCTGCTGTTGCGCTGCGTGCTGGACACCTGGGACACCGTGTACTACCCGATCCCATTCGTGCTGGCCCTGCTTGCGTGGGAGAGCCTCGGCGAGCGACGCCGTCCCGCGGTGCTCGCACTGTCGAGCACGGTGCTGGCGTGGGTCAGCTTCCAGTGGCTACCCATGCACGTCTCGGCCGACGCGCAGGCAGCCTTCTTCCTGGTCTGGTCGCTGTCGCTCGCCGGCGCGCTCGCCCTGCGGCTGTATGCGCCAGGACTGCTCTCCAAACGCTTGCGGGCCGCTCATGAGACAACCGTGAGCTCCGTACCCAGTCAGCTCAGAATCTCCTGAGGAGACGACTCAGATCTTCGCTTCGAGCCGGTGCGTGGCATTCCCGGTCCGGGCGCGTGGCATTCAAGACGGCCGTAGATCGGACCGATACAACGCCTATGTCGATGCGTCATCGCCTGCCCGGCTTCGCCGATGCCGTGATGGCCGCCGCGATGATGGGCGTGCTCAGCTATCTCACACTGCGCTTGGCCATCTGGGAAGACTTCTTTGCGGAAGCAGGCCCGGCGGTGCGGCACCTGATGGCCGGCAACATGCACGGCTTTCTCGCTCTCACACCGGTTTACGGAGGGTCGCTGCTACTGAGCACACCGGCGTTGGCACTCGGTGGAGCGCTCGATGGATTGAACGGCGCCTACCGACTCGAGACGCTCTTCTGCACGACCACGGTCGTTGTGCTGGCGCTGACGTTGGCGCGGATCCAGCGCTCGCAGGGGCGATCGACCCTCAGCCGGTGGCTGCTGATCGCCCTGCTGGTGGCCAGCCCAGCCGCCGATTGGGCGCTGAAAGAGGGACATCCGGAGGAACTCATGACAGCGGCGCTATGCGTGGGCGGCATGCTGCTCGTGGTCCGCGGGCGGATCACTACCGGAGCGATCCTGCTGGGATTGGCTGTGGCCTCCAAGCAGTGGGCGCTGCTCGCTCTACCGGTTGCCCTGGCCACCGTCCCAAACGGCCACCGCATACGTCTCTCGGTCACGGCTGGCGCCGCCGCGCTGGCACTTTTCGCCCCGCTGGCGCTCGCCGCCACCGGCAACTTCGTGGCGGTCAACAAGGGCCTGGCCAGCGCGCCGATGATTTTCCATCCACAGCAGATTTGGTGGACCCTGTTCCTTGACTCCTCCCGCCCCTTCGGAGGTCCACACTCGACGGTCTTCGGCTCAGCGATCACTCTGGTGGCACGCTACAGCCATCCTCTGATCGTATTGACGGCGGTTCTGCTTGGGCTTGCCTACTGGGCGCGCAGGAGACACGTACAGCCCACCGATGCGCTGCTGATGCTGGCGCTCGTCATGCTGCTGCGCTGCATGCTCGACCCTTGGGATGTTGTGTATTACGCGTATCCATGTCTGGTGGCACTAGCCGCATGGGAGGTGGCCAGCAACCGTCGAGCCCCGGTGTTCACGCTGGCAGCCAGCTTGCTGGTGTGGATCGGCTTTGGGGTAGTCACCCAGGTATCCAGTGGCGATCTCGCAAACCTTTTCTACGTTGCCTGGACGGTCCCGGCGTCGGTCCTGATGGGGTGGCGTTCGCTGCACCTGCCCCGGCCTTTCACCGTTCAGACACGCTACGAGACAACCGTGAGCTCCTTACCCAGCCGGCTCAGGACCTCCTGACCATCCGCTGTGATCGCCACGAGATCCTCGATGCGCACGCCGAGCCGGCCCGGCAGGTAGACACCGGGCTCGACGGTAACCACGTTCCCGGCCAGCAGCGGCTCCTCGCTCGCCAGACGCGAGAGACGCGGGCTCTCGTGGACCTCCATCCCGACGCCGTGGCCAAGCCCGTGGCCGAAATGCTCGCCGCGCCCTGCTTGCTCGATCCGCTCGCGTGCCACACCGTCCACCTCGCGACCACTCGGACCCGCCCGGACAGCGGCGAGCGCCTTTTCTTGGGCTGAGAGCACGAGCTCGTAGACCTCGCGTGCCAGCGTGGAGATCCGCTCCCCCGTGGCATAGGTGCGGGTGCAGTCCGAGCAGTAGCCCTCGTGCAGCGCACCCCAGTCGATCGTAAGCAGCGCGTTCTTGTGAATGGCGCGGGCGCGGGGCTCAGCGTGTGGCAGCGCGCCATGCGCCCCTGCGGCGACGATCGACGGGAAGCTCGCGCCTTCAGCGCCGAGCCGGCGCATGCGCAACTCCAGATCGATCGCCACGTCTCGCTCAGTGCGACCCACAACACCGACTTCGAGCACCTCGGCCAGCGCCTCGTCGGCGAGCGTGGCCGCCGCGCGGATACGCTCGATCTCGCCGGCATCCTTGACCGCACGCAACCGCTCGACGGCGCCGGCGCATGGGACGAGCTCCCACTTCTCGCCCAGCAGCTCGTCCAGACGTGCATGCTGCTTGACCGTGAGACTCGTCTCGTCGAAGCCCAGGCGCTTGCCTGCGGTATTCGTGGATGAGGCGAGCGCGCCGGCTGTGGCCTCTAATAGATCGTCCGCCACGATCTCGCGGTGAAACGCACTCGGCACCTGTGCCGCTGACTGGGTGGCGTAGCGAAAGTCGGTGAAAAACCGGTGGCCTCCGGCCCCATCAGCGAAGATCAAGGCCAGCCCGCTGGTGCCGGTAAAGCCGGTGAGGTAGCGCACATTGACCGCGCTCGCGACGAGCAGCACGTCGACCTCGCGCTCGCGTAACTCGGCCGCCAAGCGCGCCGCGCGCCGGTTACCTGCCGCCTCTATCCCATCTGAGCCGGTCACCGGCTGGTCTCCTCCAGCGCCTCGCGCAGACGCGCGAGCGCGAGCCGGTAGCCGTCGGGCCCCTTGCCGGAGAACGTCGCGAGGCAGAGGTCACCGATGACTGACAGCCGCCGCCACGGCTCACGTGACTCGACATCAGAGAGGTGCACCTCCATGGCCGGCAAACCCGTCAGCTCGAGCGCGTCGTGGATCGAGTACGCATAGTGCGTCCACGCTCCGGGGTTGAGGATCACACCGTCGACCTGTCCGCGCAGTGAGTGCAGGTGCTCGACGTACTCAGACTCGGCGTTGGTCTGAAAGCAGCGCGCCCGCAGGCCCAGCTCCGTAGCCCAGGCGATGATCTGCGTATCCAGGTCGGCGAGCGTCAGCATGCCGTAGTGCAGCGGATCACGCTCGCCCAGCATGTCGAGGTTGACCCCGTGCATCACCTCTATGCGACTCCGCGCGCCCGCCATCAGAGCAAGAGCCTAGATCAACTCGGCCACGGCGCTGCGCAGATCCGCCTCGGAGATCTCGCGGCCGATCATCACCTCGCCGGGTGCTCCGAGCAGCACGAACGGCACGTGAGCGCCGACACGCTTCTTGTCGCGCGCGGTCGCCGCAACGATCTGCTCGACCTCACCGGGTGCTCCAAGTCTCACGGGCAACCCACGGGCAAGCAGCAACTCGCGCACCTGGGCGCGCAGGTTCTCGAGCCCTGAGAGGCGCAAGGCGGCGAGCAGTCCCAGACCGACCGCCTCGCCGTGACGATAGCGGGCATAGCCGGTCGCGGTCTCAATCGCATGACCGACGGTGTGCCCCAGATTCAGAACCTGGCGGCGTCC
Source organism: uncultured Solirubrobacterales bacterium (assembly GCA_963804555.1). Lineage (GTDB taxonomy): Bacteria > Actinomycetota > Thermoleophilia > Solirubrobacterales > Solirubrobacteraceae > Palsa-744. The sequence continues at coordinate 231,212 of CAWDQX010000003.1, forward strand.
GGTGTCGCGCTCGTCCGCAGCCACGACGGCCAGCTTCGTGCGCGCGCAGGCGAGGATCATCTCCTCTTCCACCTCGCCTCCGGCGGCCACGTTCTCCCACAGATCCCCGCCGGCGATCAGGGCGGTCTTGAGCACCTCCACCCAGCCGGCGGCGAGCTCGGCCGCAGGCAGGGTCGTAAGCGTGTCGGGATCGACGAGCACTCCCACAGGCTGGTGGTAGACGCCCACATAGTTCTTCGCCTCCGGAAGATCGACGCCGGTCTTGCCGCCGTAGGCTGAGTCGACCTGGGCCACAAGGGTCGTGGGCACCTGCACCACAGGCACGCCGCGCTGGTAGGTGGCGGCGCAGAAGCCGGCCAGGTCGCCCACAACGCCACCACCGAGCGCGACCACGTGATCGGCACGAGTCATACCGGCGACGACCAACTCGCGCCACACGCGCTCGGCGCTCGCCAGTGTCTTGTGCCGCTCGCCGGGCGGAATGCTCACCAGCGCTCGCACCTCACCCAGTCTCTCTGAATAGAGAGCGGCCACGGTCTCGTCGGTCACGCAAAATGGACGTGAGGAGGTCCGATCGAGAGGCCATATTTTCTCCAGATCCTCCGCCCTCCCAGCGCACAGTAATCCACGGCCGATCAGCACGGGATATTCACCCGACGTACTGTGCGCCCACACCAGGCGAGCGCCATGCGACGCCGCCGCGAGCACGTTCAGGGCATCGGGTACTCCTGGCATCGCGCCGAGCGTGAGCGCCGGCAGGAAAACGTCTGCCAGGTCCTCATACAGTCCCCGGCGCACGGCGAAGATCGACCGGAACGTCTCTGGATCCCGCGCGAGAGGACGCCGTCGCTCACCTCTCTCTGCCGCGCTGACACGCTTCCACGCGGCGTCCACGTCGACATCGAGCAGCACCGTCAAGTGCGGAGCAAGTGCCGTACGGACGCGCTCGGAGAGAACGCTGCCACCGCCGAGCGCGATCACTGTTTGGTGGGACCTCGAATCCTCGAGCAACTCGCACACCAGTTGCTCCTCGACCGCCCTGAAAGCCGTCTCGCCGCCCAACTCGAACTCCTCCGCAAGCGGGCGCCCGAAACGCTCTTCCAAGATCCGATCGGTATCGAGCGCCGTGACTCCAAGCACTCTCGCCAGCTCAACCGCGGCGGTCGACTTGCCCGCGCCCATGAAGCCGATGAAGACGATCGCCCGCCGTAGAGCCGTTGCCCGCCCACCAGGGGCCTGCGTTACCTGCGCCATCCGATCCGCTCCTCGTAGGCGCGGACGGCCTCCAAGACGTCATCGATGTGGTCGCCACCGAACTTTGCGCGATAGGCGTCGGCGAGCACGAGCGCCACCATCGCCTCCCCGACAACCCCAGCCGCTGGAACGGTGCAGGAGTCGGTGCGCTCGCGCAGTGCCTGTGCGGGCTCGTGGGTCTCCGTGTCCACCGAGCGCAGCGGCTTGGTGAGCGTCGGCAGCGGCTTCATCGCGCCGCGCACGATCAGCGGCTCGCCGGTGCTCATGCCACCCTCCAGGCCACCGGAGCGGTTGGTCTCGCGGTAGTAGCCACGCTCGGGTGAGAAGAAGATCTCGTCGTGGGCCTCTGAGCCAGGCATGCCGGCTACCGCGAAGCCGTCGCCGACCGTCATGCCCTTGATCGCCTGGATCGAGCAGATCGCCATCGCCAGACGTCCGTCGAGGCGCTCCTCCCAGGAGATGTGCGAGCCGAGTCCGGGGAGCAACCCGAAGGCCTGCACCTCGAAGACGCCACCGAGCGACTCGTTCGCCTTGCGCAGCGTGTCGATCTCACGCACCATGGCCTTCGTCGCCTCCGCGTCGAGACAGCGCACAGGTGAGCTGTCCACGGCGGCGAAGTCCTCCAGCGCGAGCGATCGTTCGCGTACTGGGGCGTGGACGGAGGCGATCTGGATGACGTGCGAGCGGATCTCGACGCCGAGCGCGCCCAGGAACGCCTTGCAGAGCGCCCCGCCGGCAACGCGCGCGGCCGTCTCACGGGCGGAGGCCCGCTCGAGGATGTTGCGCACGTCTGACTGCTTGTACTTCTGCGTCCCCACCAAGTCGGCGTGACCGGGCCGCGGCAGATGAACCTCTGCCACGGGGTGGGCGGGGTCCGCCGATACCGGCCAGGGACTCATGCGCTCCTCCCAGTTGGCGTAGTCGCGGTTTGCGACTTGCAGGGCGATCGGACCACCAAGTGTGCGTCCGTGACGCACACCGCCCGTCACCTCGGCCGCGTCGCGCTCGATCTTCATGCGCCCACCTCGGCCATGGCCGAGCTGGCGGCGCGCCATGTCGGCGTTGAGATCCTCGGGGCGAAGCCGCAGGCCCGCGGGGAGACCCTCGACGATGCAGGTCAAGCCGGGGCCGTGCGACTCGCCGGCGGTTATCAGACGGAGCGCCATGTCCGCCTTAGCTTATTTGCTGAGCGGTCAGCGCCCGTGGTGGCGCGCGGCGTCGGCGCGGCCGACCGAAGATCGACCAGCGAAGGCCGGGTGCTCAGCGAGCACTAGCCCTCCCCCCCACGGTGAGTAGCGCAGCTCGGACAGCTTTGGTACGCGGCGCGTCAGTTCACGCGTGGCCTTGGCTTGAGCGCGGAAAGCAGCGCGAACGCGAGCGGTGGACGCGGTGCTCAGGCTCTTGCCGATGCTCACGAGCTTCAGTTCATAGGTGACGGAGCTGCCGTTTGCTTCGAGCACTTCGAGTGTCTCGCTCTGCCCGACCTGCATCTCGATCGCCTGACATTGCGTCGGGCTCGGCTGGCAGGTGGCGCTCCCGTGCAGGATCGCCTCACCCGTGAGCCCAAACAGCACATCTTTACCGGTACGCAGCACCACACCGAGGTATACGAGCTGCGGATTGGCCTTTCCGGGAAGCGGTTCGTCGAGGGACATGTCTTTGTATGTCTTCAGCGCTGCGACTTGGGGCGGCGCCCCTTCGGCCGACGGAGGCACGACGCCGAGCTGCGCGGTCACGTGGTAGTGGATGTAGACCTTTTGAGGCTTAGCCGGCGTTGTTTCTTTGGATGGTGCGGGAGTTGCTCCTCCAGCGCTCGACGTCGAGGTTCCCGATGTGGCTGAGCTCGTGGCAGGGGAGGCGGTCGACGTGGCCGCCGTCTTCGCGCCCGGCAGCGGGGCGAACGGATCGCGCGCGGACCCCCCGTGCTGCTTGGACGCGCCGTTGGTGGTCTCCGAGACCGGCCGGTTGGGGTTGGCCGGGGCCTGGCTGACGGACACATCCCCAACCGCGGCGGAGGCGCCGGCGGGAGCGGACGCGGCGACCGGGGTGGTCGGTGTCGAGGAGCCACCGCCGAGCACGGCGTAAGCCACCGCGGCCACCAGCGCGACCACCAGCAGGAGCAGGAACGGCCGCAGGCGCCTGCCGAGCAGGTCGTCCTTCAGTGAGGTAAAGAAGTCGCTTACCTGGCTCATCGGCTTGCTCCAATCACGGCGGGAGTGGTCACGGAGCTCGATGGGGCGGAGCTCGAGGTCGTCTGGGTCACGCCAGCGGGAGACGCGGTCGTCGCTCCGCCGGTCAGCCCCTGACTCGCGGGCAGCACGTATGCGGTGGCGGTGATCGTGCCCGTCAGCTGGCCGCTGGAGCCCTTTGTAGAACTCGTCGTCGGGGTCAATTTGACGCTCTGGATCGTGAGCAGACGGCCACTGACCTGTAGGCCACCGGACGCTGTGCGCAGGGTGAAGCCGTTCAGCTGCTGAAAGAGGTGGTATAGGTCGAAGAAGCTGCCGTTGAAGGTGAATGTGAACGGCATCTGCGTGAAGCCTGCCGCCGCGGCCGTCGGGCTCGCCGAAGCGCTCGAGCTGCTGCCGGCACCTCCCTCGCTGGTGATCGAAGCGAATTCGACCCGCTTCTGGTTGGAGGCCTGTTCCAGCTGATAGATCAGCGACGGCACTTCCTGGCCGGTCGGCACGGCTTTGCCGAGGCTGACGAGCGAGGCGTACGCGGCCGTATAGCCCGCCTGTGCGCTGCGGGCGCTGGTCACGCTGCTTTCGGCGGTGGCGAGCTGTGAGCGTGCTGCGCTGACCTGGGCGCCGAGCTTGGCGGCCTGTTCGCGCTCGGGGGCAACAGCCAGCAGCCACGCGGCGGCAACCACGGCCAGCGCCGAGAGCACGATGATGACGATGCGATCACGAGTGGTCATTGCGCGCCTCCAGTGGATGTCGCCGGCTGAGCGGTCGAGGCGCCCGTCGCTGGCGTCGCGGTGGACGTGCTGCTCGTGGAGCTCGTCGTCGTGGCACTCGGCAGCGGTTCGAAGGCCACCTGCATCGCGAACACGGGATCGCTGCCGGCGCAGCCTCCGCTGCTGCTGCTGCCGCCACCACCACTACCGGCCGCCTTGGTGGAGCTCTGCAGCGTGACTTCGCCGACGCCGTCGATCAGGCGCAGGTGGTCGAGCGTCAGCGCAACCTCGGCCTGGCTCGTGGCGCAGCCGCTGAGCGTGAAGGTCGGGATGCTACCGGGCGGGGTAGCCGAGGTCACGGCCACGCTCGCGGCGGTGGAGCTCGCGGCGCTCGAGGAAGGGGTAGCTGGCGCTACGGGCGCGGCGGATGTGGCGGCCACGGCGCTCGCCGCTGCGATCGTGCCCGAGATCGACGCGAGCGAAGCGTCCTTGGGCAGCACCCGGCCGATCTCGTGGAAGGCGTGGGCCCAGTCGAAGCGCGAGTCGACGAGCTGGGAGACCGCCTGCACACGCTGTTCGTGGAGCGCCATGAAGCTGACATATGGCGCCAGCTGGGTGGCTTGCGCCTGGGCCGCCTGCGTCTGGGCGTTGAGCGTGGCCACTTCGCCGCGCCGACTCGAGATCTGATGGCGAGCGGCGCCATAGAGCAGCGCAAAGATCGCCAGCAGGCCGAGCAGGCCGAGCACGACGAACGCGCCGCCGCCGGACTTACCCGCGCCGACACCGGCACCGCCGCGCTCCTCGGCCGGGATCAGGTTGAAGGCCTTCATTGGGGCACCTCCTCGACGGCCAAGCCGGCGGCGATCGCCAAGCGGTGCGCCGAGACCCCACCGAGATCCTGCTCATCCAGCTGCACGGACTCGCGCTCCACCTGGACGCCCAACTGCTCCTGGAGAGCCTCGGCAAAGCCGGGAAGATCGAGCGCCGAGCCACTCAGCACGACGAGCGAAACCTCGCCCCCACCCTCCTGGGAGCGGTGGAAGTCCAGTGAGTTGCGCACCTCGCCGGCAATCTCGCGGATACCGTTCTCCAACACCAGCCGCACATCGGCGGGTGCCTCCGTCGCTCCGCGGGAAGACATCGCGGACGAAGACTCGAGATCGGACTTAGGGGAAGGTTGTGCCACGGATGCCATCTCGGAATAGCTCATGGCCTGCTCGCGCGCGTCTCGATCCTCAGCGCTCTCGAGTGCATCCCCCGCGGACGAAGCCTCGTCGACGATCGCGGCAGGAGCCCCAGGGTCGACCACGCTCTCCGGCTCGGACTCGGCTTCCGCCAGGGCCACCTGCGCCGCCAGGTCAGGCACTGACACGGTCAGGTCGACCGCGGCGATCAGCGCGCGGGCATCGACGAGCGGGATCGAGCGGCGCTCGGCGAGCTCACTCGCCATCGCCTCGATGCCGCCGCCGACCACACGTGTAAAGCTGCAGGTCGTACCCTCGGCGATCGCCATGTTCGTCAGTCCGTCCACGTTCAGATACAGCACGCGGCCGGCGTGCTCTGCGTCGCGCCGGTAGAGCGAGCGGATCAGCGCGAAGGCGGACAGGTCCACGCCCTCCGGACGCAGGCCCGCATCGCGCACGGCCGCGAGCAGGCGCTGAATCATGTCGCGCTGGGCCGCGACTAGCACGACCCGCTGGCGAGGACCGTCCGGCGTCTCGAAGATGCCGAGCGGGTGAAAGTCCAGCACGGCGTTGCTCAGCGGCATCGGCACCTGATCCTGGGCCTGGAAGTTGACGGCCGCCGCGAGTTCCTTGCGGTCGGTGACCGGGGGCAATTCGAGCGTGCGCAGCACCGTGCGCTGGTTAGCGACGCCGAGGCGCACGCGCCGACTCAGGCGACTGTCCTTGAAGAGCTCGCGCAGCGTCTCTGAGAGCACGCCCTCGTCGAGCACCTCTCCTTCGCGGACGGTGTCCGCGGGCAGTGGCGCGCCGGCCGCGTGCTTGACGACGATCGAGCCGTTCACGCGCGCCTGGACGGCTGCGACGTGACCGGGCTGAATGTCCAGGCCGACCACATCGACGCCGCCGCGGCGGCCAAGGTTGATATTCAGGGAGGGAACTTGCATCTGCTTTTGTGGCGCTTCAGAGGGAGGGCTGATCGCCCGCACGAGGGGTATCGGCGCGAAGGCGGCGGCACTTTAGTGGAGGAAGTGGTTCACGTAGAACTGCACGATGTCCTGCCCAACGAACACAGCCACGAGCGCGCCGAGCGCAAGGAAGGGGCCGAACGGGATCGCGGTCTTGCGTCCAGCGTGAGCGCCCTTGCGAGCGACCACGACAGCGCCGAAGAGCACTCCCGAGAGCAGCGCAATCAAGATCGCGGGAGCGACTGCGCTGCCAAGGAAGAGACCCATCACAGCGGCGAGCTTGACGTCGCCCATGCCCATACCGCCGGGGTAGGCGAGCGCTGCGAGCAGCAGAAAGCCACCGGCGGCGGCGCCCGCGATCAAGCGCCCGGGCTCACCGGCGGAGTCGAGCGCGGTGCCGAGCACGAGCGCGAGCACAACGCCGAGCGCGGTGATGCGATTGGGGATGATCCGATGCTCGAGGTCGATCAGCGCGGCGGGCACCACGATCAGAATCAGCGCGACGCTGAGCGCGATCGGAGCTACGGAGTCGTGCGCAAGCACGGCGCCGACGCACAAGGCCGCGGTGAGCGCCTCGACGAGCGGGTAGCGTGGCGAGATCGACTCAGAGCAGCTGCGACAGTGGCCGCGTAGTAACAGCCACGAGAGGATCGGAACGTTGTCGTAGGGCTTTACCGGTGTCCCGCACCCTGGGCAGCGCGACGCTGGCGAGACCAGCGACTCGTGGCGGGGCAGACGGTAGGCGACGACGTTCAGGAACGAGCCAAAGATCGCGCCCATGACGCCGGCGAAGGTGACGGCCTCCATGGGAGCTTGATCGACCGGGTTGGCCCGGCACTTGAGCCCAGACATACGGAGGGGGTTGCGCCGGGCGCGCGTGCTCGTCATGCACGCGCGCCCTCTGGAGGGGAACGTCTACCAGGTGCCGTTCGGACAACCGCCTTTTTCGGCGACGCTACCGGAACCACCATTACACGTACGTGTAACTTCTCCACCAGCGCTCCTTGAAACGGTGAAGGTGTGACCGCTGGGTGAGGTCGCCACGACTGTGTAGGTGTTCGATGTACCCGACGCCGCGGAGAGATACGCATTACCGCTCCCGGCAGAGGTCTGGATCGTCGGCTCATATTCGTGCACGACTTTTGGTTCCAGCCCAGCGTAGCTGCCGTTGTGGTCGGTCGAGTACGTCTCGCCGGCCTCCGCGCCGGCGCGCGCGAGTTCCTTCGCCGAGGTATCTGTCGCCTTGCTCTTCTGGCTCAAAAACGACGGAATCGCGATCGCGGCAAGAATGCCGATGATCAGGATAACCACCAGAAGCTCGATCAGGGTAAAACCACCCTCATCCTTTGAGCGCTGGCGCAGTCGATTCAACATCTGAATCCTCCTAGGATCCGATTACAGGGCGCCAGCCCCCGGCTCGTCACCATCTCGATGGCAACTCGGCTCTACGCAGAACCGTCGGCTTTGACTCGTCACCCGTAAAGGCGCCTGCCTGTGCCGTGATACTGGCTGAGCACGTAATCGACACGGGACCAGTTCCTTGCACAACTGCGGCGCCGCTTGCGGACGCATTGGCCAGGAGCCCCGGCTACCAGCCGCGACAAAGTCGCACACGTATGAGGGGCGGCCAACAGGCCGCCCCTCATACTGACTTGCTGCTGATCTCGTTCTCAACTCAGACGCTGAGTCCGAGAATCGGGTCTACCAGGTGCCGCTGGTACCACCCGGACAACCGCCTCTTTCGGCGATGGTACCGGAACCACCGTTGCATGTACGTGATATTTCTCCACCGGAGTTCCTCGAAATGGTGAAGGTGTGACCGCTGGTCGAGGTCGCCGTGAGTGTGTATGAGTTCGATCCACCCGTCGCGACGGAGAGATACGCATTACCACTACCGGCGGCGATCTGGATCGTCGGCTCGTACGCATGCAATTCAGTCAGGCCGTTTGCGCCCCAGTTGTATTCGCCATTGTGGTCGGTCGAATACGTCTCTGCGGTCGTCTCAGCCGTACGAACGAGCTCCTTCGCCGAAGAATCAGTTGCCTTGCTCTTCTGGCTCAGGAACGACGGAATAGCGATCGCGGCAAGAATGCCGATGATCAGGATAACCACCAGAAGCTCGATCAGGGTAAAACCACCCTCATCCTTTGAGCGCTGGCGCAGTCGATTCAACATCTGAATCCTCCTAGGATCCGATTACAGGGCGCCAGCCCCTGGTTCCATCGCCTCAAATGGCGATACGTCCCCTTTGGTCAACCCGAAGATTGGTCCGCGAGAGCCGCCGGCGTTGCTAATACACCTACTTCAGGTGTTTGCCTTGGCACCTTGGCACTGGCTTTGTCAGACCCTTCATCGGCCGCGGCGCAGGCAAACTGAATAGCTGCATAAGACCTGGACGAAATGGCCACCAGGGCCTACGAACCGCCAGCCGTGTCGGCTGGCTCCTCGAGCCACTTGGCCTGAGCGTCGACGTCGGTAGCACGGATGCCTTCGCCCCCGCACCAGGGACAAACGACCGTGCTCGGCTTACCGCCGAGGGAGGAGATCAGCTTGCCGGTTCCGCGACAAGGCATACACTCCCGCGGCCCATGGGCCGCCGCAACCGGATCCACCTCGTCGTCGTCTTGCTTGCCAGCCATGGGCGGGCGAGGTTAGCGTTCCGCCGATGAAAAGGTCTGCCGGAGGGCTCACGTGGCTCGCGCTGGCGCTGATCACCGCCGGAGCCGCGGTGCTGCGCTTGATCCACATCGGCCAGGTGCCGCCCGATCCGTTCTACGACGCGGCGGTCAAGAGCATGACGCTGTCCTGGCACAACTTCTTCTTCGGTGCGTTCGAGCCCGGAGGCTCGGTCTCGATCGACAAGCCGCCCGTCGACCTCTGGTTGCAGGTCGCGGCCGTCAAGCTCGTCGGCTTCTCCAACACGTCGCTGAAGCTGCCCGAGGCGCTCGCCGGCACCGCCGCGGTGCCGCTGCTGTTCGGAGCCGTGCGGCGCATCTGGAGCACCCCCGCCGGGTTGGCCGCGGCGCTCGCGCAGGCCGTATTGCCGATCGAGGTGCTCACCTCGCGCAGCGACACGATGGACGGGGTGATGATGGCGCTGATCGTGCTCGCCTTGCTGCTGATCGTGCGCGCGAGCGAGAGCGGCTCGAGCGCCTGGCTGCTGGCGGGCGCGGCGGCGCTCGGGATCGCCTTCGACGTGAAGCTGCTCGAGTCGCTGGTCGCGCTGCCGGGCCTTGCGGTGCTCGCCTACCTCGGACTGCCCGGACGGCGGCGAAGGCGCCTGCTGCAGCTGCTGGCCGCCGGCGCGGTATACGTAGCGGTCGCTCTGGCGTGGCTGGGAGCGACGTTGCTGGTCCCTGCTCACGACCGTCCCTACGCGATCGGCTCGACCAATGGCAGCGCTTGGAACGCCGCCTTCGTGTTCAACGGCACCGACCGTCTGGAGGGCAAGTCGATCGAACCCCAGACGATCTACCAGCCCGGCCACCACTACCCGCAGGCGACGCAGTCCGAGCGCGACCACATCCCGATCGTCCCGACCTCCCCCACGCGCCTGTTCGCACGGATCGGGCCGCTCTCCGGCGAGCGATTGGGGCTCGAGCTGCTGCTCGCGCTGCTGCTCGGGGCGCCTGCCCTGCTCAGCGGAGTGTTGAGGAGGTCCGAGCGGGCTGAGGACCGTTCCTACCGCATGCGTCGCGCGACGGCGGCCGGTTTGATCGTCTGGCTGCTCACCGGCATCGCGCTGTTCAGCGATATGGCGCGCCTGCATCCCCGTTATGTGGAGGGATTCGTCCCGGCCGTAACAGCGACACTCGGCATCGGCGTGGCGTGGGCGGGCACCGCCTCCGGACGTGCCCGCTTGCTCACGCTGACCGTAGGCATGGTGGCGCTGATCGCGTACGCCGATCGCTTGCTGTACGGACGGCCGGGAAGCTGGTGGATCGCGCTCGCCGGGGCGCTCGGCGCGCTCATCTTCGCGGGGCTGGCGCGCGTGCGGGTGAACCCGTCGGCGCGCTCCTCGGCGCTGCTGGCGGGCGGAACGCTCACGCTGACGCTACTCGCGATCGCAGCGGTCCCGGTGAGCGTCGACATCACGGCGATCGAAAACCGCGTGAGCGACGCCGGCTACATCGGCGCCCTGCCGGGCGAAGAGCAGCGACAGTTGAGCGCCTACCTGATCGCCCACCAGGGCAGCGCGCATTATGAGCTGGCAGCCGAGTCGGCTACTGGAATCGGATCGCTGATCGTGCAAGACGCGCGCCCCGTGGTGATCCTCACGACCTACGAAGCGCGCGTGTTCACGGACGTCGCGAAGCTGAAGCGCCTGATCGCCGAAGGACAAGTGCGCTACGCCTTCCTGAGCACCTACTGCGGCCGGCACTCCTCGAGCACGAACGCGGCCTGCTCGGCGCCCGCCAAGTGGATACGCGCATACGGCACGGATGTCTCCCGACAGGGCGGCTTGAAGCGCCACAAGGTCTTGTGGCTACTCCCAGGCGCAACCCCATGAGCGATATCGAGGACAGCGCCCTGGACCTGCTCGCGTCCAGCGCCGAGACAGCCGGGCGGATCGCGCTAGACACTGAGTTCATGGGCGAGGGGCGCTATCGCACGCTGCTGTGCCTGATCCAGCTGGCGATCCCCGGTGGCGCCGATGCTGAGCGCATCGAGCTCATCGATCCGCTCGAGCAGGATCTAGACGGCGCGCCGCTGGCGAGGATCATCGCCGACCCCGCAATCCAGATCGTCGTGCACGCAGGGCGTCAGGACGTGGCGCTCATGCGCCGGCGCTTTGCCACGGAGGTGCGGAACGTATTCGACACGCAGATCGCGGCGGGCTTCGTGGGGCTGGGCGCCCAATGCTCATATGACACTCTGCTGGCGGAGGTCCTCGGCCTGCGCCTGGCCAAGAGCGCGAGCTTCACGCGCTGGGACACGCGCCCGCTCTCACCGGAGCAGCTCGAGTACGCGCGCGAGGACGTCGTCCATTTGCTCGAGCTGGCAGCCGAGCTGGAACACCGCCTGACCACGCTCGGGCGCCTGGAGTGGGCGCGCGAGGAGTGCCGCTTCCTAGAGTGCTCGAGCGACGAGCGCGATCTGAATACGGTGTTCGCGCGACTGCCGCGGATTCGTGGCTTGAATGCCACATCGCAGACGATCGCGCGCGAGTTGGTGCAGTGGCGCGAGCGCACCGCCTCCATGGCGGACCGGCCGGTACAGAGCATCCTCAGCGACGCCGGGCTGGTCGAGCTCGCCAAGCGTAAGCCTTCTTCGAGCAAACAACTCGAGCAGATCCGCGGGGTCGGCGCGGCCAGCCTGCATCGCCGGGCACACGAGCTGCTCGATGCCGTGCGCCGCGGGAGCGAGCGTCCACTCGAACCGCTGTCTCAGGAGACGCGCCCGCCGGCGCCAGATCCCGACGACGGACCCCTGATAGCCGTCGCGGAGGCGCTCGTCCGGACGCGTGCCCGCGAGACTGGTCTCGCTTACGAGCTGCTCGCCGCGCGCGCCGATCTGCAGGCGATCGTCGCCGCGTGGCGCGTAAGTGGCGAGGAGGCCGACGTACGCACACTACGCGGCTGGCGACGCGAGCTGGTGGGGAGTGAGTTGCTCGAACTGCTCGACGGCAACGTCTCGCTGTCTGTCAGCGGCGGCAAGCTACGCATGCTCCACTAACACGCTGCGACGACGACGGCAGCGGTACGGGGGCTATTCGATGTGGTTGTAGACTTCGAACAGCGGCAGGTACATCGAGATAACGATGAACCCGACGATCGAGCCGATCAGGATGATCATGATCGGCTCCAAGATCGAGGTGAGCGCCTTCACCGACGCTTCGACCCTGTCCTCGTAGAACTCCGCGACCTTGTCCAGCATCGCGTCCAAGGCGCCGGTTTCCTCGCCGACGCCGACCATGTGCGTCACCATCATCGGAAAGATCGGCGCAGCAGCCAAGGGAGCGGCGATCGTGCCGCCGCGCTTGACAGAGGCGATCACACCCTCCATCGCCTCCTCGACCGCGACATTGCCGCCCGTACGGCCAGTGATGTCCAGGGCCAGCAGCAGCGGCACCCCGGCGCTGGTCAGCGAAGCCAGGGTGCGTGACCAGCGCGCGACCGCCACCTCCTGCACGATCGCGCCGATCTTCATCGGTATACGCAAACGGAAGTGATCCCATTGCTTACGTCCCCACGTGGTTTTCTTCCACTTGATGAAGACCACCACCACCACGGCGGTCACGCCAAACAGCGCCCACCAGTAGCCGGTCACGACCTTGGACGCGAACACCGAGACCTGGGTGATCTTCGGCAGTTCCCCCCCGAACTGCTGGAAGACGCCGACGAATACCGGGACCAAGAAAGCGCACAGCGCGAGCATGATCCCAACCGCGAAGACGATCACCATGATCGGGTAGACCATCGCCGCGCGGATCTGGCGCCGCAGCGAGGCGTCCTTCTCTAGCTGATCGGCGACGCGCAGCAGCGCGCTCTCGAGCACACCGCCCGCCTCTCCGGCCTGCGTCATTGCCACGAACAGCGTGCTGAAGACCTTCGGGTGGCGCGACATAGCATCGCTCAGCGACAGTCCCGCCTCGACGTCCTTGCGGACCGCGACGATCGTTTCCTTCAAGAATTTGCTCTCGGTCTGCTCCTCCAGCACGTACAGGGCGCGCAGGATGCTCATGCCCGAGGAGATCATCGTGGCGAGCTGGCGTGAGAACACCGCCAGCTCAGAGGCTTTCACCGACTTCATGAAGCTGAGCTCGATCTCGCGCGAGGCGTGCTTGTCGGCGATGTCGAGCACGATCAGCCCGCGCGACTTCAGCTGGTCGGAGACCGCCTGCTTGGAGTCAGCGTCGACCTCCCCCTTGGCCTTGACGCCGGCGAGGTCGATCGCCTTGAAGACATAGGTGCTCATCCGTCAGATCCCCCTATGCCGCCGCCAGCGACCCGGCCCCGAGCAGGCGTCCGAGCTCGTCGGGCGTGGTTGAGCGAGCTTCGGCGAGCTTCTGGGTGATCTTGCCCTCGCGCACGAGCGTGGCCAGCGAAGCGTCCATTGTCTGCATGCCCTGCGCCGAGCTCGTCTGCAGGACCGAGTAGATCTGGTGAGTCTTACCCTCACGAATCAGGTTGCGCACCGCCGGGTTGGGCACCAGCACCTCGGTGGCGACCACGCGGCCCGCGCCGTCAGCCGTTGGCAGCAGCTGCTGGGTCATGATTCCCTGCAGCGCGACCGACAGCTGCACGCGCACCTGTCCCTGCTGGTGTGAGGGGAACACGTCGATCACGCGGTCGATCGTCTGGGCAGTGTCCTGGGTGTGCAGCGTTGCGAACACCAGGTGGCCTGTCTCAGCAGCGGTCAGCGCGGTGGAGATCGTCTCCAGGTCGCGCATCTCTCCGACCAGGATCACGTCGGGATCCTGGCGCAGGGCCGCCTTCAACGCGTCAGCGAAGCTCTGTGCGTCTGAGCCCAGCTCGCGCTGGTTGACGAGACACTTCTTGTGCGCGTGCAGGAACTCGATCGGATCCTCGATCGTCATGATGTGCTCCTCGCGCGTGCGATTGATCTCATCGATCATCGCCGCCAGCGAGGTCGACTTGCCCGACCCGGTCGGGCCGGTCACGAGCACAAAGCCACGCGGGCGCCGCGTGAACTCGTGCACAGTCGCGGGCAGCCCGAGCTCATCGATCGAGGTCAAGCCGAATGGGATCAAGCGGAAGGCAGCCCCGATCGCTCCCCGCTGGTAGTAGGCGTTGACACGGAAGCGCGCATGTCCGGGAATCGAGTAGGCGAAGTCCAGCTGCCAGTTGGTCTCCAGGCGTTGGCGCTGATCGCCGGTGAGGATCGAGTAGATGATCTCGCGGGTGTCGGTGCCGGACAAGACCGGATAATCCTCCAGTGAGGTCAACCGCCCACGGATACGCACAGTGGGATGCGCTCCAGCGCTGAGATGTAGGTCGGAGGCTCGGCGTGAGACGACCTCCATCAAAATGTCTGCGAAGTCGATGTCCATGCTCGCCCATCGACAAATCGGCGCAAGGCCATTAGCGCGTGCAATTCGACGTCACACCGACTGGACGAAGGTATGACCTCTAGCTGCTGCCGATCACGCGGGCAATCTCGGCAATCGAGGTGCGACCCTGTTTGACCTTCTCCAGGCCGTCGTCGCGCAGACGCCTCATCCCTTGGCGCACGGCCACCTCACGCATCTCCTCCGCTGGACGACGCTCCAGCGCCAGCGAACGGATCTCTGAGGAGACGCTCATCACCTCATACAGCCCCAAACGCCCGCGATAACCACTGCTGCCGCAACGTCTGCAGCCCACTGGCTCATACGCCTCCAAGTCCACCAGCGCCTTATAACCGTTCTCGCGTAACACCTCCGCCGAGATGATCGTACGCCGCTTGCAATTCGGGCAGAGCATCCTCGCGAGCCGCTGGGCGACCACGCAATCGAGCGCTGAGGCGACCAGGAAGGGCTCGATCCCCATCTCGATCAGGCGTGTGATCGCAGAGGGTGCGTCGTTGGTGTGCAGGGTCGAGAGCACCAGGTGGCCGGTGAGCGCCGACTCCACGGCAATCCGAGCGGTCTCGCCGTCGCGTATCTCCCCCACCATGATCACATCGGGGTCGGCGCGCACCATCGAGCGTAACCCGGCCGCGAACGTCAGGCCGAACTTGGCGGCGACCTGCAGCTGCGTGAGACCCTCCATTTCATACTCGACTGGATCCTCGACCGTGATGATGTTCTTCTCCGGGGTGTTCAGCATCTGCAACGCCGCATACAAGGTCGTCGACTTGCCGGAGCCCGTCGGACCTGTCACCAGCACCGCACCGTGCGTCTCGTGGCACGCGCGCTCAAAGCGGTTGCGGTCGGAATCGGACATGCCGAGCTTGTCGAGTCTGGTCACGACCGACTCCTTGTCGAGCACACGCATCACGACCGCCTCCCCGTGAACGCTCGGCAGCGTCACCACGCGCAGATCGATGTGACGCCCGTCGACCGTCAACCCGACACGCCCGTCCTGCGGTAGGCGCTTCTCGGCGATGTTCATCTCCGCCATGATCTTCACACGCGAAACCGCACCCCCCGCCATCCGGCGCGGGACGGTGGTGACGTCGTGCAGGACTCCATCCACCCGGAAGCGCACGCGCAGCTCGCGTCCGTCTGGCGCCAGATGCACATCTGAGGCGCCCTGCTCGACGGCCTGCGCCACGATCTGGTTGACCAGCTTGACGACCGGCGCATCATCGGCGGTCTCGCGCAGGTCGACCACTTCGGCGCCGTCCTGCTCTAGCTCCTCGACACGGCCGTCCTGCTCGGAGACCACGTCCTCGAGCCGGTCCAGGCGCGAGATCAGGTTGGCGATGTCCTCCGGAGGAGCAACCGCGACGCGCACCTCATAGCCCGTCATGATCGCGATGTCATCGACCGCAAGCACATTCGACGGATCCGCCATCGCCACCAGCAAAGTGTGCTTGTCGGCGAACGCCACCGGCACTGCTTGATAGCGCTTGGCGGCAGGAGTGCTGACCAAATTGGCCGCGCTCATGTCCACGGAGAAGACTCCGAGATCCAGGTGATCGAGTCCGTAGCGCTCCGCGAGAGCACGCGTCAGCCCGTCCTGCGTCAGGGCACCGCTGTCGAGCAGCACGCGCTCGGGCATCGTGCCCGTCCCACGCGAAGTCTCGATCGCCTCTTCCACCTGCTGGCGGGAGACGAGCCCCAGATCGACGATCACATCCGTGAGAAAGCGCGAGGACGACCCCCGACGGGAGGGACCGGTTACGCCTGCCCGCTCCTCGTTTTCCAGCTCACCGTTTTCCGGGGCGGTACCGATCCCCAAACCCGAGCCCACCTCCCCGGTTTGATCGAGCTCCTCGGTCAGGTCGATCTCAACGGCTCGATCGATCTCGACGGCCCGATCGATCTGCACGGCATGTTCGGCCTCGAGAACCTGATCGGCGTCGATGCCGAAGATCTCGTGCAGGTTTGGGCCAGCCCCTTGGGGAACCTCGCTCATCCCCTCTGCCTTATTTCCGTTTGGGAGTTAGGCGAAGTTACTTCAGACGACGCCCATGCAATCGCGGACCGCTCGGCGCATGACCTCCAGCGGCGCCGTTCGGCCGGTCCACAGCTCGAAGCTGAGCGCGCCCTGCGCGAGCAGGATCTCCAGTCCGTCGAGTGTGCGCGCCCCGTGCTCTCGCGCGGCGGCGAGTAGCGGAGTGGGACTCGAGCGATAGACCATGTCGACGACATACGGGTACTTACCGACCTGATCGAACGTCAGCCCGAGTTGGTTGAGCCCCTCAGGCTCACTGGCCGACCGTTCTAGCCCGACCGAGGTGCAGTTGACCAGCAGGTCGGCGTGATCCGGTTGGCTCACCGACCGCACGCCGAGCTCCCGCGCGAGCCGCTGCGCCCGCGCGGGAGTGCGGTTCCATACCGACACCTCGCTTGCGCCCGCCTCGCGCAGCGCCCACACCGCCGCGCGCGCGCTGCCCCCCGCACCCAGCACAAGTGCGCTAATTCCCCGCGGGGATTCGTCCAGCGCCGCAATCAGGCCGGGAGCATCGGTGTTCTCCGCGGAGATCATTCCGTCGGGGGCGAACATGAGCGTATTCGCCGCCCCGATTGCCTTCGCTGCCTCGCTTGCCTGCTCAGCCAGCCCGAGCGCGGCCTGCTTGTGAGGAATCGTCACGTTGGCGCCGACAAAGCCCGTCTGGCCCAAGGCACGGACGGTCTCGGCGAGTAGATCCTCGGGAACCGGCAACAGCTGATAGCGCCAGTCCTTCATCCCGAGCGCCTGGAGCGCGGCGTTGTGCATGGCGGGCGAGCGGCTGTGCGCCACCGGCCAGCCCAAGATACCCAGCCGGCGCATCATTTTTGCTTCTTGCAGACGGGCGGCTTGCCACCATTCCGTTTGACTGCGGCATCGTAGGCAGCCGCATCGCGTTCGAAGTCGGCGTAGTTGGTGGAGAAGACCTGCTCCCCGCAGCCATCGGCGCCAGCCACGTAGTACAGATAGGGCACATGCGCTGGATGGGCCGCGGCTTGGATCGAAGCGGCTCCCGGGTTGGAGATCGGCGTCGGCGGCAGGCCCCGATGGATCCGTGTGTTGTAGGGCGAGTCGATCCGTAGCTGCGCTTCGGTCAGTTCGTGGGTATAGGTGGGGATCTTCTCCGCCAGCTCCACCGCGTAGTAGATCGTCGCGTCGATCCCGAGCGGCATGCCCAGGCGCAGGCGGTTATAGATGACAGCCGCGATCTTTGGCCTATCACTTGGCAGCTGCGCCTCGCGCTCGACCATCGATGCAACCGTCAGCATCTGGTATGGCGTGAGGTGGAGCTCGTGCGCGCGGCGAACCTCCTCCACGCCAAAGCGTTCACGAAAGGCGGTGAGCTGCTCAGCCACCAGCCGACTCACGGGAGCGCCCGCCTCCATGTCGTAGGTAGCCGGGAACAGGAAGCCTTCTAAGTTCGGCGTGTCCCGCGGCGCGCCATAGGTGACCGGATTCAGCAGCGAGGAGCGCTCGGAGGCCGCCGTGTAGCTGCCCGTGAGACCGTCTGCCGCGGCGAGAGCGGCAATCTGCAGCCGGTTCTCCCCCTCGGGGATCACGACCTTCACCGCGATCGTCACAGGCGGTGGCTTGCTCAGCACGGCGATCGCCGCCGCGTAGCTCTCGTCGTGCGCCAGCAAGAAGCGACCCGAGTGCAACGCGCCCCGCTTGCCCTCCACGAGCGCGCGTAGGTCGAAGAAGAACCCGGAGGACACCACGCCATCGTGGGCGAGGATCGAGCCTACCTTGCTCGCACTCGAGCTCTTCGGGATCACCACGATCACCCGTCCATGTCCCGCACCAGTGAACGGCTGGAACAGCGCCAGCAGAAACCACGCGACGACGATCGCCGCGGCCAGGGCGAGCAAGGCTCCCATACGCGCACGCGTCAGCCCGCGGCGCCCAGCGTCGCCAGCGCCGGGACTGGCTGAGGCACGTCCGATAGGCGATCTCCCGGAGCGCAAGCGATGGCGACGTTGCTCGAGCAGAGCGTCTCGGCGAGCGGGCTGCGCAGGTTCGCTCGGTAGTGGGATCGGCGGAGGATCCTCCGCCGAAACCGGGACGGTCGGGGTTTCGGCGCGTGGCGCAGGCTCTTCCTGCGCCACGGGCTCTTCGGCGAGCACCGGCTCGCTCCGATCCTCCACAGACTCCTCGCGCGCCGGAGGCGGCTCTTGGAGCGCCGGAGGCGGCTCCTCGCGCGCCGGAGGCGGCTCCTGGCTCACTGGGGAATCCTCCGGCGTATCTCGCGCCGGCTCGACCGGCGCCGCTACGTCGGGAACATCCTGCAACGGCTTGGCTGCAAGTCCCGCGCGGCGGCGAGCGCGCTCTTCGCGGTCGCGCTCGCGCTCCTCGGCCGTGCGCGGCATCGGTGACTTTGATCGGTTGCCGCGGGCCAAGATCAGGACCCTAACGCGATCGGGTCGTCAACCAGCTCTCCAGCATGTGCGCCGCCGCGCGCGAGTCCTCACTGGCGGTGGAGGGCGGGTGGGCCAGCGATTCCCTCTGGGCCATGCGTGTGGTGAAACGCTCGTCGTGCAACTCCACCGGCACTCTCTCACCCAAGCGTGAGGACAGCGCTCGAGCAAACGCCCGCGTCTCGCGCGTCTGCTCGCTGTCCTCCCCACTCAGCGATAGCGGCAGGCCAACCACGACACGCTCGACCTCACGCTCGCGCACCAACTCCTCGATCCTCGCCAGCCCGCGACGGGTGCCCGGTCGCGGCACGATCTCGATCGGGGTGACGATCGTCCCCGTCGGGTCGCTCAGCGCGCAACCGCAGCGCGCGCTGCCGTAGTCCAGCGCCAATACCCGCATCAGCCGGCGAGCGTGGCCGCGATCTCCGCGCGCGCGATGGCTAGAGCCTCCTCCAGCTTTCCCGCGTCGTGCCCCCCCGCCTGGGCCAGCGTGTCACGCCCACCGCCACCGCCGCCGACGGCCGCGGCCGCGGCCTTGACAATTGTTCCCGCCTTCACCCCTCGCTCCACCAGCTCCGGCGCGACGCTCACGATCAAGGCAACCCTGTCTCCCACCGCGCTCGCGAGTACGATCACGGCTCCGTCGAGCTGCCCCTTCAAACGATCGACCAGCTCCAGCAGCGCCTTCGCGTCCAACGCCTCCACCGCCGCCGTCAGCACCCGCGCGCCCGCCAGCTCGTCCGCGCTCGCCAACAACCCCGCCAGGTCGACCTTCACACCCGCGCTCGCGCCGCCTCCCTGCTTCAGCGCCTGCTCCAGCTCTTTGCGTGAGCGCTCACGCGTCTGCACGGTCTCGAGCACCTGATCTGCTGTCGTGCGCAGCGCCTGAGCGATCTCGCTCAGCACACGATCGTGTCCGCGCAGCAGCTCGACCGCCGCGGGCCCCGTGACCGCCTCGATCCGCCTCACGTTCGCCGCGCTAGAAGTCTCGCTGAGAACACGAAACAGGCCGATCTCGGCTGTGGAGCGCACGTGCGTGCCACCGCACAGCTCGCGCGAGTATGGATTTCCCCCCCCGCCTCCCCCCTCGCCGACCTGCACCATTCGCACCACCTCGCCGTACTTCTCGCCAAACAGCGCCATCGCACCCAGCTGCTTGGCCTCGTTCAATGTCGTCGTGATCGAGCGCACCGGGTCGTTGCGTCCGATCCACGCGTTCACCTGGTCCTCGACGTCGCGCAGCTCCGACTCGGTGAGCCCCTGGCCGTGGCTGAAATCGAAACGCAGCTTGTCCGGCCCAACATAGGAGCCCGCTTGGCGCACGTGCCCACCCAACCGCGCGCGCAACGCGGCCTGCAGCAGGTGAGTGGCGGTGTGGTTTGCCTCGGTTGCGTGCCTGGCCTCGCGGTCCACCCTCGCCAGCACCCGCTCGTCCGGCTTCAGCTCGCCGCTTTCGAGCACCACAGCCAGCACCTGATCTTCGCCCAGCCGGAACACGTCCTCCACGCGCGCGCGGCAGTCGCCGTCCTCACATTCGATCGTGCCCTGATCCGCCACCTGCCCGCCGCCGGCCGCGTAGAACGGGGACTCGGACAGCTTCACGAGGTAGCGCGCGCCCGTCCCCGCGATCGCCTCCTCGGGCGCGTCGGTGGCGGGTCGGCCGTTCGAGCCGTTTGTTGCCGCATCGCCGCGTAGATCGGCAACCGTTGTCTGCTGCTCCTCGGTCTCATAGCCCGTGAACCTGCTCAGCCCAGCTGTCTGCTCCGCGAACGCCTGGGCGCGCGCGCGCGGACTCTCCCCTTGCTCATCCCCGCCTGCGGCCGCACGAGCACGAGTGCGCTGGGCGTCCATCAGCTCCTCAAACACGCCCTCGTCAACCGTCAAGCCCTCCTCGGCTAGCAACTCCTTTGTCAAGTCGAACGGGAACCCAAACGTATCGTGCAGCTGAAAGGCGTCCTCGGCCTCGATCCGCTCGCGACCCGCTTCCCGGGCCTGCGCGATCTGTGCGTTCAGGTTGCCGAGCCCCTGCTCCAGGGTGCGCCCGAAGGCCTCCTCCTCGGCGCGCAGCCAGGTGTCGATCGCATCCGTCCGCTCGCGCAGCTCGGGGTATGCGCCACCCATCACCTCTCTCACGCGCTCGCCGTAGCGAGTAAGGAAGCCGGACTCCAGCTCAAGCGCCCGGCCCTGCAGGATCGCACGGCGCACCACGCGGCGAAGCACGTATCCGCGATCCTCGTTCGACGGCACCACACCGTCGGCCACGAGAAATGTCATCGCACGGCTGTGGTCGGCCAGGATCCGCAGCGCACGATCGGTGCTCTCCTCCTCGCCATAGCGCCTGCCCGACAGCTCCTCGCCCAAGTCGATCAGGGGCTGGAACTGGTCGGTTTCGAACACCGACTCCTTGCCCTGCAGGATCGCCGCCATACGGTTGAGTCCCAGGCCAGTGTCGATGTTGTTTGCGGGCAAATTGGTCAGGGTTGATCCTCCGAGATCGCCGGTCGATCCCGCGACCCCACCCTTTGTCAGGTCGTACTGGGTGAACACCAGGTTCCAGTACTCCAGGAAACGCTCGTTCTCGCCTCCCGGCAGGTCATCGGCCGTGGTGGGTGGGCCCAAATCCGGCCCGCGGTCGAGATACAGCTCCGAGCTCGGCCCGCACGGCCCAGTGGGGCCGGCCTGCCAGAAGTTCTCCTCACGTGGACATTCCACAATCCGCTCGCGAGGGACTCCAACCTCCCTCCAGAAGGTGATCGCCTCCTCGTCGGCCCCCAGTCCCAGCGCCTCGTCGCCGGCGAAAACCGTCACCCAGATGTCCCGTTCGGCCAACCCGAAGACCTCTCGCGAGAGCTCCCACGCGAACTCGATCGCCTCGCGCTTGAAGTAGTCGCCGAACGAGAAGTTCCCGAGCATCTCGAAGAACGTCAGGTGTCGAGTCGTGTTGCCGACGTTGTCGATGTCGACCGTGCGAAAGCACTTCTGGCAGCTCGTCAGTCGTGCCGCGGGGGGATCTTCCTGGCCGAGGAAATAAGGCTTCAGCGGGTGCATTCCCGCGACCGTCAGCAGTGCCGAGGGGTCGTGCGCCGAGGGCACGAGCGATGCCGACGGGATGCGCGTGTGCCCCCGCTGCTCGAAGAAGCTCAGGTATCGCTCGCGGATCTCATCTGAGGTCATGGATGGATGATCTTAGGGCCGATCGCCTCGATGTTTCCAGCCGACGAGACCAACAGCGACGGGTACCAGGGAGGAGATCGTCCAGCAGGCCGTCCGTCTGCTCAGGCGACGGTGCCGTAGCCGACGATTGCCTCACCCGCGTACAAGCATGCAAACTGGCCCGGCGCCGTGCGCTCCGCCGGCTCCTGGAGCTCCACGCTCACGTTCGGGTGGTGCCCAGCGCTCGTCTCGCTGGCCAGCCGGCACGACAGTCGTCGTCCACGCGAGCGCACCTTCACGCCATCCACGCAATCGCCGTCGCGGTGGAGTGTCACTTCCCGCACCTGCACACCGCCGCACATCAGCTCCGCGCGTGGACCGACCGTGACCGTGTTCGTGCGCGTATCGGTCTCGAGCACGTACAACGGGTCTCTTCCGCCAATGCCGAGACCATGCCGTTGCCCGACGGTAAACAGATGTGCGCCACCATGGGCGCCGAGCACCTCTCCCGTGTGGTCGACGATCGCGCCCGGACGTTCACCGAGGTCGCCGTGACGCTGCAGAAAGGCCCCCTGGCGCGTTCCCGCGAGAAAGCACAGATCCTGTGAGTCACGCCGGCGCGCGACGGGCAGCCCAGCCGCCTCGGCAAGCTCGCGAACTTGTGGCTTGCGCATCGCGCCCAGGGGGAAGCGCAATCGGGCAAGCGACTCGGGAGCGAGTGCGGCCAGAACGTAGCTTTGATCCTTGCCCGGGTCCTCGGCCACCCGCAGCAACGGGGTAGACGATCCGCGGGCGGGTGGGCCTTTCGCTATGCGCGCGTAGTGACCAGTCGCGAGCGTCCTCGCTCCAAGACTTCCTGCCAGCTCGAGCATCGCGTCGAGACGCACGTTCCCATTGCAACGCACACATGGGTTCGGTGTCTCTCCGACCGCATGGTCCGAGAGCCACGGATCGACCACTCCGGCGCGGAACTCCGCACGCAGGTCGATCGACAGGTGGGGCATCCCCAGATCATGTGCCACTTCCCGGGCTCCGCGTACCGCCTGCGCCGAGCAGCAGCTGGCCTCACCGTCGTTCTCCGGATCGGACCACAACTCGAGCGTGACGCCGACGGCCTGCTCTCCTTCACGGGTTACGAGCAGCGCCGCCACCGCGCTATCCACACCGCCGCTCATCGCCACCAGCGTGCGCTCAGCCACCGGAGCCAGGGTCACGCCTGCGCGTGCCGCGCGGCCGAGCGCCCGGTGCAGCGCATCGGCGGCCAGCTCGGCCGCGTGGCGCTTGGCGACGCTCAGTCCACCCAGCTCTCCTGCGATCTCCTCCACGCCGATCCTCGCTGCCTGGAGCAATGGGATGCCACGCGCCAGAGCCACAACCGCACTGCCGGCCGCGATGCTCGCACCGCAGCCGCTAGCCTCAAAACCCACGTCAGCGATACGTCCGTCGGGGTGTTCGCGCTCGAGCGCGATCGACACTCGAATCAGATCGCCGCAGGCGGCGCCGCCCGCCGCGCCGGTGAAGGCATCCTCAGGGGTATGCCCACGGCAGAGCGGACGTTCGAGATGGTTTGCCAGGCTCTCGCTACTGCTCACCCGGTCGAGTGTACGGCTATGCCTTGCGTGCTTCTTCGATCGTCTGCTCGATCGAGAACGCATCGGTGAAGCCCGTCAGCGTCGTCGTCAGCCCTTTCCCATTCACGAACAGGATCGTCGGTGTCTGGTAGACCTGGATCGCTTGCGTAATCGAGCCGAACGCCCCCACCTGGTTTGCTTCGGCGGTGTGCACGGCGAGCTTCCCGCCGAGCTGCTTGCCGACCGCCTGCAGTTCCTTGCGCACCGCCACATCGTCGGCTCCCTTCGGATTCCAGAACAGCACCGCCACGACCTTTCCCTGCTTCAGCTCGCTTTCCACAGCGGCCTGCTGGGTAGGAATCCCTCTAGTGACCGTGCGCGGCTTGATTGCGACGTGCGCAGCGCTTTTCGAAGTCTTAGCGGCGGTACCTGCCGGAGCGGCGGCCTGCTTGGTGGCAGTCGCCGGAGCAGCGGCCGGCTGGGTGGCAGTCGCCGGAGCGGCGGCCGGCTGCGAGCCGGTGCTCGCCCCCGTGCCTTCGGCGCTCTGACCGGGCGCCTGCGCTGAGGCGTGTTCGAATCCTTGTGCGTCCCGCTGTGAGGTCGCGACCGCGCCGTGGGCTTTGTCTATCGCGCGCGTCAGCCCAGCCACACCGGGAGTGGCGCCATGGTAGACCGGAGTCGGCGCCGCGGCGGCCTTTGCCTCTGATGCGGCGGTGGATTCGGGCGCGCTGGCCGGTGTGCTGACGGGTGTGCTGGCCACAGGCGTCGAGCTCGAGCTATGTCCGCGCAGCGCGACGAACCATACGAGCACTAAGAACGCCAGGACCGCAAGAGCGATCTGATAGGGACGGGAAAGCTGTGCCATCGCCCCTTCCTTCGGCAGCAATCGTCGAAGAGTTGAACCGCGCAAAACCCGTTGGACTCTTCTTTGCATTTTCCAACGGGTCTCCGGAGGGCTCTCAGAGCGCGCGCGGACGACTCTCAAAGTGTGCGCGGACGGCCCTCAGAGCGTGCGCAGGCCGCGCAATACGGCATGTACAACGGTGTCCGTGGCGAGTCGTTCCTGCCCGCCGCCCTGCATGTCCTTCAGCACGGTCTCGTCCTTTCCCACGATCGCCACATAGCGCGCGCCGAGTGCATTCGCGTACCCCAGCTGGCCCTTCAGCGAGCGTCCGGCAAGCTCCATCTGAGCCATCAGCCCAGCTGAGCGTGCCTCGATCAGGATCTCAAAAGCGGTCCGTCTACCTACCACGCCGCGTTCTGAACCCACCGCGCCGTGCTCCTCAGGAGATTCCTCGCCAAGTGCTATGAACAGCTCTGGCGGACTTCCCGCAACCGGCGGAGCATCTCCCGCCAGCAGGATCCGCTCGACCCCGGCGGCCCAGCCGATGCCTGCCGTAGGCACGCCGCCGAGCATCTCGACTAACCCGTCGTAGCGTCCTCCACCGCCCACTCCGCTCTGGGCCCCAAGCGCATCTGAGGTGAACTCGAACACCGTGCGCGTGTAGTAGTCCAAGCCACGCACGAGCGTCGGGTCGAGCACATATGAGACCTGCGCCACGTCCAACAGGTCGCGTACCTGCGCGAAGTGCTCGGCGTCCTCTCGGCTGAGGTGATCCAGCAGACGCGGTGCGCTCTGCATGATGCGCCTCGTGCCCGCGTGGTCGGAGTCGAACGCCCGCAGCGGGTTCAGCTCGATCCGGCCTCTCACCTCCTCCGACAGGCTCGCTTCGTGCTCGCGCAAGTGCGCCTGCAACCGCTCGCGGTACTCGCCTCTGCTCTCCTTGCTGCCCAGGCTCGACAGTCGCAGCTTGACATCGCGCACGTTCATCTCCGCAAGCAGCGCGGTCAACAGCGCGATCGACTCGGCATCAACCGCCGGATCATCCGAACCGAGTGCCTCCGCACCCACCTGCCAGAACTGCCGGTAGCGCCCCGCCTGCGCACGCTCGTGGCGAAAGAAGCTCGACAGGTACCACAGCTTCACCGGCTGCTTGCGCTTGTGCATGCCGTGCTCCACGTACGCCCTGCAGACCGGCGCTGTTCCCTCCGGGCGCAACGTCAACGAACGCCCACCGCCGTCGTCCAGCGTGAACATCTCCTTCTGCACGATGTCCGTCGAGGCGCCCACGCCGCGCGCGAACAGCTCGGTCGCCTCCAACATCGGTGTCTCGATCCGCTCATATCCCGCGCCCTCGAGGATCGCTCGCGCGTGTGTCTCGAGCGCCGCGCGCACCCCGGCCTGCTCACCGAGCACATCAGACATGCCCCGCGGCGCTTTGATCCTCTCGGCGCGGCTCAACTTCCGGCGTCCGACGCGGCGCGCGCCACCAGATCGGGCTCAGCGCCCGCTGTCGGCCTGCTCACGGCAACACGCAGCTCCTGCAGAAATGGGTTCGTGTCGCGCTCGCGTCCCAGTGTCGTCGTGCCCATATGCCCCGGGTAGACCGCTGTCTGGGCGGGAAACGTCCGCAAGAGACCGCCGATCGAGCGCTCCAGCACATTCCAGTCGCCGCCCGGCAGGTCGGTGCGACCGACCGAGCCCTGGAACAGCACGTCGCCGGAGAGCAGCACCCGTTCGACCCCCTCTCCGACATCCTCTCGCCCGTTTTGGTCACCTGTTCCCGCCTCACCGTCGGATGCTGACGCGGCGATCGCGTAGGTCACGTGTCCTGGGCTATGGCCAGGCGTGAAGACCACGTCGATATCCAGGCCCGCGAGCTTCAGCCGCTCGCCGCCCTTGACCGAGTGGTCGGCCTCGTAGCTCTCGAACGGCCCGAACCCCGGCGGCGCCCAGCTGTTGATGTCCGCCAGCACACCCCGCTCGATCTCCGGGCAGTACACCGCAGCGCCCGTCGCACGCGCCACCTCGGCGACCGCGCCGATGTGGTCGAAATGGCAATGCGTGATCAAGATCGCCTCGATCTCCACTCCCAGCGCTCGCACCCCCTCCAGCAACCGCTCGGCCTCCTCCCCCGGGTCGACCATCAGCGCTCGCTTCGCGTCACCATCGGCGCGCACGATGTAGGCGTTCTCCTGAACCGGCCCGACGGTGAACATACGGATGTCCAGGCCGCTCATCGGAGCGCCACCCCGCGCGCGGGGCTCATCATGTCGAGGCCTTTCCAGCGCCGCCTGCTGCTTTGCGCCGCTGGCGCCGCTTGAACATCCAGGTGTCCGTGTAGTAGCTGATCGGCACATACGCCAGCAGCACGATCGGGAACAGCGCGATCGCCTCTCCGGGCTTTTTCAACAGGAACAGACTCACCAGCAGCATCAGTACCGCGGCGATCATCGACCGGTAAAACGCGCCCAGCCACGTCGGCGGACGATCCTGCCTTGCCAGCGTCTTCTCCTTTTTCCCGGTCGCGCTCATACCCTTGCCGGTCTTCTCCGCGGTCGTCGGTTTACGTCCGGTGCGACCGCGCGACTCGACCACACCGGCGGCGTTCCCACGGTGCTTGGTCTGTCGCTTGCGCTTCGTCTGAGCCACAGCTAGCAGGTTAGTGCGTTCTCGATCACGTGGCACGCGGGATCGAAGCCCGGCAAGGGCACGTCCTCGGGGAAATCCTCCAGCGCCGCACGCGGCGCGAGCCCGACCAGCTCGCCGCTCGCGACCTCGGCGTGCCGGCGCACCGCCTGCACCACCCTCGCCAGGGGCAGCTCAGATGGGCGCTCGACGTTCATCGACACCTGCCCCACCGCGCCGCCCAGCTGAACCCCGATTGCGCGCAATCCCGGTAGACCCTCCTCTCCACCCTCGCGAATCAGGGCCGCGATCCTACGTGCGTCCCTCACGGTCGCTCCGGGCGCCAGCGCCAGGTTGAACGCCACTAGCGGTGGACGGGCCGCCACGAGCGTCGCGCCCGCGCTCGCGTGCGGACGGGGCGGACCGAAGTCCGGGCGCAGCTCGCCCGCGGCGATGCGCCCCGCGAGTCCAGCAACCCCGCCCTGGCGCAGCTCCGCGCGTGCCCGCCCGCCCGCGAGCGCGCCATAGAGGAACACGGGCACGTCCAACTCCGCGCCGATGCGGTCAGCCAGCACCAGCGCCTCGGCGCATGCGGCCCCGCGGGCCCCCTCGTCCAGGTGGACCACCGGCACGACATCGATCGCCCCCACATGCGGGTGCTGGCCGATCTCCGACTGGTCACGTCCATTGCCGATGTCGATCCGTTCCACCGCCGTCCGCGCACCCTGCAGCAACGCATCGCCGAGCGCACCAGGAGGACCAGCCAGCGTGAACACAGAGCGGTGATGGTCTGGATCGGAGTGCGTGTCGAGTAAGCGCACACCGCTTTCGATCGCAGCTTTGTCCGCAAAGGCCGCCCCGATCGCCGCGATCGCCGCCCGATCGCGTCCCTCCGAGACGTTTGGCACGGCGAGCAGTGTCGGTGAAGGCGTTGCTCTCGAGAGCGGCGTTGATGAAGTCGTTGCGCTTGGCACTTACGCGGCCGCGGGCGGTTGCTCACCCTCGTGGTAGTCGACCGTGTCGGATATGCGAAACATCGTGCGCAGCCCGCCGCCGTCTGGCAGTCGCTCAAAGGCGCCGAGCTTGCCCGAGTCAGGGTAGATCACGATGTCGGGGTCGCCGCTCGGGCTGAACGACAGGAAGCGCACCGTCTCTGCTGTGCGGTTGACGAGCTGATGGGCGCCTTCCTCGCCGCGCAGGAAGGCAACTACCTCACCCTCCTGCAGCTCGCGCCAGCCCGCTGGCGTCCGCAGGCTCGGGCTGCCCTCCAATATGAGGATGAGCTCCTCCTCGCCGAGATGATGGTGATAGGGGTAGGCGGCTTCGCCGGCCGGAACTTCCCACAGGCTGAGGCCCAACCGCTCGCTTCCGGCCTGCCGGCTGAGGCGGGCGCGGACGCACCGAAAGCCGGGATGCTCGCGCGGCTCGTCGAAGATGGGGTCGTTGATGTTCGGCACGAGGCAAAGCGTAGAGGCGGCGCAGGCAGAAGCATCACCGCAGCGAGCGGCGGTACTCGACGAGCTGCAGACCAAAGCCCGGGTCGCAAAACGGCTCGCCGTTCACCATCCAGCCTTCGCGCTCATAGAACCGCCTGGCTCGAGCCTGACCCGTGGGGGTAAACAGGCGCATTGCCGTGAATCCACGTCCGCGAGCGGCCCGCAGCGCACGAGTGTGCAGCGTGCGCGCAAGACCGGCGCCCCAAAAGTCCGGAGCGAGGAACAGCTGGCGTAAGTGCGCGAGGTCGGGATCCTCCACCTCTCGCCAGGCGCGGCTGGCGGGCAGAAATGCGACGTGCCCGGCGAGGACGCGCTCTGCCAGCCCGCTCCGCCCACGCGAGCAGACAGCAGAAGTCATCGCGCTCGAGTAGCCCGCGAACGAGCTCGGTCTCATCGGAGGATGAGCGCGGGGTCCACCCCGCCGGCGCGAACGATAGATAGCTCTGAAAACCCTCGGCGATCGCCTGGCCGAGTTGCTCAGCGTCGCTCACCGTGGCTGCACGAAACACGAGCTCGGAGGCGGAGCTTGCGATTGCGCGAGCGGGCGTGTCCTCGGATGTAGCCTGCTCCTCTATACGCCCGATGAACGGAGCCTTGGCCTCGAGCAGGTTTGCCATCAGCGCGACGAAGTCGCCGTACAGGCGGGTGTTGCTCACCGGGCTGATTGAGAGCCTCGACCGCCAGGCCGATGCCGAGTGCGCGCAGGATCAGCGCGAGGTCAGCGGCGGGCAACGGTAGCGGGACCTGCCTGTCATTCTCTCGCTCGATTAGGTGGCGCTCGATCATCCAGTCGCAAAGCCTTGGACGCAGTCGCTTGTATGCGGTCTCTGGATGCCGGAGGAGGGACTCGAACCCCCGACACGCGGATTATGATCCTTCCGCCGGCACCCCTGATTGCCCGAGTTTAGGCGGTTTTGGCCCATCTAGCAGGGCCTTTTTCAGCCTCCGCTCGGCCCTCTAGGGAAATCGTAGGGAAATCGCTCGGACCCTCCACACAACTCATTGGCCGTTTCGAGTTCGTGGAGGTCTTAGGCAACATGAGCGATACAGCACGCCCCACGGGGCATCTTCAGGTCAAGCTCGACTGGAACGGCCGCACCCGGTCGTTCTATGCGTTCTGGCGCGACCAGAATGACCAGAAGGGTGGATGTCGCCTCGGTCCGGCGCATGTCCGCGACTCTGGCCGCAAGACGCCGCGCGGGGCGACCATCTGGCGCGCGGGCAATGGACCGCGCCCGACACCGGAGCATCTGACCCCAAAGGACGCCGAGGCCCAGCTCACGGAGATCCTGCGTGACTTGGAGACCAAGGCGCAGGCCGAGGATGCTCAGGCCCTTGAAGGCTCGCTCAGGCAGTCCGCCGAGGGATGGCTCGCTGAGCGCCAGAGCGAGAAGGGCCTCAAGCGCTCCACCGTCGCGGGCTACGAGGACATCTTCGAGCGGCTGTACCGCGACCACGGCGCCGACACTCCTGTCCGCGACTTTGCCGACGGTCGCTTGCGCGCCTACTTCGCGGACTTCAAGTCCTGTCGCGTCTTGGGCGAGCAGGCCGCGCAAGAGGCCAAGGCCGAAGGCAAGGATGTCCGCAGGGTGCAGATCACGCGCTGGACGGCTCAGCCACCCGGCAGCGCCGCCGTGGAGGTCACGACCAAGGCCGAGGCCGAGCGCCTGGCCGACGAGATGCCCGGCACCTGGAAGCACCGGCGCCGAGGCGCCTACCGCGTGGTCCCCCTGAACGCACAGCGCCCAAAGCGGGTCTCGCACGCGACCGCAAAGGCGCGCGAAGCCGAAGGCTGGATCATCGCGCGTCGCACGACGAAGCCGTGGATGCTCGTCGCTCCCGCAGCGGCGCAGACGCGCAACACATACCGCGACATCTTCGGCGCGATCCTCGACTACGCCGTGTGCAGGCGCTGGCTGCCTACGAACCCTCTCGATGAGGTCAAGCGCACGAGCAAGAGGCACGAGCGGGAGCGCATCCTGCGCCGCGACGACTTCTACGACCCCGATGAAATCGACCGGCTGCTCCAGCACACGCCGAGCGTCCTCGAGGAAGCCTTCTGGCTGCTCGGCGCGCACGCCGGCCTGCGCCTACCGGGCGAGGCCCAAGGCCTCACGCGGGGCGCGGTCGACTTCCAGGCCGGGGTGATCCGCGTCTACGACAACTGGGTGCGCAACGCCCTCGACACGACCAAGACCTCAGACTCAGAAGCGATCCCGATGACGCCTCGACTGGCTCGCGCGCTGACGAAGGTCATGGACCGCGACTACGCGACCGAGAACGAGGACTTGGTGTTCGCAAGCGAGGACCGCGACGGCCCCGTCAGCGACCGCTCGATGCGCAACGCGTTCAAGCTCGCCCAGCAAAAGGCCGGGCTGCAGCCGATCAGGATGTACAACCTGCGCCACTCCTTCGGCACGACGCTGGCCCGCGGCGGAGTGGATGTCAGGACGATTCAGGCGCTCATGCGCCACGCCCGCCTGACCACGACCGAACAGTACATGGCCTACAGGCCGCAGCCTGAGCTCGCGAATCAGATCACGCGGGTGCTCGATCCGCGCAGCCTTCCCGAGAACGTCACACCGATCCGTCCGCACTCGGCGGGTGCCGAGGCAGCTTTCTTAGAACGCTTGGAGGAGGAGATCCCGGCCAAGTGGCTACGGGAGGTCCAGCGGCTCTACGCAGAGACCGGCGCGCAGCTCTCAGCGTAGGGGTCTCGCTCGCAAGTCCGGCGAGCTTACGGCCGGAGCGCCTCGTAAGTTGCACGCATGAGTGGCCGCGGCATCCCGTTCGTCTTCGACCGCCTCAGCGAGATCCGCGATCAGCTGCACCTATACGGCTTCCGGCTCGATCCTCGGCCGGGCACCTCCTACGTGGACCCGACGTACGCCGCCGAGCCTCGCACCGGGATCGTGGAGGTCACGGCCAGCCTGGAGGACTGCCCGCTCGACGTACGCGTCCAACTGGTCGAGCAGTGGCGAGCAGGCATCGACGGGGCGCATGCCCAGCGTGGCCTGAGCGTGCTCGCCTACACCTACTGGGTCGGCTGCGTCGACCCGGCCATCGATCTGCACTACGACCTGGACCCTGTGCGTCATCCCGAGATGCCGTTGCATTGGCATCCGCCGGCGATGACTGTGGTTCGCCGGCCGTGCGGCCCGGCAACTCCCGGGCGCGCGATGCAGGCTGCCCTCCAGCTGGCGGCGGACATCGAGCGGCTGCAGGCTCAAGGTCTCAACGCCGCTGCCGATATAGTGGATAGTCTGGACCTAGGGGATTACGTGCCTTAGCGTGGTAGACTCAGAGCGAGCGATCATGAGCGATCTCGACAGCCGATATCTCACCGTTCCCCAGGTGGCCGCCGAGCTGCAGATGGACGCCTCCGCGGTCTACAAGATGTGCAAGTCCCAGCAGCTACCGTCGGTCCGCTTCGGCAAGTCGGTGCGCATTCCACGCCTGGCATATGAGCGCTACCTCCAGCGGCTGGAGAAAGGACGCCCCAAACCCTTGGAGCACGACTCGCCCGGCTCACAGGACCAACTAGAGGACTTCCGCGACGCCACCGGACACGATCCCGAGACGTGGATCGATGAATGGCGGTCCGGCAGCATCCCCGACACGCCCGAGAACACCCGCCTAGCCATCCATGCCCTCGGTCTCCGTTCAGGGTTGGTCCTGGCTGACTCCTAAACGCCGCCAGCAGCTTCGGTTCGGGTGCACGCGCGCTACCGTGCTCGGATAGTCCGCTACACCTTCCAGATCGGCGACGTGTTCCCCGCAAACGATGCTGTGGCTCGCTTCGTCACGGGGCTCGGGATGATCGTCAACGACTGGCATCGGTCGATGAAGTTCATGACCGACTCGCTTGAGGCGCCGGCCGATGGCGAGGGCGTGCGGATGATGTTGTTCCGCCAGCAGGTCGCCTACCTACACGAGGCGGCCAAATTCGTCGCCGACGCTCGGCATCACAACGCGGACGTGGAGAGCTTCGTGGCGAGTCTCGACGCTGCGGCCCGCAGCCAGCTCGACACGGCGATGGCGACGGCGGCCGAACTCGACCGGTGGCTTGAGGGTCATCGAAACGTCACCTTCCACTACCCCAAGGTCGTGCAGGCCGCGCACGAACATGACGACGAGGAGCTCGGAACCGCCTTGGCGGCGGCGACCAGCGAGGAGGGCACGATCACCGCAGAGGGTCCCGCTGGGGCGATTCGCTTCGAGTTCGCGGACGTTGTGGCTCTGGAGCTGCTTGGCGGCCTTGCCGTCGATGCGCCGCTCGTCAAAAAGGTGGCGGAGGCCCGGCTCGCGCTCGGCGAGTTTGCCTACGCATGTTTCCGGGCCTACCTCGGGACGGTTGATCCGGCGCTCTACAAGATCGAGCAATGAGCGTCCACTGGCTCAACAGGGCCGTGCGCACGAGACGCGAAGCTGCCGAATCGGGCGAACCACGCTTCGCGTGTCCGTACGATCCCCGCACCTAAACCGGCCAGTCAGACGCCAGCACAAGCGGCCCAGAAAGAACAATCTCAGCAAGCTGAGATGACACGCTCCTGAGCGCCGTGCTCCCGGCGTCGTCATCGGCCCTGGCACGAACGCACTCAGAAAGAACAGACTAGATGCACGCCCCTGCGGGTGCTGTGCGTGCGCTGTGCCAATTCGTTGGCCGCTTTCGAGGGGTCGTGGTCTGTATCGGGTGTGATGACCGCTGCGAGTATTGGTGCCGCGAAGGCCGGTGGGTATGCGCGCTATCTGGAGTCAAAGACGGTGGTGCCTGAGCGCGGGGACTACTACCTGACGCCGGATGGGGAGATGGCCCAGGCGCCTGGTCAGTGGCTCGCGTCGGCTGAGACGCTTGCGCGGTTGGGTATCGAGGGCAGCGCGGTCGAGGGCCGGGACTTCATCGCGTTGATGGAGGGCCGCCATCCCCGCACGGGTGGGTGGCTGCGGCCCGAGGGCGCGGGTGGTGGCCGGGGTGGTGGGATCGATTTGACGTTCAGCGCGCCGAAGTCGGTGTCCGCTGTGTGGGCGCTCGGCGGTGAGGCGCAGCGTCGGGATATGGAGGCCGCACACGCCGCGGCGGTGCGTGAGGCGATGGTGCATCTCACCGAGACGGTGCCGACCGTGCGCCGTCGCTACAGCGGGCAGGTTGTGGAGGAGCCGGCGCGGGAGGTGGTGGCTGCGGAGTACCGGCACACCACCGCCCGCGGCGTCCTCGAAGGCGACGCTCCCGACCCGCAGCTGCACAGCCATGTCGTCATCACGAGCGCTGTGCGGGATGACGGGCGGATCGTCGCGGTCGCTTCTCGCCCAATCTTCCGTTCAGCGCGGGAGATGGGCGCGTACTATCGCTCGGCGCTCGCGCACCAGCTCTCCGAGCGGGGGTATGCGATCGAGGCGTGGACCGGCAAGCAGGGGCGCTACTTCGAGATCGCGGGTGTGCCGCAGGGGCTGTTGGAGGCGTTCTCTGCTCGTAGCCGTGAGGTAGCGAGGGCGGCGGAGCGCTTCCGTGCGAAGTGGGGTCGGGCGCCGGAGCGTGGGGAGTTGCGCCGGCTGAAGTTGGAGAATCGCAAGGCGAAGGTGCTCGTCACCCGCGCGGACCTACACGCGGTCTGGAACGAGACCGCAGCGCGCTTTGACTTCACTGGAGATGAGCCCGTGCGGCTGCTCGGAGAGGCTCGTGGGTCTCGGCCGGGGCGTGCCCTCCCGGATCGTGTTGAGGCGTGCTTGACCGAGCGCTCAGCGACGTTCGAGCCAGGCGAGTTCCGAGCAGTCCTGCTCGAGCAGTCCGTTGGCGAGCTCGCACCCCGCGAGGCGCTCGCGTTCTCACGGTCGATGATCGCCGAGCGCAGGGTCCTCCCGTTGGAGGGTGGGTTGATGACGACGCTCGCTGTGCGCGCCAAGGAGCAGGCGGTCGAGCGGAGGTTCACCAAGCTCGCCCAGGTGGCCGACCGCGACGTCGGCGAAGTGGCGCGCGAGATCGCAAGCGACCAGGTGTCCGAGCGGATCGGCGGGCGCCTCAGCGACGAGCAGACCCACGCGCTTCAGGTCATCACCGGCCCCGAGCGCGGCGCGATCCTC
This sequence comes from uncultured Solirubrobacterales bacterium, assembly GCA_963804555.1. GTDB lineage: Bacteria > Actinomycetota > Thermoleophilia > Solirubrobacterales > Solirubrobacteraceae > Palsa-744. The sequence continues at coordinate 265,756 of CAWDQX010000003.1, forward strand.
GTCGGGCCGGCGGGCACCGGGAAGGGTGTCGTGCTCGACGCCGCCGCCAGGGCTGAGCAGCTCGCGGGGCAGCAGACGCTGGGTATCGCCGTGTCCTGGTCGACGGCCGAGCGTCTTGGCAGAGATAGCCCGGCACTCTCGCAGCAGGTGTTCAGCGTCGATGCGCTCGTCTCGCGTGTGGAGCACGGCCAGATCGAGGTCGATGAGCACACGACGATCTACTTCGACGAGGCCGGAATGGCCGACACCAACCGGCTCGACCGGCTCACCGAGATGGTGGAGCGCAACGGGGCGAAGCTCGTCGTAGTAGGCGACGCGGCGCAGCTGCCCTCGATCGGCGCGGGCGGCATGTTCGACCGGCTCACCCGAGATCGCGCCCAGCGCTGAGCTCTCAGATGTCCGCCGCACCTTGGACCCACAGGAACAGCGTGCGTGGGCGGACCTCCGCGCAGGACGCTCCGACAGGGCGATGGCGCACTACCACTCACGCGGACAACTCCACATGGCAGACACCCGCGATGAAGCCGTCGAGCACGCGGTGCAGAGCTGGGCGAAGCTCACCGAAACCCATCCGATCGGCGAGGTCGCGTTGATCTCCGACGCCTCCAACCAGGAGATCCACCGTCTCAACGCCCGCGCACAGCACTACCGCGCACAAAGGGGCGAGCTCGGCGAGCTGGAGGTCCAGGTGCCCGGCGTCTACTACGGCATCCGCCAAGGCGACCGGATAGCCATGATCGAGCAGCACCACGAGCCAGGAGCGGAGCGCATCGAGAACGGCAGCCAAGGAGAAGTCCTGGACGTCACCCTCGCCGGAGAGGCGCTCATCGAGTTCGACGTAACCGGACGGCAGCGAACACTCGCCGGCGACGACCTTGGCCGCGTGCGCCTGGGGTACGCGCAGCACATCCACCGTGCGCAGGGCGCGACCGTCACCCGCACTCTCGTCGTCACCGGCGGCTGGCAGACCAGCAAGGAGCCCGCCTACGTCGAGGCATCCCGCGCCCGCCAAGGCACCCACTGGTACGTCAACCGCGAAGACCTCGGAACAGAAGGCCACGACACCGACCGCATCCAACGACTCGCCGCCAACATGCGCCGCAGCCACGCACAAACCCCATCGCTCGCGCACCCCGAGCTACCCGACCCCGGCTGGCAACCCGGCCGCGACCCCCTACGACTCCGCACCCTCGTCTCACCAACACGCTGGCTCACCCACACGCGCCACCGCAATACGCCCGACCGCGGCGTGGACCGTGGACGCTGACCAGTCCGCCGCTCCCGCCGTCAGTTGACTCGTCTTCCATGAAACTCGTCACCATAACCGTCTTTCCGTAAATTCGTCAAATCCCTTGACGGGGTTGCCGCGGCGGCGTAGAATTAATTGCGTAGCACTCGGCCAATAAAATAAGGAGACATATGAAAGACTACGATAAACCCACAAACGCTAGTACTCAGTGCGGCAGGGTATTGAATGCTTTGAAAAACTCAGGACAGTATGGAATCACTTGCACAGATTTTTTACTGCCTAATGTAATCGACGGTGGAAAACCTATTATAAGGTCACAAACGAGGATCTTTGAGTTGAAAATGGAAGGTTACAGAATCATCAATACTAAACGGAAAAGGAACAAGTGTGATGTCTATGTATTTGCGCCAACGGCATCTTCAACTATAAGTCATCGGTCAAGAATCAATGTTGATGCTTTTTACGAATGAAGTATGGCCAGTGCATCATGACAGTCTGAGCTGACGGCCACTCTTCTCAGATACGACCACTGGGATTTAGTCCGCGACGCTATCCGCCTATCATATCGTCGCACTCTTCTTTCGATTACAACTCTCGCACAGAAGTTGGAGGTTTCGCTCGGTGTCTGAGCCGCCGCGCGACACGGGAATAACGTGATCGAACTCTAGATCTTCTTGACTACCACATTTGGTGCATCGTCCTTCATCTCGGCGCCAGACGGCGTGGCGCACCTCCTCTGGGATTGCCTTTCGACTGCCACCGGGCCGCGGCTTTCCTAGAGCCAGGCGAAGCCCGTCAGGGTCGGGAAAGTTGGGTGAGTCGGCGTAGAGATGAGCTAGCTCATCACGGGCAGCCCGAAGCTGGCCGTCGGCAATCAAAAGTCGCGCCTTTGCGTAGCGTGCCGGGTTGATGATCAGACTCTCCCTCGGGTCCCGAGGATCAGCGGTCGAGATGCAATCGCTATAGACGAGGAGTGCGGAGTCCTGAAGCCCCTTTCGCTCCAATGCTTCGCCCTTTCGTACCTCGAGTCGGCTGTATGGGAACTGCCTAATGACATCGAGCTCTGCGTCGGGGTCGTCGAGCTCTCTGTAGATGTCGCACAGCATATAGTCGAGACAGTCCAACGGGTCGGCGTAGTCATCGCCCGCCGGTAGCTGTTCCCCGGAGGCAGCCAGTGGTGGTGGATGCCCCCATGGCTCCTTGGGCGGGCAGTCGTTTGCAGGCTCGATGATCGTCTTCAGCGCCTCGGCGGCCTCCCGAAGTTGGCCAAGCATCACGAAGGACCCGGCGAGGGCGACCTGGAGCGCTATTAGGGGCCGGTAGATGACGGCGGGGACATGCATGAGGTTATCCAATACACCAGTCCCTGGGATACGCAGAAACAGCGTGCTGGTGGCAATATGCCTTGCGCCGAACGGATCAGGCGCGTGGTTCTCAAGGACGTGTTGACGCAGCACATCAAAAGACGCCTGGTCCCCAAACTCCAGGCTCGAGAGGGCCGCTAGGAGGACCGCAGTAGTTCGCGTTGAGCCGTCGTCTCTCGCGAGAACCTGACGCAGAGATTCTAAGCCCTGGTACGCAGGCCAGCAGCAACTATCCCGAAGACCAGCCGCATATGAGCCGTCGGCCTCTGACTGATCCATCTCGGCCTCGTCACGCAACTCGATATAGAGCTTGCACCCAGGCGATCGAATGCCCGGTACCTGCCAGGTGGGCGGTATGGGGGGCAACTCGATCGGCGGACACACAGTCCGTGACCTTAGCCCGTCGTGGGTCGTTGCGTCAGGGGCCGGTCCAAACCGACATTTTGCGGCGGAAGGGCGGACGACCGGAGCACGCCAGTGAACCGCGGAACGGACTGCCCGTACCGCCACTACCGAGCGATACGCGCTCTACCCTTGTCCGTGATCCTCCAGCGGTATAAGCCGTCACTGCCCGGCGTTGATTCGATAAGGCCACGCTCGGCCCATCCAGCGATGAGCTGTTCGTCCAGCTGATCTATGTCATTAGCTGAGCGTTCAAGTTCCCGGGTGGTCATGGGACCACGTTCGTCCAACCTCACCAACGATTCTGTCAGCACTTGACGTTCGGTTTGTGGTCCATCACGGTCTGCGCCTTTCTGCATCTGCCGGGCTCACTCCTAGCCCAACACCTTTTCCTTGGCCGCAGCAAACTCCGCGTCACTCAAGGCACCCTGCGCGTGAAGCCCTGCCAGCCGCTCGATCTCACTGGCCGTCGAGCCGACGGCCACCGTTGGCGCGACTTTCGGCGTGACCTTCATGTTGAAGCCGCACTCAGGGCACTTAATGCCGTTACCGGCGGGCGTCGTCAGCGCGGCCGAGCATTTCGGACAAGCGACTTTGAACCGTGGGCCGGATAGAGCGCCTGCCTTTTCGGCTGCTTTTTTGGCGTCCCGCTCCATCTGTCGTTTCCACCAAGGTCGCACCCACACGACCCACACGACGGCCGTCACGATTGCGGTGATGACCCAAACCGCCGGGCTTTTCGTGATGGCATACGCGACGGTCGCCACGACGGCCGCCACAATCACGACAGGCTGCTTCATGTTGTTGCGCTTGACCTTTTTATGGGCGAAGCGGTATTCCTTGCGCGTTTTGTAGTCGCCGCGCCTAGGGCTCGGTTCCATCGGCATACCCGAAGGCTACCCCGATGCTTCGGCTGCTGTGGTCAGGCGCCCAAAACAAAAGCCGGCGAGACCGGGACTCGCCGACATAGATACAGCGGCACTCCGAGTTGACGGCTCGGCCCCTGACCTGCGCTCTGTGGTGTTCGGCCTTCCCGGCACCCAAAGTCTGCCCTACAGTTTATCGAAGTTGGCTCGGTTCTGCATCCCACGCCGCTATCTGGAGCGCGGAGCGTGACGCCGTAGGCTGCATGGACGGGGGAGCCCGACCTTCGGCTACCGGTGCCGCTCTCTGAAGGTCAACTGTGCTCTCTCCCACTGCGCGTGGTAGGCGTCCGTGGCGGCTTGGTGGTCGGCCGCACCGCGCTCGCTCTCCCGCTTGGCTTGCTCCTTCGCCTCGACACGCTCGACACGGAACGCTGCATAGAAGTCGTCGTGCTCGCGGCGTGATCGCCACGCACGAGCGATGATCGTGGGCCAGCTCGGCGATCGCGTCGGGCGGCATATACGCTTCACGCGCCACATGCTCGAAGACTGGCTCGCCGAGCAGGCCAAGCTCTAACCGGCTCCTCCCGCCTTCCAAGGTGGTGGCAGATCGCGTCGCCGGCCGTGGGCTCGTCAGCCCGTGGATGGGGAGCCCTTCTGCACCCATCCAGACCTCTCGACGCCCTCCGGACGGCCCTCCAGGGAAATAGCTGGGGAAATCGTAGGGCCCATCCGCAGCCCTTGATATGCTGCTTTCGTTGTGTTTGCAGGGTTTTAGCGATGCCGGAGGAGGGACTCGAACCCCCGACACGCGGATTATGATTCCGCTGCTCTAACCGACTGAGCTACTCCGGCGGGGGCACGCAGTCTAGCTTCAGGACATCGGCGATTACCACTTCCGAGGCGTTACCCTCTATCGAATGAGTGCGAGATGAGTGCACATCGAGAAGAGATGGGGTCTTCGGCGGCTCACCACCGGGGCGTCCTGCGGGCCGGCATGCTGCTGATGGCGGCGGTCATCGCAGTGGCGGCAGCGGTCTCGCTGGCAGATCGCAGTCACGGTATGAGCGGGCTGCTCGGCTCTGGCCCAGCCAGCGCCGCGACTCCCCTTGCGGCGGAGCCGCACACCACATTGACGGCGCTCCCCGACGGCCTACGCGTGGACGGCACCGCCCCCTTGTGGGTCAGGCTTTCAGGTGTGCCCGCGCCCGGGTCGCCGCGCCCGAGCGTGAGCCCAGCGGTGGCCGGCGCCTGGTCGACGGTCGGGGACTCGGAGTATTTCACCCCCGCCTCGACATTGGAGCCGTGTTCCCCCTACACGCTCTCGATTCCCGCTTCGATTCAAGCCACCGGCCAAACTCCACTTGGCAAGACCCGCACGATCGCGCTGAAAGTCGTATGTCCACCCGTGAAGGCATTCCAGCAGGCACTGGCCCGCCTTGGATATCTGCCCTACACATTTCACTCCATCTACGGAATCCACCTGCCGGATGGACGGGAGTCCAGGAGCATGGCCGCCCATTACGCCTTCCATCCGCCGACGGGGGTGCTGCGCGCCAACGTGCACGACGCGCCCCCGCTCGACTATGGCCGGCTGGACGAGACCACCCAGGGCGCTCTCACCGTCTTCGAGGCCGCGCACGGGATCGAAGCGAGCGAAACCTCCAGCGTCTCGGATACTCGGATCTGGGAGAGCCTGCTGGCCGCCGAGACGGACGGGCGCAGAGATCCGAGCCCCTATACATTCGTAACCGTCACGGAGTCCGATCCCGAGACATTGGAGGTACACAAGGGCAACCACGTGGCTCTCTCCACTCCCGCCAACACCGGCGTCCCGGGAGCGGAAACCCCCCAGGGCATCTTTCCGATCTTCGCCCGCGACGTTTCGACGACGATGAGCGGGACGGACGTCGACGGCACCAAATATGACATTCCCGACGTCCCCTGGGTGAACTACTTCAACGGCGGCGACGCGGTCCACGGATATGAACGCGGCTCCTACGGTTTCCCTCAATCAAACGGCTGCGTCGAGCTCCCGATCGAAACCGCCAAAACGGTCTTCGGGATGCTGGCGCTGGGCGACATCGTCTATATCACCGGTTGACCGAGAACGTTTTGCCCGACGAACCCCTGAACGAGCCCGCCGATCGGAGATCGGCCAGCCTGAGCGCGAGCCGGACCGACGTACACCCGCCAATGCCACGCGACAAACGCGGCTGGCACGTCTCCCCCGCGCCCGACGGGCGCGGCATGCCCGAGCAGGCGCCGAAAGGCCCGCCGGCACACCGCCGGCCAGGCTTTCTGTGGTTTGTGTCGATCCTGTTCGCGATCAACCTGCTGTCGGTCTTCTTCTTCCATCCCGCTACGGGCGAACAGCGGGTGACCGTGCCGTTCAGCCCATATTTTCTGGAACAGGTCAAGGGAGACACCGTCTACTCGATCTCCTCCAAGGGCGACACGATCCAGGGAGAGTTCAAGGCCAAGCTGCGCTACCCGGCGACGGACAACAAGGCAACGCCCACGAAGCTGTTCGCGACCCAGGTGCCGAGCTTCTGGAACGGCAGCCAGCTGTCAGCGCTGCTGCAGGAAAAGGCAGTGAAGATCAACGCCCAATCAACGAGCACGAGCACTTCGCTGCTGGCCGAGATCCTGCTCGGCTTCGGCCCGACGCTTTTGATCGTCGGCCTATTCGTGTTGATCGCCCGGCGCGCGGCGAAGGCCGGCGGAGCTATGGGCGCGCTCGGCAACTTCGGGCGCTCGCAGGCGCGGCGCGTCGATCCGGAAACGATCCGTGTGACCTTCAAAGACGTCGCCGGCATCGACGAGGCCAAGGCCGAGCTCTCGGAGATCGTCGACTTCCTGCGCAACCCCGAGCGCTACGGGCGCCTCGGCGGGCGCATGCCCCACGGCGTGCTGCTCTCGGGCGCGCCCGGCACCGGCAAGACGCTGCTCGCGCGCGCGGTGGCGGGGGAGGCGCACGCCGCGTTCTTCTCGATCTCCGCGTCGGAGTTCATCGAGGCGATCGTCGGCGTCGGCGCCTCACGAGTACGCGACCTGTTCGCCAAGGCCAAGGAGGCCGCGCCCGCGATCATCTTCATCGACGAGCTCGATGCGATCGGGCGCTCGCGCCAGGGTTCGGTGTCCGTCACCGGCGCCAACGACGAGCGCGAGCAGACACTCGACCAGATCCTCACCGAGCTCGACGGCTTCGAGAGCTCTGAGGCGGTCGTCGTGCTGGCCGCCACGAATCGGCCCGACGTGCTGGACTCGGCGCTGCTGCGACCCGGCCGCTTTGATCGACGGGTCGCGGTACAGGCCCCCGACCGCACTGGCAGACGCGAAATCCTCGAAGTGCACACGCGCTCGATCCCGCTCGCTGGCAGCGTCGACCTCGACGCGCTGGCCGCGAGTACTCCCGGGATGGTCGGCGCCGACCTTGCGAATCTCGCCAACGAGGCCGCCCTGCTGGCCGCCCGGCGCGAGCACGAGAAGGTGGAGATGGGCGACCTGACCGACTCGCTCGAGAAGCTAATGCTCGGCTCGCCGCGCGGGATCCTGCTGTCCTCCGCCGACCGCGAGCGCACCGCCTACCACGAGTCCGGGCATGCGCTCATAGGGATGCTAACGTCGGGCGCAGACCCTGTCCGTAAGGTCTCGATCATCCCGCGTGGCATGGCGCTCGGGGTCACCCTCTCGACTCCTGACGCCGACCGCGTGTCTTATTCCCTGGAGGACCTGCAGGCCAAGATCCGCGTGGCCCTCGGCGGGCGCGTGGCCGAGGAGGTCGTCTACGGCACGATCACGACTGGCGCGGAGTCCGATATCCAGCAACTCACCCAGATCGCGCGCCAGATGGTCGGGCGCTGGGGAATGAGTGAGGCGATCGGCCCGGTTGCGGTGCTGCCGGCCGATGGTGAGGGACCGTTCCTACCCGGAGCGAGCGCGACATCCGAGTCCACTCAGCGCCTCGTGGACGAGGAGGTGAGGCGGCTGATCGATGGCGCGCATCAGGAAGTGACAAGCCTGCTCAGCGAGCACCGCGACCAGTTGGAGAGCCTCGCTCAGGCGCTGCTGAAGGCGGAGACGCTCGACGGACTCGATGCCTACGCGGCAGCGGGACTGCCCGCACATCGCGAAGAGCCAGCCATCGTCTCGTGATCTCAGAAGCTATCCCGAAGCCAGGGGCCGCCATGCCATGCTTCGCCGGTGCCGGCGCCAGAGATAGAGCCTTCTGAGCGGCTGCGTGCCCGTCGCGAGGCGCGTCGACGCACAACCCGCCGCCATCGTGTCCAAGCCGCCGGGTTGATCGCGCTGCTGATCGTGACCGTGGGCATCGTTCTGTTGGGCGATCTCTGGGGGATCCAAGCCGGTCCCTCCGCCGGTGAAACACAGACCGCCGCGAGCCACACCCACGCTACCCGCCGCGCGAGCCATCCCAAGTACGCAACTAAACCGGCCACGACGAGTACGAGCGGCGCAAGCGCCACTGTCGGCCCTCCAGGCACCGAGCCGGTCCCGATCTTGATGTACCACGTGATCGCCGCGCCACCGCCGGGTGCCCCGTTCCCCGGGCTGTACGTCGTGCCGAGCGAGTTCGCCGCGCAAATGCAAGCACTCGAGCACGCCGGCTGGCACGCCGTGACGCTCGACCAAGTGCAGGCGTATTGGCAGCATGGCGTATCGCTGGGAGCAGGCAAACCGATCGTCGTCAGCTTCGACAACGGCTATCAGTCGCAATACACCCAGGCGCTGCCCGTGCTTCGCAAGCTCGGGTGGGTCGGCGATGAGAACGTGCAGCTCACCGGACTGCCGCCCTCTCAGGGAGGCCTCAGCCGGGCACAGATCCGTGGCCTGATCGCCGCTGGCTGGGAGCTCGACACGCAGGGCTTCAGCCACGCCGACCTGATCACCCTTGACGCTCAGCAGTTGCACTACCAGGTGGCCATCGCGCGGAGCACTGTTCAGCAGCGCTACCACGTGCCGGTGAACTGGTTTTGCTACCCCTCCGGGCATTACAACGCAACCGTCATCGCAGCCGTCAAGGCCGCCGGCTACACCGGCTCCACCACCGTCGTCCCGGGCTGGGCGCACCCCACCGAAGACCGCTATCGCCTGCATCGACTACGCGTGCTCGGGGCAACCACCCCACAAGCGCTGCTGGCGCAGATCGCGGGAATCCGCGAAGATCCCCCAGCGCCCGACTCCTATAACGGCGCCTGAGCGAACGACACCTGAGCGGCTGAGACGAGCACCTCCGGATGCGCTTCGGTGATCACGTGGCGGCGCAATGTCGCCTCGGAGACCGTACGCAGCGTCGGGGAGACGAAGCGATAGACGATCAGGCCGTTCACGTCGTCGTGGCTTTGCAGGTGAAAGCCGGGTGCCGGTGGATTGGCCGCGGAGGCCTTCAATGGCGCGTAGCCGATCTCGTCGATCTCACTAACCCTCACCACCGTGCCGCGGGCGAGGTTGTGCAGCGGCGGCAGGTAATACTCGAGCGGCGCCGCGCCGAGCTCGACGGTCGTGATCACACGCTCGTTCGCGGCGGCGCCGCCCGCGGCGTCACGCAGCACCTTGGCGACGCCGCGCCAATCACCACGTTGCAGGCGCGGGCTGAGATCGACGTCGATCGTGATCGCAAGCCAAGCCACCGCAATCAGCACCATGAACACCGTCCCTGCACGCCCCGCCCGCCGGGCCGTGAGAACCACCGCGATCACAGCCGTCACGGGAATCATCGCCGCAACGAGATTGCGGGGCGCGAGGTAGTCAGCGCCGAAGGCGATCAGCACGATCGGGAGCAGCGCTCCCGAGGCCGCGATGATCAGCGCGATCGACGCGCCCCGCTCCTCGCTTGGCTCGAGCACACTCCACAGGCCGTAGGCGAGACCAGCGAGGATCGGCAACGCCACGAGCAGCTCGATGCCGTGCCCGAGCGGGGCGCCCGAGTAACCCGTCAGGTAGTACTGCGGAATCGCCTGCAGCCTGCTCGAGAGCGCCCATTCACCGATCCACTGCGCGCCGTGGCCACCCTGAGCGGAAGCGAGGGGAAGCAGCGCGAGCCCGACGAGCGCCACCACGCCGCACGCAATCAATGACGCGCGCCGATCTGTCCCACCCCCCGCCCGATGCCGGCGGCCCAGCAGCAAGAGGATCATCGGGGCCACGAGGAAAGCCGCAAAGTAGTGGCTCAGAAGCGCCAGCGAGGCGCTCGCGGCGAAGGCCACGAGTCGCCGTGGCGTCGGCTCCCGCCACGCGCGCAGAAAGCACAGCATCGCCAGCGCGCTCATCAGCACGAACAGCCCGTATGCGCGCGCCTCCTGGGAGTACCACACGAACAGCGGGTTCACCGCGACGAACGCGGCGGCCGCGATCGCCGTGGCGCGACGGGTGGGCGGGCCTTCCAACTCGCGCCCGATCGCCCACGCGACCGGAACGGTTGCCAAGCCGAACACAGCCGATGGCAGGCGCAGCGCGACGGCGCCGGTGCCGAAGACGCGCGACCAAGCCCAGATCAGCACGTACCACAGCGGCGGCGTGTTCTCGGTGTGAACCACCGAGCGCAACGTCGCCCCGAGGCTCGCGTGCAGAACGTGCACGGGGGTGAACGCCTCGTCGTACCAGAAGCTCTGCAGACCGAGCGTCGAGAACCTCAGCGCCGCAGCCGCAAGCAGGAGCGCGGCGAGCGGCCACCACGCTGGCAGTGCTCCTCTGCGCATGCTCACTGGCTTGTTTCCGGCGATCTGCCTTCGGGACTTCCGGCGGCGCCCGCCGCGGCCGTTCCACAGAACTCCGCCGGCGTCGCCGCGCCGAAACAGCCGTAGCGGAAGGCCGGCGCGTCTTCGACCTTCGGAGGCAAGTACCAGCCGCCGCGCGCGGCACGCCGTCCATGGAGCACCGGTCCCGTCATCTGCAGGCACAGTTGGATCCGTTCTTTCGGCGGTCCGGGCGTGGTGTTGCCGCAGACCACATCTTTCGTCGTGTGGCCGTACAGGTCCTGTTCGGTCGACACGTTCTTGTAGTCGTGGCCGGTGTACTCGCGCCACGTGCGCAGATCCGCGTTGAGGCGATAGTTGACGTGCGTCTGATCGACCAGGTCGTTGACCGTCCCGACCGCCAGCAACAGGCCCACGAGGATCAGCAGCGTCACCTCGATCAGGTGCCTGCGGCCCGTGCCCGGCGACTGCACATCGCGCGGCTGGAGCCACTGCGGCAGGCGATCCCACCAGCCGCCGTCGACGGAAGCCATGCCCTGGACGGGGGGCGCGGCGTCGCTCATCGCGGCGTCGCTCATTGGACAGGCACCAACAAAGGAGCCATCTGATGGACGATGAACAGCGCCTGCACCACCAGCGTCGCGGCGAGTAGGCGGCGGTCGCGCACGACCACCGCCAGCGGCAGCGACCACAACGTGTACCAGGGCAAGAGCCAGGTGCTCGTCACGGAGATCGCAAGCAGCGTCCAGCCGGAGGCGGCGACCCAGTCATAGCCCCGCCACGTGCGCCACAGCAGGTACACGACGATCAACACGAGCCCCCCCTTGAGCAGGTCGTGGTCGATCGGGAACACCCCCGGCTTGCCGACCAAGTGGGCGAGCTCGGTCGGAAAGCTGTCCGTGGAGACAAACGCGGCGTCGCGGTTCAGCGCGGCGACGAGGTCGATCCCGTGAATGCCGAACACCGCGTAGCCAACCAACGCCGCGAGCACAAGTGCCGCCAGCGTCCCGAGAATCGGAGCGAGCTTGCGGCGCGAGAGGATCATGAACGGCAGCAGCGTGGCAACAGTCGCCTTCACGAGCGCGCCCGCCACCACCGAGGCAGCGGCCGGAGCGTCGCGTCCGGCGAGCGAAAAGCTAACCGCGGCCATCATGAACAGGGTCATGAGCAGGTCGTTGTGCGCCCCCCCGAGGCCGTAGATCACCCACAGCGGGTTCGCACCCACCGCGAGCAACGCTCCCACGGGGTTGATTTCGCGCACACGGGCGCAGCGCCAGGTGAGCGCCAGCGTGCCCGCGCCCGCGAGCAGCGCCTCGAGTTTCATCCCCCACAGCGCGCCCTTCAGCCCGAGCGGGGCGAGCGGGTAGGAGAGCAACGTGTACAGCGGGCCGTACGCGGTGGCGACGTGCTTCCAGTCTTTGCCGACGTATTGATAGACCGGGTCGTGCACGATCGCAATCGGGCCATGGGTATAAGGATTGATCGCGTGCTCGACACCCATGCGCGCGTAGGCGATGTAACTGAACACGTCCGTCGAGATCAGGACCGGCCCGACGAACACGACCAACTGCAAAACCCCCACGAGCACGATCGCCCAGCGCTTGGAGATCCGCCCCGCGAGCCCCAGCAGCACCGCGTAGGCCACGGTGATGCAGAGCAGCGCGATGAGGAAGGTGCGGTAGCCGAGACGCACACCGATCCCGCTCAGCCAACCTGCGATTTCAGGCTGTTTGGGGATCAGCGCCGAGTGCCCAACCGCGGCGTCGAGCACGATCTCCAAAGTGGCGGCGAGGAGCACGAGCGTGCACAGGACGATCAGCGCCCGCGTCGCGCGCTCCGCCTGTGGGTGCTCGCGCAGCCGCGCAAAGCGCGATGCGCTCAGAGGACCCGCGCCGCCGGCACGCTTGCCCGGGTGATGCACGACGCTGGGACCTACAACGCCGCCGCTGCTCCCTACAACGCTGTCCAAACCGTCTTGGTCTCCAGGTAGGCGTCGAGGCCGTCGTGGCCGTGCTCGCGACCGATGCCGGAGGCCTTGAAACCGCCGAACGGCGCCGACGGATCGACCACCCCCCACGTGTTGATGTAAACCATGCCGGCCCGCAGCATCGCGGCCAGGCGGTGGGCACTGCTGACGTCGCGTGTCCACACGCCCGCGGCCAGGCCATACTCACCCGCGTTCGCCCGCTCGGCGACCTCATCGAGCGTCCCGTAGGGAGAGGCGACGAGCACCGGGCCGAAGATCTCCTCGCGGGAGATTCGCAACTCGTCGGAGGTGGTGGCGAACAGCGTGGGCGCGACGAAGTAGCCACCGCTGTCGGTCAGGGCCGCCTCGCCGCCGGCGAGCAACTCGGCGCCCTCCGCTCGGCCGGCGTCGATGTAGCCGAGCACGCGCTCGTGTTGCTCGGCGGAGACCAGCGGCCCGAGTTGGGTGCCCGAGTCCAGCCCCGGACCGAGTCGCGCCGCCTTGGCGGCCTCGGCAAGGCCGCTCATCACCTCGTCGAAGCGCTCGGCCGGCACGAACAGGCGCGAGCCGGCGTTGCACGCCTGGCCGGAGTTGAAATAGATCGCCTGAAAGGAGCCCTTGATCGCCGCGTCGATGTCTGCGTCCGGCATGATGATGTTCGGTGACTTGCCGCCGAGCTCCAGTGTCACGCGCTTGAGCGCTTTGCCCGCCTTTGCGCCGATCTCGCGCCCCACCGCGGTCGAGCCGGTGAAGGCGATCTTGTCGACGCCAGGGTGCTCGACCAGCGCAGCGCCGGTCTCACCGTCGCCGGTGAGCACGTTCAGGACGCCGGGCGGGAAACCGACCTCCAGCGCCAGCTCACCGAGGCGCAGCGCGGACAGCGGCGTCTGCTCGGCCGGCTTCAGCACGACCGTGCACCCGGCCGCCAGGGCAGGCCCGAGCTTCCATGCGGCCATCAGCAGCGGGAAGTTCCAGGGGATGATCTGCCCGCACACGCCGACGGGCTCACGGCGGGTGTAGCAGTGCATGTTCGGCGCGGCGACCGGCAGCACGCCCCCCTCGATCTTCGTCGGCCAGCCAGCAAAGTAGCGCAGGTGCCCAATCGCTCCGTTCACATCGACGTACTGGGCGAGGCCGACCGGCTTGCCGTTGTCCAGCGACTCGATCTGCGCGATCTCTTCGGCACGAGCTTCCATCGCGTCGGCCAGCGCGTGCATCAGGCGCTCGCGCCCAGCAGCGGGCATCGAGGCCCAGGGGCCGTCAGCGAACGCCGCACGCGCGGCCTCTACGGCGTGCGCCACGTCCTGCACGCCGGCCTGTGGCACCTGCGCGATCTCGCGGCCCGTTGCGGGGTCGAGCGTCGCAAACGTGCGCCCGTCGGCCGCCTCGGGACGCTCTGCGCCAATCAGCAGGCGCTGGGGACTGGAGATAAACGCGCGCGCGGCGTCTCCCAGCGCGTCGGGGAGGGTATTCGGGCTTGCGGTGTCGACTGCGGCGGTCATAGCGGCTCCTTGCAGGTGGTTCAGGGCTCGAATGAGCTCACGGCTTCAGCACGATCTTAAGCGCCTCGCGCCGGTCATACAGCGCGTAGGCCTCGGGCGCATCGTCGAGCGACATGTGGTGGGTGACGAGGGGGCTTGGGTCGAGCAGGCCGGCGGACATCATCGCCAGCACACGGTCGACGTGCGCGATCACGTTGGCGTGGCCGGCGCACAGCTGCAGCGACTTGATCCACAGCAGGCCCATGTGCAGCTCACAGCGCTCGGCGTAGACCCCGATCGCCTGTACCGTGCCGCACTTACGCGTCAAGCGCAGCGCGAGATCGAGCGCTTGCGGGTGCCCGACGGCGTCGATGCAGACGTCCACCCCGCGCCCACCGGTCGCCTCGCGAGCGGCGGCGCGCGGGTCACCCTCGCTCAGATGCACCGGCTCAGCGCCGAAGGACTCGGCCATCGCCAAGCGCTCTGGGACCGAGTCGACGGCGATCACGTGCGCGGCGCCGGCCGCCCTTGCCGCCTGTACCGCACATAGCCCCACCGGCCCCAACCCGAGCACTGCCGCCACATCGCCCGCGCGCAGGCCGCTCTCGGCAACCGCGTGGTAGCCGGTACCCATCACGTCACCGGCGAACAGCGCCGTCTCGTCGCTCATCCCCGCGGGCACCTTGCGCAGCACGAGATCGGCGTTCGGTACCAATGCCCGCTCGGCCTGCGTGCCCTGAAGCGAGCCGAGCGCCGCGCCGTGTCCAAACGTGCGCGAGGCATCGCACTTGTGAAACCACCCGCGACGGCAGAAGAAGCAGCGCCCGCACGCCGTCTGAAAGCAGCCGAGCACGCGATCCCCGACCTGCACATCATGGACATCCTCGCCGGCTTGCAGGACAGTGCCGACATACTCGTGTCCGATCGTGAAGCCGGGCTCGATCTGCACGCGGCCGTGGTAGATGTGCAGATCCGACCCGCACACGCCCGTCGCCTCGATCCGCACGATCGCGTCGCCGGCGTCGATCAGCTCGGGCTCGGGCACGTCCTCGACGAGAACCTCGCCCGGAGCTTGAAAGGTGACCGCACGCATCGACGGCCCAGCCTAGAGAACGGCGGCGCCTTTTGGTGCCACGCAGAACCCTTATGCTGCTACGCCGATGGGCGATATCTCAAAGGCGGTGCTGATCACCGGCTGCTCCTCCGGTATCGGCGAGGCCACGGCCCGCCGACTGGCCGCCGGCGGCTGGACCGTATACGCCACCGCCCGGCGACTGGAGAGGATCGAGCACCTGAAGGACGCCGGCTGCCACACGCTGGCGCTCGATGTGACCGACGAGACCTCGATGCGCGCCGCGGTGGACGAGGTGCAGCGCGTTGAGGGCGCAGTCGGCGTGCTCGTCAACAACGCCGGCTACAGCCAGGGGGGCGCGATCGAGTCGGTCCCGTTGGAGGCCGCGCGCAGCCAGTTTGAGACGAACGTGTTTGGCCTGATCGGAATGACTCAGCTGGTGCTGCCAGCGATGCGTGCCCAGCACTGGGGCAAGGTCGTCAACATCGGCTCGATGGGCGGCAGGCTGACATTCCCCGGCGGAGGTCTCTACCACGCAACCAAGTACGCGGTCGAGGCGATCAGCGATGCGCTGCGCTTCGAGGTCAAGGGCTTTGGGATCGACGTCGTGCTGCTCGAGCCGGGCTTGATCGTTACCGAGTTCGCGGCCAACGCCGTTGCAAAGGCGAGCGAGGCGATGACCGATGGTCCCTACACTGAGTTCGACGCGAAGGTTTCGGCGCTCACCACGGGCGTCTACGAAGGCCCGATGCGCCACCTCGGCGGCGGGCCCGAGGTCGTGGCGAAGGCGATCGACAAGGCGATCTCCCGCCGCCGCGCGCCCTCACGGGTGCCGGTGACGGCCTCGGCACGCCTGTCGATCCTGCAGCGCAAGCTGCTCCCGGATCGTGTCTGGGACGCCGCGATGCGATCCCAGTTCCCGCAGCCCAAGTAGCGACCCCTACGCCATCATCGGCACCACCGGGTGCGGAGCACCGATCTCGAACCCTTGGGCGTAGTCCACGCCGTAGTCGCGCAAGCACGCCACCGTGGCCTCGTCCTCGACATACTCGGCGATCGTCAGCTTACCCATGCCGCGTGCGAGCTCCACGAGCGCCTTGACCACGAGCTGGTCCTTCGGGGAAGCCGGCAGGCCGCGGATGAAATCGCCGTCGATCTTCAGGTACTCAAACGGCAGGTGCTTGAGATATTGGAACGAGCCGAACCCAGCGCCGAAGTCATCGAGCGCAACCGTGCAGCCGAGCGCCTGCACACCGGTACAGAAGGCTTGCGCGCGCGCCATGTCGGAGATCGCGGCGGTCTCGGTGACCTCGATCATCAGCCGTGCTGGATCGAGCCCGGCAAGCGCAAGCGATCGCTCGATCTGATCGAGCATATCCCCATCGGTGATCGACAGCGACGAGCAATTGATCGCGATGCGCACGCCATGCTCACCCTGCTCGCCGGCCGAGCTGCGGTCGGCTAGCAGCGCGATGACCTTGCCCAGCACCATCCGATCGATCTCGCGGATCAGCCCATAGCGCTCGGCCGCGGGCAGGAACCTACCGGGTGCCACCAGGCCTCCCCCCGGCTCGTCGGCGAGCCGCACGAGCGCCTCGTAATGCGACACGCTCCGATCCTCGAGCGACATGATCGGCTGGTAGTGCAGGACAAACAGATCCTCCTCCAAAGCACGGCGCAGGCGCGCCAGCCATGGCCGCCGGTGCAGGCCAGCGGGAGAGGACAGCCCGCGATTGCGAGAGCGTGGCTCAGCCAAGCCGGCGTAGCGGTGGTGCGCAGGTTGCGGTGGTGTCTGCAGGAACAGGCGTGGGGTCGCGGCGATCGTCGAAGTCAACACGGCCCTCCTTTTCGACGACATCCGGAGCTCACCTGCGCAGCCGCCGGGTTATGCAGGTTCTCGCCCGAAACCTCAGCAAACCTAAGCGCAAATGCCCTGGACGTCCGTCAAATGCCCTGGACGGCCGTCAGGTCCGGGCGTAAGGCCGTCGCGCACGGTCGGACACCACCAGCAGCAGCGCAAGCAGGACGAAGTTCATCACCACCGAGGAACCTCCATAGGCGACGAACGGCAGCGTCACTCCCGTCAGCGGAATCAGGCGCGTGACGCCGCCCACGATCACGAACACCTGCATCGCCACGACAAATGACAGCCCGGTCGCCAACAGCTTGGAGAAAGAGTCGCGCGCCAGCATCGCCGTCTTCAGCCCACGAGCGACAAACAGCAGGTACACGAGCAGCAGCGCCGTCGCGCCCACCAAACCCAGCTCGTTCGTGATGACCGCGTAGATCATGTCGCTTTCGGGGACCGGCAGGATCGAGGGGCCTCCATGAGGCAAGCGCAACAGCGACTGGTCGAAGCCCGTACCCAGCAGACCACCGTCGGCTTGGGCGAACAACGATTGGGCGAGCTGATAGCTACCTCCACCCAGGCGGTTGTAGAGGGCCGGATCGAAAGGGTGTTCCCAGGCGAGGACGCGCGCGTGCACGTGGCTGACATGCACAGCCACGAACCACGCTCCTAGGGCAAAAAGCACCAGTCCGATCAGGGGAAAGGAGAGGCGTCCCGTGGCGACATACAGAAGCGCGAGAAAGGCACCGTAGAACATCAGCGAGGTACCGAGCTCCCGAGTCAACAGGAGCGTCGCCATCGCCGCCCCCCACACGACGAGCATCGGACCGAACTGCTTCATCGGCGGAAGCGTCACCCCCAGCACGCGCCGCCCGGCGGTCACGAGAATCTGGCGGTTGTCGCGCAGGTAGCTGGCGAGGAAGATCACGATCGCGACCTTCGCCAGCTCGGCTGGCTGGAAGGAGACACTGCCCACATGGATGTCCAGATAGGCGCCGTTGACCTGCTCGCCGATCCCAGGGAACCTCGGCAGGACGGCCATGCCGATGCCGAGGACCGCGATCGTGTAGCGGTAGCGCTCGAGCACCCCCACCCCCCGGCGGCGCAGCGCGAGGATCGTCGCCGCGAACAGCACCAGCCCGATCACCATCCACTGCGCCTGCTGGCGGGCCAGCGAAGGGTTGATGCGGTACACCATCACGATCCCCACACTTGCGAGCACAGCCCCGAGCGGAAACAGATAAGGGTCGGCATGCGGCAGCGCGAAGCGGATCACCAGATGCGCCGCCAGGCACAGGCCCAAGAAGAGCGCCCCATACGTGAGCGACACGCCCGATGCGTGGTTCAGCGTGAAGTTCGTCGAGGCTCCCGGTGAGTTGTTCTCGGCCTGGATGAAGATCGCGGTGAAGCCCGCGGTAACCAGCAGCGCAGAGGGGACGAGCCCAAGCAACTCTCGATTTCGCGGGCTGAGCACGATCTCGAGGGTACCGGTAGCGCCCGTCATCGCCCATCGCTGCTAACGCAGGCACGCCGACGGGCTCGCTAATCTCCATGGGCGAGCGTGCCGTCGGGGGGCGGCGCCAGTCTTGCCCCGCTCTATGAGCTGCTCCTTGGTGACATCCGATGGATGACGAGCGCCCACCCTCTCTGTGGTTGGGCATGTGGAAGCGCTTCCTGATCGGCGGCGTTTTGATCGTGCTGCTCAGCGCCGGGGCAACGGCGACCGTCGCCCTGAACACCGCGAGCGGCCTCGCGCACGACATCTTCCCCGCCGTCAGCCACATCGAAGCTCCTCGAGGCCTCGTCACGCCGGAATACAGCGGCGGCCCGCAGACCTTCCTGATCCTCGGATCTGACCGCAGGGAAGGCTCCAAGGATGCTTACGACAAGGAAGATCCGCCGCACAGCGACACGATCTTGCTCGTGCGCTTCGACCCCGAACAGGGCCAGACCTCGGTACTCTCGATCCCGCGCGATCTGATGGTCAACATCACGACGCCCTCAGGTCAGGTGTATGCCGGCGAAAAGATCAACGCGGCATACACGATCGGCAGTCGACTCGGGGGCGCGAAGGGCGGGATCGTACTCGCGGCCGAAACGATCAAGCGCGAAGTGTTCCCTGAACTGAAGCTGAACGGGATCATCGACGTGAACTTCAGGGGCTTCATCCAGGTCGTGGACACCCTCGGCTGCGCCTACGTCAACGTCGATCACCGCTACTACAACGAGAATGTCGGCACGACCGAAACGGATTACACGAGCATCAACCTGCAGCCCGGCTACCAGAAGCTCTGCTACGAAAACGCGCTCGACTACGTGCGCTACCGCCACACCGACTCGGACTTCGTGCGCGTCGCGCGTCAACAGGACTTCCTGCGCGACCTGCGCGAGCAGATCGACCCGGCCGAGGAGGTCGACCAGATCGACACCGTGGCCAAAGCGGTCGGGCGTGCGATCACCTCGACCTTCCACGCCTCGGCCGAAGAGCTGATCGAACTGTCCAAGCTGATCGCTTTCTCGCAGTCCAAGCCGCTGCGTCAGGTCAAATTTCAGAGCTCGAACGTCGACTTCAGCGGTCCGAGCGGTGGCTCCTACGTGACGAGCACCCCCGCGCTCGAGCAAGCGACGCTCGCGGACTTCCTGCACGGTCACGAACAACTGAGCCTGCCTGCCTCAAAGCCGCCAGCGCGCACATCACGCCACAGCCACCACCACTCCAGCGTCTCTCCGCGCACACTCGACTTGTTCCCGAGCACCGCGGCCGGCAACAGCGAAGCGGTGAAGGCCGCCATCGAAGTCCCCTTCCCCGTCCTCTACCCGACCTTGCAGAGTGGCCCAGCCGAGCAGCAGCAGGTGCGTGCTTACACGCTCAAAGATCAGCAGGGCAACCTCCACCACGCCTACGTGGTCGTATGGCAGGAGAACACGATCGGCGGCTACTACGACTTCGAGGGCTCGGACTGGCTCAACCCACCTCTGTTCGCCCACGCGCGCACGCAGACCATCGACGGGCGCTCCTACCGACTCGTCGACGACGGCGCACACATCCACGTGATCGGCTGGCGCTCCGGCGACGTGCTCTATTGGCTGACGAACACGCTCCTGGAGGAACTCTCCAACGCGCAGATGATCGCCCTGGCCAAATCCGCCCAGCCGCTGCACTGACGCGTTCTCAGCCGAAAGGCTCTCAACCTCAGCCGGAAGAGACCCTCAACAAGGGCTCTCAGCTCGAGGCGGCCGCGCGCGCTTGGTCGAGTGCGGCGTTGACGAGCGCGTCGGCGTGCGCGTTCTGCGCGCGCGGCACAGTCCGGATCGACCAGTGCTCGAACTGCCCTAGGGCCGCCGTCGCCTCGCGGTGCAGAGGCTTCATCGCTTCGTGCTTGACCTTGTAGAGACCCATCACCTGCTTCGCGATCAGCTCCGAGTCGCCGATCACCTCGATCTCGTTCGCTCCCAACTCGCGCGCCTGCTGAAGTCCGAGCAGCAGCGCTCGGTACTCGGCCACGTTATTCGTGACCGTGCCGAGCAGTTGCGCGTGCTCGCCCAGCACCTCGCCCTCGGGCGAGGAAATCACGCACGCGGCGGCCGCTGGTCCGGGATTGCCACGAGCGCCGCCGTCGACATGCACGATCACCTTCATCGCCCGAAGTATCCAGATCGGCTAAGACGAAACGCGCGGGCTAGAAACGCGCGGTCTAGGACGATGCACGTGCGAGCGGGGCCATGTCACCAGCCACGCGGGCTCTGCGACGGTCGCGAACCACACGCCGCGGCGCACCCTCGGAAGCCGGCGCCTGCGCGACCGCTGCCCCCTGGCGGGCACGCCGGTCGAACTCGCGCCGGTCAACGATCACCGTCACGTTGTCCTCGTTCTGGTAATGCTCGACGAGCTTCGGATACAGCTCATCGGCCAATGGCTTGGGGACAACGCAATAGATCATCGCCAGCAATCCTACTCCCCATCAGAGAATACGCAAGGGGTGAAGCTCAAGTACCGAGGCGCGACAAAGCACCACGCTCGTCGGCCATGGCATTCACCATCCGGTCCTCGTCCGCTAGCTGCCCCAGCTCCGTGCCTTGCTCCGCCACCCGCGCCCCGGCGAGCTCGTCGCCGAGATCCACCTCATACCGATACCAGCACAGCTCCCACGCGACGACGATCGCAACCAGGCTCCCAGAGTCAGCGACCGGGCGAACAGCGACGCTCGGCTCGCCCAACGAGCGCGCCACGCCCGCCACGCGCCGGGGAAACTCACCGGCGTTGAACACCTCGAGCGCTCGCTCGACCTTGACCTCGCCACTGGTCAGCACGACAGCCAATTCCTCACTCGAGGTAACCAGACTCGCATCCGAGGACTCCTGCGGAGACCCCGCGATGGCTCCCAGGAAGTCATATGACTCGGGCAGAAAGGCATCCACCGAGGGCGCGAGCCCAAGCCCAAGCCCCTCCCCCGCGAAGTCCTCCACGGATCGCTCGGAGATCGGCCCGCGCTGCGGACGCAGCCGCTCAAACAGGTTGCGTCCGCGCCTGGAGCGCGACGGCGCCAGGCTCACGGTGTGGCGATCCGCCTCGCGCAGCCACCCCTCGTGCGTCGCACGCGGCGCACACAGCTCGCATACCGTGCGACGCCGTCCACCCGCCAGGAAAACGTCGGGCAACTCACCGCGCAGCAGCCGTCGTCCGCATACGTCGCAGGCGACATCGGGCTGGGAGGTGATGATCGAGCGGGTGGCCATCGGCCCCTAGCGTAGTCAATCAGCCGTCGAAGGAGTCCTCTTGCATCCGCGAGCGCAGACGCAGGACGGCCTTCGTGTGCAGCTGGGACACACGCGACTCGGTCACACCGAGCACCTCCCCGATCTCGCGCAAGGTCAGGTTCTCGTAGTAGTACAGCGCGATCACGAGCTTCTCGCGCTCCGGCAGCTTTGCGATCGACTCGGCGATCCGGTCCTTCAGGTCGCCCACATCGAGCGCCTTCGCCGGGTCCGGCGCCGCGTGATCCTCGATCGTGTCCATCAGCGACACCTGATCGCCACTGGAATCCGAAACACTCCAGAGCTCGTCCAGCGCGACGATCGAAGAGTGCGAGATGGCAAGCAGCGACTCGTTCAGTTCATCGACTGTGATCTTCAGCTCGGCCGCCATCTCCTTGTCGGTCGGCGCCCGCTGCAGCGTGTGCTCGAGCTTCGCGTTGGCGCGCTCCACTTCGCGGGCACGCGAGCGCACGCTGCGCGGCACCCAGTCCATTGCGCGCAGCTCATCGATGATCGCGCCCTTGATGCGCATGATCGCGTACGTCTCGAACTTGATTTCCCGCGAAGGCTCAAATCGCTCGATCGCGGAGATCAGACCGACCAGCCCATAGGAGATCAGGTCCGCCTCCTCGACGTGCGGAGGAAGCCCCGCGGCAGTGCGTCCGGCTACGTACTTGACCAGCGGTGAGTAGGCGAGTACGAGCCGCTCGCGGGCGCGCCGATCATCGTCGGCCTTGTACCGCCGCCAAACTTCGCGCAGCTCGATCGCTTTAACATTCGTCTCCAGTGTCTTCTCCCCCCGCTCAGGCCCGAGGGTGGCTGCGCGCATAGGCGCTTCTCAGCCTGGCGGACTCTACCCGAGTGTAAACCTGCGTAGTCGACACGCTTGCATGCCCGAGCAGCTCCTGGATGCTCCGCAAGTCCGCTCCGCCATCGAGTAGGTGCGTCGCAAAGCTGTGTCTGAGGGTATGTGGAGACGCTCCACCAGCGATCTGAGCGCGTGCGGCCCATACCCTCAGCCGTCTGCGCACATCGCTTGTGCCAAGCGATCTGCCCGTCCTCGAGAGGAACAGCGCGCCCTCTTCGCCAGCGCGCCCCGGAGATGCGCCGGGGGCGATGAGCCCATTGCGTCCCTCCTCCAGGTAGCGCCTCACAGCTGCCATCGCGACCTCGCCGACCGGCAGGTAGCGGGTCTTGCGTCCCTTCCCCTCCACCCGCAGCTGCTCACCGTCGTGGTCGATGTCTGAGATCTGAAGCGAGACCAGCTCCTCTGCCCGCAACCCACACGAATAGGCCAGCTCGAACAGCGCATGATCACGTTGATCGAGTGGCCCGCCCACCCCGCCCGCCCCGATCGATGAGCCAGGCGCCGCGCCCGCCCCGATTGCGTCCAGCAGCTTGGCGGCCTCCTTCTCCTTCAGCACACGCGGAAGATAGGACGAGCGCCGCGGAGTGCTCACCAGGTCAGCCGGGTTCTGGGCGATAACTCCGTGCTCACGCTGGCTGCCAAAGAGGGCGCGTAGCGCCGCCAGCTTGCGTGCAGTCGTGCTAGCGGCGGCATCCCCTTCCGAGAGCAACGCGATGTAGCGACGCACGTCGCGTGGGCCGACGTTCTCTGGCGATAAACCCCGAGCGGTCGCCCAGCGCGCGAACTGAGAAAGATCTCCGCCATATGCACGGCGAGTTCGCTCCGCCGCGTGGCGTCTGAGCAGGTCGTCTTCGAGCAACCGGAGCGCGGCGCTCCAGAGCAGATCGATACCCGATGTCTCAACGGACACCTGCGAGTCAGCAGCCATGACGAGCCCTAATTCGCCGCCGTGACCCTTGGAACCTGTTTTGGGTCCCACCGAGTCCCGGGCCCACCGAGTGCCCATTTAGCTCAGCCGCCGTGCGTCAGCCGCTGTGCGCCAAGGAACGCGCCTTCATCCCCAACAACGGCTCCAGCAGGCGCTCGAGCTCGGGCCAGTCGCGCGCGCAGAGGACATCCTCTTCCTCACATACGTCGCGGTTCCAAGGATGGCGGATCGTGGCGGCGGCGATACCGCGTTCGAGCGCGGCAGACAGATTCAAAGGGCCATCGTCGATCAGCAGGTCGATCTCCAGCTCGGCGCAGCGAGAGACCTTGTCGTAGGAGCAGTGCAGGTCGTCGAACGGCAACCCGATCCGCTGCAGCCAGGCGGCGGTGGCGCGCTTGCGGTCGGCGGCGCGGTGGCTGGTGATGTGCACGAAGTGACCTTCCTCGTGCCAGCGGCGCACCGCCCGCACGGCGCCCGGGTAGGGGGCGCCGGCGAGAATCCGCTCGTCTGAGTGGCTCTCGTCGATGCACAGCTGAAGCTGCTCGGGGCGCAGGCGGGTGATCCCCCACGTGAACTGCTCGTCGTAGGGCAGCTCGACGCCGAAGCGCCGCACCGAGACCTCGGAGAGGATGTCCCAGTAGTGGTGGAGCGTCGAGTCGATGTCGATCGCGATCCTCATAAATATGCTGATCCTCGGGTAGCTTGAACAGTGGTGAACCCGACAGCCACCCCCTCTCCCTCTCCCTCGCTCCCCCGCCTGGATGATCCATCAGTCTACGGCCCGCAGGGACATTCCCCCTGGCTCGATGTCGACTGGCGTAAGCACCAGCGCTGGGTGATACTAGACGGTCAGCCGATCAACGTGATCGAGTTCGGCGAAGGCCCGCCGCTCCTGTTCGTCCACGGCCTGATCGGGCGCTGGACTCATTGGCTTGAGCAGCTGAGCGCGTTTGCGGCAAGCCACCGTGTGATCGCCATGGATATGCCCGGCTTTGGCGACTCGCCGATGCCGGCAGAGAAGATCTCGGTACCAGGCTATGCCCGCACGATCGAGCAGCTGCTGGATGCGCTCCACCTCAGCACGGCTGCCTTCGTCGGCCACTCGATGGGTGGCTTCACCTCAGTCGAGCTCGCGATCAACTTCCCGCAGCGGGTCGAGCGTCTCGCGCTGATCTCTCCCGCGGGCCTGAGCACCTACAACAACCCTCGCGATTTACGGCTCGTCGCTCAGATGCGCCGGCTCAGGCGGATCGTGAACCCCTATCACGCCCGGGTGGCGGCACACGCAGAGCTGCTCGCCAGGCGGCCGCGTCTACGCCTGCTCGAGCCCACGACGCACGTCGTCGTGCGCCACTCCGACCGCCTGCCGGCGCCGTTCGTGGCTGAGTTCGTGCGGGGGTTGGGCGCGCCCGGCTACATCGAGGGGATGGCGGCGAACTTCGACTACGACTATCGTGACCGCCTGGGCGAGGTCGCCTGCCCGACGCTGATCGTGTGGGGCGAGCGCGACCTGGTGGTGACGGCCAAGGACGCAGAGCTCTACGAGCGGCTGATCCCAAACGCGCGCAAGGTGATCCTCGAGGACACCGGACACATGGCGATGATCGAGCGCCCAGCCGCGTTCAACGCTTTGTTAGAGAAGTTTCTCAGCGAGTAAGTAGCTCAGCTCGGCGCCACGCGAGCTCAGCGCATGCTCGACTCAGCGAGCGACCGCGCCCTCGGCGGCGCTGCCCACGAGCTTGGCGTACTTCTGGATGGCGACGTCCACGTGCTCGTCGGCGCGCGGCGGCTGGCTGTAGGCGCTCACGCGCACGGCTATCTCCTCGTCGGACAGCGCCACGTCGAGGCGGCGCGCGTCCGCGTCGATCGTCAGCTCGTCGCCGTCTCTGAGCGCGCCGATCGGACCGCCGCGGACTGCCTCCGGTGCGACGTGGGCCACCATGAAACCTCGCGACGCGCCCGAGAAGCGTCCATCGGTGATCAGCGCGACATCCTCGCCGATTCCCTCGCCGACGATCGCGGCGGTCACCGAGAGCATCTCGCGCATGCCGGGGCCGCCGGCAGGCCCCTCGCCACGGATCACCACCACGTCGCCGGCCTCGATCTCGTGGCCGAGCACGGCCGCCATCGCGGCCTCCTCGCCGTCGAACACGCGCGCCGGTCCGACGTGCCTGCGGCGCTCGTGCCCGGAGAGCTTTACGACGCAACCCTCGGGCGCGACGTTGCCGCGCAGGATCGCGAAGCCGCCGGTCGCTTTGATCGGCTCGGCGAGCGAGCGCACAACCCGTTGGCCGTCGGTCTCGATCGCCTCGGCCGCGTGCTCGCCAATCGTTCTGCCGGTGACCGTCTGGGCGTCGGCGTGGAGGATCCCTGCTTCGTTCAGGCGGGCGAGCACGAGCGGCACGCCACCCGCTTCGTAGAGCTCAGTCGCGACATACCGCCCGCCGGGCTGCAGATCGCACAGCAGCGGCGTGCGCTCGGAGATCGCCTCGAACTCGTCGATCTCCAGCGCCACGCCCATTTCGCGCGCGACCGCCAGGAGGTGCAGCACGCCGTTGGTCGAGCCACCGCTCGTGGCGACGGCCGCGATCGCGTTTTCGAGCGCCGGCTTGGTGATGATCTCGCTCGGGCGCTGCCCCCGGCGCAGGACGTCCATCACAAGTTCGCCGCAGCTCTTTGCGACCTCGAGCTTGCGCCCGTCCTCGGCGGGAACCATCGCGGTGCCAGCAGGCGAGATCCCGAGCGCCTCGAAGGCCATCGCCATCGTGTTGGCGGTGAACTGCCCTCCGCACGCGCCCGCGCCCGGTGAGGCGACCTCCTCCAGCTCGTGCAGCTCCTGCTCGGTGATCTTCCCGGCAGCGAGCTCGCCGACCGCCTCGAACACCTGCTGGATCGTGACCTCGGCGCCCTTGTAGTGGCCGGGCTTGATCGAGCCGCCGTACAGCATCAGGCCGGGTATGTCCAAGCGCGCGAGCGCCATCACGGTCCCGGGGATCGTCTTGTCGCAGCCGGAGATCGTCACGAGGGCATCGAAGGCATGGGCAGAAGCGACTAGCTCAATCGAATCGGCGATCAGCTCGCGCGAGACGAGCGAAGCGCGCATGCCGGAGGTGCCCATCGTGATCCCATCTGAGATCGCGATCGTGTTGAGCTCCATCGGCGTGCCGCCGGCGGCGCGGATGCCCTCCTTGACCTTTGCGGCGAGGATCCGATTGTTGAAGTTGCAGGGCATCGTCTCGATCCACGAGTGTGCGACGCCGACGATCGGCTTGGCCAGATCCTCGGCCGAGTAGCCAATGCCATGTAGATACGCACGGGCGGCGGCCCGCTCGGGGCCCTCGGTGAGGGCTCTGCTCTTGTGCCGGACGTCGAAGCTCACGCGTGCACAGTACCGGCACGATCCACCGGTCGACCTATGACCGACGGCGGAACACATCCCAGCCACTCACGCTCCCAGCGTGCGAGCCGAAGCAGGTCGCGGCGCACTCTCTCTGGATCGATCTGGCGACCGGGTAGGTGCATGTTGGCGTCGGCGATCAGACGGCGCTCGTCGGCGGTGAGCGCCATCCACTTGGCGAGCACGTCATCGGAGTCGGGCAGCCGGGAGCTGCCATAGGGACGCGAATGATCGGGGAAGGCGACGCAATACTCGTTCAGCAACGCTCCCGTCTGGGGCAGGTAGGCGACGATCGGCTTGTGCGGATAGATCAGGTAGGCGTAGGTCGCGTCCTGCCCGCGCTCGTACTTGCCGAGCCCGCCCCATACGCGCAGAAAGCCCAAGTCTCGGTACATCGCCCAATCGCGCTCGTCGATACACGAGCGCAGCAGCGCGCGCGCCCGCTGCTCGGCGCGACGCTCGCGGCCCGGGTCATAGCTCCTCGGCGTCGAGGAGTGACGGCGCAGGAACCAAAGCAGACGACCGCGGGCAATCACGCCTTTGAGCGTGGGCCGGATCAGCTCCCAGAGGAGCACCACCAGGAGAACCGCACCTGTACCCAGTGCAAGCGCCATGAACGCTAGAGCGTCGC
Source organism: uncultured Solirubrobacterales bacterium (assembly GCA_963804555.1). GTDB lineage: Bacteria > Actinomycetota > Thermoleophilia > Solirubrobacterales > Solirubrobacteraceae > Palsa-744. The sequence continues at coordinate 293,297 of CAWDQX010000003.1, forward strand.
CTGAGGCGCGCCACCAGCGGCGCGCGGAAAGAAGATCACGCGCTCGGCGTCACGGGGCACATCGGCGAAGCTCTTGACCAGCTCAGCTTCGCGGCGACCATCCGGAGTTCCGGTCGGAACCGCTGCCCACATGCCGGCGTCGAGCTCACGGCGAAACGCCTCGATCAGCTCCCGCTCCTGCTCCGGCACCTCAACATCCCCCTCCGCAAGCACGATCTCGCCATGACCGGGCTTCATACGCAGCAGCTTCATCGTCGCACGATTATGGCAAACCAGGGCGGCCCGATCTCCCGTCGGCGCGCATGCGGGCCAAACCGAGGACATCGACCGGACCGGCGCCTTGGCCGATGTCGCGCAGCCCATCAGCGACGGCTGCTCCCGCCAACGCGCGAGCAGTGCGTGCTGCGTGAAGCGGCGAGCAACCGAGGGCCAGCTGGGCGGCGAGCACAGAGGAGTGTGTGCAACCTGAGCCGTGGGCGGCGCCATCGGGGTGGCGCTCACCCTCGATGCTGACCACGGACCCGTCGCCGGAAGAGTCGAGAAAGAGATCCGTCGCGCGCGCGCGGTGACCCCCGGTGAGCACGACGACGCGAGGGCCGAGCGTGAGCACAGCGCGGAGGAGCGCCTCGGCTTCCTCCTCATCCACCGCCGCTTGGCGATCATCCGGCAGCTCACCGGCAAGCACGCGGGCCTCAGGTAGGTTCGGCGTGAGCACGGTGGCACGCGGCAGGATCTCCTGCACCAGCGCCCGCTGTGCGTCGGGGTCGAGCAGTCGAAGCGCCCGACTCGGCGACCATCACCGGGTCGACCACCACAGGGGTACCGGCGGGGAGCTCGTCGAGCACACTGGCAACCGCGAGCGTCGCCTCGACGGTGCCGAGCATCCCAACCTTGACGGCGTCAACACGGATATCGGCGAGCACCGCGCGCGCCTGGGCGAGCACGATCTCGGGGGGTATCGCATGGATCGCGGTAACGCCGACGGTGTTCTGGACAGTGATCGCGGTGATCGCACAGCACCCGTACACGCCGCAGCGGGCAAACGCCTTCAGGTCGGCCTGGATGCCGGCGCCACCACCGGAGTCAGAGCCAGCGATTGTGAGTGCCGTGGGTGTCAGCGCTCGAGCCGGGTCGCAGGTCTGCTCACTCACGCAAGTCCCGCGGCACGCGGATCGAGTAGCTCCCGACCGCGGTCACCAAGAGTCGGCCATCCTCGTGACGAACCTCTGATTTGAGAATCCCCACGGTGCGGTTACGCCGGTCGAGATCAGTCCGACACACGATCTCACCCTCGGTCGCGGTCTGGATGTAGTTGATCGCGATGCTGATCGTCGCGATGCGCTCCTGCTCGGTGGTCTGTGCCCAGAGAGTCGAGCCCATGCAGTAATCGACGAGCGCATAGGTGACAACGCCAGAGAGCAGCCCACCATTGTTGATCAACTCCGGCCTGATGGTGAGACGAACCGTCTGGGGATCGTCCCAGCGCATACCCATGAAGCTCGTAACACCGTCGAGTGACTGCTGTCTGGCGGCGGGTAAGGCGCCGCCGGCTGGAGTATTCGAGCTCCCTGGTACGGGAGCGACTGGGTCCTCGGGGGCGTTCTCCATGGGCGGGAGGCTACGCCATGGGCGGGAGGCTACGCGAACGCCTTCAGCGACGCACGTTCAGAGCGCGAGCTGCTGGTAGGCGAGCGAGCGGAAGGACATCCTATGTAGCGGAGAGACGCCCTGACGTAGGATCGCCTCGCGGTGAACAGGCGTCGAGTAGCCGACGTGCTCAGCGAAGCTCCAACCCGGATGCAGCACGTCAGCGTGTTGCATGTAGCGGTCGCGTGTGACCTTGGCGACGATCGATGCCGCCGCAATCGCGGCGCTGGTGGCATCGCCGTTTACGACCGCGCGCTGTGGCCGCTCGAACTCCGGCACGGAAAACCCATCCAGCAGACACGCGACCTCGCCCGAGACGCCGGCGGTGACGCCCCGCATCGCGTCGCGCAACGCCGAGAGGTTCGTGTTGTGTAGCCCGCGAGCATCGATCCCACGCGCACACCGCGAGACCACCACGACTCGCATCGCGCTGCGCATGACCAGCGGGTAGAGCTCCTCGCGCGCCTGCGCGGTGTGCTGCTTGGAGTCGTTCAATGCACCCAGGCGCTGCAGCTCGAGGGTGGTCAGCCTCTCATAGTCGAACAGCACGCCCGCCGCCACGAGCGGCCCCGCGAGACAGCCTCGGCCGGCCTCATCGGCGCCCGCCACCAACGGCACACCGAGACGACGATCGAACGCGAACAGTCGTTGTCCGCTCGTGCCTGCCCGACGACGACGTCGCGCCGAACGACTCCCTTTCGCAGCCGATCGCGGAGTGACCTTGGCCGCAACGGTGACGCTGGGAGCCTTAGAAGGCCCCGATCCGGTCAGGAGGCCAGTAGGTGGCAAAGGCTTCGCCGATGATCCACCCTTTGGGGACGGGTCCCCAAAACCTGCTGTCGTCGGATTCGCCACGGTTGTCCCCCATCATGAACCAGTGACCGGCCGGAACTTTGATTGGTAGCGTGAAGTTGCACTCAGGGCTGGTGCCGCATTCGCGGATGTAGGAGTCGTGCTCGCGGACAAAGGTGCTCTTGCCGGCTGCCTTGCGAAAGACGTGGCCTTCCTTGATGTAGATTTCGTCGCCGGGACCAGCGACGACGCGCTTGATGAAGTTGACGCCCATGTCCTCCTTCGGGACCGGTTCCGAGCAGGCCGCGCCACCCAGTTTGACGGTGTGCGGAACGGGTCCGCATTGCTCTTGCTGGGCACCTTCGGGCGGATGGAAGACCGTGATCTCGCCGACATGGGGGTTGCTGAAGTGCGTACCGATGCGATCGACCAACACGCGTTGGCCGATCGTCAGCGTCGGTTCCATCGATCCACTGGGGATGCGGTACGGCTTGACGATGAATGCTTGGATGCCAAGCGCCAGACCGAGCGCGACCGCAACGATCACGATCAGCTCCACGATCGAACTCCTTCCAGCCCCAGCGAAAGAACTCAAGCGCAAACCAGTGGACCTCTAGCGCTTCCCACCATTTTCATGCCGGTCACGCCGGTGGGTCGCCGGCGAGCGCGCCTGCGGACGCGTCGTCAGCGGCATCGGAGGAGGCATCAGCGTCGGGTGCTGCCTGGGGGTCAACCCCGGCGGCGATCTCGTCGTTGCGACTCTCCCCCCGGCCCTCACTCACAACAGCATCGTCGTCCTCTGCGGCGGTGTGCTGCTCGTCGTCCTCGGCGGCGGCGCCCTGCTCGTTGCCCTCAGCAGCGGCGGCACCATCAGCCAGCCCCTGCTCCTCGACCTCCGTAGCGGCGCCCTCGAGGACCGCTTCATCGGCGGTCATGCCATCCGCATCGGTCGCACCGCCCGTCTCATGCAGCAGGCCGGGCTCGATCGTCTCCTCGGGGCCGGTGTAGCGGCGCTCGCGCACACGCGCGCGCTTGCCGACACGATCGCGCAGGTAGTAGAGCTTTGCACGGCGCACATCGCCGCGCGCGGCGAGCTCGATCCGCTCAATCTTCGGCGAATGCACCGGGAACATGCGCTCGACCCCGACACCGAAGGACTGCTTACGGACCGTGAACGTCTCACGAGCGCCATGCCCCTGACGCTTGATGACTACGCCCTCGAAGATCTGCACGCGACGGCGCGTACCCTCGATCACTTGGAAATGCACCTTCACGCGATCGCCCGGCGCGAAGTCGGGAACGCGGCGCAGTTGCGCGCGCTCGATGGTTTCGATGACGCTGCTCATAACGTAAAGGAGGTGTGCGCCCTGATGGCCCGACGAAGTGACCCCGAGCGGGGTATCCGGCCGACGCGGGGAGGAATGGTAGCGGACACCAGGCCCGCGCCGCCGCACCCGCTCCCGCGCTCGGCGGGAGACTGGCTCACCGGCTCCTCGCGTCGCGTTGGCGCTCGCCCCGTTCCCGGCTTCGCTCGCGCCGCCAATCGCCGATCCGCTCGTGGTGCCCGGACAGCAGAACCTCCGGCACATGCCAGCCGCGGTACACGGCCGGGCGCGTGTAGTGGGGGTACTCCGGATCGCCATCGAGCGCGGGGCTAAAGGACTCCTCCAGGGCTGAGCGCTCGTGTCCTAGCGCGCCGGGCAGCTTACGCAGGACCGCGTCGCACACGACCATCGCCGCCAGCTCTCCGCCAGAGAGGACATAGCTCCCGATCGAGATCTCCTCGCTCGCAAAGTGCTCGACGATGCGCTCATCGAAGCCCTCGTAGCGGCCGCACAGCAGCGTCAGCGCAGGCTCGGCCGCCAACTCGTCGACGAGACTGTCCTGGAGCGGCCGCCCTCCGGGCGTAAGCGCGATTACCCTGCGCTGCTCGCGCAGCCGCACCGGGTCCACGCCGTAGTGAGCGCGTAGCGCGCTGTCCATCACATCCACGCGCAACACCATCCCCGCCCCGCCGCCAAATGGCGTGTCGTCGACCTGGCCGCCGCTCAGCTCGGTGTGCTCGCGGAAGTTCACGCACTGGAAGCTCGTGCCCGCCGCGAGCGCATTGCATACGTGGCGCTGGGCGGTAAACCACTGAAACCATTCAGGGAACAGCGTGAACACGTCGATCTCCATCACCGCCCTCCGCCCTGGCGCGTCGCGGGAGGACCGTGCTCCCCGAGGCCAGGATCGTGCTCTCCGGGGCCGGTCTCGCCGAGGAAGCCCATATCGACCTCGATCCGTCCCTCAGAGACAGCCATGCGACGGATCGCGTCTTTCACCATCGGCACCAGCAGCGGCTCGGGTGGGTGGGATCCGGTCGGCTGGGACCCGCTCATCTCCCGTCGCACCTCCAGCGCCTCGCAGGAGGGCAGCTCGATCAAACGGCTGACAGTTCCAATCAGGCGCTCGCCATCCACCACCGCACAGCCTTCCAGCTCGTGTGCCCACCATTCGCCCTCGCCGAGCGCGGGGGCTTCCAGCTGCTCGACCATCAGCGCGACGCCGCGCAGCGCCTGCGCAGCGGCACGATCCCCGATGCCCTCCAAGCGCACGATCGGATGCTCATCGGTCCCCGCACGGCGCACGATCGTCGTGCGCTGTCCCGCCACCGTCACGTTCGTCTCCACGGCCAAGAGCCTCGGCCGTGGCACCGTCACATAGAAGCTTCCATCCAGGCCGTGTGCGCGTCCGATGCGACCCGCCTGCAGATCCGGCGCCGGATCTTCCACCCTCGTCATCGCCTGCGCCTTCGTCTCCGACCCACCAGCGCCGCGCGTCAATCGACGATGTCGAGCAGCACGCGTTGCCCGGAGCCCGTCGCGGCGGCTTTCACGACCGCGCGCAGCGCGTGGGCGGTGCGCCCGCCCCGGCCGATCACCTTGCCGTAGTCGCCTGCCGCCACGCACAGCTCCAGCACGATCGTGCCGTCGTCTTCCTCGAACTGCTCGACCGCAACCTCCTCCGGGTCGTCGACCAAGCCCTGCGCCAGATACTCCAGCAGCTGCCTCGGGGTAGCGCTCGAGTTCTCCTGCTCGCTACCGAGATGCTCCACGCCGTCATCCGTAGCGCACTAGGCGCTCCGAGTCTCGATTCCCTGGATACGCAACAGCTTGCGCACCGTGTCTGACGGTTGGGCTCCCCTCGCCAGCCAACTGCGCGCGCGCTCCTCGTCGATCACGATCGTCGACGGGTCCGTCTGGGCGTTGTAGTGGCCGATCGTCTCGATCACGCGACCGTCACGCGGGGAGCGCTGGTCGGCGACGACCACACGCCACATTGGATCCTTCTTGCCGCCCACTCGCGTGAGCCTAAGCCTTACCGCCACGTTTTCCTCTCGGGTCTTGTTCGGATTGCGAACCCTAGCTTAGACGGTGCGACTCTCAGCGCGCGTTTCGGATCAGCGCGCCAATATCTGGCGTTTTGCCCCGTCCCACCTGTTTCATCACTTTCCGCATCTGGGAGAATTGCTTGACGAGGCGGTTCACCTGCTGCACGCTCGTGCCCGAGCCGCGCGCGATCCGCAGCCGGCGCGAGCCCTTGATCAGCTCCGGCTTGCGGCGCTCCTCGGGGGTCATCGCCTGGATGATCGCCTGGATCCGGTCGAGCTCGCGTTCGTCCACCTTCATGTTGCTCATCTGAGCTCCACCCAAGCCGGGGATCATCCCGAGCAGGCTAGTCAGCGGTCCCATTTTTCGGATCATCTTCAGCTGCGCCAGAAAGTCGTCCAATCCCAGCTCGTTGCGCCTCAGCTTGCGCTCCAGCTCGGCCGCCTCGGTCTCGTCGAACGAGCGCTCGGCGTGCTCGATCAGGCTCATCACATCGCCCATACCCAGAATCCTCTGGGCCATCCGGTCAGGATGGAAGCGCTCGAACTGCTCGAGCTTCTCGCCCGTCGAGGCGAACAGGATCGGCTTGCCGGTGACCGCCTTCACCGACAGTGCGGCGCCACCACGCGCATCGCCGTCGAGCTTGGTCATCACCACGCCGTCGAACTGCACCGCCTCCGCGAAGCTCTCGGCCACGTTGACCGCGTCCTGTCCGGTCATCGCGTCCACGACAAGCAGCACGTCGTGCGGTTTCACCGCCTCTGCTGATCCGCACGAGCTCGGCCATCAGCTCCTCGTCCACGTGCAGCCGGCCGGCCGTGTCGACGATCAGGACGTCCTTGCCCTCTTCTCTGCGCGCGCTCTAGCGCCCACGCTGCGATCTCGACCGGGTCGCGTTCCGTGCCTTGCTCGTAAACCTCCGCGCCCGCCTGCGCGCCGACCTTCACGAGTTGCTCGACTGCGGCCGGGCGGTAGACGTCGCACGCGGCCACGGCTACCGTCGAGGAGTGCTCCTCGCGCAGGTAGCGCGCGAGCTTCGCCGTCGCGGTCGTCTTGCCGGAGCCCTGCAGCCCCGCCATCAGGATCACCGTCGGCGGGTTTCCGGAGAAGCTCAGGGTGGACTTGGCGTCGTCCCCCTCGTCGCGGGTGGGTGGGCCTCCCATCAAAGTGGGCGGGCCTCCCATCAAGCTCGTCAGCTCCTCGGCGACGATCTTCACAACCTGCTGGCCAGGGTTGAGCTTGCCGATTACCTCCGCACCCAAGCAGCGCTCCTTGACCTGGGCGGTGAACTGCTTGACGACCTTGAAGTTGACGTCCGCCTCCAGCAGCGCCAGGCGGATCTCGCGCATCGCGCCATCGATGTCCCCCTCGGTGAGCGTCCCGTGGTTGCGGACGTCGGCAAGCGTCCCCTGCAGCTTCTCGGCGAGCGAGTCGAACATCTGCCCCTACTCGGACCTGTCCTGCCCACCGCGGCGTGAGAGCGCCTCGCCGATACCACCAAATGCCTCAGCGAACTCGCTCGGGACCACGAACACCTTGTTCGAATCGCCTTCCGCGAGCTGGGGCAGCATCTGCAGGTATTCGTAGCTCAACAGCTCCCGGTTCGGTTTGCCGTCGTGGATCGCTTTGAAGACGGTGTCGATCGCCTTCGCTTCGCCGTCGGCGCGCAGGATCGCGGCTTGGCGCTCGCCCTCGGCGTCGAGGACCGCCGCCTGCTGTGCGCCCTCGGCTGTGAGGACCGCGGCCTGCTTGGCGCCCTCGGCGGTGAGGATCTGGGCTTGCTTTTCGCCTTCCGCCGTCAAGATCGCCGCGCGCCGATCGCGCTCAGCGCGCATCTGCTTCTCCATCGCCGTCCTGATGTCCGCCGGTGGGTCGACCGACTTGATCTCCACCCGGTTGATCCTGATCCCCCACTTGCCCGTCGCCTCGTCCAAGACCACACGCAGCTCGGTGTTCACGTTCTCGCGTGCGGTCAGCGTCGCCTCGAGCGAGAGCCCACCGATCACGTTGCGCAGTGTGGTCACCGTCAGCTGCTCGATCGCTTGCAGCGGGTTCGCGATTTCATAAGTCGCCGAGCGCGGGTCGGTAATCGTGAAATACAACACCGTCTCGATTCCCACGACCACGTTGTCTTCGGTGATCACGGACTGCGGCGCGAAGTTGACGACCTGCTCGCGTAGGTCCACGAGCGGCTTCACGCGATCGATGAACGGCGTCACGATCGTCAAGCCCGGCTCGAGCGTGCGGCTATATCGACCGAGGCGCTCGACAACCCCGGCCCTGGCCTGGGGAATCACGCGAATCGTGCGTGCGGCAACCACGAGCGCGAACACGACTACTACGGCGATGACGATCAGAGCAACCATAGAGACTGTTTCCTTTTCGTTTGCTTTTTCTCGGTCAGCGCATGACCAAAGCTGTCGCGCCGCGAATCTCGACCACCTCGACGTGCTCGCCCGGGTCGATCACCGCGTCGTCGTCATAGCTGCGCGCGGTCCACACCTCGCTGTCGATCTTGACGCAGCCGACACCCTCCTCGTTGGCGATCCGCTCGAGCACGAGGGCGGGCTTGCCCACCAGCGCCGCCGCGCCCGTGCGAATCGACGGGGGCAGCTGACGGTGACGACGAGCTACCGGGCGCAGCGTCCCGAACACGATTCCCGATCCGGCCAAGAACACGACCGCGGACAGTGGCGCACCGACGCCGAGCAGGGCCACGATTGTGGCCAGCGCCGCCCCCAGGGCGAACGGCGCCAGGTAGAAGCCGCCCTGGTGCATCTCCCCCACGCCGAGGACGCAAGCCACCACCAGCCAGATGATCCATACCTCCATACCTCCAGGTTACCCCTCGGCACTCTCTCTAGAGGAGCGTGGACGGAATGGGACGTGTGCCGTCGAGCTGCCCGGACGTGCAGTTGGGTGTGGATCTACCGAGATCAGTCCTCGGCGATCAGCGCGCGGGCAAAGTCCTCGGGATCGAACGGCCTCAGATCCTCGACCGCCTCGCCCACCCCGATCAGCTTCACCGGCATCTCCAGCTCGCGCGCGATCGCCAGCGCAATCCCGCCACGGGCGGTGCCGTCGAGCTTCGTCAGCACGACCCCCGTCACGTCAGCCGTCTCGGCGAACATCTTCGCCTGGCGCAGTCCGTTCTGGCCGGTCGTCGCATCGACGGTCAACAGCGTCTCGTGCGGGGCGCCCTCCAGCTGCCTGCCGATCACCCTCCGTACCTTCCCCAGCTCGGCCATCAGATCGTCCTGCGTATGCAGGCGCCCGGCGGTGTCGACGATCACGACATCCACTCCCGTGCTTCGCGCCGTGGCGATCGCCTCAAACGCCACCGCTCCCGGGTCCGAGCCCGCCGGTCCGGTCACGAACTCAGCGCCCGCTCGTCGCGCCCAGCCTTCCAGCTGCTCGCTGGCCGCGGCCCTGAACGTGTCTGCCGCCCCGAGCAGCACCGTGAGACCCAGCTCGTGCCGCAGGTGCCACGCGAGCTTGCCGATCGTCGTCGTCTTGCCCGTGCCGTTCACCCCGACCGTCAAGATCACCGTCGGGCTCGGGCGGAGGTCGATGTGATCGTCGCCCACCCGTGCCGTCTCGGCCAGCAGCTCGATCAGTCGCTCACTCAGTGCCTCACCGCCTGTGAGAGCGCCCTCGGCCGCCTCCGCCTCCAGCGTCGCCACCACGGCTGCCGTCGTGCTTGCGCCGACGTCGGCCATGATCAATGCCTCCTCCAGCCGTTCCCACGTGTGCTCGTCGAGCGTCTTCCACAAGGTCGCCTGAAGCTCGCCGCTCAGGGCGTGACGGGTCTTCGACAAGTTCTCGCGCAAGCGACGAAACACCCCGCGGCTCTTGTCCGCTTCCGGGACCGGCTCGGACGCGTCCCGAGCGGCCTCGTCGGTGATGAATAGATCGCTCCAATCGCGGGCCACGAACCGCGCGACGATAGCAGCGGCCTCTCAGGCGACCTCGGCCACCTGCGGAACCGGCGCGGGCGGGATGTGGGCGGGCTGGGTCTGGTCGGCCGGGGCGTGGGTGGGTGGGGCGTCCTTTTCAGCCGGCAGCCTCCGCGAGAGCACCTTCGACACGCCGTCACCGCCCATCGACACGCCAAACAACCAGTCCGCGGCCTCCATCGTGCGCTTCTGATGGGTGATCACGATGAACTGCGCGCGGTCCGCATATCGACGCAGCAGCGCCAAAAAGCGATCCAAGTTCAGATCGTCGAGCGCGGCCTCGACCTCGTCGAGGATGTAAAACGGACATGGGTGCGCCAAAAACACCGCGAACAGGAACGCCAGCGCCGTCATCGACTTCTCCCCACCCGACAGTAACGACAAGCGCTTCGCTGACTTGCCGGCGGGCGTGATCTCGATCTCCACACCCAGCTAGATCCTCCCCCGCAAGTTCCTCACGCTCAGCCTCTGCCTCCGCGGCGGCCTCCGTCGCATCCTCGCTCCCGTCAGATCCCTCTCCGCCCTGCGCCCCAGCCGCCGGCAGCGGCTGCCCACCGAGCACTCCTCGCGGTGTCTGCTCGTCTCGCACCAGGCGCAGCCTGCCCGAGCCACCTGGGAACACATCGCCGGCGAGCTCCTCGAAGTTGCGCGCGGCAGCGGCGAACGTCTCCTCGAAAGTCTCTTGGATCTGACGGTCAGCTTCACGGATCACCGCTTTCAGCTCACGCAGCGCCGTCTCCAGATCGGCACGCCTGCCCTCCAGCTCCTCTACATGCGTCACGGCCTCCGCATACTCCTCCTGTGCCAGCGGATTGACCGGGCCGAGTTGCTCGCGGCGCCTTTGCAGCCGCTCTACGCGGGCGGTCAGCGCCTCGGCCTGCTCCTGCCCCAGCGGCTCCACCTGCTCGATTCGCGCCTGCTCTGAAAGCTCCAGCTGCTCGGCAATTGCCTGCGCTTCCTGTGAGGCCTCCTGTGCCTGGTCGCGCAACCGCTGCGCGGCCACCTCGGCGCCGGTCACATCCTCGCCCGCCGCGCGCAGCGAAGACTGGATCTCGGCCTCCTCACCGGCACAGGCGCGCAGCTCGCCGGCCATCTCCTCGCCCGCCTCGCGGTCAGACGATAGCTGCTCCTCCAGCTGCCTCACCTGCTCCTGCACCGCTTCGCCGGCGCACTTGCAGGCTGCCGCCAATCGCTCGGCGACCGGCACCAGCACCAGATCAGCGGCATGTTGCGCATGCAGACGCTCCACGCGAGCCAGCCGCTCGGCATGTTCGCGCGCTACGCGCTCGGCCAAGCGGCGCTCGGCCACCAGCTCGCCTTCCAGCTGTGCTCTACGCACGGCCAGCGGCCCCTCCCCGGGCGCCGCCTTTCGCTGCTCGATCAACCACTCGGTGCGCCTCCGCGCCTCCCCACCCTCCGCATGGCGGCGCTCGGTTTCGCGCAACGCAGCTTCTGCCTGCACCCGGCCCTCCTCGGCGGCACGGAGCGTCTCCAGCACTCGCTCGGAGGCGAGGAGCGCTGCCCGCTCTGCCTGAGCGGCCACCTCACTCGCCGCGATCAGCCGGTCGCGCTCGTTGCGGCGCGCCAGCACGCGCTCGGCGCCGCCCTCAGTCAGCTGGCGCACCTCACCCCATGCCGCAAACCACACGCGGCCCTGATGCGTAGCGGCGATACCCCTGAAGCTCGATGGGAGATCCTCCAACCGCTCGACCACCCAGGCATCCGCCAGCAGCCGCTCGGCCAGCTCCATGACCGCCTTCGGTCCGCTCACCAGATCCAGTAACCGCTCGGCGCCGGCCACCGGCGGCTCGCCCGCATCCACCGAGGTCCCACGAGGCTGCTCCGCTGGCCCAGCTGCGGAGCAGATATCCGCCAGCAGCGCGCTGCCGCCGTCGGGACCAGCACGGTCGAGCAACGCCTCCGCCCCGGCCACGTCCCGCACCAGCGCGGCGCTCAAGCGACCGCCGAGCGCAGCGGCCAGCGCCAACTCATATCCGTCGCGCACGCTCAGCTCCTCGCTCAGCGCCTTCGGTGCGTCCTCGGGCGGGTGGATCCCGGATGAACGGGACCCATTATCCACACGCGCGTGGCTGCGCAGGAACTGATTCGCAACCGCCAACTCGCCGCCCACCCGCGCGGACTCACGGCGCGTATCTTGCACCTCGCGCTCGGCCACCCGCAGGCGCTCGCGCGCCTGCTCAGTCAGATCATCTGCCCGCGCTCGCGCGCTCTGCGCCTGAGCCAGCTCGCCCTCCAGCTCCTGAACGTGCGCGGCCTCACGCTCGCGCGCGGCTTCCAAGCCCTCGAGCTCCCGCTCGAGCTCCCGCTCGCGCTGCTGCTCGATCTCCGCCAGCTCACCCTCCAGCGCCTGCATCCGCTCCGCGCTCACGCTCGGAAACCCGTCGGGTTCGCTCGCCGAGCCAGCGCCATACCCAGACCCCTCAGCCCCGGACTCACTCAGCGCGCTCAGCTCCAGCTCGATCCGCTCGATCCGCCGGGTCAGCGTCTGGGCGCTCGCGCCAGCCTGCTCCGCGCGCAAACCCAGCCGCTCGCGCGCGGAGCGGGCTTCGTACACGCGTTTTGCCAGCGCATCGTGACGCTCGGTCCGCTCGGAGAGCGCCCGCTCGGCCATCGCGCGCCGCTGCACCACAGCCTGCAAGCGCTCCTCGATCTTTGATCGCGCCGTGCGCGCCACTTTTACCTCGGCCTCGGCCTTATCGAGATCCACTCCGCGGGCGCGCAAAATCTCCCGCGCGAGCTCCCAGCGAGCTTCCAGCACCTGGCGCTCCAAACGCGCGTGCAGCTCAGCTGCCTCAGCCTGGCGCTTGAGCGGACGTAGACGGGTGCGCGCCTCGCGCTCGATGTCCAGCGCGCGATCCAGGTTCTCCTGTGTTCTCTCGAGCTTCAGCTGTGCTCGTCGCCGGCGCTTGCGATGCTTGCCCAGCCCCGCCGCCTCCTCGATCAGCAGGCGCCGCTCACGTGGCTTGGAGGTCACGATCGCCTCCACTCGCCCCTGCGAGACGACAGAGTGCGTCTCCTTCCCCAGCCCCGTGTCAGAGAGCACCTCGATCACGTCCGTCAGCCTGCAGCGGGCGCCATTCAGTCGGTATCCACCCTCACCGGCACGGTCCAAGCGCCGCACGATCGAGATCTCGCTCAACGGCAAGTCAACCGTACCGTCGGAGTTGTCGAGCACGATCTCCACCTCGGCCGCACTCCGCGCCTGCACCCCCCGTCCCCCTCCGAAGATCACGTCCTGCATCGACTGGCCCCTCACCGCGAGCGGTGACTGCTCGCCCATCGCCCACAGCACCGCGTCGGTCACGTTCGACTTGCCCGACCCGTTCGGGCCGACCACGACACTCACACCGGGACCGAAGTCCAGATGAGTGCGGTCGGGGAAGGACTTGAAGCCCTTCAACGTGAGCGACTTCAATCGCATCGGCTCACCGACCTCACTCGTCGCTCGCCAGCCCCTCGACGGCCTCGCGTGCGGCCTCCTGCTCGGCATGCTTCTTGCTCCTGCCTCGACCTCTCCCCAGCGCCCGCCCGTCGACCTTCGCCACCACTTCGAACGTCTTGTCGTGCGGCGGCCCCTCTTCGCCGGCAATCTCGTAGCTCACCTCTGTCCCACGCCGCGCCAATAGCTCCTGTAGTGCCGACTTGAAGTCCAACGGATGCTCCAGCGCCTGCTCGATCTCCGGCCCGAACGCCTCGACCACCGCCGCCGCGGTGCGCTCGTAGCCCGCCTCCAAATAGCAGGCTCCGATCACCGCCTCGATCACCGATGCCAGCACTCGCTCGGTCTCCAGCAACGCGACCGTCGCGCTCGCCTCCACGCCTGCTGGCGCCGCTGCACGAAGGCGCCGCGGTACCTCCAAGCGTTCGGCCACCACCCTGCAGGATGCCCCCGACACAGCCTGCGCACGGATCTTGGTCAACCTTCCCGCCCCAAACCGCTCCGCCTCCAGGCGCGGATACAGATGAGTTGTCACCGCCAGCGCCAGCACGCTGTCGCCGAGGAACGCCAAGCGCGTATAGGAATCGCTGGAGCGCTCGCTCCACGACGCATGCGTAAACACCTGCCGCTCCAGCTCCTCCGGCAGCTCCTCGAGCAGTTCGCCCAGCAGCTTCATCGCGCATCAGCCGTCTGTCTCTGCGTGGCTCACGACAAAGTCCACTGCCTGTCCCACCGTCAGGATCTTCGCCGCCTGCTCGTCGGACATCTGCACTCCATAGGTGTCCTCCAGCTCCTGCACCAGCGTGTACAGATCCAGCGAATCGGCCTCCAAGTCCTCCTTGAAGCGTGTCTCGCTGTCGATTTTGCCCGGATCGATGTCCAGCTCGTCGGCGAGATGGGCCTGGATCAGGGTGAGGACTTGCTCGCGGGTCATCTCGCCTGCGGCAGGCTAGCGGCCGGGGCGGATGACGGCCTGCTCACCCTGCTGCGCAGCGCCCCGGCCTGCTCGAGCGCGATCTGGGTCCGTCCCACGAGGTCCTCGCTCACGCCGCGCTGCGCTCTCAAAATCGCCTGCGCGAAGCCCCTCCGCGTGAAGCGCCCATGGGGAACGACCCCCAAGCTGCGTCAACCCCAGCAGATAGGCGCCACCCTGCTCCTCCGGGTCGAGCTCGTCACGCACCTCCCGCAGCGCGGGCCGTAGCAGCGCGCCCCCAAGCTTCGCCCGCGTCGATGCCATCGCGGCATCCCTTACCGCGCCCAGCAACGTCTGCGAGACCCCCTCCATCAGCTTCAGCGCGATGTTGCCCGTCAGCCCGTCGGTCACGATCACATCCGCCACGCCACTCACCACGTCGCTCCCCTCGACGTTGCCGATGAACTCGAGTGCGTCGCTCTGCTCCGCCTCTCGCGGTCAGCTCCTCGCCGGTCTCCACGATCAGCCGCCCACCACGCGCGGCCTCCTCGCCATTGGACAGCAGTCCCACGCGTGGGCGCTCCACCCCAGCACCGCCCTCGCCAGCGCCGCGCCCATGAACGCGAACTGCACGAGGTGCTCGCGCCTTGCCTCGGCATTCGCCCCTACGTCCAGCAGGATGACGGAGTGCCCGCCCGGGCGGGCGGGCTGGCGGGCGAGCGGGGATCCCGGAATAGGCAGCGGGATCGCCAACGCCGGACGGTAGATGCCCCGCGCGCGCTTGACGTTGAACAGCCCCGCCGCGAGCGCCGCGCCCGTGCCGCCCGCGCACACCAACGCCTGTGCCCTGCCCTCCGCGACCGCTCGCGCGGCCTGCACGATCGAGGCCTCGGGCGTCGCTCGCACCGCGCTCACCGGATCGGCGCTCTTGGCGATCGAGACCGGCGCGTCCACGACCTCGACACCGTCCGGCAGCGGGTGGGGAATTTCCAGTCTCTCCCACCGGCCCGAACAGCAGAGACTCTCGCCCCCTCGTCGCGGCCAGCACTCGCGCCGGCAGCGACCTCGGCCGGACCCAGGTCGGCACCGTTGCAATCGACCGCCACGACCGGCGTGATCACCGAGCGCCGATCATCGGAGCGGACCGACGAACAAGCCGGAGGCGGGCGAAGGCCCAATCACTGACTACTCGTGGTCGTGGTCGTGCTCGCCGTGGTCGTGCGTGCTCTGCACCACGACCTCCTTGTCCTGCGTACGTGCCGCACACCGGACATACCCGATGAGGCCTCCGGGGGCTGTGGCATTTCGGACACGCGTTCACCGCGGGCGTGCCGATCTTGTGCTGCGCCCGGCGCTTTGCGGTGCGGCTGTGCGATTGCTTTTTCTTGGGTACGGCCATCGGCCGAGAAGGGTACCAGCCTCGGAGGCGCCCTACTCCAGCTTCAGCTCGCGCAGCTTCGCCCAGCGCGGATCTCGCTCCTGCTCGTGGTGATGTCCGGGCGTGCGGGGTCCAAATCGTTCAGATCGGCCGCGCAGATCGGGCACAGCCCCGCGCAGTCCTCTTTGCAGAGCACCTTCACCGGTGCCGCCAGCGCGAACGCGTCGCGCGCCCACGCTGCCAGATCGAGCTTCTCGCCGTCCACATATGGGCTTTCCAGCTCCTCGCCCCCACCCGGCCGTCGACCTCACGCGCCTGCACCTCCACCTTCGGCTGCGCCAGCTTCAAGCAGCGCATGCACTGAGCCCTCAGCGCCGCCTCGAACCGCAGTCGCAGCGCGTACCCGCCGCCGGTCATACGCGAGACCTCGAGCTGCACCGGCACCTGCTCCGGCTCGATCTCATATCGCTCGCCGCCGAGCTCCAGCGGATCGATCCGCACGCTCAGCTCGATCCGCCGCCCCTCGCCGACGCTCAGCCGCAGTCCCCCAAGGTCGAACTCGTCAGCTCTCGCGCTCACCCTCCCCAGGCTAGCGTGGGCGGGCTGGGACCTATTCAGTGTTCCTGCAGCTCGCGCTTGAGCACCTTGCCCGTCGCGTTGCGCGGCAGCTCCTCCAGGAACACCACCTCGCGCGGCACCTTGTACCTGGCGAGGTTCTCCTTCACATAGCCCTTCACCGTGTCCTCGCTCAGCTGCGCGCCGTTGCGCGGCACGACGAACGCCTTCAGCCGTTGGCCCCACTCCGCGTCATCGACGCCGATCACCGCGGCCTCCTCGATCTGCTCGTGTCGGCCAGCAGGTCCTCGACCTCGCGCGGGAACACATTCTCGCCGCCGGAGACGATCATCTCGTCGTCGCGCCCGTCCACGAACAGTCGCCCGCCAGCATCGAAGTGCCCGACATCGCCGGTGCTCATCAGGCCCCCGACGATCTCCTTGCTGCCGCCGCCGGTATAGCCTTCGAACACCAGCTCGTTCGCGACGAAGATCCGCCCACCCTCTCCCGGCTTGACCTCGTGGCCGTCCCCGTCGAGCAGCTTCACGACCGTCCCCAGCGGCGGCTTGCCCGCGGTCCCCGGCGCCGCGCGCAGGTCCGCGGGCGTGGCGATCGTCGCCCACGCGACCTCGGTCGAGCCGTACAGGTTGTAGACGACGTCGCCGAACACGTCCATCGCGCGCGTCGCCAGCTCGCCCGGCAGCGCCGAGCCACTGACGGCGATCACCTTCAGCGCGTGGGTGTCGTATCGCGCGATCGTCTCTCTCGGCAGCTCCAGGATCCTCTGCAGCATCACCGGCACCACCGCCAGCGCGCTCGCGCGGTGCTGGGCGACCGCCCGCAGCGTGTCCTCGGGGTCGAAGCGCCGGCGCAGCACCAGCGTGCTCGCCAGCGGCAGACCCAGCGTGAAGTGCGCGAAGCCCCACGAGTGGAACATCGGCGCGGCGATCATCGTCGTCTCCCTGGCCTTCAGCGGGATCTTCGAGAACAGCGCCGCCGCCGGATCCAGCGACTCGGGCTGTTTGCGCGCGGCACCCTTCGGCGTCCCGGTCGTGCCCGACGTCAAGATCACGACGCGACCCTTCTCGCTCGGAGGCTGTAGTTCGGAGTCTGTCTCTCTCGCGATCAGCTCCTCCAGCAGCGGCGCGGACGGCGCCTCACCGGGGTCGCGCCAGGCGACGAAGCATTTCCGTCCCACGCATCCCTCGCTCACGAGGTCGGCGAACTCCTCGTCGTAGATCAGCGCCTTCGGGTCCTCGCGCCGGAGGACGTCGGCGATCTGCGGGCCCGCGAATGCCGTATTCAGGTACAGCGAGTTCGCGCCCAGCTTCGAGCACGCGATCGTCGCGTCGATGAACCCGCGGTGGTTGCGGCACATGATCGCCACCCCGTCGCCCTCTCCCACTCCCTCCGCCTTCAGCCCCCACGCGAGCGCGTTCGTGCGCCGCTGCACCTCGTCGAACGTCAGGGTTCCCCGCTCGTCGATGATCGCCGCGCGGTTTGGATAGCGCGCGGCCGAGCCCGTGTACGCGGCCGCCGGCGTCGGGCCCCAGCGGCGCAGCGCCCTGATCGAGCGCACGGCCCTGTCCGGGCGCGTCGGCTGGATCATGCCCGTGCCGAGCAGCGTCTTTACGACATGCAGCTTGTGCTTCGCCTCTGGGCGTTAGGCGTTCACGCGCGGCACCCTACTTCAAAGACTCAGCCCAGCGCGCCCCTGGCTGGGGCTAGCTGACTTCGGCGGGCTCGTCCTTGCCCTGAAGACGCTCACGGCCGCGCTGTACGGCGGCGATGAACTTCGAAAGGTTCACCTCGAGCGTGTTGAGGATCTCATCCGCGTAGTCCTCCGCGCCCAGCCTGATCTCGCGCTCGCGCGTGCGGGCGTCCTCGACGATGTCCTCGGCGGCGCGCTCGGCCTGCTTGGTGACCTCCTCCTCGCCGACCAGCTTCTCCTGGCGCTCGCGCGCGTCCTTGACGATCCGCTCGGCCTCCTTCTTGGCCTCCGCGAGCATCTCCTGGCGCTCCTTCACGATCCACCGTGCCTGCTTGATCTCCTCGGGGATCGTCGCGCGCATCTGGTCGAGGATGTCGTAGATCTCCTCCTTGTCGACCCTGACCTGGTCGGTCATCGGCACAGATTTGGCGTTGTGCACCAAGTCGTCGAGCTTGTCTATGAGTACTAAGACATCCATTGCGTCTCCAAGTTCGTCAGCGTTTCAGCTCTTCCTGCAACCGTCTCGCGACCTCGCCGGGGACGAGATCGTCGATCCTGCCCCCGAAGGTGGCGAGCTCCTTGACGCCACTGGAGGAAAGAAAACTGTACTGCGGGCTGGCCATCAGGTAAACCGACTCTATCTCCGGGTCCTGCCGGCGGTTGAGCTGGTTCATCTCCAGCTCGTACTCGAAGTCCGAGATCGCGCGCAATCCCTTCACGATCGCTTTCGCCCCGACATGCCGCGCGAACTCGACCACGAGCGTGCTGAACGGCTCGGCCCTCACCCCGTCCAGATCCGCGATCGCATGCTCGATGAAGCCCATCCGCTCATCGATCCCGAACAGCGCCTTGTCCTTCCGCACCGAGCGATTCACGACCGCCACCACGACTTCGTCATACAACGCCGCGGCTCTGCGGATCACGTCCAGATGACCGTTCGTGATCGGGTCATACGAGCCCGGGCACACGACGATCGACTTCCCACGGGCCGTCATCGCTCACCCACGCCGGTCATTGAGGTCATTGGTAACGGTGGATTGTGATCGTAGTGTCGCCATAGCGCCGTTCCTTCTCGATCTCCCAGGGCAGCTGCAGCGGCGCCCTGCGGTCGCTCTCGACGACCACGCGCGCCTGCGGCGCCAGCAGCGACGCCAAGGGCCAGCGATAACTCGCCTCCCAAGTCGCTCGCCCGCCTGTACGGGGGGTCGATCAGCACCAGATCGTACGTCTCTGCGCGCGCTCGTGCACTGCGCAGCGCAACGAGCGCCTCTCCGCGCCGTACCTCGGCCTCGCCCTCATCCAGCCCGAGGGCCTCCAGATTCGCCGTCAGCGCCTCCAGCGCGCCCCGATCGCGCTCGACGAACACTGCCCGCTTGGCGCCCCTCGACAGCGCCTCGATCCCCAGGGCGCCAGTGCCAGCGAACAGGTCGAGCACGCAGCTCGTCCTGGACCGTGCCGAGCATCGAGAAGAGTGCCTCTCGCACCCGCTCGGACGTCGGCCGGGTGGTGGCTCTGCCCTTCGGCGCCTGCAGCCGCCTGCCGCCCCAGCGCCCGGCGATCACTCTCACCTCAGGCCTCGGTGGCCATGCTTCGGGGCCCGGCGATCGTCCTCACGCGGGAATCGGCGCGAGCGCCTGACCGCCGAACGCGCGCTCGAACGCCTCTCCCAGCAGCGCATGCTCGGGCCCCTCGAGCTCCGGATCCGACGCGAAGATCGCCTCCGCCCGCGTGCGCGCGCGCTCGAGCAGCACCCCGTCCTGCGGCAGAGATGCGACCTCGAACTGCCTCAGCCCCGACTGCCTGGTCCCCACCAGCTCCCCCTCGTTACGCAACTCCAGATCGATCTCCGCCAGCCTGAAACCGTCGGAATGCTCCACCATCGCGCGCAGCCGCCGCGCGCCGGGTGGTCCCACGAGCAGGCATTTGGAGCTGTGCTCACCCCGCCCGATCCTGCCCCTCAGCTGGTGTAGCTGCGACAGCCCGAAGCGCTCCGCGTTCTCCACGAGCATCACCGTCGCGTTCGCCACATCGATCCCAACCTCGATCACCGTCGTCGCCACCAGCACGTCAGCTTTCCCCGATGCGAACTCAGCCATCGCATCGCTGCTTCTCCTGTGAGCGCATCTGCCCGTGCAGCAGCACCAGCCGATATCCCTCCAGCTCACCCTTCGCCAGTCGCTCGTACTCAGCGGTCGCGGCGCGCATTTCCCCCTCCTCGCCCGGCGACTGATCTGCCTCGGCCTGCTCGACCAGCGGGCACACCACGTATGCCTGCCTGCCCTCGCTGCACTGCTTGCGCAGCTCTTCATATGCGCCCGCCCGCGCCCGCTCGCCCGCCACGATCCGCGTCTCGATCGCCCGCCGTCCCCTCGGCAGCTCGCGCAGGACGCTCTTGTCGAGATCCCCGTACTTCGCCAGCGCGAGCGTGCGCGGGATCGGCGTGGCGGTCATATGCAGGACGTGTGGCGCCAGCCGATCTCCGACCGCTCCGCTGCCCACTGCTCTGGCTCCCTTCCCGTCCAGCGCCGCTCGCTGGCGCACGCCGAAGCGATGCTGCTCATCGACCACCGCCACCGCCAGCGCCCTGAAGGAGACATCCGGCTCGATCAACGCGTGCGTGCCCACCAACAATCCCAGCTCGCCGCTAGCCAGCTTGCCCAGGGTGTCCTTGCGTCGCCGCGCCGTCGTCGAGCCGGTCAGCAGCGCGGCGGACACCTGCTCGCCGCCGATCAGCCGCTGCAGAGTCGCGAAGTGCTGCTCGGCCAGCGTCTCGGTCGGCGCCATCAGCGCAGCCTGCATCCCGTGCTCAACCGCTCTGAGCATCGCATATAGGGCCACCACCGTCTTCCCGCTGCCCACCTCCCCCATCAGCAACCTCTGCATCGGGCATACCGTCGCCAGCTCTTTTCGGATCGTCTCCATCGCCCTGCGCTGATCTCCCGTCAGCGCGAACGGCAGACACTCCCGCAGCCAGCGCTCGCTCAGCCCCGCCGGCTCGTCCAGCCTGTGAGCCCTCGTGCTTTCGCGCCGCCGCGCGCGTCTTCTCAGGAACACCAGCTGCGTCAACAGCAGCTCCTCAAATGCCAGCCGCTCGCGACCTCTCTCACGATCCTCGGCCGTATGCGGGAAGTGCATGGCCGCTAACGCGCTGGCCCTGTCCGGCAACCCCTCACGCACGCGCACGCTCGCGGCCAGGGGCTCCGGCATATCCACCAGTGCGCCTCTTGCGGCCTGCATCAGCGTCAATATCTGCGTTGAGCTCGCGCCCTCCGTGGCCGGGTAGTGGCCGATCTCGCGCGCCGTATCAGTCTCACCGGCACCGAGGTCCGAGCCAACCGCGTGGTGAGCGACATTGAACGTCCCTCTCGCTGTCGTCTTGCCGTGTAAGACGAGTCGCGTCCCGGGCTCGTAGCGCTGCGCCAGCCACGGCTGGTTGAAGAATGTCGCGCGCATGCTTCCCGTCTCGTCGAACACGGCCGCTTCGACCAGCGGCTTCATTCCTGCTCGCCTCACCGGCCGTGCGCCGATCGCGCGCACCTGCACGGCGACCGTTGCCTGCTCTCCGGCCTTCAGGTCTCTCACAGTGCGCGCGTCGCGGCTATCCCTGGGCGTGTGCTCCAGCAGCGCGCCGACGCTCGTCAGCCCAAGTGCCTGGAGGCCTTCAGCCAGCTTCCGATGCGGTACATCCAATGAGCCTTCCAGCCGCGACGGCCTCGGCCAACGCACAGGCGCTCCGAGCATCTCTGCGCGAGAGAAGCGCCTGGTCGAGGCAAACGTGCACTGGTCGATCTCGGATCGGTCCGGGGGTGAGGGCTGCGGGTCTGACTGCGTCGCCTTCAGCGAAGACGTCGCGATGGCTGTGCCAGCTGCGGACATGACGATCGCCTCATGATGCACGGCCTTCCGGCGGAGCGAGACCAGATCTACTCCGCGGCCAGCAACCACCAATAGGCGGGCTGACCGCCGTGGCGAAGCTCGAGCTCAACCCCGCTGTCCAGGAGCTTGGCAACATCCTCCGGCTCCAGCGGAGCGTTCTCGCCCGAGAGCACGCTGATCAGCTCGGCACCATCGGCAAGCACCGTGAGAACGGCCCGCAGGGTCTCGCCGGGATCGCCCCAAGCGATCACCTCATCCGCCACGAGCCCCACTGCCTCGCCGCGAGTAAAGCGTCCCCGCGCGTCGTCGCGCGCCGCCTGCGCGACCGCCCCCGTGCGCAGGTGAGTAAGAGCTTCGTTCAGCGCCCGCGCGTTCTCCTCCACCGTGCGATCGGGCGCCAAAGCGACCGCGGCGGCAAGACCGGCTTGCTGACTGGTGGTGGGCGCCACGAGGACCTGCTTGTCTGACAGCTCGGCCGCATGCTCAGCCGCCATGATCACGTTGGCGCTGTTCGGCAACACCACCACCTCCTCCGCCGGCACCTCGTGGATAGCCGCCAGCAGGTCATAAGTGGAGGGGTTGAGCGTCGGACCACCGTCGATCGTGTGCACTCCGAGCTCCTCGAACAACGCCCTAAGCCCATCGCCGCTGACCACCGCCACCGCTCCGCAGCGCATCCTTGGGCCGGCGGCAGGCCGGGCCGCGGGGGAGCTCTTCTCATCCCCTCCAGCACCGGCGTCGGCGTCAATCCCGCCGTCACCCCTCAGTCGCTCGTCTCGCTCGCTCACCTGCAAACGCATGTCCGCGATGTCCAGATGCGAGACCTCACCCGCCTGCGCGAAAACCGCGGTTGCCTGCTCGGGTATGTCGGTATGCACGTGAACCTTCAGCGTCGTGGCGTCACCAACGACCAGCACCGAGTCGCCGAGCTTCTCCAGCGGCGCGATGAAGCTCGCAGGGCTCAGCCCACTACCGGTGACGGCGAAGTTCGTACAGAAGCGATACGTGCTCGAGTGATGCTCGGGATGGCTGATACGCGCCGGCGCGTAGTGATCGAGCTCCGGGGGATCATCACCGCGCAGCGCAGCCACGACCCCAGCGAAGATGATCGTCAGCCCGTAGCCGCCCGCGTCGACCACTCCGGCATCGCGCAGCGCAGCCAGTAGCTCGGGGCCGCGCTTGACCGACTCCTGCCCTGTCGTAACCGCCCGCTCCAGGGTCGCGGCGATCGCCGCATCCTGCAACCCCGGCTCGGCATCGGGGTCCAGACGCGGGTTCTGGGGACTGTGCGCAAGGTCGGTCATGATCTGGTGGGCCATCTCGCGCGCCACGGTCAAGATCGTGCCCTCCGCGGGTTCGCGCACCGAGGAGTAGGCCCGGTCGGCCGCATTGGCCAGTGCCGCGCCGATCAGCGTCGCGTCGATCAGCTCGCCCGGCCGGCTGACCAGCTCCTCGGCCGCGCCGCGTATCAGCTGGGAGAGGATCACGCCCGAGTTACCGCGTGCCCCCAAGAGCGCTGCACGTGCCACCGACTGCACGATCTCCTCACGCCCGATCTCGTCGATCGTGCGCGTCTCGTCGGTCCCCTGCAGGCGGTCGAGCTCAGCCAGCACAGCACGCAGCGTGAGCGCCATGTTGTCGCCGGTGTCCCCGTCGGCGACCGGAAACACGTTGAGGTCGTTGACCTCCTCGCGGCGCGATTCCAAGTGCGCCAGCGCTCCCGCCACTGCTGCGCGGAAGCGGACCAGATTCGTATCGGTCACGAGCACACCTCTATCACCTCATCCGGGCGGCACCTCCGCTCGAGCCGACGAGCAAGGATCTGCTGCACGCCTCCCTGTGGGGCCGATGGCCAAGCCAGGCAAGGACGCAGTGAGCGAAGTGTGCTTCGCACACGAGCGATCGAGGACGCCGCATGGCGCCGTGCCAGCGGTCCTACAGGGCCTTCGTGACCTTGCCGGCTTTCAGGCAGCGTGTGCACACATAGACACGCTTCGGCGCCTTGCCTACGAGGATTCGCACTTTTTGTAGGTTCGGGTCAAAGCGCCGCTTGGTCGCGACCATCGAGTGACTGCGGCTCTGGCCAAACGCCGGACCCTTCCCGCAGCTGTGACACACCTTTGCCATGCGCGGCAGTCTAGAGCCTTTCTCA
Source organism: uncultured Solirubrobacterales bacterium (assembly GCA_963804555.1). GTDB lineage: Bacteria > Actinomycetota > Thermoleophilia > Solirubrobacterales > Solirubrobacteraceae > Palsa-744. The sequence continues at coordinate 317,108 of CAWDQX010000003.1, forward strand.
AAAAAGGCTCTCAGTCGCTGGAAAGCTCGCGGCGCAGCGCCGCCATCCGCAGCACGGCCTCGGCGGCGTGGCGGCCCTGATCGCGCTTGTCGCCTCCCGTGCGCGCGAGCGCCTGCTCCATCGTCTCGCAGGTCAGCACACCGAACGCACACGGCACGCCCGTGTCGAGCGCCACCCGCATCACCCCCCGGGCAGTCTCGGCACAGACGAAGTCGTAGTGATCGGTCTCGCCCCTGATCACCGCCCCCAAGCACGCCACACCAGCAAAGCGCCCAGATTTCGCCGCGTAGCTCGCAGCGAGCGGCAACTCAAACGCACCGGGCACGTCGAACACCTCGACGTCGTCGTGCCCAGCCTCCGAGAACGCGTCGCGTGCGCCGCTGAGGAGCCGTTCGGCCAGTTCCCCATAGAAGCGCCCGACCGCGATCGCATAGGCGCTGGCGCTCACCAATCGAGTCCTTCCTGCGCGGCGTCCTGTTCGCGCTCTTCGCGCAGCATCTCCGCGTCGAGGTTCAGTCCTTGGTGATGCAGCGTATGCCCCATACGTTGCGCCTTCGTGCGCATGTACTCCTCGTTGTGCGGATTCGGCGCGTGCTCGATCGGCACCTGCGCGGTGACCGATAGCCCGTAACCCTCCAGGCCCTTGATCTTCTTGGGGTTGTTCGTGAGGATGCGGATCGAGGAGAGGCCCAGGTCGGAGAGGATCTGCGCCCCGATCCCGTAGTCACGCAGGTCGGCGGGCAGTCCGAGCTGCAGGTTGGCGTCCACCGTGTCCAGCCCGTCCTCCTGCAAGCGGTAGGCCTTGAGCTTGTTGAGCAGGCCGATACCACGCCCCTCTTGGGCCAGATACAGGAGCACGCCCTCGCCTTCGGCCTCGATCATCGCCAGCGCCGACTCCAGTTGCTCGCCGCAGTCGCAACGCAGCGAGTGAAACACATCGCCGGTCAGGCACTCGGAGTGCACGCGCACGAGCACGTCGCTGCGCCCGGACACGTCGCCCTTGACGAGCGCGACGTGGTGCTTGGCGTCGATCAGCGAGCGATACCCAACGACCTCGAACTCGCCGAACGCGGTAGGCAGGGCGGTGGAGACGATGCGCTCGACGAGCTTGTCGTGCTTGCGACGATAGGCGATCAGGTCGGCGATCGTGATCATCTTCAGCTCGTGCCGCGTGCAATAACCGGCAAGGTCGTCCACCCGTGCCATCGTCCCGTCGTCGTTCATCACCTCACAGATCACCCCCGCGGGGTTCAGCCCCGCCAGGCGCGCGAGATCGACCGCGGCCTCGGTCTGTCCGGTGCGCTCGAGCACACCCCCGGAGCGGGCCTTCAGCGGAAAGATGTGCCCGGGCTGCACGAGATCGTGTGGATGAGCCTTGGGGTCAACGGCCACCTGGATCGTGCGTGCGCGATCGTGCGCGGAGATTCCCGTCGTCACGCCCTCGCGCGCCTCGATCGAGACCGTGAACGGCGTCTCGAACGACGATTCGTTCTTGGCCGCCATCAGCTCCAGCCCCAGCTCCTCGCAGCGCTCGGGTGTCAGCGACAGGCAGATCAGCCCGCGTCCCTCCTTGGCCATGAAGTTGATCGCCTCGGGCGTGGCGAACTGCGCGGCCATCGTCAGATCGCCCTCGTTCTCGCGACTCTCGTCGTCGCACACGACGACCATCCGTCCCGCACGAATCTCCTCGAGCGCCTCCTCGATCGTGGCGAAGGGTGTGGTTGTCTTGGGCTGACTCATACGCGGGCCTCCAGTAGTCGCTCTACGTGCTTTGCCAGCACATCGACCTCGAGGTTGACCATATCTCCGACAGTCACCCCTCCCAGGTTGGTGCGCTCGAGCGTCTCCGGGATCAGCGCAACCTCAAAGCCTTTGTCGTACAGCGCACTTACCGTAAGGCTGACTCCATTCACCGCGATCGACCCCTTCTCGACGCAATAACGCCCCAAACTCGGCTCGCTCTCGATTCTCAGCACCCGCGCAAAGCCCTGCTCGCGAACCTCACCCACTGTACCCGTGCCGTCGACGTGCCCCTGCACCACGTGTCCGCCCAAGCGGTCGGCGGCCCGTAGAGGCAGCTCGAGGTTCACCCGCGCGCCCACCTGAAGCGCCCTCAGTGTCGAGCGCTCGAGCGTCTCGTGCATCGCCTGCGCAGCGAAGCTCCCCCTACGCACTTCCTTGGCGGTTAGGCACACTCCATTCACTGCGATCGAGTCGCCCTCGCCCAGCTCCCTCGCCAGCCGCGTGGCGATCTCGAGCGTGGCGCCCTCCCTGTCATCGTCAAGCGCGGTCACATCGCCCAGGTCGGCGATCAAGCCCGTGAACATGATGGCCTCTTCCAATTATCGGGCCACCGATGGGCGCGCAGATGGATGAAGACCCGCCCACCCAGGACGCAGGGAGCGAAGTGTGCTCTGCACACGAGCGACCGAGGACGCCGCCCAGCGCCGCCATGCGCGTTCATCGGCTCACCACTCGCGTAGGCGTGCCGAGATCAACAGATCCTCGCCGACGCGCTCGCAGTCGAAGGTGAGCGCGCGCAGCGCCTCGGAGATCTGCTCGACTCCCTTCCCCTCCAACGGATCGCGAGCCGCGCTTCCGCCCAGCAGCAGCGGCGCGAGGAACAGGCGGATCTCATCGATCTCGCCAGCGTCCAAGAATGCCCCGGCGAGATGCGGGCCGCCCTCCAGCAGAATGGCGGTGACACCCAGAGCACCCAACTGCTCGAGCCCCGATCGGACCCGTGCCGGCTCGTTCTCCCCGGTCGCCACCAGCACCTGTACTCCAGCCGCCTCCAGCGCGTCGGTGTCTGCCCGTGCCGCCGCCCGCGAGACCACGATCGTGAGCGGTATCTCCGCCGCCGCGGCCACGAGTTGCGAGAGGGGCGGCAGGCGCGCGAGCGAGTCGAACACCACGCGTCGCGGTTGTGGTGGCAACTCGGCCGCCAGCCCGTCCGGCCGCGCCGTCAGCCGCGGATCGTCCGCCAGCGCGGTGCCAATGCCAACGACCACCGCGTCGACCGATGCGCGCCAGCGATGGGCAAGCTCGCGGCTGTCCTCACCGCTGATCCACTGGGAGTCGCCGGTGCGGGTGGCGACCTTGCCATCGAGCGTCATCGCGGACTTGAACAGCACCCAGGGTCGCCCGACACGGGCGTGCTTGCGGAACGCCTGGTTGAGCAGCCGCGCACGCGCCGCGAGCTCGCTGTCGGCGAGCAGTACCTCCACGCCCTCGTCGCGGAGGATCCCCAAACCTCGTCCCGAGGCCTTCTCCGTGGGATCGTCGGAGGCCACGACCACCCGCTTGATCCCCGCCTGCAGGATCGCGTCAGTGCACGGAGGCGTCTTGCCCTCGTGGCAGCACGGCTCAAGCGACACATACAGCGTCGCTCCACCCAGGTCCGCCACACCGCACGCCTCGATCGCGTTGACCTCCGCGTGCACCCCTCCGAACTCTTCGTGCCAACCCTCGCCCAGCACCTCGCCGTCGCGAGCGACCACCGCCCCTACGACCGGGTTGGGCTTGACCGCGCCGACACCCTTGCGCGCGAGCTCGATCGCGCGCTCCAAGTGCATCCGGTCGGTATCGGTGCAGGTGGTCATGATCACTCAGGATATCCCCGAGTGCTATGCGCAACGACCTCCGTGCAGGCGATACACGATCATTTCCGGTCCTGGCCGGTAGTAAGCAAGGGGGTAGTAGTCAAAACTCCAGTCGAAGTCAAATGCCACCCGATTCCGCCCATGCGAATACGGAGAGGCGCGATAGACCACTTCGCCCTGCTTGGCCAGCGCCGCGTAGTAGGCAATCGCCTGCGGCACCGCCTTTGGGTCGGCAAACGCTCGCCCGGCCTGCGTGGAGCCGCTCACGATCCAGCAGTAGGAGTGACTCTCGTAGTAGCCGATCAGGGCGGGGCTGAGCGTGCGGCACGTAGTCCTCGATTCCGACTCGGCAGTCGGCTCGCTTCGAGTTCGAGCGCTCCGTCGGCGGAGATCCGCGACAGCAGCGAGGCGTACTTAGGCCAGCGGTAGGGATTGCCCGCGGTCGACGTCCCGGGGATCACTTCGCGCGCCCATTCGTCGGGCGAAACCGGCTCGGCCACGATCAGCGCACCCTTCGGCACGTTCGCCACCATCCAAGCCCGCGTCAGGTTGCGCGTGTCGGCGCGCGAAAGCACCAGGCCGGAGTGGACGCTGTACACGAGGCCTTGAGCCAAAAGTCCCACAACGAGCACAGCCGCGACGCCGAACCTTAGCCTGCGCGAGGTTCCGAGCGCCCCAACGATCCGCAACGCAAAGAACGCCGCGAGCAGGCAGAGAATCGGGAAGATCGGCAACAGCCAGCGCCCAAAGTAGCGCCCCTGCAGACCCATAAACGCAAGGAACAGCAGCGGCGCCGGCACCAACAGCCAGCCAAGTCGCTGCTCCTTGCCCCAAATCATCAGCGCCCCGCCGAGCGCCGCCAACGCGGGCACCCAGCCAAGACCCCAGGTAAGCGACCACAGGTAGTAGAGAACGCCCCCCTCTCTTGGCGCACCGAGCTTGCCCTGGGTTTCGGCGGAGAGCGTCGACTGATGCACCAGTTCGGAGTGAAAGCTCTGATAGTCGAGCACCGCATAAGGGTTCGCGACCAGGAAGACCACCAGCGCGCTCACGCCCGCCAGCACGAGACCGATCACCGCCCGGCGGCCGATCAAGTATGCGCCGGCGCCCGGCTCAATGCTCAGATAGCGCGTCGCAGCCGCCGCGATCAACGGCAACACGACAATCCCAGCGGTGTACTTGCTCGCGCAGGCCAAGCCCAGACCCACCCCTGCCACCAGGTAGTCGATCCGGCGGCCTTTGCGCAACACACCCGCGCTGCCCAGCAACGACAGGGTCAGCGGCACAAGCGTGGGTACATCGTTTAGCGCCAGATGCGCATAGAAGGCCGGCAGAAACGCCACCGCCTCGATCGCCGCCGCAAGCAGGCCAACGCCACGGCCAAACAGACGTGCGCCCGTCGCGTACAGCAGCCACAGCGCCGTTGTGCCAAGCAGTGCGACGATCACGCGAGCGAGCGTGTACACCTCGTCGGGGTGCAACGCAAATGCGTGCCGCGCGCCCGCCCCACCCCCGAACCAGAGGGCGAAAACGAAGTGCAGCACGTATGTGAACGCCGGCGGGTTGGCGAAGTATTTGGGATTCAGACTGTGCCCGAACATCGCGATCGCCTTGGGCACGAAGTGGTCTGCCTCGTCTGCGTTGTACGCATAGGGCAACCCCTGCGCGACTCCCCACAGACGGAGTACGAGACCACCACCGAGCACGACTGCCAACCCGGACCAAGCCCACCGGCGTGAGCCTTCGGCCCCATAGAGGAGCCGTTGGCCGAGCTTTGGCTCCTCAGCAGTTGCCATATACCGCGTAGTAGCGACTGGTGAAGATGCGCTTGAACCCGGCGAGTGGAATCTGATCGCGCGGGTCATCGCCGACATCGACGATCGCCTCAAAGAACACCGCGCTGCCCAGCGGATAGATCGCGACACTGCCACGGAGGATGCGGTTCTCGAGCGCGTGCGAGCCCTTTCCGACATCAGCGCGCGCCTGGCTGCGGGCAACGATGTTGCGCTGTCCGACGCTGTCGAGGATCCAGCGCGCATCGGGGATCAGCTTGTTGTTCGGCAGCGAGACCAGCGGACAGCGCCTCAGTTCGGCCTTCACCGCCGGGTCTGCCAGCGCGACCGCCAGCCCCTTGTGGAAGTCCTCGTGATAAGCAAGCGTCGTGCGCAGACTGGACAGACTCAACGTGGTGGCGGCAGACACCGCTCCGTAGAGCACCAGCGCCGCCGCCGCAACCATCCACGCACGGCGCAGCTTCGATCCACGCTCCATCATCGCCCAGCCGCCGATCGCCACCGCGCAGAAGACCAGCAGCACCGATGCGGCGCCCATCAAGTAACGATCGATCACCGACGCGCCGACAGCGCCCTCCGCCACAAACACAAACACCAGCAGGATCAGCACCGCGAGCGGAACGAGCACGCGCCGCGGAGCGAGCCACACAGCGATCGGCACGCCGATCAGGCCGCCGAGCACGACCGGCAGCTTGTCGATTCGCACCGAATATGTCCACACCGAGGCCAGTACGCTCGAGAATCCCTGCGTACGTCCGAGTTCCTGCGCGAGGCCGGCGGTCGAATGCAACGAGTAGAGCGGGTTCCCGGTCACGATCGCGTCGGCGACGACCCATATCAACGGTGCGATCGCCGCCAGGCCGAGATACTGAAGGCGCTTGCGGTCCTCGATCGACGGGCCCCTGCCGGGCCAGCAACACCACAGCCAGTAGACGCCGCTCAGGACCCATGCGTCGGGGCGCAGCAGCCCGGCGGCGGCGAGCATGATGAAGACCGCCGTTCCCCGCCGGGGCCGTTGCACCTCCAACGCCACCGCCCAGACGATCAGCGCGACGTAGGAGAGGTCGAGGTAGCCCTGCGCGGCGAGGTTCTCGTCGTAGAAGCGGCTGAGCATCAACAGCGCCGCGAACATCCCGACGACCGGTCCGAAGCACAGCCGCGTGAGACGGTACACGCCCGCGACGAGCGCCACGAACGAGGCGATCGAGCCGAACACCATCAGCCGCGCGCCGCCTTGACCGAACAGCGAGCACAGCACTCCGAAGGCGATTGCGAGGGGATGCTCGGTGGGGCCACGGTAGACCTCGAAGTCAGGCAGGTGCAGGTGCAGCAGGTCCCGGCCCCAGAGCAGCGCATAGAAGGAGTCGTAGGTCGGGTACGTCGGAAACGCGAAGTACCCGAACAGCGCCACCACGCATAGCACCACAAAGGCGACCTTCGCCCACGTCGAGGCGTTCACCGCGCGCAGCCGCTGCAGCGGGGTCGAGTCCTGCCGCGGCTTGCTGAGCGTGGCGCTGGCCATGAGCCGCAGAGCCTATCCTTGCAAGCACAAAGTGAAGCTCATCATTCAGATCCCCTGCTTCAACGAGGCAGACCAGCTACCGCGAACGCTTGCAGACCTACCCAGGGAGGTCGATGGCTTCGACACGGTAGAGCGGCTGGTGATCGACGACGGCTCGACTGACGAGACGATCGCAGTCGCGCGCGCGCATGGCATCGACCACATCGTGCGCCTGACGAACAACAAGGGCTTGGCGGCGGGATTCCAGGCGGGCCTGGACGCTTGCCTGAAGCTCGGCGCCGACGTGATCGTCAACACCGATGCCGACAACCAGTACTACGGCCCGGACATCGCAAGGCTCGTCGTGCCAATCCTCGCCGGGCGCGCCGACATGGTCGTCGGTGATCGCGAGGTCACGGGCATCGAGCACTTCTCACCGCTGAAGAAGTCGCTCCAGCGTCTCGGCTCGTGGGTCGTGCGCCAGGCCTCCTCCACATCGGTGCCGGACACCACCTCCGGCTTTCGCGCATACAACCGCGAGGCCGCGATCCAGATGCTCGTGGTCTCGAAGTTCACTTACACGCTGGAGACGATCATCCAAGCGGGCAAGCAGCTCGTCGCGATCGATCACGTACCGATCCGCACCAACCCGAAGACGCGCGAGTCGCGCCTGTTCCCCTCGATGGGCGCCTATGTGCGTCGTAACGCCGTATCGATCTTCCGCATCTACGCTCAGTATGAGCCGCTGCGTGTGTTCTGGAGCCTCTCCGCGCTGATCGGCGTGGCCGCACTCGCGGTCTGGATCCGCTTCGTCGTGGCCTTCGCCGACGGCAGCGGCAAGGGCCACGTGCAGTCATTGATCCTAGGTGCCGTGCTGTTCATCGCGGCCGTCGTGCTGTGGGCGCTGGGTGTGATCGGCGACCTGCTCGCTGCACAGCGGGTGATGACACAGAAGACGTTCGAGCGTGTGCGGCGCATCGAGCTGGAGCTGAAGATCGCGCCATCTCACTACGAGCCAGGCCTCCTGCCCGCCGCGAATCCCAGCGATCTGGGAAGCCCGGAGAGCGACGAGCATAGAGGTACGACAAAGAGGCGGGAAGGGACGGAGGAGCACGAGGCGGTGCGCCTGTGAGCGGCGCCGTCACCGTCTCCGATGAGGGGATCGTCACCGGCAACACCTACGACAAGTACGGCTCCTCCAACCCGGTCGTGAGGCGTCTGATGAGCGCCTTCGAGCGCACGCTCGACGAGCTCTTCGCGCAGGCCGACCCCAGATCGCTGCTCGACGTCGGCTGTGGCGAGGGTGTACTCGTGCACAAGTGGGCGCAGCGGCTGGGCGAGCAGCGGCGCGTGGTGGGGATCGATCTGCAGGAGGAGTCGATCCAGGCGGGCTGGGCCGAGCGCGAGGCGCCGAACCTCTCCTATCAAGTGATGCACGCCGAGAACCTGCCGTTCGCGGAGAACGAGTTCGACCTGGCAAGCGCGATCGAGGTGCTCGAGCACGTCCCCGATCCCGAGCACACGCTTGCCGAGATGGCCCGCTGCGCGGAACGTCACCTGCTCGTCTCGGTTCCCCGCGAGCCGCTCTGGCGCGGGCTGAACATGGCGCGCGGCGCCTACTGGTCGGACCTCGGGAACACACCCGGGCACCTGAACCACTGGTCGCGGCGCTCGTTCGTCGCGTTGCTCTCGCGCTACGGCCAGGTCGCCGAGGTCCGCTCGCCGTTCCCCTGGACGATGCTGCTTGTCCGGCTCTAACCGCGCGCCGCGCTCCTACGGCAGCGGCGCGCGGATCCTCTCGATCGGGATCGCCTCGACTGGGCTGCTCACACTCGCCTACTTCTCGATCGCAAGTCACGTGCTGGGGGAAGAATCGGCCAAGCGGATCGACGTTCTGTGGTCGGTGATGTTCGTGATCATCTCGGTGATCTACCGGCCGATCGAACAGCTGCTCTCGCGCACGATCGCCGAACGCCGCGCGCTCGGGCACGCCGAGCACTCCGTACGCGTCCCGATCGCGATCCAGGCCGGTTTCGCGCTCACGTTCCTGGTCGTGGCGCTGGCCCTCAAAGACGAGCTCGTCAATCACGTCTTCGACCACTACGCCGTCCTCTACGACGTGCTCGCCGTCGGCACGCTCGCATACGCCGCCAGCTACTTCGCCCGTGGCTGGCTGGCCGGACACGAATACTTTGGGCTGTTCGGCGGCCTCGTGCTGACGGAATCACTCTCCCGTCTGTGTTTCGCGCTGGCGGTGGCGCTTGGCATCACCCACGGGCAGACCGCGGTCGTGCTCGGGATCGCGGCAGCGCCCTTCGTCTCGCTCGTCGTGGTGCCTGCCGCGTTTGCGCGACGCTCTGACGAGTCCCGGGGGGCGCCGGAGCTCGAGGAGCTCGACGCGGCGCTCGCGGGGGTGGGTGGGGTTTCATCAATGGGTGTCGAGGAGGCAGTCGCCGCCGACGAGCTCTCGGTGCGTCGTGGGTCGAGCTTCGCGTTCGCGGTCTCAGGAGTGATGCTCGCCGAGCAGACACTCCTGAACGCGGCCGTCCTGACGGTCGACGCCACGTCCGCGGACCGCGCGCTCGCGGGGATCGTCTTCAACGTGCTGCTGATCGCCCGCGCGCCCCTGCAGCTCTTCCAGGCGATCCAGACCTCGCTGCTGCCACATCTGACCGGCCTGGAGGTTACCGAGGGCCACGAGGCCTTCGCGCGTGCGATCCGCGTGACCGTGCTCGCGATCGCCGCGTTCGCCGTCGCGGTGGCGCTCGGCCTGCTTGCGATCGGCCCACTGGTGATGTCGCATCTCTTCGGTCAACACCACGACTACAACCGCTTCGGCCTCGCGCTGATCGGGCTGGGGATGGGCATGCACCTGACCTCGGGGGCGCTCAACCAGGCGATCCTCGCCCGCGATCAGGCACGCACGGCGGCCGTGTGCTGGCTCGCGGCGGCAGCCGTCTTCGTCGTCTGGATGCTCCTGCCAGTCGTCGGCGAAGAATTGCTGCGCACCGAGATCGGCTACTTTGGCGCCGCGAGCCTGCTGGCGCTGATGCTGAGCGTCATCTACAAACGCCGCGCGGGGCTGTCTCAGACGGCGCCGGTGGCCGCCGTAATCGCCAGGTAGGCCGCGCCTGGGTCGGGCGAGCCAAAGATCGCCGAGCCGGCCACAAACACGCTCGCGCCCGCCTCCCGGCAGCGGGGCGCCGTCTCGGGGTCGATCCCCCCGTCCACCTCGACGGCCACTTCAGTACCGACGATTGCGCGGATTCGCTCGATCTTCTGCGGTGAGTGCGCGATGAACGGCTGCCCTCCCCAGCCGGGGTTGACGGTCATGCACAAAGCCATGTCGAGCAGCTCGACCACCTCGGCCAGCGCGCCCACGGGGGTGGCCGGGTTGACCGCCACCCCGACTCCCGCCCCGCCCTGTCGAATCAGATCCGCGGTGTAGGCGACGTGAGGGGTTGCCTCGGCATGGAAGGTGATCGAGTCGGCGCCGGCCTGCAGGAAGTCGGCAACGTGCCGCTCAGGGCGCTCGATCATCAGGTGTACGTCGAGCATCCCGCCGGCTTGGGTGACCTGCTCGTGCAGCGCCGCGACGACCAGCGGACCGACGGTGATTGGGGGCACGAAGTGTCCATCCATGATGTCGACGTGAATCACACGCGCACCCGCTTGCAAGACCTCCTCGACCTGCTCGCGCAGTCGGCCAAAGTCAGCGGACAGGATCGACGGCGCAACACGCACGCCGCTCAGGAGCTGGCTCGCCGAACCGCTCACCTCGGCCACCTCGGCCACCCTTTATTGCCGCCGTTCTTGCCGCCGCGCAATGCCATGTCTGTCATATCGGCTGCAACATCGAATCGCCGCAGTTGTTGCATTTGACGAGCGCCGTGGAGGACATCCGCACGATCGTCGAATGCTCGCCGCAGTTGGGACATACGGAGGTGAGCTCGAAGCGATGCAGGCAATACACGCAGCGATAGCGTCCAGGCAGGTTGGTGGCGCGCAGCCACGGCTCGCCACAATTTGGGCACTTCGGCCCGAGATCGACCGGCGCGCTACCTGAGGCTCCCTCGCTCGCCATCGCGCTCAGCTCCGGCGCAGCCGGGCGATGAAGAAGCCGGCTGTGTGGTCGCGGTGAGGCAGCGTCAACACGAGCCCTGCCGTGCTCGCAGTGCTTGCCGAGCTGCTGGCAGGTGGACGCATCTGCAGGCAGGGAAGCTCGACTGCGAGGTCATCGCAGCTGAAGTCGAGGTGGGTATCCAAGAAAGCCGCGATCTGGCGCTCGTTCTCGGTCGGAGAGATCGTGCACGTAGAGTAGACCAGCACGCCACCCGGACGGAGCGCCGCAGCACCGGCAGCAAGGATCGCGGCCTGAGTAAGCGTCATCTCGTGGACATCCTTCGGGGTCACCCGCCAGCGCAGGTCGGCGCGCGCCTGCAGCGTCCCCAGCCCCGAGCACGGCGGATCGACCAGGACCCGGTCAAACACGGCCCCCTCCGGGCGCTCCTCGGCGGCATCCACGACCTCGACACGGACATTGGAGGCATGCAGCCGCTGCGCGGTGCGCGTCAGCGCGCCCGCCCGCCGCGCGTTGCGCTCGACCGCCACCAACTCGCCCTGGCCTCCCATCAACGCAGCGAGATGGGTGCTCTTGCCACCCGGCGCGGCGCACAGGTCGAGTACCCGCTCGCCCGGCTGCGGATCGAGCACCCGGGCAACGCGCATCGCCGCTCGTGACTGCGCCAGGAACGCCCCCGCACGCCACGCGGGCGAGTTGTGGGCGTCGAACGGACCCTCCAGCACCAGCGCTTCGGGCAAGCCCGGGTCGGCATGGGTTGCAACCGGGAGCTCACCCGCCAGTGTGATGGCATCGGTGAGCAGCGTGTTCACGCGCAGCGCCACCTCGCCTGGCTCGTTGTCGTAGCTCATCAACGCACGGGCGTCACTCGCTCCTAGCTGCTCCCACCACAGTTGTGCGATCCACTCCGGATGGGAGTGGAGAACCGCTGCCTGCTCGGGCGTTGCGTCGCTCAGCTGCGCAAGCAGTGCGGGGCCCTCACGCACGGCGCGCCGCAGCACCGCGTTGACGAGTCCGTGGCCACCGCGAGCACCTCCCTTCGCCAGCTCCACCACGTCGGCCACGATCGCGCGATCGGGCGCACCGGAGAGAAACAGCAGCTCATAGAGCCCCAGTCGCAGCGCCGCCAGCAGTCGCGCATCCAGCCGGTCCGGTGGGCGCTCGGCGAGTCGCTCGATCAAATAGTCGAGCGTGCCCTTGCGCTGCACCGTGCCATAGAGCGAGGCGCATCGCCAGTGCCCGGTCGCGTGTGTCGAGGCGCTTCGCCTCTCCCTGCAGCGCACGGTCGGCGTAAGCCCCATCCTCGAACACCCGGCGCAGCACCACATAGGCGCAGACTCGTGCCTTAGCGGGCATGTCCACGCAGGTAGGCAGCCGCGTCCATCGGACGACCGCCCGGCGGTTGCACCTCGAGCAACTCCAGCGCACGATCGCGGGCCCCGTACAGCAGTCGCCCCGCGAGGACCGTCAGCGCTCCCACCGGTGTCCTCTCTGCCGCCTCACGCGCGCGGCGCACACCCAGCAGCGTCCCGTCCGCAAGCGCGACCCGTGCGCCGATGTGTGGATGCAGGGCACGCACAGTGCGCTCCAGTTCGCTCGCCGCTCTGCCCGGATCGAGCAGACGGTCCTCGGGTGAGATCTTCTCGGCGTATGTGATGCCAGCCTCGCCCTGCTCGGCAAACACCGGCGCCTGCGCCCCCGCGAGGAGGTCCAGCGTTCGCACGAGTAGATCACCGCCGAGCTCCCGCAGGCATGTGGCGAGCGACCCATAGGTGTCCTCGAGAGCAATCGGCACGGCGGCGGTGAGGCACACCGGCCCGCTATCGAGCCCCGCGGTGAGACGCATGATCGACACCCCGGTACGCTCATCACCGGCCATGATCGCGCGCTCGATCGGCGCCGCCCCACGCCAGCGCGGCAGCAGCGACGGATGCACGTTCAACAGCTCGTGCTCTGATAGCAGTGGCTCCTTGATGAGCGCTCCGAAGGCGCACACCACCACAGCTTCCGGCCGAGCCTCTGCAATCAGCGCCTGTACCGGCGGCTCATTCACGCTCTCGGGCTGCTCCAGCGCGATCTCCAGTGCACGTGCCCGCTCGGCAACGGGTGGCGTGGCCATCCGCCGGCCACGACCTCGTGGGCGGTCGGGCCGGCTCAGCACCAGCGTCGGACGGTGATCGCTCGCAACCAACCGCTCGAGCACAGCGGCAGCGAACTCGGAGGTTCCAAGGAAGACGGTGCGCAAGATCAGATCTACTCGCGCGCCGCTAGGCGGGACTCGCGTCGGGGGAAGCCTCGATGACGCCCTCACCGGCATCTCGGGCAGCCTCGCCCGCGTCCCGGTCCTCACCCGCGTCCGGCGCAGCACGATTGGCGCGGCCGCCCGCCTCACTCGCCTCGAGCTGCGCCTCGCGCATCGCGCGCATCGCCTCCTTGCGCTCCTCTCGCGAGATGCGGTCGATCATCAGGACGCCGTCGAGGTGATCCATCTCGTGCTGGATCACCCTCGCGGTCAACCCACTCCCCTGTACCTTCAGCTCATCGCCATACCCGTCACGCGCACGTACCCGCACTTCGGCAGGGCGCTCCACATCGACATGGACGAAGGGAATGCTCAGGCACCCCTCGCTGGCGGTCTCCGTCTCCTCACTGGACCACTCGAGGATCGGATTGACGAGCACGGTCAGCGGGTCCTCAGGATCCGCGCGGTAGACGAGCACGCGGTGCAGGATCCCGATCTGGGTCGCCGCCAGCCCAATCCCGAGGGCGTCCCCCATCAGCTCCCCCATGCGCTCGATCTCAGACCGCAGCGCCTCATCGAAGCGGTCCACCGGGAGCGCGCTCGCGCGCAGCACCGGGTCACCGAGCTTGCGTACGTGGCTCAGCGCCGCGTCACGGCGCGCGCGAGTCTCTGCGTCGAGCTCCTTGGGCGGCTCCTGCTCCTCCTCGGACTCGACCAGCTCGTCTGTCTCGGCCATCGCCTTTGAGTTTATTGCGGGTCGACGTCCACGCTGAAGCTCACGCCCGCGTGCTCCCGCGCCGCCGCCACTCGCCGCACGGCCGCTCCCACCGCGTGCACGGCGAGACGGCGCTCGGCGGCCTTTACCACGAGCACCTGGCGCTCGCGGCCGCGCAACCGAAACAGCGAGGCCGGCCCGAGCACGCTGGAGTCGGGACCGGGCGGCGTGGACCGTAAGCGCGCACGCAGCGCATCCGCCGCCGCACGCGCCGAGACGGGATCAACAGCGGCGCACACGATCCTGATCAGGTGCGAGAAGGGCGGGTAGCGGAGCGCCGCGCGCCGCTCCAGCTCGCCCGCCAGGAAGCCGTCACTGTCATGGCACGCGGCGTGCTCGATCGAGCGTGCTTCAGGGGCGATGCTCTGCACCAGCACGCGGCCCTCGCCGCCGCGTCCAACCCGGCCGGCGAGTTGCGCGATCAGCGCGAACGTGCGCTCCTCGGCGCGGAAGTCGGGGAAGCGCAGGGTGGCGTCAGCGTCGAGCACGACTCCGAGCGTCACGTCGCGGAAGTCGTGGCCCTTAGCCACCATCTGGGTACCGATCAGAACCCCCGAGGGGGCTGCCTCAAAGCTGCGTAGCACCGCCCCCACACTGTCCTTGGCTGCACCGGCGCCGGCCACGTCGGCGTCCAGGCGGAACACGGGGAAGCTTCCGTCATCGAGCGTGGCCGCGAGCTCGTGCTGCACGCGCTCGGTACCCGCGCCATGACGTGCCACCGCCGTCGATCCGCAGTCGCCACAGCTACCCGGAGCGGACTCGCGGTGTCCGCAGTGGTGACATGCGACATACCCCTCGGCGCGATGCAGCACGAGCGCAACGTCGCAGTCGGGGCAGCTCCACACCCGCCCGCAGGAGCGACAAGAGAGGAAGTTCGACCAGCCGCGGCGGTTGAGCAGAACCATTGCCTTCCCACCAGCGCTGCGCACCTCGGCAAGCGCGCGAGCGGTCAACGGGTGCAGACCCTGGGTCTCACCACGCATGTCGAGGATCTGCACCTCCGGCAAGGGACGCCCATCCACGCGGCCGGGCAACCGTAGCGGCCGGTGCGTAGCGTGCACGCTCTCCGGTCGCGGAGTGGCGCTGCCCAGCAGCAGCAGCGCTCCGCAGCGCACGGCACGCTCGGCGGCGACGTCGCGAGCGTCGTAGCGCGGGTCGCCCTCGTGCTTGTAGGAGGCGTCATGCTCCTCATCGATGACGATCAGGCCGAGATCCTCGATCGGCGCGAACACCGCTGAGCGGGGGCCTACGCAGACTCGCGCCTCTCCCGAGCGCAGTCGCCGCCACTCCTCGTAGCGCTCGGCCGGCCGCTGCTGCGAATGCAGCACAGCGACGGTATCGCCAAAGCGTTCGCGGAAGCGCCCCACGATCTGAGGGGTCAGCCCAATCTCCGGGACCAGCACGATCACACCGCGTCCCTGCGCAAGGACGGTCGCGGCAGCGCGCAGGTATATCTCGGTCTTACCGGAGCCCGTAACCCCATGCAGCAGCTGCCGCGACCCCGTCCTCTGGGACATGTGCCCCTCGCGCGCGGCGAGCGCCACCGTCAAAGACTCGAGCACGTCCCGTTGCTCGGTGGTCAACACCGGCGGCTCGGGACTGCGCGCACCGACGGGCAGATGCACGCTGCGAGTGACCGCGCGGCGCTTGCGTCCGCTCAAACGGCGCGCGGCGCCGGGCGGCAGCACGAGGCTGAGCGCACGTGAAATCGTCGAGCAGTACTCCACCGCGATCCACTCGGCCAGCTCGACCAGATCGCCGGGCAGCGCGGGAGGGCCTTCATCCAGTGCGCGCAGCGGAGCGAGCAGCTTCTCATCGGCAACCTCGCTGCGCTCGGCCAGGCCGACGACCACGCCCAGCACCTCACGCCGGCCGAAGGGCACAACCAGCATCGAACCTACCTGTACCGCTCCGCCGCGCAACTCCGGGGGCAGCCGGTAGTCAAACGGCCCGCGCAGCGCGCGGGCCGTTGTCATCGGCTCAACCTGGGCAATGGCGGACACGCCGCCACATTAGACTTGCTCCCGGTCAGAGGCCCGCGGCAGAACGCAGCGCCGCGGCCTTGTCGGTCCGCTCCCACGTGAAGTCTTGATCATCTCGGCCGAAGTGCCCGTAGGCGGCGGTCTTCTGGTAGATCGGGCGATGCAGTTTGAGCTCCTCGCGGAAAGCTCCCGGGCGCAGGTCGAAGTGCTCGTCAACCAGTCGGGCGATCTGCCCGCGGCCGACCTTCTCGGTGCCGAACGTCTCGACCATCACCGACACCGGATGCGCAACGCCGATCGCATAGGCAACCTGGACCTCCGCGCGTTCGGCGAGGCCCGCGGCGACAATGTTCTTGGCGACCCAGCGGGCGGCATAGGCGGCCGAGCGATCAACCTTGGAGGGGTCCTTGCCGGAGAACGCGCCGCCGCCGTGACGGGCCATGCCACCGTAGGTGTCGACGATGATCTTGCGTCCCGTCAGACCGCAGTCGCCGACCGGCCCGCCGATCACGAAGCGACCCGTCGGGTTGACCAGGAAGTCGCGGCGCAGCGCGTTGGCATCCAACATCTCAGCCGGCAGCACCGGGACGACGACCTGCTCCCAGAGGTCGTCGGTGATCTGCTTCTGCGTCGCGTGCTCGGCGTGCTGGGTGGAGATCAGCAGCTTCTCGATCCCCACCGGCTTGCCATCGACATAGCGGACCGAGACCTGGGTCTTGCCGTCCGGGCGCAGGTAGTCGAGCGCGCCGTCGTGACGCACGGCGGCGAGCTGCTTTGCGAGCTGATGAGCCAGGGAGATCGGCAGCGGCATCAGCGACGGTGTCTCGTTGCTCGCGTAGCCGAACATCATGCCCTGGTCGCCGGCGCCGGCGACGTCGAGCTCGTCATCGTCGGTCACGTCGGTGCGCTTCTCGTAAGCCTCGTTGACCCCCTGCGCTATGTCCGGCGACTGCTTGTCGATCGCGTTCAGCACGGCGCAGGAGTCAGCCGAGAAGCCGAGCTCGGCGTCGGTGTAGCCGATCTTGCGGACAGTCTCGCGCGCAATCTCCTGGATGTCCACGTAGGTGTCGGTCGAGATCTCTCCGGAGACCACGATCAGGCCAGTGTTGACGAGCGTCTCGCAAGCCACACGGCCGTAGGGGTCGTCTCGCAGCACAGCGTCGAGCACGCCGTCGGAGATCTGGTCGGCGATCTTGTCCGGATGCCCCTCCGTGACAGACTCGGAGGTGAACAGGTACTCATTGTCAGGATGCTGGCTCATGGGTTTGGTAATCGCTCCAGGGTCGCAGGCGAAAAGTCGATAGAGGATAGGGGAGCTAGGAGGTCTGAGCGCTTCTCACACGTTTGCGTTTAGCCACGCCCTCGCGCCCTGAGGCCTCACGGCCGCGTTGGCCGCGCTCGACGAAGTCGATCACGAGCGGCACGCCGTCCATTCCGTAGCGCGCACGCAGGCGGTTCTCCAAGAAGTATGCGTAGTCGCGCGTAACGCGCGCCCGCGAATTGATCTGGATCGCAAAGCGCGGCGGCCGCTCGCCGATCTGGGCCATGTAGATCAGCTTCAACCGGTGCTGACTCGAGCCCCGGCGTGTGCCTACGGGCGGCTGACGAGCCTGGACGGTCTCGGAGAGGAACCGGTTGAGCTCGGCGGTGGGAATGCGCCCAGCCATGCGATCACCGAGCGCGAGTGCCTCTGTCAACAGGCGTGCCACGTGGCGGCCGGTCAACGCGCTCGCGGTAAGCACACGCGGGCGCAGGCGCAGCTTTTCTGCCACACGCGCGCGCTCGTGATCGAGATCGTCCTCCGGGGTTGGGTGGGAATCCGAATGCAGGTCCCACTTGTTCAGCACGATCGCGGTGGCACATCCAGCCTTCATCGCGAGCTCCGCGATCCGCAGATCCTGAGCCGTTACGCCATCGCGGGCGTCGCACACCACCAGCGCCACGTCCGCGCGCTCAGCGGCGCGCTGGGAGCGCAGAGCGGTGTAGTACTCGATCGAGTCGGCCACCTTCGACTGACGGCGCATGCCAGCTGTGTCGACGAGGGTCAGCTTGCGCTCGCCGACCATCAGCGGCATGTCGATCGCGTCGCGCGTGGTGCCGGCGACGTCGGAGACGATCACCCGCTCCTCGCCCAGAAAACGATTTACGAGCGAGGACTTGCCGACGTTCGGCCGGCCGATGATCGCGAGACGCACGGTGTCCGTGTCGGGCTCATCCTCTCCCGCGGGCAGCAAGTTGACGATAGCGTCGAGCAGATCCCCGGTTCCGAGACCCTGGGCGGCCGAGACGGGGATCGGCGTACCGAGGCCGAGGCGATGGAACTCCGAGGCCAGCGGGATCTCGGCGACGCCATCGCACTTGTTCGCCACCACGATCACCGGCAGCGACGAGCGGCGCAAGAGGTCCGCCATCTCCTCGTCGCCGGGCCGTACCCCAGCACGCGAGTCGACCACGAGCACCGCCACCTGCGCGTCCGCGAGTCCCGCGCGCGCCTGGTCACGGATCGAGCCGGCGAGCGGATCTTCATCTTGGAAGTCCACGCCGCCCGTGTCGATCAGCGCAAAGCGCCGCCCGTTCCACTCGCAGTCGAGCTCCTTACGGTCGCGCGTGACGCCAGGGCGCTCGTGCACGACAGCCTCGCGCGTGCCCGTGAGACGGTTGATCAGCGAGGACTTCCCCACGTTCGGATAGCCGACGACGGCGACCTTCATCATCCGGCCAGTATGACCGGGCCGAGCGCTCGGGCGGGACGGGCCCGGTCAAATGGAGGTCGAGACCGCTCGCAGGAGCGCCACGATGTGCTCTACCACCTCCCCGACCGTCAAACCGCTTGTGTCGAGCACGACCGCACCTGGGGCCGTCACGAGCGGACTGTGCTCGCGAGTGGCATCACGCTCATCGCGCATCGTCTGCTCAGCCAGAATCGCGTGGGGATCGGCACCGAGCTCAGCGGCGCGCCTGCGGGCGCGCTCCCCGGCAGAGGCGGTGAGGAACACCTTCAGCTCGGCCTCGGGCGCCACGACCGTGCCGATATCGCGACCCTCCGCCACCCAGTCGCCGCCCGCCATCAGCGCGCGTTGAGAGGACACCAGCGCAGCGCGCACCTCCGGGTCAGTAGCCACTCGCGAGGCCTCCTCGGAGACCTCGGGCGAGCGGATCTCCTCGGTCACGTCGCGGCCGTCGAGCCGCACCCACGTATTCAAAGACACTTCCGTGGAACCCGTCGCGAGGCTGACCGCTCGTCCGCGTCGGCGCCCAGCTCGATGTTCGCCTGACGCGCAAGCGCATCGGGCGCCTCGCCAGGGCGGGCAAGCGAGAGCAGTGCCACGCAGCGATACATCGCGCCGCTGTCCAGATAGGTGAACCCGAGCCGGTGCGCGAGGGCGCGGGCGACAGTGGACTTGCCGGCGCCCGCCGGGCCGTCGATCGCGATGAGCACAGCCGCGCCAGATCCTTTGTGAACTCCGGATAGGACACCGCGGCGGCCTCCATTCCCAGCACCTCGACACCCTCACGCGACGCTAGGCCCGCCACAGCACCCATCATCGCCAGACGATGGTCGCCGCGGGCATCGATCGTGCCGCCTCGCAGACCGCCACTGCCGCGCACCGCGAAGCCATCCTCGATCGCCTCGATCTCGCCACCGAGACCGCGCAGGCCCTCCACCACGTCCGCGATGCGGTCTGACTCCTTCACGCGTAACTCCTGTGCGCCACGCACGATCGTCTCGCCCTCGGCAAAGCAGCCGAGCAGCGCCACCAAGGGAAGCTCGTCGATCGCGAGTGGAACCTCCTCGGCCTCAACGACTGTTCCCTCCAGCGCGCCGTGGGCGACATCGAGGTCGCTGACCGGCTCATCTGCTGACAGCTCGCCCGACTCGTCCTCGAGGTCGCCAAGCACGATGCCCTGCATCCGGCGCAGGATCCGCAGGAAGCCGGTGCGCGTCCAGTTGACCCCCACATCCCCGATCAGCAGGCGCGAGTGAGGGACGAGCACCCCGGCGGCCACCATGAACGCCGCAGAGCTCAAATCACCAGGCACCCGCACCCGCTCGAGCACCAGCTCATCGGCGTTTACAACGGTCACATGCCGGCCATTGCGATGGATATTGACCCCGGCACGCAGCAGCATCCGCTCGGTGTGATCGCGGCTGCGCGCCGGCTCACCGATGGTCGTGGCGCCATCGGCGGCGAGCGCCGCCAGCAGCACGCACGACTTGACCTGAGCGCTCGCGACCGGCAGCTCATGGGAGATGCAGCGCAGCCGCGCGCCGCGCACCTCAAACGGCGGAAAGCGCCCACTGCTCGCTTTCAGCTCCGCGCCCATGAGCCGCAGCGGCTCAGCCACCCGGTCGACCGGCCGGCGGCGAATCGAATCGTCACCGTCAAGCGTGAAGGAGCGCCCCTCCTGGGCCGCCAACCAGCCCGGCAGCAGGCGCAGCAGCGTGCCCGCGTTGCCAACGTCGATCGGCCCCTCCGGCTCGCGCGCCTCGCGCAGACCTGTGCCGCGCACCACGACCTCCCGCTCACGCACCTCCACCAGCGCGCCGAGCGCGCGCACGGCCTCAAGCGTGGACGTCGTGTCCGCTGCGTGCAGGTAGTTCTCGATCCGCACGGGCTCAGAGGCCATCGCCCCGAGTAACGCGGCGCGATGGGAGAGCGACTTGTCCGCCGGCGCGGTCAGCCTCCCGTGCAGCCCGCCCGAGGGCTCAAAGCGCATGTTCATGCCCGCGCCACCTCATGCCCGCGCCACCGGAAAGCCGAGGCCCGCGATCAGCTCTTGTGCACGGACCGCCTGTGGCTCGCCACCGACCCACAGCGCGATCACACCTTGGCGATTGTCCTCGGAGGGGGAGAGGGCCATGTCGACGATGTTCACGCCCGCTTCGCCCAGAGCCAGCGCCAGTCTCGGCGATCACGCCCGGCCGATTGGGTACCGAGGCACGTAGCTCTATCGCCGTCTCTCCAGCTACCCCGCCGGTGAGACCCGCGTCGAGCAGTCCGTCGCGGTCGGCCCGGGCGCGCTCGTTCCAATCCGATATAGCCGCCGCGTCGCCCCGCTGGAGAGCGGCTCGCACCTCGCCCAACTGCTCCGTCAGCCGGTCGATGCCGGCGATCAGCGCGTCTCTGTTCGACAGGTAGATGTCGGTCCAGATCGCGGTATTCGCACCGGCCACGCGTGTGGCGTCACGAAAGCTTGGGCCGACGGCCGGCAAGCGTTGCTCATCATCCCCATCGAGGACACTCGCCGCCTGGGCCACTAGCAAGTTGGCGAACACATGCGGCAAGTGCGACACGGACGCCATCAGACGATCATGGGTATCGGCGTCGATCGCAGCCGGTTGCGCGCCGAAGCTCGTGAGCAGGCGGTGCAGGCGCTCGTACAGCACGCCGGCGGTGCTGTCCCGCGCGGGCGTCAGGTACCAAGTCGCGCCGTCGAACAGGTCCGCGCGCGCGTGCTCCACACCCGCCGTCTCGGCGCCAGCGAGGGGGTGCCCACCGATGAAGCGCTCATCCGCCACGCCCGCCTCGGCAACGGCCCGCTTGGTCGAGCCGACATCTGTGACCACCGCTCCGGGGCTCGCGGCGGCGAGCGCCGATCGAACTGTCCTCGGGAGCGCCCCGACCGGCGCGGCCACGAACACCACGTCCGCATCCCGCACCGCCCCGGCGATATCCGGCGCCTGCATGTCGATCGCACCCAGCTCGAGGGCCAGCGCGCGCACGCGCTCCTCGGGGTCGTAACCGCAGACTTCAGCGCCCGCCCGTCCGCGTGCGGCCAGCCCGATCGAGCCACCGATCAGCCCGATCCCGAGGATCGCAACCCTCACGCCGCGCTGAGCGCCTTGCCGGCCAGCGCCGCGGCACGCTCCACCGCGAGGGTGTACTCGGCGAAATCGTCCGCGAACAGCGCCTGTGGCCCGTCGCAGACGGCCTCCTCGGGGTTGGGGTGCGTCTCGACGATGATCCCGTCCGCGCCGACGGCCGCGGCCGCCAGCGACAGCGGCAGCACCAGCGCGCGCCGTCCGGCGGCGTGGCTGGGGTCGACGATCACCGGCAGGTGCGAGAGCTCCTTCAGGATCGGCACGGCCATCAGGTCGAGCGTGACGCGGCGGTGGTCGGTATCAAACGTGCGGATGCCGCGCTCGCAGAGCATCACCGAGGGATTGCCTTCCTTGAGGATGTACTCGGCCGCCATCAACAGCTCGTCCAGCGGCGCAGACAGGCCGCGCTTGAGTAGCGCGGGACGGCCGGAGCGGCCGATCTCGGCGAGCAGCGGGTAGTTCTGCATGTTGCGTGCGCCGATCTGGATCACGTCGGCGACCTCCAGGACGGCGTCGAGGTCGCGGATGTCCATCAGCTCGGTGACGATCGGCAGGCCGGTCTCGGCCTTCGCCTCGGCCAGCAGTTTCAAGCCCTCCTGGCCGAGGCCCTGGAAGGCGTAGGGGGAGGTGCGCGGCTTGTAGGCGCCGCCGCGGAACAGAGTGGCGCCGGCGTCGCGCACCACGCGCGCGGTCTGAGCGTCTGCTCGCGCGACTCGACCGTGCAGGGGCCGGCGATCAGGGCGAAGTTATCGCCGCCGATCTTGCGGCCCTCGATGTCGAGCACCGTGCGCTCGCCGTGGGTGATCTGCAGCGAGGCGAGCTTGTAGGGCTTGAGGATCGGCACCACGCGGTCAACGCCGGGTTGACCTTCGAGCCCGAGACCCTCGACGCTGACGTCCTGCTCGACGTCGCCGATCGCGCCGATCACGGTCACGCGCGCGCCGCGGCTGCGATGGGCGAGCGCGCCGGCGCGCTCGATCTTGTCGACAACCGCGTCGATCTCCTCAGAGGTCGCGGTCTCCTTCATGACGATCATCATTGATTCATCCTTTCACTGACGCCTGGGAATCTTATGTGTTGGGGCCTTCTCTGCTGTGAAGACCGCGCCCGGAGGCACGAAACCGTGAAGATGGGCTTGCGAGAGCGGGTGGGCTCGCAGCTACGGCGCTCGGTCTCCCTGTACGGAGACACGATGCGGCCCGAGGGACCCGCTCACGGACGGGCCAGGGCCGAAGCGCCTAGCTAAATCGCCAGGCGCAGAGCGTACGACGACGACCACGTGGCATGACGCGGGGGTGTGAAGCGATGCTCGTACGGAAGCGGACATGCGTCAGTCGCACAGAAGGTTGTAGCACCTTCACAGCACTTCGGCAAGCGCCTCCAGGAAGCGCTCATTTTCCTCGGATGTTCCGTAGGTGACGCGCAGCGCGCCTGTGCTGCCGAGAGCGCCGCCGCCGCGCACGAGCACGCCGCGTGCTTGCAGACCCTCCATCACCTCGGCCTCGTCGCGCTCCTCGCCGAGTGCGAACCAGCAGAAGTTGGTCTGCGAGAGCGGTCGGGTCCAGGCCCAGCGCGCGCAGTCGCTCGTCGACCGAGATGCGCTCGGCGATCGTGCGCGTCACACGCTCGGTGACGGCGTCCTGGTGGGCCAGCGCCTCAACCGCCGCTGCCTGCGCAAGCGCGTTGCAGAAGAACGGCTGGCGAACCTGGTCGACCGCTCGCGGCAGATCCTCCGAGCCGCACAGCGCGAAACCGACGCGAAGCCCGCAGAGGCCGTAGACCTTGGAGAAGGTGCGCAGCAGCACGAGGTTCGGGTGGCGGTCGAGCAGCTCCAGCGACGCGTCGGGGTCATCGAGCAGGTTGAACTCGCAGTAGGCCTCGTCGAGGATCACGCACACGTGCGGCGGGACCTCGGCGACGAACGCAGCGATGTCCGCTAGCGGCAGCGCCGTTGCGGTCGGGTTGTTCGGGTTGCAGACGATCACCAGCCGCGTCGCGACCGTGATCTCGCGCAGCATCGCCTGCAGGTCGTGGCGCTCCTCGCGATCGAGCGGGACGGTCACCGCGCGCGCTCCAGATGCGGCGGAGAGATGCGGGTAGACCGAGAACGACGGCCAGGAGTACACGAGCTCGGCCCCAGGCTCGAGCAGGGCCTCGCCGGCGGCGAGCAGGATGTCGCAGGAGCCGTTTCCGATCGCGATCCGTGTGGCCGGCACCCCGTAGCGGTCTGCAAGGCGTGCGCGAAGAATCGAGTTGGTCGGGTCGGGATAGCGGTTGAGCGTGCTGAGGGCGTGCTCGATCGCCTCGCGCACCGCCGGCAGCGGCGGGTAGGGCGACTCGTTGCTGGCGAGGCGCACCAGAGGCTCCTGCTGGGCGTAGCCGCCGGCCGCGGGGTAAACCGGGATGCGCGCGATGCGCTCTGTGAACTCGAGGGTCATCGCGTTCGGCGCCTATTGTGCCGCCTGCAGGTCCGCGCGCAGGACGCTTGCCTCACCTAGGTAGACATGCCGGGACTCGTGGTCCTCCTCGGCGTAGTAATGGATCAGCACCCTGATCACGCGCGGCAGCGCGCGCGGCACGGGGATCTCCCGGGCGCACAGCAGCGGCACGCGGTCAAAGCCCAGCGCCCGGGCGGCGACGGCTGGAAACTCCGCGTTGAGGTCGTTCGTGGCGGTGAAGATGCAACTCACCACGTGCTCCGGCACGAGCATGTTGCGCTCCATGATCGCCTTCATCAGCTCGGTCGTCGCGTCGAGGATGTCCTGCGCGTCGTTGCGATCCACGCTGATGGCGCCACGCAGGGCGAAGAGACGGGATGGTGACACGAAGCGCGATTGTGTCAGAGCGCGCGTAAGCGCCCGGTCTCCCGCTCGCTCAGGCGCCGGTACGCACCGGCCGCGAGACCATCCAGTTCCAGCGGACCGAACGCGATACGTTCCAGCGCCAGCACCGGGTGACCGACCGCCTCGCACATACGCCGCACCTGGCGGTTGCGACCTTCGTGGATCGTCAGCTCGAGCAGATTCGCGCCCGCCGCCCCCACACGACGGGCTCGCGCGGGAGCGGTCGGGCCGTCGTCCAGCTCCACGCCGCGGCGCAGCGCGCGCAGAGCGCCATCCCCTATCGGCCTACCGCCGAGCTTCGCCCGGTAGGTCTTCGGCACCTCGAAGCTCGGGTGGGTCAGCCGGTTGGCCAGCTCGCCGTCGTTAGTGAGCAGGATCAGCCCGCTGGTGTCGATGTCGAGGCGTCCGACGGGATACAGGCGCAGGTCGGCAGAAGGGTGAGTGGAAGAGTGCGTGGGATCCTCATCTAAGAGCTCAACGACCGTCGGGCGACCGTGGGTGTCACGCGCGGTGGACACCACGCCGAGCGGCTTGTTCACGACATAGACGACGCGTGCCTCGACGCCTTGCAACGCGTCGGCCATCGACCGTCACGCGTGCTCATCGCCAACGTCGCGTGCTGGATCCAGCACGATCTCGCCGTCGACGCTCACGCGCCCACCCGCGATCACCGTCTCGGCTGCGCGCCGTGAGGCGACGCCGGCGTGGGCCAGGTACTTGGCTAGTCGCATCGACTGGAGTCGGCGACGAGGCTCATCGGATCGGTTCGCTGGTCAAAACGCATCTGCTGCCACCATAGGGGCCATGGATCTGCGACTACTCGATCAACTGCTCGCGACCAGCGGTGAGCCGCGCTTTCGCGCCGGGCAGATCTGGGCCTGGGCGGCCAAGGGCGTGCAGGGGTACGAGCAGATGACGAACCTCCCGAGCGCCCTGCGCGAGACGCTCGAGCGCGAGCTGCCCTTCTCCAGCCTCTCCCTCTCCGAGGAGGCCCGATCGAGCGACGGCACGCTCAAGGCGCTGTTCCAGACCGTCGATAGTCGTCCACTGGAGGCAGTGCTGATGCGCTATCGAAACCCCGGGAGGTGGCGACGGGCGGCGATCGATCTGCGTCTCCTCGCAGTCCGGCTGTCCCCTGACGTGCACGTTCTGTGCCACCGGCCAGATGAAATTCGCGCGCAACCTGACCGCCTCGGAGATCCTCGACCAGGCGCTCCACTTCCGCCGGATCGAAAGGCCGATCGACCACTGCGTGTTCATGGGCATGGGCGAGCCGATGCTGAACCTCGAGAACGTCCTGGCCGCCTGCGAGCGATTGCCCGACATCGGCATCACCCACCGGCGCACCGCGATCTCCACGGTCGGCTGGATTCCCGGGATCGAACGGCTCGCCGAGCAGCCGATGCCACTGCGCCTGGCCCTCTCGCTGCACGCGGCTGACGAGGCGTTGCGCTCGGAGCTGATGCCCGTCAACGAGCGCTATCCGCTGAAAGACGTGCTCGACGCGTGCCGCGCGTTCTATGAGCGCAAGCACCGCCGCGTGTTCGTCGAGTACGTGATGCTCGCCGGCGTCAACGACCGCTACGCCCAGGCGCTCTCGCTCGCCCGCGCGCTGTCAGGTACGTCATCGAGCCCGCCCGCCCAGCCTTCAATCTTCAAGGTCAACCTGATCCCCTTCAACCCCACCGACGTGGGCGGGCGGGATTCTTATCAGTGCTCCTCGCGCGAGTCGATCGCCGCGTTCCGCGCCGCTCTGGAATCCCGCAACATCCCCGTGACCGTTCGTTTAACGCGTGGCCGCGATATCGATGCGGCGTGCGGCCAGCTCGCCGCCCGCACCGCCTGAGCCCGCACCGCCTGACGCACCGCCTGAGCTACTCTGCCGACGCGCCATTGCCCGCGCGGGCCTCGCCCGCGCGCAGCAACCGCTCACGCAGCGTCGCCTGCTCTTCCGGGGTCGGATCCCAGCGGGCGACATCGGGCAGCTCATCGAGCGTGCGCAGGCCGAAAAGCTTCAGGAACTGGGTGCCCGTTCGGTACAGCACCGCGCCGAACTGAGAGCGGCCGCCCTCCTCGATCAGGCCCCGCTCCAGCAGCGTCGCGGTCGCCGAGTCTGCGCTGACACCACGGATGCGCGTGATCTCCGGGCGGGAGATCGGCTGCAGGTAGGCGACGATCGCCAGTGTCTCCGCTTGAGCGGGGGTGAGCGTCGCCACGCGCTTGCGAGCGAACAGGCGCCGGGCGGCATCCTCCGCCGCCGGGTCGCTCGCCAGCGTCCAGCCGCCGCCCAGCTCGCGCAGCGTGATCCCACGCCGTCCTTGGGCGTACTGCTCGGCGAGCGCGCCCAGCGCCGTCTCGATCTCATCCACCCCGGTCTCTGTCGCTTCGGCCAGCTCCCCCTCGCTCAGGGGATCGGACGCCAGGAACAGCAACGCCTCGACCGTGCTCTGCAGTGATTCGCTCACCCGGCGGCTGCCTCGGCGTAGGTCTCCACCGGCTCAGCGCTGGCGTGGATCGCGATCTCACCGAAGCTCTGCTCCTGCTCCCATTCGGCCTCGCCGCGCTTGTACAGCTCGAGCAGCGCGAACAACGTGACCGCGACCGTCATCCTATCCGCCCCTTTCACCGCCTCATCGAAGCTGAAGCGCCCGCGACGCAACAGACCGCGCAGGTGAGCCAGGCGCTCCCCTACCGTGATCCGGGGCACGCCGATGTGGCGCAAGCTGATCGCCGTCGGCATCTGCAGCAGCCGACCGACCGCTTCGCCGAGGAGATCGGGATTCTGTGAGCCATCCGTCGGCGGAGTGATCGTTTTACGCAGGCTGGCCGGCAGCGGCGCTTCGCGAAAACGCACCCCTTCCTCGCCCGCCAGCAGCTCGCGGAGGTGTCCGGCCGCCGCGCGGTAGCGCCGGGCCTCGAGCATCCGCTCGAGCAGCTCCTCCGCCGCCTGCGCCGGCTCGATGTCGAGCAGCTCGTCCTCCTCTTCGCCGCTCAGCATCAGCCTCGACTTCAACTCCAACAGCGCGGCGATCAGCACGATGAACTCAGTCGCCGTCTCCAAGTCGAGCTCACCCTGCGCCTCGAGGTAGTCGAGGTACGCCAGCACGACATCGGCGAGCGCCAGCTCCAGCAGGTCGACCTCTTCGCGCAGGATCAGCGTCAACAGCAGATCGAAGGGGCCGCTGAAGAGATCGAGATCCAGCTCTAGCGAGGCGACGCTCATCCGCTCACCGTACCGATCGGCCAAGATGGTCACCTCGCCCGCCTGTTGGAGGCGCGTCTTGCCTCGCCCGTCTGTTCGAGGCGTCTTGCGCTCTGTCGCGGCCGGGATGAGCGGGCGTCGTTGACATCAGCCCCGGCGGGGCGCGCCGACGCCCATGTGCTCGCGAACGTCCGCGAGCGTCACGACGGCGATCTCCTTCGCGCGCCGCGCGCCGTCGGCGAGTACCAACTCCAGCGCCGACTCGTCGGCGCGCAGCTCCTGGAAGCGCTCGCGAACGGGTGCGAGATAGTCGATCACAGCGGCCGCGACGGCCCCCTTGAATTCTCCGTAGCGAGCATCGCTGAACTCGCTCTCCACAACCGCCGGATCGAGGCCACGCACGGCCGCCAGGATTTCGATCAGGTTGCCGATGCCGGGCTTCTCGGGGCCGCGCTTGACTTCACTGCCAGAGTCGGTCACGGCGCTCTTGAACTTCTTCTCGATCGCGGCCGGCTCGTCGAGCACGTAGACGGTGCCCTGTTCAGAGCCACCCGTCGTCAACATCTTCGCGGTCGGATCCTGGAGGTCCATGATCCTGGCCCCGACCGCGGGAATCCGGTGCTCGGGAACGACCAGCACGTCCTTGCCCTCGCCGAAGCGCGCGTTGAAGCGCCTCGCCACGTCGCGCATCAGCTCCAGGTGCTCGCGCTGATCCTCGCCGACGGGTACCTCATTGGCTCGGTAGGCGAGCACGTCAGCAGCCTGTAGGACGGGGTAGAGCAGCAGTCCGGCCGAGACCAGCTCGCGATGAGCGAGCGACTTGTCGCGGAACTGGTGCATCCGCTGCAGGCGCCCGAGCTCGGTGACGCTGCTCAGCAGCCAGGTCAGCTCGGTGTGCTCGGGCACGTCGCTCTGGCGAAACAGAATGCAGCGGGCAGGGTCGAGGCCGGCGGCGAGCAGGATCGCGGTTGTGTCGTAGAGACGCTCGCGCAGCTCCGCCGGATCGTAGGCCACGGTGATCGCGTGCAGGTCGACGATGCAGAAGATGCCTTCGCCGCGCTCCTGGCTGGATATGTACTGGGCGATCGCCCCGATGTAGTTGCCTAGGTGCTTGCGCCCGGTGGGCTGGATGCCGGAGAAGATCCGCACGCGTAGATCAGTCCCGCTCACGCGGCTAACGACGCCGCAGTGAGCTGTCGGTGAGCCAGGGCGCATCCCAGCCGGTGTCGCTCGGGTTGACGGTGCTTCCGGGCGGAACGACCTCGTCGATCCGGTCCAGGATGTCGGCGCTCAGCGTCCGCTCCAGCGCCGGTAGTTGACTCTCGAGCTGCTCCATCGTGCGCGGGCCGATGATCGCGGCGGTCACGGCCGGATGGCTTGTGACGAAGGCGAGTGCCATCTCGATCAGCGACATCCCGGCCTCGTCGGCCAAGCGGCCGAGCGCGTCGGCGGCCTCGAGCTTGGCCTGATTGCCGGGGAGCGACATGTCAAAGCGCTCCGGGAGCATCTGCGCGCGTCTGCTCTCACCCGGCGAGTCGCCGCCCTTGCGGTACTTGCCCGAAAGCCATCCGCCCGCCAGCGGGCTCCATGGGATCACACCCATCGAGTACTTCTCGCAGACCGGAAGCACGTCGCCCTCGATTCGGCGGATGAGCATCGAGTAAGGCGGCTGCTCGCAGACGAAGCGCTCGCGGCCGCGTCGCTCTGCGACCCATTGCGCCTCGACGATCTGGTGCGCGGGGAAGGTCGAGCTGCCGATGTAGCGCACCTTGCCGGCGCGGACGAGGTCAGTCAGGGCGCCGAGTGTCTCGTCGATGTCGGTGTCCAGCTCCGGACGGTGAATCTGGTAGAGGTCGATCCAGTCGGTGCCGAGGCGCCGGAGGCTGTTCTCGACCTCCTTTGCGATCCACCGCCGCGAATTGCCGAACTCGTTGGGATCATCCCCCATCTTGCCGTGGATCTTGGTCGCCAGCACGACCGAGTCGCGACGAGCACCGGCGAGCGCCTTGCCGACGATCTCCTCGGACTCCCCGCGTGCGTAGACGTCGGCGGTATCGATGAAGTTGATGCCCGCATCGAGCGCGCGATGGATGATGCGGATCGAGTCCTCGTGATCGGTGTTGCCCCAGGCGCCGAACATCATCGCCCCGAGGCACAGCGGGCTGACCGAGACACCTGTGCTGCCGAGTTTGCGGTGCTCCATCCCGGCCAGCCTAGCCCAGGGTCTCGCGGATCACGGGGTGCTTGGCTGCGCCGACCTCGTCCAGACGGCGGACAGGTGTCGTATATGGCGCCTGACGGGCTATCTCGGGGTCCTCGGCGGCCTCCCGCAAGATCGCGCCGATCGCCTCGGCGAAGGCGTCGAGCGTCTCCTTGGTCTCAGTCTCGGTCGGCTCCACCATCAGCGCCTCCTCCACCAGTAGCGGGAAGTAGACCGTCGGTGGATGAAAGCCGAAGTCGAGCAGGCGCTTGGCGAGATCGAGCGTCTTGATCTGCAGGGTCCGCTTCATCGGGCCGCCCGAGAGTACGAACTCGTGCATGCACAGCTCGCCATACGCAAGCGGGAGATACTCGGCTACGGGTGGGTGGGCATTCTTATCCCGCAGTCGAGCCATCAGGTAGTTGGCGTTGAGAACCGCCACTTCGGAAGCGTCCTGCAGGCCATCTCCGCCAAGCGAGCAGATGTAGGCGTAGGAGCGCACGAAGCAGCCGTAGTTGCCCTGGAAGCCGCGCAGCCTGCCGATCGACTTCGAACCGGCGCCCTCCGGCTCGTGGTCGAGGTCGAAGGCGCCGTCCTGGTCGCGGACGATGACCGGCACCGGCAGGTAGGGGGCGATGCGGTCGGAGACCGCGATCGGCCCGGAACCCGGCCCGCCGCCGCCGTGTGGTTGGGTGAAGGACTTGTGCAGGTTGAAGTGGACGATGTCGAAACCCATGTCACCGGGCCGCGAAATCCCCATCACCGCGTTGAGGTTGGCGCCGTCGTAGTACAGCGTCGCGCCGACCCCGTGGACGATCTCGGCGATCTCGGTGATGTTCGGGTCGAACAGGCCGAGGGTGTTGGGGTTGGTGAGCATCAGGCAGGCGACATCGTGGTCGGCCTTGGCGCGCAGATCCTCGATGTCGACGCCGCCATCAGCGTTGGTTGCGACCTTCACGACCTCCAGGCCGGCCATCGTCACCGTCGCGGGATTGGTCCCGTGAGCGGTATCGGGGGTGAGCACCTTGTGACGGGTCTCTCCTCGATCCTCGTGGTAGGCGCGGGTCAGCAGCACGCCGGCGAGCTCGCCATGGGAGCCGGCTGAGGGCTGTAGCGAGACATGCGGCAGTCCGGAGATCTCGGCGAGCGCTCCCTGTAGGTTCCACATCAGCTCGAGCGCCCCCTGGGCGCGCTCGGGATCCTGGAGGGGGTGCAGGCGCGAATGACCCGGCAGCGCGGCCGCGCGCTCGTGCAAGCGGGGGTTGTGCTTCATCGTGCACGAGCCGAGCGGGTAGAAGCCCGAGTCGAGATCGAAGTTGCGCTTGGAGATGCCGACGTAGTGGCGCACGATCTCCGGCTCTGAGACCTCGGGCAGCCGCGGCGGCTGCGCCCGGCGAAAGCGCTCGGGCAGCAGCTGCTCGGAGTCGACCGTGGGAACGTCGAGCTCTGGGCAGATGAAGGCGCGTCGCCCCGGGGCGCCCTTCTGGAAGATCGTCTTCGCACGGTCGCGCTGCAGCGGCAGCTCGGCGGTGACGCTCATGCGGGCACCGTCTGCGCCTCGTTGGTCTCCATACGCGAGGAGAGCCCGCTTGCGCCCTCACCGCCGCGAACGGCCGCGACGGCCTCGCCGAGCACCTCGACCAAGCGATCTATGTCCGCGCGCGAGCGCTTCTCGGTGATCGCCACGAGCAGCCCACCATGGTCCTCCTCGCGCCCGGTCAGCGCCTGCAGGTCAGCGCCGGGGTTGACACCCTGCAGCGCGCAGCTGCGCCGCACCGCGGCGACATCGGCGTCGAGGCGCAGAGCGAACTCGCGCACGACGGGCTGCTCGTGGAGCTTCTCCACGCCGTCCAGCGCCGCGAGCTGCTCGCGTGCGTAGTGCGTACGGGCCAGCAGCAGCTCACCCAGCTCGACGATCCCTCGGCGACCGAGCCACGTCAGGTACACGACGCCAGCAAGCGCGTTCAGTGCCTGCGCGGTGCAGATGTTCGATGTCGCCTTCTCGCGGCGAATGTGCTGCTCACGCGTCTGTAGTGTCAGCACAAACCCACGGCGACCGTCCACATCCGTGGTCTCCCCTGCGATCCGCCCGGGCATCCGCCGCAGGTACTCCTCGCGCGCCGCGAACAGCCCGAAGGAGGGTCCTCCGAAGTCGAGGCGATTACCGAGTGTCTGGCCCTCACCAACCGCGACATCGACGCCGCACTCGCCGGGGGGCGCGAGGATGCCGAGCGTGATCGGGTCGACCTGCGCGACGACGACCGGCTGGCCGGCCGACTTGGCGGCGGCGCTCAGCGCCTCGGCGTCCTCGACCGCTCCATAGAAGTTCGGCTGAGCGAAGATCGCCGCGCTCGTATCGGCGTCGATCGCCCCCGCCCACGCGCCTGGGTCGGTCACGCCGCCGCCGGCGCCGGTGCTCAGCGGCACCTCGACGACCTCCATCCCGTAGCCGTGGGCCTGGGTGCACAGCGTCTGGATCGAGTGCGGATGAAGCCCCGCGCTCACCACCAAGCGCTTGCCGCCGTTGTGCAGCTTCGCCAGGTAGCCCGCCGCCGCTACCGCGGAAGGCCCCTCGTAGACAGATGCGTTGGCGACCGGCAGCGCGGTCAGCTCGGAGATCGCGGTCTGGTACTCGAACATCACCTGCAGCCCCCCCTGCGAGATCTCTGGCTGGTAGGGGGTATAGGGCGTGAGGAACTCCGAGCGCTCCATCAACATGTCGATCAGCGCCGGCACGTAATGGTCGTACATCCCCGCGCCAAGAAAGCTCAGCTCGTCTTCGGCGGAGACGTTCTTCGCGGCGAGCTCTCGCAGATGCGCGAATACCTCCTGCTCTCCCCTCCCCGCGGGAAGCTCCAGCGGACGCCGCAGACGCACGGCCTCAGGGATCTGGCGGTCGAACAGCGCCTCGATGGAAGGCACGCCGATCGCGGCGAGCATAACGTCGAGGTCCTGCCGGGTGATGGAGGTGTAGCGACTCAAGGTCCTGCCGTCAGCCTAGCCACCCAACGTGGCCGAATAGGCGGCGGCATCCAGCAGCGCATCGCGCTCGGAGGAGTCGGCCAGCCGGATCTTCACCAACCAGCCCTCGCCGTAGGGGTCCTCGTTGATCGCCCCGGGGTCTGCGGCGAGGTCGCCGTTGACCTCGACGATCTCGCCCGACATCGGCGCGAGCACATCGGAGACCGCCTTCACCGACTCGACCTCGGCGTACGGCTCATCCTTGACGAGCGTGGTCCCGACCGCGGGCGGATCGAAGAACACGACCTCGCCTAGAGCGTCCTGGGCGTACCACGTGATACCCAGTGTCGCCGTCTGCGGATCGGCCGGATCAATTCGCGCCCAGTCGTGCTCGGGGTGGTACAGCAGGTCAGTCGGGTAGTTCACCTCGGCCATTACGCGCCCTTTCGATAAAGCGGCTTCTCCTTCACGACAGCCGGGCGGATCTTGCCACGAACATCGATTTCCAGGCGCGTGCCGACCACGGCACTTGCGGCGGGAACATACGCCAGGCCGATACCGATACCCAAACAGGGCGAGAGCGTGCCGCTGCAGACCTCGCCGCCGCCGATCACCATGTTGCCCTGGCGCGCGATTCCAGGTCCCTCGATGGCGAACGCCACCAGCTTCTCTGCCGGGCCAACCGTGCGCACCGTGCGCACCGCCTCGGCGCCGATGAAGTGAGTGTCCTCCTTGCAGCACCAGCCAAGCCCGGCCTCGATCGGCCCGCGCTCGGTACTCAGATCGTTGCCGTAGAGATGAAAGCACGCCTCCAGACGCAGCGTGTCGCGTGCCGCCAGCCCAGCTGCAACGGCGCCGCGCCGCAGAAGCTCGTCCCACAAAATGGGGGCATCGTGGGGCGAGGCGAGCAGCTCGACGCCGTCCTCGCCAGTGTAACCAGTTCCACATATCAATACCTGCGCTCCCCCCATGTGTCGCATGGCCGCCGTCATCCTCGCTGGCAAAGGAGCATCGGAAATTGCCTGCACGAGTTCGCGCGCGCGGGGACCCTGGACGGCAAGCATCGCGTAGTCCTCCAAACGGTCGGTCACCTGAACGTCTTTGAACCCCGCAGCGTGAGCTTGAAACCAGGCGAGGTCACGCTCGTGGTTGGCCGCGTTCGTGACGGTCAGATAGCGGTCGGCCTGGAGCCGGTAGGTGAACAGGTCGTCGAGCACGCCGCCGTCCTCCTGGCACAGCACGGAGTATTGAGCCCCCCCGCCGCTGCCGCCGATCGGAATCGCGCTGACATCGTTCGAGAGCAGCCGCTGCAGCAACGCGAGCGCGTCCGGGCCAGCGGTTTCGATCTCGCCCATGTGCGAAACGTCGAAGATCCCGGCTGCCTCGCGCACCGCCATGTGCTCGGGACGGACACCCGCGTACTGGACGGGCATCTCCCAGCCGGCGAACTCCACGAGCTTCGCCCCGGCGGCCTCATGACGCTCGAACAGAGCGGTACGCCGGAGGGTCCTGTGGGCCGGTGTCGACACCGGCCGCAGGCTATCGACTACGTTTGAAAAGCGAGGGGCCCGACCGAAGCCGGGAGACACTCGCCTGCGACCGATTCGGTAGACACTCGCTTCGCTCGCGTCCCCGAATCGGCCAGCATCCCCGTTTCGGCCAGCCGACCTCCGGCCGGCTGCTGGCCGGCTGTGCCGGTCCTCTCAGCGCAAGAACGGCGGTACGTCGATGTCGTCGTCTGAGATCTCCAGGGAGGAGCGCTGACGGTCATCGATCCGGGGGTTGCGGTCCGGGCGTCCGGCACGGTCACGGCGTGCGCCTGCCCGGAGCCCGCCCACCCGGTGGTCAAAGCCGGTGCCGATCACTGTGACGCGGACCTCGTCGCCCATCGCCTCATCGATCACGGCGCCGAAGATGATGTTCGCATTCGGGTCAGCCGCGTTCTGGATGATCTCGGCGGCATCGTTCACCTCGAACAGGCCGAGGTCTTTGCCGCCGGTGATGTTCAGCAGGATGCCGGTAGCTCCGTCGACCGACTCTTCCAACAGCGGTGAGGAGATCGCGGCCTTCGCGGCGTCGGCGCAGCGGCTCTCGCCGCCGGCGGTGCCGATCCCCATCAGGGCTGAGCCGGCATCGTGCATGATCGTGCGCACGTCGGCGAAGTCGAGGTTGATCAAGCCTGGAATCGTGATCAGGTCCGTGATCCCTTGCACGCCCTGGCGCAGCACGTTGTCCGCCTCGCGGAAAGCATCGAGCATCGAGGTGCGCCGCTCGACGACCGCGAGCAGCTTCTCGTTCGGGATCACGATCAGCGTGTCCACGACCTCGCGCAGACGCTCGATGCCTTCACTCGCCTGGCGCCCGCGCTGGGAGCCCTCGAAGTCGAACGGGCGTGTGACGACGCCGACGGTCAGCGCGCCGATCTCATTCTTCGCGATCTCGGCGATCACAGGCGCGGCGCCGGTCCCCGTGCCTCCGCCCTCGCCCGCGGTGACGAACACCATGTCCGCGCCCTTCAGCGTCTCCTTGATGTCGTCGCGCGACTCCGAAGCCGCCCCCAAGCCCACATCGGGGTTCGCGCCCGCGCCGAGGCCCTTGGTCGAGGTGTGGCCGATGTTCAGCTTCACGTCGGCGTCGCACATCGCGAGCGCCTGAGCGTCGGTGTTGGCGGCGATGAACTCCACGCCGCGCAGCCCCGCGTCGACCATGCGGCTGACCGCGTTGGTTCCGCCGCCGCCGACACCCACGACCTTGATGACCGCCAAGTAACTTCCGCCGCCGCTCTCCATGAGTTCTCTGTCCGAAGCCTTCAGTAGTTGTTAAGGGTTCGGCACACTATCTTATCCGAACCGCCCAGATCCGCACGTTATGCAGGGATCTTCGCCCTGTCAATGTTGTGCACCAATCTCGCAAGATTCGTTGCGGATCGCCGAACTCTCGACCATCACCCGAGGATTGCCCTTTCGCTAGCCTCATCCTCGAGTTTAGCCTTAGTATCTGGGGTAACCCTTTCAACCACCCGACTCCGAGGTAGCCGAGGGTGGTTCCGCTCCGCTCGTCGAGGTCGATTCCGCGGGGGTGGCGGGCGCGGTCGCTTCCGGAGCCGAGCTCGACGAGGCTTCCGTCGTCGAGCTCGATCCGCTTGCCGCTGTCACCCCACTGGTCGCCGTCGATCCTGTGTTGGTGTCGGCACTCAAGCCCGCGGCGAGTGCCGCGACGGTCGATTCCGGCGTGCTCGACTGTCCGGCGGAGGAATCGGCTCCGTCAGAGGAGGGAGCGTCACCGGCGGGAAAACCAGCGGCGGGACGTTCAGGCAGACGCACGTCGACGTAGGACGCGCCAGCCGAGCTCGAGTCGGCCAGTATGCGTGCGAGCGACAGCCACTTTGCATGGGGTCGCGCCCCATCTCCGAAATACGCCAGCAGACCGCTGCGGAATGCCAAGGTGAGGCCCTCGGGGCCGGTGTACACGCGCGCGAGCGCACGGCGAAGCGGCATGGGCGCCGCGCCGAGGACCGCGACGGCCGCGAGCACGTTCGGACCCTGGACGCGCGCTCCGATGAGCGCCTCGTGGTAGCCGGCGATCGCCGGCAGCGCGCCGGAGAGCAACGCGGGACCGAGCACTACCCCATCGGCGGCCACCGCGGTACGGGTGCCGTCGACCGTGAGAGCGGCGACCGGCGGTTGCTCGAGCACCTCGATCCGCAGGCCATGGGGAAAGCTCGGGATCGCGCGGACCGTGCGCACAACGGGAAACGACGCTACAGCGGCGCGTAGCGCACCGGTGCGCACGTCGAGGGTGCTCATACCACGCGCGGCGCCGTCCAGGGCAGTTTCAATCGCCCGCGCCTGCGGCCCGTGCAAACCACTCACCCTCACGTGCTCCACCGCCACGAACGATGACTTCCGCAGCAACAGCCAGCCCCCGGCGAGCAGCGCAAGCGCCACGAGCACGACCAAGAATGCAGTGCGCAGACGGCGGCGGCGCGCGATCAACAGAAAGCAGCTACGCGCCAAGCCGCCAATCAAGTGCAGCGGGCGCCACAGCCAGTCCAGCGACCAGATCGACGGGCGGGCAGCGAGGGAGCGTTCCATCACTGGGTTTTCGACCCCGGCGGGCGAACCCCTACCAAGGAAAGCGCACGTCGCCGAGCGTCTGCACCTCCGGCTCCAACTCCACGCCGAGGCGCTCCTTGACGCGACGTCGACCCTCAGCCATTACCGCGATCACGTCGGCAGTACTCGCCGTACCGATGTTCTCGATGAAGTTCGCGTGCTTCTCGGCAAAGCGCGCGCCA
Source organism: uncultured Solirubrobacterales bacterium (assembly GCA_963804555.1). Lineage (GTDB taxonomy): Bacteria > Actinomycetota > Thermoleophilia > Solirubrobacterales > Solirubrobacteraceae > Palsa-744. Next base: position 354,411 of record CAWDQX010000003.1, read on the forward strand.
CCAATCGTTAGGCCGTTGCAACCGGCCTCGGCCAGCAGCAACCCGGCGGAGCGACCCTTGCCATCTGGCCCCACCCACCCCTCAGGATTCTTGAAGGTCGAGCCGAACGTCTTGATCCCCTGCGGCTGGGCCGCATGACGGCGCTCGCGCATCTCCGCGAGCGTAGCCTTGACCGTGGCCGTCCTCGCAGGCACGAGTACGAACGAAGCACGCGAGACGATCTCCCCCGCGGCCAGGTTCGAACGCCGATAGTCGAACCCCAGCTCAGCCGGCGCGCGGCGCTCTATCCCCTCAGCCGTCATTACCTCAACCCACTCGAGCGCCTTCGCCAGCTCCCCGCCGTAGGCATTTGCGTTCATCCGTACGGCGCCGCCAACGGTGCCCGGGATATTCACGCCGAACTCGATCCCCGACAGCCCCGCCTGGGCCGCACGCGCGGCTACCGAAGGCAGCCGCGCGCCTCCGCCGCACACGATGCGCTCCCCTTCGTGCTGGATCAACGCGAGCTTGCGGTCCAGCTTCACCACCAAGCCCCTCACCCCCTCATCAGCGATCAACAGATTCGAGCCGGATCCCACGACGGCGACGGGCACGGCGATCGATCGCGCCCACCCGAGCAGCTCCCGCAGCTGAGCGTTACTCCCGGCTCTGGCGAAATACTCGGCCTGACCGCCAGTCCGCACCGTAGCCATTCGATGCAGTGGGAAATCCCGCTGCACGATCGATGGCGCTGTCGTGGGTGAGTCCCTAGACATGAGCGTCCTCGGTCAGTGCACGTCCGAGCGCGTCAACGTCTCCGGCGCCCATCACAAGACACACATCGCCCTGCTCGAGGATGGCACCCAAGACTTGCTCGGCCTCCGCGAAGGTGGGCAGCCAGTACACCGGCCTGCCTCCAGCCGCATCCGCCGTGGCCTCGGCGATCACCAACCCGCTGACCCCCGGATGGTCCTCCCCGCGCTCGCGCGCGGCGTATACGTCGAGCACCAACACTACGTCCGCCAGCGCCAATGCGACGCCGAACTCACGCGCCAGTAGCTCTGTGCGCGAGTAGAGATGCGGCTGGAACACAGCCACGAGACGCTGGTGCGCAAGCGTACGCGCCGCCCTCAGAGTGGCCGCGACCTCAGTCGGGTGGTGGGCGTAGTCGTCGTAAACCAGCGCGCCGACACTGGTCTCGCCAAGCCGCTGAAAACGCCGACCGGCGCCCGTGAAACCGGCCAGACCCTCGATCGCGCATTTCGCATCCGCGCCAGCGAGACGCGCGGCCTCCAGCGCAGCCGTAGCGTTCAGCGCGTTGTGGGCACCCGGCACCTCCAGACGCACCTCATTTCCGCGCCACTGGAAGCGGGAGCCCCCCGCCTCGAGAAGCGGATCCGACACGTCGTAAGGAACAACCTCGACCTCCGCGGCCTGATCTGTCCTCAAGGCGAGCAGCTCGGGGCGATCCCACACCACGATGCCTCTCTCAGCGTGTGCCAGAAACGAGCGAAATGCCTCCTCCAACTCCCCCAGCGAGCCAAAGCTCGCGTGGTGGTCGAGCTCCACATTCGTCAACACCCCAATCTCCAACTTCAGGCTCAACATCGAGCGGTCGGACTCATCCGCCTCCACCACCAACCACTCACCCTCCCCCCACTCCGCGTTCGGCAGGCCGCCGCCTACGGGAGCGCCCACGAGCCAGCCCGGCCGTGCTCCAGCAGCGCGCAGCGCGTGTACCAGCATCGACGCGGTGGTCGTCTTGCCATGTGTGCCCGCCACCGCGATCGTGCGCTTCATCGCGGTGAGCTCCGCCAGCAGCTCCGCACGAGGACGCTCTGGCAATGCCCGCTCACGCGCGGCCTCGCGCTCGGGATTATCCGACGGCACCGCGCTCGAATAGATGACCTCTACGCCCTCACCCTCAGGCACATTCGCGGCGTCATGGCCGACCTGCACCTTCAGCACGCCGTCCACGTCCAACCGTTCCGCGTAGGGAGACAGTGAGCCGTCAGAGCCCGTCACATCGGCTCCCAGCGCGTGTGTCGCGCGCGCGTAGCCGCTCATTCCCGCACCACCCACGCCGACGAAGTGCAAACGCCGCCCGCTCCACGGTCCGCTCGGCGGGCTCATCGACTGCTTACTGCTCTCGGCGCACGTGCGGCCGCCAGCAACTCACGGGCCACCTCGCGAGCCGCCTCGGGGCGAGCCAGACGACGGGAGGCCGCAGCCATCTCGGTCAAGCGCGCTCGATCGGCCAGCAGCGCAGCTACCTCCTCCGCCATGCGCAGCCCGCTCAGCTCGCCATCGGGAATCACGATCGCCGCCCCGGCATCGGCCATCCAGCGCGCGTTCTCCGTCTGGTGATCGGCTGAGGCGTGTGGATAAGGCACGAGAATCGCCGGCGTGCCGCTAGCGGCAATCTCGAACACCGACCCCCCGGCACGAGCCACCACCAGATCGGCAGCAGCAAGCGCGTCGCCGAACTCCTCCCCGTCGAGGTACTCACGCAGGTCATACCCATCTGGGAGGGACCTATCGGCGAGCTCGAGATAGTCGCGACGTCCGGCCACGTGGAGCACGTGTAGCGCCGGGTCGCTCGACACCTCGCGCGTTGCCTTCTGCTCGGAAAACGCCTCTGAGGCAGCCATGTTGATCGATCGTGCTCCTAGCGACCCGCCCACTACGAGCAGGCACGTTTCCCCCTCAGTGAGACCTAGACGTGTCCGTGCGCCTGCACGATCCCCCCGCGCCGGCGGACTCGGCCTGCCCGTCACCAGATAGCGGGGTCCATCTCGACCAGCGAGCGGAAATGCCAGACACACACGTTGCGCGGCATGTGCGAGCAAGCGGTTGGTCAGCCCCAGATGACTGTCTGCCTCAGTCAGCACGAGTGGAATTCGCAGCGTAACCGCGGCCAGGCCCACCGGTCCGGCGACGTAACCACCACCACCCATCACCGCATCGGGAGCCAGCTCCTTCAGCAGCGAGCGCGCATGCCCAACCGCGCGCGCCGCGCGCGCCAGCGCACGGACAGCGAGCAACGGATTGGTACGGCTCATGCCTTCGACCGAGATCTTGCGCAGTGGATAGCCCGCCGCGGGTACCAGCTCGGACTCGGCGCGCTCGCCACCGATGAATGTGACCTCGGCGCTCTCAGCTCGCAGCGCGCCGGCGACCGCCAGCGCCGGTACCACGTGCCCGGCTGTCCCGCCGGCGGCGATCACGATCCTGCTCTTCGTCGTGCCCACGAGCCCATCCTGCCGACTCGCGCCCGCGCGCGTCGGCTGAGCGTCGTTTGCCCGCAGGCGCAACCGCCCGCACATGTGCCGTGCCCCCGGCAGCGACGTTCATCAGCAGGCCCATCGCGGCGAGCATCACGATCAGGCTGCTCGAGCCGTAGGAGACAAACGGCAGCGGCACACCCGTGAGTGGCGCCAACCCGAGCACGGCAAATACATTCAGGGTCGCCTGCGAGACGATCAGAGAGGTCATGCCGACCGCGATCAGCGCGCTATACAGGCTGCGCGCCCCCTTCGCCGCACGCAGACCCGCGTAGGCGATCAGCCCGTACAGAAACAGCAGCCCACACACCCCGAGGACTCCCAGCTCCTCCCCGATAACGGCGAGGATGAAATCGGTAGGCGCCTCGGGCAGGTAGAAGATCTTCTGCACCGACTGCCCTGGCCCAGACCCGAACAGCCCACCCGAGCCGATCGCGATCTGCCCCTGCACCGCCTGAAAGCCGCTGCCGGAGGCATGTGACCAGGGATCGATGAACGAGGTCAACCGCGCCCGCGCATATGGTTTCACCAGCGCGTACAGGAACACCAGCCCCAGCGTGCCGGCGGCCAGGATCGCCAGATTGCGCAGTGGGATCCCCGCCGCAACCAGCAGCGTGCAGGTCGTGAACGCGATCACCATCGCCGTTCCCAGGTCGGGCTGCGTGACGATCAGCAGACACGCCCCGCCGACAACCACCAGCAGCGGATTGGCCAGCTCGCGCAGGTCGTGCACGCGCTGCGGGCGCTTCGCCAGCAACGTGGCGGCATACAGCACGAGCGCCAACTTCATCAACTCCGAAGGCTGGAACTGCAACGGCCCCGGCCCGATCCAGCGGCGCGCCCCGTTCACGCTCACCCCAACATGGGGTATGTGCACCGCGAGCACCAGCACAAACGAGATCGCCAGCAGTGGCGCGGTGATGCTCTGAACTTTCGCCACACCGTCGCGCGCCAACAGCCGCATCAGCACCAGTCCCACAGCGCCGTACATCACATACTTCACGAGATCCCCGGTCCCGTTGCCTTGACCCTGCAGCAGCGTAGTCGCCGAGGAGGCGCTGTAGACCATCACAGCGCCGAACGCCAGCAGACACATCGTGGCGGTCAGCAGGATCCGATGCTCGAGCGGCCGGCGCCGCTGCGCGGCCTCCCCGTCGGCGCGAGCGACCCGTCTTTTGTTCCCCAGCAGGGAGGCACGCTGTGCGACAGACGCCATTCCTACTCACTTCGACGTTGTCACATCGAAGCCTTCTATCCCAGGACGAGCTCCCGAAAGCGCTCGCCGCGGGCTTCGAAATCCTTGAACTGGTCGAAGCTCGCGCAGGCAGGCGAAAGCAGCACCACATCTCCCACTCCAGCCGCCTCCCGCGCCCGTAGCACTGCCTGCTCCAAGTCACCACATTCGTACACCGGGACGTCCACATCCTCGAGTGCCGCTCCGAGCACCGGGGCGTCTTCGCCGATCAAATACACAGCCTTACAGCAACGCTGCACCGGGAGACGCAGCGCAGAGAAGTCCTGCGCCTTGGCCTGGCCACCAAGGATCAGGTGGACCGTGTCGCTGGGAAACGTATCCAGCGCGACCACCGTGCTCGCCACGTTCGTGGCCTTCGAGTCGTTCACGTACAGCACGCCGTCCCTGCGCCTCACCTCCTCCAGGCGATGCTTCACACCGGCGAAAGAGCGCAGCCCGGCACATACCGCGTCCGCGTCGATCCCGCGCGCCAGGCAGACGGCCGCCGCCGCCATCGCGTTCTCCACGTTGTGCCGACCGCGCAGACGTATCTCCTCGATCCCCAGCAGCGGGCGCTCCTCCCACCACAGCTCGCCGGCGCTCATCGAGAGCGCCGCGCCCGCGCCGTTGCCAAAGCAGATCCGCCGCCCACAGCCGGGGATGGGCGGGATCCCAATCTCTGACCCGAGCCCCAAAGGCGCCACCGCGATGTCCTCGTTGCCCTGTCGCGCGAAGATCTCGAGCTTCGCCGCCCGGTAAGCGTCGAGCGTTCCGTGACGGTCGAGATGATCCGGGGTGAGGTTCAGCAGCACCGCCGCCTCCGGTGCAAACGCCACCGTGTCCTCCAGCTGGAACGAGGACACCTCGCAGACGACCGTCACGCGTTCGTCGACCTTCCCCACCAGCCCGCTCACAGCCGCGCCGACGTTACCCGCGACGGCGACCGGAAGCCCCGCCTCACGGTGGATGTGCCCGATCAGCTCGACCGTCGTCGTCTTCCCATTCGTCCCTGTCACCGCCACGAACTCGTTCGCGAGCAGCCGCCACCCGAGCTCCAGCTCGCCCAGCACCTCCATCCCGCGTGCGCGCGCAGCGGCGATCACCGGCGCCTGTCCCGGCACACCGGGGCTCTTGACGAGCACCCTGACGCGCTCTAACAGCGCCACACCCGCCTCGCCCAGGTGCAACTCCACACCGGCCTGCACAAGTGTCTGCACCCCCTCCGGCGCACCTGCATCCACGCCGATCACCTCCTCCCCCCTTGCCCGTAGCGCCAGCGCTGCCGCGACGCCAGAGCGCGCCAGACCCACGACGAGATAGGAACCACGAGGGAGCTGCGGCCGCGGCTTCACCCGCCCCTGCTCTGACGGTAGATCGTGAAGCCGATCGCACAGCAGACCCCGGCGATGATCCAGAAGCGCAGGATGATCTTCGTCTCAGACCACGCCTTCAGCTCGAAGTGGTGGTGGATCGGCGCCATCAGGAAGACGCGTTTGCGCATCGTCTGAAACGAGATGACCTGGATTACGACCGACAGCGCCTCGATCACGAAGATTCCGCCGAGCAGGATCAGCAGCACCTCGGTCTTTGTCATCACCGCGAGCCCCGCGATCGCGCCGCCCAGCCCGAGCGAGCCGGTGTCGCCCATGAAGATCGTCGCCGGGAAGGAGTTGAACCACAGAAAGCCGATGCATGCACCCGCCAAGCAGCCGGCGAGCATAGCCATGTCGAGGTCTTCTCCAGTGATGAATGTGATCCCGACGTAGGCGAGCAGCACGATTGCCGCACAGCCCGCGGCCAGGCCGTCGAGTCCATCGGTGAGATTGACCGCGCTGGTCGTGCCCGCCACGACGAAGTAGATCAGCAGCGGATAGAAGAAGTGTCCGAGATCGATCTGGTAGTCGACGAACCGCAGCCGCAGCGTGGGCGCGAGGTGCGCCTGGCGTTCGGCGATGTACCACAGCCCAAGCGAGATCGCGATCGTCACTACGAGCTTCGTGCGCGCCCGCAAGCCCAGCGAACGGCGCCTGGAAAGCTTGATGTAGTCGTCGGCAAAACCCAGCAGCGCACAGGCGATCGCCACGCCGAACACCCCGATCGAGCGCCATTCGTAGTCGCTCAGGATCAGAAACGGAACGGAGACCGCCAGAAAGATGATCACCCCGCCCATCGTCGGCGTCCCCGCCTTCACGTGGTGCCCCTCCGGGCCGTCCTCGCGGATCTGCTGGCCGAACTCGCGCCTCGCAAGAACTCGATGAACTTCGGGCTCAGGAAAATGCAGATCAACAGCGCCGCCGTCCCCCCGATCAGAATGCGGCCCATTCAGCGCCTTCCCGCCGGGTGATTGGAGTCCCGCTCGCCCCACCGCTCGCCCACATCCATGGCCTGCCCGCGCTGCTCATGACGCGGCCCGCCCGCGTGCGCTCCGCCTTCAGCTTCGAGCGCCTGCGCCACGCGCTCCAGGCCAACACCACGCGAACCCTTCACGAGCACCGTATCCCCCTCGCGCAGCAACCCTCCAAGCAGTTCGGCGGCCGCCGACGCATCGGGCACGGAGTGGCTCTCACCGTCAAACGCCTCGCCGGCCATCGACGCGGCCAACGCACCAACGGTCACGAGCACGTCCACACCGCGCGCGGCGGCATGCTGGGCCACCTCGCGGTGCAGACTGGGTCCCGCCTCAGGACCGAGCTCGAGCATGTCCCCGAGCACGGCCAACCGGCGCGCCGGGGAACTCTCAGCGAGATCATCGATCGCGGCGCGCATGGACATCGGGTTGGCGTTGTAGCAGTCGTTGATCAATGTGATCCCCCCTGGGAGCGCAATCCGCTCACCGCGCAGCGCCGAGAAGCTCACCTCCACGCTGCCCCGTGGAGTGATGCCGAGCGCCCGCGCGGCAGCGACAGCGGCCAGCAGATTGCTCAGATTGTGCGGCTGCGCAAAGGACGGACGTAGGCTGAGCCGCTCCCCTCCGGCCACGATCACCACCTCGCCGTCAGGCCTGCGCTCCACCAGCTCGACGTCGCCGCCTTCCCCAAACGTCACGGTCTGCAGATCCGCGCGGCGATGTGGCTCGAGCAGAGGCTCCTCGGCGGGCAGCACCACCGTCGCACCAGGCGCCATCTCGGCAATCAGCTCCCCCTTTGCCGCGGCGATTGCCTGGAGCGATCCGAGCAGCTCGAGGTGCACAGGGCCGATATTCACGATCACGCCGACATCGGGCTCACCAATCCCAGCCAGCTCCGCGATCTGCCCCGCGCCTCGCATCGCCATCTCGAGCACCAGCGCCTCAGTGCCGGCGGGTGCCGCGAGCACCGACAGCGGCAGCCCGATCTCCGTGTTCAGGTTCTCAGAGCTCGCCACGGTACGCATCTGACTGCCGAGCACGGCCGCCAAGATGTCCTTCGTGGAGGTCTTCCCGGTCGAGCCCGTGACAGCGACGACCTTCGCCCCCCCCGCTCCCAGCTCGCGGCGCCAGGCGCGCGCGAGCGCCTGCAAGCCACCGAGCGGATCGGAGTGCACGAGCACCGCCCCACCAGGTCCGGTCAAAGCCGCTCCCAGAGCCTGCTCGGCGTGCGCGGGCGCCACCAGCACACCCCACGCGCCCGCATTCAAGACCTGCGCCGCATATTCGCCTCCGTCCTGATGCTCTCCGCGCAGGCCGACAAACAACTCGCCCCGCTGCACCACACGGGAGTCGATCACCGCGCGCCGGGGACCCAGATCACCATCCACTGGAGACGGCTCTGCGATCAACCTGGCACCGGCTGCCTGCGCAATACGCGCGGCGTCCCACGTCCTCACGCGTCCGCTCCAGTCGGCGCTTGGGCCTGAGGGTAGGAATAGATGTCTGTACCAGCGCTGGCGATGTTTGTGCCCGCGCCGGCGCGCAGAGCCTCCCGGGCAACGCTCACATCGTCAAACGGTAGCTTCCGAGCATCCTCGAACTCCTGCCCCTGCTCATGCCCCTTACCCGCGATCACAACCACGTCTCCCGCTCTGGCTCCCGCAATTGCCCGAAAGATCGCCTCTTTACGGTCAGCGATCGACTCGATCGATTGCGCGCTCCCCGGTCGGATTGCCCCCACGGTCCCCGCGAGGATCTCAGAGATGATCGCCTCTGGGTCCTCCGAGCGCGGATTGTCCGAGGTGATGACGAGGACATCCGCTAGCCGCGCGCCGATCTCGCCCATCAGCGGTCGCTTGCCGCGGTCGCGGTCACCGCCGGCGCCGAACACACACACCACGCGCCCCTCCTTCTGCTCACCGGTCCTCGTCAGTTCGCGTGCCGCTACCAGCACGTTCTCCAGCGAGTCGGGCGTGTGGGCGTAGTCGACCAGCACCGCGAAGTCCTGACCTTCGTCCACCACCTCCATACGCCCTGGGACACGCACACCCCGCTCCAGCGCGCTGAGGAGCGTATCCAGCTCACCTCCGAGCATGTGAGCGGCGGCGAGCGCCCCCAGCGCGTTCGCGACGTTGAAACGCCCCGCCAGTCCCAGCGCGACCTCTCTAACGCCTACCCGCGTGTGCAGCGTGAAGCGGCAACCCCCAAAGCCACAGCGTAGATCGGTTGCGCGGTAGTCGGCCTGCTGCTCCCCAACGGTGAAGGTACACACACCATCAATCTCCTCCGCGAGCCGCCGCCCGTAGGAGTCGCCGACATTCACCACGCTCACGCCGGGAGCCGGCGTAAACAGCCTGCGCTTGGCCTGGAAGTAGTCCTCCATGGTCGCGTGGAAGTCCAGATGGTCCTGAGTCAAGTTCGTGAAGATCGCAGCGGCGAAGTGAACGCCATCGGCGCGACCCAGCTGGAGCGCGTGCGAGGAGACCTCCATCGCGCAGGACCGATCGCCGCCATCGAGCATTGCGCGGAAGTCCGCCTGCAAGTCGATCGCCTCCGACGTGGTGCGGGTGACCGGTCGCTCCACGCCGCCCACCACTGACTTGACGGTCCCCAGCAGCCCGCAGCTCCCACTTGCCGAGTCTCCGTCAGTCGAGCCCGGATCACCCGTCTCCAATAGCGCCTTCAGCAGGAAGGCCGTGGTCGTCTTCCCGTTTGTCCCCGTCACCCCCACGACCCGCAGCTCCGCGCTTGGATCTCCGTAGAAGCGAACCGCCGTTGGTCCCATCGCGGCACGCGTGCAGGACACCAGCACTTCAGGTACTCCCAGGCCGAGCGGTCGCTCGACGACGAGCGCAACCGCACCGCGCGCCACCGCCTGGGCAGCGAAGTCGTGTCCGTCGCTCTGATAGCCACTCACGCAAAAAAACAACGTGCCCGGCCGAACATCACGACTGTCATAAGCAAGTCCTGTGATCTCGACGGCTGTGCCCTGGACAGCGCCAGCGGCGGCGATCAACTCATCGAGCCTCATGGGCTGATGCTACCCCGGTGCTATGCGCAGGTAGGGCAGCGCGAAGGACATGATCTCGCCAAAGGCGGGGGCGGCGACCGTGCCACCGTAAATCGATCCGGCTTGCGGTTCGTCGACGACGACCGCGCACAGCAGCTTCGGATCCGTCGCCGGGGCGAAGCCGATGAACGAGGCAACATAGGCGCTGTCGGAGTATTCGCCGGTTTCCTTGTCGATCGTGCTCGCCGTGCCGGTCTTGCCCGCCAGCGTATAGTCGGGGATCGATACCTCACTGGCGGTACCTCCGGGCGCGAGCACGCCCTGCAGCATCTTGCGGATCTCGGCGGAGGTCGTCTCCGAGATCACCCTGTGCCCCGCCGGCTCGGGTTGGGGCCGGCCGTTGACGGCACCGACGATATGCGGCGGGCGTAGGATGCCGCCGTTAGCGATCGCCGAATAAGCGGTCGCCATCTGCATTGGCGTCACGAGCTCGCCCTGCCCGATCGGCAGGTTGCCCATCGAGGAGCCAGAGTATTCGCTCAGCGGCAGCGGCCGGCCCATTTCCTCCCCTGGCAGATCGACCCCGGTCGGCGCGCCAAACCCATAGCGGTGGACCCATTCATTGAAGCTGTCAGCTCCATCGAGCGCGCCGATCTTGATCGCGCCGACGTTGCTCGACTGCGCCAGGATCTGCGCGGTCGTGAGCGTCTCTTCGGCGTGTTCGGTGTCGTCGTGGATCGTGCGGTCGGCGACCTGGATCTGATCGGGGATGTCGAAGGGAGTGCTCGGCGTGATCAATCCCCGCTGCAACCCCGCGGAGACCGCAACCACCTTGAACGTCGAGCCCGGTTCGTAGTTGAACCCCACCGCCCGGTCCTGCAGCGCGCCTTCCGGGGCGGCGGCGGGATCGTTGGCGTTGAGGAGCGGCCAGTTCGCGAGCGCGAGGATCGCACCGGTGCGCGGATCCATCACGATCGCCGTGGCGTCTTTTGGGGCGAATACCTTGCCGACCGCGCTGAGCACATTTTCGGTGCGCCGCTGGATGTTCGCGTCGAGCGTCAACGAAAGCGAAGCGCCGGCGATCTCTGGGTGCACGTCGTCGATCGAGACCGGCTGCCCCAGCGCGTCGCTGACCACGCGCCGTTCGCCGGCGCGCCCGTGCAGGAGGGAGTTGCGCGAGTACTCGAGGCCTGTCAGCCCGTTTCCTTCGGTGCCGATGATGCCCAGCACCTGCGCCGCCAGCGTACCCCGTGGATAGACGCGGCGCATCACCGGCGTACCGGCGATCCCAGGGATCGCCAGGGCCATCACCGCCTGCGCCTGCTTGGCCGGGAGCGCCCGCGCGAGGTACACGAAGCCAGTGTGCTCGCTCAGGTCGGTCAAGAGCGTTGCCTGCGTTTGACCCAGCAGCGGCGCCAACCGCTGCGCCACCGCCAGCGGATCTTTTACCAGGTACGGCGTCGCCGAGATGTCCTGCGCCGGCTCGGACACGGCCAGATCGATGCCGTTGCGATCAGTGATCGTGCCGCGCTGGGCGGGCACCGTTTCATAAGTCAACTGCTGGTCGCGAGCGGCCTTTCGCAGCGTCCCGCTGTGCACCGTGCCGAGATACAGGGTGCGTCCAGCCGCAAGCACCAGCAGTAGGAAGAAAAGCCCAAAGATCAGTCCGATTCGGTGCTGAACTACAGCCACCCGCTACCCCTCGGGGGTGGTGGCGCCACCGGTCGGGGTCGAGTTGGTCGAGCTCGCCGGGACACCGGCACCGCCTGAGGGGCCGCTCACAGACGAGGAAGTGGCTTCAGCTGAGGAAGTGGCTTCGGCTGAATGCGTCTCAGATGTGGCACCAGTTTCAGAAGTGCCGCCAGCGGCGGGAGTGCCGGGGCCAGCGGTAGGAGTGGCGGCAGGAGTGCCTGTAGAAGTAGCAGAGGTTTCGGAGGGTTCCGGGCTCGCGACGGACGATGTCGCCGCGCCCGTTTCTGTGCCTGAGGAGCTTTCGGTGGCCGCGCTCCCGTCGGCAGACGAGGATGCCGTCGTTGCCGAGGATGCCGTGGTCGTGCCGCCGCTCGTCGTCGAGGTGGTCGCGCTCAGGGCTGCCGCGGCCTTACCGACATCGACCGATGGATGCACGGCGAGAAAGCGCAGCGCCCCAGACGGGATTAGTTCCATGCCCATGCGCTCGGCCTGTGATTCGACGCTTTCACCCGCGGCTATTTCGGAGTTTTCGGCGCTCAGCGTGGCATTCTCACGTTGCAACAAGGCTTCGCGCTCGAGCGATCGGCCGATACCGGCGTTGAGCTTCAGCAACCCCAATTGCATCGTCACGATCCCGATCAACGCAAACGCGATCACCCCGATCCACAGGCGTCCTCTGATCAGGCGATCGAGCAGCCGGTGTGTCGCCACCGTCTCGGCCAGCCCCACCGCGTGCACAGGAGCCGTCCGCCCCGTCCACCCACGCACGTGACCGTGAGTGGGATTACGCGGGTTGACGGGACCGGATGGGCGAGCGCCACCTGATCTTCTGCGCGGATTAGCAGGCTGGCGAGCGGGGCCTATCTTCGGTCGGCCGACTGCAGGTCGAGGATGAATCGCCGGCGCCGCGGCGGCGCTGGCGGCCGACGGTGTCACGCAGCACCCCCCGTGCCGAGCTTTCTAGCCGCACGCAGCCTGGCTGAAGTGGAGCGCGGGTTATGCGCGATCTCGCCCGTCGAGGGCATGATCGCGCGCCGTGTGAGCAGCGCGGCCTCGGCCTCACGCCCACACCCGCACACAGGCATCTCAGGCGGGCAGATGCAGCCACGCGCACGCTCCGTCAAGAAGCGCTTCACGCGCCGATCCTCGAGCGAGTGAAAGGAGATCCCGGCCAGCACCCCACCCGCGCGCAGCAGCGCCCAGGCGAGCGGTAATCCGCGGTCGAGTTGCCCTAGCTCGTCATTCACGGCGATCCGCAGCGCCTGGAAGGAGCGCTTGGCGGGATGACCGCCCGCGAACCGAGCGGGAGCGGGAATTGCAGAGTTGATCGTGTCCACCAATTCCACGGTCGTCTCGATCGGCGCCTGCTCGCGCCGGCGCACGATCATCCGGGCGATCGCCCCCGCATGGCGCTCCTCGCCGAAGTCGCGCAGCGCGCGCGCCAGACGGCGCTCGTCCCAACCGGCGACGATCTCGCGGGCGCTCAGCTCCTGCTCGGGATCCATCCGCATGTCCAAAGGCGCCTCGTATGAGTAGGAGAAGCCGCGCTCGCGCGTATCCACCTGCATCGAGGACATGCCGAGATCGAAATAGGCGATGTCGGCTTGCACACCCTCGTCGGCGAGCAGCTCGAGCGCCGAGGCATAGCTCGCCCGAATGAAGCGCACTGAGCAGGCCACCTCCTCGGCCAGTTCCTCGAAGCGCTCCTCAGCCAGAGGATCGCGATCGATCGCGATGAACGTGCCCGCGGGCCCAAGGCGCTCGGCGATCAGCTCCGCGTGGCCACCGCCGCCGAAGGTGCAGTCGATCGCGGTCTGACCCGGGCGCGGGTCGAGCAGGTCGATCAGCTCCCCGGCGAGCACGGGGATGTGAGTGCTCTTCATGTCAAGCAGGATGGTCGACACGCGCGGTTATCTCAGCGACGCCACTCAGCAGCGCCGGTCGGTGGTCATTCCAACGGCCCCTGTTCCACAACTCCAAGCGGTCTCCCACCCCGACGACGACGACCTCCTTCTCGAGCTCTGCATGCTCGCCGAGGAAGCCGGGGATCATGATCCGCCCGGCCGCGTCTAGGTCCATGTCCTGGGATGAGCCGTAAAAGAAGCGCTCCAGCTCCGTCAGCCGCGGCGACAGAGGCGGCAGCTCTTCCAGCGCGCGCCGGGTGTAGCGCTCGTAGTCCTCCGGGCGCCAGATCCCGACACACGGCTTCAGGTCGACCGGCATCGCGATCACCACTCCCTCGGCCAGCGTCGCGCGGTAGCGGGCCGGCACCGTGAGCCGGTTCTTCGCATCGAGCGTGTGGTCGAAGGTGCCGCGGAAGGGGACCATGAGAGGGCGGGGGTGGGAGGGCTGGAGGGGGCGGGCGGGCGGGTTCGGATTAGTTACCGAGCCGAGGTGGAGGAGTGGGAGGAGCCCCTCCACCTCGGCTCGCTGTCCGCGAACTTATCCCACTTTCCCCCACAATGCAACCCTAATTGCACATTTTTTCCCACTTACCCCTCACGACACCCTTTGAAACGGGAAAAATGCCTGCTCACAACGGCTTTCCGTGCTCTCGTTTACGCAGACCGGCGCAGAGTCACGCGGTGCAAGTCACCCTGCATCGCCCGGGAGTGCAACGCTCGTTGCAGATCCGCTGGTACTTGCGCTGGCCAACGCGAGGGGAATACGATCGCCTCTCATGCCTCGTTCTCGGCCACCACGCGTTGCCGCAGCGCTCGTCCTCACTCTCGTTGGCAGCGCGCTCGCAGGCTGCGGCTCGTCCTCGTCCCCCGGCACCAGCGCCGATCCCGCTGGCGTGGTCCCCGCGTCCGCGCCGCTGTACGCCAGCGCCGTCGTGCGCCCCAGCGGCACGCTGAAGGACGACGCAACCGCCGCCGCGACGACGCTCACCCACCAACCCGACTCCTACGCCCGCCTCGCCTCAGTGCTCCAGGTGCCCGGCAGTCCACCGCTCACCTACAGCCATGACATTGCGCCGTGGCTGGGCCCCAACGCGGGGATCTTCCTCTCTTCGCTGTCCAGCACTCCCTCGGGGACCGACGAGCTCGAGCAGTTGCTCACACAGGTCCTCCAGAGTGGCTCCTCCTCCTCGCCCAGCGCGTGGCCATTCGGCACCACGGGCGTCCAGGGCGCAATCGTGCTGGACACTCGCGATGGGGCCAAGGCCAGCTCGTTCATCAGCGACGAGGCCCAGCACGCCGGCGCACACGCGGCCAGCTACCGGGGAGTCGCCTATCAGGCAACCTCCGGCGGAGATGCCTTCGGAATCGTCGATCGCTTGGCCGTGCTCGGCACCGTCACGGGCTTGCACAGCGTGATCGATACCTCGCTCGGCGGCCCCTCGCTCGCGCACGCCGCGGACTACTCCAAGCTCCTCGCGAGCGCCCCGTCCGGCGTACTCGCGAACGTGTACTCAAACCCCGCCGAGTCCGGAGCAGGCAGCGCAGCGGGCAGCTCGAAGAGCGCAGCCGGCGCAGGCGCGTCATCAGTTGCGGGTGGCGCCTCGGGCAGTGGCACACCGAGCCTCGACGGCCTAGTCGGGCTGCTCAGCGGCGAACGCACGGCCAACGTGTCGCTCGTGCCCTCACCGAGCTCGATCGCGCTCGATGTTGACAGCCTCGCCTCCACCTCCGGCACAACGAGCAGCGGCGGGCTCCTGGCCTCAGCCGCCGGTCCAGAAGGCGCCCAGACCCTGAGCGAACTGCCGGGAGAATCCTGGCTTGCCGTGGGCCTCGGCAACGTCGGCGTCACCCTTGGAGGAGACGTGCAGGCGCTGCACAGCCTCGCCTCGCTCATAACCTCCCTCGGAGGCGCGGGCGCCTCGGCGGAAAGCTCGACCAGCGGCTTCAACATCAAGGGCGTGCTCGAAGGGGTCCTCACGCCGCTGTCGGCGCTCAGCTCCCCCGGCGCGCAGACCCAACACGACTTTCTCAGCTGGATGAGCTCCGCCGGGCTCTTCGCGAGCGGCACCGGCATCGTCAATCTGCGAGGCGGGATCGTGCTCGGCTCAAAGGACCCGTCGCTTTCTAAGACCGCGATCGCCAAGCTCGGTGCCGCACTCACCAAATCCGGCGGCTCGGTGCAGTCGGTCTCGATCCCCGGTACCGACGCGGCGATCTCCGCGCGAGTGAACGGCCTGCCGGTCGAACTCGATATCGCCAACGGCCGCGCCTCGGACGGTCAGACCAAGTTCGTGATCGGCCTCGGTGAAGCCTCTGTGCGGGACGCCCTGAACCCGTCGAGCACGCTGTCGAGCGCCGCCTCCTGGAGCGCCGCCGCGAGCGCCCTCGGGGAAGGCACGCGGCCAAGCGTGATCGTCGAATTCGCCCCGCTGCTCAGCTTGCTCGAAGGGGTCGGCCTGAGCGAAGACCCGAGCATCTCCAAAGTCGTCCCCTATCTGCGCTCACTCAGCACCATCTCCGGCGGCGGCAAGAGTCTCGGCGGGGGCATCGAGCGCTTCCACCTCATCGTCGGATTGCAGCAGAGCGGCTGACCCCGCTCGGTGCGCGGCTGAGCTCAGCGGACGTTCAGCACCCTGTAAAAGATCGCTCGCCCATCCTCCACCCTGTCAGCGCCGTAGCGCGAGAGGGTGGTTTCGCCATCGGGTTCGATCGAGTAGCGGCCCAGCACCGACTCGCGTTGCTTGATCGCAAAGAACTGTTCGACCACGGTCTGGCGGTCGTTGCCGCGGGGGCCCGCATTGCGAATCGCCGCCAGCGCGGCGCTCATCGCCTCATACCCGTACAGCGCGTACGCATCCCCTTCGCTACCAAAGTGCAGGCGGTACTCCGCAAGCACACCGGCCGCCGTATGTGGATAGAGATCCGTAGGAAGGATCGGCGTGGTCAGATACGTGCTCGCCGCGGCCACCCCGATTTCGGAGGTGAATGTGCTGTTGACCATGTCGTTGGACCCGAGCAGCAACAGCTTGGGGTCGGCGCTGTGCAGTTGCTTCCACAGGGCCACGGTGCCAGTCCCTGTGCCGCCGGCAAAGAACAGGGCCTGCGCGCCGCTTTCCGCCACCTTTTCGACCTCGCCCTTGAAGCTCGTGCTTGCATTCGTGTCGGTCATGTCCAGGCTGTCATGGGCTGCCACCACGATGCCGGCCCGCTCGGCGTCGCCCGCGACGAGCTCCGCGAGCGGGAGCTCAAACGGGTCCTGGTCATCGAGCACATACAGTCGCTTCACGCCCAGCGTCCGCATCAGCTGCACCTGGGCTTCAGCCTGCGCCGGATCGCCCGGTTGCAGACGCCCGAAGGTGCGTTTCCCCGAGGGATAGAACCGTTCGGGCTCATCCTGGCCGGCATCGAGCGAGGACGTCAGCCCGACGTAGGGACTCGCCGGACTGATCTGCAGGATGCCCGAAGCGTTGATCAGCGGTAGCGACACCGCCGTGGCGCCTGAGTTGTAGTCGCCCAAGTAGGCGATCGTGGTTGTGTCCTCGGCGGCTGTCTTCGCGTTCGTCGCGGTCACCCCGGGGTTCCATTCTCCGGTGCTCGTATTCGAGTCGTCCATCGACAGGTAGCTGATCTTGAAGGGGCCGATGCGTCCACCAACCTCGCTCAGCGCCAGCTTCTCGCCGTTTACGATTTGCTGGGAGCTGGGTCCCGAAGGTCCCTGTAGCGGCAAGCTCGAGTAGACCGTCAGCTGGTCGCCCACTGCGCTAGACGCGCCTGACACGCTTACGCCCCCGCAACCTGTCACTCCCAGCGCCGCCACGAGGAGCGCGGCGACCGCCAGTAGTCCAAGCCAGCGCGAGCGCACTGAATCGTCAGCTACGGCGGCCGGGAAGGTAGCCGGAGAGAATCTTGATGGTCGCTCCAGCCACGATGATCGCCCCCGCGAGCAGGAACGCGTCGAAGCCTTTCGCGCCGAGCGCCCAAAGCACGACCCAGACGACCAGGCCGGCAGTAACGGTGAGGACCAATCCCATGCTGGCGGAATACTAGCTGGCCGATCTCTGATCGGTAAGCGCAAGGCTCGCTGCCAGTTCGCCCACGATCGCGCCGACGGCGCTCGCCGGATCCTCGGATTCACCGGCGGCGCGCACCAGCCTGGTGCCGACAATCACCCCGTCTGCGCCCGCCCCTGCCGCCTGCAGAGCATGCTCGGGCGTACTGATCCCGAAGCCCAACGCTACAGGCGCCTGAGTACTCGTCTTCGCACGCGCCACAACCTGCGCAAAGCGCTCCCCCAGCTCGACTCGCTCGCCGGTTGTGCCCACAACAGAAACCGTGTACAGGAACCCCTGCGCGCTCCTTCCGATCGCCTCGAGCCGCTCCGGCGGAGTAGTGGGCGCCACCAATGGCACAAGCGCCAATCCGTGGGCCGCGCACGCCTCCACCACCGCCGGCTCCTCCCCAAGCGGCAGATCGGGCACGATCAGCCCGCTCGCGCCGGTCTTCGCCAGCCGCTGCACAAACGCCTCTGCGCCCGGGGCCATCACCATATTCACGTAACACATCAGCACCACTGGCACACTCTGCGCCAACTCGCGCGCCACCTCCAAGACACCCGCCACATTTGCCCCCGCCGCGAGCGCCTGCGTGCCGGCCGCGTGGATCACAGGTCCGTCGGCCAGCGGGTCCGAGTAGGGCATGCCCAGCTCGATGATGTCCGCGCCCGCCGCAATACAAGCCTCGCCGATCCTGACCGAGTCCGCGAGCGTCGGATATCCACCCATCAAATACGGCATCAGCGCCGCGCGCTTACCCGCCTGCGCAAACGCACCCGCGATCCGCTCGATCCCGTTCGTGCCGTTCTCGCTCACCCCGCCAGAACCTCCGCGAGATCCTTGTCTCCGCGGCCCGAGCAGCAGACCAGGTCGAGCTCGCCGTCCTCCTGCGCGAGCGTCCAGGCCAGCGCGTGCGCGGTCTCCAGCGCCGGGATGATGCCCTCCAGGCGCGCCACTTCCTTGAAGGCCGCGATGGCCTGTAGATCGGTCACCGCCACGTAGCGCGCTCTCCCGCTGTCGCGCAGCTGCGCGTGCTGGGGTCCCGCTCCCGGGTAGTCCAGGCCCGCCGACACCGAGTGCGCCTGCAAGATCTGCCCCTCCTCGTCCTGCATGATCGCCGAGCGCGATCCATGCAGGATGCCCGCGCGCCCACCTACCGTCAGCGGAGCGCCGTGACGGAGCGTATCGATTCCCTCACCGGCGGCCTCCACTCCGATCAGCTGCACCTGTTCGTCCTCCAAGAACGCGGCGAACGTGCCGATCGCGTTGGAGCCCCCTCCCACGCAGGCAATCACTCGCTCAGGCAGCCGCCCCTCGATCTCGAGCATCTGTGCCCGCGCCTCGTCGCCGATCACCCGCTGCAGATCGCGCACCAGTGCCGGGTACGGAGCCGGACCGACCACCGAGCCGATCACGTAGTGGGTGCTCTCCACGTTCGTCACCCAGTCACGGATCGCGGCTGAGGTCGCCTCCTTCAGCGTGCTCGCCCCCGCATCCACCGGCTTCACACTCGCCCCCAGCAGCTCCATACGCTGCACGTTCGGCCGCTGTCTGCGTGTGTCCTCGGTGCCCATATACACGACGCACTCCATATCCAGCAGAGCACAGACGGTCGCGGTCGCCACACCATGCTGACCGGCACCGGTCTCGGCGATGATCCGGCGCTTGCCCATCCGCTTTGCCAGCAGCGCCTGCCCGAGCGCGTTGTTCAGCTTGTGCGAGCCGGTGTGGTTGAGATCCTCGCGCTTCAGATAGATCGCCCGTCCGGCTCGCTCGGACAGCCTCCTCGCGCGGTACAGCGGAGTGGGACGACCGCCGAAGTCACGCAGCAGGCCGTTCAGCTCCTCGCGGTAGGTCGGATCCTCGCGCGCCTGCACCCACGCCTGCTCCAGCTGCGTCAGCGCCGGCATCAGCGTCTCCGGAACGAATTGCCCGCCGTACTGCCCAAAGCGGTGCTCGACCGCGCTCACGCCACGGCGCCTTCGGTGGATGCATCCTCCACGGCGATCCTCTCGCCCTCCTCCTCGGATGAGGAGCTTTCAACCGCCGCGAAGAACGCGCGCAGCTTCTCCTCGTCCTTCTTCCCCGGAGCGCTCTCCGTGCCGCTCGCGCTATCTACCGCGAACGGCCTCGTCGCCGCAATCGCTTCCGCCACATTCCTCGCGTTCAATCCGCCACTCAGGATCAGCGGAACCTTCGAGCGCCGCTCACTCAGCAGCGTCCAGTCGAACGTCTCCCCCGTTCCTCCGCGCAGCGCCTGCTTCTGTGGCGCCTGCGCGCGCGCATCGAGCAGATGGAAGTCCACGTGGTAGCGCTCCAGGTCCCTTACGTCGCCCGGGCCCGCCACCTGGGCGGCCTTGATCATTCGTGCGCCGGTTCTCCGCGGCACCTCTCCACAGAATGCCGGGCCCTCGTCCCCGTGTAGCTGCACCATCGTCAACCCCAGATCCTCGCTGCTCTGAACGACCTGCTCCAGGGGATCGTTTACGAACACTCCGCACAGCTCCACCTTCCGGTGCAGCGCCGCGGTGATGCGCTGCGCCTCCTCGACCGAGCACCGGCGCGGACTGCCCTGGAAAAAGATCATGCCGATCGCCCAAGCGCCCAGCTCAACCGCCAGCTCGGCGTCGGTCAAGCTGGTGATTCCGCAGATCTTTACGCGTGGAGATGTCTCAGACATGCCCCAACGGTAGCGGGGCATAGATGTCTGAGACGGATAGTGCTCTGGCGAAGCAGGGCGCCTACCGTGCGGTGGGCGCTTAGCCTTCGGGCGTGTTCGCGTTCGGCACGGAGTTGGGGCGACTACCGAGCGTCACGCTCACCGTCTTGTGTTCGTAGGTGCCTTTGCCTGTGGCTCGCAGCAGCCCGACGGTGATCGGTGTCTCCAGGTTTCTTCGCGGCGATGTCGTTCGCGAGGTCTTCCGAGCTCGTAACGGTCTTCCCGTCGATCGCGACGATGATGTCGCCGCCAACCGCGACTTGGCCGCCTTCGACGCTGCCGCTGATGTTCCCGCCGCGGATACCGGCTTTTTCGGCGGCGGTGCCCTTCTGCACACTCTGCACCAGCGCACCTTGCTGCACCGGAAGATTCAGCGCGGAGAGGGATCCGTCGATCGTCAGCGAGGTCAAGCCGAGATAGGCGCCGCGCACGGTGCCGCCCTTCTCGAGCTCGGAGATCTCGCTCTTGGCCGTGTTGATCGGAACGGCAAAGCCGATACCGACACTGCCGTCATCGCCGCTGCCGCCGGTCTCGATCTGCGAGTTGATGCCGATCACTTCACCCTCGATGTTGAGCAGCGGACCACCGGAGTTGCCCGGGTTGATCGGCGCGTCGGTCTGCAGCACGTTGTCGATCGTGAAGCCGTTAGGCGCGGTTATCTGGCGCTGAAGCGCCGAGATGACACCGGTCGTGAGCGTACGTTCCAGGTCGAACGGGTTGCCGATCGCCAATACCGGGTCGCCCACCTGCGCGGTGCTGGAGTCGCCGAGCGTAAGCGGGTGCAGCGTCAGCCCGTCGGTCGAGATCCGCAGCACCGCGAGATCGTTGGAGGGGTCCTTGCCGACCACCTTGGCTTCGACCGCCTTGCCCTTTTCAAAGCTCACCGTGACCTTGATCGCGTTCTCCACGACGTGATAGTTGGTCAGGATCGTGCCGTTGGCATCGATCACGATGCCCGAGCCGGTCGCCTCTCCCTGGCGCTGGGTTTCTCCACCGCCGAACAGGTTCAACGCCGATTCCGATTTCTGCACGATCGTCGAGGTCACGAACGCCACTCCCGGAGCGTCGCGCACGTATATGTCGTGCGGCGTCAGTCCCGAAGTCCGCTGCGAAGCGTTCGAAGGCGCCAGCGGAGCGGCCTGCACCGTCGTGACCGTCTTGCTCGAGCTCTTCAACCCGCCGAACGCCGCGATCAACGCAACGACCACGCCACCCCCAATGAGGGCGGAAAGGAAGGGAATGAAGAATGTGCGTTTCATCGGATGCAAGAGTGACCGGTTGCCATCAAGGCGATCTAAAGCGAAGCCCCGCTGCGCTTAAAGCTATTGGAATGCGCGATCTCCTCGCAGCGTCCTGAAGTGTCCTCGCAGCGTTCAGGGCCGCCTCGGGATCTGTCGAGCGCATCAGCGTCTCGCCGACGAGCACCGCGGCCACACCGGCATCCTCGAGCTGCGTACTGCTCGGGCTTCGCGATCCCGGACTCGAGACCACCGTCACGCCGACAGCATTATTATGCGAGCGCGTGCTGGTACGCCGCGTGACTCTGGCCTCGTCCGAGGCGACCGAGCAAGCTCTTGGCGCTTCGCGACTCGCCCGGACTCCGAGGCGCTCCGTCACGCCGTGGACGGGCTTCTTCCAAGCATCGAGCTCGGCTCGATCCTCTAAGCGCTCGGCAACGACGGTGAAGTACTCGGAATTCCCGATTGTTGATCGCCGACTCAAACTCCGGGCCTGCTCGGTCGGGTCTTGAGATTGCGATTGTTCCCGATGGATCGCGTCAATTCCGAGCTCGCTGGATCGGTCGGACCTCCACCAGAGCACGTCCAGTCCTAGCGCTCCGACCCAGTTCATGGAGACTCTTCAACTCGACGTCATCCGAAGCACAGCTGCGATGAGCAGGATGGCATCTGCGCCCGCCTCGGCTGCCTCATAGACCTGATACTCGTCGATCAAGAAGTCCTTGCGAAGAAGCGGCAGCGTCGTCCTAAGTCGGGCGGAAGTCGAAGATCATCGAGCTTCCGAGAAGAGCTGTTCCTCCGTGAGGATCGACAGGGCGCGCGCCTCACCGGCAACGTATTCATCGATGTAGGACTCGACTTGGGCGTCGGCTGGCGCTAGAGCTTCCGCCGATGGAGAACTGCGCTTGAACTCGGCGATAACCGAGATTCCTGGCGCTCGCAGAGCGCCCGCAAATGCCCGATCATCCGCACGCTTGGGCATTACGCGCGTAGGTCCGAAAGCGACCGTTCGCGCTCCTCTTGGCGATTGCTCGTCTGGTCGACTCGACGACCTCTTCTAGAAAGCTCATATATGCCAGTTCCACCAATGATTGCCGTCGTAACCTGTCGGCGTCTCTGTCAGAGGCAAAAGAGCCGCCTCAGAAAGCTGGACGACCGTTTGCCCACGAGCGAAGCATAATACGAAGATGTGCCGGGACGCTAAAGAGCTGTAAACGCAGTCTTTATTGCGGCGGGCGACGAGGGCGAGTCCGACTGGCGCTGCACGTAGCGCTCCGAGCGCTCTGCGCGCGCCGTCCTCGATCGCCGTGCGCGCGACCTGCAACGCCCTCAGCCAGCGAGCCGACTGACGCCAGCCGCGTAGATCGCGGCGCCCCCGTTGATCAGCGCCAGGTCGGCGCGCACCCCCGGCTCACCCGCCAGGATCGCGCGCGTCACCGCCGCGTTCTCCTCGGGGGTTCCGCCCTCGTAGCCGCCCTCAGCGGCGAGCTCGAGGCCGACATCGCCCGGGGTCAGGGTGTACTGGCGCAGCTCATCTCCGTTTACCTCGACCACACGCGTCGCCGCGCTGATCGAGACCTCGTCCAAGCCGTCCTCGCCGGCGACGACCAGCGCCCGATGCACTCCCAGCCGCGCCAGCGCCCCGGCGATCGCCTCCAGGAAACTCGGGTCCGACACGCCGATCAGCTGCCGCTGTGCGCCCGCCGGATTCGTCAACGGCCCGAGCAGGTTGAAGATCGTTTTGACCGCGAGCTCGCGCCTCACGGGCACAACGAAGCGGGTTGCCTGATGGTGCGCGGGCGCGAACATGAAGCCGAAGCCCGCCTCCTCGATGCAGAGTGCCACGCCCTCCGGCGTCAAGTCGATGCGGGCGCCCAGCGCCTCCAGCAGATCAGCCGACCCCGACAGGCTCGTGGCCGAGCGATTGCCGTGCTTGGCCACCGCGCATCCCGCGCCGGCGGCGATCAGCGCAGCCGTCGTCGAGACGTTGAACGTGCGCTTCCCGCCCCCTGTCCCCGAGGTGTCGAGCAGGTCCTCGCGCTCGGTCGGCACGTGCGCGGCGAGCGCCCGCATCGTCCGCGCCAGCCCAACCAGCTCGTCGATCGTCTCGCCCTTGCACCGCAGCGCGATCAAAAAACCCGCGATCTGGATCTCCGAGACCTCGCCATTCATGATCTCGCCCAGCACCTCGGCGGTCTCATCCGCGCTGAGGTTTCGGCGCGAGGCGAGCCCGTCGATCGCTCGTGTCAGGATCGCGTTAGGCATCGGCCGGCCCTTTGTCGGGACCTTCGAGGAAGTTCTTCAACAGCTGCCTACCTTCGTCAGTCAGCACCGACTCGGGGTGAAACTGGACGCCCTCCGCCGGCAGCTCGCGGTGACGCAGCGCCATCAATACGCCGCCCCCGCGCGCGGAGGACTCGAGGCAGTCTGGCAGCTGGGGATCGACCACAAGCGAGTGATAGCGCCCGACCGTAAGCGGCGTCGCCAGGCCCTTGAAGATCGTGCGACCGTCATGCTCGATCGTCGTCGCCTTGCCATGTACCGGCTCGTGCAGCATCACATTGCCCCCGAACGCCTGGGCCAGCGCCTGGTGACCCAGACACACCCCGAGTGTGGGGATGCCGGCCTCGGGCAGTCGCCGTGCCACCTCCAAGGAGATGCCGGCCTGATCCGGCGTACACGGTCCGGGCGAGATCACGCAGCGCTCGTATCCCCTCTCCAGCAACTCATCGACGCTCGCGCGATCGTTTCGTACCGCACACACGTCGGACCCGAGCTCACCCAGATACTGGACGAGGTTGTATGTAAACGAGTCATAGTTGTCGATCACCAGCACTCTCATCGAGGCTCCGGCGCAGCTATGCGCACTCATGACCAATCCGGTTGGGAAATGGCCAGTTCGATTGCCTGCATCACCGCGCGTGTCTTGGCGACCGACTCCTCGTACTCATACTCCGGCTTCGCGTCCGCCACGGTGCCACCCCCCGCCTGCACGTGCGCGACGCCATCCTTGACCACGACCGTCCTGATGTGAATCGCGGTATCCAGATCCCCGGCGTAGCTCAGGTAGCCGATCGCGCCGCCGTAACCGCCGCGCTTGATCGGCTCCAGCTCATCGATGATCTGCATCGCGCGCACCTTCGGCGCGCCTGAGAGCGTGCCCGCGGGCAACACCGAGCGCAGCGCATCCATCGCGCCCACCTCCTCGCGCAGCGTGCCCGACACCGAGGAGACGATGTGCATCACGTGGCTGTAGAACTCGATCTCCATCATCTCGTCCACCTTCACGCTGCCGTACTCGCACACCCTGCCCAGATCGTTGCGTCCCAGGTCGACCAGCATCACGTGCTCGGCGCGCTCCTTCTCGTCGGCCAGCAGTTCTCCGGCGATCCGCCGGTCCTCCTCAGGACTCGCGCCGCGCGGCCGGGTCCCGGCGACCGGGCGCGTCGAAACGTGGCGTCCGCTCACGGTCAGCAGCGGCTCCGGACTGGCGCCCACGATCTGGAAGTCGCCGAAGTCGAGGAAGTACATATATGGGCTCGGGTTGACCGCGCGCAGACCCCGGTAGATCGAGAACGGCTGCACCGGCACCTCGGCCGACCAGCGCTGCGAAGGCACCACCTGGAAGGCGTCCCCCGCGTGGATGTACCGCACGATCCGCGCGACCATCCCCTCGAACTCGGCGCGCTGCATGTTCGAGTGGAAGCTAGGCATCTCCCGGTCGGTGGCACCCACTGCACCCTCGCCACGCTCCTCGTGCGGTACGGGGCCCGCCAGTCGTGCGCGCACCTCGGCGATCGTCTCCGCCGCTGTCGCATAGGCCCGCTCGATGTCCGGCTCGGCATCAAGATCGGCGTTTGCGAGGATCGTGACCGTGTGCTTCAGGTGGTCGAAGATCACCAGCGCATCGCTCATCATGAGCGCCATGTCAGGCAGCCCGAGGGTGTCCACGTTGGGTTGCGCAAGCGGCTCGACCGTACGCACCAGGTCATAGCCGAAGAAGCCCACGGCGCCGCCTGTGAATGGGATCCCCCCACCCGCCCCCGCCGCCGTAATCCCCCCACCCGCCCCCGCCTCGGAGTCGGCCATCGGCGCCTGGCTGAAGCGAGCCAGGTCCGCGGCGGCGAGCGCATACGGGTCACCGCCGTCGGCGAGCGACCAGCGGAGGATTGCGCGAGGACGAAATCCGATGAACGAATGGCGCCCGACCCGCTGGCCCTGATCAGCAGACTCCAGCAGAAACGCAGGCTCACCCGCCGCCAGCTCGCGCAGCTTCAGAAACGCCGACACGGGCGTCTCGCAATCCTCGATGAACCGGTGCGAAAGCGGGATCAGATTGTGCTTCTCCGCGAGCACCCGCGCGTCCGCAAGGCTCGGCACGACGGACAGAGCATCGGTTGCCGTGTCAGCGGCGACGGTCATTGAGCACCCGCTCGGCGTCGGCCAGCGCGCGTCCACGGCTATGCAGGAGCACGAGCAGGTGATAGATCACGTCGGCCGCCTCTTCGTCCACGCGCTGATCGGACTCCTCGCGCGCGGCGCGCGCGACCTCCTCGGCCTCCTCCATCACCTTCTCGCCGATTCGGTGCGGATCGTCCAGCAGCTCGACCGTGTAAGAGCCCGCCGGGCGCTCCTGCCCACGCGCATCCAGCGTCCGCTCCAGGGCCGGTAAGGTTTCACAGGGAGCGGGCGGCTCGAGCTCGCCGCGATGGAAGCACGTCCGCTCGCCCGTGTGACAGGCAGGACCCGCCGGTGCCACCAGCGCGAGCAGCGTGTCGCCGTCGCAGTCCAGCCGCAACGCCTTCACCGTCTGCGTGTTGCCGCTCGTTTCGCCCTTCTTCCACAGCTCGCCCCGCGAGCGACTCCACAGGTGCAGCTCCCCGGTCGCACGCGTGCGCTGCAGCGCCTGCTCGTTCATGTAGGCCATCGTCAACACCTCTCCCGAGTGCCAATCCTGGATCACGCACGGAACGAGGCCACGCTCGTCGTAGGAGATCTGCGCATCGGTGATTTGCTGCGCGTCGATGGTTTGTTGCGCGTCGGTGGCTTGCTGCGCGTCGATGGTTTGCTCGCCGGCCGGTGTGCTCATCTGCGGGATTGTAGGTTGCGTGAGGACGATGGCATCGCTTTTGCACCGTAAGCTGCTCGTCCTCACCGGCAAGGGTGGTGTGGGCAAGACGACGGTATCCGCCGCGCTCGGCCTGCTCGCGGCAGATCGAGGACTGCGTACAATCGTGGTCGAGGTGGGAGAGCAGCGCCGGCTGGCAGAGTTGTTCGGTGTCCGCTCAGAGGACACCGGCGCCGAGACAGAGCTCCGGCAGAACCTCTGGAGCATCTCGATCGATCCCGATCGAGCGCTACTCGAGTGGCTGCAATCGCTCGGTGGACGCGTCTCCGGCCGAGTGCTCGCGTCGAGCGGCACCTTCCAGTACTTCGCGGCCGCGGCCCCCGGCGCGAAGGAGCTGATCAGCATGGTGAAGATCTGGAAACTCACCGGGAGCCGGCAGGGAGGACGCAAACGCTCCGGCGGCTATGACCTGGTGATTCTCGACGCGCCGGCCACTGGGCATGCCCTGGGGATGCTCCACTCGCCGCAGACCTTCGGCGCGATCGCGCGCGTCGGGCCGATCGCCTCCCAAACCAAGCAAGTGGGCGAGCTGCTTTCCGACCCCGTACGCTCCGCCTACCTGGCCGTCGCGCTCCCAACCGAGATGGCCGTGACCGAGGCGCTCGAGCTCCAGGACGGCCTGCGCCGTCAAATCGATCGCTCGTTGGATGCAGTCATCGTCAACGGCACGCTGCCCCGGCGCTTCTCCGCCGCGGAGCTCGCGCGGATCGACGGCTTGGATGGCGCAGCCCCCTTGGACGGGGGTGGCCGCCGCGCGGGAAGCGACTCAATAACGCGCTCGGCGGCGCTGGCCGCGCGCGCCGTACACGATCGCGCAAGCTTCCAACACAATCAACTCGCCCGCCTACGTCGTCGAGACTTCGAGGTCCATCCCCTACCCTTCCTCTTCGTCCCCGAGCTCGACCTCCCCGCGATCGAGCAGATCTCCGCGCACTTGTCGAGATGGGCTTAGGTTATTCCCAGCCGATCGAGCAATCCCTCATCTCCTCGCCAGTCGCGACGGACGCGCACCGACAAATCGAGGTGCACCTGAGAGCCAAGCTCCCGCTCGAGTTCCCGACGTGCAGCCACCCCGATCGCCTTGATCATGCGACCCCTCGCGCCGACCAGGATCCCCTTCTGGGATTCGCTCTCCACCCAGATCAGCGCCCGCACACGCACCAGTCTTTTTAGATTCCCGCCCACCCACTCGATCTCCTCGACGATCACCTCGACGGCATGAGGCAGCTCCTGAAAAGTGCGCTTGATGGCTGCCTCCCTGATCAGCTCAGCCAGCAACACGGCGAGCGGCTGATCGGAGCTCGCGCCATCCTCGAACATGAATGGTCCCTCCGGCATCGCCGCCTCCAGATGCTCGCTCAGGGACTGCACGCCGGACCCAGTGCGCGCCGAGATCGGAAAGACGTCCTCGGAGACCTCTAGCTCGACGGCTTGCTCCAACACCGTGATCGTCTGCACCCGCGTCAGACGATCCGCCTTGTTCACCGCAATCGTCACCGCGGCGCTCGAGCCCGCGAGCGCCTGCGCAATGAAACGGTCGCCGGGTCCCACACCCTGCTCACCGTTCAAAACCATCAATGCCGCGTCGCAGCCCTCCAGCTCTTGGCGCACTCGCTGGGCCATCCGCTCAGTGAGGGCATCGCGCGGGCGTTGCACGCCGGGTAGATCCACGAGCACCATCTGACAGTCGCCGCTGCTGCGCACCCCACGGATCGCTCGCCGCGTGGTCTGAGGACGGTCGGAGACGATCGCCACCTTCTCCCCCACGAGCGCGTTGACGAGCGTTGACTTGCCGACGTTCGGACGTCCGGCAAGCGCCACGAAGCCGCTACGGGTGCGTCCGCGACTGCTCACCGCGGCTCCCGGGATTCCTGAGACTCTCGAGCCAGCAGCTCTGCCTGCAGCGCCAGCATCTCGCCGCCATCGGTCTCGTGATCCATGCCCACCAGATGCAGGACACCGTGGACGATCGCCTCGCGCAAATCTCGCGTGTGCTCAGGGCAGATAACCACGTCGCCCAGCTCCCTCGTGGCCCCCTCGAGCGGAGTGGCGCCGTCAATCGGAAAGGACAGCACGTCGGTCGGGCCCACCTTGCCGCGATGCTCGAGGTTCAACTGGGCGATCCGCTTCTGATCGACGTACTCGATCGCCAGATGCCCCTCCCGCACACCCGCCGAAGCGGCCGCCAGAGCGCAGAGGCTCCACACCGTGGCCCGCGGGGGGCCATCGGGAGCAAGCTGCGCGGCAAAGACCTCAACCTCGAGCATCGCGCGCCGAATCCCCCGTCGAAGCTCAGGCGCGGCGGCGATCGGCGGCGAGCTGGACGATCTCCGATCGGTCCGGGGCCTCGCGCTGGGAGTGCTCGTCATACGCCTCCACGATCCGCTGCACGAGCTTGTGGCGCACCACGTCCTCTCCACCAAAGCGCAGGAACTCGATGCCCTCGACCGCGCCCAACACCTCACCCACCACGATCAGCCCCGACTGCTGCTCGCGCGGCAGATCCACCTGCGTGACATCGCCCGTCACCACCATCCTCGAGCCGAAGCCCAGCCGGGTCAAAAACATCTTCATCTGCTCGGGCGTGGTGTTCTGAGCCTCATCGAGGATCACGAACGAGTCGTTGAGCGTACGTCCCCGCATGAACGCAAGCGGCGCGATCTCGATCACGCCACGCTCTAGGTACTGCGAGACCTTCTCCGGATCGAGCATGTCGTGCAGCGCATCGAACAGCGGACGCAGATAGGGATCGACCTTCGCCATCAAATCGCCCGGCAAGAACCCCAGCCGCTCGCCGGCCTCGACCGCCGGGCGCGTGAGGATGATGCGATTCACCTCGTGGCGCGCAAGCGCGGCGGCGGCCATCGCCACCGCCAGAAACGTCTTCCCGGTGCCCGCCGGACCCACCCCGAAGGTGATCGTGCTCGAGCGAATCGCGTCGACGTAGCGCTTCTGGTTGACCGTCTTTGGAGCCACGCGCAGTCCGCGGTGCTGCCAGAGCACATCCTCCAGCACCCGTGCCGGGGACTCGTGCGCATCCAGTGCGCCGGTCACGGCCGCGATCATCCCCGCGTCCAACTGGTGACCGCGTTCGATTAGCTTCGCCAGCTCGCGCACGACGTGCTCGCCAACGTGCGTTTCATGCTCATCGCCGTCGAAGGTGATCAGGTTCCCGCGCAGGAACACCTCGCACTCCAGCTGCTCCTCCAACGCACGCAGAACGGTGTCCTGACTGCCTGCCAGCTCGACAGCGACCTCGTTCGGCAGCTCGATCTGCGATCTCATCCGTTGAGTGCGCTCATCCGTCGAGTGCGCCCCGCACGAGCGCCGATACGCGCTTGCCGTCGGCGCGGCCGTCGACGGCCGCCATCGCCTTGCCGATCGCGCGACCCATGTCCTTCACCGACTCCGCTCCGCTGTCGCGCACAGCCTGCTCCACGATCTCTTTCAGCTCCGCCTCGGAGAGCTCCGGTGGCAGATAGCCGGCGATCAACTCGCCTTCGGCCTCCTCGGCGCCGGCACGATCATCCTGCCCGGCCTCGCTATAGGCCTGGGCTGCCTCCAGGCGCCGTTTGCGCTCGCGGCGCAGCACGGCCAGCTCGTCGTCTGAGCCTTCCTTCGCGGCCTTCTGCAGCTCGGAGAGCACGAGTCGCAGCGCGCCGACCTTCTGCTTATCGCCGGCGCGCATCGCGTCGTGCAAATCGGTCTTCACCTCGTCGAGTATCGCCATCTCAGATCAGGATACGCCGGTCAGCCGTCGTCGTCCTCACCCGCTAACGGCGTCGGATCTCCCAAACGACCCGGGGCGGAAGTGTCGCGGCCGAACAGCAGCGCGACGTTCCAGTCCATCAGCAGACGCAACTTGCGTCCCAAGCCGGGCATCAGCAGCAGGTGATAGGTGCGAGCGATGAACCACGCCGGCAGACCATGCCAGCGCACGCCAAGCGTCAGCGCGACGGCCTCGGTGTCGCCCAGCTCGGCGACAACCCCTTTGGTGCGATACCGAAACGGTCGCACCCTGCCGTTGCCGAGCGTAGCGGCAACGTTACGGGCCACCAGCCGCCCCTGGCGAATCGCGTGCTGCGCGGTCGGAGGACACGGCTGTCCTTTCCTCGCGGGATCGGGAACCGCCGCGCAGTCGCCGATTGCCCATACGTGCTCGTGACCTTCCACGCGCATCGTGCGATCCACGATCACCCGTCCATCTCGCCCGCAAGGCAGACCCAACCTCCCGACAACGGGGCTCGGCTTGATCCCCGCCGTCCACACCACCGTGCGCGCCGGGATCCGCTCGCCGCCGGACAGCGTCGCGTCGCGCTCGGTGATCTCTTTGACCGTGGTCTCCGTGCAAACCTCGACCCCTCGCGCGCGCAGCTCACGCGCCGCGAACTCCGAGAGGCCCCGCGGCACCTCCTGCATGATGCGGTCCTTGGCCTCCACCAGCACCCAGCGCATTCCCGCGGCGCGACAGCGCGGATACAGATCGATCGCCTGCGCAGCGAAGTCCTGCAGCTCGGCCAGACCCTCGACACCCGCGTAGCCCGCGCCGACGAACACGAACCCCAGATACTCCGCGCGCTTGACCGGGTCCTCGAGCGACTCGGCGATATCCATGCAGCGCAACACTCGATTGCGCAGCGCGGTGGCATCCGAGAGGGACTTGAAGCCGATCGCATGCTCGGCCAGACCTGGGATCGGCAGCGTGCGCGAGACCGAACCCAGCGCCACGATCAGCTGGTCGTAGCCCAGCTCGATCCGCTCCCCATCGATTCGCTTCACGCCGAGCGTTCGCCGGAGCGGATCGCCTCCAGTCACCTGGCCGATCACCAGGTCGGTGTGCCGCAGCTGCGAGCGCAGCGGAACGACCACGTGGCGCGGATCGAGCGTGGCGCCGGCGGCGCCGGGGAGCAGCGGGGTGTAGAGCATGAAGTTGGCCTCGTTGACCAGCGTCACCCTCGCGCTGTTCGCGGGCAGCAGCCGCTCCAAAGCGCGAGCGGCATAGAACCCGCCGAAGCCACCACCCGCGATCACGATCTCCCAGGCCATCCCTCAGAGGCTAGAGCGGATATGTGGTCGAGACCAATGACACGAGGAGGCGAGGAGGGCGGCGAGGGTCGATCGCACGAGGCGGGCAGCCAGCCAATATGGTGCGGGCCGTGAGCGAGCTTTCATCTCCATATGCCGACGCCCTCGCTCCGTTCCTGGCGGAGGTGGAGCGCCTGCGCCCCACCGATGCAGAAGTGTTCGACGCCCACACGCATCTCGGGCTCGATGAGGACGGGCGCTCGCTGACCCTGCCGCAACTGCTCTCAGCGCTCGATGACGCGGGCGCGCGCAGGGCTTGTGTGTTTCCGCTGCACGACCCCGAGCGCAGCCCCGCCTATCGGGTGCCCAACGACCGTGTGCTCGCCTGGGCTGCAGAAAGCGAAGGGCGGCTGATCCCGTTCTGCCGTCTAGACCCGGCCGAAGAGCCACTGGCGGAGGGCGAGCGCGCGCTCGCGGCCGGCGCGCGCGGGATCAAGCTGCACCCCCGCGCTCAGGCCTTCGGGTTCGACGGAGGAGAGATGGAGGGCATCTTCGCGCTGGCCGAGGCGGCACGGGTGCCGATCCTGATCCACGCGGGACGCGGCCTGCCGCCGCTGGGAGATGACCTCGTCGAGATCACTCTCCGCCATCCCGAGGTGGTTCTGATCCTCGCTCACGGCGCGATCTGCGACCAGGGGATCATCACCTCGCGCCTGGCGGATCACCCGGGCGTGCTCTATGACATCTCCTGCTTCTTCGCACTCGACGTGATCGAGCTGCTCGCGCGCGCGCCGATCGAGCGCATCGTGTTCGCCTCCGACCCGCCCTATGGCCTGCCCGCCGCCTCGCTCTACATGGCGCTGCGCGTAGCCGTCCACGCCGGCCTCGACGAGGCCGCCGTACGGGGGATGCTCGGGGGCACGATCGCCGGGCTCCTCGACGGCCACGGCCTACCGGCAGTCACTCCCCCGCGGCGCGGAGACTCGATCGCCCTCTCCGGTCGCCTCGCGCGGGTATACGGCTACGGCAGCCTGGCCGGGCCCGCGATCTTCATGGGATCGACCGAGCAGGCCCAGGCGATGCTGGACATGGCGCTCGCGGCCTGCCGCGACCCCGATCCGGGAGACGTCGGTGAGGCGCTCGAGACGATCGCAGCGGCTTTGAACGCCGCCGGCACTCTGCTAACGCTCCAGAGCCAGGACGGCACACGCGCGGCGATCGATCTGGTCTACCGCGCGAACATCCTCGCCGCCACCGAGCTGCCTGATTGATCGCCGGCGACTAGCCACACGACCGCCCACTCCCCGCGCTCGCGCCGCTCACGCTCGCGCATACCGAGGCGCTCAGCAAACGCCCCAGCCACCTCGTCCACCTGCTCCTTCAGCAGCCCCCCGGCCAGCAGATGCGCAGGCGGACTGGGCATCTCACGCGCCAGATCGAGCAGCAAAGGACGCAGCAGGTTCGCCACCACCACGAGCGGCCCCGCCGGCCTGTCCGCGTGAGCGTCTGCCTGAACGCCTGCCGGAGCGCCATCCGCCTCCCGATCCAGCCAGGGCAGCGTCTGCGCGCGCAGGTCGAAGCGGCGCACCTCGATCCTCACCCCGTTGACCCTCGCGTTCTCGCGCGCGGCCGCCACGCTCTCGCGCTCGTGGTCGAGGCCAAGCACCGGCGCGAACCCCAGTCGCGCGGCGGCGATCGCCAGGACCCCCGACCCGGTGCCGACGTCCAGCAATGGCCCAGGCTCGCTCTCGAGCGCGATCAGCTCCAGCAGCAGCTCCAAACAAAGGCGGGTGGTGGCGTGAGCGCCCGTGCCAAACGCCTGCCCCGGGTCGATCACGATCTCCTCGGCGTCCTCGCGATCGCTCGGCGCCTCCCACGGGGGTCGCACATGCAGCGCAGGAAGTCCTCGCGGAGGCTCGATCAAGACTGGGCGATGGAAGCGCTTCCAGCGCTCGGACCAGTCCTCAGCGACCTCGGTGCTCGAGAGCACCACGGGCGTCTGGCCCACGGCCGCGTGCAGGTCGGGGATCTCCGGCAGCTCTCCCGGCGCCCCATACACGGCGTACTCGATCGTCTCCTGATCGAGCGACACCTCCTCAACGCCGCCCGGCGCCAGCTCCAACAGCTCCGCCAGGACGATCTCCGCGTCCTCGCGCCCGACGCGCACCGCGAGACGGATCACGCCGCTTGGCCGCTTCCAGGCCTATGGGAGATCACGCCGCTTGGCCGCGCAGTGTCCGGCGCAGCTTGGCGAACATCGATTCTTCAGAGCGCAGGTTCTCCTCGGTGAGCGTTCCATTCAGTTGCCCCAGGAGCTCGCGCTGCTCCTCGCTCAAACGGCGCGGAATCACGACGTTGACCACCACGCGCAGATCCCCGCGCCGGCCACGCCCCAGCGCGGGCATCCCCTCACCCCGCAGCGTGAGCACCTCGCCCGGCTGCGTGCCGGCCGGCACGTCAACCGAGGCCATGCCATCCAACGTCGGCGTCTGCAGCGTCGCGCCGAGCGCCGCCAGCGGGGCCGCAACATCAAGCGCCGCGATCAGGTCATCGCCTTCGCGCACCCACCGCTCATCCTCGCGCACCCTGACGAGCACGTAGAGGTCGCCCGCGGGAGCGGGTGGGTGGGAACCCCATCCTCCCGCATGCCCGCGCTCGGAGAGCCGAATCCGCTGACCGTCGGAAATCCCAGCCGGCACATCGACATCGAGCTCGCGTTGAGCAGCCTTGCGCCCTCGGCCACGGCACTCACGGCAGGGCTGCTTGGGCACGCGACCATCACCGTGGCAGACATCGCAGAGCACCGTGCGCGCCATCTGCCCGAACGGCGTGCGAGTAACCGCCTGCAGCTGTCCATGCCCAGCGCAGCGCTCACAGGTCTCGATCGGCGTACCCGGCTCGGCGCCATTGCCGTGACAGTGCTCACAGCGCTCGACCGCCTCGTAGGTAACAGCCACCTTCGCACCGTTAGCCGCCTCGATCAGATCCACCTCGATCGCCACCGCCAAATCGCCGCCCGATGCCGGACCGGAGCCTCCACCGAACGCGCCCCCGCCTCCGCCTCCGCCCCCGAAAAACGCGTCGAACAGGTCGCTGATCGAACCAAACGCGTCGAAGTTGGGGGCATACCCGCCCGAGCGCAGCCCCTCATGGCCGTAACGGTCATAGGTGGCGCGTCGCTGCGGGTCTGAGAGGATCTCGTTGGCCTCGGCGGCCTCCTTGAACTTCTCCTCGGCCTGCGGGTCATGCGCGTTTACATCGGGGTGCAACTCCATCGCCAGCGCGCGAAAGGCCTTCTTGATCTGCTGCTCAGAAGCATCGCGCGCGACGCCGAGCACCTCGTAAGGATCGCGGGGCATGTCGGCTGTGTTAGTTCTCGGCATAGGCATCTTCGACAAACCGCGACAGCTCGTGAGCCGCCTCACGCACGGTGACGATTGCGCCGGCATAGTCCATGCGCACCGGTCCGATCACCGATACTGCGCCCAGATTGCGGCCCCCAACCCCATAGCCGGTCGCGACCAGGGCGAGCGAACGCATCGCGGGGATCTCATTCTCGTGGCCGATTCTCACATACACACCCGATTCACCAAGCGCGGCCCGCAACACTCCCAGCAGCGCAACGCGACGCTCGAGCAGGCTCATCAGCTCGTTGATCTGCGCGGTGTCCTGGATCTCCCCGGCCGCGAACAGCCGCGCCGTTCCATCCACATACAACGAGTCCTCCGCATCGGAGGAAACCTCGCTGAAGGCCGCGGCCAAACGTGCAAGGAAGGCCAGCTCCGTCGCGGACAGGCTTGGGTCGATCAGGCGCTGGTTGAGCATCCTCGCCCCCAAACCCAGACCGACGAGCCGCTCATTCAAGTACTCCCCCGCCCACGCCACGAGCCCCGGATCGACCACGCGATCGAATGTCACGAGCATCTTCGAAACGCCCCCCGTGGAGGTGATGATCACGACCATCACCACCTGCGGCTGCAGCGCCAGCACCTCGATATGCCTGATCGTCGCGGTGTGCATCGCCGGAGCAGAGACCACTGCCAGCAGATTCGTCACCTGTGACAGCGTCTCGGTAGTCGCGCGCATCGCCTCCTCCACCTCGCGCCGGATCAGCGACAGCTCCAGTCGCCGCGCCGGCAGGAGACCTTGCCCGGAGGACAGCATGCGGTCGACCACATAGCGTTGGCCCGCGTCCGTCGGAACCCGGCCCGCTGAGACGTGCGGGTGGGCCAGCAGGCCGTGCTCCTCTAACAACGCCAGCTCATTTCTAATCGTCGACGACCCGCAGTCGAGCTCCGTCTCGGCGGCAAGCGTCTTCGACGCCACCGGCTGCCCGGTCTGCAGGTAATCATCCACCACCTTGCACAGGATCAACTCCTGTCTGGGAGTCAGCACAGCTTCGATTCTACGAGCCGCAGTGGCGGGCGCACGAAGCGCCCGATCTCGGGATGCCCATGGCGCGGCGGCCCGGGCGGTCCATGCGAGCGTCAGTGCCTATGCGATCTCCAGCTCGGCCTCGGCGTTGCGGATGATCTGCTTGCCCCCCTGCTCGGCCACAGTGTCGACGATCACCCGTCCCTCGCCGGACTCACGCACCGTGCCACTCACCACGATCTCCTGCTCGGGCACGCCCATGCCGCGGAATTGCACCTGCAGGCGCTTCAGGTGCTCGGGGCCGCCCGCTGCCTCTGTCTGTGCGCGGGCCACCTGAGCCATCGTCCACAGTCCGTGCAGGATCCGCCCGGGCAGACCAACGGCTTTGGCGAACTCCTCGTCGATGTGAATCGGGTTGAAATCGCCGGAGGCGCCCGCGTAGCGGTTGGTGAGGAACTTGTCGGGCGTGATCCGGACCTCGGGGATCTGTGCTCCCACTGAGAGATCTGTCATGTGGCTCACACTCCTCTGACGATGTTGGTCCAGATGCCGCGGCAGACCTGCTCGCCACGCTGATTTACGGAAATCGACTCGAACACGTAGTAGCCGCGCCCGTCGCTCTCGGAGATGTCCTTGACGCTTGCCGTCGTCGTGATCTCATCGCCCGCCACGACCAGAGGCCCCCATTGAAACTCCTGGCCACCGTGGACCATCATCGCGAAGTTCAGTTCGATCTCCGGGTCAAAGATCGGCGGGCCCACAGACGGGGCGCTGTAGACGACTGCGAACATCGGCGGGGCGACGATGTCCGCGAACCCGGCGGCACGAGCGGCCTCCACGTCCAGATACACCGGGTTTGTCTCACCCACAGCACGGGCGTACTCCTTGATCTTCTCCCGGCCCACCGCGTACAGCGTGGGCTCGTATGTCTTGCCGACCGCTTGGCTGTTGACTGGCACCGGACTTTGGCTCCTCGTGCGCGGGGACGATTACATGGTTGCTCAGGATGCTGCGGCGCGCCAGTTTACGCGGCCGGCATGCCGCGCGACGTGCGACTCGGTGTCAGACGGTGGGGGCGCCATTTGACGCCCCCACCGCTGTACTCGCCACGGACACGGCGTCAAGGCGCCTAGAAGACGAGGTCGTCATCCTCGGCGCCCGCGCCAACGCCAACGAGCTCGTTGGCTGATCTCTGATCAATCTCGTCTTCGAGCGGCTGATTGCCGGGCTCGCCGTCATGCTGCTCGCCAGGGCTGTCCAAGAACATGACCGTGTCGGCGATGATGCTCACCGTTTGACGCTTCTGCCCGTCGGAGGTTTCCCACTCGCGCCAATCCAGCCGGCCGTCGATGGCGACCCGACGGCCCTTACGGGTATAGCGACTGACGTTCTCGGCCCGCTCGCCGAAGACGCTCACGTCGAAGAAATTGGGCTTCTCCTGAAAGTCGCCCTCCGCATCACGACGAGTCGAGTTGCAGCCAACTCGAAAGTTGCACACGCTCGAGCCCGAGGGCAGCGAACGCAGCTCGGGATCTTTGGTCAGATTTCCTACCAGTACGACGCGGTTGATATTGAAGCTAGACATCATGGTCTCCATTCATTGATTGTTACCCCCCAGAAAAAACCTACGCCGCGCTTGGGATGGTTCTCTCGCTCGGCCCTGCAGGGACCAAGCTCAGATCAGCCTGTAGCCGACTCCCCAGACATTGATCACCCAGCGCCCGGGTGGGTGGGCGTCCGCTCCAACGAGCTTGCGGCGCAGGCGGCTGGCGTGACTGTCGACGGTGCGCGTGGCCGCACACGACCGGTAACCCCAGACCAAGCTCAGCAGCTCCTGCTTGCCAAATACGCGGTCCGGGACACTGGCAAGCGCAACGAGCAACTCGTACTCCAGCCGGCGCAGATCGAGACGTTGGCCGTGCAGAGTCGCCATGTGAGCCTGCAGGTCGATCGCAAGTGCTCCGACCTGCAGGCACCGTTCTTCACCGGGGATGCTCTCGCTACGACGCAGAACCGCCCGCAAACGCGCCCGCAGCTCGAGATACCGAGCCGGGCGAAGAAGAAAATCGTCAGCTCCGGCCTCGAAGGCCCGAAGCATGTCGAGCTCCTGCCCCGAAGAGGAGACCACGATGACCGGAAGCTCTGGTGCCCAAGGAGCATCCTTCTCCCGCTGGGTCTCGCGGATCTCCCCGAGTAGCACCAAAGCATCCCGCGGCTCCTCGAGGTCTCCGATGACCACCAGCTTTGGCATGTGCCGCGCGGCCAAGATCCGGGCATGCTCGGCGGTCTGCGCAAGCTCGGCGTGGTAGCCGTCAGCGCTCAGTTGCTCGACGATAGCTTCCCCCAGAACACCATCGGACTCGACCACGAGGATCGCCGTAGGATCGGGGGCTTGACCAGCGTCGAGCGCCTGTCGTCGCACGGCTGCAGGAGCGCTGATCACGAGCGCGGCCTGGGGACTCATCCGAGCTCCACCTCGCGTGGGCTGATCCCCAGGCCACAGCGCGCGATCAACGCCAGCACGTCGCTGTGAATCCAGGGTGTGGGGGCGCTTTTGCCACCCTCCGGGGCGATCCCCAGACGTCGAGCCAGCCAGCTCGTCTCGCCGCTTTCCTTGCCTCTGGAATCGTGTTTAACCCTTCCGCAACGCATCGCGATCTCACTCATGGTCAGCCCCTGCGTCGCGGCAGCAGCCAGCACAGCTCGTCGCAGCCCCCGATTGAGGACGATCTTGCTCACGTCCATCCGTGCGCACTCGGCACGAAGCACCGCGATCGAGACCTCGTCATTGTCACGGTGCAGCGTGAGCGCCCTGTGCGTGAGCGTGCGCACCGGCTCGTAGCTCTCGAGGCTTGCGATCACCTCACGCATGCTGATCGACGCAAATGACTCCTGTTCCCCAGAGGACGACTTACGCCACCAGCGCAGCTCCGGGATCGACATCCCGGTGGAGTTGATCTCCAGGCAGTAGGTGCGTCCCTGCCTGTCGGTGAGCTTCTTTACGCTCGGCGCCGCTTGTGAGCGAGACTCGAGCGCCTCCGCGTCAGCGAAGGGCTCGAGCGCCAGATCTTGCGGGGTGACGCACCTGCACCAGCGACCCGCTGGATCTTGCAGATATTGCTCACAAGCAACTGCAGCGTTCTCCGGAGGCTCATCGGCGGCGAGATGCGCCACGAGACGACGGTCGCCGAGCGTGACGGCGTCGCGGTCGATGACGAGCACGCTGCCACCGGCGCCGGGAAGCGCAACCACGCGACGCAGAGAACCCTTGGGATCGATGTAGCCGCCCAACAGGCCGGACTCGTGTTTGGAGGCACCCCGCTTGGCTCTCGCAGAAGAGCCGGCCTTGGGACGCGCACCCGCCGTCCGGCTTCGCGACGTAACGCGTGCCTTGGGCCGAGCCGCTTGGTGTGCGATCGGGGGCGAGCTGGCGAGAGTCATGGCTTGTCTCCTGGTCGGTCCAGTCCGGGCAGTCGCCCGGGGGAGTTGTTGGAAGGCCTTGTAGGAGCCGATCGGGGTGCTTTCAAGGGCGGGCACTTGGACTCGAGCGGCGTAGTGAGGCAATCCGAGATCCCCCCTTTAGGGGGTCTCGGAGAGCTCAGCCAGACTGGTTCTCGCGCGTCAAAGTTGGCGCGAAAACGCTCACTCGAGAAGGTCGCGCGGCTCGGCGACCGACTCGCCTGCTCGCGGATCGCCTCCTGCCGCGGACACGCGCACATCTGGTGGCAGCCGGGGGACGCCGTAGCCGCGGCGAAGTCCTTCGTGCGCGTCGCGCTCGGCCACAAACAAGATTCCCTCTCGTCCCGGGTACTCCCAGTCGATTGGGTACTCACCGGCGTACGCGCGACAGGCTGTCAGTACCGCGTCAGCCCTCCTTGCGCACTCCCGGGCGCGGGCACGGTCGCGGCACACGAATACAACCATGGGCGGCACCCCGAGCCGGCGCCCATAACGGTTGGTATGCACCGCCCAGCCGGCCACGAGATGGTCGTAGCGCTCGAGCTTTGCCGCCGACCGACCGGTGGGTAGGCGATCGTCGAACTCGACGAGTAAATCGATCGTGCCCACCGGCGGAGAATTGGCTGGAACCCCCGCGGCCGCTTCCGAGACCATGTCCCGCGCGTCCATACCCTCGGCGATACCCAGCTCCGCGGCGCGCGCTTGCGCCGCGATGCGCTCGCGCAGCGCTCCGGGCAGCTCGATGCTCACGTCCGGGCGGACCGTCTCGAAGCGCTCTACCTGTACCCGCTCGCCCCGCGGGTCGGTGCGCATGAATTCGTGCGGCGCACGCCCACCCGGCAGCGTGAGATCACTCGGTCCGAGTGCCGCGCGTCCCTCTGCCCCCGAACGCAGCGGCGGGGACAGCACGGATTCCTGGGCACCACGCAGCGTCAGCGGCGCGCCGTCCACGGCATGCTCGAGCGCCAGCACCCAGCCGGTCACATGCACGTCGTGGCGCGCTTGGCGCAGCAGTCGATCGCCCTCCACCGGCGCCGCCGGCGACGCAGGCCCGGACAGTGTGTCGACGTCGTCCTGCCCCAACGCGGTCGAACGGTCGTGGGCGTGCAGCAGCTCGAGACCAGTCGCGGTAATCGCGTAGCACATCGGCACTCCTCCGCCATCGCGGCGATGGAACTGGAAGCGCCGCACCAGACCGGCGTCCGAGAGGCGCTTGCAACGACGTTGGGTGGTGGTGACCGCACGCCCTGGATTGAAGCGACGATGTATCTGACTGCCCAGCACGTGGCGCATACATGCCACGAGCGCCAGGATCTCCAGATCGAGCGGCTCGGGATTCAGCGAGCGCGGCTGGAGCACCGCTTTGGCCCAGCGCACGCTGTGCGCATCGTCGAGTTCGACCAGCTCGCGATAGCTGTCCGGAGGAGCTGCAGGGACCGCCGAGGCGCCAGCTGCTGCGCCCACCGGCGGAGGCGGGGGCGCGTCCCGCTCAGGCGCCTTCCGCTGCGGCGTCGTTCGCTGAGGCGTCGTTCGCCGAGACTCATTCTGGGCGGGAGCCGTTCGCTGGGATCCATTCTGGGCGGGCGCGGCGCGCTCTACTGGGAGGGGCGCATTGCGCTCGTGGGCGGCAGGTGCGGCCTGGGCATCCCGCGCGGTCTGCGTGTCCGGCGTGTCCTGCGGGGCCGGGGCATCCCGCGTGGCCCGCACGGCAGGCTGACTCTCGGACTGGCCCTCGGGTTTTCCATTGTGATCCGCCCGGCGCTCGCGATCCCAGTGGGGCTGGCGCAGATCGGTGCGGGAGCGCCCACCGCGCTCGGCCTGGCGCGCGGCATGCAAGGCCAGCCGCTCGCGGTCGACACGCAGCGGAATCGTTTCGGCAACAAACGGAGACTGCCGGCCCTCGGGTGTGCTCCAGCTGACGATCGCGTGGTGGCGAGGCAGATGGAGACGCGCATCGGGATGGCCAAGCGCGGAGAGATGATCCATGCCCGGACGCACGGTGTCGGAGAACTCGGCCATCGTCAGTGCCACCGCCGCTCGCGCATCGCGCACAGAGGCCGTCGCGAAATAAACCCGGTGGGCGAACAGCGCATCGAGCTGGTCGCGAACCTCGCGTTCGGTCCACTGCGCCTCTGTCTGCCAGCACGCCACCGTCTCCAAGCCCGCGGAGCGCTTCAGCGCCATCGTTTCGGCGAAGCCGCGGTTGAGCACCAATGGCGCCTCGTCGACCTTCAGCGCGACCGCCACACGTTGTGCCTCCGCCACGAGATCCTGCTGACGAGCCAGCGCCGCGTCGAGCATGCCAACGAGCAGTTGCATCAGCACGGAGGTGTTCCCAGCTCCCATCGCCCCCAAAGCGCCCTTCACGACGAGCACCTCCTCCCCTGCTATCACCCGGTCGAAGTCGACCCTCAGCGAATCGTTCAGCAGCACCCGCTTGATCGACTGCGAGTTCAGCAGTCGCGCGAGCTTGTTGACCGGAGCATCCAGCTTGGCGGTCGTCATGCTGCGCGCATCCGCCAGCTGTGCGGTGAGCTCAGCGGTGAAGAACTCGGAGATCTCCTTGAACTCCGGCAAAGCCCGCACACGCGCCCCGACACGACTCCGATAGGAGTACCCCTCCTCGCCGACCGACAGCAGCCGCGCCGCGTCCCACAGGCTCGACTCGCGGTCATACGCCAGCACCGCGATGATCGCGTTGCGCAGATACCGATCCGAGGACGCCCTGATGTCGCCGTCGTCAAAAAGATTCTTCATCGCCGCCACCACGTAATCGGCGATCACATCCGCCGGGGCATCCACCGCGAGCGGATTGAACCCACACGTCGGCTTAGAGAAGTCCAGCAGCGTGCATATCCGCCCCTCTGGTACGAGGCTCACCGCGGCCTCGGCGGCGTCCCCCTTGGGGTCGAGCACGATCACCGCGCAGTGCTCTCGGCGCAGATCCTCGGCCACCGTGGCCACGAGATAGCTGGACTTGCCCTGCTCCACCGTGCCAGGCACCGCCGTGTTCTGCTTGCGCATCCCTGGATGGATCGACACCGGCCCCAGCGCGTCGCGCAGCGTGCCAACCCCGTCCGCGGGACGCAGGATCGCCGGTGGCGCGGGCGCCACGGGCAAGACGCCGCGGGAGAAGGGAACGGTCGTGTAGTCGATCGATGGCAGATGCCAAATGGCCGCCAGCTCTGTGGAGGCGAACACGCCCTTGTGAAAAGACGGCAGCGGATTGCCCTCTCCGCGCTGCACGCGGCGCCCGTATACACCAAACAGGCCGTGACGCACGGTCGTTCCGCGCTCGACCAAACGGTTCTCCTCCTCCTCGGCCCGCAACTCCGAGGCGATCCGCTCGCACTTCTCCCGATCGGGAGCGATCACGCGCAGATCAACAAAGAACAGCGGGCGGTGCTGGATGTCCAAGCCGCCGCGCAGCTCGATGTCCTCGACCATCGACCGGTCGCGCACCATCAGGTGATCTCTACGCTCACGCGACAGATGCGCCTCGTGGCGCTTGTACAGCCGCTTGGCGTGGCGCTCGAACATCGACGGCGTGGGCGTCATCGCCATCTGCACGAACGCCTCGCTTGCGCAAGCGCTCATCACGGTCATCAGCCGGTTCATCGGTGGTTCGCGCTCGTGCTCGAAGCGGTCGAGCACCTTCCCGCGCTTGATGAACTCGGCGTGCTTCTTCAGCCGCAACACCGCCGGGGGCCGACCGGGCACCCGGCGCTCTGCCACCAGCCGGCAGTTTGGATAGGCCGTACGCAACGCCGCCTGCACCATCCCTTCCAAACCCAGCGGGCACGCCACCGCGAGCCACGCCGCGCCGCTTGTGTGGTGCACCTCGAGCGCCACCGATGGCTGACCCCGCAGCAGCCGCCGCCACCAGCGACGCAGCAGGCGTTTGTGCAGCGCCTCGAACATCGACACAACCGCTTCCGCGCTCGCCTTGTCGGTGCGATATGTCTCGACGCGCATCCGCACATACCGTCGCCGTCGCCGTGCGTACCAACGTGAGATCGCGACCAATGCTCCGAGGAGGAAAACCGACAGAGCAAAGAGCCTCGTCACTGCAGCCCCGCCAGGAGCCCAGCCCCAGATCGCACGCGCCTCTTCTGCCAGAGCGTCCGGCAGCGAGTCGACCGCATGGTGCGCGGCACTCGATGCCGTGGACTGCGGCAATCCCTTGCTCGAGACCGTGGACCCACGCAACGCCGTGCGCGCCACCGCGGCTCCCTGAAGCGCGGCGTCAGGCGCTGTGGGTCCTCGCGCCGCGACACTCGATGCCGTAGCTCCCCGCAGCGCCGTCTCGAGTCCTCCGTTGAGCAGCCACGCGCTCGAGGCAAGGGCCACGAGAACGGCGAGCAGGCCCAGGGCTCGCCACAGTAGAAAGTGGAGCACCTCGTCTACCTGCTCCGACCGTCAGGGGCAAACGGGACAGACCTACCCGGAAGAGAGGGTCCCACTTGGGAGAGAGAGCCCTACTCGGAAGAGAGATATACCTCTTCCGGGATACATACCGCTACCGGGATTCGAACCCGGGTTTCCGCCATGAGAGGGCGGCGTCCTAG
Organism: uncultured Solirubrobacterales bacterium; assembly: GCA_963804555.1. Taxonomy (GTDB): domain Bacteria; phylum Actinomycetota; class Thermoleophilia; order Solirubrobacterales; family Solirubrobacteraceae; genus Palsa-744. The sequence goes on from CAWDQX010000003.1 coordinate 398,424, forward strand.
TCCCCTGGACGATAGCGGCGCGTGGTCTTCGGGGCCGAGGCTAGCAAAGCGATCGCCGCGAGTCGCTCTCGGCGATCTGTACCGGTCCAATCTGGCGAGCGGCTCAGTCCGTCGGGGACCGCGCTCGTAGCCGATCGGCCCGTCCTCGACCGGTGCGATATCTTCGCTTTCTCACGGCACGCGGCTGTGGCGGAATTGGTAGACGCGCACGGTTCAGGTCCGTGTCTGGGAAACCAGGTGGAGGTTCGAGTCCTCTCAGCCGCATCCGTGCTCTCCCCGCCAGGAAGATGAGCGTCCTCGACACCGTCTGGCACGGCATCTCAAACGCCCTTTTGATGGCCTGGGCGGTGTGGTGGGCGCTGGTGCTCGGCTTTGCGATCTCGGCCGTTGTGCAGGCATGGGTCCCGCGTGAGCGGATCGAGCGGGCGCTGGGTGGCGGAGGCTTTCGTCCGGTCGCGCTGGCCACCGGGCTTGGGGCAGCTTCCTCCTCCTGCTCCTATGCGGCGATCGCGATCGCCAAGTCGCTCTTTCAGAAGGGCGCCTCGGCCGCCTGCGCGCTCGCCTTCCAGTTCGCCTCCACCAACCTCGTCGTCGAGCTCGGCGCCGTCATCTGGGTGTTGATCGGCTGGCAGTTCACGCTCGCCGAGTTCGTCGGTGGCCTCGTGCTGATCGCAGTGATGACCCTGCTCCTGCGCCTGTTCGTCTCCGAGCGCCTGGAAGTGCAGGCCCGCAACCATGCCCAGCAGGCCGACGGCGGCCACCAGCATCACTCGGCCGGCGAGGCGATCAGCATCCGTGAGCGTCTGCGCTCGATCTCGGCCTGGTCGGACGTAGCCCACAACTTCCGCAACGACTGGACAATGCTCTACAAGGAGATCCTCGCCGGATTCCTGCTCGCCGGGTTCATCGGTTTGCTTCCTAATAGCTTCTTCAACGGCCTGTTCCTCGAGCACGCCCCGGCGCCTGCCCGGCTGTTGGAGAACGTGATCGTCGGTCCGATCATCGCCGTGCTCAGCTTCGTCTGCTCCGTCGGCAATGTCCCGCTCGCCGCGGTTTTGTGGTCGGGCGGGATCGGCTTTGCCGGGGTAATCGCATTCATCTTCGCCGACCTGATCGTGCTGCCGATCGTGGCGATCTACCGCAAGTACTACGGCACGCCCTTCGCCCTGCGAATCGTCGCGCTGATGTTCGTCACGATCGTGATCGCGGCGCTCGCCGTCAACGGGCTGTTCAGTCTCACCGGCCTGATCGGGCATACGCGTCCCACCCGCACGGACATCTTCGGCTCGGTCACGTTGAACTACAAGCTATTCACGAACGCCATCGGTCTCGCCGTGTTCGTGGTCCTGTTCGTGTTGGCGATGCGCCGCGGCGAGCGCGACCCCATATGCGGGATGCAGGTCGATCGCGCAAAGGCCGTCAGGCTCGAGCAGGCCGGGCAGACGCATTACTTCTGCTCAGAGCGCTGCGCCGCCGCCTACGCCTCACACACGAAGCACCCGCCGGCATAAACCGGCGGGCACACACGTGGACTGGCATGCACGTGGGTTGCTGCAGATCGTCTGTGGCTCAGCGCCCGATATCGCGACGCTGGCGGCGCTGCATCACCATGATCGAGCCACCCGCGGCGATCAAGAGCAGGCCACCCCCCACCGTCCAGCGGAGATCGAAGCCCGTGAACGGCAGCGAGCTCGCTTTCGCGGGCGACGTGGTCGTGGTCGGAGAGCTGCTCGCGGTCGCGGGCGAAGTTGTTTTGGATGACGCCGGCGTCTTGGATGATCTCGACGGCGACGTGCCGCTGTTCGGCGTCGTCGTCGGTGCCGGCGGCTTGGTGGCGTAGTTACTCTCTGCGCTGCCGCTCGTCGCCAGGGCCGGCGCCACGGGCGCCACTGCAAGCGCCAGAACTACCGGCAGGATCACGAACCGGCGCCGCGCACGGGACGATCCGCTCCTCGTCGTTGCATTGGTTCGAGTCATGCCAACCTCCCGTTCGTGGTCTGGTGTGCGTTCGTGGTCTGGTGAGTGCTGGGGCCTCTTGGAGGCCTCTTGCGGTGAGTTGACCGCTGATTCTATTGGCAAATTTCTTCTCTTCCGTGATTCGCCGTTTCCCTGTGGCTCCCTCTAGAAAAGCCTGCCTTCACGCTTAAGGTCTATCACCAACCGCGGTCATACCAACCGCGGTCATCAGAGACGCACACGTCCCTGCAACGTCCCCTCGGTCAGCTGGGCGCGCAGGACCTTCTTGTCGAACTTGCCGACGCTCGTCTTCGGCACCTCATCGATGAACGCGAACTCGTCTGGCAGCCACCACTTCGCGACCCGCGGGCGCAGGTGCTCGAGCAGTGACTCGACGTCGGTGTCGGCTCCCTCGCGCAGCACTACGCAGCACAACGGACGCTCGGCCCAGCGCTCGTCGGGCTTGGCGATCACGGCCGCCTCGATCACGTCGGGGTGGGACATCATCTCGTTCTCGAGCTCAACGGAGGAGATCCACTCGCCGCCTGACTTGATCACGTCCTTGGCGCGGTCGGTGATCTGCACGAAGGCGTGCTCGTCCACAGAGGCGATATCGCCCGTGCGCAGCCAGCCCGAGTCGAACTTCTCATCGTCCGAGTCGTCGTTGTAGTAGCGAGCGGCGATCCACGGTCCTCGCACCTCGATCTCACCGGTCGACTCCCCGTCCCAGGCGACCTCGCCGTCATCGTCGATCAGACGCAGCTCCACCCACGGCAGGGGCTTGCCCTGCTTGGCTCTGGCGTCCCAGTAGCGCTCGTCGTGCGGGCGGGTAGGGAAGTCATCCGCGGGTCTGGAGTAGGTGGCGACCGGGCTGGTCTCGGTCATTCCCCACGCCTGGAAGATGCGCACCTGATGGCGCTCCTGGAAGTCCTTCATCAGCTGCTTGGGCACAGCCGAGCCGCCACAGGCACAGTTGCGCAGCGAGGAGAGATCGACCTCGGGGTGCTCGTCGGCGTAGCGCAGCAAGTCGGCGAAGATCGTCGGCACACAGCCGAGCACAGTGGGGCGCTCGGCCTCGATCAGCTTGGCCAGCGGCTCGGCCTGAGGAAGCGGTCTGGCATCACGAGCTCCGCCCCGCTGAGCGCCGCCGCGTGCGGGATGCCCCAGGCGTTTGCATGGAACATCGGCACGACCACGAGCGCTCGGTCGAGCGCGACAAGCCGAGGGCGTCGGTCATCAATGTCGCGGTGGAGTGCAGGCTGATCGAGCGGTGGGAGTAGAGCACACCCTTCGGGTTGCCGGTCGTGCCGCTCGTGTAGCAGAGCGCCGCGGCACGACGCTCATCGATCTCGGGGTAGTCGTATGACCGCCTCCCCGGCGTCCGCCGAGCAGCTCCTCGTAGCGCAGCGCATTCGGTAGCGAAGGGCGGGCGGGATTCGAATCCCCCGGGTGGGCGGGATCCGGGCGGGCGGGATCCCCCATCACCACGTAGTGGCGCACCCCGTGGAAGGTCGGCGCGAGCTTCTCGAGGATTCCCACGAGCGAGTCATCGACGAAGATCACCTCGTCTTCGGCGTGGTTGACGATGTATGTCAGCTGCTCGGCGTACAGGCGCACGTTCAGCGTGTGCAGAACCGCGCCGACACATGGGATCGCCATGTAGAGCTCGAAGTGGCGCTGGTTGTTCCAGGCGAACGTGCCGACGCGATCGCCCTGTTTGACGCCGAGTGAGCCGAGCACACGCGCGAGGCGATCGATGCGGCCTGAGATCTCACCGTAGCTCGCGCGTACGGTGCCGTGGTCGGTCAGCGTCACGACCTCGGCACCGGGGTGAGCGGAGCGCATTCGGCGGCGTACGTGGTGCAGGTTCAGCGGAAAGTCGTCCTGCATCAGGCTCATCAGCGGCTGCGTCATGCGCGCTTTGCTTTCCCCTGCATTCGTGTAGAGGCGCGGGGCGCCAGCTCGCCGTAGATCGTACGCGTACGCCGAGCGATGTCCTCCCAGTCGAAGCTCAGCACGTGCTCGGAGGCCTCCGCCACCAACCTGTCGCGCAGCTCATCGTCGACGAGCAGCCGCTCGATCATCACGCCCAAGTGCTCGGCATCGCCGCCGTTGAAGCGCAACCCCACCCGCTCACCCGAAGGCACCACCTCACGCAGGCCTCCCGTGTCGGCCACTATGCAGGGACAGCCGGAGGCCATCGCCTCGAGCGCCACCAGCCCGAAGGGCTCATAGATCGAAGGCACGACGCACAGGTCGGCGATCCGGTAAAGCGAGTGCAGCGCGTCGTCGCCGATCCAGCCCAGGAACACACCGCGATCGGAGAGTCCCAACCGCTCTGCCTGAGCCTTCAGCTTGGCCTCGTGGGTGCCGTTGCCGGCAACCAGAAAGCGCACGTTCTCGACCCGCTCGATCACGCCAGGCAGGGCGTCGAGCGCCAGCTGGAAGCCCTTCTCATAGACCAGGCGTCCGACGAGCAGCACGAGCTTCTCCTCGGGCTGGGCGAACTCGCGCCGCAGCGCCTGCAAGTCGCCGACAGGCCGCAATTCATCCGGATCGATCCCATTTGGGATCACCTCAATCCGTCGCTCGTCGATGTCGAAGATGTCGGCAACGTGCCCACGCATGTAGTACGAGCAGACAATCACCGAGTCCGCGCGCCCAGCCATCCAGCGCTCGACCGAGTGGATATGGGACTGCGGTTGGTCCTGCACCCAGCCCTGATGGCGTCCGTGCTCGGTGGCATGGATCGTCGTGACATAGCCGATGCCCAGCCTGTCAGCCAGGGCAGCTGAGGCGTGCGCGACGAGCCAGTCGTGGCCGTGCACGAGGTCGTAGTCGTGCGTCTCGGCGAGCTGGGCGCCCGCCACCAGCATGTCGTCGTTCATGTGCTCCACCCAGGCAACGAAGCGATCGAGATCACGCGGCCAGCTCGGCTCACGCACGCGATAGACGCTCACGCCGGCGCGCTCTTCCATGGCCAGAGCACCGGGGCCCGCGGCTTTCAGGCTGGATCGGCAGTGGAGTCTGCAACCTCGATTTCGGACGGCGATGGGGCTGATCGGTCTGTAGCCCCACGCGTAAGCACATCCACCGCGACTCCCTGACGGACCAGCGCCTCGGCGAGCTTGCAGACGTGCCGTGCCAGACCACCCTCGATCACGGGCGGGTACTCCCACGAAAGGAGCAGCACGCGATTGTTGCTCATCCCCGGCACCCTATCTGCCGCGGCCTCGCGCCGTCCCGCGCGGGGTTTCAGGGGCTGAGCACCACTGTGTCGCTATACGCTGATCAGTCCAAGCTCATCCAGTGCTCGCGTCGCACTGGAGGCCCACGCCTCTGCTCGGAGAGGCCCAGCACCCCCTCCCCGTGCAACCGCCTGAGCGCCTGCTCGACAGTCTCCTGGTCGATCTTCGATTCCTCGGCTTCCAACTCGGTCCTCAATTGCGCGCGGGACCACATCCGCTCGCGGTCGTCGCGCAGCAACTGCAGGACGATCGCCCGCTCGAGCGCGACTTCACCCACGGCGCGCGATCCTTTCGATTCTCTGTCCATTGCGGCCAATCCCTTCTTGCCGGGCTCCGTCGTATGAAGTCACGCCGGAGAACCCAATTTCCGATCGATCGAAGATACACACGACTTGGAACGGTTCAGCTTGGCGGGCGTGTGAGAGGGCGTGTGAGAGGGCGCATGGCGGGCGCGTAGAGGGCGCACGCGGGCATGCTTTTTGATCCGTCCGTCTCATGTCGCAGGATGCCGGGCTCTTTGACCCTCACCAATCCGACATCTCCGCGCAACGCCGATCTGAGATCTCTGCGCGCCTGGCAGCGTCTGGCGCTGGAGCGGCTTGCCGACTGGCGAGATGGGCCGTTCCTGATCTCGGCGGCGCCGGGCGCCGGCAAGACGCGTCCCGCGCTCGAGCTGGCCAAGCAGTTGCTCGCACGCCAGAGCGTCGGTCGTGTGGCGGTCCTGTGCCCGACGACGCCGCTGACACGCCAGTGGGCAAGCGCCGCGGCGGCACTTGGCTTGCAACTGGCGCCCGACGCGCCGGGACCGGTGCCGCCGCGTGACTTCGATGGTGTGGCCGTGACCTACGCGCGCGTTGCCAACGACCCGCGCGGCTGGGCGGGAAAGGTCTCGCCGGACACCCTGGTGATCCTCGACGAGGCGCACCACCTCGGCGAGGATCTCGCGTGGGGCACCGGCTTCCAGCAGGCGTTCGCCGGAGCATCGCGGCGGCTGCTGCTGTCGGGGACCCCGTTTCGCTCGGATGCCACACCGATTCCGGGGGTGCGCTACGACTCCGAGCGACTGGCGATCCCGGATGTTTCCTACACATACGCCGAGGCCGTGGCCGATGGGATCTGCCGCCCGGTGACGTTCGTGACGTTCGATGGCGCGCTGTCGTGGCGCAGCGGCGAGGATGTGATCGAGTCCTCCTTCGAGACCGTCCTGAGCGCGCGTGAGGCGAGCCGTCGCTACCGCACGGCGATCTCGACCGAGCTGCCCGACGGGCTGGGACGGATTCTGCGCGAGGCCGACGCGAAGCTACGTGCCCTGCGCGCCGAGGGCCATCGTGACGCAGGGGCGCTGGCCGTCGCCGCCGACGCGAGCCATGCGCGGCAGATCGCCAAGCTGCTGAGCGAAGCGACCGGGCGAGCGCCCGTGGTCGTGCTGCACACCGAGGCCCGCGCCGCGCGCAAGCTCGCCACCTTCAGAGACTCACGCGAGCCGTGGATCGTCGCTGTGAACATGGTCTCCGAGGGCGTGGACATACCAAGGCTGCGCGTCGGCGTTTACGCAACCGCGGCAAAGACACCGCTGATCTTTCGCCAGATCGTCGGGCGCTTCGTACGCACGCTGCCCGACCGGGCGCCCGAGCCGAGCTGGCTGTACCTGCCGGCGGAGCCGGATCTTGTGCGGCCACGCGGCCGAGATCGAACACGAGCTGCGCCGCGCGCTGCGTGACCCGGATCTCGAGGAGGGCTTGGAGGAGCCATCCGAGCGACGCGCAAGCGAGCCATCCGAGCACGCCGAGTTCGTCCCGCTGAGCGCCGAGTTCGCGCCGCAGATGACACTGTTCGGCCCCGCGCCGATCGAAGGCGACGCGACGAGCACCTCCACGCGCCTGCCGAGTGCCGGAGCCAGCGCCGCCGGCGGCGTTCGAGCGGCGCGCCGATCTACGCGCAGAGCGCAGCCGCCTCGTGGCCGACCTGCAGCGCCGCGACGGGCGCAGCCATCGTGAGATCAACGCCTGGCTGAACCGCGCCGTCGGCGTCGAGCGCGTGGAGGCGGCCACCATTCCCCAGCTCGAGCGCTCGGTGCAAGCGCTTGTCAAGGAGCTGACGCGGCGAAGCCGATCTCCCGCGTAGCGTGAAGCTCATCGGTGACGCGACGGTGTGCAGCGGATCAGTCTGCGGAAAACGGGGTTTCTGCCGCCGGCCGGATGTTTTTCCAGATCAAGTCGTCGAACGGCCTTGAGTCGAGCATTCTGAAAAGCACGGCGGGGTTCGCGTCGCTCGCGAGAAAGTACTGCGCGAGCGCCTTACGGTCAGATGTCTCCGGACGCGCCTGAAAGGCCGTCACCGTCCGTTGCACTTCCTCCTCAAATGCTTGCGTGATACTCGCGCGGGTCGCGACTATCCAGCGATGGACGTCCTGTGGCAATCCAGGGAGAAGCCTGTCGAGGTCATCGCCGTCACGCATCGATTCCCAGATCATGCGGGCGCTTATCTCGGTCACGATCTTGTGTAGCCGCGCATATTCCGCGAACTTGATCTTGACGCGCAGTCCCGACGCAAACGCCACCACGAAGCCCTCTCGGTTCTCCTCTTCCATCGCGGCCAACCGGTCGATGTCCGTGTGCTCGTGGTGCTCGACGACGGGTCCTGAGTAGCGGGGTAGCGGACGATCGGCGCCCGTCTCGTTGCTGATCGCCGCGAGCAACGTCAGCTCGCGACGCTGCTTGTAGTCCACCACGATTCTGTTGGCGGGATAGACGATCTCAAACAGCGGTGTGACGTCGTCGACACGCTCGATGTCCTGCTCGCGCAGGATCGCTGTGCCCTCGATCGCCTGTCTGCTCGTGAAGCTTCCGCGCGTGGCGATGCACGGCGACCCATCGAGGTAGTAAAGGATGCCGAGGCTGCCGTCGAGCTTCTCGGTGACAACGAACGGCTCAGCCGGAATACTCGGAACCTGAGGGCTCGGATAGTTGAAGAACTTCGAGAACCCTCGCGCGACTACCTCGCCCGCCTCGTTGAGTATTAATCCGCGGCATACAAGCGTCTCCGCCGTCCAGTGGCCCTCGTATTGAGTCTTCCTGGTGTAGTTGTAGATCCACAGATCGGCGTCCGGATGGCGCTGGGTGCTGAGCCAACCTTCCGCCACCAGGGCCTGCAGACGCTCGCGATCGAATTGACTCATGCTGCCATGCAGGCTACTTCTTCTATCCAGCGACGCTGTTATCCGGCGACGCTGTTGCAGCCTCAGCCGAGCGCCACGGGCAATGGTAGACTGTAGGTCGCGAAGCCGTGCTTGTCGGCCGCGGCGGACTGGGCGACACTACTGGTAAGTCTGTAGATACCAGCTTTCGCGTTCGCGGGAATCCCGTCGATCGTCACGTGGAAACGTCCGCTCGCGGGAGGCGTGAACGTCAGCACCTTGCTCGTCTTGCCGCATTCGAGCTGCTGCTCGACGATGACCTTGGCGATCGGCTTGGTCAACGGCGCGCACGACCTGGCCGGTCGAGCGTGACGCGCCGCCGGAAAACTTCGGAGGTTCGAGGATGAGACGCCTGGTGAGCTTGAGATTCAACGAGCGCTGGCTACCGGACTCGGCCAGGTAACGCGCGCTGTTGCTGTCGCGCAGCCGTGCCGGGGCAAGCGGGGCGGTGGTCGAGAACTGGCCGTTGGCCTGCACGGTCGCCGTCGCGACCTGCTTGGCCCCGTCGAATACGATCTTGACCTTCTTGCCCACGAGACTCTTGGCGGCGCTGCCCTCCAGCGCGACACGCCCGCCCCGGATCAACACGTCGTTCAGCACGAGTGAGCGTTTGCTGCAGCCGAGCAGCAGTTCTTCCACAGCCTTTGGTGTCGTCGCGATCGCCGTCGAGGTCGAGCCGCTCGAGGAGCCACCGCCCGCCCCCGTTGAGACGTTCTGCCCGGTTCCGGCCGAAGGGTTGTTCGGGTTGGGGTTCGGTTCTTGTTTGGGGCTAGGTTCCTTTTCTGATTTGGATTCTTCTTCGCTGGATTCAGGCGTTCTTGCGAACACCCATATCGCCCCGATCTCACCGTTGTTACCAGCGGCGCCGATCAGCGCCGTCGAGCTGTCGGCGGAGAGCGCGACCGCTGAGCCCTGCGTCTCAAATCCCGATGAGCCGGTCCCTGCCAGTTTTTCCTGTTCGTTCCAACTCGTCCCAGAGCGCGTGAATGCCCACGAGGCTCCGACGGAGATGTCGTCGTGGTATCCGCCGATCAGCGCCGTGTTGCCGTTTTCAGACAGCGAGACACTTTGGCCCTCCTGTGGTTCGGTGGAGGCGTCGTTGCCCTGCAGAGGAGTGCCCTGCTGTTCCCATTTTTCGCCGCTTCGGGTGTATACCCAAGCGCCACCGATGGAGCTTGCGTAACCCGGGCCACCGACGAGGGCGGTGTCGCCATCGCCCGACAGCGCGACGCTCTGACCCTGGCCGGTTTCAAGTCCCGTGCCCGTGCCCTGCGGGAGCTCGGCCTGTTCTTTCCATTCGCTGCCGTTCCAGGTGAATGCCCATGCCGCGCCCGCTTCGCGTTCGCCTTTTTCGCCTTCGGCCCTCGGGCCCGCCGATCAGCGCGGTCTTGCCGTCGCCGGACAGCGCCACCGAGGTTCCCTCCTGAACGAGTTCGCCGCTGTGTTTGCCCTCGAGCTTGCCTCCCTGCTGCGGTCCACGTTTAGCCAGAGCGCGTGAACACGAACGCCGCGCCCGGGGCACGTGTGGTGATTTTGTTGTATTCGTTGTCCATCGCGCCGACCAGCGCCGTGTTGCCGTCGGAGGACAGCGCCACGCTCGATCCTTGTGCGCCTATTTCGCTCGCCCCAGGTTTGGCCACCAGCTTCTGCTGTTCGTGCCAGGTAGTGCCTTTGCGCACGAACACCCATACGGCACCGTAATATTCTTCGTGTTCGCCGGCGTCCTCGGGACCGCCGACGAGAGCCGTATCGCCGTTAGCCGACAGCGCGACGCTGTGCCCCTGTTGCGCGTCGCCGCTGCTTTCAAGGCCGACGAGCTTCGCCTGCTGAGTCCAAGTCGATCCCGACCTCACATATACCCATGCCGCGCCACGAAAGACTTCTCCAGGATTCGTTTCTTTGTAGTCGGGTCCGCCGACGATCGCCGTGTCGCCGTTGGCCGACAGCGCGACGCTGTAGCCCTGTTCTGCCAATTCTGTTACTTCCGAGCTCGCTAGCGGTCCCGCCTGCTGGAGGAAGGGGTTTTCTTTCAGGGAAAGGGCCGCGGCCGGCACCGCCGCGACGCCCAGGATGAGCGCACAAACGAGTGCGGCGATGGCGACGGCGGCAACAGCCCAGCCTGTCCGCTTTATGACAGGCGGTCGTTCTGCCCGAGTCGCTACCGTCGCCCACACAACACACCAACCCCTATCCATCGCCAGTGGCCAGTTCGAGTCGCTTGACTGGAGTCGCTGACGATACCTCAGCGACGGCGCGACGTACAGATGCAGGCGAGACGTACAGACGACGGCGCGCAGTACAGATGCAGGCAGGGCGCTACTGTTACGCTGACCGTGTCGCTTCCCGTCGAGGGCTATCAGCTCGAGGGGATCTCGTCGAAGTCCTACGAGCATCCCGCCGATCGTGCCGCCACGGCGGCATTGAAGGCGATTCCGCACCTCGACACGGTCGTGCGCAAAGTCATCGAGTTCGGCTACGAGCGAGCGTTGCGCCGCGGCGTCCTCGGCTCGGCGGTGCGCCTCGGCGAGGATCAGCTCAAACACGTCTGGCAAGCCCACGCGCGCGCATACGCAACACTCGATCTCGAGCCGGTGCCGGAGCTCTACCTCACGCAGTTCCCAGTCGCCAACGCGATGACAATCGGCGCGGGGCAACCGATCGTCGTGATCAACTCCGAGTTAGTGGCGCTGCTCGACGTCGAGCAGCAGCGGGGGGTCTTTGGCCACGAGGCAGGGCACGTGCTCTCAGACCACGTGCTCTACCGCACGGCTCTCGTGATCGTGCTCAGGCTGACGGCGCTGCCCGGCATACCGATGCCGCTGTTCCCGTTGCGCACGGCGCTGATGGAGTGGTTTCGCGCGGCCGAGCTCAGCTGCGATCGCGCGGCCGCGCTCGTGATCCGCGACCCGCTGGCGATCTGTCGCACGCTGATGGTAATCGCAGCGGGCGCCGAGGCCGCGAACCTCGATCTCGACGTGTTCATGAAGCAAGGCCAGGACTACCGCGAAACGGCCTCTCCCTTTGACCGTTTCTCGCGACTACTGAGCGACCTCAACCTCACCCACCCGATGTCGGTCCAGCGGGTGCACGAGCTGATGGAGTGGGTGAAGTCCGGTGACTACGACCGCATCGTCGGAGGCGACTACATCACGCGTGAGGAACCGCAAAACCCAAGGGCCGAGGCAGGCGATGCAGTCGCCCATTACGCCGAGCGCTTCCGCGACACGTTCAAGGAGCTCGGGGATTCGATCGAGGATGCCGGCCAGCAGCTGAGCGACTGGTTGCGCAAAACGCGCGATACGTAAAACCGGCGAGCGCACAAGCAATGCTTCAGGCCAGTAGTCAGGCTCCCTTCGGGTGCCAGCCGCGACCCTGCTTCTCCAGCTTTCCGTCCTGCTCCAGGCCGGGAAGCACGCGGTAGAGGTAGTTCTGTTTGATGCCCATCTTCACCGCCAGCTCTCCGATCGTGATGCCGGGCTGTGCCTGCACGAACGACAGTGCCTCCGCCGCGCGCTTACCGCTGCCTTTGCGGCGTCCCACTTTGCCTTTGGGGCGACCCGGCTTTTTGCGTGCGGCTGTAACTGGTGTAACGGACGGTGGGGTGGCAGACGGCGTGAGCACTACAGTGGCGGCCGGGGTGGTGCCGGCAGCCGGGGTGGCGCCGGTGGCCGGGGTCGCCTTGCTCGCTTTGACGGAGCCGCGCGGACGTACCGGTCCACGGCGGCCGCGGGTGAGGCGTGGCGATCCGGCCGACGTTCCTTTTGGCGCGACCGGGATGCTGCGCATGGCCGCGACGGCGGCCTCCAAGCGGTGGTACTCATCTGCCAGAGGCTTCAGCTCCGACAGACGCTCGATGATCTCTTTGCGCCTATCGTCAAGAAAGTCAGTCACGGTTACGTCCTCGCTCGTCGGATGTGTGAATGCAGACACGAAGATACACGTTGGAGTCCATCGCTTATTTCACTCGAGATGAGTTACGGGTATTCTGGGCTCGATGGCGCGCACCCCCTCCCACCAGATTGAGCTTGCCCTCCGATGAGTGAGCAGGTTGCCCTCATCACCGGCGCGGCGAGCGGCTTTGGCCGGGCTCTCACACAAGCGCTCGGCAGCCGCGGGGTGCGGGTGCTGGCGTGCGACGTGGACGAGGCCGGTGGCCGCGAGGCAGCCGATGGCGCCGGCGCGCTGTTCGTCCGCTGCGATGTCAGCGACCCCGAGCAGAACGCCGCGGCCGTGGCGGTTGCCCTCGAGGAGTTCGGCGGCCTGGACATGGCGTTCCTGAACGCCGGCGTCGCAACCGAAACGGCGCCCGGGGAGAACTTCGACCTGGCCCTCTACCGGCGCGCGATGGGGGCCAACCTCGACGGCGTCGTGTTCGGCATCAACGCGGTCCTCCCCGCGATGAAAGCCCGCGGTGGGGGCTCGATTGTGGCCACCGCGTCGCTTGCCGGGCTCACAGCGACGCCGATGGATCCGCTCTACTCGGCAAACAAGCACGCCGTCGTCGGCCTCATACGATCCTTGGGCCCCGCGCTCGCGGGCGAGGAGATCCGGATCAACGCGGTCTGCCCCGGCTACGCGGAGACGGGCATCATCGCGCCGTTCCGCGAGCAGCTGGTGGACCAAGGCTTGCCGATCATTCCCGTCGAGCGGGTCACCGATGTCGTGATCGAGCTGTTCGACGGCGAGATGACCGGCGAGTGCTGGTTCGTGCAAGCCGGCCGCGAGAGCCAGGCATTCAACTTCCGCGGCATCCCCGGTCCGCGACCCTAGATCAACCAACTGACGCAGTCCCCAATCGAGGAGTCTCCATGCCCAACGTGCTCTACACCGCAGAGGCCCATATCACCGGAGGCCGCGGGCAGGGACACGGCCGCACGAGCGACGGCCAGCTCGACGTGCAGCTGCGTCTGCCCACCGAGATGGGCGGCGCGGGCGATGGCACCAACCCGGAGCAGCTGTTCGCCATCGGCTACGCCGCCTGCTTCGAGGGAGCCCTCGGCGTGGTCGCCCGGCGTGCGAAGGTCGAGGCGGGGGACGCGGCGATCGACTCCAAGGTCACGCTCACCCCGACCGGCACCGGCGGCTTTCAGCTCGGCGTCGAGCTCGCCGTGAGCCTGCCCTCGATCGAGGATCCCGAGCTTGCCGTGGACCTCGTACGCGGCGCGCACGAGGTCTGTCCCTACTCAAATGCGACACGCGGCAACATCGAGGTCGTGCTCACTGCCAACGGGCGGGTGGTGTAGCCGAAAGCCGGAGCAGTCAGCCTCAGCCGGCCATTTGGGCTTCCACGCTTTTTTTGCAAAGTCAAGCATTCCCAACGAGACCCACGGAAGCTGCTCGGCTCGAATGCGAATATTGACCGTGCCGTCGGGTGTCGTGACCTCGACGATGGTTATCACGCGGCCGATCTCGAAATCGTGGCCAAAGTCGGCTTCGATCGCATCCATCTGTTCGGCCACTTCTCGCATCAGACGGCTTCTACCGTCGGCGCCGGGCGCCGTCGCGTCGGGCTCGATGTCGTCGTGCTCTGCGTCAGGCATTGTGCGCCCTTTCCTGTCGAGGAACGAAGCAGGCATCATGCCATCGAAAGAGAGGCGTGCCTCACCCGCTAGCGCGAGCGTGTCTTGGGCTTCGCGCTGGGTGTGCCGGCTTTTTTTGCTTTGGTGCCGGCGCCGCTCGCCGCCTTGGCCGGCTTGCGCGCTTTCGGTTTGCTGGCCGCCTTGTTGCCGTCGCGCTTGCGGACCGCGTCGAGACTGGCTTGCAGCGCGCTCATCAGGTCGGGGACCGGGCTCTCGGGGGCGGGCGCCGGCTCGGCGGCGGTGATCTTCTTGCCCTGCGCCTTCTGCTCGATCAGGTCGCGCACCGCCTGGCGGTAGGTGTCGTGGTACTTGGCGGGGTCGAACTCGACGGCGAGCTCATTGAGGATCTGGTGGGCGATATCGCGTTCGCGCTCGGAGACCTCCGGCTGGCGCTCGGGGATCCCCGGCAGCTGCTTGACGGGGACGATTTCGTCGGCGAAGTTCATCGTCGCGACGGCCAGCACGTCCTCCATCGGGCGGATCGCGATGAGGTGCTCCTTGGAGCGCATCACGAACCGCGCGAGCGCGACCTTCCCGGATTCCCGCATCACCTCGAGCAGCAGCCGATAGGGCTTCTCGGCGCCGTCGTCGGCGGGCGCCAGATAGTAGGCGTGGTCGTAGTAGATCGGATCGATTTCCTGGAGCTCGACAAAGCCCTCGATCTCCATCGTCGAAGTCTTCTCCAGGCTCAGCGTGGCGAGCTCCTCTGGCTCCAGCACGACGAAGGTCCCGGGCTCGATCTCAAAGCCTTTGACGATGTCGGCGTAGGCGACCTCCTTGCCGTCAGCGGCAGAGACGCGCTTGGTCTCGATGCGCGCGTGATCCTTGCTGTGCAGCTGGTTGAAGCGCACGGTCTTGCTCTTCACCGCGGTGAAGAGCTTCACGGGCACATTCACGAGCCCGAAGCTGATGCGGCCCGACCAGAGCGCGTTAGCCATGGAAGAAGTCTTACCGCAAAACGAGGCCCGTCAACCTGAGCAGCCCAGATTGCAAGTGGGCATGCTATGAGCGTGAAGCAAAAAGCAAGCCCCTCGAGACTTGGCGAGTACCGGCGCAAACGCGTCTTCGATCAGACGCCCGAGCCGGAGGCGGAGCCAGATGCCGGGGCGGAGCCGCAGCCCGGGCCAGAGGTCGAGGCGGAGCCGCAGCTGGGCCAGAGGTCAAAGCCAGAGGCCGATGGGGACGCCGGCTTCGAGGAGGCCCGCTTCGTGGTGCACGAGCATCACGCGCGCAGCCTGCATTGGGATCTGCGCCTCGAGCGCGACGGGGTGCTCGTCTCATGGGCCGTGCCCAAGGGCATCCCGCCGGACCCGAAGTCAAACCGCCTGGCGGTGCACGTCGAGGATCACCCTCTCTCCTACATCGACTTCGCGGGTGAGATACCCAAAGGCAGCTATGGCGCTGGTGAGGTGCTGGTCTGGGACAGGGGAACCTATGAGACCCACAAGTTCCGTAAGGACGAGGTGATCGTGACCTTCCACGGCGAGCGCCTACATGGCAAGTACGCGCTGTTCCAGACCGACGGCAAGAACTGGATGATCCACCGCATGGACCCACCCGAGTCCGAGCGCGAAACGATGCCTGAGGGGCTCGTGCCGATGCTCGCCAAGCTCTCCGGCCTGCCGGCGCGGGAAGCGGACTACGGCTATGAGGTCAAGTGGGACGGGATCCGCGCGCTGGCGTTCGTGCAGGGCGGGCGCATGCGCCTGGAAAATCGCAACGGGCGCGACGTCACCACGCAATATCCCGAGCTGCGCGCCCTCGGGGATCAGCTGGGCTCCCGCGAAGCGATCCTCGACGGCGAGATAGTCGCCCTCGACGAGCAGGGCCGCCCGAGCTTCGAGCGCCTGCAGCAGCGGATGCACGTCTCATCTGCCAGCGCCATACGCAGGCTCTCTGGGGAGATACCCGTGCGCTACATGATCTTCGACCTGCTGTACCTCGATGGACGCGGCACGATGGGGCTCCCCTACCGGCAGCGGCGCGCATCCCTCGAGGAGCTCGACCTGCGTGGTACCGCGTGGCAGACCCCCGCCTACCACGCAGGCGAAGGACGCGAGCTCCTGGCGGCGGCCGCCGAGCAGCACCTGGAGGGGGTGCTGGCCAAGCGGCTGGACTCGCACTACCTACCTGGGAAGCGCAGCGGCGAGTGGTTGAAGATCAAGAACGTCAACCGCCAGGAGCTCGTGATCGGCGGCTGGCTGCCCGGTAAGGGAAGCCGTGCCGGACGGATCGGCGCCCTGCTGATGGGCTACTACGAGCCCGGGGGCCCCGACGAGCCAGGCGGCCCCGCCCACGAGCCAGACGAGCACGCCCGGGACCACGGCGATCGCAAGGGCGGTCCCGATCGCCGGCCGCGGCTGCTGCGCTACGCCGGCCGCGTCGGCACCGGCTTCAAGCAGCGCGACCTGGAGCATCTGGGCCGGGAGCTGGCGGCGCGCGCGCGGGACGCGAGCCCGTTCGCCGGCGCCCAGCCGCCCCGCGGGGCGCGGTTCGTGGAGCCCGAGCTCGTCGCTGAGATCGAGTTCGCCCACTGGACCGACGATCGCATCCTGCGCCACTCCTCCTATAAGGGGCTGCGCGATGACAAGCCCGCCACCGCCGTGGTGCGCGAGCAGGAGCTGTCGGCTGATCCCTCCCCAATCTCCGCTGGTGATGGGGTCGTGGACGGGAGCGAGGCCACAGACGGGCATGGGGCCGTGGATGGGAATGAGGCCACAGACAGGAATGAGGCGCTGGATGTCCGGGCGTTGATCGATGCAGGGCGTCGGGTGAGTGGTGGCGTTGAGATCGAGCTCGAGGGACGTACGCTGAAGCTAACCAACTTAGAGAAGGTGCTCTACCCCAAAAGCGTATTCACAAAGGAAGATCTAATCGTCTATTACGCGGCGATCGCACCAGTGTTATTACCTCACTTGCGTGATAGAGCATTAACACTCAAGCGCTACCCCAATGGCGTGCGGGAGAAGTATTTTTATGAGAAGCAGTCGCCCCGCCATCGACCCGACTGGGTACAGACCACAACGATCTACAGCGAGCACAGCAAACGCGAGATCCACTACGTCATTTGTCAGGATTTACCGACGCTGGTGTGGCTCGCCAACCTCGCCGCGATCGAGCTGCACCCCTCACTCTCACGCGCGGAGGCGATCGCCAGGCCCACGACGCTTGCGTTCGACCTCGACCCGGGTTCCCCGGCGAGCATCGTGGAGTGCTGCGAGGTAGCGCTCGAGCTGCGCGAGATGTTCAACGAATTAGGCCTGTCCTCGTTTGCGAAGACATCTGGATCGAAGGGCCTGCAGGTCTATGTGCCATTGGGGGATGAGTTGGGGAATAAAAATGATTTGACATATGAGCAGACCAAGCCGTTTGCTCACGCCGTGGCCGATCTGTTCGAGCGCCGCCGTCCCGAGCTCGTGGTCTCACAGATGGCCAAGAAGCTGCGGGCAGGCAAGGTGCTGATCGACTGGAGCCAGAACGACGAGCACAAGACGACGGTGTCCGTCTATTCACTGCGGGCCAAGGAGCACCCGACCGTCTCCACACCGACCGTCTCGACGCCGCTGGACTGGGAGGAGGTGCAGACCTGTCGCGAGGAGCGCGATGAGGATCTGCTCGCGTTCGACTCCGAGCAGACGCTGAAGCGGGTCGCCGAGCACGGCGATCTGTTTGCCGAGGTGCTCTCCCTGCGCCAGGCGCTGCCGGCGTTGTAACCGACGCGGTCCCCGCCCGGTTGCCGGCACGGGGCCTGACCTGAGCGCTGAGACGAGCTACGCGGCGAACCGCTGTTCGCTGCGCGCCTTGCGCTTGGCCGCCTCGACCTCCCGGTCCTTGGCGGGCGCCGTGGTCACCAGCTCACTCAACAGCCGCGCCGAGATCTGGGCCACCTCGTCTACCGCACGCTCGAACACCTCTGCGTTCGCCTGCGAAGGCTTGGTGAAACCGCTGATCTTCCGCACGTACTGCAGAGCGGCGCCGTGCACCTCGTCCTCCGACGCGGGCGGCTCAAAGTTGTGGAGCGTACGAATGTTTCTGCACATGCCGAAAGCTTAGCCGCGTGGCCTGTCGAGCGGTGGGCGTCCGCGAAACCAGGCGAACCACTTCGGCAGCGTTTGACGCATGTCCACCACCATCAACAGCCCCGTGAGGATGACCCACGTTGGAACCCAAACCGCTGCCGAGGGATGGAATGCAGCAGCGACGAGAGCAGTGAGAACCGCTGCAGAAATGAGGGCACGGAACCCAACCCAGCCGAGCGTGTACACCACACGGATTGGCCTAACGGGTGGGCGACGATTGCGGCGCGCCATCACATCATTCAAGCACAGAGGCTGGGCGCTGCGACTGGGCGCTGCAGGCGTGGGACGACCGCGCCCCTGTTCAGTGCTTGGCGGTCACCGGTCTGACCCAACCTGCCTCGGTTCGCTCACGAGCACCATCACGGCCGTCCCTCCCCTGCCCTCTCTGTGTCGAATGGTACATGACGTGGGCTCAGCTTGCCTGCAGGTATGCCGTCAAGTTGCAGCTAGCGGTGCGAGTACTTGGAGCCGCGGGCCAGCTTCTCGGCGAGCTGGCCGCCAACGGCAAGCGCGCCTTCAGGGGACTCGAACACAAACTCCACCCGCAGCTTCCGGCCGTACATGGGGCGAACCATCACCTCGGCGCCCACCGCATCTCCCCAAACCCTGGCGATGTTCATGGCGACATCGTCTGAGTCGTCCCCGTGCAGAAGATTGCCGGGGGACGCGGAGCTGCTTGAGTCGTTGCTTGCGCGGGCGCGGGCCTCGAGTGTCCGCTTCGACCATCCCTGCTCGATTGCCTTTTGCGCTAGTTCTAGACGTACCCGCGGATCCTTTGCCGTTAATAGCGCCTTACCGTGACTTCCGCTCAGCTCACCCCGCTCTATGAGCTCAATAATCTCCTCGGGCAGATCCAGCAGGCGCACCAGGTGCGACACCGCGCTGCGGCTGCGCCCCACGCGTTCAGCGATCTGCCCATGACTCAAACCGAGATCCTCCGCCAATGTCACGCAGGCGCGGGCCTCCTCGACGGGGTTGAGATCTTCGCGCGCCATGTTCTCGATCAGCCCCGCCTCCAGCGCCGCTAGATCGTCGTATGTCGATATGAGGGCCGGGATCGTCTGAAGGCCCGCGAGCTTGGCCGCGCGCCAGCGTCGCTCTCCAGCGACCAACTGGTATTTGGTCTCATCTCCCGCGATCAACTGGTATTTGTCTTTACCTCCCCCAATCGATTGACGTTTGTCTTCATTACTGGGACGCACGAGCACCGGTTGCAAAACACCGCGCTCGCGGATAGAGCCCGCTAGCTCCTCGAGTGTTGTCTCGTCGAAATAGCGACGTGGCTGAGAGAGGTTTGGTTCGATCAAAGCAACCGGCAGGTCTTGTAGATCGTGTACCGGGGACATGCCTACTCCTTTGGTTGATTGAGCCCGCTAACCGTGTCTACCGCTTAACCGACGATTCCCGGCCAACGGGACAGATCGAGTAGGTTGGGGAGTGGCAGGAGAGGCAGACTGACGGCCGGCCCGCTCAGGCCGCGAGCGCTTGACGAAGCGCGCTTGACGCCAGATGGGCTGGTGGCCAGGTGAGTTGGAGCTCTTCGTCGCGGTCGAGCATCGCTCGGACGCCCATCAGCTCGAGCCCGATGATCGCGTCGTGGTCGTCGTATTCGACGGTGTGCCCCCCAGGCGTCTCGAGCGTCTTGGCCGGCGGAGCCTTCGGCGGACCTACGTGTAGATAGAGCACGTCGCTGCGCTCGTCGTAGTCGCGGTAGTCGAAGTCTATGCCGGCGATCGTGATGGTCATGTCGTTATCCACGGGGATCGTTGTCCTGTACGACGGCGGTCACAATCCACGCTGGCTCCTCGCTGAAGTCTACGACCACACGCAACCAGCCGCCAGGGAAGGGATGTTCGCGATAGAACCGCTCGCGATCCGCGGCGGGGTCAAGGACATGGAGGTCAGGCCGTGCGACGGTGTCGAGGATCGTGTCGATGTCGTCGAGCAGCCACGGTCGCTTCGCGGCGAGGTGCAAGTGCGAGCCGGCGTCGAAGACGACGCGGCGCCCATCCCGGCGGGCCGAGGAAAGCTTCGATCGCCGCCCACGCCGCGCCGTGGGTCAGAGGCCCAAGCCGCAACGTCAGCCATCGCCCAGCTCCTGATGTACCCATGGGACCTGCGACTCCCATCCCTCAACGCGGCTGATTTGCTTCTCCGGCCACCTCGGCTAGGCGTTTCACCCCCTGCGCCAACTCATCGCAAAGCTTGCCTGTACGCTCGGTGGATCCCAGCCGCATCATGTAGATCGCCGCAATCCTGAGCATCTGCCCTGCATCGCTCGGACGCAGTAGCAGAGCTACCCCCGCATGAATTCTCTGATGTTGACCATCAGCTCGCAAGCGGTAGAAGTAACCATCCTCAAAAGCCAAATGACGATCGCCCTCTGGGTTTAGAAACATCACTTCGAAGCACGGGGGCGGAATAAACGGCTCGGGATCGGGGGTGTAGGCGTCTCGTTCAGTGACCATAGGCTCCTATCTCGCTTTGCTCTGCCGGTATCGGCCTACACCCTTCTCCGACGGCGCGCGGCAAACGGGACATATCTACTTGGGAAGAGACGTTCTGCGCGACGGCGAGGCGGGTGCCGCTCGCATCCGCGAGCCTCAACCGACTACAAGGAATGCAGCTCGGCCAGGGCAAGCTCTTCGATATGAAGAGTGGCCCGCGCAAACGTCGTCTAAACGGCGGCGACAGCTAACTCGTGTCGCTTACTGGAGAGTCGCTCGGGCATCGCGTCGTACGTTCTGTCATCGAGTAACCGCCCTCCCGCCTTCGAGGTGCGGCCGCCCCATTGCTTGAAGAAGAACGCGACGTCCTCATCCGCACAACGATCTATGCGGAGCTGGTTCAGCTCAATTGGAGCTTCCCGAGACACGCTCAAACCGCGGCAGCTTGGCGTCCGCATGATCAACCATGCCCGTGAACATCTCGAGCGGTCGCACCCAGATCGTCTCCCGCTCCTCGACAGACCTGTACACGGCTAGCAGCTCTTCCGTCTCGGAGTGGCGCGCAACGCTGAGTAGCTCGTACTCACCGCCCTTGAAGTGGCGATACAAGCCTGGCCGGGGGGAGCCTTCGTAAGCGTCGGAGCCTCTCGGGATGCCACGAGCTCATGATCCCTCCTCAGCCGGACGAGCACCCCGACCAGACGCTCTCGGCAGCGGCTGCGCCTATCCTCTCGATGACGCGCGACGCCACCAACGTCTGAATGGAGTGGACGCACTTAGCGCGGCTGCCGCGGCTAGGCCGAAGGTCTCCAGTAGAAGCGAGGCAAGCGCCAACGTAAGGAACCAGCCCAACCGATCGACGACCTTGGCATTGTCGTCTCGGCGCCCTTCGCTCGGGCCGACGAGGCCGAGGAAGCTTCGAGCGCGGCGCGTTCCTGACGAGTCTCCCCCGCTCCTCATCCCGCCGCTACTACGAACTCGCCCTAGCGGTGCGAGCGCCTGCGCCGCCGACCTGCGCTTGGAGCCGCGCCTGCCTCCGCATCATCCCCGCTGGCGGTGCTGCATTCTCCCCGCTATAATCACTGCATTATCCCCGTTGGCTATCAGCCAAGGATCGTCGATCAAGAGCTAGTGGCTCGTTTGGGCGCTGTTGGCGCTGTCGTTATCGAGGGGCCCAGGGCTTGTGGGAAGACGGCCACTGCCCGGCAAATAGCGGCGAGCGAGGTTCTGCTCGACGTTGACGGGAATGCCCGGCAGGCGATCGCGGTCGATCCAGCGCTTGTGCTCGACGGTCCGACACCGAGGCTCATCGACGAGTGGCAGATCGAGCCCGCCATATGGAACCACATCCGCAGGGCGATCGACGAGCGCTCGGACCGTGGTCAGTTCATCTTGACCGGCTCCGCGGTCCCCCCGGATGACATCACGCGACACACGGGCGCCGGGCGCATCACCCGCCTGCGGATGCGTCCGATGAGCCTCTTTGAGACGGGCCGCAGTACCGGGCGCGTCTCGCTGGCCGAGCTACTGGAGGGCACGGTGAGCGCCAGCGCCGACCCGGGCCTGACCGTGACGGACCTCGCTGAAGAGATCGCCCTAGGCGGATGGCCGGGTCTTCGCGGGCGCAGCGTCGCGGAGAGGCTGCTCGCCGTGCGCGACTATCTCGACGAGATCGCCCGCGTCGACATCGGCCGCGTGGAGGCGACTCATCGCGACCCGAACCGTGTCGCGCGGCTGCTTGCAAGCCTCGCCCGCAACGTCGCCACGCATGCCGCGGCGACGACGCTCGCCAAGGACACCGGCGGTGCGGAAGGCCCGTTGAAGGACGACACGGTGCGGGAGTACCTCGGCGTGCTGGAACGGCTGATGGTCGTCGAGGACCAACCCGCCTGGGCGCCGCATCTGCGCTCCTCCTACCGGCTTCGCACGGCGCCGAAGCGGCACTTCGTCGATCCTTCGCTGGCGGTGGCGGCGCTGCGCGCGACACCTGATCGGTTACTGGGAGATCTCAACCTGCTCGGCTTTATGTTCGAGTCGCTCGTCGTCCGCGACCTGCGCGTCTATGCGCAGGCAGTTGATGCGCAAGTCTCGCAGTACCGCGACAGCGGTGGTCTCGAGGTCGACGCCATCGTCGAGACGGGCGATGGTCGCTGGATGGCCTTCGAGGTGAAGCTCGGGCATGGGCAGATCGACGACGCCGCGGCGAGCCTAACGCGATTTGCCGAGCGGATCGACACGGCGAGGTGTGGGCGCCCAGCGCTGCTGGGCGTAATCGTCGCGACAGGCTACGGCTACCGCCGCAAGGATGGCGTGGCCGTCATCCCGATCGGCGCGCTCGGACCTTGATGACGAGTCTCCCCCACTCCTCATCCCGCCGCTACAACGAACTCGAGGGCTCTCGAGCGTCACCGGCGGCGTGGAACTCGGTCACCCACTCCCGCGGAACAAACGTAGGCCGGTCGTGGCGAGCACCCAGAAATTCGGCTGGCCTAGCGGGCCATGTTTAGGTGGAACAGTTTGTCGAGGAAGCGGTAGACAAACTCCGGGAAGGCCGGGCCACTGGGCATGAGCAGCCGCTCCCGCGGCGGCAGCTCGGGCACCTCGGTGCTCGCTGTCGCGGCGTGCTCTGCGTCTGCGGGAAGTCTTGCTGCGGACATGAGGTCAGTGTACTCCCGATTTAGGGGTTGTGGGCGCGGACAATCGACGCGCTGTGGACGGTTAGTAATGGGCTGGATCCCGGGCCGCTTTGGGTCAGCAAGAGCATCGGCGTGGTGCCGCCTGGCCTGGCCGCAATCTGCCGTCCCGGCGTGCTTGAGTTCGAAGCCGGGCGCACCGGGATCCTCGCCGTCCATGCGAGCGTTGGAGCGGAGACGTTCGAGGAGCTTCTTGATCTCTCCGACAGCACGTACTGGCAAAACCTCGTCAGCGCTCTCCGCCGTGACGTCCGAGGCGAGACCAGCGCGACGCCGGATGCCGACGGGTGGCTCCTGAAGAACACGACGTCATTCGCCGAAGGCGTCGATACACTGTGCGACGGCCGTTTGATCCGTGTGATCGATGCGGTGCCTAATACGCTGATGTTGAGCCCGGCGTGCAGCGACGAGGAGCTTGAGGCACTGCGCGCACTGGACGACAAGGAGGCGTGGCGCGCAGCCATTGACAACCTGCTTAAGCAACTCAGGCGCCCGTCGCTGCCACGATCACAACGCTTGAGAGAACCCCCACGTTCGAGAAGGCGAGTATCCGCTGCTACGACTTCTTGCTCCGAGCGCTGCCCGAAGCAAAATTGACTCGAGCCAACGGCTCGACCATAGACCTCGTCCCCTACAAGGTGCCCTCCGGATCCATGGAACCGACCCTCCCCGTCGGCGCCCGTGTGTACGTTGAACCTCTCTCAGGCACGCCAAAGGTCGGCGACATCGTGATCTTCCATCCTCCCGAAGCGGCCCAGGAGGATGACTGTGGCCCGATTCCCCACCCCGCCAATCAGCACTCTCTGTGTGCTGAGGCCGTGCCCAAGCAGTCGAGTGTCAAGTTCGTCAAGCGGATCGTCGCTGGGCCGGGCGATGAGATCTACATCAAGGAAGGTCACGTTTACCGCAACGGTGTGCGCGAGCAAGACCCCTACATCAAAGCCTGTGGAGCAGTCCCCGATTGCAACTACCCACATCCAATCAAGATCGCGCCGGGACACTGGTTCTTGATGGGTGACAATCGCGGCGAATCCGACGACAGCAGATTCTGGGGACCGATCCCCACCAGCTGGATCCTCGGCACAGTCCGCCGGTGCGCAGCCATCGGCCCCGCTTGCCGCTTGACTCCGGCGCCCAGCCTCGCCTCTACATCGACGCGTTTGCCTTCCTCTCGGGCCCAGCCGAAGTCGCTCTCGTAACAACCGCCTTCCCGCAGCCCGTATCCGAAGAAACCGAGAGCAGACTGCTCTCGCTACTTCACAGCCGCGCCGAGGCGACAGTCGGGTCGCACTTGTAGAACGCGAATTCGATTCCGCGCGGTGCGTGTGGCTTCTGCAAAACGGCGCAGTGCGTTTGTACCCAGATCATGCGGGGATCGTTGCTGGCCGGCTTGATCGGGATCAGGACCACGTGAAGGCTGCCGTTGGCGATGTAGTGGCGTAGCTGTATGCCCTCGATCAGCTTTGGGCTTGGCGAGAGGTTGCGGATGAGACTGATCAGGCGGGCCAACGCAACCTACACAGCGATATCGCGCCAACTTTCGCCCAAACCCTTGAAAGCGAACGTGTGTTCGTCTAGACCTGTAGCTATGACAACCTCGCCCTCAACCTCCCCGGCCCGATGGCCGCGCCGCCCCAAACGTCGCGTCTGAACGATCCCGGCTGCCTGCACGGTGCGGCGCTTGACCCGCTCCGCGAGGTCGGGCTCAACAAACTCACGATCCAAGCGGCCCTCGCCGGTGGCCTGGACGCGCAGGCGCTCGGCGTTCTGGCCGCCGATCTCGCCCTCGGCGGCACGCTCGTTGCGCTCACATCGTGGCTAGCGCCGGTCCTGATCCTTGCGGTTTCGGCGCTGGTCGCGACCACCGCCGTCACCGTAGCGCCACGGAACTACGGCGCCACGCTGCGCAGCCTGCTCCAGGACGCCGAGGCGCTGCTCGAGACCCGGGCAGGCGGCGCCGACAAAGCGCTGTGCCGGCTGATCGTCGAGAATCTCGCTGACGCCCTCGACGCGAACGCCAGGGTCCTGCGCTTCAAGGGCTACCTAGTCGCCAGCGCGATCGCCCTGCTCTTGCTGAGCGTGCTGTTTGATCCTCGCCCACAACCCCTGACTCGGGAGTACACTGACCTCATGTCCACAACGAATCCCCCCGCAGACACGGAGCACGCCACAACGGAGAGCGCTCAGGCGCCCGAGCTGCCGCCGCTCGTGCCGATGCGCATACCAAGCGGCCCGGCGTTCCCAGAGTTCGTCTACCGCTTCGTCAACAAACTGTTCCGCCTCGATCAAGCTCACTAGGTCGACTAACTCCAGGCTGCACTAACGCTGATGAACTTGGCCAGCGATAGCACGGTCCCGATCCTCCCGTTGATATAGCGAAGCGATACCTCGTGATGCTCCAGGTCGTAGGAGCCGACGCAGTCACTGATCACATACACCGGGTAGTCGTGCTGGTAGGCATCTATCGCCGTCGTCCGAACACACGCATGGGTGTTGACTCCCACCACGACGATGCTACGAATACTGTTTTCTTGCAGATATTCATAAAGTTTCGTCCCAAAAAATGCGCTGTAACGCTTCTTGATTATTACGGTGTCACTCGGCGCGCTGTCGAGCTCTCCTAGCAACATGGAACCGGGTGTTCCGCCGATCGTCCGGTGGATATTTTTGAGCCGAAACTGCAGTGGCGCATCGGAGAGATCCTCGGCAAGCTCCTGCCGAACCCACACGATTGAATGCCCAGCCTCGCGAGCATGCGCGAGAAGTTTGTTGATGGCCGTCACCAGACCATCCCGCTGGGCAGCGAGCCCAGGTGGGATGAACATGTCCCCCACCATGTCGATGACCACGATCGCACACGGCTTCCCTCCACTAGCCGCGCCGTGCGTATTGGGCTCGAGATGCGTTGTCGGCTCAGGGTCGGGCATCTGGGGGCAGCGTAGCGGCCATCCGCGTTTTGAGCATCAGCACGTGACGCGGACGCGCGAGCGTTGCGTCCCAAGCTCTACGTACGGTTCCTCTCATGAATTTGAGTGCCGTTCTTCTCATGAAGTACCAGCACCGGACTCCCAGGTTGGTCCCTAACCGTCGCGACCGCTGCTTGCTGATCAGTTACAGACGCCGCAGTGCCCCACGGCGCAGCGGCAGGTGGGCGGAACCATGCCCGCGCTTCGCGGGCCCCAGCGGCGCACCCACTCGCGTGCCACGGCCTCCGTCCGGTCACCCATGCCGCCCGGCCAGCAGCCGCCGAACATCGCCGACACCAGCCGGTCCGTATCGGAATCGGTCCTGCTCGAGACCGACTCGATGTACGCGGCGATTCCCGGATCGGGGCGGTCGGGGTGGGCGGGTCCCATACCACCCGTATCGACCCGCTGACATCGCGGCATTAGCGCTCAGCCAGGCTCCGGCGCCTCACCAACTCGCGGCAAGGCGCCGACGAGCCTGGTCACTGCTCAGGCGGTCTGCGGAACCCGCGCGATGCTTTCCTGGTAGAGCGCCATCTGCTGCGCCACCCCATCGTTGGTGAAGCCCTCGATGATGCGTATGTCCTCTACGATCAGACTCGCGTCCACGAGGGTGCGTCGAAAGTCCTCGCTGGCGCGTGCGGCGGAAAGCTGCTCGGCGGAGCCGTGCAGCTCGATGTAGCCGCCCAGGTTTGCATTGGGATCGAGCAGGACGACGTTGAACTGCTCGATGCGTCCCTCTTGCTGCATGCGTCCGTAGAGTCCGATCGACTCGTTGAACACCTCGAGACCGCGCTCCTCGCGTCCCCGAGCAGGGGTACCCCAGCCAATGAACAGCATGCGGTCGGCCATGCCGACCTCCCTTCCCTAATGGCCCGGCCCGTCGCTGGGCCTGTAGCGAGAACGTACCACTTGCGATGAGACGGGGCGCGCATCAGGGGTCGGGGGAGGTCCTACTGGAAAGCTCGATGATTCCTGATTGCGACTGCGCAGGGATCGGCATTGGCGCTGCTAGGCCCCGCGGAAGACCGACTCTACGATCGTGCCGTCCGGGTCGAGAACGTGGGCGCTGTAACAGCCCTCATCCGCCCGCTCTGCGGGAGTGCCACCGCCGTCGTAGCCAGCCTTCGTGGCCTCCTCGTAGAAGTCCTCGACCGTCCCGCGGTCTGGGGCTGGAAAGGCCATGTGGAGATTCTCCGTCCGGGGCGTGTCGTCCGCGATGAGCGAGAACGTCGCCCACGCGCCTCGGAGCTGGCGACCGGCATCCCACCTGCGTCCCTCGTGTAGCCCCGTGTGCCGCGCGATGGTCGTGTAAAACGCTGAGGTCACTGCCAGATCGTCCACGCGGATCCACAGGTGATCGATGTGGCCTCCTCGCCGGACGTCACTGTGTATCACCGCCTCCGCGCTATTGCCATCGGGGTCCAGCAGGAAGGCTCCGTAGTAACTCGGGGTGTACTGCGGGCGCTCCCCAGGCTCGCCATCACTCATGGCCCCCGCGTCAACGCCGGCATGCCAGAACCTGTCCACGTGATCACGCGTGGCAGCGACGAACGCGACGTGTAGATGCCGGGTAGGCGGGTGCTCGGCATCTGCCGCCACGATCGAGAAGTCGCCCCACTGCACCGAGTCCCCTCCAGCATGAGTCGGCTCGATGCCCAACTCACCCAGAGTGCCGCGATAGAAGCGCTCCGACGCCTGGAGGTCCAAAACCCGGATGCTGACACGATCGAACATCAGCGCCAGGTTAGGGGTCGCTGCACCCGCCAAGCCAGCTCACACAGCACATACAAGATCCGGGTCATTAGTGGTTACGGACCCTCGAGTGACTGTGTCATCGAGAATTCCATGATCGACGGGTCCGAGGCGAGCGGACGCGCCTCGCCGGTCTCCGAGAAACCGAGCTCGCGGTACAGCGCCGCTGCGGCCGGCGCACGATCGGTGACAGAGAGCTCCTGACGAACCGCACCACGAGCAGACGCCCAATCCCTGACGGCCTGCAGCAGCCGGCGTCCGCACCCATGGCGGCGAACGCTCGCGTCAACCCACATGCCCCACACGCTGGCCACGCGCCCAAGCGAAGCGCGCGGATCCTCTCCCCCTCTCCGCGTCTGAGACGCCGTACAGTCATTATTCGAATCTAGCCGCAGCGGCTCCATCGCGCGTGTGCACTCGAGTCGTCATAGGACTTGTGAGAAGCGCCGGCAGGCGAGGCTTCCGAAGCACGCGATACCTTGCCCTAGATGTCCCTCGCACCCGAGTCGAGCGCCAGCGATCCGGATCCCCGGGATGCCTCACGGCGGACCTGGCTGGCCGCCGAGCGCACTTGGCTCGCCTGGTGGCGGACCGGGTTGGGCGCCACCGCTGTGGCGGTGGGGGTCGGGCGGATCCTGCCCGGTTTCGCCGGCGGGGCGCGGTGGCCTCTGCAGCTTCTCGGTCTCGGCTACGGGGTCCTGGCCGTAGTCGTCCTGCTACTTGGCGCCATGCGCCATAGACAGGTTGCCGCCGCCCTGCGCCGCGGAAGCTACGAGTCGCTCGCCTCTCCGCTGGTCGACTCGCTCACGGCTGCCGGAGTACTGCTCGGGCTGGCAACCCTCGTCGTCGTCGCAATCGACCTCTAGGACGGCTTTTCCGTGTTGAGCTCGCGTGCCGCGGCTACAAACGGCTAGCCGCAGACAAAAGCTTCATCGGGGAGACAGGCATAGTAGCCCTTGCCACGGGCGATCCAACAGCTCGTGGGCGGTTTCGTGAGCGGTCCGCAGCTGCGGACAACCGACAGCGACGAGCAGCGACGCACCAGCGTAGATGTGCGCCTGGGTGTTCTTGACCACGAGCCGGCCCTGACACCCGTAGCCAGCTTGCAACCTAGGCGTTTCAACTTGTGCGCTAATTCTTTAGTCCGTCCGTCCGTCTCCCATCTGATCTGTGATATTCTCGTCTTTGTTCGTTAATCTTCGAGTTGAAGGGCAGTCATATGGCGGCACAAGAGACAGGAAAGATCAGTAGTGGCACGATGGAGGGGTTGGACGAGTTCTGCGGGTGGGTCATCAACAAGGGCCTTATGCGGTCGGCAGCAATGGAGCCACTGCGGTCGGCCACAAAGCAGATCCTCGCCACCGTCGAGCCCGACAATCCCGGGATTGACCTGCGCACGATCGACACCGATGACGTGATGAGCCGCTTTGAAACGCTTGCCGGGCAGAAGTACGCGCCGGACAGCCTGCGGGCGTACCGCAACCGCTTCAACCGCGCCATCGAGCTCTACCGGCAGTACCTGGACAAAGGTGCGGCCAACTTCAAACCGCCCCCAGGCCGGGCACCGCGACGCCGCACAAGCGAGCCCGGCAGCAGTAACGGCTCCACGGGCAACACTCGGCCGGCGTCCACGTCGTCGTCGGCTTCGCAGGCCCCGACGGGCGCGCCGTCACAGACGCTGATCGACTACCCGTTCCCACTGCGCACAGGAGGCATCGCTCACCTTTATCTGCCGCCCACGCTCGAGAAGGACGACGCTGAACGGCTTTCGGCCTATGTCCGCGCTCTTGTGTTCGAGCCTCAGCGGCAGATCGAGGCAGGTCAGACGGCTTGACCGGGGACGGCGAACGGATGGCTTGTGGACGGCTTGGAGCTGCGGTCAAACGGCAGCGAGCAGCAGCGACGCGCCGGCGTAGATGTGTGCCGGGGTGCTCTTGACCGCCTTGCCGACGAGCTTCGGCTCCTGACCAACGGGCGCGATATCGATCGCGAACTCGAGACCGGTGGCCGCCGCGATCTTCACGAGGGTCTCGATCTGCGGATTCTTCTCGCCCGACTCGAGCTCGACCACCCTTGGCTGGCTCACGCCAAGGAGCTTGGCGAGCGCGCGCTGGGAGAGATCGTGATCAAAGCGGTAGCCGGCCAGACGAGCGGCGACCATGCGTGCCAGCGCCAGACGTTCCCATTCCACGGCGAACTCTGGGTCGTCCTCCAACGCGGCCGCCAGCACCTCGTCAGCCGTCTTGATGCCCTTCGGCCAGTGGCTCGGTATCTTGGTCATAGCTGCATGATAGGTCATGGCTTATCGGATTTCAATGGTCTGTCGTATCGCTCGGCGCGAGCCTGTGCACGTTCGATCAGCGCGGCGAAGTTCTTGTGTCGATCGATGGCGAGGATCGCGTAGAAGTCGCCGGCTCGGCGGTAGATCGCACGCCAATCGCTTTGCCCCTGTCTCGGACGCAGCTCGCGCAGCGCCGCGGCGCGATCTCCCTTCAGTGGCTTCATGTGCGGCGGCCCGAGCTGCTCGCCGAGTTCACCCAGCTTCCGAACTGCGTTGAGCAGCGCGCGGTGCTCCTCCTTGGACTTCATCGCCAGCAACTCCACGACCGCCTCGGGGTCGTAGATGACCGTATGGGGCCACGGCTTCGCTGCTGAAGTCATCGACGAAACCTACCCACGGGTTGGGATGGCATTGTTTGTCTACACCAACCTCATCTGCGTGAAGCTCGCCGTGCGCTCGTAGGCGGCCGTCACGCGGTCCAGGGCGCGCTCCTGGTCGCGGTGCCCGTAGAGCTTGCGGACAAGCTCCCCGCCGTCGGTGTGCCCAAGCGCTATCGCCACATCCTCGGAGGGTAGTTCAAGCACGTTGACCATGTACCAGCCCGCGAAATGGCGGGTGGCGAGGTAGAGGCTGCCCTGCCACCCTGTTGCGTGCGAGTGAGGAACCGAAGCGGCGACTCCTTCAGGACGTCCTCGGCAACAGCTTCGAATGCGGACTCCCGTTCGTGGTGAACCGACGCCGCGAACGCGGCGGCGTCGAGAGCGCCCCAGGTGCCGGGTTTGAGCGGAGCGGTCCACACAGCGCGCCAGTTGTGGAACAGCGCCCTCCAGCCGTAGAAGAACCAGCTTCCTATCGACCACCAGCCGAGGAGCGCGTTCATCGCAAGCGTGATGCTTGCCTGGGTCTCCGCGCACGGTCGGCAGATGTATGCCGAAGCCCGGCTCTCGCGCGCCCACCAGAGGAATCCGACAAGGCGGACCCAGCCTCGGAAGACGAGTGGGCGTGTCGTCGAGCCGCAGCGTGGGCACGGCACCGTGTTGGCCGGAAAGCTCAGAACGAACCCATCGACGGCCTTGAGGAGCACGTCGGAGCCGCACTCGGTGCAGGTGCCCGTCGGGTCGCTCCGAGGCGTCGCGCAGACGCCGCACAGGTAGCTGACGCGGATAGACCGCGGCATCAGAGGGACTGCCAGGCCGCGTACGGCGCGCGGCCGATCTGCCTCATCATGAAGTCCGATGGGATGCCGTGCACGTCGTAGTGGTCGAACTGCCGCTCCAGCGCCTCCAGCATCGCAGCGGTCACGTCTTTGCCTTGGCCCGCGCACCAATCCCAGAGGACCTGGTGTTTGATGCTGAAGAGCAGCTGCTCACCTTGGCGTGAGGCGTAGCTCGTCTCGCTCCAGAGGCGCTCCTTCTCCTGGTTGAAGCGCACCACGAACTCGGCGCTCTCGCTGATGTGCTCGCCGGGCGCCGGGTTCGCGACTGGCGGCGTCGCGAACAACGGCGGCGTCTCCCCGGCGTCCAGAGTGGCACGTGCCTTGTCAACCCACTCTTCGAACTCCTCCAACACAGCGCGCTGGAGCTCTTTCCCACGGACCACGCGTCCTTCGCGGAGCGCATCTCGTAGGTTCGGGAAGTACTGGTCGAAGGCCAGCCCCGCCAGGAGCGGCACAAATACGGCATCGCCGTCCCAGCTCACGGCGCAAGATCGGATGGTGCGGTCCTGCTGCGCGTGGAAGTCGAGTCGGCCTCGGCCAACCACTTGTCCTCGGCCGGTCCCGGTTTGCGTGAGCCGCATGGCCAGCAACTATGCCGAATCTGGTGGACTTGACGGGTCCCCGGCTCCCGCAACTTGGAAAGGATCGACCGATCGGAGCACTGGCGAGACGCTATGCCTGCCCGAGTAGCTGTCTGTACATAATTCGTGTCTCGCGTGTGGGTTGTAGCCCGAGTTGTTCATCGAGTGCGTGGGCGAGATCGTCATAGCATCGGCGCGATGACCTCGGCGTGTGCGGTCATATCCGCTGGGCGTGTGCGGTTCGTGTGCGCTCCGCATCCAAACCAGAGCATTCAAGAGAGTCCGCCGCCGTTGACCACAAGGCTCCTGAATCCCTGTCGCAGAGCGGTATTTTGAGGGCTCCTGAGGCTCTTAGCGGCCTCCTGATGCGAACTGCCTTTCTATCGGGGAGACAGGATTTGAACCTGCGACCGCCCGGCCCCCAGCCGGGTGCGCTACCAGACTGCGCCACTCCCCGTGGCCAATATCCAGAGCCTATCCCGTGGGAGAATCCAGAGCCGACCCCCGGGAGGGCTCTCAGAGCGGGCGACGGGAATCGAACCCGCCCTAGAAGCTTGGAAGGCTCCTGTGCAACCACAACACCTCGCCCGCAAGCCGCGAACCTCATGTTACCGGCGTCGAGCCTTTGCGCTCCTCCGTCGGCACCTCCCCCGACGCGTCGGCCAGCCCCGGGGGTGGCCACGGGCCGAACCAGTTATCGCGCGCGCCGTCCAGCGTGACCGTCGAGCCGCTGAATGCCCTGCCCAGCGGCGAAGCCAGCAACGCCACGAGCCAGGCATGCTCCCGCACCGTGCCGAGTCGCTGCAGCGGGACCGTGCGCGCCATCCCAGCCCGCAGGCTCGCCGGGTACTTCTCCAGCGCCTCCGTATCGAAGTGCCCCGCCGCCACAGCCATCACGGCGATACCCTCCCCCGCCCACCTGCCCGCCAGCTCGCGCGTCAGCTCCTCGACCGCGGCACGCGCCGCGCCCGAGTGAGCCATCCCCGGCATCCCGTGGTGGGGGGACAAAGTCACGTTCACAATGGTCCCTTCCCCGGCCGGCTTCAGCGCTTGCGAAAACGCCGCCTCGGCCATGTTCAGCATCCCGTCGACGTTCAACCGCCACACCGCCTGCCAGCCCTTCGCCGCAATGCCCTCCGCCGGCGTGAAGTACTGGCCGCCCGCATTGTTCACGAGCAGATCCAGCCTGCCATGACGCTCCAGCACACTCGCCACCAGCCGCTCCGCGTCCTCGCGCTCGCGGATGTCGCCAGCGATCCAGTCCGCCCCGCCCTGGCCGACCGTTGCGTGGATCTCTGCCACCGCTCCCTCCAGCACCTCCCCGCGGCGCCCGGCGATCACGACCGTCGCGCCACAGCGCACCAGCTCGAGCGCGGTCGCCTTGCCCAGACCGGTGCCCCCGCCGGTCACAAGCGCCACCTGCCCGCTCAGCAGGCCGGGCGCAAAGACCTCGGATTGCTCGGTGGAGCCGCTCGTCATGCACGCGATCATAAGGGCGCAGTCCCCCGCGAATAAGGGCGCGGTCTCCCGCGATCGGCCCGTCCGTCGCTTGCGATTGGCCCATCCGTCGAGGCATCTGACTAGGGTCTGAGCGCATCGGACGCCTCTCCCTCCGCTCCAGACGAGTCCTCGCGGGCTTGGCGGCGCTGCTCGTGCTACTGCTCGCCGCCGTGCTTGGCGGCTATGAGTACGAGCGCCACCGCACCGGCAACATCTACCACCCCCACGCGCGCTTCGTTGCAGAGCCGACCCCGCGCCTGCCGGCGCGCGGCCCGGACCGCTTCGCCTGGCCGTTCTACGGCTACTCGAAGGAACACACGCGCTTCTTCCCCGCCCCCTCGCGCCTGCATCCGCCGTTCAAGCGCCTGTGGGTGCACAACGGCGGCGCGCTGCTCGAGTTCCCGCCAGTGATCCGCGGCGATCACATCTTCCAGCTCGCCGACAACGGGCTGCTGGAGGCGATCAGCAAGCACACCGGCCACACCTTCTGGATCCGGCGCCTGGGCTCGCTCTCGGCGTCCTCCCCGGCGGTCGTCGGCGACACCGTCTACGCGACCGTGCTCGCGCGCACTGACGGCATCAAAAAGGGCCTCGTCGCGGCGGTCGACTACACCACCGGGGCGGTTCGCTGGTCGCGCGCGCTACCGAGCCCGAGCGAGTCCTCGCCGCTCCTCGATCACGGGATGGTGTTCTTCGGCTCCCAGAACGGGACCGTCTACGCGCTGAACATCCACAACGGCGATCCGATCTGGACCTACCACGCCGCGGGCGCAGTCAAGGCCAGCCCGTCGCTGTCCGGCGGGGTGCTCTACTTCGGCGACTACTCCGGGCATCTGCAGGCGATCTCAGAGCAGACCGGACATCGCATCTGGATCGCGGGCTCAGAAGGGGCGCTACTCGGGAGCGGCACCTTCTACTCCACCGCCGCGGTCGTCTACGGGCGCGTGTTCCTCGGCAACACCGACGGGCGTGTATACGCCTATGACGCAGGTACCGGCAAGCTCGACTGGGCCATGCAGACCGGTGCCTACGTGTACGCCTCGCCGGCGGTCATAAACGCACCCGGCCTCGGGCCGACGATCTACATTGGCTCCTACAGCGGGACTTTCTACGCGCTCAACGCACGGTCGGGCGCAGTCGAGTGGAAGTTCAACGCACACGGGCGCATCTCCGGGTCGGCGACGATCGTTGGGCGCACCGTCTACTTCTCCGATCTGGGGCAGCACCGCACGTACGGGCTCGGCATTTCTACGGGCCGGGTCCTGTTCGAACTTCCCACTGGGGCCTTCGATCCGGCGATCAGCGACGGCCGCGATCTCTTTTTGACGGGGTACACAGGCTTGTACGCGCTTTCACCCACAGGTTGAGAGTTCACCCGCAGGTTGAGAGTCATCCCAGCGCGCGGGCGAGGGAGAAGCGGGCCGCTATCCGCAACGGCCCGGGCGCGTTCGCCGTCACGTAGGTCCAGCCCCCGGGCGCTTCTGAGACGCGGCCGTCGCCGGCGGTAAGCGTCCAGTAGCGGGTGAAGCGCACACGCACGAGGAACCTGCCCGGCGCGCTCGCGCGCAGCGCGAAGGAGTCGTGGCCGAGTGCGGTCAAGCGCCCAGGACCTTCCAGCAGCGGCGTCGGACCACGCACCGCGTACACCGTCCAATGCCTGCTCTTAAAAACCGTTCGCAGGTAGGGCAGCCCGCGGCGGATCAGCCGGCCCTCCTGGGCGCTCGAGGGATCGAGCGCCGTGTCGGGGAGCGCGACATAGCTCACCGCCTGCTCGCGCAGCCAGCGCGAGTATCCCGCCGCGCTCAGCCCGGGGTTGAGCAGCACACCGTCGTACTTCTCATCGAGCTGCTTCTCCCAACCGCGCGCGAGCGAGACCGACGGCGCCATCAGCGCGGCCTCCCAGTGCGAGCGTGTGAGCGGCACCTCGACGCGCACGGGCGAGGCGGGCGGGGCCTGGACACGGGCCAGGAAGTCCAGGACGGGTGTGTAGTAGGAGGCGCTCGTCGATTCGTCACCCGCCACCGCCACCGTCTCACGCACGGGACCCCAAAGCACGAAGACGGCGATACCGAGGAGCGCGATCAACGGGACCGGGAGCGAGCGCCCATTCGAGGCGAGGGCACACAACAGCAGCGGGCCGGCCAGCAGCACGGCGTAGCGCTCGATGTTGCTGCCCATCGGGGTATGGATCACGAGCGCGAGGATGCAGGCCAGCAGGTAGACGATCCCCCCGATTCGCAGCAGGCGCGCTCCCGCCGGGAGCGCCCAGAGGAACAGGAGCGTCACCAGCGCACTCGCCGCGAACGAGACGATCGGGAACGGCTCGAAGCCGCCTTCTTCAAACAGCAGCACGAGCGGCACGACGACCACGGCCGCCGGCAGCGCCAGCACCACCAAGGCACGGGGCGAGCGCCGCGCGAGCACATGTGTGCACGCCGCAAGCCCAAGCAGAACGCCCGCGAGCGGACTGGCCGCCGCGCACAGCGCCGCCAGCAGCGCTGCCCAGCGGGGATGGTCACGGACGAGCGCGAGTACCGAGGCGAGCGCGAAGGTGACGCCCAGCGCGAACGTCAACCGCCCGATCCAGATGTCGCCGACGGCCGCGACGGCGAACCAAACGGCTCCCCAGCGCGCGGATCGACCATACACGCCGAGGACCAGACGCTCGAACAGCGCAACGGAGCCCAGCACCGAGCAGGCCGCGAGGACGCGCAGGCCAAACAGCGAGGCGAGCGGCGGAAACAGCAGGCTGTATCCGGGCAGGGCATGGCCGGCATACCAATGCTCGTCCCAGACGGCGAACCCGTAATGGTCGAACAGGCCGACACGGTAGACCTGCGCCGCGAGATCCGGGGTGCGTGGATCGATCAGCAACCAGAGGAGCACCAGCGCGGCGGCGAGTCCCGTCACGAAGAACCGCGTCGTAAAAAGGACCGGCGTCCGGGGAGCTACCGCCCCGGACCCCGGCCCACCCGCCACAGATGCGACGGGGATGTACTCATGGGAACCCCCCGACCCCTCGGAAGTAGCTCTCGATCGCTGACGCTCGATAATCGGCACGTGGAGATCATGACGAGCACGCGGGCGGCGATACGAATAGGACGGTGGAGGGCGCTGCGCGTGTCCCTTGCGCTGGCGACACTATGCGCCGCGCTGAGCGCCGGCGGCTGCGCGACCGGCCACCCACGTCCGATCGCCGCGGGGACGCTGGCCGAAGCCGAGACGTTCCCTTACTTCCGGGTCTACTGGGTAGGACCCAGCTTCGCCGATCAGCCCCTCGCCGCAGCGGACGGCCAGATTGGCTACGCCAGCGGTCTCGGTGACAGCGTCTACTACGGCGACTGCGTGAAGCGCAAGGGCATCTTCGGCGGCGGCAACTGTCTGTTGCCACTGCAAGTCACCACCGTGATCTACGGCCTGCACTCCAACGCCACGCTCGGTCCGCAAAGCAACATGGTGATCCGCGGAGTCCCCGCCGTCGTGTACGACGAAGGACGCTCGATCGAGCTCTACAGCGGTCGTTTGGCGATCGACATCTTCTCCGACACCTTCGCCCACGCACATCAGGCCGCGCTGGAGCTGCGTCCGCTCAACGCACCCGGCTCGAGCACCGGGAAGCTGCCACCCCCCGTGTTCTGCCCCGGCCTGTCCGGCCCGGTGAGCGCGGAACTCGGCCATGTGATGGCGAACCTGCCCGGGCACGCCTGCCAGCGCGCGGCCGCAGCCGAAGCCGAAGCGAAGCGCCTGTTGGGCACTGCCTGAGCGACCCGTGGGTTAGGAGGGCCCCGACGAGGACCCCTGGGACCCATGTCAGGACCCCGCGGCGCCCACGGTTGTGGGCTTCAGCGGCTTGCCGATCTCGTTGCGCAGGCTGAGGAACGCCAGCGAGCCGATCGCCGCCGGGACCCACAGCGAGATCGCCCGGTAGACGAGCACCGCCCCCACGGCGACCGAGGCTGGGTGGACGCCGAACAGGACGAGCATCCCCACCAGGCCCCCTTCGACCGCAACGAAGCCCCCGGGGATCGGCAGCGAGTTGGCGAGCATCCCCACCAGGTAGGCCATCGCCACCACCCACACGCCCGGTGTGGCCCCGAAGGCAGCAAGGCACGCGTACAGAGCGAGGTTGTCAAACAGCCAGTATCCGACGGCGCCGAGCACCCGCCAGTCGTGTTCGCGGATCAGCCGCACCGCATCTTCCACCCCGCCGCTCAGGGCCACGAGCGTGACCGCCCAGCGGCCCTGCTCCAGTGGTCTGCGCGCGGCCGCGCGCCGTGCCCACGCCGCGAGCGCCAGCGTGCCGAGGATGCTCGCCAGCGCCGCCGCCGCCGGCAACAGCGTGAGCAGCGGGTTGATCGAGCCGGGGAGCAGGCCCAGCCACATCGGCACGCCGATCACGACCACCGCGCCGACGTTGACGGCGCTGGTGAGCACGAACAGCAGGACCGAGCGCTTCGCGATGCGCGCCACCGAGATGCCCTTGGTGCGCAGCACCCACGCCCCCAGCGCGAGGCCCGCCAGGCCGCTGACCGAGACGACTGAGTTGACCGCCAGCTCCGACAGCGACAGGCGTGAGACAAGACGTTTGCCGAGCATCCCGAACACGAGCCCGAACAGAACGACGTAGCCGGCGCACGAGAGCAGCTCCAAGCCAACAGCGGCGGCTACCCACAAGGAGCTCGCGTGGGAGATGCGCTGCTCGATCTCATGCAGGCCCGGCACAGCCAACAGCAACCCCACGACGAGCCCAAAGAACACAGCGAGGCTGATAATGCTGTTGCGCAACGTGCGTGAGTGCGCCGCCAGCTCGGCGGCGGTCTGATCTGTGTGGGTTTCGGCAGTGATTGCTTGGGCCTCCTCGGCAGTGATCGCTTGGCCTCGATGATGCTCTGCTGCTTGCTTTGCATACTTGTGACTAGTTCTAGCCGTATCCCCAAACCA
Organism: uncultured Solirubrobacterales bacterium; assembly: GCA_963804555.1. Lineage (GTDB taxonomy): Bacteria > Actinomycetota > Thermoleophilia > Solirubrobacterales > Solirubrobacteraceae > Palsa-744. Next base: position 436,862 of record CAWDQX010000003.1, read on the forward strand.
CATCCCCACGCCTTTGGTCACGGTAGCCTCAATGATGATCATGTCTCCGATGAGTGAGCCACAAGCACGAGTATTGATAGTCGATGACGAGCCCGCCGTTCAAACCGCGCTGTCGCGGGCGCTGCGGCTGGAGCGTTACGAGGTCGCGCTGGCGGCCGATGGGCGCGAGGCGCTCGAGCGCTTGGGCGCCATGGCCTACGAGGTCGTGATCCTCGACGTGTCGATGCCCCACATCGACGGCCTGGAGGTCTGCCGGCGCCTGCGCGATGGCGGCGACCGGACGCCCGTGTTGATGCTCACCGCCCGCGAAGGGGTCGATGATCGCGTCGCGGGCCTCGACGCCGGAGCCGATGACTACCTCGTCAAGCCGTTTGCCCTACGTGAGCTCCTCGCGCGTGTGCGCGCGCTGCTGCGCCGCGCGAGCGAGGATGACGAGCAGGACAACACGCTCGCCTTCGAGGACCTGCGCTTGGATCGTCTCGCCCACGAGGCGTGGCGGGGCGATCGGATGCTGGCACTCACGCGCACCGAGTTTCTGTTGCTCGAGATGTTCCTGCGCCATCCCCGGCAGGTGCTGACCCGCTCGGCGATCTTCGAGCACGTATGGGGCTATGACTTCGGCGCGACCTCCAACTCGCTGGGCGTCTACATGGGCTACCTGCGCCGCAAGACCGAGGCTGGTGACGAGCATCGTCTGCTGCACACCGTCCGCGGCGTTGGCTACGTATTGCGTGGGTCATCGTGAGCTCTCGGGTCCCCGTGAGAGTACGGAGAAAACCGTGAACCGTCGGAGAGGAGCGTGAACTTCCGCAGGCGCATCGCCCTCGTCTCGGCCGCCGCGGTGGCAGTCGCCGTGGTGCTCGCGTCGCTGCTCACCTACCTGCTCACCTCCCACCAGCTGCGCGGCCAGGTGGACAGCCAGCTGAACAGCCGCGCCGACAGCCTGCGATTTGTCGCGCACAGTCCGGCGCGCCACTCGCGCAACACGCTCTTGAACCTGATCAAAAGTCAGGACTCAGACCAGGCGCCGGCGCAAGGCGCCGCCCCAGCGCAGGGCGTCACCCCGGCGCAAGGCGCCGGCCCACTGGACAACCTGCCCCCACGACCCGGCCAGGTGCGCGGCTACCAGCAGCTGGTGGGAGCGCACGGTCACGTCCTGTTCCGCTCCTCCGCGAACGTGACGCTGCCGGTCGACGCGCGTACCCGCGAACTGGCGGCGGGCAAAGGCGGGCGCTATTTCCGAGACGCCCGCGTAAACGGCATCCACATGCGCATCCTCGCCGAGCACATCGCGCCTGCTCGCGCCGTCCAGGTAGCCCAACAGCTCACCGAAGTCGACACCCTGCTGCGCCACCTGCGCCTGATCCTGGCGCTGCTCGACATCGGCGGCATCGCGCTCGCGGCGCTGCTCGGACGGCTGGTGGCCGGCGCCGCCGTGCTGCCGCTGAAGCGCCTCACCCAGGCCACGGAGTATGTAGCCCGCACACAGGACCTGAGCGGGCGGATCGAGCCTGTCGGGGAAGACGAGATCGGGCGTCTGGCGAGGAGCTTCAACGCCATGCTCGATGCGCTCGAGCGCTCGATGGGCGCACTCGACGCATCCGTCCACGCGCAGCGTCAGCTGGTGGCCGATGCTTCGCACGAGCTGCGCACCCCCGTAACCAGTCTGCGCACGAACATCGAGATCCTGCAGCAGGCACAGGACATGGAGCCCGGCGAGCAACAGCGTCTGCTGGCCGACGTGGTCGAGCAGATCGGGGAGCTGACGCTGCTGATGAACGATCTGATCGAACTCGCCCGCGGCGAGGAACCCAGCGCGGATACCGAGGATGTGCGGCTCGATCTGATGGTGAGCGAGATCGCCGAGCGCACACGCCGTCATTCGCCCGCCACCCCCCTCACGCTCGAGCTGGCGCCGACGATCGTCGCGGGCGTGCCGGTGCGGCTGGCGCGCGCCGTATCTAACCTGCTCGACAACGCGGTCAAGTACAGCCCTCCGGGCGAGCCGGTCGAGATCGAGCTTGCAGGCGAGGAGCTGACCGTGCGCGATCATGGCCCGGGGATCTCCGCGGAGGACCTCGCCTATGTTTTTGACCGCTTCTACCGCGGCGCCGAGGCTCGCGGACTTCCCGGGTCGGGGCTGGGGTTGGCAATCGTGCGCCAGGTGGTCAGACAACACGGCGGCAACGTCACCGCCGAGCAGGCCCCAGGGGGAGGCACGCTGATGCGTTTGCGCCTACCCGTGGCCGAGACGCCGGAGTCGCTCCCGCAGGGAGCGAATGTTGGCGCGCTTTCATCGCTTTAGACTGGCGTGCCGGGGTGCCTGTTCGGCACGGCGGCGCTGTCGGCGCGGCGGGGCGCCTGTTCGCGGAAGCGCGCCGGGGATAGGCCGTAGCGACGACGAAACGCCCCAGCGAAGTGGGGCGCCTGCCGGTATCCGACCAAGCGCGCGACATCGCGTACCGGGATCGCCCGTTGCTCGATCAGCAGCTCGGCGGCGGCGGCCATCCGCCGCGCGAGCAGATCCTCCTGGAAAGTGGTGTCTCCGAACTGCGCATATGCGCGCTGGAGCTGCCGTGGTGAGCTCGAAAGAGCACTGGCCACGGCGGCCAGCGTGAGCGAACGACGGTAGTGGCGCGCGACGATCACGCGCGCGAGCAGGTATAGCCGCTGACGATCGCTGAGAGTGCTGGCGCGCACACTCCCTACTCCGACCGCCACCCGCGAACGGGACAGCCACTGCTTCAGCCGGCGTAGTGACGCGCAATTTGCTCGGCCGCTGCCGGGTAGGAGCCACCGAAGAGCACGGCATGGACCAGCAGCGGCAGCAGTTGCCACAGCGCCACCCGGCCCTCCCAGCCGTCGGCCAGCGGCACAACCTCGGCGTAGGCGGCAAACACGCGCTCGGAGGGAGCGCCGAAGAGCCGCAGCATCGCCAGGTCAACCTCGCGATGTCCACCATACGTCGAGGGATCGATCAGCCACGGGCGCCCCTGCACGTCGGCCAGCACATTGCCGCCCCACAGATCTCCGTGCAGCCGGGCCGGGGGCTCGGCCGGGCCCGCGAGATCGGCGATCCGCTCACACACTCCCTCCACCGCGCGGACTCCGGGGTCCGACAGGGCGCGGCGCTCGTGGGCGATGAGCGCCAGCGGTCGCAGGCGCCGCTCGGCATAGAAGGAAGGCCAGTCGGCGGTCGGCTCGTTGGACAGACGGAGTGAGCCAAAGCGCGAGGGCACGTCCGGATCAGAGTCGCCGAAGCGCGACGGCGTGTCCGAGCGAGAACCCTCGAAGCGAGGGTCACCGAAGCCGCTGGCGCCCGCAGCGTGGGTGGCGGCCAGTCCGCGTCCGAGCTCCTGCGCTCCTGTCGCGTCCAGGCGACCGGGCTCGATCCACTCGAGCGCGAGGTAATCCTCGCCGACCTCGAGCACACGCGGCGTTCGCAGCGCGCCGGGCTCGGCGAGCCACTCGAGGCCCTCGGCCTCGGCCGCATACTCCCCTGGCGCGGCGTCCGAGCGCGTCTTTACAAATGCCGTGCCGCCGTCAGCGAGCGTGACGCGCCAGGCCTCGTTGATGTCGCCGCCGCCGACCCTCCGCGCATCTGTGCAACCAGGCGGCAGGCTCACGCGGACTCAACGTCGCGGGGTCGCAGCTCCTCGAGCAGACCTAGGCAGGCTGCCTGGACGATGTCGAGCACGTCCTCGAAACCCCTCGGTCCTCCGTAGTAGGGGTCGGGCACGTCCAGAGCCTCCGGGGCACGCGGCGAAGCGACGGCCGCGGCGCTCGCCGGATCGAACTCGCGCAGCATCCGCACCCGCGAGCGCGTCTGCTCGTCGGGCGCCAAGCGCCGCAGCTCGGCGAGGTTCGCGCCATCCATCGCGATGACCAGATCGAAATCCTCGAAATCCTCGCGTCGCACCTGCCGGGCGGAGCCCTCCAGCACGATCCCCCGGGCGCTCGCCGTCTGGGTGGCGCGCTCGTCCGGTGGACTGCCGACGTGCCACCCTCCGGTGCCGGCGGAGTCGAGCTCGATCGACTGCTGGAGTCCCGCCTCGCGCACGAGCGCGCGCATCACGCCCTCAGCGGTGGGCGAGCGGCAGATGTTCCCGAGGCACACAAACAGGATCCGCACGGGGCGGACGGTCCCAGTGGAGCGGGCGGTTCCCGCGGGGCGGGTGCTCCGCACGGGGCCGGTGGTTCGCACAGCGCTGGTGGTATGCATAGGGTCGGCGGGAATCAATTACTCCTCTCCCAGCTCCAACACCGCCAAGAAAGCCTCCTGGGGGACCTCGACGCGGCCGACCTGCTTCATCCGCTTCTTGCCCTCCTTCTGTTTCGCCAGCAGCTTTTTCTTGCGCGTGATGTCGCCGCCGTAGCAACCGGAGATCACGTCCTTGCGGAACGCCTTCACGGTCTCGCGCGCGATCACGTTGGCGCCGATCGCCGCCTGGATCGGCACGTCGTACTGCTGGCGGGGAATCCGCTTGCGCAGCTTCTCGGTGAGAGTGCGGCCCATCTCATAAGCCTTGTCGCGGTGCACGACCATCGACAGCGCGTCGACCGGGTCGCCAGCGAGCAGCACGTCGAGCTTGACGAGATCCGACTCCTTCATCCCGCTCAGCTCGTAGTCCAGCGAGGCGTAGCCTTTCGTGCGCGACTTGAGCTGGTCGAAGAAGTCGAGCACGATTTCCGCCAGCGGCAACTCGTAGTTCAGCTGCACCCGCTCGGGCGAGAGGTAGTGCATGCCGGAGTGCACGCCACGACGCTCCTGGCATAGCTCCATCACCGCGCCGACGAACTCTTTTGGCGCGATGATCGAGGCGGTGATGAACGGCTCGCGGATCTGCTCGATCGTGCCCGGGTCGGGCATGTCCGAGGGGTTGTGCACCTCGAGCTCCTCGCCATTCGTCAACGTCACGTCGAACTCGACCGAGGGCATCGTCGCCAGCAGCTCGAGGTCGTACTCGCGTTCCAGACGCTCTTTGACGATGTCCATGTGCAGCAGGCCCAGAAACCCGCACCTGAAGCCGAATCCAAGCGCGTCCGAGGTCTCCGGCTCCCACGACAGCGCGGCGTCGTTGAGGACGAGCTTCTCGAGCGCGTCGCGCAGGTCGGGGTAGTCGTCGGAGTCGATCGGGAACAGCCCGCAGAAGACCATCGGCTTGACCTCGCGATAGCCCGGCAGCGCCTCCGTCGCCTCGGCGCCGTGGGCGCGGCTGCCCGGGCCGGAGGTCCGCGTGCGCGTCGTCAGCGTGTCGCCGACGCGCAGCAGCGTGACGTCCTTCAGGCCCGTGATCAGATAGCCGACCTCGCCCGCCGCCAGCTGATCGGTTCCCATCATCTGCGGGCTGAACACGCCAATGTCGTCGATGTCCGCCTCGGTCGCGGTCGCCATTGCCCGGATCGCCTCGCCCTTCTTGAACACCCCGTCGACGACCCTGATGTAGGCGATCACGCCGCGGTACTGATCGAACTCGGAATCGAAGATCAGAGCCCGCGGGGGCCCGTCCAGGTCGCCCGAGGGCGGCGGCACGCGCGCGATCAGCTCCTCCAGCACCTCGCCCACGCCAGCGCCTGTCTTGCCGCTGATCTGCAAGATCCCGTCGGTCGGCTCGCCGATCAGATCGCTCACTTCGCGAGCCACGCGCTCGGGCTCGGCCCCGGGCAGGTCGATCTTGTTCAGGCAGGGGATCAGCTCGAGACCCGATTCGACCGCGAGATAGGTGTTCGCGACCGTCTGCGCCTCCACACCCTGGGCGGCATCCACGACCAAGAGCGCGCCCTCACACGCCGCGAGCGAGCGCGAGACCTCGTAGGTGAAGTCGACGTGCCCGGGTGTGTCGATCAAATGCAGTTGGTAGGTCTCCCCGTCCTTGGCGATGTAGAACACGCGCACCGCCTGCGCCTTGATCGTGATCCCGCGCTCGCGCTCGAGGTCCATCGAATCGAGCAGCTGCGCGCGCATCTCGCGGGCGGACACGGTTTTTGTGAGCTCGAGGATGCGATCGGCGAGCGTCGACTTGCCATGGTCGATGTGCGCGATGATCGAGAAGTTGCGGATCTTGGCTTGGTCCATGGGCCGTACAGCGTAGACGCGCTAGCCTTAATGGTCCGGCGGATCGCCAACTCGACAAGGATTCATTCAGCCGCGGCTACGCGCCAGATGGGTTACCACCCACCCGGCGGCCTGTCCAGGTGTCGAGAGTGTTAAGCCGCCCAGGCGAAACACACAGTCCTGGGACGTATGTAGTAAGCGGCGATCTATGTTCGGGCGCTGGCCGATTGGGGGACCCTTCGGGGTTTCCCCAATCGGTCGGGTAGGCTACGGCTCACCCGGCCTCTACTCGTCGAGGCGCTATGCGCGGCCGAGGCGGGCGCGGATCAGGCGGTTGACCTGATGGGCCTCCGGTATGTGCATCGCGAGGACCGAGCGTGAGTAGATCCACAGGCCGGCGCCAGCGGCAGCGCCAACGCTGAGGATCTGCGCGGGCAGCGATACCCCCAGAAGGTCGTCAAGCAGCCTCCACACGCCCCATGAGACACCCGCGAGCAAGGCGGAGGCGATGAGGATCCGCGTTGTGATCATCGTCGTCTGAGCGCCTTCGAGACGGCCATTCAGGCCGACGCGCAGCCGGTGGAACTGCAGCGCGGTCATCACGATGTTGGCGGCGATCGTGCCGATGATCAGCCCGGCGATGCCCAGCGGCTTGTACAGGACGATGCTGACGATGATGTCCACCACGATGTTCATCGCGGCGAGGCTCGTCGGGATCCACGGTCGCTGGACGGCGAAGAAGGTGCGCGTCAGCAGCAGGTTCAGGCCTCCGAAAGGCAGGCTGAACGCGAACCAGAACAGCGCGATCGAGACGAGGTGCGTGGACTGAGCGTTGAATTCGCCGCGCTGGAAGACGAGCCGCACGATCGGCGTGGGCAGCACGAGCATGAACGCCGCGGCGGGAAGCAACAGGAGGTTGATCTGGCGCATGCCGTTGCCCACAGCGCGCCGCATCGCGAGGGGTTCTCGGTTGGAGGCCATGCGGCTGAGGGTCGGGAACAGGACCGTCGCGACAGCGACGCTGAACACTCCCTGGGGCAGCATGTAGATGCGAAACGCGTTGTTGATCGCGCTCGGCGCTTCTTCGGAGACGAGGCTGCCGAACGCCGCATTGATGAGCTGGTCGAGGTTGACGATGCCCAGGCCGAGCATGACGGGGAGCATCAACGTGAGCACCTGCCTGATCCGCGGGTCGTGCCAGTCGATGTGCACGCGCAGGCGAAAGTCGATGCGGCCGAGGGCGGCGAACGCGAGCAGCACCTGCACGACGGTGGCGACGAGGATGCCGATGGCGAAGGCGTAAATCTTGTCTTCGCCGTGGAAGTGCGGCGCGAGCACGACGAGCAGCACGATGATCACGAGGTTCCACACAGCCGGTGAGATGGCCGGGATCGTGAAGTGGTCGTAGGACTGCAGGACCCCCACTAGCAACCCGTTTAGACCGAGCAGCAGAATGACGGGGAACAGCACGCGGGACAGCCCGACCGTCAGACCTGTCTGCGAAACGAGCTTCGGGCCGATGAACAGCGGCATGACAACCCCGGCAGCGAGGATGAACACCGCGGTGATCGCACCGAGGCCGATCAGCATGATCCAGAACAGCGTGGAGGCGAGGCGCACCGCCTCTTTGCGGCGCCCCTTCTGGAGCAGGTCGGTGAACACCGGCACGAACGCGGCCGACAGCGCGGACTGGGCGAACAGCTGTGCGATGTAGTTGGGGACCTGGTAGGCGATCGCGTAGGCGGACGCGAAGCCGGTGGTCCCGAAGTAGCCAGCGAAGACGATTTCGCGCAGCAGCCCGACGACGCGCGAGAGACCGGTGAGGAACGAGAAGATCGCGGTGTTGCGCGCGACCGTCCCGCCACCGCCGCCCGGCGGCGCGGGAACGACCGGCTCCTCGCCGAAGGCTTCTGCGCTGGCGGACAAGACCGCTATAGTACGGCGCTCTGCGGCGCGCGCGGGCCGATCCTCGTGGCGCCTGGCAGCACCAACTATGGCCAACATCCACTCCCAGAAGAAGCGAATCCTGCGCTCCGAGCGCGAGCGCTTGGAGAACCGGCGCTACACGTCGGCGATCAAGACCTACTTCCGTCGTCTCGAGACGACGATGCAGAGTGGCGACACCGCTACTGCCGACACCGAGCACCGTGAGCTGGTGAGCACGATCGACAAGGCCGTCAAGCGCGGCGCGCTGCACAAGAACACCGGCGCGCACCGCAAGTCCCGCGCGGCGCGAGTTCGCGCCGGCGTTTCGTCAGATTCCTAGACGATCTCTCTAGGTTGTGATCGTCTCGATCGCCCGCAGAGCGATCGTATCCTCGTCGAGCGTGGCAAACGGGGAGCGGCTCGAGCTGATCGCGGCTCCGCCGCGCGAGTCGAGCTCCAGGTCGGCGAGCGTGCCAAGCGCCTTGCGCAGTTGGTCGGGGTCGGTGCGAGCGATGTCCGCCACGAAGCGCTCGGCGGCCCGCGGCGGCATGCGCAGCCCGCGGCGTACCTCCGCCAGCGACTCACCCGCCTGCAAACGCAGCGCAAGGACAAGCGCCTCGCGCACCCGCTGAGCCATCAGGTAAGTGAGCCCCGCCAGACGCTCGCCCTGGCGCCGGACACGCAGATAGGCAAGCGTCGCCGCTCCGGGGTCACCCCCGACGAGAGCGTCGGCAAGCGCAAACGATCGCCACTCGGCGGAGTGCGCGGCGCGGCGCTCGATGTCCTGCACGCTCACGCGCTGCGTCTCCCCCTCGATCTCGACTTCCAGCGCGAGCTTCTCCAGCTCCCGCAGCAGCCGCTGCTGGCGTCCTCCGACCTGCGCAACAAGCGCGTTCGTGGCGGCCGCGTCAAGCGAGATATCCATGCGCGTGGCCTGTGCGCGCGCCCACTTTCCCAGCTCCCACGGCTTCACTGTCGCCTGGGCCACGATCTGCCCGCCCGCGCGTTTGACCGCGCTGTGAACCGCAGCGGGCACCTTGCTGCGGGCCTCCTCGCGCGCAAACAGCGCGATCGTCGTGTCGGGTGGCATCTGCACCATCGCCGGTATCAGGTGCTGCTCGACCTCTCCCTGCTTCCAGCGCTCGACGCCGTCTACGACGATCACGCGCCGGCCGATCGCGAGCGTCATCGCGCTCAGTGCCAGCGCCACACCAGCGGGGGTGCCCCCATCGCCGTCGAGCACCTCCACGCTCGCGGCGTCTCCCTGCTGCTCGGCCAGCGCCTTCAGGCCCGCGCGGCGCTCGGCGACGGCGCCGTGGTCGTCGCCGTGAATCAGGTAGGCGGGCTTCAGCTCGGGCATCGGTCGAATCGAGTGTAGGCACAGGTCCCGATGTTCGGTCGGCTCAGCACAATCGAACCGGCGGGCTCGGCAAGATTTCAGCGACGCTGCTGGATCAGACGCGAGGAGATCGTGTCCGCCAGCGTGAGGATGGCGCGCAGGGGAAGGATCATCAGACGGGCCACTGGGCCCCGAATCGGCGCCCGTTTGGCGGCCAGCGCCGGGCCGATCGCGCCGGCGAAGACCGCGATGTCCGGCAGTGGACGGATTAGGACCCTGATCTCGGAGATCTCGCCACGCTCGTTGCAGCGCAGAAGATCAGTGCCCTCGATGCTCTTGGCACCGATCTGGACGCGCCAGAAAAAGGCGTGGACATCACCATCGGAGAGCTCATCGGTTATCCGCAGCTCCCCGAGCTCGTCGAACAGGACGCCGAACAGCTCAATCGCATCCGCCCGACCCACAAAGGGTCTTCTGACTATCGGGGAATGCAGCACGACATCGGGCGCAAGCGACTTCGCCCAGGCCTCGAGATCGCGCGTCTGCCACGCGGTCCGATAGGGGTGCACATCCACGGCACCAACCTTAACGTGGACGGGACCGTGTAGATGCGACCAGCGAGTCCTGTGCGTCAGCGCACGACGAGATTCACGAGCTTGCCCGGGACGACAATCTCCTTGACGATCTGCTTGCCATCGAGGTGCGCCTGCACGTTCGGCGCAGCTTTGCACAGCGCCTTCAGCTCCTCCGCGTCCGCTCCGGTGGCGGCGGAGACGCGATCGCGCAGCTTGCCGTTCACCTGGCATACCAGCTCGTACTCGTCGCGCTCCAACATTGCCTGATCGGCCTGCGGCCACGGCTGCTCCCACACGCGCTCGCCGGTCAGGCGGTCGTAGATATCCGCGCAGACGTGCGGAGCGAACGGGAACAGCAGCGAGGCAGCAGTCGTGAGCGCGAAGCGTTGGGTGGCCACACTCGTGCGCTCGCGCACACGCGAGCACTCATTCAGCAGCTCCATCACCGCCGCGATCGCCGTGTTGAACGCGAAGCGGCGCAGATCGCCTGAGACCTTGTCGATCGCCCAATGCGCCTTGCGCAGCAGCTCCTCCTGCGCATCCTCATCCACCGGCGTGTCGGGGCGTTCTGCTGCGTCAGCTCGTTCTGCCGTGTCAGACGCCAGACGCCACAACCGGCTGAGGAAGCGGTGCACCCCCTCCATGCCCTCGTCGGACCAGTCAGCGTCCTGATCGGGCGGGCCGATGAACAGGATGTAGCAGCGAGCGGTGTCCGCCCCGTAGCGCTCGATGATCGCCGCGGGCGAGACGACGTTGCCGCGGGACTTGCTCATCTTCGCCCCATCCTTCGTGACCATCCCCTGCGTGAACAGCGCCTTGAACGGCTCCTGAAAGTCGAGGTGTCCGAGATCGGCGAGCGCCTTGCAGAAGAAGCGCGCGTACATCAGGTGCAGGATCGCGTGCTCGACCCCGCCGATGTATTGGTCAACGGGCATCCACTCCTTCAGCGCCGCCGGATCCCAGGCGGCCCGGTCGTTGGATGCGTCGCAGTAGCGCAGGAAGTACCACGAGGAGTCGACGAACGTGTCCATCGTGTCCGTCTCCCTGCGCGCCTCACCGCCGCACTCCGGACACTTCGTTCTGACCCAGTCCTCCGCGGCCTCCAGCGGCGAGCGGCCCTTCGGCGTGTAATCCTCGATGTCGGGCAGCTCCACCGGGAGCTCATCCTCTCCCACTGGCACGATCCCACAGCGCTCGCAGTTGACGATCGGGATCGGGCAACCCCAGTAGCGCTGGCGCGAGATGAGCCAGTCGCGCAAGCGGTAGTTGACCGACGCGTGGCCCTTGCCCTCACGGTCCAGCCACGCCACGATCGCACTCAGCGCCTCGCGATTGGGCATGCCGTCGAAGTCCGGGTGGGAGTTGACGAGTAGGCCGTCGCCAGGGTATGGAAGTCCCTCCTCGGTGGTCTCGGCCGCGCTCGGGTCGGCGTTCGGCGCGGCGCTGGCTGGACCTTCGATCACGCGGCGAATCGGCAACTCGTAGGCGCGGGCGAACTCGTAATCGCGCTCGTCGTGCCCGGGCACCGCCATGATCGCGCCGGTCCCGTACTCCATCAGCACGTAGTCGGCCACATACATCGGGATCCGCTCGCCGTTGACGGGGTTTGTGACCGTTCTTCCCAGCGGCACGCCCGTCTTCGGCTTCTCGGCGTTGCCGCGCTCCTCGTTTGACTCGTTCAGCGCCTTGTTGACGTACTCGCGTACGTCACTTTCGTAGGGGGTGCCCTCGGCCAGTCTCGCCACATCGGGGTGCTCGGGGGCCATCACGAAGAACGTCGCGCCAAACAACGTGTCCGGCCGCGTCGTGAACACGGGGTAGTCGATCGGGTGGGCGGGATCCAAGTCCTCGCAGCGGAACGTCACCTCGGCGCCCTCTGAGCGCCCGATCCAATTGCGCTGCATCGTCTTCACGTGCTCGGGCCACTCGATCCCGTCGAGGTCATTCAGTAGCCGCTCGGCGTAGTCGGTGATCCGCAAGAACCACTGCTCGAGCTGCCTGATCTCGACGAGCGCGCCGCAACGCTCGCAGTGACCCTCTGCGTCGACCTGCTCGTTGGCGAGCACCGTCTGGTCGTGCGGGCACCACTTGACCGCGGCCTCCTTGCGGTACGCCAGCCCAGCTCCGAACAGTTGCAGGAAGATCCACTGCGTCCAGCGGTAGTAGCGCGGATCGTGCGTGGCCAGCTCGCGCGACCAGTCGATCGAAATGCCCCACCGGCGGAACTCGCGCTGGAAGGACGCGATCGACGCGGCCGTCGAGTCGCGGGGATGGACGCCCGTCTTGATCGCGTGGTTCTCTGCGGGCAGCCCAAACGCGTCGTAGCCCATCGGGTGCAGCACCCTGTGACCCGTGCGGCGGTGGTAGTGCGCGATCGCGTCGCCGACCGAGTAGACCTTCAGGTGGCCGATATGCGGCTCGCCGCTCGGGTAGGGCAGCATCTCCAGCACGTATGAACTAGATGCCCGTCTGCCCGCCTGCTCAGCGGTGTCGGCGGCGCTGTCGTTCGAGACCTCCCACGTGCGCTCCTGCGCCCACAGCGCCTGCCAACGCGGCTCGATCTCCTGCGGGTCGTAGCGATGTTCGGGTGCCATCAGATCTCCGGGCGCAGGTTAGCGATCGGCCCCGCCGCGGGCGAGGACCGCTCAGCGATTTCCGAAGATGCGCAGCAGCGTGAGGAAGATGTTGATCACGTTGATGAACACGCCCGTGGCGATCCACACCACGTCGCGCTCGGTCGCCCGGCGGCGGATGATCTGAAAGTAGATCGCCAGGTAGGCGCTGACGATCACGTAGATCGCGAGGTTGAGCAAAAAGTGTTCGCCGGAGCCGATCAGGATCAAGATGATGCTGAGCCCGAAGACTCCGAGAAGCGCAAAGAACAGCGGGCGCATCCAGCGGATCAGATCGCGCGAGGTGACAAAACCGTAGGAGCCCATCACCCCGACCGTCAGTGCGGTGCCACCCGCGGCCTGGTAGATCGCGCTGCGATCGACCGTCGCGTACTCGTTGATCACCGGCCCGAGGCCCAGTCCGAGCAGCAGCGCAAGCGCGAACATCCACGTCATTCCCGTTGGCCCTTCACGCAGGATGGGAACGAACATCTGCACGATCAGCATCCCAAGCGCACCGAACTCGCAGATCTCCGCGGTGCCAAAGGGCAAATCGCGCCCGATATAGGTGCCGGCCGCGGCGAAGGCAAGCGCCACCGCGACCAGGAACATCACCTGGCCGAGCAGGAACGTAGAGCTGGCAGCCCGTTCGGTCGCGTGGGCCTCGAAGATGCTCAGCGCGGCCCGTTTCGACGAGGTGGTTGCGAACGGATTGTCGGACATCTGTGGACTCCCCCTGATCAGTTGCAAGCTCGAAGCAACGCAACGTTAGCGCAGTCGCCACGGAGAGATTTCACCCTGACGTGTCAGCCGAGACCGGCGCGACGGGCGCGCAGCGCTTCGACGATCTCCGCCGGCGCCTTCTCCGGCGATCCTGCGTCGAAGGGCGGTTGCGGGTCATACTCGATCCCCAGCTGAATCGCCTGGGCCACCTGATCACCGGCGATCCTCGCCGCGAGCGCCAAGGCCATGTCGATGCCCGCCGACACACCCGCGGCGGTGACGTGCTTGCCGTCGAACACCACCCGCTCTGGGACAGCGTCGACGCCCAGACCGCGCAGCTCCTCCAGCGCCAGCCAATGGCTGGTCGCACGCTTCCCGTTGAGCAGGCCCGCTGCGGCCAGCACCAGCGAGCCGGTGCAGACCGAGGTCGTCCACGTGCTGCGCTCGTCGGCGGCGCGCAGCCAGTCGTGCACCGGACCGTCGTCCATCAGCGCCCCCCGGCCGGGGCCGCCGGGGACGAGAACGATCTCAGGGTGCGGCATCTCCGCGAGCGAGGCGTCTGCCGTCAGCGCGAGTTGACCCGTATCCGTGCGCTTGGGGCCCGGTTCCTCGGCGACGAACGTGACCGTCGCGCCCGGCAACCGGCTGAGCACCTCATAGGGGCCGACGGCGTCGAGCGCGGTCAGGCGGTCGAACAGCAGGATCGCGATGTCCATGTTCATCTCCTTGTGTGGCTGGGCGGGCATGCCGGGAGTTGGCAGGTCAGGCGGCGGTCGAGTCAAGGGCCGAGTCGGCAGCGGTGCGCTCGAGGACCGAGGAGACGCCCTGGAAGCGGCGGCGATACTCCGCCGGCCCTACGTCGAGCGCACGTAGGAAGACGCGGCGCATCGTCTCGGGAGTGCCGAAGCCACAGGCCACGGCCACCGCCGAGATCGGCTCCGTGGTGTCCTCCAAGCGTCGCCGGGCGGCCTCGAGGCGCACCTGCTCTACGTAGCGCGCGGGCGTGACCCCCGCCTCGGCGCGAAACGCGCGGGCGAAGTGGCGCGGGCTCATGCAAGCACGGGCGGCGAGCGCCTCCACCGACAGGTCGGCCGCCGGGTGCTCGATCACGTGGTGCTGGACCTCGCGCAGCGGCCCACGAGCAGGCTCCTGGATAGACAGCGTGGCGCTGAACTGCGCCTGGTTGCCGGGACGGCGCAGGAACAGCACAAGACGGCGCGCGATCGCCAGCGCCGCATCGCGATCGAGGTCTTCCTCCACGAGCGCCAACGTGAGGTCCATACCCGCTGTAACACCGGCCGAGGTCCAGATCGGCCCATCGCGCAGGAAGATCGGCTCGGGGTCTACGTCAACCGCCGGATAGCGCGCGGCCAGCTCTGCGGCAGACGCCCAATGGGTAGTCGCACGCCGGCCGTCGAGCAGGCCAGCCGCGGCAAGCAGGAAGGCGCCGGTGCACACCGAGGCGGTGCGTCGAGCGGTCGCGGACGCCTGAGAGACCCACTCCAGCAGCGCACGATCAGCCGTCGCCTTCCTGGAGCCGTACCCACCCGCGACGATCAGCGTGTCGATCGCGGCGGGCGCAGAGGCAAGGCTCGCGTGCGGGACCACCGTCAGGCCGCTGGAGGTCTGTAGCGGCCGGCCGTCGACGCTGAGTAGCTTCACCTCGTAGCCCCGCTCGGCCTCATAACCTCGCTCGCGGCGACCCACCACTTCGATCAACTGCTGGGCGCCGGCGAACACCTCCAGCGGACCGGTGAAATCGAGGCTCTGTACGCCCGGGTAAACGAGGATCGCGATTTGGCGCGGTGCTCGCGTGTTTCGTGGAGTCTGCGTGATCTGCGAGGTGGCGTGTTGCTCCATTCCCCGATCATGGCCTACCGCGAGTTTGTCTGCAAGGACATATTTCCCACGTTTCCTGCCAACGGGCAGTCGGGTGCCTTGCACGTTGCCGATCGGTCTCGCGGTTTACCATGGCTGGATGGAGCCTCAGCCTCTGGAATCTGCAGACGCGCTCGATGGCTTGAGCGGCACTCCGGCTCAGGTCGCGAACATCGTCGACGCGGCGGAACGCGCCGCTGAGGAGCTACGTGCCCAGGCAGAGGCGCGCGGACGCGAGCGGATCGCCGAAGCCGATCGTGCGGCAGAGCACCGTGTGCAGGCGGCCGAGGAGGAGGCGCAGGAGATTCTTCACGCCGCCCGCTCGCAGGCCGAGGCGGCCAGGAACGAGGCCCTGTCTGCAGTGGGGCCAATCCACAGCGAGGCCGACGAACGTCTGCGCGATGCGGAGCGCATCCGGGGCGAGGCATTGGCGGAGGCCGACCGTATGCACAGTGAGGCACGTACCGACGCCGAGGAGGTACTCGCCGGCAGCCGCGAGGAATCCGAGCGAATGTTGGCCGGCGGTCAAACCGAGGCCGAGCGCGCACTCGAGCAGGCACACGCACAGGCCGCTCAGATTTTGAGCAAAGCACAGGAGGAAGCGAACCGAGTTACTGCCGGTGCGCGCGAACAGACCGAGCGACTGCTCGCTGCCGGTGGCGAGGACCTCTCCCAGCTGCGCCTGACCGCCGAAGAGCAGGCCAAGGAGGTGCGGGCCAAGGCGCGCGCGGACGCCCGGGAGATCGTCAGCGAGGCTCACGTCGTGGCGCGCGAGGTCCTGCGCGAGGGCACCGAGCTGTCGCGCAACCTGCGTGAGCTTTCAGTCTCCTTGCACAACAACGCCGAGCGCCTGATCCGCGACGTGCGCCTGGCCCATGGAGGCATGACCGCCCGCCTCGACCAAGCCGGCCCAAACGTCCCCAGGCACGAGGACGACCTGCGCCTGCTCGGCCGCAGAGGACGTGACGAGGACCCAGGAGACGACCTCGACGTCCCGGAGTTCATTCCCCCGGGGTGAGCGAGTTTTCTGTCAGCGGTGTGTCCTCCAACCGCCGCTCAGCCGATCAGTGCGCTTGCCTTATACGATAGGACGGCAGGCTCGGGGCTATAGCTCAGCTGGGAGAGCGCCGCCATGGCATGGCGGAGGTCGAGGGTTCGAGCCCCTCTAGCTCCATTTTTCTCGTCGGCAAACAGACCTAGAGACCCAAAACGAGCGCGAGCGCTTCATCGACAGCGCTCAGCTCATCCGGATCGAGGCGTCCAGCCGAGCGTCCCAGGCGCTGGGGGTCCACGACAGTGCTCTGCTCGACGAGGATGCGCGTGTGAGTGCCCTCGAGGGTGATTGCCGGCCGAAAGCTCGCCGGCTGCGCACTCGTCGAAGTAGGCGAAACGAGCACGGTGCTCAGCATCAGGAACTCGTCGGCTTGAACGATGACCGCATAGCGCGCGCCTCGCTGCTCGGAACCGCGCGTCCCTCGCGGCGCAGGCAGGCGAAATATCTCGCCACGCACCACTTCAGTCAGTGAGCTCCGGCGCCAATTCCGCCATCTGCTCGCGGATCGCCCGCATCTCCGCCAGATCGTCCTCATCGCCCGCGAGCCGTCTAACCTCAGCCGCAATCGTGGAGCGAGCCCTACGCCTTGCCGCACTCTCGCGCAGCGCAGTACGCACCGCCTCGGAGTCACTCAGTCCGTCATTGCGGATGACGCTGAGCGCCGCGGCCGAGCTGTCGTCCAAGCGCACATGAAGCGAGCGGCTCACGCGACCTAGTGTAGCACAAAACATGCTACGCGAGGCCGCTCACCTCGCCATCTTCGCAAGTCCCCGATTCAGGACCGACCCGCACCGCGATCCGCGCGCGGGCCGGTCATCATGCGCGCGTGGCCACGCTCGCGGTCAAGGTGCTGCTGGCGCCCAGCTTCGTAATCGGCGCGTCGCTCACCGCCCGCCGATTTGGACCGCGGATCGGCGGACTGGTCGGTGGGCTGCCAGTCGTGGCGGGCCCCATCCTGCTCGTCTACGCACTGACCCATGGGCGCGCCTTCGCCGCGCAGGCCGCCGCCGGCACCTTGCTGGGACTCGTTTCGCTGACCTCATTCGTCGTGGTCTATGGCCGTCTCGCTGGGCGCGCGCCATGGGTCGTGAGCCTGCTCGCAGGATGGGCGGCGTTCGCGACCGGAACCCTCATTTTCAGCGCGCTCGCAGTCCCCGCCGGCGCCGCGCTCGCGCTGGCCGCCGCCGGATTCGTGGTTGGCCTGAAGCTGCTCCCCGATCCGCGGGCCGAACAGTCCCCGGTCCCGGCGCCACCAATCTGGGATCTACCGTTGCGCGGCGCCTGCGCGCTTGCGCTCGTGCTCGCGCTGACCGCCGCCGCCGGCTGGTTGGGCTCCCGGCTCAGCGGCCTGCTCGCCCCGTTTCCGGTGATCGCGACCGTCCTGGCCACGTTCACCCACGCCCAGCATGGAGCAGACGAGCTCCTAAGACTGGCGCGGGGACTGATCGCCGGGTTCTTTGCCTTCGCGCTGTTCTGCTTCACCCTCGCCGTTACGCTGCGTGCGCTGGGCATAGCGGCGGCATTCGTGCTCGCCAGCGGCGTGGCGCTGTCCACTCAAGGGTTACTGCTCGCGCTCGCCACCCGCGCCGGCACCTCGCCCCAGAGCTGCTCCAGCCGGTAGAAGGCACGCGTTTGCGGCGTGAAGATGTGCACCACCACATCCAGATAGTCCATCAAGATCCAGTCCCTCTGACTCAAGCCCTCGACCCGGCGCGGCTGAACCTCGTGCTCGTGCTTGCAGCCCTCCAGGATGCCGTCGTGGATCGCCTTCGTCTGACGCTCGGTGTTACCCGAGCAGACGATGAAGTAGTCGGTGTAGCCGAGCACTCCACGCAGGTCGAGCTCCACGATCTCCCCGGCCTTCTTATCCGCGGCGTAGCGCGCGATCTCACTGAGTAGCTCCTCAGGCTTCACTGCGCGCCCGCCTTCGTCTTTATGTTCCTGTTCGCCTTCGTATTTCTGTTCGCGTTCGCCTCGGTGGCCGACGTCGTGCGGTACAGACCGTGCTCGGCGATGTACGCCGCGACCGCCGGCCCCACCAGCTCACCCACCGGCTCACCCGCGGCGACACGCTCGCGCACCAGCGAGGATGAGATCTCGACCATACCCATCTCCAGGAACGTCGTTCTGGCCTGCAGCGGGGCCAGCGCCCCGAGTACATCCTCGCGTCTTCCATCCTCGCGCTCGGCCACCGCCAGGCTCGCCAACTCGAGCAGCGCCTGCGGTTCGCGCCATCGTGGCATCGTGCGCGCCATGTCGGCTCCCACGATGAACGTCAGCTCGGCCTCTTTGTGGCTCGCATGTATAGCTCTCAAGGTATCCACCGTATAAGACGGCCCGCCACGCTCGATCTCGAGGCCACACACAGCCAACCCGGCCTCATCGCCCACCGCCAGCCGGCACATCTCCAGGCGCCGCTCCGGGCCAGGGTCCCGCTCATCTCCCTTGTGCGGCGCACTGTGCGCCGCCATCAGCACCACCCGCTCCAAGCCCAGCTCGGACTTCGCGTGCCTGGCGAGCGCCAAATGGCCCAGATGGGGAGGGTTGAACGTCCCGCCGAGGATGCCGATTGATCGCAGGCCGACCATCGCCACCGGCTCATTCGCGGACGTGTCCGTCGCCTTCCACCAGGTACTTAAACGTGCACAGCTCCCGCAGCCCGATCGGCCCCCTGACGTGCAGCTTCTGCGTCGAGTTCCCGATCTCCGCGCCCATCCCGAACTCGCCCCCGTCGGTAAATCTCGTTGATGCGTTCACATACACGCAGGCCGCGTCCACCCCCAGCTGGAAGCACCTAGCGCTCTCGGTGTCGCGGGTCACGATCGCCTCGGAATGCCCGCTCCCGTAGCGGGCGATGTGCTCGATCGCCTGCTCGACCGAATCGAGCACCGCCACCGCCAGCGTCATCGCCAGGTACTCCGTGCCCCAGTCCTGCTCATTCGCCACCTGCACGAGCGCCGAGTCCGACAGCGACGCCTCTGCCTCCAGCGGCGAGGCGCCGACGTCCTCCCGCGCCTCCTCGCTCTCGTCCTCCGCCAGCTCGAGTACCCGCTCGTCGCCACGCACGACAACGCCGGCAGCGGTTAGCGCGCGCAGGATCCGTGGCACGAACAGTGGCGCCGCGTCGGCGTGCACGAGCAGCGTCTCCGCGGCGTTGCACACCCCTGGGCGCTGCGTCTTGGCATTGAGCACGATCGCTTCCGCCTGGTCGAGGTCCGCCGAGGCGTCCACATATACGTGACAGTTGCCCGACGCCGCGTAGATCACCGGCACGCTCGCCACCTCCTCGAGCGCCGCCTTCAGCCCCTCGCCCCCGCGCGGGATGATCAGATCCACCGTTCCCTTCTGCGTCGCCAGCTCCGTGAGCTCCTCGCGTCCACCTCCCGCCACCAGGCTCACGCAGCCCTCCGGCAGTCCTCCCGCCACCGCGGCCTCACCCGCGATCCGCGCGAGCGCGGCGTTGGAGTGAAGCGCCGAGGACGAGCCCCGCAGGATGATCGCGTTGCCTGACTTCAAGCACAGCGCGGTGGCGTCGATCGTCACGTTCGGGCGTGCCTCGTAAACGACCGCCACCACCCCGAGCGGCACTCTCACCTTGCGTACATCCAGGCCATTCGGCAAACGATGTCCGTCGATCACCTCACCGACCGGGTCACCCAGCGCCACGATCTGCCCGAGCGCCTTCGCGATCGCATCGATCCGCTCCTCGTCCAACAGCAGCCTGTCGAGCAGCGCCGCGCTCGAGTCGGACTCGCGCCCCGCCTGCATGTCGCGCGCGTTCGCCTCCAATATCTCCTCGGCGCGCTCGCCCAGCGCCACCGCGATCCCCTCCAGCGCCCCATTCTTCGTCGCGGTGTCCACCCGCGCCAGCGCTGTTGCCGCGCGCTTGGCCGTGCGGCAGATATCCGCGACAGGCGAGATGACGGTGGCCATGGCTCTAAGGGTAGGCGCTCAGCCAACCACGAGGTAGTCGCGGTGCACAGCCTCCTCAGTGGCGTGCGGCAAGATCTCGCGGACGGCGTCGGACTGCTTACCGATCACCCGCTTCAGCTCGGATGTCGAGTAGTTGCAAATGCCCTTCGCGATCTTTGCCTCGAGCGCGAGATCGCCATCGGTCCCGAGCGCGATCTCGACCGCATCGCCCGCGTCGAACTCTCCCCTCACTTCCACAATCCCAACCGGCAGCAGGCTCGCGCTCCCCTCACGCAACGCCCTGGCGGCGCCCTCGTCGATCACGAGCGTGCCGTGCGCGGGCTTCGCATACTTCAGCCACAGCTTGAACGAGCTGTGGCCAGTCTCTCGCGGTGTGAACAACGTGCCCTCGCGAGCACCGCCGAGCAGCGCCTCGAGCGCTCCGGGGCGCAACCCATTGCAGATGACGGTCGCGATGCCCGCCGCGGTGGCCATGTCGGCGGCCACCACCTTCGAGCGCATCCCTCCTGAGCCCAGCGGCGAGGTGCTGTGGCCGATCTCCAGCTCCTGGAGCGCTCCGAAATCGCCGACCTCCACCACCAGCGTGGCGTTTGCGTCCAGCCGCGGATCGGCGTTGTAGAGACCATCTATATCGGTCAACAGCACCAGCAGGTCGGCGCCCACGAGCATCGCCAGTTGCGCCGCCAAGAAGTCGTTGTCGCCAAATGAGATCTCGTCGGTCGCGGTCGTGTCGTTCTCGTTCGCCACCGCCACGACACGCCAATCGAGCAGCTTGCGCAGGGTCTGGCGGGCATTCAAATAGTGCGTGCGAGCACTCAAATCGCCGATCGTCAGCAGCACCTGGGCGCTCGTCACCTCGCGCTCGCGCAACAGCTCGTCATACACCCTGTACAGCTTCCCCTGCCCGACCGCGCTCGATGCCTGCAGCTCGTCGATCGCCGTCGGGCGCGACTGGAGACCCAGCACGCGCATCCCTCTCGCGATCGCGCCGCTGGAGATCATCACAACCTCATCGCCGTCCCGATGCAATCCGGCAACCGCGTCGCAGACACGCGCAAGCACGTCGGCTCTCAGCTCGCCGTCGTCCTCGGCGACGATGCTCGACCCCAGCTTGATCACGACTCGTCTCATTGCCTCAGCTTATGCCGCAGCGCTCATGCCGGCGCGTCCGGGTCGAGCTCGAACGTCACCCCTCCAACCTCCAGCTCGTCGCCGGGCTGAAAGCCCTCCGCCTGAAGCGCCCCGAGTACGCCGATCCTCCGCAGCCGTTCCTCGAGATAAGCCATCGCGTCCTCGTTCTCGATGTCATATCGCGCCAGCAGTCGCTCGATCCCCTTTCCCCTGACCGCAAACGATCCCGCTCCCGTCTGCTCGACTTCAAAGCCTTTCCCCGCCGCGGGGCGAAACACCATGTACTCGGCCAGATCCTGCTCCCCTCCCGCTCCGGCCTGGCTGCCCGATGCGTGCACGCGCGGGGCAGGTGGGCCTCCATCCCGAATACCGTCATCAGCTGCTTCGGGCGATGTGAGCACACGCGGCGTCACTCTGCTCAACAGCTCACCCGCCAGCTCCTCCAACCCCGCTCCCGTGGCACTCGAGGTGACGATCACCGGCACCTCCTCCCCTAGACGGCTCTGCCACTCCGCCACAACCTCCTCCGCACGCGCCTCGGTCACCAGATCGCCCTTCGACAGCGCGAGCACGCGCGGCAGCCGCGCCAGCCGCTCGTCGTGCGCGGCTAGCTCGTGCTCGATCGTCGCGTAATTTTGTGCCGCGTCCGCCGGGTGGGCGGGATCCGATGACAGCTCCGGCGCCAGATCCAGCACGTGAACGAGCAAGCGCGTACGCTCCACGTGCGCCAGGAAGTCGTGCCCCAGACCCGCGCCCTCGCTCGCTCCCTCGATCAGTCCCGGTATGTCGGCCACCACGAGCTGGCGCTCGCCATCGTCGAGCACACCCAGTACTGGGCTCAGCGTGGTAAACGGGTAGTTCGCCACCTTCGGCGCGGCCCGCGTCAGCCTCGCCAACAGCGAGGACTTCCCAGCATTCGGCAATCCCACCAAGCCAACATCGGCCAACAGCTTCAGTTTGAGCTCCAGCCAGCCCTCCTCTCCCGGCAGGCCCCGCTCGGAGAAGCGTGGCGCCTGCCTCGTCGCCGTCGCAAAGCGCTTGTTTCCCTTCCCCCCGCTACCGCCTTTCGCCACCACCGCCCGCTGACCGTCTCTCAGCAGCTCCCAGCGGCGCCCTTGCAGATCCCCCTCTTCGCCTGCCGGTCCAACGCATCCGATCACCTCGGTCCCCGGTGGCACTCTGAGCGTCAGCGTCTCCCCATCGGCCCCGTGTCGCTGTGAGCCTTCGCCGTACCCTCCCGCCCCCGCGCGATAGACCGCGGTGCGCCGAAAGCTCTGCAGGTCGCGCAGGCTGTCGTCGCAGATCAGCACCACCGCCCCCCCACGCCCTCCGTCACCGCCGTCGGGACCGCCCCTCGGAACGTGCGCCTCGCGACGAAAGCTCGTACTCCCGTCTCCGCCAGCGCCGGCCTTCAGGTGGATTCTCGCGTGGTCGTGGAGCATGCTGGCATCCTGACAGCCTCAGCGGGCTTGGCAGCCAGACCGCGCCTGCGAGCGTCAGCGCTCAGCTCTGCTTCAGCGCAAGCGAGAAGTAAAAGCCCGCTGCCGCGGCGCCCCCGGCCACCAGCGCGGTGCCACCAGCACCGGCGGCCGGCAGGTCCGCGCGGGCGGCCCCGGTCGCCAGCAGGTCGACCGTGTCCACCACCGCGCAGGTGGCCTGCCAGCGCGGTCCGACTTCGGGGTGATCGAGCGTGTGCAGCGCGATCATGCCCAGCACCACGTCCCGGACGCCGATCGACCGAACCAGCGCATGCACCGCTGGGCGCTCGGCGTACTCGCCCAGCCAGCCCCTTGCAACCGTTTCCGGCGCGATCAACAGCGCCGCCCCAAACACGGCCCGGCCGATCGCCAGCGCACGGGCGCCCTGACGCGAGTTCACCGGCGAGAGCTCACTCGGTCGCGCAGGACTACTCGGCGGAGGAGACGCTCACAACGCGTCCACGACGGTTGGTGGCGAATTGCACCGTCCCGGCGGCGCGCGCATACAGAGTGTGGTCCTTACCGATGCCCACGCCCTCGCCTGGCTTGAATTTGGTGCCACGCTGGCGCACGATGATCTCCCCGCCGCTCACCGTCTCGCCAGCGAACGTCTTCACGCCCAGTCGCTGTGCGTTGGATTCGCGCCCGTTGCGGCTGGAGCCAAGTCCCTTCTTATGAGCCATTTCCCGTCTCCTTCTTGGCGGCTTTACCCGAGGTGGCGGCCGGCTGAGTCGCGGGTTTGGAAGGTTTCGCTGCTTTCGCCGCGCCCATCGAGATGTCCGTGACCTCGATGCGGGTGAGCTCCTGACGATGACCGTTGCGCCGTTTGTATCCGCGCTTGGGCTTGAACTTGAACACCCGCAGCTTCTCACCGCGCTCGTGGCTCAACACCTTCGCCGTGACCTTGACCTTCTTCAGCCCGGCCTGGTCGAACACGGCCTCATCGGAGCGATACAGGATCGGCTCCAATGCGACGTCGCCGCCCTCGTCGACGGCAAGGCGCTCCACGAGCAGGGTCTGGCCCCGCTCGACGCGGTACTGCTTGCCGCCGGTCTTCACGATCGCGTACATATCTCTCTCTGGGTTTCTCTCTTTTGCTTTCTCGCTTGCGACGCTCAGCCGTGGCCGGCCGCGAGCCGCGAGCGCACGGCTACTCCGGGGTCACCTTCGCCTTGGCAGCCGAACGGCGCCGCCCGCCTCTGCGGCCACGACGCCGAGGCTTGGATTGTAGGTCATCCTCGGATCCCTCGTCCTCAGGGATATCCGCCACCGGCGCCTGGGACGCCGAAGTCACCTCAGAGGAGCTCTCCACCACCGCGGACATGACGGGCTTGGGCGTCCGCCTTCTGGGTCTCGGTTTGGCGGTCGGGGCCGGAGCCCGCGGCGTCGGACGAACCACATCGCCGGACTCGTCCAGCAGCAGCGCGCTCGCCGCCGTGCGACCGACCTGGTCGATGCGCACCATCCGCTTCTCGCCGACACTCCGCGCCGCGCCCGCGATCGAGATGATGTAGCCGTCGATTTTCGCGACCGCGTCGTCGACGTCGTACATGTGCGGCTCGACGATCTCCACCAGCACCTCGTCGCCTTGGCGGAAGGGCAGCGCGCGCTCCTCGACCTCCGCGCGGGTGCCCTGGAAAGTGATCGCGAAGTGATCCAGCGTCAACCCTTCCGAGCCCTCGAACAGGAACGACTTGCCCGTCTGCATCTCGAGCGCGTGCAGCACGCGCGAGCCGTGTCCGGTGAACTCGGTGCTCACTCGCGGGTTGATCTGGACGAGGAACGCCTCCACGTCGGGGTTTTCGGCGGCGATGTCACGCAGGCGGCGCTCGAACTCGATCGCGTAGGTTTCCTCTGAGCGGATCACACCCTCGCCCTCGCACGTCGGGCATGGCCGGCTCATGATCTCGCGCACGCCCTCGGTCACGTTCTGGCGAGTCATCTCGACCAGGCCGAGCTTTGATATCTCGGCCGTGAACGTCTTCGTGCGGTCCTCATCCAGCGTCTTTCGGAGCGTCTTCATCACAGCGTCGCGGTTGCGCGCGCGTGCCATGTCGATGAAATCGATCACGATGATCCCGCCGATGTCGCGCAGGCGCAGCTGATTGACGACCTCCTCGGCGGCCTCCAGGTTCGTCTTCGTGATCGTGTCCTCCAGCGCCGCGCCCTTGCCGCGGCCGATGAACGACCCTGAGTTGACGTCGATCACGGTCAGCGCCTCGGCGTAGTCGATCACCAGGTAGCCGCCGCTCGGCAGGTCAACGCGGCGTGAGAGCACGCCCTCGATCGCCTTGTCCACGCCGTAGGACTCGAACAGCGGCTCCTTCTGATCCCACAGCTCGACGCGCTCGACCAGCTCGGGGGCGGTGCGCGTGAAGAACGAGACCAGACGTTTGAACTGCTGCTCGTCGTCGACGATCGCGCGCTCGAAGTGCTCGGAGAAGATGTCCCGCACCACTCGTACCGACAGGTCGGCCTCCTGGAAAACGAGATCCGGGGCGAGGGTATCCTCGACGCGTTTGCCGAGCACCTCGTGCAGCTTGTGCAAGTACTTCAGCTCGCGTTCGAAGTCCTCTCGCTTGGCGCCGTGCGCGGCGGTCCTAACGATCACCCCACCGTCACCCAGATCGAGGCCCGAGGTCTGCTTGCGCAGGCGGTCGCGCTCACGATCCTCCAAGCGGCGCGACACGCCGATCCCCTCGCCGGTGGGAGCGTAGACCATGTAGCGCCCCGCGATCGTCAGCTCCATCGACAGCCGCGCGCCCTTCGTCTTCAGCGGGTCCTTGACCACCTGCACGACGATCTCCTGGCCGGGCGCGAGCAGGTCTGAGATCTTGCGAGCGCTGCCGCTGCCACGCCCGCGCTTGGGCGCCTCCACGCCGGGCAGCACGATCTCATCGACATGCAGGAACCCGTTCTTCTCCAGGCCGATGTCGACGAACGCGGCCTCCAGCCCGGGCAGCACGTTGTCGACCTTGCCCTTATAGATGTTCCCGACGATCGAGCGCCCGCCCCGACGCTCGAGATACAGCTCAGCTATGCGATAGCCGGCCTGGGGAGCGCCGCTTGCGCGTTTGCGGGAGCTGGCCGATCTCCGATCGGTCGCAGCGGAGCGTGAGGCGCCGGGTGTTCCGGACGCCTCCAAGAGCGCGACGCGCGTCTCCGCGCGATCGACGCTGACAAGCACTTGCTTTTTCAATTTGATCCAGTCTTTCGATATCGATGCCGGCCGGGCCCCGCGCGGGCGAAGGCCGGAGGAGGATCCTCGGCGGCGCATCGACAACTGGCGAGCGGGAATAGTCGGCGGACATTGGTCTAATAAATCGGCACGCGGCCCTTCAGTGCCGCTGAGGCGCGCGCCTGGACATAAATGGATTGCAGCAGGCCCACCGCCAACAGGGTGGTGATCACCGACGAGCCGCCATAGCTCATGAGCGGCAGCGTAACGCCGGTAATGGGCATGATCCCAATGGTCATCCCCACGTTGACGAACACCTGAAACATGAGCATAGCCGCTACACCCCCCGCCACGAGCGAGCCGAAGAGGTCCTTGGACATCGTGAGGATGCGCAGCGTGCGCCAGATCAGCAGCGCGTACAGGCACAACACCAGCCCGGCCCCTAGGAAGCCGTACTGCTCCCCGACGGCCGCGAACACGAAGTCGGTGTCGTCCTCGGGCAGGTAGTCGCCCGTGAGCTGGGTGGAGTCAGCGGAGCCCCGGCCGGTCTTCTGGCCCGAGCCGATCGCGATCTTCGACTGGGCGAGCTGATAGCGGGGATCGGGTTCGCCGGTCTTGGATTCCTTTTCCTTGATTTCCTCGAAGTTCGAGGAGGGGTGCAGGAATGCCGTCAGCCGTTCGGTCTGGTAGGGCTTCAGCACGTGCACGCCGATCGCGGGCGCCGCCACCAGCACGAGGGCGATGGACACGCATACCAGCGCCATCAGTCCGCCCAGCTGCTGCCACGGCGTGCCCGCCACCAGCAGCATGACGAACGCGATCACCATGTACACCATCCCCGACCCGAGGTCCGGCTGGGCGATCACGAGCATCGCCGGCACCAGCGCAGCAAGCATCACGCGTACGGCCGTATCGCGCTCGCGCAGCCGCCGCGCGCGGTCGACGATGAACCCCGCCAGCGCCACGGTCAACAACACCTTGCCGAGCTCGGAGGCCTGGAATGAGAAGAACGGCAGGCTGATCGCCCGCGTGGAGCCTTTGGTTTCGTGGCCCGCCCCGAGGACGGCGAGGATACTGAGGATCAGCAGCACGTAGACGCCGTATTTCAGCCGGCGCAGGCGTGCATAGTCGACCCGTGCGAGCACGACCATCAGGATCAAGCCGACCACCAGGTAGACCACCTGGCGGGTGACGTAGTAGCTGGGGTCGCCGGACACCGCTTCGCGCGTGGCCGCGCCGAGCGTCATTGCCGAGGCGATCCCCAGCCCCACCACGGCGAGCGTCAGCAGCGGATCCAGCGGCAGGCCGCGCCGCGTGCGCGTGCCGGGCACGGCCGGCGACTCTTCGGCGGCGGGCTTGATCGGGCTGGCGAGCGAGGAGGGCATCGTCGATCAGAACGTTTTCGAGGTCCCCACCACGAACTTCTCGGGCTGGCCAAACCACTTCGATGCGATCAGACGGGCGATCGGCGCGGCGGTTTCGGCGCCGAAGCCGCCTTCTTCGACGGTCACCGCGATCACGATCGGGCGCTTGGGGTCGGCGATGTAGCACATGTACCACGACTGTTCCAGGTGCGGAGGGCGTTCCGCGGTGCCGGTCTTGCCGTAGACAGGGTGCTGTGCCTGATTCCAGCCGGCCCACACGTCCGCGGAGGTGCCGCCCGGCTGGCTGGCGGCCTCGTGGATGCCTTCCATCACGTCGCTCAGGTCGGAGTAGTTCAGGTGCACGCGGCGTTTGGGTGGGAAGTTTTGGCTCAGGCTCTGCACGAGCCCCCCGTTTGGTTCGTCGATCTGGAGACCGAGATGGGGCGTGACGACCTCGCCTTCGCCGCCGTGAATGTACGCGTTGGCGAGCGTCGAGTAGGCCACCGCCATCTGCAGCGGGTCGGTTTGCAGATTGCCCTGTCCGACGGCCAAGTCCATGTTGTAGCCCACGGTCCACGGCTCGCCCGGTTCGGCGACTATCTGGCAGCGGTGGCCGTGGTGTTCGCGCGTGCACTGCGATTCGGCTTCGTTCTGTTTGATCAGCCATTGCCGGCTGGGGATCGTCCCGGTGAGCTCACTCGGCAGGTCGATCCCCGTCTGCTCTCCGATCCCCAATTCGCGGGCCTTGTTCTGGATCACGTTGCCGTGGGAGTTGGCGAGCTCGCCGACGGTGAAGAAGTACGTGTCCGAGGAGACCTTCAGCGCTTCGACGAGCCCGACCGCGCCATAGTCGGTGTGGCCGGAGTTGCAGAACAACTCGCCGCCGCCTCCGGTCGCTTCGATGCAGGGGCCTGCTCCCAGGCCCTCTGTCGGGTTGATCACGCCCGCTTCGAGCGCCGCCATCGCCGTGATCGGCTTGAACGTCGAGCCCGTCGGATATGCCCCGTTGACCGCCCGGTTGACCAGGCGTGAGGGCGTTTCTTCGCCGCCGCTCTTGCCCTCGAGCGCTTCTAATTCACCTTCGGTCAGCGGCTTGGCGAACTTGTCCGGATCGAAGCTCGGATACGAGCCGATCGCGAGCACTTCCCCGTTGAGCGGGTCGAGCGCGGTGAACGCCCCGGCGATCGCCGGTTTGCCGCCAGCGCGGGCGTTTTCGATGCCCTCGAGCAGCGCCTTTTCCCCCTCGCGCTGCAGGCCGAGGTCGAGCGTCGTGCCAAGGCTGTAGCCGGCCTTGGGAGGTTGCGGCTGCAGACGTGTCGGCTCGGGATAGCCGGCCGAGTTGACCTGCACGCGCTGCACGCCCTCGCGTCCGCGCAGATACCGGTCGTAGAAGTACTCGAGCCCTTCCTGGCCGACGACGGTCCCCTGCTGGACGCCACGGAAAGCCGGCTTTTTGAGCTCTTCTGTGTTGACCTGGCCGACGTCGCCGATCACCTGCGCGGCCATCTCCCCGTATGGATAGGAGCGGATCGAGACGGGCTGCTGGGTGACGCCGGGGAATTCGCTCTGACGCTCGGCGAGCTCGGTCAGCACTCCCCGGCCCGCGGCGGTCTTGATCGTGACGGGCGCGTATGGCAGCGCCGTGCGGCCCTTGATCACGAGCGCCTCGATGTGGCCGGCGCTCATCCCCAAGAGCGCGCCCAGCCGCCGGTATACAGTCAGCCGTGGCCGGCCCGCGGGCGGCAGCGCCGAGGGCACGATCTGCACCGCGTTGGTCACCATGCTGGCGGCGATCGGCTGACCTTCGCGATCGAGGATCTGCCCGCGCGGGGCGGCGATCGGTAGATCGCGCACGCTATTCGCGGCCGCTTCCTGGACGTACTGTTCGCCGGTCAGCACCTGCAGATACCACAGGCGGAAGAAGATGATCGCGAACATCAACAGCGCCCCGCCACTCAGCACCGCCACCCGCAGTGCCAGCTGCGGGGAGACCGGCACTCGAGGATCGCTCGGCCGGACGCGCTCGATCGGGGTGCTCATGCGCGCGAAAGAGGACTCAAGCCCCCGGTCGTATATGCACGTCTGCGACGACGACGCGGATCATCGGGCAAGCCCGGTTCGAGGCTGCGGCGCACGAGGAGCCACATCGGCAGCGCGACAATCGTGTTCACGAGGACTCCCAGCACGATTTGGCGCAGCAACTCGAGGCTGACCGGGGCGTCCACCCCGAGTAGAAACTCCACCAGCGAGTACCCCACCGTCGCGGCGGCGGAGGCCACCGCGCCCACCAGCAGCGGCGTCAACGTTGCCTGGGGATCGCGCAGCTCGCGCAGACGCCCGCACCAGAAGCCGACGAGCGTGAAGACGAGCGAGGTCAGCCCGAGCGTCTGCACCAGCGCGAGATCGACGAGCAGTCCGACCGCAAAGCCGGTCACGGCCCCGATCGTCGAGCCGCACAGCAGTCCGATGAAGGCGACGAGCAGCGGTGAGAGATCGATCGCGACGCCGAACACGGGCACCTCCGAGACGACGCCGATCTGAAAGAACACGACGACCACCACGAGCACGGCGATCCGTGTGAGCAACGAGCCGGAGAGCGTCATCCGCCGGCGCTCGTAGAGGCGGAGGTGAGCGGACTGCCTTCGCCGTTGCCCGTGTTGCTCTGAGCGAAGCCCGGCAAGCTCGCCTGGAGACTGACCAGCTGCGCCGCCTTGCTGCCCTGCGTATATGTGAGCACCTGCACGATGTTGAGGTTGTGCAGGTCGGCCAGTGGATGCACATTGACGGACTTGAACCCGCTTTCTTCGCCTTCGGAGCTCACCTGCCCGATCGGGATCCCAGGCGGATACAGCGAGTAGTCCGGTGGTTCGACGGTACCGGAGGTGACGATGTTTTCGCCGCGGTTGACCGAGGTTCCGCCCGGCAGGTACTGCAGTACCAGATCGTTCGGTTCGCCCACCTTCGGCTGCACCATGCCGGTCGCGTTCGTCCCGTTGATCCGCGCCGAGACGCCGACTTCGCTGTCGGTGATCAGATCGACCACGGCGCCGTCGGGAGCGGCCTGCGCGACCTTGCCCACGAGCCCTTCTTCGTTGAGGACCGGGTCATTTTTCGCCACTCCCGAGGAGGTGCCCTTGTCGATCCAAATCGTCGAGTACCAAAGGTTCGGCGACTTGCCGACGACCGTGGCGGTGACCGGGCGGTAGCTATTCAGGTTGAGCTGATCCAGATGGTAGAGAGCCAGCAGTTCGTGGTAGCCGTGCTCATCAGCGCGGTCGGCGATCACTTCCTTGAGCAGTTTGTCGTTCTGCTTGCGCACTTCCGCGAGTTGGCTTTTCGCGTGCAGCGTGTCTCCGAACCAGCTGAACAGGTCGCGCACGGGCTTCAGCACCTTGTTGGCGCCCTCCTGAATCGGCGAGACAACTGTCAAGAAGCCGCGCTGCACCGAGTGCAGGCGGCCGTCCGAGGACTCGCCGAAGTAGGCGGTCAGCAGTATCAGGGAGAGCACGACGAGCAGCACAAGCACCGCACGTCGACGCCGGACCGTCTTGTCGTACACGAATCAGAGCCTTCCGAAGCGTTCATCAGACAGAGTAACCGTGGGCGCGGAATGAGGGCGCCGGCCTCACCGGCGGCGCCGGCTGCGCGATTGACGGTTAGAGCGATGGATCGCCTCGAACTCCTCCAGCGACCGTCCTGAGCCGACCGCCACGCAAGTCAGCGGCGACTCCGCCAGATGTGCGGGCATCTGAGTCTCCTCGCGCAGACGCTCATCGAGTCCCTGCAGCAGGGAGCCGCCACCGGCGAGCATGATGCCGCGATCCATGATGTCCGAGGCCAGCTCCGGAGGCGTGCGGTCGAGCGTCTCCTTGACCGCTTCGATGATCTGGCTGAGCGGCTCCTCGAGCGCTTGGCGAATCTCCTCGCTCGTCAACACAACGGTCTTTGGCAGACCGGCGACCATGTCACGTCCGCGAATCTCCGCCTGCAGCTCCTCTGCCATCGGACAGGCCGAGCCGATCTCGAGCTTCAGCTCCTCAGCGGTCTGCTGCCCGATCAGCAGCTTGTACTCTTTCTTGGCGTAGTTGATGATCGCCTCGTCCATCTCGTCGCCGCCCACGCGGATCGACTGCGACACGACAATCCCGCCGAGTGAGATCACCGCGACCTCGGAGGTCCCGCCCCCGATATCCACCACCATCGAGCCCGTCGGCTCGCCGACCGGCAAGCCCGCCCCGATCGCGGCGGCCATCGGCTCCTCGATCAGATAGGCCGTCCGCGCTCCCGCCGACAGACACGCCTCTTCGACGGCGCGCTTCTCCACTCCCGTTACGCCCGAGGGCACGCAGACGACCACGCGCGGATGCGCCCAGCGGTTCTGGTGAACCTTCTGGATGAAGTGGCGCAGCATCTCCTCGGTCACCTCGAAGTCTGCGATCACGCCGTCCTTCAAGGGCCTGATCGCCTTGATCGTGCCCGGTGTGCGGCCGAGCATGCGCTTGGCCTCGATCCCAACAGCGTGAACTTCGCCGGTGCGCGAGTCGATCGCCACGACGCTCGGCTCAGACAGCACTATCCCCCGCCCACGCACGTATACAAGGGTGTTGGCGGTGCCGAGATCGACCGCCATGTCGCGGCCGCCGAATCCGGTCAGGTAGCTGAGGATGCCCATATTTGAGAAGGGACACGCTTGAATTCGGTGGCGCGCCGCCGTCTGACACCACGCCCCGCGGGCGGTGCTGGCCGATCTTCGATCGGTCGGGCCGTACCCGCGGGTGAGTGTAGCGAACGCTTCGCGAGCACTCACAGGGTTGCCAGCTTATTTGCAGGCGAAAAGAAGCTCTGGGTAGATGTCCAACAGACTCGCCAGTGGCAAGCCAACGACGTTCTCATAATCTCCCTCAACCCTTCGGATGAGTGCCGCACCGGTTCCCTGAATCGCATAGCCACCAGCCCGTCCGCGCCACTCGCCGCTCTGCAGCGACCAGTTGATCAGTTCCTCGTCGAGCGCCCGGAACGTCACCGCGGTGCGCGCAAGGGCGGTGCGCTGACTGACCTCCGATCCGTCGGTTTCCGTTCTTCCCGCACCTCCGAGCAGCACCGCGACTCCGCTTATGACCTCATGTGTTGCGCCGCTCAGCGCCTGCAGCGTCGCACGGGCCTCTTGCTCGTCGCGGGGCTTGCCATAGATCGTGCCGTCGAGCGCCACCAGCGTGTCGCATCCCAGCACGACCTCCCCCTCCGTGCCGAGCCTCCGCGCGACACGCGCCTTGCGCAATGCGTTCTCGAGGGCCACCTCGCCTGGATCTCCTTGCTCGATCTCCGGGCAAGCAGCGGGGCGCACCGTGAAAGACACCCCCAAGCGCTCCAGGATCGCCCGCCGTTGTGGCGAGCTGGAGGCCAGGACGAGTTGGGGAGATATCCGGGGCATAGAACCTCCCAGTGGAGCTCCTTCTAGGACTCGGGAAAGAACAGCCCGGCCTCCCGCGCGGCGGACTCCGGCGAGTCCGAGCCGTGCACCATGTTCTGACCCATCTCCACGGCAAAGTCACCGCGGATCGAGCCAGTGGCAGCCTCGAGCGGATCGGTCGCGCCGATCACCTGGCGTGCTGCCTTCACGGCGCCCTTGCCCTCCAGCACCATCGCCACAATCGGTCCCGAGGTGATGAACTCGACAAGCTCACCGAAGAAAGGGCGCTCTGCGTGCTCAGCGTAGTGGCGCTCGGCCAGCTCGCGTGTCACGGTCAGATGGCGCAGGGCAAGAATTCTCAGGCCCTTGCGCTCGAAGCGGGCAATTATCTCACCGGTCAGCCCCCTGGCGAAGGCGTCGGGCTTGACGAGAATCAGCGTGCGGTCCATGGAGTCCTTTTCGGATCGAGGTTGTCTCAGAGAGCTGACGCGGGCTGATTCAAGAGGTGGGGCGCGGGCGGCTGGCCCGTCCGGCGCTCCGCGATCTCGAGGTCGGCTTGGAGGCAGCAATTGGCCCGGCGGCGCTCCCCGCGTCCTCGCCGTCTCCTACCAGCCCCGCACCGCCGCCGGAGGCCGCGGTATCCCCGAGCCAGTCCTCTGAGCTCTTCCTCGCCGATCGACCGCCCTCCAAGCCGTCGCTCTCGATCGCGAGTGCCTCGCTCTCAGCCGACGCACGCCTGCGGCGCGGGCGACGGGAAGCGCTGGCTCCGGGAACCTCGGTCTCGCAATAAGGGCAGATCGTCCACGCCTGGTCCAGCGGGCGCGAGCAGCTCATGCAGCGCTCCTTCAGCTTGCGCAAGCAGCTCGGGCAGCGGATGAAGTCGCGCTCCACCCGATAGTCGCAGTGCGGGCACAGCCCGTGGTCGAGCTCGTGCAACCGCGCCTCCGCAGCCTGCATCTCCAGCTCGCGCTCGCGCACGTCCTCCAAGTACTCGGGCGGGCGCAAGATCATGTAGACGATCGTGCCCACGAAGGGGAACAGCGAGGCGGCAGTGGCACAGCCAACAAGCATCGGATCGAAGATCCGCCGGCGGGCATCGGCATAGGTCCAGTAGATCGTGGCGAAGTACAGGACAAACACGCAGACGATCAACAGATCGATCGCGGTGTTCAGACCACTGCTTTCGATGCCAAAGTAGGCGAGGGTCATAGGGTCGTCGAGTTTAGAGAAACAAGCGGCCGAATCCATAACCAGCAGCGAAGAACGCCAGAATCACGAGCGCGACGATCAGCGCCACGGCGCCGATCATCTTCAGGACAGAGGGCCCGTCGTCGTTCATCTCGCCGGTCTTCGCGATGATGAATGGGTGGATGGAGTAGGCGTAGGTGGTGTAGGAGGTGTAGGAGACTCGACCGCCGACACTCGCTCATCGGTAGCAGCCAGATGGTCCAACAGGTCGCCGACAAGGTAGACCGAGCCCGTCGCGAGCACCGCCGCGTCATCACCTCGCTGCTGCGCCCAGCGCCGTGCCTGAACCAGCGCCTGCCACGGCTGCTGGACGATCTCCGATCGGTCACAATCCACCGCATCGAAGCCGAGCTGACGTGCAAGCGACTGCAGCGCAGCCGGCGACAGGGCACGGCTGCTCGGGGGGGCGGTGAACCACGCACGCTCACATACGCCCAGCAGCACGCCGAGCATGCCGGCGGCGTCCTTGTCCTCGAGCACGCCGAGCACCAGCGCCACGGGACGGGGTGGGCGGGCATCCAATATTTCGGGCAACGACTCGACGAGCGCACGCACCGCGTCGGGATTGTGCGCTCCATCGAGCACCGTCAGCGGCTGCTCCCCCACGACTTGCAAGCGCCCGGGTATCTCGGTGGCTGCCGCCGCATCGCGCACCGCGTCCGCTCTGGGCTCGATCCCCGCCGATCGCAGGTATGCCTCCGCGGCCACTCTGGCCAGCGCGAAATTGCGCCGCTGGAAAGAGCCCTTGGCAAGCAGCTCGATGTTCTCTGAAAGCGCAGTGGTCTCTGAAGGCTCGGCGTGTGCCCGCAGGATCCGCGCGTCTTGCTCGGCTGCAACCCGCTCGGCCACTACGAGCGCCTCCGGCGCCAGGTCGCCGCCCAGTACGAGCGCCGTGTCGGGCCGTAGCACCGCGAGCTTCTCCTCGGCGATGTCCGTGACGGTCGGCCCCAGCCACCGGGTGTGCTCCAAGCCGATGTTTGTCAGCACCGTCACGCGCGAGTCGATCACGCTCGTCGCGTCATAACGGCCGCCGAGCCCGGCCTCGACCACCGCGACCTCCACCTGGAGCTCAGCCATCGCCCACAGCGCCGCCGCGGTCAGCAACTCGAACTGGGTCACATGGTCATCTCCGGCAAGGGTGTGGTTGACGCGCTCGGCCGCCCACGCCGCGCGGGAGATAGCAGCGGCGAAGACGCTCCCCTCCAAGTCGCGCTCGCCGATCCGAACGCGCTCGGTGTAGGAGATCAAGTGGGGAGAGGTGTAGGTACCGGTACGCAGCCCGTGGCGCTCCAAGATCGCCGCGATCATCCGCGTAGTCGAAGACTTCCCGTTCGTCCCAACCACATGGATCGTCTCAAAGCGCCGCTCCGGCGAACCCAACGCGGTCATCATGCGCCGCATCCTGTCCAGGCCAAATCGCATCCCGAACAGCTCCAGTGAGCGCAGGTGACGCTCGGCGTCCTGCGAACTCCAAGCGGGCGAGTAGCGCCTCTTCGCCGGAGGGAGGCCCGGATTCTCCTGAGGGAGGCCCGGAGAGTCCTCACCCAGATCGTCGGCGGGATCGATCATCGGCGCATCAGTCTACGTGGCCCCCCGCACGAATCGCCGCGTCCGGGCGCCCGGACGATCTACGTTTACGCCCCGGGGTGCTCGCCGTCAGGGCTCTCGCTGTGGGAGTGCTCGCCGTCAGGGCTCTCGCCGTGGGAGTGCTCGCCGTCAGCGTGCTTGCCGTCAGCGTGCTCGCCGTCGGAGTGCTTGCGCAGATAGTCGACGAACACAGGCCGCAGCGCCTCGGCCAGCTCGCCGTCGCCGCTGTGCAGCGCATCGCTGATCAAACCGCGTGAGGACTCGATGTCGAACTCCGCCTCCCCCACGTCGCCGCTGGCCGTCTTGGCCGCCGGGATCACCTCGAGCAGCGACCAGAAGAACTTCAAGTCCAGATGCGTCTCGGCCCTGTGCACGGCACGGTCGTGGAGCTCGCGCGTCGAGAGCTGGTCGAGATCGTCAGCCATCTCGAGGCTCAAGGGCGCTTACGCTTGCGGCCGGGACGCATGAGCGGTAGCAGCTCGCGGCTCATGCCCTTCAAGTCGAGCTTGCCCACCAGCTTGCGCAGCTCCCGGCGCTCCTTCTCTGAGAGATTGCCCAGTCGGCCGCGCGATTCACGAGTCAGCCGGGCCAGGTGAGCGCGGTCCTTCGCCGACAGCGAGCGCCAGCGCTTGCCCAGGACCGCGCCTGCCTGCAACAGCACGGCCCACGGCAGGGCCTTCACGCGCTTGCACTTAGGCTTGGACATGGGGCGATGGTAGCGAGCGCAGAGAGGCCGCGGGCCATCGTCACGCTAGGCCGACTCCTCGCGCAACTCATGAGCCTCGTCGTCTCCCAGCGGCGCGGCTTCGGTCACGAGCGTCGGCGTCAGCCCCTTCTCCACGGTCTCTTTCGTGACGACGCACTTCTTCACGTCGCGCCGCGAGGGCAGCTCGAACTGCACCTCCAGCAGGATCTCCTCGATGATCGAGCGCAACCCGCGCGCGCCGGTTTCGCGTTCCAAGCCCTTCTCGGCGACCGCCGTCAATGAGTCCTCGGAGAACACGAGCTCGATCCCATCGAAGGAGAAGAAACGCTGGAACTGCTTGACGAGCGCGTTACGCGGCTCGGTCAGGATCGACACGAGATCCTCTCGCGTCAGCTGGTGCACCGCCGAGACCACCGGCAACCGGCCGATGAACTCCGGGATCAGTCCGTACTCGATCAAATCCTCGGGCAGACAGTGCTCGAAGACCTCGCCCGTGTCGCGCTCCCCCTTCACCTCGATCGCCGCCGCAAAGCCCACGCCTTTGTGTCCGATCCTCCGCTCGATCACCTTGTCCAGGTTGGCGAACGCGCCGCCACAGATGAACAGCACGTTGGTCGTGTCGATCGTCAAGAACTCCTGGTGTGGGTGCTTGCGCCCCCCCTGCGGCGGCACCGAGGCCTGCGTGCCCTCGAGGATCTTCAACAGCGCCTGCTGCACGCCCTCGCCCGATACGTCGCGGGTGATCGACGGGTTGTCCGCCTTGCGCGCGATCTTGTCGACCTCGTCGATATAGATGATGCCGGTCTCGGCCTTCTTCACGTCGTAATCGGCGGCCTGGATCAGCTTCAGAAGAATGTTCTCGACGTCCTCGCCGACATATCCGGCCTCCGTCAGCGCGGTCGCGTCAGCGATCGCAAACGGCACGTTGAGGATCCGGGCCAATGTCTGAGCCAGCAGCGTCTTGCCGCAGCCGGTGGGCCCGAGCAGCAAGATGTTCGACTTCTGCAGCTCGATATCCGTGTCGCCAGACATCATCATCTGGACGCGCTTGTAGTGGTTGTACACCGCCACCGACAGCGTGCGCTTGGAAGGGTCCTGCCCTACGACGTACTCATCGAGCACGTCGTAGATCTCACGCGGCTTCGGCAGGTGCTCGAGATCGAACGCGGGCGGTGCCGCGAGCTCCTCGTCGATGATCTCGTTGCACAGGTCGATGCACTCGTCGCAGATGTACACCCCCGGCCCGGCGATCAGCTTCTTGACCTGCCGCTGGGACTTGCCACAGAAGCTGCACAACAGCTGCTCGTTTGAATCTGTCGGTCTGGCCATTTCCTTTTCTCCCCGCCGTGGCGTTCATGCCCTCCGCGCGTACTCGAAGCTAGTGCTCTGAAATAACGCGGTCGATGATCCCGTACTCCTTCGCCTCCTCGGAGCTCATGAAGTAGTCACGCTCGGTGTCTTTGCGCACATCCTCTAGCTCCTTTTTCGTGTGCTTCGCGATGATCTCGTCCAACCGCATCCGTACGTCGATGATCTCCTTGGCGTGGATCTCGATGTCCGTCGCCTGGCCCTGAAAGCTCGATGAGACCTGGTGGATCAAGATCTTCGCGTTGGGCAACGCCATCCGCTTGCCCGCGGCGCCGCCCGCGAGCAGGAGCGCGCCCATCGACATGGCGATTCCGACGCAGATCGTCTGCACGTCGGGCTTGACGAACTGCATCGTGTCGTAGATCGCGAGGCCCGCATACACCGACCCACCGGGCGAGTTGATGTAGATGGAGATGTCCTTTTCGGGATCCTCCGACTCCAGATGCAGCAGCTGGGCGACGATCAGGTTGGCGATCTGGTCGTCCACGGGCGTGCCGAGGAAGATGATCCGCTCGTTCAGCAGGCGGCTGTAGATGTCGAACGCGCGCTCGCCTCGCGAGGTCTGCTCAACCACCATTGGCACAAGTGGGCTCATGATCCTCGCTTTGTTTCGCTTACCTGGCTCGATTCCTTCTGCAAACCCTAGCTGGCCGATCTCTGATCGGTCGGCGTTGACGATCCGGCGCTAGGTAATCCCGACCCTAACGATCCGGCGTCCAAAGTCCCGTGGGCTCCGCGGCGCCGTCGCCGGGCGCTTTCGCCGCCTGGAGCTCAGGTGTCCACAATTGCTCCCGCGCCTGCGCCTTCTCCGGAGAGATCGGCGTGGCCCGCTCAGCGAGGAACTCGATGGCCTGCCGTGCGGCAAGATCCTCACGCACCTCTTCCAATCGCCCGGCGCCCTGTAGCTCCTCCAACAACTTCTCCGCGGCCACACCCTCGCGCTCGGCCGTCGAGCCGAGCGCCTCCAGCAGATCCTCCTCGGACGGGACGATCCCCTCCGCGGCGACGATCGCCGTGAGGACCGCCTCCCGGCGCAGCGCCTGCTCAGCGTCGGGCAGCATCTCGGCGAGGATCTCCGCTTCCTCGCGAGCGGCGATCTGCAGGTATGCCTCGCGCGAGATGCCACGGTGGGAGAGCGAGTGCAACATCCGCTCCCACATCTCCTTCGCTCGTGCCTCCGTGAGCGCCTGGGTGACGGGCACCTGCGCCTGGGCCACCGCCGCGTCCAGCGCGGCCTCGCGGAACTCGCCCTCGATCTTCTGCTCCTCGCCCTCGATCAACCGGCGCCGGATGTCCTCACGCAGCTCCTGCACGCTGTCGAAACCCGCGTCGATCGCAAAATCCTCGTCCACCTCCGGCAGTCGCTTCTCCTTGACCTCCTTCACGGTGATCTCAAATGACGCGTCCCGGCCGGCAAGGTGCTCGGCGCCGTAGTCCGCGGGAAGGCCAGCTCGATCGTGCGCGTCTCGCCGGCGGCGGAGCCGAGCAGGCCCTCCTCGAAGCCGGGGATCAGATTGCCGCCGCCGAGCTCAACGAGCTGGTCGCGACCCTCGCCACCCTCGAATGGCTGGGGCTCGGGGTGGGCGGGGTCCAATCCGTCGTCCTCCGGGGGCAGATAGCCGACATAGTCGACGACGACGAAGTCACCCTGCCCGGCCTCACGCTCGACGGTATCCAGCCGCGCCAAGCGCTCGCGCATCGCCTCGACCTCGAGCTGGATTTGCTCGTCGGTGCTCTCCGGCTCGCGGCGCGCGATCTCGAGGCCCTGGTACTCGCCAAGCACAGCCTTCGGCAGCACGCCGATCTCGATCGAGAACTCGAGCGCCTGCCCCTGCGGCGGCAGGTCCCCAGATCGACCGTTGGATCGCCTACCGGCACGATCCCAGCGGTCACGATCGCGTCGGAGTACCAGCTCGCAAGCGAGTCCCTGACCGCTTCGTCCAGGACGGCCTCGCGCCCGACGCGCTGCAGGACCAACGGCGCCGGCACCTTCCCCTTGCGGAAACCGGGCAGCTTCAGCTCGCGGCCGAGCTGGCGCGCCCGGTGCTCTACGCGGCCTTGCACCTCGCCCGGCGGCACCTCCACCTGCACACGCACACGTGACTCGGGCAGTTCGGTAACGGTGGTCTTCACGGCCGCTTCTTCGGATACAGCATTCTCGGCACGCCCGCCACGATACCGTGCCGCTCCGTGACACCCGGCCTTTACGCCTCCTCACCGCTGAAGCGTTTGGAGACATGGCTATGGACCGGCCCGATCGGTCACTTCGCCGGCGGCGCCCTCGATTTCGCTGGGGCGCTCGCGCGTTATCTACTCGCGCGAGCGCTCCGGCGAACGATTCGTGAGGCGGTCAGAGCCGACCGGCCTGCCGAACGACAGGTGCGAACGCCACGCGCTGTGACCAGCACGGGGCAAGTGGCGATCTCGATCAGGTGCGACGCCGAGGCGCTGATCGAGACGCGGCCCTGAGCGGCCTCCTTGCGGGAGTCGATCACGAGCAGGTCAGCCTGCTCGTCGGCCACCGGCACGACCTGCGCGCCGAGCGCGCCGGCCAGAGCCTGCGCCGTCGCCTGCGCGCTGCCGTCGCCCTCTGGCTCACCGACACTGACGACCCGCTGCACGCTCTCGCCGTGCTGCGCAAGGCCGGCGGGAGCGATCGCGACGGCGACCGGACCACCCTCCAGCAGCTGCTGGGCGGAGTTGCCGATCGTGACGTGGCCTTGAGCGGTGTGGGAGTCCGAGCAAAACACAACCACCTGAGCGCCGATCTGCTCGGCCAGCGCGCTCAGACCGTGCGGAGTCGAGCGGTCAGTCACGGCGTGGCTCGAGGCGAACGTGCCGCCGAAGAGCGAGGCGCCGCGGTCCAGCACTCCCTGGGCCTCCTCGTCGCTCACGGCCTCGTCGGTGTGACGAACATAACCGAGGGACACCTCGGCGCCGGCGTCGGCAAAGATGCGCCCGAGCGCAATCGCGTCGTCCTCGTTGGCGGTCCCGTCATAGGAAACAATGATCTTGGTCATTTTTAGCTCCTTTGTTGCTAGATCTATGCGAAGTTCTTTCGTCTCATAGTGGCAGCATCCTGCCATCAGTGCCAATGATTGTTGTAATCTCTGCTATAAGTTTTACTAATGCTTAATGTGGCTCGGCTGAAGATCCTGAACGAGGTCGCCCACCGCGGCTCGTTCTCCGCGGCGGCCGAGGCACTGGACTACACGCAGTCCGCGATCTCCCAGCAGATCGCCGCACTCGAGGCGGAAGCCGGCATGACTTTGCTGGCGCGCCACCCACGCGGCGTCAGCCTGACCGCTGCGGGCCAGACATTGGTGGGACACGCCGAAGGAATCCTGGCGCGATTGGAGTCCGCCGAGGCGGCCCTCGGAACGATCGCCGGCCTACGCGGGGGCAGGCTGAGGATGGCCTCGTTCCCGTCGGCCGGGGCAACGCTGATGCCGCTGGCGATCGCCACCTTCCGCGCGCGCCACCCCGATGTGGAGCTGACACTGGCCGAGGGCGAGCCCGAGCAGATCGCGCCGCGGTTGCGCGCGGGGGAGATCGACCTCGCGCTGCTGTTCGAGTTTGGCGATGGGGCCGGCGCGGACGAGCTCACGCGCGTGGAGTTGCTCGAAGATCCCTTCTACCTGGTCCTCCCCCGCGAGCACGCGCTCGCCAAGAAACGCAAGCTCCGCTTGGAGGACCTGCGCGATGAAGCCTGGATACAGACCTCGAGCGCGAGCCCGTGCGCGCGCCACGTCGTGCGCAGCTGCCACACCGCCGGTTTCGAGCCACGTGTCTCCTTCGAGAGCGACGACTATCAGACAGTGCAGGGCCTGGTCGCGGCAGGAGTGGGCGTTGCGTTGATCCCAGAGCTGGCCCTCACGGTGGTACGCGAGGACATCACAATTCGCGCCCTCTCCCCCCGCCCGCCGGCGCGTCAGGTGATCGCGGCGACACCCGCCGGAGCCCGTCTGCTGCCGGCGGCCCCAGCGATGCTGACAGTGCTCTTGGAGGCGGCCACGGAATATGAGGCGCATACGCCGCGCCGCGCGATTTAGCTGCGCCGCGCAACGCGACACGCGAGTTAGATGGCTCCTGTCCGAAGCGGGTGTCATTTTTGTTGGCTCTCCCTCAGAAACGCTGGAAAGTGATGATCGTGGTGCTCTTACTCCTTGGAATCTTGATCGGCCTGATCCTTGGCGCCGCCGGCGCAGCTGCTGTGATCAGGCCCAACCGCGAGCG
This sequence comes from uncultured Solirubrobacterales bacterium, assembly GCA_963804555.1. GTDB lineage: Bacteria > Actinomycetota > Thermoleophilia > Solirubrobacterales > Solirubrobacteraceae > Palsa-744. The sequence goes on from CAWDQX010000003.1 coordinate 478,663, forward strand.
GTTGCGCGATGAACTGAAGTCGGTCTCGGCCGACGTGCTCGCCCAGACCGGAGAGTCGCTGGCGCAGCGGCTCGCCGATCAGCGCAGCGCCGAGGAGGAGCGCGCCTCTGGCGAGATGGCAACCCGGACCGCAGAGATCAAACGGTTGGTGGAGCCGGTCCAGGAGAAGCTGGGCAGTCTCGAGAGCGAACTCGGGCGCTTGGAGCGTGAGCGCCGGAGACTCTCAGGTGCAGCTCTCGGAGATGATCCGCACACTGACGCAGGGCACCGACACCTTGCGCAAGGAGACCGGCAATCTCGTCTCGGCGCTCAAGCGGCCAGCCACGCGGGGCTCATGGGGAGAGATCCAGTTGCGCAACGTGGTCGAGATGGCCGGGATGGTCTCTCACTGCGACTTCGTCGAGCAGTCCACGATCCAGACTCCCGACGGTCCGTTGCGACCCGACATGCTGGTGCGGCTGCCCGGCGGGAAGCTGGTCGTGGTCAACTCGAAGGTTCCGCTCGACGCATACCTCTCCGCCCTGGAGGCCGGTGCAGACGATGAGCGCGAAGCGCACATCGCGCGGCATGCCAAGCAGACACGCGAGCACATCTCGAAATTGGCTTCCAAGGGTTATCAGCGGCAGTTCGATTCGACGCCTGAGTTCGTCGTCATGTTCGTGCCCTCGGACGGCATCTACCAGGCGGCGCTGGCGCACGACCCGGCGCTGATCGAATACGGAGTCCAGCAGCAGGTGCTGATGGCCACCCCGACGACCCTGATCGGCCTGCTGTGGGCGGTTCACTATGGCTGGCAGCAGGAGATGATCGCCGAGTCCGCGCGCGAGATAGCCGAGTCCGCACGTGAGCTGCATCGCCGGCTCGGACGGTTCGTCGAGCCTCTGGCAAAGATCGGCAAGCAGCTCGACTCCGCCGTGAGCTCCTACAACAAAGCGGTTGGCTCATTCGAACGAGGGGTGATCCCGCAGGTGCGGCGGATCGAGGCGGCCGGCGCCCATTCCGAGCGCGAGGTCAACCCTCCGGCGATCATCGAGGTCACCGCCCGCCCGGTCATCGCGCAGTTGGAGTCCGAGACGCTCGAGGCAAGCGAGCCGCCGTTTGCGTCAGCTGATCAGTCGGAGGTTCAGTCGGAGATGCCGGCGCTCCCTTCCGAGCCAGTCGCCGTCGGCGCACAAGCACCACGATGATCAACGTGAGCGCCACGGGCACGGTGGCCGGCAGCTCGTCAACGAAGAAGAACAGCAGGTCAAAAGTCACCGCCAGCAAAGCCGCCAGCGCGGCAGCGCTCCGCTGCGTGCGACGTCCCAAGGTGAGTGCGATCAGCGCCCCGAGCAACGCGGCGACGAACAGGTCACCATAGCCCATCACCGCCGAGCCGAACACGGCACTCTGCAGTCGCGGCAGGCCCGCCACGGGGTGCGCGGCATTCAGCGCGTCGTTCGGTCGCTGCAACAGATCTGAGACGACGAGCGAGGTGTCCGCCACCGCCATCGTCAGGATGCCCGCCGCGAGCCATCGCGCAGGCGTCACCGCGGCCAGCAACACGCCGAGCGATACGCAGCTGAGCGCCGACAGCACGAGCGCCGCCGCCTCCCCCAGCAAACCGCCGCGGTCCGCCCAGGCCAGCGCGAACAGCGGCGCCACCCATAGGGCTCTCGCCGGCCGCGGTGGGTGGGCATTCCAGGCAAGCCAGCCGAGAGCGAGCGCCGCGAGCGCGGGCACCGCGACCAGCGCCAGGTAGGTGAGTCCCTGCGCGCTCGCTTGTTCGGCGACGCGCGTCCCGAATACGAACCCGATCACCGACAGCGGCGGGATCAGCGCCCAACGGCGGCCGCGCAGCCGTGCGAGCGCGCTGAGCGACCCGGCGCCCGGAACCGCCACGAGGGCGCCCTGGACGAGCGAGAGCGCTGCGATCGAGATCCAGAAGGGGAGCACCTCACCAAAATAGACTCCGGGCATGGCAGCGACCGATGTCAATACCCCCACGCACGCACGCCTGTATCAACTGGTGGCTCTGCTCGTAACCGTCTTGGCAGTCTCAGCGGTGCTGATCGCGGTGTTGAGTAGTCCCAGCACCTCCCAGCTCGCCCCCGGCAAGCCCGTGCCGGGCGCCCGGCAGACGCTCGCGCTGTTTGCCGGCATTCCTCAGCACGGCAACACCCTCGGGAACCCCCACGCCCCACTCACGCTTGTCGAGTTCGGCGACCTGCAGTGCCCGTCTTGCGCGCTCTTCGCCCAGAACGCGCTGCCGAGCATCGTCGCTCGCTATGTGCGTACCGGACGCGTGCTGCTCGTCTTTCGCGGCCTGCACTTCATCGGCTCCGACTCGCTGCGCGCCGCGCGCATGGCCTATGCCCTGGGCGAGCAGGATCACCTGTGGCAATTCATCGACTTGATGTACCGCAATCAGGGGCTCGAGAACAGCTCCTACGTCACCGACACCTACTTGCGCGCGCTTGCCGGCGCGAGCGGTCCGGTCGACGTTGCCCGTGCGCTCTCGGAACGCAGCTCCCCCAGCGTGCAGAGCCAGATCGTCCAGGCGCAAGCGCTCGCCCAGCAGTTGCGCCTACAGAGCACGCCGGCCTTCCTGCTGTCGCGCACCGGCGCCTCGCCGCACCGTTTCTCCCCACGAGCCTCGAACCCAAATCCTTCAGCGGCCCGCTAGATAAGCTGCTCGGCTCCTAGGAACTCTTCCAATGACTCTCGAGCACCACCAGCGGTTCCGTCGCCGCCGCGCCATCGCCGGCCTCGCGCTGCTGGCGCTCCTCGCGCTGCTGATCACGGCGCTGCATTCCCATAGCGCCATCCACCGCGCCAAACCGGACCCTGTCGTGCACCATGCGGCCATCGCACGAGTGACCCCGGCCCAACGGGAAGCGCGCACCCACGAGGCGGAAGAAAAAGCGATCGACTCGGTACTCGCATATACGCCCGCGGTGACGAGTGGCGGGAGCAAGGGCCACGAGCTCGCGCTCACCTTCGACGATGGCCCCGGCCCCTACACCCAGCAGCTCGTTGGCGTGCTCAACAAGTACCACGTGCATGCCACGTTCTTCGCGATCGGCGAGGAGGAGCGCTACTTCTCCGCCGGCAGCTCGCTGGAGCTGCGCTCGGGAGACGTGATCGGCGACCACACCGAGACGCACCCGATGATGGCCTCGCTCTCGGCGCACGAACAGCGCGAAGAGCTCGTCGAACAGATCGCCCGCATCGAATTGCTCGGCGGCCCGCGGCCCCGCCTGTTCCGACCTCCCTACGGCTCGTTCGACGCGACCACCTTTCACATCCTGCACCAGCTACACCTGCTGATGGTGCTCTGGTCGACCGACACGAGTGACTACACGCTGCCGGGTGTCCAGGCGATCGCGCAGAGCGCGCTCGCCGGCGCGCATCCAGGCGCGATCATCCTGATGCACGACGCCGGCGGCGATCGGTCGGAGACGATCGCGGCGCTGCCGGCGATCATCAAAAGCCTGCGCAAGAAAGGACTCGAGCCGGTGACGATTCCCCGGCTGATGCTCGACGACCCGCCACCACATGGCCAGCCGCTGCCCACGAGCCTGGCGGGGGATTAGATGACCGCCTGCCGGGCTGGCCGATAAGCCGGGCAGGTGACCAATCGCCACCACGAGCGGAGAAGCCCGTACGATTAGCAACGTGAACGCGACCGCCACGCAGGCGCCGCCGATCCTCCATCTCTCGGCGGTGGTCGGGAGCCCTCTACGCGATTCCGATGGCACGCGGCTGGGGAAGATTGAGGATCTGATCGTGCGGCTCGGCGGCGCCGGGTATCCGCCGATCACCGGGTTCCTCGCGACGGTCGCCGGGCGGACCTCCTATCTCGGCGCCGAGCGGGTCTCGGAGATCGGCACCGACGGGGTGGTGATGCGCAAGGCCAAGCTCGACCTGCGGCCCTTCGAGCGGCGCCCCGAGGAGGTGCTGCTGAAGCGCGATCTGCTCGACCGGCAGCTGATCAACGTGCAGGGCGCTCGACTGGTGCGTGCCAACGAGATCGAGCTCGCGCTCCTCGCCGGGTCCTGGCGCGTAGTGGGCGTCGACACCGGCCCGCGCGGCGGCCTGCGTCGCCTGCTGCCGAAGGGGCTCGGCGCACATATCGCCACCGGCGAGTTCCTGGACTGGGCCGGGGTGGAGCCGTTCGTCGGACACGTGCCGACGGTGCGCCTGCGCGTTCCTCACCCCAAGCTGGCCAAGCTCCACCCCGCACAGATAGCCGACCTCGTCGAGGCCGCCTCACGGCGCGAGGGCGAGGAGATCATCCAAGCCGTCGGCGACGACGACCGCGAGCTCGAGGCTGATGTCTTCGAGGAGCTCGACGACCAGCACCAGCGGGAGTTCCTCGAGGATCGACCGGACGCTCAGGTCGCCGAGATCCTCTCACGGATGGCCCCCGATGACGCCGCCGACATCGTCGGTGAGCTCGACGAGGACCGGCGCGAGCCCGTGCTCGCGCTGCTGCCCGTCGGCCACCGCGTGAAGGTCCGCGCGCTGCTGGGCTACGACCCCGCCGAGGCCGGTGGGCTGATGAGCCCCGACTTCGTGCTGCTGGGAAACGCCACCGCGATCGGCGACGCGCTGCAGGCGGTACGTCGTAGCAAGATCGCCCCGGAGTTGCTCACCGCAGTATTCGTCAGCGCACCGGACGGCTCGCTCGAAGGCAGCATTCCCGTAACCGCCCTGCTGCGCGCGGAGACAGGAAGCCAACTGGAGAAGCTCGTCAAGCACGAGAGCCCATGCCTGCGCCCGGACGCCTCCTTCGAGGAGGTCGCCCGCCTGATGGCCGACTACAACCTGACGGCGATCCCGGTCGTCAACGAGCACGAGCAGATGATCGGGGTCGTGACCGTGGACGACGTGCTCGAGGCGATGCTCCCGCGCGGCTGGCGGCGGCGCTTCGGCCTGCTCGGCGAGGACTGAGACGCTCGAAACGCCCTCCCCGCGGGGGTGTGGCCGGCGCAACAACGCGCCCGGAAAGTCCGGGCGGGCGGACGGCGAATAGACTGGCCGCATGAACAGCACAGGCAGCCAGTTAGATGGCGGTCCGAGTACCGTCCGTCATGCGTCGCGCCGGCTCGGCCATTCGTGGCCGGCCGCGCCTGCCTGCCCGCTTTCACCCTAGACGCACCCGCCTGATCGTCTTCCTGGGGCTGCTCGGCCCCGGCCTGATCGCAGCCAACGCAGGCAACGACGCCGGCGGGATCGCGACCTACTCCTCAGTCGGGGCCAAGTACGGCTACTCGCTGCTGTGGACGATCCTCTTGATCACGTTCTCGCTCGCGATCGTGCAGATGCTCGCGGCACGGATGGGCGTCGCCACCGGCAAGGGCCTGGCCGAGCTGATCCGCGAGGAGTACGGCATCCGCTGGTCGGTGCTCGCCACCGTCGCGGTCATGATCGCCAATCTCGGCATCTGCATCTCGGAGTTCGTCGGCATCGGCGCCGCCCTCGGCCTGGCGGGCGTGCCCGTGCAATTGTCCGTGCCGATCGCGGCGTTCACGATCTGGACGATCATCGTGCGCGGCTCCTACCGCTCGGCGGAGAAGATCTTCATCTGGCTGACGATCCCGTTCTTCGCCTACCCGATCGCCGCGATCCTCGCGCACCCGAACTGGAGCGAAGTAGGCCATGCCCTGGTTGTGCCAACGATCAAAGTCGAACCGGCGTTCCTGATCCTTTTGATCGCGACCGCCGGGACGACGATCACCCCCTACATGCAGCTCTACCTGCAGTCGGCGGTGGTCGAGCGCGGGGTGCGCGAGGACGAGCTCGGCCACGAGCAGCGTGAGGCGGTGCTCGGCGCGGTCTTCGCAAACGTGATCGCCGCCTCGATCATCATCGCCACCGGCGCGACGCTGTTCACCCATGGCATCCACGAAATCGGCTCCGCGGCCGACGCCGCCAGCGCGCTGCGCCCCTTCGCCGGCGCCTACGCTGAGGTGCTGTTCGGAATCGGCCTGTTCGGCGCGAGCCTGCTCGCCGCCGCGATCCTGCCGATCGCCACCTCGTATGTGATCTCCGAGTCGCTCGGCTACGAGAAGGGCGTCGGGCGCCGCCGCGAGGAGGCCCCGGTGTTCGTCGGCATCATCACCGCGATGATCGCCATCTCGGCGCTCGTCGCCGTGATCCCGGGAGTGCCCGTGATCTCGCTGCTCGTGGCGGTGCAGGTCATCAACGGCCTGCTGCTACCGATCAACCTGTTCTTCATCTGGCGGCTCTCGCGCTCGGCCCGCGTGATGGGCAAGTTCCGCAGCGGCAAGGCCCTCGGCGCCGCCACGGGGATCACGGTCCTCGTGACCTCCACCCTCTCGGTGATCCTCGTCGTCATCACGCTCGGGGGATTTTAGGTCGCCATCGTAGGCCACTCTCGGAGGGTTTTAGTTAAGTGGCCGAGGTCCCAGCACCAGCGGAGATTCCGGCACCAGCGGAGATTTACGCGCCAGTCGGCTGGAGGAGTAATGCCGCGCCAATCGCCCCGCCAAGATCGCCGAGGGATGCCACGTGGACATCCGGGGGACGCGAGTCGGCGAACAGGTGCGGTTGCATCGCCTCGGCGATGCGCTCTGCATAGGGATCACCGAGCCGTACACCAAGCCCTCCGCCGATGATCACGGCCGGGACGTCGAGCAGGTTGACCGCCGAGGCGATGCCGGCGCCGAGCGCCCCGATCGCCCGCTCGATCAGTTCTGTCGCGAGCTTGTCCTCGTGCTCGAGCGCTCGCTCCCAGATGCCGCTCGTCAGGCGCGTGCGCTCATGCTCCTTCATCAGCTTGAACAGATCGGTGTGCCTGCCCTTCTCGTGGAGCTTACGCGCCTGGATCTCCATCGCCGCGCGCCCGGCGTAGGCCTCGACACAGCCACGCCGACCGCAGGTGCAGCGGGCGCCATTCATCTTCACCACCATGTGCCCGATCTCCCCGGCGCCCCCACGCCCGGCCCATGACTTGCCGTCGAGAATCAGCCCACCACCGACACCCGTCCCCCAAAAGACACCGAGCAGCGAGTCGTAGGATCGCCCGGCGCCCAGCCTGAACTCGGCATCGGTCGCGACCTGAACATCGTTGCCGATCTCGATCTGAATCCCGCCCACCCCGAGCGCGCTTTCGAGGGCCTTGGCCAGCGCGAACGTGCCTTCCCAACCGGGCAGGTTGCGGGCGGTACTCACGTTGCCGCCTTCGATCACGCCCGGCGAGCCGACCCCGATCCCCTTCAGGATTAGATCCCCACCCACCCCCAGCTCCGCGGCCTTGGCGGCATCGCGCAGCGCCCGCGCCATCTCCTCGGCTACGTCCTGTGGACCGCCCTCGGTGGGTGTCGGCCGCCGAGCCTGGCCGAGCACGCTGTGGTCCTGATCGACAATCACCGCCTGGATCTTCGTGCCGCCGAGGTCGATCCCGCCGTAGCTAGCCATTCGTGATGATCATCGCAGATGGTCCTCCGGGCACTCATCGCAGACGGCCCTCGGGCACACGTCACGGACCGTGGTGGAGACGCCCTCCGGAGATAAAGATCAGCGTAAGCAAGATTTAGGCAAATTTAGCCCCCCTTGCAGGGTTTCTTCGCCCTCTCTTACGGGCTCCCCACACTATCTCTATTAGTCCCAAAACAAGAGTCCCAAAACAAGCCCAACGACGATTCGCGCATGGACCGCCCGCTTCCCGAGCGTGACGCTTTTTCGGACATGACCATCAACCAATGGCAGGTTCCGTAACCACCGCCCCGAATAGCACCGCCTGAGAGGCCACGAGCAGACCATGACGACCGAACGCGCCACACGACCCTGGTTCAACTACCTCCTGGGCCTGGCTTGCGTCGGGGCGATCGTCGCCGCCATCCTCGTCGTGGGACCCGCATCGGGCAGCCAAGCGGTCACTACCCGCACGGCCAAAGCCGCGCAGGGAGTCGTGCAGTCGACGGTGTCGGGCAGCGGAACGCTTACGCCCGCAACGAAAGTCGGCGTCAACTTCACTACGAGCGGAACACTCACGGGGTTGTTCGTGAGCGTCGGCGACCACGTCACAGACGGCGAGCTACTGGCCGAAATCAGCCCGACCAGCGCGGAATCGAGCCTACGCTCGGCGGAAATCGAGGAGACGACCGATGAAGCCACTTATCAGGACGCGGTCGAGGGACTCACTCCCGCGGAACAGCGCCAGGCTGACATCAGCGCCGAGCAATCACGAGCGTCGGTCAAGTCTTCCAAGCAGTCGCTCAGGCAGGACCAGCAGAGCGCAAAGTCAGAAGAAGCGTCCGCCAGTGCAACCATCGCGCAAGATGAAGTCTCACTGAAGAGCACCGAACAGTCAGTCGCCGTCGAAGCCAAGAGTCAGCAGAACGCGGTCAACCAGGACATCGGCCAGCGCGGCACCGATGAAAAAGCGGTCGTCGAAGCCAGGGCCGCGATCGAAGAAGCGAAGTCCCTGCTCGCCAGCGAAAAGGGCAAGTCGCCTCCCGACGAACAAAAGCTCAGCGCAGCCGAATCGAAGGTCAGCGCAGCCGAAGCCACGCTCCGCTCCGACGAAGCGAAGGTGATCCAGGACGGCTATACGATCTCCACGGCGCAGAACAATCAGGCCGCACAGGTCATCAAGGGCCAGCAGTCGATCGACAGCGCTCGCAACACGGTCGCGAACGCACAGAAGACCAAGGCATCGACCAAGCTCCGCAGCGAACAGACGATCGCGCAGGCGCGCACCAGCCTCGCAAGTGCGGAACTGTCGCTGCAGTCCACGCTGGCCGCCAACGCGGTCAAAGCGGCGCCGCCGAAAGCGTCGACCGTGATCAGCGCCGAGAACAACGTCAAGAGCGCGCAGCTGACGGTCGAAAAAGCACGCCAGACACTTGCGGAGACCAAGCTGTACGCACCCACCGAGGGCGTGGTCGCATCGATCAAAGACACGGTCGGCGAAAGCGTCTCGGGGACCGGCACGGAAGGGTCGTCCACAGCCAGCAACAGCAGCTCGAACGGGACAGGCGCCAGCGCCGGCAGCGGCGGGACCAGCGGCACCGGCGCAAGCGCCACGAGCAGCGGGACCGGAACCAGCGGGACCGGGACCGGTGGCAGCGGTACGAGCGCAACGGGCAGAAGCGGCGGCGGCGCCAGCAGCAGCGCTGCGAGCAGCGGCGGCAGCGCAAGCAGCGGGACCGGGACCAGCAGCACCGGAACCAGCGGGAGTGGGGTCAGCGGCAGTGGGGTCAGCGGCAGTGGGGTCGGCGGGACAAGCAACAGCACCGGGGGAACTGGCGGGGCGACCGGGGGCGACACCAGCGAAACCGGCAGCGCTGCCGGCGGCGGCGGGACGACCACGAGCGACAGCAGTGGCGGCAGCTTTCACGACATCGCCGACACGCGCGGCGGCAGCTTTCACGACATCGCCGACTCGAGCACCGGCGCGAGCGGCAGCGGGGCGAGCAGCAGTGCCACGAGCAGCGAAAGCAGCAGCAGCAGCAGCAGCAGCAGTTCGTTCATCGAACTGGTCGATGTAAGCGGCTATCAGCTAGTGGTGCCGTTGAGCGAGTCTGAAATCTCAGGCGTGCACGTCGGGCAACCCGCCACCGTGACCGTCGAAGCGCTCGAAGGCCGCAAGTTCGCGGCTGAAGTGGTGAGCCTGCCGGTCCTCTCGACGACCAGCAGCGGAGTCGTGAGCTACGACGTCACCTTCCAGCTGAACCAGGTGGAAGGAGGCCTGAAGCCCGGCATGAGCGCGACCGCCGAAGTCGTCGTCAAGCAGGCCGAAGGCGTGAATGTCCCGACCAGCGCGATCACCGCCGACAGCGTGACCGTGGAGCGCGCCGGCAAGCAGGTGCGCCAGCCCGTCGTTACCGGACTCGCCGGCAACACCTCGACGATCGTCCTCAGCGGCCTGAAGGCGGGAGAAACGGTCGTCCTGCCCGCGGCGAGCACCACGAGCTCGAGCGGCGCGAGCCTGACCTCCAAACTCGGCAGCCGCCTCGGTGGTGGCGCGCTCGGTGGTGGCCTCGGCGGAGGCGGCGGCTTCCCCGGAGGCGGCGCGGCCTTCTTCAGAGGCGGAGGCTGATGAACCGCCCTCTGCGCTCGCGCCTACCGACCCGCTCGCGCGTGCCTCGCAGCCGGCCGCTGGTGGAGCGCGAGGCGAGGAGCCACACCTCCACAGGCCACGCCAGCCGTGGTGGTCCGCCCCACCCGGTCATCCGTGTCCACAATGTCTCCAAGACCTTCGAGCTGGGCCAGATCCGGGTGCGCGCGCTGCGCGACGTCTCGTTGAGCATCGACACCGGGGACCTCGTGGCGATCATGGGCAGCTCGGGCAGCGGCAAGAGCACGCTGATGAACATCCTCGGCTGCCTCGACATACCCACGAGCGGTCGCTACGAGATCGACGGCGTGGACGTCAGGCAGATGGACGAGGACGATCTCGCCGACCTGCGCAACCGCAAGATCGGCTTCGTCTTCCAGAGCTTCAACCTCGTACCGCGCACGAGCGCGCTCGTCAACGTCGAGCTGCCGCTCGCCTACGCCGGCCTGCGTGGCGCCGAGCGCCGCCGCCGCGCCGAGCGGGCGCTGCGCTCGGTGGGGATGGGCCACCGCCTCGCTCACCAGCCGGCAGAGCTGTCGGGAGGTCAGCAGCAGCGGGTCGCGGTCGCGCGCGCGCTCGTGACAAACCCCGCGCTGATCCTCGCCGACGAGCCGACTGGCAACCTCGACTCGCACTCCACCGAGGACGTCCTGCGAATCTTCGCCCAGCTCAACGAAGAAGGCCGGACCGTGGTCCTGATCACGCACGAGCCCGACGTCGCCGACCAGGCCAAGCGGGTGATCCGCTTGAGCGATGGCGAGGTAGTCGAGGACCGCCGCACGCTCGGCGTGCACGACGCCCCACCCGTGCTCCACAGCCAGAAGTCCGCCCACCATCACGACGGCGCGCCCGTGGTCGCGGCGTCCGTGGCGCCTGCAACGATCGAGGCGCGGCCATGATCGGCGTCGAGATGCTGCGCATCGCATGGAGCGGGATCACTGCGAACAAGCTCCGCTCGGGCCTCACGATCCTCGGCATGACGATCGGGGTCGCCTCCGTGATCGTGCTGATCGCCGTCGGCAACGGCTCCTCGAAGGCCGTCCAGTCCCAGATCCAGAGCCTCGGCACCAACGTGCTCGTCGTGCAGGCCAGCGGCGGCGGCTTTCGCGGGGGCGCCCGGGCGAGCACCGCGGGCACCGTCTCGCTGACCAAGCAGGACGCCGAAGCGTTGCAGAACCCCAGCCTCGCCCCGGACGTCAAGAGCGCCTCCCCCGTGGTGAACGCCACCGACGTGAAACTCGCCTACGGCAACTCCAGCTTCGAACCATCGTCGTTCGTCGGCACCACGCCCTCCTACCTGACAGCCCACACGTACAAGATCGCCGAAGGCGCCTCGTTCACCTCCGAAGACGTCAGCAAGCACAGGCGCGTGGCGGTGATCGGCCAGGAAGTCGTGCAGGAACTGTTCGCCGGTCAGAGCGCCGTGGGACAGAACATGAAGGTCAACGGCAGCAACTACGAAGTGGTCGGCGTGCTCGCCAAAAAGGGATCGAATGGCACCACCAACGAGGATGACGTCGTGATGGCTCCGATCACGACCGTGCAGGCCTCGATCACCGGCGTCGGGCCGATCGACTCGATCACCGTCCAGGCCTCCTCCGAGTCCTCGCTCGACGCCGCCGAAGCGGAGGTCACCACGCTGATCGAGGAACGCCACAAAATCAAAGACAGCACCGAACCTGGCTTCAGCGTGCTCAACCAGGGCTCGCTGCTGGAAACATCCAGCTCCACGAGCAGCGTCTTCACCACGCTGCTGGGCGAGGTCGCCGCGATCTCGCTGCTCGTCGGCGGGATCGGCGTGATGAACATCATGCTCGTGTCCGTCACCGAGCGCACACGCGAGATCGGCATCCGCAAGGCGATCGGCGCCAGGCGCTCAGACATCCTCACCCAATTCCTGACCGAGGCCGTGCTGGTCTCCCTGATCGGCGGCCTCACCGGTGTGCTCGTCGGCGTGCTCGGCAGCCAGTTCGAGATCGCCGGAGTGCACCCGGAAGTCGCCACGTACTCGATCTTCCTCGCCTTCGGCGCGGCGGCGCTGTCCGGCCTGTTCTTCGGTACCTACCCGGCCGCTCGAGCTGCCGGCCTGCGACCGATCGAAGCGCTGCGCTTTGAGTGAGCAACCTTCCCCCCACGAGGAGCCCGCCATGCCCGACCAAGAGACCACCGCACAACATTCCGCCGTCGAGGAGTCCGCGATCGCCGAGACCGCGTTCGCGGAGGATGAGTGGGCCGAGGAGCCCATTGAGGAGCTGCCCCGCAGACCGCGCCGGCGACTGCTCGGGGCGGGCGGGAATCCCATTGCCCTCGCGCTGCTCGGCGTGCTCCTGATCGCCTGTGGCTTCATCGGCGGCGTGCTCGTCGAGAAGGGCCAGAGCACCTCGAGCAGCTCTTCAGGCGCCGCGGCGGGGCTCGCCTCGCGCTTCGCGGCGTTGCGCGGGGGCGCCTCCGGCGCCGGCACGAGTGGAACGTCCACCGGCGGCGCCTCGGCGGGGGCGACAGCGGGCGGAGCATCGGCGGCAGCCGGCCTCTTCGGGCGCTCCGGCGGCGCCGGGGCGGGCTTGACCACCGGCAGCGTGGCGTACATCTCGGGAAACACGCTGTACGTGACCACCGCGGAAGGCAACACCGTCAAGGTGACGACGTCCCCAGGCGCGACCGTGACAAAGACCGTGACAGCTGACGTCAAGGGAATCCATCCCGGCGAAACCGTCGTCGTCACGGGATCGACGGGCGCGAAAGGGGTGATCAGCGCCGAATCGATCCGCGTCGGCGCAAGCGCAGGCGGCGGTGGTCTCGCCACACTGTTCGGCGGCTCCGGCGCGGGCAGCAGCGGTGCGAGCAAAGGCGGCAGCGGTAGCGGCGGCGGCGAACCTGCGCTCTTCGGCAAAGGCGGGTAGCGCTCGGCGCGCTTAAGGCGGCGGTTAGGAGAGCGTGGTTAACCTTGCCCATCGGTTCTCGACAAAGGAGTTTCATGCCTCACATCCACAGCAGCAGACGTAAACCCGCGGCGGCAGCCGTGCTGGTCCTCCTGCTCGCCTGCATCGGCCTGGCGGCCTGCGGCAGCTCCTCGAAAAGCTCGTCCACTGCCGCGACCGCCGCCGCCACAACTACGGCCACTGGCGCCAACGGAACGACGGGCGCCAAAGGACCGATCACGGGGCGCTTTGCGGCGATGCGCGAATGCCTGCAGAAGAACGGCATCACGCTCCCGAAACGGACCCCTGGCCAGCGGCGTCCGGGTGGCGCAGGCGGTGCAGGCGGATTTCTCGGCGGAGGCGCCGCTGGGACGGGCGGGCCCGCACTCCCGAAGGGCGTGACGCGCGCGCAGTATGAAGCCGCGATCAAGAAGTGCGGCGGCGGCTCCTTTGCCGGCGGCGGCGCACGCTTCAAAAGCCCCGCCTACAAGGCGGCGCTCGCCAAGTTCGCTACCTGCCTAAATCAGAACGGCGTGAAGGTGCCCGCCCCGAACACCTCGGGCAACGGCCCCGTGTTCGACACCAAGGGCATCGACACGAGCAGCGCCCAGTTCAAAACGGCCGAGACCAAGTGCCGGAGCACCTTGACCGGGGCGTTCCGGCGTGGACCCGGAGCCGGTGGACCCCCCAGCGGCAGCGGAGCACCTCCCAGCGGCGGCGCCGGTGGCGCTCCACCGGCCGGATAACCCGCGGCTCGGTAGCCCGCGGCCGCGGCTCGGTAGCGACTGAGCTACCCGCCGGAGGTAGGCGAGCGCACTCCCAGGCTGCGATTATCCGACGCAGCCTGGGGGTCGCGGATCGCCGCCGAGGTGGGCTTCACGGCCACGGTCGGCGTCGGCAACGCGCCGATGCGCGCGAGCAATTCGTTCCACTGAGTCAAGCTCAGATTTCCGCTCGCCACGAACGGCGAAGGCGCCGTCCGGCCAGAGGTTCTCGAGTGTCCAGCCTTGGCAGCTACGGCGGGGATCAGCCCGAGAGCCGCGGCCGATGGCTGGAAGTCGATCTGGATCGCGTTCGCATGCGCCCGCGTGGCGAACGTGTTCGCATCGTCGGGGTACTTCATCAGGCTGGCAATCTGGCTGGGCACGAATTCGCCCCGCAGGGTGAGCAGCGTCCGGATCGTGCTGTCGGCGATCGACCCGGAGCCCTCGTGCCCGGCGATCGGGATGCCGTTGACCTCTGAGATATCGACCGCGCCACCGGTGTCGCTGCCGCTCGCCGAGAGGCGACCACCGGCAACGGTGGACAGGCTGGGTCCACGATGCAGCGCCTGCACCGTCGGCTTCAGGCCGCTGCGCGAAAGGAATGCCAATACCGCCAGCACACGCCTGTCGATCGCCCCCGATGCGACCTCGTGGCGGGCACGGGCGTCGAGGGTGATGCCCGGATCGGAGAGCACCGCAAGCTCGAGCTGGCTCTTGGATAGCAGGAATACGTCGCTCGCGGTGGCCCCTAGCAGATCTGTCTGACCTTTGGCCCCCTGCGGATGCAACGCCGCGTCGAGCTCCTTCCAGTTCGCGAGAACCGGCCGGGGATCGATCGCACCGGTGTCGCCCGCGGGCTGCACCGCGAAGCGCAGATGGCCGTCTCGCGCGCCCTTCGGCACGAGCACATGACCGAGCACCGTGCCCTCGGCGACAAGCGACCCACGGCGGAGCGAGCGCCCATGACCGCTACCCACGGGTGGCGTGGTGCTCGTAACGCGCGCAGCGGCGGCGAGCGCATCTGGATTGCCGGGATTGGCGAACAGGCGCACCTTGCCCGTGGCGGCCGGCACGGATTCAGCCGAGCCCGCCGGGACCGAGTCCTGTGAGGAGGTCGTCTGGGCGTGCGACTGCTTCACCCGCAAGGTGAGGGGCGAGTCGCTGCCTGCACTCGCCGGTTTACCGGAAGCGGAATCGCCCGTGCCGGCGCCAGCCACAGGAGTCTTAGCCGACGCGATCAGTGCCGCGGAAGGCACCTTGGGCAGACGGTAGCTCGGCGCGATGCTGCCGAGCCCCGCGTACGTGAACACGTCGCCGTAGATGTCGCGCAAGATGACGTACTTGCCGAGCCTGTGGGAGCTTCCGAGTCCGATAACGCGACCGTCCTGTACCGCCACCACGGATGCGTTCGGCGCACTCAACAGTTCCACGAACTGCGGCGCCGCACTTGCCGCTTCGGCCACCCCCGACACATCCGCCGCCGCCGCCGTGGGCGAAGGAGCAGGCACGGAGCCAGGCACCGATCCGGCGGCAGCGGTTGAACCGCTCTTGCCGTCCTGGACGGTTGCCGCCGCTGCCGTGGGCGAAGGAGCCGCCACTGAGCCCGGCGTCGAGCCGCTGAGAGGCGCCGCCCTCGAAGCGGTCTTTGCGTTGCCCGCGACTGCCTTTGCGTTCGCGGTGGCGCTCGAGGAAGGCGCAGGGATCAGCGCGCCCCAGGACACCTGCTTGCCGGTCACAGGCAAGCGCGCATCGACGAGACCAGTCAGCGTCGCGATCACTGACTTGGGATAGCTGGAGATCAGCTTGGCGCGCAGCAGCACCGATTCGGCATACGCTTCAGAATGGTTGTAGGCGAGGATCGCCGTGCGCAAGTCCTTGGAGGCGCCGGCCGCGTGCAGATAGCGAGCAGCGGCAAAGATCGCGTCCACCGGGTTATATGGGTCGGCGTAGCCGGCATCGAGCGCATCCACGCCATATTGCAGCCAGGTCGAGGGCTCGAACTGCATCCACCCCTCCGCACCTGCGGATGACACCGAGAGGTCTGAGCCGTAGTTCGTCTCGACTTCGTTGATTGCCGCGAGGATCTGCCACGGCACGCCGTACTGGATCGCGGCGGCCCGGTAGATCGGCAGCAGGAACAGCGGGATCCGGTAGAAGCCGAGCGCCTGCACGGACGCCGCCGAGGTGGCGAGCTCCGCCGCGAGCGCCCCAGCCTGCGCGGCCACGACTTGCGGTGACGGGGCGACGCCGTTGGGGCCGGAAACCGTTGTCGGGCCCTGCGCGCTGCCGGTCGTCGGCTGGGCTTGCGTGACCGTAGTCGTGAGGTTGCGGTTCGTGTTCTTGCTAGGGGTGGTCTTCTGCCGGCGCTGCACCACCACCGTGGGGGCTTCCACGACAGATGGCTGTGGTGTGCTCGCGGGTTGCGGTGTGCTCGCGGGTTGGGACGGGCTCGGCTGCGGAGTGCTGGTCGTCGAGGTGTTTGCCGGTTCGTCGGCTGTCCCCGATGTGCCCGTTGCGGGGGCAGGGGTCGCGGGGGTGGGCGTGGTGACCGGCGCAGTCGCGCCTTCGCTCGGCGTCACGGGCGCATCGGCCGCGAGCGCTCCGCCCGTGAGGGGACCGCCCAGACCGACGACGGTCAGCCCGCCCCCGGCTAGCGCGGACAGCATCGTCCGCCGTGCCCGGCTGCGCGCGCTCGTCATCGGCTAGCTGCCCCGGAGTTGGTCATTGTGCGGTCCCATATTCGTGGTCGGCGCAGCTAGCCCACGGTCGGGAGGCACGCCCACTGAGAGTCATATCGGCAGGGAAGCAGAAACCCGTAAAGGATTCGTAATCGCGTTGGTAATCGCGTTGCAAGATCGCCGCTTCAGTCGATGCCATCGCAAACAGAGCGGTCGGACCGTACCGAGACCCGAGGCGGAACGACTGATCCTGGCCAAATTGTCGGATTTTGGGCAGATCTATCGCTGGTCGAACATCGCTTGAAAGGTCCACGGCAAGGTCAATCACGCCCGGCAGCGGGCGTCTGGATGCAGGCGTCTGGATGTTTTCGGGGCCACATCCGATCCTCCTGCCGATCCTCAATTCCGCGAGCCACACCCAGGGCTTCAGAGACGCACCGAACCAGTCCTATCGTGAGGCGATATCCTGCAGCCCGTGGAAACGATCCTCTCGGTCCTCCAAGTCGCGATCTCAGTGATCGTCATCTTCCTGGTGCTGATGCACTCCGGCAAGGACTCTGGCCTGTCCGGAGCTTTCGGGGTGGGCAGCGGTCAGGGGCCACTCGGCGGCGGCTCGATGGTGGAGCGCAACCTCAACCGCTGGACGATCTTCTTCGCGGTCCTGTTCCTCATAAACGCGATCGTGCTGCTCAAGCGTCCCTGGGCATAGCCTCTTCGCGCTCGGTGAGCACAGCCTCCTCGCGCTCGGTGGGCATGGCCTCTTCGCGCTCGGAGCGCTGGAGGCGGTCGAGTAGCTCGAGCGCCTCCGCGCGCAACGCGCCGTCGGTGGCCGCGAAATCCTCCTTCGAGAGCTTGCCGGTGCGATAGTCGAGCTCCGCGTCACGGATCTCGCGGTACTTTGCCTCACGTGCCGCTTCCAGCTCGAGGCGGCCCTCCCCCAGCTCCAAGCGGGCCTGCGCAGGATCGATGCCCAGTGAGCTCCGAGCACCGCGCAGCGGCGCGCTGATCACGAGGATCACCACCGCAAGCAGCGCCAGAGCGAGGATCGTGATCACGATGTCCACTACAGCCCCCCAGCACCAATCGAGTGGGCTCCTCTGGTCGCGGTAATGATGATCAGGCGCACGCTGCTCACAGCAACGATGCTCAGGCGCGCGCCAGGCCGTGCTCGGCGCGAGCGCGCGAGCGTGCGGCCACCCGGCGGCGGACGACGCTCGGCGCCGGCCAGATCGCGATCAGGGCGCCACCGCCCACGATCAGGCCGCCGATCCAGATCCACATCACCATCGGCGAGACGATCAAATGGAACTGCGCCTGCGGCGGGTCCTGCACATAGGCGCTCGCCATCGCCGCGATCGCGACGATCCCCTCTCCGGGATGAATGTAGGGGAGCGTCTTGTTGCCCAGCGCGATGATCCGCTTCAGCCGCGGAGTTTCGATGTTCGGCGCGATCGCGGTCCACACGTCGCGGGTAATGCCGGCGTCCAGAGCCACGTGACTAACCGGCTGGCCCCCGATCAGATGCCCGACAGACCCCTGTGAGGGTTCTTCGGAGGCGTAGAAACCCTCGCTCGGATACAGCGTCGTCACATGGCGTCCATGCTTGCTCACGTCGAGCACCGCGCCGAGGCTGAGGGTCGCGCCTGTGCGCGCTGTGTCAGGGCCCAGGGTCACGCCCCGCTCAGAGCGGATGATCGCGCTCAGTTCGCGACCCGCCGGGGTGCCCGCCGAATCGTAGTCGGGGGTCACGCTCGCCGTCGGACGCACGTAGCGGATCGTGTAGGCGCCCACCCGCGAGGACTGCCCGGGCGAGAGGCCGAGCTCAGAGGCGTGCTGGAACGAGGACGAGGCGGCGATCCCCACGAACAGAACCGCGATCCCGATGTGCACGATGTAGCCGCCGTAGCGGCGGCGGTTGCGTCGCACAAGCGCCACCAGCGCGACCGGGGGCGCCTCGTGGGCCATCGCCCCGCGCGCGCGCATCCCGCGGAAGAACTCCTGGGAGATGCTGGCGAGGACAAATGCCCCGCAGCAGAACATCGCGATCGCGAATGCCTTGTGGGCAATACCGGCCGCCAGCAGTACGACCAGAGCGAGCATCGCGCAGGCGATCGGCGCCACGAAATTGCGCCGGGCATTGGCCAGCGTCGCACGGCGCCAGGCGATCGCCGGCCCGATGCCACTCAGCAGCACCAGGATCAGCGCCAACGGCACCGTGTAGCGGTCGAACCACGGCGGCCCGACCGAGGCTTCACGACCGGTCAACGCCTCGGAGATCAGCGGAAAGTAGGTCCCCCAGAAGATCACGAAGCAGAGCGCCACCAGCACCAGGTTGTTGGCAAGGAACACCGACTCGCGCGAAAGGAGCGAGTCCAACCGATGCTCGGTCCGCAGCATCTCCCGGCGCGAGACGACCAGATAGATGGAGGCTCCGATCAGCACCGCGATCAACACCACGAATGGCACGCCCAGCGTCTGGCCGCCGAAGGCATGGATCGAGTTCAAGACACCACTGCGCACCAAGAACGTGCCCATGATCGCCAGCGTCCCCGTGGCCAGCACGAGCGAGACGTTCCACACCTTCAACATCCCTCGCTTCTCTTGGATCATCAACGAGTGCAGGAAGGCCGTGCCCGTCAGCCACGGCATCAGCGAAGCGTTCTCCACCGCGTCCCAGCCCCAGTAGCCGCCCCAGCCGAGCTCCGAGTAGGACCAGCGCGCGCCCAGCAGGATGCCGATTCCCAGGAACAACCACGCGGCGAACGCAAAGCGGCGGATCACCCTGATCCACTCGGCGTCGACCCTTCGCGCCAGCAGCGCCCCCATGCCGAAAGCCAGCGGGATCGTGCACAGCGTGTAGCCCGAGTAGAGCATCGGGGGATGGATCATCATCGTTGGGAAGCGCAGCAGCGGGTCGAGCCCCACGCCTTCGCTCGGAGCCGGGTTGGTGGTGGCGAACGGCTGCGCGTAGAACACCATCAACGCGACGAAGAACCCGCCGAAGCCGAGCAGGATCGCCGTTGCGTACGCCGCCACGTCGCGCAGGCGCTTGCGCGTGAGAAACAGCACGAGACTCGACCACAGCGAGAGCAACCACGCCCACAGCAGCAATGAACCTTCCTGCGATGACCACACCGCGGCCGCCTTGTAAAAGGTCGGCGTCGT
Organism: uncultured Solirubrobacterales bacterium; assembly: GCA_963804555.1. Classification (GTDB taxonomy): domain Bacteria; phylum Actinomycetota; class Thermoleophilia; order Solirubrobacterales; family Solirubrobacteraceae; genus Palsa-744. Next base: position 498,257 of record CAWDQX010000003.1, read on the forward strand.
CCTGCTCGACGTATCGGCGACCGTATTGAAAGCGAAGTCGTTGTGCAGGAACGCGACCTCCAACACAGCGAAGGCGACCGTCAAGATGCCCGCCAGCGCGTACACCGAGCGCCGCCCGGACTCCGAGAACTCGAACCGTCCTGTGCGCACACCGTAGATCGAGGCGCCGATCCCATACGCGCAAACCACGAGCGCGAGCAGCAGGCAGACGCGGCCGAGGGCGGCCATCTAGGAGTTCTGCTTCTCGGAGGCGGGCGCTTCCTTGTACTTCGAAGGGCACTTCGTGATCAACGAGTTGCGTTCGCCTACGTACCGCCCGCCCTGCTTCTCCACGGTGACGATCACCTCGCGCCCTTCGCGAAACGGGTCGGGGACGGTTCCGGTGTAGGCCACCGGAACCGCCGTCGCCGTGCTTCCGGCGCGATCAGCGACGCTGAAGTTCAGCACAGCGCCATCGCGTGCCACCGAGTGCGCAACGACCGTGCCCGTCAACAGATAGCTGCGGCCGGGCTGAGCCTGGCGTAAGAGCTGGCTGGGGTTGAGCGCCGGAGAGGCAGCGCTGAAGCTCGTGTAGATCAGCGCGCTGGCCAGCACGACGGCCACGCTCAACGCGACCACCAGCCGCACCGTTCGCTTGCGCGCGGGATTCATCTCCCATCAGTATCTCAAACCTGTTTGCGCCTCGCGCAACCGACTATTCGGCCAGGAAATCACGTTTCGGGAGCGAAACCTTCCGATGTGGGCCGAGTTCTTATGAGTAGAGCGTTATGAGATCGAGCCTCCTGCACCCCCTCACCGAGCGTCCACGCCGGCACCGGCCCAAGCGCCAGGCCGAGCACCGGGTAGGGCGCCTGCCCACGCTGCCCCACAAGCGGGAGGCCAAGTCGGCGGAGGCCAAGTCGGCGATTTCCGCCCACCAGCCTCTCGACATCGCCGTTGAGCGCGTGCGCGCGGCCGGAGGCCCACTCGATCGGGCCTCCTACATCTGCGAGTGCGGCTATCTATTCGCCGCGCCGGTCTCCACGACCGTTTCGTGTCCGCATTGCGGCACGCCCCAGGCCTGGTAGCCGGAGGCGGTCGCGAAGACGGATGGGGCCCGAAGACGGACGGGGCCCAAGCCGCCGCGAAGACGGCGGCTAGCGAATGTGCATGCCGGAGATCGCGCGTGAGATCACCAGCTGCTGGATCTCAGCGGTGCCCTCGAAGATGTCGTAGATCTTTGCGTCGCGGTGCCAGCGCTCGACCGGGAACTCGCGTGTGTAGCCGTTGCCGCCGAGGATCTGGATCGCTCGCTCGGTGGCCCAGACGGCCACCTCGCCGGACTTGAGCTTCGACATCGAGCCCTCGGCGTTCTCGAAGGGCACCTGATTGCGACCCATCCAGGACGCGCGCCACACGAGCAGGCGCGCGGCGTCGATCTCCATCTTCATCCGTGCCAGCGTGAACGCGATCGACTGGTTCTCGATGATCTTCTTGCCGAACTGCTCGCGCTCCTTGGCGTACTCCAACGAGTACTCATAAGCGGCGCGGGCGATCCCGAGCGCTTGGGAACCCACGGTGGGACGCGATGACTCGAACGTCTGCATCGCCGCTTGTGAGTTGCCTTTCTTGCCCTCGCGAACGCGCGCGAGGCGCTCGTCGAGCTTCTCCTTGCCGCCGAGCACGTAGCCGGCGGGGACGCGGCAGTCGTCGAGGAACACGTCCGCCGTGTGCGAGGCGCGCAGGCCGTGCTTGGAGACCTTCGTGCCTTCGGAGATGCCCTTGGCCTCGCTCATCGGCACGACGAACGCCGCGTGGCCTTTCGAGCCGAGCTCGCGGTCGACGGTGGCGACGATCACGTGGATGTCGGAGATGCCGCCGTTGGTGGCCCACGCCTTCTGGCCGTTGAGTACCCACTCGCCGGCGGCCTCGTCGAACTTAGCGGTGGTGCGCAGCGCGCTGACGTCGGAGCCGGCGTTGGGCTCGGAAGCGCAAAACGCCGCGACCTTGAGGTCATCCTGGGTGCCAAAGCAGCGCGGGATCCATTCTCCGATCTGCTCGCCGGAGCCCTGTCCGAAGATCGCCGCAACCGCCAGCGCGGTGCCCATGATCGACATGCCGATCCCAGCGTCGCCCCAGAACAGCTCCTCGTTGACGATCGGGAGCGTCAGGCCGGTGGGATCGGCGAAGAACTGCGCCAAGCCCTCAAAGCCGTACAGACCGATCTTCGCGGCCTCCTGAATGATCGGCCAGGGGGTCTTCTCCTTCTCGTCCCACTCGTGCGCTGCCGGGCGCATCACATCGGCAGCGAAGCCGTGCACCCACTCACGGATGTCCTTCTGATCCTGGTTCAGCGCCAGCGAGAAGGTCACGTCTTGGTTGGCCGCGCCGGTGATCGCCTGCACGGCGGCCTCGGCGGCCTCAGTCGTGTCGGAGCTGGCAACGGGAGTGGCGGACATGAGGTGAGTCTCTCCTTTGAATACAGGGGCTCGAAGCAAGCGATACAGCCACAGGCCTGGCCGTGATAACAGCAACTGGCCGTGATGACAGCAATTTAGACAAATCGTAACCGTTTGTCAAACACTGTGTTTGATCTGCTGTTACAGTCGCGCTAGAGTACGGTCGATGCCCAGCTCGACCGCCAATCCTCAGACCGCCTCTGCCCGCGTGCGCGTGCGTCGCCAGCGCGAGCACGAGATCGTCGCGGCGACTCGCCTGCTGTTCGACGAGCGCGGGCTACAGGACGCCCCGATGGAGGACATCGCGCGCGCCGTCGGCATCAACAGGGCGCAGATCTACCGGCTGTTCTCCTCCAAGGAGGAGCTGTTCGTGCTGACGCTGGCGAGCTATCTCTCGGAGTTGGCTCAGCATCTGGACGAGATACCCGTAGAGCCCGATCCGATCGTGCGCCTAGAGGACGGGTGGCGACGCTATACCGACTACTGCCTGGAGCACCCGGCGTTTTTGGACTGCGGCATGTCGCTGATGCGCAGGCCCGCCACCGAGCTGCGCGAAACGGTCTCTGATGCCGTCTGGATAAGGCTGGGCCAGAGCATGGCCGCCTGCCTGGACAAGCTCTCCAAGATTCTTGCCCTCGGCGCTCAGCAGGGCCTCTTCACGGTCGCCGATCCAGACTTCACCGCCAATCACCTCTACACCCAGACGCTCGGAACGATGCATCTGGCGCGCATCGGCGTTGGCGTGCGGGCGAGCGCCAGCGGCGTTCCCGAGCCGTTCCCGATCGACCCGAGACGAGTTCAAGAGGCCTGCATCGCCGATGCGCTCGCCTCGGTCGGCGCCACGCGCCCTGCCTGAACGACGCGCCCTGCCTGAACAGCCACCATAAACGGGAATACCTATTAGGCCTAATCCCGAGCAGGATTGTGCTAATTTGCCCTTTCAATCCTCATGCTCTTGGTGTTCCCTATGCAGAAAGTGGATATGCAAACACGCACCCCCGCCGTCGCAGTGTCTTTACTCGCCGTGCTCGCCGCCGCGCTCGGCCTCGCCGCGTGCGGCTCGTCCTCGGGTTCGAGCAACAGCCTCGCGCTCGTCGCCTACTCGACCCCGCAGGGGGCTTATGAAAAGTTGATCCCGGCCTTCCAAGCGACAAGCGAAGGCAAGGGTGCCAGCTTCAGCCAGTCCTTTGGCCCCTCCGGCGAACAGAGTCGCGCGGTGGCCAACGGCCTGAAGGCCGACGTCGTGAATCTGTCGACCGAACCAGACGTCGACAAGCTGGTCAAGGCAGGCCTGGTCTCCCCCACCTGGAACCAGAACGCGACCCACGGCTTCGTCACAGACTCGGTCGCCGTGATCATCGTGCGCAAGGGCAACCCGAAGCACATCACCGGCTGGAGCGATCTGATCAAGCCCGGCGTGGGCGTGCTGACGCCGAACCCGTTCACCTCGGGCAGCGCCCGCTGGAACGTGATGGCCGCCTACGGCGCCCAGCTGAAGGAAGGCAAGACGCCCGCCCAGGCCCAGGCATATCTGGAGGCGCTGTTCCACAACGTCGTCAGCCAGGACTCTTCGGCGCGCAACGCGCTGCAGACGTTCCTCGCCGGGCGCGGCGACGCGCTGATCGACTACGAGGACGAGGCGATCGCCGACGAGAAGAAGGGCGCGGCGATCGAATACGTGATCCCCAAGGACACGATTCTGATCCAGAACCCGATCGCGGTGCTCAGCACAGGGAACACGGCGGAGGCGCAGAAGTTCGTCAAATACCTGCTCTCGCCCGCCGGCCAGAGCATCTGGGCGCAAGAGGGCTATCGCCCGGTGATCTCCGGCGTGAGCACGGCAACCAAGTTCCCCACACCCCCCGGGCTGTTTACGATCGCATCGCTGGGCGGCTGGAAGACGGTGACCAAGCAGTTCTTCGAACCATCGACCGGCATCATCACGAAGATCGAGGAATCATTGGGAGTCTCCACTGCCAAGTAGCAGCGGCGTCGTCGCGTTGAAGCCACGCCGCGTGCCCGCTCTGGGCACGCGGGGCGCGGGTGCGCTCGGAAAGGGCCTGCTCGGCATCTACCTGTCAGTGCTCGTGCTACTGCCCGTCGCGGCGCTGCTGGCAAAGGCGAGCAGCGGCGGGATGAGCGCCTTCTGGCGGGAGATCTCCAGTCCCGAGGCGTGGGCGGCCATCAAGCTGACGCTGGCGGCCTCGGCGATCGTGGTCGCGATCAACGCAGTCTTTGGGACGCTGATCGCGTGGGTGCTTGTGCGGGACGAGTTCCCCGGCAAGCGGATCGTCAACGCCCTGATCGACCTGCCGTTCGCGCTGCCGACGATCGTCGCTGGAGTCGTGCTGCTGGCGCTCTACGGCAAGGGCAGCCCGGTGGGCATCGACGTCGCGTTCACGCGGGCGTCGATCGGGTTGGCGCTGTTGTTCGTGACGCTTCCCTTCGTCGTGCGCTCGGTGCAGCCGGTGCTGCTCGAGCTCGATCGCTCGATGGAGGAAGCCGCCGCCTCGCTCGGCGCCGGACCGTTGACCGTGTTGCGCAGGATCGTGCTGCCGAGCCTGACGCCGGCGATCATCTCGGGGGTCGCGCTGAGCTTCGCGCGGGCGGTGGGCGAGTACGGCTCGCTCGTGCTGATCACCGGCGAGCTACCGTTCAAGACGGAGGTCGCCTCGGTCTACATATTTGGGCAGATCTCAAATGAAGACCTTCCGGCGGCAGCCGCCGTGTCAGTCCTGTTGCTGCTGGTGGCCCTCGTCGTGTTGGGCGCCCTGAGCTTCGTCTCGCACCGATGGTCCAGGCATGTCCTCTAGCGGCGCGCGCCGGATCGGCGTGCGCACGATCGCGCTCGGCTACCTGGCGCTGCTGCTGCTCGCGCCGGTGGCGATGATCTTCTACAGGACCTTCGAACACGGACTGGAGCCCGTTTGGAATGCCGTGAGCGAACCCAACGCAGAGCACGCCTTCTGGCTGTCGATCGAGATCGTGGCAATCTCCGTGCCACTGAACACCGTGTTTGGGATCGGCATGGCCCTGCTGCTGGAGCGCGGGCGCTTCTGGGGCAAGGCGGTGCTCGGCCTGCTGATCGACCTGCCGTTCGCGATCTCGCCGGTCGTCGTCGGCCTGGCGCTGGTGCTCGTCTACGGGAAGACCGGGTGGTTCGGCAACTGGCTGGCGGCACACGGCATCCAGGTGATCTTCTCGGTGCCGGGCATGGTCATCGCCACGGCGGTCGTCTCGCTCCCGTTCGTCGCGCGCGAGACGATGCCGGTGCTGCGTGAGCTCGGAATCGACGCCGAGCAGGCCGCGGAGACGCTCGGGGCCAGTCCCTGGCAGACCTTCTGGCGGATTACGCTGCCGGGCATCAGGTGGGCGATCGTCTATGGCGTCGTCTTGACGACGGCACGCGCGCTCGGCGAGTTCGGGGCGGTGAGCATCGTCTCCGGCCGGATCGAGGGACAGACGCAGACGTTGCCGCTGTACGTGCAGGATCGCTTTGAGAACTTCGACGCGACCGGGGCCTACACCGCCGCCGTCGTGCTGGCGCTGTTGGCACTCGGCACGCTGCTTGCGATGAACCTGCTCACACGGCGCACGCGCAGACGGACGGCGGTCTGATGGCGATCGAGGTCCGCAACGTGGGTAAGCGCTTCGGCGACTTCGTGGCGCTCGAGGATGTGAGCATCACGGTCGGCGACGGCGCCCTGACGGCGCTGCTCGGTCCGAGCGGAAGCGGCAAGTCGACGCTACTGCGCATCATCGCGGGCCTCGAGACGCCGGACACCGGCGAGGTGGTGATCGGCGAGCACGACGTCACCGATGCTCCCGCCCGCACTCGCGGCGTCGGCTTCGTCTTCCAGCACTACGCTCCGTTCAAGCACATGACCGTGCACGACAACGTCGCCTTCGGCCTGAGCGTGCGCAAACGACCGAAGGACGAGATTCGCGCGCGCGTGAAGGAGTTGCTCGGGCTCGTGCGCCTGGACGGGCTCGCCGAGCGCTACCCGTCGCAGCTCTCGGGTGGACAGCTTCAGCGCATGGCGCTGGCCCGTGCGCTGGCGGTCCAGCCGCAGGTGCTGCTGCTGGATGAGCCCTTCGGAGCGCTCGATGCGCAAGTGCGCGCCGAGTTGCGCGAATGGCTGCGCAAGCTGCACGAGGAGATCCACGTAACCACGATCTTCGTGACCCACGACCAGGAGGAGGCGATGGAAGTCGCCGAGCAGATCGTGGTGATGAACGCCGGGCGGATCGAGCAGGCCGGCTCACCACGCGATCTCTATGAGAGCCCGAGCAACGAGTTCGTGATGTCCTTCATCGGCCCGGTCAACCGCCTCGGCGACTCATTCCTGCGCCCGCACGACATCCAGATCCTGGCAGAGCCCGACGGAAGCACGACGGAGGCGCTCGTACGGCGGGTCGTGCATCTGGGCTTCGAGGTGCGCGTCGAGCTGACCCTGCACGACGGCCGCGACATCTGGGCCCAGATCACACGCGAGAGCGCCCAGCAACTGGAGCTCGCCGAGGGCCAGATCCTCGCGGTGCGACTGCCTGCACCCCGTGTGTTCGTCGCCTAATACTTGCGGCGTCATTCCGAGCAAGCCCTTCGTATCCGCAGAGTGCTAGGGCGTCGATGGGCAAGCATGGCAAGGACGCAGGGAGCGTGGCGTGCTACGCACGCGAGCGACCGAGGACGCAGCCAGGCGCCGCCCAGCGGCGTCCTAGCGGGTGTGCCAGGCTTCCTCTTGCTTGGTCAGGGCAAGGATCTCCTTAGGCAGCTTGCCAGCGGCCACGTCGGCGACCGTGACGTGCTCGAGCACCTTGCGTAGGTTCGCTCGCAACGCGACCCACACCTGACGCAAGGACTCTGAGGAGCCGTGGTACTCGATCTCCTCCGGGCGCTGGCCGCGAATCCCCACGAGCGGGCCCTCGACCGCGCGGATCACCTGCGCCAGGTTCACCTCCTCAGCGGGGTGGGCCAGCCAGTAGCCGCCCTCGGGGCCGCGCTGGGAGCGCACGATCCCGGCGGAGCGCAGCTGGGTGAGGATGTTCTCCAGGAAGGACACCGGGATGTCCTGGGCTTGGGCAAGCTGATCGACCTTACGGGGCGAATCCTGGCTCCCGGCGGCCAGCTCCACGGCCGCTCGCACGGCGTAGTCGGCCTTTGCGGTGACATGCATCGGCCCATTCTCCCGGAAACGACGGCGGAGGGGACCACCCAGCGTATCGACCGTCACGTTGGTCGCAGTCTTGCAACCCTCGACGGTCGAGTTAGGCAACCCTAATTCCCTGTGATAACTTGCGGTTCGTAATCCCTACCCACCCGATCGGATATCGATGCCCAAGCACAAGACCTTCTCCTCCCTCTCGTTGCTGCTCCTCCTCGTAACGGCCATCACGCTAACGGCCTGCGGCGGCACGAGCGGATCATCGGGTTCCGCGAGCACGATCACGCTGTACAACGGCCAGCACGAACAGACCACAGCGCGGCTGGTGGCAGGATTCGAAAAGCAGACTGGAATCAAAGTCGAGGTCCGCTCCGACGACGAGGACGTGCTCGGCAACCAGATCTTGCAGGAGGGCTCGAGCTCTCCGGCCGATGTCTTCTACACCGAGAACACACCGGTGTTGGAGGACCTCCAAGAAAAGGGCCTGCTCGCCCCGCTCCCGGCCTCGACCCTGGCAGCGGTGCCGAGCAAGTACAGCTCGCCGCAGGGCGATTGGGTGGGAGTCTCCGCGCGCGTATCGGTGCTCGTCTACAACACCTCTCAGATCAAGGCCTCAGAACTGCCGAGCTCGATCCTCGAACTCGCGCAACCGCAGTGGAAAGGTAAGCTCGGGTTCGCCCCATCGGAGACCGACTTCCAGCCGCTGGTCACCGCGATCACGAAGCTCGACGGCGTGGCCACCGCTGAAAAATGGCTGAAGGGCCTACAGACCAACGGGAAGGTCTACCCCGACAACGAGACCGTAGTGGCCCAGGTCAACAACGGCGAGAGCACCGTGGGAATCATCAACCACTACTACTGGTACCGCCTGCGCGACGAGGTCGGTGCGAGCGGCATGCACTCGGCGCTGCACTACTACGCGCCACACGACCCGGGCTACCTGCTCAACGTGTCGGGCGCGGCGGTGCTGAAGTCGAGCCCCCGTCAAGCCGCCGCACAGAAGTTCGTGGCCTTCCTGGTGAGTAAGGAAGGGCAAGAGATCCTCGCCCACAGCCACAGCTACGAGTACCCGATCGGCTCCGGCGTGTTGACGGCCCAGCCGCTGAAGCCGTTCGACGAACTGGCTCTCGCGCCCGTCACCATCAGTGATCTGGGCAACGGCAGCGCGCCGCTCGAGCTCGAGCAGAAGCTCGGCCTGTTGTAGGAGTTGGGAGCCGATGAGATGAGCACGCTCGCCCCCTTCGAGCCGGCCGCATCGACGCCGCGCGTGTCGCGGTCGAGCAGTTGGGCGCGCGCGTGGTCGGGGCGGCGGCGCTGGCCGCTGGCGAGCGTAGCCGGCGGCCTACTCGCGGCCGGACTGGTGCTGCTACCGCTCGTGTTCCTCGTCGACGAGGCCCTGCAGCCAGCCTGGGGAGAAATCGAACGTCTGCTGCTGCGCCACAACACCGCGGTGCTGCTGTGGAACACCGTGCGCCTGGCATTCGCGTGCACCGCTCTGTGCGCGGTGATCGGCGTGGCGGGCGCCTGGTGCGTGGAGCGCACAACACTGCCCGGCCGCCGCCTGTGGGCTGTTGCACTCGTGCTGCCGCTCGGCATCCCGGACTTCGTCGTGGGCTTTGGCTGGGTCTCGCTCGAGCCGGGGCTGCACGGATACCTGGCCGCTGTGCTGATCATGACGCTGTCGCTGTATCCGCTCCTGTACCTGCCGGTCGCCGCCTCCCTGAGCAGCGTAGACCCGGCCCTGGAGGAGGTTGCTCGCAGTCTCGGGTTGGGACCATGGCGGACGTTTTGGCGGGTGACGCTGCGCCAGATCTCACCGGCGGTGCTGGGCGGCTGTCTGCTCGTGACGCTCGGCCTGCTGGCTGAGTACGGCGCTTTTGAGATCGTCCAGTACCAGACGTTCACCGTGGCAATCTTCACAGAGTTCAACCTCGGGTTCGACACCGCCGCGGCGTGCGCCCTGTCGCTCGTATTGGTTCTGCTGAGCGTCGCTGTGCTCGGCGGCGAGCTGGCCCTCAGCGGACACGGACGGACGCTGCGCAGCGGCACGGGCGCCCGGCGCCCGGCGCCGCGGGTGGCGCTAGGCCGCTGGAGGGCGCCCGCGTTGGTTGGCTTGCTCGCGCTGAGCGGACTGGGGCTGGGGGTGCCCATCGGCTCTCTGGTCTACTGGCTGGTGCGGGGAGGATCCACCACCCTGCCGCCCGCGTCGATCCTGACCGATACCTGGCACACGGCCGAGCTCTCGGCAGCTGCGGCCGCATTGGCGACCGCGCTAGCGGTGCCGGTGACGGCACTGGCGATGCGCCATCGCAACCGCCTGACGCTGCTGATCGAGCGCCTCGCATATCTACCGCAAGCGCTCCCCGGACTGGTGATCGCACTTGGTCTCGTGTCGTTCTCCGTCCGTTACGCCCTGCCCCTGTACCAGAGCACGCTGGAGCTGATCGTGGCCTACGCGATCCTGTTCCTGCCGCTCGCCGTAGTGGGCGTACGCTCGGCGATGGCGCAAACCTCCTCCAGCCTGGAGGAGGCGGGACGCTCGTTGGGCCGACGCCCGGTGGTCGTGTGGTGGCGGGTGACCCTGCCACTGCTCGCCCCCGGGCTCGGGGCGGCGTTCGCGCTCGTGTTCATCTCCGCGGCGACCGAGCTGACGGCGACCCTGTTGCTGCACCCAACCGGCGTGAACACGCTGGCGACCCAGTTCTGGGCATACACAAGCGGTTTCTCCTATGGCGCCGCCGCCCCCTACGCCGCGTTGATGGTCGCCATTTCGGCTGTGCCGGCATACCTGCTGAGCCGCCGCATGCTCACACTGGCGCGCATGGGACAGCGATGAGCGAGCTGACGGTCACCGACTTATGGAAGGGCTATTCCGCCCAGCCGGTGCTGAGGGGCGTGGATCTCGATGTGCCGGCCGGCTCGCTGACAGCAGTATTGGGACTGTCGGGCTGCGGCAAGACGACACTACTGCGGGTGATCGCCGGCTTCGAGCGTGCCGAGCGGGGCCGAGTTTCGCTCGGCTCGCGGGTACTTGACGACGGACACACATACGTCCCGCCCGAGCGTCGCGGGATCGGCTACGTGCCTCAGGAGGGCGCACTATTCCCGCATTTGACCGTGAAGGGGAACGTCGGCTTCGGTCTGTCCCGCGAAGAGCGTCGCGGTGGTGCGGTGGGAGAGCTGCTGGAGATGGTCGGGTTGGCGTCGCTCGCAGACCGCTATCCCCATCAGCTCTCCGGCGGCGAGCAGCAGCGCGTGGCGTTAGCGCGAGCGTTGGCCCGGCGACCCGAGGTGTTGCTGCTGGACGAGCCATTCTCCTCGCTGGACGCCTCACTGCGGACCCGCGTGCGGGAGGAGGTACACGCGTTGCTGCGCGCGCAAGGGGTGACGACCGTCCTCGTGACGCACGATCAGGAGGAGGCGCTGTCGCTCGCCGACACGGTCGCGGTGCTGCGCGACGGCACGATCGTCCAGGGCGGGACGCCAGATCAGCTGTACACGCTGCCCGTCGATGTCGAGCTGGCGCAGTTTCTGGGCGCCGTCAACCTGATCGACGCGGATTTCGAACGTGGCACAGCGAGGACCTCACTGGGCATGCTGGTGCTGCGCTCGGATCCGATGCCACCGGGCACGGGGACGCTGGGTAGGACGAGTGGGGTCGTGATGGTCCGTCCCGAGCAGCTGGAGGTGCGCCCTCGCGAAGAGTCGGCCGACGACGGACTGGTGGGAGAGGTTGAGCAATGCCGCTATTACGGGCACGACGCGCTGCTTCACATCCGCATCGGGGAGTCCGACGGCGAGCAGGTGCTGCTCGCACGGGTGCAGGGCGATCAGGCCCTACCGGCCGGCACGCGCGTGAGTCTCGCCGCGCACGGGCCGGTCACGATCGTGGAGTGAGCATGATGAACGCCGGCTCAGGCCACTTGCCAGCCTACGAAATCTACGAGCGCCCCATGCCCATCTGCGCCTACGCCGGCGACAGCCGCACGGGCAGCGTCTTGAGCTGGTTGACGAACACCGATTCCACGATCGTCGGCCGGCCCGCCGGCTCCATCGCCGGGAAGCGGGCGAGGGTCTCCTCGAACATGGTGTTGAGCTCCAGCCGGGCCAGCGCGGTGCCCAAGCAGAAGTGACGACCGCCGGCGCCGAAGGCCTGGTGCTCGGTGGTGCGGCGCACGTCGAAGCGATCAGGGTCCTCGTGACGGGTCTCATCCCGGTTTGAGGAGACGTACCACATGACGACCTTCTCGCCTTCTTTGATCTGGCGTCCGTTGAGCTCGGTGTCGCAGGTCGCGGTGCGGCGGAAGTGGGCGAACGCGGGAAACATCCGCAGCGACTCCTCCACGGCGCCCGGGATCAGCGACGGGTCGTCCAGCAGCAGCCGGCGCTGATCGGGGTTTTCCATCAACGCTCGCATGCCGCTGCAGTAGGTGGCCTTCGTGGAATCGTTGCCGGCGGCGACAAGCAGGAAGAAGCCCATTACGATCTCGTGTTCCTCGAGTTTCTGACCGTCCACTTCGGCGTGCACCAGCACGCTCGTCAGGTCGTCCGTCGGGGTCTCGCGGCGCTCCGCGATCAGCTTCCCGCAGCGCTCGAAGATCTCCACGACGCCCGCTTGCACCCCTGCCACGACGCTCTCGTGCGGGTTCAGATCGGGGTCGCCGGCCGCCAGCATCATGTTCATCAGGCGCGCCCATGCCTCGTCGTCCTCCGGCGGGATACCCATGAAACTACCGATCACGCGCGAGACCACCGGCTGGGCCACGTCGGCGACCAGGTCGCACGTCTCTCGGGCGGGTGGGCCTTCTAACCGCTCGAGCGCCTCCACCACGATCGCCCTGATCGCGTCCTCGTGGGCGGCGATCCGCTTCGGCGTGAAGCCCGCCTGGAACAGCGCCTTGATGCGGTCGTGCTTGGGCGGGTCCATGCCAATGAACATCGCGCGTGTAAGCTCGATCGGCAAGCCGATGTTGGCGACCACGATGCCCCCAAGTTCGGACGAGTAGGTCTGCCAGTCACGGCTCACCGCGTGGACGTCATCGGCCGTGGTCACCGACCAGTAGCCGGGCTCCTCGGGAAATTCGGTGATGCCCGAGGTCCAATGCACGGGGCACTCCCCGCGCATGCGCGCGAACAGCTCGTTCGGCACGCCGTGCTCCCAAACCTCGGGCTCGGTGAGGAGCACATTCTCGAGATCGCTGCCAACCGATGCCATCGGGACCTCCTGGGATCGCCACGGGATGTGCGGTCGATGCTACTGGCTAACCGGCCAGGATGTACGCGAAGCGGCGGACGGGGGTCGAACCCGCGACCTCAAGCTTGGGAAGCTTGCGCTCTACCAACTGAGCTACCGCCGCGCAACGGCAGATATTACGCGGCTTACGTCGACTCCTATCCGGCGGCTTCGGCCAACTCCTATCTGCCGTCTTGGGTCTACCCTTCGTAGCCGTGAGCCGCCGTCTACTGCCGATCCTCGTCTCGCTGCTCGGCGCCTGCCTGATCGGCCTGCTGATCTATGGCATATCCCATCAGTCGGCCAGCCGGACACTGGACGAAGCGGTTGCAAAGGGCCAGCATCCTCTGGCGCCGGACGCCACTCGTTCGCTGCCCGACCTCTCCAGTGCTCGCACTGCCACGCTCGCCTCCTTCAGCGGCAAGGTGGTCGTGTTGAACTTCTGGGCCTCCTGGTGCGAACCATGCCAGCTCGAGGCTCCCCTGCTCGAGCGCGCCCAGAGTCAGCTGGAGCGCCACGACGCGACCGTGCTCGGCGTGACCTACCTCGACGCCTCGCCCGACTCCGAAAGCTTCGTGCGTCAATACCACCTGACCTACCCGAACCTGCGCGACACCGACGGCGACTTCGCCCACTCCTACGGCACCGACCAGCTCCCCGAGAGCTTCGTGATCGACCGTCAAGGCCACATCGTGGCGATCTCGCGCGGCGAGATCGACCAAGCTTTCCTGAACCGCGCGATCGCGCTGTCGGAGAGCTCGTGAGCCCCCTCCCCTCGCTCCGTTATCGTCGGTGCTTCTCGCGCCGTCTCGCGGCTCCCGCGACCCTCCTCGCCCTGCTACTGCTCTGCCTGAGCGCCTCCGCCGCATTTGGCATGGGAGCGGCCGGCGCGGGGGGCGGGCACCCATACCTCCCTGCCGGTGATCGAGCGTCAGGTGATGTGTGTCACCTGCAAAATTCCGCTCCAGGTCGCCGAGTCCCCGCAGGCAAATCGCGAGCGGGCGTTCATCCAGAGCCTGATCGATGAAGGACTGACCGAAGCCCAGATCAAACGCGCGCTAGTCGGACAGTACGGCCCGACAGTGCTCGCGCTGCCGAGCGCGCATGGCTTCGACCTGACCGTCTATCTCGTCCCACTGGCGGCGTTTTTGGCGCTGCTCGCCACGCTCGCCGTGCTGCTGCCCCGCTGGCGCCGCCACGCCCGTGAGGAGGCCAGCCACGAGATTGATGCCCCGCAACTCAGCTCCACCGACGCCGCCCGACTGGAGGCGGACCTGGCGCGGTTCGACTGAAGCTAGGCCGATCGGCCTAGGTACCCGCGGCCTACATCTCTGCCGGCGCGCTCACGCCGAGCAGGTCCAAGCAGCGCGCGATCGTACGCCCAGTCGCCTCGCACAGCGCGATTCGCAGCGACTCGACGGCAACGGGCTCGGCGCCGAGCACACGGCAGTCTCGATAGAAGGCCGTGAAGTCCTGGGCCAGTGTCAGCGCATAAGCCGTGATCCGGTGCGGAGCGCGCCGCTCGACGGCCTCCTGCACCTCCTCCGGAAAGGCGAGTAGCTGCTTGATCAGTGCCCGCTCGGCCGCGTGCAGCGGTGCGCCGTTTTCGCCCTGCGCCAGTCCCGGGCAGGCCAGGTCCGCCCGGCCCAGCGCCAGATCCCGCTTGCATGCCCCGCCCGCATCCGCAACACCCGCCAGCGCCTCCTGCACGCGCGCCTCCCCCACCTTCGCGAGCACCGCGGCGATCCGCGCATGCGCGTACTGGACGTAGTAGACGGGGTTCTCGCTCGACTGCTCCCGGGCCAAGTCGAGATCGAGATCGACCGTCGTCTCATGTGAGCGAGCCAGCAAATACCAACGCGCCGCGTCCACGCCGATCTCGGTGAGGAGATCATCGAGCGTGACGAATTCGCCGGAGCGCTTGGCCATCTGCGCGCGCTCCCCGCCGCGCATCAGATGGACGAGCTGCATGATCAGCAGCTCCAGATGCTCCGGGATCGCCGCCGAGCGCCTCGTATGCGGCCTTCATCCGCGCCACGTAGCCATGGTGATCGGCGCCCCAAACGTCGATCTGGCGGTCGAAGCCGCGCTCGCGCTTGTCCTGGTGGTAGGCGATGTCCGAGGCGAAATAGGTGTGCTCTCCGTTTGAGCGCACCAGCACGCGATCCTTGTCGTCGCCGTAGTCGGTGCTGCGCAGCCACAGCGCCCCCTCGCTCCGGTAGGTGTGCCCATCGCGCTCGAGGATCGCGAGCGTGTGCTCGACCGGGCTCGGATCTCCTTCGTGGAGCTTGCTCTCGTAGGCCCAGTGATCGAAGCCCTCGACGTTGAACGCGCCGAGTGCTTCCTGCATCGCCCCCACCATCATCGCCACAGCGGCGTGCCCCACCTCCGCCGGAGTCGCTCGATTGGGCGTCGGCCAGATGGACGAGCTGCTCAACGTAGGCGCCCCGATAGCCGTCCTCGGGAACCTGCTCGCCCCGTGCCAACGCGAGAATCGACTCGCCGAGCTTGCCCACCTGCGAGCCGGCATCGTTGACGTAGAACTCGCGCTCCACCTCGTGGCCATGAAAAGCCAGCAGGCGGCCTAGCGCGTCTCCGTAGGCGGCGTTGCGCGCGTGGCCGACGTGCATCGGTCCGGTCGGGTTGGCCGAGACGAACTCGACAAGGATGCGTTCGCGGGCGTGGGCGCCGTCGGCCCCGAATGCCTCCCCGGCATTCAAAACCTCAGCGAGCGAGCCAGCGAGCCAGGTGTCGGCGAGAAAGAGATTGAGAAAACCCGGTCCCGCCACCTCGAAGCGCTCGATGCTCGCGCCGAGCCGACGCTCCAGCTCTCTCCCCAGTCGCTCTGCCACCTCGCGCGGGGGAGCACCCACCACCGGCGCCAGCAGCAAAGCGGCGTTGGTCGAGTAGTCGCCGAAGTCCGCGCGCGGTGGACGCTCCAGCACAATCCCCCCACGGGCACCGGTCTTGCCCGAGGGCTCGCCCGCCAGCTCTCCGGCGGCCGCCAGCACGGCCTCACGTAGGCCGTCCAGCGGCGTGGAGACGCTCTTCATGGGACGTTGCAAAGAGACTCGGTCATCGATCCGTGCTCACCGATTGCGATACTAGCTGTGTGAACGATCAAGACTCAGGCGCCGAGCGCCACATAAACATTCATCTCTCTCCCGAGATCATGGGGGGCGTATATGCGAACTTCGCCAACGTCAGCCACTCTGACTACGAGTTCACGGTCACCTTCGCGCGCGTCGACCACGAGGTCGAGTCCGACGAGGTCCCGGGCGTAGTCGTCTCGCGTGTCAACCTCTCTCCGCGCTTCATGCGCGAGCTGATCGACGCGATGGAGGACAACTACTCCAAGTGGCGCACCCGCGAGGGCATCAAGAACCTGCCCGAGTACGGTGGCGCGGAGGCTGGATCAGAGGACGAGTAGGGCGGCGCGTGGACGAACTGCGACAGCAATGAAGGTCGCGGTCATCTCCGATATCCATGGCAACCGCCAGGCTTTTGAGGCGGTCCTCGATGCGGTCGCCGCCAGCGACGCGTCAGAGCTGTGGTGCCTCGGCGACCTCGTCGGCTACGGCGCCGACCCCGACGTCTGCGTGGAGCTCGCTCGCGAGCACGCCGCGGTGTGCCTCGCCGGCAACCACGATCTCGCGGTCGTGGGCAAGATCCCGTTCGACGAGTTCTCCCCAGGCGCGAGACTCGCGGCGCAGTGGACTCAGGAGGTGATCGCGCCCGCGAACCGCGCCTTCCTCGCGGAGCTGCGCCCGCAGGGACAGGAGGGCTCGATCGGCCTCTATCACGCCAGCCCACGCGATCCCGTGTGGGAGTACGTGCTCTCGGCGTTGCTCGCTGAGCTGTGCCTGGACCGTCAGCCCGATCGCATCTGCCTGATCGGGCATTCGCATGTTGCGCTCTCGTTCGTGCGCCACGAGGGCGAGCTCGCCACCGGCGAGCCCAGGCGCGAGGGCGCGCAGCTCGATCTCTGCAGCGGCGAATGGCTGCTGAACCCGGGCAGCGTCGGGCAGCCGCGCGACGGTGACCCGCGCGCCTCATGGCTGCTGCTCGATCTCGACGGCCTGAGCGCCTCCTTCCGGCGCACCGACTACGACGTGGCCGGCGCCGCCGGCGCGATCCGCGCGGCACGTCTGCCAGACTCGCTTGCCGAGCGCCTGGAGTACGGTCAGTGAGCGGTGAATCGCCTGATCCGTCTCCTCTGCGCCGGCCTGCTGGGCGTCTTCGCCGCCTTGCTCGTCGCCTGCGGGAGCTCCGGCAAGGGCTTGATCCCAGCCGCCAACGCCGGGCCATTGAAGAGCGATTTCGAAGCAGTCGCTCAGGCCGCACAGAGCGGCGAAGGGAGCTGCACCGCCACCGAAGCCGCGATCGAGAAAACCGAAGCAGATTTCGCGGCGCTGCCTTCGACCGTCGACTCCGGCCTGCATAAAACGCTCAGCCTGGGCATCGCGAACCTGCGTCGCCGCGCGCTCGCGCTGTGCGTGCAGCCGCTCCCGCAGACGACCTCGACGACGAAGACGACCACGCCCACGACGACCGCCAGCAACCACGACGACACCCACGACGACGAGCACCCACACCGAAACGACCGCCACCTCCACCACCCCCACGACGAGCACCCCCACAGCCACCACACCGGGAGGTGGCACACCCGCTCCCGGGGACGAAAGCGCACCTGGGGCGTCGAGCGGACCGGGAGGCGGCACGGGCATCGGCGGCGAAAGCGGCTCGGGTGCCAGCGGCGCCGGAGGACCGGGCGCGGGCGGTGCCCAGGAAAGCGGTAAATGAGCGACGTAAAGATCGCCGGGCGCTACCGCCTGGAGGGCCGGCTCGGCTTCGGCGGGATGTCCACCGTGCACCTCGCGCTTCGACCTGCGCCTGGAGCGCCAGGTGGCGGTCAAGCTGCTCGCCGAGCACCTCGCTGACGACCCCACGTTCGTCTCGCGCTTCCAGCGCGAGGCGCAGGCCGCCGCGCGCCTGGTTCATCCCAACATCGTGCAGATCTTCGACTCCGGCCTCGACGAGCCCTCGGGCCGGCACTTCATCGTGATGGAGTACATCGAAGGCTCCTCCTGCGCGGAGATCCTGCGCGACGACGGCTGGGTAGAGGTGGACGAGGCCGTCTCGATCATCGAGCAGGCGTGCGAGGGCTTGGACTACGCCCACCGTCACGGCGTCGTCCACCGCGACGTCAAGCCTGGCAACCTGTTGCGCGCGCGCGAGGGCGAGGTCAAGCTGGCCGACTTCGGCATCGCCAAGGCGACCGAGCAGTCGAGCATCACCCAGGTCGGCTCGGTGCTCGGCACCGCCGCCTATCTTGCTCCCGAGCAGGCGCGCGGCGAGGAGGCCGGCCCACGCGCCGATCTATACGCGCTCGGGGTCGTCGCCTACCAACTGATCTCCGGGCGGCTGCCATATGAGGCCACCTCGCTGACCGAGCTCGCGCTCAAGCAGCAGCGAGAGGAGCCCGCGATGCTCGACACGCTGGTCGCCGCCGTCGGTGCAGAGCTGGCCGACGCGGTCGCGATCGCACTCGCGCTCGACCCGCGCGATCGCTACCAGACCGCACGCGAGATGGGTCGAGCAATCGATGACGGGGCACGCGGGATCTCTCCCGGCGAACCCGCCGACGGCGCGCGCAGCGGCGGCCCGGCGACCGCGGCGACGAGCCTCCTGGCTACAGGGCCGCGCGGTTCCGCGCGCGGGGGCTCCTCCGCTGGTTCTGTCACTCCCCGGCGCCCGCGCCAGGGCCCCCCACGACATGAGGCCTCGGTCGCGGCGGCCCGCCGCCTCCTCCGGCTCATCCGCCGGCCGGCGGCGTGGTCGCGTGCTGCTTGCGGCCGTCGTGCTGCTCGCCATCGCTGTCGTGATCGTCGCCGTCGTGATCGCCACCGCCCCAACCCCGACCAAGATCGTGCTGCGCAATGTCGTCTACTCCGACGTCCATGAAGCCTCCTCCGCACTCAAACAGCTGGTAGCGGAAAACACCAAATAAGGCGAGGGGCCCCGCTTACGCGGGGCCCCTCGGTAAGGCAACTGCCCTTTCGGGCTGGACACCCGTCAATTGCCCAGCAGGCTAGCAGCCTCAACCGTCGCCTTCAACACATGGCTCCGGCGGCCGGACTCGAACCGGCATCTGACACTTGACGGGTATCCGTGTTGCCCTTACACCACACCGGAAAGCCACCGGTGAAGCTACTCAGCGCATGCGAGAGAACTCTCCGGCGCGCCACGCGCCTGCCACGCTTGTCAGCTCCCCCACGAGGATTCCCTCACGTAAATCGCTCATCAGCCGTGCCAGGAAAGCGAGGTTGTGCATGCTCAGCAGTCGCGCTCCCGTCAGCTCACCGGCGCGCGCCAGATAGCTCAGGTACGCACGCGACAGACCCTCCGCGCAGGCTGGACACTCGCAGCCCTCGAGCAGCGGCTCCTCGGACTCGCGCCACTGAGCCTTCTTCAGATCGACGCGCCAGCGATTCTCCGGGTCAGCGACCAGCGCCGTGCCGTGCCTGCCCAAGCGGGTCGGCATCGCGCAGTCGAAGGTGTCGATCCCCAGCTCCACGCCCCTGATCAGGTCGTCCACCTCGCCGATTCCCAGCAGATGCTCGGCTTACGCTCGTGCTCGCCCCCCAGCTCGCTCGTCGCGTAAGCGACCACCTCATACATCTGCGCCTTCTCGGCGCCCAGCGACCCGCCGATCGCGACCCCGTCGCAGCCACTCTCGACGATCGTCCTGGCCGATTCGCGCCGCAGATCCTCGTAGACACCACCCTGAACGATCCCGTACACCAACTGGCCGGCAGGCCCATGTTCGGCGTGCCAGCCCAGGCAGCGCCCCAGCCAACGGTGGGTGCGCTCAGTGGAACGCGCCGTGTACTCGCGGTCGACGTGGAACGGCGTGCACTCGTCGAACACCAGCGCCAAGTCGGAGCCCAACGCCGCCTGCATCGCCATCGAGCCCTCGGGCGAGAGAAAGCGCTCGCGCCCGTCCACATATGAGCGAAAGCGCACTCCTTCCTCTTCGATCGCCAAGATCGCGCCCTCACGATCGCCTGAGGCAGCGCGCTCACCCGCCCCGCCCTGCCCGCCGACTCCGTCGCGGTCGCCCCCGCCGCGGGCACGGGATGAGCGGGCCTTGATCTCCTCCGCCACCGTCCCGTGTCCCATCGAGAACACCTGAAATCCACCGGAATCGGTCACGATCGGGCCATCCCAGCCCATGAAGCTGCCCATCCCACCGAAGCGCTCGATCAGCTCGGGGCCGGGATTGAGCAGCAGGTGGAAGGTGTTGCCGAGCACCATCTCGTACCCCAGCGCCGCCACCTCCGCCGGCAGCAATCCCTTCACCGTGGCCTTCGTCGCCAGCGGCACGAATGCGGGTGTGCGAACATCGCCGTGCGCGGTTTCAAGCACACCCGCACGGGCATCTGAGGAGCTATCGCGGGCTTGGATCGTGAAAGCAGCCATCGCTACGGCATCCTAAGAGGGCCTCCCCATGCTCGCGTCCCTCATCAACGTCACCCACCTCGTCGAAGTCTCCGGCTACCCGTTGCTGTTCGCGATCGTGATGGCCGAGTCGGCCGGCGTTCCGATCCCGGGAGAGACCGCACTGATCGCCGCCGCCGTGCTCGCCTCCCAAGGCAAGCTCAAAATCGAGCTCGTCATCCCCCTCGCCGCGGCCGCCGCGATCGTGGGCGACAACATCGGCTACCAGATCGGCCGTCGCGGTGGGCGCTGGCTGCTCGAACGCCCCGGCCGCTTCCATGGCCAGCGCCTGCAGGTCCTCGAGACCGGCGAGCCATTCTTCGAGCGCCACGGCCCCAAGGCCGTGTTCTTCGGCCGCTTCATCCTCGGCCTGCGCGTTTGGGCCTCGTGGCTGGCCGGCGCCACACGCATGCGCTGGCGCTCATTCTTCTTCTGGAACGCACTCGGCGGGATCTGCTGGGCGAGCGCGATCGGCCTGCTCGCCTATTTCCTCGGCCACTCCGCCGGCAAAGCGATCGAGGCGTTCGGCATCTACGGGCTCGTCGCGGTGCTGCTCGCGATTGCCAGCGCCTTGTTCATGCATCGCCGCCACCGCGCCGGGCCGCGCAAGCCCGGAGGAGCCTTGAGATCAGCAGCCGTTGCCGCAGGGCGCGATGCGATCCCACAAATCCGCCAGCGCACTCAACTCACCCTCGGAGAAGCGCGAGAAGAAGTGCTCCCTCACCACCGCCAGATGCGTGCCGCGTGCTTCTGCCAACCGCTCCCGTCCCAGCTCGGTCAGACACGCATAGGATCCGCGCGCGTCGTGGTCACACGAGCAGCGCTCCAGCAGCTCGTCACGCTCCAAGCGATCGACCAGCCGAGTCAGCCCGCTGCGCGACAGCTGCGCCTGCTCGGCCAGATCACACATCCGCATCCGCCCCCCGCTCGCGTCCTCGCAGGTGGTGCAGCACCTCATACGAGGTCATCGGCAATCCGTGCGCCTGCTCGAGCTCGGCATCCAGTCGCTTGGCCAAACACGCGTGCGCCCTCAGCAGACCGCGCCAGGCGCGCACCTCTCCCTCGCTGAGAGACTCCTCCCCGGACGGGATCTTGACGGCGGTCGCGGTCGACATGATGGCAATCGATACGTAAGCCCTACTATCCCGAACATAGCAGCGTCAGCACGCATCGCCCGCCCGCACAGACACACATGGCCCACCGCAAAGACCGCTATGCAATGGTCGAGTGGAGACGATTCACAGCGGCTTCGTCGCCCGCCAGGCCCACCACATCATCAGAGGCTGCAATGGCAGCCGCGCGTACAGCGCCCAGGCCGGGATCTTCTCGAACTTCGCCGGATTCCGGGCCATGTAGAGGTTCGCCGGGAACACCGCCGCCAGCAGCGCGATCAGGCCGAGGCCCGCCAGCCGGCGCGTCTGCGGCAGTAGTACGCCCACGCCACCCGCGACCTCGGCCACCCCGCTGACCCGCACGAGCATCGCAGGGTCACCCAGACCCGGCGGGACGATCTGCTCATACGTCTTTGGAATCACGAAGTGGTTCACCCCTGAGCCGATGAAGAACGCGGCCAGCGCCTTCAGCGATCCTCGTCTTTGGATGTTCGCCGCAGCCTTATCCACTACGTCTCCTTTCGCGCTTCGATCAGGGAACGACCGGTCATCTCCAGCGGCTGGCGCATCGCCAGCAGATCGAGCACCGTCGGAGCGACGTCCGCCAGGATCCCATCCCCCGCTCTCAGCGTCAGCCCCGGCGCCGTCACGATCAGCGGCACCGGATTCAGCGAATGTGCCGTGTTGGGGCTACCGTCGGGCTCGAGCATGTGATCGGCGTTGCCATGATCGGCTGTTATGACGCACACGCCACCCCCTTCGTGCACGGTAGCCACAACCTCGCCGAGGCACTCATCGACCGTCTCGACCGCCGTCACCGCCGCCTCGATCACACCCGTGTGACCAACCATGTCGGCGTTCGCGAAATTGATGATCCCGAAGGCCGGCCGCTCCTTCAGCCAAGCCGCCGTGAACGCCGCCGCCGCGGCGCGTGCGCTCATCTCCGGCTTGTGGTCATACGTGGGCACGTCCCGCGGCGAGTCGACCAGCGCGCGCCGCTCGCCCTGCAGCGGCGCCTCCTCGCCACCGTTGAAGAAGTACGTCACATGCGGGTACTTCTCCGTCTCCGCCACATGCAGCTGCTTCGCTCCGGCGCCCGCCAGCACCGTCCCCAGCGTCGCCTGCGGGCGCTGCGGTCGGAACGCCACCGGGTAGGGCCAGCCCTCCTCGTACTCGGTCAGCGTCGTGTACCGCGCGATCGGACCCACCCCGTTTCGTCCCTTCCAGCCGGGGAGATCCTCGCCGTCTTGCGCGCCGTCTCCGAAGCCTTCCTCGGCCAGCGCCCGCGTCAGCTGCCGCATCCGGTCCGGCCTGAAGTTGAAGCACAACACGCTGTCAGTCGGGGAGATCCGAGCCTCCTCACCGACGAGCGTCGGCTCGATGAACTCGTCGGTCTCCCCACGCTCATAGGCCTCGCGCACCGCCGCCTCGCCGCTGTCGGCGCGGTGCTCCGCGGCGCCGTGCACGAGCAGGTCATACGCGCGTTGCGTGCGGTCCCAGCGCCGGTCGCGGTCCATCGCCCAGTAGCGCCCCAGCACCGACCCGACGCGCACGCCCTCGGTTGCATCGAGCTCCTTCAAGAAGTCCACGCCCGAGTGCGGCAGCGTGTCGCGCCCGTCGGTAAACGAGTGCACGATCAGGTCTTTCCCCTCCCCCGCGCCCCCGCCGTTCAGGGTGCGCGCCAGCGCGATCAACGCCCGCAGGTGCTCCATGCTCGAATGCACTCCCCCGTCGGACACGAGCCCGAGCAGGTGCACGCGCCCGGGCCTCCCAAGCGCCGCGCGCAGAACCTCGTTCTCGGCGAGTCCACCATCCGCGAGCGCATCGTCGATCCGCGTCAAATCCTGGCGCACGACCGCGCCCGCACCGAGGTTCAGGTGGCCCACCTCGCTGTTGCCCATCTGGCCTTCGGGCAGTCCCACCGCGCGACCGAATGCCGTCAGTGTCGTATGAGGATAGGCGTCCCACAGCTCGTCGAACACCGGCGTACTTGCCATCGACACGGCGTTGCCGGGACCCGGCTCCGCGAGTCCCCAGCCATCGAGCACGACCAAGCAGACGCTCGGAACCGGCAACGCGCCTGGACCGGCGGGGAGCGTCATCGCGTCGCGGCAGCCACGATCTGGGCAAACGATTCAGCGTCCAAGCTCGCCCCGCCGACGAGCGCACCGTCGACGTCCGTCTGCCCGAGCAGCTCGGCCGCGTTCTCCGGCTTGACCGAACCGCCGTACAAGATCCGCACGCTCTCCGCCGCCTGTTTGTCGCGATCGCCGACGAGCGCACGCACGAATGCGACCGCCTCCTGGGCTTGCTCGACGCTCGCCACTCGGCCGGTCCCGATCGCCCAGATCGGCTCGTACGCGATCGTGACCTCCGCAAGCCGCTCGTCCGCCACCCGCGCAAGTCCGTCCCGCACCTGCTGGCGCAGCTTGCGCTCCGTGTCGTCGTTATCGCGCTCCTCCTCGGTCTCGCCCACACACAGGATCGGCCTCAACCCGGCTTCCAGCGCGGCCGGCACCTTCAGCGCCAGCGCCCTGTCGGTCTCGCCGAACAGCTGCCTACGCTCGGAATGCCCGAGCACCACTCCCTGCACGCCCACGTCGCTCAGCATCGCCGGGGACACCTCGCCGGTGAACGCGCCCTCGAGCTCGTGGTGCATGTTCTGCGCATAGACCTCCACGCGCGAGCCCCGTGCACTGTCGACCATCGCCCGCAGGTCCGTGAACGGCACGCAGATCGCCACCTCCACGCCGTCCACCGCCGACACGCGCGGCAGCAGCGCCTGGATGTAGTCCTCGGCCTGCGCCTCCGTCTTGTACATCTTCCAGTTGCCCGCGATCAGTGGCGTACGTAGGGCACCGGGCGAGTGGGCCTGGGGCGGGTGGGCCTGGGGTGGGCGGGCTTCCATCTAACAGGACACCCCCGCGCCCTGCAGCGCCTGCACTCCCGGCAGGATGCGCCCCTCGACCAGCTCCAGCGTCGCGCCGCCGCCCGTCGAGAGGTGGTCGACCGCGCCCTCCAGCCCGAAGTGCGCCAGCGCCGCCGCGGAGTCGCCGCCGCCGACCACCGTCAGGCCCTTTGCCTGCGCGACCGCCTGCGCGATCGCCCGCGTCCCCGCCGCGAACGGCTCCAGCTCAAACGCGCCCATCGGGCCGTTCCAGAATACGGTTCCCGCGCTGTCGATCACGCTCGCATAGCGCTCCGCCGTCTTGGGGCCGATGTCCAAGCCCATCCAGCCCTGCGGCACCTCCACCCCATCCAACACGCGATGGGCCGCGTCCGCCGCCAGGCGCTCGCCGATCACCAGGTCGTTCGGCACCAGCAGGCGCGCTCGGCCGAGTTGCGGTGAGTCCGTGTCGCTAGCTCGAGACAGGGCGCTGCGTGCATGCTCGACATCTTCGTCGTCGCACAGGGACCTTCCCACGGTGTGTCCCTGTGCGCATAGGAACGGAAAGCACATCGCGCCACCAATCATCACCACGTCCGCGACTTCCAGGAAGCGCTCGATCACCGCGATCTTGTCCGCCACCTTCGCGCCACCCACGACTGCCACGAGCGGGTGCTGCGGATCTTCGAGGATCTTCGTGAGCGTCTTGACCTCCCGTTCGAGCAGCCGTCCGGCCGCGCTCGGCAGCAGGTGCGTGATGCCCTCCGTGCTCGCGTGCGCACGGTGGGCCACGCCGAAGGCGTCGTCAACGTAGAGGTCCGCCAGCGCCGCCAGCGCCCGTGCGAACTCGGGATCGTTGCTCGTCTCGCCCGGCTCGAAGCGCACGTTCTCCAGCACCAGGATGTCTCCGTCACGCAGTTCCTCAGCCAGCGCCGTCACCTCGTCGCCGACCACCGCCGGGGCCAGCGTCACCTTCGCACCCGTCAGCTCGCGCAGGCGATCCGCCACGGGCGCCAGCGACAGCCCCGCCACGCGCTTGCCCTCCGGTCGCCCCAGATGGGAGACCAGCAGCAACCGGGCGCCACCCGCGCGTAGCTCTTCGATCGTTGACAGCGCCGCCGCGATCCGCGTGTCGTCGCTCACGAGCGGGACGCCACCGGCCTGCGGCTCGCCATCCGAGCCCGTGGCGAGTGGGACGTTGAAATCGACCCGACGAGCACCCGCTTGCCCGTCGCACGTCCACGCTCATCGTCCGCGCAAGTATCGCAGCAGCCGCATCGCTCACAGAACCCTCTGCACCAGGTCCACCAGACGGTTTGAGTAGCCCCACTCGTTGTCGTACCAGGCCACCACCTTCAGCATCGTGCCGTCGATCACGGCCGTCAGCTGGGAGTCGACGATCGAGGAGAACGGCGATCCGACGATGTCACTGGAGACGATCGGGTCCTCGGTGTAGGCCATGATGCCCTGCAGCGGCCCGCTCTCCGCCGCCGCTTTCAGTGCCCCGTTGACCTCCTGCACGCTCGTCTCGCGCACGCACTCCACCGTCAGGTCGACAACTGAGCCGGTCGGCACGGGCGCGCGCACCGCGAAGCCGTGCAGCTTGCCCTGCAACTCGGGGATCACCAGCCCGATCGCCTTCGCCGCACCGGTCGAAGCGGGAATCAGGTTGATCGCGGCGGCGCGCGCGCGCCGCAGGTCCTTGTGCGGCAGATCCTGCAAGCGCTGGTCGGCCGTATACGCATGGATCGTCGTCATCAGGCCGTGCTTCACGCCGATCGTGTCGTTGACCACCTTCGCTACGGGCGCCAGACAGTTGGTCGTACACGAGGCATTTGAGATCACGTCGTGCTTGGCGCGGTCATAGGCCTCGTCGAAGTTCACTCCCAACACGACCGTCGCGTCGGGATCACTCGCCGGCGCGGAAATGATCACCTTCTTCGCGCCACCGCGCCAGGTGCTTGGCGGCGCTCGCGCGGTCGGTGAATAGTCCCGTCGACTCGATCACCACATCGACCCCGAGCTCCCCCCACGGGAGTGCTCCCGGATCGCGCTCGGCGAACACCTTCAGCTCCCGCCCATCAACCTCCAAAGCGCCCTCGCGGGCGGCCACCGTGCCGGGGTAGGGGCCGAGGATCGAGTCGTACTTCAGCAGGTGCGCGAGCGTCTTTGCGTCGGTCAGATCATTGACCGCAACCCACTCGATCGAGTCTTCTCCGCCCGCGTCTGCGGCCCGCGCCTGGGCGGCGCGGAACACGTTCCGGCCGATCCGGCCGAATCCGTTGATACCCACACGTACCGACATACTCCACGGCCTCCATCAGCGAAAAATGAACAATGCCGGGCCTCAGGAGTACCGCTCCAGCGCCCGGCGTGCCTCTGGAAGGCTATCAGCGACCCCTGTTTTTGAGATCAGGACTCGCGTGAGCGCTTGTCGATGTCGCGGTGGGCGACCGCCACGTCGAGATCCTCGTGGTCGTGATAGCGCTCGGCCAGGTGTCGCGCGATCGCGACCGAGCGGTGGCGTCCACCGGTACAGCCGATCGCGATCACGAGGTGCGCCTTACCCTCCGCAACGTACTGGGGCAGCAGGAAGTCGAGCAGCGGATGCAATCGCTCGTACAGCTCCTCCAACCGACCATCACGCGCGATGTACTCGACCACGCGCTCGTCGTTGCCAGTCAGCTCGCGCAGCTCGGGCACGTAATGCGGATTTGCCAGAAAGCGCACGTCGAGCGCCACGTCCTCCTCGCGCGGGGGTCCGTGCTTGAAGCCGAAGCTCATGAACGTCAGCGCCAGCCTCCCGCCCGTCTGGCGAGGCAGGAACTCATCGGCGATCTTCCCGCGCAGCATCGCCGCGGACATGCCGGTGGTGTCGATCACGAGGTCGGCACGGCCGCGTAGCGGTTCGAGCAGGGCGCGCTCGGCGGCCACACCGGCCGCGACGCTACCCTCGGGCGCCAGCGGATGGCGCCGGCGGGTCTCCTTGTAGCGCGTCACCAGCGTCTGCTCGGCCGCTTCCAAGAACAGCACGTGGTGGGCGACGCCGAGCGCGTCGAGGTCATCCACGACCGCTCGCAGCGCCTCGAAGTAGACGCCCCCGCGCACATCTGAGACGACCGCGGCGCGCTCGACCTTGGAGCCCTCATGCATGAACAGCTCCACCAGCGAGCGGATCATCTCCGGGGGCAGGTTGTCGACGCAGAAGTAGCCCGCGTCCTCGAACACGTTCATCGCCGTCGACTTCCCCGCGCCGGAGAAGCCCGTGATCACCACAACATCCTTCAGGCGTGACTCGCTCGCGGCCATCTTGCTCATTGTGCCGCGATCAACGGACGTGGGTGGTTACCCGGCGGTTGCTCAGCCCGCCCTGTGCAAATGGCTATGCAATTCGCGCGCGACCTTCGCGGGCAGGCCGGGCACCGCCTGGAGCTCCTCGCGCGAGGCCACCACGACGGCATCCGGGGAGCCGAAATGAGCGAGCAAGGCGCGCTTGCGCGCGGGTCCGATGCCGGGCAGCTCGTCGAGCAGCGATGTCGTCATCGCCTTGTCGCGGCGCGTACGGTGATGGGTGATCGCAAACCGGTGCGCCTCGTCGCGCACGCGCTGCAGTAGCTGCAGCTCGGGCGTCGAGTGGTCGAGCACCAGCGGCGCTGCTCGCCCCGGGATGAACAGCTCCTCGATCCGCTTGGCCAGAGACACCACCGCGACACCGCGATCGCGGAAGCCACGCAGCGGGCCGAGACCGGCCGCGAGCTGTCCCTTGCCGCCATCGATCACAACCACATTCGGCAGGGCCGCGAAGCTCGCGTTGTACTCCGGGTCGTGCGGGGAGATGTCAGCCTGGCGCTCCCATTGAGCGAAGCGGCGGCTGAGCACCTCAGCCATGGCGGCGTAGTCGTCGGAGGCATCCTCGAGCGAGCGGATCGTGAAGCGCCGGTAGTCAGACTTCTTCGGCGCGCCGCCCTCGAATACGACCATCGAGGCAACCGTCTGCGTGCCGCCGAGATGAGAGATGTCAAAGCACTCGATCCTGATCGGTGGCACGTCGAGTCCCAGCGCGAGCGCCAGCCCCTCGAGCGCCTCCACGCGGCTAGAGCGACGTCGCTCGGCGCGCAAGCGCTCCTCGTCGAGCGCCAGGCGCGCATTGCGCTCCGCCAGCTCCAGGATCCTGCGCTTCTCGCCACGCTCGGCGGCGCGCAGCTCGACCGGCCCGCCGCGCCGTAAGGCGAGTGCCTCGGTGAGCGCCTCCTGCACCGTGCCTTCGACGAGCTCGCGCTGAACGATCAACAGCGGCGGAATCGAGGAGTGTGCGGCGTAGAACTGGAGCATGAACTCCTCTGCCACCTCTGCCACATCGCGCTCGGTCTCGTTCGACAAATAAAACGATTGGCGGTCTGAGAGCACCCCGTCGCGTACCTGAAAGACCTGCGCATTGGCCTCCCGCCCGTCGACCGCAACCGCCACGGCGTCGAGTGTGCCCACCGACTCGTTCGCCACCCGCCGGCGCTCCAGCAGCGAGTGAACCGCGCGCAGTCTGTTGCGCTCGAGCGTTGCCTGCTCGAACTCCTGCGCCGCGGCCGCCGCGCGCATGCGCGCCTCCAGATCGCGCTCGATCGTGCGAAAGCGCCCGGACAGGAAGTCGATCACCCCGTCGATACTCTTGCGATAGTCCTCCTTGGACACGTACCCCACGCAGGGGGCCTCGCAGCGCTTGATGTAGTAGTCCAGGCACGGGCTGCCGCTGCGACGCCCCGGCTCGGGGCCGGTGCACGAGCGGAACATGAAGACCTTCGCGAGCACCTCCAGTGTGCTGCGCACGCGTTTGGCATTCGAGTACGGGCCGAAGTACGCCCTGCCCGAGCGGTGGCGCTCGCGCGTGAAGTACACCCGCGGGTAGTCCTCGTCGAGCGAGATCGCGATGAACGGATATGACTTGTCGTCGCGCAGGCGGATGTTGAAGCGTGGCCGGTACTGCTTGATGAACCCCTGCTCGGCCAGCAGCGCCTCGGCCTCGCTGCCCACCACCACGCACTCGATCCGCTCGACGCTCGCCACCATCTCAGCGTGGCCGGATGAACCCGATCCCCGCCCACCCCCCTGCGCCTTGGCGAAGTGCGACGCCACCCGCTTGCGGACCGACTTCGCCTTGCCCACATAGATCACGCGGCCTTTCGCGTCGCGGAACAGGTACACGCCGGGCTGGTCGGGGAGGTTGCGCCGCTGCTCGGCGATGCTCGCCTTCGTGTCGGTTATGTCAATTGTCTCCGGCGTGCCCCACCCATCCGGGGCGCCGGTCGATGCCTCGGTGGCCATCTGATCCAGGATACGAGGCGCCCGTCACCCGACAGCGACGCTCGCAACCGCCCCCCAGGCCCGCGCCGCCCAGCGCGCGCTCAGTACGCGCGCCAGTAGCGATAGACCTCGAGCAGCATGTAGACGATAAAGCCGGCGAGCGCGACCCAAACGAGCTCACCGAGGCCCGTCTGCCACATACGCGCGCGAGCCGCGTATACGAACACCGCACCGGCAAGGCTCCCGTACAGCAGCCCCCGGTGACGATCGCCCAGGCCGTGCAGGGCGACGCGGTATTCGCGGTAGCCGCGCAGGCCGAGGTAGCCGATCCCGACCCCGAAGGCGACCCATAGCACCGATTCGAATGTGTTCGCCGCGCGCCCGCCGTTCGGGAGTAAGTAGACCGCGGCGGCGATCAACACGACGATCGCCACGTTGCGCGCGGTTTTGAGGCTGTCGCTCATAGAGATGAGGTTAGCCACCGGCGAGCCTGCTTACTTATCTCACGCGACCTCAGTCCACCAGCGCCTCCAGCCGCGTGTAGGCCTCCTCGACCGCCAGCCGCGCGGCGGTGTGACGCGCCTCGGACTTGGCCGACTCGTACTGAGTGGCCCACGCGGCCGGGTCGGCCAGCTCGTCCTCTAACGCGCGCATCGCGGCCTCGGCGTCCTCGACAGAGCGCTCGGCCTGCTGTTGCGCGGTCAGGCGGTTCTTCGACGGTCCCTTTGGCTTCGTGGCCTGCTTGGACTTGGTGGTGACGCCAGATCCAGATGAGGTTTCCCCGGCCGCCGGCGGCGGCGTGCCCCTGAGAGCTTCTCCCCCGGTGTTTTGCTCGGCCTGGCCATTGGTAGCGCTCCTCTGCACGTCCCCGCGCACACTCCCCGCCCCGACTCCGGCGCCAGCGCCCGCCCCACCAGCGGTCCCGGCCCGCCGCTCTTCGCGCACTCGCACATACTCCGGCCAGCCACCCTCGTAACTGCGCAGCGCGTGGTCTTCGACGGCGACCGTGCGTGTGCCGACCGCGTCGAGCAGCGCACGATCGTGGGAGACGAGCAGGATCGCACCGGGAAATGCGTGCAGCGCATCCTCGAGCGCCTCGCGGCTCTCGATGTCGAGGTGGTTCGTGGGCTCGTCGAGGATCAGCACATTGGGGGTGTGCGCAGCACCGACGAGTACCGCGAGCGAGAGGCGCCGGCGCTCGCCGCCGGAGAGCCCTGCCAAGGGCTTCTCGGCCTCCTCGCCAGAGAACAGGAAGCGCCCGAGCAGCGCACGCGCCTTGTTCGGCGCCAACCCAGTAGCACGAGCCGCCGCCTCGAGCACGCTCTGCCCCGGATGGCCGCCGGCGCCCAGCTCCTCGGCGTGCTGGGAGAGGTAGCCGAGCTTCACGTTGTGCCCGGTGCTGAGCCGCCCTGCCGCGAGAGGACGCCGCCCGGCGAGCGTCTCGATCAAGGTCGTCTTGCCCGTACCGTTAGGTCCCACGAGCGAGACGTGCTCGCCGCGCTCCAGCCACAGCTCGGCGTGCTCGAGCAGGATGATTGGATTCCCGCTCGCCCCTCCCCCGCTCGCTCCTGCACCGCTCGTCCTTCCCCCGCTCGCCCCTCCCACCTCGACGCGCCCGTCGAGCAGCTCGAAGATCACCCGCCCCGAGCGCTCCGGCGCGGAGAACTCGAACTCCAACCCCTTGCCATCGCGCGGGTCCCGCTCGATCCGCTCGATCTTCGACAGCTTCTTCACGCGCGACTGCGCTTGGCGGGCCTTCGTGGCCTTCGCGCGGAAGCGCTCGATGAAGCGCTCCATCCGCGCGATCTCGGCCTGCTGCTTGTCGATCGCCTTGCCCAGGGCCATCTCGCGCGCGGCCTGCTCGCGGCGCCAGGCATGCCAGGTTCCGGAGAAGAAGCGGGAGCGACCGGCCTCGAGCTCAAGCACCGACGTGCCGACGGCCTCCAGGAACCAGCGATCGTGCGCCACCAGCACGATCGCCGCGTCGAGTGAGACGAGGGTCTGCTCGAGCCACTCGAGCGACTCGATGTCGAGGTGGTTGGTGGGCTCGTCCAGCAGCAGCACGTCCGCCGAAGTGGCCAGCGCGCGAGCGAGCGAGGCGCGCGTGAGCTGACCGCCGGAGAAGCTGTCCAGCCCACGGTCGAGATCCCCAGCGGCGAACCCCAAGCCGCGTGCCATCGAGGTGGCGCGGTCACGCCACAGGTAGCCGCCGCGGGCCTCCAGTCGCGCCTGCGCGCGGCTGTAACGGGCGAGCAGCGCCTCATCGGCCACCTCATCTGCCATACGCCGCTCCAGCTCGGCCAGCTCGGCCTCGATCGCGAGCTCCTCGACGCAGCCCGAGAGCACGTACTCGCGCAACGGCAGGCCGCGCTCGCGCGGAGGGCGCTGGTCGTGCAGCATGATCCGCGCCCCCTTGGCGAGACTCAGCTCGCCGCGGTCGATCGACTCCTCGCCAGCGAGCATCCGCAGCAGCGTCGTCTTGCCCGCGCCGTTGCGACCCGCGATCGTCATCCGCTCGCGGCGCTCCAGCTTGAACGACACTCCGCGCAGCAGCGGCTGCCCGGCCATGTCCTTGTGTAGGTCGGATGCGATCAGTACGGCCATCGGCTGCTGATAGTAGGCGCCGCACCGAGCGGACCCGTCGAATCGTCAGCGTTCTGGGCGCGTGCTCCGGTAGCATGCACCGCGCGATGCGCCGCCTGCTGGCCACCATCACCTCATCCCTCCTGCTCTTGCTTGTGCTCGCGCCGGCGGCGCTGGCCGACAACGACGGCCGCGGGTTCTACGGCGCTACGAACGACAAGGTGGTGACGGACGCGGGCTTCATCCTGATCATCTTCTTTCCGACGTTCGTTTTTGTGATGAGCATGCTCCAGTGGCGCTTGGACAAGCGCAAGCAGGCGCGGAAGGCCGCGGAGAAGGCGCATTTGGGCAACGCCCAATGGCGCGGCGGCTGGTAGCAGCGGCCCGATGGCCGGCGCTGGACTTTGTCCTCGATCGCTCGCGTACCGATCGTGAATCATCGGGATCCCCGATCGGCCAGCACGCTTCGCTCACTGCGTCCGCGTCCAGCTTGACCCTCGAACCGCTGCCCGCCCTGACATGCCCACGGTGAACCGATGAGCGAGCCCGACGCCGTCCGCTACGAGCGCAGGGGCGCGGCGGCGCTGGTGAGCATCGATCGTCAGGAGCGGCGAAACGCCGTTGACGGCCCGACCGCGGTCGCGCTGCACGAGGCGTTCATGCGCTTCGAGGCCGACGAGGAGGCGCGCGTGCTCGTGCTCACGGGCGCGGGTGACATCGCGTTCTGTGCCGGCGCCGACTTGAAGGCGACCGAGACGTTCGCCGGACGGCTGATGGCTCCAGAGGGTCCGATGGGCTTTACACGCCTGACGCCCTCGAAGCCGACGATCGCCGCGATTTCGGGCTTCTGCTTGGCCGGCGGCTTGGAGCTGGCGTTGTGGTGCGACCTGCGAATCGCGACCGAGGGATCAACGCTGGGCTATCCCGAGCGCCGCTGGGGCGTGCCGCTGATCGATGGCGGTACCCAGCGTTTGCCGCGCATCGTCGGTCTGGGACGCGCGCTGGACCTAATCTTGACCGGGCGCCTGATCAGCGCGGAGGAGGCATTATCGATGGGACTGCTCACAGAGATCGTCCCGCTGGGCGCGCACGTGGAGCGCGCGCTGGTCCTTGCCGAGGGACTCGCGCGGTTCCCACAAAGAACGATGCTCGCCGACCGGCGCGCCGCGATCGAAGGCTTGGGGATGACGCTCACCGAGGGGCTCGCGCTGGAGGCCAAAGCCGGACCCGAGGTCTTCGAAGATGGTGCACGCGGCGCGGCGCGCTTCGCGGCGGGAGAGGGCCGCGGCGGGGCCGGCGCGGGGGCATAGGACTATCCTCGCCTAAGCGAGATGGCTTACTTCGTAACAGGAGCGACTGGCTTCATCGGGCGCCGCTTGGTCGAGCGGCTGCTGGAGCAGCGCCAGGGCAAGGTGTACGTGCTCGTGCGCGTCGGCTCCACCGGCAGGTTGGATGACCTGATCGAGCGCTGGAGAGCGGTGGCGGGAGCGAGCGCGGGCAAGCGCGTGCAGCCCGTGATCGGGGACCTGCGCCGGCCACTGCTGGGAATCGAGGGCGAGCAGGTGACGGAGCTGCGGGGCAAGATCGAGCACTTCTTCCATCTGGCCGCGATCTACGACATGACCGCGCCGGCCGAGCAGAACACGGCCGTGAACGTGGGCGGTACGACGCACGCGGTCGAGCTCGCGCGGGCGTTGGAGGCAAAGTGCTTGCACCACGTCTCCTCGATCGCGGTCGCGGGCGAGTACTCCGGGCGATTCGAGGAGGACATGTTCAACGAGGGTCAGAAGCTGCCCTCGCCCTACCACCGAACGAAGTTCGAGTCTGAGCGGATCGTGCGCGAGCAGCCATATGTGCCCTGGCGTGTGTACCGCCCGGGAGTCGTGGTCGGCGATTCACATACGGGCGAGATGGACAAGGTCGACGGTCCGTACTACTTCTTCAAAGCGATCCAGAGGACGCGGAAGCTGATTCCAGAGTGGATGCCGCTCGTCGGACTGGACCTGGGCAAGACGAACATCGTGCCGGTCGATTGGGTCGCGGGAGCGCTCGACCACATCGCGCACGAGCCCGACCTCGACGGCCATGCCTTCCACCTGACGGACCCGAAGGGACAGCGGGTAGATGAGCTTTACAACGAGTTCGCGACCGCCGCGCACGCGCCGAAGGTTGCGATGAGCGTCGACAAACGGCTGACCGACGTGCTGCCGAAGTGGCCGCTGTCGCTGGCATTGGCACTGCCTCCGCTGCGCCAAGCCCGCAGCATGACCCTGCGCGAGCTGGGCATCCCCGGGGAGGTGCTGGCGCACATGGAGCTGGTGCCCGAGTTCGACACGCGCGAGGCCGGGCGGGCGCTGAAAGGCTCGGCGCTGGAGAGTCCGCCCCCACTACACGACTACGCGCCACGGCTGTGGGACTACTGGGAGCGTGAGATGGACAGCGGCCTGGTGAGGGGGCGCTCACTAAAAGAGGAGCTGACCGGCAAGCACGTCCTGATCACCGGCGCATCGTCGGGCATCGGCTGGGCGGCGGCGCTGAAAGTCGCGGCCGCCGGCGGGGTGCCGCTGCTCGTGGCGAGGAACGTGGAGAAGCTCGAGGAGTTGCGCGCGGAGATCGTCGCGGGCGGCGGCACGGCTTACGTGTACGCGGCAGACCTCGCTGACATGGAGTCGGTCGACCGGTTGGTGGAGCGCGTGCTGGCGGACCATCGCAACGTTGACATGCTCGTCAACAACGCGGGGCGCTCGATCAGGCGCTCGATCGCGCTGAGCTACGACCGCTTTCACGACTTCGAACGGACGATGCAACTGAACTACTTCGGGGCGGTGAAGCTGATCATCGGGCTGATGGGGCACATGCGCGAGCGAGGGTCGGGACACATCGTGAACATCTCCTCGATCGGCGTGCAGACCAACCCACCGCGCTTTTCCGCCTATGTGGCCTCGAAGGCGGCGCTCGACGCATTCACGCGCGTGGTCTCGAGCGAGGTGGTCGGCGACGGCGTGACGTTCACGACGATCCACATGCCGCTCGTGCGCACGCCGATGATCGCCCCGACGAAGATGTACGACGCGTTCCCCGCGATCACCCCTGAGGAGGCAGGCGACATGATCTGCGAAGCGCTGCGGTCGAGACCGAAGCACATGGGCACGCGCCTGGGGACATTCGGCGAGGTCGCCTACACGCTCGCGCCGCGAGCGGTCGACCAGCTGCTGCACCTCGCCTACCGCGTGTTCCCGGATTCGGCCGCGAGCAAGGGGCACAAAGACACGGAGGAGCGTGCCTCGTTCGAGCAGATCGCGATGGCCACTCTCACAAGGGGCGTGCACTGGTAACCGACGCGAGCGCCGCGATCGAGGTGCGGGGCTTGAGCAAGCGCTATGGCGAGCACGAGGCGGTGCGCGGGATCGATATCACCGTGCAGCGCGGCGAGGTGTTCGGCCTGCTGGGTCCGAACGGCGCGGGCAAGACAACGACGGTCGAGATTCTCGAGGGTTACAGAAGCCGCAGCGGCGGCGAGGTATCGGTGCTCGGCCACGATCCAGGTAGGCGCAGCCGGAAGTTGAGGCAACGCATCGGGATCGTGTTGCAGAGCAGCGGCATGTACAACCACGTGACTCCGCGCGAGGCGCTGCGTCACTGGGCGAGCTTTTACCCGAGCCCGCGCGAGGTGGAGGAGGTGATCGCGCTCGTGGGATTGGAGGAGAAGGCCGACGAGCGCAGCCGCACGCTCTCCGGTGGACAGCTCGGCGGCTGGATTTTGCGCTGGCGCTGGTGGGCGATCCCGAGCTGATCTTTCTGGACGAGCCGACGACCGGGTTCGACCCCGCGGCGCGGCGCGAGGCTTGGGAGACGGTGCGCAATCTGCGTGAAGGCGGGAAGACGATCTTGCTGACGACCCACTACTTGGACGAGGCGCAAGCGCTGGCCGATCGTGTGGCGATCGTGAAGGATGGACGGGTGCTGGCGGTCGGGCCACCACGGGATTTGATAGCCCACCCACCCGGCCACCCACCCGGGGCCCACCCACCCGGCGCGGCTCAGTACACGATCTCCTACAGGGATGCGAGCGGTGCGCAGATCGAGCGACAGACCGAGGATCCAACGGGTCTGCTGAATGAGCTCACGGGCGAGGCGCTCGCCAGGGGCGAACGGTTGGAAGAGCTGAGCGTGGGACGCCCGACGTTGGAGGACGTGTACCTGGAGCTGACTGCGGATGCCTGAGGGACTGATTGGAAAAGGATTCGATCCCACCCACCCCGACCGAAACCGGGAGACACGCGCCTCCGGCGCGAATCCCGTTCCGGCCAGCCGGCCTTCGGCCGGCTGCGCCACCCTCTGGCGCTGGCTTGGAGGCAGTACCGGCTGGAGCGGCGTATGTTCTGGCGTAATCCGAGCGCGGCGTTCTTCAACTTCCTGCTGCCGCTGCTGTTTTTGGTCGGCGGCGGGGCGATCCTGCACGCAAAACAGCACGATCTGAACCGGCTGGTGCCGGCGATCGCTGGCATGAGCGTGATGTCAACGACGTTTACGGCGCTGGCCTACAACATCGTGTTCCTGCGCGAGCGTGGGGTGCTGAAGCGCATCCGTGGAACACCGTTGCCGACGAGCTCCTACTTCGGCGGCGTGGCCGGGAATGCGGTCACCAATACGGCGCTACAGATCGCGATCGTCGTGCTGGCCGGACGGATCTTCTTCGGGATCGGCTGGCCCGTGCACTGGGGCGAGTTGATCGTGTTCGTGGTAGTGGGAGTCGTGTGCTTCGCCGCGCTCGGCGTCGCATTTGCGCACGTGATCCCGAATTTCGAGTCGACCGCGGCATATGTCAACGCCGTATTTCTGCCGGTGGTGTTCGTCTCGTTCTACGCCTTCGACACAAAGAGCGCTCCCGCGCTGCTGCGCAACGTCGCCGATGCACTGCCGCTGAAGCCGCTAATCGAGGGGTTGTATGGGGCGATGGTCACTGGATCGAGCCTGAGCAGCAACCTCGGCGCGCTCGCGGTGATGGGCGGCTGGGGTGTGGTCGGGCTAGGGCTCGCGGTGAGGGGATTCTCCTGGGAGCGGCGTCGCGGATAGGCTTCGCCGCAGCTGATGACGCGCGGGCAGACGCACGATCGACGAGAGGAGGGTCACATGAAGCAGTTAGCCGAGGACGTCTATCAACTGAAGGGCTGGCCGAAGAACGTGATCAACGTCTATCTCCTCGGCGACGTGTTGATTGACGCCGCGACCCGCCAGGCGGAGGGGCGCATCACCCGCCAGCTCAGCGGCCGGGCGGTGAGCGCGCACGCGCTGACCCACGTCCATCCCGACCACCAGGGCTCGAGCCATGCGATCTGCGAGAAGCTTGGGATTCCGCTGTGGTGCGGGCAGGCGGATGTCCCCGCGATGGAGATCCCCGGCAGCGTGATCGCGCGCGGCGCCCCGAGCATCGTGAGGAGCCTCCAGGAACGCTTCTGGGTCGGCCCGCCCCACCCGGTGGCCCGTGCGCTCTCCGAGGGAGACGAGGTGGGTGGCTTCACGGTGCTGGAGACGCCGGGACACACACCCGGCCACGTCTCCTACTGGCGCGAGCGCGACCGGGTGCTGATCGCCGGCGACGTGCTCACGAACATGAACCCGAGCACCGTTGTCAGCGGACTGCACGAACCGCTGGCGTTCGCCACACCCGACCCGGCGCGCAACCGCGCCTGCGCCCGCAGGCTGGCTGAGTTGCAACCGGCGTTGGTGTGCTTCGGTCACGGCCCGCCGCTGCGCGATCCGGACAAGCTGGCGAAGTTCGTGGCCGGCCTCGCGACGGACTGAGCGCGATGGCCGACAGCATCTTCATCCCAACCGCGGGCGGGCGCTTTACGCCGACCGAGCACGCGCGCGGCCCGTGGGACCCGCGAGCGCTGCACGGCGGTGCGCCGGCGGCGTTGATCGCGGCCGCGTTCGAGCGGATGGAGCCCGGCGCGCAACTGCCGATCGCACGCTTGGGCTTCGAGTTCCTGAGCCCGATCCCGTTCGCGCCGCTGGAGCTGCATACGAAGATCGTGCGCAAGGGACGCCGCGTGCAGGAGCTGGCGGCCGAGCTGAGCGCCGGCAAGGAGCTGATCTGCCGCGCGAGCGCGCTGCGCCTCCAGCCGGTCCCCGCGGGCCTGCCGAGCAGTGGCCCCGCGCCTGCCGAGGCGCTGCCGGGACCCGAGCACGGCAAGACGGTTCGCTTCACCTTGGACGCAAACGCCGGAGCAGGCCTCGCGACGACGGGTATGGAGATGAGCTGGTTGACCGATCCCTGGGATCAGGGCCCAGGCAAGGTGTGGATGCGCCTGCGCGAGCCGATCCTGCCCGATCAGCAGACGACGCCGCTCGTGCGGCTGGTCGCGACCGCGGACTTCGGCAATGGTGTGAGCGCGGAGCTGCCGTTCGAGGAGTACCTGTTCATCAACGCCGACCTGACGATCCACCTGTGGCGTCAGCCGCAGGGCGAGTGGATCGGGCTCGATGCCCACACGCTGCTGGTGAGCGGTGGAATTGGCACGGCCGAGAGCGTGCTGCACGACGAGCACGGCCCGGTCGGGCGCGCGTTTCAGACGCTGGTGGTACAGCCGCGCTGATCTGGACGCGGCCCGGCGACCACGAGAAAATCAGTTCTCGAGACCAGGGAATGGCTCGGCTAACGAAGTCAGCGCGTGGTCGGGATCCGCTGCGCGCAATTCATCGAGGTCGTATTTCCCAGTTGCCACGCCAACCGATATCAAGCCCGCGCCCTGGGCCGCGGCGATATCGAGCGGGGTATCCCCCACCACCGCCACCTGGCTTCCGAGGATTTGCGTGCCGAGCAGACGCTCGGCACGCTTGACCGCGATCGTGGTGAGCTCCACGCGGTCCTCTGAGTCCGAGCCGTAACCGCCGACGAGGAAGAAGTGGTTCAGACGCGCACGACCAAGCTTGGCGTGCGCGCCGGCCTCGAGCGCGCCGGTCGTCACGCCTAGCAGGATCCCCGCCTCGTGCAGCCGGGGCAGCAGCTCTTCGACACCCGGCAGCACGCGGTACCCCTCCGAGGCGGCGACGTAGTCGGGCAGCACGGACAGGTACGCGGCCATCAGCCGCGCCAGCTCCCCGCCCGAGGGCGCGTGACCCATCGCCTCGGTAAACGTCTTGCGAGCGACCACGGGATCGGTCATGCCGGCGCTCGAGTACTTGCCGATGTCGACCCCAGGGCGGTCGAACGCGTGCTCGAAAGCCCATGTCCAGCTGCGCGCGCCGGCGCCCCCAGTGTCGAGCAGCGTGCCGTCGATATCGAACAGGATCAGCTTCAGCGATGACATCGCCTCATTCTCCCTGGCAGCAACCCAGAGCGCTCTTTGCCTACTCTCAAGAGTAATAGTTGTGTGCACAAACAACTGCTAGGGTTGTGTTTGCAGTCCTTCGATGCACGCCTTCCGGGCGCGCGCAACCTCACTCTGAAAGGTCGTCCCCATGCCATCTGAATCCGCCACCCCCACCGCGACCGCGCTGCCGACCGGCACGTGGAGCGTCGACAAGGTCCATTCGAGCGTCGAGTTCCAGGTCAAACACCTCGGTATCGCGACCGTGAAGGGCCAGTTCACCGACTTCGAGGGCACGCTGGAGGTCTCACCCGAGAACACAGTCGCCTACGGAACGGTCCAGGTCGCGAGCGTGAACACGCGCGAGCCCGCGCGTGACGAGCACCTGCGATCGGCAGATTTCTTTGACGCCGAGCAGAACCCCGAGATCGCGTTTCGCTCAACCAGCATCAGCGAGCTGGACGACGACGAGTTCGAGATCACCGGCGACATCACGATCCATGGCGTGACCCGACCGCTGACGCTGAAGGCCACGCTCGAGGGCATCGAGCCCTCCGACCATCAGGGCAAACGCGGGTCGGCGTCTCCGCCGTCGCGCAGATCGACCGCAGCGACTTCGGGATGAAATTCAACGCCGCGCTGGGCTCGGGCAACGTGGTCGTCTCAGACAAGGTCAAGATCCTGCTCGACATCTCCGCCGTGAAGGCCTGAGCGCCACGGAGGCCGCTGGGCGACGTCAGGCCGCCAGGAGGTCGCCCAGCGCCTCGTCCACCGCCGCGAGCGTGTCCGCGCTGAGCACGACGCCGGAGGCCGACGCGTTGGCATGCACCTGCTCGGGCCGGCTGGCGCCAACGATCGCCGAGGCGACGTTCGCTTGACGCAGCACCCAGGCGAGCGCCAGCTGTGGCATCGTCAGACCCGCCTGCTCGGCGACCGGCCGCAGGCGCTCGACCGCTTCCAGCACGCGGGGCTCCACGAGCCAGCTGATGAAGTCGCTCATGCTCTCGCTCGCCGCGCGGGAGTCTTGCGGCGGCGGCTCGCCCGGGCGGTACTTGCCCGTGAGCACACCCTGCGCGAGCGGCGACCAGACGATCTGCGAGATGCCCTCCCGCTCGCACAGCGGGATCACCTCCGCCTCGGGTCCCCGCCAGAGGATCGAGTACTGCGGCTGGCTGGAGAGGAATCTGGCCATGCCGGGCAGCGCGAGCGAGGCTTCGATCTTGTCAACCGGCCATTCGCTGAAGCCGATGTGCCTTGCCTTGCCCGCCTCGACGCACTTCGGTGAGCGCCGCCATCGTCTCCTCCAAGGGCGTGTCCTCGTCGTAGCGGTGGCATTGATAGAGGTCGACGTAGTCGGTTTTCAGACGCTTCAGCGAGGCGTCGATCTGCTTGTGGATCTGCGCCGCCGACAGCCCCCGGTCGGTCGGTGACATTTCGAAGTAGACCTTCGTCGCGAGCACGTAGTCGGAGCGCTCGTAGGAGGCCAGCACCTCTCCCAGCAGCGTCTCCGACGCGCCTTTCCCATACACGTTCGCGGTGTCGATGAAGTTGATCCCCGCGTCGAACGCCGCCTTCACGCAAGCCTCTGACTGCTCGCGCGCGACCCCGCCGGAGTAGGTCAGCCACGAGCCGAGGCTGATCTCGGAGACCTCGATGTCGCTGGAGCCGAGCTTGCGGAAGTTCATGCGCGCGAGCTTAGCCGCTGAGATCCGTGACCGGGCGAGCGAACGCAGCGAGTAGTAGCCTCGAAGTCGATGCCGACGGGACTCTCTCCGATCGATCCGGAGCTGCGCAT
The DNA here is from genome assembly GCA_963804555.1 of uncultured Solirubrobacterales bacterium. Lineage (GTDB taxonomy): Bacteria > Actinomycetota > Thermoleophilia > Solirubrobacterales > Solirubrobacteraceae > Palsa-744. Next base: position 539,578 of record CAWDQX010000003.1, read on the forward strand.
CGGCTCCGTGGAGCTCGCAGTGAGCGACCTGTCGCGCAGCACGGACTTCTACGAGCGGGTGCTCGGGCTGCCGCTGATCTCGCGCGAGCAGGACGGCGCGCTGCTCGGACTCGACCGCGAGCATCCGCTGCTCGCGCTTACCCAGTTGACCGACCCCACTCCCGTCCCGCCGGGGAGCACCGGCCTGTTTCACGTCGCCTGGCTGCATCCGACGCGTGCGGCCTGGCCGACGACCGTCCGCCGCGTGTGGCCGGCCGCTGCGCTTCGACGGCGCCGCCGATCACGGCGTATCCGAGGCTCTGTATCTGAGCGACCCCGACGGCCTGGGCATCGAGATCTACGTCGACCGCCCGCGCGAGCTGCTGGGAGCAGGCCGCCGGACGGACACGGGGTGAAGATGGTCACGCTGGCGCTCGACCTGGACAGCCTACTGGCCGAGAGCGCCGAGGCGAGCGCCACGATGGGCGCGGACACCGCCATCGGCCATGTACACCTGAAGGTCTCCGACGTGCCTCGGGCCGTCGTCTTCTACCGCGATGTCCTCGGCCTCGACGAGCAGGCGCGGCTGCCCTCCGCCGGCTTTCTCTCCGCCGGCGGCTATCACCACCACATCGGCCTGAACTCCTGGCAGAGCCAGGGCGGGCGGGCGGCTCCCGACAGCGCACCGGGGTTGCGTCAGGTGGAGTTCGAGTTGAGCGATACCGGGGCGCTCGAAGCGCTGGAGCGCCGATTGGCCGAAACCGGGGCCGAGGTCGATGGGGATTCTTCACCCGCGCCCGAGAACGATAAGCGGCTCTCCCTGCGCGACCCCGACGGCCACGCGCTCACGTTGCGTTCGCTCGAGTCGCGTTAGCTCAAGTCGAACGAATGCACGTTGCGCTCCCAGCGTCAGCAGCTCGTGTCGCGCTAGCTCAGGTCGCGCTACTAATCCATCGTCAGTGGGCCCTCGGCGGACCCGCTGAGGAACTGGCGCACAAATGCGTTCTCCGAGGAGAACATCCGCTCGGCATCGCCCGCCTCGACGATCCGCCCCCTCCACAGCAGCGCGATGTACTCGCCGATCTGACGTGCCGAGGCGATGTTGTGGGTCACGACGATGTATGTCCCACCGTGGAGCGAGTGCATCTCCTGGATCAGGTCACACAGCAGCGCCGTGCGCACCGGATCGAGGCCCGAGTCGGGCTCGTCGAAGATCACGATCTCGGGCTCCATCACCAACGCCCGGGCGAACCCGGCGCGCTTGCGCATCCCTCCGGACAGCTGGTTGGGAAAATCGTCCAGCGCGTCGGCCAGCCCGACATCCGTCAGGCGCTCCCTGACGATCTGTGAGATCTTCGCCTCAGAGAAATCCGTGTGCTGGCGCAGCGGGAAAGCGACGTTGTCGAACACGTTCATCGACCCGAACAGGGCGCCATCCTGGAACAGCACCCCGACTTTGCGACGCAGGGCCAGCAGCTTGGGCATCGTCAGGCTCGGAACGGACTGCCCCTTGACGATGATTTCGCCCGAGTCAGGGAACATCAGCCCGATCAGATGCTTGATCAACACGCTCTTCCCAGTGCCCGAGGGACCCAGCACGACGGTGATCATCTCGTCGGGTATCGCCACGTTCAGCCCATTCAGGACAGGGATCCCGCCCAGGCGCTTGTGCACGTCCAGGCAGCGGATCGACCAGTCGTGATCGGCCGAGTCGCCCGTGAGGTCGAGCTCGCTCGAGTGATACTCGAACTCGTTCGTCGTCATTCTTTGCCTCCGTACACCACTTGCGGGAACTGGCTGCTCTTGCCGTTGAACGTGAACGGGCTCTGTTGCAGGCATGGTGGCGCCGGGACGGAGTTGGCGCTTTCCGGCGCGTTGGCGACGTGCAGTTCGATCAGCTGTTCGATGATCCTCTGCGTCACCGTCGCGTTGGGCGGGCCGCTCACCGACGGCGCCGAGTTCGCGCACGAGCTGGCGCTGAATACCGAAAGCCCGCTGCCGAGCGCGCTGAAGGCGCCGGGCTTGAAGTACGGGTTCGCCCGATCGGTGCCGATCCGCTGGGAGTAGACCGCCAGGCCCTGCGGGGCAAGCGCCTGCATATTGCGCAGGTAGTGCTGCTCGACCCCTGCCGTCGAGTCGTCGGAGTTGGTGTCGTGGGCCTCGCTGGCGGCGGTGATGTTGGCGAACAGCGCCTGCACCTCGGGCACGTATTCGCCCGTGTACTTCAGGAACGGGTCGAAGTTGTGCAGGACCGGGCTGAGGTTTTCGAGCAGCGGCACGGTCAGGTTGAGCGACTTGGCGACATCCGGCAGCCCCCGCTTCGCCGCCTTCGTCAGCGGCCCGAGCGAGGTCAGGAAGCCGTTGAATGCGGGCGTGAAGGGTTTCGCCGCCGCGACCAACGAGGAGAGCTGGCGCTCGGCGGGACGGAACTCGTCGTAGTACGGATTGACGTCGGCGGCGAAACGGTCGAGTTCTTTCAGCGCCACACGCGAGCTGCTCTCAAACCTCGGCAGCGCGCGGAAGGCTTCGGCGAATGCCTGGCTGCCTTCGGCGGCCGCGTGGAAAGTGCGATTGCCGCTCGACTCCAGGCCTTCGAGCTGGTGGTCGCGCCCCGCGAGCGCGGTGAAGACCACCCCGGTGTTGTGGATCAGCGCCGTCACGGCGCCTTCCTGGGAGGCGAGCACGCTGACCAGATTGTTGGCGCTCTGGACGAACGGATTGAGCGTGGCGAAGTCGTTGTTGATCGCTTCCCCGCGCCCGTTGATCCCCACTTCAACCGACTGCTGCCACACCTGGAAGGCGGCGCGCGTCTTCGTGTTGAGCGAGGCCAGGATATCGTCGAGCGTGACCGACGGTTCGACCTGACTGTTTGGCAGCTGGCCCCCATCGGGCAGGAACGGCGCGGTCTTGCTCTCCGGGATCAGCTGCAGGTAGGTCTCCCCCAGCAGCGTCTTCTGGCGCAGGATCGCATGCATGTCCGAGCGCAGCGGCGCGTACTGGCTGTTGATTTCGAGTGTCGCGTGGCTGCGACCGTCCTTGCCGATCTTCAGCGAGACGACATGACCGATATCGACGCCCGAGATACGCACTTCGGACTGCCCGGTGAGCGCGAGCACGCGCGGGAAGGCAACCGTGAAGCGGTAGCCCTTCGGCTTCAGCGGCAGCGCTCCGCCGAAGGACTCCCAGAGGAACAGCAGCAGCCCGAAGCAGCTCAATGCGAACATGATGATCACCAGGATGTTGCCCAGCGTGGGGGCGCGCTTCTGCATCGCTCAGCCCCCTGCCTTGCTCGCGGCCGCCGGCGACGGGCGCGTAGAGGTGTGCTGGCCCTGGCCGAAAGCGTTGCCGGCGAGCCCAGTGAATAGACCCGTCGAGCTCGTGGAGTTACCCCGTGCACTGGCCGCTTTCACGGTCGCGCCCGCGGAACACGACGCTCCGCTCGGCGCGTTGAGCAGGCCGAGCAGCAGCCTGACCGTGGGATTGACTTCTCCCGCCCCTTTCAGGATCGGCACGACGTTGCAGTTGAAGTACGGCAGGACGTTGCCGAGCGCTCCATGTGCGTCCGCCGCGCTGACAGACGCTGTTGAAGTCGTGATTGGCCCAAGCGAGGTAGAACAGGAAGCCGCCCTTGTTGGATCCGGGGTTGTAGGCGAACTCGTTGAAGAGTTCGTTGAGCACCGAGAAGCTGCTCGCCAGCTTCGGGAACGCGGCGCTCAGTTCCTTGGTGGCGGGCCCGATCTGGTTGACGACGGGCAGGATCTGGCGCGCGAACGGCCGGATCTGGCTCTTGATGATCGGAGTGGTCTTGATGAACTCCGTCTGCGAGGCTTCCTCGCCGGGGCCGAGCGCCTTGGCGAACGGCTGCAGCTCCTTCAGCGTGGGACCGAGCACGCGCGCGGCCGTGGCGAGCTTGCCCAGGCCGCGCTGCGCCTTGCCGAGCGTGGCGGGCAGCAGGTGCAGCGTGCTCTCGACGTTCTGTTCCTCTTCGGCAAAGGTCTTGAACACCCTGTTGGCTGACACGACCAGTTCGCTGAGCTGCTGGTCCTTACCGCCCAGCGCTTCGATCAGCAGCCGGAAGTTGTGGATCGCGTGCGCGGTACTGGCGTGACGGGCATCGAGCTCGGAGCCGATCTCCTGCAGATCGCGCGCCGTCGGATCGAAGCGCTTGAGCGCGGCCGACAGCGCTTTGCCGTTGCCCTTCAACCCTTCGCCCGCGCCAGCCAGCAGCTCCTGCAGATAGGCGCGCGATTCGGTGTCCAGCCCCGCGAGGAATTCGTCGAAGTCGATGTTCGGGGCGGTCTGCGACAGCGGGAGCGTCGCGCCGCTGGACAGCGCGCCGCTGGTGGGCGTGCCCGGGCTCACCTCGATCGTCAGATCCTGAAGCGCCGTCTTCGGGCGCAGCAGCAGCGTCGCGTCGTGGTAGATCCGATTGCGTGCGTATTCCGGGGTCAGGTGCATGGTGATCACCCCGATGCCCTGGTGCAGGTCGACGCTCGCGATTTCCCCGATCTTCGCCCCCGCGATCGTCACCGCCTGACCCTGGCCGGGCGTCACCGCCTGGGCGGTCTGGATATCGGCCTTCAACGTGAAGTAGCTTTTCCCCAGGACCGGCACCCAACCGGGCAGCTTGAGGTTCTCGTGCGCCAGGATGTAGCCGCCCACAAACGCGGCGATCACGACCATCGAGACCACCGCGGTGAACGCCGTGCGGTAGCGGCGGATCTGGTCGGCGACACTGAGACCGCCTTCGTGGGAGTCGGTCGGGTTCATCCCCCGCTCCCGTCCGCGGGGCCTTGCGAGAGCGGGCCGTTGAAGTTCGGCACCGCCTGGGTGTAGCAGGGCACCAGCGGCTTATAGGCCGGCTCTTCGGCGGGGAACGCGGGGCGGGTGCCTTCCGGGGTCAGCGGCGAGCGGGCGACCAGCGGCAGGCCTCTTGGTGGCGCTGCCCTCGATCCCGACCGGCGCCGAGCGGAACGTGGGGCCGCCGCCACCGACCAGGAAGCGGTCCATCACGCCGTTGCCGTCGAAGCTCTGGCCGAGGCTCGCCAGACCCGCCAGCGTGTGCCCAGAATTCTTTGTACGTTTTCGACGCCGGAGGTGTTCGGCCCGTCTTGCAGCTTGGTGTTTCCGGCCGGGTAGAACACTTTCGTCAGGCACTTGCTGAAGGCTTCGGTCTGCTTGAAGAACGCGGGCTGTTCGGTGAACAAGCTGGCGAGCGCCGGCGTGGCCGTGACCAGTCCCTTGGCGACGCCGCCGAGCTCGCTGGGCGCCAGCGAGGCCTTGACCTGTTCAATCCACGGCAGCGCCGTGCTGATCGTCGCGGGCGTCTGCTTGATCCCCGGGATGATGTCGAGCGCAAATGTCCGCGTCGGCGGGAGAGCCGCGGCGAGCGAGCTGAAGCCCTGATCGATGCTGGTGAGCGCGCCCGGCAGCGCCGTGACCGTGGCGCTGAGGCTCGGCGCCTGGGCGGCAAAGATGTGAAAGAACGTGTTGAAGTTGGGAATCAGTTCACTCAGATCCTGCTCGTGAACATTCAGCGCCGCGGTCACTTTGCCGATGCTCGCGATCAGCTTGGAGATGTCGTGTTCTTCGGTGCCGGTCACCGCCTGGGCGTCGATCGCCGAGCTGCGCAGGGCCGAGGGCCCGCGGACGGTATGACTTGTTGAGCGCCTGCGCGGCATCCAGGCCGCTCACGTCGGGATCCTGTTCGGCGTTTTCGGCGGGCGTCGGCTTGCGCGTCAGCGCGTCGCCATAGCCGATGAGGAAGTTCTGCAGGTTGGCGCGCGTGTCGGTGTTCAGCGCGTCCAGGACCTGGTCGAGCTGGACCGGATCCGAGGTCTGCGTGATCGGGAGCGTCGCGCCCGAGGAGAGCGTCCGCGCCGAGGGGCTGCCCGGCTGCAGTTCGACGAAGTAGTTGCCTTCCAGGAACAGCCGCGGGCGGATCTTCAGCGTGGCGTCGGCGTGGATCGGCAGGCCGCCCGATTCGATTTCCATGCTCACCAGACCCGTGTGGCCCTCGCGGCGGATCGAGCTGACAGTGCCGACGTTGACGCCGGCGATCCGCACCGGCGACTTGGAGTGGATATCGACAGCCGTCGCAAACACCGCTTTCAGGCGGTAGCCGTGCTTGAACGGGATGTGCTTGGTGAAGGCAAAGAACAGGGCGATCACGAGGATCACGACGACCGCGATCCCGAAGCGCAGCGGGTTGTACCGCTGCATCTCGACGACCGACAGTTCGTCGCGGCGGCGGCGTGGGCGCAAACGCAGGCGGCTCACTTGCGCTTCCCCTTCGTCTTTGCCTTCGCCTTTGCCTTGGCCTTCTTCTTGGCTTCAGCCCGTTCCTTCGCCTGCGCGATTTCTTTTGCGCCAACCACGCCGAGGTCCTTCAGCGTGGCGCTCGGATACGGCTGTCCGTACAGGTTCAGTTCGCGCGTGGTCGCTTCGTGGGTGATGCCGGCATTGCCGGGCGCGTGGCCGATCACGGTCTGGCCGGCGGCGTAGGTCTCGTTGCCCGCTTCGCACTCCTGCGGCTGGCCGGGCCCGGCGACGTTCGGGTAGGGGTTGTAGTGCAGATGGTTGTCGTTGATCACCGGACCGATCTTGCCTCCCGCCTCGGCTTCTCGATCGATCGAGGGGCCGCTGGCCGGCGCCGAGGAGGGGAAGCCCTCGGCGTTGACCCCGTCCGGGGAGAGGACCGGCAGCACGCGGGCGAGCGTAGCCGACGCCGATGTTCTCGGAGAACAGGCTCGCCGACGTTGCGGAATGCCAGCGTCAGGTAGTTGCAGGTCGTCTGCTCGGGTGCGAGCCCCGCGACGAGCGGATTACCGAGGGTCGTCGTCTGGGTCAGGTCTTCCAGACCGAGCGTGACAACGGGGTTCTGCGCAAAGGCCTGGAACGCTTGTGCGGCATCAGCGAGCTCGGAGTTCAGCGCGGTGGCGGCGCGGAGGTTGACGGCGCCTTCGGCGAACGCGTGACCGAGCGGCTTGGCAATCGTGCGCAGCCCGCTCGCGGTCGGGCGCAGCAGGCGCATGAACTCGGCGCTCTTTTCCATGAAGGGCGCCTCGTATGGGAGCGAGTAGGTGGCCTGCTGCAGCGATGGCGGGCCGCCTTCGATCGCTCGTTCGAGCGAGGGAGCCACGCCTGCCCAAGCTCTGAAGAACGTATCGAGGTTGCTCCAGAATTCCGCGTTGTCCTGGGCCACCGCGGCGGTCTGTTCGGCGGGCCGGTCGAGCGCGTACCACAGCTCGCGAAACCCGGTCCGCGGCGCGGCGATGTTGCGCAGCACCGGGATCGCGTTGGTGACGAGCGGGCGCAGTGTCGCGATCGTTTCATTCAACCCCAGGCCGCGCCCGGCGAGGCCATCGCCGAAGTTGATCGTGTTTTTCTGAATCGCGGTCCTCGTCTTCGTGCTGAACATGTCGAAGAACTGGTTGAGGTCCACCGGTTCACGCGTCTGGCTGACCGGGATCGTCGCGCCCTGCTTGAGCGTCTGGCTCGATGTGCCTCTTTCCAGTTCCAGATACTTCGTTCCGATCGACGACGTCGACTGCACGACCGCCTTGGTGTCGGCCGGCAGCGGCTCGACGCCCTTTTCGAGCTTCAGGTCGGCGATCGCGGTGACGCGCCCGGTGGCCGGGTTCTGATGCGGGGTCAACGAGCTGATCAGGCCGACGCGCGTGCCCGCGATGCGCACCTGATTGTTCGGCTGCAGTTCGGAGGTCTCGGGCAGCACGATTTTCAGGTTGTACGTGGGGACGAACGGCAGCCCGTTGTTGGCGCTATAGGACAGGAACACGGCCACCACCACGATCAGCGTCGTGACCGCGCCGATCAGCAGCGGGCTGCCCGCCAAGGAGCTGCGCCTGCGCGGGCTCATCAGGGAACCTCCGACGGGTCGCAACCGAGCAGCGCGTTGTCGATGAAGGGCGAGGACCCGTCGGCCGCGGGCTGGGTCGCCGCGCCCGGGCAGCGGCGCAGCTGGCCGGTCTTCAGGCCCGCCAGTCCCTGTTGCGGGGTGACCGGCGTGAGGGTGTTGTTCGCGCCGAGCGCGAAGTCATCGAACACGGGGGCCGCACGCGCGTAGTGGCCATTGGCGTCGTAGTAGCCGGTGACCGCGCCGAAGTCGCGAAAGAAGCCCTCGAGATCAGGGCTGTAAGGGCCGAACGGGGCGGTGATCGGAACCGATTCCTTCTCTGCGGTGACGCCGCTCGGGGAGCTGGTGGACAGCGCCTGCGCGAGCGCCGGCAGAGCGCGGATCGCATCGGTGAAGTCGTTGTCCGGTCCGGGCCGGCTGAACGCCTGGCTGAGGTTGCCCACAACTGGCGTCGCCGTGTGCACCAACGAGCGTCAAGCGGGACAGGAACAGCGGGAGGTCCTTCTGGTCGGGCTTGGACACGTTCACGAGCTGTCGTCAGCGCGCCGAGTGTGGGCGGCAGCTCGGCGAACGTCCGGTTGCCCGCGCGCAGCGCCAGCGGCAGCTGATGCAGAGCGCGGGCGAGGCTCGCCTGTCGCGAGCCGACCGCCTGGAAAGTCGTGTCGGTGTTGCCGATCAGATCGGTGAGCTGTTCTGAGCGAGCGCCGATCGTGTCGACCGCCTTGGCCGATTCCACGAGGAAGCTCGTGAGCGTGCCCTGTTCGCGGTCGAGCTCGGAGAAGAGGTGGTTGGCGGAGGACAGCGACGGGCCGAAGTACCTGACCGCCAAGCTGAAGTCCTTGCCGGTTCCGACGTACTGTTCGGCCGAGCCCTGGAGAAACTCCTGCAACCCCTTGCGGGTCTGCGGATTGAAGGTGTTGAACAACTGGTCGAGATCGACCACGCCGTGGGTGGCGGTGGTCGGCAGCGTCGCGCCGGCCTTGAGCGCGGGCTCGTTGTTGGGCCCCGGCGTCAGCGCGATGTAACGGTTGGCGATGCTCGTCAGCGACGGCACCCGCACAGCGGCCGTGGTGCCATCGTGCAGCGGCGTAAGCGAAGAGTCGACATGGACCGTGATCAGCGCCTTGAAGTCGGACGTCAGGGTGATGTTCTTGATGCTCCCGACCGGCACGCCGCCGACCTGCACCTGGTCGCCCTTGACGAGCTGGTCGGCTTCGGCGAACAAGATCTTGTAGGTGGCCCCTCCTCCGCCAGCGAAGAGCAGATAGGCGACGATCAGCACGACCAACGCGAGCGCGCTGACGGCGAGCAACCGTCCGATGCCCGGTGAGGAAGAGCGCGGGCGGGCGGCCGACGGCGGCGCAGCGCGCGGCGGGGTGGGCGAGTCCCCAGGGGGGCTGGGGGGGCTAGCCATTGCTACCGGTTTCCTTGTCTTCGGAGGGCACGCCGGTTGAAGACGAGCCCGTGGATGAGCCCGTCGAGGGTGCGTTCGTTGTGGGGGCGGGCGGGGAGGCCGTAGAGGGCGAACCCGGATGGTCGGGGATCGAGGCCGCCGATGGGCCGCTGGCCACCTTCGGGTCGGGGATCTCGCCCAATCGCGCGATCAACTGGATCCACTGTCCCGGCGTGATCACCGCGCTGAAGGCGCTCGCGGACCGGGCCTCGCCGGCCGTCCGTGCTCCTCCCGACAGCGGCGCGAACTCGATGTGGATGCCCTCGCCGTGGCCGGGCGCCGCGAGCGTGTTGTCGGTGCCCGGGTAGCTCATCAGGCTGATGATCTGGCGCGGCTTCATCGTGCCCTGCAGCGTCAGCAGCTTGCGGATCGTGATGTCGGCGATCGAGCCCGGGCGGGTGGGGTCGGATCCACCGGCGATCGCGATGCCGTTGACGGCCACGATCTCGACCGCGTCACCGGCGGATGTCTCGGCGGCGTTGGCGGCGGTGGCCGCAGGCACGTGGCTGCACTGCAGCGAAGACACGGTCGGACGCAACCCCGAGACGGACAGGAACTCGAGCGTCGCCAGCACCCGCCGATCGACCTGTCCGGTCTGAACGTCCTGGCGCCCGCACGCGGGGAGGTGGATCCCGGGATCGCTCAGCACCTGCTGCTCGAGCTGCTCCTTGGACTCCAGCAGCACCTGTCCGACCGTGGGCGAGTTACCCAGGAAGGGGTTCTGGCCCTTGGCTCGGAAGATCGAGGTGTTTTCGAGCTGCACCCAGCCATCGAGGATCGGCTTGGGGTCGATCAGTGGCGCCCCCACGCCAGCCGGCCGGATCTGGAAGAGCATGTGCGGTTCGCTCGTGCCGGGCCCGACGTGACCGAGGACGGTTCCCGCGAGGACCTGAACGCCGACACTCAGTGGGTGCAAGTAGACGTCCTCAGAACCCGCGCGAAACACTCGCGGCGTGCTCGCCGGCGAGGACGGGGCAGGTGGCGCTGAGGTGACCGGGGGCGTTGCCGGGGCGCCAGCGGATGCTTCCAGGCCGGCCGCCGCGCCGAGCGCCAGAGCGGATTCGGCGGCGCCTTCGGACAGCGGAGAGCGGGACTGCGCGCCTGCGCTGGCTGGGCCACTCGGCGCCGGTTCCCCCGAGGGGCTCGACTGCGCGATACGCGGGCTCACGGCGGTGTTCTCGAGCGGCTCGAGCACTGGGTAGAGCGTGGCCACGCTGCCGAGCTCGGCATAGGTGTAGGTATTGCCGTAAGCATCGCGCAAGGAGACGTAGCGCCCCAGCGAGGGCGTAACGCCTGACCCGACGATTTCCCCATCTTGCACCGCGATCACGGGCGCGCCTGCCTGCGCGTAGATCGTTGTCCCCACGAGCGTATGAGACGGGTGGGTGGGTTCGGTTCCGTTCGCGGCGACGGTTGCGAAGCCGTCGCTGAAATGCGACTGCGCGTGCACTGGGAAGCGTGCCTCGGTCAACCCGGTGACAGCCCCGAGCAGTTCGGGCGGGGTGCCGCCGAGCAGCTGCGCCCGCAGCATCACCGAATCGACATACGCCTGAGAATGGTTGTAGGAGTAGACCGCGCCGCGGATGTCGGTGTCGCCCCCGGCCGCCTTCAGGTACCTGGCGGCGGTGAAGATCGCGTCGGCTGGGTTGTATGGGTCCTTGAACCCATCGCCGTTGGCGTCCACCCCATACTGCGCCCACTCCGCGGGCAGGAACTGCATCCAGCCCTCGGCGCCGGCGCTGGAGACGCTCAGGTCGCGACCGTAGTCGGTCTCGACCTCGTTGATCGCCGCGAGCACCTGCCATGGGATTCCATAGGCGGTGCCCGCTGCCTGGTAGATCGGCAGCAGGAACGGCGGGACGCTGGAAGCTTTCGATGAAGAAGCTCGACACGCCCGAGATCGGCCCGCCCAGCGTGAGCGGCAGCGGCGGTGTCAGCGCTGATGGCGCGGGCGCGCGGTGCTTCGCCGACCCAACCGCCGGAGAGGAATTTTCGCTCGCCTGCTGTTCGCTTTCGCCGCCGGCGGGACCGTGCGATTTCTTGTGCGCGCCGGGAGCAGTCGTGGACCCCCCGCCGGCGGTGCTCCCCTGCGCGTGTTGCGCCTGCACTTGCGGCGTCGTCGTTTCGAGCGGCGCGCCCTGACCCGGCGAGGAGGGGACGGGTTCGGTCGTCGTAGTCGTCACGGGTGGAGCGGCTGGGGCTTGGGGAGCCGGCGTCGAGACTGTCGCTTCGGTCGGGGGCGTCGTTTCGGCCGAGGTGCTCGTGCCGGTCGAGGACGGCTGTGACACCGGTTCGGTGGCGCTTGCCACCGCCGGCGTCAGCGCGAGCGCGCCAAGGACGGGGAGCAGCAGGCGGATCGCGGGGCGGATGAGCGGTTGGAGATTCATCGCGTCGATCAGTTGCCGAGCAGGTAGTTGAGCAGCATGCCGCTTGCGCCGGAGCCTTCTTCGGCGGAGGGGGTGTAGTAGGTCGTGCCGCCACTCGCGCCGCCCACCGGCTCGACGGTCGACGCGGCACCGCCCGCAGAGCCCGAGCTCGGGAACGCGCCGAGGCTTTCGGCGAGCGTCGGCACCGGGCCCGGGTACTTTGCGATCGCCTGCGCCGGGGTGGCGCCGTTGAGGACCGCGAGCGTGCGATCCATCACGAGGCTGGTCGGGCTGCTGGGCGGCACTCGCGGCGGGCCTTCCGCCCCCTTGACGAAGTTCGCGCTGCAACCGCCCTGGGGGGCGACCTTGTAGCCCACGCAGTTCTTGCCGAGGATCTCGGCACGCAGGAAGTGGCCGAGCGAGTCATACCCGTTCGTGGCTCCGCCGGCCAAGAAGATCGGGTCGAGCAGACGCTCCAACCCACCCGTGGAGCGCAGGCTGGAAAGCAGTTCGGAGAGGTTGCCGGCGAAAGGTTTGGCGGCGGTGCCGAGCTTCTGTGCGCGTTCGAGCAGCGGCTGGGTGGCCGCGATCGCCGGGCCGGAGACCTTCGCGGTCTTACCGAGACTCTGGAAGAACTTCGTAGAGCTGTTCTGAAACGGCGCCAGGTGGGTGAAGGCTTCGTTGATCCCGGGCGCGGCGACTTTGAGGTCGGTGAAGGTCGCGGTCGTTTCGTCGGCGAACTTGCCGATCCGTTCCAACGCCGGTCCGAACTGTCTCAGGAAGGCCGGGAAGTCAGCGAAGTTGCGCGCGAGCGCGCTCGTGTGCCTAGCGGTGGCGGTCGCGACCGTGTTCTGCTGCGCGATCGAGTCGGCGAATTGCTCGCGCACGGCGGCGAATGGAGCCAGCGCCTGATCGGAGTCCAGCGAGAGTTTGGCGAGCTCCTTGTTCTCGCCGGCGAGGATGCCGAGGACCTTGTCGAATTCCCGCAGCGCCGGGTCGGCGCGTTTGATGACCGCGTTGAGGTCGCTGCCACGCCCGGCGAGGCCGGCGCCGAGTTCGTTGATGATGATCGTGAAGCGCTCACGCACGGGCAGCCTGTTGATGTCGTTGAGCAGGTCGACGTCGACCGGGCTGGACGTGTTCGTCACCGGCATCAGGAACTCGCCGGCGCCTTCCTGGCCGTGCGGGATCTTGCGCAACGGCGGCGGCAGCGGCGTGCCTTCGGCGCGAGGCTGGGTCGGCAGGCAGTTGACGAACTTCTCGCCGAGCAGCGCCTCGGGTTCGATCGCGCAGCTGGCGTCGGCGCGAAAGTCCTGAAAGCCGGGGTTTTGGATCTTCAGCACGACCGCCGCCTGCGCTTGCGGCGTGGGCGCTACCGACCCCACGGACCCAACCGTGACGCCGTCGATCTTCACCTGCTCGCCGGGGATGATGTTGCCGGCGTCATCGAAGATCGCGCGGATCGTGTAGGAGCCGCTCGAGCCGCCCGCCGAGGTAGCGAGCAGCACGACCGCCACCAGCACGGCCATGCCAACAACGCCGCCGATTCCGGCCGCGCCTCTCCTCCACCCGACAGTCTGCGTCCTCAACCCGATCACTTCCTTGCGGTTCAACTACGCGAAGGGCGGCCCCATCCTATCGATGGGGCCGCCCGTCTCGCTTGCGCTTCGGCCGAGCTCACGTCCCCCGGGACTCGAGCTCGCCGCTATCGACTACTTCTTGGGGCACGGAGCCTTGTACGAGGCTTCGGCCTTTTCGCCCGGTTCCTTGGGGTTGTTGACGTTTCCGAATTCCATGACCGACTTCAGCGGGAAGCCGCCCTTCGGGCACTTCTTCGGCACGGTGATGTAGTAGGTCGTCTTCTTGCCCTTCTTGTACGCGGCGCCGACCTGCACGTCGATCTGTTTCACCGACGCGTCGAGCGCCCCAGGCACCGATTCGACCAGCGGCACTTCAGCGAGGACCGTCGGGCCGAATGGCGGCGAGGAGTTGACGACTTTGCCCGTCGAAATGACTTCGATCGAGACCGGCGAAACGCCCTTCGCAAAGAACTCCAGGTTTCCGCCGGGGGCGAAGTACGGTTCTACCGTCACAGTCTCGCCGACACGTTCGGTGCCGAAGCTGACGACGCCGCTTGCCGAGCCCACCGGGCCAGCTTTCGAGGACTTGGGGCATGGTCCGGTTCCGCTCGTTTCAATCACGCTCTGCGCGCAGGTGGCAAAACCCTGCGGGTGCAGTTTCGCGCTGGCCGGCCCGTAGAATTTGACCCCGATCAGCGGCGCCGGAAAGCCTCCGTATTCGGTCCCCGAGATCGTGTATTCGGCCTTCAGCGCGGCGCCCGCGCCGAGGATGTTGCCGGTGCCGGGGAAGCCCGGGATCGGCACGGCCTTTGCTTTGAGTGTGACCGTCGGCGCCGCCGATGCCGTGGCCGACAGGCCAAGGACGGCAAGGCCGAGCACGGCCAGGCAGGTGGATATTCTGCGCATCATCTCTCTCCTCCTATTTGATGGACAGATCCCCTCGATCCGGGTAGCTCCGGAACCAGTGCCGGTCCGGCGACTCGAGATCTCCGACCTACTGCGGCCAGAGAACAATGGCGATCTCTCTGACAACCATATACATCATGGCCGGTCGCTTCAAGCCCGAACAGCGACGCGGGCGAAGGCTTGCAGCGTGCTCGCTGCTTCCGACTGGCTGAACAGCCAGGCGACCACTGGCGATTGCGCTCTGTAGACACTCGTCTCAGATATCTCATGCTCGAGTAGAGGGTCAGGTGCTCAGGTGGGGATCAGGCTATGAGAGCTCCAGCTCCTCACTGGCGAAGCGCACACCGACAGGCTCGAGGATCACCTGCCGCGGCCCCTCCTCAACGCGCCCGGCGATCAGCGCGCCCAGGCCGAGCCGCTGCGCGATCGCCACAACCGCCTCTCCCGCCCCAGCCCCGCAGTACAGGGCATAGCCAGAGCCCATGTTGAACGTCGAATACGCCGCGCGTGCATCCAGCTCCGCCTGCTCCACCAGGAAGCTCAGCACGTTCGGCACCTCAGGCAGCCTGGTGATCCGATATGTGAGCGGTCGCGGCGGGCGCATCAGCTTGAGCAGGCCATGCCCAGTGATGTGGCTGATGTAGCTGAGCGGCACGTCCTCGTCCAGGAGTGCGGCCACCAGCGGGACATACATAATCGAAGGCTCCAGTAGCGCCTCGCCCAGCGTCGTGGTGGCCGATCCTCGATCGGCAGGAAGCTCGGTCGCGTAGCCGTCCGGCAATCGCCCCGCCAGCAGTCGCGCCAGCGAGGCCCCATTGGCATGCAGGCCGCTGGAGGCGACCAGCACGATTTCGTCGCTGGGCGCCAGCCCCTCACCCAAGATCGCACGGCGCCCCCCCGGCACCACCCCCACGGCGGCGCCCGCCAGCTCGATCTCGCGCTCGTCCAGCAGTCCCGGCAACGACGGCGACTCTCCGCCCCCCCACGTGCAGCCCGCGTCCACGCACGCCGTGCGCCAGCCCTCGATCAGCGCCGCAGCGCGCTCACCCTCGCGATACCACTCCGAAGCCCCCGTCGCGAAATACGCGTTCACGACCAGAGGCAGCGCGCCGACGCAGCACAGGTCGTTGCAGATCGCCGCGACCGTGTCGTAGGCGACGTCGCCGAAGCGGTTGACCCCCTGCCGTTCGAACACGTGACGCGCGATCATCGACTTCGTGCCCAGACCCTCGACCACGAACGCAAACGCGCGAGAGTCGAGCTCGAACACGAACGCGGGCTCTCCTCGCGATGAGTCGAGTGCCTCTCCACCGCGGGCGGCGAGCAGCGATGAGGTGGAGAGCGCTCCGGCAATCGCCAACCGCTTGCCGGCGTCGAGCGTCTCGTAGTCCACGCCCGCCGCGCGGTAGCTGGCGGCGCCCGGCGGCTCGGAAGAGGTCATAGCCCGGGAGCCTAGCGGCCGCCTCGCCGGCCACCGTAGCCTCCTCTGCTAGTTCGGAGATGACCAGCGCGCCTACTTCTTCTTCTGGTGCCCTTTCAGCGATCGCTTGGGGCAGGGGACTTTGAGTTCGGTGACGATGTTTTGGCCGCCTTCGAGGGTTACTTCGCCCTTCCCGGGGAACCCGCCCTTCGGGCATTTGCTGGGCACGCGGCCGTAGTAGTAGGTCTTGCCGTTCTTGCGGATCGCCCCACCGGCCCTCTCTTTGATCGAGGTCCCAGACACCGGCAGCGCACCCGGGACAGAGTCGACCAACGGGATGTTGAACGTGAGTTTCAGCCCGTAGGGCGCGGGAGCCGTTTCCCACTGCGCCGGGATGATGATCTGCGCCGAGATCGGCGCGACGGCATTGGCATACGCCACGACCCCGTTGCCCGGGGTGATGAAGACTTCCAGTTTCCCTTCCTCGCGCGTCGCTTCACCGGACCCGATCTGGTCCGCGACACCGACCGTGCCATCGGCGACCCGGGACTGCTTGGGACAGCCTTCCGGGCCGAGTTCTTCGAGCTTTGCCACTGTGCAGGTCGGGAAACCCGTCGGGTCGATCTTCGTCCCCGCAGGGAAGTACAGGACCAGCCTGCGCGTCTGCAACGGCAACCCTCCGGGCAGTTCGTCACCTTCGAGGCGGCCTTCGATTTCAACGTCAGCACCCGCGCCAAGAATGTCACCCGTTTCCGGGAACCCCGGGATCGGCACGATCGCCGCCCTCACACCCGACACAACCGCCGCCGAAGCGACGGCAGGCAGGGCGAGAACAACCAGCCCGGTCAGGACCAGGTACATCAGCACCTTGTTAAACGACTTGGGCACCTCGGACATCATCAATTGTCCCTCTCCCCTGAGCATCAACTCCACCCTCCCCTGTGACATCACAACCTCGTGACAGCAAGTCTAAGGGGGCAGCAAGCAGACCGCGCCAGTCGCGCGCGCCCCAGAATCGATATACCCGTCCCTCGAGGTGCGCCCCAGAATCGATATATCCCTCCCTCTCCCTCTCGACGCCTCTTCCACTCCCTCTCACATTTATCTCTCTTCTCCCCTTCCCTGCTTCCTCTCCCCTCCCTCTCCCTCACCACCCGCCGTCCTAAAGGAGACCCATGGATTTCCAACCCAGTGAGCGCTGTATCGAGTTCAAGGAACGTCTCAATACGTTCATGGACGAGCAGATCTATCCGGCTGAGGCGGTCTATGAGCGTCAGCTGCACGAGTCCGGCAAGGCGGGTGGGAACTCTATTCAGCCGCCGATCATGGAGGAGCTCAAGGTACGCGCGCGCGAGGCTGGGCTGTGGAACATGTTCCTGCCTGACCCAGAGCATGGTGCGGGGCTGTCCAACAGCGACTATGCGCCGTTGGCTGAGATCCTTGGTCGCTCGCATATCGCTTCAGAGGCCTGCAACTGTTCTGCTCCTGACACGGGCAACATGGAGGTGCTCCACCAGTTCGCTACGCCAGAGCAGAAGGAGCGCTGGCTGATGCCCCTACTCGACGGCGAGATCCGCTCGGCGTTCGGAATGACCGAGCCTGACGTGGCCTCCTCTGATGCGACCAACATCGCCCTGCGCATCGAGCGAGACGGCAGCGACTACGTCCTCAACGGGCGCAAGTGGTGGACCTCCAACGCCTACCACCCCAACTGCCGGATCCTGATCGTGATGGGCAAGACCTCGCTCGACGGCCCCCGCCATTCGCAGCAGAGCCAGATCCTCGTGCCGCTCGACACGCCTGGCGTGACGCTCGTTCGCAATCTCCCGGTGTTCGGCTACCACGACTATGAGGGTCATGCGGAAGTCCTCTTCGAGGACGTGCGCGTTCCCGCGTCCAACCTGATCGCCAATGAGGGCGATGGCTTCATGATTGCCCAGGCCCGTCTGGGCCCTGGGCGCATCCATCACTGCATGCGCTCAATCGGCGCCGCTGAGCGCGCCTTGGAAGCGATGTGCCTTCGCGCCGTTTCGCGCGTCACGTTCGGCCAGCCAATCGCCACACGCGCCAATGTTCAGGACTGGATCGCCGAGTCGCGCATCGAGATCGAGATGGCCCGTTTGCTCACGCTCAAGGCAGCCTGGCTGATGGACACAGTCGGCAACCGCCACGCGCGCACGGAGATCGCCGCGATCAAGGTCGCTGCGCCGAACATCGCGCTGAAGGTGGTCGACCGCGCGATCCAGGTTCACGGCGGCGGCGGGGTGAGCGACGACTTCCCTCTCGCCTGGCTGTATGCCCACCTGCGCACCCTGCGACTGGCCGACGGCCCCGATGAGGTGCACAAGATGTCGATCGCCCGGCGCGAGCTCGCGCCCTACGTATCGCAGGAGAAGTAGGCGCGGCGCGCCGGCTCCGCGACCGCTGAAGCGACGTCGATGTTCGCGCTTGCCACGCTGCTCTACCCGTGCGTGCTCGCGCTGCTGTGCGCCGGCGCCGGGTTACTCGCTGACAGGGTCAGTGGGGGGTTTCTACCGGGCGTGCTGCTGCCGGCGATCGGCGCGGCGGGGCTGATCGGCGTCTCGCAGCTCACGACCTACTCCGTTTTTGCCGCGCCGGCAACGCCTTATCTGCTGGCTTTGGTTGCGCTCGCCGGCTTCGCGCTGGGCCGGGGGCGGGTGGCAGCGGCGGGAGCGCTGCTGCGACATGGGGGCTGGCGGCGTTTTGGCTGGCAGCTCGCCGTGCCGGCGCTCGCCTTCGTCTGCGCGCTGGCCCCGGTCCTGTTCGTGGGGCGAGCTTCGTTCTCCTCATACGGGGTTCTGACCGACTCGGCCTTCCACATGCTCGGGGCCGATTTTCTGATCCGCCACGGCCAGGATTTCTCGCATCTCGACCTGCGCAACTCCCCCGGCCAGTACCTGAACTCCTACTACAACACGAGCTACCCCTCCGGCGCCGACACGCTGTTCGGTGGCAGCGCGTTCCTCGTGCACGTGCCTCTGATCTGGGCCTTCCAGCCGTTCAACGCGTTGATGCTCGCGCTCGCCACCGGACCGGCGTGGGTGCTCGTGCGGCGGATCGGACTGGACGGCTGGCTGGCGGCCCTAGCCACCCTGAGCGTCACGCTGCCGGCGCTCGTATACGGCTATGAGCTGATCGCCTCGGTCAAGGAGATCACCGCCCTGGGAATGATCCTCACGCTCGGCGCGCTCGTCGTGCTGCACCCGCGCTGGTTGCGCGGTCCTCCGCTGGGTGTTGTCCCGTTCGCGCTCGTGGCCGCCGCCGGCATCTCGGCGCTCGGGGTGGCGTTTGGCGCGTGGGCGCTCACGGCGGTGGTCGTGCTCGCGGCGATTCTGATCCGGGAGGTTGCGTCGGGGGACGCAGCGCGGGGGGCGGTTGCTGCGGGGAGCGTTGCGCGGGATCGGTCGCGGGCGCGGGCGGCTTTGCTGCTCGTGGCGGCCGGGGCGGGCGTTGCCCTGCTCGCCGCACTGGGGAGTTGGCTCGAGGTGTCCGGGTCGCTGCGGGTGGCCAAGAACATCGCATCGACGAACAACCCCGGAAACCTGCAAAACCCGCTCCGCTCCGTGCAGATCCTCGGGACGTGGCTGGTGGACAGCTACAAGCACGTCCCCGCGGGCGGCGATCTCACCGTCTCCTACGCGCTTGCCTACATCGCCCTTGCCGCGGCCGTGCTCGGCGCCGCCCACATCGTGTACCTGCGGGCATATGCGCTGGCCGCCTGGCTCGCCCTGACGCTCGCGGTCTGGCTCGCCTTGACCGCCTACGGAACAACCTGGGCCGACGGCAAGGCGCTGATGCTGACCTCGCCCGCGATCGTGCTGCTGGCCTGGACAGGCGTCGCCGCGCTGCGCGCTTTCGCCCAGCGGCCGGTCTCTGGGGGGGCACTGCGGGGAGCGTTCCGCTGGGTGGCGCCGGTGCTCGCGCTTGTGCTCGCGGGCGGCGTCGCCGCGTCCGACGCGATGCAGTACCACGGCTCCAACCTCGCGCCCACGGCGCGCTACGAAGAGCTCGCCTCGCTCGATTCGCGCTTCGTCGGGCGCGGGCCGGCGCTGTTCACCGACTACGACGAATACGCGCTCTATGAGCTGCGCAACCTCGACGTGGGCGGCCCGGGCTTCATGTTCCCGCCGCGCTCGATCGCGCAGGCCGAGGGCCAGCCGGCAAACCTCGACCGGGTCCCTCCGGCGGCCTTGCGTGCGTACCCGCTGATCATCACGCGTCGCAATCCCGCCGCCAGCCGCCCACCGGCCGCCTATCGCCTGCTGTGGCAAGGCGCCTATTACGAAGTGTGGGGGCGGCGCCCCGGCGCGCCCGCGGCACTGGCGCACGTCGGGCTGTCGGGCAGGCCGGTGGGCGGGCTTGTGGGCGCGCCGGCGAGCGGGCCGAAGGGCGCGCGGGCGGGCGGGCTGGCCGGTCAATGCTCGGGTGTGCAGCGCGTGGCGCGACTGGCCGAGGCGCATGGCGCGCAGCTGATCAGCGCGAGCCCGCCGGAGATCGTGGGGATCGACGTGGCGAGCGCCTCGCACCCGGCCTGGAGAGAGTCCCGCCTCGGGCTCCTGATGTCAGGACCCGGCCGTCTGGAAGCCGCGTTCGTCCTGCCGCATGCCGGGGTATGGGATCTATGGCTGCGGGGTGAGATCATGCCGGCGATCACAGTCAGCGTCGATGGACGCCAGCTCGCGTCGATCAGCGGCCAGCTCACCGGTGTCGCCACCGACCCAGACACGATGGCGCCGCTGCCCGCCCAACTCAGCGCCGGCTCCCATCAAGTGACGATCACCCGTGGAAGCGGCAACCCGCTGGCGCCGGGCGCCGGCGGCTCGGCGATCCTCGACTCGATCTTCCTGACACCGGCCGGAGCCGGGTCCCAGGCGACGCTGCACGTCACCCCCGCCGCTCAGTGGCGCTCGCTGTGCGGAGAGCCGTTGGAGTGGGTCGAGGCCGGCTAGTAGACGTAGACACCCGGCGCGTAGGCATCGGGCGCCTCGGTAGGTGGTGTTTGCGCTGTGGTCCGGTCACGAAGGATGACCTGGGCTCCGCGGGCGGGACTGATTGTGATGTTGCGCCTGCGTGTCGCCTCGGCGCCTTCGCCCGCGGGGCGCAGCTCGCAGCGCTCGAGGACGATGCGTAGGACGAGCTTCATCTCGAGCAGCGCAAAGCTCGCACCCAGACAGCGCCGGCGGCCGCCTCCGAAAGGGATGAATGTGTAGGTATTAGGTCCCCGCCCACCCGCCCGCCCATCCGCCTCCTCGAGAAACCGCTCGGGACGGAAGGCGTGTGGCTCAGGGTAGATCGCGGGGTCGTGGTGCAGGAGGTAGGCGTTGGCGACCAGCGCGACGCCGGGTGGGTAATGAATGCCGCCGATCTCAATGGGCTGCTTGACCATGCTGACCTGGGCGTAGGGCAGGACCGGCTTGTGGCGCAAGATCTCGTTCACGACGGCCGTGAGGTACTCCTCTGCGGCTTGCTCCTCGCCGGCTCCCTCGTCGAGCTCGTCCTGGAGCTCTCGCAGCACCGCGGGCTCACGCGCGAGACGCTCAAACGCCCAGGCGAGCTGGGAGGCCGTCGTCTCGTGGCCCGCGACGAGGGCCGTCATCAGCTCGTCGCGCAGCTCCTGCGGGCTCATCGGCGAGCCGTCCTCGTGGCAGGCGCCGAGCAGCATCGCGAGCACGTCCTCGCCCTCAGCCTCATCTCCGGTGCTCTGCTCGTGGGCGACCCGGCGCTCCGCGATCACTTCGAAGATCAGCTCATCGGCGTGATCCATCAGCCGCTGAAAACGGGCGGCCGGGCCGAAGCGGGCGAGCAGGCCACGGGGCCTGGGGAGCACCGACAGCGGGCTCTCGGCGAACGCGAGAATCTCACCCAAAGTCTCGCGCAGCGAATCCAGCTGCGCGCCCTGCTCCAAGCCGAAGACGGCCCGCAGGATGATCTCGAGGGTCAGCCGCTGCAGCCGGGGGTGCAGGGCGATCGCCTGCTCGCGTGGCCAGCCGGCGAGCTCGCGTTCGGTCAGCTCGCTCATCAAGTCGGCCAGACCCTGCATCCGCTCCCCGTGGAACGCCGGCAGCATCAGCTTGCGCTGCTCCAGGTGTGGGCCCTCGTCGAGCAGGATCACCGAGTTACGACCGACGATCGGCTCGAGAATCAGCGCTCCCTCACCGGGGTGCACAACATCGGGCGAGGCCAGGAACAGCTGCTTGATCTCCTCGGGGTCGCTGAGCATCACGAACGGCGCCTGGCCGAGGAAGCGCAGCGTAAAGCGCGGGCCGTAGCGAGCCCGGGCACGCTCCAGAAACGCGGTCGGCCGACTCCATGCGCCAAGCGTCTGTAGCGCAGCCGGCATGCGGGGACCTGCGGGCAGCTGGCTATTCATGGCGACGGCTCCTTACGCTAGAGTTCATACTCATGAGTATATATACTCGAAAGTATGTGTCAAGCTGATGCCAAGCGGACAGTTCGATCGCAGCGCACGCAGGGCCGCAACCAGGGCACGGCTGCTGCAGGCCGCCGCCGAGGTCTATGCGAGCCACGGCTTCGGCGGGGCGACCCTCGACGAGGTCGCCGCGCAGGCGGGCTTGACCAAGGGCGCGGTCTATGCCCACTTCGGCAGCAAGGAGAACCTCCTGCTGGCGCTGATGGAGGAGTACCTGGCCGGACAGGTCGCGGCGCAGCTCATGCTGTTCGACCGCGAGCGCGCCAGCGCCGAGCGACCGCTGGCCGGCAGCGAGGACTGGATGGCGCGCCTGCACGAGAGCCCCGAGCGCTTTCGCCTGTTCGTCGAGCTGTGGACCCACGCCCAGCGAGATGAGCGGCTGCGCCGGCACCTGGCCGGCGCCCTGCGCACGCTGCACACCACCTTTACCGGCTTCGCGGCCGCCAGCGCCGCCGATGCCGGCATACAGTCTCCAGCCGGGACCCCCGAGCAGTTCGCCAATGTGACGCTCGGGCTCGGCATCGGCCTGGCGATGCTCAAGCTCACCGACCACGACGCGATCCCCGATGGCCTACTCGGCGCCGTCCTCTCGATGCTGATCGGAGCGCTGGAGTCCGATCCCAAAGCCCGCGAGCTGCTGGCGGGGCGCGGATCGGCCGCCGCGAAGCAGGCTGGGCAGCGCAAACGTCGGTGAGCGACGCCGGCTGGCGGTGGGCTATTCAGCCTATAGCGCCGACTTGCCCCTGAGCCCGCCGATCCCGAGCGACCCCGTCGCCTGCGGCAGCCTGGCCGCCGCTGGGGACGGCCTCGCCCGGCAACGGGGGAGGATCGTCGAGGAAGTCCGCGGTGGGCACGAAGAACAGGGTGCCGGTCACCGCAGTTGAGAAGTCGAGGATCCGGTCATAGTTGCCGGGTGGGTCCCCGAGGAACATGCGCTGGAGCATCAGCTCGGTGACCGAGGGGCTCGCGGCGTAGCCGATGAAGTACGTGCCGGACTCCCCCGCGCGCAACGACCCGAAGGGCATGTTCTCCCGCAGGATCTGACGCTGAGTGCCGTCGGGCTCGACGATCGTGTTCAGCGCCACATGCGAGTTGGAGGGCTTGACGTCGTCATCCATCTCGACGTTTGAGAGCTTGGCTCGCCCGATCACGCGCTCCTGCTCCTCGACCGTCAGCGCATTCCAGGCGGCCATGTCGTGCTGGTACTTCTGGACGATGACGTAGCTCCCGCCGGCGAACGCCGGATCCTTCGCCCCGATCCTCACCGCCGCCTCGGCTGCCGGCCCCGTCGGGTTCTCGGTCCCGTCGACAAAGCCGAGCAGGTCCCGCTCATCGAAGTACTTGAACCCATGGACCTCGTCGAGCACCATCGCGGCTCCGGCCAGCCGGCCGACGACCAGAGACGCCAGCTCCCAGCACTGGTCCATCGTCGCGGCCCGGATGTGGAACAGGAGGTCGCCCGGGGTGGCCACGGCCCGGTGCCGAGGACCGTCGAGGGCCCGGAACGAATGCAGCTCGGCCGGCCGCGGGCCGGCGAAAAGACGATCCCACGCCGCCGATCCCACCCCCGCCACGACGGCCAGCCCGCCCTCGGGCGAACGGAAGCCGACCGTTCGGGCCAGTCCGGACAGGTCAGCGAGCAGGTCGTGGACCACCGACTCACCGCCGTCGTCGATCGTCAGCACGAGGATCACGGCGCTGGCCGTCAGCGGGGTGAGCACGGGCTGAGCCACCGGCGGCCCGGCTACGGCCGCCGGGCTCTGTGAGACGGTCGCCATAGATGTTCTCCTGTGAGTGAGTGGAGACGGCGGGAATCGAACCCGCGTCCGCGATCGCGTAAGAGTGGCTTCTACGAGCGTAGCCGGCGCTCTGATCTCATCCCCTACTCGCCTCGCCGGCGGGGTTGTGGGGGACCAGCCTCCTTGAGCTTCCCCGGCTTGGCGAAGGCGGACCTTGCCGGGTGAGCCTGCTTTCTGATCCCGGCCTTCCCCGCCGCAGGCAAGCGGGGCCCGAGACCTCACTCGCCTAGTGTTTGCTAGGCAGCGAGGGCGTACTCATGTGAGTCCGCACTTATGGTTTTCCCGGGTGTTTTACGAGGCCGCCCGGGACCTCGACTCGCCACCACCCCCACGAGCCGACCACGTCGAAGCCTGTCGTCCCCGGGGATGTTCTTGCTGCTCCATTGTAGCCGTACACGAAATACGGCTAGAAGATGAGCCAACGAGAGGCCAGCGAGAACGAGGGGCCCTCGAGGTGCCAGCGAGAACAAAAGCGACGCGGTCCCGGGCCGCTTGAGGAACCCGCTCCGTCTAGCCCGAAGGCCTTCCAGTTTGGGTGGCAGGGCCTCACACCTCGGTGGCCTCGCTCTTTGCGACTCGGTTCCGCGTCTGGATTCAAAGTAGCTCCGTCCCCGGGCGATTGCAACCCCTCTCAGAGCAACACCCCGCACGTTGCGAAAAAAAATGCTCCAGAGCCCTCAGCGGCAGCCCACATTAGGCAGCGCTTACCGCTGCTGCCACAATGGAGCTAGTGGCCCAGTCCTATCCCTCGCAAGCACGTCCATCCGTAATCGAGCCTGTGCCCGCGCATCCGTCGGGCGGGGAGAACCCGTTCGGCGAGCAACGCGGCGGGCAAGGTGACGGCACAGGATCGGGGCCGCTGCGGAACCTGCGCAAGCGCATCGGCAGCGCCCTGGCGGCGATTGGCGCCGCGATCGCGAAGTTCTTCACGGTGATCAAGGGCTTCCTGTTGATCCTGCTGAAAGTGAAATTTCTGACGACGGCGGGCACGGCGCTGGTGTCGGTGGTGCTGTACTCGCTGGTCTTCGGGTGGTGGTTCGCGGTCGGCTTCGTGGTGCTGCTGTTCGTGCACGAGATGGGTCACGTGATCCAGCTGCGCCGCGAGGGGATCAGGGCGACGGCGCCGTTCTTCATCCCGTTCATGGGCGCGGTAGTGGGCATGAAGCAGATGCCCGACGACGCGCTGGCGGAGGCGCGCGTGGGCCTAGCGGGCCCGATCCTAGGGACGGCGGGCGCGGCGGTGTGCCTGGCGATCGCGGAACTGGCGAACAGCCCGATGCTGCGCGCACTCGCGTACGTGGGCTTTTTTATCAACCTCATCAACCTCGTGCCGATGACTCCGTTCGACGGCGGCCGCGCGATGGCGGCGATGGCGCCCGTGATGTGGTTCTTCGGGCTGTTCGTGGTGCTGGTGCTGCTGCTGCTCACGCACATCCTGTTCCTGTTGATCTTCGTGCTGTTCGGCGGGTACGACACGTACCGGCGCTGGAAGCTCCGTGGCACGGGCTCGCCGCAGCAGCGGGCCTACTACCGCGTGTCGCCGCGCAACCGCCTACTGGTGGGCATGGTCTACGTGGGGCTGATCGCGGTGCTGGCGGTGGGTATGCTGCACAGCGAGGTCCTGCACTACGGGACCCACACGTTCAACCTGCGTTAGCGCCTGGCTTCGCGTAGACCGCGTTCGATGTCCCGCTTGGTGTCCTTTTCGCGCAGTGACTGGCGCTTGTCGTATAGGTCCTTGCCGCGTGCCAGCGCAATCTCGGCCTTGGCGCGCGCGCCCTTGAAGTAGATCCTCGTCGGCACGAGTGTCAGCCCGCGCTCTGAGGCGCGCGCGGCGATGCGGTCGAGCTCGCGCCGGTGCAGCAGCAGCTTGCGTGGACGCTCAGGGTCGTGGTTCTCACGTGAGGCAGGCGCGTAAGGAGGGATGTGGATCGAGTGCAGCCACAGCTCGCCACCCGAGATCACGGCATAGCCATCCTTCAGTTGGGCGCCGGAGGCACGCAGCGCCTTGACCTCGGTGCCCTCGAGCACGAGACCGCACTCCAAGCGCTCGATCAGCTCGTAACGGTGCGAGGCGTAGCGATTGGACGCGACGTCGCCCGCTCCGATCTTGCGCTTTCCCTTTCCCTTCGCCATCTCCCGAGCGTAGATGGTTCGTTGGAAGTAAGGCTATGCGGGCAGCAGATCCACCCGGCCGCGTGCCACGTCGACGCGCGCCACACGCACCTCGATCGCGTCCCCCAGGCGGAGTGTCGATCCGGGGCTTTCGCCGTGGAGGATCGTGCCCTGCTCGTTCAGCTCCCACCACTCGCGCTCGCCGCCCGCGCCGTGCATCCGCCTGACCGGCAGCATCCCCTCATAGACCGGCCGCACCACGTCCTGTGCCCGCTCGCCACCCTGCTCCGCGGGGACGCCGAACGCAATGAACGCACCGGCCGCGATCAGCCCGACCACCTCGCCGGCGAACGTCATCTCCCAGCCGCGCTCAAACAAGGCTCGCTCCAAGGCGAAGCAGCGCACCATGTCGTCCGCGTCGCGCTCGATCGCCATCGCGGCACGCTCGCGGTCGGAGGTCCACTCGGCCAAATCTCCGAGCCCGGCGGCACGCGGGGCTCTCTCACTCCCGCCGACAGCCGACAGCAGGGCACGGTGACACACGAGATCGGGGTAGCGGCGGATCGGCGAGGTGAAGTGGCAGTAATAGGCCGTCCCGAGACCCGCATGGCCGCTGTTCTTTGGCGAGTAAGCCGCCTGCTGGAGAGTGCGGAGGATCAGCGAGGTCAACGCCGCGCGTCCACCCGCGGGCCCACTCGCACGGCTCACGTGCGCCTCGACGCGTCGGGAGATCTCCCCCATCAGCTCGGCCGCCTGCGATGGCGACATGTTCTTCGGGAGCGGCGGCGTCGGGACCTTCAACGAGGACAGTTGGTCGACGAGGCGCTTCACGCGCTCAGGCTCAGGGCGTTCATGCACGCGGTATAGACATGGCGTTCCGCGCTCGGAGAGCAGCCGGGCGACCGCTTCGTTGGCGGCGATCATCAGATGCTCGATCAAGCGGTGAGACTCGGTCTGCACGCGCATCAGCACCTCGCTCACGTGCCCGTCTTCATCGAAGGAGAACTCGGGCTCTGAGGAGTCGAGCGTCAGCGCGCCGCTGTGCCCCTCACGGCGAGCCCGCTCGAGCGCAATCGCCACCTCACGCGCTACCTGCAGCGGCTCCCCCCAAGGCACGGCGGCCCGCTCGTGCCCAGCGAAGATCTGATCGACGCGCTCGTAGCTCAGGCGCTCATCCGAGCGAATCAATGAGCGGTAGAACGCGGCCTTCACAACGCTCGCTCCGCGCAGCTCGAGCTCCACTGTCACCGCGGCGCGCGCGACCCCCGGCACGAGCGAGCAGGCGCCGTTCGACAGCGCCTCGGGCAGCATCGGCTCGACAGCGCCTGGCACGTACACACTCGTGCCGCGCCGCTTCGCCTCGAGGTCCACGAGCGAACCCTCCGGCACATACGCCGAGACATCGGCGATGTGGACCCACACGCGCACCGGGCGGGTGGGATCTGACCCGGTGGGATCCTCGCCGAGGCGTTCGGCCGAGATCGCGTCGTCGAAGTCGCGTGCGCTCTCGGGGTCGATCGTGAAAGTCGGCAAGCCGGTCAGGTCGCGTCTGCCGGCCGTAGCCTGAATCGCCTTCTCGCTGGCCGCGCGCGCCTCGCGCTCGACTGCCTGCTCAAAGCCCCTGGGCAACCCGCGATCGAGCATCAACCCCTCGATCAGATCGCGGGCCACATCCGGGCGTCCCAGCACACGTGCGATCTGAGCCCGCCCACCCCGCCCATTCGCCCCTCCCTCGTCCTGTCGAACGAGCACCAGATCCCCCGCGCGCGCCGCCTTCGCACCTGAGTCCGCCACGCGATTGGAGCCGAGCGCGATGCGCCGGGAGGAGCCGGCATGCCGTCCGCCGTCGCCTGAGCGCGGCGCGGGGAACAGCGGCTCGGCCACCCAGAACCTGCCGCGTTTCTCGAGCGTCGCCACCACAGCTCCGGAAGACAGTGCCTTGGATGACGATGATCTCCTCACGACATCTGAGGCGGCCGACTTACTGGCCGATCTGCGACCGGCTGGTCTGCGATCAGTGCTCACTTGACTTTCGCGGCGAGCGTATTCAGCGCCGCGGTGAGACCCTGCGGGGTGTCGACAACGTCGTTTGCGAGCGGCACTTCGGGGGTGATGCCGGCGCCCTGTTTGACGCCGCCGCCACCGAGATTGCGCCCGTCGGGCGTGAAGTACTCGCCGACCGTGATGTCCAGCGCGCCGCCGTTGGACAGCGCCTGCTCCTCCTGGAAGACCCCCTTGCCGAAGGTGTGGGTGCCGACGACGGTCGCGCGGTGGTGATCCTGCAGCGCCGCGGTGGTGATCTCCGATGAGGAGGCGGTGTTGTGATCGACCAGCACGACCATCGGGATCGTCGGCGCGAGCGGGTCGCCGGTCGCCGTGATCGTCTCGCTCGGTTGGGTGCGCCCGCGTGTCGAGACGATCGTGCCGTGCGCGATGAACAGGCTCGCGATCAGCCGTGCTTCCTCGACCAGGCCGCCACCGTTTGCGCGCAGGTCGAGCACGATCCCGCGAACGCCTTCGTGTAGCTGCTTTTCAACCGCCTCAGCCACTTCGCCGTGCGCTCCGGGACTGAACATGGCGAGCGCGACCACGCCGAGCTTGACCCCATGCACGGTCTGCGTCTCCGAGGCCACGACCGGCTCGGAGATCACCGCGCGCGTGACTCGCACCGTGTGTGTGCTCGAATGACCGATCGATGATCGGCCAGCGGATCGCGGCGGCGCGTGAGCGCCCGCGGTATGGCCGACGTGGGCCACCGTGCCGGGCCGTTCGAGCCCCAGCACGACATCGGTGCCCGGTGGCCCCTTGATCAACGCCGTGGCCGCGTTGGCGGAGAGACCCACAAGCCTGCGGCCGTTCACCGCCACGATCACTTCGCCTGCTTTCAGCCTAGCGCGCAGCGCCGGAGACGAATCGAATACGCGCGCGATCAACAAACCCCTGTGTTCCGGGACGACGACGACACCGATGCCGGTAAAGCTCGGCGGCGAGTCGAATTCACCAAATTCCTTGGGGGTCAGGTAGTGGGAGAAGCGGTCGCCAAGACTCGCCACCGCACCGGAGATCGATGCGTTGGCAAGCTGGCTCTCAGCGATCGGCCGGTAGTAGTCGCTCGAGATCCGCGCGAGCGCTTCATCGACCACAAGCGTCTGGTGGTTTGCCTCGAACGCGCTCCGCGCGAATCCCGGCAGGTCGTCCGGATGGCCTCCCAGCCAAATGCCCCCGATGAGCAGCACCGGAAGCATCACGGCCATGGCCGCAATCAGCGGCTGTCGTTTGCGAGCGGGCAAGGCCCTGAGAGCCTACGGGTCAGACTCGCAAAAAGCGGCGCAAGGACAATCCCGAGCCGGCGGCGGAGACCGCGATCGCACAGGCCATCAGCACGACTATCAGCAATCGGAAGTCGATCATGTTCGGCTGAGAGATCAGCTTGACCGTGTTCGCCAGGGGATCGACGAGCGTGATCTTGGCGAGCGCCAGCAGCCCGATCGCACCGGCGCCGCCGAGCGCGCCGAGAAATAGCCCCTCGAGTACGAACGGCCAGCGGATGAACCAGTCGGTGGCGCCGACCAGCTTCATCACCTCGACCTCGCGCCGGCGCGAGAACAGGGACAGGCGGATCGTGTTGGAGATCAACAGCACCGAGGCGAACACGAGCAGCCCCGCCAGCAGCGCCATCGTGAGCTTGATCGTGCGCGTGGCCGACAGGATCGTGTTGGTCTGCGCCTGGCGATTCTGCACATCGACGATCGCGGGGTCCGTGAGGAGACGCACGCCGAGTGGGCTCGACTGGTCGAGCTCCGCCCGCAGCGCGCCCGACTCGCTGGGGTCGGTGGGAGTCAAGCGGAAGATGTCGGGCAGCGGGTTGTAGCCGATCAGCGCAAACGCCTGTGGGTTGAGCTTGCGCTCCTGTTCGTAGCCTTGCTGCTTGGAGACGAACTGAATGCTCTTCACGTGCGGAGCGCCTTTCAGCTCGCTTTTTACGCGCGCCACTTCCGCGTTGGTCGCGTTCGGGTTGAGGTCCACATCGACGAGCACACGCGAGCGGATGTCGTTGGCCGCCCCGTTGGTGGCTTGCACGACGGGGATGAACACGCCGAGCACGAGCGTCGTGACGAGCACCGAGGCGAGCGCCGCAAAGCTCGGCACGGCGTTGCGCCGCATCGACCGGGTGGCCTCTTTCAAGAAGAACGCGGGTTTCATCCTCAATCCAGGGGGTCGTGGATGAATGGAGACCCGCCCGCCCAGGACGCAGTGAGCGAAGTGTGCTCGGCACACGAGCGATCGAGGACACCGCCACGCGAAGTGTCCACGATCTCCTGGCGGAGGCGCTCGCCCAGCTCGTCGGTGTTCTCCTCGCGTGAGCCGTACAAACCGGAGGCCTCGTCACGGACGATCCGCCCTCGGCGCAGTTCGATCACACGACGGCGCATCCGGTCGACCATCTCGTTGTCGTGGGAGGCCACGATCACGGTCGTGCCAGCACGGTTGATGCGGTACAGCAGCTGCATGATCCCGATCGAGGTCTCAGGGTCGAGGTTGCCGGTGGGCTCGTCCGCAAGCAGCAGCGGCGGGTGGCCGGCGAACGCACGGGCCACGGCGACGCGCTGCTGCTCGCCGCCGGAGAGTTGGTGGGGGTAGTTGTGCAGCTTCGTCGAGAGCCCCGTCAGGCGCAGGATGTCCGGCAGCGTCGCGCGGATCTGTTTGCGCGGAGCGCCTGTAACCTGGAGGGCGTAGGCGATGTTGTCGTACACGGTGCGCGTCGGCAGCAGCTTGAAGTCCTGGAACACCACGCCGACGTTACGCCGGTAGTAGGGAACCTTCTTGCGCTCGATCTCCCCCAGATCGCGCCCGGCGACACGGACGATGCCCTCGGTCGGCTCGAGCTCCTTGATCAGCAGGCGCATGATCGTCGACTTCCCCGAGCCGGTCGCGCCGACGAGGAACACCATTTCCTGACGGTTCACCGCGAACGTAGCCCGCTCGAGGCCGATTCCCCCCGGGCCATAGAGCTTGGAGACGCCGCGGAACTCGACGACGGTGTCTGCACCCGGCTGGACCCGTGGACGAATCACCGGGTGTGTGCCCGCCGCACGCAGACGAGGAACGGCGCGACGGACACGCGCGACCTGGCGCTCTCTGACATCCCTCTCGGTGGCGGCCATCGCGGGGCACAGTAGCGCGAGGACCCCGATTCGAACGACAAATTGCCTGCATGCAACGGGATTTGCAAGGATCATCTAACGTGGGCGCCGATGACAAGCATCCAGACGAGCACCGTCGGAGAGAATGGGCTACCCGTATACAAGGTCGCGCTCCCGGGCACACGGGCGCTGACCGTGCTGCTGGCATTTGATGCGGGCGCGCGCAACGAGCGGCCAGAGGAGAACGGGATGGCTCATTTTCTCGAGCACCTCGTATTCAAGGGCGGCGAGAAGTACCCAACATACAAGGACGTCAATGAGACCGCCGAGCGCCTGGGCGGGGTATTGAACGCCTACACCAGCCAGAATCTGGTGGCATTTCACATCACGGTGCGCGCCGAGAGCGCTCCTGCGGCGATCGACCTGCTCACCGACTTCGTGGGCCGCCCGAGGCTGGACGCCGAGGAGCTCGACCGCGAGCGCGGCGTGGTGATCCAGGAGATCAACCGCGCCTTCGACCAGCCCTCGACGGTGGCCGAGTATCTGATCGATCGCGCCGCCCTGGGCGATCACCCGCTGGGGCGTACTGTCCTCGGACCCGAGGAGAACCTCAGGAGCTTCACCCGTGAGGGGATCGTCGCCTTCCGCGAGCGCCGTTGGGCGGGCGGGCGCGGCGGCGCGTTCCTGGCCGGCAACCTCGAGTACTTGCCTGCCGAGGAGGAGCTGCAGGCGTGCTTCGGTCGCTTCCCCTCGCTGCCCGATCCCGAGCCGTATGTGCCGGCGCCAGACTTCGCGCCAAAGACGCTCGTGGAGGAGCGCGACACCAATCAGTCCCACCTGCGGATGATCTACAGGCCCGACATCTCCGTCTCAGACGTGCGCCAGCGCGCCGCCCTGTCGATCTACTCCACGCTGCTCGGCGGCTCCATGGGCTCCCGGCTGTTCGAGGAGATCCGCGAGAAGCGCGGGCTTTGCTACTCCGTCTCCGCGATCGACCACGCCTTCGCGGACCTGCCGATCCTCCAGCTCAGCTCGGGCCTGGAGTCGGGCAAGTGCGTGGAGGCGTACACGAGAATGCGCGAGATCGTCGATGAGCTGCGCGCCGACGGTCCCAGCGAGGAGGAGGTCCAGCGCGCGCGTGCCTACGCCGCCGGACGTACCGTGCTCGGGTTCGAGAACACCAATGCGGTCGCCCGCCACGCCGCCAACCAGAAGATCGTGTTCGGCGAGGACATCGACCCCGACGCCGCGATCGCCGCGTTGGACGCCGTCACCTACGACGAGGTCCGCGAGATCGCCGCGGGTGTGGCGGACAATCTGGCCGTGGCGTGCGTCGGGCCGCACACCGCGGAGGAGTTCGCCTAGCCGGGCCCAGCTTGGTGAGGGACCCAGCCTCTTGATGAGGGCTGAGCAACGTTGGTCACAAAACCAGGCCACAATTGGACATGAGAGACACCCCCGCCCAGGATGCGGCTGGTAAGAAGCAGCCGAAATCGACCGTGACCTCGATCGTCGAGCTCGTCGTGATCGTCGCGGTCGCGCTCGGATTGGCGCTCGGGATCCAGGCGTGGATCATCAAGCCCTACAAGATCCCCTCGGGCTCGATGGAACCGACGCTCGAGATTGGCCAGCGTGTGCTCGTGGATCGCATCGGCACTCACTTCAGCAAACCACACATCGGTCAGATCACCGTCTTTCACCCACCAGAAAGCGCCGAAGCGCAGGAATGCGGGCCGGTGGCGCACTCGGTCACGGCCGGCGGCGCAGCGTGCGCGCAGCCGGTTCGGAAGGAGGCGAGCGTCACGTACGTCAAGCGCATCGTCGCCGGGCCCGGCGACGAGATCTACATCAAGGAAGGCCACGTCTACCGGCGAGCCGCCGGCCAGAGCAGCTTCGTGCGCGAGCACGACCCCTACATCAAAGCGTGCGGCACGAGCGACGAGTGCAACTTCGCCACGCCGATCACGATCCCCGCGGGCCATTGGTTCATGATGGGAGACAACCGTGGCGAATCCGACGACAGCAGGTACTGGGGACCAGTCCCCACCGGATGGATCATCGGGGGAGCCTTCGTCACGTACTGGCCTCCTGACCGGATCGGGACCCTCTAAGTCAGG
Source organism: uncultured Solirubrobacterales bacterium (assembly GCA_963804555.1). Taxonomy (GTDB): domain Bacteria; phylum Actinomycetota; class Thermoleophilia; order Solirubrobacterales; family Solirubrobacteraceae; genus Palsa-744. The sequence continues at coordinate 572,784 of CAWDQX010000003.1, forward strand.
GTTCTCTAGCCTGGATCGAGCCAGCCAGTCGTCCTCTAGCCGATCGCCACCATGCGGTCGATTGGCACTCTCGCTTGCACGGCGATCTCCTCGGGCACACGGACCTCGTACTTCTCATCGCGCAGCGCGTCTCGTAGCTTGGGGAGGGTGATCATCTTCATGTACTTGCAGCTCGCGTCGGGGTTGGCGGGGATGAAGTCGACGTCGGGGGCCGCCATCCGCAGGGGGTGGAGCATGCCGATCTCTGTGGCTACCACGGCCTCGCGGCGTCCAGCCAGGGGAGCGCCGTTGCCGGCGAACGACGCCGGGCCGGCGGCGCTCTCCGCCGCCCCACCCGCAACGCGCGTGCGCTCGGCAGCCCCACCCGCGACGCGCTCCAGAGCCTCGGCATATTTGAGCATGCCTCCGGTTGAGAGCATGTGGACGCCCTCGGATGACACGTCGCCCGCGGCCACGTACTCCATGACGCTCGTCGAGCAGCCGCACTCGGGATGGATCAGGAAATCGGCTCCTGGATGCGCGGCGCGCGTGGCCTCGATATCGGCGGGGCGAATACCGGCGTGCACGTGACACTCGCCGTCCCACACGTGCATCCGCCTGTCGAGCTCCTTCTCCACGTAGGAGCCGAGCCACATGTCGGGGCCGAACAGGATCTCGGTGTCCTCGCCGTGGGTCTGGAAGATGTGCCGGACGACGTCGACCGCGTTCGCCGAGGTGCAGCAGTAGTCGGTCAGCGCCTTGACCTCGGCGGTCGTGTTCACGTACATCACGACCACGCCCCCTGGATACTGCGCCTTCCAGTCGGCCAGCTGCGCGGCGTCGATCGAGTCCGCGAGCGAGCAGCCCGCGTCGAGGTCGGGGATCAGCACGGTCTTCTCCGGACAGAGGATCGAGGCGGTCTCAGCCATGAAGTGCACACCGCAGAACACGATCATCTCGCCATCGGCTGCCGCGGCCTTCCGCGACAGCCCGAGCGAGTCGCCGACGTAGTCGGCGACGTCCTGCACCTCTGGCACCTGGTAGTTGTGGGCGAGGATCACCGCGCCGCGCTCAGCCGCGAGCGCGCGCACCTCCGCCTGCATCCGCTCGATCTGCTCGGGAGACAGAGCCGCGGGCGGGGCGGGCGGGGCCTCTGTAGAAGCCATCGGCAGTGTTGGGGCCATCGGCAGGTTCATGGCAGAGCCTCCAAGATCAGCGACAGGTCCAAGGCGGGCGCCGAATGGGTCAAAGCGCCCATCGATACCCATTCTACCCCGGTCTGCGCCCTCGCCCGGAGCGTGTCCAACGTCACACCACCGCTGGCCTCTAACTCCGCGCGGTGAGCGACCTGGGCGACGGCCGCGCGCAGTTGTGCGTCGTCCATGTTGTCCAGCAGCAGCCTCGGCGCTCCGGCGGCGAGCGCTTCGCCGATCTCCTGCGGGTTGCGAACCTCGACCTCCAGCGTGCCCCCCAACTGAGGGGCCGCCTCACGAACGCGGGCTACCGCCTGGGCGATGCCCCCCGCCGCGGCGATGTGGTTCTCCTTGATCAGGATCGCGTCATACAGCCCGGCACGATGGTTGCAAGCACCGCCAGCCGCAACCGCCGCCTTCTCCAGCGCCCGCATGCCCGGGGTCGTCTTGCGCGTGTCAAGCACCTTCGCGCCCGTTCCCTGCACCGCGCGCGCGGCGCGAGCGGACATCGTGGCCACACCCGACAGATGAGCTAGGAAGTTCAGCGCCGTGCGCTCCCCGGTCAGCAGCGCACGCGCCCTCCCTTCGACCGTCATCACCGGGCCGCCGTCCTCACGCCACAGGCCCTCTTCGACCAACCGCTCGCAGCGCGCGTCGGAGTCGAGCCGCATGAACACCACCTCGGTCACCTCCAACCCGTAGATCACGCCCGGCGCCTTCTGCACGATCCTCGCCCGTGCTCGCGTATCTGAAGCGACCGTGGCATCGGTCGTCACATCCCCGGAGCCCACATCCTCATCGAGCGCCGCCCTCACCAGCGCAGGGAGACCGTCCACCATCATTCGCCAGATGATGCATTTGAGAGCAAGAACGCACGCACGAATTCATCCAAATCTCCATCCAAAGCACGTTGCACGTCGCCCATTTCGTAGCCCGTCCTGTGGTCTTTGACCATCGTGTACGGGTGCAGTCACATACGAGCGGATCTGCGAGCCGAAGTTGACGTCCTGCACCTCGCCCTTCTCGCGCGCGATCTCCTCCTGGCGTTCGCGCTCCTTGCGCTCCAGCAGCTTCGCCCGCAGCACGACCATCGCGGTCGCCCTGTTCGAGGACTGCGAGCGCTCGTTCTGGCACTGCACGACGATTCCCGTCGGGCGGTGCGTGATCCGCACCGCCGAGTCGGTCTTGTTCACGTGCTGCCCGCCCGCGCCCGACGCGCGGTAAGTGTCGACCTGCAAGTCGTCCTCGTTGATCTCGATCTCACCCGTGTCTTTGACGACCGGCGCGACCTCCACGCCCGCGAAGCTCGTCTGGCGGCGGTGGGCGGAGTCGAACGGGGACAGCCTGACCAGCCGGTGTACGCCGCGCTCGGCGCCGAACAGCCCGTACGCGTTCTCGCCTTTCACCTGGAACGTCGCCGACTTGATCCCCGCTTCCTCGCCCGCGCTCGCCTCCAGCAGCTCGGCCTCGAAACCGCGCCGCTCCGCCCAGCGCATCTCCATCCGCAGCACCATCTCCGCCCAGTCCTGCGCGTCGGTCCCCCCCGCGCCCGCGTTCACGCTCACTAGCGCATCGCCCTGGTCGTAGCGCCCCGAGAACAGCCGCTGCTCCTCGAGCGCCGCCAAGCGCTCCTCGGCGGAGGCGAGGAGCTCATCGATTTCCGCTCCCAGCGACGCGTCCTCGGCGACCATCTCCACGAGGCCGTCCAGATCCTCCACGTCGCTCTGTAGAGCCGTGAACTCCTCCAGCCGCCTCGTCACTCGTGAGTGCTCGGCGCCAAGGAGGGCGGCAGCGTCAGCGTCGTCCCAGAAGCCCGGCGCGCCCATCTGCGCTTCGAGCGCCTCTGCTCTGTCCTTCAGCTCTTGCGGGTCAAAGATAGTCCGCGAGCAACTTCAGCTGCTCGCGTATCGCCGCCAAACGTTGCGGCGTAGATTCAGTGGGCGCAGTGCTCATCAGGAACCATGACACTTCTTGAACTTCTTGCCGCTTCCGCACCAACAAGGGTCGTTGCGGCCGACTTCGTGCTCGTGATCGACCACGCGCTGCTCGACCACAGGCAGTGCTTCGGCTTCGCCGTTTTCGGCATAGGCCTGCGCGCCGCCCTGGACCCCGCCCGCCGCAGCGGCGGCCGCAATCGCTCCCGCGCCCACCGCACTGCGACCGCCGGAGTATGAGACGCGACCGGCACGGGTGGAGCTGCCGCCGGGGGCGAATGCAGGGATTGGTGGAACCTGCTGGCCCTTACCACCGCCATTCTGGGGGGGCGGACCCTCAATATTCACCTGCGCGTTGAAGATCATCCGCGTGTAGTCGGCCCACACGCTGCTCATCAAATCGCCGAACAGCGTGAACGCCTCGTTCTTGTACGCCACCAAAGGATCTAGCTGGGCGAAGCCGCGCAGGTGGATGCCCTCGCGCAGGTAGTCCATGTCGAACAGGTGCTCGCGCCAGCGCTCGTCGATGATCTCCAGCAAGAGAAATCGCTCCAGCGTGCCCATCAGCTCCTCACCGAGCTCGGCCTCGCGCGCGTCATAGCGCTCGATCGCCAGCTCGGTCACGCGGTCGGTCAACGAGATCCGGTCGATCTTCTCGGGGTCGAGGTCCTCGTCTGAGAGGTCGAGCGGGAAGAACTGTCCGAGCGCCGTGAACAGGCCGTCGAGGTTCCAGTCCTCCATGAAGTCGCCGGGGGTGTACTGCTCAATCGTGCGCTCAATCGTGTTCACAACCTCGCGGCGCGCCTCCTCGCCGATCGGCTTGCCCTCCAGCACCTCGTCGCGATAGGCATAGATCACCCGGCGCTGCTCGTTCGCGACGTCGTCGTACTCGAGCACGTGTTTGCGCTGCAGGAAGTTCTGCTCCTCGACCTTCTTCTGGGCTTTCTCGATCTGCTTCGACAGCATCCCAGCCTCGATCGGTTCCTCGTTGCCCTCCTCGTCGACGCCGCCCAGTCTGTCGAGGATCCGGTAGATCCGATCGCCCGCGAACAGCCTCACCAGATCGTCCTCGGCCGACAGGAAGAATCGCGACTCTCCCGGGTCGCCCTGGCGCCCGGCGCGCCCGCGCAGCTGGTTGTCGATCCGCCGGGACTCGTGGCGCTCGGTGCCGCAGATGAACAGCCCGCCGGCCGCCATCACGCGTTCCCGTCCCTCAGCCACGCGTTGCTCCAGCTCGGGCAGCAGCGCACTCATGCGCTGCTCGTGATTCTCGTGCTCGGGCCCGATCCCCTCCTTCGCGAGCTCCAAGCCGGTGAGGTGCTCAGGGTTGCCGCCCAGCTTGATGTCCACGCCCCGGCCCGCCATGTTCGTCGCGATCGTCACCGCCCCCGGCTGACCGGCCTCGGCGACTGTCTCAGCCTCGCGTGCGGCGTACTCGGGCTTGGCGTTCAGCACGGCGTGCTCGATCCCGCGCTTCTTCAAGCGCTCGGAAAGTAACTCCGACACCTCGACGGAGATCGTGCCGACGAGCACCGGCTGGCCGTTTGAGTGACGCGCGGCGATCTCGTTGACGACCGCGTTCCACTTGCCCTCTTTGGTCTTGTAGACCTGATCGTTACGGTCGTCGCGGATCATCGGCATGTTCGTCGGGACCTGCACGACCGGCAGCTCGTAGATCTTCATGAACTCGGTCGCCTCGGTCAGCGCCGTGCCGGTCATGCCCGCGAGCTTGTCGTACAGCCGGAAGTAGTTCTGATAGGTGATCGTCGCGAGCGTCTGGTTCTCCTCTTGGACACTCACCCCCTCCTTCGCCTCGATCGCCTGGTGCAGTCCCTCCGACCAGCGCCGACCATCGAGGATGCGGCCGGTGAACTCGTCGATGATCTTCACCTCGCCCTCGACCACCGCATAGTCGACGTCGCGCTTGTACAGCGACTCGGCACGCAGCGACTGGATCAGGTGGTTGACCAAGTGCCCGTTCTCGGCGCGATAGAGATGATCGATGCCGAGGAATTTCTCGGCCTTCGCCACGCCCTGCTCGGTGATCGAGACGCTCTTGTGCTTCTCATCGAACTCGAAGTCGAAGTCCGCGAGAAAGCCCTTCTTCGTGCGTGGGTCCATGCCTTCAGGAGTCTTCCCCGCGGTCATCCTGGGCGCCAGGCGCGCGAACTTCACGTACAAGTCCGCCGCCTGTTCGGGGGCGCCGGAGATGATCAGCGGCGTGCGCGCCTCATCGATCAGGATGTTATCGACCTCGTCCACAACCGCGAAGTAGTGCCCGCGCTGGACCTTTTCGGACAGGTCCTTGGCCATGTTGTCGCGCAGGTAGTCGAAACCCAGCTCGGAGTTCGTGCCGTAGATCACGTCGCACGCGTACGCGCGCTGCTTCTCGTCGTAGGGCTGCATGTTCTGCAGCACTCCCACGCTCACGCCGAGCGCGTCGTAGATCGGTTTCATCCATTCCGCGTCACGGCGGGCGAGGTAGTCGTTGACCGTGACGACGTGCACACCCTTGCGTTCGGGAGCGCCACCCGCGCCGCCGTCCTGACTGGAGGGGTCCACCGCCGTGGAACCGCGGCGGGCGGGGTCCAAGCCATTGCGGACCTCCTCGTCGATCGTCTCCTCTTCGACGGCGTCGGGGTCAATTGCCGAGTCGGGGGCGACGAGGTCGGGGTAGTCGGCGAACTCTGGGTCGGCGGCGTCCTGCTTAGGAGCCGACGCAGGCTGCCTCACCGCGAGCGAGTTCAACACGACCGCGAGCGTCGCCGTCAGCGTCTTGCCCTCACCGGTCTTCATCTCGGCGATACAGCCGTCGTTGAGCACCATCCCACCGATCAGCTGCACATCGAAGTGGCGCATCCCCATCACGCGCTTGCCCGTCTCGCGCACCACGGCAAAACACTCCGGCAGCAGATCATCGAGCGAAACCCCTTCCGCCGCGCGTGCGCGCAGGGTGTCCATCCGCTCGCGCAGCTCCGCGTCAGAGTCGTGTTCGAGCTCGGGCTCGAACGCGTTGATCAGCGCGACGCGCTTCTGATAGGACTTGAACTTCTTCGCCTCGCCGACGTTCAGCGCGCGATCGAGAATCGATGGGGACACGTCCCCAGATTAGCTGGCCGATTGGAGATCCGTGGTCTTCAATCGGCCAAGCGCCACGCGGCGCGACTACAGCGCGGCGCGGGCTGCCTTGTACTGGGTCGCGGCGGCGTGCGCCTCGCGGCGCTTGCGGCGCTTGTCGCGATGACGCTTGACCTGGCGCGCCAGCTCGTCGACCACGAGGTTCAGCGAGTGCCCCATCTCGCGCGACGCGTCGTGTGCGCGCAGCGTCACGCCCTTCAGATACAGCGTCGCCTCCACGACCTCACGATCCGCGATCGAGGGATTGCGCTCCTCAAAGATCTCTATCTCCAGGCGGGCCAGGTCGGAGACCTGACGCGCGACCTTGTCCAAACGACGCTCCGCGTGCTCGCGGATCTCGTCGGTGACCGGAACGTTGCGACCCTTGATGTCAATCTGCATCACGGTTCCCTTCGTCGGCTGTTTAGGAGATGCCTTCGATGCTACGCCTGCCTGAGGCGGATGTCCATCGTTTCTTCAGTTCGCTTAAAGGGGCTCGCTCCGGCGAGCCTTCTGGATTGCTAAGCCCCGCGCGAACGCATGCTCTGCAGAATGCCGCTGTGCCCGGCGATCGCGCCGATCAGGATCGACTCGTCTGCAACATCAGTGCCGGGGAACACGATGCTCTCGCGTAGTTGCGCGCGGTCGCCGATCCGCACGCCGTCGCCCAGCACGACCGGTCCCATCAGCCGCACACCAGCGTCAATCGACACGTCGTGGCCGATCCACACCGGGCCTTCCAACTCGATGTCCTCGGGTAGCGAACTCCCACCGGAGAGGATCACCCCTGGGCTGACCTCCTCGCCCGCAATCTCCAGGCGCAGCTTCCCCTCCAGCGCGTCGAACGTGCCCTGGCGCAGCTCGCCCAGCGAGCCGACGTCGTTCCAGTACTCGTCGATCTCGTGGATATGGAACGGCACGTCGTTCTCCAGCAATGCCGGGAACACGTCCTGCGCCCAGTCGACGAACGGCCGCTCGGGGAAGTAGTCGAAGATCCGCGGGTCGAAGATGTAGATCCCACAGTTACCGAGGTCCGACAGCGCCTCCTGTGGGCTCGGCTTCTCCTGGAAGCCCGTGATCCGCCCGTCACGGTCGTGCAGCACGACGCCGAACTCGCGCGTGTCCGCCACCCGCTTGACCGCCAGCGTCGCGATCCCTCCGCTCGCGCGGTGCCGGGCGACGAACGCGCCCAGGTCGATGTCGGTGAGCGCGTCGCCTGAGATCACGAGGAACGGTTGATCGCCGAAGAACTGCGCGCACGCACGCACGCCCCCCGCGGTGCCGAGCAGCTCGGGCTCGTAGCGGTACTCCAAGCGATCGCCGAAGTGCTCGCGGATCGTCTCCGGAAAGTAGTGCAGGTTGGCGATCACATCCTCAAACCCATGCCGATCCAGCAGATCGAGGATGTGCGCCATCACGGGCCGGTCGAGCACGGGCACCATCGGCTTGGTGATCTCATACGTCAGTGGGCGCAGCCGGGTGCCAAGGCCGGCGGCGAGGACCATCGCTCTCATCGCTGTCCGATTTTGCCTACGTCGAAGCGAGGCGCCGTCAGGGGGCCGCTAGGCAAGCCAGGCAAGGACGCAGGGAGCGTGGCGTGCGCTAGCACGCGAGCGACTGAGGACGCCGCATGGCGCCGCCTAGCGGTCACCTGACTAATAGCGATAGTGGTCGGCCTTGTAAGGACCATCCACAGGGACGCCGACGTAGGCCGCCTGCTCATCGGTGAGCTTCGTAAGCTTCACGCCGAGCGCGTCCAGATGCAGGCGAGCGACCTTCTCGTCGAGGTGCTTCGGCAGCACGTAGACCTGCTTGGAGTACTCGTCGTTCTTCGTGAACAGCTCGATCTGGGCGATCGTCTGGTTCGTAAAGGAATTCGACATCACGAAGCTCGGGTGCCCCGTCGCGTTGCCGAGGTTCAGCAGGCGGCCCTCGGAGAGCATGATGATCGCGTGACCGTCGGGGAAGACCCACTTGTCGACCTGCGGCTTGATGTTCACGCGCTCGATCCCTGAGATCTGGGTGAGGCCCGCGATGTCGATCTCGTTGTCGAAGTGCCCGATGTTGCCGACGATCGCCTGGTGCTTCATCCGCCCCATGTCGGCGGCAGTGATGATGTCCTTGTTGCCGGTCGTCGTCACGAAGATGTCCGCGCTCGAGATCACTTCCTGAAGCGTCTTGACCTCGTACCCCTGCATCGCCGCCTGCAACGCGCAGATCGGGTCGATCTCGGTGATCACCACACGCGCTCCTTGACCGCGTAGCGATTCGGCGCAGCCCTTCCCCACGTCGCCGAAGCCGCAGATCACGGCGACCTTGCCGCCGATCATCACGTCGGTCGCACGGTTGATGCCGTCGATCAGCGAGTGCCGGCAGCCGTAGAGGTTGTCGAACTTCGACTTCGTCACCGAGTCATTGACGTTGATCGCCGGGAACAGCAGCTCGCCCGACTCGACCATCTGGTAGAGCCGATGCACGCCCGTCGTCGTCTCCTCGGTCACGCCTTTGACACCCTGGCCGAGCTTCGTCCAGCGCTGCGGGTCCTCGGCCAGCGAGCGGGTCAACAGCGACAGGATCACCTGGAACTCCTCGGAATAGGGAACCCCGCCCGCCTCCCCGCTCGCCGGATCGGGAACCGCGCCGGCCGCCTCGTACTCGGTGCCCTTGTGCACGAGCAAGGTGGCATCACCGCCGTCGTCCAAGATCATGTTCGGACCGCTCTCGCCCGGCCACAGGATTGCCTGTTCGGTGCACCACCAGTACTCCTCCAGCGTCTCACCCTTCCAAGCGAACACAGGGATCCCGCGCGGATCCTCAGGCGTGCCCTCGGGGCCGACTGCCACCGCCGCGGCAGCATGGTCCTGGGTGGAGAAGATGTTGCAACTGCACCAGCGGACCTCGGCACCGAGCGCCCTCAGCGTCTCGATCAGCACGGCAGTCTGGATCGTCATGTGCAGCGAGCCCATGATCCGTGCGCCCTTCAGCGGCTGCTCGGCGGCGAACTCGCGGCGGATCGCCATCAGACCGGGCATCTCGTGCTCGGCGAGCGTGATCTCCTTGCGCCCGAAGGCGGCGAGCTCCAGGTCGGCGACCCTGAAGTCGGCGTCGGTCTCCGTGAGGGTGGCAGTTGGGGTCATCAGGCAATCTCCATCGTCATTGTGTCAGCCAAATCGCAAGCATCTGGCCCAGCTCCGGCACGGGCACTGAAGGCTCCGGCGCGGCACTTCAGTCTCAGGCGAGCTCAGCCTTGAGCTGCTCGATCAAATGCACCGGCCCAGGGTCTACACCACGCAGGGTAGCGAGGTAGATCGAGACGAGGTCGCCGAGCAGCACCAACGAGATCACGCGCTCGATCGTCGTCTCACCGCGTGTCTCCAAATGGAAGCTCGCCGCCGCGCTGGGAGCGATCAGGCGCTCGGTCAGCGCCATCCGCTCCTTCACGCGCGGGTGCGCGTCGGAGTCATCGAGGAACACCGCCGAGAAACGGGCGGGTGGGTTCAAATCGCGCGCGCCCTCCCAGCCGACGAGCTCGTTGTGGTCGAGCTCGGGCAGCTCGTGCGAGAAGCACGGCTGCTTGGCGTTCTCGTTGATCTGTGTCTTCCAGCGATAGGCGATCGGCGTCGTCAGCCCAGCGCCCGCCACAACCGGGATCGTGCCGTGGAGGCCGCGGGCGAGCGTCTTCGCGAGCGAATCCTCGCCCGCGTCCGGTCCCCACTCGGTCACCAGCTGCTCGGTGTGCGACGCGGCCACGTCGATCTCCGAGGTCAGCCGCGGCCCAGCGCCGCACAGCGCCGCCACCTCCAGCGCCGCAACCGTCATGTAGGCGACGGCCGCGCGCGGCTGAAAACCGCCTGGCAATGGGATCACCGGCACACCGTCCTCACGGGCCATCTCCGCCAGGCGCCCTCCCGTCGTTACGACCATGCGCCGCGCGCCGAGCGCCCCCGCCGACTCGTAACAGGCGAGCGTCTCCTCGGTGTTGCCCGAATAGCTGGCGCACAGCACCATCGTGTCCGGCGTCGTCCACGGCGGCAGGCCGTAGGCGCGGGTCACGAAGATCGGCCGCGAAGCGTGATCGCCCAGCGCCGCGCGGGCGAGAGCCCCACCGATCGCCGAGCCGCCCATTCCCGCCACGACCAGCCCGGCGGAGGTGTCCCAGTCCTGCATGATCGCCGACTCCACGCGCCACAGCGCGTCGCGCAGATGCTCAGGCAGGGCAAGCACGTCCTCCAGCTGACCGGTGGAGTCCACGGTCGCGATCGTCTCGCGCGAGAGCGCTCCCGCGTCAGGGGTTAGCACTCCATCGGTGGTGCTCTGCGGTGTGCTCATCAGAACTTGATCGCTCCGTCGGGCAAAGTCACGCCCGGGAAGATACGCGCCCCACGTGTGATCGTGTTGTCCGCCCCCACCGTCACGCCCTCACCGAGCACCGCGCCACCTTCGATGCGACTGCCGTCACCGACGCGACAGCCGGCCGCGATGATGCAATCGCGCAGCGTGCAATTGGCCCCGATCTCAGAGCCGCTGAGGATGACCGAGCGCTCGACCGTGCTGCCGGGACCGACACTCACGTTCTCGCCGAGCACGACCAGGCTGCCGACGTGCGCCCCCGGGGCGACGTGCGCGCCGCGCTCGATCACCGCAGGGGGGATCACCCGCCCCTGTTGGACATCAGCGCCTTCATCGATCGCCAAATAGCCGCTCCCGAGCCGCTCTTGGAGCGCCGTCGCTACGTTGCCCTCGATGATGTCGAACGTGCCCTGCAGGTAGCGCTCGGGCGTGCCGATGTCCAGCCAGTAGGCGTCCGCCGGGAAGCCGTACAGCCCGGCGCCGATCAGCCGTGGCCACACCTCACGCTCGATCGAGATGTTGCGATCCGGCGGGACGAGTTGCAGGATCTCGCGCTCCAGCACGTACGCGCCGGCTGAGATCAGGTTCGTGTCGATCCGATCGGAGCTCGGCTTCTCCACGAAGTCCTTGACCGAGCGGTCCTCGTTGAGCTCCACCAGCCCGTAAGCGCTCGGGTCGGCAACGGGCGCGAGCGCGAGCGTCGCCTTCGCGCCGGTGCGCTCGTGCTGGGCGATCTGGCCGGTCAGGTCGATGTCGGTCAGCACGTCGCCGTTGAGCATCAGAAAGCGCTCGTCGAGCAACGACTCGGCGAACTTCAGCGCGCCCGCGGTACCGCGCGGGTCGGGCTCCTCGACGAAGCGCAGTTTGATACCGAGCGCCGAGCCGTCGCCTAGCACGTTGCGCACGCTCGTGGCAAGAAACCCGCAGGACATGATCACGTCGTCGACTCCATGCCCCTTCAACCACTCGAGCATGAACGAGATGAACGGGCGGTCAACCAGCGGCACGACCGGCTTGGGCACAGTCGAGGTCAGCGGACGCAGGCGCGTGCCCTCTCCGCCGACGAGGATAACGGCCTGCATCAGTTTCTACCGATCCCCTCGTATACGAGCCCTGCGGCGCGCACGGCATCGGCGTCCAGGGCGTTGCGCCCGTCGATTACGAGTGTCCCCCGCATCGCCTGCGCGACCGCCCCCCAGTCCAAATCGATGAATTCGGGCCACTCGGTCACCAAGACTAGGGCGTCGGCGCCGTCCACGGCGTCGAGCGCAGAGTCGGCGAAGCTGATGGCGCTCACGAGCTTGCGCGCCTGCTCCTCGGCGACGGGATCACACGCTGTGACCGTGGCCCCATCCGCATTCAATCTGGCCGAGAGCACCAGTGAGGAGGCCTCGCGCATGTCGTCCGTGTTCGGCTTGAACGCCAACCCAAGCAGCGCCACGCGCTTGCCGACGAGACCGCCGAGGTGCTTGTGCAGCTTGCCGATCACGCGGCGCTTCTGCAGTTCGTTGACCTCGATCACCGCCGTCAGCAGCTGGAAGTGGTAGCCGGAATTGCCCGCCAGCTGCTTCAGCGCGTCGACATCCTTGGGAAAGCAGCTGCCGCCGAAGCCGATCCCGGCCTGCAGGAACTTCGGCCCGATCCGGTCGTCCAGACCCATCCCCCGCGCCACCTCGACCACATCGGCGCCGGTCTCCTCGCAGACGTTTGCGATCTCGTTGATGAACGAGATCTTCGTCGCCAGAAAGGCGTTCGAGGCGAGCTTGACCATCTCCGCGCTGGCGACGTCGGTGCGCACCAGCGGGGCCTGCAGCGGCTCATACAGCTCGACCACTGCGTCGCCCGCCCAGTCGCCTTCGTCGCCCACCACTACTCGATCGGGGTTCAGGAAATCCGCCACCGCCGAGCCCTCCTTCAGGAACTCGGGGCAGGACACGTAGCGCAGGCCATCCTTGCCACGCTCGCCGAACCCACGACGGATCGCCGCGCCCGTACCGCATGGCACCGTCGACTTCATCACCAGCGCATGGCGATCGGAGGCCGGGATCGCATCCACCACGGCATGCACGGCAGACAGGTCGGCATCGCCGGAGTAGGTCGGCGGCGTCCCCACCGCGACGAATAGCAATCGCGCCCGCTCGAGCGCTTCGGCCAGGTCGGTGGAGAAGTGCAGCCGCTCCTTGTTGTTCACGAGCAGCTGCTCGAGGCCCGGCTCGTAGATCGGGACCTCGCCTCGACGCAAGCGCTCGATCTTCTCGGCGTCGATATCCACACACCACACCTCGCTGCCAAGCTCGGCAAAGCCAGCCGCTGTGACCAGCCCGACATAGCCGGTGCCGATCACCCCGATTGGTGCGCGCTCTGTGCTCATCAAGCCGGGAAGGCTAACCGCTGGGCGCGCGCGGCGATGTGTCTAAGCGGAACACCGGGTGCTTCGGCGCCGCGCCGCGTAGCTCCTCATCTGAGGAATCGGGGCCAACCCCGTCGAAGAACGCGCCCACCTCGAACTTCCAGCGCTTCAGGTACGCGCGCAACACCGGCGCCTTCTCCTCGTCGCCGAGCTCCACAGCGGCGAAGCTCTCGCTGCGTCTGCCCACGAGCAACCGTCCCTCACCGCTGACGCGCAGGTTGCGTGCCCACTGGGTCTCGCCGCGCGGAGCGACGAGATAGCGCTCACCCTCGAAGTCGAGCAAGTTGACCGGCGTGCGGCGCGGCTGCCCCGAGCTGCGCCCCTCGACCTCGAGCACGCGCGAGCCGAGCACGCTGACCCCACGACCGGTCAGCGCCGCGATCAGGCGGTTGAAGACATTCGCTGTGAACCAGCCGGGGCGCTTGCGCTCGAAATGGGCTGTGGCTGGGTGTTCGGTGGGTGGGTCAGTCTCCATCGCAAAGACACTACCGTCCGACCGCAAGAGAGGTCCTCACACGGTCCGCAGCGCTTCGGTCGGCGAGAGCCGCGCGGCGCGTATCGCGGGCAGCAGCCCGGCGATCGCGCCGATCAGCAGCGCCGCGCCGAAGCCTCCCGCCCAGGCGAGCGTGGGGATCACGATCGTCCAGCCCTTGGTGGAGGCGTAGATCGCGGTCGCGAGCGCCCCGGCGGCGATGCCCACGGCGCCGCCGGCGAGCGACAGCAGGATCGCTTCGGAGAGGAACTGGATGCGGATCTGGCCTTTGGTGGCGCCGAGCGCGCGGCGCAGCCCGATCTCTGAGCGGCGTTCCAGCACCGAGATGACCATGATGTTCGCCACGCCCACGGCGCCGACGAGCAGCGCGACCGCGCCGAGGCCGAGGAACAGGCCGTTGAAGGCGCCTTGGGCGTCGGCGCGTGCTGTGAGCGTGGCCGACGGGAGGCTGACGTCGACTTCGTTGGGCGCTTCCGGGTTGGCCGTGGCGGCCAACACCGACTGCACCGCCGCCACCTGGCTGTCCTGCGCGCGCACGTAGACCGTGTTGGGGTGGCCGTCGAAGTCGAGATACCGTTTCGCCGCCGGGAAGCCTACGAGCACGTCGTCTTCCAGTTCCGGCGTCAGCGTCGAGGAGCCGAGGATGCCGACCGGGTAGAACCACTCGTTGGCGAGCCAGATCCGCTCGCCTGGGTAGATGTGGTCGATGCCGAGGCGCTGGGCGGCGGCGGGGCCGAGCACCGCGACCGGCTCGGTCGCGGTAGCGGCGTTCAGGTAGCGGCCCTGGGTGACCGTGATGTTCAGCGCTCGCAGCAGGTTGAGGCTGGCCGCCGCGATGCTGAGGGCGTTGGTGTCGACGCTCGGGATCAGCGGCGAGCGGTACACCGAGCCGCTCACCTTGCCTGTCTGCGCGACGTGTTCGACCGGGTAGATGCGGCCGATCATCGCCGGCGCCGCCAGCGGCAGCTCGGCGGTCTTGCCGGCGAAGCTCTGGCCGTTGGTGACGATCAGAAGGTTCGTGCCGAGCCGGTCGATTTCTTCCAGCAGCCCGGCCTGGGAGGAGGAGGAGAGGCCCAGCACGGCGACGATCGCCGCGACCCCGATCGCGATCCCGAGCGCCGATAGCGCCGCCCGCGCGCGGCGCGTGCGCAGCCCCACGCTGGCGACGCGAGCGAGATCGGCGGGATGCAGCCGGGCGGGTCGGAGCCCGGTGGCGACGAGGTCGGCGGCCGCGCTCATACGGCCGCTCACGGCGCTTCGTTGACGAGCGCGAACGCCGCGTGCGCACCCGCGGCGCTGGCTCTGACGACGTAGCCGCCCGGCTCGCGGTTGGCGGTGTACGCGGGCGCGACGGCGACGCCGCACGCGTTCGCCCTCACCTTCGCCACGCGCGTCTGGCGCTCACGCGCCGAGCGCCTGTGCGATCGCGACGCGACGCGCGTCGTGAAGCGCCCGCCGGGGCCGGCGGTGGGCGCGGCGAAGGACACGAGCGCGCCCGGGACGCGGTTGCCCTGGGCGTCGGTGACGGTGACGGCGAGCCGGATCGGGAACGGGGTTCCCGCGGGGGTGGATTGCGTGGAGCCGACCCCCGTGGCGAGCTTGGTGGGCTTCCCGGCGAGGTTTGAAAGGGAGAAGCTCACCGGTGTCGCCGCGTCGCTACCCGATGCCCCAGAGTTTTCTTTACCTCCCGAGGGTTCTTTGCCCGAGACGGCGGCCGTCGCGGTCAACGTCCCGGCCTCGCCGTTGGCTGTCAGGGCTGGCGAGGTCGCAACACCGGAGGCGTTGGTGGTCGCGCTTGCAGACGTGCCGCCTCCCGCGAAGCTTGCGCCGGCAGCGCCTGCCCCGCTCGAGCTGGAGCTCGTGCCACACGCGGACGAGCCGGTGGAGGCGGTGAGCGTGAACGTGACGCTCACGCCCGCGACGGGGTTGCCGCCGCCGTCGAGCACCTTCACCGCGAGCGCCTGCCTGTAGCGGCCCGCGACGGTGGCGGTCTGCTTCACGGGCAAGACCGGGACGATCCGCGCCGGTACCCCCGCTGCCGTGTTCGTGAGCGCGAACGACACCGACCCGTACTGCGAGCTGGCGGTGACGGTGTAGCTGCCGGCGATCCCGTTGGCGGTGAAAGTTGGCGCGGCGACCGTGCCGCTGCTGTCGGCGCCGACGGTGGCCGTGAACGTGGCGCTGGCCGAGAACACGCCGCTCGCGCCGCTGGAGGGCGCGGTGAACGTCACCGCCACGCCGGCGGCGCCGCTCGTCACGGCGCATCCGTCGGTGTTGGTGAGGGCGACCTGCAGTCCCGACGCGTAGGCGCTGTTCAGGGTCGCGGTCTGGGGTGTGCCGCCCACGAGCGTCATCGCGTTCGGGGAGGTGGTGGCAGGGCAGTTCGAGCTAGAGCCGCCGCCGGGTTCTCCGGTGGCCGCCGCCCCTCCGGCCAGCGCGCTCGCGGCCGCGCCGAGCGCACCGGCCGCCGCCAGGATCGCCAGCGCCCGCGGTCGGCTCCTCACCCAGCTCATCGTCCCGCTCCCTCGAGGGCCGGCGCCGAGGTGGTGTCCGCCACGATCTGCCCGTCGAGCATCTGCACCTGGCGCGGCAGGCGCGCGGCCAGCGCGTGGTCGTGGGTGATCACGAGGATCGTTGCGCCGTCCGCGTTGAGCTCTTGCAGCAGCTCGAGGATCGCCGCGCCGGAGGCGCTGTCGAGGTTGCCGGTCGGCTCGTCGGCGAGCACGATCGCCGGAGCGCCCACCAGCGCCCGGGCGATCGCGACGCGCTGACGCTCGCCGCCGGAGAGCTTGCTCGGCCGGAAGCTCGCGCGCTCAGCGAGGCCGACGCGGACGAGCGTCTGCGCCGCCCGCTCGCGGCGCTCCGCCACCG
This sequence comes from uncultured Solirubrobacterales bacterium, assembly GCA_963804555.1. Classification (GTDB taxonomy): domain Bacteria; phylum Actinomycetota; class Thermoleophilia; order Solirubrobacterales; family Solirubrobacteraceae; genus Palsa-744. The sequence goes on from CAWDQX010000003.1 coordinate 589,131, forward strand.
CCACGCCAGCGTACAGCAGCCCGTCGGCGACGTTCTCCAAAGCCGTGGAGTGCTCCGCAAGGAAGAACTGCTGAAAGACGAAGCCAATGCTCATCGCCCGCAGCGCGGCGAGCTCGCGGTCGGACAGCTGGGCGGCGTCAAGGCCGGTGATCGAGACGACCCCCGAGGTTGGGCGCTCCAGCGTGCCCATCACGTGCAGCAGCGTCGTCTTGCCCGAGCCCGACGGGCCGACGATCGCGACCAGCTCGCCCTCCCACACCTCGAAGCTGACGTCCCGCAGCGCATACACCGGCGGCTCGGCGCCGTAGACCTTGCTCACGTCGCGCAGCTCGAGTACTGGATTGCCCACCCTCCCCGCCTCGCTCATGTGCTCGGCACCACCACGCGCTGGCCGGCCGCGAGCTCCGGCCCGCTGACCTGCACATCGCCCGCTTCGTCGTCGAACAGCCCCACCGTGACTGGGAGCAGCCGGTGCACCCCGTCCGGCTGCACCTCCTCCACGGCATAGCCGCCGCCGGCGAGGGCGAGCAGCGCCGTCACGGGCACCACCAGCGTGTTTTCGACGCTCCCGGTCGTGATCGAGACCTGCACCGGCGCCGCATCGAGATGGCCCGTCGCCTGCGGTTCGTTCGGCGTGATGTCGACTTCGATCGTCGGCGTGCTTTCTTCGCCGTGTTCGCTGGCAGGCGCCACCGCGACGGTCGCGACATACGAGACCGTGCCCGAGGTGGTCTGACTGTCCGGCAGCGTGATCACCACGCGATCGCCCTTCTTCACGCTCGACTGCTGGGAGGCGTCGAGCTTCACGGTCACCTGCCGCCCGGTCGAGCTGACCGCCAGCGCCTGTCCCGGCGAGACGCCCATCCCGACCGTCGGGGTCACGCTCGTCACCCGCACCGGCCCGGACTCGAACACGACCGAGCCGAGCGCCAGCGCTCCCGTCTGCGCCGACCCGTGCGCGGCCTGGAAGGCGCGAATCGCCGCGGCGGTGGCGGCGGTGAATTCGTCGCCGGCGAGCCCCGAGCCGTACCCGAGCGCTTCCAGGTTCCCGTTCAGCTCAGCCACGTCCGGGCCCGCGGACATGCCCGCGAGGAACGCCCGCGTGGCGAGCGTCGGACCGTATAGCAGGATCGCGGGCGCTCCGCCGATCGCATACAGGCTGTGGTTGCGCGCGATCACCGCGCCCACCGAAGGCAGCGAGGTGTAGACCGCGCCCTGCGCGTAGCTCACCGCGGACGCGCGCGCCGTGGCGAGCGCCGAGGAGGAATGCGCCAGCGAGGACTGCGCCGAGGCGAGCTGCGTGCGGTCGCCCATGACCTTCGCTTCGGCGCCGGTCACGCCCTGTTCGCCGCTCGTCACCGTCTGCCTGTCGCTCGCGCACGTGCCCGAGCCGCCGCCGGCGGAGGAGGAGCCGGCTTCGGCGGCGCCTTCGCCGGCACAGTCCACCGCCTCCTTGGCCCGCGCCGCCGCCATCTGGCTCTGCGCGCGCTGGAGCGCCGCGCTGTCGCTCGCCAGCGAACGCCGCGCGGAGGCCACCTGCGCTTCGCCGCTCGCCACCTGCTGTTCTGACTGCTGCACGGCCGAGGGGGCGTTCCCCGACGCCACCAGGATCTTCGACGAGCCCGCGTAGCCGAGCGTCCCGTCGACCTGCGTCTGCGAGGACAGCGATTGGCGTTTCACCGTCGTGACGCTCGTCGGCATGGAGTTGTCGGCCACGCCGGCGCTGGGCTTGGCCGATTTGTGAAACGGTTCGAACACGATCAGCAGCACGGCGATCACGATCACGACGATCACGGCCAGGGCCGCCCAGCGGCCGCGGCGCGGCCGCTGGCTCACGGAGCGACCGCCGTTTGTTCGGAGGATTGACCGCCGCCGCCCCCGGGGGCGGCCGTCTTGGCGACGGCGGGCCCCCCCTTACCACCGCGGCGAAGTCCGACTGGCAGGCTTTCTGCGCCGACTGGAACTGCGGCGAGCCGGGGTTGATCCCGCTGGAGCGAGCCGACCTTGAGCTGTCACCCTCAGCCGCCGCCGTTGGAGAATTTCGGGTCGGGGAAGTTGGGGACGCCGTGGGAGCGCATGCATTCCGACATCTTCAGCGCCTGTTCCTGCACCTTGGCCTGCTGCGCCGGGCTCGGGGCGACCCTCGCGGGCGCGTACTTGCTGCACGCCTTTTCCGCCGCCTTGAACTGGGACGATTCTGGATTCGGGCCGTGGCCGTTCTGGCTGTGGATCTCTATGTTGCCTTCGGTCGGTTCGGGGAATTCGGGTTCCCCGTGGGTGCGCATGCACTGCGCGAACTTGACCATCTTCTTCTGGGCGCCGGCGCTCGTTTCGTTCGATTCCGGCGTGCCGCCGCCCGACCCGCCCGAAGGACTGGAGCTGCTCGTGGTGCCGACGTGGGCGACGCCCGGGCTCGAAGAGCCGCCGCAGCCGGCGAGCAGCAGGGCGGCACTCGCAAGCACGACCATGCTGAGGTTCATTCTCATCATGTCTTGGTCTCCTTCGCCTTCAGGTGGTGGATGTTGGCCGTCCCGGGGAGGTGACAGTCATACGGCCGTGCGCTCGACGCGTCGGCGACATACCGACATCATGTGGGAAGCAATCTGAGAATTGGCTGAGAGAAGGCGAGGAACTTCCTAAACGACGCTGGAAGCAGCGGGAGCATGTCGCTGGGACGCGGCGAGCTCGGCGTCGGTCATCTCGAGCGCCGGCAGCTCAAGCGTCAGGCGGGCGCCACCGTCTGGATCGTTGGCTGCGTGCACGGCTCCACCGTGAGCCTCGGCCATCTGCCTGACGATCGCCAGTCCGAGCCCCGACCCGGGTCGCGCCCGGGCGCCGGGCGCGCGGTAGAAGCGGTCGAACACGCGGGATAGGTCCTCCGCGGCGATCCCCGGGCCGTGGTCGCGGACCTCCAGAACACCGCTGCGGACACGCACCTCGATTGGATCGCCCGCCGGGTGGGTGGGCGGTGTCGACGGAGTGGGCGGGTTCCATTTGCAGGCGTTGTCGAGCAGGTTTGCGATCGCGCGATCCAGGCGCGCGGGCGCGGCGCGCACCAGGCAGGGCTCCGCGTCGAGCACAAACCGGCACTCCGATGCGTGCAGGCGGGCGCGCTCGATCGCCCCGGCGGCGGCCAGATCCAGGCGCACGTCCTCGACCTCGATCTGGTCGACCTCGGTCTTGGACAGGTCGACCAGGTCCCCCACCAGCACGGTCAGCTCGCGCAGCTGCGCCTGTGCTGCCGCCACCACGCGGGCGCGCTCGTGCGCGGGTAGTCGCTCACCCATCGCGAGCGCATCGAGGTTCGCCTGCACGCTCGTCAGGGGCGTGCGCAACTCGTGCGAGGCGTCGGAGACGAGCTGGCGCTGGGCCAGGCGCGAGCGCTCGAGCGCGGCCAGCATCTTGTTGAAGCTCTGCGCAAGTCGTCCGAGCTCGTCCTCCTCGCCGGCGTCGATGCGATGAGTTAGATCCTGCGTGCGCGCCACCCGTTCGGCGGCGCCGGTCAGCCGGCGCACGGGCACGAGCGCCGCGCGCGAGACGAGCAGCCCGAGCGCGGCGGCGAGCGCGATACCGCCGAGGCTCACGAGCGCGAGCACGAGCTCCAGGTGGGTGAGCGTGTTGTCGATGTCGCTCAGCGGCAGGGCCACCTGCCACACCCCATCTTCGCCGGCGCGCTCGGTCAGCACCCGCACCGACGTGTTGGAGACGGTCGCGTCGCTGAAAAACGCGTCGCGCCGGCCCGCGGCGACCGCACGGGTTGCGGCCGTGACCGCAAGCGCCGATCCCTTGCTCGGGGTGTGGATGATTTCCCCGTTGGAGAGGAACAGCTGCACGTAGCCGGTGGGTCCCCCAAGTTCGGTGGGCGGCAGCACGAGCGAGGGACGCCCCAGTGCAGGTACAGCGTGCAAGGGCGATTCATTGGCGACGGCGACGGAGCCGTTTGGGGACAGGGCCTTGGATTCCTTGCTTTCGATCGTCACGGTTTCGTGGGGGGCGCCATTGCTGGCGTGAGCTGCGCTCGGTTCGGCGTGAACCGTGCCCGATCCCTCGGAGGATCCTCGGACGGCGGTGGCAAGGCCCTGCGGTCCGCTCGCGGGCGCGACCACCTCGCCGCCGGCTTGCCCTTTAGACGCGCCCGCGCCGGCGGCGAACCCGAACACGCCCGCAACGGGAACCGGCAGCTTCCCTTCCTTGGCAAGCTTGGCGAGCTGGCTGCGGGTGCCGCTGATCTGGATATGGACGGCGGCCTGCTGCCCCGGCGTGATCTTTGCGCGCAGGCTCGAGTCGAGCTGGCCCTGGAGCTCGTTACGCGTGACGACATAGACGACGACCGACGCGATCACCACGGCGGCCGCCACCGCGCCGGCGGCGAGCAGGATCATGCGCCGGCGAAAGCTCATCGCGCCGCCGAGCGCAGCACGTAGCCAACCCCGCGCACCGTGTGCAGCAGCCGCAGCTCGCCGGCGGCCTCGGTCTTGCGGCGCAGGTAGCCGACGTAGACCTCCAGCGAGTTCGACGCCGGGCCGAAGTCATACCCCCACACGCACTCGAAGATCTTCGTGCGTGAAAGCACCTGGCTGGGATGGCGCATGAGCAGTTCCAGCAGCAAAAACTCGGTGCGCGTAAGCTCGAGCGGACGCCCGTCGCGGCGCGCCACGTGCGCGAGCGGATCGAGCTCCAGATCCTCGAAGCGCATGGTCTCCTCGTTGCCCTCCCACCCCGTGCGTCGCAGCAATGCGCGAAGTCTGGCTACCAGCTCCTCGCTCGCGAACGGCTTGACCAGATAGTCATCGGCACCGGCCTCGAGCCCCGCCACCCGCTCTGAGATCTCAGCACGCGCGGTCAGCATCAGCACCGGCGTGCGATCGCCGATCGCGCGCATCCGCCGGCAGACCTCCAGGCCATCCAGCCCCGGCATGAGCACATCGAGGATCACCGCATCGGGCCGGTCCACAGCGAGCGTGCGAATCGCCTCAGCGCCGTCCGTCGCCGTCGCCACCCCAAATCCATTGAGGTCCAGCACGAGCCCGAGCGCCTCGCGAACGGAGGGATCGTCGTCAACGACCAACAGACGCATCAGCCGATGCTGACAGGCCAACCTGAAAGAAAGCTGAACTACCCGTCCCGGCCCGCTACTGCCCCACGGCCAAGAAGGCCTCGTAGCGCTTGATGTCGCGCAGAGCGCGGGCCTGCTCCTCGCTGTCTTGCTCTGCATTCTCCGCGGCCCTGCGCGCGTCCGACAGCTTGGCCTCGAAGGCCTGACGGTCGATCTGCTCCGGCGCGATCGCCTCCTCGACGAGCACGAGCGCACGGTTCTCGGCGAACTGCAGATAGCCCTCGGCCTGCGCGAAGCGCACGATCTCACCCTCGGAGCGATACAACCGCAGCTCGGTCGGCTCCAGGCGAGCCAGCAGCGGCTGGTGGTTGGCGAGGATGCCGATCGAGCCGACGGTCGTGACCGTGGAGAGCATTTCGATCTCCTCCGAGAACACCTCGCCCTCGGGCGTGAGCACTTCCGCTGGGAATTTCGAGTGGGCCATCTTCTATTTCCTCTCGTCCCGAGGACCAAGCAGGTCAATGATGAAAGGGCCCGCCCACCCCGCGTGGCGTGCTACGCACGCGAGCGACTGAGGACGCAGACCGAATAGGGAGACACTCGCTCCACTCGCATCCCCGATTCGGCCAGCGCCGGTCATCGGGCCGCCTCGACGACCTCGTCGATTGTGCCCTTGAGGAAGAACGCGCTCTCGGGGACCTCGTCGTGCTTGCCGTCGATGATCTCCTCGAAGCCTCTGATCGTCTCCGCGATCGGCACGTACGCGCCCGGGGTTCCCGTGAACTCTTCAGCCACGAAGAACGGCTGAGAGAGGAAGCGCTCGATCCGGCGCGCGCGCTGGACGGTCAGCTTGTCCTCGTCGGAGAGCTCGTCGATCCCGAGGATCGCGATGATGTCCTGCAGCTCCTTATAACGCTGCAGGATCTCCTTGACGCGGTTGGCCACGCGGAAGTGATCCTCGCCGAGAATGTCCGCCTTGAGGATCGTCGAGGTCGAGTCGAGCGGGTCGACCGCCGGATAGATCCCTTTTTCGGAGATCGCCCGCGACAGCGCGGTGGTCGCGTTGAGATGCGCGAACACCGAAGCGGGAGCGGGGTCGGTGTAGTCGTCGGCCGGCACGTAGATCGCCTGAATCGAGGTCACCGAGCCGTTCTTGGTCGAGGTGATCCGCTCCTGTAGCTGGCCCATCTCCGTCTCCAGCGTCGGCTGATAGCCGACCTGGGAGGGCATCCGCCCGAGCAGCGCCGAGACCTCGGAGCCGGCCTGCACGAAGCGGAAGATGTTGTCGATGAACAGCAGCACGTCCTGGCCCTTGTCGCGGAAGTATTCGGCCATCGTCAGACCAGAGAGCGCCACCCGCATGCGGGCTCCGGGGGGCTCGTTCATCTGCCCGAAGACGAGCATCGTCTTGTCGAGTACACCCGACTCCTTCATCTCCAGCCACAGGTCGTTGCCCTCGCGCGAGCGCTCGCCCACGCCGCAGAACGCGGACAGACCGCCGTGCTCCTTGGCGAGGTTGTGAATCAGCTCCTGGATCAACACCGTCTTGCCCACGCCGGCGCCGCCGAACAGCCCGACCTTGCCGCCCTTGGCGTAAGGGGCGAGCAGGTCGATGACCTTGATGCCCGTCTCGAACATCTCGGTGGTCGGCGTCAGGTCCTCGGCGCGCGGAGCGTCCTGATGGATGCCGCGGCGCTCGATGTCCTTGGGCAGATCCTCGCCGAGGTCGATTGGCTCGCCGAGCAGGTTGAAGATGCGCCCGAGCGTGGCCTCCCCCACCGGGACTGTGATCGGCGCGCCGGTGTCGAGCACCTCGACACCTCGCGCCAGGCCATCGGTGATGTCCATCGCCACGGCGCGCACGCGGTCATCGCCGAGGTGTTGCTGGACCTCGCACACGAGCACGCTCTCGCCCGCCCCCGGACTGACTCCCTCGGCCTCCTCCTCAGCGGCGGCGGCGGGACGCGCGATCGTGATCGCGTGGTTGATCTCGGGCAGGCGGTCGGGAAAGACGGCCTCGATCACGACACCCTGGATCTCCTCGATGCGCCCGACGTTGCGCTTGGTGGCGCCGCCGTTCTCGGTGCTCGGCTCGGTGACGGTGCTTGCTGGCATTAGGTTTCGATTCTCCTCTGTATCTCTATTGAAGTCTTTGTGGTTTGTGCTCTTGAGGCGGTCGTGGACCAAGCGGGACAAGGACGCAGTGAGCATGGCGTGCTACGCACGCGAGCGATCGAGGACGCAGTATCCGCGAAGCGTCCACGGTCGCCTCAGCTGAGTCCCTCTGCCCCGGCGACGACCTCCATGATCTCCTGGGTGATCTCGGCCTGGCGGGCACGGTTCATCTGCAGTGTGTAGTCGGTGATGATTTCGCCGGCGTTCTCCGATGCGCTGCGCATCGCGGTCATCTGAGCGCCGAAGAAACCGGCCGCTGACTCCACGAGCGCCCGGTAGATCGAGATCTCGATGTAGTCGGGAACCAGGCGTCTGAGGATCTTCTCGGGGTCGGGCTCGTAGTCGACGGACGTCTTCGGGCCGGCCTTTGCCTTGGCCCCGCCTGCGTCGTGCCCGCTCGCTGACGGCGCATCCTCGCGCGCGGTCTCGCCCGGGCCGTCCTCGCCGGCGATCGCCTGATGCGAGAGCGGCAGCAGCGTCTGACGCGTGACGTGCTGCGTGAGCGGCGAGACATAGGAGTTGTAGATCATCTCCACGCGGTCTACCTCACCGTCGACATACGCCTGGATCACATCGTCGGCGATCGTGCGCGCATCTGCATAGGCGGGTCGATCGGCGAAACCGGTGTAGCTGCCGCTGAGCTCGTGCCCGCGGAAGGTCAGCGAGGAGACGCCGCGGCGCCCGGTCGCATACCAGCTGCTGTGCAGCCCCTGCTCGGAGATATCGGCGGAGAGGCGCACGCCGGCGCGAATGATCTGCGAGTTGAAGCCGCCCGCCAAGCCGCGGTCGCCCGTGACCAGCAGCAGGCCCACGTTGCTTTCGGACTCGTGTTCGCGCAACAGCGGCACCCGCGCGGCCTCTCCACCGGCTGCCTGCGCTGCCTGACGCGTCATCCGCCCGATCGCATCCGCATACGGACGCAGCGCGGAGATCCGCTGCTCGGCGCGGCGCAGGCGCGCCGCGGCGACCATCTCCATCGCACGGGTGATCTTCTGGATGTTCTTGACCGATGCGATCTTGTTCTTGACGTCGCGCTGAGATGCCATGACTTGTTACCTCGAGCTGGCCCTAGGCCGCCGCGGGCTCCTTCGCCGACTCGTCCTGGGCCTCGTCCGCCGCCTGATCCTGACCTTCCTCGCCCGACCCCTCCTGCGCATTCGATCGGCCCGCCGGCGGCGGGGCATCGTCATCCAGCGGCTGGCCCTCCTCGTCGAGGTCATAGCCGAAGTCCCTGGCGAAGGACTCGACAGCGTCATGTACGGCCTTCTGGGTCTCATCCGACCAGTCGCCCCCGGCGATCTTCTCGCGCACATCGCCATGCTCGGAGTGCATCCGTTCGGTCAGCCCGATCAGAAACTCAGTCACGCGCTCGACGTTCAGGCGATCCAAAAAGCCGTTCGTGGCCGCATAGATCTGGACCGTCTGGTCCTGCACCGGCAGCGGCGCCCGCTCGTGCTGGTTGAGCGTTGCGACCAGGCGCTCGCCACGGGCGAGCGTGCGCTGGGTATCGGCGTCGAGGTCCGATCCGAACTGCGCGAACGCCTCCAGGTCGCGGTACTGGGAGAGCTCGAGCTTGATCCTGCCGGCGACCTTCTTCATCGGCCCGATCTGCGCGTTTCCACCGACGCGCGAGACCGAGATTCCGACGTTGATCGCGGGCCGCACCCCGGAGTTGAAGAGTTTCGACTCCAGGAAGATCTGCCCATCGGTGATCGAGATCACGTTCGTCGGGATGTACGCCGAGACGTCGCCGGCCTGTGTCTCGATCACCGGCAGCGCGGTCAGCGAACCACCGCCGAGGTCGTCGTTGAGCTTGACCGAGCGCTCGAGCAGGCGCGAGTGCAGGTAGAAGACGTCGCCCGGGTATGCCTCGCGGCCCGGCGGGCGGCGCAACAGCAACGACATCTGCCGGTAGGCGTAGGCATGCTTGGTCAGGTCGTCGTACACGCACAGCGCGTGGCCACCGTTGTAGAGGAAGTGCTCGGCCATCGCGCAGCCGGCGTAGGGGGCCATGAACTTGATCGGGGCGGCCTCGTCGGCGGCCGCGGCGACGATGATCGTGCTCTCCAGCGCGCCGTACTCCTCGAGCGTCTGTGCGAGCGCCACGACGGTCGACATGCGCTGGCCGATCGCGACATATACAGATACGACCCCGGTGTCCTTGTTGTTGATGATCGTGTCGATCGCGATCGCCGTCTTGCCGGTCTGGCGGTCGCCGATGATCAGCTCGCGCTGGCCGCGGCCGATCGGGATCATCGCGTCGATCGCCTTCAGCCCCGTCTGCATCGGTTGCTTGACCGGCTGGCGCTGGACTACGCCGGGGGCCTTGAACTCAGCCGGGCGCGTCTGCGTCGTTGCGACCTCACCCTTGCCGTCGAGCGGGCGCCCGAGCGGGTCGACGATCCGTCCGAGCAGACCCTCGCCAACGGGGATCTCCAGCAGCGCGCCCGTCCGCTTAACGGTGTCGCCCTCGGAGATGTGCTCCCACTCGCCGAACAGCACGGCGCCGACGTTGTCGGACTCGAGGTTCAGCGCCAGGCCGGTGACGCCGTGGGGGAGCTCGAGCATCTCAAAGGACATGCAGTTCTCCAGGCCGTGCAACCGCGCGATGCCGTCGGCCACCGACAGCACGGTGCCGACCTCGGTCAGCTCGGCGGTACCGCTGTCGAGTCCCTCGATGCGGCTCTTCAGAATGCTTGTGATCTCGTCGGGATTGATCTGCATGTCTTCTCCTAATTGAAAAAGAGGGGCCCGGCTCGCCGGCCTTCGGCCGACTGCGCCACCCTCTAAGAGGCTCCTTGGGCAACGTGCCTGCGCAGCTGCTCCAGTCGATTGCGAATAGAGGCGTCGAGGATCGAATTACCAACCCTGATGATGATGCCGCCGAGAATGTCCGGGTCGACGCGCGCCGTGAGCGTCACCTTGCGTCCGGCGCGCTCGCCGATCGTCTTGCCGAGACTCTCGGTGGTCTGCTCGTCGAGCGCGATCGCGCTCGTGATCTGGACCGGCAGCGTCTTGTTCTCCTCCTCCCACAGCCGCTCGTACTCCTGGCGGATGCGGAAGATCACGGGCATGCGATGATTTTCGATCAGCAGGCCGAGGAAGTTCAGCAGAGCCTCGTCCGCCCCATCGAGCAGGCCGCCGAGCGCCTGGATCTTCTCAGTAGTCGAGAAGTACGGAGAGAAGAAGAACACGGCGAGCTCGCGGTTTTGATCCAGCGCGTCCGCGAACTGCGCGAGTTGCTCACGCAGCTCGTCCAGCCGGCCCTGCTCGAGGGCCACCCGGAACAGGGAGCGACTGTAGACCCGGGCGAGCTCCTCCATCAGGGGCACCCTTGCGGCCCGCTCGCCAGCCCGATGGCGGAACCACCGAACGTTGAGCCGGCGAGCGAGATCGGGAACGTGGCGATCGGGGATATGAGTGGCGAGCGGGCCGTCATCTCAATCAGTTGCTCTCGGCGCCCGAGGAAATACTGGAGAAGTCCAGTTCGCTCAGGGCCTCCTGCACCAGGCGACGCTGGTCGGCGTCGTTGAGCGACTTGCGCGTGACCTTCTCGGTGGCCATGACCGTGAGGTCCGCGACCTCACGACGGATGTCGTCGAGCGCCCGCTTGCTGGCGGCCTCGATGTCGCGCTCGGCGCGCTTGGCGGCTTCGTCGAGGATCTGCTTGCCGCGCTCGCGACCCTCGTGCTCGTGGGACTCGGCCGTCTGGCGCGCGCGCTGGACGATCTCCTCGGACTGAGCCCGGGCCTCCTTCAGGCGCTCGCGGTATTCCTCGAGCACCTTGTCGGCTTCTTGTCGCAGCTCCGCAGCGGAGTCGATCTCGCCTTCGATCGTCTTCGCGCGCTTGTCCAGAGCTTCACCGATCAACGGAAACACCCACTTGCGCAGGATGGACAGCGAGATCACGAACACGACTATGGTCCAGATCATGATCCCCACATTGGGGGTGATCAGGAACGAGCCGCCGGAGGCGATTGGGATGTTTGACGCGGAGAGCATCTTGGCCTACAGGAAGAAGGCGATGAAGCCGCCGACGAGGCCGTAGAAGAAGCACGCCTCGGTGAGCGCGAAGCCGAGCCACTGGTCGCGCTCGACCTCGGCGCGCAGCTCGGGCTGGCGGGTCTTGGCCTGGATCGAGGCGTTGAACACCGCTCCGATGCCCGCCCCGGCGCCAGCGGCGCCGCCACCGGCTCCGACGCCCAGCGCGATCGCGCGACCGGCATCCTGGCTCTGCTTGATGATCGGTTCCGCGACACCCAGCAGCGGGTGGATCGCACTCAATAGGTGTAGAAACTGCATCGCTCGATAGCTCCTTGTTTGTTAGTGACTTTCGACCGCTCCGCCGAGGTAGATGGCGGTCAAGATGGCAAAGATGAAGGCCTGCAGGCCGGCAATCAGCACGGCCTCGAACAGGAAGATCGCGATTCCTGCCGGCAGCAGGAACCAGGACACGAGTTGCAGCCCCACCAGCACGCCGAGCTCGCCGCCCATGAACGCGATCAGCATGTGACCGGCGAGCAGGTTGGCCCACAACCGACGGTCAGTGAGATCAGGCGCAGGAAGTTGGAGAGGATCTCGATCGGGAAGATCAAGCGCCACGATCGGGCCTTTGACGCCGCCGGGCATCAGGCTTTTGAGGTATCCGATCGGGCCATGATGCTTGACTCCCTCATAGGTGAACAGGACGAACACGCCGAGCGCGAGGATCAGTGGGAAGGCGACGTTGGTGTCGGCGGCGTAGATCTGAAACGACGGGATGGCAGCACCGAACAGCTTGAAGGTCTCGCCGCTGTTGATCGGGAGTGGGACGTAGCCGATCAGATTGGAGACGAGGATGAACACGAAGATCGTGGCGATCAGCGGGAAGTACTTGCGCTCCATGTCCTCGCTGAGATTTTCTTTGGACATGCCGCGCGTGAAGCTGTAGAACATCTCAACCGCGACCTGGAGACGACCGGGGCGCTGCTGTAGACGCTTGGCGATGTACAGCATTACCCCGATGGTGATGCCGACCGTGATCAGCAGGTACAGGACGCCCTTGTTGAATGCGATCGGGCCGAGCTTGAACCAGGTGTCGAGTTTGAACTCGTCGGTCGGGGAGAAGGCGTTGCTGGCGACCGCGGGGGCCTTGTGCGCGGTGACGCCGAACAGGATCGCGAACAGCACGAGCCCGCCGATCCATATGCCCAAGACCGAGTAGAGGATCTTTTTCCCTTGGCTCATCCCCTGCTTGGGAGCGGACGCTCCCGCGGGCGCAGATGCCGCCACGGCACTCATCGCTGCGGCTCCCCTTGCGGCCGACCGCTGATCAAACGCATGGTGAATGCGATCGAGTAGACGCAGAAGATCACAAGCGCCGCGGTCAGACCGTCACGACGTCCACCGATGACGGCGGCGAGCACGATCGCTCCGGCGAGCAGCCAGATGCGCCCGAACCCATCGACCAGATTGAGGCCGAAGCGGGCGTCGGCCCCCCGACCGGCGATCCAGCGTCTATCGAGCTGCTGCAGGACACGCTGGAGCACCCAGGCGCCGGCGGCTATCAGGTAGCCGAGCAGGGACGCTCCGAACGCGATCGCCACGGGTGCGGCGAGGACGACGAGCACGACATCGAGGTATGCGAGAACCGGCGCGACGGACGCGCCGATCGGGGTACCCTCGTTGGCTTGGACATCTGACATGTATGAGTCACCCTATAGACGGGAAAATCCGCGCGCGCAATCGCGGCGGATCTGTCGCGCGGCGCTCCTCACACGCCGGCGACAACGAGCTTAGCCTATCCGATCGTGGACTTCGTAACAAGTTTGTGACACTCGCTACGCGCCGTGGTCTGATTGTGCAAAGAACTGTCGGCCATGGCCACGCCGCTGGCGCAAGGCGTCCCCGAAGGCCGCTACGACCCGCACGATCAGCAGCGAAACCGCCAGTGTCAGAAGACCCGCCAAGACGTCCAGCAAGAAGTGGTTGCCAGTGGAAAGCACCGCCAGGGTGGTGATGCACGGGTAAAGCACCGCGAGCACACGCACCCAGTGGCGCGTGGTGATCCGCCACACGGCCAGCGTGCACCACCCCGCCCATGCCATGTGCAGCGAAGGCATCGCCGCCAGCTGATTCGCGTGCGAGGCCAGCGAGCCGGTGTGCCACGAGCCGAAGGCGCCGGAGGCGGCGACAACGTCGGTGAACCCGTGAAGCATCCGCGGCGGGGCGACCGGATAGCGCCAGAAGACGATGAACGCCAGCACGTTCACGAGCACCAGCACGTTGCGCAGCGGCCTGTACAGATCGGGGCGCCGCCACCAGAGATAGCCCAGCACTCCCAGCGTGACGATGAAGTGGGCGTTGTCGTAGTAGTCCGAGGAGATCAGCCCGAGCGTGTGGTGCCCGGCCAACCAGCGATCGAGGCTCAGCTCGGGGTCCAGATGTAGCGAGCGCTCCAGGTTCAGCACGTCGCGGGCATGGCTGAGGGCAAGATTCAGCCGCAGCGGGGCGAAGTTCGTGATCGCGTCATACACCCACAGCAGCCAAACGATTGCCCCGACCTCCACCCACCAGGGCGAGCGCGCCAGCCGAGGCTCGGAAGCAGAGGCCACAGCGTTGGCCTCAGCGGGATCATTCACCGTCTCTAGCGAGCTACTTATTTCGGTTGAAACGGCCGTTTGCAAGCGATTCATGTTATCCCGCGTCAGGGCGCCACCGGCTGCAAACCGCGCGCGGCGAGGATCTCCAAGACCTCGGGCAGGGCAGCCGCGGTACGCCGCCACGAGCCTCGAGCGCTGTAGTCGTCGGCGTCGTGTAGCAGCAACACGGAGCCCTCCTGCACACCGTCAGTGACGCGCGCCGCAATCGCCGCCGGTGTGGCGCTTGCCTCCCAGTCGCGGCCCCATTGACTCCACAGCAGCGTCCGCCAACCGCGCGCCCGGACCACCCGCAACGCCGACGCGTTGAGCACGCCGTACGGCGGTCGGTAAAGGGTCGGCGAATGGCCGGTCGAATCCTCGATCGTTGCCTGCGCTCGGGCAATGTCCTCGCGCACCTGCCACGGCGCAAGGCGCAGCAGGTTGCGATGACGGTCGCAGTGCAGGCCAATGCCGTGACCGGCGGCGAGGATCTCACGGGCGAGTGCCGGGTTGCGCCGCACCTGCTCACCGACCAGGAAGAAGGTCGCCTGGACGTCCGCCCCAGCGAGGATCTCCAGCACTGCCGGTGTTCCTTGCACGTGCGGCCCATCGTCGAAGGTGAGCGCATAGCCACCACCGGAGGCGGTGCGATCCTCGACTCCCAGCGACCGGCGCAGCGCCGGCCAGATCGGCGCTGGCGAGCGCGGGAAGCGCACGGGCCAGGGGCCGACGAGCGCCACCCCGAGATAACTCGCCATCGCCGCACCGGCGAGCGCACCCAAAGCAACGGGTGCCGGAGGGCGGGGAGTGCGATGATCGGGTATGGACATGGTCGATCTTGTGCTGGGTATCGGGGCCGCTGTTGGCGCGTCCGTCTTCTACAGCCTAGGGATCGCGCTCCAGGCGATGGACGCCAAGGAGGCGCCCCACGGCGACCACCTGCGCCTGGCGCTGGTCTGGGGACTGATCAAGCGCGGGCGCTGGATGCTCGGTACCGGCCTGTCGATTCTCGGCTGGCCGCTGCAGGTGATCGCGCTGCTGCTCGCGCCATTAGTCGTGGTGCAGCCCGCGCTCGCCGCGGGTCTGCTCGTGCTGGTGTTCGTCGGGCAACGGATGCTGGGCGAGCATGCGGGCGCCCACGAGTACATCGCGATGGCGGCGATCGTGATCGGCGTGACCGGTGCGGGACTGTGCGCGCCGCCGCGCAGCACGGGCCACACATCCGAGCGGCTGACGATTCTGCTCGTGCTCGTCGTCCTGGCGGTCGCGAGCCTGCTGCCCTACGTGTTGCGCGCAATGCGACGCTCGCCTGCGTCAGTGACGATCGTCTGCGCCGGACTTGCGTTCGGCTGGAGTGGGGTCGCTACCAAGCTCGCCTCGGATGACCTCTCGCATGGGTATTTCGCTTTGGCTATCGCCTGGGGGTTGGCGACGGCGGCGGCCTCAGCCGTGGGCGTGCTCAGCGAGTCGAGCTCCCTGCAGGCGCGCCCGGCGATCCAGGTTGCGCCCGTCGTGTTCGTGACTCAGACGATCGTGCCCGTCGCGCTCGCGCCGGTGCTGTTCGGCGAGCGTCTCAGTGACACCCCGCTGGGCGGGGTTCCGCTCGTCTTCTCACTGCTGCTGCTCGTCACCGGGGCCGCTCTGCTGGTGCGCTCCCCGCTCTTGGTAGGACTGATGGAACGCGAGTTGGTCAGCCACCCGAGCGGCTCGGCGCCCAGTCGCTCCGCGCCCAGCGAGGAGACGATCCGCTCCAGTCCGAGCACCGAAGAGGCCGACCCATTGGCCGTCACAACCAAGACATCGCCCGCGCGCGTGCGCCCCTGAGGCAAAGCGCCGGTCGCGTTCAAGCGCAGCGCCCCCTTCACGGGAATCGCACCCGCTGTACGCGCCAGCACCAACTGACCGACGGTCAGCCCGCTCGCGGGCTGCAGGAAATAGAACTTGTGGCTCAACCCCAGCGCGTGCGCCTGGGTGCGCAGCGTGTGACGGGTGAGCAACCAGCGAAACAGCGCCGAGCCGGGCACGACTTCCGGCAGTATCTGATCACCAAGCGAGTGCAGCTCGAGGATCGTCGCATGAGCAGGCACCACGCCATCATCGGTGAAGGAGGCGTGGATGTCGCGGCCGGCAAGCTCGCTCGCCACGAGCGCGACATCGCTCACCGGCGCATGCACAATAATGCCCACGTCGTGCTGGTCGGTGCTTACGTGGGTGAGCGGGTGGACACGCAGCAGCACGTTGGCCAGAGCGGTCACCTCGTCGGTGGACAACGTCCAGGTGCCGATGGTCAGCAGCAGCAGGAACGGAGTCGCGAACGCCACCAGCCGCAGCCGCCACAACGGGATCGAGCGCACACGCCGCGGGGCACCCAGGACGAGATCGACCGCGGCAGGCTCCTCGTGGGCGGCACGCGTTCCGGGCTGTGTATGACTCACCAGCGTCGTCAGCCCGACCCCTGTCCGGCCTTCAGCTCGTACGCGGGGGCTACGACCATCGCTTACCAGCAGCTCCTCCAGGGAGCCCTCCCCGGCGGGGCGGACGGAGGTGTGGGCAGGATCCGATTGAGCGGCGCCGACCTCGGCGAAGCTCGCCCTGACGTGCTCGCGCAGCTCGTCGGTGTTGTTTGCCAGCCGCAACAGGTCTAGCGTCGCCATCGCGCGCGTATTCAGGCGGGCGTGACCGACAGGCAGCCCGTAGGAGACGACCGGGGTGCCCGCGGCCTTCGCCTCCAGGCAGGTGACGCCGCCGGTGGAATGCACGAGCACGTCAGCGGCCGCCAGCAGCTGGGGCATCTTGTCGGTGAACCCGTAGACCTGTACGCGTGGCTCCTGCGCAAAAGTGCTCGTCAGCTTGTCTCTGAGCTCCTCATCGCGTCCCGCTAGACAGACCATGCTGCTCACCTCCGAGAGCCCGCTGAGCTCACGTACGGCGCCCTCGATGTCACCCACACCCCAACCTCCGCCGGAGACGACCACCATCCGGCCCTCCTCGGGCAGACCCAGCGCACGGCGAGCCTGCAGCGGACAGCGTGGTCCCAGGAAATCGGCGGATATCAGCGGACGCACCAAGCGCACGCTGCCCTGCCCAGCGATGCGCTCGACCGACGGCATCGACTCGCCGTACATCACCAGGTGCATGTCGATCCCCGGCTGCGCCCAGAAGAACAGGCCCGTGAGATCGGTGATCGTCGCCACCGTCGGACAGTGCACGACTTTCCTGCGGCGCAGCCGCGCCAGCACCACCGTCACCGCCGGGTAGGTGGACACGATCACGTCGGGGTCGTGCTCGGCGATATGCCGGGCCAGCGGGCGCGAGCCAAAGAGATAGAGCAGCCGGCGCGCCAACCAGCGAATCGGCCCCACGTGCTCGAGCAGCCAGTAGACGAGCGTGTACGTCCACGGCACCAAGCGCAGCTGCACGCGATAGCCGTCCTCGACCACGGGGCGCAGCACCCGCCCCATTGCGGCGAGGCCATCGATGACCGTGACCTCCGCCTGCTCGGGCGAGTCCTCGATCTGCTCAGCCAGTGCCCGCGCCGCGGCCGCATGACCCTCGCCCACATCGGCGGAGAGGATCAGGACACGGCGCGGGCGGGTGGGATCCGCAACCAGGTGTGTGGGTTTGCGGTAGCGACGTTGCATATTGGTAAAGCCTCGTCCGTCGAGCCAGCGTTACGGCCCGGATGCGCACCAGCTACTGGCCGGATGCCCCAGCGGACGCGACAGACAGCAGTTACAGGGTACTGGGCGCAATAAACCCTTGCACGTCGAGTAGACGTAACAATGAGCGCGTGCAGGCGAGCACCCCCCTGACAGCTCTCGGGCCCCGCGTGCGACAGGCGCAGAGCGGGAAGTCGACGCCCGGCCCGATGGGATCGCCGGCTTCGACACTCACGCTGCGGGCGCTCGGCGCATTCGGCCTGCTAGGCGCGCTTACAAGCGTATTCCTGCTGACCGCGGGCGCGGCGAGCAGTCCATCGCAATATGTCCCCGCCCGCAGCGGTGGCTGGCCGGACTGGTTGGCTGGCCCCTTGGAGGGTTTGCACGTGGGCATAACAGCGAGTCGCTTCCAGACGCTCACGCTGATCATGGCCGCGAGCTACCTGGCGGTGCTGCTCGCCGCGCGCACCATATCGGGACGCGCCCTGTGGGTGACGATCATCGCCGCGCATCTCGTGCTGCTGTTGGGCCCACCGCTGATCTCCCAGGATGTGTTCGGTTACCTCGATTTCGCCCGTCTGGGCGCCCTGCACGGAATGGACCCCTACACGCACGTCGCCGCCCAGGTGCCGACGGATTCGGCATACCTGTTCGTGGGCTGGCCCTTCCAGAACTCGCCCTACGGCCCGCTGTTCACGCTCGGGAGCTATACAATCGCGCCACTCGGGCTCGCCGGGGGGTTGTGGGCGCTGAAGGGAATCGCAGTTGCTTCGAGTATCGGCGCAGTGGCACTGATCACGCGGGCAGCCGGGAAGCAGGGTCACTCCCGCCGCTTCACCGCTGCCTTCGTGGGCCTGAACCCGGTGCTGCTCGAGCTGGCCGTCGGCGGCGCTCACAACGACACGCTCCTGCTGCTGGCGCTCGCCACCGCGCTGGTCCTCACAGCCGGCGCCAACCCGCGTTTTCACGGCGGCGCAGCCGCGCTGGTCGCGGGGATCGGGATCAAGGTGACCGCCGGCCTGGCTCTGCCGTTCCTCCTGCTCGGGGCGGGCGGGGACGGGTCCGGCAAGCGCAAGCGCCTGCGAGTGGCGGCCAGTGCCGGGTTGAGCCTGGCGCTGCTCGCGGCCCTCGGACTGATTGGCTTCGGCTCACACGCGCTCGGCTTCCTCAGCGCCATCAGCGAGCAGCAACAGCTGGTGGCCACTCACAGCGTGCCCGCGGAGGCAGCCCGCCTCGTGGGACTGCACGGCACGCCGAGCTGGTGGCGCCACTGCTTCCTCGCAGGGTTCGTAGTGGTACTCATATACGCCCTGTGGCGCACTGAGCGCGGAGCCGATTGGCGCGTCAGCGCCGGATGGGCGACGCTAGCGCTGCTGCTCTCCACTGCATGGCTGTTGCCCTGGTATGCGATCTGGGTGCTGCCGCTAGCCGCGGTCAGTGGCGACCGGCGTCTGCGTACCGCCACCCTCGTCTTCTGCGCCTACGCTCTGCTGATCCACTTGCCGCTTGCCAACGGGCTGCTCAGTCCCCAGCACGTCACCTGCCACACGCGTAAAGATTGCGCTCCCGGAGGCGGGTTCCGGCTTGGCGGACACCGCATCCATCTCACCGGTCTCCAGGTCTCTGACCACGTCACGCTCGATCTCCACCGCTGAAGCATCCGGGCGCAACCGCCGCAGGCGCATCGCGTCCAGGCGCCGGAACTTGAGAATCTCAAGCACATAAACTAGATAGATACTCGCGGCGGAGACCAGCAGCCCGAGCGCGATCATCACCAACGTCCAGCCGGTGCGCAAGTGGCCGTGGTGGTCGCTGTAGGGCACGAACCGCAGCGCCAGCGCCAGACCGGCGAGCATCAGCGTCCAGGCATATAGATAGGCAATCGTGCGCCTGCTGGAGAAGCCGATCCGGGCCATCCGGTGGTGGAAGTGCTCGCTGTCGGACTCGTAGATCGGACGGCGGTACTTCAAGCGCTTGAGCACCACGAAGGTCGTGTCGAGGAACGGCACAGCCAGCAGGATCAAGGGCAATATCAAAGAGACGACGGCCGCCGTCTTGACGGCAGCCTCAACGGTGATGCAGCCCATCAACAGCCCCAATAGGTTCGACCCGCAATCGCCCATAAAGCTCGACGCGGGCGGAAAATTGTGGATCAAGAAGCCCAGTGCGGCGCCGGCGGTCAGGGCAGCGAGCACACCCGGGGGCGCTCTCCCGAGGTCGAAGGCGATCACCGCCATCGCGGCGGCGATGATCGCGCATACCCCGGCCGCCAAACCATCGACGCCATCGGAGAAGTTCACGACATTCATGACGCCCACCAGGGCGACCACGGTGAGCACCGGCCCGGCATTCGTGGGGCCGGCATTGGGAAAGGCGAGTTCACCCACGAAGGGCAGCGTGACCACCTTCACCGTGACACCAAAGTGCACGACGATCACCGCCGCCACCACCTGCCCGGCGAGCTTCGTCGCCGGCGGCAACTCGAAGCGATCGTCGAGCGCGCCCACAAGCGTTATCACCGCGGCCGCGAGTAACACCCCGCTCCAAAGGTGGGGGTAGCGATGTGGCGGGACGCCATAGCCGGCGGGCAACCAGATCAGCGCGGCTGTGAGCACCCCGGCGAAGATCGCGAGGCCACCGAGCAGCGGTGTCGGACGGTCCGATAGACCCCGGTCACGAGGTTGATCGATCGCCCCTACGGCCCTCGCCAACCGCATCGTGACGGGAGTCAGCAGCGCGGTCACTGAAGCGGCCACCAGGAAGGCGTAGAGCGCGTCGAGCTCGGTCGGGTTGGGCATCGACGCCAACAGCATCGCAGGCTCAGGGGTCGTACGCGACGGGGAGAGGACCTAGGCGGGGAGTGATTCGTAGAGCGGGTAGCGCTCCACGATCGCCTGCACCCGCCCTGACAGCTCTCCGGCATCCCGCGCAAAGTCAGCGGTGAGCAGGGTGGCGGCGATGATCTGGCCGACCTCTTCGAAGTCCTCGCGCTGCAGGCCGCGGGTGGCCAACGCCGGGGTGCCGATGCGCAGGCCGGAGGCCTCCATCGGGGGGCGCGGGTCGAAGGGGACGGCGTTGCGGTTGACGGTGATCCCGATCTCGTGCAGCCGGTCCTCGGCCTGCTTGCCGCTCAGCTCAGGTTGGAGGGCGCGCAGGTCAACGAGCGTGAGGTGCACGTCGGTGCCGCCGGTGAGCACGTCGATGCCCTGGGCGGAAGTGCTCGTGTCCACCGGCGGACTCGGGTCAAGCAGCGCCTCGGCGACCGCCTTGGCGCCCGCGACCGTGCGGCGCTGGCGCTCGGCGAACAGATCGCTTTTCGCAATCTGGAGCGCGACGGCCTTGGCCGCGATCACATGCTCCAAGGGGCCGCCCTGCTGGCCGGGAAAGACGGCGGAGTCGATCTTCTTTGCGAACTCCTCCTTGCAGAGGATGATCCCTGCCCGCGGGCCGCCGAGCGTCTTGTGCGTCGTCGTGGTCACCACGTCGGCGCCGAACTCGACGGGGTTGGGGTGGAGCCCCGCAGCGACGAGCCCCGCGAAATGCGCCATGTCGACCATCAGCAATGCCCCGACCTCGTCGGCGATCTCGCGGAAGCGCGCGAAGTCGAGCTGCCGCGGGTAGGCCGACCAGCCGGCGAGCAACAGCGTCGGGCGGCGCTCGCGCGCGATACGGGCGACTTCGTCCATGTCGATCAGGCTCGACTCGCGATCGACCTCGTAGGCGGCGATGTCATAGAGCCGGCCGGAGACGTTGATCTTCATGCCGTGGGACAGATGCCCGCCATGGGCGAGCGAGAGGCCCATGATCGTCTCACCGGGTTTGAGCAGCGCGTGGTAGACGGCGGTGTTGGCCTGCGCCCCGGAGTGCGGCTGCACGTTGGCGTGCTCGGCGCCGAAGAGAGCCTTGGCGCGATCGATCGCGAGTTGCTCAGACACGTCCACCCACTCGCAGCCGCCGTAGTAGCGACGGCCGGGATAGCCCTCGGCGTACTTGTTCGTGAGCACGCTGCCCTGACATTCGAGCACCGCCCGCGGGACGAAGTTCTCCGAGGCGATCATCTCCAGCGTGTCCTTTTGCCGCTCGAGCTCTCCGCGCAGCGCGGCCGCGACCTCAGGGTCGACCTCGGCGAGGGGACGGTTGAAGTAGTCGGTGCTCAGCTCGGACACGCGCGCTCCTCGAAAGTGGACAGTGATCTCTGTGCCCAGGCGCGCGGCGTGTTCGCTAGTCGCTTCCCGGTGGTCGATTCCACCTCTGGCGCCAGTCGCGGTAGCGGTCTACGAGGCTAGCAGGAGGCGAGGATCCGCTCTACATCCGCGCGCGTCAATGGACCTTCCCGCACAATGCTCCACTCACCGCTCTGCGCGTACTCACGCAGGTCGAGAACCGTCGAGGCGATGCCCGGCAACTCGCCGCCATCGATCATGAGATCAGCCCCGGCGCGAATCGACGGGGGGACGTCCGCAAGGCGTCGCGCGTCGGGCTCCCCGGAGAGATTGGCGCTCGATTGGAGCACGGGCCCGCTCACCGTGCCGAGGGCGGCCAGCGGGGGGCTCCAGGCGGGCACGCGCACCCCGAGCGTCTCGGCGCCGCCCTCCCGCGGACCACAAGCCAAGGGGAAACGGTTGGTGCGGTTGGGCAGCAGGAGGGTTGCTGGACCGGGCAGTAAAGCCTGCAACGCAGCGCGCTCGCGCGCTTGGATCTCGGGTAGCACGCGCAGGAGTGAGGCGAGCGCAAAGAACATGATCGCCGCCGGGCGCTCGGCGGGGCGGCCCTTGAGCTCGTACAGCCGCCGCACCGCTCGCGCGTCCTCGGGGTCGCAGCAGAGCCCGTAGACGGTGTCGGCCGGGAACACCGCCACCCCACCTGAGGAGAGGCACTCCTCGAGACGCCGCGCATCCTCGACGCCGAGAACCGCGGGCGCGGTCACCGCGTTCTCCCGCGATCGCCCCGCGGCGCTGCCCGGATCGCCTCGCCGTGCGGCATAGCCCGCGCCACCACTCTCACCGCTCCCCTACGACCACGCGCTCGATCCCCGCCAGATCGCGCTCGGCGCGCACCGAGGGGAAACCTGCGGCACGCAAAAGCTCCAACACCTCCGGAGCCTGTCCGGCGCCGAGCTCCAGCGCCACCATCCGCACCTGCTCGCGCGCGCCCATCTGGGCGAGCAGCGCGCGGATCGCGTCGAGTCCGTCCGGCCCCGAGAACAGCGCCCCGGGAGGCTCGTGGCGGAGGATCTCGGGAGCCAGTGACGCGCGCGCGGACTCGGCGACGTAGGGCGGGTTGGTGAGGATCGCATCGAACTC
The DNA here is from genome assembly GCA_963804555.1 of uncultured Solirubrobacterales bacterium. Classification (GTDB taxonomy): domain Bacteria; phylum Actinomycetota; class Thermoleophilia; order Solirubrobacterales; family Solirubrobacteraceae; genus Palsa-744. The sequence goes on from CAWDQX010000003.1 coordinate 611,944, forward strand.
GTCGGGCACGCCCGCGAGCAGATCCGCGCGCAGCCACGAGACCGCCAGACCGAGCCGCTCGCCGTTTGCGCGCGCGAGCGCGAGCGCGTCCTCGCTGAGATCGCTGCCGGTCAAGTGCAGGTCCGGGCGCTCGTCCTTCAAAGCGAGCGCGACGGCGCCGCTGCCCGTGCCCACATCAAGCACGCGCGCCCCGCGCGGCAGGCCGAGCCCGACTTCGACGAGCAGCTCGGTCTCCGGACGCGGGATCAGCGCGCGCGGATCGACGGCCACCTCGAGCCCGCGAAAGCCCCTGTGCCCGAGGATGTAGGCGACCGGCTCGCGTTGCACCGCGCGGCGGCGGATCGCATTCTGGAAGACCCTGACTGCCGGTCCTTCGAGCACCAGGTCGCTGTCGACGACGAGCCGCTCGCGCGAGACGCCGAGCGCATCGGCGAGCAGCAGCTCGGCATCCAGGCGTGGGGTTTCGCACCCGGCCGCCGTGATCGCGGTGATCGCGCCGTCGAGCGCGTCCCGCGCGGATGTGCCCCTCACGCCGCCGCCTGCGCCTCCAGGCCGCGGCGCTTCTCGTCGGACTGGAGCGACGCGGTCAGCTCGTCGAGCTCGCCCTCGAGCACCTGGTCGAGGTTGTGGACGGTGTGCTTCGTACGGTGGTCGGTGACGCGCCGCTCGCCGTAGTTGTAGGTGCGGATCTTCTCCGCGCGATCCCCTGTCCCGACCTGCGAGCGGCGGTCGGCCGCGAGCTCGGCCTGCTGCTCGGCCAGCGCCTGCTCGTAGAGCCGCGCGCGCAGCACGCGCATCGCCCGCTCGCGGTTCTGCAGCTGGGACTTCTCGTCCTGCATCGAGACGACGATCCCCGACGGCTTGTGCGTGATCCGCACGGCGGAGTCGGTCGTGTTGACCGACTGCCCACCGGGGCCCGAGGAGCGGTAGACATCGATCTGGAGATCGTTTGGGTTGATCTCGACGTCGACCTCCTCCGCCTCGGGCAGCACCGCTACGGTCGCGGTGGAGGTGTGGATGCGCCCCTGGGACTCGGTCTGAGGGACGCGCTGCACGCGGTGGGTGCCGCCCTCGAACTTGAAGACCGAATAGGCGCCCGAGGACCGCGAAGATCCTTTGATCTCGAACGTGTACTTGCCCTCGCCGATGTCCATCGCCTCGGTCTGAAAGCCCAATCGTTCGGCGTACTTGGTGAGCATCCGGTAAAGGTCGCGCGCCCACAGCCCGGCCTCGTCGCCGCCGGCGCCACCCTGGATCTCCACGATCACGTTCTTCTCGTCGTTCGGGTCGCGCTCGACCATCGCCAGGCGGATCTCCTCCTCGAGCTGCTCGATCCGTGCGCGGGCGCCGCCCAGCTCCTCGCGCATCTCCGCATCCTCGCCGTCCTCGGCCAGGAGTTCTTCGGCGCCCGCCGCGTCGTCCTGGGCGCGGCGCCACTGCACGGCCAGCTTGGCGGCGGGCTCGAGCTGGCTGTAGGAGCGACCGACCTCGGCGTAGCGTTCGCGGTCGGAGATCACCTCGGGGTCGGTGAGCTGCGAGCCGAGCTCGGCGAAGCGGCTCTCGATCTGCGCTATTAGGTCCTCGATCATGCGAGCCAGTCTAAGGGCCGGCGTCGAGGCCGCGCCCGACTAGGCCACGACCTCGACGCCCATGAGGTCTGCCGCTGAGAGCTCCCCCGGGGTCTCGAGCGCGAGCACCGCCTCCAGGGCCGCAATCGCCACCGCGAGCTGATCGAGATCGGGCTCGCGTGTGGTCAACAGCTGCAGCTTCAGCCCTGGCCACATCACCACCTGCACCCAGCGCTTGCGCCGGTTGCGCCCGGCGAACTTGATCAGCTCGAACGAGATCCCGGCGATCACCGGCACACCGAGGATGCGCGTCGCCACCAGCCAATACCAGGCCGGCAGCCCGATCGGCGCAAACACGAAGATCGCGACGATCATCACGACCAGTAGGAAGCTCGTGCCACAGCGAGGGTGTAGACGCGAGAAGCGCTTGGCATTGTGGGGCGTGAGCGGCAGGCCGGCCTCGAAGCAGGAGATCGTCTTGTGCTCGGCGCCGTGGTACTCGAATACCCGCCGCAGATCGCGTAGGCGGGAGAGGAGCAGCATGTAGCCGAGAAAGATCGTGGTTCGTATGAGGCCCTCGATGACCCAGAACAGCACCGAGGAGTGAAGTTGGCCCTTGATCAGGCTGGTCAGCCCAACTGGGATCAGGAAGAACAGCACGATCGACAACACGATCGCGACCACGACTGTCCCGGCCCACACCGCCTTGGGAATCCCTTGAGCCCCCTGGGTCTCCTCTTGGTTTGAGGACTCCTCTTGGCTTGGGGACTCCTCTTGGCTTGCCGACTCAGGCGGCAGTTGCGCGTTCGCGGAGATCTCCAGGGCCTTGAAGCCGATGACCATCGAGCCGCCGAGCGCGACGACCCCGCGAAGGATCGGCAGGCGCAGCAGCCGGTGGCGCTTCATCGCCGACTCCAGCGGCAGCGTCGTGACCTCGATCTCGCCGAGCGCAGCCTCCTCTGGTGAGAGCTCGCCCTCGCTGAGCTGCTCGGCGCTGGGCTTGCGCACCGCGACGGCCCAGTTGGATACCCCGCGCATCATCACGCCCTCGAGCACCGCCTGCCCGCCGACCGGCGCGTCACGCTGGGCGCTCAGCGTCCCGTCACCGTTGACGTCGCTCTCCAGATCGACTGGCAAGGTCGGCTGGCCGACCTGCGATCGGTCCCGATCGCCGTTCCTGTCCGCCACAGAAGAGCCGGCGGCCAGCGGCGCGGGCATTGGGCTACTGGGAGGACCGAGTCTGCGCTGACTGCCGACGGCCTTTGGCCATCCTGCGCTGGAAGCGCTCGACGCGCCCACCGGTGTCCATCAACTTTTGTTTGCCGGTGTAGAACGGATGGCAGTTGGAGCACACCTCGACGTGCAGCTCGTCGCGGGTCGCGCGTGTGGTGAACTCGTTGCCGCACGTGCAGCGCACATGCGCCTCGGCGTAGTTAGGATGGATCTTGGTCTTCATCGTCTGCTCATTCTAGCGAGGACGAGCTGGTCGGCGGCGCCGGCTGCACGCATTTGGACGTGCGCCGCTCAACGTGCCTGATCACATGACCTTCCTCGTCCAGCCAGTGGAAGCGCACAAGCGCCCGGTAGTCCGCCGGCGATGACAGGTTGGTGACCTGCTTGACGTACTTGTAGATCTTTACTCCCGGCTCCGAGCCACGCCACACGCCAAGTCCCGGAGCATTGATGGTGTGGAAGAGTTCTTCGCCCGGCATCCGCTCCTGCACTTCGATCAGGATCGCCATCCGACCGGTATCCGCGCTCGCCATCATTTCGCCCGAGAAGGTGGCAGAGCGATCGGCCTGTTCGCCAGTGCCAACGCACTGTTCGAGCGTGACCGAGACTGCCGGGGTGCTGCCTGGAGCGCCGGTCTGTCCCGTCTGCGAGGGTCCGCCCGCCTGGTTCGTCGCGCCCATCGCCTGCGCCACATAAACCAGCATCAGAGCGCAGACGAGCGAGCAGAGCAGCAATCGGGCTGCCAGGCCACGAGCGGCCGGCGAAGTGTGAGGCATTTGCATAGCCTCCCCCTAACACACACAACCCGCACAATGTTGCGCACAAAGTGCAGATACCACCGATAGAACCTAGCCGATTGACTCCACAAGCTACTGAGCGTCATCGACCAAGCAGGTCAAGGACGCAGTGAGCGAAGTGTGCTGGCCGATCCCGGATGATCGGTCACACGAGCGATCGAGGACGCAGACCGATCGTCCGGGATCGGCCAGCGCCGTGTCGATGGCGCTCAGAGGATTTGGTAGAGGGGGCCGTCGCCACCCTCAGGCACCGTCAAGCGCCCGCCCTTGGCCGTGATCGCGCCACACTGGACGCAGTTGGTGTAGTTCACGATCACGTCGACCGGCCCCTCCGCGGGTGCGTCCTCGGGGATCTCGTAGACACCGGCCGGGCACATCCACTTCCAAGTCTCGGCGATCTCGCGCGGGACGTGCTTCTGGATGCGGATGTGGTTCGGCGCGTCGTCGCGGGTGGCGTTGCCGGTGATGAACACCGAGGAGAGCTTGTCGAAGGTGTATTTGCCATCCGGCTTCGGGTAGCGCTTCTTCGTGTCACCGACGAACATCGGCTCGGCGTCATCGCGGTGCCACTCCTGCCGGCCCGGCGGAACCTTGCCCTTTGACATGATCGACGGGCCCGCCAGCAGGCTGCCGACGAGGAAGCCCTTCTGGAATGCCTGCCGCGTGTTGCGCACCTGGTAGAGCTCGGTACCGATAGTGGACTGCTCGACCGCCTCCTCGTAGGACTCGAGCGACTGGCCCGTCTTGAGGTTGCGGTAGATCGCCTCCGCGGCGAGAATCCCAGAGCGGATGCAGTGGTGGATGCCCTTCAGCGCCGCCGTGTCGACCATCCCGCCGGCGTCGCCGACGAGCACCGCGCCGGGCATCGACAGCTTCGGCATCGACCAGTAGCCACCACCGGGGAGCGCCTTGGCGCCCCAGGCGACCCGCTCGCCGCCCGCGAGGATGCCCTTGACGAGCGGATGCGTCTTGAACGTCTGGAGCAGGTCGTGTGCCGAGGTCGTCGCGTCGCGGTAGTTGAGGTCAACGACGAACCCAATCGAGACGAGGTCCTCGCCCGTCTTCTCGTCCTTCATCGGGTACAGCCAGGTGCCGCCGAGCTGTCCATACTTGGCCGCGACCTTCAGCGGCCACGGCTGCACAAACGTGTGGATCACCCGGTCGAGCGGCTTGGGGACCTTCCAGACCTCCTTCACGCCGAGCTCCCAGACCTGCGGCTCGCGACCCTCGGCGAGGTCGAACTCTTTGATCGCGGCGCCGGTCAAATGGCCCCAGCAGCCCTCTGCGAGCACGGTCGCCTGAGCCTTGATATCGGTTCCGGGCTCGAAGTTGCCGAGCGGCTCGCCGTCCTTGCCGCGGCCCTTGTCGCCCGAGCGCACGCCGAGCACCTTGCTGTCCTGCACGATCAGCTGGGTCGCCGAGGTCTCGGTGAGGACATAGGCTCCAGCCTCCTCGGCCTGGCGCTGCTGGAAGCGAGCGAGCGCGGAGACAGAGACCACCTCGTTGCCGTGGTTCTTGAAGTTCGGCACCGCCGGGATTGGGACCCGGAGCTTGGTCTTCGGGCCGGTGAGCATGTACACCGACTCCTTCTTGACCTCTCCAAACGCGAAGCCCTCGTCGCGCCAATCCTCCCGTGTCATCTCCGGGAACAACTCTTCGAGCGGCCCCGGGCGCATCACCGCGCCGGACAGGTTGTGCCCGCCGCAGGTCTTGGCCTTCTCGATCACCGCGACCGGGACTTCGCCGAGGCGCTCCATCATCTCGGGGTCATCGCCCAGTAGCTGCAATAGGCGATTCGCGCAGGCAAGCCCGGCGGTGCCGCCGCCGACGATCGCCACGCCGACCTCGATCAGCTCGTCCTCGGCGTCGAGGCCGCGCTTGACGAACTCCTTCTGCGAGTCGACCGGGGGCGGGAACGCCGCAGGCGCAAACTTCCCGTTGCTGGAGCCGTTGTGACTCATCGGGCTAGCCCGCCTTCTTCGCCTTCACAGCCTCTGTGAGCTTGGGCAGGATCTTGTTCAAATCGCCCACGATGCCGAGATCGGAGAATTCGAAGATCGGCGCGTTTGCGTCCTTGTTGATCGCGACGATGTTCTCCGAGCCCTGCATCCCCACCTTGTGCTGGATCGCGCCGGAGATGCCCGCCGCGAGGTACAGCTTCGGCGCGACGGTCTTACCCGTCTGTCCGATCTGCGCCGCGTAGGGGTACCAGCCCGCGTCGACCACCGCGCGGGTGGCGGCGACGGCGCTGTTGCCGCCGAAGGCCTTGGCCAAATCCTCGGCCAGCTCAAAGCCCTCGGCCTTGCCGAGGCCACGACCGCCAGCCACCAGGATGTCGGCGCCCTCGATGTCGACGTCGGCGCCGCGCTGTTCCCCGCGCGTGAGCATCGTCGCCTGCTGAGCCTGCGGACTCAGCTCGAAGCTCAACTGCTCCACGGCTGCGTTGCCGGCGCCGGACTCGACGATCTCAAACGCGTTCAGGCGGCCGATGATGATCCCGACGTCCGAGCGGTATTTGATCTCGGAGATCGCCGAATCGCCCAGGATCGGACGCTCCGCGACGAGCTCACCACCCTCGGCCCGCACGGCCGTGACCTCCATCGCCACACCCGCCCCGAGCCGCGCGGCCAGGCCGGCGCCGATCTCGAAGCCGAGCAGGCCTCCGCCGAACAGCGCGTAGGAGTAGTCGCCGCCTCCGATCGCCGCGGCCATCGCGTCGATGAGCGGCTGTGCCAGACCCTCGGGGCCCTCGGCGACAAGCACCTTCTTCGCGCCGTAGTTGCCGAGCGTTGCGGCCAGCTCCTGCGGGACGTTCTCGCCGAGCAGGATCGCGTGCGCCTCGCCGCCCAGTTCGGCAGCCAGCTTCGCGCCCTCGGAGACCGCCCCGAGCGAGTTCTTGTTGATCGCGCCGTCGTAGTGCAGCGCGTAGACCAGGATGTTTGCCATTTAGATCAGCTTCCTCTCGTCGAGCCAGGCGACGATTTTTTCGACGGTTTCGCCGGTGTCCTCGTCCTCGATGATCTCCCCGGCGGACTTCGCCGGCGGGGCCTTCGCCGAAACCCACTGAGCGGCTGAGTGCTCGCCGCCGACTTTCGAGGCGTCGATCTCGACATCGCCCGCGGTGACGGTGTCCAGCGGCTTCTTCTTCGCGCCCATGATCGCCTTCAGCGAGGGATAACGGGGCTCGTTGATCGCGTCGCCCACGGAGATCACCGCCGGCAGCTTGATCTGGACGGTGTCGTAGCCGTACTCGGCCTGGCGCTCGCAGCGCAGCGAGTCAGAGTCGACATCCATCTTGATCACCTGGGTCAGCGACGGCATACTCAAGTGCTCGGCCACGACCGCGCCGATCGTGTAGCACTCGCCGTCGTCTGACTGCTGACCGAGCAGGACGAGGTCGGGGCTCTCGCGCTGCAGCGTCTTGGCCAGCGCATAACCGGTGGCTGCCACATCAGATCCGGCGACGGCCGGGTCGGAGAGGTGCACCGAGCGGTCGGCGCCGAGCGAGACAGCCTTGTGCAGGGCGCGCACAGCGCTGTCGGGTCCCATCGTCACGGCGACGATCTCCTCAACCGGGACGGCGCCACCCTCCTTGATCTGCATCGCCGCCTCGATGGCGTGCGTGTCATACGGATTCAGGTTCTTCTCTCCGCTGCGGTCCATACGCCCCGTCGAGGGATCAATCCGCTTCTCGACGGCGGCATCCGGGACCTCCTTCACCAGGACGCATATCTTCATCTCTTCGGCAACTCCTTCAGGGTCAGTTGGCTTAATCGTACCGGGTTCAGCGGTTGACTGACGAGTCAATCAGTTACTTGATGTCCGCCCGCCAGCAGTCGCGCCGCGGATGAAGTCCACGATCGCCTGGGTCGGCGCGCCCGGTGTGAAGACCTCGGCCACGCCGAGTTGCTTCAGCTCCGGGATGTCCTCGGCGGGAATCGTCCCACCGACGGTGACGACCACGTCATCGATGCCCTGCTCGCGCAACAGTGCGACCACGCGCGGCACGAGTGTCATGTGAGCGCCGGAGAGGATCGACAGTCCAACCGCGTCAGCGTCCTCCTGGATCACCGTCTCCACGATCTGCTCAGGCGTCTGGTGCAAGCCGGTGTAGATCACCTCCATACCCGCGTCGCGCAGGGCCCGCGCGATGATCTTCGCACCGCGGTCGTGCCCATCGAGTCCGGGCTTGGCCACGACGACGCGGATCTTGCTCTGCGGCTGGGCGGTGGCTGAGGACATCGCAGGCAGATTATGCCCGCGGCTGCATGCGCTCGCCGGCACGCTCCCGCACGACACTGCCCAGACCGCCGAGCGCCGCGGCGCCGCCAAGCGCCGCGAGCACCTTCAAGCGACGCCCCAAGCGATCCAGGCGCAGCACCTCCCAGCCCTCCTGCGCGGCGATGCGACGCAGGTCCGGATCGGGATTGACGACCACCGGGTGACCCACGGCACGCAGCATCGGCAGGTCCGACTCGGAGTCCGAGTAAGCGTAGGAGCCATCCAGGTCGATCTGCTCGCGATCGGCCAGCTCGCGCATCGTGAGCACCTTGCCCTCGCGATAGTTGAACGGACCGGCGGAGCGCCCCGTGTAGCGGCCTTCGACGATCTCCGAACGCGAGCCGAGACCGCCGTCGAAGGCAAGCACATGCGCCAGCAGGTCGGCCATCTCCTGCGAGGCGGCCGTCACGATGTACACCAACCTGCCCGCGTCCTGATGGGCATAGGCCCGCTCGAGCATCTGCGGATACAGCCGCGGCAGCACGCCCGCGAGCACGCGGGGAGACAAGCGCTGCAACTCGCGCACCGGCACGCCTGAGATCATCTCCCCCACGCGCTTTCTGACCTGATCGGCGCGGTCGTCGGTCGAGCCGCGCAGCCGGAAGCGCAGGTTCTCATACGCGTCGCGCGCGAGGCGACGGCGCGTGATCATGCCCGTCTCGTAGGCCGCGCGCGCGAAGAAGATCCCCGAGGAGCCCGCCATCAAAGTGCGATCGAGGTCGAAGAATGCCGCCGCGCGTGTCGGACCGGCGCCGTTCCCGGCCTCGGTCATCTCAGACCTTGAGGATCAGCGCGTCGCCCTGGCCACCGCCTGAGCAGATCGCAGCGCAACCAAAGCCACCACCGCGGCGGCGCAGCTCGTAGACGAGCGAGCCCAATATGCGTGCGCCCGAGGCGCCGATCGGGTGGCCGAGCGCGATCGCGCCGCCGTTGACGTTCACGCGATCCTCATCGATCCCGAGCATCCGGATCGAGTTCAGCGTGACCGAGGCGAACGCCTCGTTGATCTCCCACAGATCGATGTCCTCGGCCTGCAGGCCCGCCTTCTCCAACGCCTTCTTAGCGGCACTCGCGGGCGTCGTCGCTAGGTAGGCGAAGTCGTTGGCTGACTGCGCGTGGGCGACGATCTCGGCGAGCGCCTCCTTGCCGTTGGCGGTGGCCCACTCATCGGAGGACAGCACCAGCGCACCGCCGGCGTCGTTCACGCCGGGCGAGTTGCCGGCCGTGTGCGAGCCCTCCTTGCCGGTCAGGCCGGGCAGCTTCGCGAGTGCCTCGAGCGTACTTCCGCGGCGCGGGGCCTCGTCGATCTCCACGACCGAATCGCTCTTGCGACCCTTGACCGTCACCGAGACGATCTCGTCGGCCAGCTTGCCATCGTCGGTCGCCTTCAAGGCCAGCTCGTGTGAGCGCAAAGCCCAGCGATCGAGATCCGCACGGGTCATCTCCAGCTCGTCTGAGACCTCGGTCGCCTCGACGAACATCTGCTTACCGGAGAACGGGTTTGTCAGACCATCGTGGACCATCGCGTCGAGCGCCTTCACGTCGCCCATGCGAAAGCCGAAGCGCGCGCCCGGCAGCAGGTAGGGGGCCTGCGACATCGACTCCATGCCGCCGCCGACGCCGACCTGCATGTCGCCTGCGCGGATCGCCTGGTCGATGATCACCGAGGCACGCAGCCCGGAGGCGCAGACCTTGTTGATCGTCTCGGAGGAGACCTCCTTGGGGATGTGAGCCTTGATCTGCGCCTGGCGCGAGGGAATCTGGCCCTGGCCGGCCTGCAGCACCTGACCCATCACGACATGCTCGACCTGCTCGGGCTCCACTCCGGCGCGCTCCAGCGCCGCCTCGATCGCCACCCCGCCGAGCTCGGTGGCGTCGAGCGTGGACAGGCCGCCGCCCATCTTGCCGATAGGGGTGCGGGCGGCGCCGAGGATCACGGTCTTGGGCATTGGATGCGGACGCTCCTGATGTCGGAAAAAGGACGAGAGACCGGCAATGCTAGTAGACCGATCCTCAGCTCCAAGTGAGAAGCGTCGCGTCTGCAGGTGGATTTGTCGGGTGGGAGCGTCGCGTCTGGGGGCGGATTTGTTGCCAGGCGGTTATCGTGCCGGGACCGTGCAGGTATCCGCGACCACCCAGCCAGCGAGCACCACGGACGCTGACACCTTCGTGCTCGGGCTGTTCAACGGTGAGCAACCGCCTGGCCATGTCCCGGCGGAGGTGAGCGAGCTGGTCGAGACCGGCGAGGCCAAGAGCTCGTTCAAGGCGCTCGCGCTGACTCACGCCGACAGCAGGCGCTGGCTGACGGTCGGGCTCGGCGCGCGCAAGGACTTCACCCCCGAGCACGCCCGCGTCGCGGCGGCGGTGGCGCGCGAGCGCGCCCGTGAGCTCGCGACCCGTCAGTTGTGCTGGCAGGCACCGATCGTGCCCGAGGATGATTCGAAGCGAGCTGCGCAGATCGTTGAAGCGCTCGTCGAGGGGACGATCCTCGCCGACTACCGTTTCGAGAAGCACAAGTCCAAACCGGCCAGCGAGGAGCAGGCGCCCAAGCATCTGGAGCAACTGATGATCGCGGTCGCCGGCGAGCACCCGCTGAGCGGTGAGCAGGCCGAGGCGGCCGTAGCGCGCGCGAGCATCGTCGCGCAAGCCGTCAACCGGGCACGCGATTTGCAGAACCGGCCTGGCAACGACCTCACCCCGACGGCGCTCGCCGACTACGCACGGGCGCTCGGAGATGAGATCGAGGGGCTGCAGGTGGAGATCGAGGGACGCGCAGGCATCGAGAGGCTCGGCATGGGCGCCTTCGCCGCCGTAGCCCAGGGCTCCGAGCAGGAGCCTGCGCTGATCGTCCTGCGGTATGAAGGAGGTGGGCAGGGATCGGATCCACAGGGGGCGGGTGGGCCTGTAATCGGCTTCGTCGGCAAGGCTGTCACGTTCGACAGCGGCGGCATCTCGCTGAAGCCCGGGCCGAAAATGGCGGAGATGAAGTTCGACATGTCCGGCGGCGCCGCCGTCGTCGAGGCGGTCGCCGCGATCGCGCGCCTGCAGCTACCCGTCAGGCTCATCGCGGTCGTGGGCGCCACCGAGAACCTGCCGAGCGGACGCGCAATCAAGCCCGGGGACATCGTCACGGCAGCGAACGGCAAGACGATCGAGGTCAACAACACCGACGCCGAGGGTCGCCTGGTGCTGGCCGACTGCCTGTGCCACGCCGTCTCGCTCGGCGCAGAGCGGATCGTCGACCTGGCCACGCTGACCGGCGCGGTGATCATCGCGCTCGGCTCGACCTACGCGGGGCTGATGAGCAATGACGATGAGCTCACCGAGCAGATCACCGCCGCAGGCGAGCGCACGGGCGAGATTGTATGGCGGCTGCCGCTACACCCGGAGTACGATGAGCTCGTCGCGGGCAAGTACGGCGATCTGGACAACGCGCCGGAAGCGCGCAAGGCGGGCACGATCATGGGGGCCTCGTTCCTTGCGAACTTCGTCGGTAAGACCCCCTGGGCTCATCTCGACATCGCCGGCTCCGCCTGGGATCTCGGCCGCGCCTATGTCGGCAAGGGCGCCTCGGGCTACGGCGTACGCCTGCTGGTCGAGCTGGCTCGCTCCTACGGCGCGTAAACCGTTCCGGCCGGTAGAACACGCGGCCCCCGGCGGTAGAGCACGCGGGCCCCGGCTGGGGTAGAACCACGGGTCCTTCTAGGATTTGAGGCCACGTGGCTCGCACGCGCCTGATCCTCGACTTCCTCTCGCGCGGGCGCTCCCATCGCTACGGGCCGCATGCCTCGCAGCGCGCCGATCTCTACGTGCCGTCCGGCCCCGGGCCGCACCCGGTGATGGTCCTGATCCACGGCGGCTCCTGGCAGAAGCGCTACGGGAAGGTCTTCATGCGCGGGCTGGCCGGCGACCTGCTCAGACGCGGCTGGGCCGTGTGGAACATCGAGTACCGCCGCGTCGGCGCCGGCGGGGGCTGGCCAAACACGTTCGCAGACGTGGCCGCGGCGATCGACCATCTCGCTGCGCTCGGAGAGGAGCGGCTGGACCTCGACCGGGTGAGCATCCTCGGCCACTCCGCCGGCGGTCACCTCGCGCTGTGGGCTGCCGGCCGGCCCAACCTACCTGCGGGCGCACCAGGCGCCCTCGACGGCCCGCCGCCCGTGCGACCGCGGCGCGTCATCTCACAGGCCGGCGTGGCGAATCTCGCGGACGCCTACCGCCGCTGGCACGGCGGGGTCGTGCAGGATCTGATGGGTGGCTCTCCCGATCAGGTTCCCGAGCGCTACGGCGCAGGCGACCCGATTCGCCTGCTGCCGCTCGACATACCCGTGCTGATCGTCCATGGCGCAGGCGACGAAACCGTCTCGATCGAGATCAGCCGTGACTATGTAGACGCCACCCGCGCGGCCGGTGGCGAGGCCGAGCTCGTGGAGATCCAGGGCGAGGCGGGGCATCGCGCGCACCTCGATCCGCGCGGCGCGAGCTGGGCCGCGGTTGTGCAGCGTTTGGAGCCAGCCGCGCATGCTCCCACGACGGCAAGAGCCGCCCCGGCTTACCAGGGCGAAGGCTCGTAGTCCTTCAGGAAGCACCCGTGGATGTCCTCACCCGACTCACCACGGACGATCGGGTCATACACCCGCGCGGCGCCGTCGACGAGGTCGAGCGGGGCGTGGAAGCCGTCCTCGGCTAGACGCATCCTCATCGGGTGGGGTCGCTCGTCGGTGATCCACCCAGTGTCGACGCTCGTCATCAGGATGCCGTCGCTTTCGAGCAACTCCTGGGCGCTGGTGCGCGTGAGCATGTTCAGCGCGGCCTTGGCCATGTTCGTATGCGGGTGCCCGGGGCCCTTGTAGCCGCGGCTGAACTGGCCCTCCATCGCGGAGACGTTGACGATGTAGGTGCGCCGTGCCGTCGAGGCGGCCAGCGCCGGGCGCAGCCGGCTGACCAAGATGAAGGGAGCGGTCGTATTGCATAGCTGCACCTCGAGCAGCTCCAGCGGGTCGACCTCATCGACCCGCTGGATCCAGCTGTTGACCGCGTGCAGGTCCGGCACCAGGCCACCGGCGTCGATCGCGCTGCCCAGAGCGATCCGCTCGGGGGAGGCCGACCCGACGGAGAGCGCGAGCGCCGTCAGGGCCTGCGGCGTCGGCGTCCAGTGCGCGCGACCGGCCTGCACGAGATCCCGTCGGCCGGTTTCGCCCTCGACCTCGACCTCGCGGCCGAATCGGCTCAGACGAGGAAGCGGCCCGTCGGGCAGCGCCGCGCGCTCGGCCTCGATCAGCGGCGCGTAAGCCTCGGCCGAGCGCCGAACGGTCTGCGCGGCGTTGTTGATCAGGATGTCCAGCGGTCCCTCTGCGCTCACGGAGTCGGCGAGCGCCACAACTTGCGCGGGATCGCGCAGATCGATGCCGACGACGTGCAGGCGCTGGAGCCACTCGCCGCTGTCTCCCATCGCCGTGAAGCGACGGATCGCGTCGTGGGGAAATCGCGTTGTGATCGTCGTCTCGGCTCCGTCGCGCAGCAGTCGCAGGGCGATGTACATGCCGATCTTCGCCCGGCCGCCGGTGAGCAGCGCCCGACGGCCGGTCAGGTCGGTGCGCGCCTCGCGTCGCTGGTGATGGCGCGCCGCACAGGGCTGACAGAGCTGGTGGTAGAACGCGTCGACCTCGCGAAAGCGGGTCTTGCAGACGTAACAGGCGCGGGCCTGCAACAGGGTGCCCGCCGTAGCTCCGGGGGCGCTCGAGAGGAGCGGCAGACCTCGCGTCTCGTCATCGATCCGTCCCGGCGCCCCGGTTGCCGTCCCTGCGGTCACCGCCCGATCGTTGGCGAGCACCGCCTCACGCCGTTCGATACGCCGCAGCCGCTTGACCGTCTTATACAGGCCCGCGGTCGCTCGCTGGACTGTGACGGCATCCGGGTGCTCGACCGGGAACGCGTCGACTTCGGAGAGGACGCGAAGGCAGACCTCCAGGTCGCTCGGGTCGATTCCCGCCACTACACCCTCTCTTCACGATCTATACGCATCACGGCATCATTATCGACGGACAGGCACGTGGCTCCCGACGTCTGGGAGGATGGCACCATGGACTTCGATCTCTCTCCCGATCACGAGTTGATCCGCCGTACGGTGCGCGAGTTCGCCGAGGGCGAGGTCGCGCCGGTCGCCGAGGAGCTCGATCGCACGAAGTCCTTCCCTTACGAGATCGTCCGTCAGCTCGGAGCGCTGAACCTGATGGGGATCCCCTTCCCCGAGGAGTACGGCGGCGGCGGCGGCGACACGCTCGCCTACGCGCTCGCGGTCGAGGAGCTAACGCGTGTCGATTCTTCGGTCGCGATCACGCTCTGCGCGCACACCTCCTCGGGGACGCAGCCGATCTACCTGTTCGGCTCGGAGGAGCAGAAGCGCGAGTGGCTGCCACAGCTGTGCTCGGGCGAGCGACTCGGCGCGTTCGGCCTGACCGAGCCCGAGGCCGGCTCGGACGCCGGGAATGTGAAGACACGCGCCGCCCTGGCCGATGGCGAGTGGACGATCAACGGCGCCAAGCAATTCATCACCAACGCCGGCACCGACATCTCCGGGATGGTCTGCATCACCGCCCGCACCGCCGAGGAGGAGATCTCAAACATCATCGTCGCCAACGGCGCGGAGGGATACGAGCAGGGCGAGCCCTATCGCAAGATGGGCTGGAACGCGTCGGACACGCGCCCGTTGACGTTCAGCGATTGCCGCGTGCCCGAGGAGAACCTGCTCGGCCCGCGCGGCGCCGGCTTCAAGCAGTTCCTGCACATCCTCGACATCGGCCGGATCGGCGTCGCCGCGATGGGCGTTGGGCTCGCGCAGGGGGCGCTCGACGAGGCGCTGAAGTACGCCAAGCAGCGCAAGGCGTTCGGCAAGTCGATCTCAAAGTTCCAGGCGATCCAGGCAAAGCTCGCGGACATGTCCACGGAGATCGAGGCCGGCCGGCTGCTCGTCTACAAGGCCGCCCGCGAGAAGGATGCGAAACGCAACTTCACGCTGACCGCGGCTCAGGCCAAGCTCAAGACCGGCCGCCTGGCGGTGCGCTGCGCCGAGGAGGCAGTGCAGATCCATGGCGGCTACGGCTTCATCGAGGAGTACCCCGTCTGCCGCTTCTACCGCGACGCGAAGATCCTCACGATCGGCGAGGGCACCGACGAGGTCCAGCAGATGGTGATCGCCCGGGCGCTCGGGGCTTAGCGCCAGCGTGGGTGTCAGGGCGCAGCGCCAGCGTGGGTATCAGGGCGCAGCGCCAGCGTGGGTGTCAGGGCGCAGCGCGAGCGCGGGTGTCAGGGCTTAGCGCCGGCACCGGGCCCGGCAGCTCAGCGGGGCGCGAGGATTACGAGCGGGATCTCCCGCTCGGTGCGCTTCTGGTAGTCGGCGTAGCCGCGATAAGTCTTCAGCGCCATCGGCCACAGCCGCTTGCGCTCCTCGGGGTTGGCGATCCGCGCATGCACCGCCCGGTGCTGAGAGCCGACCTGCACCTCGGTGTCGGGATTGGCCTTCAGGTTGTAAAACCAGCCTGGGTTCTTTGGATAGCCGCCCTTCGAGGCGACCAGGACCACGTCCTCGCCGTCGCGCACGTACACGAGCGGGCTGGTGCGCTTGGAGCCACTCTTGGCACCCACATGATCAAGCAGCAGCATCGGCGGCGCGCCGGGAACGCGATGACCGATCCGCCCACCGGTGGCGCGGTAAAGCGCCGTGTGACCCTGCGTCACCCGGCCCAGCAGGCCCCAGTTGTTCTCCACCCAGTTCAGATAGTCCATCGCGATCTGACACTACCCCACCCCGCGTTCGAGCAACACGGTCGCTGCGCTAGCCGGGTCCAAGCGGCGCTGAACAACCTCCTCCAAGAGGCGCTTGAACTCGGCGTCCTCGCTCAGCTCCTCCTCGAGATGTCTACGCATGCGTGCGGTGGCGATCGCGAGCACCTCGTTGTGCAGGTTGCGCCTGCGCCTTTCCTCCAGCTGGCCCGCGGCGAGGATGTACTTGCGGTGCTCTCTCAGCAGCTCCACCAGCTCCTCGATACCAGCACCGTGGGTGGCCTCGGTCTTGACGATCGGCACCCGCCAGCGCTTCGCCGCCTCCTCTGGCGAGCGGTCGAGGTTCGCCAGCGACAGCACCCCCCTGATCTCGCGCACCATCGTGTCCGTCAGCGGGTGATCGGCCTTGTTGATCACGATCACATCGGGGATCTCCATCACCCCCGCCTTCAGCGCCTGGATCGAGTCACCCGAGCCGGGCATCAGCACGAGCACGATCGTGTCGGCGTGATCGATGATGTCGATCTCCGCCTGACCCGACGCCCACCGTCTCCACGAACACGTCTTCGCGGCCCGCCGCGTCGAGCAGCAGCGCGGCCTGTAGCGCCGCCTCCGAGAGCCCGCCCAACGCGCCGCGGTTGGCCATCGAGCGGATGAACACGCCCTGGTCGAGGAAGTGCTCACTCAGCCGGATCCTGTCGCCGAGCAGCGCCCCTTGCGTAAACGGCGACGAGGGGTCGATCGAGAGCACCCCAACAGTCCTCCCCGCCTCGCGCTGGGCCTTCGTCAGCGCGCCGATCAAGGTCGACTTACCCACGCCCGGCGGTCCGGTGAAGCCGACCACCGCCGCTTTGCCGGTGTGCGGATAGACCTCCTTGACCAACTCCCAGCCCTCCGGGCGGTCGTCCTCGACCAGCGTGATCGCGCGCGCCAACGCACGGCGGTCGCCGTCGAGCAGTCGCTGCGCCAGGGTCGCATCGCTCATCGCGGGCGCAATCATCGCATGCGGGCGGCGATAGTCGCAAGGGCCGCGGTTGCGAGCCCATCACCACGACTTGGTCGTGTCCCGGTCGTGGCACGCCCTCCCTACGATGGCGCAATGGAGCCGCTGCTGTCCGACGCCACCGCGACGACGCCCGCCCAGCGCGGCGAGGCGAGCGCGAGGAGGCCACCGAGGAGATCGCCGAGACCGTGCGCAAGGCGCCCGAGTCGCTGCATGGCGGTCCGCTGGCATTGCTGCGGTTCATGCGCGCCAACCACATGCTCAGCCGCGCCTACCTGCACCTGCTGGCGCGCTTCGTGTTCCTCAAGCTCCGCCACGGCAAGCGGTTGCAGACCGATGGCATCTGCTTCATCTGTCCCGGCGTGCAGCTCGAGATCGGCCGCGATGCGACCTGCGCATCGGCCGCTGGGCGTGGCTCGGCCACGGCACCAAGATCCGCGTCCACGAGGGCGAGGTGTCGATCGGCGCGAAGACCGTGATGGGACAGGAGTGCACGATCTCCGCCTTCCAGCACGTCTCGATCGGCCGCGAGTGCATCGTCGCCGACCGTGTGATGCTGATCGACTTCGACCACGGCGTCGTCGAGGTCGATCGCCCGATCCGCCTGCAGGGCATCTACAAGCGCGACGTTCGCGTCGGCCACAACGTCTGGCTGGGGTACGGGGCGTGCATTCTGCGTGGGGTGCTCGTTGGCGACAACGCGATCGTCGGGACAAGCGCAGTCGTCACGAAGGAAGTGCCCACGAATGCGGTCGTCGGTGGGGTTCCCGCCCAGGTCATCCGCATGCGCGAGGCGCCACGGTCGATGCGCTGGGAGTGAGCGTCCGGCACGCGCCCGCCCCGTGCTCGGAAGGTCAGGGCGCGAGCAGCGCGGCTGGATCGGCGTAGACCGCGAGGTTGCGCAAGCCCTCCTCGCTCGCCTGCGGTCCCTCGGCGAGCGCCCGCTCGAGCGCCTGGCGGTGACCCTCGAAGCGCTCGTGGGCGTAAGGGACGGCCAGGCCGCGGGAGACCATGAAGGCCCAGTCGCTCGCCTGCAGCGCCAGCAGCTCGCGCACCGCCGCCGGCCCTGCACGCCCGGCCGTGGCGGCGACGAGGGTCTGCAGCTCGGCCGCGCGCGCGGCAAACGCCAGCTCGGCGACCGCCGGTCCCGACCACGTCGATAGGTCGCCCCCGGCACCCCAGGTGCTTACTTTCAATTTTTCACTCTCAATAAAAATTGGTTCCACTCGATCCAATCCATCGTCCAAGCGCACCAACTCGAGTTCCTGTCTGGAGCACTCCTCGATTACCTCTCCCAACCACGCGATTCCCTCGTACCACCAATGGCCAAGTAACTCTGTATCCAATGCACACACAACCAAACCGCCCCCCGGCAGACCCTCACCGTCATTACGCAAGCGCTCGCGAGTACGGGTCACAAAATCGGCTGCATGTTTTTTTATCAATGCCTGCGCGTGCGCGTGGTCATACGCCTCGCCATTATTTCCCCATGGATTGTGGTGGTGAATTGTGTGATTGTGATAATCGCGATAGGAGCCGCTCGCGGGGTAGCCGCCATCGCTCCACACGAGATCCATGCTCGCGCGGTCGATCGGCACGAGCGTCACTCCGGACTCGTCCACGATCGGTGAGAGATGCTCGCGGGCGCCCTTGCCAAAGTTACTGGTCAGCTCGACGCAGGTGGCTCGCACGCCCGCGTCGGCCAGCGCCGGGGTCAGCCACGGTGCATACGCGCACTCCGGCAGCCAAAAACCTCCCCGCCAGTCCTCGCCGAAGCGCGCGCGATGGGCGTCAACGCCACTCTGTACCTGCGCACGCACACCCGCATCGGTGGCCAGCAGTGGGAGGACGGCATGGGTGGCGGAGGAGGTCCACTGCGCGTAGGGGGCGAGGGCGGCGAGCAGATCACCGCCGCGGCGGTGCAAGCGCTCGAGCGCCGCCTCGTAGTCGCCCCACGAGCGCTCGAGCTCACGCGCCAGTATCTCGTGTCCGGAGGCGCGCAGTCCCTTGATGTCCTCTTCGTGGGTATGGCGGCGCACCTCTCCGACAAACCTCTCGAAGCGCTCCGCGACCCCCGGCGCTTGCAGTTGATCGCACAGCACCGGTGTCAACGACAGCGTCAGCCCCGCACCGGTGTCCAGCAGGTCCAGCAGCGGCAGATAACAGCCGGCCATCGCCTCCCACAGCCACTCCTCGCCGAACGGCCACGTGCCGAAGCCCTCCACATAGGGCATGTGCGTGTGCAGCACGATCGCCAGCGCACCACGCCCCTTGCCGACCGCGCTCACGGAAATGCGCCGCCGCCTCGCGGTCTACTCGCGGGCGGCACGTGACGCGCCGGCGGGCGGGCTTGCAATCTCACTAGCGGCACACCGCCACGAAATCCAGCGCTCTGTCGAGGTCGGCCTGCCCGCGCGGACGCAGGACGAAGTCCGAGGCGGCGATCGCCGGCGTGAACCAGTCGTAGAAGCGTTTGGTGATGCCCAGGCGGGGATGGACGGAGTCCCAGCCCGCACGCAGCGCCAGCTCGTGAACGCGCAGCTTGCGCGCATGAAACAGGCCGAAGATGGCCACAGCGCCGAAGTGCCGGCGACACAGCCGCTCGAACTCCTCGGCGCGGTACTCGTGCACGTGCCAGGGATTGTCCGAGCGCTCAGCCCCCTTCGGCGCGAGCGTCAGCACGTTCGGCGTCGACACATACACGGTCCCGCGACCTGCGTCGCCCGGCGCTTGCGACTCGGAGCCCGAGACGAGCGAGCGGTAGTGCTCGAGCACCGCGTCCGGGTTCTGGAGATGCTCGATCGTCTGCAGGAACACCACCGCGTCGGCGGGCTCGGCAAAGCTCTCCACGAGGTCGCGCTCGAAGCGCAGGTTGCCCCGGCGATAGCGCAGCCGCGCGTGCTCGTGCGCCTCGGGGTTGGCGTCCACACCGACCACGCTCGCGGCGCTCGCGGCCAGCACGTCTGAGCCGTAGCCCTCACCGCAGGCCATGTCGATCACGCGCTCGCCGGCAACTCGCGCGGCGATCCATTCATACACCGCCTGGTGACGGCGAAACCAGTAGTTCTCCTCCGGCACATCCGGCAATGTGCGCTCCCCCGTCAGCGCCAGCGACGGCACGCCCTCCGGCTGGTCGAGCTGCTCATAGAGGGTGCGCGACACGGCGCGCGAGTATATGGTGCCGCCCCGTGCCACCGACTCTCAGCCCTGAGGAGATCCGCGACGTCAACACGCGCTACCACGATGTAGCCGCCGATCACTACGACCACAAGTGGGGAATCGACTTCGGTGAGCTCGGTCGCGATCAGGTCCTAGCCAAGGTGCGCAAGGCCCTTCACGGCAAGCCCGGCCACTACCCGCGGTCGCTCGAGATCGGCTCTGGGACTGGCTACTTCACATTGAACATGATGCGGGCCGGCCTGATCGGGCAGGCCACCTGCAGCGACATCTCCCCAGGCATGCTTTCGAGCCTCGCCGCCAACGCCGAGCAGCTGGGCCTGCAGGTCCAGACCGTGCCCGCCGACGCGGAGCGGCTGCCGTTTGCAGATCAGAGCTTCGACCTCGTGCTCGGCCACGCGATCCTCCACCACATCCCCGACCTGCCGCAGGCGTTCGCGGAGTTCGAGCGCGTCCTCGCGCCCGGCGGCACGCTGCTGTTCGCCGGCGAGCCCTCCCGCTACGGCGACCGCCTGGCGGGCGTCCCCAAGCGAGCCGCCGGCATGCTGGCGCCGCTGTGGCGCCGGGCGATTCGCGCGCGCCCGCGCGGGTGGGCGGGAACCGAATCCGATGGGGCGCCCGATGCGGCGCTCGAGGGCGTCGTCGACGTCCACGCCTTCGCCCCCACCGAACTCTCCGAGTTTGCGCACGGAGCAGGCTTCACCGACGTGCGCGTCACCGGTGAGGAGCTGCTCGCGAACTGGTTCGGCTGGACCAACCGCACGCTCGAGGCGACCGCCGAGCCGTTCGACGTTCCCTGGGCCTGGCGCCAGTACGCCTATCGCGGCTACCTGTTCTTTCAGGAGCTCGACCGCCGGCTGCTCGAGTCGCGACTGCCGCCGGCGATCTTCTACAACCTGATGATCGCCGCGCGCAAGCCTGTGGCCTAAGCGCCCTGCTGGGGCAGGTGGCAGACCTGCTGAGCGGTCTGCAATACGAACAGAGCCAATTCGCGAAGCACTTTTGGCTGCCCGGGTGAGTTGTCGCTGAAGCGGACCGTCCCGTTTTCGTCGCGCAGGTAGTAGCTGAGCACCGAGCCCTTGCCGGGCGGCAGCGAGAGGTGCTCAGAGGCCTGTTCGTGCAGTTCTTCCTGGATCGCTCGCGCCCGCACGAGTAGGGGATCGCTCAGCTTCAGCGTCGGGCCACGATGGGTGGCTTCCTGATAGCAATGCACGCCCCCTTCTTCGTTCACCAGCAGCGTCAGCCGCGCTCCGGGCGCGCTACCGGCGCGCTGGACGATGAACAGGTCGGGAGCCGCGATGCCGCCGCCACAACCCGCCGCCAACCCGATCGCCGCAAGCACGCCGAGTGTCGCGGCGCCGGCGCGAGCCCTGACAGCGGCAGCGGCGGCCTTGTCGGCGACGGCGACGCGGATCGAGTGCCTCATGCCCTCACCGCGACGCCCCCGCGGCGGGGGTCGCCCGCGCCGTCGATCGCATCTCCCCGGCGCAGCACCGCCTGAACGCCGCCAAAGAACAGGTTCAGCTCATGGAACGCCACCACCTCTCCACCGGGGACATCCGCCGGCGAGTCCGGCCCGAGGAGCTCCGCGAGGTCGATCCCCGGCTCGGCGTACAGCGTGCCGTCCTCGAAGTGCACGCGCGGGGCCTGCACCGCCTCGCGCGCGCCCAAGCCGTGGTCGACGACGCCGACGATCGTCTGCAGCAGCGCGGAGCGGATGCGGTTGGAGCCGGCGCTCCCCAGCACCAGCTCGACCTCCCCGTCACGCATCACCACCGAGGGGGCCATCATGCTCGGCATCCTCCGTCCGGCCGGATGGCGATGGAAGCCGAGCGGGTTCAGGTCCTGCTCGCCCATCACGTTGTTCAGATGGATCCCCGTGCCCGGCACCACGACCCCAGAGCCCTCGCCATTGCTGGCGGTCACGCTGCACGCCCGCCCCTGCGCGTCGAGCACCGCGATATGCGTCGTCGAGCCCAGGTTCTTCGCGAGAAAGCGCTCGAGAAAGCCCTCCTCGCTCAGCCGCTCCACGAACTCCGGCGTGCGCTTTTCCTGCGCGGCGCCCATCGCCTCCACCACGGCGCGGGGTCGCGGCGGCGCGGGACCACGATCCAGCAGCGCCAGCGCGTAGGCCAGTAGCGTTCCCCCAGCCGAGGGCGGCGGGTTCGTGAGCACCTCACGGTCGCGATAGCGCACGCTCACCGGCTCGCGCTCCACCGCTTCGTAGCCCGCCAGATTCTCGCCGCACAGCGCCCCACCGTGGCCCCGCAGCCAGTCACACACCGCCGCCGCGATGTCTCCGCGGTAGAAGGGAGTCGCTCCCTCCTCGCCGAGGCGCTCCAGCGCATCACCCAACTCGGGGTTGCGCAGCAGCTCACCCTCCTTCAGCACATGTCCCGCCGGCGCCCACAGCGCCGCACACTCGGGCGTGGAGGTCAACAGATCGGCCAGGATCTTTGCGATATAGGCCTGTCCCTTGTTCACCTCCACGCCCTGGCGCGCGAGCTTCGCCGCCGGCATCGCCAGCTCCTGGAGCCCCATGCTCCCCCAGCGCCTCATCGCCTCGCATACACCCGCCGGCGTCCCATACACCCCGCAGGAGGCCGGGCCGATGTGGAACACCTGCGCGGCATCTCCGAAGGACACATCGACCGACCGCAACTCGGCCGGCGGAGGATTCTCCCCGTCCTCCTGCCGCGAGCCGGCGAGCCGCCGATTGGTTGGCGCCTCCACGAAGAAATCCAGCAGCGTCGGCTGCTCGCCAGCACCGGCGACGAGCATGTATCCACCAGCGCCGAGTCCGGTCAACAGCTGCTCGGCCACGAACGACGTCAGCATCGCTCCGACGGCCGCATCGACCGCGTTGCCCCCTTCTCGCAGCACCCGAGCGCCGGCCTGTGCAGTCAGCGGATGCCCAGCCGCCACCACTCCCTTTTCAGCTACGCCCATTGGAGCGAAGCCTAGAGGGCGAGGCTTTCTAGAGGGCGAGGCTGATCAATGAGGGATGAACTCGGGTACTTCCAGTTCGTCCACGGCCAAGCCGCCGCGACGCGGGGCGGGAGGACGGGAAGCACCGCCGTTAGTGCGCCGCACGCGTGGCTCGCCGGCGGGCTCGTTCAGGCGATTGACGCTATTGCGGCGTCCCTGCTCGCCGTAACCCGTGGCCACGACGGTCACCCACACCTGGTCGTCGAGCTTCTCGTCGACCATCGCGCCGAAGATGATGTTCGCGTCCGGGTGCGCGGCCTCGGAAACGGCCTTCGCGGCCTCGTTGACCTCCCACAGCGAAAGGTCGCGTCCGCCCGTGATCGACAGCAAGATCGAGCGCGCGCCCTCCATCGAGGTTTCAAGCAGCGGTGAGGCGACCGCCTGCATCGCGGCCTCGGTCGCGCGGTGCTCGCCGCCGGCACCCATGCCGATGCCCAGCAATGCGTTGCCCGCGGAGGACATGATCGTGCGCACGTCGGCGAAGTCGAGGTTGATCAGGCCCGGCAGCGTGACCAGGTCGGAGATCCCCTGCACGCCCTGGCGCAGCACGTCATCGGCCACACGGAACGCCTCGACCATCGCGGTCTGCTTGTCGAGCACGCTCAGCAGCCGGTTGTTCGGCACGACGATCAGCGTGTCGACCTCCTCGGCCAGCGCACTCACGCCCCGCTCCGCCTGCTCCCCGCGGCGCGAGCCCTCAAATCCGAACGGCTTGGTCACGATCGCGACCGTCAACGCCCCGAGTTCGCGCGAGATGCGGGCCACGACGGGCGCGGCGCCGGTCCCCGTGCCGCCACCGGCTCCGGCCGTGATGAAGATCATGTCCGAGCCCTTCAGCAGGGCCTTCACGCGGTCGTAGTCCTCCATCGCCGCGGCACGGCCGACTTCGGCGTCCGAGCCCGATCCCAAGCCACGCGTCAGCTCCGCGCCGATGTGCAGCGTCACGTCGGCGGTCGACTGCTGCAGCGATTGCAGGTCGGTGTTCACGGCAAGGAACTCGACGCCCTCGACCTCCGCCTCGACCATCCGGTTGACCGCGTTCACGCCGGCGCCACCGACGCCCACGACGCGGATCACGGGCTGGCCAACCGGTCCAACGGAGCCCACGGGAGTGCTCGCCGGGTGATCGCGTGAGTAATCGTCCATCACCGGACGTGCCGAGCGCTCCATCACGTTCTCGGGAATCTCCGAGGAGAAGGCATGACGCAGGCGCTCCCGCGGCGTCGGCACGCGGTCATCGTCCTGCACCGGCTGATCCTCGATCGAAGCTTGCAGCGCAGGGTGAGGCAGGCCGCTCTCGCGCGGATGGGGCGTCGGCGCGAGTCCATCGGATGCGCGCCCATCGCCCTTAGCGGCCGCGGTCTTGCGCTCACCCTTGCCGGCCTTCGCGGCGGCGACTGCCGGGCTCGAGCCCGTCCCTGTCGCGTCACGGGCGCCAGCCGCCGGCTCGCGCCCGTCCGTCTCCTCCTCGCCTTCGGTCTTGCGGAACAGCGCGGCGAGCGGGCCTTCACGCATGCTTGCACGCTTAGGATTGGCCATGAGTCAGAACCTCCTGCGCCAGCTGACGGTAGGACTGGGCGGCAACCCCATCCGGCTCGTACTTCAGCACAGACATGCCCTTTACCGGCGCCTCGGCGAAGCGCACGGTCTTGCGGATGCGCGAGGCGAACACGCGGTCGCCAAAGTTCTCCTCGAGGATCTCGATCGCCTCCTTGGCGTGGATCGTGCGCGAATCGACCAACGTCGGCAGGATACCCTCGATGTCGACGCCCGGATTGAGGTTCTCGCGGATCATCGCGAGAGTGTTCTGCAGCTGGATGAGCCCGCGCATCGACAGATACTCGCACTGCACGGGGACGATCACCTTGTCGGCGGCCGTCAGCGCGTTGATCGTCAGCAGTCCGAGGCTCGGCGGTGTGTCGATGCAGATGAAGTCGTAATCATCGAGGATCGGCTCGAACGCCTTCTGCAGCGAGCGCTCGCGACCGATCATCGTCGACATCGCGATCTCTGCCCCAGCCAGATCGATCGAGGCGCAGGCGATGTCGATCTCGCGCTTGCGAACCACCTCGCGGATCGAGACTTTGTGGACGAGCACGTCATACATCGATTTCTCCAGCGTGTCCGGATCGATGCCTTGGGACATCGTCAGGTTGCCCTGGGGATCCATGTCGACACACAGCACGCGGTGCCCCTCCTCCGCAAAAGCGGCGGCGAGGTTGAGCGTCGTAGTCGTCTTGGCCACACCGCCCTTCTGGTTGGCGAACGCGATGACCTTGGCCTTACCGTTCACAGCAGGCTCCTACTCGATTGGGGAAGCCGATCGAGGGGTTATTCGCATGTGGTGCTGCGATTCCTGCATGAGCATTGACGCTCGGCTGGATCTAGGATCACTGAAGTGCCCAAGCGCTCATCCGATCTGGCGCAACGTCTGAAGGGTAAGCGCGTGTGCATATGCCTCGGCGCGGGCGGCGTCGGCAAGACCACCACTTCGGCGGCGCTCGGCTTCGGGCTGGCCGCACGCGGTCAGAAGGTCGCCGTGGTAACGATCGATCCCGCGCGGCGTCTGGCCGCCGCGCTCGGGCTCGGGGAGCTCTCGGGCGAGCCCCGACAGATCGATCCGGCGCTGCTGGCGGCAGCGGGGGTGGCGGCGCCGGGTGAGCTGTGGGCGATGGCGCTGGATGTGAAACGCACATTCGATGAGATCGTCACACGCCTCTCGCCCGACGCGCGCGCGCGCGAGGAGATCCTCGCAAACCCCGTATACCGGGAGCTCTCATCCGCGGTGTCGGGCGTGCAAGAGCTCGGCGCGGTCACGAAGCTGTACGAGCTGTACAGCGAATACGACTTCGACGTGATCGTGCTCGATACGCCACCGTCACGCAACGCGCTGGACTTTCTGGAGGCTCCCGAGAACCTGTTGAACTTCCTCGATGGTCGCGCGTTGAAGGTGTTCCTCGCCCCCGGCGGACTCGCCGCGCGCCTGTTCGGCCGCGGCACCGGGCTCGTGTTTGCGATCTTCGCGCGCGTCACTGGTGTGGACATGCTCGGTGAGCTCTCCAGCTTCTTCCGCTCGCTCTCCGGCATCCTCGACGGCTTCGGCGAGCGCACCCGCGGCGTCGCCGAGCTGCTGCACGACCCCGCCACGAGCTTCCTGATCGTCACCTCGCCAGAGCCCGAGCCCGCCCGCGAGGCGGTATTCCTCGCCGGCAAGCTCGCCACGGCAGCGAGGGCTCGCGATGGGGTGATCGTCAACCGCGTCCACCTGCACGGCCTCGAGGGACACTCCGCCAAGGAGGTCGAGGGGGCGCTCGCAGGAGAGCTGGGCGAATCACTCGCGCGGCGGGTAGCTGGAAACCTGGCGGACTTCGACGTGCTCGTGAACCGCGACCGCGACACGATCGCCCGTTTACGCCGAGAGCTCGATGAGCCCGATCCGGTGATCGTGGCGCACCTGGACGAGGACATCCAGGACCTCGCGGGGCTCGCGCGGATCGCCGGTTACCTCTTCGCCTGACGGGCCTCAGACAGGCAGCGCATCCAGCCTGAGACAGTCAGCGCGCCGTACCTCAGACAGGCAGCGCGCTCTGCGTGAGTTGGTCGAGTGGATGCTCTTTACGCTCACCCGAGCTCGTCTCATCCTCGGCGCTCTCGGCCACCATCGCCACCGCCAGCAGCTCATCCGCAAGCAGCGCGAGGTTCGGATCGAGATGACCGCAGATCACGTCCCTCAGCAGCGCTCTGAGATGGTCGGCGACATCCCGCGCGAGGTTCAGTCCGGCGGCATGCTCCTCGGCTGTGCCCGCGATGATCGCACGCTCCAGCGTCTGCGCCTTGGTCATCCGCTTGGTCAGCTTTGCGCGATCCTCCGCCGTCGC
The DNA here is from genome assembly GCA_963804555.1 of uncultured Solirubrobacterales bacterium. Classification (GTDB taxonomy): domain Bacteria; phylum Actinomycetota; class Thermoleophilia; order Solirubrobacterales; family Solirubrobacteraceae; genus Palsa-744. Next base: position 638,651 of record CAWDQX010000003.1, read on the forward strand.
GCACAGCGCCGCGATCCGCCCCGCCAACAGACCGCTCCCCGGCCCCTCTGGCTCGAGCAGCGCGCGCAACGCCATCAGGTGATCGCTCAGCGCCTCGTAGGAGCTCGCGTGCTCGCACCCCAACTCGAAGCGCCGCAGCGCCCACGCCAGCTCGTTGCCGTGCGGGGCGCGACGCGAGACGAGGTTGCAGAACCCGCGCAGCTCGTCCTCCTGCCCGGCGCTCACCACCAACATCCCGTGCGGGCGCCCACCGGCGCCGAGCGCCACTGGGTTCCACGGCCCTCCGGCGCCGGTTATACGCGTCCACGCGAGCGCGCCAAGCGTCACCCGGCCATCGCCGAACAACCGCAGCGCACGCAGCAGATCCTCGAGCACCTCGCGACCGCGCGCGAGAGCATCGTCCACCTCGCCATCCTCGACGGAGAACACCACGAGCAAGTGGTCCCCCTCGGCGCCGTCGGGCACGCCACGCAGCGCGCCTTGCTGGGCGATCGTCAGGCCCCTCGTCAATGCAAGCTCATCCGAGGCGATCGTCAGCCCGTGGAGCGTGGCCAGCAGCGTGACCTCGCTCGCGCTCGCGCCCGCCGACTGCTCGAGCCTCGCCAAAGCCGCCTCCACACGCTCTTGGTGTTGGGCGATCTCCGTTCGGCGGTCGAAATCGGTTTGCTCATTGAACACGTCTTCCAGCAGCAACCTCAGTGCCGCAGCCGCTCGCTCATAGGCCTTCATCCGTCCCAGATCCGCTGCACCGCCCATCCCCACCAGATAGCGATTGAGACCCTCGAAATCCACCAGCAGGCTTACTGCCTGCGCGTGGGTGGGCAGGCTCGCGAGCTGCGTGGCGTGCTGCTCGATGAACGCACCCGTCAGCGCGCGGTAGCAGTACAGCCGCGCGGCGCTCTCGCCGCGACGGGCGGGTTTCTCGGCTAGCTCGAAGGAGACCTCCGCGCCGCCGGCGATCTCCGCCTGCAAGCAGTCCGCCGCCTCTGCCACGAACTCCGTGAGCGCTGTCTCGAGCTGACGTGAACGCATGGTCCGCTCACTTCGCCTTCTCCCGCACCGCTCCTGCTCGGCGTTACCCTGCGCAGCCCGTCTTGCAGCCCGGGCGGCCGCTAGGCGATCGCGAGTGCGACCGTCTCCACGTGCTCGGCGCCCGCCAAGTCGCGATCGGCTTCTCCCAACCAGTCTTCGCCGTAAGCGCGCATCCCATCGACGATCGGCAGCAGCGCGCGGCCCTTCTCGGTCAGCGCATACTCCACGCGCGGAGGGACCTCCGGGAAGGTATGGCGCTCGACGATCTCCTCCACCTCCAGCGCCCTCAGGCGCAGCGAGAGGGTGCGCGGGCTGATCCCCGCAAGCGAGCGCTCCAACTCGCAGAAGCGCGAGCGACCCGCAGCCAGGTCCCGGACGAGCAGCAAGGTCCACTTACCGCAGACGATTTCCGCCGTGCGACACACCGGACATGTTTCCTGGACGGCCATTTCAACCGTTACTTTACCAACTGAAGTACGGCAGGACGGGCCGAGACGTGCGACGGGCCGAGACGGTAGGACCGCTAAGCGACGGTTAGGGGCGGTCGGGGCGCCGGTGCTGGATCGTTTGCCGGGTCGGAGTTCGTCTCGCGACGCTCCTCCGCTGCGGCAACGTCCTCCATCGTCGTGCCCCTGCGCCCATCGGCTTGCATCAGCAGCTTGAAATCGGATGGGTTCGACGCCACGCGCATCGCGTCCTCGAAGGTCACCCTGCCGGCCTTCACGTGCCCGAACAGCGCCTGGTCGAAGGTCTGCATCCCGTAGTAGCTGCCCGAGGCGATCACTTCCATCAGCTTGCCCGTCTGTGAAGGGTCGGTGATCATGTCGCGCACGCGACCGGTCATCCTCAGGATCTCGCAGACCGCCACACGCCCGCCGTCGGCGCCCGGCACCAACCGCTGGCTGATCACGCCCTTGATCGTGCCGGCGATCATGCTCCGTGCTTGGCCGTGCTGGTGGGGAGGGAAGAAGTCGAGCATGCGGTTGATCGACTCGGGCGCGTCCACCGTGTGGATCGTCGAGAGCACGAGGTGCCCGGTCTCGGCCGCCGACAGGGCCGTCTGCACCGTCTCCTCGTCGCGCATCTCCCCGATCAGGATCACGTCCGGGTCCTGCCGCAGCACTCTGCGCAGCGCGCGCTTGAACGAGGCTGTATCCATCCCCACCTCGCGCTGGTTGATCACTGATTTCTTGTCCGAGTGCACGAACTCGATCGGGTCCTCGATCGTCACCACGTGCTTGCTCGTCGTTTCGTTCATGTGATCGATCATCGCCGCCAGCGTCGTTGACTTACCGGAGCCCGTCGTCCCGGTCAACAGCACGATGCCGCGCTCTTCGTCGGCCAGGTCCTTGACCACCGACGGCAGCGACAGTTCGTCGATCGTCGAGATCTTGTGCGGGATCGCGCGACAGGCCAGCGAGATCACGCCACGCTGGCGGAAAGCATTGATGCGGTAGCGCGCCACACCCTCGATTTCAAACGAGAAGTCGACCTCGTGCTCCTGTGCAAACTCGTCCAGCTTGGAGTTCTGTGTCAGCAGCTCGTGCAACGTGCGCTCCGTGTCCTCTGCGCTCAGCACCTCTACGTCCGGCTCGGCCGCCAAGTGCCCATGCACGCGGTACAGCGGCGTGCTGCCCACCTTCAGGTGCAGATCCGAGCCCTCGCGCTTGACGAGCTCCTTCAGCGCCTCTTGAACGTCGAACATGCCCTCAGATCGGCAGGCCTGCGGTAAGGCTTGAATGCCGGGCGGAGCGATGGACAGACACTCCCCTCCTGACGAGCGGATCGGGGTGGCTGACCATGATCGAGACCCGCCCACCCGCGTGGCGTGCGCTAGCACGCAAGCGACTGAGGACACGGTCAGCCGCGCCGAGGCGCCGTCAGGCGACGTCGCGGAGCTTCTGGGCCTCCGCGAGGGACTGGAGCTTCTTCAGCGACTGGTTCTCGATCTGGCGGATTCGCTCGCGGGTCACGTTGAAGGTACGGCCCACCTCATCGAGCGTCCGCGGATGCTCGCCACCGAGGCCATAGCGCAACTCGAGCACGCGCCGTTCGCGATAGCTGAGGTTCTCCAGCGCCTCGCGCAGCGCCTCCTTCGTCAGGATCTCCGCCGCGCGCTCATACGGCGACTCGGCGCGCTCGTCGGCGATGAACTGGCCGAACTCCGACTCCTCCTCGTCGCCCACCGGCTTCTCCAGCGACACCGGCGCCTGCGCGGAGCGCTTGATCGAGTCGACCTCCTCCGGGTCGATCCCCGTGACCTCGGCGATCTCAGCGGCGGTCGGCTCGCGTCCCAGCTCGGTCACCAGCTTGCGCTCGGCACGACCAATCTTGTTCAGCTTCTCCACCACATGCACGGGGATGCGGATCGTGCGTGCCTTGTCCGCCAGCGCCCGCGCGATCGCCTGACGGATCCACCAAGTCGCGTAGGTGGAGAACTTGAAGCCCTTGCGATAGTCGAACTTCTCAGCAGCTCTCACCAACCCGAGCGTGCCCTCCTGGATCAGGTCCAGAAACGGCAGCCCCTGGTTGCGGTAGTTCTTCGCGATCGACACGACCAAACGCAGGTTCGACTCGACCATCTTCTGCTTCGCGTCGAGGTCGCCGCGCTCGATCCGCTTGGCGAGATCGACCTCCTCCTGGGCGGTCAGCAAGCGCACCTTGCCGATGTCCTTGAGGAACAGCTGCAGCGAGTCAGTCGTCATGTCCGGCTTGAGGTCCAGCGCCGCTTTCGCTTTACGCCGGCCGCGCTTGTCCGGTGCGCGCTCCACCTGAGAGGCCGCGGCGGTCGCCGGATCGATCTCCTCGACGAGCTCGATCTCCGATTTCTCTAGAAAACCGTGCAACTCCTCGACATCTGACTCATCCAGGTCGATCTCGGACATCGCCGTCGAAATCTCGGCGTAGGTGAGCACACCCACCTGCTGCCCCTTGGCCAGCAGGCCCTTGACCTCATCGAGCTCCTGCATTTCTACTACTGACATCTATTTCCGTTTCTTCTGGATCGCAGGGCAACCCGGGGGCGACTGCGCCAACCACGCCGGATTCTGGCTGAGGAGCACTACTCCATCGGACACTACGGCCGAAGCCTGCCCAACTTTACAACTCGGGACGTATCTTTCTGGACCCCTATGCTAACGCGCCATGAGCAATGCATCCAGCGGTCGGGGACGATCTGGCGCTAAGAAGCCCACCAAGAAGAACGCCCGGCGCAAGGACGCGCTTGCATCCGAGGGAGTTCTCGCCAACCTGCCCCGCACTCGGCCCCAGCGCTCCAGCGCGCGACGCGATGCCGCACGCAGGGCAACGAACGCGAAGGCGAGCACGATCCTCGCTGCGCCAGGCAAGCCGGCGACGACGAAAGACAAAGCCGGCGAAGGTTGCCGCGGTCAAGCGTGGGCAGGAGAGTGGGCAGGGCACAGCCAAGCGTGGGCAAGGCACAGCCAAGCCGAGGAGCACAGCCAAGCGTCTCCAGGATCCCGCCCCCAGACAGGGCTTCGAGACCGAGAACGATCCGCTCAGCGGTCCCGTGCAGCCGCCGGGCGGCGTCGACCTGTTGGCCTCCGCGGCCGAGCTCGCCGGCGAGCTCACGAAGAGCGGTCTCGCGACCGGCGGGCGCCTGCTCCGGGATATCTTCACGCGCCTACCGCTCAACTGAGCCTCCCCTCGAGCCACTGAGGGCACGTCGGGGTCATCTGTATACTGCCGGCCACGCCGAGCTTTCGTGACTCAGGTCGCGGAAGACGGGGGACCCAATTGCGGATCGACTCGATTCGCTGGGGCGAATCGGCCTCTGTTGGCCGTAGCGCCGTCGTTTGACTGCGCGAGCCCGTCAGCTCACCCCGTAGGCGCTTCGATAACGATGCGAACCAGATTCACGACGATCCTGCTTACCCTGCTCGGTGCGCTCCTCTGCGCCGGTATCTTCGCCGTGGGCGCACTCGCCAGCACCGGTGGCGCCGCAAGCCCGTCGGCGGCGGGGTCGGGGTCGGCTTCGACTCCCACGCCGGCCGTCAAGCTCCACAAGAGCGCAATCGCGACCTGGTTCGGGCCCGGCTTCTACGGTCAGCAGACGGCCTGCGGACAGACCTTGACCCCCGCTACGATCGGCGTGGCCAACCGCAAGCTGCCCTGCGGCACGCTCGTCAAGGTGACCTACCACGGCAAGCCCCTCACCGTCCCGGTGGTGGACCGCGGACCGTACGGCAACGGCGCCGACTGGGACCTGACCGCGGCCGCCGCGCAAGCGCTCGGGATCGAAGAAACCGTCCACGTCGCCACCGTCGTCGTCGGCGCCGTCCCCAACACGCCTTCCCTCGGGCAACCCCCCGTCTCGCCCGCAGCCGCCCTCACCGGCGGCGCCATCGCGGGCTGACGCGCGTTTTAGCGGACTGACGCGCGTTTTATCCGTCCAGCTCTCAGATCGATGATCGGCCAGCGGCGCGAGCGGCGTAGAGATCCACATCCGCGTGCGCGGCCAGCTCCGCGGCCTGCCGCCCATCCTCGGGACACACAGCGATGCCCACCGCCACCTCCAGGGGCTTCCCACGATGGCTCGCCGCAGAGCGCGCTGCGCTTGCCAGCTGCTCTGCCAGCCTCCGCGCAGCGACTCCATCGGTCTGCGGTGTCAACAGCCAATACCTGCCCGGGCGCTCGCACGTGAGCGAATCCGCCGGGCGCAGCTCGCGTGCGAGCGCGTCCTGCACCTCACTACTCAGCCGGGACACCTCATCCAACGGCTCGGTATGCGCTAAGCGCTCAATGTCGAGGAGCTCGACGAGCAGCACCGCAAAAGGCAAGCCGTCTTGCGCGTATCGCTGCAGCCGGCGTCCGATCGACCCAATCCAGGCGGCGGGCCCCGCTTCCCCGCGAACGTCTCGGATCTCGATCCGCGGTGTCGTCTCCCACGACCGATCGTGCGGCGCCGTCTCCCGCGACCGATCGCCGAGGTCCTGCACCTGTTCGTCGACAAGGACCGCCGGGCGCCTCGCTGCTGCGAGACGCTCTGGCTCGTGTCCAGCATCCCCATGCTCACTCTCCTCGCCGAGGGTAGGAGCGGCGGCGACTTCGCCCTCGGCAACCGGCGCAAGCGGAACCTGAGCGAGAGCCGCGGTCAGAACCATCGAGCAGACCAGTGCCAGCCGGTCGGCGAGATCGGCCACCAGTCGCGCCGAGGACCGATCGGAGAGCGAGGAGCCCAGCTCGTCCAGCAGCGCCTCCCACAGCACCCCCCGCAGCTCCTCGACCGCCGCCACAACCGACCCGGAGTCAAGCGCCCCAGCAAGCGCGCCCAGCCTGCTCGCCGGAGATGTGTCCCGATCGCCACCCGCGCCAACCATTCGCTCCAGCTCTCCGTCGCAGGAGAGCGCGCGCACCGCTCCCACGCACAACGCGGGCCCCTCGCGCGCCAGCTCCGCCAAAGGCACCTCGCCGATCCGCTGCAGCGGGCGAGCGCGAATCAACGCGATCGCCCAGCGCCTGGCGAGCTCCTCGGCCATCGCCGAAAGGGCATCCACCGGCGCCTGCGCGACCGGTCGCGCACGTGGCTGCACTTGCATGTCAAAGCCACCGCCCACAAGACGTTGAATACCAGCAACCGCGGACACAGCGCACCCGGACACAGAGATAGCCTGCAAACGATGAAGATCGCGACAATCGCCAATCTCGAAGACCGTACCTCCGAAGATGAGCGCACAGGTGCGGTGCGCTCGATCCAGGCCGCCGACCTGAGCCTGCCTGAGTCGTTACTGAGAGAGCTCTGGTCCCCCATGTACCTGGAGCGCTTGGCCCGCACCTACTGGCGCTTTCTCTCGCGCGTCACGCTCGGCCTGGTCCGCGTCCGCTACACCGAGCACGAGCGCTCGATCGTGCTGCTGGCACCAGCACTGAAGCTGATCACGTTCGCGGCGCCCGAGTACGAGCTCCAGGCGGCCCACGGGATCGTGCGCTGGCGCATCACGAGCGGCCTACTCGTCTCGAGGCGTGGGCGCGAGGGTGGCGGCTACCTGCAGATCGAGGTTCGGCAGATCGAGGTTCGCCGCCCTGCCAATGAGGATCCCGCCCGCCCGCCGTATGCCTGCCTGCACGTCGAGATCGAGGTGGCCGGCTTCTACCCCGCGATCGCCTCCAGGCTCGGCCGCCGAATCTACGGCGCGACGCAGTCGAAGATCCACGTGATCATCACACACCGTTTCCTGCGCTCGCTCGCGCGCCTGGACCTGGCCGAGTCACAGGTCGGGCGCTTTGCTGGAAGCGGCTCCTAAAACCGGTCGCCGCCGACCGCGCGCAGCTTTGCGCGGTCGTGCTGCGCGCGGATCCGACGCACGGTGCCCGAGCGTGTGCGCATTACCAGCGACTCCGTGCTCGCACCCCCAGCGCTCGGGTAGCGCACGCCCTGCAGCACGTCACCATCGGTGATTCCAGTCGCCGAGAAGAACACGTCCTCGCCCGCCACCAGATCGTCGCGGTCGAGCACTCGCGTCAGGTCATATCCAGCCTCCAAGGCCGCCGTGCGCTCCTGCTCGTCGCGTGGCCACACCCGTCCCAACAGCTGTCCCCCCAAGCACTTGATCGCCGCCGCCGAGATCACCCCCTCCGGGGTGCCCCCGATACCCCACAGCAGGTCGACCGAGGAGCGCTCGGTGACCGCCAGCAGCGACGCCGACACATCCCCATGGGCGATCAGCCGCACGCGCGCGCCCGCCTCGCGAATCGCCTTCACGCCCTCCTCGTGGCGTGGGCGATCGAGCACCACGACCATCACGTCCCTAATAGGCGTTCCCTTCCGCTCGGCGATCAGCTTCAACGTCTCTGCAAGCGGGCGGTCGAGGTCGAGCAGATCAGCGATCTCGGGCGAGCCCGCCATCTTCTCCATGTAGACGCACGGACCCGGGTCGAACATCGTGCCACGGGCCGACAGCGCGATCACCGCGAGCGCGCTCGGCATCCCGTGCGCCGCGAGCGTCGTGCCCTCGAGTGGATCGACCGCGATGTCGACCTGCGGCGGGGAACCGTCGCCGATCTGCTCGCCGTTGTAGAGCATTGGCGCCTCGTCCTTCTCGCCCTCGCCGATCACGACCAGACCGTCCATTGACACTGACCGCAGCGCGTAGCGCATACCATCGACCGCGGCCTGGTCGGCCGCCAACTTGTCGCCCATGCCCACCAGCGGCGCCGCGGCCAGGGCGGCTGCCTCGGTGACGCGCACGAGCTCGAGGGCCAGATTGCGATCCGGCAGTTGTTGAGTTGGATCGAGGTTCAAGGTTGGTGCCAGGACTTCTATACAGGCCGGAAACCTACACGAGCGTCCCAGGCGACTACGATCCTGGCGTGAGCGATCCCAACCTCACCGTCGAGGCCCATATCCCCGACGCCCTCCAGGCCGCCGTCGCGGAGAAGCTTGCGCGGGCCTCCGAGGAGGATGTGGCCGGCAGGATCGCCCGCGAGGACGCCACGCTCTGGGGTCCTGCCGGCACCCCCGAGGTGGCCAACCGCCTCGGCTGGCTGACGATCGCCGAGCGCATGCTCGGCGAGCTCGGCGCTCTGGAGCTGTTCGCCGCGGAGGCGCACGACGACGAACTGGAAGACATCGTCCTGCTGGGCATGGGTGGCTCCTCGCTCGCCCCGGAGGTCCTGCGCCGCTCGTTCGGGGCGGGCGGGTCTGAACCGGCCCGCCCGCCCCGCGCGCGGCTGCACGTGCTGGACTCGACGGACGCCGCCAGGATCCGCGCGATCGAGCGCGCGGTGGACCTCCAACGAACGCTGTTCGTCGTCTCCTCGAAGTCCGGCGGCACAATCGAGCCGCTGTCGCTGTTCGCGCACTTCTTCTCGCTCGTCGGGGAGGGCAACAGGTTCGTCGCGATCACAGACCCCGGCTCAGGCCTGGAAGCGCTCGCCGCCAAGCACGCCTTCCGGCGGACGTTCGCCGGAGATCCGAACATCGGCGGGCGCTACAGCGCGCTGTCCGCCTTCGGCGTCGTGCCGGGCGCGCTGCTGGGAATCCCCGTGCTCTCGCTCTTGGAGGGAGCGCCGAGCGCCTGGGAGACCGGACTCGAGCAGGAGAACGGCTTGGGCTCGGGAGACTCCGAAGGTTCGGGAGGCGACTCGGGCTCGGGCGGGCTGCCGGCGGCGGTGTGGCTGGGGGCGGCCCTGAGCGGCCTCGCGCAAGCCGGACGCGACAAGCTCACGTTCGTCATCTCCGAGACTCTGCCCGGCCTAGGGCTATGGCTCGAGCAGCTCGTCGCGGAGTCCACCGGCAAGCACGGCACGGGCGTCCTCCCGGTCGCCGACGAGCCGCTCGGCGAGCCCGCCGTCTACGGCGATGACCGCGTGTTCGCCTATCTGCCTGATGTAAACGCGCCCGACGCCGAGTTGGAGCGGAAGGTTCAGGCGCTCGCACAGGCCGGCCACCCCGTGTTCACGATCCCGACCGCGGGGCCCACCGACCTCGGCCGCGTGTTCCTGCTCGCCGAGCTCGCGGTCGCGGTCATCGGCTGGGGTCTGCAGATCAACCCCTTCGATCAGCCCAACGTGCAACAGGCCAAGGACGCGACCAACCGCGTGCTCGCCGGCTACGAGGCCGAGCACGAGCTGCCCGAGATCGCCGACGCCGACGAGGAGGCGCTGCGCACGTTGCTAGGCGACGCCGCCCCGCCCAACTACGTCGCGATCATGGGTTATCTAGCACCCTCCCCCGAGTTCGATGCGGCCATCGGAGAGCTGCGCGAGACGATACGCGAGCACACGTTGGCCACGACCACGTTCGGCTACGGCCCGCGCTTCCTACACTCCACCGGCCAGTTCCACAAGGGCGGGCCGAAGACCGGGCGCTTCCTGCAATTGATCCACGATGGGCCCGAGGACGTCGAGATCCCGGGTGGGGTGGGCGGGGCCGATTCATTCACGACGCTCAAGAACGCCCAGGCGATCGGTGACCTGGAAACACTGCGCTCCCTGGAGTTGCCCGCCGAGCGTGTGCGCCTGCAGGGCGGGGCGGGCGGGGATCCAGTCAACGCGCTGCGCGCACTCACCGCAAAGATCAAGGAGATGCTGTGACCCCGAAAGCCGTGATTAAGGACGCAGAGGACGCCGTGACCCCAGAGGACGCCGTGACCCAGATCGGGTTCGTCGGGCTGGGAAAGATGGGCGGCAACATGGTACATCGCATCCGCCGCGACTCCGTCCACGAGGTCGTCGCGTTCGACTTCGACGAGCAGGCGGTCAAGCAGGCGGTCAAGCACGGCGCCTCTGGTGCGTCTTCGCTGAAGGAGCTCGTCAAGCAGCTGAAGCCCCCGCGCCTGGTGTGGATCATGGTGCCGGCCGGCGCCCCGACGCAGGAGACCGTGGACAAGCTCTCCAAGCTGCTCGACGCCGGCGACACGATCGTCGACGGCGGCAACTCGAAGTGGACCGACGACAAGCGACGCTCCAAGGAATTGAAAAAGCTCGGCATCAACTACGTCGACGTCGGCACCTCCGGCGGCGTCTGGGGGCTGGAGGTCGGCTACTGCATGATGGTCGGCGGACCACCGAAAGCGGTCAAGCGCCTGGCGCCGATCCTCGACGTGCTCGCGCCCGAGACCAACGCGCAGAGCGTCGCCGCGATCGGTGAGCGCGGGTGGCTGCGCTTCGGCGGATCCGGGGCGGGGCACTACGTGAAGATGGTCCACAACGGCGTCGAGTACGGACTGATGCAAGCCTACGCGGAGGGCTTTGACGTATTCGACAAGTGCGAGTACGAGCTCGACAACGCGAAGATCGCGCATCTGTGGGGACAGGGCTCAGTGGTGCGCTCGTGGCTGTGCGAACTGGCCGCGCGCGCGTTCGAGGCCGACGGCAACGAGCTCGAGAAGATCGAGGGCTACACCGAGGATTCCGGCGAGGGCCGCTGGACGATCGAGGATGCCACCGCCCACGACGTACCGACCCCGGTGATCACCGCCTCGTTGTATGCGCGTCTGTCCTCACGCGGCAACGGCGACTTCGCCAACCGCGTACTCGCGGCGCTGCGCAACCAGTTCGGTGGCCACGCGGTGAAGTCGAGCGGTAAATGAGTGAGCGCCCGGTGAGGAGCGCTCGATGAGCACGGTCGAGCAGGAGTCCCAGAACCCGCTCGTGGAAGGACTCGAGCGTCTGCCGGTAGCTCCGACGACGCTCGTCATCTTCGGCGCCACGGGCGACCTGGCAAAGCGCAAACTGCTCCCCGCGCTCTACAACCTCGCGCACGAGGGCGCGTTACCAGAGCGCTTTCATCTGGTGGGCGTCTCGCGCAAAGAAAAAGAGCACGAGGATTATCGCGAGGAGTGCGAGCAGGCAATCCGCGAGTTCTCGCGGCGCAAGCCCGACGAGGATGTTCTGAAGGGTCTGCTCGAAGACGTGAAGTACGTGCCGGGAGAATTCGACGACGACGCCGTATATACCGAGCTGGAGAAAGTGCTCGATGAGTTCGACCGAGCGGAGGGCCGCGAGGACGCTCCGGAAAAGCTCAATCGTGCCTTTTACCTATCGACCGCCCCGAGCTTCTTTCCAGTGATCGTGGAGAAGTTGGGTAACGGTGGTCTTGCCAAGCACGAGAGCGCCGAGGTGCGGGTGATCATCGAGAAGCCGTTCGGCACCTCTCTGCAGGAGGCGCTCGAGCTCAACCGCCAAGTTTTGAGCGTATTCGATGAGGCTCAGGTATTCCGCATCGATCACTACCTGGGCAAGGAGACGGTCCAGAACATGATGGCGTTCCGCTTCGCCAACGGCATGTTCGAGCCGCTGTGGAATCGCAACTACATCGATCACGTGCAGATCACTGCCGCCGAGGACATCGGCATCGGCAGCAGGGCCGGCTACTACGACCACGCCGGGGCACTGCGCGATTTGATCCAGAACCACATGCTCCAGCTGCTCTGTCACGTGGCAATGGAGCCCCCGGTGAGCTTCACCGCCGAGGAAGTACGCAATGAGAAGGTCAAGGTCCTGCACGCGATCCACGAGCCAACCCTCGAGGAGATTCCAGAGATCGCGATGCACGCCCAGTACGCCGCCGGGCACTCCGGCGGGGAGGACGTGCCCGGCTACCTCGAAGAGGCCGGCGTGCGTGCGGGCTCGACCACGGAGACGTTCGCCGCGCTGCGCTTGGAAGTCGAGAACTGGCGCTGGGCAGGCGTCCCCTTTTATCTGCGCGCTGGTAAGCGCCTGGCTCGCAAGATCACCGAGATCGCCATCACGCTGAAGCCCGTCCCCCATCTGGCTTTCTCCCAGGATGGATCTTTGGGAGTCAAACCCAACCAGTTGATCCTCACACTCCAGCCCAACGAGGGCGTCACGCTGCAGCTCGGCGCGAAGATCCCGGGCAGCCGCATGCGTATCCGCTCGGTGAACATGGAGTTCCTCTATGGCACCTCGTTCATGTCGCAGTCCCCGGAGGCGTATGAGCGACTGATCATGGATGCGATGCGCGGCGACCCGACGCTGTTCACCCGCAACGACGAGGTCGAGGCGCAGTGGCGCATCTGCGACCCGATCCTCAAATATTGGGAGCCCACCCACCCGAAAACACCTGGCCCGCTGCCTCAATATGAAGCGGGCTCGCAGGGGCCAAAGGAGGCAGATAGCCTGCTGCTGGACGATCATCACTGGCGGGCCATCTGATCTGATGGGGGCCGTCAGCGACGCAGTCTGGAGTGAGCAGGAAACAACGCCCGATGCGATCGAAGCGGCGCTGCGCGAGCTGCTGGCCGAAAGACATGCCGAGAACGGTGGCTTTCTCCCCGCGCGCGTGCTCAACATGATGGCCTTCGTCGAGAGCGAGTACAGCGGGGAGATCGCCAACCGCCTGCGCGGCGTGGGCCGCTATCACGCCTCGCGTCTGGTCGTGCTCTCCTACGACCCCAAGCGCACGCGCCTGGACGCACACGTAAGCGTCGCCGCCGAAGACGAAGCCAAGCCAGGAGAGCTCGTGTTGCTGCATGAGACCGTGATCGTCGAGCTCGGCGATCGCCACCTGGACGATCTGCTGAGCATCGCCGACCCGCTGATGGTGAGCGACCTACCGACCCTGTTGTGGTCACCCCATGGTCACCCCGAGGCCGTGCAGGCGCTGCTGCCACTCGCCCAGTCCACGCTGCTGGACTCCGTCGACGATCCCGTCTGGCGCGAGGCAATCGACCGCGCCAACACTCTGTCGGATCAGCTCTACGTCGTCGACCTCGCTTGGCTGCGCTCCACCCCGTGGCGTGAGCGGATCGCGGCCACCTTCAACCCACCGGCGCTGCGCGCGCAGCTGCAGACGATCACGGCGATCACCGTCCGCCATCACCCCGACTCGACGGTCGCGGCGATGCTGCTGATCGGTTGGCTGGCCTCCCGGCTGGATTGGCGACTGGCTCCTCTGGTTCCCCACGACGATGCCCTGAGCGGCAAGGCACAGGGCAAGCGCCAGGAGATTTCCTTACGTCTCGAGGCGGCCCCCGAACTGCGGGTGCGCGGCCTGGCCGGCCTGAGCATCGAGACCGCCTCGGGCACCCGGCTGCGCCTGGACCGCGGGACCGGTGGCCTGCGCGCTTACCAGGGCGACGGGAAGGGTAAGGAGCGCGAATGGACGATCCTCGGTGCCTCCCGGGGCGAGGCGGGCATCCTCGGCGAGGGCATCCGCCAAGCGCTGCTGCGCGATCCCACCTACCGGCCCGCGCTGCAGGCGGCGCAAACGATGCTGCCATGAGCAAGTGCACCGAGCGATGACACGCCTCACGACCTTCGCCGACCCAGAGTCCACCGCTGAGCGCGCCTGCGTCGAGATCGCGCGAGCGCTCCAGAGCGCCCGCGAGGAGCGCGGCGTCGCCCACCTGGCCCTCTCCGGTGGCTCTACGCCCGCGCGCACCTACGAGCTGCTCGCCGAGGCGCTGGAGAACTGGGACGGCGTCGAGATCTGGTTCGCCGACGAGCGCTGCGTTCCGCCGGAGGACGAGGAGAGCAACTACCGCCTCACCGCCGAGACGCTCCTGATACCGGCCGGGATCGATCCCGCGCGGGTCCACCGCATGGAGGGTGAGCTCGGTCCGAATGAGGGTGCGCGGCGCTACGCCGATGTGTTGCGGGAAGACGTTTCGCTCGACGCGAGTGAGCTGCCCGTGCTCGACCTGATCGTCCTGGGCATCGGCCCCGACGGCCACGTCGCCTCGCTGTTCCCCGGAGCGCCCACACTCGACGCCGAGGCGCAGGCGATCTGCCTGGCCGTTCTGGACTCGCCCAAGCGACCACCCGAGCGGATCACGCTCAGCCTCGCTGTGCTGCGCGCCGCGCGCCGCTGCCTGCTGCTGGCAACAGGCGCCGGCAAGGCCGATGCGATCGCTGCCGCGCTGGCCGAGCCCAGCAACCACGTCCCCGCGAGCCTGCTCGTGCGCGAGCGGTTGACCGTCATCGTCGACGACGCGGCCTCACCGCCGCCGGGCCTGGGGTAGGCGCCGGGGCCCGTCATACGCGATTCATTAACGAATTGTGAACTATGCGAACTAGAGTGAGCGAGCTACCTGTTCTACGTCGTAGAGTGAGCAGTCCGGTCGCGTGAGCATCCCCAACGCCATGTCGAGAACCACCGCCCTCGAAATCACCGACGCCATGCCGAGCACCACCGCTCTCCAGAACGCAGAGCTCCCCGCCGACCGCGCGCCGGCTTCGCCTGGCGTCGCACAGGCGCTCGCCGCCCTGTTGCAGGCCCGCGAGCACACGCTCGCGCTGATCTCAGGGCTCAGCGAGGAGGACCTCGAGCGCGTGCACTCACCGATCATGAGCCCGCTCGTCTGGGATCTCGGCCACATCGCCGCGTATGAGGATCTGTGGTTGGCCCACCGTCATGCGGGACTCGAGCTACTCCGTCCCGACTTGGCGGAGCTTTACGACGCGTTCGAGACGCCGCGCGCGGTACGCGGGGAAATCGAGGCGCTTGGACCGGCAGATGCACGGGACTACCTGGCGGCCGTCCGCGCCCGCACGATCGCGGTGATCGCAGAGAGCGGAGTGGGCGACGGTGTCGTGTACGAGATGGTGCTGCGCCACGAGTGCCAGCACTCCGAGACGATGCGCCAGACGATGGCGATCGCGGGCCTGTTGCCGGCCGGCGATCGTGCGGAGCTCGAACAGCCGCTGCGGGGACTCGCCGCCGGCGAGGAGTGGCTGAGCATTCCGGCCGGACCGTTCGCGATGGGGGCCGGACCCGAGGGCTTCGCCTACGACAACGAGCGCCCGCGCCACGCCGTCGACGTGGCGGCCTTCCAGATCGCACGCCAACCGGTGAGCAACGGCAGCTGGATGCACTTCAGCGAGGGCGGCGGCTATGAGCGGCGCGAGTGGTGGTCGGCCGAGGGCTGGGCGTGGAAGGAGGAGTACGACATCACTCATCACGACGGCGTGGCGACGGGGCGGGCGGGCGAGGCGGCGGGGGCGGGCGGCGGGCTCCAATCCCCCGTCTGCCATGTCTCCTGGTTCGAGGCCGACGCCTTCGCCCGAGCGCACGGCGCACGGCTCCCCACCGAGGCGGAGTGGGAGAAGGCGGCGAGGAGGAGTCAGGAAACACCTGAGGCGATCGGCTTGGTGTGGGAGTGGACGGCCAGCACCTTCCACGGTTACCCCGGCTTCAGCGCATACCCGTACCGCGAGTACTCGGAGGTGTTCTTCGGAGAGGACTACCGGGTGCTGCGCGGCGGCTCGTGGGCCACGCACCCCCGCGTCGCGACGTTGACGTTCCGCAACTGGGATCTGCCACTGCGCCGGCAGATCTTCGCCGGCGTGCGCCTCGCGCGGGACGTAGAGAGATGATGCGACACACACCGATCCACACCGCGCCGCATCCGGCGCGGGGAATCGAGGGAAAATGATGGAGCCGATCGCCAACCCGGACGAGATCGCGATTCGGATCGACTCGCACCTGGACGGCGCCGAGCAGCGCTCGCTCGCCGAGGACGTGCTCGACGGGCTGACACGCCCGTTCAAGGAGCTACCGCCAAAGCACTTTTACGATGCCCGGGGCGCGGACCTGTTCGACCAGATCTGTGAGCTGCCCGAGTACTACCCGACGCGCGCCGAGCGCGCGATCCTCGAGCAGAGCGCCACGGAGCTGGCCGCACTGACCGGCGCGGCGGAGCTGGTCGAGCTCGGCTCGGGCACCGCGGCCAAGACGCGGGTGCTGCTCGACGCGCTGTACGAAGCGGGCACGCTGAAGCGCTATGTCCCGGTGGACGTGACCGAGAGCATGGTGCGCGACTGCGCCGAGACACTCACCGAGGAGTACCCCGGCCTGCGGGTGCATGGCGTGATCGGCGACTTCGAGCGCCACCTGGATCGCGTGCCGCCGGCGGTCGGACCGCGGATCGTGGTGTTCCTGGGCGGCACGATCGGCAACTTCCCGCCGGGCAGCCGCCGCCGCTTCCTGCGCGCGATCTCCCGTCTGCTCGGTCCCGGGGACCACCTGCTGATGGGCACCGACCTGGTCAAGGACCCCGGCGTGCTCGAGGCGGCCTACGACGACTCGCAGGGCGTGACCGCCGAGTTCAACCGCAATGTGCTGCGCGTGCTCAATCGCGAGCTGGACGCCGACTTCGACCCCGATGACTTCGACCACGTCGCGCTGTTCGACCGCAAGCACGAGTGGATCGAGATGCGACTACGCGCGCGCCGCGAGCACACGACGCTGGTGCGTGATCTGGATCTGCTGGTGCACTTCGACGCCGGCGAGGAGCTGCGCACCGAGATCAGCGCCAAGTTCACGCCCGAGCGGCTCACCGGCGACCTGTCGGCCGCTGGCTTGGAGCTCGTGCGCTGGCTGACCGATCCCGAGGAGCTGTTTGCGCTGACGCTGTCGCGGGCGGGTGACACGCTTTCGCGAGCGGGTGACACGAAGGGCTAGAGGCACGAGCCGCCCGCAGGCCGGAGGGCGTGTGTAGGCTCCCGCCCACGATGCGGATCGAGGGCAGCTCAGCAATCGTCGTCGGTGGAGCCTCCGGACTAGGAGAGGCCACAGTGCGCGCTCTGCATGCCGCAGGCGCGGTCGTGACCGTCGCGGACGTGAACGCCGAGAAGGGCGCCGCGCTGTGCGCGAGCTCGGGTTGGAGTTCGTCGCCTGCGACGTGCGCGAGGAGGAGCAGGTCGGGGCTGCCGTTGAGCAGGCCGCGGCGCTCGAAGGCGGCCTGCGGATCGCCGTGTGCTGTGCCGGCACCGGCTGGGCGCAGAAGCTCGCGGGCTCCAAGGGGCCCCACCCGCTGATGCCGTTCGAGATGATTCTCCAGATCAACCTGATCGGCACGTTCAACGTGCTCCGTTTCGCCGCCACCGCGATGATCTCAGGCGAGCCGCTAGAGGATGGCGAGCGTGGAGTGTGTGTGAACACCGCCTCGATCGCCGCCTACGACGGGCAGGTCGGGCAGATCGCCTACTCGGCCTCGAAGGGCGGCGTCGTCGGCATGACGCTCCCCGCCGCGCGTGACCTGGCGCAGTATGGGATCAGAGTCAATACGATCGCCCCCGGCCTGTTCGACACGCCGCTGCTCGCCGCATTGCCCCAGGAGGCCCGCGAGAAGCTCGGCGCGGGCGTTCCCTACCCCTCACGCCTCGGCCAGCCTTCCGAGTACGCGCAGCTCGCCTGTCACATCATCGAGAATCGGATGCTCAACGGCGAGACGATCAGGCTCGACGGCGCGCTGCGCATGCCTCCGCGCTAGCGCGCCGCCTGGCTGCACTCTACTTACTGGAGGCGTTCCACGAACATCGCCATGCCCATGCCGCCGGCGCGCACATCGACTCGATGCCGTAGGTCTTATCCAGCGTCTCGAGGTCGTTCAGCAGCGTCGTCATGATCCGCGCACCGGTCATCCCGAACGGGTGGCCGAGGGCGATCGCTCCGCCGAACGGGTTGAGCTTGTCGTCGTCGATCCCCAGCTCCTCTTTGCATGGCACGATCTGTGCGGCGAACGCCTCGTTGATCTCGACGACATCGATGTCGTTCATCGTCATGCCCGTGTTCTCGAGCAGTTTCTGGATCGCCGGGATCGGGCCGAGGCCCATGATCTCCGGCCGGATCGCCGCGACGGTCGAGGCGACGATCCGCGCACGCGGCTTCAGCCCGAGCGCGACTAGCCTTCTCGTCGCTCATCACGAGCAGCGCCGCGGCGCCGTCGTTCAGCGGGCAGGCGTTGCCCGCGGTCACCGTGCCGTCCTCCTTGAACACCGGCTTCAGCGCGGCGAGCTTCTCGATCGTCGTCCCCGCGCGCGGGCCGTCGTCCTTCCTCACGACCGTCTCGGGCACGTCGATCTCGTTGCCCTCCTTGTCGACGTCCTTGTGCGCCGGCACGGTCACCGCGACGATCTCCTTGTCGAAGTGTCCCGACTCGACCGCCGCCACCGCGCGGGTCTGGGAGACGAGCGCCCATTCGTCCTGCGCCTCTCGGCTGACGTTGCAGCGCTCCGCGACGTTCTCCGCAGTCATGCCCATCGGGATGTACACGTTGTACAACGCCCCCTCAGAGCCATCGACCTTGTGGTTGAACTCGAACTGGCTCCCCCGCCCGCGCGCGAGCACCGCCTCGACGCCTGCGGCGATGTACGTGTCGCCCTCGCCCGACCTTGATCGCATGGAAGGCCATCCGCGTCGTCTGTAGCGAGGAGGCGCAGAAGCGGTTGACCGTGCACGCGCGGCACGTGATGGTCGATGCCCGCCAGCAGGCTGGCGATGCGACCGATGTTGTAGCCCGACTCGCCCTCGCCGTAGCCACAGCCCATCATCACGTCGCCGATCGTGCTCTGGTCGAGTCCAGGGTTGCGCTCGATCAGCGCCTTCAGCGGGATCGCCGCCAGGTCGTCGGCGCGGACGGTCTTCAGCGAGCCCTTTACCGCGCGTCCGATAGGCGTGCGAATGGCGTCGACGATCACTGCTTCAGGCATCTGTTGCTCTTCTCCTTAGTTGGTTACCCGGGGCACCGGGCGGCGAATCCCCTACAGGCGAATGCCTATAAATCCAGAAACTGGCTGACGCCCAGCTCATCAAAGCCAACATGGTGCGCGAGCTCATGGCGCACCGTGCGAACGACCTGCTCGCGCAGGAGCTCCGCGTCGTGGCCGAAATCGCGGCGCAGAGTATCGCGGAAGATCACGATCCGGTCGTGGGTGTCGTCGCGGCGAGTCTGACCACCCTGATAGAGGCCGTAGGCGCGGCGGCGCCGGCCACCATCGGAGATCACGACGGCGACGTGCTCGAGGGCGTTGCGCAACAGGTCCGGCAGGTCGTCGAGCGCGTCGCGCACCAGCTCCTCGAAGTCCTCGTCGTTCAGGGGATCGAGCTCCATGAACTCGTTTTCCTCGGGGTCCACCGCGAGGCCTTCGCGAGCAAGCGTCTCCGAACGCCGGACGAGCGCTTCGAACTCGGCCTCAGACTCCGGTTCGCGCCAGTCCGCCAAGCGCACTGCCACGAGCGCCACGATGCCCATCAGCGCCGCGACAACGAGCACCCCCAGCGCCACGTCCTCGAGCGCCCGAACCGCGCCGATCGAGCTGAAGCCCTGGCCGACGACGAGCACGACCAAACCGAGCGACATCGCGATCAGCGCGGCCACGCCCACGCGTCTGGGCTGAGGAGAGGCGCGTGGTACTGGCGGCCTCCGTTGACGCATCGATCTATCTACTTGAGCGTGCGGGCGATCACAACCCGCTGGATCTCGTTCGTGCCCTCGTAGATCTGGGTGATCTTCGCGTCTCGCATCATGCGCTCCACGGGATACTCCTTCACGTAGCCGTAGCCGCCCAGCACCTGCACAGCCTCCACGGTAACGGCCATCGCGGTGTCGGAAGTGAAGACCTTGGCCATCGAGGAGTACTTCGCGCTCTCCGGGTGGCCCTGATCGGCCATCGCGCAGGCCTTGTAGAGCAGCTCACGGGCCGCCGCGGTACGGATTTCCATATCGGCGAGCTTGAACTGGATCCC
The DNA here is from genome assembly GCA_963804555.1 of uncultured Solirubrobacterales bacterium. GTDB lineage: Bacteria > Actinomycetota > Thermoleophilia > Solirubrobacterales > Solirubrobacteraceae > Palsa-744. The sequence goes on from CAWDQX010000003.1 coordinate 658,635, forward strand.
CTGAAACTCATTGATCGCCTGCCCAAACTGGCGGCGCTCGCGGGCGTAGGCTACGGCGTAGTCGGTCGCGCCCTGGGCGATTCCCACCGCCTGCGCGGCGGCGCCGAGGCGCGTGCGCTCGAGCGTCCCCAGCGCGACGCGCAGCCCGCGGCCGACCTCGCCGATCACGTTCTCCTTGGGCACCCTGACGTCCTCGAAGATCGGCTGGCCGGTGGGCGAAGCGCGGATGCCGAGCTTGTGCTCGAGCTTGCCGACGCTGAACCCGGGCCGGTCGGCCTCGACGACGAACGCGGTGATCCGTTTGCTCTCGCGATCGGTGACCGCGAAGCAGATGTAGAAGTCGGCGACACCGAGGTTCGAGATCCAGTTCTTCGTGCCGTTGATCACCCATTCCTCGCCGTCCAGCACAGCGGTCGTTTTCATCCCCGCGGGGTCCGAGCCGGCCTCGGGCTCTGACAGCGCGAAGGCCGGGCTCCACTCCCCGGTGGCGCACTTCGGCAGGAAGCGCTCCTTCAGCTCATCGGAACCGAACAGCTGGATCGGCAGCGTGCCGAGCTCCTGCACCATCAGGATCAGCGCGCAGGAGGCGTCGACCTTCGCGATCTCCTCGACCGCCATGTTCAGCATCAGCGTGCCGGTGCCGGTGCCCCCGTACTCGCTCGGAAACGGAAGCCCGAGAATGTCCTGCTCGGCCAGGATCTTGCGAATGTCCCAGGGGTACTCCGCCTGCTCGTCGATCTCCGCCGAGCGAGGCGCGATCTTCTCGCGCGCGATCTGGCCGATCGTCGCGCAGAAATCGAGGTTCTCCTGAGGGATTGTGTAGGTGTCGCTGGTCGTGGTATGCATCGCATGGAATCCTAGTGATGACGTTCTCGCGATGCGCTCGGTCGCTACGCTCAATCGATGAGTGCCCCACGCGAGGCTTTCGAGATCGACATCGATCCCGCGCGGGTCGCGGAGTGGCTGGCGGAGGATCCTTCCCTGCAGGTGATCGATGTGCGCGAGCTCTACGAGCGCGAAGCCGGGCACATCGACGGTACGCGGCACATCGAGCTCGTGCGGCTCACCTCCGAGGCGGCGAGCATCGAGCGCGAGCGGCCCGTGATCTTCTACTGCCGCGTGGGCGCGCGCTCGTCGATGGCCGCCCAGGCGTTCCGCGCCTCAGGCTACGAGGCGTACTCGATGGACGGCGGCCTGCGACGATGGGCTGACGAGGGCCGGCCGCTGATACCCGAGGGCGGCTCCGTGGCCGACCACTGAGAACCGACCGAGGAGGAGAGACACAATGGAGGCTTCCGAGTATCCCGGTGTAACCACAGGCGAGGGCTACGCCGTCGCCCATCTCGACAACCTCGGCGACGGTCCCGGCTTTCGCAAGGTCCGCAAGGGCCTCGGCGTCGCCGCCTTCGGCGTAAACGCGATCGTGATGCCGCCGGGCATCGAGAGCGGCTTTCACTACCACGACGAGCAGGAGGAGCTGTACTTCGTCCACCGCGGCGCGATCGAGATGGAGTTCGGCGACGGGACCACTCACCGCATGGAGGAGGGCTCGCTCGCTCGCGTCGACGCCGCGACGGTGCGCAAGGTGCGCAACCCAGGCGAGGTCGATGCGGTCTATCTGATCGCCGGCGGCAAGGACGGCTACATCGGCCGCGACGGACGCGTGCCCGAGGGCGAGGAGCAGCGAGTCAAAGCTCTTCACGACCTCTCCGCAGGACAGCCGAAATGAGCTGGGACGGCGGCGCCGGTGAGCGCGACTGACGAAGACCCTCAGAAACAGCTGCGCGTCAACCGCGAGCTGACGATCCCCTCAGGGGAGATCCTGATTCGCGTGAGCCGCTCATCGGGGCCGGGAGGACAGCACGCCAACGTCACCGCCTCGCGCGTGGAAGCGAGCTTCGATGTGCTCGCATCACCCTCGCTGAGCGAGTCACAACGCACGCGCTTGATCGCTCGCGCCGGTGAGCGGGTGGCGGCGGTGGCCCAGGACGAGCGCTCTCAAGCACGCAACCGCGAGCTCGCCCTCCGCCGGCTGGCTGAGCGTCTGGCGCGCGCCCTGCTCGTGCCACGCAAGCGGCGTCCCACGCGCCCAACGGCGGCCTCGCGCACCCGGCGCCTGGACGCCAAGCGCCGTGCGTCTGCACGCAAGCTCGGCCGACGCCCACCCGCGGCGGATGAGGGTTAGTTCAGCAGCTCCTTGACGTAGCGCTGGTGCAAGCGGCCGAGCGAGGTCTTTTCGGGGTGGAAGCCGATCTTGTTCCACAGCAGTCCCGAGGCCGGCGCCCAAGCCACAATCAGGTAGGCGCCCAGTACAAGCGCTGTCGTGCGCAGCCGGCGCGAGTCCGACAGCGCCGCCAGTGGCAGCACCCACAGCACATACCACGGCAGCACCCAACCGAGGGTCAACAGCAGCGCGATCGTCACCCAGCCGCTGGCGGTGATCGCGTCCTTACGGCGCCACGCGAGCACGCAGCAGCCCAGCACCACCAGGATCAGCACGCCGCTCAGCAGCAGCCGGAGTGTTTCCGTCTCGCCGCCGCTGCCGAGCGCCAGGCCGAGCAGGTTCGGCGCGCTCAGGCTTGTCACGAGTTTGCTCTGGGTGCTGAGGTCGGGGACGTGCAGGCCAAAGGCGATCAGGCTCGCCACGGCCACGGCGGCGCCCGCCGCGATCATCCCGAGAATGACCTGCACGACACGTCGCGGCGCTCTCAGGAGGGCCGCCAGCACCACCGGAATCAGGATCCCCCCTGAGGCCTTGATCGCCGCCGCGGTCACGAAGGCCATGCCCGCGGCGACCTCCAGCGGCGCGAGTGGCCATAGCCGGCCGCGCAGGGTCTCACGCCATCCCACGCGCTCCGCCGGCTGGGCGGCCGATGAGTCCACCTCCGCCCGCTCGTTACCGGCCGGCCGCCGGCCCAACTCCGCCTGCTGGCCGATCTTTGATCGGTCGCCCGCCACCCATGCCCCTGCACGCAGCAGCAGATAGAAGCCGAGCACGATGAAGAAGACCATCAAGAAGTCGTTGTGGTCGCCCCCCAGCCCCCACACCAGCACGATCGGGTTCAGCCCGACGAGCACGATCGCCGCGACCGGATCCCGGCCCAGCAGCCGCGCGCACCTCCACACCAGGAAGATCGTCCCCAGGCTCACCGCGGCGAGGACTGCCTTGATCGCCCACAGGGAGGTGGCCACGCCGAGCGGGACCAATGCAAAGGTCATCAGCGTGAACAGCGGACCATATGGACTCAGCAGCTGATGCCAGTTGGAGAGGTAATAGCTCGGATCGTTGTGCGGCTCGAGGATCGGGATCGTCGTATAAGGGTTTAGGTGGTGCACGACCTCCATGCGCCCGTAGTTGACATAGTTGAACACGTCGGTCAGGGCCAGCGGTGGGGCAAGGAAGAAGGTCGCATGCACCGCCAGCACCGCGCCGATCGCCCAGCGCGCGCGCAGCATCGGCACGTACTTCAAGCCGATCACGTAGCTCACGTACATCACGACCAGCGCCCCCGTGAACAGGTACTTCAGCTTGGTCGGACTGCGCGTCAGTCCTGGGAGCAGCCCGCCCAGCGGTCCGGCCAGCCAATGCGGATAGAAGCCTGTGTGCGCCGTCGCCGAGAACAGGCTGGGACGGTCCGCGGCCACCACCACGACCAGCACCGCGCAGACCACGATCGCCAGCAGCGCGCAAACCCCGATCGCGCTCTCCCTACTGCCGATCCGCGCAGGCGCGCTCGTGTGCCCGCGCTTAACTACGAGAGCCCGCATCGCAGCGGGCTCTCGGAAAGTCGCATTCATGTTCGCGAGGTCCAAACCCCGCAAGCAGAAACTAGATCGACTGGACGTTTACGGCCTTGGGGCCCTTGTCGCCCTGCTCAGGGTCATATGAGACCTTCGAGCCCTCCTGCAGCGAGCGATAGCCCTCGCCATTGATGCCGGTGTGATGGACAAACAGGTCCTTGTCGCCGTCATCGGGGGTGATGAAACCAAACCCCTTGTCGTCGCTGAACCACTTTACTGTGCCAGTAGGCATGTGGGTACTCCTCCACGGTATGTTCGTGCTGCGACGCGGAGGATGCTGCTAGAGCTTCGACCTGCGAGCGCTTGCACTGCTTTCGCCGGTCTTATGCGCCGGCCAGACGTGACGACCGTAGCAGGTCCCCCGCCGCGTGTGTTGCCGAGTTGCTATATCTCGGACGCAATCGCTTCCGAGCCGCTCACCCTGAAACGCCTGCTTCCGAGCGGCGCGCCGGCCACCGCCGATGAGATCGTGGCGAGCTTCGGGCTGGACACATTGGCCAGCACAGGTCCAGCGAACCGCCCCTATGTGGTGCTCAACATGGTGAGCACGGTGGATGGCCACGCGACGCTCGGCGGGCGCTCAGGAGGACTCTCGAGCCGTGCCGACCGGGAGCTCTTCCACGGGCTGCGCCTAGCCGTCGACGCGGTCATGGCGGGGGCCGCCACCGTGCGTGTGGAGCGCTACGGGAGGATCATCCCCGACGCGTCCCGCCGGCAGCTGAGAGTCGAACGGGGCCTCAGCGAGGAGCCGCTCGCGTGCATCGTCTCCGGGCGCCTCGCGCTGGATGGAGACATCCCACTGCTTGCCGACCCATCCGCGCGGGTCGTGATCCTCACCTCCTCCGCGGCCAGCCTGCCCGAGAACACCGCGGCCGAGGTCCACTACATCCGCGCCGAGCGCGACGGGCTGCTCGACCTGCCCGCCGCCCTGGCCGAGCTGCGCGAGCGCTTCGGCGTGCGCACCCTGCTGTGCGAGGGCGGCCCGCACCTGAACGCGCAGCTGCTCGGCGTCGGGCTCGTCGACGAGCTGTTCCTCTCGCTCGCGCCCGTATTAGCGGGGGGCGATCCTGACGGAAATCCCGCCCACCCCGAGGCGCTGCGGATCCTCGCCGGGCCCGAGCTCTCCCCGCCAGTCGAGCTTTCGCTGCTGAGCGTGCTGAAGCACGACTCCAGCTTGTTCCTGCGCTACGGCGTGCGGGGCCGCCGGGCCAGCTCCGGCCGGTTGCTCGCCGAGGCCGGCCCCTGAGCGATGACGGCGACGTTGAGGACCACGCTGTTGGGCACCATCACCAAGTCCTCCTCCGTCGCAAACGTCGTATAGAGCAGCCCCAGCGAGCTGACCGTCCCCTCGATCTGGCCGGCCAGCGGACCGCCCTGCAGGCGTACCCTGTCGCCTACTTTGAACGGGCTCGCGCTGAGCAGGACCGTGCCCGCGATCACGTTGCCGAGCGTCTGCTGCGCGGCCAGCCCGAGGATCACCGCGGTGAAAGCGCCGCCGACGAGCAGCGTGCGCGCTTGCACACCGGCCACGTCCAGCGCCACCAGCAGCGCGAGGCCGACCGTCGCCAGGCGGATCAGGAACCCCACCGGTCCCGCCGTGGCGGGATCCAGGCGCCTGAACAGCGCCGGCCCCAGGGCACGGCCGAAGTCCCTGGCAATCGCCCAGCCGAGGAACACCAGCATGAGCACCGTGAGTATGTGCGCCGCCGTGTTCACTTCGGGCGCGCTGCCGCGCGTATCGACCCCGAGCAGGCTCTTGCGGTTGTTGTAGATGACCACCACCGCGACGAACAGGACGGCGAGCACGACCGCCTCCAGGCGTGCGCGTTTGACCGCGCGCGGGCTGACCTGATGCAGCAGGCCGACCTCCTGCCAGGCCTGGCTGCGGGTTTCGAACATCTTCGGGGGAGTCTTCGGTACGGGCATCGCGCTCACATGATGGCGGCAGGAGCCGTGGATAGGAGGCGGCGGACGGCCGAGGCGGCCTACGCCAGCGTGTAGATGAGCATGAACGAGCCGAACGCCAGACAGTAGATGGCAAACGGGATCAGCGTTTTGGTTTTGAAGTAGTTGACGAGGAAGCGCACGGTGAAGACCGCCGTCACCGCGGCGGCCGCGCAGCCGACGAGCGCCTGACCGCGCACGCCGTTACCGAGATGCCCGAGCAGGTCGGGCAGCTTCACGACGCCGGCGGCAAGGATGATCGGCGTGGCGAGCAAGAACGCGAAGCGCGCCGAGTCGCTGTGGTCCAGGCCACGCGCCAGCCCGGCACCCATCGTCACGCCATCGCGGCTGATGCCCGCGACCAACGCGGTCGACTGGGCCACACCGACGACGAGCGCCTCGCGATACTCCAGCGTGTCCAACTCGCGGGCCCCGTCTGGCTTGGCGCCTTCCCGTACAGCCAGTTCGCGTACCTGGGCGCGGCGGCGGAAGCGCTCGGCCGCGAACAGCAGGCCGCCGTTGACCATCAAGAAGATCGCCGCGATCTCAGGCTTGGCGGTCAACGTGCGCAATGGGTGCTCGAGCGCGAGGCCGATGACCCCGGCTGGCACGCTCGCCACGATGATCAGCCAGGCCAGCCGCTCATCACTGGACTCGATCCGACGGGTGCCGAGCGTGCGGAAGAACGCGCGCACGATCTTCACCCAGTCGCGCCAGTAGTACGCCAGCAGCCCGAGCGCACTGCCGACGTGCAGCATCACGACGAACGCCAACCAGAAGGACTCCGACTGGGATTGGGCCTTGACGAGCGCGTTCCAGCCGAACAACGTCGGGAACAGCACCGTGTGACCGAGACTGGAGACCGGGAAGAGCTCGGTCACCCCCTGTAGGAAGCCGAGCACGATCGCCTGGAAGTAGCTGATCGCTGAGGCCACGGGGATCGCAAGGGGCGTCGGCATGACGGCGACAGCTTACGGACACGCCGAGGGGCGTGCAAAGGATGAGCGGATTCTCATCGCGAGGGCTCGGCGTGTCACGTATCAGTTGAAGTCCCTTCCCAAAAATCTTTACAGCCCCTTCACACGATGATCCCCAACTCATCACAAAAGCGGGCTTTTGCAGGGTAAACCTGTAAGCACGATAAATAACCAAAGGAGTCATCGAAATGACTAGCTCGACCATCCGGGTCGATACGCAGGATTCGGCTGCATCTAGAGTCGACCTCCACTGCCACTCCACCTTCTCTCAGTTCTCCCGGCTCGGTGTCCAGCGGGCCCTCGGCCTACCTGAGTGCGCCACCCCGCCTGAGGAGGTCTACGCGCTGGCCAAGCGCAGGGGCATGGACTTCGTCACGATCACCGACCACGACACGATCGACGGTGCTCTGCAGATCGCCGAGCGTCCCGATGTGTTCGTCTCCGAGGAGCTCACCGCCAACTTCCGCGGCGAGCCTCAGGCGGTCCACGTCCTTTGCTACGGGATCACCGGCGAGGACCACGAATGGCTGCAGGCCCATTCCGGCGACGTCGAGCTGTGCGCCGCCTACCTCTACGAGCGGGAGATCGCATGCGCGCTGGCTCACCCGTACTACAACGTCGGCGCCCCCCTCACCGCCCGCCATCGGCGGCGCCTGGCAGAGTTGTTCAGCGTCTGGGAGATTCGCAACGGCGCGCGCGCCCGCGAGCTCAACAGGCCCGCCGCTACCTACGTCGCCACTCGCGACGGCATCGGCATCGGCGGCTCAGACGACCACGCGGGGGTTGACATCGGGCGTACCTTCACCGAAGCGCCCGCCGCCGGCACGCCGGCTGAGTTCCTCGCGTTCTTGCGCGCCGGGCAGGTTACGGCGCGTGGCAAGCAGGGCAGCGCGGCGAAGTGGGCGCACGCGGCGATCGCCCTGGCCGCACGCTCGCTCGGATCCGTGGAGGGCCAGGAGGAGTCCGCGCGTCCCGACCCGCGCACGGTGCTGAACATGATGCAACGCCTGCTCCGCGAGGGAGACGCCCGCCATGGCGCCACCGGCGTAGATCTCTCACCCGCCGACGCCCGCTGCCTGCTGCGCGCCTGGCTCTCCGCGGTCGAGCTCGACCACCTCGACGAGCGCGGGCTGATCGACCTGATGCAGGCCGATGATTTCAGCCACTCCAGCCTCTTCCGCCGCGCCTGCCGACTGCACGAGCGTAAGCTGCGCGCCGCGGTCAACGTCGCGGTGAGCGCGGCCACCGGCGAGGCCGAGGTGCTCGCCGCCGCCGAGGGACTGTTCGAGAGTTGCATCGCGGCAGTCCCCTACGCCCCTGCCACCGCCTTCCTCGCCAACGAGTGCGCCAAGCTCGACGGGCGCTCCGGCGATGACGGCGAGACGCCCCGCGTGGCGATCCTCGCCGACGGCATCAGCTCGATGCACGGCGTCACCCGCACGATCGAAGAGATCCGCCAGCGCGGCGTCCCCGGCTTCGAGATCGCGGTGCTCGGCACCGACCCCGAGGTCGACCTGCGCCTGCCCGCCGTCGCCGAGATCGACGTGCCCTACTACCCGGGCCTCTCGATCGGCGTCCCCAGCCTGCCCGCCGCCGTGCAGACGCTCTCCGATGGCGCCTTCGACGCGATCCACGTCTGCTCGCCGGGTCCCGCCGGAATCGCCGGCGTGCTCGTCGCCCGCGCGCTCGGACTGCCCTTGGTCGGCAGCTATCACACCGAGCTCACCGCCTACGCCGATCTGCGCTCAGGACAGCGGCATGTGGCCGATGCGATGGGTCTTGCCGTCAGCGCGTTCTACAACGCTTGCGACATCGTCCTCTCTCCCAGCCTCGCCTCCGACGCCGCCCTCGCCGGGATCGGGATGGGAGCCGAGAAGATCTTGCGCTGGGATCGCGGCGTCGATACCTCGCGCTTTGACCCCGCCCTGCACGACGAAAGTCTGCTGGCGCAGGAGACCATCAACGTGCTCTACTCCGGCAGGATCACCCGCGAGAAGGGCGTTGACCTCCTAGCCGACGCCTTCCTGCTCGCGCGTGAGCGCAATCCCCGCTTGCAGCTCGTGCTCGCGGGCGGCGGACCCGAGGAAGAGCGCCTACGTGAGCGCCTCGGCGATGCGGCCACCTTCTTGGGTTGGCTGGAGGGCACCGAGCTGGCCCGGGTCTATGCATGCGCCGACCTGTTCTTCTTCGCATCCGCCACCGACACCTTCGGTCAGGTCATCCTCGAGGCTCAGGCAAGCGGGCTACCGGTGCTCGCCGTAGCCGCGGGCGGTCCGCTCTCGCTGATCGAGGACGGTGTCACCGGTCTGCTACGCGAGGCCGACGCCTCCGTCCTTGCCGGCGCCCTGGTCGAGCTCGCCTCCTCGCCACTGCTGCTCGAGCGCCTCTCCGCGCCGCGCTCGCCGCGGTAGGACAGCGCACCTGGGAGCGGGCTCTCCAGCGGCTGGCAGAGGGCTATCAGCGGGTGCTCTCAGGCGCCGAGAACAGCGACGGGTTGAAGGAGCTCACTTTCTTGCCAGCGGCGTAGCCCGGCCTGTTACGCATGGTCAGAGGTGCCTGATTCCGTCCGCAATTAGCGTATTTCTCCTGTGAACATCCTGTAACCATTTGCGCCGCGCCGCGCAAGGGTCTGCAAGGTCCCCTAGACTGACGCCCGATGACGGAAAGCATCCGCGCCACGGAGGAGGCGGCGTCAAGCACATCGAGCGCATCCTCAATGCGCATCGCCGTGCTCGACCGAGACAGCGGGTTCATCCAAGTGCTGAGCAAGCGCTTGGATCGCCTCGGCTGGGAGCATCGCGTGCTCGGTAGTCCGGTCCCTACCGACGCGGTGGCCTCGATGAGGTTGAGCGCCCTCGTCGTCGACCTCGCCGTGCTCGGTCCGCAGGCGTGGGAGTGGTTGGAGCGGCTGTGCGGAGCGTTGCCCGAACTGGGCGTCGTCGTCTGCACCGGCCCTTCGACCGTGGCTCAACGGGTGCGCGGGCTGCGCCTCGGGGCCGACGACTGGATCACCAAGCCATGCCACCCCGAGGAAGTCATTGCCCGTGTACAGGGCGTCGCGCGTCGCCGTCGGCGCTCCACCAGCCGCACCGAGTCAAAGCCGCTGATGGCAGGCGAGGTCGAGATACGCTCCGACCAATTCCAGGCGTTCGTCGGGGGCCAAGGCCTCGATCTGACAAGGCGCGAGTTCGAGCTGATCGAGCTGCTCGCCGCCGCAGAGGGACGAGTGTTGGAGCGCGAGGAGATCTACTCGCGCCTATGGGGTTACGCGATGGTCCGCGGCGACCGCTCGGTCGACGTGTTCGTGCGCAAGCTCCGCCAAAAGCTCGAGCGGGCCTCGCCGCGGTGGCGTTATATCCACACTCACTTCGGCATCGGCTACCGTTTTGCCGCCGAATCGCTGGAGGTGGTTGACCTCGATGTCCCCTCCTCAGTCCCCGTGGATTGGGATCCCGCCCACCCCGCCCAGCCCACCGGCGATCAGGGCAAGCTCGCGGGGGCGCATCAGAACCACGAGCTCACCGCCGGCGCCCTCTAGCCTGACCACGGCCAACCCTCCCTTCTTCAGATCTGGGCAGGCACCCGTCAGGTCCCCGATCACCCTCGAGAGGTCGGGCTCATGACCGACGAGCAACAGACGCCCATCGGCCGGCAGGCTGGCCAGCTCGGCGAGGGCTTGGCGGGCTTCAAAACCAACTGCCAGCGGCGGATGCACTGACACCAGTCCGCGCTGCTTTGCGCTCCAGCGCTCCCCAGCAAGCTCAGCGGTCTGACGCGCGCGTACCTTGGGACTGAACAAGACGGTGTCGAAGTCGAGTCCGAGACGCGCCAGCGCGATCCCAGCGGCGCGCGCCTGGCCTTCGCCACGCGCGGTCAGGCGGCGCTCCGCGTCGGAGCGAGTGCCATGAGGCTCTGCCTCGGCGTGACGTAGTAGCCAGAGCTGACGAGCCATTGCCTCTCGGTCTTCACACTACCTGGTGCAGTCAACGTGTAGCGTGAAGATCGATGACCGATCTGCACGATCCGGCGCTCTACCTCAACCGCGAGCTGTCGTGGCTCGACTTCAACGAGCGCGTGCTGCAGCTGGCCGAGGACGAGCGGATTCCGCTGCTCGAGCGCGTGAAGTTCTGCGCGATCTACACGACGAACCTCGACGAGTACTACATGGTGCGCGTCGCCGGTCTGCGCGACCAGATCGACGCGGGCGTCGAGAACCCCGGGCCCGACGGCCGCACCCCCTCGAAGACGATCGCGCTGATCCGCGAGCGCGTGCTGGAGCTGGGCGAGCGACTGACCGACTGCTTCGAAGGGCGCCTGCGCCCCGCGCTGGCCGAGCACGACATCCGCGTCCTCGCCGTGAACGAGCTCGATGACGAGCAGCGCGCGGAGCTGGCCAGGCACTTCCAGAAGGTGATCTTCCCGGCGCTCACGCCGCTGGCGGTGGCCCCCGGGCGGCCGTTCCCGTATATCTCCAACCTGTCCCTCAGCCTGGCCGTGCTCGTGCGCGATCCCGTGACCGACCAGACGGTGTTCGCGCGTGTGAAGGTGCCGACCGAGATCCTGCCGCGCTTCGTCACGCTCAAAGGGCCGGGCTCGGGGGCGGCGGGGTCGGGGCTCGGCCCGATCACGCTGCTGGCGCTCGAGGACGTGATCGCCTGCCATCTCGACTCGCTGTTCCCCGGGATGGAGATCGCCGACTACGACGTCTTCCGGGTCACACGCGACGCCGATCTGGAGGTCTCCGACGACGCCGCCGACCTGCTGCAGGCGGTCGAGGACGAGCTGCGCCGCCGGCGCTTCGGCGAGGTCGTGCGCGTCGAGGTCGGCACCGATTGCTCGGAGCGCCTGCGCGAGGAGCTGGCGGGCCTCTTGGGGGTGCAGGAGGACGAGGTCTACCCGGTCGACGGGCTGCTCGACATGGGCGCGCTGTGGCAGATCGTCAAGCTGCCCGGCTACACCGAGCTGCGCGAGGAGCCGCTGGTGGGACATACCCATCCGCGCCTGTTGCGCCACGAGGGCGAGCGGCCCGATGTGCTCGGCGCGATGCGCGAAGGCGACGTGCTCGTGCACCACCCCTACGACTCGTTCTCGACCTCCGTCGAGCGCTTCGTCGAGCAGGCCGTCGCCGACCCGAACGTGCTCGCGATCAAGCAGACCGTGTACCGCACGAGCGACGACTCGCCGCTCGTGCCGGCGCTGATCGACGCGACCGAGCGCGGCAAGCAGGCGGTCGCGCTGGTCGAGCTGCAGGCGCGCTTCGACGAGCGCATGAACATCCACTGGGCGAAGGCGCTGGAGGAGGCCGGCGTGCACGTCGTCTACGGCCAGCCGTCGCTGAAGACGCACGCCAAGTGCGTGCTCGTCGTGCGCCGCGAGGGCGACGGAGTTCGAAACTACGTGCACATCGGCACCGGCAACTACCACTCCGCGACCGCGCGGCTGTACACGGACTTCGGACTGTTCACGACCGACGAGCAGATCGGCGCCGACGTCGCCGACATGTTCAACTACCTCACCGGCTACGGCCGCCCGCTGCACTACCGCAAGGTGCTGACGGCACCCAACCAACTGCGCGACGGCATCATCGACCAGATCGAGCAGACGATCGCCGCGCACTGGGCGGGCGGGGCTCGAGTCCGGGGCGGATCGCGATGAAGATGAACGCGCTCGTCGACGGGCGCTGCATCCGCGCGCTCTATCGAGCATCGCAGGCGGGGGTGCGGGTCGACCTGAACGTGCGCGGGATCTGCTGCCTGCGGCCCGGCCTGGAGGGGATCTCCGAGAACATCCGGGTCGTCTCGATCGTCGGGCGCCTGCTCGAGCACTCGCGCGTCTACGCGTTCGAGCGCGACGGGGAGTACACGATCTACATCTCCTCGGCCGACCTGATGCCGCGCAACCTCGACCATCGCGTCGAGCTCGCGGCGCCGTCGGGACCCCGGAACTGCGCGCCGAGCTGCTCGACACGCTGGAGCGCGCGTTCGCCGACAACCAGAGCTCGTGGGAACTCGACGGCGAGGGCGTCTGGCAGCGGCGGGCTCCGGGGCCCGGCGAGGCGCCACGCAACCTGCAGTTGGAGCTGGCCGAGCTGCACGCGCGGCGTGCCGGCGAGGACCGGCCGCACGGCGAGCGGGAGCTGGACACGCCCCTGAGCCGCTGAGGCTACGCCGCGGCCGGCGCGGATCCGAGCGCGTCGAGCATGGCTTTGAGCTCGTCAACCGACTGATAGTCGAGCCCGAGCAGATGGTCGTGGCGGTGGCGGACGATCCCGTCCTCGTCGATCACGATCACCGCGCGCTTGATCCCGAGACGTGGAGAGAAGGCGCTGTAGCTCATCGCGACCTGCCGATCGACGTCCGATAACAGCGGGACGTTGAGGCCGTGCTTGGCGATGAACCCCTCGTGCGAGTCGAGATCCTGGGAGGAGATGCCGACCACCGTCGCATCCAGCGCGGCGAAGTCCTCTGCCCGGTCGCGATAGGAGCAGAACTGTTTCGTGCAGACCATCGTTTCGTCGCCGGGGTAGAACAGCAGCACGACGCGCTCGCCGCGATGCTCGGACAGCTTGAAGGGGCCGTCGGTGCCGGGCAGCTCGAAATCGGGCGCCTGCTCGCCCACCTGCGGGGTCTTCGCCATATTCGTTCACCTTCCGATCGCGTGGATGGACCCTGCGGTCCAGTGGTGGTTGTGCAGTGGTGCAGCTCAGCCGCAGTTCAGCATAACGGTCATCAGAGGCCGTACTCTTCGAGCAGATTGAGCCACACTCGCTGCGCGTGGGGAAGCAGGGGACGGCGTGCCAGAGGCGCTCGAGCGGGACCTCGCCGATCACGGCGATCGTGGCGGCATGCAGCGACTCGGCCACATCGACGCCGGTGAAGGTGGCGCCGACGATCACGCGGCGGTCCTCATCGACGACGATCCGTGCCGTGCCGGGCGCGTCGCGCCCGACGAAGCTGCCGCCCGCGTTCCCCTCTGTGGACGTCTCCACGGCGCGTACGTTCAGGCCGGCGTCTTCGGCGCTCTGCAGCGTGTGGCCGACGGCCGCAACCTGCGGCTCGGTGAAGATCACGCGCGGGGAGAGCCGCCCGTCGGAGCGCAGGACCGTCGTCGCACCCGTCGCGTCCGAGGATGTGATCGGCGGCGAGGCGCGCCTGATACTTGCCCATGTGCGTGAGCAGCGCGCGGCCGTTGGCGTCGCCGACGACGTACAGCCACTCGTGGCCGGGCACGCGCATCTCCTCGTCCACCTCGATCGACTGGGTGGGCGGGTCCGACTTCATCAGACCGAGCTCCTCCAGGCCGAGCCCATCGGTGTGCGGAGTGCGCCCGATCGCGACCAGCAGCTCATCGCCGGTGAACGACGCGGCCGTCCTCGAGCTCGAGTGTGACCGGCCACTGCCGTCCTCGCGCCACACCGCCGTGGCCTTTGTGCCGACGACGACCTCCACGCCGGCGGCTTGGAGCGCGTCCTTGACCTGGCCGGAGGCGAACTCCTCCTCGCCCGCGATCAGCCGCGGCAGCGCCTCGACGATCGTCACCTTCGCGCCCAGCGAGGCGTAGGCCGTGGCCATCTCCACGCCGACGACGCCACCGCCCAGCACGAGCAGCGAGTCGGGGATCGCCTTGGCCGTCGTCACCTCGCGGTTGGTCCACGGATTTGACTCGCGCAGACCGGGGATCGGTGGAATCGCTGCGCCGGTGCCAGGAGCGAGGATCACAGCCTTGCGCGCACGCAGCAGATCCTCGCCGACGCGTATCTCGCGCTCGCCGGAGACGACTGCCATGGCCGCGCACGAGCGCGATCCCGCGCTTTTCGATCCACGGCATCTGGGCATCGTCCTCGAGGTTGTGAACGACCTCGTCGCGGCGGCGCAGAACGGCCGCGACGTCGAGCTCCCCGCCGGCGGCCTCGGCGGCTCCCGGAATGCGACGCGCCTCGGCCAGCGCTTGGGCCGGTCGCAGCAGGGCCTTGGAGGGCATGCAGGCGTAAAACGAGCACTCGCCCCCGACCAGCTCGCGCTCGACCAGCGCGACGGCGAGGCCGTTCTCGGCCAGGCGCCCGGCGCACACCTCCCCGGCGGGCCCGGCGCCGAGGACGATCACGTCGAAGTCTTCAGTGCTCAAGAGCATCTCCTTGCTTGGTTGAGGGGTGTGCGAGCGGTAGCCTCGAGTAGATCATGGAGGAATCGCTCTGCGGCCAGCTGCTGCTCGCCTCACCGGCGCTGATGGATCCCAACTTCAGGCGCGCGGTGGTGCTGATCGGCGTGCACAGCGAGGAGGGCGCGATGGGCGTCGTGCTGAACCGCCCCTCCGAGGTGACGGTCGGCGAGGCGGTGCCAGCAGCTGGAGCAGACCGTGCAGGAGCACGAGCCGGTGTATGTCGGCGGCCCGGTACAGCCGAGCTCGATCGTGTTCCTGGCCGAGTTCCTGGACCCCACGCCCGGCGGGACTGCTGGTACTTGGCCGCATCGGCTTCCCCGCTCCGGACGCCGGCATCGATGAGTTGACCGAGGCGACCGCGCGCAGGCGCGTGTTCGCCGGATACGCGGGCTGGGGCGAGGGACAGCTCGACGCCGAGGTCGACCAGGGCGACTGGATCGCGCACAGCGCCGTGCCCGACGACGTGTTCACCGAGGTTCCGCGAGAGCTGTGGAGCAGCGTGCTGACGCGCAAGGGCGGCAGCTACGCACTGATCGCGCGCATGCCCTCGGATCCGAGCGTCAACTAGGCAGCTACTCTTTGCAAGGGCGCTTTTCGTCCAACCACGACCTCCGCCCTTCCCAGGCCCAGTTCCCTCCCCGGAGTCACGCCATGCTCAAGCTCGCCCGCTGGTCGACAACCCACCGCAAGTACGTCGCTGCTCGGCTGGATCGTGCTGCTGCTCGGCGTCAACGTCGTCGCCCAGTCGGCGGGGACCAGCTACTCGAACAACTTCACGCTGCCCAACTCCGACGCGCAGCGCGCCGCCGACCTGCTGCAGCGCAGCTTCCCCGCGCAGGCGGGCGACCGCGACACGATCGTCTACAAGGTCAGCTCCGGGCACGGTCCTCGACCCGGCGGTGAAGGCGCGGATGAGCGCGATGTTCGCCGAAGTCGCGAAGCTGCCGCACGTCGACGACGGTGATCAGCCCCTACGCGGGCGCCGCGGCGGGCAAGTCGATCTCGGCGGACGGCCGGATCGCGTTCGCGACGGTCGTGTTCGACGAAAAAGCGAACCTCCTGCCCAAGAGCGCCGCCGAACGCGTCGTCAAGGTCGCTCGCGCCGCGGCCGGGGTGGGCGGGATCCGATTCAGGTCGAGCTCGGCGGGCAGGCGATCGAGGCGACCGAGCAGGCGGGCTTCGGCCTGTCCACGGCCGTCGGCCTGCTCGCGGCGATCGTCGTGCTGCTGCTGACGTTCGGCTCGGTGGTCGCGATGGGCCTGCCGATCGTCACCGCGCTGTTCGGCCTCGGCACCGGGCTCGGGGCGATCGCACTGTTCACGCACGTGGTCGACACGCCCAACTTCTCCTCGGAGCTCGCCGCGATGATCGGGCTCGGCGTCGGGATCGACTACGCGCTGTTCATCCTCACGCGCTTCCGCGAGGCCTACGCCACGCCCGGGCCGACCTTCGAGAACCCCCGCGAGTCCGTCGTGCAGGCGATCGACACCGCCGGGCGCGCCGTGCTGTTCGCGGGCTGCACGGTCGTGATCGCGCTGCTCGGGATGATGCTGCTCGGCGTCAGCTTCCTCTACGGCGTGGCGATCTCCGCCTCGATCGGCGTGCTGCTGGTGATGCTCGCCTCGCTGACGCTGCTGCCGGCGCTGCTGACCACCTTCGGCGCCCGCGTCGCGCGGCCGAGCCGGCGAGCGCGCACGTCGCGCCGCCAAGACAGCGAGGCGGCATCCGGCGAGCCGGACACCGCTCTGCCCAGGCGAGCGGCGGCATGTGGCTGCGCTGGAGCAAGTTCGTGCAGCGCAGACCGTGGAGCATCGCGATCGTCTCCGCGCTCGTGATGCTACTGATCGCCGCTCCCGCGACCGCGCTGCGGCTCGGCTCCAGCGACGCCTCGAACGACCCCGCCGAGCCAGACGACCCACCGCGCCTACGAGCTGCTGGCGCAGGGCTTCGGCCAAGGCTTCAACGGGCCGCTGCTGGTCGTCGCGAAGATCCCGAACCCGAGCAAAGAAGCCGCCGAACAAGGGGTTCTCCTGGTGGCGACCCCACACGTCGGCAAGACGCCTGTCGAAGAGCTCCGCGGCGCGATCGCCGCCACGCCCGGCGTGGTGTCGGTCGCCCCGGCGAAGCTCAACCCGGCCGGCAACGTGGCGACGATCACCGTCTACCCGCACTCCTCGCCCCAGGCATACGCGACCACCCAGCTCGTCGAACGCCTGCGCGAGAAGCGTCGTCCCGCCGATCGCCAGGCGCACACGGGCATGACCGTCTACGTCGGCGGCGTGACCGCCGGCGCGGTCGACTTCGCCGACGACGCTCGCGCACAAGCTGCCGCTGTTCATCGGCGTCGTCGTGCTGCTCTCGCGCGCTGCTGCTGATGATCGTGTTCCGCTCGCTCGTGATCCCGCTGCAGGCCGCGGTGATGAACCTGCTCAGCATCGGCGCCTCGCTCGGCGTGATCGTGGCGATCTTCCAGTGGGGCTGGCTCGGCGGCCTGTTCGGCGTCCAGCAGGGCCCGATCGAGTCGTTCATCCCGGTGATGCTGTTCGCGATCGTGTTCGGCCTGTCGATGGACTACGAGGTGTTCCTCGTCTCGCGCATGCACGAGCGCTGGGTGCGCACCGGCGACGACCAGCGCGCCGTGCAGGAGGGCCTGGCCCTGACCGGACGCGTCGTCACCGCGGCCGCCGCGATCATGGTGTGCGTGTTCCTGTCGTTCATGCTCGGCGAAGACCGCATCATCAAGGAGTTCGGGCTGAGCCTCGCCAGCGCCGTGTTCCTCGACGCGCTGGTCGATCCGCTGCCTGCTGCTGCCCGCGGTGCTCACGCTCGTCGGAGCGCGCACGTGGCAGATCCCCGCATGGCTCGGCCGGCTGCTGCCGCGCGTCAACATCGAGGGCGGCACGATCTCCGGCACGGGTCAGCACGCGGACGGAGACACCGCACAGCGCGCGGCGCCCGCGGCGCGAGGTGGCCACCGAGGGAGCGGACGGCTGAGCCGACTCCGCGGCGGGGCATCGGCCGCCCTGGCCTGCGCGGCGCTCCTGCTGTCATCTGGCCCGCCGCGCACGCGTCCGCTGCCGGCCGATCTCCGATCGGTCGACCCTCTGCTGTGGTCGCCGCTTCACCCACCGCAAGCGCCCCTGACCCTAATCGCCCCTCGGCCGTAGTTCTCTGCCCGGTGCGACCAGCGAGCAGCTCGCGAGCGTGCCCTCCCTTTCGACGGGGATCATGAGCGCCGCGCAGGGCACCTACACGACCGCCCAGCTGATGCTCGACATCACCCAGGGCTCGCGCGTTTCCACCTCGGCCTACAGCCCCCAGCGTCCGCCCGCCCTGTCATTGAGACCGCGCTACGCGCGGCGCGGTGGTCGAGGAGTGGCAGGCGGCGCTCGCAGCGCGCGCACGACGCGCCGCAGGTCCTCGAACCGGGGCTGCTCGCCTCGCGGATTCCCGGCGGCGCCGGCTACGCGGGCATCGCCGGGGAGAACTAACCAGGACGGGGTGGCGGCGGCCGACCAAGGTGGCCGGATCGCGGCGCTGTCGCTCGGCTCGGCGGCGACGCTGCCCGCGCGCATCGCCGCGTTGAACGCCCGCGAGCAGCTGGTCGTGGCCGACCTCCCGGCGGGCGCGCCCGGATTGAGTGACCTGCGCGTCCTGAGCGCGGCGCGACCCGCGGGCGAGCTCGAGATCGTCGTCCAGCGCGCGCCCGACGCGCCCGGCAACGAACTGCTGTGGGTGGCCGTCGGCGGGCTTGGTGGAGGGCATACGATCACCTCGCAGAGCACCAACCAGCGCGGCCTGATCTCCGCGGTCGATCTCGCGCCGACGATCCTCCGCCACCTCGGGCTGGCCATTCCAGACGAGATG
The DNA here is from genome assembly GCA_963804555.1 of uncultured Solirubrobacterales bacterium. Lineage (GTDB taxonomy): Bacteria > Actinomycetota > Thermoleophilia > Solirubrobacterales > Solirubrobacteraceae > Palsa-744. The sequence goes on from CAWDQX010000003.1 coordinate 677,384, forward strand.
CGCGGCAAGCCGATCGAGCTGGACGGCTCCTTCGACGGCGCCTACCTGCGCTCGTTCAAAGGCCGCCTGCAACGTCATCTACGGTCGCCGACTGGGAGCGCTGGCCTGTCTCTTCGGCGCCTGGGCACTGCTGATGCTCGCCGCGCTTGCGCTGCGACGCTACAGAGCCCGTGCATGGGCGGCGCGCGTGGGGGGCCTGGCGCTGCTGTGGACGCCGGTGGCGGTGCTCGTCCCGGCGGCGTTCGAGCCCGGTCGAGGGGTCGAAGACGCGCTGCTCGTGCTGATCTGCTTCGCCCTCGGCGCGATCAGCGACCGGCTGCTGCCCTGGCCGCGCGCGCCGCTCGCGCCAGCGGTCGTCGCGGTCGTGGCGCTGACCGTCGACGCGCTCGCCGGCACGCAGCTGCTCGCGCGCTCGCTGCTCGGCCCCAACCCGGAGCTCGGCGTGCGCTTCTACGGGATCGGCAACGAGCTCAAGTCGGGGCTCGCCGTGCTCGTGCTTCGCCGCCGTCGCCGCCGCGCTGTACCCCGCGGTGCGGGGCCGCCGGGCGGCCACGACGATGGCCGTCTGCGGGATCGTGCTCGCGGTGATCGAGGGCTCGGCGCGGATCGGCGCGGGCGTCGGCGGCGTGATCCTCGTGAGCGCCGGCACAGCCGTCGCCACGGTGCTGCTGCTACCGGGCCGCCTCACCCGCCGGCGCGCGCTGATCGTGCTGATCAGCCCCGTCGTCGGCCTGGTGGTGCTCGCGGCGCTCGATCTCACCACCGCGCACGGCACCGGCCACTACACCGGCAGCGTGCTGCACGCCCATTCGGCCGGCGAAATACGCGACATCATCGTCCGCCGCTACACCGCCGCCTACGACGAGCTCATTCACGGCGCGATGCCGTTCGCGACCGCGCTCGCGCTCGTCGTCTCCGCGCTCGCCGTGCGCTACCACCGGCGCCTGCTCGCGCCCGTCGACTGCGACCCCGGCTGGCTCGCCGCACTCGCCGGCGGCCTGACCGCGGGCGTGATCGGCGCGCTCGCCGAGGACTCCGGCCCGGTGTTGCTCGTGGTCGCCGTCGGTGTGCTCGGCTGTGTGCTCAGCTATCTGTGGAACCAGCCGCCGGACAGCGTTACGCCGCACAGTCAGAACACGAGCCGTGCAGCACGATCTCGTGCTCGGACACCTTCAGGGGGACCCGCTCGCTGAGCGTCTCGATCGCGCTCTCCAGGGCAGTGTCGGAGAAGGGCATCACACGCCGCACTCGTCGCACACGAGATGGTGGTGATGTGCTCCTCGTGCTCGCACACGCGCTCGTAGCGGACCATCGCCTGGCCGGTCTCCACGCGCTGCACGAGCCCCAGCCGCTCGAGCTCGTCGAGGATCCTGTAGACGCTCGCGCGGCTCACCCGGCGCCGCTCTCCCGCGCCGCCGCCCCCTTCGCGCAGTGCGTCCTCGATCTCCACCGCCGTCAGGGCGCACTGCTGAGCGTCGAGCAGCTCCACCACCGCACGGCGGGCGCCGCCGCGCTTGTGCCCGGACGCGGCGAGCGTCGCCTCGGCGCGCTGCACCCAGGTCCCAGCGGTCGGGGCGACACGAGAGCTCATATCAAGATGGTAGAGGCGTGGTCACGATCGCCTCCGGCGTCGCCTCGCCGCGACGGGCTCCCGGACCCCAGACAGCCCATCCACGTCCGAGCGCGTACGAGACGGCGCTGCCGGCGCCGACGAAGAACCCGACCGGATAGTTGGTCTCATAGGAGGCGGCGATCGCGATCCACACGATCAGCAGCGCGAACGCGACCGACAGGGCCATCGCCACGAGTGGGCGGTCGGTGAACGAGCGGGCCGCCGCCGGCGCGCCGATCATCAGGCTGAAGATCAGCAGCGTGCCGACGACTGGCACGGTCATCGTCGTCGCGAGCGCGAGCACGGCGAGGAACAGCATCTCCATGCGAAAGCTGCTGATGCCGCGTGCCTCTCCCACCTCGGGGAGGACCGAGGAGAGCATCAGCGGCCGGTAGAGGATGGCGATGGCGAGGATGCACAGGGCACCGAGGATCGCGGTCGGCGCGATCTCGTTGGGGCTGATCCCGAGCACCTCGCCGAACAGCAGCGAGTAGACCTCTGGGGCGTACTCGACGCTGAAGCTCAAAAACAGCGCGCCGAGGGCGAGCATCGCTACGAGCGCGAGGGCGGTCGCGACATCGTGGCGTCCTTTGCGGCCGAGCAGGCCGATCGTCAGAGCGCCGCCGAGTGAGAAGACGCCGAGGCCGAGGAGCGTGCTGACGCCGATCAGGCTGGCGCCGGCGGCGCCGGCGAAGGACCCGTTGGGGATCGCGTGCGCGGCGAACGCCGATCCGCGCATGACCGTGAAGAACCCCACGATCCCCGCGACGACCGCGACGATGCTCGCAACCTCCCAGGCGTTGACCATGAAACCGGAGAACATGTTGTGCGCCCGCTAGCTCGGCGTCGCCGGCTGCGCCACCGGGGATGGGGACGGGGTCCGGTCTGCGCGTCGGCGGCGTCTGGCTTCGGGGAGCCCGGATAGCAGGTAGGTGATGAACACGAGGGTCACGACGAAGAAGCTCACGGGCCAGCCGTTGCCCTGTGGGCGGCCAGTCGAAGCTGTCGTAGGCGAGGATGATGCCGAGCCACATGGCGCCGATGCCGATGCCCGCTGCGGTCAGCAGCGCGGTCAGCGGGCGTCTGGTCACTCGCAGCGCGCTCGCGGCCGGCCCGACGAGTCAGGGCGGTTGAGAGGATCGTGCCGATCGTGATCGCCGCGAGCGCCGCCGCGAGCGCGAGCGCGAGCAGGTAGAGCACGCCGATGAGCCGCACGGGGATTCCGCGGGCCGATGCCATCTCGGCGTTCACGGAGCTGAGCAGCAGCGGACGGTAGATCGTGAGCGTGATCGCCAGCACGACGGCGCTCAGCAGCAGGATCAGCGGGATCGTCGAGCTGGAGATCGCGAACACCGAGCCGAACAGGATCGTGACGGTCGCTCCGGTGGTGCTGTGCTCGGTGGTGTACAGATGCAGGAACAGGGCCGCGAGGCCGATCCCGGCGCCGAGCACGATCCCGGTGGCGAGATCCCGTCCGCGTGCGCGCTGCACGCCGATCGCCTCCATCGCGCCAGCGGCGATCACGTTGCCCAGCACGAACCCCCACAGCGGCCCGACGCCGACGAGATACGCGCCCGCGCCGCCCGTGGTGCCGAGGTCGCCGAATGCCTCGCCCGCGAAGGACTGGCCCCGCATGACCGTGAACACGCCGACCACGCCGGTGACGACCGCGACGAGCGCCCCGACGGCGAGGGCGATGTGCACGGCTTCGCTTTCGAAGAACCCGGGGGCGAAGATCGGGGAAAGGAAGTGGCTCACGACGGAATCCTCGGATCCGAGGGAAGACGCCCTCGTGGCCGGCCAGGTCGGTGTCCTCGCCGGCGCCGGCGACGATCAGCACGCGACCGTGGACGTGCAGGACGTCGACGTGGTGGCCGTAGAGCTCGCTGAGCACATCCGCGCGGACGACCTCCTCGGTGCTGCCGCTGGCCGCGCGCCCGGCGGCGAGGTAGACGATGCGGTCCATCACCGCCAGCAGCGGGTTGATCTCGTGCGCGGAGATCAGCACCGCGATCTCCTGCTCGCGGGTGATGCGCGCGAGCAGCGCCACGACCTCGTGCGGCGCTGCCCAGGTCGAGGTTCGCCAGCGGCTCATCGAGCAGCAGCAGCCGCGGGCGGGCGATGAGCGCGTGCGCGATCAGGATCCGCTGCTGCTCGCCGCCGGAGAGCTTGCCGACACGCGTGTCGGCAAAGCGCTCGGCGTCAACCGCGTGCAGCATCTCCTCGACGAGCGCCCGTCTGGTCCGGGAGGGCCGCGGCACCCCGAGACGGTGCGCGTCGATCCCGAGCCCCACGAGATCGCGCGCGCGCAGCGGAACATCCGGGTCGAACAGGAACTTCTGCGGCACGTAACCGATCAGGCGATGGCGGCGTCGCGTGCTCGCGGCCTTGCAACGAGCACGCGCTCCCGTGCTCGCCGCCTGCAGGCCGAGGATCACCCGGAACAGCGTCGTCTTTCCCGCCCCGTTCGATCCGATCAGGCCCGTGAACTGGCCCGGCGCGATCTGGAAGCTGACCCCGTCGAGGATCGTGCGCCCGGACAGCCGCACGCAGACGCCGTCGACCTCCAGGATCTCCTGGCTCTCGGTGGCCGGCGGCGCCTCGTTCATGGCACGAGCTTCTGCGTGGAGACCTTTTCCTTCACGGCCTTTTCCAGCGCCTTGACCTCGGCGAGCATCCACGACTGGTAGTCATAGCCGGGGACCGGCATCGTCTCGTACACGCCGACCACCGGAATGCCTTCCTTGAGCGCCAGTTCCCTGAAGGAGTTGGTCAGCGAGTCGGTCACCTGCTGGTTGTAGACGAACACCTTGACCTTGTGCCCGGTGAACAGGCCGTTCTGGAGCGTCACGTTCTGGGGCGCCGGGTCGGTGCCGTTCATGATCGCCGGCCTGCAGCGTGAACGGCGTCATGTTCTTCGTCCCGGCGGCTTCGAGCATGTAGTCGCCGACCGGCTCGGTCGTCGCGACCGGCGTGTTCGGGTAGGCAGCCTTGAACTTCGCGATCGCCGCGTACCACGGCTTCAGCGATTCTTCGAACTTCTTCGCGTTTTCCTGGAAGTACGCCGCGTGCGCGGGCTGCAGCGCCGACAGGTCGCTGACCAGCGCCTTCGCGACCGCCGGCATCGTTTCCGGCTTGTACCAGAGGTGCGGGTTCGGGGTGGAGTCCGGGAGGCCGAGCAGGTGCTGCACGTTGATGACCTTGCGGGAGGAGTCGGCGCACGGCCGACTCGATCTTTTCCATGTAGGTGTCATAGCCCACACCGTTTTCGATCAGAAGACTCGCCGCGCTGACCGTCTGCGCGACGCTCGGGCTCGCTTCGAAGGTGTGCGGGTCGGTGTTCGGGTTGCTCTCGATCGCGGTGACCTTGACGTACTTCCCGCCGATCTGTTCGATCACGTTCGCGTACTCGTTCTCCGCGCCGACCGCGGAGATCGTGGCGCTCGAGCCTGACACCGCCGGCCGTGGTGCTCTGCCGCACCAGCCACCACAGCCCGCCATGCACGCGGCCACCAGCACGAGAACCACGGCACAGCGCGGCGCCGTAGACGCCTGTTCGCAAGCAGATTCTCCATCTGAGTGGGAGCTCCTCTCCGACCATTCGATAGCCTCATCACGTGCGGCAACATATCATAGAGACTGAGTCTTATTCTTGAGATCCCTGGCGGCCCACTTGATTGACTGGCGGCGCGCGCGGGGGTAGGCGTATGATCGCCACGCATGCCGTCCCCCAAGCAGCCTGCCAGCCAGCACGCCGACGGACACCCGCTTGAGCTCACGCGCGAGCAGATCGAGCGCCTGGAGCATCGCTACGGCAATCGCTATCTGCTCGAGCCCGCCCCCGACAACAAGCTGCCGAAGATCGGCATGTCCGCCGAGGAAGCGATGGGCTTGATCGAAAAGGAGATGGTGCTCGACGGCATCCCGATGCGCAATCTCGCGACGTTCGTCACCACGTGGATGGAGCCCGAGGCCGACCGCATCATCGCGGAAAACCTGCACACGAACTTCATCGACCACGCCGAGTACCCGCAGACGGCCGAGATCGAGCAGCGCTGCATTCGAATGCTCGCCGACCTGTTCCACGCACCTGGGAAGACGACGGGCGCACGCACGCAGGGGTCCTCGGAGGCGATCATGCTCGGCGCGCTGTCGCTGAAGTGGAAGTGGCGCGAGCGCCGCGAGGCAGCCGGCAAGGCGACCGACCGCCCCAACCTCGTGTTCGGCGGAGACGTCCACATCGTGTGGGAGAAGTTCTGCCGCTACTTCGACGTCGAGCCCCGCATCGTTCCGCTCGCGCCGGAGAAGTACACGATCGGGCCCGAGGACGTGGAGGCGCACATCGACGAGAACACGATCGGCGTCGCCGCCGTGCTCGGCACGACGTTCACCGGACACTCCGATGACATCCGTGGGATCAACGCCTTGCTCGTGGCCCTCAAGCACGACCAGGGTCTGGACGTGCCGTTGCACGTCAACGCGGCCAGCGGCGGCTTCGTGTGGCCATTCCTCTACCCAGAATCGCATTGGGACTTCCGCCTCGAGCAGGTTCGCTCGATCAATGTCTCCGGTCACAAGTTCGGCCTCGTCTATCCCGGCATCGGCTGGCTCGTGTTCAGAGAAGAGAGTGACCTCGCGGAGGATCTCGTGTTCTATGAGAATTACCTCGGCAAGCGCGACGCGACGTTCACCCTGAACTTCTCCACCGGGTCGGCAATGGTGCTCGCCCAGTACTACAACTTCGCGCGTCTCGGTCACTCCGGCTACCGCTACATCATGGAGACGATGAAGTACAACGCGCGGGCGCTCGCCTCCGAGATCGCGGCGATCGGCGAGTTCGAGATCATCGGCGCCGCCGAGGACGAGCAGCTCCCACTCGTGGCGTTCAAATTGACGGACGGGCACGACTACGACGAGTTCGACGTCGCCGCCCAGCTCGCCGCCGAGCGAGGCTGGATGTTGCCCGCCTACACGCTCCCGCCGAACGCCGAACACGTCAAGATCATGCGCGCGCTCGTCAAGCAGACGCTCAGCTACTCGATGACAGTCACGCTCGGTCAGGACATTGCCGAAGCGTGCGCCACGCTCGCGAAGAAGGGCAGGCTGCACCCGTCAGACCGCAAGCGCGTCAAGACGAACACCGGGTTCTGAGCGGGATGGACAACCCCGGTTCCGAGCCGGAGCGAACACCTGGTTCTGAGCGGAATGACCGCTCAGATGGCGCTGATCTACGGCAATGACTGGCTCTGCGTGGGAGGCGCATCGCCGCCTCTTCGCTGAGCTTGCGGCGGCGATCCACCAGCAGGACGGCCGCGACGACGACGATCACGAGCACCAGAATCCCGCCCGCGACATAGCGCAGGGTGTGGTGCGCCGGTTTCGCGGCGGCTTTCGGCTTGGCCACGGCGACCGCGACCGGCGTGCCGTCCGCGCGCGCCAGCGCGACGAACTGCGCTTCTTCGGAGGCGGGGTAGACGACGGTCAAGTGCCGCCCGTCGTTCAGCGAGACGTGCACGTGCCCCGGCGCGGGCGTCGGGTGGAAGGTCAGCGCGTGGACTTCGTGATGGTGCAGCTGCGCCGTCAGCGCGGACGCGCTCTCGGGCTGGAAGTGGATCACGGTCGCGGCGCTCGCGGTGGCGGCGCTCAGGGCGAGCATCAGGGCCGCGGCCAGCAGGGCGACCCGGCGTGTTTTCATTCGATCTGTTCACGGGCGAGAGCCTATCGGGCAGTCCCGACACCTGCGCCATCGCCTCACTTGCGCGCCTGTCGCGCCGTCTTCACTGCGCTCGGTCTTCCCCAGCACGACCTTGCGCATCCTCACGTTCTCCGGCGTGACCTCCACGCACTCGTCCTCGCGCACGAACTCCAGCGCCTCGTCGAGCGTCAGTTTGCGGTGCGCGTCCAAGCGCACGAGCACATCGGAGGTCGAGGAGCGCATGTTCGTCAGGTGCTTCTCCTTCACCGGGTTCACGTCGAGGTCCTCCGAGCGCGCGTTCTCGCCGATGATCATGCCCTCGTAGACCTCCTCGCCGGGACCGACGAACAGCGAGCCCCGCTCCTGCAGGGTGAACAGCGAGAAGGTGACCGTCTGCGCCGCGGCGGTCGGCCACGAGCACGCCGCTCTGACGCGTCAGCAGCTCGCCCGCCCACGGCTCCCAGCGGTCGAACACGTGGTGCATGATTCCCGTCCCGCGCGTCTCCGTCAGGAACTCCGTGCGAAAGCCGATCAGCCCGCGCGCGGGCACCAGGTACTCCAGCCGCACCCAGCCCGTGCCGTGGTTGATCATGTGCTCCATCCGGCCTTTCCGCGCGGCCAGCAGCTGGGTGACGGTGCCGACGTGCTCCTCGGGCACGTCGACCGACAGGCGCTCGACGGGCTCGTGGCGCTTGCCGTCGATCTCGTGCTCGACCACGTGCGGCTGTCCGACCGTCAGCTCGAAGCCCTCGCGGCGCATGATCTCCACCAGCACCGCCAGCTGCAGCTCGCCGCGGCCCTGCACCTCGTACGGTGTCCGGCCGCGCGGTCTCGTGCACGCGCAGCGAGACGTTGCCGACGAGCTCCTGCTTCAAGCGCGCCTCGATCTGCCGGGCCGTCAGCTTGCTCCCGTCTTTCCCCGCCAGCGGCGAGGTGTTCGCGCCGATCGTGATCGACATCGCCGGTTCGTCGACCGTGATCACCGGCAGCGGCCTGGGGTCGTCGGGATCGGCCAGCGTCTCGCCGATCGTCACCTCGGCGATCCCGGCCACGGCGATGATCTCGCCCGGCCCCGCTTCCACCGCGTCGACGCGGTCGAGCGCGTCGGTCACGTACAGCTCGGCCACCTGCGCTTTCTGGATCGCTCCCGTCGGCGCGGCACCACGCGATCTGCTGGCCCTTTTTGATGTTCCCGTGCCTGACGCGACAGAGCGCGAGGCGGCCGACGTAGGGCGAGGCGTCGAGGTTCGTCACGAGCGCCTGCAGCGGATGCTCGGGGTCGTACAGCGGCGCCGGGATCCGCTCCAGCAGCAGGTCCAGCAGCGGCGCCAGGTCGCGCTCCTCGATCGCGCTCGCGGGGTCGTACTTCAGCGAGGCCACCCCCGCCTTCGCGTTGCAGTAGACGATCGGGAAGTCGATCTGCTGCTCGTCGGCGTCGAGGTCGAGGAACAGCTCGTACACCTCGTCGACGACCTCCGCCACGCGCGCGTCGGGCCGGTCGACCTTGTTGATCACGAGGATCACCGGCAGCTTCGCCTCGAGCGCCTTGCGCAGCACGAAGCGCGTCTGCGGCAGCGGCCCCTCGCTCGCGTCCACCAGCAGCAAAACGCCGTCGACCATCGTCAACCCGCGCTCCACCTCGCCGCCGAAATCCGCGTGTCCGGGCGTGTCGATGATGTTCAGCTTCACGTCCTTGTAGCGCAGCGAAGTGTTCTTCGCGAGGATCGTGATCCCCTTCTCGCGCTCCAGATCCATCGAGTCGAGCACGCGTGTCGCCACGTCCTGGCCGACCCTGAACGCGCCCGACTGCCACAGCATCGCGTCGACCAGCGTCGTCTTGCCATGGTCGACGTGCGCGACGATCGCGACGTTGCGTATGTCATCTCTGGGTACAAGCACGGCCCGACAGGCTAGCGACGCGGGGCATCAGGCCCGGCTTGGCCTGATCAAACGGTTGCGCGCCGGCCGCTGGGAGCACCGCGCAGCGGGGCGGGAACACCGGATGGCATGTCTGGCGACGGCCGAGCCGAGTTCGCCGCCCTGGCCGCCCTGGATGATCGTGTCCACGTGGAGATCGTGCATCGTCGATGCCACGCAGGAACTGCGAGCGTCTCTTCGTCTTCGATGCCCTCGGCGATCACAAACGCGCCGGTCTGGCGGGCGAACGTCGCCATCGCCATCAGCACCGCGCGGGCGCTCGGTTCGGTCGGCGCGGCGATCACGATGCTGGGGTCGAGCTTGACGAACTCGGCGTCGACGCTGCGCAGCATCTCCAGTCCCGAGTTGCCCGTGCCGACGTTGTCGAGCGCCGTCTTGAAACCCCTGCTCGCGCAGTCGCCGCAGGCACTTCACGACCGCCGCGGTGCGTCCCCCGAAGCGCTCGGTCACCTCGATCACGACCCGCTCCGGCGAGCAGCCCGGCCTCCTTCACCGCCAGGCGCACCCAGTCGTTTTGCGCGGCGTCGAGGTCGAGCGTCTGGGGCGAGAGGTTGATGAACAGCAGCACGCCGTCGATCGAGCTCCGCCACGACGCGCAGGGCATTCTCCACGCACAGCACGTCGAGCTGGTGCACGCGCCCGATCTGCTCGGCGACGTCGAACGCCTCCGCCGACCCGGACAGGCCGTAGGAGGGGTCGGGACGCATCAGCGCCTCGACCCCCAGCAGGGTCTCCTCCGCGAAGTCCCAGATCGGCTGGAACACCGTCTCGATGCGCCCCTCGTCGATCAGCGCGCGGACGGCTTCCTTCTTCTCGGAGGTGGTCACGACCACGCGCTCGCGGATGTCATCGAAGTGCGCGCTAGCGATTGCCGCCCTGGCGCTTGGCCTCATACAGCGCGGCGTCGGCCTCGGCGCGCAGCGTGTCGGGCGTGCTGACCGGGGCGCATGGCGCTCACGCCGATGCTGACCTCGATGCCGGCGTCGTAGAAGCTGCGACTCAACCGGCGTGCGAGCGTGCGGGCGCCATCGGAGTCGGTGTGCGCCAGCAGCAGCGCGAACTCGTCGCCCCCGATCCGGTAGGGGCGATCTCCGGGCCTGGCCTCGCGCAGCACCTCGGCCACACGCCTCAGCACCGCGTCGCCGTGCGGATGCCCGTGGCGGTCGTTGATGAACTTGAAGTCGTCGACGTCGAGCACGACCAGGGCCAGCGGGTCCTGGTAGCGCGCCGCGGAGGCGACCGCCTGCGGGAACTCGTCCTGGAAGGCGCGCTGGTTGGGCAGGTCGGTCAGCCCGTCGCGCGTGGCGCGCTGCAGCGCCCGGCGATGGTCGCGCAGCAACACGCGCCCGCCGACCAGTAGAAGACGGCGCCGCCGCCGAACAGCGCGAGCAGCCCGACGAGCAGGAGCACCATCCGCATGTCGTGCAGCTGCGCGTCGTAGGTGCGGTGGTCGTAGATGACCTCGTAGGCGTAGCGGCCGCCCGGCAGGTTGACGGGGACGACGAACTCGAAGTTCTCGCGGTCCTTCGCTCGCGTCGCCCTCGCGGCCGGCATATGACGTGCCATGCTCCAGCGCGGCGTCGATCCGAGGGTCGGCGTCTTCGTCCCGATCAGCGCGATTCTCGCCCGCCGCCACGATCGACGTGCCGCTGGTCGATCAGCACCGCCTCCAGCGTGCCGGGGCGCCGGGCGATCGCGTCGAGCAGCCGATCGACCTGGGCGATCGCGTCCGCCGGTGAAGCCGCATGGGCGGCCACGTCTTCGAAGCCCCGCGCGTCTGCCCGCTGGGCGGCGGCGTAGTTCTGGATCTGCCGGTGCTCGAGATTGCGGTCGACGAGCACGTAGCCGACGACGCCGATCAGCGCGAAGGTGAGCGCGACCGCCGCGAACAGGCGGGCGCCAAAGCCGAAGGCCGAGTCGTTCTCGCGCGCGCAGACGGCGCGTGCGCCAGCCGCGCCGCGGATCGCAGCGCGCGGCGCAGCCGAGTCCCGAACCCCGGTGCGGCGGGCACCGTCAAGTTGTCCATATTGAACATCCGTAGCTATATCGGCACAAACCTGCCTCCGATGAACGTATCTCATGTCCGGGGGTTCATGGCTATGCCCGACGGAGCTCGACCGCAGTCGCGTCGTCGACGCGAACGACCGCGTGCGCACGATCCGCCGCGTCGGCTCGCTGGCGGTTGGTATCGCGCTCGTGATCTCCGCGCCATGGGTCGGCTGGTGGACGCTGATCCTGTTCGCGGCCTCGGCGCTCAATTTCGCGGTCGTCGACCGGCGGATTGGCAAGAGCCCCCATCCCGAGCGTGTGAGCGCCACCGCAATCGTGATCACGATGCTGATAATCGGCGCGGGGGTCGCTCTCAGCGGAGGTCCGCGCAGCCCGGTGCTGCCCTGGATGGTGCTGCCCGCGGGGATGGTCGCGGCGCGCTTTCGCCCGCGGGTCGTGATCGCCGCGCTCGTTTTGACGATCGTCATCACGCTCGTGGCCTCGATCGGCGTGCACCCCCAGTGGGCGCTCGAGGATCCCGTGCCGCTGATCGCCGCCCTCGCGCTGCTGGCGGGGGTCGTCTCGATCGTCTGGGCCCTGCAGGCGGCCGAGCTGCACCACCGCGACGAGGCGATCCTCGATCCCCTGACGGGACTGCTCAACCGCCATGCGCTCGTCCCCCGCTTCCTCGAGATCTCCCATCAGGCGCGGCTCACCGGCCAGCCCGTGTGCCTGGTGCTCTGCGATGTCGACGGCTTCAAGCAGGTCAACGACGAGCACGGCCACGATTGCGGGGACGCGGTCCTGCGCGACATCGCTTATGAGCTGCGCAAGCGGTTGCGCTCGTTCGAGCTCGTCTACCGCCTGGGTGGCGAGGAGTTCCTGACCGTGCTCCCCGGCATCGGCCTGCAAGCCGGCCAAGAAGTCGCCGAGCGGCTGCGCGAGGCTGTCGAGCAGGCGCGGCCAACCGACATCCCGATCACGATCTCCCTCGGCGTGAGCGCGGCGCGCGGCGCACAGGTCGACTACGACACCCTCTTCAAGGCCGCCGACGAGGCGCTCTATGAGGCCAAGCGCACGGGCCGCAACCGCGTGGTCGCAGCGCCGGAACCGTCGCGCATCGAGCTCGAGGCCCCGGTCGAGACACCGAGTCTCGCCTTCGCCCCGCAGCTCGTGGCGTAGTGCCCCTGCCGGCTCGCTGCCGGTCCTTCCGTGCTCACGGCAGATAGCGCACGAAGTCAGCGACCGGCGCCCGCTCGGGGACGCGCTGCTCCTGGCGCGGGTGGCCGAGATGCAACAGCCCGATCGGCCGCTCGGCCGCGTCGAGCGCCAGCGCCTCCCGACCAGCAGGCGAGTCCAGCAACGGCACGCTGCGCCAGTAGGAGGCGAGGCCGCGGCCGTGCGCAGCGAGCAGCACCAGGTACGCGGCAACCGCGCTCGCGAGCAGATCGTCGGCCTGCTGCGCGTCGTCGCCCGTGCGCAGGACCGACGCGACGACGAGCGTCGGGGCGCGATCGAGCTTGCTCGCCGGAGCCGGGCGAGAGCTCCTCGGCGAGCGCCTTCAGCCGCGCGAGCGTCCGCGGTCCGAGCACCCGGAAGCGCCAGGGGTTGGTCAGGTTGTGGTTCGGCGCCCAGCGCGCCAGCTCGAACAGCTCTTCGAACACCTCCGGCGCGACCGGGTCGGGGCCGAACGCCTTGTGCGTGCGCCGGCTGCGGATCGCCTGCTCTAGCTCCATCGCCCTAAGCGTAGGAGCTACCGGCTCAGACCATCGAGCACAGCATTGACCGCCAGCGCCCAGCGCCGATCGATCGACTCGCGCGAGGCCCCCAATCGACTCGCGTTCTCGGCGACGGCCAAGCCCTGCGTGAGGGTGATCAGCACAAGCGCGATGTCCGACTCATCGCCATGCAGCAGGCCGTCGTCGATACAGCGGCGCACACGCGCGACGATGAAGCTCCGCACCGAGGCGCCCGCGCGTAGTTCCGACCGGCTGGCTTCGAAGTCGGTGAACGGGTGGGCGAACATCACTTCCGAGAGCACCGGATTCTCGCGGATGAAGCCGCGGTAGAGCTCGACGAGCTGGATCACATCGGCGCGGGGGTCCTCGGACTCGGCAAAGGTCTCGAGCTGGCGTTGCAACAGCCGGTAGCCCTCGAAGAACAGCTCGCGGATCAGTCCCCCCTTGTCGCCGAACAGCTCGTAGACCGCGGGCGTCGAGGTCTGTGCCTCGCGGGCGACGCTCCGTGCCGTAAAGCCGGCCACCCCTTCCCGCGCGAGCAGCCCGACCGCGACCGAGAGCACGTGATCGCGCAACTCTTGGGTTCGCAGCTTGCGTCTCGGCACAATCGAGCCTAACGCGACGACGAGGATCGAGGGCGAATCAATCCGCTCCGCGACGAGCCCAACTCGTTCAGAACATTGTTTCGGAACATCGTTACAGTATAGAGGCACGGCTACGCTAAAAACGACCGGGAGATGACGATGACCGAGCTGGCGACATACGAGCTGAGAGAGCGGATCGCGACGATCACGATCGACGACGGCAAGGTCAACGCGTTCTCGATCCCGATGCTGAAGGCCGATCCATGCGGCGTTCGACCAGGCCGAGCGCGATGGAGCGATCGTCATCCTGACCGGACGGGAGGGCTACTTCTCCGCGGGTTCGACCTGAAGGTCTTTGCCGGCGGCGAGGTCGAGCAGGTGATCGAGATGCTGACGCTCGGCGCCACGCTCGCCGAGCGGATCCTCGGGTTTAAACGGCCGGTGATCACGGCCTGCTCCGGGCACACCGTCGCCGCCGGAGCATTCCTGCCGCTCGCGGCCGACATGCGGATCGGGACGAGGGCCCATTCCGGATCGGCCTGAACGAGGTGAAGATCGGCCTGACCGTCCCGTGGTTCGTGATCGAGCTGGCGCGCCAGCGCCTGGCACCCGCCCACTTCAACCGTGCAGTTGTGAGCGCCACGATGCACAGCCCCTCGGAGGCGGTGAGCGCGGGCTTCTTCGACCGGGTCGTCCCGGCGGATGAGCTACGGGCGGCGAGCCTCGACGCGGCGGCGGAACTCGCCGAGCTCAACTCTCAGGCACACGCGGCCACCAAGCTCCGCGTACGCGGCGACACGCTGAAGGCGATCCGTTCGGCGATCGAGACCGAGCTCACCGCCGAGGGTCTGGGCGCCTCATCAGCGCCGGCATGAGCAGGGAGCAAACCCCCTTGTGAGAACATCCATGCGATGGCGGACCGACCCAGAGCTGCGCTCGGCCTCGCCATCGCGATGGCGACCTTCGGGGTCGCGGGCTGCGGGGCTTCGAGCACTCAAACCACAGCCGGCAGCGCAACCTCATCGGCAACGGCCTCGAAATCGATAGCGACAAAGGCGCGGTTCATCGCTCGAGCAGAAAGCATCTGCCGCAAGTTGAGCTCACAAGAGAAGCCACTCGAGGTTCGTCAAGAATCACTCAAAGGGCTTCCGGCCGCAACGTCTGACAAACCCTTCGTGTCTTTGGCAGACCAGGTCGTCACCCTCTCCCGCGGCGCGGTCTCCCAGCTTCGGGCGCTCCCGCGGCCACCTGGCGATACCGGGAAGATCGAAGAGCTACTGACGATCTACAACGAAGAGGCCACGGACGTATCCAACGTCGCCTATGCCGTAGCCCATCAAGAAAGCTCCGTGGGAGAAGCCGCGGAGGCTGCCCTCAAGCGCTCCATCGCGACCAACAGCGGACTGGCGCAAGGGTTCGGCCTGCGGGACTGCATCGGATCGGAATGATCGCGCCCTCGGGCCGGGGCGTCGACGTCAGGCGGGCGCGTCGACGGGCAGGCCGACCAGCTGGGCGCTGTGCTCCCAGAGACCCTCGGCAAGGATCTCGTTGCGGGCCTGGCCGCTGGGCTGCAGCACCTTCTCGTCCTGGACGTACTCGCCCGTCTGAGCGGCCGCCTGCATCGGACAGCGAGAGCCAGACCAGTGAGCGGGCACCCTTCTCGGGGGAGCGGAAGAAAGGCCCACCGAGCGTGGTGAGAAGCTTCCAGATCCCGTTCTCGTTCTTGCCGAAACCGGTGCGCACGACACCGGGGTGAAAGCAGTTGGCGTGCAGCTGCGGCGCGCGCTTGGCCAGCTCCCTCGTGAAGAGGATGTTGCAGAGCTTCGAGGTGCCGTAGACGCGCATCGCGGAGTAGGACTTCTCCGATTGCAGGTCATCGAGATCCAGGCGCCCAGACTCGTGCGCGTCGGATGAGGTGGTCACGACGCGAGCGCCATCCAGACGATCGAGCAGCAGGTTGGTGAGTAGGAACGGCGCGAGATGGTTCAGCGCGAAGGTCTGCTCGAAGCCCTCAGAGGTCTGCTTGCGCGAGGCGAACAGCGCCCCCGCATTGTTGGCCAGCACGTCGATGTGCTGATAGCGCTCACGAACCTCCTCCGCGAGCGCGCGGACATCGGCCATCAGCGCGAGGTCGGCGACGTGCTCGTGAACCGGCGCGCCCCCGCCGGCCGCCCTGGCCTCCCGCGCGACTGTCCTGCACACGCTCGGCATCGCGGCCCACGAGCGCGACCTCAGCCCCCTGCCGGGCGAGCTCGATCGCGGCGGCACGACCGATACCGCGAGTGGCTCCGGTGAGCAGGACGAACGTCATGTCGCGGACTCTACCTACCTAGACTGTCCTCTACTCATGAGCGCCCACGGCGATCGAGATGACGGGCGCCTTCCGAGAGCTGAGCGCCTCCGAGCTCGACCGAAATCGCGGCGTTTGGCACGAGCGGGCAGTCAGCTCCGGAGAGCTGCTGTTCGAGGCCGGCGAGGCGTCCTATGACCTATTTGTCGTCCTCGAGGGCGAAGTCGAGGTCGTCCGATTCGACGGCGCGAAGGCGATCGTGATCATCGCCTATGGACCAGGTGGCTTCGTGGGCGAGCTGAACCTCCTGACGGGGCAGCGCCGCTCACTGAGTTGTCGTGTGAGCGCAACCGGTCGGGTGCGCGTGATCACAGAACCCGAGTTCCGTCGTCTGATGAGTGGCCGCCCGGAGCTCGCCGAACCGATCTTCAACGCGCTGCTGGCGCGGCGTGAGGTCCTGCGATCGGGCGAGGGGGCTCAGGCGATCCGCATCGTCGGCTCGAAGTATTCACCTGAGGCGATGAGCTTGCGCGCGTTCGCCGAGCATTCGCATCTGGCTCACGCATGGATCGACGTCGAGGAGGTCGAGGACACCGACGTGCTGCTTGCGGACATGGGCCTGGACCGGGAGGACATCCCGGCGGTGATCACCGCTACCGAGACTCTGTGTCGCCCGTCGCCCGCGACGTTCGCCGAGCACCTCGGGCTGACATTCCGCCCCACCCCGGGGTACATCTTCGACCTGGTAGTGGTCGGCAGCGGCCCGGCCGGCCTCGCCGCCGCGGTCTATGGCGCATCGGAGGGCCTGCGAACGGTATCCCTGGACGCGGTCACGATCGGCGGCCAAGCCGGAACGAGCTCGCGAATCGAGAACTACGCCGGGTTTCCAAACGGCATCTCAGGCGAAGATCTCACCGGCCGCGCCGCCGTCCAGGCGATGCGACTCGGAGCCCGGCTGAACGCCCCATGTGAAGTGATCGGCCTGCGCAGCGAGGCGGGCTTCCACGTGATCGTCCTCGCCGACGGCAGCGAGATCCCCACCCGGGCGGTGATCGTCGCCTCCGGAGCGCGCTATCGGCGCTTGGCCGTGAACGATCTGGAGCGCTTCGAGGGCGCCGGCGTCTACTACGCGGCGACGGATCTCGAGGTACGTGTATGCGGTGGAGCACCGGTCCTGGTGATCGGAGGAGGGAACTCCGCCGGACAGGCGGCGATCTATCTGGGCCAGCACAACTGTCAGGTCACAATCGCGATCAGGCGCGACGATCTCACCCAGAGCATGTCGCATTATCTGATCGAGCGAATCGAGGCCGATCCAAAAATCGATCTCCTCACAGGTGTCGAAGTCCAGGGACTGGCCGGCCAGGATCAGCTCGAGCAGGTGACCCTCACCCATCTCGCAACCGGAGAGCAGCAGACGATCCCCTGCTCGGGCCTGTTCTGCTTCATCGGCGCCAGCTCCCGCGACCGCGTGGCTGGGAGACGAGGTGCTGCGCGACCGGGATGGATTCGTGCTCACCGACCGTCAGCTGCCAGAGTCGTCGACCGAGGGCACATGCCTGGCCCTCTGCCTTTCGAGACCTCGGTGCCCGGCGTGTTCGCCGCCGGTGACGTGCGCCACGATTCGATGAAGCGAGTCGCCGCGGCGGTGGGCGAGGGCTCGAGCGCCGTGCGCTCCGTCCACGAGCGTCTCGCGGCCGCAACCTGATCCGCACTGTTCTCTGCTGAACCCGCAGTTCTCTAACCAATCGGGGCGCTCGGATTCGAACCGAGGACCTCACCGACCCGAACGGTGCGCGCTACCAGGCTGCGCCACGCCCCGACGCGCCGCCAGTATCCCACACCGCTCTCGCCGCTGTCCCCTCTGCCCACAGCAGGAGAGCACAGCAGAGGAGTCTCCCGCGTGCTCTCCGCATCGCATAGAGGAGCCCCGCTAGGACTAAGATTCATCTGTTACTTCAGCCTGATTCAGCCTGATCGAGGAGGAGAGTAGTTATGGAGGCCACCGCCACAGCGTCGAGCACGGGGTCGAGCACAGTCGCCGACCTGATCCCGCGCACTGCAGCTGAGCACGGAGACAACACCGCCGTGCGCTTCAAGCGCGATGGCGCCTGGCACGACGTCACCTATGCCGAGCTCGCCACGATCGTGCAAGAGATCGGCCTCGGGCTGATCGACCTCGGGATCGAGTCGGGCGAGCGCGTCTGCATCCTCGCCAACACACGCCCGGAGTGGTCCTACGCCGACCTGGCCGCGACCGCCGCGGGCGCCGTCGTCGTGCCGATCTACCAGACCAACTCGCCCGAGGAGTGCCTCTGGGTCATCTCCGACTCCGGCGCCAGCGCGATCGTCTGCGAGAACGACGAGCAGCTTGCGAAGATCGCCGCGATCCGCGATCAGCTGCCGAACCTGCGCACGGTGATCGTGATCGACGGGCCGGACGGGTCCGACGGGCGGACGGGTCCTCATCCAACGGGTCCTCGGAGGTCGGCTCCGCGCTGCAAGCGATCACCCTCGAGGAGGTTCGCGAGCGCGGGCGCGGTGGGCGGGCTCGATCTCGGAGGAGCTCGACGCGCGCCGCGCCGCCGTGCGCCCGGAGGACCCCTACACGTTCATCTACACCTCCGGCACCACCGGACCGCCCAAGGGCTGCGTGCTCACACACGGCAACTACCGGGCGATCGTCAACATGATCGGCGAGAGCGGCGAGATCTCCGACGACGAGGTCATCTACCTCTATCTGCCGCTCGCTCACTCCTTTGCGCTGCTGATCCAGCTCGCCGTCTTCGACCTCGGCGGCACACTCGCCTACTTCGGCGGCGACACCAAGCAGATCGTGCCCGAGCTGATGGAGGTCAAACCGACCTACCTGCCCTCGGTGCCGCGCGTGTTCGAGAAGATCTACACGCTCGCCCATGGCGCGATCGAGGCCAAGCCGCCCGAGGAGCGCCAGCGTGCCCAGGAGGCGATCAAGCTCGGCGTGAAGGTACGCGACATGATCAACCGCGGCGAAGCGGTGCCCGAGGAGCTGCAGAAGCCCTTCGACGAAGCCGACGAGGAGCTGTTCAAGCTCGTCCGCGCGATCTTTGGCGGGAACGTGCGCCACGCCACCAGCGGCGCCGCCCCGATCGCCAAAGAGATCCTCGAATTCTTCTGGGCTTGCGGCGTGCCGGTGCTCGAGGGCTACGGCATGACCGAGACGGCCACAGCCGCCACCGTCTCGACGGTCGAGAACCACCGCTTCGGCACCGTCGGCCGCGCCCTGCCGGGAGTCGAGCTGAGGATCGCCGAGGACGGCGAGATCCTGATCAAGGGCCCGAACATCTTCCGCGGCTACCACAACCGTGCGGAAGAGAGCTTCGGCGCGGTCGAGGACGGATGGCTGCACACCGGCGACCTCGGCTCGCTCGACGAGGACGGCTACCTTTCGATCACCGGGCGCAAGAAGGACATCATCATCACCGCCGGCGGCAAGAACCTGACGCCCGCGAACATCGAGAACGACCTCAAGCAGTGCCGCTGGATCTCCCAGGCGGTGATGCACGGCGACCAGCGCCCCTACCCCGTCGTGCTGATCACGCTCGACGAGGAAGAGATCCCCACCTACGCTTCCGAGCACGATCTGCCGCAGGACATCCCGTCGCTCAGCGCGAGCCACGAGATTCGCGAGCTGATCCAGCGTGAGGTCGACCGCGCGAATCGAGAAATACGCGCAGGTCGAGCAGGTCAAGAAGTTCGCGATCCTCGACCACGACCTCTCGCAGGCCACCGGCGAGCTGACGCCGACGCTGAAGGTCAAGCGCAACGTCGTCAACGAGCAATACGCCGACCTGTTCGACTCGCTCTACACCGGCTGACCGGTAGTCGGCCGCATAGCTGCGAACATAGGGATCAGATGCGCAGCGACCCCTCTGAAAATGGCGGCCTGTTCGTCGGCCGCCGGCCCGGCACGGCCCCAGTCCGCTTTCGCGAGCTGCCCAAGCGCGGCGGAGTGCTGCGTCAGCGCATCGACGGCTCGCTGGCCGGCACCCTGCTCAGCGCGATGCTCGTCCTCAGCCTGCTCTGCTGGGGACCGATCCCGCTCGCCTGCCTGTGGCTCGGCTCGCAGGTCGACTACCTCTCGGGCAGCGTCACCTTCGGCATCTTCGTCTCGTTCGTCGCGCTGTTCGTGTTCCTCTTCGGCGCGCTCGCGATCCTGCGTCGTCTCGACCAGGCATGGATCCTCGTGCGCCGCGCCGCCGGGCACGACCAGCGCAGCGGGCATCCTCGGACGGATCTTCGCGATCACCGCGGTGATCTGCGCGCTGCTCTTCGCGTTCTGGTTCATCATCATCAACGGACCCGGCGTCGGAGGGTGAGTCGCCTCCACACACCCGGGTCGGGCGGGTTCCGCGCCATCCCAAACCACCGCCGCTAGCGATGGGGCTGCTCGACTACTACCGCCAGTTCGAAGGGATGTCCGAGGAGGAGGTCAACCAGGGTCTGCGCGCGCAGGCCGCCGAGCGCAGGCGCAAGGCGCTCACCCGGGTGGAGACGCTCGACCTCTCGCAGACGACCTGGCCGGAGCTCGCCCATCCCAGCATCGTCACCGCGATCACGTTCATCGCCCGGCGCGGCCTGCAGCGCTACCCGCACCTGCGCGGCTCCCGCCTGCACGACGAGCTGGCCGCGCGCCACGGGGTCAGACACCGGCCGGCTGATCCTCGGCAACGGCGCCGCCGAGCTGCTCAGCTCCGCCACCCGCGCGTTGATCGAGCCCGGCCAGCGGCTGATCACCTCCTGGCCCTCCTACCCGCTATATCCGATCATGGCCCGTCGCGCCCACGGTCATGCCGTGCCCGTGACCGGCGGGGTCGACGCGCTGCTTGGCGGCCGCCGCCGAGCACGACACCCGCGTGATCGCGCTGGCCAGCCCCAACGACCCGACCGGCGAGCGTTGCTTTCTAGCCGCCGAGCTCTCACGGCTGCTCGAGGGGCTGCCCGAGGGCGTGGCCGTGCTGCTCGACGAGTCGCTCGTCGAGTTCGCCGACTGCACAGCCCACCGACAGCTCGCTGGAGCTACTCGAGCACCACCCGCGCCTACTCGTCTTCCGCAGCTTCTCCAAGGCCTGGGGCCTGGCGGGACTGCGCATCGGCTACGCGCTCGGCGCGCCCGGCTCAGAGGACCTGCTCGCCGAGCTCGCGCCCGACCTCGGCGTCTCCGAGGTCTCCCAGGCCGGCGCACTGGAGGCGCTGCGCAGCTGCTCTGAGCTGCTCGCCGAGCGCGTGCGCCTGATCTCCGCTGAGCGCGTCGCGCTGACCGGCGCGCTGCGCGAGCGCGGCTTCGAGGTGACCGACAGCCAGGCCAACTTCCTGTGGGCCGCCCATCCCTCCGTCGACGGCGGCGAGCTGGTGGCACGCCTGGCCCGCGCCGGCGTGCTCGTGGCCGGCGGAGACGCCCTCGGCGAGTCCCGTCACGTGCGTATCGGCTTGCGCGACAGCGCGAGCTCTGAGCGCCTGCTCGGAGCGCTCGACAAAGCGCTGCTGTAGCCGTCTGGCCTAGCCCGAACCCGCTTGGCGCAGCAGCGCGCCGGTCGTGCCCTCGAGGATCTTCCGCCAGGCGCTCACCTCCTCCGGCTCGTCGTCGAAGTGCGCGCACGACGTTCCTCACTCGCTTTCCGGAGATGTCGATCCCGTGCCGCTGCGCAATCGCTTGATAGCGCTCGTATTCGCTGGCCAGATGCTTCGTCACCGACTCAAACCCGTGGCGCGCGATCTCCACGCGCGAGGTGAAGTTCATCATCGAGGTCTGGAACATCAGCTCATCGGTCGACTCAGGCTCGATCAGCACGATGTCCACGCCCGGATAGCGCTCCTCCCAGTGCTGGGCCATCTCGTGCAGCCGCTGGTGGGCGAGCAAGCTTGAACGCCTGATAGCCGATCTGCGGAAAGCCCATGTCGGAGACGCGTCGCGGCCGCGTTCCGCGCAGCGTCCTGACCCTGCCGGCGAAGTCGTTCACGAACGGCACGATCGGGTTGATCACGACGACGAGCTTCGCGCCCGCCTCCACCGCGATGTCGAGGTTCGTGGTCGACACCATCCCGCCATCGATCAGCTCGCGGTCCTTTACGCGCACCGGCGCGTAAACCATCGGCAGCGCTCCCGATGCGCGCACGGCGGTGGAGATCGGCACGTCGTCAGAGCCCTCCGCGCCGAACACGACCCGCTCGCAGGTGTCCAGGTCGGTGGCCGTCAGGTACAGCTCGCACGCGAGCTGCGCGAAGTCGTCGGTGCGGCCGGGCTCGCCCAGGACCTTGTGCAGATAGTCCTCGATCCCGGCGCCGGTGTAGGCGCCCGAGGGCAGGCCCTCCGCAAGCCCGAGGGCAACGTCCATCAGCGACACCTCGCCGCGCTGGGCGATCACCTGGCGCGCCAGCGAGGCCATGCGCAGCGGCAGCAGCGCGCCCTTGCGCGCGAACTCGAGCAGGTTGGGACGCAGCAGATCGTCGATGTCGATGTCTTTGAACGGCGCTTTCCCCTGTCTGGTGACCACCCGCATCATCTCCTCGGGGGTCACGCCGTTGGCGCACAGCGCCGCGATGAACGCCCCCGCGGAGGTGCCCACGTAAACATCGAACTGGTTGACCGTGCTGTTCACCGCCAGCAGATCGAGCGCCCGCAGCGCGCCGATCTCATACACGCCGCCGGTGAAGCCGCCGCCGCCGAGCACGAGCGCGGTCTTATCGCGTCTGGGCCGGCGTCGACGGTCGATCGATGCCGGTTTGCCGACGCCCCGAGGAGCCATCCCGCGAGCCTTCGTCTTGGCCGCGCCGGCCTTCGTCACCCGGCCCTTGGCCGCCGACGCTCGCTTGGCGGTCGGTTCCAGCTTGACAACCTTGCCCATGCTCGATTCATTTTACGGTTCCTTGCCCCGGAATCCCCTCCCCTTACGTTTCGCCCAGCCCTCGACGCCCTATCGGTGCTCTACCCCGCTGCTGTGCCTCATCCTTTTCGCGGCCCTCTGCGCCTGTCTGTTGGCCCCCGCCTCGGCGACTGAGGCAGCGCCTGCCGCCGCGCCCGTCGTGGAGCCCACGGCGGCGAGCACCTCAGGCGGACTGGCGGGATTGCAGGCCGACCTCAGCCACCAGCTGGCGCTCGCGGGGCCGGCGGACGGCGCATACGTCTACGACCTCACGGCCAAACAGGCGCTCTTCTCAGAGCGCGCCTCAACGCTGCGACCGCCAGCGTCGGTGGAGAAGCTCTACACCGCGACCACCGCGCTGGAGCGCATGGGCCCGACGGCCCGGTTGAGCACGACCGTGTACGGGACCGGCAAGCTCATGCCCGGCGGCGTATGGGAAGGCAACCTGTACCTGCGCGGCGGCGGCGACCCGACGTTCGGCTCCAGCGCGTTCATCCGCTCTCACTACGACGGCATCGGCGCCTCGGTCTCGACGCTCGTCACTGCAGCTCGTGCGCACCGACGGCATCCACCGCATCACCGGGTCCGTCTACGGCGACGAGTCCTTCCTCGACTCCTTCCGCGGCGAGCCCTCGAGCGACTACGCGCCCGATCCGTTCCTCGAAGGGACCCTCTCGGGGCTCGCGTTCAACCGTGGCGAATCGGGCTCCGAAGCGCTAGCCCCCACACGCCCGCCGCCTACGCCGCCCACGAGCTGCTGGCGAGCCTGAAGAGCGACGGCGTGAGCATCGCCGGGCACAGCGGGGCGGCCACCACGCCGGCCGGGGCGAGTCAGCTCGCGCAGGTGCAGTCGCCCACGGTGACCCAGTTACTGGGCCTGATGCTGCCGCCGTCTGACAACTTCTTCGCCGAGATGCTCGTCAAGGATCTCGGCGCGCTCTACGGCGGCGCGGGGACGACGTCGGCGGGCGCGACGGTCGTGCGTGCGACGATCGGCTCGCTGCTCGGCATCCACCCTGAGGTCGTCGACGGCTCGGGGCTCTCCGAAGCGGACAAAACCTCGCCGTATGAGGTCGCCGACCTGCTCGTGGAGCTCGCCTCGACCCCGATCGGCCCGGTGCTGCGCGACAGCATGGCCGTGGCCGGGGAGACCGGTACGCTCGCCGAACGGATGCGCGACACCGGCGCAGCCGGCCGCTGCCAGGGCAAGACCGGCACGCTCACGGGCGTCTCCAACCTCGTCGGCTACTGCAACGCCGCCGACGGGCACACGCTCGCGTTCGCGATCTTCACCGACGGGATCGCCACCGAGACCGCGCACATCGTTCCAGGACCACATGACGATCACGATCGCGGATTACTGATCGAGCAGCTCGCGTAATGCAGCCTCGTCGAGCACCCGGCACCTGCAGCCGCTCGGCCTTCTCGAGCTTCGATCCCGCGCTCTCGCCGGCGACTAGGTAGTCGGTCTTCTTCGACACCGAGGTGCTCACTCGTCCGCCCGCCGCCAGGATCTGCTCGGTGGCCTGCTCGCGCGACCAGTTGGGCAGCGTCCCCGTGATCACCAGCGTCTTGCCCGCCAGGGGCCCCTCCGACGGCAGCGGCCCCTCCTCGCTGAAGCACAGTCCGAGCTGGCGCAGATCCGCGATCAGGCTCTGCATGCGCTCGTCGTGGAGCTGCTCGTGGATCGACACGGCCATCTTCTCGCCGATCCCCGGCACCTCCTCGATCCGCTCCACGGACGCCTCCAGCAGCGCGTCGATGCCACGGAAGCTCATCGCCAGGTTGCGGCCCGTCACCTCGCCCACCTCCTCGATCCCCAGCGCGAACAGCACTCGTGCGAACGGGCGCTGCTTGGAGGACTGGATCGACTCCAGCAGGTTGCGGGTCGAGACCTCGCCAAAGCGCTCGAGCGCCACGAGCTGCTCCTCGGTCAGCCGGTAGAAGTCGGCTGCGCTCTCGATCAGCCCCTGCTCGAGCAGGACCGCCGCCTGCTTCTCGCCCAGGCCATCGATGTCCATTGCCCCCCGTGAGACGAAGTGCCGCAGCAGATGACGCCGGCGTTCCGGACAGTCGCGGTTGGGGCACTTGGTGAACACCGCGTCCTCGGCCTTGACCGTCGGCGTGTCGCAGAACGGGCAGCGAACCGGTGGGTGTGTGGGCTCGGGACGAGCGGAGTGCTCGACCACGTGCGGCGCGGGCGAGATCACCTGGGGGATCACGTCGCCGGCGCGCAGCACGATCACGTCCTCCCCGGCGCGGATGTCCTTGCGGACGATGTCCTCCTCGTTGTGCAGCGTCGCTTTGGTGATCCTCACGCCACCAACCTCGATCGGCTTCAGCAGCGCATAGGGACGGAGGTCGCCGAACTTGCCGACGTTCCACATGACCCTCTCCAAGCGTGTCACGGCTGTGGTGGGCGGGAACTTCCACGCCACCGCCCAGCGCGGGTCGCGTCCGACCGATCCCAACCTGTGCTGGAGCGCCAGATCGTCGACCTTGATCACCACGCCGTCGATCTCGAAATCGAGCTCCCCGCGACGCTGCTGCCATTCCAGACACTGCGCCACCACCTCGTCCTCGCCACGCAGCAGCTTGATATCGCGGTTGACCGGGAACTTCCGCTCGCGCAGCCACTCCAGCGCCTCCCAATGCGTCGTGAACGACAGACCCTCGGTGACGCCCACCTGATAAGCCCAGAACGACAGCGGCCGCTTGGCGGCGTCCGCCGGGTCGAGCTGACGGATCGTCCCGGCGGCCGAGTTGCGCGGGTTCATGAACGTCGACTCGCCCGCTTCCGCCCGGCGCTCGTTCAGCGCCGTGAAGTCCGCGAGCGACATGTAGACCTCGCCGCGCACCTCCACGAGCGGGGGCGCGTCGGACAGCCTCTGCGGGATCGAGCGGATCGTGCGCAGGTTGTGCGTCACGTCCTCCCCCACCTCGCCGTTCCCGCGCGTGGCCCCTCGCTCCAGCATGCCATCGCGATAGACGAGGCTGATCGCCAGGCCGTCGATCTTCGGCTCGACCACGTACTGAAAGGACGGCTCGGAGATCCCCTCGCGTGCCAGGTGGTTGCGCATGCGCTCCACCCACGCTCGCAACTCCACCTCGGAGCGCACGTTGTCCAATGACAGCATCGGCTCCAGGTGCTCGACCTTCTCCAGCCGCCCGATCGGCTCGCCGCCGACCCTCTGGGTCGGCGAGTCGGCGCTGCGCAGCTCGGGATGCTCCCGCTCGATCCCCCGCAGCTCGTCCAGCAGCGCGTCGTACTCCCCGTCGCCGATCGTCGGATCGTCGAGCACGTAGTAGCGGTGGGCGTGCTCTTCGAGCGCCCCCTTCAGCTCGTCCACACGCGCCTGCCTCTTCCGCGCGGCTGTTGGCTTCGCGGCGCCGCTCACGGTGCGTGCAGGCCGGCGACCGGGGCGAGCAGCGCCTCCAGGTCGAAGCTTCTCAGACGCCTCCAGTCCCGGTCGGTCGGTCAGATCGAAATGGATCGGCGTCACGGCGATCCGCCCGGCCGCGACCGCCGCCAAATCGGTGCCCGGCTCGTCGTGAAAGCCCGGGTCCGAGCCATAGATCCAGTAGCGCCGGCGGTGCTCCTCCTCGTGGTCGAGTTTCAGCTCGTCTCTGTAGATCCGCTTGCCGAGGCTGGTCACCTCCACCCCCTCGGGCGTGCCGGCGGGGACGTTCACGTTCAGCAGGGTGCTCGCCGGCAGCGGCACATCCTCGATCCGCTCCACCAGGCCCGCGACGAACCCGGCCGCGATCTCGAATCCGAAGCCGCCGTCGTAACGGAAGTCGAGCGCCCGTGCCTTCGACTGCTGGGACACCGCGATCGCCGGGATTCCGAGCACCACCCCCTCCAGCGCCGCCGCAACCGTGCCCGAGTAGGTGATGTCATCGCCGAGGTTCGCGCCGTGATTGATCCCGGACACGACCAGGTCGGTTGTGAACCCCTCGACCAGTCCGAGGCTCGCAAGCCGCACGCAATCCACCGGCGTGCCGTCGGTCGCATAGCCGACCGTGCCATCGGCGAACGGAACCTCGGCGACCCACAATGGCCTGCGCGTCGTGATCGATCTGGCCATCGCCGAGCGGTTGCCGTCGGGCGCGATCACCGCCAGGCGCACGCCCTGCACCGCGGCGAGCGCCGTGCGCATCGCCTGCAGGCCCTCGGCCTCGATCCCGTCGTCGTTTGTCAGCAGCACGTTCAGCATCTGTTTCCCAGCATAGGGTGCGCTTCGGTCCCCCGTGTTTACTCGTAGGACACGCTCGCAAGCGCGAGGCCGTGCGCCGGCGCGGTCCTGCCGGCCTCTGCGCGCGGACGACCCTCGAGCAGGCCCTCGAACTCGGCGAGCGTCCGCCGCCCGCTCGCGACGTCGAGCATCGTGCCGACCAGCACGCGATTCATGTGCCTCAGGAACATGTCCGCCTCGATCCAGAACTCCAACAGATCCCCCTTCGCCAACCACTCCGCACGCCGCACGTCGCAGGTGAACCACGAGTGCTCGGTCTCGCTCGGCGTGAACGCTCTGAAGTCGTGCTTGCCTCCAAGCGCCACAGCGCACTGGACGAGCGCCTCGAGGTCGACCGTCCCCGGCCACCAGAAGGCGCGCCTGCGCTCGAACACGCCGCGACTGCGTCGCGCGAGCACGCGGTAGCAGTATGTCCTGCTCGTCGCATCGCGCCGGGCGTCGAACGTCTCTGGCGCCGGCTCAGCCGCAAGGATCGCAACGTCGTCGTCGAGCAGGCCGTTCAAGCGCAGTGGATCGACCGCCTCGTGCCTGTAGCTCGCGACCTGCGCCCAGGCGTGCACGCCGGCGATCGGTGCGTCCGGCAACCGTGAGCTTCAGCGGCTGCCCGTCGTGCCCCGTCTCGCCGAGAATCACGTGCAGAGCGCGCTCCAGCTCCTCCTGCACCGTCCGCTCGTCGGGCTGTCGCGCCCAGCCGGCGAAGTCCGTCCCGTCGTACTCGATCGTGAGCTTTGTGACCATCCCCAACCTGTCTAGCGGCTCGATGGCCAAGCTGGCCGAAACGGGGATGCGAGCGCGAGGCGAGTGGGCCAGGCAAGGACGCAGTGAGCGTAGCGTGCTCGGCACGTGAGCGATCGAGGACGCAGCCTGGCGCCGTGCCAGCGGGCCGCTAGACGAGCTCGATGAAGACCATCTCGGTTGAGTCGCTTTTTCGCGGGCCGAGCTTCAGGATGCGCGTATAGCCCCCTGGCCGCTCCGCATAACGCGGGGCGAGATCCTCGAAGAGCTTGTGCACCGCGAACTTGTCCTGAGCGAGCGTCGACAGCGCCTGGCGGCGCGCGTGCAGATCCCCGCGCTTGGCGAGCGTGATCAGCTGCTCGATCTCCGGCTTGACGGCCTTGGCCTTCGCCTCGGTGGTCTTGATCCGCTCGTGCTCGATGATCTCCTTGCTCAGGTTCATCAACAGCGCCTTGCGATGCGCGCTCGAGCGGCTGAGCTTGTTTCTGGTCTTCTGATGTCGCATCGTGCTGAGAAGTCTAGTCCTGACGCAAATCCAGGCCGCGCGAATGAAGGGTCTCGATGACCTCGTCGATCGACTTCTTGCCGAAGTTCGGGATCGCGTTCAGCTCGGCCTCGGACTTGGAGATCAGGTCGCCCACGGTCTGGATCCCCGCCCGCTTCAGGCAGTTATAGGAGCGCACACCAAGCTCGAGCTCCTCGATCAGGATGCTCCACTCCTCGCCCTGCAATGCCGTCGGAGCACCACCGCCGACCGCTAGACCATGGCCGTCGAGCTGGCCACCGGGCACCGCCCGCAACTCCTGAATGCGATCGGCGTCGGTGAAGATCGCCAGCTGGCTGATCAACAGCTCGGCCGCCTCGCGCAGCGCCGCCTGCGGGTCGATCGAGCCGTCCGTCTCGATGTCAAGCGTCAGCTTGTCGAAGTCGGTCTTTTGACCGACACGCGCTCCCTCGACCGCATAGGCCACGCGGCGAACCGGCGAGAAGATCGAGTCGATCGGGATCACCCCGATCGGCTGGTCTGCAGACTTGTTCTCCTCGGCCGGCCGGTACCCACGACCCCGCCCGATCGTCATGTACAGCTCGAGCTTTGTTTTCTTCTCGAGCGTCGCGATGTGCACCTCGGGGTTGAGGATCTCAACTCCTGCGGGCAGGTCGATGTCCTTCGCGGTGATCTCCCCGGGCCCGGTCACCACCAGCGGCGCCTCGACCTCGGTCGCATCTGAGTGCATCCGGCAGACGATGCCCTTCAGGTTCAGCACGATGTCGGTCACGTCCTCCTTGACGCCCGTGATCGTCGAGAACTCGTGCGCCACACCCTCGATGCGCACACTCGTCACGGCTGCGCCGGCGAGGGAGGACAGCAGCACGCGGCGCAGCGAGTTGCCGAACGTGTAGCCGAAACCGCGATCGAGCGGCTCGATCGTAAACGTGCCACGGTTCTGCTCCACGGACTCGCTTGTGATCCGGGGAATTTGGAAGTCGAGCATCAGAGTCCTAACGTCGTTTTGGTGTCGCACCAGCGTCGCACAGACGCCGGCTCTGAAGCGCCTGCGCCGCCCTCAGGCAACGCCGGCGTGGGGCAAAAACTCTCCTACTACTTCGAGTACAGCTCGACGATGAGCTGCTCCTGCACCGGCGCGGCAACCTCGCGTCGCTCCGGCTTGCGCAGCACCTTGGCCGTGAGCGACTCGTGATCGGCCTGTAGCCACGCGGGAATCTGTCCGGTCAGCTCAGTCGCATCGCGCACCACCTGCGTGGCCGGGGTATCCGCCTTGATCGCGATCACCTCGCCTGAGCGCACCTGATAGCTGGGAATGTTCACCCGCCGGCCATTGACCGTCCAGTGGCCGTGGCGGATCAGCTGGCGCGCCTGACGGCGCGAAGCGGCGAAGCCCAAGCGCACCAGTACGTTGTCCAGACGGCACTCGAGTAACGCGAGCAGGTTCTCGCCGGTGATTCCCGGCTGGCGCGATGCCTTTTCGTAGTAGCCGTGGAACTGCTTCTCGAGCACTCCGTAGTAGCGCCGTGCCTTCTGCTTCTCTCGCAGCTGCAGGCGATACTCGCTCTGTTTCTGGCGACCGCGGCCGTGCTCGCCCGGCGGGTAGGAACGGCGCTCGACGCCGCACTTGTCCGTCAGGCAGCGCTCGCCCTTGAGGAACAGCTTCTGTCCCTCGCGGCGGCACTGCTTGCACTGCGGGCCGGTATCTCTTGCCATTAGACACGCCTCCGCTTGCGGGGGCGGCAGCCGTTGTGGGCCTGCGGGGTGACGTCCTTGACGCCGGTTACCTCTAGACCCGCAGCCTGCAGCGAGCGGATCGCGGTCTCACGGCCCGAGCCGGGGCCCTTGACGTAGACCTCGACCTTCTGCAGACCCTGCTCCAGGCCCTTGCGGGCGGCCGCATCGGCGGTCACCTGGGCGGCGAACGGCGTCGACTTGCGCGAGCCCTTGAACCCGGCGCCGCCGGCTGACTCCCAGGCGATCACGTTGCCCGTCGTGTCCGTCAAAGAGACGATCGTGTTGTTGAAAGACGTCTTGATGTGGGCCTGTCCGATCGGGATGTTCTTCTTCGGTTTGCGCCGGCCCCTGCCGGGTCGTTTAGGTGCGGGCGGCACTACTTCTTACCCGCTTTCTTCTTCCCAGCCACCTGCATCCGCTTTGGCCCCTTGCGCGTGCGCGCGTTGGTCTTTGTCTTCTGTCCGCGCACCGGCAGACCGCGGCGGTGGCGCAACCCGCGATAGCAGCCGATCTCCTGCAATCTCTTGATGTCTTGGGACTGCTCGCGCCGCAGATCTCCCTCGACCGTGAGCGTCTGGTCGATCGCGTCGCGCAGCTTGGAGACCTCGTCCTCGGTCAGGTCGCGCACGTAGGTGTCGGCGCTGACCCCCGTCTCCGCCAACAGCTTGTTCGACTGCGCCCGGCCGATCCCGAAAATATAGGTCAGGCCGATCTCCGTGCGCTTGTTCAGGGGTAGGTTGACTCCGGCGATTCTTGCCATGCGCGTACTAGCCCTGCCGCTGCTTGTGGCGCTTGTTCTGGCAGATGACCAGAACCGCTCCGTGGCGGCGGATGATCTTGCACTTCTCGCACATCGGCTTGACCGACGGTCTTACCTTCATGATCCCTTTCGGCGGCTGGGTTCCGGCGACTCGGCTCTGGCTGCCGTTGTGGCCGCCGCTACCGGGTCGTGGAGATGCTCTGACGCGTACAAATCGCCTCGCGTTCGAGCAGGACCCCGGATGGTAGCAACTCCTAAGGGCTAGCGGCGGCCTGCGGGGCCTGCTCGCTCGTCCGGTCGGCCGGCGTGAGGTGCCACGGCGTGAGGATCTTCGGCTCGCCATCGGTGATGGCGACCGTGAACTCGAAGTGGGCCGCCGGTGAGCCATCCTGGGAGAAGATCGCCCAGCCGTCACCCCCCACACGCACCGCGGGGCGCCCCGCGGTCGTCATCGGCTCGATCGCCAGCACCATGCCCTCCTCCAGCAGCGGCCCCTTGCCCGGCTTGCCGTAGTTGGGCACCTGCGGGTCCTCGTGCATGCTGCGCCCGACGCCGTGTCCCACCAGCGAGCGCACGACCGACAGTCCGGAGCCCTCCGCCACCCGTTGGATCGCGCTCGACACATCACCCACCCGGTTGCCAGCGCGCGCCTGCGCGACACCGACGTACAGCGACTCCTCGGTGGCACTCAGCAGATTCTGCGCCTGCGTGCTCACCTCCTCCACAGCGAAGGTGCGTGCCGCATCCGCCACCCACCCGTCGAGCGTCACCCCCACGTCGATCGAGATTATGTCGCCGCGCTTTAGCTGGTAAGGGCCCGGGATCCCGTGCACGATCATCGCGTTTGGCGAGGCGCAGATCGAGCCGGGAAACCCGCGATAGCCCTTGAATGTCGGCTTTGCGCCACGTGAGCGGATGAAGCGCTCGGCGGCTTGGTCGAGCTCGGCAGTACTCACGCCTGAGCGGATCTTGCCTTCCAGCAGGTCGAGCGTGGCGGCGAGAATCGTGCCCGCCTTCGCCATCTTCTCGATCTCCTCGAGGCTCTTCTTGATGATCACGGCAGGAGCCTAGCTGTGGCAGGGCTCTCGAGCGGAGCCTCGGCTGATCATAGGTTTTCCTCGAGGCGGAGGGTCGCGAGCGCGGCGCGGATGTGGGCGTGAACCTCCTCAGCGCCCCGTGAGCCGTCGAAGCGGCGCAGCAGACCAACGCGGTCGTAGTAGTCGACCAGCGGCGCTGTCTGGCGGTGATAGACCTCCAAGCGGCGGCGAATCGTCTCCTCCGCGTCGTCCTCGCGCTGGATCAGCCGCGCGCCGTCCTGGTCACACACACCCTCGTGCTTGGGTGGGTCGAAGTCCACGTGGTAGATGTGGCTGGGGTTCTTCACGCACACGCGACGTCCAGCCAGGCGACGTACAACCTCCTCGTCCGGAACCTCGACCAGCAGCGCGGCGGTCAGCCTTCGCTGCAGGCCCTTCAGCGCCTCTCCCAAGGCGTCGGCCTGCTCCTCGTTGCGCGGGAAACCGTCGAGCAGGAACCCGTCGCGCGCGTCATCGCCGCCGACGCAATCGATGATCATGCCGATGATCACCTCGTCGGGCACCAACTCGCCCGCATCCATGTATTGCTTGGCCTTCAATCCCAACTCGGTGCCATCGGACACCTGGGCGCGTAGCATGTCGCCCGCGGAGATGTGGGGCAGGAAGAAGTCCTCGCGCAGAAGCTCGGCCTGCGTCCCCTTGCCCGCGCCGGGCGGGCCGAGCAGGATCAAGTTCAACTCGGACACATACCGAGACTACTTCAAAAAGCCCTCGTAACTTCGCATCATCAGCTGCGCCTCCAGCTGCTTCATCGTTTCCAACGCAACTCCGATCACGATCAGGATCGAAGTGCCCCCGAGCTCGAGGTTCACGTGCGTGCGGTCCAGCAGGATCGTCGGCAGCGCCGCCACCGCGGCCAGGAACAGCGCGCCGGGAAACGTCAGTCGGGCGAGGATCCGGTCCAGGAATTCGGCGGTGGGCCGTCCCGGCCTCACGCCCGGGATGAACCCGCCGTACTTCTTGAGGTTGTCCGCCTGGTCGACCGGATTGAACGTCACGGCCGTGTAGAAGTAGGTGAAGATGATGATGAAGATCGACTCGCCCACGACGTAGTGCCAGCCGCTGGGCGAGAAGAAGTCCGAGACCTGCTGGCCCCAGTGGGTTTTCACGAGCTGCCCGACGGTCGGCGGGAAGGCCATGATGCTGGCGGCGAAGATCACTGGGATCACACCGGCCATGTTCACGCGCAGCGGCAGGTAGGTCTGGCCGCCCTCGGTCATCCGTCGCCCGATCACGCGCTTGGCGTACTGCACGGGGATACGCCGCTGGCCCTCCTGCACAAACACGATCCCGGCCACTATGGCGAGCACGAGGAACGGCATCATCACCTTGAACACCTGGTTGTTGCTCGTCCACCAGGCCTGAACGCCCTCGGGCAGGCGCGAGACGATCGAGGCGAAGATCAGCAGCGATATCCCGTTGCCGATGCCGCGCTGGGTGATCAGCTCGCCGATCCACATAAGCAGCACACAGCCGGTCGTCAGGCAGATCACGATCAGGAAGATGTGCGGCGCATCGAAGTGCGTAACAACCGATTCGCCGGCTTTGGCCTGTAGCGAGTGGAACAGGAACACGTAGCCGATCGACTGCGCGAAGGCCAGACCCACGGTGAGGTAGCGCGTGTATTGGGTGATCCGCGCCTGCCCCACCTCGCCTTCCTTGGAGAGCTTCTCCAGCGATGGCACCGCCACCTGCAGCAGCTGCAGGATGATCGAGGAGGTGATGTAGGGCATGATCCCCAGCGCGAAGATCGCCAGCCGCGACAGGCTGCCGCCGGAAAACAGGTTCAGGAGGCCCAGGATGTTCGAGCCGCCAAAGGATTTCTGGATGGCGTTGACCGCAGTCAGGTTGACGCCCGGTACCGGGATGTGCGAGCCGAAGCGGTAGATCAGCAGCATCGCCGCCGTAAACGCGAGCTTCTTGCGGATATCCGCTACTTGGAACGCGTTGAGGATTGTGGAGAGCATGGTCAGGCGGAGCGCCCGATTCTAGCTCTCGACGAGTCGCGAAGCGACGATCACCGGCGCCCGGACGGTGTCGGCTTCCATCAGGAGGGCCGACCGGACGGAGGGCCGAGCACTACACAGGTGCCACCAGCTGCCTCGATGCGCTCCCGCGCGCTGGCGCTGAAAGCGTGCGCTTGTACGGTCAGCGCCTTTGACAGCTCACCCTTGGCGAGGATCTTGATCGGGATATCCTTGCGTGTACCCAGGCCCTTGGCCTTGAGCAGCTCGATCGTGACCTCGCTGCCGGCCTCGAAGCGGTCCTGCAGATCGGCGATGTTCACGGGCTGGGTGTGCGTGCGGAACATCTCGAACGGCATCGACTTCTTCATGTGCGGACCGCGCAGCTTTCGCATGCGCATGTGGATCGGCATCTGCCCACCCTCGAAGCGAGCGCGGCGCTTGGAGCCCGAGCGTGAGCCGGCGCCCTTCTGCCCGCGGCCGGACGTCTTGCCCGTGCCCGAGCCTTCGCCGCGCCCGACGCGCTTGCGCGGACGGCGGCTGCCGGGGGAGGGCTTGAGGTTGTGCAGTCCGATGCGCTCCTCGGTCCCCTCTTTGGCTTTAGCGGGGCTCACTTGCCCTCCTCTGAGACCTCGACGAGATGACGCACGGCGTGCAGCATCCCTTTGGCCTGCTCGCAGTCCTTGACCTCGACGGTGTGGCCGATCCTTCGCAGCCCGAGCGAGCGCAGCGTGTCGAGCTGTTTCTTGTTCGCACCGTTGCGCGAGCGAAGTTGGGTGACGCTCAACGAGGACATCAGGACGTGGTCTCCTCGGCGGCTGGGGTGTCCTCGGCTGGGGTCTCCTCAGCGACAGGCGCGTCCTCGGCGGCGATCACTTTCTCGGCCGGTGCGGCCTCCTCAGCAGGCTCCGCGCTCTCCGTCGGAGCGGCGCCATTGATGACCTCGGTGGCACCCTCGGCCTGCTTCTCAGCGAGGCCGAGGACCTGGTTGATCGTCAACCCGCGCAGCTTCGCGACCTCCTCGGGGGTCCGCAACCCGCGCAGCCCGGCGACCGTGGCCTTGACGAGGTTGATCGGGTTCTGCGTGCCGAGGCTCTTGGAGAGGATGTCGTGGATCCCGGCGAGCTCAAGCACCGCGCGCACGCCACCGCCGGCGATCACGCCGGTACCGGGCGAGGCGGGCTTGAGGAACACGCGTCCGGCACCGAACACGCCGGTCGTCTGGTGGGTGATCGTCGAGCCGTGCTTCGGCACCCGGAAGAGATCCTTCTTTGCCCGCTCGACGCCCTTCTGGATCGCCAGCGGCACCTCGTTCGCCTTGCCGTAGCCGATGCCCACGACTTCGCGCTCGTCGCCGACGACCACGAGCGCGGTGAACGAGAAGCGCCGGCCGCCCTTGACCACCTTGGCGACGCGGTTGATCTCGACGACCCGCTCCTGCAGGTCGAGGCCGGACTGACTTACTGAGCGATCTGAAGTTATTGCCATAGGGAAGTGGAGGGTAGCGGGAGGAAGAAGATTGGCGGGGAAGGTGGGCTGGAGGGAAGGTTGGCTTGGGGTGAGAGTGGGCTGGTTCGGGTGGCTCAGGTTTGGGAAGTGGGCTCCCAGCGGGAGGGGTGTTAGACGGTGAGGCCGGCTTCGCGAATCGCCTCGGCGAAGGCCCGCACGTGCCCGTGGTAGCGGTAGCCGCCACGGTCGAATACGACCTCGGTGATGCTCGCCGCCTTGGCCCGCTCGGCGAGCATCTGGCCAGCGCGCTTGGAGCGCTCGTCTTTCGCCAGCGAGCTCAGCTCGGGCTCAAACCAGTTGACCGCGGCAAGCGTTTTACCGGATGCATCGTCGATCAGCTGGGCGGACAGGCCCTTGTTGGAGCGGAACACGGAGACCCGCGGACGTGCTCGAGTGCCCGAGATCTTCGCGCGCACCCGGCGGCGGCGCTTCAGGCGGCGGTCGCCCTTGGTGATGACGCTCATGCCAATTCCTCGCATGGGCTCGTAGGCCAAGCCGGGCACGTATGAAAAGGCCCGCCCGCCCCGCGTGGCGTGCGAAGCACGCGTGCTGGCCGATCCCGGATGATCGGTGAG
The DNA here is from genome assembly GCA_963804555.1 of uncultured Solirubrobacterales bacterium. Lineage (GTDB taxonomy): Bacteria > Actinomycetota > Thermoleophilia > Solirubrobacterales > Solirubrobacteraceae > Palsa-744. The sequence goes on from CAWDQX010000003.1 coordinate 713,271, forward strand.
GACGCCGATCCGGCGCCGGCATACGGGCTCATGCGCGCTTACCGACCTTGCGGGCGACGTACTCGCCCTCGTAGCGGATGCCCTTGCCCTTGTAGGGCTCGGGCGGGCGCTGCTTGCGGATGATCGCGGCGGTCTCTCCCACCAGCTGCTTGGAGATGCCCTTCACCACCACACGTGTCGGCTGGGGCACTTCAAACTGGATGCCCTCGGGCGCCGGGATCGGCACGGGGTGCGAATAGCCGACCGCGAGCTCGAGATTCTTTCCCTTCATCTGCGCCCGGTAGCCGACCCCCTGGATCTCCAGGCGCTTCTCATATCCGTCAGTCACGCCCTGGACCATGTTCGCCACCAGCGAGCGGGTCAGCCCGTGCAGCGCGCGGTGCTCACCACGGTTGGTCGGCCGCGAGACCAGCAGTCGCTCGCCCTCCTGGACGACCTCGATGTCGCGGGAGATTCGCTCCGAGAGCTCGCCTTTCGGACCGCTGACGCGCACCGACTCCGGCTCGATTGCGACGGTCACACCGGCGGGCACGGGGATTGGTTGTCTACCGATTCTCGACATCTCACGCCTACCAGACCTGCGCCAGGACCTCGCCGCCGACGCCCGCCGCGCGCGCGTCGTGGCCGGTCATCACGCCACGTGAGGTCGAGACGATCGACGTGCCCATACCGCCCAGCACCTTGGGGATGTGCTTCGCGTCGACATATGTGCGCCTCCCGGGGCGCGACACACGCCGCAGCCCCGAGATCGCCGAGCGCCGGTCCTCGGTGTACTTCAGTCGAATCTCGAGCAGCTGCCCGGCGTCACCCTCTGGCGCGGGCACGACCGACCACGAATCGATATATCCCTGCTCAGCCAGGATCCGCGCCAGCTCGGCCTTCGTTTTGGACGCGGGGATCTCGACCGTCTCGTGGGCGGCGTGGATCGCGTTGCGCACGCGCGTGAGGAAATCAGCGATTGGATCGGTCATGGACATGGTTCAGTGGCTATTCAGAAGTAGTGGTGTTGGGCCTTACCAGGAGGACTTCGTCATCCCGGGTATCTGGCCGTTGTGGGCGAGGTCGCGCAGGCAGATGCGGCACACCCCGAACTTCTTGTAGACCGCGCGCGGACGTCCGCAGCGGTTGCAGCGAGTATAGGCGCGCGTCTTGAACTTTGGCGGGCGGGCCTGCTTGACGCGCATCGATGTCTTGGCCATCAGTCAGTGCTCTCTTTCTCGGCGGTGTCTGCGCTCTCCTCTGCCTCGGGAGCGTCTGTCTGCTCGGCGACTGCGTCAGTCTCGGTTGTGGCCTCTGCGTCGACGGCGAGGACCCCGTCGGCCTGCGCGGCGGGAGGATCGGCTGCCTGCTCATCCTCGGAGGGAGCCTCGGCGGGCTGCTCGTCGTCGGAGGGCTCGTCCTCAGCAGTAGCCTCGGCGGGCTGCTCGGCCGCCGCGGGGGTGGACACTCGTGCGCCGTCCTCGTCGGTCGGCTCCGACTCGACTCCGATGGCCTCGTCAAAGCCCTTAGGACGCCATTTGGTCGAGAAGGGCATGCCGAACGCCATCAGCAGTGCGAACGCCTCGGCGTCGGTCTTCGCGCTAGTCGTGATCGTGATGTCCAGTCCCCGCACCTGGTCGATCGAGTCGTAGTCGATCTCGGGGAAGATGATCTGCTCCTTCACGCCCAGCGTGTAGTTGCCGCGGCCGTCGAACGAGCGGGGATTCAAGCCACGGAAGTCGCGGATCCTGGGAATCGCGATCGACACCAACCGGTCGAGGAACTCGTAGCCGCGCTCGGCCCGCAGCGTGACCGACAGGCCCACCGGCATGCCCTCGCGCAGTTTGAAGGCCGCGATCGACTTGCGCGCACGGCGCACGCTCGGCTGCTGGCCGGCGATCGTCGCGAGCTGGTCCTGGGCGGCCTTCAGCATTTTCGAGTCCTGCTTGGCCTGACCGACGCCCATGTTCAGCGTGATCTTCTCGAGCTTCGGCACCTGCATCACCGAGGAGTAGCCGAAGCGCTCGATCAGCGCGGGACGGATCTCCTCCAGATAACTGGTCTTCAAGCGGGCTTTGATGGTGGTCTCGGTCATCATCGGGTCTCGGTCATCATCGCTCAGGTCAGTCGATTCTCGTGCCCGTACGCTTGGCAACACGCAACGGCTTGCCGTTCTCGCGCTCGATCCGCACGCGCGTCGGCTGGCCGCCTTTGGGGTCGATCAGCATCACGTTCGACACATGGATCGGGCCCTCGCGCGAGATCACGCCGCCGACGGTCTGACCGCGTTGGGTGTCGGCGACATGCTGGGGCTTCATGTGACGCTTGACCATGTTCAAGCCCTCGACGTACAAACGCTCCTTCTTCGGCTCCACGCGCAGCACGCGACCGCTCTTACCGCGATCCTTGCCGGCGAGCACCTTCACCTGATCGCCGGAGTGAATCTTCAGCGAGCGGCGATTCGGAGCTGTAGCGGTGCTGGACGATCTCCGATCGGTCATCACAGCACCTCGGGCGCCAAGGAGACGATCTTCATGAAGTTGCGCTCACGCAGCTCACGCGCGACCGGACCGAACACACGTGTGCCACGCGGCTCGTTTTTGTCATCGAGGATCACCGCGGCGTTCTCGTCGAAGGAGATGTATGTGCCGTCTTCGCGTCCGATCGACTTCTTCGTGCGCACCACCACGGCGGTCACGACCTCGCCCTTTTTGACCGTACCCTGCGGGTTTGCGTGCTTGACGGTCGCGGTGATCATGTCACCAACATGCGCGTAGCGGCGCTTGGAGCCGCCCTTCACGCGGATGCACAGGATCTCGCGCGCGCCCGAGTTGTCGGCGACACGCAGCCGGGTCTCGTTTTGAATCATCTCGCCCGCTCCACCACATCGACCAGCTTCCAGCGCTTGTTCTTCGACAGCGGCCGGCTCTCGACCACACGCACCGTGTCGCCCTCGTGGGCGTCGTTGTTTTCGTCATGGGCATGCAAGGTGGAGGAGCTGCGGACGATCTTCTCGTAGCGTCGATGCCTGCGGGCGAAATCGATCCTCACGGTGATCGTCTTGTCGGCCTTGTCCGAGACCACGATCCCCTGGCGCACGCTGCGCTTGCCCTCGACGGGGGCGTGTACCGGGGCCAGCGGCTCAGCAGCCGGTTTGGCGGCACGACGCTCGGCGGCTTTGGCCCGTTCTGAGAGTCGCCGCGCGCGACGACTCACCGCCTTCGCGCGCCGCTCGGTCACCCGCTCAGCGTGACGATCCTCGGGTGAGCGCGTTGGGCCTATCTCGCCGGAATGGGTCGAGCGTGCCTTGCGGCGGCGCTCCTTCGGTGAGAGTTGCTCCACGGGCTCGACCGCAGCAGCAGCCACCGCGGGGGCTGGAGTGTCGGCCTCGGGAGCATCGGCCTCGGGAGTCTCGGTGGCGGGAGCGTCGTCGGCCTCAGGCGCGTCGGGCTCGGGAGTCTCAGGAGCCTCCGCTTCAGGGGTCGCCGCCTCGTTGGGCTCAGATGTCTGAGCCTCGGCCCCGGGGGCCTGCACGTTCTCGGCCTCGGCCTCAGACTCGGGGGCGTCCGCGGGAGTCTCTTGTGTCTCGTTGTCTGGTTCGTCAGCCATTTCGTTCTTTCTCACGCGCAACTGTCAATGCTCGTGCCAGATCGCGCTTTGCGCGTCCCAGCCCAGCCGTATTGTCGAGCTCACCGGTCGCATTCGCGAAACGTAGGCCGAACAGGTCCTTGCGCAATGTCGCCACCCGCGCGGCGAGTTCTTGCTCGGTCAGATCTCTCATCTCCTTGGCGTCCATCGTGCTCTAGTCCTCACGCATCACGAACTTGGACTTGACCGGGAGCTTGTGCGCCGCCAGACGGATCGCGTCGCGCGCGAGTGACTCAGGCACTCCGGCCAACTCGAACATCACGCGTCCCGGCTTGACCACCGCGACCCAGCCCTCGGGCGCGCCCTTGCCGGAGCCCATCCGCGTCTCGGCCGGCTTCTTGGTCACGGGCTTGTCCGGGAACACGTTGATCCAGACCTTGCCGCCACGCTTGATCTTGCGCGTCATCGCGATTCTGGCCGCCTCGATCTGGCGGTTCGTCAGCCAGCCCTGCTCGAGTGACTTCAGCCCGTACTCGCCGAACTGCACCTTGACCTGGCCACGAGACATGCCACGACGGCGCCCACGATGCTGCTTGCGGTGCTTTACGCGCTTGGGAGAGAGCATTAGCGTGCCCCTCCGCCGCCGCCACCGCCGCCGCCGGAGCGAGGACCACGTCCACCGCCACCGCCGGATCCGCCCGCCCCACGTCCACCGCCGCCGCCACCCGGACCGCGACCACCGCCCTGACCGCCAAATCCGCCAGGCCCACGTCCGCCACCGCCCTGGCCACCCCCGCGTCCGCCGCGTCCTGCACCGCCACCACCACCGCGGTTACGGTCACGCCCGTCGCGACCACCACGACCGTCGCGGTCGTTACCGGGAGGTGCAGGCGCGGTCATGTCGGTCAGGTCTGCGCCGGTGTAGCCCTCGGGCATGATTTCGCCCTTGTTCACCCAGCACTTCACGCCAATCCGGCCAAACGTGGTGCGCGCCTCGTAGAAGCCGTAGTCGATGTCCGCGCGCATCGTGTGCAGCGGCACGCGACCGTCGGAGTAGCTTTCGGTGCGCGCCATCTCCGCGCCGCCCAGGCGCCCGGAGACCTGCACCTTCACGCCCTTCGCGCCCGAGCGCATCGCGCTCGTCAGCGCGCGCTTCATCGCGCGGCGGAACGCGACGCGATTCTGCAGCTGCTCGGCGATCGACTGCGCCACGAGCTTCGCGTCGAGCTCGGGGCGCTTGATCTCGAGGATGTTGACCTTGATCTGCTTTTTGGTCATGCGGTGCAGGTCCTTGCGCAGGGCGTCGACTTCTGAGCCGGACTTGCCGATCACGATGCCCGGGCGAGCCGTGTGGATGTTGACCTCGAGCTCCTGCGCGTCCTTACGGATCGTGATGTCCGACAGGCCGGCATGCGCGAGCTTGCTGACGATGTGCGCGCGGATCTTGATGTCCTCGTCGAGGTACTCCGAGAAGTTTTTCTCGTTGAACCAGTTCGACTTCCAGTCGTGGATGTAACCCACGCGCATTGCCTCTGGATGAACCTTCTGTCCCATGTCTTTCTGTTCTTCTCTCTCAGCTCTGTCTTAGTTGTGCCCGGCTGCTCTAAGAGCCCGGCGTCAGCGTGATCGTCAGATGGCTCGTGCGCTTGCGGATCGGCGTTGCTCGTCCCATCGCTCGCGGCCTGAAGCGCTTGATCGTTGGCCCTTCATCCGCAAACGCCTCCCGCACGATCAGATCGTCCTCGAGCAGCTCGTGGTTGTTCTCAGCGTTTGCCACCGCCGACTCGAGCAGCTTGCTCCAGTCGCGTGCAACCTCACGAGGCGTGAATGCGAGGATAGCGCGTGCCTCTGGAATCGACTTGCCCCGCAGGTGCCCACAAACCATCCGCGCCTTGCGTGCGGACGTGCGGACATAGCGCGCCTGCGCGCGAACGACCCTTCGTCGTGGCGGCTCGCCGCCTTTCCCAGCGCGGCGCGCGGGCTTCTTCTCAGGCTGCGTGGACTGCTTGGCGGCAACGGACTCTTTCGCCGCCGGTGACTTTTTGGCGGCCGGAGCCTTTTTCTCAGCAGGCCCTTCCGCGGCAGCAGGCTTTTTCTCCGCAGCAGGCTTTTTGGCGGCAGTCGGTTTATCGGCCGCGGCAGGTTTTTTCGCGGCGGGCTTCTTCGCCGCGCCGGTCTCCTTCTCAGCCGTCGGCTCTTTGACTACCGGCTTCTCCGTGGCGGCTTTTTTCGCGGCAGGTTTTTCCGCGGCGGCGGCTTTTGCCGGGACCTCGCCCTCGAGGTCCTTGGCAGGCGTCTTCTCCTCCTCAGTACTCATCGGACCACTCCTGGGTTCGCAGGGCAAGCTGGGCAAGGACGCAGGGAGCGTGGCGTGCTACGCACGCGAGCGACCGAGGACGCCGATCCAGCGCCGCCATGCGGGCCCAGGCGCTCATCGGACTCTCCCCGAGCCCACGTGTCCACGATATGTCCGCGTCGGCGCGAACTCGCCGAGCTTGTGTCCGACCATCGACTCGCTCACGAACACCGGCACATGTTTGCGACCATCGTGCACAGCGATCGTGTGCCCCACCATCTCCGGGAAGATCGTCGACGCCCTCGACCAGGTCTTGAGCATTTTTTTGTTGTTCTCCGCGTTCAGCGCCTCGATCCGCGCCATCAAACGCTCTTCAACCCACGGGCCCTTCTTGCTGGACCTACTCATCTCTGCTTGCCCTTCCCGCGCCTACGGCCGCGCACTATGTACTTGTCGGAGGTCTTGTTCTGCTTGCGCGTGCGGTATCCCAACGTGGGCACGCCCCATGGCGTCACCGGGTGCCGGCCGGCCGTCGTCGAGCCCTCGCCACCACCGTGCGGGTGGTCGACCGGGTTCATCGCGACGCCGCGCGTCTGCGGGCGCACGCCCATGTGGCGCTTGCGCCCAGCCTTGCCGACCTTCACGTTCTGATGCTCGGCGTTGCCGATCGTGCCGACCGTCGCGCGGCACTCGGCGCGCACGAGGCGCATCTCGCCGGAGGGCAACCTGAGCGTCGCCATCTCGCCGTCCTTGGCCATCAGCTGCACCGAGGCCCCGGCCGAGCGCGCCAGCTGACCGCCGCGACCGGGCGCCAGCTCCACGTTGTGCACGACCGTGCCGACCGGCATCCGCGCCAGCTCCATGCAGTTGCCGGTTGCGATGTCGGCGCCATCGCCGGAGGCCACAGTCGACCCCACCGTCAAACGTTGCGGCGCGAGGATGTAGCGCTTCTCGCCGTCGGCGTAGTGCAGCAGCGCGATATAGGCCGAGCGGTTGGGGTCGTACTCGATCGCCGCGACCTTCGCGGGCACTCCATCCTTGCGGCGCTTGAAGTCGACGCGCCGGTAGGCGCGTTTGGCGCCGCCGCCGCGATGGCGCGAGGTCTTGCGCCCGTGCGCGTTGCGCCCGCCGCTCTTCTTCAGGCCTTCGATCAAAGTCTTCTCAGGGCTCGACTTCGTGATCTCGGCGAAGTCCGGGTAGGACACGAAGCGCATACCGGGGCTCGTGGGCTTTGGCTTACGGATGGGCATGGTGGTCTATCTAGCTCCCTCTGCCTCTTAGTCCAGGGCCTGCAGGCCCTGGAAGATCGGAATGCTTTCGCCGTCGCGGATCTGCACGATCGCCTTCTTCCAGGCGCGTGTGCGCCCCGCGATCTGGCCGCGCCGCTTGGGCTTTGACTTGACGCTCAGTGTGCGCACCTCGACCACATGCACGTCGAACAGCGCCTCAACCGCCTGGCGGATCTGCGTCTTGTGCGCGTCGGGATGAACCCTGAAGGTGTATCTGCTCGCCGCTGAGAGCACGTAGCTCTTCTCAGACACCACCGGCCTCAGGATCACCTGTGAGTGCTCCATCAGGCCTTCACCTGCTCGGTGGCGGTGGACGATTCGGTGGCCGTGGATGATTCGGTGGCGGTGGATGATCCGGCGGCACGCGCGGTCAGCGCGTCGAGCGCCGGCTGAGAGATCACAAGCGTCGCCGCCCCCAGCAGGTCGGCGACACCGACGTTCTCGTGCGTCAGCACCGCCACTCGCTCGAGGTTGCGAAAGGACAGCGCGGCGTTTGACTCCTCCGCGGCGAGCACCACGAGCGTCGAGCCGCTCTGAGGAGTGGGTGGGTTCCAATCATCGAGCAGGTCAAAGGCCTGCTTGGTCTTCGGCACGCTGAAGAGCGATGTATCGAGGATCGCGATCGAGGATCGCTCGGCGTGCAGCGACAGCGCGCTGCGCAGCGCCGCGCGCTGCTCCTTGCGGTTGACCTTGAACGTGTAGGAGCGTGGTTTCGGTCCGAACACGGTGCCACCTCCCGTCCAGATCGGCGAGCGGTTGGAGCCGGCGCGCGCACGCCCGGTGCCCTTCTGGCGCCATGGCTTGGCGCCGCCGCCGGAGACCATCCCGCGCGTCTTCGTCGCCGCGGTTCCGCGCCTGCGCGCGGCCTGCTCGGCGCGCACGCTCTGGTGCACGAGCGGTTCGTTGAAGCGCGCGCCGAACGCGCTCTCGTCGAGCTTTACCTTCTTCGCGGCCGAGCCGCCGAGTATCGGAGCGTCAGGCATCGCTACGCACCTCCACCAAGGCGCCCGTCGGGCCCGGTACCGAGCCGCGCACCATCAACAGGTTCTCCTTCGCATCCACCGCGACGACCTCGAGGCCCTTTTGCGAGGCGCGCTTGCTGCCCATCTGCCCCGGTCCGCGGATGCCCTTGAACACGCGCGAGGGCGTCGCCGAAGCGCCGATCGAGCCGGGTGCGCGCACGTTGTGCGAGCCGTGGGACTTCGGACCGCTCGCGAAGTTGTGACGCTTGATCGTTCCCTGAAAGCCCTTGCCCTTCGAGGTCCCGGCGACCTTGACATGCGCGCCTACCGCAAAGGACTCGACGGTCACCGTCTCACCGAGTTGAAGCTCGGCGGCCTCATCGCGGAACTCGACCAGGTGGCGCATCGGTCCCGCGTCGGCCTTCTTCAAATGACCGAGCTCGGCTTTGGTCAAGTGCTTCTCCTTCGTGGCACCGAATGCCAGCTGCACCGCCTCATAGCCGTCGCGCTCGATCGTCCGAATCGCGGTCACCGGACACGGCCCTGCCTGCAGCACCGTTACACGCGCGAGGCGCCCGTCCTCCTGGAAGACCTGGGTCATGCCGAGCTTCTTGGCGAGGATCGCGGCCATCGACTCAGGTGGCGAGACGGATCTCGATGTCGACGCCGGCCGGCAGGTGGTCCAGCCGCTGCAGCGAGTCCACCGTCTTGGGCGTCGGTTGGTGAATGTCGATCAGCCGCTTGTGCGTGCGGATCTCGAAGTGCTCGCGCGAGTCCTTGTCCTTGAACGGCGAGCGGATCACGCAGTACACGTTCTTCTCGGTCGGCAGCGGCACAGGACCAGAGACCGTGGCGCCGGTCCGCGTGGCCGTCTCGACGATCTCCTTCGCGGCCGACTCGATCGCGGAGGTGTCGTAAGCCTTCAGTCGGATGCGGATCTTGTTCTGGGTGGTGGCTGCCATTTTCTGGTTCTCTCGGGTTCTTAGTTGCTTTTGGCTTACTTAGTTGCTTTTGGACTGTCGTCTGCTCTGTGAGCGCTGCGCTATCCGGCGACGGAGCGGACTCCTCACCGGAGCCCCTTCCCTGAGACCGGCAGAAAGAGGGGTGAACGGGTTCCCAACCGGGCAATCCGCCCCCTCGCCACTCAGGCGGGGCTGTCTTCGTCGTATCGGACTACCAATGGGCGCGCCCCCGGCGTCTCTCGAGGGCGCGCGCGTGCTACTCGATGATCTCGCTGACCACGCCCGAGCCAACCGTGCGACCGCCCTCTCGAATGGCGAAGCGCAGACCCTGATCCATGGCGATCGGCTGGATCAACTCGATCTCCATCTGGACGTTGTCTCCGGGCATGACCATCTCGACGCCCTCAGGCAGCTTCGCCTGGCCGGTCACGTCGGTTGTGCGGAAATAGAACTGCGGCCTGTAACCCGTGAAGAACGGCGTGTGACGACCGCCCTCCTCCTTCTTCAGGACGTAGACCTCGGACTTGAACTTCGTGTGCGGCGTGATCGATCCCGGCTTGCACAGCACCTGGCCGCGCTCGATCTCCTCGCGCTTGGTGCCGCGCAGCAGGCAGCCAACGTTGTCGCCCGCCTGACCCTGATCGAGGATCTTGCGGAACATCTCAACGCCCGTGACCACAGTCGAGGTGGAGTCGTGGATGCCGACGATTTCCACGGTGTCGCCGGTGTTGACGATCCCCTGCTCGACACGCCCGGTCGCGACCGTGCCACGGCCAGTGATCGAGAAGACGTCCTCGACCGGCATGAGGAACGGCTTGTCGAGCTCGCGCACGGGTTCGGGGATGTAGCTGTCCAGCGCGGCTGCCAGCTCGACGATCTTCTCCTTGTAGGCCTCATCGCCTTCCAGCGCCTTCAGCGCCGAGCCGGTGATGAACGGGATGTCATCGCCCGGGAAATCGTACTCGGACAGGAGCTCGCGAACCTCGACCTCGACCAGCTCCATCAGCTCCTCATCGTCGACCATGTCGGCCTTGTTGAGGAACACCACGATGTAGGGGACACCGACCTGACGGGCCAGCAGGATGTGCTCGCGCGTCTGCGGCATCGGGCCGTCTGCCGCCGAGACGACCAGGATCGCCCCGTCCATCTGCGCCGCGCCGGTGATCATGTTCTTCACGTAGTCGGCGTGCCCCGGGCAGTCGACGTGTGCGTAGTGGCGGTTCTCCGTCTGGTACTCGACGTGCGAGGTGGCGATCGTGATCCCGCGCTCCTTCTCCTCCGGAGCGTTGTCGATCTCCTCGAAGCTGCGGGCTTCGCCGCCCATCTTCTCCGCCAGCACAGTCGTGATGGCAGCGGTCAGCGTCGTCTTGCCATGGTCGATGTGACCGATGGTCCCGACGTTGACGTGCGGCTTGTCGCGCTCGAACTTCTCCTTCGCCACTTTTTGTTCGCTCCTCAATCGGCTTGTTTAGGCTCGCCTCTCTGAGGGCGAACCGGGGAAATCTATCTAAATGCGGCTTTTCGTGATTGCCGGTGCTCGTTTTGTTGCTGTGAGATTTGATCCGGTTGGTGCAATCTATGCCGGAACGGGCTCCCCCGTGCGCTGCTCGACGATCTTCTCCGCGATGTTCGGCGGGACCTCTTCGTAGGCCTCGAACTGCATCGTGTAGTTGGCGCGCCCCTGTGTGTTGGAGCGCAGGTCGGTCGCGTAGCCGAACATCTCCGACAGCGGCACGCGTGCGGTAACCACCAGCGCGTTGCCTCGCGGCTCCTGGCCCTCGACGCGACCGCGGCGGCTCGAGAGGTCGCCGATCACGTTGCCGAGAAACTCATCCGGCGTGACGACCTCGACGGCGAAGATCGGCTCCAGCAGCACCGGCTTGGCGCGGCGAGCGGCCTCCTTGAAGGCAATCGAGCCCGCGACCTTGAAGGCGATCTCCGAGGAGTCCACGTCGTGGTACTTGCCGTCCACCAGCGTCACGCGCATGTCGACCATCGGATAGCCGGCCTTCACGCCATTCTCGAGCGCCTCTTCGATGCCCTTCTTGACGGCCGGGATGTATTCGGATGGGATGTTTCCACCCTTGATCTTGTTGATGAACTCAAAGCCCTCGCCGGGCGCCGGCTCGAGGTCTATATAGACCACGCCGAACTGACCCGAGCCGCCGGTCTGACGCACGAACTTCCCTTCGATCTTCTCGACGGTGCCACGCACCGTCTCGCGATAGGAGACCTGCGGGCGCCCGACGTTGGCCTCGACGCCGAACTCGCGCTTCATGCGGTCGACGAGCACCTCGAGGTGCAGCTCGCCCATGCCGGAGATCTCGGTCTGGCCGGTCTCCTCGTTCGTGCGTACTTGGAAGGTCGGATCCTCCTCGGCCAGGCGGCCGAGCGCGACTGACATCTTCTCCTGGTCGACCTTCGTCTTCGGCTCGACCGCGACCTTGATCACGGGCTCCGGGAAGACGATGTTCTCGAGGTGGATCGGGTGCGCGGGGTCGGCGAGCGTGTCACCGGTGACGACCTGCTTGATGCCGACCGCGGCGGCGATGTCGCCCGCGAAGACCTCGGTGACCTCCTCGCGCTCGTTGGCGTGCATCATCAGGATCCGCCCGATCCGCTCGGTGCGCCCTGAGCCGACGTTGAGAATCTTGGCGCCGGCCTCGAGGTGGCCCGAGTAGACACGGAAGTAGGTGAGCTTGCCGACGTAGGGGTCGGCCGCGATCTTGAACGCGAGCGCGGCGAACGGCTCGGAGTCATCGGCGTGACGCTCCACCTGACGCTCCTCCTCCTCGCCCCTGATCAGTTCGGTGCCGGTCACCGCGGGCACGTCCAGCGGTGAGGGTAGGTAGTCGATCACGGCATCGAGCAGCGGCTGCACGCCCTTGTTCTTGAACGACGAGCCGCACAGCACCGGCGTCAGCTTGGTCGTGAGCGTCGCCTTGCGGATCGCGTTCTCGAGAATCTCCTCGGGCACCTCGGCCTCCTCGAGCAGCAGCTCGAGCAGCGCGTCGTCGTAGTGAGAGACCTCCTCCAGCAGGTGCTCGCGCGCGGCCTGCGCGGCTTCGGCGAGGTTCTCCGGTATCTCGAGCTCTTCCTGTTCCTTGCCCATCTCGTCCTTGTAGACGATCGCTTTCATCGCGACGAGGTCGACGACGCCGAGGAAGTCGCCCTCAGCGCCGATCGGCAGCTGGATCGGCACCGGGTGCGCGCCGAGGCGGTCGATCATCGTCTGCACGCCCTTCTCGAAGTCCGCGCCGATGCGGTCCATCTTGTTGATGTAGGCGATCCGCGGCACGTGGTACTTGTCGGCCTGGCGCCACACCGTCTCCGACTGCGGCTCGACGCCGGCGACCGAGTCGAACAGCGCGATCGCGCCGTCCAGGACTCGCAGGGAGCGCTCGACCTCGACGGTGAAGTCGACGTGCCCGGGCGTGTCGATGATGTTGATCCGGTGGTCCTTCCACTGCGCGGTCGTCGCGGCGGAGGTGATCGTGATGCCGCGCTCCTGCTCCTGCTCCATCCAGTCCATCACCGCCGCGCCCTCGTGCACCTCGCCGATCTTGTACGTACGGCCCGTGTAGTAGAGGATGCGCTCGGTCGTCGTCGTCTTGCCGGCGTCGATGTGCGCCATGATCCCGATGTTTCGGGTGTTTTGGAGGGTGAACTTACGTGGCATGGCTCAAGTGGGGATGCTCGTGGGACTCTGTGGCCCACAAAGGGCTGGAACGACGACTGACTGTTTCAAGCAAAAAAATAGGCCCCTCGGGCCCACGCGCGCTGCTGGTCTATGGACCGGTTCGCGTCGCTATCTGCTCGAGGTCTCCATCTTTGTCTTGGCCCCGCGTGAGGCATGCTCGCACTACCGCGCCATCCGCAGGACGGGGCCGACTATAGCAGAGCAATCCGGGCGTTTGAGCGGCTCACTCAGGGTTCTCGGGACTCTGGCGCCCACCCTTTTCGAGAGCCTTGCAGTCCTCCAACGAGGGCGCGTCCTCGAACACCTCGCCAAGACGCTCGAGCACCCGGGTCGCAGCACGCAGTTCGCTGCTCTGCACGCCATCCAGTGCCTGCTCCCAGCGGGCCTGCCAGAGCTCGCGCTTGGCTTCGATCTTGCGTTGCCCCGAGGGGGTCAGGCGTGAGACGACCACACGCCGGTCGGTCTCCGATCGACTGCGCTCCACGTGGCCGGACTCGGCGAGGTGGTCGAGCATCTGCGTCACCGTGCCAGGCGCCAGGCGGGCAGCCTGGGCTAGGTCGCCGGCTGAGAGCTCGCCACGCTCTGAGAGCTCTATCAACAGCTCGAACTGGGCGTGGCTCAGCTCCGAGCCGCCCAGGTGAGTATCGCGTCCGCGCAGACGATTGAGGCTGCGAAACACCCGGCGGAATGCCATGCCCAGCTCGGTCAGCTCGGCCGTCCATTGCCCGCTGGGTGCGGAAGAGCGCTCGTGGGTTTCGGATGTGCTCATCGGGCTTTGCCGGCGTTCTGGGGCAGGTGACTCAGGCGCCGAGCGGCTCGATTGCGGCCTCGGCGTTCGCCGCGCCGCTCGAAAGCTTCGCGCGCGGATTCTCAGCGCGCAGCAGCACGACGCAGGGGATCAGCCCGAGCGCGGCGGTTGCGAACGACCACCAGTAGGCGGTGTTGAACGCGTGCGCCAGGTGCGTGACCGAAGGCGCGTGGCCGCTCGCGCGCTGCAGTACCACCGCGAGCACCGCCGTGCCGATCGCCCCGCCGATCCGCTGCAGCACGTTCAATTGCGGCGTCGCGTCGGAGAGCTGCTCGGGCCGCAGCGAGGCGAACGCGGTGGTCATCGCGGGCATGAACGAGAAGCCGATGCCCACGCCCCGCACCAACAGCACCGCAGATATGCCGGCGATCGAGCTGTGCGCGCCGATGAACGCCAACGGGATCGTGCTCAGGCACAGAACCGAGACGCCGCCCAGAGCCACGCGACCACCGCCGAAGCGATCGGTCAGGCGCCCGGCCACCGGCATCGCGACCAGCATTCCGAGGCCCTGCGGCCCAACCAGCAGCCCGGTCGCGATCAGGCTCTCGTGGCGGACTTCCTGGTAGTAGAGGGGCACGAGGATCATCGCCCCGAACAGCGCCGCGCCGAGCGCGAAGGTCGTAAACGACGCGGCCGCGAAGATCCGGTTGGCATACAAACGGATGTCGAGCAGCGGGCGCTCGATGCGCAACGCATGCCAGCAGAAGACGCCGGTCAGCAGCAGCGAGGCGATGATCGGCAGCACGACGATCGGCGCCGTCAGGCTGGTGTTGGGGGTGCCGAGCTGGGCGAGACCATAGACGACGGCGGTCGACGCGCTCGAGAGCAGCGCCAGACCGAGGACATCGAGGCGCCCGGCCTCGCCGGATTCGGTCTGGGGGAGCATCCGCCAGCCGAGGATGAACGCGACGAAGCCGATCGGAACGTTGACGAGAAAGATCCACGACCAGTGCAGGCTCTGCAGGATCGTCCCGCCCACCACCGGCCCGAGGATCGGACCGAGCATCGCGGGCATCGCCACGATGCCCATCACGCGACCCATCCGCTTGGGCCCGGCGACCTGAGCCATGATCAGCTGAGCGATCGGCATGATCATCCCGCCGCCCGCTCCCTGCAGCACGCGGAACAGCACGAGCTCGGTAGTGCTCGTGGCCACGGCGCACAGCGCTGAGCCGATCGTGAACAGGACGAGCGAGGTCAGGTACACGCGCTTGGCCCCAAAGCGCCGCGCGGCCCAGCCCGTGATCGGGATCACGGCGGCGAGCGACAGCAGATAGCCGGTGATCACCCACTGGATCTGGGCGAGCGAGCTGTGCAGGTCGTGCCCTAGCGTGCGCAGCGCGACGTTGACGATCGTCGTGTCGAGGATCGACATGATCATCCCGAGAATCACCACGCCGGCGATCTTCCAGACGTAGGGCTCGATGCGGTCGGTGGCCTCCGGGTGGAAGCCAGGGTCGGTAGTCGTCGAGGAAGACATTCGGTACCAAAAGTTTAGGTACCAAAGCTTCTTCCTTCAAGGGCCTATGGCGTGCTGTGCGTCACACAAGCGCCGAAGCGCCGCCGGCGTCCTCGGTGTGGATGACCTGCGATGGCGCTACGCTCGATGCAGATGCCCGACGCGCTGAAGATCCTGACCTCGGTCGCGAGCGAGCCCGAGGCGGAGATGGTCTGCGACCGCCTGTCGGTGGCGGGAATCAGCGCCATCGCGCAGCGCACCATAGGTGGCCCCAGCTGGGGCTTTTCAGGCGCGCGCGACGTGTTCGTCGATGCGCAGGACTTAGAGCGAGCGCGTGAGGTGCTCAGCGCCGACGAGGGAAGCTTCAGCGACGAGGAACTCGGGCGCCTGAGCGAAGAAGCGGTCCAAGAGGGCCCTTCATCCAAAACTGGCTGACGCGCGGGAGAGCGGTCTACCAGCGATAGTGGGCGAAGGCCTTGTTGGCCTGCGCCATGCGGTAGATGTCGTCCTTGCGCTTGTAGGCGCCGCCCTGCTGGGACTGGGCGTCGCTCAGCTCGTTCGCCAAGCGCTGGGCCATCGTCTTCTCGCGCCGGTTGCGGGCGAACTCGACCAGCCAGCGAACCGCCAGCGTGCGTGCGCGACGCGAGGCAACCTCGACCGGCACCTGATAAGTGGCGCCGCCCACGCGTCTCGATTTGACCTCGAGCGTGGGCGTGAGCGCCTTGATCGACAGCTCCAGCATCTCCACCGGGTCTTTGTCGCTGCGCTCTCCGATCAAAGCCAGTGCGTCGTAGACGATCCGCTCGGCCGTCGACTTCTTGCCGTCGAGCATCACCTTGTTGATGACCTGCTGCACGAGTTTCGAGCGGTGGATTGCGTCCGCCTCAACGGGGCGGATCTGGGCGGCTGCGCGGCGGGGCATCGGCTATTTTTTCTTCACGCCGTACTGCGAGCGCGCCTTCTTGCGATCGCTCACACCGGCCGCGTCGAGCGTCCCGCGCACGACCTTGTAGCGAACACCAGGCAGATCCTTGACGCGGCCACCGCGCACGAGCACGACCGAGTGCTCCTGCAAGTTGTGGCCCTCACCGGGGATGTATGCCGTCACCTCGATCGAGCCGGAGATCCGCACGCGGGCGACCTTGCGCAGGGCGGAGTTAGGCTTCTTCGGTGTCGTCGTGTACACACGCGTGCATACTCCACGGCGCTGCGGGGCAGCGGTCTTCTTCTTGCGCCCTTTCCCGGACTTCAAGCCCGGGGTGGCGAGCTTCTTCTTCGGAGCGACGCGGCCCTTGCGGACGAGCTGAGAGGTGGTTGGCATTCGGCCGGGGATGGTAGCAGCGCTAGGCCTGCGCGGCGACGCCGGCGGAGCGCACCGGCGCCGGCATCAGCGCCGCGGCCACCACGACCAGCACGAACGCCGTGGCCTGCAGCACTACTCCCAGCGGGCTGGCCGCCATCGGATCGCCGAACACGACGATCCCTCCGGCGATCCCGGCGATGTTCGCCGCGGTCCCCGTCACGGCGATCACCGGGACGGCCTCGCCGTCCTGCAAGCCCCGCGCGGACGCGTAGAACGCGACGATCGAAGCGAGCACCGCCACCAGCAACCATGGGCTCAGCAGCAGTCCGCTCACCCCGTGTGCGTGGGTGATGCCCGTGAGCGCCTTGATCGCGGTGTCGGAGACCCCGAACAGGATCCCTGCCGCGGCCCCCAGCATCACGCCGTGATGCTCGACCGGGCCGCCCATCCGCGGGCCCATGATCAAGAGGCCCCCCAAGCCGAACAGGCCGGCCTCAAAGGAGATCATCGCCGCCTGGGAGAACTGCGAGTGCGCGCCATGCATCGCCGGTAGCGTCAGCCCGAGCATCACCAGCCCGATCGCCGTCAGCGACAGGCCGAGCCACTGGCGAGGACCAACCTCGAAGCCGAACAGCCGATCGGCCATCACCGCGATGAACACCATACCGGCGGCCAGGGCCACCTGGATGACCGACATCGGCGCCAGCGCCAGGGCAATCACATGCAATCCCCAGCTGGCGGTCGCGACGATCATGCCCAGCACGAACCAGCCCGAGGAGAACAGCGCCTTGACACTGCGCAGCGGGTGACGCACCTGCACCTTCGCCACCGCGTTCGCGCCCCTGTACTTGTAGAAGAAGCCCAGATTGGCCACGAACGCGCAGGCAAGCGCCAGCAGGATGCCAAGCTCGAGATTCATCGCTGCGCGAGTCCGTTCGTCGAGAGGGTGGCAAATCCGTTCGTCGAGAGGGTGATTTGGTGGGTGGGCTTGCTCATCGAGAAAATTTTGTTGAAGTAGGTCGAAGCGCTTGGGTTTCGGGAGAGTTAGGAGAACACTGCACCGCTCGCCCCGCTTCGGCGAGGCTCCATCGGCAGCGACGCTTCGGTGCTTTACTTGCCGCGGTCGATCCAGGCAGATTACTCCGAGGAACCTGTATGCCAGCTAAAGAGCCCACCTTGTGCGATTCCTCATTCACCGGCTCGGAGAGAGACAGGCCGCTGCTGATGGTCGACATCGATGGCGTGATCTCGCTGTTCGGTGGGGGCGGAGCGGGGATCGGAGGAGGGATCGACTCGTCAGCCCGTCCAGACGGGGTCTTCCATTCGATTGACGGCATTCCACACTTCCTTTCGCGCAGCGCCGCCGCGCACCTGCTGAGCCTCGCGGAGCAGTTCGACATGGTCTGGTGCAGCGGCTGGGAAGAGAAGGCCGAGGAGTACCTACCGCACCTGCTCGGTCTGCCGGCGGGCCTGCCGTTCCTGCGTTTCGCGCGTTCCCAAGGCGCGGGCAAATCGATCAACGGGCACTGGAAGCTAGACGCGATCGATGCCCACGCAGGCTCGCGTGCGCTGGCATGGATCGATGACGCCTTCGACGAGTCCTGCCACGCATGGTCGGCCGCACGTCCGGCGCCGACGCTGCTCGTGCTGACCGACCCCGCGTATGGATTGACTTCGCAAGAGGCATCGCTGCTGCAGACATGGGCGCGCGAGCGCTCGCCGGTGCGCGCATGAGGTGAGCAAACCACGGCTGGGACGCGCGTGAGACGGCCGGGACGCGCGTGAGGTGAAGCGTGAGGTGAGCAAACCACGGCCGAGAATTGCCCGGCCGTGGTCGCAGGACTACTCCCCTGAGGAATCCTCTGGGACCGCCAGATCGGCCAGCTCCTCGACGAAGCCCGGGTCGGTGCCGCCAGCGCCGATCTTCTCCAGTGAGGCCAGATCCGCATCGAACTCATGCCCGTAGCCGCCGCCCAAGCCGCCGGCGCCGGAGAGTCCCAGCTCGGCGGCGATCTCATCTTGGTCGAGCAGGCCGACATCGTCGATCGCGCGCGGTAGCGGCTGCGACGGTTCGATCTCGATCCGCCGGTAGCGCTTCAGGCCGGTCGCCGCCGGGATCAGCTTGCCGATGATCACGTTCTCCTTCAGGCCGTTCAGGCGGTCGGTCTTGCCCTCCAGGGCAGCGTCGGTCAGCACCTTCGTCGTCTCCTGGAAGGAGGCGGCGGACAGGAACGAGTCCGTGTTCAGCGACGCCTTCGTGATCCCGAGGATGATGTCCTCGAACTGAGCGGCCTCGCCATCTTTTGCGATCACCTCGTCGTTGATCTTCGCGAAATCGAAGCGGTCCACGAACTGCCCCGGCAGGTAGTCGGTGTCGCCCTTCTGGTCGACCCGCACCTTCTTCAGCATCTGCCGCACGATCAGCTCGATGTGCTTGTCGTTGATGTCCACGCCCTGGGACTTGTAGACCTCCTGGACCTCCTTGACCAGGTACTGCTCGGTCTCGGTGCGTCCGCGGATCGCCAGCAGCTCGTGCGGGTAGACAGAGCCCTCGTTGAGCTGCCGCCCCGCGGTGATCTTCTCGCCCGCCGCGACAAACAGCCGCGTGCGCCGCGGGAAAGCATGGCGATGCTCCTCGCCGGCCTCATCGGTGATCACCACGGTCAGCGCTTTGTCGGTCTCCTCGATCGACACCACGCCGTCCTGCTCGGCGATTTTCGCCAGGCCCTTCGGCTTGCGCGCCTCGAACAGCTCGACCACGCGCGGCAGGCCGTGCGTGATGTCCGCGCCGGCGACACCACCGGTGTGGAATGTGCGCATCGTCAGCTGCGTACCCGGCTCGCCGATCGACTGCGCCGCGATGATCCCCACCGCGTCGCCGATCTGTGCCAGCGCACCGGTCGCCATCGCCCTGCCGTAGCAGGCTTGGCACACGCCGCTGGGCGCGCGGCACTTGAGCACCGAGCGCACCGGCACGAGCACGTTCGAGCCCTTCTCGTGATCGTCCTTGAACGCCTCCACGATCTCCGCGAACTCAGCACGGCCGATCTCAGCGCCCTGCTCGGCGAGCATCCGTCCGCGCTTGGTCGTGACCGGCAGCGCGGCGATCCGCCCGACGAGATCGTCGTTGGGCTCACCGCCCGCCTTGAAGGCAGCCATCTCGATGTACTCCTCCGCGCCACAGTCTGGTTCGCGGATGATCACATCCTGGGCCACGTCGACCAGACGCCTGGTCAGATAGCCCGAGTCGGCCGTCCGCAGAGCCGTGTCCGCCAGGCCCTTTCGCGCGCCGTGCGTGGAGATGAAGTACTCGAGCACCGACAGGCCCTCCATGAAGTTGGCCTTGATCGGCCGCTCGATGATTTCGCCCTTCGGGTTGGCCATCAGCCCGCGCATCCCCGCCAGCTGGCGGATCTGCTTGAACGAGCCACGCGCACCCGAGTTGGCCATCATGAAGATCGGGTTCAGCACGTCGAGGTTCTCGATCATCGCCTCCGCCACCTCGTCGGTCGCGGCGTTCCACTTCTCGACCACGGCCTCGTGACGCTCCTCTTGAGTGATCAGGCCGTCGTCGTACTGATCGGTGATAGCTCCAACCAACTTGTCGTACTTGTCGAGGATGCCCTGCTTCTCGGGTGGGATCACGACGTCGTTCTTGGAGATCGTGATGCCCGCCTGCGTGGCGTACTTGAACCCGAGGTCCTTGAACGCATCGAGCACCAGCGAGATCGTCGTCGCGCCATAGGTCTGCACCAGCGCGTCGATCAGCCGGGTCGTGTCGCGCTTCTTCATCGACTGGTTGACGAACACGTACTTGCCGGCGTCGAACTCGTCGCCCAGCGCCTCCGCCAGCGCCCGCTCGATACGGTCGTTGTAGATGATCCGACCGATCGTCGTGAGCACGTGACCGCCCTCGCGCCCGTACGGACGGAACTCAGCGATGTCGTGCAGTTTCACCACGCCGCCCTCGTAGGAGAGCTCGGCCTCCTGCGCGGTGCGGAACACGTGCGGGCGCGGCTGGAACGTGGAACGGTCGATCTTCGCCAGCTCCTCCGCCTCCGGACCGTAGGTCAGGTAGTAGGCGCCGAGGATCATGTCCTGCGTCGGGGTCGCCAGCGGCGCCCCGTGCGCGGGCGAGAGGATGTTGTTGGAGGACAGCATCAGGATGCGCGCCTCGGCCTGCGCCTCGGCTGAGAGCGGCAGGTGCACGGCCATCTGGTCGCCGTCGAAGTCCGCGTTGAAGGCGTGGCAGACCAGCGGGTGCACCTGGATCGCCTTGCCCTCGACGAGCAGCGGCTCGAACGCCTGGATGCCCAGGCGGTGAAGCGTCGGCGCGCGGTTCAGCAGCACGGGATGCTCGTGGATTACCTCCTCGAGCACGTCCCACACCTCGCCGATCCCCGAGTCGACCATCTTCTTGGCGGCCTTGATGTTCTGCGCGGACTTGCGCTCGACGAGGCGGGCCATGATGAACGGCTTGAACAGCTCGAGCGCCATGATCTTCGGCAGCCCGCACTGGTGCAGCTTCAAGTACGGCCCGGCGACGATCACCGAGCGCCCCGAGTAGTCCACGCGCTTGCCCAGCAGGTTCTGGCGGAAGCGCCCCTGCTTGCCCTTGAGCATGTCCGAGAGGCTCTTCAGCGGACGGTTGCCCGGGCCGGTCACCGGACGCCCGCGGCGGCCGTTGTCGAACAGCGCGTTGACGGCCTCCTGCAGCATCCGCTTCTCGTTGTTGACGATGATCTCCGGCGCGCCCAGGTCGAGCAGCCGCTTCAGGCGGTTGTTGCGGTTGATCACGCGGCGGTACAGGTCGTTGAGATCGGACGTCGCGAAACGCCCGCCGTCGAGCTGCACCATCGGGCGCAGCTCCGGCGGGATCACCGGGACGGCGTCGAGCACCATCTGCTCGGGCTTGTTTCCGGACTGGATAAATGCGCTGACCACCTTCAGTCGCTTGACCGCGCGCGCCTGCTTCTGACCTTTGGCGGTCTTCACCTGATCCTCGAGCTCGACCCGTTCGGCCTCGAGATCGACCTGCTGGAGCAGGTCGCGGACCGCTTCGGCGCCCATCCCGCCGCGGAAGTACTCGCCGAAGCCATAGGAGGAGCCGAAGCGCTCCTTCAGCTCGCGGAACGTCGTCTCGTCGTGCTCGATCTGCTTGGGCTCCATCGTCTTGAACAGCTCCCAAACGTTGCGCATCCGCTCGGCCCCGTCCTCGATGTAAGCCTCGGTGTCGGCGATGTCAGCGTCGAAGGACTTGCGCAGCTCTTTGACGAGCTTCTCGCGCTCCTCGTCGGAGATCTTCGCCAGGTTCAAGTCCAGCGAGTCCGCCCACAGGTGGTCTTCGTCTGAGAAGTGAGTCTGTTTGCCGCCCGAGAGGTACTTCTCCCGGCGCTTGAGCGACTCGCGCAGCTCCAGCACTCGCTCCTCGCGTTCGGCCGCGTAGGCGTCGAGCACCTCGTTCACTTTCTTCTCCAGCGAGTCGAGGTCCTTCGTGCGTGCCTCGTCGTCGACCCAAGTGATGATCGATGCGGCGAAGTACAGGACCTTCTCGAGTTCCTTCGGCGCCATGTCGAGCAGGTAGCCGATCCGGCTGGGGACGCCCTTGAAGAACCAGATGTGGCTGACCGGCGCGGCCAGGTCGACGTGGCCCATGCGCTCGCGGCGCACCTTCGAGCGAGTGACCTCCACGCCACAGCGCTCGCACACGATGCCCTTGTAACGGACTCGCTTGTACTTGCCGCAGTAGCACTCCCAGTCCTTCGTCGGGCCGAAGATCCGCTCGCAGAAGAGGCCATCCTTCTCCGGCTTCAGCGTGCGGTAGTTGATCGTCTCGGGCTTGATGACCTCGCCTGAGCTCCAGCTGCGAATCTGCTTGGAGGACGCGAGTGAGATCTCAATCGCATCGAAGTTGTTTATGTCGATCACGGTGTGTCCTCCACAGTCTCGTCAGTTGCAAGTGCGTCGTCATCGAGCGCCGCGGCCTCTCCAAGCAGCTCCTCGACGTCGAGCTCCTCCACGGTGTCGTCCTCCTCGTCCTCCGCCGGTATCTCCTCGAGGGTCTCCTCCACGTCGGTCGCGTCTGTTGCCTGCGCGGCCGCGTCACCCCCCTCCTCCTCGCCCTCAGACTCCGCGGCGGGCGCCTGCGCGATCGGGGCGCGAACACCCGAGAGATCGATGCCGAGCTCCTCGGCGGCGCGCAGCAAATCGTCGTCTTCGTCGCGCATCTCCGCGCGCTGGCCTTCCTCGGAGACGACGTTGACGTCGAGCGCCAGCGACTGCATCTCCTTCAACAGCACCTTGAAGGACTCTGGGATCGATGGCTCGGCGATGTTCTCGCCCTTGACGATCGCCTCGTACGCCTTCACCCGCCCGACTGTGTCGTCGGACTTGATCGTCAACATCTCCTGCAGCGTGTAGGCGGCGCCGAATGCCTCCAGCGCCCAGACCTCCATCTCGCCGAAGCGCTGACCACCGAACTGCGCCTTGCCGCCCAGCGGCTGCTGGGTGACCAGCGAGTAGGGACCGGTCGAGCGGGCGTGGATCTTGTCGTCGACGAGGTGCAGCAGCTTCAGGATGTACATGTAGCCGACGGTCACCTGTTCGGCGAACGGCTCGCCCGTGCGGCCGTTGAACAGCGTGAACTTGCCCGACGCCTTCTCGCCCTCTCGGCGACTCTTGTCGACGTCCATGCGGATGCGACCCTCGTGGGCGTCCTGCCAGGCGACCAGCGCCTGGTCGACGTCTTCGACGGTCGCTCCGTCGAACACCGGGGTGGACACGTACACGCGTCCGCTGCCGCCGGCGGCATGGGCTTCCTTGTAGGCGTCGGTGCCGTCGTCGTACCAGCCCTGCGCCGCCGCCCAACCGAGATGCGTCTCGAGGATCTGCCCGACGTTCATCCGCGAGGGCACGCCCAGCGGGTTGAGGATCACGTCGACCGGCGTGCCGTCCTCCAGGAACGGCATGTCCTGCTCGTCGACGATCTTCGAGATCACACCCTTGTTGCCGTGGCGGCCCGCGAGCTTGTCGCCCTCGGAGATCTTGCGCTTCTTGGCGACGAACACGCGCACCAGGTCGTTGACGCCCGGCGGCAAATCGTCGCCCGCGTCACGGCTGAACGTCATCACGTCGATCACCACGCCGCCCTCGCCGTGTGGCACCTTCAGCGAGGTGTCGCGGACCTCGCGCGCCTTCTCCTTGAAGATCGCCCGGATCAGCTTCTCCTCGGCCGTCAGCTCGGTCTCGCCCTTCGGCGTGACCTTGCCGACGAGCAGGTCGCCGGAGGCCACCTCGGCGCCGACGCGAACGATGCCGCGATCGTCGAGGTTGCGCAGCGACTCCTCCGAGCGGTTGGGGATGTCGCGCGTGATCTCCTCCTCGCCGAGCTTCGTCGTGCGGGCGTCGATCTCGTACTCCTCGATGTGGATCGAGGTGAGCTCGTCGTCCTTGACCAGACGCTTGGAGAGGATGATCGCGTCCTCGAAGTTGTAGCCCTCCCAGGACATGAACGCCACCATCAGGTTCTTGCCGAGCGCCATCTCGCCCTTGTCGGTCGAGGAGCCGTCGGCCAGCACGTCGCCCGCCTTGAGCTTCTGGCCGGTTTTCACACGCGGCTTGTGGTGGATCAGCGTGCCCTGATTGGAGCGCATGAACTTCTGCAGCTCGTACTCGTCCTTCTTGCCCTCGGTCGTCTCGATCACGATCTGGTTGGCGTCGACGAAATCAATCGTCCCAGCGTTGCGCGTCAGCAGCACGTCGCCCGTGTCGAGCGCCGCCCGGCGCTCCATCCCGGTGCCGACCAGCGGCGCGTCGGCCTTCAGCAGCGGCACCGCTTGGCGCTGCATGTTCGAGCCCATCAGCGCCCGGTTGGCGTCGTCGTGCTCGAGGAACGGGATCATCGCCGTCGCGACCGACCAGATCTGCTCGGGCGAGACGTCGACCAGGTCGACGTCCTTCGGGCCGACCGTCACGTACTGGCCGGCTTGCGTGCGGCAGAGGATTTCCGTGCCCTTCAGCTTGCCCGTCTTCGCGTCGATCGGCGTGTTCGCCTGCGCGATCACCAGCTCCTCTTCCTGCGTGGCGTCCAGACGCTCGACTTTGTCGGTCAGCACGCCGTCCTTGACCACGCGGTAGGGCGTCGTCACGAACCCGTACTCCGATACCTCGGCGAACGAGCTCAGCGAGCCGATCAGGCCGATGTTCGGACCCTCTGGCGTCTCGATCGGGCACATGCGCCCGTAGTGCGTCGGGTGCACGTCGCGCACCTCGATCGGCGCGCGCTCGCGCGTCAGGCCTCCGGCGCCGAGCGCCGAGAGACGGCGGCGGTGTGTGAGGCCCGCCAGCGAGTTGGTCTGGTCCATGAACTGCGAGAGCTGCGAGGAGCCGAAGAACTCCTTCAGCGCGGCCACCACCGGGCGGATGTTGATGATCGTCTGCGGCGTGATCGTGTCCGCGTCCTCTGTGGTCAGGCGCTCACGCACGACCCGCTCCATGCGGTACAGGCCGATCCGGAAGGCCTCCTGGATCAGCTCGCCCACCGTGCGCAGACGGCGGTTGCCGAAGTGCTCGTACTCGTCGAGATGGTCGGCGACCGGCTCGCGCGGCATGCTCATCGCCTCCGCCGCGTAGTCCTTGATCTCGACCTCGCCGTCCTCGGGTATTCCCAGACGCTTGGGCAGCGACACCAGCTCGCGCACCAGCGCGAGGATGTCGTCGTGGGTCAGTGTGCGCGTGTCGATGTCGACGTCCAGGCCGAGACGCGAGTTGAGCTTGTAGCGACCGACCCGCGTGAGGTCATAGCGCTTGGGGTCGAAGAACAGCTGGTTGAGCAGCGCCTTGGCGTTGTCGACCGAGGGCGGCTCGCCGGGACGCTGCTTCTTGAACAGCTCCACCAGCGCGCCCTCTTCGGTACGCGTGATTTCGGTATCGGACTCGATCGTGTTGCGGATGTACAGCGAGTTCTCGAACAGCCGCAGGATCTCCTCATCGGTCGCGTATCCCATCGCGCGCAGCAGCACGGTCACCGGCAGCTTGCGCTTGCGGTCGATGCGGACGAAGACCTTCCCCTTCTTGTCGATCTCGAGCTCGAGCCAGGACCCGCGCGCGGGCATCAGGTTGGCGATGAAGACCTGCTTCTCGCGGTCCTTCGGCTCCATCAGGTAGGCGCCGGGCGAGCGCACGAGCTGGGTGACCACCACGCGCTCGGTGCCGTTGATCACGAACGTGCCGCGCTCGGTCATCCACGGGAAGTCGCCCATGAACACCGACTGCTCGCGGATCTCGCCGGTCTCGCGGTTGATGAACGCGACCGTCACGGTCAGCGGACGCGCGTAGGTCAGATCCTTCTCGCGGCACTGCTCGAGGTTGGCGACCGGCTCGTCGAACACGAACTCGCCGAACTGCACGGCGAGATTGCCGGTGTAGTCCTCGATCGGCGAGATGTCATCGATCGTCTCCCGCAGACCGCCCGTCTTCGGGTCGGTCAGCCATGTAAACGAGCGGCGCTGGATATCGATCAGGTTGGGAACGTCGACAGACTTAGATAGACGCGCGAAAGTCCGGCGCGTCCGGAGAGCATCAACAGCAGCCAAGAAACGACTCCTTCGGAGAACGATGAGACGGGCAGAGGAGGGCGCCGAAGCGCGACCAGCAAAGATAGCACAGACCATCGGCACCCTTAAGTGGGCAACCAGCGCTCACGGACCCCGCCCTCGACGATCGCGTATGTGGCGCGACGCCATGCTGCCTGGACGGCTGCGACTATTGGCCAGCGGAGGGGACTTTACCGCAAAATCGGCGTAATTGTTAGCCGCAGGTAAAGAAGGGCCCCAGCATCGTGGGGCCCCTCGATACGGCTTGCGTCTTTGGCTTGTGTGTTTGCTGCTTGTGTCTTTGATTTGCGTCTTTGGCTTGCGACTCGTTCCGAGCCTTGCTACTTCAGCTCGACGGTGGCGCCGGCCTCCTCCAGTTCCTGCTTGAGCTTCGCGGCCTCCTCCTTGTCGATGCCCTCCTTGACGGGCTTGGGAGCCTCGTCGACGAGCGCCTTGGCCTCTTTCAGCCCGAGGCCCGTGGCGGCGCGGACGACCTTGATCACCTGGATCTTCTTGTCGCCGGCGGCTATCAGGATCACGTCGGCCGTGGTGCTCTCTTCCTCCGCGGCGGCGCCCTCGCCACCGCCTGCGCCCGCGGGCGCGGCAGCGGCGGGCGCGGCCATCGCCGCGGCCGAGACGCCGAACTCCTCCTCGAGCGCCTTGATCCGCTCCGCGAGCTCCAGTACCGAGATGCCCTTCAGCTCCTCGATCCACTTCTCTGTGCTTGTGGCTGTTGCCATGTGAGTCAGTCCTCCTTGGTGGGATTCGTCTCGGCGTCCTGCGGCTGGGCCTCAGCCGAGACGTCCGCCTGGTTGTCGTCTTGGGCCGGTTGCTCCGGCTCAGTTTTGTTCTCGGGCGCCTCATCGGATGCCTCATCCTTCGGGGCATCCTCGGCGGCCGGCGCCTCAGTCTTTGGGGCCTCCTCGGCGGCGGGCTCCTCGGGGGCAGCCTCAGCTACAGGCTCCTCGGTGGGCTCGGCAGGTGGTGCCTCAGTCGCGGGCGCCTCGTCCTGCGGGGCCTCCTCGGCGGCAGGGGCCTCCTCGGCGGCGGGTGCGGCTGCCTCGGTTGCTGCCGGCGGCTCCGCGACCGGCGGCTCGCCGGCGGGCAGCTCACCGGACTCCTTCTTCTCGCGCACCTGGCCGAGGGCGACGGCGAGGCCACCAAGCAGTCCGCCGAGCGAGCGTACGAGACCGCTGATCGGCGAGGCGACAACACCGACGAGCTGGCCATAGAGCACTTCGCGCGAAGGCAGGCGCGAGAGTGAGCGGATCTGCTCGGGGTCGAGCGCCGCACCTTCCATCAGACCACCCTTGAACGGCAGCAGCTGGGTGGCGCGCCCGTAGTCGGCGACGGCCTTGGCGGCGGTCGCGATGTCGCCGCGCACGAAGGTCAGCGCGGTCGGCCCTTCCAGGAGCGCCTTCAGCGTCTCGGCGCCGACCTCGTCGGCGGCGCGTTCGGTCAGCGAGTTCTTGACCACCTTGAAGGTCGCGTCGGCCTCGCGCAGCTTGGCGCGCAGCTCGGCCACCTGGGGCACAGAGATGCCCCGGTAGTCCACGGCAAAGACCGCCTGGGACTCGTCTATGTTGGCGGCGATCTCAGCGATCGCCGCGGCCTTCTGGTCTCGGTTCATTGATCGGCTCCTGTCCCGGTCTTCCGCTGGCCGATCGATGATCGGTCAGCCGCCGGGGGTCTCTGGTGGCCTGGGGATGACGCTAAGCGGCGATCGTAGCCGCGGGCGCCTCCTCGAGGATGTCACGTGTGCGGCTGGCGTCGACCTTCACGCCCGGCCCCATCGTCGAGGTGATCGTAATCGAATGCAGGTAGCGGCCCTTGGCGCTCGCCGGCTTCGCGCGCATCAGCTCTTCGATCACCGCGGCGTAGTTCTCCAAGAGCGGGCGCTCATCGAAGCTTGCCTTGCCGATCACCATGTGCACGATCGCGTTGCGGTCGGTGCGGTACTCGACCTTGCCCGACTTGGACTCTTCGACCGCTTTTGCCACGTCCATCGTGACCGTGCCCACCTTCGGGTTGGGCATCTTGCCCGAAGGACCGAGCACGCGGCCGAGACGGCCGACGACGGACATCAAATCGGGCGTGGCGATCGCCACGTCGAAGTCGTCGAAGCCCTCCTCGATCTTCTTCGCGAGATCCTCACCGCCGACCGCGTCGGCGCCCGCCGCTTCGGCCTCGGCAACCTTCGGGCCCTGCGCGAAGACGATGATCTTGACGTCCTTGCCCAGGCCGTTGGGCAGCGCGATCGTGCCACGCAACTGCTCGTCGGCGTGACGCACGTTCAGACCCGTGCGCACGTGGAGCTCGACCGACTCGTCAAATTTTGCCTTGGCGAGGCTCTTGACGAGCGCGACGGCCTGCGCGGGCTCGTACTCGCGCTCGCGCTCGACTTTCCCCAGCGCCTCGGAGTAGCGCTTGCCGTGCTGGGCGCTCATGCCAACGCCCCTTTGAAATCCAGATGGCCCCGGCATGGGCGCGCAGGGGAATCGAGCCCCGCCCACCCAGAACGCAGGGAGCGTGGCGTGCCGCACGTGTGCTGGCCGATCTTCGATCGGTAGGACGCCGATCGAGCGCCGCCATGCGCGTTCATGACGAGACCTCGACGCCCATCGAGCGGGCTGTGCCGGCGATGATCTTCGCCGCCTGGTCGATGTCGTTGGCGTTGAGGTCCTCGAGCTTGCGCTCGGCGATCTCGCGTAGCTGGGCTTGGGTGATCGTGCCGACCTTCGTGCGGTTGGGCTCGCCCGAGCCCTTGCCGATCCGCAGCGCCTGCTTGATCAGCACCGCCGCGGGCGGCGTCTTCGTGACGAACGTGAACGAGCGGTCCTCATAGACGGTGATCACAACCGGGATCACGGTGCCGGTCTCGGATTGCGTCTGGGCGTTGAACGCCTTGCAGAACTCCATGATGTTGATCCCGTGCTGACCCAGCGCGGGACCGACCGGCGGGGCGGGAGATGCCTGCCCGCCATTCGCCTGCAGCTTGATCGTTGTCAGAACCTTCTTTGCCATTACCTAACCCAGCCTAGAGCTTCTTTACTTGGTCGAAGCCCACCTCTACGGGCGTCTCACGACCAAAGATTGATACCAGGACCTTCAGCTTCGCCGCGTCGTCGTTGATCTCGGAGATCTCTCCGGAGAAGTCTGAGAGCGGGCCAGAGATGACCTTGACGGACTCCCCGATCGTGAACTGCGCACGCGTTCGCGGCGCGGTTGCGACGTCTGTCTTGTGCAGCAGACGGTCGACCTCCATCTGGGTCAGCGGCACGGGCTCCTGGGAGGCCCCGACGAAGCCAGTCACACCGGGCGTGCCCTTGACGACCCCCCAAGAGTCCTCGTTGAGCTCCATGTTGACGAGCACGTAGCCGGGCATCGTGCGCTTCTCGACGGTGACCTTCTGGTTGTCCTTCATCTCCGAAACCGACTCGGTCGGCACGACCACGTTGCGCACCGCGCGCTGCTGACCAAGCGAGATCACCCGGTGCTCCAGGTTGTGCTTGACCTTGTTCTCGTGACCGGAGTAGGTGTTGACTACATACCAACGAAACATTCAGAGTTCCTCAGAGGATGAATTCGACGATTTCCTTGGCCACATAGTCGGCCAAGCCAAGATACGCACCGGCGACCGCCACGAAGCCCAGCACGACGGCGGTCGCCTGGAAGACCTGGCGGCGGTCGGGCCACTGTACGCGCTGCAGCTCAGCCCAGCTGGCGCGCACGAAGCCGATCGCGCGGTTGCCGCCTCGCTGGGGAGCGCCTGAAGCCTGCTCAGGCGTAGCGACGCCACCGCTCCCACCAGCCCCAGATGAGCCCGCGATCTCCTGGATCTCGTCCTCGGTGAGGTCGTCCTCGGCCTCAGCCTCATCCTCGATTTCGCGCTCGGAGAGATGTTCTGGGTCCTCTTCGCGGGAACGCCACCGGCGCCGCGCACGAGCGCGGCATCGAACTCATCGACGTCGCTCGAGGCGTGGTCCAGCGCACCCGGCACGTCGGCACGGACGGGGGTGGGGCCGGCCGGCGGCTTCCATCCCCCGGAGGCTCCGGCACCGCGGGTCCGCCGCCGCTCGCCCAGGGGGTGGGGTCGAGGCGCCGTCGCGCCCGCGACGAGCGCGGCGCTGCTTTGCGCGTTTACGATCACGGGCCACAACAGCGCTCCCGCGCTAGCGAGTCTCCCGGTGGCTGGTGTGCTTGCGACACCAGCGACAGTACTTGCGCAGCGACACCCGATCCGGGTTGTTGCGCTTGCTCTTATTCGTTTGGTAGTTGCGATGCTTGCACTCCTCGCATGCGAGGGTGATCGCGATTCGAACGTCTCCGCGGGCCATGTGAGAAATCCCTGCGTGGTTGTGGACAAACGGCCTTGGGCGAAGAAAAACCCCGCCCAGGCGCGAGGTGCACGCAGTCTAGCGTGCTTTGAATATAGGAGTCCGGCCCATCCCCTCCCCCTACGAGCGGGCGAGGCTCAGTGGTGTTTTGGATGATGCTTTGAGTGCCGCTGCTTGTGCTTCTTCGTGGGCTCGCTGAAACGCACGCCGTCGAGCAGGAAGATGAACGGAGTGCTGGTGGGCGATGCCTCGTTGGCCAATACGAAGCCCGAGATCGCGTGGAAATGGCGCAGCAGCTTTAGGCCGGTCGAGTTGAGCTTGGCCGTGAATGTCGCGGTGGCGCCGGCGGCCAGCGCGAACGGCGCCTGGCCGAGCCTGACCGACCCTCTGGTGCGGTGACTCGAGCCGACGGCGATGACCTTCTTGCCCTGGAGAAGCTCGTTGGTGGTGAGGAAGATCTCCCCGGAGCAGCCCAGACCGTCGGTACTAACACAGCTCAGCGTCAGCGCGACGCCGGTGGGGGTGACCTTGCGGCCGATGTAGCGAGTCAGGCCAGGGACGGGAGGCCGAGGCGTGAAGGGGGCTGGACAGGAAAGTACGGGGGGCGGGAACTCGTCGGCGCCCATGTCGACGATCGCCGGAAAGCTCTGTGAGCAGCTCACGTGGCCGGCGAGGATTCTCGCGTGGCCAAAGGCATCTGTGGTCAAACCAGCGGGCACGAGCGCGTTTGAGCCGGCGTCGATCGTCGGGCTGGATGGGGTCTCTTCGCCGTTGGCTTCGAGTTGAGGGTTGGCGCAGATGTCGCCTTCACCCGGCAGCGGGGTGCTCGTGCTCGTGCCGGGCGCGCACGCGTCGCTGAACGAGGAGGTGAGCGATCCACCCGAGGTCGTTCGGAAGCCGCCGATGTCGGCCTGGCCCGAGGGGCTCGACACGATCGAGTTCGACAGGATGAGCTGGTCGGTGTCTTCGCCGTCGATGCCGGCGATACCCCCGGGGGCCTGGTTACCGGCGACGGTGGAGTCGTCGAGCGCGAGGTGGAAGTGGCTGTTGGGTTCACTCGACTTGCAGGCGGCGTAGATACCCGCGCCCGCCGATTGGCCGCCTTCGCTTGCGGCGCCGATCGTGTTGGCGGCGATCACCGCGTCCTGGAGCGTCGCCGAGGCAGGCGCTTTTTCCGAGCAGGTCGATGTGATCACGCCCAGGCCGGCGCCCTCGCTGGAGGCGCTCGAACCCTGCGGCCCCGGTAGGGCATCCTCGACGAAGCGATCGCCGGTGCTCGTGAGATCGATCGACGGCGCCCACTCGCCGCCGCCGCCATAGGCCTTGGTCGGTGTGGATGAGGAGATCGTGTCTGCTTCGAAGAGGTCGCCACTCTGCGTGGCCGAGACGAGTACACCGGCCGAGGACCTGTTGGCGAGGTACAGCGCGCCGCCGAAGGCTTCTCTGCCTGTGGCTGTATCGATTGAGTCATCTTTGAACGTGTCTGCAGTGAGCGTCGCGAAGTCGACGGGCGCCGCGGCTGAGTTGCAGAAGATTTCCGCGGACACCGCACCCCCCGATCGCTGGGGTTGGTCATGGAGGTGTCGATGATCTGGTCCCCCTGGAAGAGAGAGCTGGTGATGCTCAATGGAGTCGTGTAGGCGCAGGTACTGTTGGACGTGGAGAGATACAGGGCGCCGCCGCGGGGGTTGCCAGACGTGTTGGTCTGGACATCGTCAATGAAGCGATCGGATTCGATCACCGGCAGGGCGCCTTCATTGGGGTTGAGCGTGACGGCGGATTTTTCGTTGAGCGCGTAGTTCTCGACCACGAGGTTGCGCAAGACCAGGCCGTTGCCGGTGCCTTCCAAGGCGCTGTGACCGACGCCCGTTCCTTCGAAGCCGGCGGTCATGCCGCTCTGACCTTCGATCGTGATATCGGCCACTTTGTTGGGCGGAAGCCTGAAGGAGCCTTTCGAAGTTCCTGAGTTGCTCGCGGTGCAGAGAGCGGCGAGCGTGATGACTTCGCCTGCTTCGGCTGCGTTCAGTATCGGCTGCAGTTTTGCGCAGTTGCTCACGGTGACATCCGAGGCCATCGCCGCGGAGGCAGCCGTCAGAGATGCGATCAGCATCCCAACGAGCACGGCAAGCACCAGGTACCGCGGTCGGGGAGTCGTACGCAGATGTGCTTGCCCGATGTACCCCACGACTGGCTCCCTCACGTTTCCCTCGACGACGACCGGCAGCAGCAGTCTAGCTGCGGCGCGGCTGCGTCACGCCGGCTTTCCGTCGTCCGGTGCGGCATCGCTGAAGCATCGGCGTGGCATCGCTGGAACATTAATCGAGGGGACGCGGATCGACGCGCGGACCGCGGCACTAGCCCGGGGCCACCAGCACCCCGAGCCGAGGCCTACTCGTACAACGTCAGCGTCGCGAGAATCACGTACAGCGCGACCAGCGCCCAGCCCTCGAATTCGGCCGCCTCGCCGTCACCGGTCACCTGCCACAGCGCCAACGCGGTGAGCGCCAAGGCGCCGATGTAGACAGGGGCGAGGGCGAATGTGAGGGTGGTGCTCAGCAGGAACGAGACGAGCACGAGCAGTGGGAAGAGGAACGCGGCGATCTGCGCGACGGAGTTTTTGACGACCGAGATCGCCAGGTCTGAGCGGCGCTTGTAGGCGAGCACCAGACCAGCGGTGTTCTCGACGGCGTTGCCGGCGATCGCGACGATCACGAGGCCGGCGAACGCCTGAGAGATGTGCAGCACGCCGATCGCGGGCTCCAGGCCGTTGACGAACCAGTCTGAGACGAACGCCGAGGCGGTGCCCGCAACGATCAAGAGCACAAGCGTCAGCCCGAGCGAGAGCCGCGGGCCGGGCCGGGCCTCGTCGTGCGCGGCAGGATGAGCCTCGTCGTCCGCGAGTGACCGGGCCTCTTGATCCGCGAGGCCGTTCTCCTTCCCGTCCTTCCCCGGCGCGACATCGGAGCGTAGATAGGGCACCACCCAGGCGAGGTAGACAACCAGCAGGCAAACGGCGCCGATCGCGGAGATCGCCTTCACGTGATGGCTCGCCGGGTCGTGCGAGGCGACCGCGAGGCCGAGCAGCACGATGATGAAGACGGTCAGGAGCAGCAACGTCGCGGTGTCGCGCGGCAGGCGCTTGGAGAAGCGCATGATCCCGTCCTCGGAGCGTCGCGCGCCCACCACGATCACCAGGCCGAGCACGAGCAGCGCGTTGGCCAGTATCGATCCGATGATCGCGGTCTGCGCCACGATCAGCTCGCCCTTTTGCAGCGCGAAGATCACGACGAACAGCTCCGGCAGGTTGCCGAGCGTCGACTGCATCATTCCCGTCACGCCTGGCCCGAAGCGCTCGCCGAGCTGCTCGGTCGCAAACGACACCACCCAGGCCAGACCGGCGAGCGCGAGCGTGGCGAGCGCAAAGCGCGGAACCGCCGGCCAGGCTTGGTAGTTCGCCGCGCCCGCGAGCGCGCTCAGCACGGCGATCAGGAACAGGGTCGAGCGCTCCAGTGGCGTAAGCGCGGTCATCAGGCCGGGCGGGCGGGGTGGCTTCGTCAGTGACTCTCGAGGACCCGGTCGATCAAGCCGTACTCGAGCGCCTGCTCGGCGTTGAAGAAGCGGTCGCGCTCCATGTCTTTGCGCACCTCCTCCTTCGGTTTCTCGGTGTGCTCGGCGTAGATCTCGTCGATCCGCTCGCGCACCTTGAGGATCTCGCGCGCGTGGATCTCGATGTCGGTCGACTGCCCTTCGAAGCCGGCCGATGGCTGGTGGATCAAGATGCGGCTGTTTGGCAGCGCCGCCCGCTTGCCCTTCGTGCCCCCCGCCAGCAGCAACGAGCCCATCGACATCGCCACGCCGACGACCATCGTCGCGATGTCCGGCTTGACGAAGTTCATCGTGTCGTAGATCGCCAGGCCCGAGTAGATCGAGCCGCCGGGGGAGTTGATGTAGATCGAGATGTCCTTCTCGGGGTCGGAGGACTCCAGGTGCAGGAGCTGCGCGACCACAAGGTTGGCGACCTGGTCATCGATCGGCGTGCCGAGGAAGATGATCCGCTCGTTGAGCAGCCGCGAGTAGATGTCGAACTCGCGCTCACCGCGCGCCGTGCGCTCTATGACCATCGGGATCAGCGGCATGCCTGCACCCTATCCGTCCCGCCGTGTCCGTCCCGGCTCACAGGTTGACCGTCCGCATTGCCTCCGCCGGGTAACGCTCACCCGCGGCGGCCGGAACCGCCTCGGCGATCCGCTCGGACTCCTCCGCGCTCAGCTCCAGATCCGCGGCGGCGAAGTTCTCTTCCAGATAGCTGCGGCGCTTGGTCCCTGGGATCGGCACGATGTCCTCGCCCTGCGCGAGCACCCACGCGAGCGCGAGCTGCGCCGGCGTGACGCCCACCTCGTTCGCGATCTCCTGCACCTTCGCCGCTAGCTTCAGGTTCTGATCGAGGTTCTCGCCCGTGAAGCGCGGCCCGTAGCGGCGGAAGTCGCCCTCGTCGAGCTCCTCAGGGGACTTGAAGCGGCCGGAGAGAAAGCCGCGACCCAGCGGCGAGTAGGAGACGAAGCCGATCCCGAGCTCGCGGCAGACCGGCAGGATCTCCGACTCCGCCGGGTCGCGCGTCCACAGCGAGTACTCGGTCTGCACGGCGGCGATCGGGTGCACGGCGTGCGCGCGGCGGATCGTCTCGGGCGCGGCCTCGCTCAGACCGATGTGCAGGATCTTGCCCTGCTCGACGAGCTCCGCCATCGCGCCGACGGTCTCCTCGATCTCGACGTTGGGGTCTACGCGGTGCTGGTAGTAGAGATCGATGTGGTCGGTTTTCAGACGCTGTAGCGAGCCCTCGACCGAGGTGTGGACGTGGTCTGCCGAACCGTCGAGCGGACCGAGCGTGGACATGTCACCGGGCGTGGCGGTGTCCGTGCGACGCGCGAACTTCGTCGCGATCACGTACTCGTCGCGGTGCCCATCGATCGCGCGGCCGACGAGCTGCTCGTTCGTCATCGGCCCGTAGAGCTGCGCGGTGTCGAGGAAGTTGCAGCCGAGCTGCAGCGCGCGGTGGATCGTCGCGATGGCCTCTCCTTCGTCGGTCGATCCATAAAACGCCGACATCCCCATGCAGCCCAGTCCGATCTCTGAGACCTCCGGGCCGCTGCGGCCAAGGGTGCGCTTGTTCATCGTGTCTCCTGTCGGGTCGGATGTTGCGAAGGCGTGCGACCGATACTAGGACGGCATAATGAGCGCTCGGTGACGGACGGCTGGTGAGCGCCCCATGGCGGCATAATGAGCGCTCGATGTTTCCTCTGAACCTCCCCAACGTGCTCACGGTGCTGCGGATCATGCTCGTCCCGGTCGTGGTCGTGGCCCTGCTCGGCAACACCCCGGCCGGCGACGTGCTCGCGGCGGTGGTGTTCGCGCTGGCCTCGCTGACCGACTTCGTCGACGGCCGCCTCGCGCGGGCGCGCGGGTCGATCACGACCTTCGGCAAGCTGATGGACCCGCTCGCCGACAAGCTGCTGATCATCGCGGCGCTGATCTCACTCGTCTCGCTAAACCGTCTGCAAGCCTGGGTGGCGATGGTCATCATCACGCGCGAGCTCGCGGTCACGGTGCTGCGCCTCGGCGCCACTCAAGCGGGCGTGGTGATCGGAGCGAGCATGTTCGGCAAGGTCAAGACCTGCATGCAGATCGCCGCGATCCTCGCCCTGATCGCCGTGCACGGGGAACCGTTGTGGGTTTCGTTGCTGCTGTACGCGACGGTCTTGGTGACCGTGCTGTCGGGCCTGGACTACTTCTTCGGCTTGCGCCGGCAGATGCAGCAGGCGCAGGTACACGGCGCGCCTGGCTCCGAGCCCGGTCACTGAGCGACGGTTAAGAGCTCCTACGCGGAACGGCGGCACCGCCGGCGCCGAGCCACGCCTCGAGCGTGGTCTGGCGCGGGGCGAGCTCGCCAGAGTCGATCTCGGCGCGCAGCTCGCTGAGCAGGCCATGGCGTTCGGCGACCACGTTGTGCTGGTGGATCGTCTCCAAGTTCTCCTGGCGCGCCGAGACGAAGCTCGAGCCATCCAGCTCCGGGAAGCCGGCGACTACGCCCGCGATCATCTCGCGCACACAGTCCTCGACAAAGCGCGGGCGGCGATGGGCCTTTTCGACGACCTCGACCTCGTCGGATCGCTTCATCAGCTCGTAGATCTCCGATGACATGCTCGCCTCGGCGATCTCCAACAGCGTGCTCGCGTCGATCTCGGCGACGCACTCCTCGATACAGCCGATCTGCAGCGTGGCCAGCCCGCGCTGGTTGTGGGTCGCCACCGGCACGCGCTCGATGATGCGCTCGATCTGCTCCGGCGAAAATCCGTCGCCGGCAAGCCGCTCCCGCGCCCGCTCCGCCACCAGCTCCTGCGCGCAGGGACACGCGGTCATGCCCGTGGCCGAGACTCCCACCGTGCGGCGCGTGCCGTGCTCGAAGGCCACCGCTCGTCCGTGGAGCGTGTAGATCTCCTGCGTCGCGATCCCCGAAACCGGCGCCGGCTTGTGCTCGGGATAGCGCGCCGCGATGCTCACCTCGGCGCGGTGCGCGCCCTGACGCTCGCGCACCAGCTCGGCGATCTGCCGCGCCAGCGTCTCCGCGCGGAATGGCGACTCTGAGAGGACGACTTCGCCGATCGTCTCGTTGATCACCTCCTCGAAGCGCGACATGTGCGCGCCCTTTTGCTCACGGCTGAGATCGACGAAGCACTCCAGGCGCGCGAAGAACAGCTCGTCGCGGATACGCACAACCTTCTCGACGCCGGTAACGCCCACGCGCGAGAGTCCCAGCGGCACGCCCGGCGGGCGTGCTTGGACATCCTCGCCCGCGCTCTGCGAGGGAGACAGCGGAGGTGTGAGCCGTGTCGCCTGCACCACGGCCAAGCCTAGCGCCGCGGTGACCAGCAACTCCGGCCGTTGATTCTGGTATCACTCCGCACTTGCAAGGGGAGGTCGGGGCGGAGATCGCGCCGACGGGGAAGCCGGATGGATCCTGGAGGTCCGTGTTGAGCGACAGGGTTGAGGTTCTGCTGGTGGCCACTGATACCGCTGTGGTCGAAATCGACGAGCTGCAAGGTCTGCTCGCGGAAGCCCAGGAGCGGGGCTTCCTGACCGCCGAGGCAATCGCCTCGGCGCTCGAGGAGGCCGAGCTCACGCCCGAGCAGGGTCGAGATCTACTCAGCTACCTGGAGGAGCACGGCATCGAGGTGCTCGGCGCCGGCGAGTCCGAGCCTGAGCATTCCTCCGCGGAGCCCCGCGAGGAGCCTCGAGCAAGCGCGCCCAGGGACGACGATTCGCCGCACGAGCATGCGGAAGATCCTCCACTCGCCGGCATCGACGAGCGGGAGGAGGGGTTGCAGGAGGCACGGGCGCTGCGTGCGCGCTTGGGAGAGATGAAGAAGGAAGAGATCGAGGAGAGCGTCGAGCAGAGCCTCGACTCACTGCGCCTGTATCTGCGCACGATCGGCCGGGTGCCGCTGCTGAGCGCCGAAGAGGAGGTGTGTCTGGCCAAGCGCATCGAGCGCGGCGACATGTCCGCCAAGCAGCACATGGTCGAGGCCAACCTGCGCCTGGTCGTGTCGATCGCCAAGGGCTACATCGGGCGCGGGCTCACGTTCTTGGACCTGATCCAGGAGGGATCGCTGGGGTTGATCAGGGCAGTGGAGAAGTTCGACTATCGGCGCGGCTATAAGTTCTCGACCTACGCGACCTGGTGGATCCGCCAAGCCGTGACCAGGGCGATCGCCGACAAGGGACGCACGATCCGCATACCCGTGCACATGGTGGAGCGCTTGAACAAGGTGATCCACGCCGAGCGCCAGCTGATTCAGCAGCTGGGGCGCGAGCCGAGCACCGATGAGATCGCCGCGGAGCTGGACTACAGCTCACACGAAGTGCGCGAGGTCATGCATATGGCCCAGCAGCCCGTTTCCCTGGAGAAACCGGTGGGCGAGGAGGAGGATTCAGCACTTGCCGATTTCATCGAGGACGCAACAGCCGAGTCGCCGTTCGAGATCGCCTCAGAGGCGCTGCGCCGGGAGAACGTGACCCGCGTGCTCGCCTCGCTGCCGCGACGCGAGCGCGAGGTGATCGAGATGCGCTACGGCATCACCGGCGGGCGCTCACGCACGCTGGAGGAGGTCGGCCGCGCGTTCAACATCACACGCGAGCGCGTTCGCCAGATCGAGAACCGCACGCTGAAGAAGCTGCAGACGCTGCCTGAAGCGCAACAACTGCGCGAGGCGAGCTGAAGCGCGTGCCCCTGAGGCATTAGAATCGGCTTCTGCCCACGGCGCTCGCCGGGGGATGCCCGGTGGGGTGTCCGAGTGGTTAAAGGAGACGGGCTGTAAACCCGTTGGCTCTGCCTACACAGGTTCGAATCCTGTCCCCACCATGAACGCATTAGCACCCTTGTGGTCGCTAATGGGTTCATCTCGACCACCACTGCGCGGGGCGACCGGGCCGCCGTCCCGAAGATGGCGGCGCACGCGCCAGGGGTGCTCAGGTGCCGCGCAGTCGCTGCGCAAGCGCCTGCGCTTCGGGCGTGCTCACGAGCACTCGTCGGAGCGCCCCGTGGTTGCGCACCGCGAACGACAGGGCGGGTACGCCGCGGCGTACGGCGAAGGCTTGATCGAGACGAATCGTGCGTGCCACGTAGTAGAGCCAGGGCAAGCGCAGCCCCGCCTTCATGCCGGCGCTCATCGCCTCCCGGAGGGGCTCGGGCACGACCTGGACGTCGCTCACGTCGGCGCGCGGCACCGTGATGTTGCCGAGCAGGCCAAGCACCTTCTCCCAGGGCGCGAGCAGCACTTCGACGGAGTCATCGGTGAGCCGCACGCGCATCGGTCGAGAAGCGTATTCGACTGGCATTCCGGACTTCCGAGTGGGATCATGAAACCAATCGTTCAGCCAGAAAGGAGTTCCAGACATGGAGTCCTCCAACACCCCCGCGCGGGTACTCGTGGTTGCGCACAAGACCGCCGCCACCAGACCGCTGCTCGACGCCGTGCGAGAGCGTGCGCTGCGCGGACCGTGCGTTTTCACGCTGCTCGTCCCCAACGCGGCCCACGGCCTGCACAAGGTCGTCGACCCCGAGGATCAGGGAGCGGATGAGGCAAGTGCCGTGATCGAGCGCGCGCTCCCGCTCCTGGAAGAGGCCGCCGGAACCCACGTCGAGGGAATCGTCGGCGCCCCGGACCCGGTGGTGGCGGTACACGACGCAATCAACCTGCGTGGTTTTGACGAGGTGATCGTCTCGACACTGCCGACGAAGCTGTCGCGCTGGCTGAAGCTCGACTTGCCGAGCAAGATCTCCGGCACAGGGCTGCCCGTGAGCACCGTCACGCCCGAGGAGGACGCAACCAACTCAGCATCTGGCTGAAAAGGGGAGCGATGGGCGCGCGATCGCAGACAACTGTCTGGCGGGCTCTTGTCTGTAGACTCGTCGTCTGCACGGTGCGACAGTTGGGGCTATGGAATCAGCGCGCAAGCAGTTCGCCTTCAACCTCCGTCACCACCGGGAAAAAGTCGGCCTCTCGCAGGAGGCGCTCGCGAAGATCTGCAATCTGCACCGCACG
The DNA here is from genome assembly GCA_963804555.1 of uncultured Solirubrobacterales bacterium. Lineage (GTDB taxonomy): Bacteria > Actinomycetota > Thermoleophilia > Solirubrobacterales > Solirubrobacteraceae > Palsa-744. Next base: position 753,146 of record CAWDQX010000003.1, read on the forward strand.
GAGATCAGCCTGCTGGAGCGCTGCAGGCGCTCGCCAAGACTCGAGACGATCGTGATCCTCGCCCACGGGCTGGAGCTCTCCTCGCCGGGAGAGCTGCTCGAGGGAATCGACTAAAGGTCGAGAAGCAAAGCTGGCGCGGGAGCAAAGCTGGCGCGGGACGCAAAGCTGGCGCGGGACGCAAAGCCGACGCGGGGACTCGAACCCCGGACCCCCTCCTTACCATGCTGGGGTTCCAGGGGCGCCCTATCTCTAGATAGAGCGCCATTTTTGACTCCTGTACTGGGATTTGCCGTCCTCGCCTTGTGGACAAGAGAGGACAACCGTGGACAAAAATGGTATCGAACCGCGGTGACGTTGCGGTAAAAAACAGAGCCGACGGCCGGGGTCGAACCGGCGACCTCGTCCTTACCATGGACGCGCTCTACCAGCTGAGCTACGTCGGCCTAGCGGCCCGTATCCTAGCGGCAGGACCTCCGCGAAACAGGCCAACGTAGCCACGGCTTGCCTGGACGCATATCGACCGGCACGACGCGCATACTGAACAGTTTGCGTGCGACATACGCCCAAGAGCTCGATGCACTCGCCGAGACATACTCGGATGTTCGCTCCTGCGACCTCAGCACGCTACAAGGTGTCGTGGCGCGCTCCGGTACGGGGCCGTCGAGCTTCGTCGCCTCCGGCGGGATGCTCGCCGTCGCGACACTCGCAGCGCAGCTCCATGAGCTAGCGTGTCAGGAGCCAGCAGCTGCGATGACGCCGCTGTCGATCATTAGCCGTCCTGCGCTCATCTCCTCGGCCGCGATGCTGTTCACCTCCAGCGGCAAGCACCCGGACGCACGCGAGGTCATGCGCCGGCTAGGGCGGCCCGGAATGCATCCCGCGGCCGTCCTGACCCACCGGCCCGAGGCGGAGCTCCCGCCCATCCCGGAGGCGACCGTGATCACGCTGCCCGCGCTCGCGGTTCCCGACGGGTTTCTGGCCGTCAACAGCGTGATGAGTATGAGCGTCGCCCTGGTCCGTGCCTACCTTGGCGAGGAGGTGTTGCCGCAGGCGCTGCCGGCCCCTAGCACCGTCGATGCGCTGCCTAACACCATCGATCGCCTTCTGCTGCTGTACCCGCCGTCGCTGGCGGCCGTCGCTGTCGACGTTGAGGCCAGGCTTGTCGAGATCGGCCTCGCTGCAGTCCAGCTCGCGGACTACCGCAACTTCGCCCACGGACGACACACGGGCCTCGCCCGTAACGCCGACCGTACGACGATCCTCGCGCTCAGCGACTGCGACTCTCTCCCGGTCGCTGACACCACTGTCGCGGCGCTCCCCGACAGCCTCACTGTCACCCGATGGCACTCCAACGCGACCTGGCCGCTCGCCGTTCTTGACCTGCTGGCCGTCTCGATGCGGGCCTGCGGCGAGCTCGGAATGCATAACTCGGTCAACGTAGCCCGCCCAAAGGTCCCTGTCTTTGGCCGCAAGCTTTACCGACTCCCGGTCCGCCGCCGGCTACCCGAAACCCTCGTCGGCCCCGTAGAGCGCAAGCTCCGCGGCATCGGCGGCCTCACCGTCAAATACGAGACCGGGCACGACTATGCGCTCGCCCTCTCACGCTGGATGGAGGCTCTTGCTGAGCGCCGCTTCGCCGCGATCGTTCTCGACTACGACGGCACCGTATGCACCACCAACGAGCGCTTCGATCCACCACAGCAGCCGATCGCCGACGCGCTCAACGCTGCCCTCGCCCGCGGTCTGAGGCTCGGCTTCGCAAGCGGGCGCGGGCCTTCGATGCACAAGGATCTCCGCAAGGTCCTCGACCCCGAGCATTGGCCCCGCGTCGAGCTGGGTCTCTACAACGGTGGCATTCTCCTACGCCTCGACCAGGATCTCGCCGACTACAGTCAGCCCTCGTCGCTGATCGCGCAAGCCGCCGAGCGCTTGAACGCGCTGCCGTTTGCGCATGCCCTCAAGCTTGCCCCGCGCTCGACACAGCTCGGACTCGAGCTAACCGATACGGCGTGGATCAAGGCCGGTCTGCTGGCGGACCTGATCACCGATGCGTGCCGGCGTGCTCCGGCGCTGGCAGTCAAGGTCCTCTCCTCCGGACACTCCGTCGACGTCGTCCCCGCCGACGTGACTAAGACCGCAGTGATCGGCCGGATCCGCGAACGCGACGGCCCGGTCGACGTGCTCTGCATCGGCGACCAGGGCCAGGCCGGTGGCAACGACTTCGAGCTGCTCGCCCACGAGCAGTGGACTCTCTCCGTCGACCGTACCTCCGTCGATCCAACTCGGTGCTGGTATCTCGGCGACGGGAGCAACGCCGGCCCCTCACTGCTGCGCCGCTACCTCGGTGCGTTGCGCGGGCGCGGCGCGAAGGTCACCCTCAAAGTGTCCGAGCTGCTGTGAAGGACCGGCTCGCCGAGCGGCTGCTCAGCACCGTCATGGGCTGGGACAGCACCCAGGTACGACGTCAACTCGGAGAGTTGCAGACGCTCGCCGGCATCAAGTACGACGAGTACGGCAACTTCGGTCCAGGCGCAAAGTTCATCGAGAGCCTCGCGGGATGGCTCAACCAGTTCCCGGTAGAGCGCCGTCAACTCGCGCTCGATTTCGTCCAGGACGAACTCGTTTTCATCTCCGAGAGACAGATGACACACCTAATCACGCTCGTACCGGCAGAGGTGATCGCCAGCGAGCTGCGCACTCGCATCGCCATGAGCACCAACATCCCAGTCCACCGCATCCGTGAAATGGAACAGCACCCCGACTACAAGCGGCTGCGTCGCGCGAGCTTGATCATCGGCGCATCCGATGGCGCGCGGCTGGACCAGCTCCGTCGTGCGTCAAGGCTTTCTCACGAGCAGTTCCTGCAAGGGCCCGCAGCGACACCTGATCAGATCAAGCCGCTTGCCAAGGAGCTCGCCAAACAGCTCGACGGCACGGACGCTGAGCACGCCCGGTTCCAGCATGTGTTCTTCGTCGATGACTTCTCCGGCAGTGGGCGTACGCTCATCCGCGATACCGACGATGGCGTTGTCAAGGGCAAATTGCTGCGCCTACACGACGACTTGGCCGAGGCGGCGAACGAGGGCTACGTAGAGCCCGAGGTCCCCGGCACGATCGTTCTTTACTGCGCCAGCGAACAGGCCGAACTGCACGTCCGGGCGAACCTTCACAAAGCAGGACTGGAGGGCTGGAACGTCCGCGCCACCCAGACACTGCCGAACACGCTGCGCGTCACCGACACCAACGCGGACATGATCGCTCTATCTCACGATTACTACGACCCCGCCACCGAGGACGAGCACAAGGGAGGACCGGTGCCGATCGGCTACGGCGACTGCGCGCTGCCCCTCGTGCTTGCCCACAACACCCCGAACAACTCCATCTGTCCCCTGTGGATGGACACGCGCGACAAACCCGACAGCCTGAAGCGAAAGGCTCTTTTCCCCCGCTACGAGCGCCACCACCCGGACCGCCCATGACGTCCTACCGCAACCCGTTCCGCTACCGCACCTCCGAGCAGGAGGCTCAGCAGGGCTCACGCCGGTTCATCAAGACCTTCGGCGTCGGGTTTCTCGACATCCTGCCCGAACAGGTCTGGGACAGGCTGGTCGTGATCCAAAGCGCCCCAGGTGCCGGCAAGACGTCGCTGCTTCGCATCTTCTCCGCCGACAGTCTCAGCGACATCATCGCCCGCCCCGAGGAGTTCAAGCAGCTCCACCGGCGGATGAGCACGCTCGGAGCGATCGCCGATGGACAGGTCCGGATCCTTGGTATTCGTCTTGCGCTGAGGAAGGACTATCGGGCGATCAACGATCTGTGCCTTGCGTCCGACCGCTCAATCAAGGTGTTCTTTCGCCTGCTCGACGCACAGCTCGTTAGGGAGATCGCAAATGCGCTCCTTGAGCTATGCCCTGACGCCAGCCCTGAGGAGCTACGTATCGAGCCGGCTGCAGACGCTGCTGACGCGCTGACACAGATCGGCGGTCCCACCGTCACAGGTCTGCAGGCGTGGGCGCGGAGCACCCACCGCGAGCTACTAACCCAGCTCGACTCCGTGATGCCACCGAAGATCGATCATCTCGGAGGCCACCACGCCTCCTACGCCATCAAGGCCCTGAGCGGCGCATCCTTCTTTAACGGCGAACGGCCATTGTCGCTGACACCCTTGGTGATGTTCGATGACGCCCAGGATCTCGACCCGGGGCAGCGCCGGGCGCTGATCGAGGCGCTCGCAGACCGCGACCTGCGGCTGGGACGCTGGGTCGCCGAGCGCTACCAGGCCCTCAGCCCCGACGAGCTGATCGCCGATGAGCAACCCAGCCGTGCCTATCTCCTGCTCCGCATCGAGACAGCGGCACGCCGTCTCACCGATGCCCCCGGGCGCCGGCGTGGCAAAACCAAAGGGTTTGGCAGGCTGCTGCTCGAGATCAGCGACCTACGAGCCTCCCACGCCCTCTACACCGAGGCCGAAGACGAGCGTCTTCTCCGCGCCCTGCTGGATGTGGAGATCGAGCCCGACGACGCGAGTCTCGCGAGCGCGATCAATCAGCTCGACGAGCGCCTGGAGCAGCTCACCGCCGGCAACCTGCGCTATGAGCACTGGCTCGCTGCAAGCCGGGAGAAACACGACTATCCCGGCGCGATCGAGCGTCGCGCCATTGAGGTCTTGATCACCCGCGACCTGCAACGCGTACAGGGCAGCCTGTTCGCGGTGCCGCTCACCCTCGAAGAGCTCAAGACCCGTGGCGGGGGACGACTCAACGAAGCCTCGGCACTGTTGCTACGCCACGAGCTGAACCTCCCCTTCTACTTCGGCCCCGACAAGCTCGCAAAACTTGCGACGGAGAACATCGAGCAGCACATCTCGCTCACCGGCGAGCTGTTCGAGGAGATCCTCGCCCGTGTCACCCTCGCACAACCACTCATGATCGAGCCAGAGCGCCAGGAGGCGATCGTACGCGAAGCCAGCGAGACACTATGGAAGGACATTCCCAGACGACTCGCCGATGGACGCGAGATCCAGCAGTTGCTTCTCAACATCGCAGCGGTTTGCCGCGCAGACACGTTTCGCCCGACTGTCCCGTACCCGCCCAGTCCGACCGCGACCGCAATCACGATGCGCGACCGGGAGAGACTGCTCGACCCTGCGTGGCGCGCGGACACCCCGGGCGCCGAGGAGCTGTTCGCCGCGCTCGCGGGTGCAATCGCACACAACCTGCTCGCAGTTGACCTCGACTACAGTGTCAAGGAGAACCGTTGGATGGTGCTGAACGTCAACCGTCTGTTGTGCCCGAGATTCGGGCTCGCGCTCGGACTCGGTGGCATCAGGGAGCGCCCTGTCGAGACGCTCTGCGCCTGGATGCTCGGCGAGCGTCCGTCGGAAGATACGCTGATCGAGCAGCCTCTCCAGGAGCAACTGCCGGTATGACTTCTGCCGATAGGACTCCGCGCTGGGAGATCGACTGCAAGGCGGTTGGCGAGAAAGAGGTGACGGCCCTTTGGTCCAGCCGCACGGAGGGCCGCACACTGATGATCGCCGGCGCCGGTTTTGATCCACGCGCTCCCGTTGCCTACGAGATGATTGCGGGTGCGTGCCAGCGCCCGGTGGATGTGCTCGAGATCAAGCTCGACGCGCTACGCACCGACCCTGCCACCGCCCAGCTCGCGCTCGACGGCAGAGCAAGAGTGCAGGCGGCTGCGAACGCTACCGGGGCGAGTGTCGGCGAGCACGGCAACAGCGGCCCTACATCCTCGACCGGGATGCAGATCGCACGTGACCTGTTCGCCGCCGAGCGAACTGATGGCTATGACGAGGTGATCCTCGACATCTCCGCGCTCCCGCGCAGTGTGTTTTTCCCGTTGCTTCGCGGACTGCTCGTCAAGACCGACGAGGAGGGCTGGGATGGGCAACTGCACGTCGTGGCGTGTGATAACCCTGCTGTCAACCGGCTTGTGGCGGGCGACGGCGCGGACTCACCGGAGGCGCTGCCGGGCTTCTCTGACCCGAACCCTCCAGAGGGGGTACCCACCACTATCTGGGTGCCTGTGCTCGGCGAGGGAGAGACCCACCGTGTCGAGAAGCTCCGCGAGTCGATCTCCGCACAGGAGGTCTGCCCGGTGCTGCCGTTCCCTTCGAAAAACCCGCGGCGCGCAGACGACATCATCCGTGAGTACCGCGACCTGCTCGAGGCTGTCGCGGTCGAGCCGCGGAACGTCATTTACGCCTCGGAGTCCAACCCGTTTGATCTCTACCGGACTCTCAGCAAGCTGAACGCGACGTACAAGGAGTCGCTCAGCCCACTCGGCGAGACCCGGATGGTGCTCTCGGCGCACTCCTCGAAGCTCCTGTCCGTCGGTGTGCTGCTGACCGCGTATGAGCAGGAACTCGAAGTCCGCCACGTCAGCCCCGACAAATACACGGTGGTGGATGCCGGAAAGCTGCCGGGTCTGGCGGCTGACGATCTCGTCGTGGACCTATGGTTGACTGGAGAGCCATATGCGTAAGCCGCCATCAGTCCTCTGCGCCGGCTACATGCCGCTCGACGTTATCGACGACGGCACGGCCCCCCGAAGGCGTGCCGGCGGCACCGCCGGGAACGTCGCTGCGATCCTCGCGTTCCTTGGGTGGGACGCCGCGCTCGCAGGACGGGTCGGCGACGACCAGGCCGGCGATGAGTTGCTCGCTGACTTGATGCGTGCGGGCGTGGATTGTCGTCTCGTCAACCGCGAGCGCGGCGCCCTGACGACTCGGCTCGTGCATCACATCGCTGGAGGCGAGCATTGCTACCTCTACACGTGTCCGCATTGCGCCCAGAAGCTTCCGCGCAGCCGTCCGCTAACCATCGAACGCCTCGAGACGGTGCTGGCCGCGCGCGAGCGACCGGACGTCTATTTCTTTGACCGCGTGAACTCGGCCACGATCGCGTTGGCCGAACGATACGCCGAAGCCGGAACGCTGGTCGTGTACGAGCCTTCGACTCCAGCGAGCGCCGGGTTCTTGCAGCGCGCGATTGCAGCTGCGGCGATTGTTAAGGGGAGCGTCGAGCACGCCCCCAGTCTCGTGGCCAGCTACGAGGGCGGTGCTTCCGACCAACTACGCATCGTCACCGAGGGCTCCACCGGCGCACGATTTCGCTTGGGCGACGGCACGTGGCAGCGAGTCGGTGTCTTTGAGGTACCCGTGGTAGACGCATCAGGCGCTGGCGACTGGACGACGGCGGGCATGCTTCATGCCCTTGCCGGCATCCAGGTACCTACCGAGCGCGACGTCAGGAACGCAATCAAGTTCGGCCACTCATTTGCGGCACTGAACTGCGCGGTTCCCGGGGCTCGAGGCTTGATGGAAGAACGATCCCGAGCGAGCGTCTTGGGCATGGCGACCCGCACCCGTCACGGCGACCGGAGACTCCCGGTCGCCGGCCCACCCCCAACCCCGCCCCCAATCGCCGGGGGTTGCGAGTGGTGTCTGCTACCAGTCGCCGAGAGCGCGCTGGCAAGCGACGCGGCTCAATAGCCGTCTGCGGAGACAGCCCTACCAAACCTCTTGATTCCCAGGTCGATGACAGCCGCATTGTGGGGAAGTGCCTACGACGCCCGAGCAGCTCGCGTGCGGGCCGCAAACCAAGCAGAGAGCTTCCGGCGAGGACGCTCCCCCTCACCAGTTGGCCAAGCGGACAGCGCTCGCTCGCGTGTGCGGCGCTCGATCAGCGCGGTGCGTGCGGAGCGCCACTCGACGTCAGGTGGTCGTGGCTCGCGTTCTCGCAGGTCCTCGATCGCGAACGAGTAGTGATCGCTGAGCATCTTCAGGCTGGTGCCACACTCGCTGGCGACGGTTTGTGGGTCTTCGGTGCGCAGACGCAGCGAGATACCGCCTCGGCGCAGCGCATACGGGGTGGCGCCAAGGATGCGCGCGAACTCCGGGCGCTGCGCAGCGGCTCGCACCGCTGGCGTGAAGCATTGTTGGCCCCAGATCTTCGCCTGGGACTTGCTGAGGTGGCAGGCGCCTGTCTCGGCCTCGCGTACGCCGTGTCGGGCGTTGGTCAGGTCTCCCGGAATGATGAAGTCGATGCCGCGGGCTGGGCGTCCGGATTGCGTGAGGATCTCCCGCCAGTGCTCGAGGTCCTCTCGCAGGATGCCCGGTATGGCTGTACGGCGTTGGGTGCTGTGCTCGGTCTTGCCCCATTGTTCGAGCTGCCCGTTGCTGAGGACTTCTGTCACCCATGCGAACTGTCCGTCGAGGGAGATCCAGCGAAGTCCCCAGACCTCTTGGTTGCGGGTCGCCATGCCGTATTGCAGGCTCACGATCGTCGCGTCGCGGTGTGCGAGGATCGCCTCGCGTTGCCCGACGCGAAGGAGCATCTGTGCGCGGATCGCCTCGACGGCCTGCGGCGAGAGCGCCCAGCTGGGCAGCGGACGCGCACGCACGACTGGGGTGTAGCCGGTGCCGCCTGTGCGCGCGGACCGTCGGCGGCTGACCACGGGTTCTCTGGCGAGCTTGCATCCGTTGGTGTGGATCTCCGGCACAGACGGTGATCGCGCGGCCCAACTCAGCGCGGACGAGAGCACACGCCACGCGTGCACACGAGTCTGTGCGGGCACACCGGCTTCGCGCATCTGCTCGCGCCACGCGCGCGGCGCGAGCGGCTCGTTGAATGCACTGGCTTGTGTTTTGGCGATCGCGACGGCGTAGTCCGCCGGAGGCAATTTGCGTCTGTTGCCAGCTTGGTGTCGCGGCTTGCCGAGGAGGTGGCAGTTCAGCACCGACCTGTAGAGGGTGTACGTCGAGGGCGCGACGCCTTCCTCGTTGCGCGGGTGCGCGTCGAGCTCCAGGAAGAGCTCGAGGATCTGCGCGATCGTGCGGCCTTCGGCTTCGTTGGCCTCCTTCGCGTCGAGATCCAGCAGGAACCTTCGCAGGCTGTCGCGACCTCTGCGCTCGGCGCCTATGTAGTCGTCCATCCACGCGCGGGCGTGGCGCACCGACGGGAAGGTCCGGCTGCGCTCGCGTTTGTCGTGGTCATAGAAGCCGACCGTGTAGGACTTGCGCCCGCTGTTGGCGACATACGGCCAGGCGGACTTCTTCGGCCATGGTCTAGCCATCTGCCGCTCCTCTCGCAGGGGGTATGGGACCCCAAGCGTCGCCTTCGCGCATGGATGAGATCTCGACCGCCGGTCCGATCAGCCGCTCCGTGTACTCCGATCAAGACGGCGGGAGATAGTGCGGCGTCACTGCGGGGATCACCGCATGCGAGGAACGCCGACATGCCGATTTGCAGGAAGAACGCGCCCCCGGACCCCTTCCTTACCAGCTACGTCGGCACGGCCCGAGATCGTATCGCCGTCGCGTCGTGTGGTCCCGTCCGGCTGCGCGGCGTCCTCACTGCGGAAGCCGATCCCGGGAAATCGCTCTCATGTCGCGGGCGGGCTACGCGGCGACGGGTTGGCTCGGGTGCCCAACACCCGGCCAAGGAGCCAGGCACAGAATCAGGTGGCACTCGCTGATCGCGCGTACCTCGTGGCGCTCGCCCGGCTCGAAGTGGATCAGGCTTGGCGCGGAGAGCGTCCGCTCGCTTGCCCCAGCGCTTACGAGCAGCTGCCCACGCGTGACGAAAACGAGGGCGTGCTCGTGAACCTGATGCTCCTGCAGGCACTCGCCTTGGGGCAGCAGCAGCGCAATCACGCGGTTGGCCTCGTTATCGGAACGAAGGATCTGCGGCTGGTGAGCCGCGACACGCAACCGATCTAGCTCCCAGGACTGCACTCCATAGGATTGTAAGCGCACTGAGCCGGAGCGTCCTCGGCGCGACGCTCGTGGCGGTCGCGCTGGGGGCACTTACCCTGCGTCGGCGGACTTCGTAACTGCACGCGCGGTGTCCGAGGGGTTCGGAAAGGGCACGACGGTGACTGGCACCGGTGAGCTCTTCAGCAGCTCGCTGGTGACAGTGCCGAGAGCCTTGTGTAGGCGGGAGTGCTGCTCGCAGCCGACGACGATCGCACGGGCGCCGTGGCTCCGTGCGGCCTCGGTAAGCGCGGTTACAGGATCGTCGTCTGAGACCTCGGTGACGATTTCCACGTCGAACAGCGAGTCCTCGCCCTCCAGCAGGAGCTCGTCGATCACCGCCCGGCCGAGGCGCTCTCGCTCCTGTGGTGTTGAGAGGGGCGGCGGCGGGGCGTGCAGGGGACGACAGGCGTGGACGATCACGAGCTTCCCGTTGGGATGGAGCTCGCTCGCTGCCCATCTCGCCGCCCGGCGGGAGCTGTCTGTTCGGTCATAGCCGAGGACGAGGCACGGCCCGACGGCATCCTGAGTGGACTTCACTTCGGGGTGCTCTGACGGTCGAGCGTGTCGAGGTACGGCGCTAGGTACTTCGCCGCGATCTTCGTGGGGGGCGACCAGGCGGGGGTGTCGGTGATCTCTGAGCTGAACCCGTGCCCGCCGGCGATGTGGGCGGTGAGGTAGACAGGCTTTGAGTCGGTCAGCAGCATCCCGTGGATCACGGGGTTGAATGGCTCCGATGTGACCGGTGCGCCGGCGAGCACCGCGATCGATTCTGCGGCGGCGTCGGCCTGCTGGGACCCGAGACCGCCGTGCTTGATCGCGAAGTCGGTCGCGTCACCGGCGGCATAGATTGGCCCCACGTCCGGGACCTGGCCGTATTGATTCACGCGAATGAAGCCGTTCTCTCCTAGAGGGATACCACGAACCGGAGGCCCGTAGAGCTCGGGCAGCGCGACCACGCGGTCGACGTGCAGTCGCCGATCGCCCGGGTTGATCACGACTTCTCCCGGCTTGGGGATCTCGGCGTAGGCGGAGTTGATCGTCTTGATTTTCGCCCGCTCGAGGAGCTTGCTGACGCCGTCGCTCGCGCCCGAGCCGAAGATCGCCAGGGGTGTGTCCTCGGGGGTGACGATTGTCACGTCGAGCTCCACCTGCATGTCGTAGGCGCGGCCGGCGGTCATCAGCGCGATCTCATACAGCGGCAGCTGCCACGGCATCCGTCCGGGCGCCACGAACGCGAGGCTGTGGATGTAGCCGCCCTCGATGTCCTGGATCAGGCCGTGCAGGATCTCGTCCAGGCGACGGTCGTCGATCGTGATCGCATGTCGATACAGGGGAACAGCCTTCGCCCCGAGGGCCAGCACGAGCGCGTCGTAGGCGATCTCCTCGCCGGCCTCGGTGTGGACGATCTGCCCGGCGGGCTCGACCCAAGCCAGCTTGTCGCTCAACAGCTTGGCGCCGGCATCCTCGACGATCGGTGCCAGCGGGTAGCGATGTGCTTGGCCGTAGGCAAACGGCTCGCGGACCGTCATTGGGCGGTAGATGAATTCGGTGTTGGGGGCTATGACGCTCACGTCGGTCTGCTCGGGCGCGAGCTCGCGCAGGGCCAGTGCGGTCTCCAGCGCCGCAACTCCGCCGCCGACGATGATCACTCGCAGCTTCTCGGGATGGGAAGTATCTGTAGTCATAGCTTGCAGATTATGCCCATGAGATGGTCTCGGCAGCCGAGAAAACCCGCCATCGCTAGCGGAAAACTACGTAACCGGATGCGTGAGCTCACTTGCGCGATCCCCACGCTACGCCTCTCGCGATGTCGAGGCTCGAGATCACCCCTTGGGGCTTTCCTGAGTCGGGCGCGACGACGATCAGGTGTGAGCAGTCCTGCTCGCCCATGATCTGGGCAGCGCGCTCCATGCTCTCGTCCGGGCTGACCGTGACGAGCTCGCCGATCGCTGCCTCGCCGGCCGCACCGTCCAGCTGTCCCGATGCCACGGCTCGCATGAGCTCAACGTCGGAGACGGTCCCCCACACCAGGTGCCCGCTGTGATGGGGACCCCGTGCCAACCCATCCACGACCACGCAGTGAGCGGTGTTCTCGGCCATTAGCGACGCCACCTCGCGAAAAGGGGTCTCGGGAGGACAGCTGATGACGCCGGAGTGCATCAGGTCGCTGACCGCGATGGTTCTCGGAGTGGGGCTTGATGGGGGTGCCATGGCTTCTCCTTCTGGGATAGATGTTTCGAGATGGGCTGATAACCGCAGAACTCACGTGAGTACTCGCTGAGCCCATTCCGTCTGTTGAGTCTCCCACTCGCGTCCGGGTGCGCCATCCGCGATAGACCGGGGGCAAGGTGCGGGTTTCCTCGGATTCGGGCTACCCAGGAACTTCGTGCTCGCCGTGAATCTGCGTGTAGCAGGCGTCGTGATAGCACTCACCCACAGGCTCCTGGTCGTCTTGCTCGGCGGCTCTCGAAGTGATGCGTGCCTGTCCGTCGGTGAGCACGATCATCGGCTCGTACACTCCGATCACATCCCCGCATTGGCACCTCCATCTCCTGTCCATCGCGATGCCTCCTGCACGGCAAGATGTTTTCCTTGAGACGCGCGCCCGCTGGATGCAAATGAGTCCAGGCGCGCGTTGATGACGCTGACGTACTCTGAGGATAAGCTCGGGCGCAGAGCCCCCCATCGGTGCAAACCCACAATCTGGTGGGGGCCAACTACCGACCGCAGCAGCTGAGCGCCCTCGGAGCGCACAGACCATCCACAGCGAGCAGGTTCAGGGATTTCTACGTACTAGCAAGCCCCATCCGGCTGTCGTTCGCAACTAAGCTCCGTGGCGAATGAGCGCATCGTCTGAGGAGCCGTGGATTCGCCGCCTGCTGGATGTGGGTCGTGCTTTGACGACGGAGCTCGATCAGCGGGTTCTGCTGGATCGTGTGCTCGAGACTGCGCGTGAGGTTACGGGGGCGCGCTATGCGGCCCTGGGGATCTTGAATGGCGAGCACTCAGGGCTCGAGCAGTTCTTGACCCTCGGGGTGGATGATGCGACGCATCGTGCGATCGGCGATTTGCCACGTGGGCGTGGGGTGTTGGGCGCGCTGATCGAGCACCCCCAGCCGTTGCGCCTTGCCGATGTCGGCCAGCACCCGTCGAGCTACGGCTTCCCGGCGGGTCATCCGCCGATGCGGAGCTTCCTTGGGGTGCCGATCGTGATTCGCGGGCAGGTGTGGGGCAACCTCTACCTGACCGAGAAGCAAGGGGACGACCAGTTCTCAGGGCAGGATGAGGAGGCCACGGTGATCCTCGCCGATTGGGCGGCGATCGCGATCGGTAACGCAAAGTTGTACGAGTCCAGCGAGCGCCGCCGCAAGGAGGCCGAGAAGGCATTTCGGGGACTGGAGGCAACCCGTGACGTGGCGATCGCGATCGGCGGAGAGATCGCCCTCGATCACGTGCTGGAGTTGATCGTCAAGCGCGGACGTGCGCTCGTCGGCGCGAGGAGCCTCGTGATCATGCTGCGCGATGGCGAGGAGCTCGTCGTACACACAAGCGCCGGTCACGTACGGGAGATGCGCGGCGTGCGCCTGCCGATCGCCGACTCCACATCCGGGCAGGTGCTGCAGCACCGGCGGCCCGAGCGGATCACCGATGTCGCGGCGAGACTGCGGATCGCCCCCAGCGAGTTTGGCGTGCCCGACGCGCAGACGGCGCTGCTGGTGCCGATGGTCCACCGCGGGGAGGCGATGGGCGTGTTGGCGGCGTTCGACCGCGGCCAGGACGGCGACGTGTTCGGCGAGGACGACGAGCAGATGCTGCGCACATTCGCGGCGAGCGCAGCGACTGCCGTTGCTTTGGCACAGAGCGTGCAGGCCGACCGTCTACGTAGCACGCTGTCTGCCGCCGACGCCGAGCGGCGCCGCTGGGCACGGGAGCTCCACGACGAGACACTGCAGGGCCTCGGGGGCCTGCGTCTGCTGCTCTCCTCCGCGCTGCGCCAAGATGACCTGCCGCGGGCGCAAGAGGCGATGCGCAAAGGAGTGGAGCAGATCGAGCATGAGATCGAGAACCTGCGAGCAATCATCACCGAGCTGCGCCCCGCGGCGCTTGATGAGCTGGGCTTGCGAACCGCGATCGAGGGGCTGCTCGATCACCATCGTGAGCGGAGCGGGTTTCAGATCGACAGCGAGCTCGTGCTGCCCGGCCCTTCGGCAGGAGCAGAACGCCTGGATGAGGATCTCGAGACCACCGTCTACCGGTTGGTTCAGGAGGCGCTCACGAACGTCGCCAAGCACGCCAGGGCGAACAGGGTGCGTGTAACTGTCAGGGAGTCTGAGGGAGAGTTGCTGGTCGAGGTGCAGGACGACGGCGCCGGCTTTGACCCCGACGCTGGGAGCCACGGATTTGGGCTGGCGGGGATGCACGAGCGAGTGGGCCTCGCCGACGGCACCCTGAGCGTCGACTCCGCCGGAGAGCAGGGCACCCTTGTCAGGGCCTGCCTACCGGCACGCCGCCGCGGCCAGGCTGGTGGTCCTGTGCAACGGTCAGGTTCTGAGCAGGCCGCGTCCTAGCGCATAGCGCACCAGTTCAGCCCGCGTGGTGAGCCCGAGCTTCCCGTGAATGCGCGCGCGGTGGGTCTCCACCGTACGCGGGGAGAGGTGCAGCTTGCGGGCTATCTCGACGCTGGTGTGGCCGAGCGCTATCAGGCGCAGGACCTCGACCTCGCGTGCGGTCAGCTTGTCCTCGGTGAGCGCCTGGTGCAGTGCGTCCAACCGGGCAGCCATCCGTGGGCTGATGTACTCCTCGCCACGCGCGGCAGCGCGTACCGCCTGAGGCAGCTCCTCATCGGCGAGCTCCTTCACCACGAACCCTATTGCGCCGGCAGCGAACGCGCGCTGCGCGAATGCCGGGCTGTCCTGCATTGTCATCACGACGATCTGTGTCTCTGGCACCCGTTCGCGCAACTGGCTGAGGGCTTCGATGCCAGACCCGTTGGGCATGTTGAGATCGAGCACAAGCACATGCGGCTGGTGAGCATGAACGTTGCGCATAACGGACGCCAGGTCATCGGCTTCGGCGATCACCTCCACACCGTCCTCGCCGTCGAGCAGCAGCCGCAGAGTGCGGCGCATCATCGTGTGGTCGTCTGCCAGGACCACGCGGATCGGCGACGCGGCGTAGACGGCCGATCCGGTTCCGGGGGGGTTGGGTGCTAGGTGCAGATGTGTGGACATAGTTTCAAGCTAGCTCTTGTGGGGAGTGCTATCTATCGGGTAAAGCACTCCGATTGGCTGTGGAAAAGCACTGATCTCCCGGTCTCGTTCTCACGCGACGGCCACGCTCTGCTCCGTCTGCGCAGTCGGCGTGCTGACGTTGGAGCCTTGGAGTACGACCTTCAGGGCCCCCGAGTTGGCCGCGTCGGCAAATGTGTCGTAGGCGGCCATCGTCTCGCCGAGCGGGAAACGGTGGGTGGCGAACAGCGACGGGTCCAGACGGCCACTGGAATCAGCCGCATCAGCTGGGGAATGCTGTAAGTGTCGACGAGACCCGGTCGTGATCGTGACGTCGCGGATCCAGAGCTTCTCCAGGTGCAGATGTGCGGCCTTCCCGTGAACGCCGATGTTGGCGACGCGTCCGCCGGGGCGGATGAGGTCGGCAGCCAGCTCGAAGGTCTCTGGTACGCCCACCGCCTCGAACGCCGCGTCGGCGCCGAGACCGTCGGTCAGCTCCATGACCTGGGCAACCGCATCCTCGTTGCCGTTGTTGATGGTCGTGTCCGCGCCGAACCGGCGAGCGCTCTCCAACCGGCTGTCGGCGAGGTCGATCGCGATGATGTTGCCGGGCGTGTACAGCCTCGCGGTCAAGATCGCGGCCAAGCCAATCGGCCCAGCGCCGACGATCGCCACCGTATCTCCGGGCGAGACCATGCCGTTGAGCACCCCGACCTCGAAGGAGGTGGGAAGGATGTCGGCGAGGAACAGCACCTGCTCGTCGGTGAGCTGGGCGGGGACCTTGTAGACGGAGTTATCAGCGAATGGCACGCGCGCGTACTCGGCCTGCAGCCCGTTGATCAGGTGACCAAAGATCCACCCTCCACCACCGAGGCACTGCCCGTAGCGGCCTTCCTTGCAGAAGCGACAGCGCCCGCAGGAGCTGACGCAGGACATGAGCACGCGGTCGCCCGGAGCAACCGTCGTCACACTGGCTCCGATCTCCTGCACGGTGCCGACGGCCTCGTGGCCGAGTACGGTGCCCGGCGTGGTCTCGGGCACGTCGCCTTTGAGGATGTGCAGATCGGTGCCGCAGATCGTCGAGCTGTCGATTCGCACGATCGCGTCGGTCGGGTCGAGGATCGTGGGGTCAGCGACCGTGTCCCAGCCTCGCTCGCCGGGGCCGTGATAAACGAGAGCCTTCATCTTCGGTGCCTACCTTTGGTCGGTGTGCGATGAGTTCGGTGACCTGCACACTCGAAGCTAAACGCGGCCCGAAGCCGGCACATCCGGGACTCTCCCTAAGCCGGGTGCACGTTTCTACGGACTTTGACGGCCCGCTGCACCTTCCGCGCCGCGGCGGTCCACCGCGCGGGTGACCTCGGCGACCTGTGCGTCCAGGGTCTGGGCCGTGTCGAGTCTCAGCACGCTGTTGTTGGGCAGCTCGTCGAGCTCCTCATAGGCGTGGAACTGTTCTTCGGCGATCTGTGGTGTCGCGTCGGAGACGCGCTGGGGATCGTGCAGGCGCTCCGCGGCGCGTCGAAGGGCAACCTCAAGCGTGGTCTGGCACTGAACAACCAAATAGGTGCTCCCTCCCAGCTTCAAACGGTCAATCACAAGTTCCCGCTGACCGGGAGAGTGGCAAGTGGCATCCACAATCACCCCGCCTTGGCGCAGCTGCTCTAAGGCCTCCTCGCCGAGAAGGTCATAAGTCGTATGCGTGAACTCCTCGGTGTAGTGCTCTGGACGTGCCCGCTCCTCGGCCGCCAGCCCCGCCAGGTGCTTGCGAACCACGTCCGAGGAGACGACCGGCAACTGCGTGCGGCGGAAGAGCTCAGCGGCCAGCGTCGACTTGCCGCTGGCCGCAGGCCCACACACAACGATCGCCAAGGGCCGCCGTGCTCGCCAGCACAGCCGCTCAGCCAAGTCCCAAAGTCGCTGTGCATGCGCGATTCGCGCGCCACGCACGCTCCCCTCGTGCTCCGCGGCGGCGATCAGCGCCACCTTCGCTCGCACCAGCGCTCGATGAGCGGCGTAGAAGGACCGCAGGACCTCGCTGCCGGAGCTACCGCCGGCTGCATCGTAAGCCCTGACAAGCTCTCGCGCCGCCGAGGCCTGGCCGTGAGCCTCGAGATCCATCGTCAGGAACGCCAGATCAGCGGTGACGTCCGTGCGGCGCAGCGCGGGATCGAACTCGATGCGATCAACCACGCGAACGGCGGGTCTCACCAGCACATGCTCACAGCGCAGGTCGCCATGACCGTCACGGACATGGCCATCTCCAACGCGCTGCTCGATCTCACCGGTGTGGGCGTGCACGAACGCCTCGCCGAACCGGCGCATGATGTCCACGTGCCAGCGGCTGGGATGTTCCAGTCGGCCCAGCTCCTGCGTGTTCGCCCGCCAGGTCTCGAGCACCTGGCTCGGGTCACCCTCTGTGACGGCGGGCGCGGAGCGGTGAAAGTCCGCCAGACGCCGAGCGACATCCCCTATGTGGGCAGGCGTGAGAGCGCCCGCGGCAATCACTCCGTCCATGGTGTCCGCCTCGTCGAAGCTCTGCATCTCCACGGCATACTCGACGGCCGTGGGTGCCCCCTCGGCCGCGAAGCTAAACCCGTGAGGGGTCATGACGATCGCGCGCACCCCGAGATAGATATCGGGAGCGAGATCCTGGTTTACTCGCACCTCCTCACGGCAGGCCGCGTGCCGGCGCGCGAGCGTGCTGTAGTCCAGGAAGCCAAGAGCGACGGGCTTCTTGATCTTGTAAGCGCGCTCGCCGGCGACAAACACCCACGAGGCGTGCGTCTCGTGCACCGCCACCGGACTGCTCACCCCATAGGTCTCAGGTGCCGCGAGGGCCGCCAGGATATCTGGGTCGGTGCGTCCCTCCTGGTTGGGATCACGGCGGTGATCGGTCTCTCTCATCAGGGAACTCGTGGCGCTCACCACGGCTGAGGGTCCACACAAGGTCAGGCCTCGATCAGCGCCCTGAACTTGTCCGGCAGGACTGCCAGGACATCGTCGATCTCCCCGGGAGAGACATGGGCCCGCAGTACCCGCGCGACCGCAGTCACAGCGACCGCAGCCTCGGTCTCTCCGGCCAGACGCCCCTCGCTTGCGACATGATCGAGAAACGCCTCCACGTCGTGGATAGCAAGCGGAGTACGGCTGGGGTCCCAGTCCTCATAGTAGATCCCTCGGATCAGTGTGGGCAGCTGAGCGGCGAGCTTGGCTGCCACGTCAACGGTCAGCCGGTCGCGCAACGTGTGTAGCACGGCACGGAGCGCACGATACGCGTACTGGCGATCCTCGTCGCCAAGCTCCTCGGCGACTTCCTTCAACCAGATGTGCGTCTTTTCGACGCTGCGCTCAATGATGCTCGGGTCGGCTTCAGTCATGTTGGGCTCCTTGCAGATCGCAATGCAGGTATCGAGAGCGTCTCGCATCTCGTTGCCCGCGCACATCCGTGCAAGACCGCACGAAAGCTGAGGATTACGCGCAGCTCAAGCCTCCACCGCACGGGTAACATTGATGGGTCGAGTGACTTCGATGAGATCAGTTCAGGCCAGCAACCGTCCACCATCGACGACGATCTGAGCACCGGTCATGTAGCTGGAGAGTTCGCAGGCGAGGAACAGCGCGGCACGCCCGATATCGTCGGGATCGCCCATTCGCCGCATCGGGATCATGGCCTCGAAACCTGCAAGCGCCACCTCGTCCATGTCTCCGGTGCCCGGTGTCCTGATCCCGCCCGGGGCGATCGCGTTGACCGCGATGTTGTGCGGCGCGAGCTCCAGCGCGATGTTCTTGGTGAAGCCCCATGCGCCGTGCTTGGACGCGTCGTAATGGGCCAGCCCGACCATCGACGGGTGTAGCGCGTCGATCGATGTGACGTTGACGATTCGCCCGCCCCTGCCCTGCGCGATCATGCGCGCTGAGACGGCCTTCGTGCACAGGAACAGGCCGGTCAGGTTGACGTCGATGACACGGCGGAAAGTCTCGACATCGAGATCCTTGAGCGGCAGCATCGGAAAGATTCCCGCGTTGTTGACGAGGATGTCCACTCCGCCGAAGCTCTCGACGGCAGTGTGCACCATGCCCTCCACGCTCTCGGGATCGCTGACGTCGCAGCGCACAGTCAGAGCGCTGTCCGCTCGCACGGCGCGCAGAGCCTCGGCCGCATGCTCGCTGGCGGCCAGATCGAGATCCGCGACGAGAACGCTTGCACCCGCCTCGTGTAGGCGGCGGGCTATACCCAGCCCGATACCCATCGCGCCGCCGGTGACGATTGCGCTGCGGCCGGTGAGGTCAATGAGCTCTCCCAACGACGTGGTCTGTGGTGTGGCGATGGTCGTAGTCATGCCCGGGAGGATGCCGTGTACACACAGAGCAGACATCCGCGATCGGCCGCCGACTGCTGTGGAGGACTACTGATGGCCGGCGGCGATAGCCGCCGGCCATCATCCGGCGCACCTGGGCTGAACCGGATCGCTGCCGTGGCAATCATGGAACCGAAGACGGTATTTGGCCTAGGCGTCGAGCGCGGCGGGCTCGATGAGGCGGATCAGTGTTCGAACGCCGGTCGCATCCGTTACCAGGATCGCTTTGGGAGCGAGCTCGCCCGACTGCTCGATGCTGATCGTCTGTGGATTGGAGATGAAGTGCCGCAACACGACCGGATAGCGGACGCCCCGTCCACCGACTGACACCTCCAGCATATTGTCCTTGGGGTCGTAGCCGATCGCCTGGACTGGTAGCCGCTCGATGTCGGTCTGATCGCCCAGCTGCTCGCTCATGACCTCGATCGTGACCAGGTGCCCGTCGATGTTCCGAGCGATCGAGTCGAAGTACTCGACCCACTTCTCGGCTTTTAGTTCCTCGGTTGTTGTGCTCATCTGGACTCCTGTTTCTGCTCGGTGGCTAGTAGCGAAGAAGCGCGGCGATCGAGCCATGCCGTTCGAGCTCGCTCTGGTGGTCACGGAAGATGAGCACCTCAATTGACTGGCTCAGAGCTCGCTTGACTGCGTGATCGATGATGTTCTCCTGGGGTTGCAGTGCGGTAGCGTCCATCGGGCACGATGTCCCGGTCGCGGACAGGCGCCCGCAGCGTGGACAGCTGAGCCCGGGTGCCACGAAGCCCTGCGCCAGCAGGAGTGTCTGCACGCGTTGCTCGCTCAGCAGCTCGAGCACCTCATCGAGCCCGATCCCAGCATGGCCATCCGGTGCGATGCTCTCGGTGAGCTGCGCCAACGCGTCCTGCTCGCGTTGGCGCTCCTGTGTTTCGATGACTGGGAGCGCCCGCCGGTGCACCTCCTCGGCGGAGGCTCGCTCTACGTCGATGTCGACGTGCCCGACAAGCCGCTGGCGCAGGTCGGGATGCAAGTCGCGCTCGACGCGATGCGCGAGCTCAGATGGGCCGCCGAGGATCAGGCAATCGAACGGCTCGTCCCGGAAACGCGCGAACAGCAACTCGCAGGTTCGCCTGATGTGATCCTCGATCTCCTTCTCGATACCGCGCTGAAAACGCGCTTGTGACCAGCCACCCTGGCTGTGACGGCGATGGACGTCGTCGTGGATGTCCCCCACCTCCACCAACCTCTCACGATCGCCGCCAAAGATCCGGCTTGCCCGGCTACTGAGGAGCAGCACGCACCAGCGCTCCGAAGGGGCCAGCTCGGAATCATTCATGTCGGTGGCGAGGTGCATCATCGACGATTCGTTCATCACGCCGCCAAGCTATTCCGCAGGGGACCAGGCGCGCATCGGTACAAGCTGCCCATACGCACTCCGTGAGGACTACTGGGCCTCGTAGCCGCTCGGCCTCGCTACTGGCCCGCCTGTCGTGGTCCAGCCCCACTAGCCGGCTGATTCGACGACCTACAGCTCGAATGCCGTGCGCCCACCACAGTCCACGAACTCCTCGAGCTGGATACGACCATCCCCAATGACCGGGCCTCCGTGGGCGAGCAGGAGGTGCTCGAAGTCAAGCTCACCCAGCAGGCGGTCGAACGCATTGAGCAGATGTCGTCTGGTGCCGGGAGGGTCATCCATGAGCGTGTCCGGGACAAAGCCGAGCGGGCCGGGCTGCCCGTGTGGGCTCCCGCGGACAACACCATCGGCGATCACGACCGCTCGCTTTGAGGGGAGGTGCAGGGCCGTCTCGTCGGGACACAGCCCGCCGACCTCGTGGGCACCGATGCCGCCCGGGAGCGTGTCACCTGGATCGAATGCGGTGACAAGCTCGCCGTGGGTGAACTCTCCGAGCCCTGCTCGATTGCAGAACACAGGACAACCGAACACATCTTGGAAGCGCGCGCTGTCGCGATAGTGGTGACGGTTTGAGAGCAGAATCGCAGCCGGGGGCGTCGAGCGGCACTCGAACCACTGAAGCCCGACGTCGGGTGGGACGAGTGGATCGATGAGGATGCCGCCGTCCTGCAGCCAGTAAGACGAGACCTCGATGTGGATGCGCGGATGGATCGCTGGCCAATGGAAGACGCCGGGCAGAACCTCGCGCACCAGGCCAACGCTACCGCACCGTAGATGAGCGGTCGATGGCAGTGTCCGCCCGCGATGCGAGGCTGTCGCACGCACCGTGGCCATGCTCAATAGCTCTCGCTCTCGCGCCGCCGCCACCGCGCTTGCGGGTGTCGTGGGTTACGACCTCCTTCAGCGCCAGCGCGCGATCCTCCGCAACTTCCCGATCCTCGGGCACCTGCGGTACGCCTTGGAGGCGTTTGGCCCTGAGCTGCGCCAGTACATCGTCACATCCAACAACGAGGAGCGCCCGTTCTCTCGTGATCAGCGGCGTTGGGTGTACGCATCCTCCGAGGGTAAACCGAACGTCTTTGGGTTCGGGACTGACGATGAGATGGAGGCCGTCGAGAGCCTGCTGATCATCAAGCACTCGCCGTTTCCCGCGCCTGCACCTGCCGCGGGGGAGTCTGGCGGGCCGCCG
>CAWDQX010000004.1:0-161905 GCA_963804555.1 uncultured Solirubrobacterales bacterium
GCCAGCATTGCCGGGCGCGCACAGCAGCTCGGGCGCTGCGGAGAACGCTTCAGCGCGCGCACGATCGCGTGCTCGCGACCCCCACGCCGACGACGAGGACCTTCACGTCAGAGCGAGGCGATGAACTCGTCGATGGGGATCGCAGAGAGCGTCTCGTAGCGACCAGTGCCACGGGAGCCCAGCTCCAGCGAGACGCGCGCCATCGTGCCTTCGTCGGGCGCCTCGATGACCGAGATGAAGTCGACGTGTCCGAGCGTCGCCCATTGCGCCTTGACGGTGGCGCCGAGCTGACCTCCTTGTTGACCTCGGTGATGCGCTGCGGATTGTTTTCGACGGCTGCACACCCTCGGGGTGAGGGTCGAGAGCATGATGTACGTGGGCATGGTGGCTCCTCCGTCCGGTTTTGCCGATGGTGCTCCCGGCCAGCTCGGTCGAAAGGCGCTCAGCGTTGTTTTTAGCGGATCGGGCGCCGCACCGTCCCGTTTGTACCTCCCCGTCGGAGTAGCTGTCGGTGAGACAAGAACGCACAACCAGCCGGCACATCAAAGGAACCTGTGCTGTTGGCAGTTCACAACTGAATGGCAGACGAGGCCCGGGCGGGTTTCCTCCCGCCGCCGGACACTTGGATGGACGCACGAAGGTCTGGCGCTGGGCGGACGTGGCGCAGTGGTTCGAGGAGATACTCGGTGAGCCGCTCCCCGACACCTCCGACACGCCTTTCTGCAGGCGTTCAACGACGCTCTGGAGATCCGCCGGCTGGCGGGCGACTCGACAAGCCACAGCGCCGGGCGGTCGCCAAGGCGCTGCCCGGCAAACTGCTCTCGCCTGATTCTGGTCCTGCTGGCCGTCCAAGATCCCCAGTGGCGAGCGATCGTCCGTTCGTCCAGTGCGCGGAATATCCGCCGCCGGGGCGCGTAGGGTGGTCGCTTCTATTTGCACACCCAAACCTACTGGGGGGTACCATGCGCAGACGTCTCAGCTACGCCAATGTCACCGCCACGCTCGCGCTCGTGTTCGCGATGAGCGGCGGGGCGATGGCAGCGAACCACTACCTGATCACCTCGACCAGCAGATCAACCCGAAGGTGCTGAAGAAGCTCACGGGCAAGACGGGCAAGACCGGAGCCACGGGTGCGACCGGAGCGACTGGGCAGCGGGCGCAACCGGAAAGGAAGGGTCGCCGGGTAAAGAAGGAGCGAAAGGCCAAAAGGGCGAAGCGGGGTTGAAAGGCGAACCGGGCGAACCGGGTCCGCTGCTATGCAGCGCTGCCAAGCGGGAAGACCGAGACCGGTGTTCGGAGGCTTCACCGCCGCCACAGCTGGCAACGCCTGCCGGCCGTGGCGTCGTTTCCGATTCCCCTGGCGAGCGCGCTCGCAGAAGGGAAAGCGATCTATGTCTCCGGAGCATCGAGCACCCATTGCAGTGGCATCGGTCACGCGGATCCCGGATATCTGTGCCTGTATCAGGGCTCCAGCGAAAACCTCAATACGCCGGTAAGTGACAACGTCTTCAATGCCGAAGATGTAACTGCTCCCGATGCAAGTGCTGGAGCACACGGCTTTGCCATCCTCCTATCGGCCGAAAATTCCGGGCTTTCTCGCGTTAGTGGGCGCTTCGCGGCCGCAGCCCTAGAGGGGCTCGTCCTGCGCATCGCCAACATCGATATCCCGCGCTCAGATACTTCTGGGCGCGGGGATGTCGATATCAAGCAGACGATCGCAGCACCTTTCGTGCATTTACCTCAACTTCACTGAGGGAATCGAGCTGTCGGCTTCTCCAGCGCGAGCTCACCGTCAACGGCGTCCACACGCACCGAGTCCCCTTCGCGCAGCTCGCCCTCGAGCAGCGCGAGGGCGAGGCGGTCGGTGAGCTGCTTCTGGATCACGCGGCGCAGGGGGCGGGCTCCGTAGGTGGGGTCGTAGCCCATATCCCCGAGCAGCTGCGTGCCTCGTCGGTCAGCGTCACCTCGATGCCGCGCTCGGCGACGCGATCGATCACGCGGGCAACCTGGAGATCGACGATCTCGGAGATCTGCTCGCGCGTGAGCGGCTTGAAGCGGACGATGTCGTCGAGGCGGTTGATGAACTCGGGCTTGAAGTAATCCAGCAGACCCGCGCGCAACTGAGCGTCGGCGTGGGCTGAGTCGCGTGCAGGCACCCGGCCTCGCCCGCATCCGCCGCCGCACCGGGATGTTCGACGTCATGATCAGCACGGTGTTCTTGAAGTCGACCGTCCGGCCCTGGCCGTCGGTCAAACGGCCGTCGTCCATGACCTGGAGCAGCGTGTTGAAGACATCGGCGTGGGCCTTCTCGATCTCGTCGAGCAGCACCACCGCATAGGGCCGGCGGCGCACGGCCTCGGTCAGCTGGCCGCCCTCTTCGTAGCCGACGTAGCCCGGGGGCGCACCGACCAAGCGCGAGACGGAGTGTTTCTCCATGTACTCGCTCATGTCGATCCTGATCATCGCGTCCTGGCTGTCGAACATGAACTCCGCCAGCGCCCTGGCCAGCTCGGTCTTGCCGACACCGGTCGGGCCGAGGAAGAGGAAGTTGCCGATCGGGCGATCCGGGTCCTGCAGACCCGCGCGTGAGCGGCGCAGGGCGCTGGCGACCGCCTCGATCGCCTCGTCCTGACCGACGACGCGCTCGTGCAACCGCTCCTCCATGTGCACCAACTTCTCGGTTTCGCCCTCCAACAGCCGGCTGACCGGGATGCCGGTCCAGCGCGCGACGATCTCGGCGACGTCGTCGGCATCGACCTCCTCTTTGAGGAAGACCGGAGCGGGATGGGTGAGATCTCCATCCTCGGAATGGGTGGGCTCCCCTTCCTTTTCACGCCCCGATTCGGTGGATTCGAGCTCGGCCAACTCCTTTTCCAGCTCCGGGATCTCCCCGTAGCGCAGCTCGGCCGCGCGTTGCAGGTTCGCTTCGCGTTCGGCTCGCTCCATCTCGCCGTTAGCCTGCTCGAGCCGCTCTTTCAGATCGGAGGCGCCCTTGATCGCGTCCTTCTCGCTCTGCCACTGCGCCTTCATCGTCGCCGAGCGCTCCCGCAGCTCATCCAGCTCGCGCTCGATTGCCTTGCGGCGCTCCTTCGAAGCGGCGTCCTTCTCCTTTTTGAGCGAGGTCAGCTCGATCTCGAGCTGCATCACACGGCGGTCGACCTCGTCGATCTCGGTCGGCAACGAGTCGATCTCGATGCGGATCTTCGACGCCGCCTCGTCGATCAAATCGATCGCCTTGTCCGGCAGGAAACGATCAGCGATGTAGCGGTGCGAGAGGGTGGCGGCGGCGATCAGGGCGCTGTCCTGGATGCGGACTTTGTGGTGGACCTCGTAGCGCTCCTTGAGCCCGCGCAGGATCGCGATCGTGTCCTCTACGGATGGCTCACCAACCGTCACCGGCTGGAAGCGCCGCTCCAGCGCCGCGTCCTTCTCGATGTACTTGCGGTACTCGTCGAGCGTCGTCGCGCCGACCGCGCGAAGTTCCCCGCGCGCGAGCATCGGCTTGAGGAGGTTGGAGGCATCGACCGAGCCCTGGGCCGCGCCGGCGCCGACGATCGTGTGCAGCTCGTCGAGGAACAGGATGATCGCACCATCGGCCTCTGAGACCTCCTTCAGCACGCCCTTCAGCCGCTCCTCGAACTCGCCGCGATAGGCAGCGCCGGCGATCAACGCGCCCATGTCGAGTGCGATGACGCGCCGCTCGCGCAGCGACTCGGGCACGTCGTGAGAGACGATCCGCCGGGCGAGACCCTCGACGATCGCGGTCTTGCCGACGCCCGGCTCACCGATCAAAACGGGGTTGTTCTTGGTGCGGCGCGAGAGCACCTGGATCACGCGGCGGATCTCCTCGTCGCGGCCGATCACCGGGTCGAGCTTGCTCTGCTCGGCCATCTCGGTCAGGTCGCGTCCAAAGCGCTGCAGGGGACTCTGCTCCTCCTCGGCCTGGCCCGGGGGTGCAGTGGGGTTGGCGCCGTTAGGCGGCATCGTTGCTCCTGCGCACCGCGGGCCTCGGCGGTGGCGATCCGAACGGCGAGCGGGCGTCGGCGGCGCGCACGAGCTCGGTTCCCCACGGTAAGGCACCGTCAGCTCGGCGCGGAAGGAGCGGCGCACCTCCTCGAGTTCCCCGGCGAGGCGCACCTGCGCATGGAGAGCCTGCAGCTCGAGCTCCTCGATCCGCGCGTGCATCCGCTCGAGCTCGGCCTCCTGCTCGAGCACACGCTCCACGCCCGCCAGGTTCAGCCCGAGGTCCGCGGTCAGCTCCTGGATGCGGCGCAGCTGCTCGATGTCCTCCTGGGAGTACAGGCGCGTGCCCTTCGGCGAGCGCTTCGGCTCGATCAGGCCGCGAGCCTCGTACATACGCAGCGTCTGCGGATGCATCCTCGCCAGCTCAGCCGCCACGGAGATCATGAACACGCCGCGGTCGGTCTCGACCGCGATGCGCCCCGTCTGGCCCGACAGCTCGATCCGCTTGATCGGCCGCGCCATCACGAGGTCTCCCGCGAGGAGGAGAGGAGGAGGAGGAGGAGGGTGATGATGATGAGGACTCACTCCCAGCAGTTGAGGCCGCGGACTCGAACAGCCGCGCGCGCGGATCGGCGCCGTCGAGCGTCTTCGCAAACGCCTCGACGGCATCCGCCTGCTCCGAACTCAGCTCCTTCGGCACATCGATCAGGAAGCGATAGTGGATGTCCCCCTTAACCGGCGGTTTCCCGCTCCCCGGCGTCGGCGGTCCCTCGCCGCGCAACCGCTGGACGGTGCCGTGCTTGGTCCCCGGCGCCACACGCAGCGTCTTGGCGCCATTCAGCGTCGGCACCTGGACCTCGGCGCCACGCAGCGCCTCGGGGATCGTGAGCGGCACCTCGACCTCGAGGTTGTTGCCCTTGCGCGCGAAGATCGGCGAGGGGGAGACGTGCACGACCAGATACAGATCCCCCGCGGGGCCGCCGCCCGGACCGGGCTCGCCCTTGCCAGCGAGACGGATGCGCCCGCCGTCGCGCACGCCGGGGGGAATGTTGACGCGCATGCGCTTGACCGTGCGCACCGCCCCTGAGCCATGACAGGTCGGGCACGGGTCCTCGATGATCGTCCCGGAGCCGCCGCAGCGCGAGCACGGCTGGGAGATCGAGAACATCCCCTCGCCTCGAGACTCGACCCCGCG
Organism: uncultured Solirubrobacterales bacterium; assembly: GCA_963804555.1. Classification (GTDB taxonomy): domain Bacteria; phylum Actinomycetota; class Thermoleophilia; order Solirubrobacterales; family Solirubrobacteraceae; genus Palsa-744. The sequence continues at coordinate 5,159 of CAWDQX010000004.1, forward strand.
GCCTTCGCAGCGGGGACAGACAACGGGGGTCGTACCGGGCTTGGCGCCGGTGCCGTGGCAAGTTCCACAAGTCGTGCGCATCGGCACCGACAGCGGGATCTGCGCGCCGGAGATCGCCTGGTCGAAGGAGATCGAGACCTGCGCCTCCAAGTCGTTACCGCGCTCCACGCGCGCGCGACGGCCGGCGCCTGCTCCGCCACCGCGGGCGGAGCCTGATCCGCCGCCAAACAGGTTGGAGAGGATGTCCCCCATCGAGGAGGCGTCGAAGTCGAAGTTGCCGAAGCCGCCGAAGCCCCCGCCCGGACCCCCGCCGGTGGCGAATGGTCCCGAGCCGCTGTCGTACTGCTTGCGCTTCTCGGGATCGCCGAGCACGTCGTGGGCCTGGGAGATCTCCTTGAAGCGCTCCTCGGCCCGCTTGTCGTCGGGATTGGTGTCGGGGTGGTACTTGCGCGCGAGCTTGCGGTAGGCCTTCTTGATCTCCTCGGGGGTCGCTTTTTTATCGACCCCGAGCGTCTTGTAGTAGTCGGGACGCGCTGCCATCTGCTGTCAACCCCTCGATTATGCGGCCACGAGCACCCGCGCCGGGCGGATCACGCTCGCGCCCAGCCGGTAGCCGGGCTGGTAGACCTCGACCACGCTCCCACTCGGAGCGCCCTCCACCGGCTGCTGGGCGACCGCCTCGTGCTCGACCGGGTCGAAGGTGTCTCCGGCGGCACCGAAGGACTCGATTCCGAGCCGCCCCAACCCCGCACTCAGTTCCCCGCGCACGAGGCGCACGCCGTCGAGCAACGGATCGTCCGTAGCCGCCGCCTCGAGCGCGCGATCGAGGTTGTCGAGCGCGGGCAGCAGCTCCTTGGCGAGCTTCGCCACGCCGCGCCCCTGGGCGAGCGCCGACTCGCGCGCGACGCGCTTGCGGTAGTTCTCGAAGTCGGCCTGCGTGCGCTGCGCGAGCGCGAGGTACTCGTCGCGCTCGGTGGCGAGGATCGCCAGCTCATCGAGGTCGCCCTCGATCTCCGCGATGTCCTCGTCGTCCTGGAGCGCGCCGGGGACGCCGTCCTCGCCCTGTGCAAGCGACACAGCTCCCGGGACCTCGGGGGATTGCGCGGCCTGGGGGACTTGCGCGGCCTCGTTGGATCCCGCCGCGCCTGCTCTCCCCGCGCCAGCCCCCGGCGTGCCAACCGGCGGCGCATCACCATCCCCCGGCGGGCTCGCGCCGGGGGTCTCCTCGGTCTCCTCGATCGTCTGCTCGGTGTCGGTCATGGCGATCAGCCCTGTGGCTCGTCGACTACCTCAGCATCGACGACGTCCTCCTCATCGGAGGATGCGCCGGCGCCGTCCGCCGCGCCATTGGCCGCGGCACCCTCACCGGGGGCAGCCGCCTGCTCCTGGGCGCGCTGGTACATCGCCTCGGAGACCGCATGGAACGCGGTCTGGAGCGTCTCGGTCTTGGCGTTGATCGCGGCGGGGTCCTCGGACTCGAGCGTCTCGCGAACCTCCTTGATCGCCTCCTCGATCCGCTCCTTGGAGTCGGCGTCAACCTGGTCACCCAGATCGGCGAGCTGTTTCTCGGCCTGGTAGGCGGCGTTCTCGCCGTTGTTGCGCGCCTCGGCAAGCTCGCGTGCCTTCGCGTCCTCCTCGGCGTGGGACTCCGCGTCGGAGACCATGTTCTTGATCTCCTCGTCAGAGAGCCCGGAGCCGGACTTGATCTCGATCTTCTGCTCCTTGCCCGTCCCCAGATCCTTGGCGGAGACGTTGAGGATGCCGTTGGCGTCGATGTCGAAGGCGACCTCGATCTGGGGGATGCCGCGCGGCGCCGGCGGGATGCCGGTGAGCTGGAACTTGCCGAGCGACTTGTTGTACTGGGCCATCTCGCGCTCGCCCTGGAGCACATGGATTTCAACCGAGGGCTGGTTGTCCTCGGCGGTCGAGAAGACCTCGCCCTTGCGCGTCGGGATCGTCGTATTGCGCTCGATCAGCTTCGTCATCACGCCGCCCTTGGTCTCGATCCCGAGCGTCAGCGGGGTGACGTCGAGCAGCAGCACGTCCTTGACGTCGCCGGCGAGCACGCCGGCCTGGATCGCGGCGCCGACCGCCACCACCTCGTCGGGGTTGACCCCGCGGTGGGGCTCCTTGCCGGTGAGCTCCTTGACCTTCTCCTGTACGGCGGGCATGCGCGTCATGCCGCCGACGAGCACGACGTGCTCGATCTCCTTGACGCCCTTGTCTTTGGCGTCATCGATCGCCTGGCGCACAGGCGCGACGATCTTCTCCAGCAGGTCCGAGGTCAGCTCGGAGAGCTTGGCCCGCGTAAGGCGCGTGTCGAGGTGCTTCGGTCCCGAGGAGTCGGCGGTGATGAACGGCAGGTTGATCTGCGTCTCCTGAGTCGTGGAGAGCTCGATCTTGGCCTTCTCGGCCGCCTCGTAGAGACGCTGCAGGGCCATCGGGTCGGTCGAGAGGTCGATCCCCTGGGACTTCTTGAACTCGGAGACGAGCCAGTCGACGATCGCCTTGTCGAAGTTGTCGCCGCCGAGGTGGTTGTCGCCGGCGGTGGACTTGACCTCGAACACGCCGTCGCCGATCTCGAGGACAGACACGTCGAACGTGCCGCCGCCGAGGTCGAAGACGAGGATCGTCTGGTCGGACTCCTTGTCCAGTCCGTAGGCGAGCGACGCAGCGGTCGGCTCGTTGATGATGCGCTTGACGTCCAGCCCGGCGATCTTGCCGGCGTCCTTGGTCGCCTGGCGCTGGTCGTCGTTGAAGTAGGCAGGAACGGTGATCACCGCGCCGTCGACCGATTCGCCCAAATACGCTTCCGCGTCGGTCTTCAGCTTCTGCAGGATCATCGCGGAGATCTCAGGCGGGGAGTGCTGCTCGCCACCTGCCTCCACGCGGGCGTCGCCGTTGGGGCCGGAGACGACCTTGTAGGGGACGATCGACTCCTCCTCGCGCACCTCGGCCTCCTTGCGGCCCATGAAGCGCTTGATCGAGAAGACGGTGTTCTGCGGGTTGGTGACGGCCTGGCGCTTGGCGACGGTGCCGACGAGACGCTCGCCGGAGGCCGTGAAGGCGACGACGGAGGGGGTCGTGCGACCGCCCTCGGAGTTCTCGATGACGGTGGGCTCGCCACCCTCGAGCACGGCCATGCACGAGTTAGTCGTGCCGAGGTCGATGCCGATGGTCTTAGCCATAGTTTGATGCTCCTTCGAAGATGGTGGAAAAATCTAAGTCATAGTGTGGCAGATTTTCTATGTCCCGTCAAATTTTATATCCACTGCCAAATGCTCCAGATGAGCGGTACCTTGTAGAGATGGAGTTGGCTTCGCTAGCGCCGATCAAGCCAAGGCTGCGCGGGGTTTCGCATCAGTACGCATTCTTTGTCTCGCTGCTTTGTGGCGTGGGCCTGATCCTGGGGGCCTCGGACGGGCGCGCGCGCTTGGCGGCGTCGATTTACGCCGTTGCGGTCTCGGGCCTCTTGGGCACGAGCGCGCTGTATCACCGCGTGACCTGGCGCCCAGGGCCGCGGCGCTGGATGAAGCGCCTGGACCACTCGATGATTTTTGTCCTGATCGCCGGCACCTATACCCCTGTGGCGCTGCTCGCGCTGAAGGGCACGCTGGCGAGCGTGATCCTGATCGTGCTGTGGGCCGGAGCGCTCGGCGGCGTGATCTTCAAGCTCGCCTGGATCGACGCGCCGAAGTGGCTGTTCGCTGCGGTGTACGTCGTGCTCGGCCTGGTGTCGGCCGCGGTCTTCGGCGAGCTGCCCGCGGCGATCGGCTGGCTGGGCGTGGCGGGGTTGGCGGCCGGTGGGGCGCTGTACATCGCCGGCGCGGTGATCTACGCGAGCGGCAAACCAAACCCGTGGCCGAAGGTGTTCGGCTATCACGAGGTCTTCCACGCGCTCGTGCTCGCCGCCGCGGCGCTGCAGTACGCGGTGATCGCATTTGCTGTCTTACCGCGCGGCTAGCGGAGCCGGGCGAGGCAGGTCAGAACTCCGGGAAGTCCCGGCGACTCGGGCACATTCGCGCCAGAGCGCATTCTCTGCAGGCAGGTTTGCGCGCATGACAAGTCCGCCGACCATGACGCAGCAGGTTCACGTGCAGCTCGAGCTCCTGGCCCGGCGGCGTAAGCGCGAGCATCTCGTCGTGCAGCTGCTCAAACGGCGCGCCCGGCTGGAGCAGCTCCAGGCGCATGCCCACGCGGGAGACGTGCGTGTCGACCGGCACGTCGTGCAGGCCATAGGCGAACAGCAGCACGCACGCCGCGGTCTTACGACCGACCCCGGGGAGGGCGATCAGGTAGTCGCGGGCCTGCTCGAGCGGGACGTCGGGCAGCCAATCCAACGACAGCCCAGGCGAGCGCGAGGCAGGTGCAGTGCCAGGGGCCGGGTCGCCGCCGGGCGGCGGCTGGGCGGCGATCGCCTGCAGGATCGCCTTGATCCTCGCCGACTTGACCTTCGAGATCCCGCCCGGGCGGATCGCCTCCTCGAGCGCCGCCACCTCCGCGTCGCGCACCTGCTCCCAGGTCGGGAAGCGCTCACGCAGGCGCAAGTAGGCGACATCGCGGTTGCGGTCGTTGGTGCTCTGCGAAAGCACCGTCAAGACCAGCTCGGCGATCGGGTCGCCATGCGGCGCCATCAGCGGGATGCCATAGACCTCGCGCAGGCGATCGCGAACGCGGCGAACGCGCGCGCGGGTGGGAGGCGTCCATGTAGTCGAGGGCGCCGCGGTAGTCGAGGGCACCGCGCCACGGTAGCCGGATATCCTCGCCCAGTGCCCGAGGTGAGCGACCACAGCGGCGAGCTGGACCCATGGGCTCACGGGCTCCGGTCTTCTGGCGCAGCGCGCCGCCGCCCAGCGGCGACGGTGGGGATCGGGCGCCGGTGCTCTACGTACACGGGGTGCCGACCAGCTCGGACGACTGGGTGGGATTCCGCGAGCGCTACGTGACCCGGCCGTGGTGGAGACGGTGGTGGAGGCCGATGCGAGACAGCGACGACTGGATGGAAGTCCCCGCGCACAACGTGGGATTCCTGGAGCGCAGCGGTGGGCTGGCGGTCGACCTGCCGGGCTTTGGGCGCTCGGGGAAGCCCGGCAATCTGAAGTACACGATCGAGGAGTACTCGCTGTTTCTCGAGCGATTCCTGGATCTCGTGGAAGTCGAGCGGGTCCGGCTGGTGATGCACGACTGGGGAGCCGTCGGCCTCGCGTTCGCGCAAGCGCACCCGGAGCGCGTCGAGCGGCTGGTGCTGATCAACACCGTGCCGTTCCTGCCCGGCTACCGCTGGCACCGGATCGCGCGCGTCTGGCGCACACCGCTGCTGGGCGAGATCGTGATGGGATCGACCAATCGCTGGACCCTGCGCCAAGCCTCGAAGGAGTCCAACGTGACGCCCGGCCCGCTGCCAGAGGCGTGGCTCGACACCGTGCTCGAGCACTTCGACCAGGGCACACCACGCGCGATCCTGCGGCTGCTACGCAGCTCGCCTCCAGAAGTGCTCGCGGCCGCCGGCTCGCGGCTCGGCGAGCTGACGATGCCCGCGCTCGTGGTCTGGGGCGCGCAGGACCCCTACATCTCCGCCCGCTTCGGCCGCGCCTACGCCGAGGCGATTGGCGGTCCCACCCATCCCGTGGAGCTGCTCGAGCTGCCCGACGCCGGCCACGTACCCTGGCTGGACCGTCCGGACGTGATCGACGCGGTCGTGGACTTCCTCGACGCCGCATCTGGGTGAGCGATCTGAGCAGCATGAGCCAGGTCGAGGTGAGCGACGGGACCACCGGGCACCGCGCAGACGTGAGCGCTTGCGCGCGCCGTATCCCGGCCTGGACGATCACCGCCGCGTGCGGGCTGGCGTATGCGATCCTCGCCCCACCCAGCAGCGACCTCGCGGCAGCCTCCTATCGCTCCTATCTGTTCTCCCACGCCGGCTTCACGCTTTGGGACAACAGCTGGTACGGCGGTCATCACCTGCTCGCCTACTCGGTGCTCGCCCCCGCGCTCGGGGCACTGCTCGGCCCACCGCTACTCGCGGCACTGTCGGCGACGATCGCCGCCGCGCTATTCGCGCTGCTGATCGAGAGACGCTTTCCGGTCCGGGCCACGCGCGTCGCGGCTGCCTGGTTCGCGTTCGGCGCCGGCATCGAGCTGCTCTCCGGCCGCGTCCCTTTCGAGGTCGGCCTCGCACTCGGTCTCGGCGCACTGCTTGCAGCCCAATCGGCAATCGACCGACACGCCAGGTGGGCGCTCGCGCTCGCGCTCGCCGTGCTCAGCACGCTGGCGAGCCCGATCACGGGCGCCTTCCTCGGACTCGCCGCGCTCGCCTGGACGCTGGCGCTCAGACCGCGCGCTCTGGCCGATGGCGCTGACGATTTGCGCGCTGGCGCCAATCGCGCTGCTCGCCGGCGCCTTCCCCGAAGGGGGCGCCGAGCCGTTCGTCGCCTCCAGCTTCTACCCCACGTTTGCGGGAATCCTGCTGCTTACGGCGTTGTTCAGCGCCGCTCGCCCGCCAGCCCAGATCGAGCACGTGGAGCGCGCCCTGCGCGTGCTTCGCACCGGGGCGGCGCTGTACGCCGTCGCGCTGCTCGGCGCCTTTGTGATCCCCACGGCCGTCGGCGGGAACGCCACGCGCCTGGGAGCGCTCGTCGCCGGGCCACTGGCAGCCTGCGTACTCATCGGGCGATCGCCCGAAGGGATGGGTGGGTGGCGTTCGCAGTGGCGTGCGCGGTGGCGTCCGGGCAGAGTGGATGGGTGGCGTCCGCACGGGGTGGGTGGAGTGGCGTTTGCGGCGTGCTGCCGTGCTCGCTACACCCCTGCTCTGCTACTGGCAGGTGGCCGCACCACTGTCGAACTTCGCCTCGGCCGCAGCGGACCCGGCCGTCCACGCCTCCTACTACGCACCCCTACTGGGCGAGCTGCGCACACTCGGCGTCGGGTATGGAAGCCCACCCACCCGACCGGCACGGATCGAGGTCGTTCCCACCCGCAACCACTGGGAAGCGCGCTGGGTGGCGCCCCACGTGATGCTCGCGCGCGGCTGGGAGCGCCAGCTGGACATCGAGCGCGACGCGCTCTTCTACGACGAAGCAAAAACACCGCTCACCGCCGCGCGCTATCGCAGCTGGCTGGCGAACGAGGCGGTCTCCTACGTCGCGCTGCCCGACGCGCCGCTGGACTACTCGGCGAAGGGCGAGGCCCGGTTGCTGCGCGGCGAAGATCGTGGCGCGGGAGATGGGAGCGGCGAGGTCGGGGGCGGAGGCACCGGTGATGGGATCGGGGGCGGAGGTGGGGCCGGGCCGCCGTCGTACCTGAGGGAAATCTGGCGCTCGACGCACTGGCGCCTGTTCGCGGTGCTCAACCCCCAGCCGCTGGTCGGGGCGCCCGCGAGCATGACCGCGCTGAGCACCGACTCGTTCACGGTCTCAGCACCCCGCACGGGCGCCTACGTCGCGCGCGTGCGCTTCACGCCCTACTGGGCGCTCACCGACGGCCACGGGTGCGTGCGACGCGCGCCGGGGGGCTGGACGGAAGTGCAGGCGCACAGCGCAGGCAGCCTGCACGTCGCGATCGCCTTCTCGGTTACACGTATCTTCAGTCACGGTCCTCGGTGTTCTTAGCTGCTCTTAGGGAACATCATCTTTACATCGTCTAGGCTGCTCGATGTGGTCGCTCGTGCTCGTCTCCTGCAGGCGCGCGTCCTGCCCCGGGGATGGCTGGACGTGCTACGCCAAGTCTCGCTGTTCGCAGCGGCTTATCTCGCCTATCGTCTCGCACGGGGCTTGGTCGAGGGTGACGCCAATACTGCCTTCGCGCACGCGCGAGATGTGATCTCGGTCGAGCGCACGCTGCACATATTCGTCGAGCCCAGCGTGCAGGCATGGGCGTCGGGCTCGCATCTGCTGATGGACGTGTCGAGCTGGCTGTACGTCAACGCACAGACGACCGTGACGCTCGGAGCGCTCGTCTACCTGTACCTGCGCCACAACCGCTCGTTCTATTTCGTGCGCAACATGTTCATGATCGCAATGGTGATCGCGCTCGTCGGCTACGTCGTGTTCCCGACGGCGCCGCCGCGGTTCATGCCCGAGTGGGGCTTCATCGACTCCGTCTCGGACGTAACCGGTGTGGGCCTGTCGCACACCAGCGCCTCCCTGAGCGCGCTGTTCAACCCCTACGCCGCCGTGCCCTCGATGCACGTCGCGTTCGCGCTGATGGTCGGTTGGCCACTGGCACGACTCGTGCGCTCGCGGGCGCTGCGGGTAATGTGGTTCCTCTATCCCTTCCTGATGGCCTTCGTGATCGTCGCAACCGCGAATCACTTCATCACCGACGCGCTACTCGGAGCGCTGACCGCCGGCCTCGCCGCCTATGGCGCGCGCTGGCTCGCTCGAGCGCGGCCCGGCGTATGGCGCTTCAGCACCGCCCCAAATCGTCTGCAGGCGAGCTAGAGCATGGCCCCGCGACATCAGGCCCCGACACGCCGTGCCCGGCGCGGGGTACCCCGAGCACGAGCAAACGGCAGGGCGCCGATCGGAGCGGGCGAGCGGCGGGAGCTCGTGCGCAACCGGCTGATCGACTCGCGCCTGACGCCCAACGCGATCTCGCTGACGGGCTTCGCGCTGAACCTGCTCGCGGCGGTGCTCGTGTGGCAGGAGCTGTACTTCCTCGGCGGCGTCGCGTTCATCGTCGGCTCCGTGATGGACACGCTCGACGGGCGCTATTCGCGGATGTCCGGCAAGGGCACGCCCTTCGGCGCATTCCTGGACTCGACGCTCGACCGCATCGAGGAGGGCGTCGTGCTGACGGCCGTCGCCGGGGACTTCGCGCTGAAAGGCGACCGCGTGGCAGCCGCCGCCGTGGTCGTCGCGGTGCTCAGCTCGCTGATGGTCAGCTACACGCGCGCCCGCGCTGAGGCGCTGGGCGTCGAGTGCAAGGTGGGGATCGCCACGCGGCCCGTGCGCGTCGTGATCCTCGCGATCGGCCTGCTGTTCGCCGACGCCAGCGGGGGCGGGCAGCTCTCGCCGCTGAAGGGAGCGGTCTACGTGCTGGCGGCACTCAGCCTGATCACCGTCGCCCAGCGCATCGCCCACGTGCGCCGCGAACTGTCCGTGTGACCTTCAGCGCCCGGCGGAGTAGTCTCAGCCTATGACCAACGAGAACAGCAACGGCGGCGCCCGGAGCAACGGCGCGGCCTCAACCAACGGCGCCGCGCGCTACCAGTCAGAGAAGGTTCGCGTCGCGATCATCGGCGTCGGCAACTGCGCCTCCGCGTTCGTGCAAGGCGTCAACTATTACCGCGAGGCCAACCCCGGTGAGGACGTCCCCGGCCTGATGCACGTCGACCTCGGCGGCTATCACGTGCGCGACATCGAGTTCACCGCAGCCTTCGACATCGATAAGACAAAGGTCGGCAAGGACCTCGGGCAGGCAATCTGGGCCGGGCAGAACAACACGATGAAGTTCGCTCAGGGAGCGCGCGCGGTGCCCAAGAAAATGGGCGTTCCCGTGTACCGCGGGATGACCCACGACGGCCTCGGCAAATACCTCAAAGAGAAGATCACAAAGGCCCCGGGCGAGACAGCCGACATCGTGAAAATCCTCAGGGACACCCACACCGACGTGGTCGTCTCCTACCTGCCGGTCGGCTCCGAGCAGGCGACCAAGTGGTACGTCGAGCAGGTGCTGGAGGCCGGCTGTGGCTTCGTCAACTGCATCCCAGTGTTCATCGCCCGTGAGGACTACTGGGACCGGCGCTTCAAGCAGGCCAAACTGCCGATCGTCGGCGATGACATCAAGTCGCAGGTCGGCGCCACGATCGTGCACCGGACGCTCGCGCGCCTATTCGAGGAGCGCGGCGTGCGCATCCAGCGCACCTCTCAGCTGAACGTCGGCGGCAACATGGACTTCTACAACATGCTCGAGCGCGAGCGGCTGGAGTCAAAGAAGATCTCCAAGACAAACGCCGTCACCTCGATCATCGACCACGAGATGGCGCCCGAGAACGTGCACGTCGGTCCCTCGGACTACGTGCCGTGGTTGACCGACCGCAAGTGGGCGCACATCCGCGTCGAGGGTCAGGCGTTCGGCGACGTGCCGCTGAATCTCGAGATGAAGCTCGAGGTGTGGGACTCGCCGAACTCGGCCGGCATCGTGATCGACGCGGTGCGCTGCTGCAAGCTCGCACTCAACCACGGCATCGGGGGGCAGTTGGATGGGCCGTCCTCCTACCTGATGAAGTCGCCCCACAATCAGCGCCCTGACAATCAGGCACGCCTGGACACCGAGAAGTTCATCGCCAAGTACAAGCGTGGCCCGCTGACCAAGCCCAAGGGCCGCAAAGCCCCGGCACGCAAACGCGCGGCGGCGGCGAAGTAGGCCGCCATGGGCGGGGCGCCTCGCGCGCTCCCGCCGCGGAGGATAATCGGAGACGGATGGCACCGACCTTCTCCATCGCCCACGTGACGCCATATCCGTGGGAGGCGGAAGACAACGAGGTCAACGCGCACATAAGACGCGTCGCGGGCGAGCTATCGCGACGCGGACATCGCGTGCTGGTGCTGGCGCCTTCGCATTCGCAGGAGCGCGTGCGGGAGTCGCGCCGTGCGCTGCGGGCCGCGCGCGGCGGGGCGAGTGGGGGAGCGTCCCTGCTGGAGGGGACCGACGGAGGCAATCCACGCGTGATCGCCGTCGGCGAGGTGCTCGATCTGCAGAGCAGCTCACGGAGTCGAACCCCACCCACCCGTGCATCCACCCGCCGGCGGGCGCCGGCACTGCCAATCGACGTGGCGCGAACGATCGAGGAACTGCTGAGCACGGTGCCGCTGGACTTCGTTCATGTCCATGAGCCGTTTGCGCCAAGCGCATCGAATGCCGCCCTGCGCCACTCGCGCTCGCTCAACGTGGGCTCGTTCCACGCGCCCACCGAACGGCTGCTGTCGACGCTCGTGGCGCGCCGCTTCGTCGAGACCTTCTTCGGGCGCCTGGACGCGCGGACCGCGAGCCTGCCCGCCACCGCCGAGCTGATGTCCCGGCATTTCCCGGGCGACTACCGATTGCTCGAAGACGGAGCGGATGCGGTGCAGGCCGCCGACGAGCTCGAGCGGATTTATCGCGGCGTGGCGGCACGCAGACACAGTCTGAACGGCGAGCAAACGCTGCACCGGAGGCTGGCCAAGCGAGAGCTGATCGATGTCGACCTGCACATGCACACCGACCATTCCGGCGATTGCGCCACGCCCGTCGAGGTGCTGCTGGCGAGGGCGCAAGAGGAGAGGCTGGGCGCAATCGCGGTGACCGATCACAACGAGATCTCCGGCGCCCTGGAGGCCCGCAAGCAGGCCGCTGAACTAGACCCCGCCCACCCCGTGAAAGTGATCGTCGCGGAGGAGGTGAAGACCGCCAGCCAGGGCGAGGTGATCGGACTGTTCATCGAGGAGAAGATCCCGCGCGGCCTGAGCCTGGAGGAGACAGTCGCCGAGATCAAGCGCCAGGGAGGTCTCGTGTACGTGCCCCACCCGTTCGACCGCATGCACTCGGTACCCGACTACGAGCACCTGCTGAGCATCCTCGACGACGTCGACGCGATCGAGGTGTTCAACCCACGCGTGGCGATCGGCGCGTTCAACGAGGAGGCCGTGCGGTTCGCCGCGAAGTACCGGATCGTCGCCGGCGCGGGCTCTGACTCCCACGTCGCCCAGGGTCTCGGCTCGGTGCGGATCCGGATGCGTGACTTCGATGGCCCGGCTGAGTTTCTGCAGTCGCTGCGCGACGCCGACATCCTCACGCGCCCCACCAGCCTCCTATACGTGCAGGCGCTGAAGTTCCTGCAGACCAAGGCGACGCCGGCCTCCGCCCAGCGCGCGAGCAAGGCCCGGCGCGTGAAACGCGTCAAGCGGACCGGTGGGGACGGGGCCGGGAGCGGGAGCCGCAGGTAGAGACTCGTGAGCAGGAGGGTTGCGAAAGCGCAAGTCTCGATGCACCGCCAAGGACAAGCGCGGGCGTCGTCTAATCCCTCGGAGTCGATGCCCGTTACCGATGACGAGATCCGCGAGAAGTACCTGGAGCGCGCTATCCGCGAGCTGAACTCGCTCACGCGCGAGCTGCAGGCTTGCCCACACTGCCCACGCGGCAACCTGATGCCCGTGCTCGGCTCGGGTCATCCCCAGGCCGACATCATGCTGCTCAAGCACGCCCCGCTGCCCTCGGAGATCGAGGAGGGCGTCGCCTTCTACGGGCGCGCCGGCGGCGCGCTGATGAAGTCGCTGAAGCGCCTGCAGATCGACCCGCTCGCGGTCTACGGCACGCTCTGCGTGAAGTGCCCCCTGAGCGACTCATCGCTCGCGGACTTCGCGTGCGTGGCGAGAGTTGTCGAGGAGATCGCGATCGTGCAGCCGAAGATCATCGTCGTGATGGGTCCCGATGCGCTCGCCGCGCTCAGCGAGATGGAGATCCCACTGGCGCGCCCCTTGGGAGACACGCTGGGTGAGGTGCAGCGGCTGACCCCGATGATCGACGCGCTGTACGTGCCGAACATCGATGAGTCGCTGGACGAACAGGAAGCCAAGCGCGCGTTCTGGGCGGCGTTCCGCACGCTCGGTGATTGGTACGCCGCGCAGCCGCCGTACTGACGGCCGAAGGCCGGCAGAGCCGGCCGGTTAGATCATGATGACGAGCTTGCCGAGCTTGCCACCGGCCACGAAGCGCTCGTAGGCAGCGGCGGCGTCCGCCAAGGAGAAGGTCTCGGCGACGGGCACGCGTAGCGCACCGGACGCGAACAGCGGCAGCACCTCGCGCTCGAGGCCGCGTGCGGCGAGCGCTTTCTCCTCCAGCGGGCGCGCACGCAGGGTGGAGCCGTGAATGCGAGCGCGCTTGCCCATCAGCGCGAGCAGGTTCAGCTCGCCCTTGGCCCCGGCACCAACGCCGATCACAGTGATCCGCCCTCCGGTCGCGAGCGCCTGCAGATTCTCTGAGAGGTTTGGCGCACCCACCAACTCGAGGATCACGTCGAATGGCCCGTGCTCGGAAAAGCCGTCTGGCGCAATCACCTCGGCGCCAAGCGCGGCAACTCCGTCGCGCAGCGCCTCGTTGCGGACCGTCGCGGTCACCCGCGCGCCGCTCGCACGGGCCAGCTGGATCGCGGCTGTGCCCACGCCGCCGGCGCCGCCGTGCACGAGCAGGCGCTCGCCGGGGCGCAACTGTGCCTGAGTGAAGATCGCATCGTGCGCCGTGGTGAAGACCTCGGGCAGCCCGCCCGCCGCGGGCCAGTCGAGCGCCCGCGGAACCGGCATCAGCAGGCGCTCGTGCACCGTCATCAACTCTGCCTGCGCACCGCCGCCGACGATCGCCATCACGCGATCTCCCACCGCGAAGCGCTCCGCGCCAGCGCCAAGCGCATCCACCACGCCCGCAAGCTCCATGCCGGGGATGTCCTGCGGTGAGCCGGGGGGCGCCGGGTACAGGCCACGGAGCTGCATCATGTCCGCGCCGTTGAGCCCAGCGGCGCGGACGCGGACGAGCACCTCGCCGGCGGCAGGCTCCGGATCGGGGTGCTCCTCGATCACGATCTGCTGGTCGCGAATGGTGGCGGCGCGCACCGGCGGAAGCCTACTCCGGGGCGGTCGCCGCGATCTCGTGCTCCGCCGAAGAAGCCGCCGTCTCTTGTTCAACGAGCGCCGGGGCACCTGCAAGGCGCTCGAAGAGGGCGACGCACTCGATGTGATGCGTTTGGGGGAACATGTCGACAGGGCGAACCTTGAGCAGCGTCCAGCCGGCCTCCTGCAGCTGGGCCGCGTTGGGCGCGAGCGTGGTCGGGTTGCAGGAGACGTAGACGATGCGCTTGGGCGAGGCCTCGATGATCCGGCGCACGACTTTCTGGGAGAGCCCGGCGCGCGGGGGATCGACGACGAGGACATCGGGACGCCCGGCGCGCTCCACCAACTCGGGCAGCGCGAGGCGGGTGTCGCCGGCGAAGAAGTTGGTATGAGGGATCTCGTTGCGCCGCGCGGCGGCGATCGCATCGGCGACGGCCTCCTGCACCAACTCGATTCCCCACAGCTCACCTGCGCGCGGGGCGAGCGTGAGCGCGATCGTGCCGATCCCGGAGTAGAGGTCGTACACACGCTCCCAGCCCTCGAGCGCGGCGTACTCGACGACCACCTCGTACAGCAGCTCCGCCATCTCGGTGTTCGTCTGGAAGAACGCCTCGGGAGAGATGCGCAGGTCGAGCTCGCCGAGGCGCTCGGGCAGCTCAGCCTCGCCCCACACCAGCTCGGTGTCACCACCCGCGGTCGTCTCCGCGAGGCTGCGCGAGCGCGTCCACAGCACGCCGCTGAGGCTCTCGCCCAGGGACTCGCTCAGGGCCTGCGCGAGTGAGCCAGCGTCGAGCTCGCCGTCGGTCGTGACAATGCGGATCTGCAGCTTGCCGGTGCGCCGGCCTTCACGCACGACGAGGTTGCGCAAAAGCGCGCGTCCGTTTTGATCGGGTCCCACCCGCCCGGCGCGCTCGCGGCGTGAGGTCTCATCGCCGCGTGAGGCCTCCTCGCCGCGGCCTTGCCCGCGATCCCAGGCGGTGAGTCCCTGCTCGCGACACCAGCGCAGCGCCACCTCACGCGCACGATTGCCCAGCTCGGAGGCCAGTAGACAGTCCTCGATCGCCACCACCGCGTTGCCGCCCGCCGGGGCATGGAAACCACAGAGGAGGCCTGGGTGGGCGAGCAGGCCCGGGTGGGTTGGGTCTGCAGGGTGAGTGGGATCTCCATTTCCGAAGGAGTACTCGAGCTTGTTGCGGTAGCGCCACTGCTCGAGCGCGGGCACGATCTCCTGCAGCTCGAACCCGTCCAGTCGCCCGATCCGCCGCAGCGCGTCGTCCACCTGCGTGCGCTTGATCGCCAACTGGCGCTCATAGGGGAGCACCTGCCACGGCACCCCGGGATGATCGGCGCGCGGGGCGATCCGCTCGGGACTGGGCTCGAGGATCTCCACGGCGCGGGCGTGCGCGTAGTTGCGCTTGCGCTTGTACACAACGGCGCGCACACGATCGCCCGGGATCCCACCGGCGACGAACACGACATAGCCGCCGTCGCCGAGCCGCGCGATGCCCTCTCCGCCGAAGGCCAGCGAGTCGATGCTCAGCTCGAGCTCGTCGCCCCGCTGTGGACGAGGGGGGTCATCCACAGCCGGCGTCTCCAGGCTCATGCCGGGGCCAGCAGCAGCTCGAGCAACGCCTTCTGTGCGTGGCGCCGGTTCTCGGCCTGATCCCAGATGCGCTGACGGGAGCCGTACAGGACCTCGGCGGAGATCTCCTCGCCGGGGTGCGCCGGCAGATCGTGCATCGCGAAGGCGCCCGGCGCGGCGGCGTCGAGCAACGCCTCGTCGATCCGGTAGCGCTCCAGCGCGGCGCGGCGCTGATCCGCGGTGGTCTCGTCGCCCATGCTCACCCACACATCCGTGTACACAGCCTGAGCGCCGGCGACGGCCTCGAGCGGATCGGCGTAGAGCTCGAGCGAGCCCCGAGCGCCGGCGGGCAGGGCGAGGTCGTCCTGGAGCGCATAGCCAGGGGGCGAGGCCACCGCGACATCCAGCCCGGCAAGGGTGCCGAGCAGGGCGAGCGAGCGAGCGACGTTGTTGCCATCGCCCACATACGCGACCCGCGGGCGGGTGGGACCCTCAAAGGCGCCGAGCGCCTCGCGCAACGTCAGCAGATCAGCCAGCGCCTGGCAGGGATGGTGCAGCGCGGTGAGCATGTTGAAGATCGGGACAGAGCTGTACCGCGCCAGCTCTCCGAGCATCGCGTCGGGACCAGTGCGCACCCCCACGGCCGCGACATGCCGGGAAAGCACCAGCGCGGTGTCGCGCAGGGACTCGCCACGCGAGAGCTGCAACTCGTCGGCGCGCAGCACGACGGCATGACCACCCAGCTCGTGGATACCGACCTCGAACGACAATCGCGTTCTGGTCGAGGGCTTCTGGAAGATCAGCGCGACGCTCTGACCGGCGAGCGCCCGCGAGGAGAGCGGCGCCTGCTTCAGCTCCAGCGCGCGGTCGAGCAACGCTGAGAGCTCAGCGGCCGTGAGCTCTGCTCCGGTCAGAAAATGTCGTGCCATGGACCGGCCAGTCTAGGTTAGGCTGAGCGCAACGTCCGCCGAGAAAGGATCGCCCGATGAGAAGAGGCCCGTTGCTACCCGTTGTGATTGCTTGCTCCACGCTCCTGTTTGCGGCGGGCTGCGGATCGAGCAGCTCCAGCACGAGCAGCTCCACGACCAGCTCGACGACCGCGAGCACCAGCGCATCCTCCGGTGGCCTGAAAGCGAACACAACCCCCAAGTACGCCTCGCCGGCGGCCTCGGCGCCGGTGCAGAGCGGAACCGTGCAGATCGCCTATCGCAACATCGCGATCGCCCCCGACACCGTCAAGGTAAAGGTCGGAAGCACGCTCAAGTGGACGGACTTCGATGACGTCACACACAACGTGACCTCCGAGTCCGGCCCCTCCAAATTCGCGTCGGCCAACCTCAAAGAAGGATCGACGTTCTCCTACAAGGTCACCAAGCCGGGGGTCATTCACTACGAGTGCACCTACCATCCGGCGAGCATGAACGGGACGATCGAAGTTGTTAAGTAGCGAAGTCCGCTAGGCCCTGATCGGGAGTCGAGGCGGTGGCGTAGAGACGGCGGGGAATGCGCCCCGCCGTGCGCGCCAATCGTCCCGCCTCCACAGCGTGGCGCATCGCGCGCGCCATCCGCACAGGATCCTGCGCGCGCGAAATGGCGCTGGCGGCCATCACGGCGTCGCAGCCGAGCTCCATCGCCAGCGCCGCGTCAGAGGCCGTGCCGATGCCCGCATCGAGCACCACGGGCACCTCGACGGCTTCGCGGATCAGGCTGATGTTGTAGGGGTTGCGGATGCCCATGCCACTGCCGATCGGCGAGCCAAGGGGCATCACCGCGGCGCAGCCGACGTCGACCAGACGCCTGGCGAGGATCGGGTCGTCGGTCGTGTAGGGCAGCACGACGAAGCCATCGTCGACGAGCTCCTCGGCGGCGCGCAGCAACTCGGGAGCATCAGGCAACAGCGTGTCCTCGTCGCCGATCACCTCGAGCTTGACCCAATCGGTCGCAAACGCCTCGCGCGCGAGCTTGGCGGTGAGGACTGCGTCACGCGCCGTGTAGCAACCGGCGGTGTTCGGCAACAGCTCCACACCGGCTTGCGCGAGCACGTCCACCAGCGAGCCGCGCGCGGCCGTATCGATACGACGTAGCGCGACCGTGACGAGCTCGCTGCCGCTGGCCACGATCGCCTCCGAGAGCAGCTCGAGCGAAGGAAAGCCCCCCGTGCCGAGCAGCAGACGCGAGCTCAACGTGCGACCGGCGATCCTCAGCTCGTCCTCGACCGGCACAGCGCCATTGTGGGCGGCGGCCGTAGGCGGTGCGGTGCTCGTAGACGGTGCGGTGCTCGTGGGATCGATCATCGCCAGATCATCCTCCCTGCATCGCGGTGAGCACCTCCACGCGCGCATCCGCCGCGAGCGCAAAGGTCTGCCACGCGGCTCGCGGCACCACCTCGCCATCGACGGCCACGGCCACCCCACGCGCGTCGAGCGGCAGGCCGAGGCGATCGAGCACCGCGGCGACGGTCTCGCCAGCGGCCACGTCGGAACTCTGCCCGTTAACGATCATTGCGTAACTCCTACAGGGGAAAGCGCCTGGAGCACCAGCTCGGCGGTGAGCGGCGCCAGCAGGATGCCGTTGCGGTGATGACCAGTAGCCCAGATCAGCCCAGCGAGCGCGCCGGGGCCGATCACGGGCACGTTGTCGGGCGTGCCCGGTCGCAGCCCGACACACAGCTCCTCGATCTGCAGCTCGCTGACACCGGGCAGCAGCTCGTGCGCCTCGCGCAGCAGCTCGTACACCCCGCCGGCGGTCGCCTGTTCTTCGAAGCCGCGCTCCTCGACGGTGGCGCCCAACACATAGCGTCCATCCGCGCGGGGAACCAGATAGCCGCCCTCGAAGCGCACCACACGGCGCAACAGCCCGGGACCGGCGGGATCGCGCAGGCGCAGGATCTGTCCCTTGACCGGGCGCACGGACACACTTGCGTGCTCGGGCAGACCCTCGATCTGACTCGTCCACGCACCCGCGGCGAGCACCACGTGGCGGGCGGAGACGATCTCACCGTCTTGGAGCGCAACGCCCGTCACTCGTGCGCTGGTCTGATCGCACTCGACGCGTGTCACCGACGCGTGCTCGCGCAGCTCCACTCCGACGCGCTCACATGCCCGGCGCAACGCCACGAGCACCAGGCGTGGATCGACCGAATGATCATCCGGGGCTTCCAGCGCCAATCGCACGGTCGGCGCGAGCGCCGGCTCACGCTCACGGGCCTCGCTCGGGCGCAGACGCGTCGTGTGCAGCCCCAGCGACTCGCGAAAGGCAATCTGGCGCTCGAGCTCGCGCGCCTCGTCCTCGTCGCGGGCGAGAACCAGCGTACCCGTCCTCAGTAAGCCCACCTGCTCGCCGCTGCATCGCTCCAACTCAGCCGCGAACCGCGGCCACATCTCCGCCGAGCGCAGCCCCAACTCGAGCACTGCCCGCCCGGCGTCCCCAAACTCCACCTCGGCCACCGGCGCAAGCATCCCGGCGGCCACATGCGAGGCGCCCATGCCGATCCCCCCACGCTCGAACACTGTCACCGACAGCCCCTCCGCGCGCGCGCGCCAAGCGAGCGTCAAGCCAATCACGCCGCCGCCTACGACGACCACATCGACTGAGCGGGCACCCTCGGACATGAGGTTGATGCTAGCCCGCTGTCAGACTCCGGATCCATGTCCGTTGGAGACCTCGGCGCCGATCGGCGCGCACGCCTTGCCAGCGCGCGGCTGTACCTGGTGTGTGGGCAGGTCTCCGATTCCTCGGACCTCGGCGCGCGCGCGCTGCCCGACCTGTTGCGCGAGGCGATCGCCGGTGGCGTCGACATCGTTCAGTTGCGCGAGAAGCAGCTTCCCGACGAGGAGCTCGTCGCGGTCGCCAACGCCGCGCGAGCCTTATGCGAGCGGCTCGAGGCGTTGCTGATCATCAACGACCGTCCGCACGTCGCACGCGAGGTGGGCGCCGACGGGGTGCACGTCGGGCAGGAGGACATGCCAGTCGCCGAAGTGCGCGAGCTGGTCGGCCCCGACATGCTGATCGGACTCTCCACCCACGCGCCGGGCGAGATCGACGCAGTGGACACGGAGCTCGTCGACTACATCGGCGTCGGGCCCGTCCACGCCACCCCGACCAAGCCCGGGCGTCCGCCAGTCGGGTTGGAGCTCGTGCGCTACGCGACCGAGCACGCGTCCGTGCCGTTCTTTGCGATCGGTGGCCTGGACGCCGAGAACGCAGCCGAGGCGATCGACGCCGGGGCGCGTCGGCTTTGTGTGCTGCGAGCCATCGCGTCCGCCGCAAACCCCGAGCACGCCGCGCGTGAGCTGCGTGGATTGCTCGACGCGCACCCCCTGGAGAGCTGAGTTTTGACTGCTTCGGAGGGTCCAGAGACTTCGGAGGGTCCAGAGCGCGGTCAGCGCGAAGAGCTGCTCCGCGCTGAGTTGGAGCCACTAGGCGAGGACGAGCGCCCGCCTGCGCTGCTCGTCGCAATCGCAGTCTGTGTCTTGCTGGCAATCGGGGTGATCGTCGGCGTCGCGACCGTCCACGACCTCAGCCGCCGTGGCGGCTCGCTCCCCGGCGGAGCCTTTCTGGCGATCGTCTTCCTGTTCCTCGCCGGAGGTATGTACCGGCGGCACTACTGGTCGGTACTCGGCTTCGAGGCGCTGCTCGCCTTCCAGATCATCGTCACGTCGCTCGCGCTCGTCGTGGCTTCCACGATCATCGCCGCGGTCATCTGCCTACTCAGCGTCGGGCTTGGCGGCTGGTTGTTCTGGAAGCTGGTGCGCGTAATGGGCCGCATCCAGGCCGGCGAACGTGGACCGCGAGAGACGCTTCGATAGGCTCAGTCCCCAATGGCAGAGACCTCCTACGACTGCATCGTGATCGGCTCAGGGCCGGGCGGCTACGTCGCCGCGATCCGCGCTGCCCAGCTGGGAAAAAAGACCGCCGTGGTGGAGAAGGACAAGGTCGGAGGGCGCTGCCTGAACTACGCGTGCATTCCCGCCAAGGCGGTACTACGCTCGGCCGACCTGCTCACGGAGATCCGCGAGGCGGAGGAGTACGGACTGAAGGTTGGGAGTGTCGAGGTCGACTACGCCGGCGTGCAGGCCCGGCGCGAGAAAGTCGTCTCCACGCTCACCGGTGGCGTGAGCGGCCTGTTCAAGAAAAACGGGATCGACTTGATCGAGGGCGACGCGACATTGACCGCCGAGGGCGATGTGCGCGTCGACCGATCGGAGATCGGCCAGCAGACGATCGCCACCGAGACGGTGATCCTTGCCGCCGGCTCGACCCCACGGGCGATCCCAGGCGTTGAGTTCGGCGGGCGCGTGATCGGCACTGAGCAGGCCTGGGCGCTACAGGAGTTGCCCGCGCGGATGGCAGTCATCGGGGCGGGAGCGTCAGGCGCGGAGATCGCCTCGGGCTTTGCCAGGCTTGGCAGCGAGGTGTTGCTGCTCGAGGCGCTCGACCGTGTACTGCCGAGCGAGGACGCGGACAGCTCACGACTGGTCGAACGGGGCCTAAAGCGCCAAGGCATCCAGATCCATACCGGCACTCCGGTAAAAGACGTGCAAGCGAGCGATAGCGGTGTGAGCTTCGCCTACGGTGAGGAGAGCACCGAGGTCAGCTATCTCGTGATCGCCGCCGGACGCGGCGCAGACATCGAGGGGCTCGGGCTGGCGGAGGCGGGAGTCGAGCTGGATGAGCGCGGGCTGGTGAAGGTCGACGGCCAGTTGCGCACCTCGCGCGCGGGCGTCTATGCGATCGGCGACCTCGTCCCCGGCCCCGCGCTCGCGCACAAGGCATCCGATGAGGGCGTGATCGCCGCCGAGGACTCCGTGGGCCTGCAGACCCACCCGATCGCCTACGTCGACATCCCGCGGGCGACCTTCTGCACACCCAACGTCGGCTCCTTCGGCCTGACCGAGGCCCAGGCCCGCGAGCAGGGCTACGACGTGATCGTCGGCAAGGTGCCCTACGGCGCGGTCGGCGGCGGGATCGTGTACGGCGACCGCTCGGGCATGGTCAAGCTCGTGGGCGAGTCCAAGTACGGAGAGCTGCTCGGCGGACACATCGTCGGCGCGCGCGCGACCGAGCTGATCCAGGAGCTCGTCAACGTACGTGCGCTCGAGGGCGGCTTCGCCGAGGTGGCGCGCACGATCCACGGCCACCCCACGCTGTCGGAGGCCGTGATGGAGGCCGGGCGCGCCGCCGACGGCTGGTTGATTCACGGTTGAGCCGCGCATTAGTCTCGGCGAGATGACCGCGCCGGACGCAGCCTTCTACTTCGACCTCGCAAGCCCGCTCGCCTACCTCGCGGCCGAGCGCGTTCTGCACGTGCTCGGCGGACCGGCGGAGTGGCAGCCGGTGCTGGCACGGGAATTAGGCCCGCCCTCCCCAGGCGCGGAGCCGTTCCATGCTTTTCGCTGCGAGAACGAGGAAGAGATCTTTCGTGCCGAGATCGAGCGGCGCACCCTAGAACAGGGCCTACAGCCGCTGAAGTGGCCCAATCCATTCCCGTTCGACAGTGGTCTGGCGATGCGCGTCGCGACCTACGCCAAGTCGATCGGCCGCACCGTCCCCTTCGTACAGGCGGCCTTCCGTCAGGCTTTCGCCGGTGGAGCAGATCTCGAGCAGATCGATTTCGTGCTGATCGCCGCCGCGGCCTGCGAGATGCACCCAACCGCGGTGCTCAAAGGGGCCGAGCTGCGCTCGGTCCGCGAGGAGCTGAGCCGAGCCACCACCGCGGCCGCGCAGGCCGGCGTGAACGACGTGCCCGCCGTGCGCATCGGGGAGCGAGTGTTCGTCGGTGAGCGCGCCGTCGAGGACGCGGCGGCACATGCGGCGCAAGCAACGAATACGGGCGACGCGGAGCATGCCGGGAACACAGGCGAAGTGGAGACGCGGTGAAGGCCAACCGCGCCTATCGGTTGATCGTCACACGCAGCGGCCACGCACCAGCGCTGCTGGCCGACGCCGCGCGGGTCGACCACATCGAGATCGTCGAAGTCGACGCCGGAGAAGTGGTCCTGTTCTGGGACCGCCCGCCCCAGGCAGCTTCGAAGCTCGCGCGGGCATTGCGCGCCGACCTGTCACAACTGGAGGCTGCGGAGTTCCTCGCGCGCTGGGCTACCGTGGAGCATTGATGTCCGGTTTGCCTGAGATCGAGGCCGCACGCGAGTGGCTGCAGACGATGACGCTGATCCGCCGCTTCGAGGAGCGCGCGGGTGAGATGTACGCGCGGGCGAAGATCGGCGGCTTTCTACACCTATCGATCGGCGAGGAGGCCACGATCGTGGGCAGCACGCGGGCGCTGCGGGAGACGGACTACCTCGTCTCGACCTACCGCTCGCACGGCTATGCGCTGGCGCGCGGCACTCCGCCCGAGAAGGTCATGGCCGAGCTGTTCGGGCGCGTCGATGGCTGCTGTGGCGGGCACGGCGGCTCGATGCACATGTTCGACCTCTCCCGGCGCTTCATGGGCGGCTACGGGATCGTCGGCGGCAACCTGCCGATCGCGACCGGGATCGGGCTGGCGAGCGACTACACCGAGACCGACGACGTGACCCTGTGCACGTTCGGCGACGGCGCATCCAACCAGGGCACCTTCGGGGAAACGCTTAATCTGGCGGCGCTGTGGCGCCTGCCGGTGGTGTTCGTGGTGATCAACAACCAGTTCGGCATGGGCACGTCGCTCGCGCGCCATTCGGCCGTGACCGACTTGCAGCGCAAGGGCGAGAGCCTCGGCGTACCGGGGACGCGTTGTGACGGGATGGACGTGCTCGACACGCACGCGGTGATCGCAGAGGCCGTGGAGCGCGTAAGGGAAGACCGCCAGCCGGTGCTCGTCGAGGCCGTGACCTATCGCTTTCGCGGCCATTCGATGGCCGACCCGGAGGAGTACCGCAGCAAGGAGGAGGTCGCGCAGTGGCGTGAGCGCGACCCGATTCCGGCGTTTGGCGAGTTGCTGGAACGCGAGGGGATCCTCGATGAGGATGGCCGCGAGCGGCTCGACGGAGAGGCGATCGCGCGCGTGGATGAGGCAGTCGCATTTGCCGAGGCCTCGCCGTTCCCGGCGCCCGAGTCGCTCTACGAGAATGTCTACGTGCTCGACGAGCAAGTCCACGGCGCGTATCACTGATGGCCGATCTGCGCTACCGCGAGGCCCTGAACGCGGCGCTACGCGAGGAGCTGAGACGCGACGAGCGCGTGATCCTGATGGGCGAGGACATCGGCGTGTTTGGCGGGGCGTTCAAGGTCACCGCCGGCTTGCTCGAGGAGTTCGGCGAGCGGCGGGTACGCGACACGCCGATCTCGGAGAACACGATCGTGGGCGTAGGCGTGGGCGCCGCGATGAGCGGGCTGAGGCCGGTGGTCGAGCTGATGACGGTCAACTTCGCCTTGCTCGCGTTTGACCAGATCGTCAACAGCGCCGCGCACATCCGCTACATGTTTGGCGGCCAGGTGTCAGTACCGCTGGTGATCCGGATGCCTCAGGGCGCCGGCCACCAGCTCGGCCCAACGCATTCTCACTGCTTGGAGGCGATGTTCTTGCACGTTCCGGGCCTGCTCGTCGCCGTCCCTTCGACACCCGCCGACGCGAAGGGCCTGTTGAAGACCGCGATCCGTGACGAGAACCCGGTGATCTTCATCGAGCACGAGTCTCTGTACGGCGTCCGTGGCGAGGTGCCCGAAGGTGAGGAGGAGACCGTCGAGTTCGGGCACGCGCGTATCGCCAGGGAGGGCGCAGACGTGACGATCGTGGGCGTCTCGCGGATGGCGCTGACCGCCGAGCGGGCCGCGGAGACGCTCGCGCAGGAGCACGGCGTGGAGGCCGAGGTGATCGATCCGCGCACACTGCGCCCGCTCGACCTCGACACGATCCTCACCTCGGTGCGCAAGACCAACCGCTGCGTCGTCGTCGAGGAGGGCTGGCCGCACGGTGGTGTCGGCGCAAACCTGGCGGCGCTGATCGCCGAGCACGCCTTCGATGACCTCGACGCGCCCGTCGCGCGCGTCTCCGGCGCCGACGTGCCGATGCCCTACTCCAAGCCCCTGGAGGACATCGCCTTTCCCCACGAGCCCCAGATCATCCAGGCTGCGCTAGCGACCCTCGGCAAGCGCCCGACAGCGATTACCGAGGCGAGCTAGATGGCCGAGATCGTGATGCCCCGGTTGTCGGACACGATGGAGGAGGGCACGATCCTGAGCTGGCTCGTCCCGGACGGGAAGCAGGTGAGCCGCGGCCAGGAGTTGGTCGAGATCGAGACCGACAAGGCGAACATGACCTACGAGTCCGACCAGGAGGGCGTCCTTCAGATCATCGCCGCCGAGGGCGACACGCTGCCGGTCGGCGCGGTGATCGCGCAGATCGGCGGTGGTGGTGATCCCGTTGCGCCTGCCTCGACCGCCGCCGGGGATGAGGATGGGCCGGCTTCGAGTGGCACAGATTCGACGGAGGTTTCTCCGGCGAAGGTCTCTCCGGCTCCTGCGGAGGATCCGCCGGAGGGTGAGCGGGTCAAGGCATCACCACTGGCCAAGCGGATCGCAAGCGAGCGCGGGGTAGATCTGCACACGGTGACCGGCAGTGGCCCAGGCGGGCGGATCGTCAAGGCCGACGTGCCGGCAAATGCCGACGAAGAGCCGATCGAGGGCACATCGCCTCGCGACAGCCGCGCGACACCGCCACCCGACACAGGCGTGACGTCGCCGCCCGAGGCGGGACTCGCCGGTGTGATGACGGCCAAGGGCGAGAGCACCGTCGTTGAGCTGTCACGCACACAGCAGACGATCGCGCGGCGGATGGCCGAATCGAAGGCCACGATCCCCCACTTCGAGCTCCAATCCGACGTGGAGATGGAGGCGTGCGTCGCGCTGCGCGCCGAGCTGAAGTCCCTCGCGAAGGATGGGATCCCCACCCACCCAGTCCCCACCTACAACGACATGGTGATCAAGGCCTGCGCGCTGGCCCTGCGTGAGTTTCCCACGGCGAACTCCAGCTATCGCGACGGTCGTCTGCAGCTGCACACCCGCGTCAACGTCGGTATGGCGGTCGCGGCCGACGCCGACGAGCCAGCGGGCGGCACGTTGATCGTGCCGACCGTATTCGACGCCGACCAGAAGTCCCTCGGCGAGATCGCCCGCGAGACGCGGGAGCTGGCCGCGCGCGTGCGTGAGCACTCGATCACCCCACCCGAGCTGGGCGGAGGCACGTTCACCGTCTCCAATCTCGGCATGTTCGGCATTGCCAGCTTCACCGCGATCATCAACCCACCACAAGCCGCGATCCTGTCCGTCGGCTCGCTGGAGTCGCGCGCCGTGGTCCGCGATGGCGTGGTGCAGGCATGCAACACGATGACCGTTACGCTCGCCTGCGACCACCGCATTCTCTACGGAGCGCCCGCCGCGCGCTTTCTCGCACGCATCCGCGAGTTGCTGCAAGCGCCCGCCGCGCTCACGCTGTGATCGAGAAGCCCGACGCCGACCACAGGCCCGCCGCTAACCACAAGCCCGCCGCTAACCTGAACACATGATGCGCGACGAGCTTTGGGTGTGCCACCTCGGCACGATTCCCTACCTCGACGCGGTCACCCTCCAAGAGCGCATCCATGCGCGGCGGCAGGCCGATGAGCTGCCCGACACGCTACTGCTACTCGAGCACCCTCCCGTTTACACACGCGGACGGCGCTCCGCCGCCGGCGAGCTAGCGCTCGGCGAGGACTTCTACCGAACGCGCGGGATCGACCTCGTCGAGACCAACCGCGGCGGACGCGTCACCTATCACGGTCCGGGCCAGCTCGTCGGCTATCCGATCATGCACGTCACCGACATCGGCTCGCACCTGCGCACGATGGAAGCCGCGATCGTCGCTTCGCTCGCCTGCGAGGGAATCGAAGCTCACTCGCGCGCGGACGAGGGCCCCGACTACACAGGCGTCTGGGTTGGTCCCCGCAAGATCGCCTCGATCGGTGTACACGTCTCCCGCGGGATCTCCACTCACGGCTTTGCGGTCAATGTCGAGAACGACCTCGACCCCTTCTCCTGGGTGATCGCCTGCGGACTGCCCGACGTCGAGATGACCTCGATCGCCAGCGAGAGCCAAGCGGACTCGCCGGCCGCTGAGACTGACGGCGAAGGGGAACGGCTACGTTACTTTCGCAAGCGCATCGCCCACAGCTTCTGCGAAGTCCACGGCCGTCGCCAGCGGATCGTCTCACCGCGGCGCCTGGGAATCGATGCGCCGATCGCACGCCCACGCTCACGCTCACGATGCGTAGTGGTGGCCGTATGAGCGCGCCCGCGACCGCCGAGCGGGCCGAGGGAGCAGAGCGGGAGCACGTCACGCGCTCGCGCGCGAACCCCGGCGGGATGGACGTGCTCGAGATCCTCGGCCCCGACGTGCGCCCGCTGCGCGAGCGCAAGCCGCCGTGGTTCAAAGTTCCTCCGCCCGGCGGCGCTCGCTACCGCGAGCTGAGCGAGTTGATCCGCTCGGAGAACCTGCACACCGTCTGCCAGGAGGCGGCTTGCCCAAACGTCGGCGAGTGCTGGGAGCGGGGCACCGCGACGTTCATGATCCTCGGCGACACCTGCACACGCCGCTGCGGCTTCTGCAACGTGCAGACCGGTAAGCCGACCTGGAACGATCCCCTGGAGCCCGCGCGAGTGGCGCGCTCGATCGCGCGCATGGGGTTGCGCCACGCGGTGATCACCTCGGTCGATCGTGACGACCTGCCCGACAAGGGGGCCCATGCGTTCGTCGGCGTGATTCGGCAGGTCCGCCGCCAGGCGCCCGACTGCCAGATCGAGGTGCTCACCCCCGACTTCCAAGGCCAGGAGATGCCGCTCGCGAAGGTGATCGCCGAGCGACCCCACGTCTTCAACCACAACGTCGAGGTCGTCCCGCGCCTGTACCCGATCGCGCGGCGCGGCTCCGAGTTCCAGCGCTCCTGTCGCGTCCTGCGTCTGGCCAGCGAGATGGGCGAGGGCGAGGTCACGACCAAGTCGGGGCTGATGGTCGGGCTGAGCGAGACCCACGAGGAGCTCGTCGAGACCTTTGGGACGCTGCGCGAGCACGGCGTCCAGGTGCTGACCGTGGGCCAATACCTGCGGCCCTCCGAGCGCCATCTCCCGGTCGTGCGCTACTGGCACCCGGACGAGTTTCTGGCGCTCGAGCGCGCCGCCTACGAGCTCGGCTTCGAGCACGTCGCCGCAGGGCCTCTGGTGCGCTCCAGCTACCACGCCGACCAGCACGTCCCGCAGGCTCGCCCGGGCACCGGTCCACTCGCCGGCGTGGGACCGACGAGCCGCGGATAGTCTGCATCGATCCTCCTCCCGAGCAAGATCCGATCGCGACTATGACGCGCACCCTCGTGCTTCTCGCGGCGTTGATCTTCATCGCCGGTTTCGCCTTTCTGACCGTCAGCGCCGCGCTCGAACAGGGGGTCACGATCGCGAGCCTGCTGTCGGCCTTCATTCTCGTGCTGCTGCTCGTGGGGATCCTCGGTGCGTTGTTCAATCCTCCCCGCCAGTAAGACTCCTCAGCGATGAGCACCTCACCGTTCATGACCCCAAGCCACCGGCGTCGCCGGCGCGAGGCATCCTTGCGGCGGCGGCGTCGCCGGCGCGCGATCTTCGCCGGCGCGCTCGCTTTGGCGATCGTGGCAGCCGTCGTCGTGATGGCCCTGGCGGGAGCGGGCGCCACGCGCGGATCGACCTCGGCGAGAGCGCATCGCCACCTGAGGGGAGACGCCGCCACAGCGACGATCGCCCGCCCGGCGCGCTCGCCGATCGGCCTGCCCCTCGGCAAGCCCGCACTCACCCTGAAGGGAATCGGCGATCTCGCACAGGACCGCATACACCCCCCCTTCCACGAACAGCCACACGCGGGGATCCTGTTCAACCTCGACACCGGCCAGGTCCTGTGGCAGCGCAACCCCTACACGCGCCTGCGGATCGCGAGCTTGACAAAGATGATGACCGCGCTGCTCACGGTCTCCTCCTCGCCGTCGGACGCGCCCGTGCTGATCACCAAGGAAGCGGTCGACATGCCCGGGTCGAAGGTCGGCTTGTTGCCACTGGGCAAGCACGTGCGCCTGGAGACGCTCCTCTACGGCCTGCTCCTGCCCTCCGGGAACGATGCCGCCGTGGCGCTCGCGCAACACGTCGCCGGCAGCGTCAACCACTTTGTGACGCGGATGAACGCCGAGGCGGCAAAGCTGGGAATGGGTTGCACCCACTACTCCTCCCCCTCTGGCTATTACGACGAATACAACTTCTCCTGTGCCGCCGACCTCGCTCTGCTCGCACACGCCGACCTCGAACAGCCACGCATCGCGAGCGTCGTGCGCACCTACACGGCGGCGCTGCCATTCCCAATCAAGGGCGGCAAGCTGTACCTGTACAACAACAACCCGCTGCTGATCTACGAATACCCGGGACTAACGGGCCTGAAGACCGGCTACACGGAAGCTGCCGGGCGCTGCCTGGTGGCGACCGCCGAGCGCCACGGGGTGCGCCTCGGGCGTGGTGCTGCTGCACTCCCCCGATCCCGGCACGCAGGCGAGCTACCTGCTGAACCGCGGGTTCGAAGGCGTCTACCACCAAGCGCCCGTCCCGCAGCCGCCGATCCCCGACGGCGTCTGAGGAACCACACGGGATCCGGCGGGCCTCCTCATCAGCTCACCGGACGCGACGCATCCGAGCGTGAGGGAGTACCGTTCCGCAAAGCGATTGACTGGTCAGTCAGCCAAAGGAGAATGCAGCCGTGGATCTCGACGACACGCCGGAGCAGGCCGCCTACCGCACCCAGGTGCAGGCCTGGCTTTCAGAGCACAAGTCCCAAGCGCCGGTTGTTGGGACACCCGCCCTGACGCGCTGAAAGACGAGGCGGAGATAATCGCCGCAAGGCGCGCCTGGCAGGGCAAGCTCGCCGAGGCCGGCCTCGCCGGCGTGACCTGGCCACAGGAGTACGGCGGTCAGGGTCTTGGCCCGATCGAGCAGCTGATCTGTAATCAGGAGATCGCCCAGGCGAAAGTACCCGGCATCCTCGACGCGATCGGCGTGGGCATGCTCGGCCCGACGCTGATCGCCCATGGCGCCGACGAGCAGAAGGCGCGTTACCTCGGGCCGATGCTGCATGGCGACGAGGTCTGGTGCCAGCTGTTCTCCGAGCCCGCGGCCGGATCCGATCTGGCGGCCGTCCAGGCCCGCGCGCGCCTGCAGGACGATGGCAGCTGGCGCTTGAGCGGTCAGAAGGTGTGGACGACCAACGCCCAGTTCGCCTCCTACGGGCTGCTGCTCGCGCGCACCGACTCAGACGTGCCCAAGCACAAGGGCATGACGATGTTCATCGTGCCGATGGATGGCGCCGGTGTGACCGTACGCGGCCTGCGCCAGATCTCGGGCGAGGCCGAGTTCAACGAGGTGTTCTTCGACGACGTCGCGCTCGACTCCGACGCGGTCGTCGGCGGCGTCGGCAACGGTTGGGGCACGGCGCTGACCACGCTGATGTTCGAGCGTGTCACGATCGGCCTCGGCGGCGAGGGTCTCGGCTACAACGCGACTCGCTTTGCCAAGGCGATCGCCGATGACGAGGACGCCCGCCGCGACCCCGAGATACGTCACCAGCTCGGCGAGATCGTCAGCGAGCTACTAGCCGTGCGCTTCACCGGCTACCGCACACTCACAGCGCTGCAGAAAGGCCAGATCCCAGGCCCCGAGGCGGGCTTGGCGAAGGTCACGATCGTCAACGGCGCGATCAAGGCCGGCGATCTGATCACCGACGTGGTCGGACCCGACGCGCTCGCACGAGGACAGCGAGTGGGCCTACATGATCTCGTTCCTCCCCGGCCTGAAGTCGGCCGGTGGGACCGAAGAGATCCTGCGTAACACGATCGGCGAGCGCGTGCTCGGGCTGCCGCCCGAGCCGCGCCTGGACAAGGGCATCCCATTCTCGGAGCTGCGCTCCAAGGAAGGAGCGGCGGCATGAACCTCGCACTCTCTGACGAGCAGGTGTTCCTGCGCGAGGCCGCGCGCGGCGCGCTCTCTCGCTTCAAGACAATCGAAGCCGCACGCGAGGCGCTCGACGGCAACGCGCCCCTGCCTGACCTGTGGCCGACCGCCAAGGAAGCGGGCTGGCCCGGTCTATTGATCGACGAGTCCGCCGGCGGCGCCGGCCTGGACGCCTTCGACGCGATGCTCGTGCTCGGCGAGTGCGGCCGCGTGCTGGCCGGCGTGGCACTGCTCGGCCACCTACCCGCGACGGCGATCCTCAACGACTCGCCAGGCGCGGCGAAAGATCAACTCGAGCAGCTTGCCACCGGCGAGCGACGTGCCGCCTACCTGCCCACCAGCCCGCCCGACGATCTCGCAAATGAGTGGACGCTCGACCCGGCCCACGGCCTGCGGCGCCCGCCTGCGCTCAGCGCCAGCAACGAGGGGAGCGATGCCCAGGCCCGTGTCAGCGGAGCGCTGTCGTTCGTTCCGGATGCTCCCGGCGCCGATCTACTGGTCGGCGTGGCTTTGCTCGACGGCCAGCCCACCGGCGTCGCAATCGACGCCTCCGCTTCCGGGGTCTCGATCGAGGCAGTTCAGGGTTATGACGCCACCCGCTCGCTCGGGCACATCACGCTCGAGGACGCGCCAGCCACCGTGCTCGACGCATCGACCGAGTCGCTAGCCGGCGCCTGGTACCTCGCCCAGGCATTGATCGCGGCCGAGTCGCTCGGCAGCGTCGAGACAGCGCTGGACGTATCCGTGGCCTACGCCAAGGAGCGCCATACGTTCGGCCGTGCGATCGGCTCCTACCAAGCGGTCAAGCACTCACTGACAGAGGTGCTGCGCCAGCTGGAGAACGGCCGCTCGCTGCTCTACTACGCCGGCTGGTCGCGCCACGGCGCGCCGGGGGAGTTCCCGCTCGCCGCGAGCGCCGCGCGCTCGGTGGCCGGCCGGGCACTCGACCAGGCCGCACGCACGATGATCTCCGTGCACGGCGGAATCGGCGCCACCTGGGAGCACGACGCGCCGCTGTACTTCCGCCGCGCTCAGCTCTCCCGCCGTCTGCTCGGAGGGACCGCCGGCGCCACAGACCGGGTCGCGGGCGAGTTGATCACTCAAGCCTCGTAAAGACAGGCCCTCAGAGGCGGGGCAAGTGCCGGCGCGGCGGCTTTCAGCGCCGGCGGGGCTTGGCCTAGTGCCGGCGGGGCTTGGCGCGAGCGGCCGTGGCCGTGGTGAGAAGTTCGAGCACCGGCGCGCCGTAGGCGGCGTGGACCGCTTCGATCATCGCCGGTTCAACGCCGCAGTTGATGCAGAAGGAGTGCTGTGACCAGCCGATCGCGCGCGCCAGCACCTCGTCGGCGTAACTCACGCCGGTGGCATCGTGCCCGTAATAGTCATACGCCGCGTCCCACGCCGCGCCGTTCAGCGCGTATTCCGCGCCGTCCGCCGAGAGCAGATGGGCGGCGGCCATGATCGAGTCGAAGTCGTCATAGATCGACGGGTGCGCCTGAGTCATGTGGTCGTAGGTCGCCGGGCGCTTGCCGTAGAGGTAGGAGTCACTCACGAGGTCCCAGGTCGATACGGTGCCCCGCCCCCCGTTTGTCACGTTGAACTGCATCGGCCCGCCGCAACAGCCGGCGAAATTCAGCCCGTGGTAGGTCGTAGGGGCAGTCGAGAACGCGGACTCCTGCTTGTGGATCGAGGCGATCAAGAGCCAGTTGACGCCGAACGTGCTCTGCGCCGTGGCGTAGATCGGATAGAAGCCTTCCATCCAGCGCGTCGGTATTTCTGTTTCGGTCTCGTCGAGCAAGCGGCTCGCGGCCAGCTGCTGCTGTGCGGTCGACGGCTGGTCGACGATCGCGGCAGCGTGTGAGCGCCGCCCGCGTCTCGAGCCGAGCGCCGAGCGCGACCTGCTCCTGTAGGACCCAGCCGGGGAACCCTGGCCGCCCGCGGCGCCGGCAAGCACACTCGCAGAGGAAACCGCCCCCGGGACCGGGGTCGTGGCCGCCACCAGGACCGCCGGTGGCGCCGCTGTAGGCGCCGCAGCGCGTGCGTGGCACCAATGGCACCCATCAACACGGCGACGAGCACCCCCACGCCGAGCGCGCCGAGCGCCAGCGCCAGCAGCCAAGCGCCACGCTCAGAAGGCGGGCTCGGCACCTGGGCGTCGAGAGAAGAGGGTGTCGGTAGGTGTCGTAGGCGTGGGAGGGGGGAGGTGTCGTGAGAGAAGGGGATGTCGTAGGTGTGGGAGGTGTCGTGAGAGAAGGGGATGTCGTAGGTGTGGGAGGTGTCAAGGAATTGGTCATCGATCGTTTCCGCCATACACCGTATCCACGTCCGCCGCACCCATGTGCCGGTTAGGCGACCACGGAGGCTCGGCGAGCGTGACGCGCGCCGAGCAACGCCGCGGCAACGGTCGTCAGACCCCCAGCGCGCGGCGTGCCAGCCGATCGAAGACGTGGTCGGGCAGCAGCCGCTTGGCGAGCAGCATCGCCTTCGCGTCGCGCCCGATCAGGTAGCGGGCCTTCATACGCCGCGCGGTGAGCGCCCGCTCGATCGTCTGCGCCACCTGCTCGGGCGGGATACCACGCCGCTCAGTGTCGTCGAGGACCTTGCTCATCGCCGCCGACACATGCCCGTACTGGTCGGTCAACTCCGCGGGGACGCTCAAGTCATCGCCCTGCGCGCGGCCCTTGTCCCAGATCGGTGTCGCGACCGATCCCGGCTCGACCAACGCCACCTGCACGTTGGAGCTGCGCAGCTCCACGCGCAGGGCGTCGCCGATCGCCTCGATCGCATGCTTGGAGGCAGCGTAGGGCGCGGTGAAGGCCATCGGCACGCGGCCGCCGACAGAGGAGACGAACACGATCCGCCCGCGGGCGCGGCGCAGCGCGGGCAGCAGCGCCTGGGTGAGGGCCACGGGCCCGCAGACGTTGACCTCGAATTGAGCGCGCAGATCGTCGATCGGCACCAGCTCCAGGGGGCCGCCGAAACCGATCCCGGCGTTGTTGACGAGCGCGTCGAGGCGACCGTGCTCGCCCGCGGGTCGGTCCGCGGGTCCGTTCACGCGCTCGACCGCCGCGGCGATCTGCGCGGCGTCGGTCACGTCCAGGATGATCGGAACGACCCGCTCGCCGCCCGCGGCCACGAGCGCATCGCCATCCTGCATCCTGCGCACCCCGGCCAGGACCGTCCAGCCCGACGCCGCCAGCCGCAGCGCCGTCGCACGGCCGATGCCCGTCGAGGCGCCGGTGATCAGCGCTGTTGGCACACCATGAGTATGGCCTGCAACCTCAGCGGCCGTCGGCGGCAGGCCCGTAGGATGTCAATCGATGGTCTCGCCCGTCAACACGACCTCCGCCGCCAAGCGCGCGGCGATCGTCCTCACCCTGCTCGCGATGCTCGCCGCCGGCTGCGGATCGAGCGTCGGCAGCTCTGCCGCGCGCGCCAGCGTCGAGGCGGATCCTGCTGCGCCAGGCTCCACCTCAGGCAGCTGCGCCACAACCGTGCTGAGCGTACTCGGCGATGTCGCGACGCGCGTCTACAACGAGGGGGTCGCAAGCGAACGCACCGAAGTGGCGCTGCGCCTGATCGAGCACTCGATCCCCCTGCGCGAAGCGGTCGAACGCGGCGACTCACAGGGGGCGCGCTCAGCGGCGGCGGCGCTGCTCGCGACGGGGCACCTGACGAACCTGACGGTGCTCCGCGGCAAGCAGACCCTGATCGACGTAGGCGCCGCACACGCGCTCGCGCCGCTGCACGGGTCGATCCTCAGCGCCAAGGGCGTCCCGATCGCGAGTTTCGTCACGAGCGTCTGGACAGACAGCGGCTTCATCGAGGAGATGCAAGGCGTCGCCGAGGGCGAGGTCGCGCTACGCGAAGGCAGCCACCCGATCGCCGGCTCGTTCGTGCTGCCCGCCGGGGAACTGCCGCCGGCCGGCACGTTCACGAAGCAGGGGATCGCCTATCAGTACAGCTCATTAGCAGCCACGGCCTACCCCTCCGGCAGCGCGGTGCGCGTCTACCTCCTGCGCCCAGTCAGATCGACCGCCGGCCTGTGCGGACGCACCGATGAAGACACGCTCGTCAACACGCTAAGCCGCATCGCGCACCTGATCTACGCGGGCGAGGGCGGCTCCCGAGCGCTGCTACAGGTCCATCGCGTCCAGCAGAACGCGGCGCTGCTCAGCGCCGTGGCCAACCGCGACGCAAACGCCACGCGACTGGCGATCGACACCCTGCTGCACCAGCACATCGTGCGCCTGCGCGTCAGCGCCGGCGGACACCTGCTCTCAGACGTCGGCGGGCCCTACGTGCTCGCGCCCGTGACCGCCGCGCTGCGCCTGCACGGCAAGCAGATCGGCAACCTCGTGCTCTCGATCCAAGACGACGAAGGCTACCTGCGACTCACCAGGCGGCTGGCCGGCCTGCACGTGCTGATGTATATGAACGCGAACTCCAGCCATCCCATGCTGGTGAAGAACAGCCTCGGTCCCAACCCGGGCAACGTTCCGGCAAGCGGCTCCTACCAGTACCGCGGGCATACCTTCCGCGTATTCACAGTGCACGCCCGCTCGTTCCCCTCGGGGCCGCTGCGGATCTCGGTCCTGGTACCGATTCCCTACTCCTGAGAAGAGGCGAGCGCGGTCTGCTTGGCGGCAAGCGCCGCGAGCAACTCGTCGAACGACGCCGAGAATTTTTCGACCCCCTCGCGCTCGAGCGTGTCCGTCAGGTCGTCGTAATCGACACCGGCCGCGGCCAGCTCAGCCAACAGGCCGCGGGCCTGCTCGACTTCCTGCTCCAGGCGGGGCGCGGGCTTGCCGTGGTCCTGGAAGTCCCTGATCGTCTGCTCGGGCATCGTGTTCACGGTGTCCGGCCCGATCAGCTCCTCGACATACATCGTGTCCCGGTAAGCCGGGTTCTTCGTCGAGGTGCTCGCCCACAGCACCCGCTGCGGCGTCGCGCCCTTCCCGGCCAGGTAATCCCAGCGGGGACCGGCAAACACCGCCTTGTAGTGCTGGTAGGCGAGCTTTGCGTTGGCCACCGCGAGCTTGCCCTCGAGGTCGTCGTGGCCGCCGATCTCAGCCAGGCGGCGGTCGGCCTCCGTATCGATCCGCGAGATGAAGAAGCTCGCCACCGAGGCGACCTTGCGCGGATCGCCGCCCGCCGCCACCAGACGCTCGATCCCGCGCACGTATGACTCGGCCACCTCCGCGTAGCGGCGCAGCGAGAAGATCAGCGTGACGTTGATCGAGTGCCCCTTCGCCACGACGTCCTCGATCGCGGCCAGTCCCGGCTTGGTCGCGGGGATCTTCACCATCAGGTTGGGGCGGTCCACAGCCTTGTGCAGGCGGATCGCTTCGCGGTAGGTCGCGAGCGTGTCGTATGCCAAGCCGGGGTCGACCTCCAGCGAGACGTACCCGTCGCGGGTCGGGCGGGCATCCCTTCCACCGTCCCACACCTCCCTGAACAGGTCGCAGGCGTCTTTGATGTCGCGCTCGGCCAGCGCCCAGAACGTCTCGCGCACGGTGCTGCCCCGCCCGCTCTCTTTGCGTAGCTGCTCGTCATATGCGTTTCCAGCGGTCATCGCCTTCTGGAAGATCGTCGGATTCGACGTCGCGCCGACCACCGAGTCCTCGTCGATCAGGCGCTTGAGATGACCCTCGCGGATCGACTCGCGTGAGAGGAAATCGATCCACACGCTCTGCCCCAAAGCAGAGAGGCTCTGGAGCGGCGATTGGGCGCCGGATTTGGCCTCTGAGGATTTGGGCTCTGATTGGACATCTACGTCGACATCTATGGACATTTCAATCCTCCCTCGGACATTCGATCATCCCTGACTCATCTCTCAAGCAACGCCCGCGCGCGCTCGAAAATGCCCTCGGCGGTAAATCCCAACTCTTCCAACACCTTGCTACCCGGTGCGGAAGCGCCGAAACGGTCGATCCCGAGCACATCGCCCGCGGTGCCAACCCACTTCCACCAGCTCATGGTCGCCCCTGGCTCCACGGCCAACCGGGCCGTCGTCGCCGGGGGGAGCACGCTGTCGCGGTACTCCTGAGTCTGGGCCTCGAAGCACTCGATGCACGGCATCGAGACGACGCGCACGCGCGTGCCCTGCGCGGCGAGCGTCCTGCCGGCTGTGAGCGTCGGCGGCACCTCCGCGCCGGTGGCGATCAGGATCAGCTCGGGCGTGGCCGGGGGAGTATCCGGCGGTCCGGGCGCGGGAGTCGACGCGGGCGCGTCCGGCGGGGCAGGCGTGTCCGGCGGGGCAGGCCTGTCTGGCGGTGCAGGCGTGTCTGGCGGTGCGGGCGCGTCCGGCGAGTCGGTCGAATCCCAGAGCACATACCCACCACGCTCCAGCTCCTTGGCGGCCCCGAGGTCCGAGCGGTCGAGCACCTCGACGTTCTGGCGGGAGAGCAGCAGGGCCACGGGGCCATCGTCGCGCTCCAGCGCCACGCGCCACGCCTCGACTGTCTCGTTCGGATCGCCGGGGCGGATCACCCACAGGTGCGGGATCGCGCGCAGCGACGCGTAGTGCTCGATCGGCTGATGCGTCGGACCGTCCTCGCCGACGCCAATCGAGTCGTGCGTCCACACCCACAGCACCGGCAGCCCCATCAGCGCCGACAGGCGCACCGAGCCGCGCATGTAGTCCGAGAAGACCAGGAACGTCGAGCCGTAGGGCTTGACGATCCCGCCGTGCGCCGCCGCGCCGTTGACGATCGCGCCCATCGCATGCTCGCGAATCCCGAACGGGATGTTGCGCCCGGCGTGGACGTGCGAGAACTGACCGGCGCCCTCGAACACGGTCTTGGTCGACTCGACCAGGTCGGCGGCGCCACCGATCATCGTCGGCCCGAACTCCGCGAACGCCGCCATCGTCTGCTGCCCGGCCGAGCGCGTCGCGACCGCTTCTCCGGCCTCGAAGCTGGGCAGCACCTCGCGCCAACCCTCACGCAGCTTTCCGCTCCACGCGAGGTCCCAGTCCTTCGCCATCTCGGGGAACGCCGCCCGCCACGACTCGAAGCGCTGCTGCCACTCCTGCTGTGAGGCAGCCCCCTCGTCCTTCAAGGACATGTGCTCGTAGACGCTGTCATCGACCCAGAACTTGCGCTCGGGATCGAAGCCCATCACTTCCTTGGTAGCCCGCACCTCGTCTTCGCCGAGCGCCGAGCCGTGCGACTTGGCGGTGTCGATCGCGTGCGGCGCGGGGAACGCGATGTGCGAGCGGATCGCAATGAACGACGGACGCTCGGTTTCATCGCGGGCAGCCGTGATCGCGGCCTGCAGCGCGTCGATGTCCTCGGAGTCCTCGACGCGCTGGACGTGCCAGCCGTCGGCGGCAAGGCGGTCGCCATGGTTCTCGCCGTCGAAGGAGATCGACGTGGTGCCGTCGATCGTGATGTGGTTGTCGTCGTAGCAGACGACCAGCTTGCCGAGCGCGAAATTGCCGGCAATCGACGCCGCTTCCTGACTGATCCCCTCCATCATGTCGCCGTCCGAGCAGATCGCGTAGACGTGGTGGTCGACCAGCTCATGCCCAGGGCGGTTGAAGCGGTCAGCGAGGAAGCGCTCGGCGATCGCCATGCCGACGGCGTTGGCGAAGCCCTGCCCGAGCGGTCCGGTCGTGACCTCGATCCCGGGCGTGTGGCCGCGCTCGGGATGACCGGGGGTGCGCGAGCCCCACTGGCGGAACTGCTCGAGGTCGGCGAGGGCGAGGTCGTAGCCGGTCAGGTGCAGCAGCGAATACTGGAGCACGCATGCGTGGCCAGAGCTCAGCACGAAGCGGTCGCGGTCCGGCCAGTCGGTGTCGGCTGGGTTGGCGCGCAGGAAGCGCTCGAACAGGACGTAGGCGAGCGGCGCGAGCGCCATCGCCGTGCCCGGATGCCCAGCGTTGGCCTTCTGCACCGCATCCATCGACAGGCCACGAATCGTGTCGATCGACAGCTTGCTGATCTCTGGCTGCGCCACCAAACCGATCCTAGCGATGCGGCGAAGAAGGTTTGTTACCGGGCGCTAGGATCGGGGGATCGTGTCCGAACAGTTCTGCGACGTGGGCGGCGGGATCACCCTCTGCTACGAGACATTCGGCGACCCGTCCGACCCGGCGGTGCTGCTGATCATGGGCCTTGGCGCCCAGATGGTCACGTGGCAGGAGGACTTTTGCGAGGCGCTCGTCGCCAGGGGGCTACACGTGGTGCGCTTCGACAACCGCGACGTCGGGCGCTCGACCCACCTGCAGGGTCCGCCACCGTCGCTCGTCGAGCTCCTGCGCTACTCCGGGAGCGCCGCCCGCTACACGCTCGCGGACATGGCGCAGGACGCCGTGGGCCTGATGGACGAGCTCGAGATCGATTCGGCACACGTGATCGGGGCCTCGCAGGGCGGAATGATCGCGCAGAGCGTCGCGGCCAGGCACCCCACGCGGGTGCGCTCGCTGGTGTCGATGATGTCCAGCACGGGCGGGCGCTGGGTCGGGCGGCCAGCGCTCTCGAGCTATCCGATCTTCCTGCACAAAGCTCCCCGGGAGCGCGAGGCGTTCATCGAGTACGCCGCGCGCATGTTCGCCAAAGTCGGCTCCCGCGGCATCCCCCAGGACATCGAGGGCACGCGCCGGATCGCCGCGCTGTCCTTCGACCGCGAGCTCGACCGCTCGGGGACCGGGCGCCAGCTCGCCGCGATCATCGCCTCCGGCGACCGCACCGCCGAGCTAAAGCGCATCACCGCGCCGACGCTCGTGATCCACGGCAGCGCCGACACCCTCGTATCGCCCTCGGGCGGACGGGCAACGGCGCGCGCGATTCCAGGCGCCAAGCTGATGATGATCGAGGGCATGGGCCACGACCTGCCGCGCGTACTGTGGCCGCGGCTGATCGACGCCTTCGCCACACACGCCGCCGAAGCGGACCGGCTCGCCGAGAGCCGCACAGCGTTGCAGCAGGCCTGAGGTCCTGGCGAGCGGTCTGCGAGGCCTGAGCGGGCGAGGCCGGAGCGGGTGGTCTATCTAGTGGGCGAGGCGAGAGCATGCGGTCTTTGAGGCCCGGGTGGGGGTCTTCCAGCCGGCGAGGCGAGCGAGGCCCGAGTAGGCGGTCTTCTGAGGTCCTGGGCGGGCGGCCTCCTGAGGCGGGCGGGCGTCCTCTGCGCCAGTAATTCCTTTCATCGGGATTTCAGAATTCCTTATATCCAAATCGCCCTATCAACAGTCCAATCATTTACCTCTCCATAAAGTCAAAATAAGAAAAAGCCGAAATCCTCGCCATGGCCCTGCTCGAAGGTGCGGTCGCTATCGAGAGCGACGATCACATCCTGCGTGCGCGTCGAACCGCGGCAATCACCCGCGCGACGGTGGGTTTGGGGGGCGTCACGTTGATCCTCGTCCAGCCAAGCTTGCTGGCCCACCCCGCGCTTGGAGTCGCGGGCTTTATCACGATCACCCTGACGGCAATGGTGCATCTATACGCCCCGCGAATGCGCTGGCTGAGGATCGAGGAGTCGCTCGCCGGAGCGGCAGGGATCCTGATCATCGGCCTGCAGGACCAGCGAGTGACGGCGCTGAGCCTGTTGTGGCTGGCGGCGATCGGCAGCGGCGTGATGGCCCGCGGCGGGCGCGTGCACTGGATCGGTCGCACGGTCGTGCTCACGGCGCTGGCGCTGCCGGTGATCAGAGAAGGCCAGTTGAGCTCCGAACACGCGGCGCTGTGCCTGGCCACGCTGGGACTGCTGCTGACCAGCGGGAGACTCACGCGCGAGCTCAACCACCTGCTCCAGCAGGCACGTCACGCGGCTGAAAACGCCGAGACGCTGCTGCTGGCCGGAGATATCGCCTCGCGCGTGAGCAAGCGCAGCGGCGCCGAAGATGGCCAGCCGGAGCGAGTGGCGGGAGAGGCGCTGAGCCCCGCGGAGAGAGAACTCGCCAAGGAGGCGCTGGCCCGATTCATCGCGGGCGATGGCCTGTCGATGGCGGTGCAGCCGATCGTCGACGTGCGCACCGGCTCGGTGCATGCCTATGAGGCGCTCGCGCGCTTCGCCGGGAAGCACCGAAGGACCGCTGCACTGGTTCGCAATGGCCGGCGCACTCGGCGAACGCGACGCGCTGGAGCGCGCCTGCCTGCGCGCGGCGCTCGGCCTGTTCGGGCGACGGCCCGCGGGCGTGAGCCTGTCGGTGAACCTCTCGGCACCCGTGCTGCTCGATCCGCTGACCCTGGGGATGCTCCACGAACAGCGCGATCTCGATGGCTTGATCATCGAGATCACCGAGGAGACGCTCGTGCGCAGCGACCTGCAGTTGAGCAGCGCGATCGCCCCGCTGCGCGAGCGGGGAGCGCGCCTGGCGGTAGACGACATGGGAGCCGGCTACTCGGGGCTGCGCCAGATCACGACCGTGCATCCCAGCTACCTGAAGCTCGACCGCTCGCTGATCAGCGGCATCGACCACGACCAGGATCGCGCGGCGCTGGTGGGCGCGCTCGTCGGCTACGCCAAGCAGGTGAGCAGCCTGGTCGTGGCCGAGGGCATCGAGCACAGCGCCGAGCTGCGGCTACTCGGCGAGCTCGGTGTGCCGCTCGCGCAGGGTTTCTACACGGGGCGTCCGGGCCGGCCATGGCCCGACGTGAGGACCGCGCGCTCGTCCGCGGTGGAGTCAGACCCCGCGCCGGTCGCGGATGCGGTCCCGGGCGCGGTCGCGGGCGACGCGCCGGCGATGGGCGCCACGGCGGCCGGGTCGCTGCTGCCCGCTTGAGGCGCGGGCGGCAGAGGCGCGGCGGCAGAGGCGCGGCGAAGCAGTGGAGCGGCAGAGGCTTGCGCAGCGGCAGAGGCGCGGCTGAGCGGCAGAGGCTTGCGCAGCGGCAGAGGCGCGGCTGAGCGGCAGGGGAGAAAATGCGCCCGGCGGGAATCGAACCCGCGGCCTGCGGCTTGAAAGACCGCTGCTCTTTGGCTCCCCGAAGAGAACCGTTGACCACTGAGCTACGGGCGCGCGCAGGTGGTATCTAAGCA
This sequence comes from uncultured Solirubrobacterales bacterium, assembly GCA_963804555.1. Lineage (GTDB taxonomy): Bacteria > Actinomycetota > Thermoleophilia > Solirubrobacterales > Solirubrobacteraceae > Palsa-744. The sequence goes on from CAWDQX010000004.1 coordinate 46,283, forward strand.
TGCTGAGCGCATGGGCTAGCGCCCCAGCGTGCGCATGAACTGGCGGGCGCGGCCCGGGAGAGCGCCGAGCAGCGTGCGCACCTCCTCCAGGCCCGCTCTCAGCTCGGCGTCGCCGACCTCCACCGGCAGCATCGAATCCTGCAGAGTCGCGAGTGTGCCGTCGGCTCTGCCGACGGCGTCCATCGCGTGCTCGAGGAAGCCCTTGACGCCCTTTGACGGGGCTCCGGCAGGCGCTGCCTCGAAGGCCCGGCTCGGCAGGTCGTGCCGAGCGGCGAACTCCGTGTAAGTGCGCTTCATCCGACCGTAGGCCAACTGCACGGGCCGAAACAGCTCTCCCTCGAGCCGCTCGGCGCTCTGCTCATCGAGTTGCTCATACGCCTCGCCCAGAGAGGCAAGCGCCATGTCGAGCTCCTGGATCGCCTGTCTGATGCTCTCCAGCAACTGCTCTCTGGCCTGCGCATTGGTGTACGTCATGGGCCTTAGGTTATTCGGGGCTCGTCATGAGCGGCTGAGGTAGAGTCCCGCCACTGAACTGAATATGGCGTGGGGGGGCCAGCGAACGGGGACGACACGGAACCTTCGACGGCACATATTCCCGACTCCGATATGCCCGAGCGCGCGGCAGGCGAGCACGGCGGCTGCGAGTACTGGAGCGGTCACGTGATCGTCTGTGGCCTGGAGGGCGTCGGACTGCGCACAGTCGAGCAGCTGCGGGTTGCGGAGGTGGCCGTGGTCGTGCTCGACGACGACCCCAGCGCACGCATGGCGGCGCTGGTGGAGAGCTGGGGCGCTGCGCACATGATCAGCGACGGCGATCCCGGCGCTCGGCTGCGCGCAGCCGGAATCCGCGGGGCGCGCGCGGTGGTGTGCACGCACGCCAGCGACCTGCGCAACGTGGAGACGGCGCTCTTGGTGCGCGACCTGCGCGAGGACATCACGGTCGTCGTCCACCTCGACAATCCCACGGTCGGCCGCGCGGTCGAAGACGCGACCGGGGCAGGCAGCGCCCTGGACGTGGCCGGCCTGTTCGCTCCCTCGGTGGTGGACGCCTGCATGGGACGCACCACCTATGACGTGATGCTCGGCGAGGAGCTGTTCGTGGCCACCGAGGTGAGGGTCGACGTGCCCGGGACGCTGCGGGCGCTGTTCGGCGACCTCGCGCCCGTCGGCATCATCACCAACGAGGGTGAGCTGGTGGTCTGCCCGGGCCGCGACCACGAGGTGCAGATCGGCGACCGCGTGACCGTACTCGGCAAGCCCGAGGACCTCGGGAGCGCGGGGGTGGCCCCGGGCCGGGACGCCGCGCGAGCTCGTGGTAGGAGAGCACCGGCGCGGCGTGTCCTGCGGCGCGTCTCGCACACGCTTGCCGAGGACGCCAACCGAGCGCTCTGCATCACGCTGCTGCTCGGCCTGCTCCTACTGCTGATCTCGACGGTCGTCCTGCGGCTCGGATATGTGCGGCCGGGCGGCCGTCACCTCTCGATCGAGGACGCCGTTTACTTCACGGTCGAGACGGTTGCGACCGTCGGCTTCGGCGACTTCTCCTTCTCAGGTCAGTCGGCCTTGATCGAGGGCTTCGGCGTGCTGCTGATCGTGGCGGGCACCACGCTCGTAACGACCATCTTCGCGCTGCTGACCAACCTGCTCGTCAGCCGGCGGATCGAGCAGTCGCTGGGGCAGGGGAGCATCCGCGGCATGGAGGACCACGTGGTGCTGGTCGGCCTGGGAGCGGTTGGCTTGCGCGTGCTGGAAGGTCTGCGGGCGCTCGGCCGCGACGTGGTCGTGGTCGAGTACGACGAGCACAACCGCTATGTCCAACATGCCCGCTCGCTCGGCGTGCCGATCGTGCACGGCGATGCGACGCTCGGGCAGACGTTGCGCTCGGTCAACATCGCCGAGGCATCGGCCGTGGCGATCCTGACGAGCGACGATCTGGTCAACCTCGAGACCGGTCTTGCAGTGCGGGACTCACTCGGTGCGCGCTGGAAAGAGGTGCCGGTCGTGCTGCGCGTGTTCGACCGTGCGCTGGGGCACCGCCTGGAGAAGACCTTCAAGTTCCATCACGTCTGGTCGACCTCCGCGCTGGCGGCGCCCTGGTTCGTCGGCGCGGTGCTGGGACTCGAGGTGCTCGCGACGTTCTATGTCCGCAACCAGCCGTTCCTGGTGGCGCGCCTGACGGTTCGTCCCCAGGGCGGGCTCGTGGGACTGGCGATGCGGGAGCTCTCGGCGCGGATCCGCGTCGTGGCGATCGTGCGGGGCGGGACGGACGGAGCAATGGAGCACCCGCCGAGACGCGACACGCGCTTTGCCGCCGGGGATCAGGCCTACCTGGTGGGTCCCTATGAGGAGCTGCTGCGCGTACTCGGGCGCGAACGGGAGACCGAGTCCTCAGCGCCAGAGTGATCGTTGAAAGAGGGGAAGGACCAGGAGGGTTGGGAGAGGGTTAATTCTCAGCGCCAGAGTGATCGACGCGTTTCAGGGCCGATACTCGCGCGTCGCGGGAAATGGCTGATACCTCTCCCGATACTCCACTGAAATTGACACGCCGCACAAAATCCTGAGCGGCTCCAAGTGGGGAGAAAAAGTTGTCATAGTGAGTCGGGACGATCACGCTCGGATCGAGGTGCGGCAAAATGCGCTGCCAATAATTTGGTGTCACATTGCGTCCCGCGATTCCCGCGAGGAACACGTCGACCGGTCCCCCACGCAGCTCTCCATCGTCGAGATTGGCGCTCCCCTGATGGTAAAAGCTGATACCAGCCACATCGATGCGAATACCCCACACCGCGCCACACTTATAAGCGCCCGGCGCGAGGCCATGCAAGTGGTCACATGTTAATTCTCCATCCATCGGCACCTTGCGACCAAAGAGCAGCTTCGAATGACGACTCGGGACGAAGCGCACGACGAACGGGCCCAACTCATAGGGCCGGTGAGCAACCACCTCCACAGCGAGATCGCCGAGGCCATGGAGGCGCATCAAATGTGCCAGCGACGGTGACCCATACGCCTTTGCTCCGTAACGACGAGCGATCGCGGGCGCATCGACGGCGTGGTCAAAATGTGTATGACCAATCAAGACGCCCGCCACCACTCCGGGCGCGCGCGCGTAACGGTCGATCATCGCCTCATCGGGCATCGCCAGGCGCCGCAGCAGCAACGAGCGCAGCGGCACCCGCGAGACATACGGGTCGATGAACAGCGACACGCCCGCGTAGGTCAAGAGGTAGCCCGACACGCCGAGCCACGACAGCTCCAAGCCCGGTGGCAGGTCCAGCCCCACCGCCTCCAGCTCGCGCAGCGCCTGGGCATCGTCGGTGGCTGTGGTGGTAGTGGTTCCCATGGTGGTAGTCACAGTGACTGGGGCAGTTTGCGCGAGCCCCGCTCGGCGGCCGGCGCGGACGGCGGCGGCACGACCGGTCCGATGTCTCCGTCCGGCGCCTCATCCAGATCGACGATCACCGGGGCGTGATCACTCGGCCCCTTGCCCTTGCGGGCCTGCCGGTCGACCCAGGCCGCCCGAACCCTGTCCGCGACGGGAGCGCTGGCCAGCACCAGGTCGATGCGCATGCCGAGGTCCTGGTGGAACATCCCAGCCCGATAGTCCCAGTAGGTGAACACACGCTCGGTCGGCCAGCGGTCACGGACAACGTCGCGCAGACCCAGCGCCTCCAGCTCGGCCAGCGCCGCGCGCTCTGGCGGCGTGACGTGGGTCTGGCCGACATAGGCCTCCGGATCGAACACGTCCGCGTCGGCCGGTGCGATGTTCATGTCGCCGCAAACGAGCGCGTCTTGCGGCCCAGCGCGAACCATCTCGCGCAGAGCGGCCAGCCAGGCGAGCTTGTAGTGGTAATGCTCGGAATCTGGCTCGCGGCCGTTCGGCACGTATGCGGAGTGGATGCGGACGCCGCCGCAGGTCGCGGACACCGCACGCGCCTCCGGATGTGGGAAGCCCGGACCGCCGGGAATGCCGAGGACGATTTCCTCGAGACCGATCCGGGAGAGGATCGCCACCCCGTTCCACTGCGCCTCGCCGTGAAGGGCAACGGAGTAGCCACGGCTGGCGAGCTCTACGCCGAGCAACTGTTGGAATGCGTCGTCGACGAGCTTCGTCTCCTGCAGGCAGACGACGTCCGGCTGGCGCTGCTCGAGCCAGGGCAGCAGCCGCGGCATCCGCTGCTTGACCGAGTTCACGTTCCAGGTCGCTACTCGCACGGGGCGTACGGTAGCGGTGGGCGGGGCCAGCTGGAGTGAGCTCGCATCGAGCTGCTCGCGTAAACAGCCGGTCGCTATCCCATCGCTTTCATGGTGGTCATCGAGCCGGGCGAGCCAGGAACGACGAACCCCGGCACCTCGTGCGGCACGGTGAGGATCGCGACCGCGAGCACAACGAGGAAACCCGCCGTCGCCACCTTTGCCGCTCCTCCCCACGGTCCGACCTTTTCGAGCGCTACGAGCCCCGCGATCAGCGCCATCCAGGTGAGGCTCATGATACCGAGCGCGAACAGCGCGGCCATCAGCGCCCACGAGCATCCCAGGCACCAGCCGCCATTGCGCAGGCCCATCACAAAGGCCCCCAACCGGTCCTCGCGCCACGTCGCGTGCAGGAACCGCAACGGGCTTCGGCAGCGCGTAAGGAAAGCGCGCTTGAACGGCGTCAGCTGATACAGCGCGGCGAGCAGGAGCACAGCAGCCGCGAGCCACCGCCCGCCGCTGTGCCACGCCAGGGCGCCTGAGAACAGGCTCTTGCCGAGCTCGAACAGCCCGTAGGCCAGCACTCCCGCGGCGCTCCAGACGAGCAAGTAGCCGGCGGCGAACAAGAGGACCCGGCTGGGCTCACGACGCACCAACGCCGTGTAAACGGCGGCCGTCGGCGCGAGCGACGGCAGCATCATCGCCGCCATCATCACCGCCCACACGCCCGTGAACCAGCCGAGCGCGCCGAGGGAGGTCCCCGGTCCAGCGTTCATCCCCGCCATCCGGTCGGCCGTCGAGAACCACGCCAGGCCAGCCGCGGCCAGCAACACCGCGACGACCCCGAGCTCGGTGCGCATCACCGTAAGCGAGGCGGTAAGCCCGTCTTGCTCAGAATCACCCCTGAAGCCCTGGACGGCGCCAACGATGACGGTCTTCCTTCCCGAGAAGTCACTCATAATCTCTCTCTCCCCGACAAGTCACTATAATCGTCCCCTTTCTCTGGGTCTCCAACCTCAACTGTCGTACTCGTCGTGGCGGCGGATCCACATCGGCTCCGAGCCTTGCTCATCGCGGCCCCGCGGCGTGCGGTCGAGCAGACCGTAGTAGGCCATCGCGGGCTCGAGGCCGCGCGCGGTCGTCACGTACGTCCGGTAGACGACGCCATCCGAGCGCGCGTACACGCTCAGACCCGGCCCCTCGGTGACATAACCGCCAGCATCGGTCCCGCACATGCGCGCGTTCTGCTCGACGGTGACCGGGATATCCCCTTCCAGGAACGGTTTCAGCTCCTGCGGCGTGTTCAGGAAGCCGATGTCACGGTTGAAGTCGCTGCCGGCGCTCGAGACCCAGTCGATGCCCCAGCCCATCCGCTCTTTGAAGGCGAGCAGCTGCCCGATCGGCGCGCGCGAGGCGAGCAGCAGCGTGGTGTCCTTGGCCTTCAGATGGGCGAGTTGGGGATCGAGCGTGTCCGCGATCGAGGAGCAGACCGGGCAGCCCGCCGACCAGTCGGGCCCGAACATGAAGTGGTAGACGAGCAGCTGGGAGTGGCCGTCGAACAGGTCGGCGAGGGTCTTCGTGCCGCCGTCGGTCTCGAACAGGTAGTCCTGCTCGACCGGGACCCACGGCAGCTCGCGCCGCTTGGAGGCCAGCTCGTCGCCGCGGCGGGTGAGCTCCTTCTCCTGTGCCAGCAACTCGTCGCGCTGGGACTGCCACTGCTCCTGCGTGCCGATCCGGTGCTCTGTCATCGCCTGTCTCCTTCTCGTGGTTGTGAACATCGTTGCCGTGAACAGCTTCAGAGGTTGCCATGTCCTCCCTCGACTACACGCCGACGGGCTCTGGCAGGAGCGCCGCGTTCTGGTGCTCAAACGCCTTGGCGAAGCCACTGCGCCAGCCTGAAACAGGTCTGCTCCGCGTAACCGATGCTCTACACGCGGGGTAGACCCAGGTAGGTGACCAGACTCGAGCGCAACGCGAACATCACAGCGGTCGTGATCCCGTTTCTCGGGGTGATCGCGGCGGCGGCGGTGCTCTGGAATCACTTCCTCGGGCCGCGCGAGGTGGCGATCTTCGCCGTCACGTACCTGCTGAGCGCGCTCGGCGTCACGGTCGGCTTTCACCGCCTACTGACCCACCGGGCGTTCGAGACGCGCCCGTGGCTGCGCTACACGCTTGCGATCCTCGGGTCGATGTCGCTGCAGGGTGGGGTGATCGACTGGGTGGCCGACCACCGCAAGCACCACACGTTCACCGACGAAGAGGGCGACCCGCACAGCCCGCACGCCGGGCACGGCGCTGGCCTGCGCGGCATGGTCACCGGACTGTGGCACGCGCACGTCGGTTGGCTGTTCGAGACCCACGGGCAGGCGTCCTCGAAACGGTTCGCGCGCGACCTCGTCGAAGACCCCACGATGCGGCGCATCAACAAGTGCTTCCCGCTGATCGCCCTGGGCAGCCTGGTGCTGCCGTTCCTGCTCGGCTTCGCGCTGAGCGGCGGCTCGCTGGTGGACGGCGGCCTGTCCGCGCTGCTGTGGGCCGGGCTAGTGCGGATCTTCCTCGTGCACCACATCACCTGGAGCATCAACTCGATCTGCCACTTCTTCGGCAGCCGCCGCTTCGACACCGACGACGAGTCCACGAATGTCTTCTGGCTGGCGCTGCCCTCGCTCGGCGAGGCTTGGCACCACAATCACCACGCCTTCCCGCAGTCAGCGTTCCACGGCCTGCGCTGGTACGAGCTCGACCCCTCCGGCTGGCTGATCCTGGGCCTGGCACGCGTGGGGCTGGCGTGGGATGTCGTGACGGTCACGCCCGAGAAGGCGAAGGCGAAGCTGGCCGGCAATCCTCGAGGGGCTCCATGACGCGGTCCCAGCACCAGACGCCGTGGAAGCCACCGTGTATGAAGATGTATGTGAGCACTTCGCCACAGACGCCCAAGCGCTGAGACCGGCAGGCTGGAGCGCCGATGGCCCGGAAGTCGATACCCGACGCCCGTACCGGTCTCGCTGGTAGTCATCCTTCAGGGCCAGAAAACCCGTGTACATGACTTCTGCGAAATGGAGCCAACCGAAGTCAACGCGAACCGCTTTGCGCGGCTTTCGGAAGCGATGTCGACCTGATGGAGACGTGGCGAGCCGGCATATGGTGCTGTTGGGGCAGACGCCACCGTTCCGAGCCAGCCGACGCGGAGGACGGACGCTCGGTGATTGGCGCGAGTTCCTAGGGCCGCGCCCGAGCACGAGGCGCCAAACCGTAATGACGAGGCCGAGGCGTGGACGAAGAGCTCCAGTGGCAATCGCGGTAGTACTCCCCGCAAAGCGCGAGTGGTTGAGCACGACATACCCGCTAAGCATGCAATGTGGTGACCTGCTCCAGGCCTCGTAAAGTTCGGTACATGCTTGCCAAAACGAGCTAGGCTGCCGGATCTCCCGGTCCAGCTACATCAAATCCGTTGACCGAGGACATATAGCGACATGATCGAGACACCCACGGATGTGGCGGCGTTTCTCGCCAAACGACAGGTCCCGCACACCAGGGCGAAGCGCAAGCTCGCCGACGTCCTCGCGCGAGCAGCAACGGGCGTGCCACGGTAGATCGGATTCAGTGAGATATGGACGTTTGGGTCATTTGCACGTGGTGCGCTGACGGTAGGCGATGTTGACCTTTATATGCTCGTCGACGAGCCACGTACGCCTCAGCAGTTTGCGCTGGATACTTACTTACTATGCTCGCGCGCAGCCGTTCTCCGAGCAGATCAAAGCGCTTGGCTGCGGCGGATCGTCTCTGGTAAGCATTCAGGCGCATCCCGTTTTCGATCCGACTGAAGAGTCCGCATCACCGGAGCGCCTAGCGTTTAGAAGGGCGTCAGGAGAGTGAACGGAGGACGCAGACTCCTACGGTCGAGCCGGCGCTTCGTCACGCGGTTACAAGTGAGCAGCTGGCGGGACCATTTGTATTGCTCTGGGCGCGTGGCGACGAGAAGGCGTGGGCGTTAAGGCGCTGAAGCCGATCACGGAGAACCCTGAAGCAACAAGATATGAGCGTACGACAACTGTACCTCTAATCGACGACCTCGTACCGAAGCTTGGGCTCACAAGCTCATTCGAGCTGGCGATGCGAACTGCGAGAAGGCAACATTGCGATGCCGCGCCTTGCTTGTACAACCGGCTGAGCCACCCAAGCAGGCGATACGTGCGCTGAACAGGAGATACCGTAGGCCGGGCGAGGTCACGCTATCGCCACGTGCTGCGGTAGCCGGCGCTGCCCTTCGTCACCTGAGCGACGAAGGCGTCGATCTCCGCGACGTTGAGCTTGTCGAACGGACCAGTCGTTGCTAATCCCAGAAGGGTCAAGGTTTCAGTTAACTTCAATCCTTTTTTCATCTATAAGGCAACTAGCGGAGACTTCAGATCCGGGTTCCGCCTATTCCACGTAGTTGGCCGTCGGGCACACAGGGGCCGTGGCTGGCTTTTGAGGTCACTGTTCTCGACAGCGATGGCGCCAAAGAACTTTACTGGTCGGTCCACCATCCAAACCACGCCTCGACTCGGACGAGATAGAGGCGCTGTCATTCTGAAGAGTTCTCAACGCCGACGCCAGGCCTCGCTAAAACCGCATATTGCGGGGGCAGTGGAGATCGTAGAACCATGCAACGTCTATCCAACAAGTGAAGGTGCGTTTTGTACGCTGAGACCGGAAGACGTCTCCATATCGCCGGCAGCGCGAATCGGCCGACTCCGACCCAGAGTTGCTCCGCTGGACACACACGCTCGTTGAACGCGTGGTTTTGGAACACGTCACCGCTGGGGGAACGATGCTCGTGCAGGTTGGGGAAGATCCGATGCATCAAGCAGGCAGCCGTCTCAGGACTATCTTTGATTGGACAGTGATGGAGTGCTGCCTGAAGGCACTCCATGGTGGATCTGCGGTCTCCCATAGCGCGGGACGACCATTGGTGTATGCCATATGCACCGACTCAGGCCGCCTTGCGGTTTCGGCCGAAAACGAGCAGACGTTGAGGGAGCTTCGAGGCTTGGGGGCGTTGAATGTCGAGCAGCTGCCGGACTTCTGGCGTTTTGGGGCTTTAATCAGGCAAACGCAGGCCGCTCGAGGAGATGTCCTTGCTAACGATCGGCGGGGGCGTTGGCGTCGCAGCATCTCGCGGAGCTCTACGCCGAGAAGCGAGATCCAGTCATACCGCTGGATATCGATATCGGCTCGTTCCACAATGACACTCCCAGAGGAGGTGCTTGGCTGGCAGCGGAAGCACGATCGCATGCGAGTCGCTTCCTCGACGTGGTGGGCTCGATGACCGCTGCCGCTCACCTAGATGGGTTGCGCACCCACACCTACCGTCCCACACTCGACGCGATTGCATCGCGGCTGACCGCCCTTTTGGCAAGCTTACGACCCACGCAGGCATTCTACATTCGGTTGCTGGATCGCGACTCCCCGCTGTTTGTGGACGTCGAGTGGTTCTTTCGGACCGTCGTCGATCCGGTCGTGGAGGAGCGTGGTTTTCAGCGCCTAGAGGTCGGTACCGACCCCCAGCGACACGGATTCATCAACACAGAGATCTTCCGAGAGCTGCATTTCGCGCCGATCACGATCGCGGACATGACCGGCCAGCGACCGAACTGCGCGATCGAGCTCGGCTACGCCCTGGGTCGCGGACATATGATCATCTTGACCGCCCGGCACAGCGAAAAGCTGCCGTTCGATGTCGACAAGCTGCCGTTTCTGTTCTGGTCACGCGAGGAAAGCGCTCAAGATGCTACAATGAGCGCTCCATAACTACTGGGACAAGCAGTCGGGACGGCCTCCTGTCGTCGCAAACAGCCGCTAACAGCCCCACTTTGATCTCCTCTTGATTCGCGCAGCTTGGCTACTTGGCGCCAGGCAACCTGATGCAGTGTCGATCCCGGTTCGCATTGAGTCGGGTTCATGGGCGAAACTGCTCGGCGCGCAAACCATGCGCTGATGGTGGCGCCAGCGGTCGTGGTCGGCTGACGAGGGGCTCCCGCGGCCCTCCCGGTGTCTCCGTCAGTCTTTGGCGGCTGGCAGGCGTCGCCGGAGAGTCTGGGGCTTCATTGTCGGCGTCGCGCTTCATCTCGATCGCGCGACGGGCGCCCTGGGAGAGCAGCATCGCGCTTTCGGCCAGCTCGCGGACGGCCTCGGGAGTTGCCTCCACGAGTCGATCACCACGCACGATCTGCGCCACGTCACGCGTCCCATTCGAGGGATGCAGACCGTTCTCCATGCCCTGAGAGTATCTCATGTCGCGGGCTTTCTCGCGTGTTCGATGCGCGTCGCGAGGAGCTGCGCGAAGGGCTCGATATCTCCGTCGGGCGAGAAGAGCGCCGGCGCGACGGCATCGTCATGGTCGATCATGTCCGCGTCCTGCGCGAATTCGACGGCGGGCAGTCCCAATGACCACAGCGCGGCCGAGAGCGCGACGAAGCCTGTACGGTGGTTTCCGTCGGCAAAGGGATGTACTCGCAGGATGCCCGCATACAGAGCGCCCGCCACGCGAGTGTGCTCCAGAAGACTGGCGTTACGCTTCCCGAGTCGTCCTATGTCGCCGTTGAACGAGACGCAGATCTCCGCGAGGTCTCGGCGCAGAGTGTCGGGCGAGCTTCCCTCGATCTGGCGCATCCCGCCATCTGCGGTCACCACCCCGAAGTACGCGCGCTCTTGGCGAAAGCGCCCGCCATCGTAGGGGAAATGACGCGCGAAGATCGCCCCATGCCACCAGCGGACTCGCTCAGGATCATCTTCAGCCGACCTCGCCAGAAGACTCGCTGGGCATCCATGAGAACACGTCCCAGCTCGTCCCCGAGAGCCCGCCAGGTCTCCTCCGGCGACAGACGGCCCGCCCTGTAGAAGCGCGAGCCCTCGTTGTCGCGATAACGCGGATGCCTAGATTCGCCCACCCACCGAGGATGCCAAGCGATGCGGACCCCTGGCGCCTTCGGCATCCGGCGCACACTGCGCCCCGGGGGTTAGCGCGCAGACAAGAAAATGGAGCCAACCGGGATCGAACCGGTGACCTCCTGCTTGCAAAGCAGGCGCTCTCCCAGCTGAGCTATGGCCCCGCAGGGATCGAGTTTAGGGGAGCGAGCTACTTGTCGAAGTCGAAGTCGCGCGGTGGCTGCTGCTCGAACCAGAGGCGCTCCTGCTCGGGAGTGTCGCGCAGGAAATCCGGAGTCTCCTCCAACACGTCCTCGGCCGGCTCACCACTCTCGTCAGGCGCGACGGCCAGGCCTGCGGAGTCGATCTGGCCCGCGCGATCCGCGGTTTCGTGCTGTTCGTCGAGCACGGTCCGCATGTCCAGCTCCGCGGTCTCCTGGCCGACATTCGCGAAGTCAGGGTGATGGTCAGCATGGTCGTGGTCGGGCTGCTGAGGTTCTGAGGAATCGCCGACCGGGAGGGCGTCATTCTCGTCATGGAGCGCGCCATGGTCACGCGAAAGCGGGTCATCCACGGGGGCAAGACCTCCACGCGTGGAGACGTCGTCCTGCGCGTCCTGCGGCGCGGCATCCTGCGCGTGTGGGGCGGCAACATCCCCTGCGTGTGGGGCGGCAACATCCTCCTCCCGCTCCTCCTCCCGCGTAACAGGACCTAAAGCATCATGCTCCTGCTGGGCAATCACGGCTGGGTCGGCGCCACGGAGGCGCTTGAGCTCCATGTGTTCGCGGATGGCGTCGTCGAGCAATCCCATCGTCCCCGCCAAACGATACTGCCCTCGTCGCGCGCGGCCGGCGACTACACTTCGATGACCTCGCATCGCCCCCATGGTGCGAGGTCATGGGGCTATAGCTCAGTTGGGAGAGCGCCTGGATCGCACCCAGGAGGTCGGGGGTTCGAGTCCCCCTAGCCCCACCATGATGTGCCTGACTAAAACCCCGGCCCTCGAAAGGGGTCGTGGGCGAGTCGGCGCCCACGAGGACTAGCGGTTCTCGTGGGCGCTGTTTGTTCGGCTCGAGCTCTTCTTGGCTTGGCGCTGTCGCAGGGTCTCCTCGACGGCTGCCCGCGTGGCTTCGTCGGCCTTGGCGGCAGCGGCCCGCCTGTAGCTCCTCGCCGAGGATCAGTGTCGAAAGGCGGGGCCAACTCCCCGGTGACCTCGTACTCGTCGTCAATGAGTAGCCGCTTGAAGAACGCCAGGTTGAACTGCCGGCGCACGGTGCCAGATGCTTCGCGGTAGGCGGCGCTCGCAGTCGCCGACGCGGCGAGAGCTCGGCTGAAGGTTGGCCTCGGCCTGTCTGGAAGTCGGCCTCGACCGCGCGCCAGGCGGCCTTCGATGGCGGTATCTCGGCGGTGATGCCGGTCTTGCTTCGGTCTTGAGCAGGTCGAGCGGCATCGCATCGGCGTAGTGGGCGTCCAGCAGCTTCTTGCGTTCGCCTTCGAGCTTGCTCGAGCCGCCGAGTCCTGCGCCATGCGTTCCCGCTCGGCGTCGCGTACGGAGCTTCGCCAGCTCTTCTCCGAGAAAGGCCCGCAGCCGGGCTACCTCCTGCCTCCGGGAGCTGGACCGTCGCGTAGTAGGCGGCGATGGCTGCCTCGAGCAGCCTCGATGCGGATGGCCCGCTGCGTGCAGCTCGTGCTTGTCGCTGTTGGCGACCGATGCAGATGAAATAGGGATAGGTGCCGCCGTCGTCCTTTGGCGTAGCTGACGATCAGGCGGCAGCCGCAGGGGCCGCAGAAGATCGAGCCCTTGAGGTAGTGCGGGTGCTCGCGGTGCTTCTCGCCCGCGAAGTTCTTGGCGGTAAGCAGCTCTTGGACCGCGATGCCAGGTCTCGGGCGTCACGAGCGGCGTCGTGCTTGCCCGGGATAGAGCACACCTCGATAGCGCACCAGGCCCATGTAGTACGGGTGCCGCAGCAGTGTGTGCAGATGCGAGACGCTGAGCGGTTTGCCCGGCGTCTTGCGCGCCGGGTGCGGTCGTAAGGCCACGGTCTGTCAGCTCAGCCAGCAAGCGGCGGATCGTCCAGTCGCCGGTCGCGTAGGCCTCAAACGCCCAGGTCATCAGCGGCCCGCGCTCGGGATCGACCTCGATGGTGCGGACCTCGCGGCCGTTCTCGATCCGACGGACGTTGAGGTAGCCCGATCGGCGCACGGCCGGGCGTCCCGCCGTTCTTGGCCTTCTGCGTCGTGCCCTTGATGACCTCAGTCGGCGAGGTTGCGGCTATAGAACTCGCCGATCGAGCGCCATGATGCCGTGCAGCAGCAAGCCCGGACGGCGTTTGGTCGATGTTCTCGGAGACGGACACCAGCTCAGCCCCGGCCTGTCGGATCGCCAGATTGATCGCTACGTCGTCTGCGCGGTTGCGCGCCAGGCGATCGACCTTATGGACGATGACGTACTTGACGGGATGCTCAGCGATGAAGGCAAGCATCCGCTGTAGCTCCGGCCGGTCAGCGGTCTTGGCCGACTCGCCACGCTCCACGAACTGCTTCAATCAGCGCCGCCTTGAGACTGACCGCCTTGCGCTTGCACGCCTCGCGCTGCGCCGGGATCGAGAAGCCCTCGGCCTCGCCGCCCTTCTCGGCCTGCTCCTTGCTGGAGACACGCGGATGTAGACAACGGCCGGCGCACCGTCCAGCTCATCTACTCCAACTTGTCTCTATCATACACCGCCCTCTCTGTTCCACGTGAGCGCATACTCCTAGTGTTGTTAAGTGTACCACCTTTATGCTTTGTGCAATTCTTTCTCATATACCTACCTCCTTTCATGTATTAACTCGTTATCCTTGTTTGTGTGAACTGAGCACCGTCACCGCCTGCTCGCTCGTCGTTACTACGAATAGCCGATCCGGGTAGCCGATGCTCCCGCGCTATCGCCTCGCGCAGCCGCTCGGCTCGCTGCTCATCAGGCACGGCCCAGCAGACGCGAGGAAAGACACCGCCATGCTTGGCTTGCTCCGTACCGGATTGGTAATAGTCGGCATAGAGCCAACACTTGCGAACAATCACCGGCAGGCTCTCGCTGGCGCGGTCAACCTCGATGAACCAGCGCAGCTCGTACTCGCCGACTGCCGAGCACCACGAACGCATCAGGACGTAGCCAGCGCCGCCCGCCCATGTCCGGAAACTCTCGCCAGCTCTGCGGCTCGGCTTGCAAGGCCAGTAGCTCAACCAAGCCGTGACGAGCTGCCAGGGGTCAGGTCTACGGCGAGCTGCGCAATAGCGAGCGTATGGTCGAAGAAGCGCATGGTCGGCTCATAGGCGCGGCGCCGGGGACCGTCCAGCCGTGAGGACCCGCTGCCCCACAGGCCCGAGCGCCAGCACCAGTCCAGCCGACCCGGCCCGCACACCACCGACCCGCCGCTCAAGGGGAGTCAGCAGCCGGTCGCGGCAGAGGCGCGCGAGCACACGCTGACGGGCGCGCGTGGCTGCCGGCTCGTTGTCGTGCTCGCTGTCGGGGAAGTGGATCGCTTGAATCTGCCGGGCGCTCATCAGCCGCAGGTCGGCCACCTGCCGGATGATCGCCATATCCCGCTCGCGCAGCCGCTCGCGGAATTGGGCGACCCCCCTCGCCGAGACATTAGGCTCGTGCGTGATCGAACGCCCATCACTCTTGCACCCCATGTTTTCTTTTTCTTTCGTTGCCAAAGACGATGTGATGAAAGAAGGTGTTACCGGCGGCGCTGCGGCCACGCGACGCGACGGCACGCCCGGATAGCAGGATCGCTACACCCCCCGCTAGCGAGCGCCGCTCTCTAGTGACCTGGCCGCGCATACCGTCACAGACTGCCGACCAACGCCTACTATCCAGCCGACTCGGCCGGACGCAGGCGAGAAAGGGATGACACGGAAAGTGCAAGACTTTCGTCGCCAAAGCTTGGCAGCGTTTACAGCGTCCAGGGCAGGCGTTTTGCGCACGTGCCATCAACGCGACACGACGGGCGACACGACAGCCTATTCACTTGGTGCCCCCGCTATCTCGCCGCCGTGGCATAAGGTCGTCGCCGTCTGTCTGATGGCGGCCGAACAAAGAGTTCGTGCAGGTCGGCTTCAACCTCGGCTCGATCGACGCCGTAGCGCTCGCGCGACGCGGCCCGTACCACAGCCGGATCACTGAGCGGCTTGCCCGGCGGCAAGGTGCTTGCGCTGCACCACGGCTGGACGGCGCGCCTTGGCTACCAGCTTGCACATAGCACTGAAAGGCCCCGAGACTTTGGAAGTCCTCCGGTGCCAGAGGCACTGCGGCCGGCAATCAGGCGGGCGTCCTCGCCCGGCAGCCGGAAGGCGATCCGCGACTGGGCGTTGGCGAGCACGGCCGAGCGCATCGCGGGGTCGAGCTGGTGCATGTACTGATGGGCGAGCGACGAAGCCGACGCCCAAGCCGCGCGCCTGCGCCAAGCGCGTCGGCGAAGATCGAGGGGCAGGTGCAAGTAGTCCTGAAACTCATCGACGTAGACAAAGACCGGATGGCGACGCTCGGGCGCGATGGCCGCCCGGCCGAGGACGGCCTGCCAGAGCTGCGAGACAACCAGGCTGCCGAGCAGCGCTGAGGTCTCCGGGCCGAGCAGGCCCTTACTGAGATTGACCAGCAGAATCTTGCGCTCGGTGAAAACCCGGCGCAGGTCAAAACTCCGGCGGGTCTGCCCGACAATGGCCCGCATTTCCGGGCGCAGCAGCAGCGGACGGAGCTTGTTCATAACCGGCGCGATGGCCGCTGCCCGCTCGGCTTCACTCCACGCCTCATAAGCCGCTCCAAAACGGCCCCAGGCCAATCGGGTCAGCTCACCTTTGGCACTACCTGACGGCGGAAACCGGCGTCGGTCAACAGCAGCGGCAAAGCCGCCAAGCGTCATGCCCGGCGTGCGGGCCAGGGTCAGCAGCGACGCGCCGAGGATGTCATGGGTACGCGGCCCCCAATGCGCGACATACAGCGAGTGAAACAGCCGAGCAATTGGTCGGCTACCAGCTCCGGGGAGCGACCACCGCGCGCCAACGGATTGAAGCCCGACCGGCCGCTCAGTGTCGGTCGGATCGAGCAGCACCACGTCACCCAAGCGATCGGCTGGAATGCGTGCCAGCACGTCCGCCATCAGGTCGCCCTTGGGCTCGATCACGACCACCGCCCGCCCAGCCGCCATGTCTTGCGTAATAAGGTTGAGCAGCAGCGTGGACTTGCCAACGCCGGTCGGCCCGAGTGTGTGCACATGCCGCAGTGAATCGGTGGGCGTCAGCGCCAGCGGGCGCTCCCGGCCCGGGAAGGTCGCCTTGCCCGATAACCCGGCCAGCTCGTAGGAATGGCCGCAGACGGGTGCCACCAAACGGCTGCCGATCATGGCCACCGGCAACTCGCCGGTCGCCCGACCGGCCAGGCTGAGACGCGTTGCCAGCTCACTGGCGTTCAATCGGAGCGGCAACCGCCAACGCGGCACCTGGGCACGGCTGACTCCCGGCTTGCACTCGGCACAGGCGCACCGAAAAGCTGACGCCGGGCGCTTCGGCGCTACGCACCGCACCGAGCACCTGCCGGATCAATTGGCGTTCACGGCCCGGGAGTTTTCGCCATGACGGCGACACGACCAGCCGCCCGCCAACCCGGCTCGCCCTGCTTGGTGCGCAGGGCATTACGCACTTCCGGGTCGGCCGGAGGCGGCGGGCCGAACGGCGCCAGCAGCAGCGCACCGAGCCATGACTCCCGGCCCAGGCCCTCCAAATGGTTCGGCACGGCCATCGGCGCGAGCGGGCGGCCGAGTATCCACTGAAGGCCCAAGCGCTCACCCTGGTGCAGGTGCGGCCAGGGCGGTCAGCATGGCGCGACTGACGCTGGCCAGGTCATCGGTGCGGAGCGGCCGACGCCTGGTGGACAGGCGGAGCTCGACAGCGTGGGTCTCGCCAGTGGCGGTCGATCGGAACGGCCTCGACGCAAAGCCGGAATAGCCGCGCGGAGCTGGTCAACGCTCGCTCCAGCCCCGGCCCTCGGGCAACGCCAAGCGATGCTCGACCATACTGCTCGAGCCAACGGCCTCAATGACGACCGGCTGGCCGCCGGCCGTGGCCAGCAGGCGGAAGACCTGCACAATCTGCTCCGGTGTTACCTCGCGCGGCCAACGCAAACGGTGCCAGGCCAGTGGTAACCGACTTCACGCGGCTTTCCGCTCACTGCCGTTCGCCTTACCCTTACCAGTACGCTTGGGCTTGGGCTTTTTGCTGGTGTTCAGCTTCGGCGGCCGCTTCGGCTCTTGGCCGCCTGATACTCCAGCTCAATAAGGACGCGGGCCAGGCGCTTGCAGGTCAGTCGGCCGCCGGATCGCCGCGCACCTGGATACGCCGGTCTTTCCCATGATGATACGTTCTACTGACATAAATATGTACCCCCTTTCTGTCCCCCTCCGGGCCGGAAAAAAGACATGAGCGAACAGCACCCTGCTCGCAAGAGGGCGTTTTACTCGATAAGTGAGTTTAACGGTCTCTATCGCCGGGCCGTTTACTGCTTAGGTGCGGTAAAGGGAACCTTCTAGTAAACGACACGGCGCGGGTTGCGTCAATACTGCCTTTGTGTATTTCACTACACCGATACGACGCCCCGTATCAGCGGCGCATATGTCACCACCGCGACTGCCGAAATTGATAAACAGACCAACCCGCAAAGCCGACGCAGCAGCGACACCGCCCGACATGATCAGCACCGGCAACACCGCCAGGATGAGCCGGGCGGCGACATACAGCAGCAGGCGCAATGACAAAGACCGTCACAGCCAGGCTCATTGCTTTGTCCGGCCAGTGCGAGGGCGGTGTGGTCATCGCTGGCCGCGCTCCCATCTGTCGAACGCACGCAGCTCCGCGTCCAACTTGCGCCGCTGCTCGGCAGTATCACGCCGTAGTTCAACCTTGAACTGTGCGACTTCCTTTTGACGCTGGATACCGTGCTCGGTTGCCAGCGCCTTATAGCTGCGCTCAGCCAACCTTGCACTTCTGTTACTCCTGGTCAGCCACCCATCCACGAGCACCACGGCGAGCGAGAGAACAAGCAGCCAAAGCACCACCATCACCCGCCGAATCTCCGCAGGATGCGCCGGTCGATGATAATCGCCATGCGCTGTACTGCCCTGGCGGTGATCTCCACCTGGGCGGCCGACCCCCCGGCTCGGCTCAAGCCATAGTCGAGCACGTCCATTTCCGCAGACATAGCGGCGCGGTTGGCGTCGGCCAACGCTTGACTATCGTGCATGTCGATCCTTCCCCGCGCTGGGCTCCTGAGCCGTAGCGCAAGACCTCCAGGGCATTGGCGGCTTCGGTTTTCTGGAGCTGGTCAATCTGGCGACGGCTCATGCCTACCAGCTCATCAAGGCGTGCGGGATGGTAGGGCCGCAAGGATGACCTCCTTTCGGGAGTCGGGGAACACGGGAGCGAGCGACGGCGCGGCCAGCAGACCGAGACTGATCGAGGCCGGCAAGGCAACGGCGGGACTCATGGCGTCGAGGCGCAGCAGATCGGCGAAGGCCGGGACGGCTTGGGCGTCCGCCACGATGGCGGCGTGCAGCACGTTAGCCCTGCGCTGGGCCTCGATCACGTCCGGCAAGCCGTAGGCATCCCGAGCTGTCGGGCAGACACGGCCGCTACGTTGCTCCTGCAAGAAACAGCCTTGGCAGACGAAGTTTTGGTTGGGGGGTGGGGTCATCAGGATTCCTTTCTGCCGGCGATCGCTCTTGGCCGGCAGGAGGATCAAACGTCATGTAGACCCCTGCAAAGGTCCTGAATTGGCCCTGAATCTCTACGATTTGCGCTCGTGAGCAGGCAAAATGGCGATCCCAACTTCGACGAGGCGCTACTTACTGGGGAGCTAAAGCGTCTTCGCAGGTCTGGGCTCCGTCGCCGAAAAACCACGGTCGCAGCCCCGACATTGGAAGCGATTGCGCAGCTCCTCGCAAACGCAACCAGCTCGCCGACCAACGATCAGATCAAGGCTGCGATAGATGCTGGAAGCAAGCAGATGTCTGAACTGCGCGGTTTGGCAATACGAGAGCTACTGGACGCTGGCACTCGGCACGACATCCTGCTCTCCCACCGCCGCGACTACGTTGCCCGAAAGCTAGAGATCACGAAAAGACACCTTGAGGATACGGTCGAGGGCGAGCTGCTGAACGAACTCGCCCTCTCCTTGGTTCGTCTGGCGCGGGAGCGACAGCCTGAGCCAAACCCCCCTGCACCTGAGACGGTTCGCTCAGAGCCCGGGGCTCGGCCATCTTTGCCGCGTCGTTGGATCGTTCTGCGCCCTGCGAGAACTGTGTTGGTCGCCGCTGTCCTGATCGTTACGTTGACGCTTGCGCCGTCTGGTTGGCTCCATTCCAGCGTAGCTTCAGTGCCGACTGCGGAGCTTGCGCGTCTCGCTGGCGAAAGCGAACACGAGCTAACTGGCGATCTAGCGCCGGCGCCCGGTGATACGAGCCGGCAGCTTGGCTTTGGCGACCCGACTCCGCAAGGACGAACCGTCTACCCATATGTCGCGCATCGTGCGGAACAAGGAGCCCCACCCCAGAACACGCCTGTCCCTGCCACCCCCGCCCTCGACGTGCTTACGGACGCGCCGGGCGTCGGCGATGAGCGCAGATTCCTTCAGCTCATCACCGGCAAGGTCACACCGTCCCATCCTGCCGGCACCATTCGCCGCAGCGCATTTGTGCGCGGTCACGAAAATGTCCGGCTCTGGCTCTACATAGACAATGGGGCAACCCCCGAGCGGAATTGCGCCAGGCCCGCCGGACCGACCATCGCCACGCACACCACTGTACGGGTAGCAGTTTGGGATTCGCCCAATAAACGTCTCCACAGTATTCGAGCCTGGGTCTATGCCGAAAGCGCCCAACCAACGTGGATTACTGATGCCGTTGCAGTCGTCACAGAACGCGCCGACACTTTCCATTTCGTCCCCTCGCTCAGCAGCCAGTATTCCGAATCACCGATGTATCAGTCTCGACCGCCACTCACATCGAACGCCATTGTCGAACCGGGCGGCATGAGCCTCGGTCGAGACGGCTTGCTCGGTAGTTGCTGGCAAAACCGCTTCGTTCTATTCCTTACTTTTCGCCAGGTCTAGCGGAAGGCATTTTGCTATTGCATTATTCCGTATTTCGTGAGATAATATGGCAGTAAAATGGAGAACAAGAGTGACGGATTACTCTCCCGAGATAGAGCGACGATTCGTTAGTGTTCGGACCAACTTCGTAGGCGTCGTCGCCGGTGGCGATGGCCTGCTCGATTATCTGTGTGATGGGACATTCAATCAGCCGAATGTACCTCTGCATATCGATGATTTCATGGCCACCGACTATCTACAGCAGCTTGAAGGATACGCCGAGGGGCTGTACGAACCATTGGTCGCCTTAGACGGTAGCTACGAGCGACTTACTGACTACGAGGGGCAATGGCGCCGTTTTCAAGCGGCGTTGCCACTTAGTGAACCTGAGTTTCAGTGGTTCATGAGTATCCCCAATCTTTACTCGACTGACACGGCTGCCGAACTTGAACAAAAGATCGGCTATCAGGTGGGGACGATCGTCAGTGCCGGTATTCACAAAGTCGTCAGTGGGCGGGAATTGCTCGGCCGCTGGGTTTCTTGGCGTAGAGAAACTGGCGACTTTGCCGGTCAAGGCACGCTGGATGTGGCGCGTGACTCACTGGCTGAGCTAGTGGAAATCGTGGTGCCTGGGACGCCGCTCCCGAAGTCCTATGTGGCGCTGCACGACCAGCGATCAGCAGACTAGCCGGCTTCTCTAGGAGGGTTCGCAGCCTTGCGACCCTCGCACGTGGTCATAGAACACTCGCGGCCTGCCGTGCCCTATGGTCGCCCGCAAGTGGCGTTCAACGCTTGGAGCAATCACGCCAGTCTTGGTCTGCGGCTCGCTGGAAATCAGGACGCCAGCGCCAAAGACTTCTAGCTTCTCCCGTGTATAGCTCATGCCGTAAGCCGGACACCACTCCGGCTGCTCTAGCCGGACCCGGACACCATAATCACACTCTCCATGATGACCGTCGCAACCACTCGGCAAGGTTACAGCCCGAGCAATGCCAACGCCAACTGTTCTGTTCTTGCCCCATCCTTTCCATTTCATACGGCAATAGCTCAGATAGCCAAAGCCGGACGGGAACTGTTCAGTGACACCTCGAAACAGACAATCCCCGGTTGTGTTGGCGACCTTCTCAATGCCCGCGTAGTACCTGAGCGCCTGCATCCGGCACGGCAAGGAGCGATTCTTGATGTAGCTAAAATCTCTCGGTTCAGGGTCCGCACCAGGGAGGGTCAGCGTGTAGGCCGTGTAGAGCTGACGACCACCGCATGACATCACATCAGTTGCAACGATGGACACCGCCGCTGATTGCGAGACATAGGGCTGAGTATGACTTGGGCGGGTATCGCTAGAGCTGACCTCAACCCGACCGCTCCCGATCGCTGTGCTGCCACCCCAACTCGACCACGTAACGCCGCTCAAGTGGGACTGCACGCTCAAGAACTTGGCCGGATTGTGCGCGTCCGGCTCGTTGAGTTCATAGTTGGGCACCGAGGCCGGACGTTCCGGGTGCGTCATCGGCACGTTGAGGTAGACGGCGGCAGTGTTGGCAGTCTGCGCGATCGAGCCCGCTTGAGCTGAGGCAGCGGAGACCAAGACGAGCAGCCCACCAGCGATCACCACCGCCAGGGCTATAAGGGGGGAGCGCCTGGGGAGAGATTGGCGTGATCGCGGGGACGACAGCATCAGCATGAGCCTCCTTGTCGGTCGGAATGGGCGGGAACACCCCGCCTAATTCCCGTAGTTGCGGGCCATATCCTATATCACGGGAACCGGCAAGGAGCCCGGCCTCCCGGCTCGTAGCCTCCGGTGATGACAAGTCCAAGAGGCAAGACCGAGGCCAGTCGGGCTCTGGCGCTGGGTGCGCTGGTACGCAAGCTCCGCCGTGAACGCCGCATGACGCTCAACCAGCTCGCCGAGCGCGTCCCGATGTCGGCCTCCAACCTTTCGCGCATCGAGCTCGGCTCCCAAGGCCCGCCACCCGATGAGGTCATCGAGCGCATCGGCCAAGCCCTCGAAGCCGACCCCGCTGAGCTGCTACGCGCGGCTGGGCGCTACGCCACCGGCAAGACCTTCGAGGAGACTGTGCTTGCTCGCCTCGACGCCATCGGCCGGGACGTGCGCGAGGTCAAGAAAGCCCTCATCACGGCCCATAAGACCTGATAGTCTGCTCCCGCTGACCGGGCTATCTGCCTGGCCTGCGCACACCAAATACACAAGTGGCCCCCGCGCCGGTTGGAGCCAGCCGGGGGCCGTGGCACAGGAGGCTATAACTCCCATGCAGACGAATCCTAGATGTACGCTAGGCGAAGACGACGACCGCGACGATTGGGGCGTGCTCGTCTTGCTCGTTGGACCGGACGATCAGCGGCCGTGGTCGGTGGCCGAGATCATCCGAGAGCGGGGCGACGAGATCGCCGCACTTGACTCGCTCGATCGGCTCCGCAAATCCGGGCTGATCCATCGGACACGCGATGATCTGGTCTTTCCAACCAGGGCAGCGCTGCACTACACGCGGATCAAGGCATAAGACACAAGAGCTAAAGCGCCGCGCTGCTCGGACAGGGCGCGGCGCTTTTAGCAGTCACAGAATGGCACTTGTACGACATTCGCTTCTTTGCCAACACGCCGCATGTAATAATGGAAGCTAATGGAGATAACTACTGGCGAATATCAGCTCACGAACCTGAACCAAGATTAACGTTGTCTTGGGTAAGAATGGCTGCGGCAAGAGCACACTGTTGAAGGCCGTCGAGAATGAGCTTACGACAGATGGGCGCAAGCGGTACATCACGCCAGAGCGAGGGGGCGTCCTCATCTATCAGCCAAACGTTGAGCAGAACCTCACCAGCGACGTGAACTGGCTCGGGGCTAGCCGTCGCGCTAATCAGTTCAATCAGTTTCGGGAGCAGAGCGTGGTGCAGTTTCGCCGCCTTGAGCTGAACGTCTATCGCGGAGCCGAGGCACGGGGCGAGGTAGCGGACTTTGGCGTAAACGTCCAGCGCCTCAATGGGCTGCTTGACAACATCGAGCTACGCAATGTTGACTCAACGTTTAAGTTTCTTTTCTAGGTCGAGCGGTACTGAGCTACCGCCAGGAGCAATCAGCAGCGGCGAGTCCGAGCTTGTCTCACTCGGCATCGAGACGCTGGCATTTGCACACGAAATCGACCCCGATCAGAACAACTTTCTTTTCCTTGACGAGCCAGATGTTCATCTGCATCCCGATCTCCAAGCTAGACTCGTCAAGTTCCTCGTCGGCCTTGTCGAGGAGAAGCACTTTACGATCCTCATTGCGACGCATAGTACGGCAATTCTCGGCGGCCTTGCCGACTACCAAGACGCAAGCGTTGCGCTTATGCAGCCGCGTGAACAGGCTTTGACGTTTGAGCAAATTGGCCCGATCCTCAAGCGTGTTCTCCCTGTTTTTGGAGCACATCCACTTTCCAACGTGTTCAACGAGGCCCCCGTGCTGATTGTCGAGGGGGACGATGACGAGCGAATCTGGCAGCAGGCCGTCCGTTCGTCTAGTGGCGCTATCCGTGTCTATCCGGTCGGCTGCGATGGTGTCACTGGAATGAGCGACTACGAGCGCGAGGTAGGGCGAATTATCGGAGCAGTTTATGAGGATGCCCGCGCGTACTCACTCCGCGACCGCGATGGCACCGAAGGCACTATCGCCGATGAGCCTCCGCTCGTCCGCATGAAGCTGGCCTGCCGTACCGCCGAGAACTTGATCCTCACGAACGAGGTTCTAGCAGGCTGCGGCCTAGACTGGCAGGAGGCCAAAACGCGAATCGAAGAATGGATCGCAGCGAACGAATCTCACCCACGCTACGACGCAATGGTAACGTTCCGCGACGGGGGTTTCGACCGGGAAGGTGCGGACCTCAAGGATCTCAGGATGCTCCTTACGGGGGTGATTCTAAGCTCCACTAAGGCTTGGGAGGTGCTTGTTGGACAAGCGATAGCGCGGCTTGAGAAATCGGCCGACGGCACGACGCCTGGGGAGGGTACGCTCGAATCCTTCTTGGGGTCCAAGACGGTCGCAACTCTGCTGCCATAGGAGGCATATACCGCTTTCGCTTCGCCGCTGATGCCGGCGAGACGAAGAAGTCCCTTGGTTGCTGAGCCATCGAGTCGTTTAATGCCGCTTGTACGACATACGCATACCCACAGGACTAGGTAGCTTGCCGCCGCATCGTTCTCCTTAGCTTGATGACGAAGCTGTAATCTGGCTCGTCTATGCCGAGCGCACGGGAACGATGACGCCGAACCTTGTACCTGCCGGCGTCTTTCTCAGGGTCTAGTCCGTACTTGCTGAAAAACCCCGACGCGACAAGATTGAGCCTGCCACCGGGTGCTTTAGTAAGCGCGAATCCACCCGACTTATACTCATTCGTAAATCGAAATGCGATGCGTCGCTGGGACTTATCAAAGTAGAGTGTCCCATAGGAAAACTGACTGAGTGCGTAGGCTTCACAGAGAGCTTTGGGAAAGCTAAAAACCCTCGATCGGCCACTGTTGCGGACGATCGTAATGAACTGGTGTTGGCCGGGAGAATCGAGGCTCTTTGTCACGCTCTAAACGTAACACGCACCTACTCTAACGATCAAGCCATCGCACGCGGTCGTGGCTGATCGACACGGCAGGCCACCCGGCGTATAGTAGAAACCATGCCGCAGCAGGCGCTACCAAACAACCAAGAAGATCGTGAAGTGTATCTCCGCGAGCATGACGCCGGGCAGTTTGTTGAATCTGTCAGCAGTACGCAAACTACGAAGGCCGACACGCTCATAATGATGCTGGATGCGTTTTGGGGCGAGCCGGAACTTCTCTATGTTGCCCTCAACTACGCGAGGGACCAAGGTGTCACGGTCACGATGGCTCCACCGAGCAAGGGCGACTAGGTTCATGGTCTCGCAGATGAACAACCTCACACAAGAACGCAAGGGTGTCTTCGAGGTGATGCCCGGCGCGGAGATAGATGCCACCATTGCCGAAGCCATCGAGCGGTCCAAGCGCGAGGGCCGTCCGATCACGTTCAACTTTAGTGACGTGCCCCTCACGGTCGTACCGGAGTCTGACCCCGAGCTGATCCGCAGCGATATGTTCCGTGCGTGGGAGCAGCTACGTCGGGGCTCAACGTAGCCTGTAGCGGCCTCTCGCCACCCGGACAAATCGGGGCGACGGACCCGTGACGTTGGCGGCTAGGGCAGCCTTGACCGATGCCCAGCGCACCGGCTCACCGAGTAGCAGCTCGACGGCTGCGTGGACCTCCTTAGCCCGCATCGTCTCCTGTCGATCGCCCAACACCCGAACGATTGCCTCGATGATCCGGCCGCGCGAGGATGCCGAGTTGCGATGGTTCGGCTCGGCGGCGGTGCCGCCCGACGACGAGGTGGCCTCGGTGGTCCCTCAAGCAGCGTTTTCAGGGGTCCAACGGGGTTGGAGAGCAGCTTGGTAAGATCCATTGACAGCCGGCGGCGGCGAGCTTGCCAACCAGCCGTTTGCAGGAATAATGTCTAGTTCCTGCCTGGGACGGGTAGGGACATATCCAGTTATTCACGGGACGTGGTAGGGACAGGTTGTCCCTGGTTGTTCTGAGAGGTACCGGAGGTAGGCGAGTGGCGGTCGAGACCCAAGACAACGCGATTGAGCGCGGCGAGCACGTCGTCCAGTTCTACGAGGACGACGCCGAGCTGCTCGGGGCCGTCGGGCCATACCTCGCCGCGGGCGCCTTGACGGAGGAGAGGGTGCTCGAAGTGGTGGCCGAGTTCGCCGCCGAACGCGAGGCGCCGGGCCACGCACGGCGCCTGGTTGTCGCCTCATTGCGGCAGTGGAGCCAAGACGAGAGCCTCGTGCAGGACGCCGCGCTCGTGTTGAGCGAGCTGGCAACCAACGCGGTCGTGCATGCCGGTTCGGCGTTCTCGGTCGCGGTCCAGGCGCAGAAGTCGGTGCTGCGTGTCGCCGTCCAGGACGCGAGTCCGCTGGACGCGGCGTCGCCCGAGCAGGGTTGGGAGCCTGAGCAGGGATCGGTGACTGGACATGGATTGGTCGCACGGGCCGGGCACGGACTGGGGTTGATCGACGTACTGGCGACTCGCTGGGGAGTCGAAGCGATCGCCAGCGGAAAAGTGGTCTGGGCAGAGCTGCCGCATGAGGCGAGCGCCAGTCGAAGCCGGCTCGCCGGTGAAAGCCGACTCGGCGGAGCATGATCACCAAGCGAAGCGCTTTGGGCTACAGCGAGACGATGGCTCGCTGCTCGCGGCGATCGAGCGACGAGGGCTGACGGTGTTCGCGCGCATCGACCACGCAGCGGCCGCGCGCGAGGTCGGCATGGAGCTCGCGGACGAGGAGGTCGTGCTGTTCGGAAATCCGCGAGGGGGAACGCCGCTGATGCAGGATGATCCGCGGATCGGGATCGAGCTGCCATTGCGGATGCTGGTCTGGCGGGAGGGAGAGGATGTGCTGCTCGCCTACCGCGACCCGCGGGAGCTGAGCGGCACGTACGACGTCGCTGGACACCAGGGAGCCCTGGAGCAGATGGCGCGGACTGCTCGAGGAATTGGCGGCTGAGGCGGCGGGCGAGGCGGGCAAGATCGACGCGGTCAGCGGGGTCGGGGAGCAAGGCGACGGCAACGGAGGCGGAGAGCTAGCCTGATGGACATGACGGCCGGGGATGGGGGTGGCGGAGAGTCGCGGAACCTGATCCTGGCGGCGATGATCTTCGCCGTCGCGATGACGTTCATCGACCAGACGATCGTGTCGATCGCCGCGCCGGAAATCCAGAAGCAGCTGCACCTGACGAGCACCGGCACGCAGTGGGCGATCAACGCCTATCTGCTCTCGCTCGCCGCGCTGTTCGCGTTCGGCGGCCGGCTCGCCGACACGGCCGGGCACCGCAAGATGGTGACGCTCGGCGTGATCCTGTTCGCCGGCTCCTCGGCGATGTGCGGGCTGACGCCGAAGGGTAGCCTCGCCGAGGCGTGGATCGTGACGTTCCGTGTCGTCCAAGGCGCGGGCGGGGCGATCATGTTTCCGGCGGCGCTGGCGATCGTCGTGCAGACGTTTGAGCTGCGCGAACGGGGCCGCGCGCTCGCGATCTTCTTCGGGATCGCCGGTGGGCTGACCGCGGTCGGGCCGATCCTCGGTGGCTTTCTGACACAGTGGACCTGGCGGGCGATCTTCTGGGTGAACCTCCCCGTCGCGGCGATCGCGCTGATCCTGATCGTGATCTCCAAGCCGAGCACCGTGCACCGGCCGGCGCGCATGGACTACAAAGGCCTGGCATTGATCGCCAGCGGCGTGGCGCTGAGCGTGTTCGGTTTCCAGCAGTCCTCGATCTGGGGATGGAGCAGTCCCGGCACCTGGGCCTGCATCGTCGTGGGCGCGGCAATCTTGGTCGCCTTCTATTTCATCGAGGTCCGCTCTCCCTCTCCCTTAATCGAAGTTCAGATCTTTCGCATCCGTCCGTTCCTGGTCGAGAACATCGTGCTCGGGATCGCAATGCTGACGTTCATCCCTGTGTTCTTCTTCGCCAGCGAGTACGCGCAAATCGCGCTCGGCAAGACGCCCTCGAACGCCGGCGTCTACATCCTCTACTTCTTCATCGGCTTCGTGATCGCCGCGCAGATCGGTGGGCGGATGCTCGACCGGATCGGCGCCAAGCGGCCGGTCGTGCTCGGCTGCGCGATCTCAGCCGTCGGCTTCTACCTGTGGGCCGGCAAGGTCACGGGTCTGGACTTCAATACCCAGCAGTGGTACATCATCCTCGCCGGAGCCGGTATGGGTCTGATGCTCGGCCCGGCCAGCACGGACGCCGTCAATCGCGCCTCTCGGCTGTCTTACGGCGAGGCCAGCGGCATCACCCAGACGGTGCGTAACTACGCCGCCAGCCTCGGCCTGGCGATCCTCGGCTCGATCCTGGTCTCGCAGCTGCGCTCGCGCACCACCACCTCACTGATGCACCTGGGCCTGACGAGCGCCCAAGCGCATGCGCGGGCATCGAGCATCGCGCAGCAGTCCCAGGGCTCCGGCGGGAGCGCCGCGCACATCCCCCACTTCATCCGGCTCGACTTCGCCCAGGCGACACAGTCGGTGCTGTACGTGATGGCGGCGGTCATGGCGGCCGCTGCGATCGTGGCGTTCGCCGGCCTGCGAGCGGGGGTGCAGGAGGAGACGGACGCGGCGGAGGGGGACTCTGCGAGAGAGGCTCAGCTGGCCTGAGGCGGCCATGGCGGGGTGCCTGGGTAGGGCGGGAACGTATGCGTGGGTGAGGCGCCTGGGTAGGGCGGGAGAGTATGTGTGAGCGGGGGCGCCCGCGCAGGCGGGGGGTCAGACCGCGCTGACGCGAGGGGGCTGCGCGTCGGCTCGGGTCCAGGCCGCCGCTGCCATGGCCGCCGCCACGAGCAGCACCGACGGCCACGCGCCGATCACGAGCGCGAGCAGGTGAGAGAGGACGAACGCGGCCAAGCCCACGCAGGCAAGCGTCGCCGCCGTCCTTGCTCCATGACGCCGCCGCCAGGCCTGGATGCACCAGAAGCCGCCGATCACCAGGACAACGCCTCCCAGAGGCCGGGAGCCGGTGGCAACCGCGACCGCATAGCCGATGATCAACGTGCCGGCGGCGACCGGTGCGGTGGGCGTGGGGCGCGCGGGGCGCATGGGGAGCAGCGTAGCGCGCGCTGATGGCGAAGCGCCGGGGTGGGTGGCGAGTGCGTCGGGGTAGCAGGCGCGTCGGGGGCGAGGCGCGCGTCGGTAGCAGGCGGTGCGTGTGGTGGCGCGCGCGTGGGAGGTAGCGGGCGGTTGCGTGGTGGCGGGCGGTTGCGTGGTGGCGGGCGCGTGAGGGGGCGTGCCAGTGGTTAGTCTTCCCGCGAGGAGGAAGGGGAAGCCATGGGATTTATCGCGCCGGCTCCACCGCCGGTCGACATCGAGGAGTGGAAGCGCCTAGGTCACCTGGAGCGGATCAAGCCGCTCGCGCAGGACTGGGCGATCAACGGCTTCGGCACGCCCACCTTCGTCTATCTGCTGTACATCTTCAAGTTGATGATCTACGCGGGCGGCGGGCTGCTGCTGATCTCCGCGACGACGAAGGGACTCGGCGGACTCGGCAGCCTGCACAGTTGGTGGACACAGCCGATCGTGTTCGAGAAGGCGGTCGTGTGGACGATGCTGTGGGAGGTGCTCGGTCTCGGCGCCGGCTCGATGCCGTTGACGTTGCGGTTCTCGCCGATGTTCGGTGGGTTCCTGTACTGGTTGCGCCCGGGCACGACGCGCCTGCCACCGTGGCCCGAGCGAGTGCCGCTCACGCGGGGAACGACGCGGACGGTGCTCGACGTGGCCCTGTACGCGGGCCTGCTCGCGGCGGCGGTGTACCTGCTGGTCTGGGGCGCCAGCTCGACTGCCGGCGCCACGGCCGGTCGTCTGGACCCAACCGCGGTGGGGGTGCTACTGGCGGTTGGGATCCTGCTCGGTCTGCGCGACAAGGTGCCATTCCTGGCGGCCCGCGCGGAGGTCTACGGGAATTTGATGATCATATTTTTATTTCCTCTCTCCAATCTGATCGTCGCCGCCCAGATCGTGTTTATCTGCATCTGGTGGGGGGCCGCCTCCTCGAAGCTGAACCGTCACTTCCCGTTCGTCGTGACCGTGATGATCAGCAACACGCCATGGAATCGCTCGCGGGCGGCAAAGCGCAGGCTGTGGCGCAAATACCCCGATGATTTGCTGCCCTCCGCGACCGGCGCGCTGGCGGCACACATGGGCACCGTGATGGAGTTTACGTTGCCATTGATATTGCTCTGCTCTCCGAGTGGAGCGCTGCTCACGATCGCCGTAGTGGGAATGATTATTTTCCACGTCCACATCTTCTCGACGTTTCCGCTGGGGGTGCCGTTGGAGTGGAACATATTTATGATTTTTGGGATTTTGTTTCTGTTTGGCCACTACGGAGGAGTGCCACTGTCAACGCTAGACGAACCGTTGCTGATCGCGATCATGGCGGTCACCTGTATAGGAATTCCCGTGCTTGGTAATCTCTACCCGGAGAAAATCTCGTTCCTGCCCTCAATGCGTTACTACGCGGGTAATTGGGCAACGAGCCAGTGGCTGTTTGCAAAGGACAGCGCCGCCGAGGAGAAGCTCGATGAGTCGATCGTCAAGGCCGCGCCGATCGCCGTCAAGCAGTTACTGAAATTATATGATCGCGACACGGTCGAGTTACTACTCTACAAGGGTCTCGCCTTCCGTTCGATGCACGCGCACGGGCGGGCTTTGAACGGCCTGCTGTCACACGCAGTCGATGATGTCGAGGCCTACGACGCGCGCGAGGGGGAGGTGGTCGCCGGGGTGGTGCTGGGCTACAATTTCGGCGACGGTCACTTCCACAACGAGCAGTTACTCGAGGCCGTGCAGGAGAAATGCAAATTCACCGAGGGTGAGCTGCGGGTAATCATGCTCGAGTCCCAACCCGCCCACTCCCAGCGCCAGCGATACCGCATCTACGACGCGGCTTCGGGACTGATCGAGGAGGGCTACGTCAACGTGGCGGACATGGTGCAGCGCCAGCCGTGGCTCGAGCAGACGGACGCGCTGCAGAGCGGCGCGTTCCCGGTCGAGGTGACCGGCCACGGCAGCTCGCGGCCGGCGCACGCCGCGATAGGGCAGTGAGTGAGGCGCAGTGAGTGAGGCGATCGTCGTCGGGTCCGGCCCGAACGGGCTGACGTGCGCCGCGTGGCTCGCGCGCGCGGGCGTGCGAGTAACGGTGCTGGAGGCGCAGGAGAAGATCGGGGGCGGCACCGGCTCCAGCGAACTGACGCTCCCGGGCCTGCTGCACGACGACTGCTCCGCCGTGCACGTGATGGCGGTCGGCGCGCCGTCGCTGAACGAGCTCCACCTCGAGTCCCATGGCCTTCAGTGGTGCTGGTCAGAGGTCGACCTCGCCCATCCACTCGACGGCGGCAGCGCCGGGGTGATGGTGCGCTCGATTGCGGAAACCGGAGCGGGGCTCGGCGAGGACGGGCGCACGTGGCAGCGCGTTTTCGGATCACCGTCACGGGGGTTCGGGGAGCTGAGCGAGGACATCATGCGGCCGATCCTGCACGTGCCGCGCCATCCGCTGCGGTTGCTGCGCTTTGGCCTGCCGGCGGCAACGCCGGCGACGTTGCTGGCCCGCAAGTTCAAGACCGAGGAGGCGCGAGCGCTGTGGGGCGGCTGCGCCGCGCACGCCTTCAGCCCGCTGTCGGCGCCGATGAGCTCCTCGGTGGGGATAGCGCTGATCTGCGCCGGGCACAAGTACGGCTGGCCGGTCGCACGCGGCGGGTCGCGGGCGATCTCAGACGCCCTAGCCGCCGTGATACGTGAGCATGGCGGGAACCTGGAGACGGGGCGACGAGTCAGCTCGCTGGCTGAGCTGCCCAAAGCCGATGCGATTGTGCTCGACCTCGCGCCCGGCGCGGTCGCCGAGATCGCGGGCGCTCGGCTGCCCGCGCACGTCGCGCGCGCCTACCGGCGCTACCGCCACGGCCCGGGAGCGTTCAAGGTCGACCTCGCCGTCGCGGGTGGCGTGCCGTGGACGAGCGAGCCGGCGCGCCGGGCGGGCACGGTGCACGCGAGCGGATCCTTCGCCGAGATCGTCGCCGCCGAGCGGCAGATCAACCGCGGCCGCATGCCCGAGCGCCCGTTCGTGATCGTCTGCCAGCAATCGCTCGCCGACCCAACGCGGGCCAAGAACGACGTTCACCCGGTGTGGGCCTATGCGCACGTGCCGAGCGGCTACACGGGCGACGCGACCGAGGCGCTGCTCGACCAGATCGAACGCTTCGCCCCCGGCCTGCGCGAGCGGATCCTCGCGAGGAACGTGCACTCGACGAGGCAGATCGCGAGCGATAACGCCAACTACGTCGGCGGCGACATCATCACCGGGGCCAACACACCGTGGCAGACCGTGATCCGCCCACGGCTGGCGATCGACCCCTACAGCACCGGCATCCAGGGCGTGTTCGTCTGCTCAGCGGCGACCCCGCCGGGGGCGGGCGCACACGGGATGAACGGCTACAACGCCGCGCGCTCGGTGCTACGGGATCTCGGGTCGGCGTGAGCTCGAGCGGATCGAGAGTAATGGGCGCGCCACGCGGAAGTGCGATCATCGCGCGGTGTCAGACGGATCGCTGATCCCGCGCTTTCGCCGCGCGCGGCGCGATGAGACGCTTGCCGTGCTCGAAGGGTTCCACGCGCTCAAGCACGCGCTGCGCTTCGATGCTCCGCTGCTCGAGGTCGTCGCCGACGACGACGCCGCGCTGGAGCGGCTCGCCGCCGCGCTCGCCCCGGATCTGAGCGCCCGCCTGCTCGCGCTCGCCCAGCCGGTGGAGCCGTCCGTGTTCGCCCAGCTCGCCCCGCTGCCGCCGCCGACCGGCGTGATCGCGCTGGCCGAGCGGCGCCCCGGCGATCCCGCCGCGATGCTCAACGACCCACGCGAGGCGCCGGTGATCCTGCTCGAGGACCCGCGTGACCTCGGCAACATGGGCGCCTGCGTACGTGTCGCCGCCGCCGCCGAGATCGCCGGCGTGCTCAGCACCGGCAGCCACGACCCCTGGCACCCCGACGCGCTGCGCGGCGCCGCCGGGCTGCACTACGCGGTGCCCGTCGCGCGGCTGGAGGGACCGGCGGCATTGGGAGCCCGCGACCGTCCGCTGATCGCCCTCGACCCCGAGGGCGAGCCACTGGATCCCGCCTCGCTACCCGCGCGCGCGGTGCTCGCGTTCGGCACCGAGCGCTACGGCCTGTCGAGCGAGCTCACCGCGCGCGCCGACGCGCAGATCAGCATCCCGATGGCGCCGGGTGTGTCCAGCCTGAACCTCGCGACCTCCGTGGCCGCCGTGCTGTTTGCCTGGCGGCTCGCCGCGCGGCCCGCGGCGTGAGGGGCTCTCAGAGGGAGGAGGCTCGCCAGAGGGCCTAGGCGGCGACTGCTTCGACGCCGCTGAGCAGCTCCCAGTTGCCACACAAGGCAGCCTGCGCGCGCTCGAGCATCCGCTCGGCCTGCGCATCGGCATCGTCGCAACCGCTCAGCAGCTGCTCGATCAGCTCACCGGCCTGGCGGGCGTGCTCGCGGTCGAGCCGCTCGTGCAGCGTGAAGTACTCCACCGCCGGGCCCTCGGCCTCGTAGCCGTAATGCTCAGTCAGGCCCTCGATCTTGGTCTTCGAGATCTCTGGCTGACCCGCCTCGATCGCATAGAGCACCGCCAGATGCTCCAGCAGGCTCTCGCCGGCCGTCCAGGCGCGCATGCATGCCTGCGTCTCCGGAAGGGGCGCATTGGCGTCACGCGTTCCTGTGGCGCGGGCGAAGTCGTCCCACAGCTCCACGTGCGCCGCCTCCTCCGCGGCGTGCGCGCTCAGCTCGCTCGCGAGCGCCGGTCCAGCCTGCGCGGCCGCCAGCGCCGAAGCCTCCGCCAGGGCCAACACCGCGTGGCGATACTCGCCCGCATAGCACTCCAGCTCACCCGCGCTCAGCTCACCCGCGCTCCAGCGTTGATAGAAGGGATGCTCCAACACATTGCATGCGCTGCGAGTCTGATCGAGTCTGGCGAGGATGTTCATGGTTTTCCTTCTCTCGTTCTCTGCTTGATGAATATTTTATGGCCGAAATCCCAAAACCCTAAGGCTCTACGAGACGGTTAGCGTGCCTTCCATTCCGCCCTGGCGATGTCCGGGAACGGAGCAGTAGAAGGTGTACGTTCCGGGCTTCAAGTTCAGCGTAAGCGTCTTCGAGCCGCCCTGGAAAGTCGGGGTCGCCCCCAGGACGGTGCTCCCCTGCGCGACCGTCACGTTGTGTTCCTCGGGCGCCATGTTCGTCATCGTAATCGTCACCTTTCCGGCCTTCGCGCTCAGTTGCTTGGTGTTGTAGCTGAGCTGGCCTTCGGGGTTCGCGGCGAGCGTCAGCGAAGTCGACGCGGCTGCGGGAGAGGAGGGCGGCGCGGGGGTCCCGGTGGTGGCAGTGGGTGAGGTCGCGGAGGAGGAGGAGGAGGAGGTCGTGGCGGGAGAGGTCGTCGCGGCGGAGGTCGCGGTCTTCTTGTCGCCCGAGGTGACCACAGCCATGCTGACGGCCGCCAGGACGAGCACGGCGGTCACCGCGATGATCCCGCGCTGCTGCGAGGGACCCGAGGGGAAGTCGGGCCTGCGCATGCCCAGACCCAGCGAGACGATCAGCGCCCACAGCACCAGCGCGCCGCCCGCGATGAAGAACGGGACCTTGCTCTTCTCCGCGCCCAAAATGGGCGCCAGTTGAAGGACTGCCGCGTGCATTCAGCGCGAGCCTAACCGATGGACACGCGGATATGCTGCCAGACGAGATGACCGACGCCGTGCGTACACCCGACGAGCTGCTGGAGGGGCTGCCCGACTTTCCCTTCGCCCCTCACTATCGCGACGTGGACGGCCTGCGCCTGGCTCATCTCGACGAGGGCGAGGGAGCGCCCGTGATCTTCATGCACGGCGAGCCGACCTGGTCGTTTCTGTGGCGGCACGTGATCGTGCCCGTGCGCGACGCCGGCTTTCGCTGCCTCGCGCCGGACCTCCCCGGCTTCGGCCGCTCGGACAAGCCAATGGACATCTCCTGGTACTCCTACGACCGCCACGTCGCGATGGCCGCGACGCTGCTCGAGGAGCTCGACCTGCACGGCGCCACGATCGTCGTGCACGACTGGGGCGGCCCGATCGGCCTGCGTCTGGCGGTCGAGCACGCCGCGCGGATCGACCGCATCGTGATCCTGGACACGGGGCTCTTTACCGGTCATCAGCGGATGACCGACGCTTGGATCGCGTTCCGCGACTTCGTGGCTCGTACGGAGGATTTGCCGGTCGGGATGCTCGTGCGCGGCGCCTGCAAGAACGACCCGGGCGACGAGGTGATCGCCGCCTACGACGCGCCGTTCGTAAGCATCGACGCGAAGGCCGGCGCGCGCGCCTTCCCGCTATTGATCCCCCAGACACCCGAGGCGCCCGGGGCGGCAGACGGGCAGCGCGTGCTGGACGCGCTGCGTGAGGACCGGCGGCCGACGTTGATGCTGTGGGGAGAATCCGACCCGGTGGTACCGGTCGCGGTGGGCGAGAAATTCGCCGCGGCGATCAGGCGGGAGGCTCCGCGGGTGATCGAGAACGCCTCGCACTTCCTGCAGGAGGACCAAGGGCCGCTGATCGGGCGCACGATCGCGGAGTGGCTCAGCTAGCGTGCTCGGGGATCTGGGCCTGCTCGGGCGCCGGCGGCAGCCCCGGCTCCGAGCGGGCGGCGCGCAGCTCATAGCCGGCGCGCGCGTTCGTGTCTACCTGCGAGAGCACGTCATCGGCATGGGCCAGACGCGAGAGGGAGTCCTGCACGCCGATCGGCAGCAGCGCGGACGCCCGCTCGCTGATCGACAGCGCCTTGGGCACGTGCACGTCGAACTTCGGCACGTGCAGCGTCTCCACAATCGCGTCGGCGACCTGCTGGGGCTCGATCTTGCGGAACTGGCGCTGACGCGGTTCGGCCAAGCCGAGACCGAGCTCGGTGTTGACCGCCACCGGGCTGATCAGCGAGATGTCCACGCCAGAGCCGCGCAATTCCTTGCGCACCGCCCGGCTCAGATTGATCACGGCCGCCTTGCTGGCGCAATATGTGGCGCCGCCCGGGAATCCGTACTTGCCGGCTTGTGAGGCGATGTTGAGGACATGGCCACGCCCACGGCTTTGCATCCGCGGCAGCGCGACCTTCATCCCGATGATCACGCCGAGCACATTGATGTCGAGGATGCGCTGAGCAGTCGCATCGTCCTCCTCGAGGAACGGACCGATCGGCATGATCCCGGCGTTGTTGATCAGCACGTCCAGCGGACCCAGCTGCTCTTCGGTCGCGTCCACAAACGCGGCAAACGAAGCCCGGTCGGTCACGTCCAGCGGAAGGCCCACGGCGCTGTCGCCCAGCTCGGCGGCGGTCTCGAGGGCCGCCGGAAGGTCGACATCGCCAATCGCCACCTTCATTCCCTGGCGCACGAATGCCAGCGCGGTGACGCGGCCGATGCCGCGCGCCCCGCCGGTGATCGCGGCGGTCTGTCCAGCGAGGATACGGGGCTGCTTGGCCATGAATCTGCTCCTAACGTAGCGAACAGCGCACCTTTTGCGCAGCTCGCGGGTTCATAGAGAGGTCATCTGCTTGGACGGTTGCCTGCAGGCCATCCGTCAGACGGCCACCGGAGAGGGTCGGGGAGGGATACCACCGAGCCCGGGCGATCCACGGAAACCGCCCGGGCTCGCGTGGATCTACATCCCGAGGCGGGGATGCAGAGGGGCGGCGTGAGGCCCGAGAGGGCGGGGATAGACCGGATGCGTGAGTGCCCGAAGGCAAGGGTAGAGTAGGGGCTCGATGTCGTCTTTTCGCTTGCAGAACCGCCGTATCGCCTACACCGAATACGGCGGTGGACTGGCGGCGCTGACGGCAAAGGGCGAGCGCGGGCGGACCGCGAAGAGCTCCCCGTCGAGCAGCCGTGTGGTGATCCTGGTCCATGGGCTGCTGCTCTCGCAGGAGATGCATCGCCCACTCGCAGAAGATCTCGCGGCGCGCGGGAACCGCGTGATCACGATCGACCTGCTCGGACACGGCAAGTCCGATCGCCCGCGTGACATGTGGCGCTATTCGATGAGCATCTTCGGCGAGCAGGTAATCGCCCTGATGGACCATCTGCGGATCGAGCAGGCCGTCGTGATGGGCACCTCGCTGGGCGCCAACACGGCGCTCGAGATCGCCTCGGTGGCGCCGGAGCGCTTGCGCGGAATGGTGATCGAGATGCCCGTGCTCGACAACGGGCTGCTGCCCAGCGCGCTGGCCTTCACACCGCTGCTCGTCGCGCTGACGTTTGGCGAGCCGCTGATGAAGCTGCTCGCGCAGGGCACGCGCGCGGTGCCCCGCCGGCTGCTGCCCCACTACGGCAACGTCGTGCTCGATCTGGTGCGCCAGGAACCCGGCCCCAGCGGCGCGGTGCTGCAAGGACTGTTCTTCGGGCGGATCGCCCCACCTCGCAGCGAGCGACACACCTTCCAGACGCCGGCGCTCGTGCTGGGGCACCATCGTGATCCCGTGCACCCCTTCTCCGATGCGGGGATACTCGCAAAGGAGCTGCCAAACGCGCGTCTGCTGGAAGCTGACTCGCTCGTCGAGCTGCGCATGACGCCCGAGCGGCTGACGGACGAAATCGCCGCCTTCCTCGACGAGGTCTGGAAGTCGCCGAGCGCGGTCGCAAAACGCCCAGCGGCGAAACGTGCGGTCGCGAAACGCTCCTCCGCCAAAAGCCCGGTCGAACGCGCCGCCAAGCGGGCGGGGTGAGCGGGCTAGGTCGCGCAGGTTAGGGCGCGGGCAGGTTAGGTCGCGGGAAAGAGTTCGAGTTCGTTCACCGAGACGTGCCCAGGCGCCTGGGCGGTGCCGACCGACGCGGCGGGGGCCTTGCTGATCCACAGCGTGACGAAGCGAAACGCTTTAGTCGAGTCCCGAAGCTTGATGTGCACGTTGTGTTTGTGCGTGACCCGGTAGGGGCTGAGTTCAACCCATTCCGGATCGGTGATCGATGAGGGCAAAGTGTGGCCGTTGGCGCCATACACCTGCACGCTCATCCCCGGGGTGGCGGTGATCAGCGTCATCGCCGACAGTCGCTGGGCGCTCTTCAGGTCGATCACGAGTCCCTCCGCCAGCTTCGGGGCCACAGCTGGGTTGACCTGCGCGGTCCAGGCCGTCGAAGCGTCGCCGTCGATCGCCAGGCTCGGGTCCCCGAATTCGCTCGCCGGGTAGCCGTAGGGGTTGTAGGTGGCTGCCGCGTCGGTGTCGAGCACGATCGCGGGCGGCAACTGTTCAGCGCCGGAGCCGCCGCTGGATTTGGTGCCAGCGGAGGGCGTGGTCGTCGTGGAGGGTGTGGTGGTCGTCGTGGTCGTGCCCGAGGATTTCGGCGTGGCCGCTTTGATCGGGATTTTCGGTGGTTTGGAGGATCCCGTAAACAACGGGTTGAGGGCGGGAGCCCCGGAGGCTTTCGGTGTGGGAGTGGCACCGGGAGTCTGGGGAGTGGCCGCACCGGGGGTCGCGGGCGTGGACGTGAGGGGCGTAGTCGCCGAAGGGGTCACGGGGGTCGGAGTCTGGGCGACCGTGACCGTCGCCGGGCGGGCCTTGTGGGCAGGGCCCTTGGTCAGCGCCGCATAGGCGGCCGCGGCCGCGCCAAGCACGAGAACCACCGTGGCGGCGAGGACCGTTGCGGCCGAGCGCCAGCTGGGGCCGTCCGCACCGAGGCTGCCGGGCGCGCCAGCGCCACACTGCAAGCACCAGTCCTGAGCGCTGTCCATCGGCGCACCGCAATTTGCGCAAGTCGGCTGGGCCGGCGCGGCGGGGGCGGACTGCGGCGCGGAGCTGGGCGGCGGGGCGCCTGGGGCCTGGGCAGTGGACGGCTGCTCGGGGGTCACTACAGCCGGCGGATCGGCGAGCACTGTGTTCACAGAATGTAGATTCTACCTCTGTCGGCAGCTACCTTGGCGCAGTTGGACCGCCGGGGACGATCTCGCGGCCGGTTGGAGCGAGCTGGTCCCCGCCAACCCCGTCGAGCTCCAGTTGCCAGTAGTAGCGAGTAAAGATCATCCCAGAACGGAACTCGCCGACGTGAGGCGCAACCGGATCGCCGGCCGCGAGCCGGAGGATCAGCTCGGGGTAGGTGCGGCCGGGCAGCGCGGCATAGACGGGCGCGGGAAAGGCGCCGCCGAAGCGGGTGTTCACGTCGGTGATCCGCAACCCAAGCTCGGGGTCGCGGAAGACCTGGATCGTGGCCGGCCCGCGGACAGCCAGCGCCTCCATCGTGCGCCGCCCGAGCTCGATCAGCTCGAGGTCGTGAAGGACGGCGCCCTTGATCGACTCACCGCCACGTGACTCGAGCATCGTGCGCGGGATCGCATTCAGGCAACGACCGTCGAAGTCACCGAGGCAGTCGATCGATAGCTCGGGACCGTTCATCGCGCGCTGGATCATCGTCGCCTCGGTGACGTAATCGACGAAGAAGCGCGCCTGGGAGACGTCGTGGGCGAGGTGGATCGAGCGTGCGCCGGAGCCGCGACGCGGCTTGACCATCACCGGATAGCGCAGCGCCGCGAGATCCTGCTCGGGCAGCGCCGTCGGCGGGGAGGGCAGGCCGAGGCGCTTCAGCAGCAGATGCGTCTCGTACTTGTCGTAGGTCGCGCGGGCGACCTCGGAGGACGGCACGAGCGCGGGCAGGCGCCCGTCCTCCCGGGCGCGGGCGAGCACCTCGATGTCGAGGTCGGTGAGCGGCAGCACCGCACCCACGCCGTGCTGTGCGCACAGGTCTTCGAGGGCCGGGACGTAGCCGGGATCGTCGATCAGCGGGACGGCGGCGCGTACGTGTGCGGCGTACTGGGCAGGCGCCAGGGGAGAGGGGTCGGCGACGATCGTTGTGGTGAGAGCGGCAAAGCAGGAAACGATGTCGTAGCGCTTGCCAGCGCCGGTCAGGAGGATCGCCGGCGGGGTTAGAGGCGGCTTGGAGGGGGTGTCGGCGGGAGGACCGGCGGGGGCGGGGGCGGGCGGGCTCGTGGGCCGGTCGGCGGGGGCGCTCACAGCTCGCCCTCCCAGCCCCCGGCGTGACCCTTGTACAGGCCAGAGCCGCCGAGCACCATCGCGACGGTGCGTCGCAGGATCCGCAAGTCGAGCGCGAGCGAGCGGTGCTCGATGTAGAAGAGGTCCAGCTCGATGCGCTCACTCCAGGGCAGCGCCGTGCGGCCATTGACCTGCGCCCAGCCCGTGATGCCCGGCTTGATCGCGAGGCGCCCGCGCTCGCGAGGGGTGTATTGCTCAACCTGCACGGGCAAGGTCGGGCGGGGCCCGATCAACGACATCTCACCGCGCAACACATTCAGCAGGTTAGGCAGCTCGTCGAGCGAGGTACGGCGCAGCAACGCGCCCACGCGGGTGATGCGCGCGTCGTTCTCGTTGACCGCCAACCCGGCGCCGAGGTGCTCGGCACCGTCAACCATCGTGCGCAGCTTGATCACGTCGAACGGGCGCCCATCGCGTCCAACGCGCCGCTGGCGATAGATCGGATGCCCGGCGGACTCGAGGCGCACGGCGAGCAGCGCGAGCACGAGCAGCGGGGAGCTGATGAGGAGCACGGAGGCGGACACGAGGATGTCGAGCGCACGACGGATCACCGGAAGAGGCCGTCCCGGCCGGCGGGAGAGATCATCGCGTGCCCTCCGCGGCGTTCCAGCTTGCATCGGTTCCGTGGCGCAGCCAATCCCACAGGCCCAGCGCAAGCGCAGCAGTCGTCAGAACGTAGTAGCGAGCCACCAGCAGCGGGCGGACACGCAGCACACCGCCGAGGCCGGCGGCAGCGAGCAGCGCGAGCTGGAGATCGAGCGTCACCGTATAGAGCATGCCCGCCCCACCGATCACGAGCAGGATGCTCGCCGACAGCGCGACGGCGTGGAGGGCGGGGGTGAGGTAACGCAAGATCCGGTGGGAGAGGATCATCAGCCCATAGGCGAGACCGTAACCGCGCGGGGAGAGCATCCCACCGCGCAGGACGATCGGCCAAGCGTGGCTCATCATGCGCCGCTTACGCGCGAACTCCCCCTCGATCGAAGGCACCATCTTCTCCTCGGCGCGGGCAGTGGGCACATACACGGCGCGCCAGCCGCGCTTGACCATGTTGAACGGGAACGACAGGTCGTGGCCCATGATCGGGTCCACCTCCAGATAGGTCTCGCGCCGGGTCGCGTAGATCGCGCCGTTGCCGGCCGTAATCGAGCGTAGCCGCGACTCCGAGGAGCGTACGGCCATCTCATAGCGCCAGTACAAGCCCTCCTGGTTGGTGGCGGCAGTCCCGCGGGGTGGGTGGGGATTCTGAAAAAAGCGGACTTGGCCGCAGGCGTAGCCCACTCGCGAATCGGCGAAGGCGCCGACGAGCGAGCGAGCCGCGGCGGGCTCCCACAGGGCGTTGGCATCGGAGAACGCGACGATCTCGCCGCGGGCGCCACGCACGGCCTCATCCTGCGCGCGGATCTTGCCGCCGCGGGGCAGCTCCAGCACGACATCGGCCCCCGCGTCACGTGCTCGGGCCGCGGTCTCGTCGACGCAGCCATCACAGGCGACGATCACCTCGAACAGCTCACGCGGGTAATCGAGCGCGAGCGCGTTGGCCACCTTCGCCGCGATCACCGACTGCTCGTCGTGCGCCGCGACGATCAAGGACAGCGAGGGTGGCGACGCGGAGGTCGCGGGAGTCGGGCGTTGCGCGCGAGCCAACAGGCGCGCCAGCAAGGCCAGCACGGCGGCATAGCCGAGCTGGGTCCACACGATCAGCGCGGCGCAGAACCAGAAAATGATCTCGAGCGCAGTGGTCATTTGAAGTGATCCCCACCCGCCTCGTCACGATGGAGAGACTCGTAGAGGGTCAGCGTACGCCGAGCGATCATCTCCCATGCGTACTCCCCCGCGATCGCATCCCGGGCGCGAGCAGCCATCGCCGCCAACGCCGCGGGATCACCCAACAGCTCCGCCAACGCCCCATGCAACGCGACAGGGTCACCGGCGGGGACGGTGCGGGCGGCGCCGGTGGCGGCGATCTCGCCAAACCCTCCCACGTCACTGAGCAGCAACGGCTTGCCAAACGCAAGCGCCGTGAACAGCACGCCCGACTGGTCGATCTCGCGGTAGGGCAGCACGACCAGGTCGGCCCGCTGAAAGTAGGCCGGCAGCTCCGAGTCGGCGATAAAACGTGGCACGAAGCGCACGCTCGGGGGGGCGATGGCGCGGAGGTGAGAGATGTCCATGCGCGGCATGCCGACGATCCACAGCTCGGCGTCGAGGGCGACGGGCGGGGCGGCGGGCGGAGCGGGCGACGGGTCAGCGGGCGGGCCGACAGAGGGGGTGGCGGGCGTGGCAGGCCGGTCGGCAGGCAGGGTGGCGGGTCGCGTTCCCAACATTCGCCAGGCGTCGAGTAACACGTCGATCCCCTTGTACGGGCGCATCAGCCCAAAGCACAGCACGACCGGCTTATCGGTCTGGAATGGAGCCCGCCCACCCGGCTGTGGGGGGGCCTCGGCGAGGTGCGCAAAGGCGCCATGGGGAATCACGTAGACACGGTCTGGGTCCACGCCCAGCTCATCGATCAGGCGCTCGCGGCCGTGCTCAGAATGAACGACGATCGCGTCGAAGCGGTCGTACAGACGGCGCTGGGCGGAGAGTTGTCCCGGGCGGGGCTCGCGCGGCATGACGTCGTGGGCGGTGAGGACGAGCGCCGGGCGCGAGCGCCGTGGGCCACCGGGGTGGCCTGTCCTCGGGGCGCGCCGCCCGCGCGGGAGCAGATGGGCGTCGAGGTGCTGGACGGAGAGCCATTGGAAGTGCACGATGTCCGCCGCGCGCGCGGCGCGGCGGTAGCGGAGCATGTCCGGAACGTGCTCCGCGAGCTTGGCGACGCGCTGCGCGCGGGAGCCAGGGGCAAAGCGCGCGGCGCGGTAGAACAGCTCGCGCCGCCGATACCCCTCGGGAACCGCGACAGGGCCGTAGGCAAAGCGACTCGTGAACAGCTCGACCTCCGCCCCCGCCCTGGCCAGCGCGAGGCACAGCGCATGGTCGTACGGAGGCGTGTAGGCCGAGGGATCGACGACGTGGACGCGCATCGCAGGAGACAATAGGCGCGTGCCCGACATCGAGCTGAGCTTCTGCGTGGTCAACACCTCCCAGCGCGAGCTGCTCGTGCGCGGCCTGGATGCGATTGCGCGGGAGCGGGAGAGCCTCCCATTCGCGACCGAGGTGCTCGTGCTCGACAACGGCTCACGCGATGGGTCCGCCGCGGCGGCGCGGGCCCACCCCGCGGTGGACGAGGT
Source organism: uncultured Solirubrobacterales bacterium (assembly GCA_963804555.1). Lineage (GTDB taxonomy): Bacteria > Actinomycetota > Thermoleophilia > Solirubrobacterales > Solirubrobacteraceae > Palsa-744. Next base: position 89,392 of record CAWDQX010000004.1, read on the forward strand.
GATCGCGCTCGAGGAGCGCCGGGGCAAGGCGCTCAACGACTCCGAGCTGATGCGTCGTGCCCGCGGGCGCTACGCGCTGTTGCTGAACGAGGACTCGGAGTTACTGGAAGGAGCGACGGCCGCGCTGTATGAGGCGCTGGAGGCACAGCCCGATGTGGCGTGTGCGGGCGCGGCCCTGAGGCGGGAGGATGGGAGTAGCCAGCCATCAGCGTGGCACTTCCCCTCTACCGCGACGGCGTTGGTTGGAGCGCTATTCCTGCACCGCCTGTTTACCGTGCAGAGCAAGGGCGATCAGACCCGTGAAGTCGACTGGTGCCAGTCGGCTGCCCTGCTCGTCCGGCGCAGCGCCGCGGAGCAGGTCGGCTACATGGACCCGGACTTCTTCGTCTACTCCGACGAGGTCGACTTCGCCCGGCGGCTGCGCGACGTCAGCTGGTACAGCGTGTATGTGCCGGCAGCCGTCGCGATCCATCACGAGCAGCTCTCGACCGACGCCGTGCCCGAGCGGCGGATCGTCGAAATGTCGCGCAATCGCGACCTGTACATGCGCAAGCACCATTCCGCCACCGCCGCACGCACGGTGCGCTGGCTGACAGCCTGGACCTACCTGCTGCGCGCACTCGCCGCGCTCGTGCTACCTGCACAATCACCACAGCGATACTGGAAACACGTAACGGCGACGATGCATCCCGAGCGCGGCAAAGGCCTGCGCGAGGCGGCAGAGGAGTACAACCGGCGCTCCGGCAGCTGAGGGGACGATCGAGAAAACCGTCCTAAACCGGCGTCAGCTCTCCGCCAGCTCCTGCACGAGCGCCCGCACAACACTTCTGTCGAGCTGCGAGCCCGCGACGCGCTCCAGCTCAATCAGCGCCTCGTCACGGGTGCGGGCCGGGCGATAAGGGCGCTCGGTGACGATCGCGTCGTAGGTGTCGCAGGTCGCGATGATCCTGGCCGCGAGCGGGATCTCCTCGGCCGCCAAGCCGTCCGGGTAGCCGCCCCCGTCCCAGCGCTCGTGACTGGCCCTCACAGCAGGGGACAGATGAGCAAAGGCGTCGATCCTGCTCACCAGATCACCGCCAACCGCAGCGTGGCTGCGCATGATCTCCCACTCAGCGTCACTCAGCGGTCCGGGCTTGAGCAAAATCTCGCTGGGCACGGCGATCTTGCCGATGTCGTGGAGCATCGCCGCATAGCGCACGTCGCGGGCCTCGGTGTTGGTGAGGCCCATACGCAAAGCCACGCGCGCGGCCATCCCGGCCACATCCTGGCCGTGGACGGAGGTGTACTGGTCCTTCGCCTCGACCGTGCTGGTCAGCGCCGCCAGCGTGGTCGTGAAGGCGCCCTCCAGGTCGGCGATCAACTCGGCACGGTGCACCGCGCTGCCGAGACTCGCGACGATTGTCTCGACGAGCACGGCGTCCGCCTCGCGGAAAGCTCCCGGCTCGACCGCCTCGATGTTCAACACTCCCCACACCCGATCATCGACGACGATCGCCACGCTCAACTCCGAGCGCGGGTCAGTCTGCGGATCGCGCGCGATGTAATCGCCGTCCTCGCGCGTGTCCAGCACGAGCGCCGTGGTGCCCGTACGGGCCACGCGTCCATTGACGCCCTCGCTGACCGGCTGCTCGACGAGCAGGAACTCCGTCATCACCTCGGCCAGCGGTCCCTTTCCGGCCACCAAGCGCAGCACGCCGTCGTCGTCCAACCGCTGAATCGCCGCCAGATAGAACGCGAACGTGTGGTGCAGCTCATCGACCACCAGCTCGACCATGTCATCGACGTCGCGCATCGCCGCCAGCTTTGCGGTGAGTCGTCCCGCCACGCGCAGCTGGGCCCGCAGGTAGGCGAGCTCGCCGGCCGTTGCCATCTTCTGGGCCCGCTTGTCCGAGCGCTGACGGTGCAGCGCCTCGGCGCGGCGCTCGCGCTCGCGATTACCGGCAGGGCGCGCGGGCTTGACGGACAACTCTGGCATCTCTCTGGCGTAATCGGCCGCCTCGACGCCACGCTTGAGCCTTACGGGAGCGGATTCGACACCCTGCGGCCGGTGCGGAAAAACCTCGCTGCATGCAGTAGGTCGCCTGAAAGCACATCAGAGGACATCAGAGGTCTTTCAGAGGGTCCTCCGCATACTCCTGCACCTCGCCACCGCGGGCGCGGAAGGCAGCGACACGACGGCGGCCATCAATGAGGAGCTCGCGTGCCTGACGCCGCTCTTCGGGAGCGAAGAAGTGAGTGCCCAGCAACAGCACCGGCACCAGTCCCAGCCAGGCCACACGCAGCGCCAGACCGGCAAAGCCATGCGTCGGCAGCAACAGCTCCCCGGAGACCGCCACGCCGACAAAGATCATCGTCAACTGCGCCAGTCGACGCCACTGAAAGCCGACGCGGAAGAGCGAACGTGTCAGCAAGTAAATGACCACGATCATCGCCGCGTAAGCGCCACACAGCGCGATCCCCGCCCCTTCGATTCCCAGCCCCGCGCCGCCATGGGGCACGAGCAGCACGAGCAGCGCCACGTTGACCACCAACCCGACAGCGGCAGCGGGAAAGTTGCGCGAGGTCACGCGCGCGCGACCCGCGATCACGATGAACACGAGGTACAGCCCATACAGCGCCCAGCCGAGCGCCAGCCACGGCAGCGCCTTGTAGGCGCCAAAGAATTCCGGGGCAGCCAGCAACCGCACCATCCAACGCCCGAGCAGCGCGACACCGCAGACGACCACGCCGGTCGCGAGCGCATAGTAGGTCGTCACCAGCGAGTACAGCCTCGCCGCCTCCTCCTCGCTCTCGATCGAGTACGCCAGCGGCGGCCACGCATACTGAAAGCCGCGCACCGCCACGAACACGACTGTCGCGAGCTTGATCGCAATCGCATACCTGCCCGCGGCCTGGTGGCTGTAGACCCTGAACAGATAGAAGCGGTCGGCGACCTGCAGCGCGTACACGCTCGCGTCCGCAGGCACCGTCGGCAGACCGAAGCGCAGCATCGCTGTCAGATCCGCGACGTGTACGCGCAGCGAAAAGCGCCGGCGCAGCACGAACCACAGCCCCATCACGATCAGCGCGGAGGCGCCGAAGTTGCCGAGCAGCAGCCCGCGCGCGCCCTGGCCCGCAAACACCACCAGCACGATGGTGAACGTGACCGTCATCGCCACGTTTGCGCCAGAGGCGTAGATGTACGCGCGCGTACGCTCGTCGACGCGCAACTGGGCGTAGACCATCTCCAGGTTCGTGAAGGCCCACAGGCCGAGAATCGCACAGTCGATCAGCAACGGGTCCTCAGAGCCGAGCAGCAGCTTCGACAAGTCGCCGGCAAAGGCGACAGCCACCAGCGATGCGACGGTCGTGGTCCACACAACCGCGGCCATCGCCGTGCGCGTGATCCGATCGCGGCGGGCCTGGTCGGTGTCGTTGAAGTAAAAGCGGATAAACGCCTCACCCACACCTCCGCGCAGCAGGATGCTCGACAGGATCACCGCCGTCAGCAGCGATTCAGCCGCACCGTAGGAAGCCGTGCCCAGGTGGCGCGTATACAGCGGCAGCGTGATCAGGGCGAGGCCCTTGGCGAGAATGTCCCCGAACTGATACGCCGCGCCGGTCGTGACCAGGCGCTTCAGGTAGTCGCGCACGACCCAGAACCTACCTTTCGAGGACGGTCGCTGGTCAAGCGGCGACCCCGATCAAAGATCGGGAGTCGCCGGCCAGCGGTCCCCCTGGCGCGCTAACGCGACACCGATACCGAGCAGCGTCCAGGTGAGCGGGTCCTCGAGGAAGGCGGCGTAGGTCCACGTGTGCAGCACGAGCGCCGCGAAGCATGCCGCGATCGCTAGCCGAAATGGGGATGCTGGCCGGACCGGGGAGGCGAGCCGAAGGCGAGCGTCTCCCGGCTTCGGTCGCGGAGGCGAACGGCCAGCGCCCGTCAGCAGCACGACAAACGCCGCAATCAGCAGCGCGAAGTAGACGGCGAGGCCAACGATGCCCTGCTCGGCGGCGACCGTGATCGGGATCGTGTGCGAAGCCGACGTCGCATTTGCCTCGCTCGCTTTGCCATGGCGCTTGTACTCAGTTTCGAATGAGCCCGAGCCATAGCCGTAAAGCGGCCGCTGCGCAAACAATTCCAGACCGCCGGAGATCAGTTTCGTGCGCCCACTGGTGGCGTTGCTGGTCGAGCCACCCGAGCCGTTCAAGCCAAAGTGCAGGCTCGGCGGCGCCAACAGCACGAATACCGCCGCGATCGCGAGCAGCGCCCCCGTCACGTACACGGTCGCGCGAGCGTCCCAGCGATAGGCCGCGAGCACCGCCAGCCCGAGCAGCAGCGCCGCGATGCTCGACTGCGAAAAGCTCGTGATCAGCCCCGCCAGCAGCCACGCAAGCACGCACCCGCCGAGCAAAACGTCACGCCGGTGGCGACTCCACAACACCACAGTCGTCAGGGCGATCATCACGATCGCCAGAAACCGACCATAAATGCTCGGATCGAAAAACAGAGAGTTAACGCGAAAATAATTACCGAACTGGTTTGCCGCGAGAACTTTTGGATTTAAGAACAATGACTTACGGTAATACTCGATAAATCCGATCCCGGCAAACACCACAGCCAACACAACCGCCACCCCCAGGCACGCGAGCACGAGCTCCCGCGTCCAGCGCACGTCGCGCAACAGCATGAACAGCAACCCGAAGGGCACGTAAAAGAACGCAATGTTCTCCGCGGCCTTCGCGTGGTCTGTCGAATAAACTCCCTGCAACGCATACAGCACTACGGCGACGAGCAGCAGCCATTCCAGGCCGCGCGGGGACAGTATGGTGGAGAGTTTGCCGGGAAGGACGCCTTTGTCGGCGGGGGCGGCGGGCGGGCGGTGCGTACCTGACTCGTCGAGCGCCACACTATGCCCCAGCAGTCGCGGCGCGAGCAGCCGGGGCAGGAGGTGGGTGAGCGTCCCCGCGGCCACGACCAGGTAGAGGGGGATCAGCAGGTTGACGGTTCTACCGTCCGTCGAGATCGGCAGCCTGAACGGCAGCGCAAAGACCGCGAGCAGTGGAAACGCATCCGGCCGGCGGCGCATCAACAGCGCCAGCGCAGCAATCACCGCCAGGGCACCTAGGAGCGCGGCAATTATTACCCCTGTACTTGGCAGAGTTGTTCCAAGAGCAAATGCCGATGAGCCGGAGGCCGCCGCCGCGGTGACGGGGCGCACGATTAGATTCACCTTCTCACCAAAATAAATCCACTTGGTGAACTTACGGAGCGGTGCTGTTCACGCAAGCTCACCTGTACGCGATATTCCCCGGCCGGGGCAGGGGCGCCAGTGTTTAGCGGCGTCACGATCGTGGTGTCATCGGCGCCTGAGCGCATGGTGAAACGGCGCGCCTCCCCCATCCGGCCGTTCCAGCGCAGCGAAAACTGTTTGTAGCGAACCACCGGCCGGTTACGCACGAGCGTGGCGACTTCGTTGCCGTCCGCGTCGAGAATCGAAACGGTCACCTCGTCGGCTTTCGCGAGCTTGAACGAGATCCGCTCCGCTTTGATATGCCCCGTCGGATTCGGCGAGAAGATCGGCGTCAGCTTGAAGCTCTGCACAGCCGTCGGCGTGTGCTTGAGTCGCTGCGTGATCACGAATGCGGCGAAGCACGCCAGCACCAGCAGCGCGAACACGACCTGCGCCAACCTGTCCGTCGCGAATTGGTGCGGCGACGGCTGGGGTCCCTCCGCCAGCGCCGGCGATCCCTCCGGCGGCGGCTGGGCTGTGGTGCTCAATCGCCCTCGCCCAGCGCGAAGCGCTCCACCGTGTCCGAGCGCAATCCCAGGCGCAGCGTCTCCAGCGAGAGCACATCGCCGGGCACGATGTTGCCGAGATTGCACTCCGTCCCGAACTTCTGCAGCAACCACACCTGCTGCTCGCGCTGGGGAGCCTCGAAGATCAACTTGTCCGCGTCGATCGCATGCACGATCTCGTCGATCAGGCCGGTCCGCACCTCGCCGTCGGCGCGGTAGATCCCGGCGGTACCCGACTCGCGGGCCTCGGCGATCACCTTCCACGCGCCCGCCTGCAGGTCGCGCTCGATCTGCTCCACCCACACGTATGGAGCCATGATGAAGTCCGCATCCTTGCTGCCGACCTCCGACAGCACGACGAAGTCGTTTGCGACGAGCGAGCGGATCAGATGGCTCTTGACCTCGCCATCCAGCGCGATCGTGCCGTCGGAGACCTCGACGTGGCGCAGGCCCAACTCCTTCAGCCAAGCGATCAACCCCTCGACCCTGCCCTGCCTGATCGCCAGCTCGGTGAGCGTGCCGCCGAGCACGACGGGGATGCCATGCACCGCATAGCGCTCGAGCTTCGGGCGCAGATTGGCGCTCACCAGCGCCGTGCCCCAACCGAGCTTGACGATGTCCACAGCCTCTGCAGCCACCTCCAGCAGACCGTCCACCTCGGCGACCGACAGGCCGCGATCGATCACGTGTGTCAGGCCCCGCTCGCGCGGCTTCACGGAGCGCTCGGGGAGATCGAGGAAGTGGGCTATTGGCACGCGCGGAGGTTAGCCGGGGTTTTAGCTCGCCGTTTGACGGGAGACGGCGCTATGTGACGGTCACTGGCCCGTGGCACTGCTGGCACCGCCGCCTCCGGACGTTTCGCCGACCGCCGCAGCCTTGTCTTCGCCCGCGATCACCACCACGCTCGCCGCGCCGGCAAGCGAGGCCACGGCCGCTTCCATCGGCTGCACCTGCGCGACGCCGAGCGCGCTGGCCACACCCTGCGCTTCGGCCTTGTGGCCACTCGTGTACTCGACGATCGTGGTCGCATGCGATCCGGGCGGAGTCCCGTCCAGCGCCGTTGACTGCGTGTAGCCACTCTGCTGGAGATTTGTGGACAGCCTGTGGGCTAGGCCCGTGGTGTTTGTACCGTTGAGCACCGCGACCGACGTGGCCGCCGGGCTCGCCGCCGGTGGTGCGCTTTCGCTGTGATGGGAACTCGTGTGTTTGCTCTTGTGGGAACCGCTCGAGGTGCTCGAGGTCTGCGCGGCCCCCTGCCCGCCGGTCGATGCCTGACTCCCCGATTTCCCGCCACCGCCCGAGGAGATCAGCAACACAACCGCCACCAAGGCGACGATTACCCCGCCAACGATCAGCATCGTGGCACGGGCTGGAGAGCGAGCGGCGGCGGTGGGACCGGCCGTAGCGTCGCCACGTCGGGCACGCGATCCAGCGCTCAAGCGCTCTGCCTGCCGAGCCGCGGCGCCAGTGCTGGCCGCAGTCCCTTCCGGCGATGCGCTGCGTCGCTGCTCGGTGGGAGCCGGCGGGCGTGAAGCGGAGGCACGAGGCTGGGTTGCCGCAGAGGCCGGCCGAGCCGGCGAGGCGGGGGCCGGCGTCGATCCGGAGCCTTGGGAAATAACAGCGGGAGGCGTTGGGGCGCGAGGAGTCATAGTAGCTGGACCGGCTGCCGCGCGAGCGGCGGCCGCCGCGGTGGCGGGGGCGCCCGGCGCTGTGGCGCCTTGGGCGGTGGTGCTCGGGGCGGCGGGCGGGACGGGGATCGGCACGCCACTCGCGGTCTGTGGGCCGCCGGAGGCCATGCCGGCAGCCTGAGCGCCAGGGTTGCCTGATGGCGCACCGGCAGCGGCGGTCGCAGCGACGCCGGCGGTCGCAGCGGGCAGCGAGGTTGCAGGGACCCCCGCCCCACCGGGAAGCTGGCTCGTAGGAGCGGTTGCCCCGGCTGCTGTCGCTGGGGCAATGGCACCCTCGCCCCCAGCTGCAGGTATGCCTCCGACCCCAGCGTCGCCTGGAGTTCCAGAGGCGACTTGCCCGGGGGGAGCTACCGGGGCAGCCTCGGCGTTCTCCCTGGGCTGGATGGGTGAGCTCGAAACCACTCGCGTGGCCACACCCGCGGCGGCGGCCGCCGGGCGAGCGACCACAGGCGTGGTGCGCGGCACCTGACGCACCGGAGGAACGGCCGGCGAGACCTGCTGCACGCGCGCGGCAGCTCCGGCGCTCACGCGCTGCTCCAGCTCAGCGGCGCGCTCCGGGGCGCGGCCGGCCCACTCGCGCAGGCGCCTCAGCTCACGCGCCTGCGAAAAAACCAGCAGCGCAAGGATCGCAATCCCCACCAGCGCGGCGAACGCCGCGATCGCGCCGATCTTTGTGAACGTGCTCGAAAGCGATAGCGCTACAGGCAAAGCTGTCATGAATCCCGGGAGTGTATGAGGGGCGCAGGCGCATCGCGCTGCTCAGCATCGCCCAGCTCTTGTGCGGCGTGCTCTTCTGGCTCAGGCGCGCCCGTCAGGACCGCGGACGCCTGAGGATCATCTGGCGCGGAGGAGTCCTCCGTGGAGTCGAGCACTCCAGGAGCCTCGGGGTTGCCACGTGCGCCGGACAGCTCGGACACCTTTGCCGCCAATCCCGCCGCGTCGCCCTCGAGCACCAGCAATCCGATCTCCGCGAACATCTCCTCGACCGTCGACACGGCCAACGGCTCACGCTCGGCGAGCAGGATCTTCTCGGCGACCGTCTGACGAGAGCGCTCATATGAGTTGAACAGCTGCTCCTGCAGCTTCTCTCCGTCATGCGCCCCGATGATCTCGATGTCGATGTCGCGATCGGGGTCGAGCCCAGAGAGCTCGATCATCGCCCGCGCCAAGTCGACGATCCGCACCGGCTCGCCCATATCGAGCACAAACACCTCGGCGCGGGGGGATCGGATCCCCGCCCGCCCCTCCTGCTTATCTCCCAGCGACCCGGAGCGGATGATCAGTTGCACCGCCTCGGGGATCGTCATGAAATAGCGCGTCATCCGCTCGTCGGTCACCGTCACGGGGCCTCCGCGTTCAATCTGGCGACGGAAAATCGGCACGACGCTGCCCGAGGAGCCGAGCACGTTGCCGAAGCGCACAGCGTTGTAATGAGTGTCCGGAAAGCGCGCAGCCGCTGCCTCCAGCGCGAACTCGGCGAGCGCCTTCGAGGCGCCCATCACGGTCGCCGGCGCCACCGCCTTGTCGGTCGACACCAGCACGAACCGCCTCGCCTCGAGCTGGCCACTGATGTGCGCCACCACGCGCGTGGCGAGCGCGTTGTTGCGCACCGCCTCGACGGGGTTGGACTCCATCAGCCCCACATGCTTGTAAGCGGCCGCGTGGAACACGACTGTTGGGCGGTACTCGGTAAAGACCTCACGGATGCGCTCCTCTTCCTTGCAATCCGCGAGCACTGCGGCGAGCATCGACGACGGCACGTGGCGCTCGTCCTGGAGCTCCCGCTGGATCTGAAAGAGGTTGTCCTCGGCGTGGTCAACCAGCACGATCCGGTGCGGCTCCACGCGCGCGATCTGACGGCACAGCTCCGAGCCGATCGAGCCTCCCGCGCCGGTCACGAGCACCGTCTCCCCCGCCAGATAGGCGCCCACCCGCTCGAGCTCCATCTGTACAGGCTCGCGGCCGAGCACATCCTCCACACGCACCTCGCGCATCTGCCGCGCGAGTGTGCCCGCACCACTGTTGGTCTGCAGCAGCTCGAACACGGTCGGCAACGTCCGCACCGGGATGCCCCGCAGACGACACTCGCGCACGACGCGCGCGCGTGTAGACCCCGGGGCGGAGGGGATCGCGATAATCACCTCGTCGGGCTCGGTCTCGGCCAGCACGCGCGGCAGCTCCTGCTCGGTGTTGCCGCGCACCTTCACCCCTTCGATCCGCAGCCCGCGCTTACGCGGGTCGTCGTCGAGAAAGCCCACCGGCTGCAGGCCGAGTCCACGATTGCGCACGATCTCGCGCAGCACCAAGCGCCCGCCGTCACCGGCACCGACGATCAGGACGCTCCGCTCGCCCTTGCGCCCGCCACGAAAGGCGGCCAGCGGGCGGCGCTCATAGAGACCCCGCGCGAGCATCCGCACACCGCACAGGAACAACAGGCACAGCAGGAAGAACAGCGCCACCACGCCGTTTGGCAAGCCGATCGCTCCCGCGTGATGGCTGGAGAAAGGATGCACGGGTCGCAGGATCGCGACGGCGACGACGGTCAGCAGCACGATCGCCAGCACCGCTCGCAGCACCGCCTCGTAATCGCGCTGGCCGACGTAGCGCCAGCGGCGCTGGTAGACCCGCGCCAGGACGAGCACGATCAAGCTTCCCCCCAGCACCCACCAGATCGTCCGTTCACGCAGCAGCTGATAGTCGTGTGGCAGCTGCGAGCGCCCGCCCGACCCGTTGTCGAAGCGCAGCTCGAAGGCGAGGTAGTACGCGAGCACGACCAGCGCCCCGTCCACTGCAAGCTGGGGCAGCGAGCGTCGGTGAATGGGAAGGGCCGCCGCGCGGATCCGTCGGCGCATTGGGTCAGATTGTACGGGCTGCTCAGTCACCCAGCGAGGACAGCAACAGGTCCACCAGAACCTGCGGGTCGCGGCGCACACGCGGCGTGGCCTCGGTGGGGGGACGCTTCCTTAGGTCGAGGTCGTCCAGATCCTTCAGCTTGCGTAAACGGCCGGACTCGATCAGGCGCTCGTCAACGGCACCCAGCCGGCCCTCGAACGTCGTGTACACCGGTGTCCCCAGCGCGACCGCCTCGCGATTCATCGTGCCACCGGCCGAGATCACCAGGTCCGCATACGCGATCAGCGACTGTGCGTCGATCGCGCGCTCGGGCACCACGAAACCCTGCACCCCGGCGAGCTCCTCACGCTGAGAATCCACACGCGGCAGCACCACCGGCTGCACGCCATCTGTCGCGGCTGCCTCCCGCAGACGCTCCAGCACACCAGCGAACAGATCGTTCTCGAACCGGTGATAAAGCGACACCTCAGGCGGCGTGCGCACCACGACAATCGACCTACTCCGGTCGAGGCCCAGCTCCCCGAGAACCCCGGGATCGGGTTCGAAATCCGCCAGGTAATACTCCTCCTTCAACCCCTCGTACGCGCGCACCTTGCCCTTTGCGCCGTAGCGCTCCAGCCGTGCCGCCGGGATCGCGTCAGGCACCACCACCGCGCGCGCCAAGCGGCAATTGATGTTGTGCTGCACCGTCGCCCACTCATAGTCGAACATCGTCGCGCTCGGGATCCTCAACAGAGCGGCCGCCACGCTCACATCGTTGGAGCCGTGGCCAAGTGCGATATCGAAATTGTTTCCCGGGCGGTGGCTGCCATTCCTCGCGCCCAGCGCACGAGCGCCGTAGAGCGCGAGGCGAGCCCTCCCGCCTTGGCCATCAGCCGCTCGCCGCGATGGCGCCCGATCGCCGTGTGGGCGATACCGAAACGCTCGCACAGCGCGAGCGTCTGGGCGAAGTCGCGCGCGGTCACCTGCACCTCGTGGCCGTCCTGACGCAGGCGCTCGATCACCGGCCGCATCACGAGCACGTGCGGGCTGTTCGTCAAATCAATCCAAACGCGCATCTCAAACGGGACGGTATCGTTGCCCAGCGCATGCTCGTCCTCGCATCGATCACCGAGTCGCTCGTCAACGACACCTCGCACTTCGTACGCGACGCGGGGCTGCCCGGAATTTTCGCGCTGATGGCGATCGGCTCGGCCTGCATCCCGATCCCCTCCGAGGTGGTCATGCTGTTCGCCGGCTTCGCCGTCGCGGACCCCAACCAGAGCGCCTCGCACCATCATCTGACGATCCTCGGGATCGTGCTCGCCGGACTACTCGGAACGATGGTCGGCTCGTGGATCACCTACGCGATCGGGCGCGGTGGGCGCCTGGAGCTGCTCGAACGCCATGGCTCAAAGCTACATATCGGAGGGGATCCGATCAGGCGCGCCGAACGCTGGTTTGAGCGCTTTGGAGAACCGGTCGTCTTCTTCGGGCGCATGGTTCCACTGATCCGCGCCTTCGTCTCGCTGCCCGCGGGCGTAGCGCGGATGCCATTCTGGCGCTTCACCGTGCTCTCACTGCTCGGCTCGATTCCCTGGGTGCTCGCGCTGGCGCTCGTCGGGCACGCGCTCGGGGGTAACTGGACGAGCGTGCGCAAGGACTTCCAGTACGTCGACTACGCGATCCTCGCGCTGATCGTCGCCGGGATCGTCTATGCGGTCGTGCGGCGACGTCGAGGCCGCGCAGCGAGTGTGGACTCTGAGGCAGGGCGGGCGGGCGGGGCGGGGACCGATTCCAACGCAGCCGCCGACGCGGGCTGACCGCGAGCGATGGGGTCGCCAGGACGGCTCTCCCTCCGCCACGCCCTGGTGCTCGGCCTGGCCCATGGCCCGACTGAGCTGCTGCCGATCTCCTCCTCGGCCCACACGATCCTGATCCCGTGGCTCGCGGCCTGGCCCTACGCCGAACTCGATCCAGAGCTGCGCAAGTCATTCGAGGTGGCGCTCCACGCGGGCACCGCCGTGGCGCTACTGGTCGAACTCCGCTCAGTTGAGCGCCGCGCCAGCATCACCACCACGGCGCGCGAGCTCGACGCTCGCCAGGCGCTACTGATCGCGCTCTCGTTCATACCCCCAGCCGTCGCTGGGTACACCTTCGAGCAGCTCCTCCAACGCCGCCTCAGCGGACCCCCCACAATCGCCGCTGGCCTGCTCATCGGGGCGGCCGCAATGGCGCTCGCCGATACTCGCCCCCCGGACGGGACGCGCACACTTGCAGACGCGAGCGCCAGCGATGGACTGTTGCTCGGCTTAGCTCAAACCCTTGCGCTGATCCCCGGGGTCTCGCGCAGCGGTGCGGTTCTCTCTGCCGCGCGAGCACGCGGATTCAGCCGCATCGACTCGCACACACTCGCTCGCCGCACCGGGCTCCCCGTGATCCTCGGCGCGGGAGCGCTGAAGACCGGCCGCCTGATCCAGCGCGGGATGGCCGGTGAGGCATCGATCTCCGATCGGAGATCGGTTGGGGCGCTGTTCCTCGGGGGCGCCACGGCGCTACTCTCAACCCTCGCGGCCACGCGACTGCTCCGACGGGGTAGCCGCGACCAGCATGACTCGGCGGCGCTCTGGCCTCACTCGCTCTACCGCGGCCTGCTCGCCATCCTCACAATCAGACGCCTACGCTCGGCGCACAATAGAGACGCATGACGATGATCGGGACTCTGCTCGGCGGGCGCTACCGCCTCGACGCCCAGATCGGGCGCGGCGGAATGTCGACCGTATATCGCGCCTTCGACACAGTGCTCGAACGCCCAGTCGCGGTCAAGCTCATGCACCGCGAGATCGCCTCTGACTCCGACCAGCTGGAGCGCTTTCGCCGCGAGGCGCGCTCTGTCGCGCGGCTCAACCATCCGCACATCGTCACGGTGATCGATGCAGGCGAGGAGCCATCGCCCGAGAGCACGCTCTCAGCGGACTCCGCGGGCAGCGAGGAGGTCGGCGCCGCTGGGGTGGGAACCCCATTTATCGTGCTCGAGTACGTCGAGGGTGAGACGCTCAAGGCGCTGATCCGCCGCGACGGGCCACTCGAGATTCCTCGTGCGATCGCTTATACGATCGAGCTTGCGCGCGCCCTCGGCGCCGCCCACGAGCATCTGATCGTGCACCGCGACGTCAAGCCTCAGAACGTCTTGATCGGAGTCGAAGGCAGCGCCAAGATCACCGACTTCGGGATCGCCCGTACGCTCACTGAGGAAGGCCTCACGATGGACGGACGGGTACTGGGCACGACCGACTACGTCTCCCCTGAGCAGGCTATTGGGCAGTCGGTCACGGGCCAGTCCGACCTCTACTCGCTCGGGATCGTCTTCTACGAGATGCTCACCGGCGTCGTTCCCTTCACTGCCGAGACGCCCGTCGCCGTTGCCATGAAGCACGTACGCGAGGACGTGCCGGACGTGCAACTGGCGCGTCCAGAAGTCTCCGCCGCGACCGCCTCGGTCGTAGATCGCGCGACCGCCAAGAGTCTGACAGAGCGCTACCCCGATGCCGCGAGCATGCTCACCGACCTCGAGGAGGCTCTCGCGATCGAGGCCTCTCGCACCGGACAGGCAACCGGCGAGGTCACAACCGTGCTGCGCACGCTCCCCGGAAAAGCCCGGCGGCGTCTACCGTGGCGCATGCGCCATCCCGTCCGCTGGGTGGCGTCACTCGCGCTGCTAGCGGCGCTCGTCGCGCTGGGGTTGATCCTCGCCGCTGACCGCACCCATCGTGGCGTCGCGTCGGATGTCGACGAACGGCCCGGGCTGACGGCCGTGCCGCTCGCACAGACCGCCGCCCACGATTACAACCCGTTCGGCACCGGTCCTGAAAACCGCGAAGACGACCAAAGCGCCGTCGACGGCGATCCGAACACCAGCTGGAGCACCGAGCACTACTACGACGGCACGCTCAAGAAGAACGGCGGCACCGGAGTGGGGCTGTACGTCGACGCCGCTCCGAACGTGGCGGGCAAGCAGATCGAAATCCAGACGCCGACGCCGGGCTTTGCCGCGCAGATCTATGTCGCCAACCGGATTGAGGAGTCGCTGCCTTACGGTAACTCGACCCCGCTCACCGGGCGCGGCTGGCAAGGCCCGGTCGGCGAAGACCCCGACGTCCGCAATGGCGCCCACATCGAGCTCGCCCTCGGCGGCAAGCGCTACCGCTACTACCTGATCTGGATCACCAAGCTGCCACCCGGCATGGAGTTTGCCTCGCTAGCTGGAATCACCCTATTCCGCTGAGGGATCCTCAGCGGCACTGCTCGTGACGCTCGATCGCCAGACGGCAGAGGCGATCCAGGAGATCCGGGTAGGCGAACCCCGAGGCGTCCATCAGCTTCGCGTAGACGCTAGTCGGAGTGAAGCCGGGCATCGTGTTCAGCTCGTTTACCAGCACCCGCTCGCCATCGACGAAGAAGTCCACACGGGCGAGCCCCTCACAGCCGGCGTACTCGAACGCCTCCACCGCGAGCTCGCGTACCCGCTCGCGGGCACTCGCGGTGATACGCGCCGGTAGCACCAGCTGCATCCCCCCCGGCGTGTACTTCGCCGCATAGTCGTACCAGTCTCCGGCGAACACGATCTCCCCAGGCTCGCTCGCAAAGGCCGGGCCGAGCACGCCGCACTCGACCTCGATTCCCTCCGCCAGCGCCTCGACGATCACCAGCGCGTCATGCGCAAACGCCTGATCGAGTGCTTCGGGGAGTTGCTCGGCGCCAACCACCTTCGCGATCCCGAGCGATGAGCCGAAGTGCGCCGGCTTGACGAACACCGGCAGCCCCAGCCGAGCGATCTCGGCGAGCACCTGCTCTGGAGCCATGCGCCAGCGGCGCTCGCGCACCCCCACGTACTCGACCTGATCCACACCCGCCGCTCCCATCAGCTCCTTGAACAGAACCTTGTCCATGCACACCGCCGACGCTGCCACCCCTGCACCGACATACGGAACAGCGAGGGTCTCGAGCAGGCCCTGCACCGTGCCGTCCTCGCCAAACGGACCATGTAGCGCTGCGAACACAACGTCCACCTCGAGCAATCCCTCGCCCGGACATACACTCAGGAGTTGCCCCTCGTGATGCCAGGACCCGTCGCGCTCGACCTGCACCCACAGCACCTCGTGCCCAGCCGCCTGAAGCCCCTCGCGCACCGCACGTCCGGAGGACAGCGACACATCGTGCTCGGCAGAGCGGCCCCCGGCCAGCACCGCCACGCTCAAGGCTTGCGCCTCGCTCACTGGCCAGGCACAGGGGTAGGTGTGGCGGCGGATGTCGTCGTTGTCGTGGTGGTGGTTGGGGTGGTCGTAGGAGTCGTAGTGGGCGTAGTGGTCGGCGTGGTCGGCATGGCCATGCCGATCGTGATCGTCACCGTGGCACCTTTGCGCGCGTGGGCACCGGCGGACGGGCTCTGCTTCAGGACATGCCCAACCTGGGTCGCTTCGACCGTGGGTTCGGTGACCGACTTGACCGTGAAGCCCGCCTTTTCGAGAGCGGTCGTGGCAGCTACTTCGGTCTCCCCTTCAACCGCCGGAACAGCTGCTTGCTTGGGCGCCTGTGCGACCACCAGGTTCACCTTCCCGCCCGCCGGCAAAGCGCTCGCGGCGAGCGGCGACTGCGAGAGCACGGTCCCCGCGGTCTGACTGGCCGAGACTTGGGGGGTTATCGCCCCGACTTCCAAGCCCGCTGAGGAAAGGGTCGCTTCGGCGGCTTTCTGCGACTGGCCGGTCACATCCGGCACATGCACCTCGGCCGGGCCGCTCGAGACGAACACCGTGACGGGGCTGCCGACCTGGACCACGATCCCCGCGGACGGATCAGTCGAGACCACGCGACCCGGAGCGACCTTGGCGCTGGACTGTCCCTGCGTCGTCGGCTTGAAACCGGTCGCCCGTAGCCTGCTCACAGCCTGCGCCGCGGTTTGTCCTTCGACGGCCGGCAGCGCCACGCTGCCGGGGCCGGCGGAGACCAAGATGCTCACGCGGGTCCCCTTTCCCACTTCGCTTCCGCCAGACGGCGTCTCGCTGACCACCAGACCGCTCGCGACAGTCGCGCTCGCAGTCGTCGCAGCGACCGGGTTCAGGTCCGCGCCTCTCAACCGTGCGAGCGCCATCGCTTCAGTCTGGCCGAGCACGCTCGGCACCGTCACTTTGCCGCCGGCGGACGCGAGCAGTAAGCCGAGCGCCACAAGCGCGGCGAGCAGCAGCACTCCGCTCCCCCACAACAGCCAGCGCCAGCGGCGGTCACCTCGAGCGGACCCCCTCCCGCCGCGGCCGTTTTCGTCGTCGAGCCTGCCGACTGGCGGCAGCAGCAGCGCGCTCGACTCCGGGAGCGCGGCGCCTATCCCGGAGCCGATGTATGGAGGCGAAGCAGCATATGGCTCTCCGGTAGCAACGGCTGTAGCCAAAACAGCGCCCGCGACGGGGGTATCGGCGCCCACAGGCAGTCCCTGACTTGCCTGCTGGAGCGCCGCGATGAACTCCTCGGCATCGGCGAAGCGCCGCGCCGGATCCTTGGCGAGCGCGCGCAGCACGACTCCATCCAGAGAGCCCGGAACACCCGGCTGGCGCTCGCTCGGCGCCCGCGGCTCCGCCGAGACCTGCTTGAAAGCGATCGCCACCGCGGTCTCGCCGTCGAATGGGACCACGCCGGTGAGCAACTCGTACAGGATGATTCCTACGGCGTACAAGTCAGAGCGCCCGCTCACCGTATGTCCCTGAGCCTGCTCGGGGGAGAGATACTGGGCAGTGCCCATGATCGAGCCGGTCAGCGTCATCTCCGAGGCGCCCGCACGAGCGATCCCGAAGTCGGTGACCCGCGCACGACCCTCCTCGTCGAGGATCACGTTGTGGGGCTTCAGATCGCGGTGGATGACCCCGCGCTTGTGCGCGAAGCGCGCGGCCCGCAGGATCTGTGTGACGATGTCAATCGCCGTAGCCGGCTCGAGTGCCCCCTGCTCGCGTACGACCGTCTTCAGCGAGCGTCCGGCCACGTACTCCATCGCGATGTAGTAGGTCCCGTTCCACTCGCCGCGGTCGAAGATGCCGACGATGTTTGGATGCGACAGCCCAGCGGCACTCGAGGCCTCACGGCGGAAGCGCTCGACGAACTCCTGATCTTCGGCGAAGTGATGGTGCAGCACCTTGACCGCAAGCTGCCTACCGAGCAGCTGGTCCTCGGCGAGGTACACATCAGCCATTCCCCCCGAGCCCAGTCGCAAGATGACCCGATAACGCCCGTCGATGATCGTCTCGGGCTCAATCATGGAGCAACACTTCCATCACCTCTCTAGCGACCGGCGCCGCGAACGAGGCGCCCTGGCCCGGGACCTGTTCGAGGGTCACCGCAATCGCCACTCGTGGGTTGGTAGCGGGAGCAAACGCGATAAACCACACGTTGTTGATCGCGGCGCCGATCTGCGTCTCGGCAGTGCCGGTCTTGCCCGCCACCTGCACCCCGGGGATCTGCGCCTCGGTCCCGGTGCCTTCGTTGACAACGGCCTCCATCATGCTCGTCACCGCGGACGCGGTCGCAGGCTTCATCACGATCGACTGCGTGCGAGGGGAGATCTGCTGCACGGTGCGCCCTTCGGGATCGACGATCCGTTCGGTCAGATGCGGCTCCATCAGCCGGCCGTGGTCGGCCACGGCGGCGGCGACCTCCGCCATCTGCAGCGGGACCACGGCCAGTTTGTCCTGCCCGATCCCCATGCGACCGACATCGACACGCGGGCTCGTGGGCGACAGGATCTTTTCTCCGAGGTACTCGCCACTGGAGGACATTTCTTCGGCCGGGTAGTCGAGCTCGGGCTTGCGGTCAAAGCCAAAGCGAGCCATGTAGCGGGCCATCGTCTGCTTGCCCAGCTTTTCGGCCACCTGCGCCCATACCGTGTTGACCGATTTTGCCAACGCTTCGGTGAGGTCGATCTGCCCGTAGCTCTCGTCATCGTCGTTTCCCAGCGGCACGCCAGAGACCAGCACGTCGTTGCGACCGCTCAACATCGACTGTGGGGTGAACTGTCCCGTGTCGATCGCCGCGGTGGCAGTGACCACCTTGAAGGTCGAGCCCGGGGCGTAGCCGAACTGGATGGCACGGTTGACCAGCGGCCTGCCCTGAGTGTCTTTCGTGAGCTTTGCATAGGCGCCCCGCGAGGGCAGCTTGTTCGGATCGAAGCTCGGGGTCGAGACCATCACCTTCACCGCTCCGTCGCGCGGGTCGAGTGCGACCACCGCGCCGCGGTGTTCTCCCAGGGCTGTGATCGCCGTCTGCTGAGCCTTTGGATCGAGCGTGGTCAGAACTTCGTCACCCTGCGGGCGCTTGCCCTGGAGTTGGTCGAGGATCGTCTGCAGGTTCGTGCCGGTCTGCCCGTTCAATGCGGCGTTTCGAAAGCGCTCGAGTCCAGACTGGCCCAGGTCGGTATAGGAGTAGCCGATCGCATGAGCAAACTTTTCCCCCTGCGGATACTCCCGTTCGTAGGTCCCTTCCGCGCCCCGCACACTGCGCGCAAGCACCGTTCCATCCGCGGCCAGGATTCGTCCGCGGGCGATGCGTTCCTGCTCGAGTAGGCCGCGCTTGTTGAGCGGGTTGCTGCGCAGCGCGGAAGCGTCGAAGATCGTCCAGCGCGAAGTGAACGCGACGAGCAGCGCGAACAGCAGGACGACAAGCCCATACAACCGAACGATCGGGCGGTTCACAGCGGGGACCCCACTCGCCGAGAAGAGCTCATTCGAGCTGCCCCAATTCGAGGCTGCGTATCAACTCGATCGCGTTGCCTTCTGCGCGCAGCGAATGATCGAGCAGCGTTCGCCGTCGCTGGGCGCTCAGCGTCGAGGCGCTCACACCGGAGACGAAATCCTTGCTGTACAGCTTCACGCCGCCGGGGAGCTCATAGGGAAAACCGCTGAACAGCGTCACCAGACCGCGACTGTTCGTGCCGATGAAGAAGACCGATTGCGAAGCCACATATGCCCCCGCGCCGAGCAGAGCCAACACCCCCAACACCACCGTCGCGGCACCGGCGCGACGCAGGCGTCGCTTTCGTCGAGCTAACGGAGCGGCCAGAGAAGGGTGCCTCGGTTGCCGTGGGTGCACCTTCAGCTCCGCTTGGGGGGAAGGCTCCGCGACGGGATCGCTCACCGGTAGCGCTGGGATGCCGGTCAGCGTGGCGGGATCATCGGCCAGCGAGGCCGCGGCCAGCTGCAGATCCTCGACGCGCAGTAGCAGCACGGTGATGTTGTCCCGTCCTCCCGCCTCGTTCGCCGCCGCGATCAGCGCCTCGCCAGCGTCGCGCAGGCGCGGATGGGTGAGCAGGATCTCGGCGAGCTGTGGGTCGGGGACCATCGTCGTGAGACCATCGCTGCACAATAGGTACACGTCCCCGTCGCGAGCGCGGTAAGAGCGGGTGTCGATCTCGACCTCCGGCTCCGGCCCCAGCGCGCGTGTGATGACCGAGCGCTGGGGATGCTCGACGGCCTCCTCGGGGGTGAGCTTGCCCTGGCGTATCAGCTCATCGACGAGCGAATGGTCGTCCGTTAGGCGCAGCAGCTCTCCATCGCGCAGGCAGTAAGCGCGACTGTCGCCGACGTGCGCGATCGCCACCTCCTCGACGCCCACGTACACGGCGGTGAGCGTCGTACCCATGCCCGCGTGCTCGGCGTTTGCCTGGGAGCGCTCGTGAATGCTGAGGTTCGCGGCATGTGCGTACTGCGCGAGAGCGCCCTCGGCGTCCGTTGTGTCGTGCAGGCCATCCAGGAAAGACTCAACGGCGAGGCGCGAGGCGACCTCTCCCGCCTGGGCGCCGCCCATGCCGTCCGCCACCACGAATAGTGGCGAGCGGGCAAGCATCGAGTCCTCGTTTGCGCGGCGTTGGCGCCCCGTGTCGGTCCCGGCGTACTGTTCAGCTACGCGCAGCATCAGCTCAATCCACCTCGAAGGTGAATTCGCTGTCGCCGATGCGCACGCGGTCCCCAGGATGCAGCGGCCGGGCGCTTTGCAGCAGCTCCTCGTTGAGGTAGGTGCCGTTGGTGGAGCCGAGATCCTCGAGCACCACAACGTTGCCCTGCTCGTATACCCGCGCGTGACGTGAGGAGGCAAACGGGTCCTGGAGACGAATCTCGGCGCGCTCGCCACGGCCGAGCACCAGGTCGCCATCGAGATCGTAGATCATCCCGGGATCGTGGCCTGGCGCGCGCTCCACGACCAGCTTGGGGTCACGGTTGCCGACATCGGCACTGCCGAGCGTAGACGCTGAGTACAGCCCGGTCGCGTCAGCCGGGATCGTGCCTCCAGGCGTAGGAATCCCGCCGCCACCGCCACCACGCAGATCCTTCAGCGCGCTGCGTGCCACCCACAGCAGGAACAGGTAGAGCACGGCGAGGAAGCCGAACTTCAGCGCCACCGATACGGGCTCGAGCGTGGTCATCCGAGCTCGAACACGATCTCCGTCGAGCCGATCTCGACGCGGTCCCCAGGATGCAGCGGCTGCGCGCCGTGAATAGCGCGCCCGTTGACACGCACGCCGTTGGTGGAGCCGAGATCCTCGAGCTCCCAGCCGTCGGCGCGCGGGCGGATCTCGGCGTGCCGGCGGGAGGCGCCGGCATCCTCCAAGACGACGTCGCAGTCACGGCTGCGTCCGATCGTGCCACCCCCGGGCGGCACGATCAGGCGTCGCCCATCGACCGCGAGCAGCGCACGGGCGTGGCTGCGCGCTCGGTGGCTGGAATTCCCGCGCGGGCGGGCGGGCACCCCATCCCTGCGCGCCGATGTGCTGTAGATCATCGTCTGTCCGTGTTCGTCGTTTGGGTCAAGAGCGGGCGGCTCGGGTAGGTAGGGATCCTCGTCACTCTGCCCGTCGGGGCGGATCAACCGCGCCTGGATACCGAATTCACCGAGCGCCAGGCGCTCATCGGTGTGAAAAGCGATCAGCGGCGGTGAGGCCAGGATCAGATCCTCCCGCCGAGCGTGCTCGAGCAGATAGCCACACAGCTCGTCGATCACCTCGTGCTCCACTCCCTCGTAACGAGCGCGGTCCTCTGGCGAGAGCCACACCGAGTACTCGTTGGGTGCATACACTCGCGAGACGGAGGCGGTGCGGTGGGCGTCCATCTCCCGTGCGAGCTTGCGCGCGAGCTCCATCGGGCGGACCTCGGAGCGGAACAGGCGTCCGAACCCGCCTTCGAGGAGGCTGGCGATCGTGGTCTCGAGGCTCTTCAGTGGGTTCATCACAAGGGTGGAGGAGATCCGATCCCGCAGGCGGTACCCCGCCAACTCTAAGGACCCACCTCGATGGGAGCGTACGGTGCTATGCCGATTGCGGCTGCGAACGTCTCTCAGATGGGCCCGCGCAACGCACGGGCGGCTACGACGAGCATGCCGCCGAGCAGCGCTCCGAGAACCGCGCCGCGCGGAGTTGCGGAGGAGACGTGCGCCGAGAGGCCTATATAACGGGGTGAAGAGGCGAGGAGCAGCGCGGCAGACCAGGCTGCCGCAGCCACCACATCGAGTGTGGCGCTGCGCCCCCGCACCACCCAGGGCAGCAACGCCGCTGCGACCGCCCACACGCACGCCCCAGCTACCACGCTGAGGTTCATGGTGGGGCCGACCACATGCGTAGCGGCACTGCTCAGCGACCCCTCCCACACGGCCCGTGCGGGTGTCCCCGGCGGACTGCCAAGCCACAGGCTCCGGTCCAGCAGCGGCTCGGCCAGGGTCAGCCACCAAAAGCCAAGCGCAGCGAGCGCGGCACGCTCGCTCAGGCGCGCTCGCTGGCCGGCGAGCGCGGGGAAAGCACCGGCCAAGCCCGCCAGGCCAAGCAACGGGGCGAGCGCTGCGGTGAACCAGCCGACTCCGCAACGGCGCGGCAGCAACACGAGCGGAGCGGTGGCGGCAAACAGCAGCAACGCCGCGCCCGGACGACCCACCCAGACCTGCCAGGCAATCACCGCCAGCGCACCGCCCAGCCACACCGCCCGCGGCAACGCTCGCCGGTCTGCGGGCTCGCAATCGAGCTGGTCAGTTACTCCAAGCCAACCGTCGGAGTCATGAATCCCTTCCCGCGGCGCCACCTCCCTCCCACGACGGTCGCGCCAGCGGCGCCCGCGCTTCAGTCCCTGCTCCAGTGCCTGCTCGAGCGCCAAGTGCAGATCCTCGAGCGTTCCGCGCTGCTCGGGCGCCGGGGCAAGCGCGAGATCGATCGCGCGCGTGAGAGAACGGGGCAGATCTCCTCGCCGGCGCTCCAGCGGCAACACCGGACGGCCGATCCGGCTTACCGTGGCGGCCGGTGTCGCACCGCGTACCGGATTGACGCCGGAGAGCGCCTCATACAGGACGAGGGCCAGCGCATAGAGATCCGCGGGAGCGGCAGCCTCCCGCCCCTCGCTTTGCTCCGGCGCCATATAGGCGAACGTGCCGAGCACGTCGCCGGTGCGCGTGAGCGCCTCTTCGCCGGCCAACCGCGCGCCTCCGAAATCGGTCAGCTTGGCTGCCCCACCGGGCTCGGCGGGACTGTGGGGAACGAGCACGTTCTGCGGCTTGACGTCGCGATGGAACACGCCACGTGCGTGGGCGTGGTGCAGCGCGGCTGAGAGCGCGAGGCCGATCTCCAGCAGCTCCTCGTCGGCGAGCGAGCGCGCGGCGATCAGCTCCGCGAGGGTGTCGCCGTGAACCAGCTCGGAGATCAGGTAGAACGCATCCTCAGCGGCGCACGCCTCGTGCAGCACGACGATCGCCGGGTGCGCCAAGCGCGCGCTGGCGAGTGCCTCACGGCTCGCGCGCTCGCTGTCGATCGGATCCCCACCCGCCCCGAGCGAGATCCGCTTGACCGCAACTTCGCGGTGGAGCAGCTCGTCGTGCGCCCTCCACACCACGCCAAAGCCACCGGCGCCGAGGCGCTCGAGCAGGCGATAGCGACCAAGCACGAGTGTTTCCCCTACCGGCAACCCGTCCCGCTTGGAGCGGCGGCGGACATCCCTCCCTGAGGTCGGCGCCAGGGCGGGCGACGCACGGTCCAGATCTGCTCCGGGGCGCGCGCGGACGAGGGTGTCGAGCGAGTCCACCAACTCCTGTGTTCGCCACTGAGGAGCCCGCTCCTTGCCGGACCGCGCAGGAAAAAGCGCAATGAGCGAGAAGTTGCAAACTCACGAGGGAGATGGCCGGCAGTCATACTTGGCCATTCCGAGAACCCCTGCAAAAGGAGCGATTGGCTTTTGTCGTTCTTCGACGATGGCGAGGAGACAGCGCCTCGGCCGTCAACTCGAGTGCCTCGCACGCCGCAGCGGCCACGGCCTCGCCGTGCCCAGCACAATCAGGACGCGCTCCCGCTCGACCAGCACACGCTGATGGTGCGCCGGCGCGTGGCGGCGGGGATCAGCGTGGTGCTGCTGATCGTGATCGTGCTGGTCGTAAACGGCTGTCTGAAAAGCCAGAAAAAGCAGGCGCTGGAAAGCTACAACCGGGATGTGAGCCGGATCGCACAGGAATCCGAACAGCAGGTCTCCAAGCCGTTCTTCTCGGAACTCGCCGATGCCAACTCCAAGTCGGCGCTCGATGTGGAGAACCAACTCGATCAACTGCACATCCAGGCACAGAGTCAGGCAGCCGACGCGAAGTCGCTGAGCGTGCCCGGCGCGATGGCCGGCGCCCAGCGCAATCTGCTGCTGGCACTCGACTTCCGCGCCGAAGGAGTGGCCAAGGTGGCGAGCCTCGTGCGCACCGCACTCGGCGGGCAAGCCAAGCAGGCGAGCACGCCGATCGCCGGCGACATGGAGATCTTCCTGGCCTCCGACGTGATCTATTCCCAACGCGTCGTGCCGCTGATCCAGCAAACGCTCGCGGCCAACGGCATTGACGGCCAGAGCAGCGCCTCCAGCCGCTTCCTGCCCAACCTCGGCTGGCTCGAAGCAACGACCGCTTACGCGCGCCTCACAGGACAGCCGGCCAGCTCCAGCCAGAGTGGACAGATCGCTCCCGGCACCCATGGCAGCGCGCTGCTGGGGGTGAGCGTGGGGACCAACACCCTGCAGGGCGAACCGACGCTGAACCACATCTCAGGTGGTGGCAACCCGACGATCACCGCGATCGTCGAAGACGCTGGGAGCAATCCCGAGACGGACGTCAAGGTCGACGTCACGATCACAGCCGGGGGCAAGCAGTACAAGGCTTCCCACACGATCGACTCCACACAACCCGGCAGCAAGTCGAACGTGGAAATCCCGGTCACCGGCGTCCCGTTGGGAGTAGCCTCGAAGATCGAAGTCAACGTCGAGCCGGTGCCCGGTGAGACGAACCTCGAAAACAACAAGGCATCCTTCATCGCGATCTTTGGACAGTAGCCCGGGGCGGGTGGGTTTCAGATCGGTGGGCTCTCGACACATGAGAGCGGCTAAGTTGTGCCGATGGCCAGCACGCTCACAGATACACAGGGCATCGTCGCACTAGCAGCAGCGGCTGTGGCCGTTGTTGCGCTGCTTGCTTGCCTGGCGCTGACGCTCGGATTGCGGCGCCTGCGGCGTGCCCAGCGGCTCGTACTCGGCGAGCAGGGCCAACGCGATGTGGTCGCCCACGCCGCCGCGATGCAGGACGCATTCGAGGCGCTGCACGAGTACGTCGAGGCGCTCGCCTCGCGCTTGGACGGACGGCTCGAGGGAGTCGAACAGACCCTACGCGGAGTCATTGCGCATCGTGCCCTCGTGCGCTACGACGCTTACAACGAGCTCTCCGGGCGGCAGTCGATATCGATCGCGCTGCTCGACGAGGAGCAGTCGGGGATCGTGCTCTCCTGCATCCACCACCGCGACCAGGCGCGCGTGTACGCCAAGCAGGTACACGCGGGACGCGGCGAGCTGGAGCTCTCGCCCGAGGAGCTCGAGGCTGTGCGCTTGGCGCTGTCCCCGCCGGCGGGCGGCGGCGGTGTCTGAGGATCCGTCCGCAAGCCCCCCGACTCGTGGACCGGTGACGGGCAAGGAGCGCCCTGGGGATTCTCAGGCAGCCTCCAGGGTCGCCTACCTCGGGCCGCAGGGGACCTTCAGCGAGGAGGCGCTGCTGTCCAGTGTTGCCCGCGACTCCATCGAGCCCGTTCCGCGGGCAACGATCTACGACACCGTCAGGGCGCTCCGCGGAGGGGAGGTCGAGTGGGCGATCGTGCCGATCGAGAACTCACTCGATGGCTCGGTCAGCGTCACACTCGACCTGCTCGCCGACGAGGCCGAAGACGTGCAGATCGTGGGAGAGACCCTGCTCACCGTCAAGCATTCGCTGATCGCGGCGGGACCGGTCCAACTCGAGGCGATCGACACGGTCATCTCTCATCCAAAGGTTCCCGGGCAGTGCGCCCGGTTCCTGCGCGCAGAGCTCCCGAGCGCACGGGTCCTGCCTGCCAGCTCGACCGCGGAGGCGGTGAGGGAAGTGATGGCGAGCGCAGAGCCTGGACGGGCGGCGCTGGGCACAAAGCTGGCAGCGGAGATCTACGGGGGCACGGTCGTGCGGGAGGGCGTGCAGGATCGAGACGACAACGAGACGCGCTTCGTGTGGCTGGCACAGAGCAGCGATGGAGTGTCCCCGACACCGCCGCTGCACGACGCCGGAACCGCCGGGGAAGACAGCTGGAAGACCTCGCTGGTGTTTTGGGGCGCCGGGGCGGATAGCCCAGGCTGGCTGGTGCGCTGCCTGAACGAGTTCGCGCGCAGGGAGATCAACCTGACCAAGATCGAGTCGCGGCCACGGCGGGAACGCCTCGGGCACTACATGTTCTTCGTAGATCTCGAGGGCGCCCTGTATACCGAGGAGAACGTAAGCGAGGCCGTGGCAGACGTGCGTGAGATCTGTGAGGAGGTACGCGTGCTCGGGTCCTACCCGGCGGCGTGATTTGCCGAGGAGCCGCCACGACCCGGCGGCGTGAGAGCCTAGGGCGACGGGTCGGTCGCTACACTCCGCCACGCAGTGGATACCACCGTTCCACCTGTACCACTTCGGTCCGTGTCGGCACCCGAGTACCGGCGACGCGGGCCTGACAGTGGCCGGGTGCTCGTGCTCAACGCGACATATGAGCCAATCAACGTGTGCTCGATCCGGCGGGCCGTCGTACTACTGCTGAAGGACAAGGCCGAGCTGCTGGAGCGAGGCGGCTGGGAGCTGCACTCAGAGAACGCGACGCTCGCGCGACCCGTCGTGATCAGGCTGGTCAGCTATGTCTACGTCCCGCGCGACGCGCACCGGCGCAAGATCACCCGCCGCGCGGTGTTTGCCAGAGACAGCTGGACTTGCCAGTACTGCGGCTCGCACTCGAACCTCACCGTCGACCACGTGATCCCCCGCTCCAAGGGCGGGTCCTCCAGCTGGGAGAACATCGTCGCCTCCTGCGCACCGTGCAACCGCCGCAAGGGCGACCGGTTGCCCAAGCAGGCTGGGATGCATCCGCGCCACGCCCCGAGCACCCCGCGCGCGGAGATCTTTATCCATGTCGCCAGCCCGACGATTCCGGCGGCATGGCTGCAGTACCTGCCACAGGCCGCCTGAAGACCGCCTAAGCGCCGGTGCGGTGCAGCGCCAGATGCGGAAAAAGGCGAAGGGCGCCGATACCCCGGCGCCCTTCGCCCAACTACGCTGACTGGAAAGACCGAGACGATCGAAAAAGGCTGCCGGAGGGACCAGAACCGGCGGACGTCTCGGGGTGTCCCGGGTTGGATTCCGCTAAGCGGTCCAGCCTGTCCGACCTAGCGGCCGGTCACCTCCAGAGTCCCATAAAGACTGTCTGCCAACGTTAGGACCACCTCCTTTCTCTGGTCTGGCCAGAGTAGCGGACGGGGGTGACATCCGGCAAGGGCTAGGTGTGCACTACTGGTCCGCTACTCCTCCTCGGCGACCTCGATGTCATCCGTGCCATCTGTGTCATCAGCCTCGGCGGCGGCCACCTCTCCAGTCACCTCAGTGACCGGCGACTCGGTCGAGAGCCCGACCATCGGCTCGTCAACCGTGAACTCATCGCTGGGCTCGACGGCGTCGACGACGAGCGCGATCGCTGAGACAACGTCGTCTTCCTTGAGGTTCATCACGCGCACGCCGGTGGCCGAGCGTCCCTGCTGGGAGATACCGCCGGCGGATGTCCGCTGGACCATTCCGCCGACGCTGATGAACACCAGCTCGTGGTGCTCGCGCACGACGAGCGCTCCGGCGAGACCGCCCTTTTTCTCTGTGAGGCCGATCGTCTTCACGCCTTTGGCGCCGCGATGGGTCTTGCGGTACTGGTCGATCCGGGTGCGCTTGCCATAGCCATTCTCGGTGACCACGAGCAGGTCCATGTCGTCGCGGGCGACGTCCATCGCGATCACCCTGCCGCTCTTGCCCACATCCATGCCGCGCACGCCGGTGGTGTCGCGGCCCATCGAACGGGCGTCGGCCTCGGCGAAGCGGACCGTCAAACCGGCGCGCGAGGTCATGATCACCTCGTCCTCGGGGTCGACCGCACGGACGGCGAGCAGTTCGTCGTCGTCGCGGATCTTGATCGCGATGATGCCGTCGGCTTTCATCGGCGTGTTGTAGGCGAGCAGCTCGGTCTTCTTGACCGTGCCGTTGCGCGTAGCAAACACGAGGTACTTCGTCTCGGTGAAATCGCGAGTGGAGAGCACCGCCTGGATTCGCTCGCCCTCGCGCAGCGGCAGGATGTTGACCAGCGCGCGCCCCTTGGCCGTGCGCTGGGCCTCGGGCAGCTCGTAGACCTTGGAGCGATAGATCTTGCCGCGGTTGGAGAAGAACAGCAGGTAGTCGTGCGATGAGCACACGAACAGGTGCTCGATGAAGTCGCCGTCCTTCATGTCCATCCCGGTCACGCCGCGCCCACCGCGCTGCTGCTGGCGGTAGGTGGCGAGCGGCAGCGACTTGATGTAGCCCGTCTGGGTGATCGTGATCACCATCTGCTGGTCGGCGATCAAGTCCTCGATGTCGATCTCGTCCTCGGAATGGGTGATCTCCGAGCGGCGCTCGTCGCCGAAGCGCTCGCGGATCTCCGAGAGCTCCTCCTTGATCACCGCGAGCACGCGCGACTCATCGCCGAGGATCGCGCGCAGCTCGACGATCCGCTCGGCCACGTCGGCATGCTCTTGTTTGATCCCATCGGCCTCCAGCGCGGTCAGCTGGGAGAGTCGCAGGTCGAGGATCGCCGTCGCCTGGATGTGGCTGAGCTGGAAACGCTCGACGAGTTGCTCGCGCGCCGCGTCGCGGTCGTGCGAGGCGCGGATCAATTCGATGATCGCGTCGAGGTGCTCGAGCGCCGTCAGCAGCCCCTCGAGGATGTGTGCGCGCGCCTCCTTCTCGGAGAGCTCGTGCTTGGTGCGGCGGACGATCACTTCGCGCTGGTGGGCCACGTAGTTGTGGATCACCGCCCGCAGGTTGAGCGTGCGCGGGACGTTGTCGACGAGCGCGACCATGTTCACGCCGAAGGTGGACTGCATCGGGGTGTGCTTGTAGAGCTTGTTGAGCACGACCTTGGGGATCGCGTCGCGCTTGAGCTCGATCATCAAGCGCATGCCGCGCTTGTCCGAGTAGTCGTTGAGGTCAGAGATCTCGGGGATCTTCTTTTCGCGTACCAGCTCGGCGATCTTTTCAATCAACCCGCCCGGTCCACCCTTCTTGACCATGAAGGGCAGCTCGGTGACGACGATCGCCTCCTTGCCCTGCTTCAGCGGCTCGATGTGTGCGCGCGCTTGGATGCGCACCCGGCCGCGGCCGGTCTCGTAGGCGTCCTTGATGCCGGCGCGACCGAGGATGATCCCGCCGGTGGGGAAGTCCGGGCCCTTGATGTGGCGCATCAGGCCCTCGACATCCATGTCCGGGTCGTCGATGTAGGCGATCGTGGCGTCGATCACCTCGCGCAGGTTGTGGGGCGGAATGTTCGTCGCCATGCCCACTGCGATGCCGGATGAGCCGTTGACGAGCAGGTTCGGGAAGCGCGCTGGCAGCACGAGCGGTTCGCGGCGGGAGCCGTCGTAGTTGGGCGCGAAGTCGACGGTGTCCATGTCGAGGTCGCGCAGCATCTCGGTGGCGATCCGCGCCAGCCTTGCCTCCGTGTAGCGCATGGCGGCCGCCGGGTCGTCGTCGATCGAGCCGAAGTTGCCTTGGCCGTCGACGAGCTCGTTGCGCATCGAGAACTCCTGGGCCATGCGCACGAGCGTGTCGTAGATCGCGGAGTCGCCGTGCGGGTGATAGTTGCCCATCACCTCGCCGACGATCTTGGCGCACTTGGCGTAGGAGCGAGTGGGCCCGAGCCCGAGCTCGTTCATCGCGTAGAGCACGCGCCTGTGGACAGGCTTCAGGCCATCTCGCACATCGGGCAACGCGCGTCCGACGATCACGCTCATCGCGTAGTCGAGGTAGGCGGTGCGCATCTCCTCCTCGAGCGCGCGTGGTTCGACGTTGCCGCCGCTGAGGGTGTCAGGCGTCGCCATTTAGTAGTTCACCTCCCTACACATCGAGATTGGCCACTGCCCTCGCGTTGTCCTCGATAAATGCACGGCGCGGCTCGACCTGGTCGCCCATCAGCATCGAGAAGATGCGATCGGCGGCGAAGGCGTCCTCGAGCGTGACCTGCGCCAGCGTGCGGGTCGAGGGAGCCATCGTGGTTTCGCCGAGCTGGTCGGCGTTCATCTCGCCGAGGCCCTTGAAGCGCTGGAGTTTGATGCCCTTCTGGGCGACCGTCATCACGGCCGCACGGAGCGCCTCGAAGGTGGGCGCGCTCTCGCGGGCGTCGCCGAGACGGACGTCAAACGCGGGCGTGCCGGCGAGCTCGATCAACTGAGCGTGCACGCGGGCAAGCTGACGGTACTCCTGGGAGTCGAACAGGGCGCGCTTGATGCGATGCGTGCGGGCGAAGCCGGTCGCGGCTTCCACGGCCTTGACGCGTATCTCGAGCGGATCCTGCTCGACGAGGAGCTCGGTGGCGTGCGTCTCGCCGTCGACATCTGCGCGCTGGAGCACCTCGATCGCCGCGCCTGAGCTCATCACCTGTTCGTCCAGGAGCGAGGACTCCTCGAGGAACTGGACCATGTCGTGGCCATGGGCGGCGCGCAGCGAGGACGACCAGCCCTCGTACTGCTTGAGCAGCCGGGAGAAGCGCTGCCAGCGTGTTTCGGTCAGCTTGAACTGGGTGCCGTGGCGGTCGAAGACGTCGAGCTTCTCCCACTTGTCCGACAGCAGGATCTCCTCGAGCTCCGAGTCCTTTTCGATGTAGCGCTCGCGGGCGCCCTGCTTGAGCTTGTACAGCGGTGGCTTGGCGATGTAGACATAGCCGGCCTCGATCAGCTCCTGCATCTCTCTGAACAGCAGCGTGAGCACGAGCGTGCGGATGTGTGCGCCGTCGACGTCGGCGTCGGTCATCAGCACAACCTTGTGATAGCGGGCGTTCTCGATGTTGAACTCGTCGCGCACACCGGTGCCGATCGCGGTGATCAGCGCCTGGATCTCGGTGTTCTGCAGGACCTTGTCGATGCGGCTCTTCTCGACGTTGAGGATCTTGCCGCGCAGCGGCAGCACGGCCTGGGTCGAGCGGTCGCGGCCCTGCTTGGCCGAGCCGCCGGCGGAGTCGCCCTCGACGACGAACAGCTCGGCCAGCGAAGGGTCCTTGACCGAGCAGTCGGCGAGCTTGCCCGGCAACGTGGAATTCTCGAGTGCCGACTTGCGCCTGGTCAAATCGCGCGCCTTGCGTGCGGCCTCGCGGGCGCGCTGCGCCTGGACGGACTTCATGATCACCGCGCGGGCCTCTGACGGGTTCTCCTCGAGGAACTCACCGAGGCCGGTGTTGACGATCGACTCGACAAAGCCGGCCATCCCGGGATTGCCGAGCTTGGTCTTGGTCTGCCCCTCGAACTGGGGGTCGCGCAGCTTGACGGAGATCACCGCGGTGAGACCCTCGCGGACATCCTCGCCAGACAAATTGTCCTCTTTCTCCTTCAGCAGTCCCTTCTCGCGCGCGTACTTGTTGAGCGTGCGCGTCAGCGCGGAGCGGAAGCCGCTCATGTGCGAGCCGCCCTCGCGCGTGTTGATGTTGTTGGCGAACGAGTGGATCGACTCTTGATAGGAGGAGTTCCACTGCATCGCAACCTCGGCCGCGCCTTCCTCTCCCTCGCCGGCAAAGAAGATGACCTTGCGATGGACGGTGTCCTTGTTCTCGTTCAAATATGAGACGAAGTCCTCGATGCCGCCCTCATACTGGAACTCGGCGGAGTGGCCCTCGCCGCGCTCGTCGACGATCGAGATCTTCAGCCCGCGTGTGAGGAACGCGGTCTCGCGCAGCCGCTCCTCGAGTGTGTGGAAATCGAAATCGAGCGACTCGAAGATGTCCGCGTCGGGCAGGAAGGTGACGCTGGTGCCGGTCGGGTCACCGACGGCGAGCTTCTCGCCCTGCGTGAGCTCCGTCTGCGGGGCACCGCGCGAGTACTCCTGCGAGAAGACGTAGCCGTCGCGTCGTACCTCTATGCGCAGTTGCTCGGACAGTGCGTTGACGACCGACACGCCAACGCCGTGCAGGCCGCCGGAGACCTTGTAGCCACCGCCGTCGCCGAACTTGCCGCCGGAGTGCAGCACGGTAAGCACGACTTGCACCGCGGGCAGGCCCTCCTTCTCCATCTTGGCGACGGGGATACCGCGTCCGTTGTCCACCTCCGTGACCGAGTTGTCAGGATGGATCGTGACCGACACCTCTGTGCAGAAGCCGGCGAGCGCCTCGTCGACGGAGTTGTCGACGAGCTCGTAGACGAGGTGGTGCAGCCCCATCACCCCGGTCGAGCCGATGTACATGCCGGGGCGCTTGCGAACGGCCTCGAGGCCTTCCAGCACCGTGATGTCCTGCGCGTCGTAATCGGCCGAGCCGCCGCCCATCGACGGATCGTTGACACCACCCTTGGTGGCGCCCCCGTGCTCAGAGCTGTCGCTGCCTGTGGTCAATTGTCCCTCGATGACGTGAGAAAGCCCCGGAATCCCGAGTGCAAAGACCGCGGGCCGGGGCAGGGAAAGTGTTTACAGAACAATAGCACAACAGGGTCTTGGATTTCGGCTAGAGATAGGTCATAAATGCCTGCAAATGGGCCAAAATTAGCCGGTGCGGCAGCGCAGCTCGCGGATTGCCTGCTCGCCGAGCGCCGCGTTGAGATTGGGGATCAGCTCGCCGGCCATCAGGTCGAGCTCCTGAGCCCATACCGCCGCGGCGCAGGTCACGGTGAGGATGCCGTCGCGCTCGGCCGTGGGGCTGGCCGCGGCCGCGATCGCGGGGCCGGCCGCGCCCTCCCAGATCTCCTGCACGCGGGCGAGCGTCGTGGCCGGCGCGAGCGTGGCCGTGAGCGCGCCAAGCGCGGTGGAGATCGGTCGCGGGGCGATCCTCATGCCAACTCCTCCATCCTCATGCCGCCAGCGCCTCCTGAAGGATCGCGCCCGGAGAGACGCGCAGCCGCGTGACCTCCGCGGCGCCGGCGCCGGGGACGTGGGCGAGGTCGGTCGTGGCAATCACGCTCTGCCCACCGCGGGAGAGCTCGCTGGCCAGCAGCTCGCGGCGCTCGGAGTCGAGCTCGCTCATCACGTCGTCGAGCAGCATCAGCGGCGTGCGGCGGCGCTCGCGGGCGAGCACCGTGCGCTCGGCCAGGAGCAGGGCGAGTAGGGCTAGGCGCTGCTCGCCCTGGGAACCATAGAGGCGCAGCTCCCGGCCGTCGCGCAGGGGCGCCAGCTCGTCGCGATGAGGCCCATGGGTGGAGAAACCACGCTCGAGATCGCCGGGGAGGCGAGCCTGCAACTCGGCGACAAACTCGTCCTCGTCGAGGGCGCGCGAGCGAGGGCGGTAGTCGAGGCTCGCGGCGCCGCTGAGGCCGAGTTGGCAGGCGCGCTGGGCAAACGGCTCGGCGAGGTGCGCGACCGCGGCGGCGCGATGCTCGCGCAGGATCAGCGCGTGGCGGGCCAGCTGGCGGTCCCAGGTGGAGATGCTCGCGCGCGAAGCGCGCCCGGCGCGGATCCCGGCGATCAGCGCGTTGCGTTGAGCGAGAACCTGCGAGTAGGTGCGCCTGTCTGCGGCGCGAGCCGGCCAGAGCGCCGCGACGAACTGGTCGAGATGCGCGCGGCGTACCGCGGGGGCGCCCTTGAGCAACTCAAGCCGGTCAGGGATGAAGACGCTCAGCAGCGGGCGGGTCTCGACGTCGATCAGGCGCTCGACGGGAGCCCCGTCTGCGCTCATGCGCTTGGGCTGGCCGGGCTCGAAGCCGATACTCAGCTCGTGCTGATCGGGACCGTCGGCGAGCCGCACAACCACACGCGCGGCCGGGGCGCCGAAGCGGACGAGCTCGCGCTCGTTACGGGTCCTCGTCGAGCGTCCGGTGCAGCCGAAGTAGAGCGCCTCGAGCAGGTTCGACTTGCCAACCCCGTTGGGGCCGTGAACTACGGTCAAGCCCTCCCCGAGGTGAGCTTCGGCGCGGGTGTAGGTGCGGAAGTCGCGTAGCTGCACGCTGAGCACGCGCACAAGCTTCCTAACTTACGCGTTGAGCCTGATCGGCATGATCAGGTAGACGAAGTCACCTGAGTCCGGGGACTCGATCAGTCCTGGGCGGAGTGGGCTGATCAGCTTGAGGACGAGCTCGTCGGACTCAACGCTCTCGAGACCGTCACGCAGGAACTCGGGATTGAAGCCGATCTCGAAAGGCTCGCCGTGGAAGGCGACGGGGACCATCTCCGATGCCTCGCCCACGTCGGGGGTTTGGGCAGAGATGGTGAGCTCGCCCTCACGGAAGCCGAGGCGCAGTGGCGCGTTCTTCTGGGCGAGCAGACTGATACGCCGCGCGACGTCGGTGATCTCGGCGCTGGAGAGACGCAATTCGTGCTCGACCGACTCCGGGAGCAGCTGGCGGTAGTTGGGGAACTGACCGTCGATCATGCGCGATGAGAGGACGACCTCGCCGAGCTCGAAGACGACCTGGTTCTGCCCGACGCTGACGGCGAGCGACTGGCCCTCGGCCTGCGCTGCGATGCGGGCCAGCTCTTGCAGGGCACGGGCGGGGATGTTCGCCTCGAGACTGCCCTGCAGCGGCGCCTCCAATGTCGTTTGCTTGACGCTGAGGCGATATGAGTCGGTGGCGACCATGCGCAGCTCCTGACCGGAGGCAGACATCAGGATGCCGGTGAGCACGGGGCGGGTCTCATCGCGGGACGCGGAGCGAGCGACGCGAGAGATCGTCTCCACAAAGGCCGCGGCGGGCAGCGCGATGCGCGTGTCAGCTGACGGCGACGGCAGCGTGGGAAAGTCCTCGGCGCGGAGCGTGCGCAGATGGAAGGTCGCCGGGCCGGAGATCAACTCGACGTCCTGCTCTGCGGTACGCAGCTCGAGCGTCAATTGATCGGCTGGCAACGAGCGGGCAACGTCGAGCAATAGGCGGGCCGGGAGGACTGCGGCGCCGGGACTGGCCATCTCGGCATCCAGGGGAACTCGTAGGCCAATCTCCATATCTGTCGCCAAGAGCTCGGGGGAGGAGCCCTCCTGAGCGGAGATCATCACACCGGAGAGCGCCTGAATGGCGCTGCGCGTGGAAGCGACACGAGTCACGGTCTGCAGCTGGGTTAGCAGCTCAGTCGCTGAAAGGGAAAGCTTCACAAAGACACCTTCGATGAAGACAAATAGGAGGTAGTAGAGGCTGTGGGGTTGTGAACTTGGCTCACTGGCTGGGTAATCGTTTGAACTGGCTGTGAACTGGCTGTGGACATACTCGAGGAAGTCTCTCAGGCTTGCCGGTCGGGGCGCTTGGGTTGCACTTGTGGATGTGAAGAGTGCAGCTGGCTGCACAGCTTCTCCACAGCCTCGCGAGAGACGTCATCCTCGGCGATCCGAGCCGTTGTTCGTCGCCAGGCATGAAGAACCGTGGTGTGATCGCGACCGCCGAAGTGGCGCCCGATCGAGGGCAGCGACTCGCTGGTCAGCTCGCGTGCGAGGTACATGGCCACCTGGCGTGGCCAAGCGATCCGTGGAGTGCGAGTTGAGGAAAGGAGCTCCTCGGAGGATAGACCGAAATACTCACATGCGGCTGCTTGGATCTCGGGGACGGAGCGCACGGTGCGAGGCTCAGTCGTGAGGTTGGCCGGGTAGAGTCCGTCGAGCACCTCTTTGGCCAGGTCCACGGTCAACGGCCGGTCTGTTAGCGAGCTGAAGGCGACGACGCGGATCAGAGCGCCCTCGAGGGCCCGTACGTTCTGGGTGACTCGCTCGGCGATCAGCTCTAGCGCAAGCTCGTCGGCGAGCTCGATGTGGTCGTGATCGGCGCGCTTGCGGAGAATCGCCAGGCGGGTGGCCAGCTCGGGTGCCTTGATGTCGGCTACGAGGCCCGCCTCGAAGCGCTCTCGCAGGCGGTCCTCCAGGGCTTGGAGATCCTGGGGGGGCCGGTCTGAGGTGAGCACGATCTGCCGTCCGGCGTCGTAGAGGGCGTTGAAGGTGTGGAAGAACTCCTCCTCGGTCTTGGTCTTGCGCTCGAAGAATTGGACGTCGTCGACGAGCAGCACGTCAACGTCGCGAAAGCTCGTCTTGAAGCCCTCGGTCTGCCCGCCGGAGAGGGCGCCGAGGAACTCGTTGGTGAAGGCCTCGCCCGTGGTGGCGCGCACGACGAGTCCCGGATTGTGGGAGAGCAGCAAGCTGGCGATCGAGCTGAGTAGGTGGGTCTTGCCGACACCAGGGGTGCCGCAGATGAATAGGGGGTTATAGGCCTGCGCTGGCAGCTCGGCGACGGTCAGCGCGGCGGCATGGGCGAGACGGTTTGAGTCCCCGATCACGAACTGGTCGAAGTTGAGCTTGGGATTGCCGAGTGGGCCGTCACGGGCGCTGCTTCTCTCCCCACTCATCGGTTCGTTAGAGGCTTGGCTACTGGCGCCGGCACCAGGGCGGTGAGAACGAGAATCAGCGTGGTGCGTGTGTGTATCAGGGCGGTGCGCGCGAGAGCGGCGCTGACGCTCGCTTTCGATCCGAGCGCCGAAGTCTCTTGGAGCGCGACCGGAGCCCTCTGGAGCGTCACCGCTGACGAGCTCCAGCACTACGTCTGAGCCAATTACGGTCCTTGCGCAGGACTGGAGGGTGCGGCCGAAGCGATCGCGGATCCAGCCACAGGCCCGGGGCGGGGCTTCGACCAGCAGGCGCCCATCCGAGAGCTCACGGGCGCGCAGCGCATCGAGCCAGATGCGGTAGGTCGACTCGTCGACAGTCACGGCTAGCTCCGCTTGCACGCGTGACCATATGTGCTCCAGCTCGTCGCTCACGGCAGCGTCAACCCGCTCCTCCCAGGGAGAAAGTGATGGCAACTATTCAAGGAGGGCCGCTAACGACCCGGCCCGGCGACTATAACCAACGTACGCCCCCGCCTGATGGTGACTGCCCGCAATTGGCGGGAAAATTCGCCCTCGGGCGAATCGCCCTCAATGGGCCCCGGACGGATGATCCTCGATCAGCCCATGGCGGATGACCCTCGACGGTCCTATACTTCGCTGCCAGCAAGTCGCCGCTTAGGCAGGAACCGGGCGGAGAGCGGAGAACTAGGACGATGAAGCGCACCTACCAACCCAAGAAGCGCAAGCGGGCCCGTGCTCACGGGTTTCGTGGTCGCATGCGCACGCGCGCGGGACGCTTGACGCTGAAGCGCCGTCGCGACAAGGGACGCAAGCGCCTCTCAACTTGACGCCCGCCGCGCGATGAAGCCGCGATCCTCAAGCCGTGGCCGACTGTCGCGTAGTGCTGAGTTCGAGCGTGTGTACCGGCAGGGGCGCTCGACGGCCAACCGCTACCTGGTGCTCTACTGTTTCCCCAACTCTACAGCTGAGCGCCCGCGACTGGGATTGTCGGTTTCGCGCAAGGTTGGCGGTGCTGTGCAGCGGAACAAGGTCAAGCGCTTGTTGCGCGAGGCGTTTGCGGGGGTCGAGGCGGAGTTGAGCACCGGACAGGACATCGTCGTCGTTGCCCGTCCGCAAGCACGTGAGCTGGCCGAGCGCGAGGGCTTGGCTGGGATCGATGCTTCGCTGGCCGAGTTGATCGAGCAGGCCGGACTGCGCGGTGGTGCGGTCGCGACGCCGGACGAGCAGGTCGCGTGAGTATGTCCTTTTCCATGCGTCCGCCTCCGCCCACCTCGACGTCACCCACGCCCACTTCCACGCCGTCCACCTCGACGCAGGCGCCACCGAGCACTCGAGCATGGCCGGCCAGGCTCGCGCGGGCGCTGGTGCTCGCGCCGATCGCGTTCTACCGCCTGGTTATCTCGCCGGCCATCCCGAGGCGCTGCAAGTACGAGCCGACATGTTCGCGCTACGCGGTCGATGCGATCAGGCAGTACGGCATACTAAGGGGCTTGGTGCTCGGGTCCTGGCGCTTGCTCAGGTGCAACCCGTGGAGCCACGGTGGGTACGATCCGGTGGAGGCCCAGCGGGTGTTCGCAGTCGATCACGCCGCGCACGGGCGGCCCTGAGTCGGGCCCACCCACCCCGCCGACCGCCGCACATCA
Organism: uncultured Solirubrobacterales bacterium; assembly: GCA_963804555.1. Lineage (GTDB taxonomy): Bacteria > Actinomycetota > Thermoleophilia > Solirubrobacterales > Solirubrobacteraceae > Palsa-744. The sequence continues at coordinate 127,212 of CAWDQX010000004.1, forward strand.
CCCAACCGCCGCACACATCTCAGATGCCCATCTTCGCCAACATCATCCAGCAGGCGTTCTCGCCCCTGATCAGCGTCTTCGAAGAAATCCTGATCTTCATCCACGCACACCTCGTGGGGGGCAGCTGGGGGCTGGCGATCGTGGGGCTGACGGTGCTGATCCGGGCGATCCTGGTGCCGCTGACTTACAGGCAGCTGAAGGGGATGCAGGAGATGCAGCGCCATGCGCCCGAGATCAGCGCGCTGAAAGAGAAGTACAAGGAGGACAAACAGCGCCAGCAGCAGGAGATCATGAAGTTCTACAAGGAGAACAAGATCAACCCGCTGGCCTCCTGCCTGCCTCTGGTCATGCAGCTACCGGTGTTCATCTCGCTCTTCTACATGCTGCGGACCGAGCTGAAGAAGAACATCTGCGGACCGGCGCTGAGGGCGCACTTCCACGTATTGCACAACAGCCAGATTCCCTCGAAAGGACTCGAAAAAATCGGCTGCAACCAGGTTGACCCCCACTCGGCCAAGTTCTTGTTCCTACCCGACATCACCGCCAAGGCGACTGGTGTGGCGTTGGTGGCGCTGATCTTGCTCTACGTCGGCTCGCAGCTCGGCCAGACACTGATCGCCACGGCCACGGCCGATCCCACCCAGCGACGCATGATGTTGTTGATACCACTCGTCTTCGTCGTGATTCTCTATCGTTACCCGGCGGGATTGCTGGTTTATTGGATCACTACGAACTTGTGGACGATCGGCCAGCAGTACATCATCCGCCGTCGCCTGCCGCCACCACCCAAGCCGGCGGCCTCCGCCAACGGCAAGCCCAGCCGCTCCCTGCGACAGACGATCGCCGCAGCAACCAGTGGCGCCACGACGGGCGCTGCACAACCGGAGGTCGCCGGCGCGGGGGGCGGTGTCGCGACGGGGGCTCCTCCGCCGCGCTCACCGCGCAAGAAGAAGAAGCGCTCGGGCAGGCGACGATGAGCGATGAGGATCGCGCCGAGGAGGCTCCAGACGATGAGGCGCTCGAGCCGGCAGAGGCGCTCGAAGAGCTGCTCGAGGAAGTGGCGGACGGGCTTGGCTTGGACGTCGAGGTCGACGTGCAGGAGGGCGACGGAGTACTGAAGGGCTCCCTACGGGGCGAGGATGTCGGTTTGTTCATCGGACGCCGCGGACAGACGATCGACGCCGTCCAGCATCTCGCTCAGCGAATCGTGTTCCCTGAGGGACCGTCGCCCGTGCGCGTCGTGATCGACGCCGACGGGTATCGGGAGCGCCGCGCGGAGTCTTTGCAGGCCGACGCCGAGCGAGGCGGCCGAGGAGGCTCGGCGCTCAGGCAGGCCGGTGGAGCTCGACCCGATGCCGGCCGCAGAGCGGCGGATCGTCCACGAATACCTGCGCGAGCGTGGTGGCGTGGGGACGCACAGCGAGGGTGATGAGCCGGAGCGGCGTCTCGTGGTCTCGCCGCTGGACGACTGAGCGCCCGCAAAAGCGTTTCACGTGAAATCATCGTGAGGCGCCTGCGCGAGCTGACGAAGCGGTATGGGCTGAACGAGCGTCAGCACGAGCAACTCTCGGAGCTACTGGAGTTCCTGGCGCGAGCAGGATCGGGCCCCGACGACTGTGCGCAACCCCGAGCAGGCGGTGGATGTGCACATCGCCGACTCATTGACAGCGCTGGAGCTGGAGGTCGTGCAAAGGGCGCAAACGATCGCGGATCTCGGCGCCGGCGCCGGCTTCCCGGGAGTGCCGCTGGCGGTGGCGTTGCCCGCAAGCGAGGTCAGCCTGGTCGATAGCCAGAGCCGGAAGTGCGAGTACTTGAAGGGGGTGCTGGCGAACAGCGGCGTGCAGAACGCATGCGTGGTGTGCGCGCGTGTAGAGGAGTGGCACGACGGGGCGGCCGCTAACGACGTCGTGGTGGCCCGTGCGCTGGCGGCGCCGGCGGTGGTGCTGGAGTACGCGGCGCCGCTGCTGCGCTTGGGGGGTGCGCTGGTCGATTGGCGCGGCCGGCGGGAGAGCGTGCAGGAGGACGCGGCTGAGCGGGCGGCTGGGGAGCTCGGGTTGGAGAGGGTGGAGGTGCGCAGGACGCAGCCATGGCCGGAAGCGAGGGATCACCACCTGCATGTCTACGTAAAGATGCTGGAGACGCCAGAGCGCTTCCCGAGACGGCCGGGAGTGGCGCGCAAGCGCCCGCTGGGGCACCGCGGCGCACGGTAGGAGCAATCGGCGCTAGCTTGCGGGGAGGAAATGGGCACGGTGTATGCGATCGCCAACCAGAAGGGCGGGGTGGGCAAGACGACGACGGCGGTGAACGTCGCCGCGTGCATCGCCGAGGCTGGGCGCAGGACGCTGTTGATCGACGTGGACCCGCAGGCGAACGCCACCGTCGGGCTGGGACTGTCGCGCTCGCAGGTGCCCGGGTTGTACGAGGTCTTGACGGGGGATGCTTCGGCGAAGCAGGCATTGACGGATACGGTGATCCCCGGTTTGCAGGTGCTGCCGGCGGGGCCGGGGTTGGCGGGCGCAAACGTGGAGCTGCCGCGAATCGAGGGCTTCGAGCAGCGCCTGCGTAAACGCTTGGAGCCGATCAGGGAGATGTTCGAGTACATCTTGCTGGACTGCCCGCCGTCGCTCGGCCCGCTGACGGTGAGCGCCTTGGTGGCGGCTGACAGAGTGATCGTGCCGGTGCAGACGGAGTACTTTGCGCTGGAGGGGCTGGCGGGGCTGTTGGAGACATTGGCGCTCATTCAACGCGAGCTGAACCCGCGCTTGACGGTGGCGGGGATGCTGTTGACGATGCACGACTCGCGCACCCGGCTGGGGCGCGACGTGGAGCGCGAGGTGCGCGAGCACTTCCCGGAGCTGGTATTCGACACGGTGATCCCGCGCAACGTGCGGGTGGGCGAGGCGCCGAGCTACGGATTGCCGGTGACCCATCACGATCCCCACAGCGCCGGCGCGACCGCCTATTTCGAGCTTGCAAAGGAGGTGGCCGCCCGTGGCTAAACCAAAGCCGGGGATGGGACGGGGCCTGGAGGCGATCCTCTCGGTGTCGGGCGAGGGGGCGAAGGCAGCCGCAGAGGAACTGCGCGAGCTGCCGGTCGAGTTGATCGTGGCGAACCCGAGGCAGCCGCGCAGGCGGTTTGACGAGGAGGCGCTGCAGGCCCTCGCGGGCTCGCTCGGGGAGCGTGGGCTGCTACAGCCGGTGCTCGTGCGAGCAAAGCCCGGCGGGACGTATGAGCTCGTCGCCGGCGAGCGGCGCTGGCGAGCGGCGCGGATGGCCGGCCTGGAGAAGATCCCCGCTTTGGTGCGCCCGCGCGGGGACGCCGAGTCGCTGGAGCTCGCGTTGATCGAGAACATGGCGCGGGAGGACCTGAGCCCAATCGAGGAGGCGCGTGCGTGCGCGGCGCTGGTGGAGGAGCTCGGGTTGACGCGCAAGGAGGTGGGGCGCCGCGTGGGGCGCAGCCGCGTGGCGGTGAGCAACCTGATGCGACTGCTGGACCTACCTGACGAGACGATCGAGTTGCTGGAAGAGGGGACGTTGAGCGAGGGTCACGGCAGGGCGCTGCTGCTGGCTGAGGACCACGGCGCGCGCAGGAGCTTGGCGCGCACGGCCGTCGAGCAGGGATGGTCGGTGAGGACCGCCGAAGCGCGAGCGCGAGAGAGCAACGGCGATGCGGCGCGCGGAGATGGGCAAGGCCGCTCCTCATGAGGCGGGCTCCCCACGCGTCGGCTCACCCCGATCAGGAAGCGGCGGCCCGGGAGATCGCCGAGACGCTCAGCGGGGCGCTTGGCGCAGAGGTGCAGGTGCAGGTGACTCGGGCGGGGATTATCGCGCGGCGCTGGAGTTCGCGACGGCGGAGGAGGCGTTCGAGCTCGCCTCGCGTCTACGAGCAGGTGCGGGGGTCTAGCAGAAGCCCCTGGCGAAACCTTCAGTCGACCTCTGCAGCGGAAGGCAGTCGCGAGGCGCTCGCTAGAATCGGCGCCCGCGGGCGATTAGCTCAGATGGTTAGAGCGCCTCTCTGATAAGGAGGAGGTCCCAGGTTCGAGTCCTGGATCGCCCATTTTGTAAGGTATTTCTGGGAGATCCCATATTTTAGGATTAGGGGCAAGGGGGCTGATGCCCGCCCAGAGGCCGTCTGGCGATCCTGTTGTTTCGGCTTCGCATTCGGCTTAGAACGGGCGGTCCGCCAATAGCGCTGCGCGAACGAAGCATCCCAAGCCGCCGCTCTACTGGTGTCTCGGTGATGGAGATTGGACCCCAAGGAGCATCAAATGTGCACGTTGGCGACTCGCCGAGCCTTCTGCTCGGCGTCTTCCAGTGCCTGTATCAGATCCGGAACGGCTTTCTTTGCGTCGTTCCGTAGCGTGGCGAGCTCATCTGCTAACTCGTGTGCATCCGCCATCCGCCTTTCGCTTTGGCGCGCGGTGGTGGCCTCCGGCATACCTAGGAGGCGCTGGGGAGTTACAGCGAGCGCAAGGCATAGCTCTCGCAAGTTTTCGGCCGTCGGCGTGCTGACGCCGCGCTCCCAGCTGGACACAGCGTTCGTCGGAGTTCTTAACGACTTCGCCGAGGCGTTCTTGGGTCCATTTTCGCTGTTTGCGGGCATCCGCTATGGCCCTGCCAACGTCCTTGGCGTATTTCGGGTTGACGCCAGCCGGCATGTCCACCCATACTTGTACTCTAGGTCCATCCAAAGTACAAGTATTCTTGGTACAAGGCTAATGCCAAACAGCGCTCGCTCGGCTTGGCCAGCCAGTCCGCTAGCACGCGTTCCAACAGAGCTGGGTGCACGGGAAATGGCGTCCAGGGTACGTTGCTTGCTCCTGGGCGAAGCGCATTTGGAGGAGCCGCTGCTCGACCTCTCGGCTGTATGCAAGGCAGCCGGGGCATCTGTCCGCGAAAAGGCGCTGAGCGGTGAAGCCGGGGGTCAAGAAGCACTTCTGACTCCTTTGCCAAATGATCGCTTTGCGATCACAGTGGACGCCACACCTCGCGGCGGCTGGCGTGACGAGGACTCGGATCTACGGGAGCACGTCAGGCGGCATCGAGTCCGTTTCCGGATCGCCCACGAGCTAGGCCATACGTTTTTCTACTGGCGCCGTGGGAATCGCCCGCAGCGGTATCTCCTCGATACTCCAATGCAGGAGCACTTCTGCGACACATTTGCGGAGGCACTGCTTGTCCCCTCGAGCGTGGTTGAGCGTACGCCGGTCAATGCTGCTGCGATCGTTCATCTCCAGGAGAGGTTCGACGTCTCACTGGAGGTAGCGGCACGCTCGCTCGCGGCTGGTCATCCAGAAGCACACATCAGTTTGTGGTTTGCGCTCACAAGCGGTAGAGATCAACTGAAGCTGCAGTGGTCCAACAACAGCACTGATTCCACAACTCTCTACGACGCCGCGACGGCAACGATCACGAGCGAATGGCTCCCGCATCGGCGACAGCTCGTGCTGTGTCGTCCATAGGACAAGACGACATCGGGTCAGCCGCTTGGCGTGTCGGAAGATGGTTCGCGCAGGCTCGCCAAGCGGTCCACTAATTCGGTGTGCGTGAGATCGCCGCTGCCACGAGCTGCTTGCTCCTTGGTTCCAAGGGAGATGAGCTGACGGACCTCATCGGTTAGGCGATCAGCCCGACATACCTCGATCGCCGCCAAGCGCTCGGTGCAGGTGTCAGGATCGCCACCAAGCTGGTCCTGATGGCGATCCCAAGAGATCCGCATCAGCTGGGCGAGCTTCGCGAGCGCGACCCTGGTCTTCTGCTCAGTGACAGCCGGGTGAACAAAGACGCTGATTGTCCACAGGCGCTTATGGTCGTCGTAGATATCTGAGCCCTTCGCAGAAAAATCGACGAACTTAGCTATACCTTTCCCGTGATCAACGAGTACCTCGGCGAGCTTTAGCCGCATCTGTGGGCCGGGTATCCACAGGATTACGTGCCAGTCCGCGTCTAGGCCGGCATGGCGTGCAGCCTTGCGCTCGAGTTCGCGCCGGCGATCAGCGGTTCCGAATGCGTCGTGGAGATCCTTTGATGCATAGGCGTGAACTGCGTTAGCAGCGTGTTGGTAGAGAACTCGATTGAGGAGTCCCCTCGCGAGTTCACCGCTTGCGCTCCGGCTTGGCTCGTCGTGGCTGCCGGCACGACTCAGATACTCGAGGACGCCGTCGTCCCCATGCTCCAGGAGCATCCGCTCCAGACGCCACTGAGCGAGCCGCTCGGCATCACGCTCTCGTGCTGTTCCATCTTCGGCCTCGGGCGCAGGCGGGTCGCTAACAACCCGAAGTGGAGGTTGCGCCGCGGGCGGCTGGGGCGGAGGCGCGTCCTGCTTCTCACGCACGGCCTCAAAGTCCTCGGGAACCTCCTTGAGCTCGGTAGTCCACGCTTTATCGTCGAGGTTTGCGATCTCATCCCGTTCCGCTTCGTGCCAGAGCTCAATCATCTTCCCGATCATTGCGTCGGCAGCCAGCTTCAAGTGATGAACCAGTACACGCTCTTGGAGCTCGTAGCGATAGCGCAGATGCTTGATTATCTCGGTCACCACGTCTTGGCGAAGACGTCCCTCGCGGTGTATTAGAAGAGCCATGCGCTTCTGGTAGATCCCACCGACATTCCCGGGGATTACGTAGAACGAGGACATGAACCGCTGGCCGAGACTCATTGGCAGCCCCGTGAATCGATGGTCGCGCTGTAGATAGTCGATCAAGTCGGCGCAGATGGTGTTACCGACTATGTCAGCCACGAAGGGGTACTCAACTAGCTTCTTGACCGGATCGATCCACGTGCCTTCGCTGTCCTTCTCCTTCGAGATGACTAGAGGGCGCAGGTCTGCAGCAAGTAATCCTCCGTGGCGAAGGGGCGTCAATGCGTTGATCCGGTCCTCGATAGTCGCCTCGGCCCATTCCTCGCGCCGTCCCTGAAGGCGGACGCCCTCATCAATCGCCGCGAGCATGTCGTCCCACAACCGGCGAAACCGACTGGCGTTCTCGTCGTGCGGAGTCAGAAGTTCGAGGTCATCCTCGATCGAATGGCCGTAGGGCAGATGTCCCACATCGTGCAACAGTGCGCCCAGCCGCGCGAGCACTGTTGCCTCGGCGAGCTTGCGGAGATAAATCGTGAGCGGGATGCTGGGATCGCTGGGATCCACGGCGATCTCCAATTCATCATCGGCGCGCTCCGGTGGATCTTGGCGCCGCTGCTCCTGCTCCCATTCGTCGAAAAGATCCAACACGGCACGGTTGCGGTTGCGCTGACTCATGGCGACGTCTAGCAAGTCTTGTACTGCTCGAACTGCGCCAAGCGAATGCGAGAAGCGGGTGTGCGTTGCGCCCGGATATACGAGATGTGTGGTGCCGAGCTGCTTGACGCGCCTCAAGCGCTCCATCGGAGGTGTATCGAGGAAGGCCTGCTCGAGGCGAGTGATGTAAACATCACCGTGAATCGGGTCGGTGATGACCTTGCCCGGCTCCAGCCACCACGCATCGAGCTGATACGGCAGGCTCGCACGCATCTCCTTGGTTAGTCCCCATTCGGGCATGTGGAAAGCGTACGACACTTTGTCGCCCGGGCGCAAGGGACGCAGCCGCAATGTCCTTGAACGGCTGCTTAGGCGTGTCTCCCCGCCCAGCGTACTTCCGCTCATAGCACTACCGTCTTGGTGCCCGCGCTCACGCTTGAGCTCGACAGTCGTGTCTGGTCCGCGCTGGCCCGGTTATCCACCTCGCCCGAATGAGCCCCTAATAGCCTTCCGGCGACCCGCGTCCGTCGGGGCTAAGGGATCGGGCATGTGCTGCCGATGATGGGCTCGTGACCTCCTTTACTCGCTCGCTCTCCAGGCTGGCCGACCTTCCCTCGGCCGCCACGCGCCGACTGGCGCTCGTCCTTGCGCCGGTTGTGACCCTGTCGGTTGCGGCCCTGCTCTCCGCAGCGCCGGCGGGCGCGCTCGTCAAGTCGGTCCCAATCGGCGGGGGAGGAACGGTCACGGTCAGGCCTGCAGCCGCGCGAAGCGGCTTCTTTCTTTGAAGGCACGTCCACTGCGGCGAGTTTTAATAACCTCGCCGGAAGTCCCGTGCTGCACAAGAACGAAACGTATGCGGTCTACTGGGACCCGACCGACCACTACCACGGAGACTGGCAGCATCTGATCGACACCTTCTTTCATGGGCTCGGCGCTGACAGCGGCTCCACGGGCACTGTGTTTGCGGTCGACAGCCAATACACCGATAGGTCCGACCTGCCTGCCTCCTACCTGTCCACGTTCCGCGGCGCCTACACGGACACCGATCCCTACCCAGTGGGGGCCAGCAACTGCAAAGATCCACACCCGCTGGAAAGCACAGACTTGATCGGCCCCATTGTGGCGGGCAAACACACAGAAGTATGCGTGACCGACGCCCAGATCCGGAAAGAGCTCGAAACCTTCATCGCGACGCACGGCCTCCAGAAAGGCATGGGCTCGATCTATTACCTGCTGACACCTCCCGGCGTTACGGTGTGCCTCGACGCGGGCGGCCCCACGGGTCACTGCTCCGACCACACCGGTTCGATCGAAGCAACGGGCACCGAAAGCTACAAGAACAGCTTCTGCAGCTATCACTCCGACATCAGTCCGACCAACGGAGTGATCGGCGACGCGAACACGATCCTCTACGCCGTGATCCCGTGGTCCGCTGGAGGCCTTGGCGATTACCACCTGACAGGTGCGGACGAGACCTCTGCTTATGACTGCCAGGACGGCGGCTGGTACTTGAACACCCAAACCGCTTTAGTGGAAAAGGAGCATGTAAAGGTCACCCCTCAGGAAGAAGAAGCTAAAAGGCTCGAAGAAGAAGCAAAGAAGCGGGCCAGTGCAGAAGAAGAAGAAGTCAAGAAGCAGACGTCATACGAAAAAGCTTACGAACAAAAACTAATTTCGAAAGTAGAACTTGAAGGAAAAGAAGCAGAGCTCAAGGTAGAAAAGAAAGCACGCATAGAAAAAGAACAAAGAGAAGAGGAAAAGGCCGAAAGGGTCGAAAAGGAAACGCAGGAAAAGAACGAAAAGCTCGAAGGCCCGCACCAGCAGGAGCCCAACCAGGACGGACTCGGCCCGGACGGCTCCTACGATACGGGCTTGGCCGACCTGATCGTCAGCCAGATCGGCGTGCAGCAGCAGGACATCGTCACCGACCCACTGCTCAACGCCTGGAAGGACGAAGTGGGCAACGAGGTCACCGATGAGTGCCGTAATGACTTCCTGACATACACTGGGAGGCGCTGTGACGGCCAACGAACTCACCTTCGCCGGCGCGTTCGTACAACCAGTCGCTACGCAGGTGCCAATGCGTATATCAACGACGCCTTCAACTTGGCCGCCGGAAGGCTGCCCTATCCGGGTGCTCCCTGCTTGACCGGCATCAGCCTCGTCCCAGAATTCACCGCTCCCAACCCCGTAAATACGGGTGAACTCGTAGGATTCGACGGTATGGAGTCGGACATAACTCTCAATGACGGACATCGGCTACTCAGCGACTGGCGCCGAGGAACCCAAATACGCCAGCTATAAATGGAACTTTGGTGACGGCTCTCCTGAAGTCACTGGCTTTGCCCCCGGCGCTCCTTCACTGAACTCCCCTGAAACCTCCCCTTGTGAACTTCCTTGGGAGGCCCCCTGCGCCGCGAGCACGTTCCATTCCTATCAGTACGGCGGCACGTACAAAGTCAGGCTGACCGTAACTGACACGGGTGGCAACACCGCGACCGTGACCAAGGAAGTCACCGTCAACGGCCCGGCCGCGCCCTCCTCGGGCGGTGGCTCCTCCGGCGGCACCCCTGGCTCCGGCGGCTCACTGGCCGCAAGTCTGGCTGCCGCGGGCACCTCTTCCACCGGCTCATCACCCGGCTCCTCGGGCTCCGGCACCCCCGCCAAGCCCCCGCTCCCCGGCCCGGTTGCCTCGCAGGCAGCCGTCTCACACTCGCTGATGAGCGCGCTGGGTAAGGGTCTCGTGGTCAGCTATTCGGTCAACGAGCAGGTCGCCGGCGAGTTCCAGGTGCTGCTGGCCGACAGCGTGGCCAGCCGGATCGGCCTCCACGGCGCTCCGGCCACCGGCCTGCCCCCGGGCTCGGTCCCGTCGATCGTGATCGCGAAAGCGATCCTGATCACGACCAAGGGCGGACGCGACACGGTGAAGATCCTGTTCGGCAAGAAGACCGCCGCGAAACTGCGCAAACTGCGCAAGGTCTCGCTGACGATCAGGCTCGTCGTGCGCAACGCCTCTTCGCACAATCCGATCAGCACGACGGTGATCAGCACCGTCAACCTGTACCGCTGACGCTCACTTCTCGCGGAACACGAAATACCACAGCGCGCCCAGCAGCAGGAAGCCGCCGACGATCGAGATCAGCGAGACGATCGCGATCGGCGTGTTGTTGTTGGTGACCGATTCGCCGTCCAAGGCGAGCGGGGCGAACAGGATCAGGGCCGCGAGGCTCATACCGCCCTCGGCCATGTCGGTATCGCCCCATGCCGTCTCGGAATCGCACCGCCCCGCGCCGGCACCGCCCCGCGCCATGCCACTGCTCGCGCCAAGCCGGTCCCGAACACGCGCCTACAGCCCCTGCGGGTGGCGCACGGCGTAGCCTTCCAGCGGCGGCGTCGCCACCAGCCAGCGGGACGCGTAAGGGCCGCTGCGGCCAGCGGTGTCAAACCACATGCCGTCGACGTCCATGAACGTGTGCCCGGCGTTTGCGTAGATCGTGATCCAGCGTCCCGGCCCCGGTTCTCCCCAGGTCGCGAGATCGCCGGAGACGAGCGGTGCGCTGAGCAGGCCACCCGCGGCCAGCGCGTAGCTGACCGAGCCCGAGCAGTCATAGCCGTTGGCGACGAACGACGCGTGCCCGCCACCCCAGATGTAGGGGAAGTCGGCGATCGCGTTGCCGCCGGCGATCACCCGCTGCACGACTTCCGGCACGCCTGAGGGGATCGGAATCGTGCCGTTTCCGCCGACCGACTCGCCGCCGGCCACGGGGGTCAGCTCCTGACGTTGCGTCTGCGCGGCCGCGCGTTCGACGGCGTGCATCTCGTTCAGCTCGCGCTTGACTTCGGCGTCAGAAGGCGCGCCCGGGGCCACGACGGCTTCGGCCGCCACGCTCGGTTTGCTGGCAGATCGATGGCGTGCCACCGACGCCGCGGGCAGGGGAAAGCTCTTGGCTTCTTCCGGATCGCGGACCTCGGCCACCTCGACCCGCCCGTGAGGCGTCTGCACAGTCGCCGTCTCGACGGCGGGTGTGCCCTTCTTTGCCTCCGGCGTACCCGTCCTTCGCCGCCGGCGGGTCCGACTTTGCGCCGTCGCCGTCGCCGCCGGGTCGCGGCTCCGCACCCGCCGGCGGCATCGCGTGCCGCCGCCGGTCTCGCCACTGCCGCCACGCCCAGCAGTCCACCGCCTCCCGCCCCACCGCAGCCGGCGAGGACCGCCACGACCAGCAGGCAGCCCCAACCGGCGGTGCTCTGGCGGGCCAAGCTCACGCGCACAAGGCTAGCGGGAGCATCTGCCGACTCGTGCCGCTACCCTGGTCCGATGCGCGACGAGGCGACCGCCGTGGATATCCGCCCGCGTGCGCACCGCCCGCACGTGCGCCTGCTGCACGGCATGCGCCGGCCGGCCAACTGGCTGCAGCTCGTGCGCTTCGGCCTGGTCGGGGGCGTGGGCTTCGCGGTCAACCTGATCGTCTATGCCGTGTTCGTGCACCCGCTCGGCGTCGAGTACCACGTGGCCGCCGCCGTCGCGTGGCTGGTCGCGGTGCTCAACAACTTCGTGCTGAACCGCCACTGGACGTTCGACGCCAAGGGCGGCCGGGCGCACTCAGCAGGCGGTCCGCTTCTTCGTCGTCAGCCTGGTCGCATTCGGCTTCAGCCAGCTGCTGCTGACGCTGCTCGTGGAGAGCGCCGGCGTCGGGCAAGGTGCCCGCCCAGGCGCTCGCGGTGGCGGCCTCGATGCCGCTGAACTTCCTCGGCAACAAGCTCTGGAGCTTTCGCGCGACCTAGACCCCAGCCCGCCCTGACGGCAGCGGCCCCCAGCGGTACCTATACTCTGGCCTTTCCCCTCTCGGAGGATTCTTGTGCAGGAGATGGTCATCTACGGCGTCAGCTTCGACATGGTTGGCAAGCAGCCGATCGTGCTCCTGAAGACGGTCGAGGGCAACAAGTTCCTGCCGATCTGGATCGGCCACCCCGAGGCCGCCTCGATCCTGATGAAGCTCCAGGGCGCCGGCACCCCGCGACCGATGACCCACGACCTGCTGTGCGACATCCTCGGCGAGCTGGACGTCAAGTGCACCCAGGTGGCGGTCACCGAGCTGCGCGAGAACACCTTCTTCGCCTCGATCACGCTCAACGTGGCCGGCCGCGAGCTGGAGATCGACTCTCGCCCGAGCGACGCGATCGCGCTGGCGGTGCGCTCCGGCGCGCCGATCTTCGCCGCCGAGGAGGTCATCGCCGAGTCGGCGATCGAGTTCGAGCACGACGTCGAGGAGTCAGAGGACGTCGTCGAGAAGTTCAAGGAGTTCCTCGACCACGTCTCCCCGGAGGACTTTGCCGCCGGCGATTCCTAGGCTGCATGGGAAGATCGGGTCGTTTTTTTGGGTCGCATCCGCGCAGGTGAGCATCACCCCAAAGGCGAGTTGGGGTGGGGCCTCCGTGCCCCACCACGGGGCGCTCTTACTACCGAGTAAACGCGCTGTGCAGGATCCGCGCCGACCAGCTCGTCGAAGCCGATGCCCGCGGCGTCGGCGGCCTGCGGCAGCAGGCTCGTTTCGGTCAGGCCCGGGCACGACGTTCGTCTCCAGCACCGTCAGCTCGCCGTGGCCTCGTCGAGCATCAGGTCGACGCGCGCGACGCCGTGGCAGCCGAGCAGCTCGTACATCTCGAGCGCGAGCTGCTGCGCGCGCTCGGTCGATCCCGCCGGCAGCTCGGCGGGGCAGACGAACGTGGTCATGCCGATCTCGTAGCGCGACTCGTAGTTGTAGAACTCCTCTTCGCGCGGGATCGCCTCGACGACCGGCAGCGCCACGGGCTCCGCGCCGGCGGGCTGTCGTCCGGCGCGTCGAGCACCGACACCGCCAGGTCGCGCCCCTTGACGTAGCGCTCGAGCAGGACCTTGCGGTCGTAGGAGAGCGCCCCGACGATCGCGCCCGGCAGCTCCTCGCTCGAGCGCGCGAACTTCACGCCCAGCGCCGAGCCCTGGCTGGCCGGCTTGACGACCAGCGGAAACCCGAGGCTGCGCTCGACGTCCGCCAGCGCCGCCGCCACGCCGAGCTCCTTGATCGCGCTCTCCTTGAAGGCGCTGAAGTCCGGCGTGGGGATGCCCGCCTCGCGCATCAGGTACTTCGCCAGCGCCTTGTCGGTGCAGCGCATGCAGGCCGCCGGGCCCCGAGCCCGTGTAGGGGATGCCGATCGCCTCCAGCAGCCCCTGCACGGTCCCGTCCTCGCCGTCGCGGCCGTGCAGCGCGATGAACGCCGCGTCGGGCTCGGCAATCGCGCAGCTGCGCCACGAGCTCGGGCCCGGCGTCGATCGCCACCACCTCGTGCCCCAGCCGCCCAGCGCCTCTGCGCCTGCGCGCCCGAGCGCAGCGACACCGTGCGCTCCAGCGAGCCTCCGCCCTTGAGCACCGCGACCTTCTTGCCCGCCGCTCATCGAGCCCCCGCTGCTGCCGGCCGCGACCGCGACCACTGCTGTGGCCGCGTCGCCGCCGCGAGCGCGTGCCGCTCGAACACGTCCGGCTCATCGACCCTGCTCGCGCGCTCGGCCCCGATCGGGCCTGCGCGGCAGCTCGAGCACGTCCGCGAGCTCCGGGCTCGGTGCACCGGATCCTCGCCCGCCGTGCCCGGCCGCTCTTCTCGCCCGTGCCGCCCGCGTGCCGCTGCCGCGCGGTCGTTCCCGTGAGCGTCCCGAGCAGGCCGGTGTCCGGACCCAGCGTCCTGCCGATCCGCCGGATGCCCTCGCGGATCTCCTCGTCGGGCACGCCGGCGAAGTTCAGCGCATCGAGGAGCCGCCGCTGCGGCCGTCCACGTAGGCGGCGCGCCCCGGCACGAACGCCACGCCCTCGCTGCGCGCCAGCAGGTCGGTGGTGTCGACGCCGTCGAGCGTCGCCCAGATGAACAGCCCGCCCTGGGGCTGCGTCCAGCTCGCCGCGCCCGCCGAAGTGCTCCTGGAGCGCCTGGAGCATCACGTCGCGCCGGCGGCGGTACAGGTCCTTCAGGCGCTCCACGTAGTCGATCCAGGCCGGGCCGCCTGTCGGCGGCCCGCTCGGCGAAGTAGGCGGCGACGAACAGCTGGGTCATCGGCGAGCTGCACAGGTCGGCGCCCTGTTTGCCGAGGTTCAGCTTCTCCAGCACCGGCCGCGGCGCGACCGCCCAGCCGAGGCGCAGGCCCGGCGAGAGGATCTTCGAGAACGTGCCGAGGTAGATCACGAGGTCCGAGGCGCCGTCGCCGGCGCGCTCTCGGCGTCCAGCGAGTACAGCGTCGGCAGCGGCTCGCCCTCGTAGCGCAGCAGCCCGTAGGGGTTGTCCTCGAGCACCAACAGCTCGCGCTCGCGTGCAACCTCGACCAGTCTCCGCCGGCGCGCCAGCGACATCGTCACCCCGCCCGGGTTTTGGAAGTTGGGGATCGTGTAGATGAACTTCGGCTTGCGTGCCTTGCGAGTGCAGACGATCGAGCGTCGCCTCGAGCTCGTCGATCGGCATCCCGTCGCCGTCCATCTCGATCTGCACGACGTCGGCCTGATAGGCGCTGAACGTCGGCACCGCCCCCGGATAGGTGGGGGCCTCCGCCACGATCACGTCGCCCGGGTCGATCAGCGCCTTGCACACGAGGTCGATCACCTGCTGGCCGCCGGTCGTGACGATCACGTCCGCCGGATCGACCGAGGTGCCCTCGGCGGCCATCACCTCGACGATGCAATCGACCGTGACCGCCATTCCCTCGGTCGGGCCGTACTGGAGCGCTCGCGCGGTCGACTCCGCCGCCACCTGGGACATCAACTTCGCGTAGAGCTCCGGCGAGAACGTGCTCGTATCGGGCAGGCCACCGGCGAGCGAGATCACGTCGGGGCGCTCGGTCAGCGCCATCATCTCGCGCATCGCCGAGCTTTTCATCCCGCGCGTGCGCGTGGCGAACAGGGCCTCGTAACGCGCGAGCTCGTGCGCTGCCGGACGGGCGCGTCGTCTATCGTCCTGCCCGATCTGTGGATCGTCCGGCATCCCCGCACGGTAGCGCACGCAATACGCACATTCACACACTGCACGAACGCATGAACGCATGAACGGCGCCTTCTTCTACATCGGTCTCGGCATCGGCCTCGCCGCCGCCTGCGGGCTGCGCCCCTACCTGCCCACCCTGCTCGCCGGCGCGCTCGGCTCCGCCGGCGCGCTCGGGGTCGGCTTCGCCCACGCCGGTCACTACCGCTTCCTGCAGTCCAGCTGGTGGCTGTTCGCGGTCGCGGCCGTGCTCGTCGCCGCGTACCTGCTGCAACTGCGCCTCGGCGCGGAGCGCTTCGAGGAGATCGCCGCCGGCGCGGTCTCCGCCCAAGCGATCGCCGTTGGCGCGCTGTTGCTCGCGGGGACTTTGGCCGACCATGGCGATGCCTCCTGGCCTGGTCTGATCGGCGGTGGCCTCTGTGCCGCGCTGGGCCAGCTCGCCGTCCGTCCGCTGCTCGCCGGTGCTCGCAAGCGCCTGCCCGACCGGGCCGCCCGCGAGGCGCTGACGATCTACATCGACGGGCTATCGCTGCTGTTCGCGGCGCTCGTGGCGCTGCTGCACCCGCTCGGCTATGTGCTCCTGGCACTGCTCGTCTTGCTCTTCGTGCGTACTCGACAGCGCGCCGGGGAGAAGTACGCCGGTTTGCGCATCCTGGGCCGGTGACTCCCCCAAAGCTCGTCCTCTGCGTGATCGACGCGATGGCGCCCGCGATGCTCGAGCGCGCTGTCGCCGCGGGGGTCGCGCCGATGCTCGCGACGCTGATCGCGCGCGGGCGCTACATACCCGACTGCGTGGCCGCGTTCCCGTCGGTCACCCCGGTATGCGCCGCCTCGATCGTCACCGGCGTCGCGCAGGACGAGCACCTGATCCCCGGAATGAACTGGTTTCACCGCGGGGAGCACCGCTACGTCGAGTACGGCTCGAGCTTTCGCGCCGCCCAGCGCTTCGGAATCGTGCGCCAGCTGACGGACACGGTCTACAACATGAACCGCGCGCACCTCTCGCCGGACACGCCGACCGTGTTCGAGACGCTCGACGATGCCGACCGTGCCGGGCAGACCGGCCAGCGAACGGCTGGCACCACCTACCTGATGTACCGCGGTCGTCACCGCCACGAGCCCCAGCGAGACAGCGCGCTGACGCGCTTTGCCTCGCGCCTGATGCGCCACCCGGTGATGGGCCCGCGCGAGCTGTTCTACGCCGACATCTTTGCCTCGCGTGCGACCGGCTGCCGCTCGGGTCTCGGGATGCCGGGTGTGCGCGATCGTCACACCGGCTGTGTCTCGGCCTACATGGTCGAGCACGATCTGTTCGACTTCCTGCTGCTCTCGCTGCCCGACAACGACTGGTACTCGCACAAGCACGGCCCCGAGGGGCAACTGCATTCGATCGCCCAGGCCGACCTGCAACTCGCTCGCGTGTTCAACGCCGGCGGTGGAATCGACCGGTTCCTCGAGGAGCACACGGTGATCGCGATGGCCGACCACTCCCAGGCTCCCGTTGAGCAGACGATCTCGCTCCAACGCGAGCTCGCCGACCTGGGCGTGCTCGCCCCCAAGGGCGGCCTCGAGGGGGGCTCAGGCGATGCGGGCGCGACGGCGGGAGTGGACGGCCCGCGGATCGCCGTATGCCCTTCGCAGCGCGCGGCGATGGTGTACGCGTTGAACGAGGCCGAGCGCGACGCGATGCGCGCGTCGGTCGTCGCCCGCTCGATGGCGCTCGATGGCGTCGACTTGGTCATCTGGCTGGAGCGCGACGCGCACGACGCTCCCCGCGAGGCGGTGATCGCCAGCCCCGAGCGCGGTGAGCTGCGCTTCGCGCCTGGTGGTCCGGCCACCATTCCCGATGGCTCGCCCGCTGCCAACGGCTCGACCATCGATATGCGAGGGCGCGCGTGGAGCGTCGAGGGTGAGCTCGCGGTGCTGCGGGCGCGCATCGAGGATGGCCGTCTGATCGCCCCCGAATACCCCGACGCGCTCGCCCGTGTGTGGTCTTCGCTGATCTGCCCGACCTCGGGCGAGGTTCTGCTGAGCGCCGCTCCCGGCTATGAGTTCCTCGACTGGGGTGGCGCCGCCCACGTCGGCGGGGGCAGCCACGGCTCGCTGCACGCCTCGGATTCGCTCGGTGCGCTCGTTCTCTGCGGCGTCGCCCCGTCCGAGGAGCCCGCCCAGTGGGCGATCCGCGATATCGCTCCACTCGTGCGGCGACACTTCGCCGCGGCGGGCGGCTAACCCAACCCGAGCCGCCGTTACTCTCGGCCGATGGGCATTCGGACACTCCTGGCGGCTGTGCTCTCGCTGGCGCTGCTCGCTCTCCTCACCGCGTCCCCGGTAGCCGCTGCCACGACGGCGAGGACGCCCCCCGGCCCGCAAGCTAGATCTAGCTCGCAAACCCTCTCCGCCACGCGAGTCAGCCCTGACCGCAAGGTCCACATCCGCTCCCCAGGCAACGATCGCTGAAGCGCCTGTTCCCGTCCCGGCCTCCGAGATCCCGCCGACCGGGCGCCACCTGTCGGCCGATCACGTTCTGGAAATCGCCGAAGCGCTGCCGAAGATGCGCGCGGTGCGCAGGAAATACCCCGGCTCCTACGCGGGCGCCTACTTGAAGGGCCCCGTCCGCTGGCAGGTCAGCTTCTTTTCCAAGCGGGGCGCCAAGGAGATCGGCCAGGTCATCATCGCCGACAGCACCGGCCGCGTGCTCGAACAGTGGACCGGCTTCCAGGTCGCCTGGACGATGGCGCGCGGCTATCGCGGCGCGTTTGGCGAGCACGTCAACGCGCTGTACGTCTGGTTGCCACTCTGCCTGGCGTTCCTGCTGCCGTTCATCGACTGGCGCAGGCCGCTGGCGCTGCTGCACCTCGACCTGCTCGTGCTGCTGTCGTTCTCGGTTTCGCTCGCGTTCTTCAACCACGCGCACATCTACGCTTCGGTGCCGCTCAGCTACCCACCGTTGCTCTACCTGCTCGCGCGGATGCTCGCGCTGTTGCGCCGCCGATCCGGAGCCAACCCGCTCGGCGGGCAGGCCGCACGACCGCTGCACCTGCTCATACCCGCGCCCGTGCTCGCCCTCGGCGTCGTCTCGCTGCTCGGCTTTCGGGTCGCGCTGAACGTAACCGACGCCAACGTGATCGACGTCGGTTATGCGGGCGTGATCGGCGCGCAGCGGATCGTCCACGACAAACCCCTGTACGGCGGCTATCCGGCCGATAACGAACACGGTGACACCTATGGCCCCGTCAACTACGAGGCCTACGTGCCGTTCGAGCAGATCTTCGGCTGGAGCGGCACCTGGAACGACCTGCCGGCCGCGCACGCCGCGGCGGTCGTCTTCGACCTGCTCGCGGTCGCGCTGCTGTTCCTGATCGGCCGCCGCATACGTGGCCCGACCCTCGGCATCGTGCTCGCCTACGCCTGGGTCTCCTTTCCCTTCACGCTGTTCGCGCTGGAGAGCGACTCCAACGACACGCTCGTCGCGGTGATGATCCTCGCGGCGCTCTACTTTGCCGGCTCACCACCCGCCCGGGGAGCGTTTGCGGCGCTCGCCGGACTGACCAAGTTCGCGCCGCTAGGGCTCGCGCCGCTGCTGGCGACACACGGCCTGCGCGAGCGCGATGGGTGGCTGAGCCTCTCGGCACTTCGCTCGCGTGCGTTCGCGCTGTTCCTGCTGGCCTTCGCCGCGGTCGCAGCGCTTGTATCGATCCCCGCATTCAGCAACGACTCGCTGCACACGATCTACGAGCGGACGATCCTCTACCAATCGAACCGCGGCTCGCCGTTCTCGGTATGGGGCCTTTACGGCGGCCTGCATGGGCTCCAGCTGGCGGTGCAGCTCGCCGCCGTCGCGCTCGCCCTCGCGCTCGCCGCGGTCCCCCGTCGCGATGACCTGGTTGGCCTCGCGGCCGCCTGCGCCGCGGTGATCATCGCCGTGCAGCTGGGGATCGACCACTGGTTCTACCTCTACATCCCCTGGTTCTTCGGGCTCGTGATGATCGCGCTGTTGGGACGCTTTGAGGAGCCCGCTGTCGATGGCCTGAGCCCTACGTGGCCCGCATCTACCCGGGCCCAACCAACGTGAGCCGAACCTACCCAGGCCGAGGCATCAACAGCTGCTCGATGGAGTCCGCCCGCAGCGGCGCTGAGCAGCGGATCAACACTCCCATCAGCCACGGGTCATCCTCGGAGGTCTCAAAGCGCACGGGCATCTGCGTGAGCAACGACTCGATCGCCTGCTCGCGCTTGACGCCGATCACGCCACCGCGCGCGCCGGTCATGCCGACATCGGTGATGTAGGCAGTTCCCCCCGGCAGCACGCGTGCGTCCGCGGTGGGCACATGCGTGTGAGTTCCAACGACCGCCGTTACGCGCCCGTCCAGCAGCCAACCCATGGCGACCTTCTCGCTCGTCGCCTCGGCGTGCATGTCGACGAGGATGTGATCGACACCTCCGCCCAGCTGGCCGAGCGCGGCCTCGATCTCGGTAAACGCCGGACGGCCCGCGCGCAGGTACAGGTTCCCGCTGAGGTTGATTACGCCGAGGCGCACTCCGTCGTGCTCGATCACGCACGTGCCGTGGCCGGGCTGGATGCCCAGGAAGTTCGCCGGGCGCAGGATCCGCGGCTCGGAGTCCAAATACGGATAGATCTCGCGGCGATGGTAGGTGTGGTTGCCGAGCGTGATCGCATCGACTCCCCCCGCGAACAGCTGCTCAGCGGCCTTCGGAGTGATTCCCAAGCCGCCCGCGACGTTCTCGCCGTTGACCACCACGAAGGTCGGGTCAAAGCGCTCTCGCAGTAGCGGCAGGCAGTCGAGCAACGTGCGCCGGCCGATGCTGCCGACGAGATCGCCGATGAATAGGATTCCCGCCCGCCCACTCACCCCTCCGCTGACCTGCGCCTCAGCCATACTCTGGCGATGGCAGGAGGGAGATGACCGACAAGTCCAAACGTGCTCCCGCGGGTGCTCCCGAAGCGGCTTCGTCACAGGAGCAGGAGCGCCCGCCAGCGAACGGCGGCTCCGCGCCGCCGCCGGCCCCACCCAAGCCACGGGAGCGCGAGCTCGTCGACGGCGCGGCTCCCGCACCCGTCGGGTCGCCGCGTGTGATCGTTCCCCGCTGGATCCAGCTGGTGCTGCTGCCGGTGGCGTTGCTCGCGGCCTGGGCACTGGCGAAAGCGGCGGGAAAAGTGCTGCTGATCTTCATCGTGGCGGGCATCATCGCATTGATCCTCAACCCGGCCGTCGCCTTTCTGCAGCGCTCGCGGTTTCCGCGCGGATTGGCGGTGTTCAGCGTGTACCTCGCATTCTTCCTCGCGCTCGCCGGGATCGGTGTGCTGCTGGCCAATCCGATCTCCAACCAGGTGAAGTCGTTCACACACAGCCTGCCGCGCCTCGTCGACGAAGCCAACCGGACGATCGTCAGCTTCGAAGGCGACCTGCACCGCCTGGGCGTCCATGTGCGGCTGGCCGAGCAGGGCAAGACGGCGCTGCAGACCGTGTCGGACAAGCTCTCCAAAAGCTCCAGCAAGCTCGTCTCATTCAGCGGGGCGCTGCTGTCCGAAGCCGCCGCTGCGGTCTTCGACCTCGTGCTCGTGTTCGTGCTCTCGATCTACATGCTCGTCTACGGCCAGCGGATCGGCAGGCTCGTGCGCCACGTGATGCCCGCCGGTGACGGCACGCCCGCGGATGACTATCCGACACTCGTCCAGCGAGCGGTCTCCCATTACGTTCAGGGCCAGCTGGCGTTCAGCGTGGTCATGGGCGCCACTGCCGGTATCGCGCTGTACCTGTTCGGCGTGATCGGGATCTTCCCCGACGGTGGCAAGTACGCGGTCGTGTTCGCGATCATCTTCGGGCTGATGGAGCTGGTCCCCTACCTCGGGCCATTCCTCGGCGCCCTGCCCCCGATCCTGGTGGCGCTGCTGACCGACCCGATCACCGCGCTCTGGGTCGCGCTGCTGTTCGTCGGCATCCAGCAGCTCGAGGGACACATCGTGGCGCCGCAGATCTTCGGCCACTCGCTGCGCATCAATCCCCTGCTCGTGATCTTCGCGCTGCTGTTCGGCCAGCACCTCTACGGGCTGGTCGGGGCGCTGCTCGCGCTGCCGATCCTCTCGATCCTGCGCGAGAGCACTCTCTACCTCAGTCGCCATCTGACACTCGAGTCCTGGCAGCATCCGCGAGACGGAGTGCTGTGAGCGATACTCCGGCCGGGACGGTTGTGGGTCAGACCGGGCTTGGCGGACCTGTTTTGAGAGCTCGGGACCTGGCGATGCGCTACGGCGAGCGGGAGGCGCTCGCAGGTGTCAGCTTCGATGCCGCGGCGGGCGAGCTGGTCGCGGTGGTCGGTCCCAATGGCGCGGGCAAGACGACGCTGCTGTCGATCCTTGCCGGCATCCAGCGTCCCACTGCGGGCAGCGTGACCCACGCTCCCAGTGAAGTCGGGTGGGGGGTTGGGTGGGTACCTCAAATCCCGGCGCTCTACTCCAAGCTCTCGGTCGCCGAGAACCTGGAGCTGTTCGCGCGCCTGGAGCACGTCTCCGACCCGAGGGGCGCGGTGGAGCGGATGCTCGAGCAGACCGGCCTGCGCGAGCGCGCCGCCGAGCAGATCGGGCGGCTCTCGGGCGGCAACCGCCAGCGCGTCAACGTCGCGATCGGCTTGCTCTCCCGCCCGCCGGTACTCGCGCTCGATGAGCCCTCGACGGCGCTCGACCCGGGTCAGCGCGAGCGACTGTGGAGTTTTATTCGCGGCCTGGCGGCGGAGGGCACCAGCGTTGTGTTCTCCACCCACGACGTGGGTGAGGTGCAACGCTACGCATCGCGCGCGCTCGTGCTCGCCGATGGCCGGCTGCTGTTCGATGGCTCCCCCGATCGTTTCTCGCCGAGGCCGAGCGAGCGGCCGGAGATTCGATCGTGGACTTCGAGGACGCGTTCGTCTCGTTCCTGCGACGGCGTGCTCACCAATGAGGTGGCTTTTGCGCAAGGACCTCCTGATCCTGCGCCGCTCGCGCCTGACGGTCGCCCTGCTCGTCGTGTATCCCGTCGCGATCGCGCTGCTGATCGGGCTGGCCCTCTCGCGCGGTCCCACCAAGCCACGCGTCGCGATCGTCAACGAAACCACGCCCGGCGCGAGTGTCCAGGTCGGCGGCCGCAGCGTCGATGTCAGCGAGTACGCCTCGCAGCTCTTCGACCAGGTCGAAGCGGTGCCGAGCGCCACACGTGCCCAGGCGATCGCGAAGATTCAGTCGGGCGATGTGCTCGCCGCCGTGGTGATCCCCCACGACATCGCCGCCCGCCTCTCCTCCGACATCTCCCAAGCCCACCTGGAAGTGCTCTACAACGGCGATGCGCTCGAGCAGTCGCTCGTGCAGTCCTCTTTGAACTCCGCGCTTGCCCAGGCGAACCTCGGCTTCTCCGAACAGATCCAGCAGGCCGCCGCCCAGGCGATCGGCCTACTACTCAAGGGCGGCAATCTGGGCGTGCTCGGAGCGCCCCCGAACCTGATCGGACTCAGTCAGATCCCGCCGCTGCTGCGCGGCGTGATCGCCCGCCAGGCGCCCGGCCCCGACCGCGCGGCACTGCAGCGGACCCTCGCCTTCGCCACCTTCGCCGCCCAGAACCTCACACTCTCGAAGGCCGTGCTTTCGACGATTAGCCAGCCGATCGCCGTGCACAGCACGCTGCTCCACGGCCGCCGCACGCCGCTGAATACTTTCGCCGTCGTGGTGGCTGTCAGCGTGTCGCTGATGTTCGTCTGCGTGTTGCTCGCTGCCGGCGGTGTCGCGCTCGAGCGCGAAGAGCATGCGCTCGCCCGTTTGCTTCGTGGGTTGATCTCTCGTGAGGGGTTGCTCGCCGAGAAGGCGCTGCTCGCCGCCGCCTGCTCGTTTCTGCTCGCCTTCGCGATGCTCGCCGGGATCGGCGCATTCGTCAGCCTCGACTGGTCGCGCGTGCCGCTGTGGCTGGCGGCGCTCTTCCTCGGCGCGCTCTCCTTCGGCGCGCTCGGCGTATCGATCGGCGTGCTCGCCCGCGAGGTGCGCGCCGCCTCGCTGCTCGCCTTCCTGCTCTCGCTCCCGCTCGCCTTCCTCGCGCTGGTTCCCTCGGGATCGGTGGCCGGGGGGCTCTACGACGCGATCTCCGCGGTCTCGTTCGTATTCCCCTTCAAGGCATCTCTACAGGCGCTCGATGCGGCCGTCAACCAGGCCTCCCCGGGCCTGTCGATCTCGCTTGCGCACCTCCTCGGCCTCACGGCGCTGTTCGGCGCGCTCGCGCGCGCCGGCCTGCGGCGCCTGGATTGAGCAGGGGTATCCTGGGGAGGATGGCTTTTCCCCAAACGCGGATGCGTCGCCTGCGCGCGAGCGCCTGCGCTGCGCGGGCTCGTGCGTGAGACCGAGCTGCGCGCTGGCCAGCTCGTGATGCCGTTGTTCGTTTCCGAGGGGCGCCCCGGCTCTGCAGCGCGTGAGCCGATCGCGGAGGATAAGGACCCCGCCCACCTGCAGCGCCTGTCGATCTCCGCCGCGCTCGCAGGAGGCCCACGAGGTCGCCGCGCTCGGTATCGGTGCCGTGATGCTATTCGGGATTCCGGCCGCCAAGGACCCTGAGGGCTCGGGCGCATGGGACGAGGAGGGCGTGATGCAGACCGCCGTCCGCGCGCTCAAGGGCGCGCTGCCGGAGCTGCTCGTGATCACCGACGTCTGCCTCTGCGAGTACACCGACCACGGCCACTGCGGCGTGCTTCGCGAACGGACGCCGCCACGTGGTCGACAACGACGCCTCGCTCGAGCTACTCGCGCGCGTCGCGGTCAGCCACGCGCGTGCCGGCGCCGACCTCATCGCCCCCTCGGACATGATGGACGGGCGTGTCGGCGCGATCCGCGCCGCGCTCGACGAGGAGGGCTTCGCCGACACTCCGATCCTCGCCTACTCCGCCAAGTTCGCCTCGGCCTTCTACGGGCCCTTCCGCGAGGCCGCCGGCTCGACGCCCGCGTTCGGCGATCGCCGCGGCTACCAGATGGACCCCGCCAACGGCCGCGAGGCAGTGCGCGAGGCGTTGCTCGACGTCGCAGGAGGGCGCGGACATGGTGATGGTCAAGCCCGCGCTCGCCTACGGCGACCTGATCGCGAGCGGTCAAGCGCGCCACGCGCCTACCGGTCGCGGCCTACAACGTCAGCGGCGAGTATGCGATGGTCAAGGCCGCCGCCGCCGCCGGCTACCTCGACGAGCGGGCCGCGGTGCTGGAGATCCTCACCTCCTTGCGCCGCGCCGGCGCCGACACGATCATCTCCTACCACTCCAAGGATGCCGCCCAATGGCTAGCCGAGTAGAGCTGAGCACCCACCAGGCCGAAGCCGCGCGAAGTCACGGCTCGCGACGCGCGCGCGATTCCCAAGACCCGCTCGCGCAAGGACGGCGCGGCCGTTGCGCTGGACGATCTCGACCGCAAGCTCCTCAACCTGATGCAGGGCTCCTTCCCGCTGCAGCCACATCCCTATGCGGCCGTGGCAGACGGCCGCCGAGGTGCCCGAGCGCGAAGTGCTCGACTCGCGTCCAGCGCCTGCTCGACGAGCGCATCATCCGCCAGGTCACGCCGATCTATGACACCCGTGCTCTGGGTTATGGCTCGATGCTCGTGGCCGCGAAGGTCGATCCCGGAGAACCCGTGGCAAGCCGCCAAGATCGTCAACTCCCACCCCGGCGTCTCGCACAACTACCTGCGCAACCACGACTTCAACATGTGGTTCACGCTCGCCGTCGAGTCCGATTCGCTGCTCGGTCTGGATGGCACGCTGGACGTGCTCCAGCGAGCTCACCGGCGCCGAGTCGATTCGCCAGCTGCCCACGCTCAAACTGTTCAAGATCCGCATGGACCTCGAAATGGAGGGCGGCACCAAGGCGCTCACCAGCGAGGGCGTCGCCGTGGAGCCCGTCGACCTCGAGCCCGTTGCATACGACGAGCTCGACAAGGACGTGATCCGCGCCACCCAAGGGGACATGCCGGTGATCGCGGAACCATACGCCCCGGCCGCCGCGCGCCTGGGCATCGATACCGATGCGCTGCTGGAGCACATGCAGGGCATGCGCGAGCGCGGGCTGTTGCGCCGAGTGGCGGCGATCCTCTACCACCGCCGGGCAGGTTTCTCGGCTAACGGGATGGGCGTTTGGAAGGTCTCGCCTGAGCAGATCTCAGAGCTCGGACCGCGGATGGCGTCTTTCCGCGGTATCTCCCACTGCTATGAGCGCCCGACCTACGAGGACTGGCCCTACTCAGTCTTCACGATGGCTCACGGTCGCTCCAAGGAGGAGTGCGACGCGGTCCTCGACGCGATCGCTGAGCAGACGGGCATCCACGAGCGGGCGACGCTCTACTCCTCGACCGAGTTCAAGAAGATTCGCCTCCTCTACTTCACCGAGGACTTCAAGAACTGGGAGAGCCAGCACGCTTGATGCGCCTGGCCCGGCGAGCACGCAAGACGCCGGCCCACACCCCGGAGCTACCTGCCGCCATTCGTGAGCGCTTCCCTCGCTGACACCCGCTCCGCCGAGTGGTACCGGCGGGCGCTCGATGTGCTCCCCGGTGGCGTCAACTCGCCCGTGCGCGCAATGCGCGCGATCGGCCGCTCCCCAATCTTCATCGATCGTGGCGAGGGCGCCGAGCTGATCGACGTCGACGGCAACCGCTACGTTGATTACGTCTGCTCCTGGGGCCCGCTGATCCACGGGCACGCCCATCCTGTCGTACTGGATGCGCTGTCCGCGGCGGCGGCCAAGGGCACCAGCTTCGGCGCCCCGACGCCGGCCGAGGTGGAGCTGGCAGTGGAGGTGACGCGGCGGATCGATGGGGTCGACATGCTGCGCATGACCTCCTCCGGCACCGAGGCGACGATGACCGCCATCCGTCTCGCGCGCGCACATACCGGTCGCGAGCGGCTACTCAAGTTCGCCGGTGCCTATCACGGGCATCTCGATCCCCTGCTCGCACAGGGGGGCTCCGGCTTGGCCACTCAGGCGCTTCCGTCGAGCCCTGGCGTGCCCCCCAGCACGGCAGCCGCCACTGTCGTCGTGCCCTGGAACGACCCCGAGTCGCTGCTTGCCGCCACCGACGGATCGAACGGCCCGGAGCTCGCCGCGATCATCGCCGAGCCGCTGCCCGCCAATATGGGACTCGTCCCCCCGCGCGAGGGATTCCTCGAGCTGCTGCGCGAGCGCGCCGACGCCTGCGGCGCGCTGCTGATACTCGACGAGGTGATCTCGGCTTTCGCGTCTCACGCGGCGGCGCACAGGAGCTCACGGGCGTGCGTGGCGATCTCACGATCATGGGCAAGATTCTCGGCGGCGGCCTGCCCGCGGCCGCGGTCGGTGGCCGAGTCGAGCTGATGCGCCAACTCGCCCCGGCCGGCGAGGTCTACCAAGCCGGCACGCTCTCCGGTAACCCGCTCGCGCTCGCCGCCGGTCTGGCGACGCTCTCGCTGCTCGACGAGCCCGCCTACCTGCGACTCGCCTCGTACACAGACCGGCTCGCCGCCGGCTTGCGAGAGGCGGCGGCGATGGCGGGGGGTAGGTCGGGCGGGTATCCGGTTCAAGTCGTCAGCGTCCCGGGCCTCCTGACGGTCTTCTTCAGCGATCGGCCGATCGCTGACTTCGACGATGCCCGCGCCTGCGACCTGTCCGCCTACGCCGCTTGGTGCCGCGAGCTGCTCTCGCGGGGCGTCTACGCTCCCCCTTCGCAGTTCGAGGCGTGGTTCCCGTCGCTCGCACACACTCCCGAGCACCTCGAGCGCACGCTCGCTGCCGCTGCCGCCGCCTTTGCGGAGCTCCCGTGAGCTCGCCGCCGCCGAGGAGATCCTCTCTGGAGCGGCTGCGAGCGCTCCTGCTCGACGAGGGCGGCCTGATGGCGAGCCTCGTGGCCCCCGCGGGAAATGGCGATGGCCTCACGGACACGAGCGCCGACTCTGCCCCGGCCCCGCTCAGATCGCCGCCTCCGGTCCGCGCGCCGAGGGTCACCGCGAGGACTACGAGCTGCTGATCGAGGCGATCTATGAGGGATACCTGCTGCACTATGGGACCCCGCGTGTGGCTTTTACCGAGGAAGCGGACCTCGGACTGCTGGCGGGCGACCGGCTGTACGCCCTGGGGCTGGCCCGCTTGGTCGCGCTCGGCGACACCGAGGCTGTGGTAGAGCTGGCTGACACGATCACCCTCAGCGCGCTCGCGCAGGGAGCGGGCGCGCCCGAGCTGGCCGACGCCGTATGGGCGGCCGGCGCCCGCGCCCTGGGCTGGGGATCGAGCGACGCCCACAGGCGCGCAAAGGACCTCACGCGCGCGGGTGACGCGGAGGCGATCGAGGCGATGCGCACAAGCGCCATGGGCCTCTCCGCGTCGCCCTGAATCGCGCCTCGATATTGTTCTGCGCGGTGCCAGACAAGCACACCCAGCACAAGTCCAAGTACACCGCCGACCGGATGATCCCCGGCGCCTTCGAGGGCGAGACGGTTACGCGGCGGCGGTTCATGACCGGGACCGCCCACACGGCGGGCGCGATTGCGGCCGCCTCCTTCACGCTGCCCGCGCTCGGCTTCGCGCTCGGGCCGATCTTCAAACAGCCCCCGCACTTCTGGGAGGACATCGGCTCCACCGAAGACTTCACCAAGAACAACTACGTGCCGGTGGTCATCACGATCACCCAGGGGATCGGCGAGGCCGGCAAGTCGACCGCGTATGTGCGCCAACACAACGACGAAATCGACACGGACATCTATGACCGCAACACGCCGTACATCGCGATCTCCACACGCTGCGCCCACTTGGGCTGCCCGGTGCGCTGGGTGGACGCCGCGGAGCGCTTCATCTGTCCCTGTCACGGCGGCGTCTACGACCTGCTGGGGCGAAGGGTGGGTGGGCCCCCAGTCAGACCGCTCGACCGTTTCCCCACGCGCCTGAACGGCGACCGCGTCGAACTGTACAGCGGGCGCTTCAGCGTCAACAGCGAGCTAAAACGCTTCTCGCCGCGCGATCCCGGCGAGCCGCTCGACGGCATCGGACAGTACCTCTACCCCTCACGCCCCTCCGCGCGCAAGCTCTAGCCCGTGCCCAAGCTGCCAAAGCTCCCCGCCCCGCCGCTCCCGGGCCCGCTCAGATCGCCGCCTCCGCGCCCGGGGGAGGACAGCGGCAAGGGTGGCCCGGCCGAGGACGCGAAGGCGGCTGGGATCAACGTCGTCGGCTGGGTCGACGAGCGCACCTCGCTGAGCGGCGCCGCCCGTTGGATGATGTTCCGCAAGGTGCCCAAGGGCACCAACTGGTTCTACACGCTTGGCTCGGCGACGATGTTCGCCTTCCTCTCACAGGCGGTCACGGGAGTCTTCCTCGCGATGTACTACCGGCCCGATCCCGCGGGCGGGGCATATGAATCGATTCGCTACGTCACCAACGACGTGTTCCTCGGCCAGTTCGTGCGCGGTATGCACAAGTGGGGCTCGAGCGTGATGGTGATCCTGGTCTTCCTGCACATGGGCCGCACGTTCTTCTTTGGGGCCTACAAGTACCCACGCGAGCTGAACTGGGTGATCGGCGTCGTGCTGCTGATCCTGACGATGGTGATGTCCTTCACCGGCTATCTGCTGCCGTTTGACCAGCGCGCCTATTGGGCGACGATCGTGGGCGTCAACATCAACGGCACCGGGCCGCTGATCGGTCCCTACCTGAGCGACTTCTTACGCGCGGGCCCCGAATTCGGGGCAACCACGCTGTCGCGCTTCTATGCCATCCACATGCTGCTCGTGCCCGGAGCGCTGATCGCACTGATCAGCGCCCACCTGTACCTGGTGGCGAAGCTCGGCACGACCGCGCCGCCGTGGATCAAAGCCGAGCAGAATCCCGAGCTGCGCAAGGTGGACGTGTGAACCAGCGCGAGAAGGAGGAGTACCTCCGCGAGTACGGGATCCTGAAGTCGCAGGGCAAGCCTTTCTTCCCTTATGCCGTGGCGAAGGACTCGGCGATGGCTGTCGTGGTGATGGCGGTCATCATCGCGATGTCGCTGGTGCTCGGTGCCGAGCTCGGCTCCAAGGCGAACCCGACGACCACGACCTATGTGCCTCGTCCGGAGTGGTACTTCTTCTTCCTGTTCGAGGTCCTGCGCGTGATCAAGCCGCCCGGCCTCGTGGGGCTGGCGACGATCGGCGTGCCCACGCTGGGCATGATCTTCCTGTTCCTGCTGCCGTTCTACGATCGCGGCCCCGAGCGTCGTCCCGAGAAGCGCCCGATTGCCACGATCACCGGCATCTTGGTGATCGGCGCGATGGCGCTGCTCACCTACCAGGGCGCCAACGCAGGCTCGCCGACGGTGATCGAAATGACTGCCCCAGCCGCCGTCACGCAAGCCGGTGGAACGAGGCTTGCGGAATACAACGCCGGATCGGACGTCGTCGCCAGTCATGGCTGTCTGGGGTGTCACAAGATCGGCGACAACGGCAACAATGGACCCGGGCCCGAACTGACGCACATCGGCGCGCGATTGCCGGCCCAGGCGATCGCGCGCACGTTGGTAAACCCCACGGCGCCGATGCCGTCGTACAAGAACTTGCCGCCGCAGGAGTTCAATGCGGTCGTCGCCTTCCTGAAGCAGCTGAAGTAGCTGGCCTGCGAGCCATGCCAGCTGAGGCGAGTACAGGTGCTGGCCGATCTCCGATCGGTGGTGCGAACGGGTCCTCAGCGGGCGGGCAGGCGGCCAATCCCTCTGCGGGAACGCTCGAGGCGGTACAGGTGCGCGCGATGTTCGACCGTATCGCGGGGGTCTACGACCTGCTGAACAGCGTGATGACGGCCGGCCTGCACCATCGTTGGCGAGAGCGGGCGGGGGACCTCGCCCGCGTGGGGCCGGGCAGCCGTGTGCTCGATGTCGCGACCGGCACGGGCGACCTGGCGATCGAGCTGGCGCGTCGCGTCGCTCCGGGTGGACAGGTGGTGGGCAGCGACTTCTCTGAGGCGATGCTCGAGCGCGCTCGAGCAAAGCCCAAGCCCGCAGGCGCCGAGCTGCGCTTTGAGTGGGGCGATGCGCTCGACTTGCCTTTTGCGGACGGCGCCTTCGACGCGGCCACGGTCGGTTTTGGCGCTCGCAACTTCTCAGACCTCGCACGCGGTCTCGCCGAGATGGCCCGTGTCGTGCGTCCGGGAGGGCGCGTTGTGGTGCTCGAGTTCACCTCCCCCACACGTGCCCCGCTGTCGCTCTTCTATCGCCTGTGGTTCGATCGCATCGTGCCGCTGCTGGGCGCTTTGGCGGGAGACTCTGATGCCTACACCTACCTCCCCAACTCGGTCAAGCGCTTCCCTGCGCCCGCGGGGCTGGCGGCTGAGCTGGAGCGGGCGGGTCTGCGTGAGATCAGATACCTGATCACAGCAGGCGGCATCGTCGTGATTCACGTTGGCACGGTACCCCCGGAGGGGGCGTGAGGGACGCGGTGAGTCCTCCCGCCGCCGAGCGCTCTGCCGACTCTGCGCAGCCCCCCGCCGACTCCGCCGAGCGCTCTGCCGACCCCACCAAGCTCCCCGCAGACTCCCCCGCCCAGGACATAGATGCGCTCGAGGCGATCATGCGTCTCGGCGGCGAGCAACCACGTGGCCGGATGGCCCGCACTGAGCTCTATCTCGAGCGCGTGACCGCCGGTGCGGGCGCTCCGCTCGCGCTCCATGCGAACGCGACGATCGTGGCCGGCGGCAAGCGGCTGCGCCCGCTGCTCGTCGTGCTTGCCGCCGAAGCCGCGAGCGATCCAGGCGCGGGTGGGCCGCTCAGTACCGCCGAGGGCGATCAATGCCTCATACGGGCGGCGGTCGCGGTCGAGCTCGTGCATTCGGCCACGCTCGTGCACGACGATGTGGTCGATGGCGCTCGACTGCGACGAGGGCGTCCGACGGTCGCGGCTAGCGCTGGGCGCCAGGTTGCGATCGCCACCGGTGACCTGCTGTTCTCACGCGCGTTTGCCGAGCTTGCGCGCAACGGCGACCCAGCCCAGTTGAGCGCGCTGTCGCATGCCAGCTCCGCGCTCGCCGCTGGCGAGCTGCTCCAGCGCGAGGATGCCTACGCCGCGCAGGTCGCGATCGAGCGTTACCTCAGACGCTGCGAGCTGAAGACGGCCGCGCTGTTCGAGGCCGCCTGCCGGCTGGGAGCGCTCGTGGCCCTCCCGGGGTCGACGACGACCTCGGCGGGATCGACGACCCTTGCGGACTCGCTCGGCGTCTTTGCCCGGAAGATCGGGCTTGCCTTTCAGATCCTGGATGACGTGCTCGACGTATCTGGGCCTGTCGAGCGCACCGGCAAGTCACGCGGCACCGATCTGCTCGACGGGACCGTCACGCTGCCGCTGATCCTCGCGCGTGAGCACGACAGCGACCTGCTTCCCATCGATCTCGCGGCTCTGCAGGGACCGCGCCAGGCGGAGCAGCTCTGCGATCGGATCATTGCCACGGGCGCACTGGTGCAGGCCAAAGAGCAGGCGCTGGCATTGGTCGCCGATGCCAAGGGGGCGCTCGCCGCGAGCCTGCCGTCCAGCCGTGCCGCCCTGCTGGATCTGGTGGCGGACGCCGTGGTTGCGCGCTACAGGTAACGCGCTTACAACGCGCTACAGGTAAAAGTCTGAGGGCACGATCAGGTCTGCATCCAATGCGCGGATAAAGAACTCGACCTCGTCCTCCATGTTCGCCTGGGTGAGTGCTTTCAGATCGCTCAGCAGCGCGCCGGCCGCTTGATCGAGCTCCTCGTCGAGCTGCTCGACAAGCGCCTGCTCGAACACGCCCTCACGGCGCGCCTCGCACTCGGGGCAACGCAGGACGATCCGCCAGTGCCGCGGGCCTTCCTCGACCCAGTCCAGCGGATATGCGAGCTCACTGGCGCAGTGGAAGCAGACGTGCAGCGGATCGGGCTCGCGGACGCTGTCCGGAATCGGCGGAGTCGCCGCAGCTGGGACCTCGGCCTGCTGGTCGCGATAGACGACCTCGATCTGCTTGCCGCTGGGTAGCTGCACGCGATGACGGGTGTGATGGCTTCTGTCGGGTTGCATGGCCTGTTCCCGACCGTCATCGACTCCCATGGGGATCGCCTTTAGCGCGCTGCTCGTAGTTCGGAGGTTTGCGTAGAGCTGGTGCATCAAACGCCTAGCGGAGTCGCTCAGGGCATGTCTGTTGCCGCCAGGCCGGGCCGATTACGGTGATAGGTTCATGTGAGTCATGGCCACTACGATCCGCGCGATCGGCCACGAGGAGCGGCTGAGCCTCGTGGACCATCTCGACGAGCTGCGTTCGCGCCTGATCGTCAGCGTGGTGGCGCTGGCGATCGCGTTCGGCTTCTGCCTGTGGCAGAACCACGCGTTGCTGCACCTGATCAATGCTCCGCTGAGCAAGCAGACCGAAAAACAGGTCGCCAAAGGTCACGGCCCGCTCGGTCAGACCGCGCTTGCTCAGCAGGGGGTGCTGAAGCTCGCCCACACCACTGAGGGGGTGCTCGCCACGCTGAGCGCGCCCTCCAGCGGTCTCTCGCCCGCCGCCCGCTCGGCGCTCGAGAAGGAGATCCCCAACCTGAAGGCCGACGTGGCGCACATCCCCAAGACGCCGGAAGGCAACAAGCCGGTGACGCTGGGCATTGGCGAGCCGTTCACGACCACGATCACCGTGACGCTGCTGTTCGCGCTCGTCATCTCGCTGCCCGTGATCCTGTTCGAGCTGTACGGGTTCGTGCTGCCCGCGTTCAGCCCGAGGGAGAGGCGCATCGCGATGCCGTTGCTGGCCGCGATCCCGTTCCTGTTCGTGATCGGCGTGACGTTTGGCTACTTCGTCGTGTTGCCCGCGGCGTTGCGCTTCTTCCAGAACTTCAACAGCGGTGAGTTCAACGTCCTCGTGCAGGCCAACCCGTACTACAAATTCGTGGCGACGATCCTGCTGGCGATGGGGCTGGTCTTTCAGGTGCCAGTAGCGATTCTCGCTGCCACGCGCGTCGGCATCGTCACGCCCAAGCAGCTGCGCCAGCACCGCCGTTACGCGATCCTCGCCTGCGCTGCCGTGGCCGCCTTCCTCCCGGGCGACGCCGTGACGCTGATCCTGGAGACCGTGCCGCTGTACATCCTCTACGAGCTGAGCATCCTGGTCGCGTCAGTTGTCGCGCGCCGCGACGCAAAACGCGAGCGAGCAGAGGCCGCCGCCGCGGATGGCGAGCACCCCCCCGGTGGCGCCTCAGGAGCAGGCGGTATGGCGGTGGATCCATCGCCCCCACCGGCCGGCGGCGGACCGGCCAACGAGCTGGAGCCGGACGTGAAGCAGATCATCGACCACATCGACCGCGAGCTGTCCTAAGGCGCGCCCGCGCCTCGCTGCGCGCTCACGGCTCGCGCCCGAGCTCCCGCTGCGGCACTCGCTGCGCGCGCCAAGCTCTCCCCGCGGGCGACTGTCCGTAGAATCATCTCCCGATGCTCTTCGACCTCAGGGGACGCGGCCGCCGCCGCACAGTCCAAGTGATCTACGTTGGCCTCGCCTTGCTGTTCGGCGTCGGCTTCGTCGGTTTTGGCGTCGGTGTGGGAGGCGGAGGTGGCGGGATCCTCAACGCTTTGACCGGGGAAACCGGCGCACCCAAGGCGAGCTTCGCCGGCCAGGTCAAGAAGTACCAGAAGCTGCTCGCCACGCAGCCCAAGGATCTGAGCGCGTGGGAAGGTCTGATCGATGCTCAGCTGCACGAAGCCGGCGGCGAATCCGCCGTCAGCAACGGCAAGCTGACGAGCAAGGGCAAAGAACTGTTCTCCGACGTGGCGCAGTCGTGGATGAGCTATGTGGCGCTGAATCCGCCAAAGCCCAGTCCCAAACTGGCCAAGGAAATGGTGCGGGTGTTCGGCGAAGAAGGACTCAACGAACCGGCCGCCGCGGTGCAGGTGCTACAGATCGTGGTTGCCTCCGAGCCCCAGAGCGAGGCGCTGTTCGGGGCGCTTGCCGAGTACGCCTACAAAGCCAAGAACACCCGTCAGGGTGACCTGGCCGCGGCCAGGGCGGTCAGCCTGGCCCCGGCCTCCGGACGAGCGCGGCTGAAGAAAGAGCTGGCGGAAGTGAAGAAGAGCGCCGCGGCCGCCGCAACGACCACGTCCACCGGTACATCCTCAGGCTCCACCGGGACCGGCTCCATCTCGACCGGCTCATCTTCGGGGTCCGCCGCGACCAGCACAGCCTCGGGCGGCGAAGCTGCCAACGCCACGATCACGGTCGGCGGCAAGAGCTACAAAGTCAGCCAGAAAGTCAAGGAAGAGCTCGAAACCAGCAAAAAGAAGTAGCCACCGCTCCGTGGTCGGCGCCTTCAGGGCAGCCACATCGACGCCCACCCCTTCAGGATCTTCTGCACTGGGCTAAACTCGCGGGCTCACCCGGCCCTCGTGGCCGGTGCCCTCGCGGGCCGTTAGCTCAACCGGCAGAGCAGGGGCCTCTTAGCCCAAGGTTGCAGGTTCGATTCCTGCACGGCCCA
>CAWDQX010000005.1:0-106431 GCA_963804555.1 uncultured Solirubrobacterales bacterium
CATCGCCGCCGATGCGCGCCTGCTCGACGTCGCCGCCGACGACATCGACGGCCTCGTGGCTGCCGTCGAGCGCGAGGGTGTCGACTTCACCGTCGTCGGGCCCGAGGCGCCGCTTGTGGCGGGGCTCGTCGACGTGCTCGGCGAGCGAGGTCATGCCGCTTTCGGGCCCGCTGCGGCGGCGGCCCAGCTCGAGGGCTCCAAGGCGTTTGCCAAGGAGGCGATGCGGGAGGCCGGCGTGCCGACGGCGCGCTGGCGCGAGTGCGGTCGTTGCAGGAGGGGATAGACGCCGTCGGCGAGCTCTCACACCAGCCGGATCGCCGGGCGCGGGCGTTGTCATCAAGGCCGACGGTCTCGCCGCCGGTAAGGGTCGTGACGGTGGCCGACACGCCGGAGCAGGCGCAGGCGGCGCTCGCGAGATCTTCGTGGAGGATCGCTTCGCGATCGGCGGCTCCATCCGCCCCAGCGCTCTCGTGGAGGAGCGCCTGCTCGGCGAGGAGCTCTCGTTGCTCGCGCTGTGTGACGGCGAGCGCGCGCTGGCGCTGGCGCCCGCGCGCGACTTCAAGCGCATCGGCGATCGGCGATCGCGGGCCCGAACACCGGCGGCATGGGCTCCTACTCGCCGGTGGGTGGCTTCGATGACGCGCGCGTGCGCGAGCTCGTCGCCGCCGTCCATCAGCCGGTGCGTCGATCTGATGCGCTCCCGTGGCACTCCCTTCCACGGTGTCCTCTACGCGCGGTCTGATGCTCACGCCCGAAGGCCTGCGCGTGCTGGAGTTCAACGTGCGCTTCGGTGACCCGGAGACGCAGGCGGTGCTGCCACGGCTGCGCTCCGACCTGCTCGAGCTGCTGCTCGCCGCGGCCCGTCCTGGCGGCCTCGCGGACACCCGCCTCGAGTGGTCGCCGCGAGTGGGCGGTGACGCTCGTGCTGGCCAGCGCCGGCTACCCGGAGTCCTCCTCCAGCGGTGATCTCATCACCGGGCTCGAGCGGGTGCCGAGGCGTCGAGGTGACCCACGCCGGTACGGCGCGTGCTCCCGACGGGCGTGGTCACCGCGGGCGGGCGCGTGCTGAACGTGACCGCGCTCGGCGACGGACCCGGCTCCGCCCGTGACGCGGCGTATGCTGCGGCCGAGATGATCTCCTTCGATGGCATGCAGCTGCAGGCGCGACATCGCCGCACGCGCGGCGCGGGAAATGGCATGAGCGAGCGAGTGCCATCGGGACTTTCGCTGGCGCCGGAGCCGATGCAGGAGGCTGAAGTGCAGGCGCAGCTCGACGACATCGATGTCGACGCGCCACGTGTCGGCATCGTGATGGGCTCCAAGAGCGACATGGAGGCGATGGAGAAGGCCGCCAAGGAGCTCGAGGAGCGGGGCATCTTGCACGAGCTGCGCGTGATGTCCGCGCACCGCGAACCGGATGTGGTCGCCGACTACGCAAAGAACGCGCACATGCGCGGCCTGCGCGTGATCATCGCCGGCGCGGGCATCTCCGCGGCGCTGCCCGGCGCCGTCGCCGCGCATACCGACCTGCCTGTGATCGGCGTGCCGCTGTCTGGTCGCCTGACCGCCGCCGGCGGTCTCGACGCGATCCTCTCGATCGTGCAGATGCCCCCGGGCGTGCCCGTCGCCTGCGTGGGTCTCGACAACGCGCGCAACGCGGCGATCCTCGCCGCGCAGATCCTCGCCGCGTAAGCGGCGCGCGCGGCTCGGACGGCCGGTCGGCGATAATCCGGTGCGTGATCCCCCGCTACACCCGCCCCGAGCTCGGTCGTCTGTGGACGGACGAGGCGCGCATGGAGACCTGGCGCCGGGTGGAGGTCGCGGCCTGCGAGGAGCTGCCCGGCCTGCTCGGAACGTCGACCGGATCCCGCCCGGGAGAGGGACCCACGGCTGCGGAGCTCCAGGCGATCCGCGGCGGCCACGTTCACGGTGGAGGCGGTCAACGAGCGCGAGCGCGTGACCGATCACGACATGGCCGCGTTCGTCGACGTGCTCGCCGCCTCGGCGGGCGAGGCGGGGCGCTGGATCCACTTCGGGCTGACCTCCTCGGACGTGCTCGACACCGCGCTCGCGCTTGCAGCTGCGCGCCGTCGGGCGAGGTGATCGTGCCGGGCGCTCGTGCGCTGGCTGGACGCTCTGGCCGCGCGCGCGCGCGAGCACGCGGGCACGCTGTGCGTCGGGCGCACGCACGGCGTCCATGCCGAGCCGACGACCTTCGGGGTGAAGCTCGCGGGGTTTGCGTTCGAGGCGCACCGCAACGCGCTGCGCTTGGAGCGCGCATTCGCGCAGGTGGTCGTCGGCGCGATCTCCGGCGCGGTGGGAACGTACGCGGCGACCAGCCCCGAGTTCGAGGCGCGCGTGCTGGAGCGTCTGGATATCAAGCGCGAGGACGTCTCCACGCAGGTCGTCGCGCGCGACCGCCACGCCGAGCTGTTGAGCGCGATCGCGCTGGCGGGCGCCGGGCTGGA
Organism: uncultured Solirubrobacterales bacterium; assembly: GCA_963804555.1. Lineage (GTDB taxonomy): Bacteria > Actinomycetota > Thermoleophilia > Solirubrobacterales > Solirubrobacteraceae > Palsa-744. The sequence continues at coordinate 2,469 of CAWDQX010000005.1, forward strand.
GCGCTTCGCGACCGAGATCAGGCACCTCCAGCGCACCGAGGTGCGTGAGGTGCAGGAGCCGTTCCGCGCCGGTCAGAAGGGCTCGAGCGCGATGCCGCACAAGCGCAACCCGATCAAGAGCGAGCAGATCTCCGGGCTGGCGCGCGTGCTGCGCGGCAATGCCCAGGCGGCCTTGGAGAACGTCGCGCTGTGGCACGAGCGCGACATCTCTCACTCCTCCGTCGAGCGCGTGATCCTGCCTGACTCGACGATCCTGCTCGACTACCTTCAGCACCGCGCGATTGCGCTCGTGGAGGGACATGACGGTGAATGTGGAGCGGATGCGCGAGAACCTCGAGCTGACCCACGGCGCGCTGTTCTCTCAAGCGGTGCTGCTCGCGCTCGTGGAAGGGACCCGCGGAAGGGAATCCCGCCCACCCCATGACCCGCGACGACGCCTATCGGATCGTGCAGGAGCTGGCGCAGCGCGCATGGGATCAGGGCACTTCCCTGCGCGAGCTGCTCGCGAGCGATCGAGCGTGCGGCCGGCTTGGACCTCGAGGAGGTCTTCGTCTACGACCACTACGTCCGCTATGCGGAGGAGATCGTCCGCCGGCTGGACGCGATCGCCTGAAGTCCGCCGTCTCGACGCCCGGCTCCTCAACGCCCGGCTCCATTGCTAGCATCGCGCCACGTGACCGCTACCCTCGTCGACCTGCCGCTGATCGCCAAAGGGAAGGTCCGCGAGATGTATGCCCTGAGCGGCGCTGGCGCGGTGGCGCCCACGGCCGAGCGCCTGCTGATGGTCGCGAGCGACCGGATCTCGACCTACGACGCGGTCCATCCCACGCCGATCCCCGACAAGGGCAAGGTGCTCACGGGGCTGTCGGTGTTCTGGTTTGGAAAGACCCAGCACATCGTCGCCAACCACCTGATCTCGGCCACCGAGGGCGTTCCGCGGGAAGCGCGCGGACGGGCGCTGGTCGTCCGCAAGCTGCAGATGCTGCCGGTCGAGTGCGTCGTGCGCGGCTACATCACGGGGTCGGGCTGGAAGGACTACCAGGCCACAGGCACGGTCTCGGGGATCGAGCTGCCGGCTGGATTGCGCGAGTCAGAGCGGTTGCCCGAGCCGATCTTCACGCCGAGCACGAAGGCCGATGTCGGCCACGACGAGGCGATCGACTTCGACCAGGCGGCCGAGCTGGTCGGTGACAGGGCGCTGATGGAGCGGGTGCGCGACGTGTCGATCGAGCTGTACTCCTTTGCGTCTGAGCACGCGCGCGAGCGGGGCGTGATCCTCGCCGACACGAAGTTCGAGCTTGGCCTCGACGACAACGACGAGCTGGTCGTGGGGGACGAGGTGCTGACGCCCGACTCCTCGCGCTACTGGCCGGCGGACTCTTACGAGGTCGGGCAGGGGCAGCCGAGCTTCGACAAGCAGTACGTGCGCGACTGGGCGTCGCCAGAGCGGCTGGGACAAGCGCCCGCCCGCTCCGGAGATCCCCGAGACATCGTCGCGGGCACGCGAGCGCGGTATCTGGAGGCGTATGAGCTGATCACCGGCGAGCCCTTCGCGGCGTGGCTGGAGCGAACGGACGCCGGCACATGATCCGCGCCCGCGTGCTGATCCGCCCAAAGGCGGGCATTCTCGATCCGCAGGGCGTGGCGGTCGAGCGTGCGCTGCCCGCGCTGGGCTTTGCGGGCGTCGCGAATGTCCATGTCGGCCGGCTGGTCGAGCTCGACGTGGAGGACCCCGCGCAGCTGGAGTCGATGTGCGAGAGGCTGCTCGCCAACCCGCTTGTCGAGGATTACGAGATCGTCCTCGACGGGATGAAGTTTGGTGTCCTTCAGTTCCCCGGCAGCTGCGACGAGGTTGACGCGCTGAACGCAGCGAAGCGGGTCGGTGACGCCGAGCTGCTGTGGCATGGCGAGCGCGACCTGAAAGGCGCGGACGCGATCGTGGTGCCGGGGGGCTTCTCCTACGGCGACTACCTGCGCGCTGGGGCGATCGCGCGGTTCGCGCCGATCATGGAGTCGGTCATCGACTTCGCCAAGAGACGGCGGCTTGGTGCTGGGGATCTGTAACGGCTTTCAGGTGCTGTGCGAGGCACGGCTGCTGCCGGGGGCGCTGTTGGGGAACATCAACCGGCGCTTCACGTTCAGACAGGTCGGGCTGGAGGTGCTGAACAGTGGCGGCTCGTTCACCCACGGATGCGCGCTGGGCGAACGTCTGAGCATCCCGGCGAAGCATTCGTGGGGACGCTATTACGCGGACGCGGAGACGCTGGCGGCGATGGATCGGGCCGGCCAGCTGGTGCTGCGGTATGCGGCGGGCGAGAACTTCAACGGCTCGCTGCACGACATCGCGGGGGTGAGCAACGAGCGGGGGAACGTGTTCGGGTTGATGCCCCATCCCGAGCATGCGATCGACGAGTTGGTGGGCGGCTCGAGCGATGGGCTGAAGATCTTCGAGTCGATGCGCCTGACGGTGGAGGGCGTGCATGCGGTGGCGGGCGTGCATGCCTGATAGCGCGGTGCTCCCGACGGTCGAGGACGCGCTGAAGCTCGGGTTGACGCGCGCCGAGTACGAGCTGGTCTGCGAAAAGCAGGGCGGGCGGGCACCAAATCAACTGGAGCTGGCGATGTACTCGCTGCTGTGGAGCGAGCACTGTGCGTACAAGCACTCGAAGAAGCTGCTGCGGACGCTGCCGACGGAGGGTCGCGTACGTGGTGATGGGTCCTGGCGAGAATGCGGGTGCGGTCGACGTCGGGGGCGGTCTGGTGTGCGCGTTCAAGGTCGAGTCGCACAACCATCCGAGCGCGGTGGAGCCGTTCCAGGGGGCGGCGACGGGCGTGGGGGGCATCCTGCGCGACATCTTCGCGATCGGGGCGCGCCCGATCGCGGTGCTCGACTCGCTGCGCTTCGGCGAGCCGCTCGATGCCCCGCTGGGCTCGGGCTCCGGCACGCGCTCGCGTTATCTGCTCGACGGGGCGGTGTCGGGCATCGGTCACTACGGCAACTCGATCGGTGTGCCGACCGTCGGCGGGGAGGTGTACTTCGAGGGGCCCTACGAGCAGAACTGCTTGGTCAACGCGATGGCGCTGGGACTCGGTGAGCGCGAGAAGCTGGTGCGCAGCGCCGCCGCCGGACCGGGGAACACGCTCGTGCTGTTCGGCGCCCGCACCGGCCGCGACGGGATCGGCGGGGCATCGGTGCTCGCCTCGGCGGAGCTGGGCGAGGCGGATGAGGGCAAGCGCCCGACGGTGCAGGTGGGCGACCCGTTCGAGGAGAAGAAGCTGCTGGAGTGCTCGCTGGAGCTGCTGGAGCGGGGGCTGATCGTGGCGCTGCAGGACCTCGGCGCGGCGGGCCTCACCTCATCGGCCGCGGAGATGGCCTCCAAGGGCGAGGTGGGGATCGATCTCGACGTCGCGACGATCCCGCTGCGCGAGCCGGGCATGGAGCCGTTCGAGGTGATGGTGAGCGAGTCCCAGGAGCGGATGTTGTGCGTGGTGGAGCCGGCAAAGCTGCGAGCTGGTTCTGGCGCTGTGTGAGAAGTGGGAGGTGAACGGTACGGCGATCGGTACGGTCACCGATACACGCCGGATGCGGGTGTTTGACGGGAATGATCTGGTCGGGGATATGCCGGTGCGAGCGCTGGTCGATGACTGCCCGCTGTATGACCTGAAGCCGGTTAAGCCGAGCGACCCGATCTACCGCCCGCCGGTGGCGTCGCTTGCCGCGGACACCTCGCCGCGCGAGACGCTGCTGGCGCTCGTGGGCTCGCCGAACATCGCCTCACGACGGCCGCTGTTCGAGCAGTACGACGCGGTGGTGCAGTCGCGCACGGTGCGCCGCCCCGAGCAGGCAGACGCGGCGGTGCTGACAGCTTCCCGACGGAAGCGCGCTGGCGGTGAGCATCGACTGCAACGGCCGGCGGGTCGCGGCCGATCCATACCGCGGCACGATCGAGGCGGTTCTCGAGTGCGCGTCCAATCTCGCCTGCGTCGGCGCTGAGCCGCTTGGCACGACCAACAACCTCAACTTCGGCAATCCCGAGCGCCCTCACGTCGCCTGGCAGCTCACCGAATCCGTCCGCGGTCTCGGCGACGCCTGCCGCGCGCTGGACGCGCCGATCGTCGGCGGCAACGTCTCCCTTTACAACGAGACCTCCTCCGGCCCGATCTACCCGACTCCCGTCATCGGCATGGTCGGCAGTCTGCCCGACGCGCGCAGCGCCGGGCGCCTCGGCTTCGCCCGCGCGGGCGACACGATTGCGCTCATCGGCCCTTTCGCCCCGTCGCTGGCGGCGAGCGAGCTGGCCAAGCTGCGCGGCGACGGGCTGCCGGACGGACTGCCGGACATCGACATCGGGGCGGTTCACGCCGCGCAGTTCGCGATCCGCGGCGCCGTGCGCGTCGGCGCGCTCTCCAGCGCCCACGACATCGCCGAGGGTGGCCTCGCCACCGCCCTCGCCGAGTGCTGCCTCGCGGGGGGTCTGGGGGCAGACGTGCGGCTTCAGTCGAGCCGGCGGCGGCGATCCGTTAGCCGACCTCTTCGGCGAGGCTCCCGGCGGCTTCCTGGTCAGCGGCACTCCCAACGGCGTCAGCTCGCTGGGTCGGCGCACGCCCGTCCACGCTTATCGGCACGGTTGGCGGCGATGCGCTTCAGATCACGATCGGCGATTTGACGCTCGGCGTGACGCTCGCGGAGCTCGCGCAGGCACACGGCGCGCTCGCGAGGTTGTTCGGGTGAGGGGGCCTGCTAGCGTGAAACCAGCGATGGCTTCTTCAGAAGGGCCCGCCCGCCCGGGGCCCACCCGCCCCCCGGCGCCCGAGTTGGAGGACCGCGACGGACCGCGCGACGAGTGCGGTGTGTTTGGCATATACGCACCGGGCCACGAGGTCTCGCGGTTGTCGTTCTTCGCCCTGTATGCGTTGCAGCACCGCGGGCAGGAGTCGGCTGGGATCGCGGCGGCCGATCGCGGCGGGCACATCATCACGCGCCGCGAGCTCGGCTTGGTCAACCAGGTGTTCACCGAAAACGATCTGAGCACGCTCGCGGGCGAGCTGGCGATCGGGCATGTGCGCTACTCCACGACGGGCTCGAATGCTTGGGAGAACTCGCAGCCGGTGCAGCGCTCGGTGGGCACGCGCGGCTCGCAACGCGAGGTGGCGCTGGCCCACAACGGCAACCTGATCAACGCGGTGGAGCTGCACAAGGAGCTGCTGGCGAAGGGGGTCACGTTCAGCTCGACCTCGGACTCGGAGATCATCGCGGCGCTGATCGCTACGCATCCGGCCGAGCGTGTGGAGGACGCGATCGCCGAGGTGCTGCCGCGGCTGAAGGGCGCGTTCTCGACGGTGGTGATGACGAAGGATCGCGTGGTCGCCTTCCGCGACCCGCATGGGCTGCGCCCGCTCGCGCTGGGGACGCTCGAGCCGGTGGGCGCTGAGGAAAATGACGGGAGCCCACCACCCACCCCTACGCGCTATTGCGTGGCTAGCGAGTCGTGCGCGTTGGACATCATCGGCGCGAAGTTCCTGCGCGACGTGCAGCCGGGCGAGGTGGTGACGCTTGAGCGAGCAGGGCTGCTCCAGCCGCCAGGTGGTGGAGGGTGCGCGCAAGGCGTTCTGCGTGTTCGAGTACATCTACTTCGCGCGCCCGGACTCGCGCATGAACGACCAGGTGCTGCAGGTCGCGCGCGGGCGTATGGGCGAGATCCTTTGGCGCGAGGCGCCGGTGGAGGCCGATGTGGTGATCGCGGTGCCGGATTCGGGCAACCCGGCCGCGCGCGGCCTGGCGCGGGCGAGTGGGATTCCCCAGGACGACGGCTTCGTGAAGAACCGCTACGTCGCGCGCACGTTCATCCAGCCAGGGCAGGAGCTGCGCAAGCACGGACTGCGGCTGAAGTTCAACCCGCTGCCTGCGGTGGTCGCGGGCAAGCGGCTCGTGGTTGTCGACGATTCGATCGTGCGGGGAAACACGACCAGGCAGATCGTGCAGATGCTGCGCGACTCGGGCGCGAAGGAGGTCCACTGAGGATCTCGGCGCCGCCGATCAAGCACCCGTGCCACTACGGGATCGACATGTCGACGCGCGAGGAGATGATCGCCCACGGCCGCACGACGCAAGAGGTCGCGCAGGAGCTGGGCTGCGACTCGCTGCACTATCTGTCGATGGCGGGCGTGTACGAGGCGATCGCCGGTACTCGCGAGACCCACTGCGACGCGTGCTTCACCGGCGAGTATCCGCTGGCGGGCAGCGACGGGGCGAACGGCAAGTACGCGTTGGAGGATTAGCCGCCGACGCCCGCCCCCGGCCTGGAGCTTCCTGGCCGCTGCTACCCGAGGTGATCCTCGCGCGCCGCGGAGGCCGCGTTGTAGCGGTTGCTGTACGGCCGGCGAGTGATCAGATCGCCTCGGTGCCCTCCGCGGAAGGCATTCGCCAGAGCGGCGAGGATCACGAGTGCGACGATGATGGATGCAAGCATTGGAGAACCTCGATTCGTTTGTTGTCCTCCACCCTCGCTGTCCATTCAACAACGGACGGCTGCGCCTCTCTGTGAGTTGAGTCACGCATGGGCATCTGTATATAGGCGACCGTCATCGCGGGCGGCTCCCCGCTGCCGAACTAGAGCTGGCCGAACAGATCCAGCAGCGCGGCGAGCGTGAACGACGAAGGGCCCGCCTTTCGACGGACCCTTCGCCAAGCAATCTTGCTAGCCCGAGGGTTTGCAAGACGCACGGCCGTTCAACCAAGACTCTATCGGAAGAAACGGCGCATAGCCATAGCTCGGGGCCTCGGAATCGAACCGAGATAACACGGTTGAACGGCCGTGCGTCTTGCCATTGGACGAACCCCGAGCTATGGCTACGCAGTCACGTACTGGCGGCGGTGCCCCCTTGATCAGGATCGGTTGCGGTGGGCTTCTGGGCTCGGTTCGCCAGATGCTCGACCAGCCCGCTGTGCGGGACGCCGAGGTGCCGCACCCTCTGAAGCAGGCCAGGCGGCGGCGCGCCCTTCGTGATGATCGTCGCGGGGATAGACGACGCGAGAAACTTCGGTCGATCCCAGGTTGACATCATCCGAGCACCGAACAGCGTTACATTCAACGCGCCTGGCAGTGCAGCGCTCGGAGCAATGACCCCGGAGAAGCCTTCTTTACGAAGCCTCGCGCCCTCGCTCTGGCATTGTTCGTAATTCTCGGAGACGAGCGCTGCGGGGTCGAAACCGGATCGCTCTGCCTGCGCAAAGGTCGAGTAGTTGGCGATAACCGCTTCCTCGACGAGGACCGCCCACATAGAAACGCTAACCATCGCGACCTCGTCCTCGATGCGTAGCTGCTCGTTGCGGATCAGCTCGGCCCACGCGCCGTCGGTGCTCAGCGATAAATATTGAGTCGGTCCGTCGCCAGGGCGATGCCAGCGGCCCGCCTGGCTGTTCTCGCGCACCCAGAACGGCGTGTCGTAGCTGGAATAGCGGTGCGCGATCTGCCGTTCGATTGGGATCTTTTCTGGTTCAGGCGCCATGCCCCGCTCTCCCTTGTCTGGCTAGGCGCACGAGGGCCCTTTCAAAGCCCGGCTCGCTCGCGAGGTCGATTGGGGCGTGACCGTCGAGTTCCGTCCGCTCCCTGTGGAACCAGGCGACGACCCCCTCTGGGTTCCATACGTGACGGAGCAGCCGCACCAGGCGAACTGCCAAGACCAGTTGGTACGGAGGCGTACCGCCCTCTTTCCCTAGGCGCTGCAGATGACGGGTCGAGACGCCGGCAAGGCGTGCTTGATCCGCTTGGGTGACGCGGGGGAGCGCCTGCTGTAGGTAAGCCACAAGCGGCCGAGCGTCGTCATCGCGACACCCGGCATGCTCGTCAAGCGCATCGCGCACTATGTGGCGGATGGCCTCAGAGTCAACGAAGAACCGGTCGAGCGCATCAAGCGGTCTGGCCTCGTCGGATTCTTGCAGGGCCGCGAGTAGGTTGATGATGATCTTTCGGATCTCAGCTACAGCCTCTGGCTCAAGTTGCGGCGGAAGGTCGTTGCTGAGCTGAACGGACAGTCGCCGTGCCGTCTCAATCCATCGTTTTGCGTATTCAGGATCGACTGCATCCTGGGCGGCTGGTCCGGCCGCCTCGATCGCCTCGCGAAGCTTTGTTAGGCCTTCGCTAATTCGTCGCTCCAGGTCGGCGAGTTCTTGCTGCTCCGGGTTCCGATCAAGAACTAGTCCCGACAACGGTCCTCCCTCTGTCGTAATGCTGTCGTGCTTTGTGGTCATAGCTCCGCCAGTATAGCGCACTTCTGTCGGGATGTCAGACATGTTTACGACATGTCAAGACGAATGGGCAGTTTATGTCGTGCGCCCACGACATAAACCGGCGCGCGGCCGGTATGGTCCCGCGCGTGCAAGAGAAGCTGCCGATCGCCGTCCTCGTGTCGGGCACGGGCACGAATCTGCAGGCGTTGCTCGACACGGTGCACGGGCATGAGGCGCAGATCGTGGCGGTGGCGTCCAGCGTCGCGGAGGCGCCCGCGCTGGCGCGTGCCGCCGAGCACGGGGTGCCGACGGCGGTGTTTCCCCGCTCGCAGTACCCCGACCGCCAGGCGCGCGACGCTGCGATCGCGGACTGGTTGGCGGGGAAGGGCGTGCGCCTGGTCGTGCTGGCCGGGTACATGGAGCTGCTCGGCGAGGCCTTTCTCGGGCGCTTTGCGGACGCGGTGATCAACGTCCACCCTTCGCTGTTGCCGGCCTTTCCGGGGCTCGACGCGATCGGGCAGGCGCTGGCGTATGGCGTGAAGGTGTTTGGTGTGACCGTGCACTTCGTCGACGCCGGCGTGGACTCGGGGCCGGTGATCTCCCAGCGCGCGGTCGAGCTGCCCCACGCCGGCGACCCCGAGGAGGTTCTGCAAGCGCTGCGCCCGCTCGAGCACACGCTGCTCCCCGAGGCGGTGCGCCTGTTTGCGCGCGGGGCGCTGCGCCCCGACCCCGAGAACCCCCGCCGGATAATCTGCGAGCCGTGACAGCCGAGAACGAGCAGGCCAGCCCTGCCGGCATCGAGCGTGCGCAGCCCGGCGAGGTGCAGGTCAAGCGAGCGCTGCTGTCGGTCTCCGACAAGGCCGGCATCGTCGACTTCGCCCGCGGCCTGAGCGAGCTGGGGGTGGAGCTCGTCTCCACCGGCGGAACCGCGAGCGCGCTCACGGACGCGGGCATCGCGGTGCGCAGCATCGATGACTTCACCGGCTTTCCGGAGATGATGGACGGGCGCGTGAAGACGCTGCACCCGCGGTTGTACGCCGGGCTGCTCGCGCGCCGCGACGACGATGCGCACCTGCGCGCGGCCGGCGAGCATGGCGATCGAGCAGGTCGACTTGGTGTGCGTGAACCTCTACCCCTTCGAGCGCACGATCGCGCGCGCTGACGCGAGCGAGGGGGAGGCGATCGAGAACATCGATATCGGCGGCCCGACGATGATCAGGGCGGCCGCGAAGAACCAGGCGTTTGCCGCTGTGGTCGTCGATCCCGAGGACTACGGCGATCTCCTGAGCGAGCTGCGGGAGTCGGAGGGGCGATTGTCCCTTGCCCGCCGCAAACAGCTCGCGGCGAAGGCTTTCGCGTGCACGGCCCGCTACGACGCGTCGATCTCGACGTGGTTTGCCCAGCGCACCTACGAGGGCTTTCCTCCGACCTGGCGCGACTCCTACGAGAAGGTGAGCGACCTGCGCTATGGCGAGAATCCCCACCAGAACGCCGCCTTCTATGCGCGCGTGGGGTCTCCGACGCACCTGCTCGATGGGGTGCGGCAACTACATGGGAAGGAGCTCTCGTTCAACAATCTGCTCGACCTGAGCTCGGCACGCGAGTTGGTCGAGGCCTTTGACGGACCGGCCTGCGCGATCCTCAAGCACAACAATCCATGTGGATGCGCACTGGGCGAGAGCCTCCTGGTGGCCTACGAGCGCGCCTTCGCCTGCGACCCGGAAAGCGCCTACGGTGGCGTGATCGCCGTCAACCGCCAGGTCGATCGCGCCTGTGCCGAGCGCATGAGTGGACAGTTCATCGAGGTCCTGTTGCGCCGGGCTATGACGATGACGCTTTGGAGGTGTTGAAGGGAAAAAGAACGTGCGGCTGCTGGAGCTGGCTGACTGGCCTGAGCCGAGCGGCGAGGTCGAGATCAAGCCTGTGCTCGGCGGGCTGCTCGTGCAGGACCGCGACACCGTCACCGAGGGACGCGGGGAGATGCGCCTGATGACCGAGCAGCAACCGAGCGAGTCCCAGTGGGAGGACCTGCTGTTCGCCTGGAAGGTCTGCCGCCACGTGCGCTCCAACGCGATCGTGCTCGCGGCCGGGGGCGCCACGATCGGGATCGGCGCGGGGCAGATGAGCAGGGTGGACTCGGTGCGGATCGCGGTCGAGAAGGCCCAGGCCAACCAGGGGCGGGCGGGCACCGATCTCTTGGCCGGCGCGTCGCTCGCCTCCGACGCGTTCTTCCCCTTCGCCGACGGACCCGAACTGGCGATCCAGGCGGGTGTCACGGCGATCATCCAGCCGGGTGGCTCGATCCGCGACCCCGACGTCATCGCCGCCGCCGAGCAGGCGGGCATCGCGATGGTGGCGACCGACAAGCGCCACTTCAGGCACTAGATCCTGAATCAACACCTAGCCGGGCCGCTGTGTTCTGGCTGGGCGGACGACCCCCGCTCGATCCATTCGATCGGACTTGACAGAGACCTCCGCCATTAGGACTTGACAAAGAACATGTCGCGATATATCGTGAGCGTACTTTGATAGTTCACGATAGGAGTTCAATATGTTTGGAAATGCGATTTACGCAACAGCAGAGGGTCGTTGCTATTCAGCCAACCGACTCGACCTCCACGCCATGTTGCACGCGCTGAGCGACCACATAGGCGGCCCTGGCGGCAGAGGCGGCCTTGGCGGAGATCCCGGCGACGAGGGCCACGGCCGTCATGGTGGGCCCGGCCGGCACGGCGGACATCGCCATCGGCACGGCCCGCGCGGCGGCGGCTTCGGCGGCGGCCCGTTCGGTGGGTTTGGTCCCGGGGGCGGCGGCCCACGCGGCCGCGGCCGCAAGGCCCGTCGCGGGGACATCCGCACGGCGGCGCTGCTGCTGCTGAACGAGGAGCCGCGCAACGGCTACCAGATCATGCAGGAGGTAGAGGAGCGCAGCGACGGTGTCTGGCGCCCGAGCCCGGGATCGGTGTACCCGGCCCTGCAGCAGCTCGAGGACGAGGGGCTGATCCGCTCAGATGAGTCAGACGGCCGCAAGCTGTTCAAGCTGACCGACGCGGGACGCGAGTACGTCGAGCAGCGCGGCGAGGACAAGCCCGCGCCGTGGGAGCAGATGAGCGGCGACGTCTCAGATCAGGCGCACGAGCTGGGCAGGTTGATACGCGAGGTCGCGTCTGCCTTCTCGCAGGTGGTGAAGACTGGCAGCGAGGCGCAGATGGGCGAGGCCCGCAAGGTGCTCGCGACGACGAGGAAAGACCTGTACAGGATCCTCGCCGACGGCGATCCTGAGGCGGCCTCCGACACGGAGGCATAGTGACCGCCGACTGATGATTGACTGAGAAGACCCCGGCGGAGCCGATGTTCCGCTGGGGTTCTCGGTGTGGTTAGGGGGTTGGCTTGATCGCCACGGCGGCGACGCCGAGCACTGGATCTTGGTCTGCGATTTCGCTCGCGGCCGGATCGGCAAGGCGCAGGCTCTCGGCAAGCGGCCCGGGATCCCGTCCGACTCGTAGTCGTCGGTGTCGAACCGCTTGGTGCGTGTGCGGAAACGGAAGGTGAAGTCGGGCCAGATCACCGAGGCGTTGCCATGGGCGTCCAGGTACCAGCTCTGACATCCGCCAGCGGTCCAGACCGTTCCCTGGGCCATGCGGTTCATCTCGGCCACGAAGGCCGCCTGGGCCTGTGGGCGCACATCAACCGCTGCGACCCGGCGCTCGTCGATCGCGTCGAGCGCCTTCATCACGTATTCGATCTGGGCCTCGATCATGATCACGATCGAGGTGTGGCCCAGGCCGGTGTAGGGGCCGAGCAGGATGAACAGGTTGGGAAAGCCGGTGACCGTCGTGCCGTTGAACGCGGCCATCGTTCCTTGCCAGTGCTCGGCCAGCAGGCGCCCGTCACGGCCGCGCATGCGGTCGATCAGCGGCTGATCGGTGACGTGGAAGCCGGTGCCGAAGATGATCGTGTCAACCTCGCGCTCGCTGCCGTCTTCGGCCACGATCGAATGGGCGCGCACTTCGCGAATGCCGGCGTCGACAACCTCGACGTTCTCCTTGGCCAACGCCGGCAGGTAGGTGTCGGTGAACAGGATGCGCTTGCAGCCCAGGCGGTAGCTCGGCTTGAGCTTCGCGCGCAGGGCAGGGTCGGGCACTTGCCGCGCGAGGTTCTTTTCGGCGACGCGCTCCAGAATGCGCATCAGGCGCGGCTCCTTGGCCAGGCCGAGCACGAGCAGCTCGGCGCTCCAGTACAGCGTGCCGCGCATCAGCTTCATCGCGAGCGGAAAACGCTTGAACAGCCTTCGCATGCGCGGGTTGATCTCGGCGTTGCGACGCGGCACGATCCACGGCGCGGTCCGCTGGTAGACCTGCAGCTCGTCCACTTCCGGCTGGATCTCGGGAACGAGCTGGACGGCGGACGCGCCGGTGCCGATCACCGCGACGCGCTCGCCGGCGAGCGAGTGCTCGTGGTTCCACTGCGCCGAGTGGAACGTCGTCCCCTGGAAGGAATCGAGACCATCGAGCTGCGGCAGCGCGGGCTCGCTGAGGCCGCCCATCCCGCTGATCAGGACGTCGGCCGTGAAATCTCTGGCGGAGGTGTGGATCTCCCACAGCCGGCGCTCCTCGTTCCAGGCCGACTCCAGCATCTCGTGGCCGAAGCGGATCTGCGGCGGGATGCCGTATTCCTCGGCGACCCGCTCGAGGTAGGTCTGGATCTCCGCCCGCGGCGAGCACTGGCGCGTCCAGTTGGGGTTCAGGGCGAAGGAGAACGAGTACAGGTGTGAGGGCACGTCGCAGGCGCACCCGGGGTAGCTGTTGTCTCGCCATGTCCCTCCGAGCTGATCGGCGCGCTCGAGCAGCACGAAGTCGCGCTCGCCACGCTGCTTGAGCCGGATCGCGGTGCCCAGGCCGGCAAAGCCGCTGCCGACGATCACGATGCGATGGTGCTCGCTCATCTCATACCTACCGTACGCGCGCGCGCCTCGTGTACCCCGCGCCCGCGTGTACCGCGTGCGCCGCGCGTGAGCACGATGACGGCGCGGCGCGGCCACCGGGCGGAGCTTGACCGGCGGACTCACGGTGACAAGCGCAGCGCTGCTCGGGGGCATCTCCAGCGCGAGTATCCTCGCGTGCGTTGCAACGCTTGGCGTCTCTGCGGGAGCGCTCCAGGAGCCGTTGGCTGTGACCGCGCGGCCGGCCAGCAGCACATCGCCGGTGGCGCTCGGCGAGGGTGCGGTCAGGCGGAGGATCTCTGCGGCTCCCAGGCCGGCGCCCACATCCAGGTGCAACTCGAGCGGGCTCGTACCCTGCGGCGCATCGTTCACGAGCACCACCTTCATGGTGTGCCCGGGCCCGGCGAACGAAGCCGCTACGAGGTCAGGTGGGCTTTTCACGGGCGAGCCTTCGGCGGGTGCGCTTGCCGCCGGTGCGCTTTCTGCCGGCGTGTTTGCGCCAGGCGAGCCTTCGACTGAGATCGTGCTCGGCAACGGCCGGTCGCCCACGAGCGATCTGCTCAGCAGTAGCGCATACCACTCCGGCTGGGCGCGCAACCTGCCTGCCGCGAGCGACGCCGCAGTTGGCGCGCAGAGCGGTGTATAGCCGGCGCAGTTCGCCGGGTTGCCTTGGAGGTTGATCCCCGCCACCCCCGCCGCCATCACCTGCGTGATGTAGCCGGTCGCCCACAGCGCCGAGGCGAACGTGTCGCTGATCCCCGCCACTCCCCCGCAGGAGACGGTGTTGGTCTCGTCGATTCGCAGCGGGATGTTGTTCGCGTGCGCCACCGCCAGGTAGGTCTGTAGCGAGCGCGCCTCGCGTTCGCGTGTGACGGCGCTCAGTAGCGTTTCGATCGAGGGCGCGGGCGTCTGCGCGCAGCCGAGTGGGTAGTGGTGCCCGGTCAGCAGCGCGGGTGTCTGCGCGAGCGCCTCCTCTCCTCCCCATTCGGCGAAGGCGCCCGAGCCGGACACATCGGGACCCGCGATCGGCACGCCCGGGGTCAGCGCATCGATCGCTTCGCGGTATTCGCCTACCTCTTCCACGTAGCCCTGGGCGATCCAGGGCAGTTCACGAAAGCCGTGGTTGCCGTAGGCGTTGGGCTCGTTGCCGATCTCGACCGCGGCGAGGTAGGGGCCGAGCGCGCGGTGGGCGGCAGCCACCTCGCGTGCGGCGGCGGTTGGTTCGAAGTGGGCCAACCCGACTGTCAGCAGAACGCTCCAGCCGCTGCGGCGGGCGAGCACGCCGATCGCGTGCATCTGTTCCGGCCCGATCGTGCTCGACGCCCATGCCGGCCGGGGCGTGGCGGCGTCGGTCCAGGCGACGTTCTCATCCGCGGTGATGCCACCGAAGCGCAGCACGCCCCGGCCCAGCGAGCGCAGCAGTCGCACGAGGTCGCCACGGTCGGTGTACTGCGCGATTTGGCTGATCGCCGCGGCCTCGAAGGAGAGCCCGAGAAATTGCTGAGGCACCGGCGCGCCCGGATCGTACGGGTCGATTTCCACCGTGATCGGCGCGGACATCGGCTGCGTGGGGGTCGACTGTGCGGACTGCCCAGCCGCCGGGCTGCACCAAGCGAGCGCCAGGCCGGCCGTGACGGCGACGATCAGCAACATCAGCCTCGCCATGCCGCTAGGTTCTGAGGCCATGCAGTGAGTTAACAGGCTTGCGCATCGCCGTGCGCAGCCCCCGAGACTTGCCGCCGGCGCAAGTACTGGAGTGCCCCGTGCGGGACTCGAACCCGCCCCACCGGATTAAAGTCCGGCGCTCTACCAGATGAGCTAACGGGGCTCGCGGGCGACAGTCTGCCATGAGTCCGCCTCGAGAGGGTGGTCATGCCACCAAGCGGTTATTCGCCCGCCGCCACGCGCAACATCTCCTCGATCCGCGTGAGCTTCACACGCGGCCGGCCGGTGGCTTCGCCGAGCGCGCGCTCGTGGCGATCGATCGAGGCCCAGCCGTCGTAGGTGACGAGCTCGGGTTGGCGCTCGCGCAGCAGCTCCTCGATCGCGGCTGCCGTCCGGCGAGTCGGGCACGTTCAGGCCTTTCCCATCAGCGGACGCGTCGGCGAAGATCGCATCGACGGTCTCCTGGGCGTCCTTCTTGTTCGTGCCGATCACGCCCGAGGGACCGCGCTTGATCCAGCCGACGGCATACTCGCCACGTCGGCGGCCGGCCTCCGATCCCTCGCCACCGGGAGCGTCGAGCACCCGGCCGCCGTCGTTGGGGATCACGCCCCTGCGGCCGTCGAAGGGGACGCCGGGAGGGGGATGCCGCGATAGCCGATCGCGCGGAACACGAGGCCTGCCGGGATCGTCTCGTGCTCGCCGCTGGCCTGGGCGCGCAGCTGCGGGTGGGCGGGATCCGTTTGATCCGCCACGAGCTCGTTGTGGGCCAGTTCGACCGCCCCGAGGTGGCCGTCATCGCCGGGCAGCAGCGCGGTGGGCGAGAGCAGGAAGCGCAGGACGATGCGCTTGGCGCGGCCCGCCGGAGGGCGCTCCGCGTAGGAGCGCAGGATCTCGACGTTCCGCCGCGAGGTGATGTTCTCCTCGGCGCCCGCATCATGGACCGCGAGCGCGCGGTCGAGTTCTGCCTCCTCGACGATCACGTCGGCGTCGGTCAGCTCGCCTAGCTCGAGCAGCTCAGGGTTGGTAAAGGCCGCCTGCGCCGGGCCACGGCGACCGACGATCACGACCTCCATACGTGGCTTTCGCCCAGCACCTCCAGCGCGTGGTCGGCGGTATCGGTGGGAGCGAGCTCGGCGGGAGCGAGCACGAGCATCCGGGCGACGTCGATCGCGACGTTGCCGTTGCCGATCACCACGGCGCGCTCAGCGCAGCGCAGGTCGACCTCGAGGTCGGTGTGGTCGGGGTGGCCGTTGTAGAAGCCGACGAACTCGGTGGCCGCGTGCGAGCCGGGCAGCTCTTCGCCGGGGATCCCCAGCGGCCGGTCCACGGGGGTGCCGGTCGCGTACACGATCGCGTGGTAGTGCTCGAGCAGCTCCTCGCGCGAGACGTGCTCGCCGAAGACGACGTTCCCGAAGAAGCGAAAGCGCGGGTGTGCGGCGGTCTTCTCGTAGATACGCGTGACCGACTTGATCTTCGGATGGTCGGGCGCCACGCCGGAGCGCACGAGTCCCCAGGGTGTGGGCAGGCGCTCGATCATGTCGACCTCGAAATTGATGGGATGCCCGCTCGCCCCATGCCCGCCCGCCCCGCCCTTGAGCAGGTGCCCGGCGGTGTAGAAGCCGGCGGGTCCGGAGCCGATCACGGCGATGCGAATGGGGGAATCTGTCATGGAAGATGGGCGCGGCCCGACTCGAACGGGCGACCCCCTCGGTGTAAACGAGGTGCTCTGGCCAACTGAGCTACGCGCCCTCGGGGAGAGGGACCTGAAGGCTAGCGAGCCTGCGAAGCTATGCCGGTGAGCAGAGCTGGCCGAATTGCTGTGGGGTTGCTGGGGGCGATCGTCCTCGTGCTGGTCTTGGCGCAGGTGTTCCTGCCCGCGATCGCGGCGAGCAGGGTGCGCTCGCGCGTGGGGAAGTACGGGACCGTGAAGAGCGTCACCGTGAAGGCATGGCCTGCCATAAAGCTGTTGTGGGGGCACGCGGACTCGGTGCGGGTGACGGCGGGAAGCCTCCAGATGAGCCCGGCGCAGACGGCGAAGCTGCTGGTGCAAGCGCGCGGCGTCGAGAGCATGAATCTGACGGCCGAAAACGTCGAGGAGGGCCCGCTGCGGCTGCAGGATGCGAGCTTCCAAAAGCATGGTGACGCGCTTGTGGCGCAGGCGTCGACCACACAGGCGGACGTGGGGGAAGCATTGGCGACTTTGGGGAAAGGGATAGAAGTACAACTCCTCAGCAGCCATGACGGCCAGGTGGAGGTGAGCGCCACCGGCGGGCTGTTCGGCGTGCGGGCGTCGATCGACGCGGTGGCCCGCGCGCAGGAAGGCAAGCTGGTCGTGCGCCCGCTGGGCTTTTTGCTGGAAGGGCTGCAGCTCACGCTCTTCGACAATCCACACGTGCGCATCGAAGGCGTGAGCGCGACCGCGACACAGGCACCTGGCGGGGTGGCGGGCTACAAGCTGACCATCCGCGCGAGCCTGCGCTAGAACCTAGGCGGGCACGTAGGTGGCCGCGTCCCTCTCTCGCGTCCTGCTAGCCGCCCGCGCGCTCGTGCACGATCACCGGCAGGCCCTCCTTCGGGCTGATCGTCGGCATCTGGCGGATCTTCAGCTTGAAATCCTCGGGCAGGGAGAGCGTGAAGCGGGTTAGCAGGAGCGTGGCGATCGTGCGGACCTCGAGCTGGCCGAAGCGCATCCCGATGCACGTGCGCGAGCCGCCGCCGAACGGGACGTAGGCGCCCTTCGGCTAGGGCTGCCTTGGCCTCGGGCGTGAACGCGCTCGGGACGGAACTCCTCGGGGTCGGCAAACACGTCGGGCAGGTGCTGCGAGGCCCAGGAGGAGTAGTTGACGAAGGCCCGGCCGGGAACGGAGTGCCCGGCGAACTCGAACGGCTCGACCGAGCGGCGCGGCCCGATCCAGGCTGGTGGGTACTTGCGCAGCGTCTCCTCGAAGACCATCTCGAGCTCGCCCAGCTCCCCGCTCATCAGTTGCTCGGCGCTCGGCTGGCCGCCTGGCAGCTGGGCGTCCTGCTCGGCGATCAGGCGCGAGACGATCTCTGGATGGTGGGCGAGCTCGTAGAACATGAAGGCGACGGTCGAGGTCGTCGTATCGTGGCCGGCGAACATCAGCGTCATCACCTCGTCGCGGATCTGCAGGTCGGTGAGCGTGGCGCCGTCTTCGTCGTGGGCGTCGAGTAGCAGCGAGAGGATGTCCTCGCCGCGCTCGCCGCTGTCACGGCGGGAGGTGATCTCCGAGTAGATCAGCCGATCGAGCGAGCGGGCGGCTTGCTGCAGGCGCGCCCAGGGTGTGTAGGGGCCGCGCAGCATGCGCAGCGCATATTCGGATGCGTAGAAGGAGAGGGCCTGTTCGAACAGGCCGGCGGCGTCGACCGAGCGCGCGGTGGCGCCGTCGGGGTCGAGCCCGAACAGCGCGCGCATCGCGATGCGCAGGGCGAGCCGCCGGGTCCATCCGTAGAGATCGATCCGCTCGCCGGGAACGAGCCGATCGAGCGCGCTGGTGGTCTCGTCGACCATCACGTCGACCGAGGTGGCGATTCGCTCGCGGTGAAAGCTGGGGAGCATCGCTAGGCGCGAGCGCCGGTGGAAGTCGCCGTCGATCGTCAGCAGCCCGTCGCCCATCAGGCCGATCAGATCGCGGAAGTGCGATTCGCGCCAGGTGAAGTTGGCGGCGTGGGAGACGGTGATGTAGTGGTTGGCTTCGGGCCCGAGCATGAACACGACGTTGCCGTGGAACAGGCGCAGCGTGAAGACCGGCCCGAAGCGTTGGTAGGCCTCGAGCAGCAGGGGCAGCGGATCGTTGGCGAAGCGCCGGGTGCGAGGCAGCGAGAAGCGGGTTTCCCCCGGCGGGAATGGGACGGTCGCCGAGCGCTCCTCGCGCAGGTCACCGAGCACCGCGGCGAAGGGGTTCGTGTCCAGCAGCGGAGGAGGACCGACAAGCGCCACGAGTGGAGCCTATAGCAACGCTGGCCGTCTGGCCAGTTTTTGTGCGGACGCGCTGTGTAACGCTCGTAAAGGCCGGCGAGCGTGCAGCCTTGGCATACTGGGGTGGCGTGTGGAGTGCGGGAGAGGGCTCCACCGCAAAAGCGCGGGGACGTAGCTCAGTTGGTTAGAGCGCCGGCCTGTCACGTCGGAGGTCGCGGGTTCGAGTCCCGTCGTTCCCGCTTTCCTCGCAAATGAGCATGTTTTTGGAATCGGAAGGTCAACCCCGCGGCCTCACCGCCGCCTTTGACCTGACTTATGCTGTGCTGGCTGGATCTCGATGCTGGGGCCTATTTGGCGATGCGTCGAGGTGTCTGCGCGGTGTGGTCGCTGCCAAGCTGTCGGACCTTGGCGTAGTCGCGCTCGCTGAAGAGCGTCCCGGTTTTCTTGCGCATCCCGGTGATCACGGCGATGGCCGGTCCACGTAGTCCTCGCTCGGCCAACGCGCGTTTGTCGGCGTTCTCGAGGAGGCAGAACAGCCGGAACTGCTCGCGGCCTGGTCCGGTGACGCGGATCTCGTAGTAGCCGCCCATCTCGCCGTGCATGGCCTCCCACTTGCCTCCGCCAGAGAAGGAAGGGGGCGGGGCCGCCGCGACTGCATCGAGCACCGCCAGGATCGTTCCCCGGACCTTCGCGGGGCAGCCGTCGAGGAAGTCCGCTCCTGGCGCAGTGCCCTCAGCGGTCGCATAGAAGATGGTGTCCCAGGCCATTACGACAGCCTAGGCATTTCCGCGGGCGTGATCAGAGCGTGTCAGGCTGCCGCAGCGTCGCGCTTGCGCCGTTTACTGGTCGATTGCCGCGAGCGAGCTTTGATCTCGACGCTTGGCGTCCAGGGCGTTGGCTATCGAGATGATGAGAGGCAGCTCTGGGCGTGCCTGCTCGGCTGTGAACAGGCGTCTGATGCTGGCGGGGTTGCGTCCCACACGCCGCGCCAGCTCGGCCTTCGACATTCCCGGCGTCCTCCCGCAGCTCGTCCAGTGAGCGGATAACGGCATCGATCTGCTCGATCTCCCGCCGGGCTCGCTCGTACTCCGCGCGAGTGTCCTCGTCCGCAAGCCAGCCTTGGCGGCGCTTGTCGTAGTAGCTGGTGTCGAGCAGCTTGGCCATGCTACATCGAAGTGTAACACAGGCGCTACAGTAGATCACCGAGGCTTCCCGTCGAAAGACCAGCCAGCGCCACGCCCTCGGCCCGGAGCCATCGCTTTCAGGTTTCGATCGTGACGAGCGTGCCGATCGGCGTGTAGGGGTAGATCTCCGCGGAGGCCGCGAGCGGCAGCTCGACGCATCCGAGGCTCTGCGGGGTCCCGAATGACGAGCGGTCGAAGTTGTGCAGCGCGTCGCCGCCGTTGAAGTAGCTGACCCATTTGATCCCGGGATCTTTGTAGGGCGAGCCGTCGGGGTTCGTCCCGCTCATCGTCGTTTCGGGGAGGTGCTCGAACACCGGGAACGTCCCGAGTTCGGTTTCCGCTCCGGAGATGCCAGTGTTTGCTGGCGAGCTCAGAACCGTCTGGCCGTCGTGCCAGAGCGTCATCGTCTCTGGAACTTCACGGTGCACGTACACATAGCTGTAGCCGCTGCTCAGGTGCTTGCCGGCGATCGCGTCGCTGAGCAGCTGATGCCACACGCTCGCGCCGGCAAGCCCGTCGACTGTGATGTCGTTTTGATTCTCGAACTTCATCACCGCGCCCTTGGTGATTACGTTCGCCTCGCCCGGTGTCCACATCGCCTGCAGCTGATGCGGTGTATTCGGATAGCGCCAGCTGAAGCTGCCGCTCGGCGGATCGACGGCCGCCTGTGCCTCGGCGCCGGGTGTGTGCGCCACGGCGCTGCTCGCCGAGTGCCAATCGACCGGCAGGTAGCCGGCTTCGGCGAGCAGCTGCTGCAGGCGCAGCGTCGATCCTGGAGGCACCGTCCATTCGATCTGGTTGGTGTTGTGCAGGCCGTGACCCGTGCCTGCCGACACCGCGACCTCACGCGGGAGCTGGACACGCAACTGGGAGCCGAGTGCGGCTCCCAACCCCGAGGGGGTGAATACGAGGGTGTGGCTGTCGCTCTCGCGCCAGTGCCCCGGCGTGCTGGGCGAGAGCAGTGGGCGCTTTGCGCCGAGCACTTCGCTCACGGGCTTTGAGAACGTCAGGTGGATTGGCGTCGCGGGAGAGATTCGCACGCCCGCAGCGGGAATCGAGACCATCACCGGAGCGTGCGATGGTGGGAACCAGCTCACTTCCGTGGGATGGCCGAGGGTCTCCCAGGGGCGTGCCGCGGCGGCGATCTCCGTGGCGCCCGTTTCGGCCTGTGTCCCGAGCGAGATCGAGCTCGTCTCGCCGCTCAGCGTGTGATTCTTCACGCCACTCGTGCTCCCGTAGGCGACCGCGCTCACCGGCCTGTCGAAGCTCACGCGCACCTCCGAGCCTGTGGGGACGGTCATCCAGCGCTCCGTCACGTGCGCAACCGGGGCGCGCAGCGTCAGCTGCTCGTTGCGCTTGCTGCCCAACGCCCAGCCGAGCCATCCCGGCCGGCGAACCTCCACGTCCACCGACACCTGCTCGCCCGGAGTCAGCTTCTCCAGGGGGGTCAAGCGCCCACCATCGATCGCGAGCGGCAACCTCCGACCGCCGGGGCCAAATGCCTCGACGCGCTCGATGCTTCCACCCAACGGCTGCACAGTCACCCGTGCGAGCGCCGTCGAGTCGCCCGCCAGCGTCACGCCCGAGAACACCAGCGCCGCCACAGCCACCAACGCGACGATCGCGATGATCGTCCCTCCGATGCCCAGCAGGACACGTTTGCGACTGTGCCCAGTCGACACAGGGTCCCGATGAGCAGACGCCATCGCCATTCATGGATCCTAGGACGGATTCAGTAGATAGGGACGATTGGTTTCGTCCATGCACGGGTCCCGCCATGCACGCTGGTGTCGACCCGCTCAGCGTCCTCCGTAGCTTGCGTGCCCCTTGCCTCGGAGGTTCCACTTGCGGCGCATAATCTCCTCTGCACCGCTCTACCGGGCTCTCCCGGTTGTTGGCGGTCTCTATACATGCCAGATCGATTCACTGACAGCGACCGCCGCGCGTACAGCGACCGCCGTACGTTCCTCAAGCGCGGGCTGCTCGCCGGCTCCTCGCTTGCTTTGGCCGGCGCGGGCGCGCCCACACCGGCGCAGGCCAGACGGCCGCGCAGAACGCGCCGCTCAGCACCGGCCCGCCGCTCGCCGAACATCCTCGTGATCCTCGTCGACCAGTTGCGCGCCCCGTCCTGGCTGCCCACATCGCTGGCGCTCGATGCGCTGCTGCCGAACCTCGCGTCGCTGCGCCGTGAGTCGGTCAGCTTCGAAGGCCACTACACCGCCTCCAACGACTGCTCGCCCTCGCGCGGCGCGCTGCTGACCGGCCTGTACTCGCATCAGACCGGATGCATGATCACCGGCCGCAGCAGGCTGAGCACCGGCTTCCCGACCTGGGGCACATTGCTGCGCGACATGGACTACCAGACCACGTGGTGGGGCAAGTGGCATCTGAACCCGCACGCGGACGCGTCGCTCGAGCCATACGGCTTCTCCGGGGGGACCTATCCCTCGCCCAACGGCGCTCCCGGGCAGGGCACCGAGGTGGACCCGACGATCGTCGACCAGTTCGAGGACTGGTTCGATCGCGAAGGGGGGAGTGAGCCGTGGTGCACGACGGTCTCGCTGGTCAATCCTCACGATGTCGCCTGGTGGTACCGCTTCACGAGCGAAATCGAGGAGGAGAGCGAACCGCCCGCGTGGGTCAGCCAGCTGCCGCCCAACTTCGAGACACCGGAAGACCTGCAGGCCCACGGCAAGCCGCTGCTGCACCGCTCGCTGCAGGAGACCGCCGCCCGCTCGTTCGGCGCCGTGCCGTTCTCGGGGGAAGAAGCGATCGGTGCGTGGAGCGGTCTTGATGAACACCTACCTGCTCCTGCAGACCTATGTCGACCGGCAGATCGGGCGCGTGCTCGCCAAGCTCTCCTCGCAGCCGCGGGTGAGCGCCAACACGGTGATCGTCTTCACCTCCGACCACGGCGAGTACGGCGGCTCGCACGGCATGCGCGGCAAGGGCGCCTCCGCCTACGAGGAGGCGATCCACGTTCCCCTCTACGTGAGCGACCGGCGTGGCGTCGCGACAGCCTCCACGGGCGTCGCCCGCACGCAGCTCACCTCCAGCGTCGACATCGTGCCGCTGCTGTTGAGCATCGCCACCGGGTCGGATGCGTGGCGCGCGGAGAGCTCGCTGGCACATCTCGCCGGACGCGCGGACCTCGCCGCGATCTGTGCCGACGCACAGGCGCCGGGCAGGTCGTGGGTGCTGCACGCCACCGACGAGGACGTCACCGAGTTCGCCGGTGACTTGCACGACGCCGAAGCTCCCCGGCACGTGGTTGCGCTGCGCACCGCGCAGGGCAAGCTGGGGCTGTATTCGAACTGGGGCGGGGAAAGTATCGAGGCCGAGTCGACCGGCCAGGAAGTCGAGTGCTACGAATATGGGACAGGGGAAGGCCGGGCGGAGCTCGCGAACGTGGCAGGCTCGAGCGCGCTCGAGGAAGAACTGCGGGCGATTCTCGAAGCGGAGGCGATCCCGAATGAGCTGCACGAGCCGCTGCCGGGTTATCTGGAGAAGCCGCAGGGGAGGGGGATGAGCAATTACTACAACGTGGACACAAACGAGGACGAAAAGGCCGCTGCCTCCCACCTGCACGTGGCGGCGCCGGTCGAACCGACGCCGGACTGATACCGCCGTTCTTCACAAAATGCTCACCTGCGGGTCTCTGCGGGTCTAGGCTCCGATCAGTGCTCGCATTCCAGCATACGCTCAGACGAGCCGCTCTCGCGGCGGGCCTCCCAACACTGACTTTGGCCGTCGTATTGCTCGTGACCGTCGGCGGACCGCTCGGCGGGGCGGTCCCGGCGACTGCCGCATCCATGCCGCCAGCCGCGGCGACCGCATCCCCGCCACCAGTCCCGGCGACGGCCGCATCCGTATCGCCGACGACAACCGCACCCGTATCGCCGGTCACGATCTCGCCGCTGCCCGGTACACCCGACGCGACGCCGAGCACGCAGATCAGCTTCCTCGGCGCTCCCGCGTCTGCGCTGCATGACGTGACCGTCGTGGGATCCCGCAGCGGATCGCACTCCGGCAAGCTCTATGGCTACTCGACCGCGGCTGGTGCGAGCTTCCTGCCGGCGCGAGGCTTCGACGAAGGCGAGCGGGTGACCGTCACGGCGATCCTGCAGTCCGGCGCCTCCAAGACTCGGATCGGCACCAGCTTCTCGATTGCGCGCCTGTACGCGCTGCCGCGCGAACCGTCTCACCCGGTGAGTACCGCCTCAGACGTGCAGAGCTTTCATTCGCGTCACGACCTGAGCCCGCCCGCCGTGCGACGTCACCGTGCCGGCGACCAACCCGGCGCTCGGAGACATCTTCATCTCACCGGACTCCAGCGGGGAGCAGGATGGGCCGATGATCCTCGAACCGGGTGGCGGGCTGGTGTGGTTCAAACCGGTGCCGGCCGGCAGCGAGGCGGAGGACCTGCGTGTGCAGCAGTACGAAGGCAAGCCCGTCCTCACCTGGTGGGAGGGTCAGGTGATCGATGGCCATGGCCGCGGCAACGACTACATCTACAACACCTCTTACGAGCCCCTTGCAACCGTCCACGCGGGCAACGGCCTGCAGGCTGACCTGCACGAATTCGACCTCACCCAGCAGGGCACCGCGTTGATCAGCGCATACGAGCCGATCCACTGGAACCTGTCGTCCGTCAAAGGCTCGAGCGATGGTCTCCTCGACGACTGCGTGGTCCAGGAGATCGACGTGAAGACCGGTTTGGTCATGTTCGAATGGCACGCCCTGGGGCACGTCGCCCTGGCGGACTCCTACGCGCCTGTGTCCCACCTGAGCAGCACTGTGTACGACTTCTTCCACCTCAACTCGATCCAGCCCCAGGCCGACGGGAACCTGTTGCTCGACGCCCGCAACACGTGGACTGCGTACATGATCAGCGCCAGCACCGGCGCGACGCTGTGGCGCCTGGGAGGCAAGCGCTCGACCTTCGCGCTCGGTCCCGGTGTGCGCTTCGCCTGGCAGCACGACGCCGAGATCCTCCCGGAAGGCGACGTGAGCATCTTCGACGACGAGGCCACGCCGCCCGAGAGCAACCAATCGAGGGCGATCACGGTGGCGCTCGATCTCACCACTCACACGGCGACCCTGGCCCGCCAGCTGATCCATCCCGGGGCGCGTCTCCTGACCCAGAGCGAGGGCAACGCCCAGGCGCTCCCGGGCGGCGAAGAGTTCGTCGGCTGGGGGGAAGTGGGATACGTGTCTCAGTTCTCCAGCACTGGAGCGCTCACCTTCGATATGCAGCTGCCCACGCGGGCCAGCAGCTATCGCGCATACCGACTCCCGTGGAGCGCGACCCCCGCACATGCCCCGTCCGTCGTCGCCTCCGCCGGTGCGTCTGGAACGACGGTCATCTACGCGAGCTGGAACGGCGCGACCGCCGTCACCGGCTGGCGGGTGTTCGCCGGACGCTCGCCGACCGCGCTGACCGCCATCGGCCAGTTCCCACGCGGCGGCTTCGAGACCGAGATGACCTTGGACACCACGCTGCACTACATCGCGGTGCAGGCGTTGGGCCTCGAAGGCCAGGTGCTGGGAAGCTCGGACGCCGTCAAGCGCTGAGCTCGGTGCGCGCGCGGTGTGTCACGCTGTGCGTGTGAGCACCTTCCCGCCCGGCCCGAGCGAGGCCCCCGCGATCCAGACCGCTCGCTGGCTGCTGCGCCCGATCTCCTTCATGGAGTCCTGCCGGCGGCGCTACGGCGACGCGTTCAGCGTGAGCTTCCTCGGCTTCGAGCGGCCATTGGTGATGCTGTCCGATCCCGAGGCGATCAGGGCGCTGTACACCGCGCACGAGCACGGCCTGCCGCCGGGCCGCAGCGTCGCGCTGCTGCCGGTGATGGGGCCGGGCTCGGTGCTGCTGCTCGAGGGTCAGGAGCACCTCGCGCGACGCAAGCTGATGCTGCCGCCGTTCCACGGCGAGCGGATGCGCTCCTACGAGGCGACCGTCCGTGATGTCACCGAGCGCGAGCTCGACAGCTGGTCTGACGGGAGCGCTTTCGCGATCCATCCGCGGATGCTGGCGATCACGCTCGAGGTGATCCTGAAGGCGGTATTCGGCGTCACCGACCCGGCGCGCGACGCGCGCCTGCACGAGCGGCTGCCGTCGCTGCTCGGCGACACGGCCTCCCCCGCCCTGCAGTTCCGCGTGCTGCTCTCACGCCGCCTGGGCCGCGGAGATCCGCTGGCGGGGCTGCGCGAGCTGCTGGTAGAGATCGACGAGCTGCTGCTCGCGGAGATCGCCGAGCGCCGCTCAGATCCCGCCGCCGCCGAGCGCCAGGACATCCTCTCGCTGCTCGTCGCGGCGCGCTTCGAGGACGGGACCGAGATGAGCGACCGCGAGGTACGTGATCAGCTGGTGACGCTGCTGCTCGCCGGGCACGAGACGACCGCGACCGCGCTGGCCTGGACCTTCGATCTGCTGCTGCGCAACCCCGCGACGCTCGCCCGGCTGACCGCCGAGGTCGACGCGGGTGTGCAGGACACCTACCTGCGCGCGGTGATCTCCGAGTCGCTGCGGCTGCGCCCGGTCGTCCCGCTCGCGGGCCGGCGGCTGGCCGCGGATCTGAACATCGACGGCCTGAGCCTGCCGGCTGGGACCGACGTGACGCCGGCGATCTGGCTCACGCACACCCGCGCCGATCTCTACCCCGAGCCGTACGCGTTCCGCCCCGAGCGCTTTCTCGACGAGGAGGGTGGGCATACCATCAATAAATACGGGTGGGTTCCGTTCGGCGGCGGCATCAGGCGCTGCCTGGGGGCGGCGTTCGCCGAAATGGAGATGCGGGTCGTGCTCGAGACGATCCTGCAACGCCGCGTGCTGAGCCCCGCTGGCTCCCGTGCCGAGCGGGTGACGCGCCGCAACGTGACGTTCTCGCCGCGCAATGGAACGCTCCTGCGCAGTAAGCGGCGCAGCGCTCCCACGCCGGCCGCCGAGCCCGACCTGGTGTTGGTCGCTTAGGCTCTCCCACGCAGGGCGCCCACGCAGGCGTCTCCTGCGAGGTCCGCTCGCGCATGCGCCCCGCGCTCAATGGCGCTTGGCCTGGTGCTCGAGCACTTTGCCGAAGGCCGCCTCTAGCTGCGTGCTCATCCGCTGCTTGAAGACCGCGAGCAGCGCCTCGGAGGCGAGCGGGCGCAACGCGCCGACGGCCTCGATCACCTCGTCCCAGCTCTCCTCCGGCTGCCCCGCCTGCTCGAATGGCTCCCACAGCTCCTTCAGGAACAGCTTCGCAAACGCCCGTGAGATCGACTCGCAATCGCGGCTGACCCGCTCCATCAGACCCAGCGCCGCATGTAGCGAGATGCCGAGCGCCACGACCTCTTCGGCGGCTCGCAGCAGCGCCGGGCTGGGAATTTCAAAACGGCCTTCGCCGAGCGGCACGAGCAGCTTCAGCTTGCGGATGCGCTCGACGTCCTTCTGATTGACCTCGCCAAAGCGGTTCAGCAGCTCCTCGGCGGTGATCACTTCCGGGGACTCGCTCTCAAACGGCGTCGTTACCGCGTGGCGCAGTCCGAGCAATCGCTCGGCCAGTCCATCCGATCCGCTCAGCAGCCGCTCGATCGCGGTGAGGTTGAAGCCGTCGGCTTGCATGTCGAGGATCAGCCGCAGCCGCGCCACGTCCTCGGCGCCGTAGTAGCCGACCCGCGCCCGCACCTCGGGCGCGGGCAGCAGGCCGCGCGAGTGGTGGTTGCGGATGTTCCGCACCGACATGCCCACTTCGGCTGCGAGCTGCTCGATCGTCAGGTCGGCGGAGGGGGGGAGATCGCGTCGCCGCGGCTCCGTTTGGGTATCTGGGCTTCGTCGGGCTTCGTCGGGCTTCGCTTGGGTGCCTGTGCTTTGTGGGTATTCGTCGCCGTCATCTCCAAACAAGGATACCACCATCTATGTACCCTCATTTGAGGTATCATTAGTTCAGGTCGTTATGCGTGACTACAAATTCATTCCCCGTCGGAGTGCCACCCGTGGCTGAGCGGGGCGCGGCCCCCCGCGTCTCCGAAGGCCGGCGCAGGGTGTTGGGATCTGATCCGCTCGTTCACATCGCCGCTGCTGCCCGACGACTATCTCGAGCTGGTCAATCCTTTGTGGTCCACGCGCGAGCTGCGCGGCAGGATCGAACGTATCGAGCGCGAGACGCCCAACGCCGCCACGGTGCTCGTCAAGCCCGGCTGGGAATGGGAGGGTCACAAGCCCGGGCAGTACCTGCGGCTGGGGATCGAGGTCGACGGCGTGCACCACTGGCGGGCCTATTCGTTGACCTCTGACCCACAGCGGCCCGACGGCTTTATCTCGATCACACCCAAGCTCGTCGATGGCGGCAAGGTCTCGCCGTTTCTGTTCAAGCGTGTGCGACCAGGGACGATCGTGCGCCTGGGCGGTGTCGAAGGCACCTTCGTGCTGCCCGATCCGCTCCCGGCAAAGATGCTGTTCATCAGCGCCGGCAGCGGAATCACGCCGATCATGAGCATGCTCCGCGCGATCGCGCGGGCGGGGAAGCTCCAGGATGTCGTGCATCTGCACTGCGCGCGTACCGAGGCGGAAGTCATCTTTGGCCGCGAGCTGCGCGAGCTGGCAGCCGGCCACCAGGGCTATCGGCTGCACGAGCGCCTCACCGGCGCGCAGGGGCGCCTGACCGCGGATCAGCTGGACGAGCTCTGTCCCGATTGGCGCGCGCGCGAGACCTTCCTCTGCGGACCCGCCGGGCTGCTGGAGGCGCTGAGCGCGCGCTGGCAGCGCGACGGCGACCCCGCCAAGCTGCACGTCGAGCACTTCCAGCCCGACTCCGCGATGCTGAATGGTCTCCCATCCGCCCAGCGCGGCCAGGGCGGCA
Source organism: uncultured Solirubrobacterales bacterium (assembly GCA_963804555.1). Lineage (GTDB taxonomy): Bacteria > Actinomycetota > Thermoleophilia > Solirubrobacterales > Solirubrobacteraceae > Palsa-744. The sequence goes on from CAWDQX010000005.1 coordinate 31,264, forward strand.
CGATCCAGTTTTGCTCGAGCGACGTGCAGGCGTCGAGCGACGGTGAGCAACCAATCCTGATTGCCGGTGAGCAGGCCGGCGCCGAGCTGCCCTACGGCTGTCGCATGGGTATCTGCCACACCTGCGTCGGGCGTCTGCGCTCGGGTCGGGTTCGCGACCTGCGCACCGGCCGCGTGCACGGCCAGGCAGGCGAAATGCTGCGCACCTGCATCAACGCGCCCGAGGGCGCGATCGAGATCGAGCTCTAGTCCCCTCCCCAAAACTAGTCCCCTCCACCCCAAAACAGAGGAATCCATCAATGTCCGCCACCCACACCGAGAGCCCGCCGGCCAGTACGAGACTCAACGAGATCGAGGGACCCCCGCCGCGCACCATGTCCGATGACAGGCCGTCTCCGCGACCGGTACAGGCAGGGTTCGAGGACGAGCCCGACAACCCGCTTGCCCGCCTGAGCGCAGAGCAGATCGAGCAGCTCGGCCGTGAGTTCGACGCGATCCACGACGAGGTCTTCGCCGAGCTCGGCGACCGCGACTCGCGCTACATCCGCTCCACGATCAAGCTCCACCGCCAACTCGTGCTCGCCGCCCGCGCGATGCTGATCGGCTCGCGCTACAAGCCGCTGTGGCTGGGCGGGACCGCGGCGCTGTCGGTGGCCAAGATCCTGGAGAACATGGAGATCGGCCACAACGTGATGCATGGCCAGTGGGACTGGATGAACGACCCGGACATCAACTCGCAGAACTGGGATTGGGACACCGCCTCGCCGGCCGACGCTTGGCGTCATTCGCACAACTACGAGCACCACACGTTCACGAACATCCGCGGCAAGGATCGCGATCTCGGCTACGAGATCATGCGCATCGACCCGCACCAGAAATGGCACCCGGTCTACCTGTTGCAGCCCTTTTACAACCTCGTGCTGATGGGCTTCTTCGAGTGGGGGGTGGCGTTGCACGATCTCAACTTCGATGCGATCCGCGCCGGAGAGAAGTCGAAGGGAAAGGTCAACAGGGAGCTGAAGGCGATCGGCCTGAAGGCGCGCAGGCAGGTTGTCAAGGACTACATCGCCTTTCCGCTGCTCTCTGCCGCTGTCTCGGCGGTCGCTTCCGGGCGGGGCGGAACGCTCTCCGAGCGAAGGTCTTTCGCGAGGCGCGGCTTCAAGTCGACGCTCGCGGCCAATTTCACCGCGAACATCGTCCGCAACGTGTGGGCCTATTCGATCATCTTCTGCGGGCACTTTCCCGACCAGACCTACACGTTCAGCCAGGCGGAGGTCGAGGATGAGACCCGTGGTGGCTGGTATGTGCGCCAGCTGCTTGGGTCGGCAAATATCGACGGGAGCCCGCTGTTTCACCTGCTCGCCGGCAACCTCAGCTTCCAGGTCGAGCATCATCTGTACCCGGACTTGCCCTCCAGTCGCTACTCCGAGATCGCGCCTCGGGTGCGCGATATCTGCCGCCGTTACGGGCTGCCCTACAACACCGGTCCGCTCGGTAAGCAGCTCGGCACCGTCCATCGCACGATCCTCCGTCTCGCCTTCCCGGGGGGCAAGGTCCGGCCGAAGCCGGGCCCCTACCGGCCCGAGCACGTTTAACCGCGGCTCTACGCGACAGTCCCATTCAGGCCCCGTTAAGGGGCCCTTCAGGGCCCCTTCGGGGGTTATCCCCACCATAAATTCGGGGGCAGGCCGGGGATGCCGGTGGCCGGCCGTAGCGACAACGGCCGCTCGCTCCGTCAAGATCTAAACATGAGCGCAACCGCCGGACCAGTCGAGGCTCCCGCCGAGGTCGTCGAGACCCCAGAGACCTCAGCAGGACCTGTCCACCAGGGCCCGACCCCCAAGGACCAGGGCCCGACTCCCGAGGAGATCCAGGAGCCGGTCCTCGAGAACCTCGACCGGTTTGTCACTGGGCTGATCACCGTCGTGCCGCTGGCGCTGGTGGTGCTCGCCGGGTGGCAGCTGTGGAACAGGGAGCTGCACTGGCGCGACATCGTGATCTTCCTCGTCATGTACATCCCGATCGGCCTTGGTGTGACGGTCGGTTTTCACCGGATGCTTACCCACCGCAGCTTCAAGACCTCGCCCTGGCTGCGGGGGCTGTTTGCGATCCTCGGCACGATGTCCGTCGAGGGGCCCGTGATCTCCTGGGTGGCCGACCATCGCAAGCACCACGCCTACTCTGATCGCCTCGGCGATCCCCACAGCCCTCACGTGGACAGTGGAGGCGGCTGGCAGGGAGCGCTGCGCGGCCTCGCCCACGCGCACGTGGGCTGGCTGTTCGACCACACCCAGCGAGGCTCGCGCGAGCGCTTCGCGCCCGACCTGCTGGCTGACCCCGTGATCAATTTCGTCGACAAGACCTTCATCCTGTGGTCGCTCGTCGGCCTGGCGATCCCGTTCGGGCTCGGCGTGCTGATCGGCGGGACGGTGGCTGCGGGGCTCGAGGCAATGCTGTGGGCGGGCGCTGTTCGCATCTTCGTGCTGCACCACGTCACCTACAGCATCAACTCGCTGTGCCACTTCTTTGGTTCTCGCCGCTTCGCCACCGGCGATCACTCGCACAACCTCTCGTGGCTGGCGCCGTTGTCCTTTGGCGAGGCGTGGCACAACAACCACCACGCGTTCCCCACCTCGGCGTTTCACGGCATGGCCAGTCGCGAGGTTGATCTGTCGGGCCTGACGATCTCGGGCCTGGAGCGCCTCGGCCTGGTCTGGGACGTGCAGCGGATCAGCCCGGACCGCCAGGCCGCGAAGGTGCTGGCCAACTGAGGCGCGCCTGCTGCTGCGCCGGCCGTGCGACCATTGTCGGGTGAGCCAGCAGTCAGTTCCACCGGCGTACCCGCTTGATCCGACTCCGCCCGCGTCCGCCTCGCGGCGACGCTGGATACCGGGGCCGGCCGCCGGATTGTCGTTGGGCCAGTACGCCCGCTCGCTGGTGCGCCGCCTGGCAGCTCTTGCGGCAGTCCTGCTGGCCGCGATCTGGGCGCTGACCGGGCAGGGGTACTTCTGGCCGGCATGGGCCTGGCTGGGGCTGGTCGTGGTCGTACTGTGCGATTACTCGGCGGGCTGGGTATGGCGACGTCCGCCGGGCGCGGCGCGCCGGGTCGCGTGCGTGTGGGCCGTGATCGGCGTCGCGGCCGTGATCCTGATGATGACCTGGTTGCTTACGTGGCTGCTCGCGGGAGCGCGCACGTTCTGGCCGGCGTGGGCGCTGCTCGGTCTCGCCACCGCCGGCAGCGCTTACTCGCTGATCGCATTGCAAGACCGCGTGCTGATCGCAAACGGCGGGCGGGCGCTGCGCCAGCGGACGGCGGTCGCCAAAGCCCGCGTCGGTGCCCTTCGTGGGTTCCTGAGCGCGCAGCGTCGCCTCGCGGCAGGCGGCGTCGTGCTCGACCGCGAAGCTGTGACCCGGATGCTCGTAAAGGCCGGCTTGGGCGCTGCGGACGCGGGGGCGCAGGAGAGTGCCATGCCCGGTCTGTCCGGTTTCCCCGGTCTGCCAGTCGGCTCGCGGATTGACCTCGACCGGCTGACCGCTCGTGAGCGCTCGGTGCTCGAGCTGATGGCCGAGGGCCGCTCGAACACGGCGATCGCCGAGAGCCTCGTGGTCACGCCCGGGGCGGTGGAGAAGCACATCACGAACATCTTCGCCAAGCTCGACTTGCCGGTCTGCGACGAGGACCACCGCCGTGTGCTCGCCGTGCTCGCTTTCCTGCGCGTCACCCGTTGATTGGCCGGTGCTCGCTTCAGCCGGTGCTCGCTTCAGCCGGCGGCTGCGTCAGGCGGTCAGGCAGGCCCGGTCGCGGCCCGCGGTCTTTGCCTCATACAGCGCGGTGTCGGCATGAGCCACCAATGCCTCGGGGGTCACTCTGGGCCCGTGGCCGGCAATCCCGGCTGAGCAGCTCTGCTCGCTGGGTATGCGCTGCCGCAACCGCTCGACGACCTCGAGGGCGTTCGCGGTGTTGCAGTTGGGCAGCAGGAGCGCGAACTCGTCTCCGCCGAGCCGCGCGACGAAATCTCCGGCACGCAGCTCCTCGCGCCAGGCCGCTGCCGTCTCCCTCAGCAGACGGTCTCCGGCTGGATGCCCGTAGGTGTCGTTGTAGTCCTTGAAGTGATCGAGGTCGAGTATCGCGATCGTCACGCGCTGGTCTTTGCTGAGCGTCTCGGCGAGGTGTGTGTCCCAAGCGCGGCGGTTGGGCAGACCCGTCAGCGCGTCGGTGCTTGCGATGTCAGCCAATTGGGTGAGCATGTCGGCGCGTTCGATCACGGCGGCGACCTCGTGTGCCAGCAGCGCGATCGTGGTCGTCCGTGACCCGCCCACTCTGACCGCCTTGGGCCAGCCGACGACGAGCACGCCGATCGGCTCAGTGCCTCTGAGTAGTGGCTCGAACAGGACCGCCGCGGGACGGCCTGCGAGCTCCCACACCTCGCTGCTTGAGAACTGTGACTCGTGGTCCTCGGCAAAGAACAGCGAGCGCCCGGTGCGGAATGCCTCGCGCACGCTGGAGTGCTCGTGCGGACCGATCTCGATCGGCTCGATCTCGATGCCCGCCATCGAGGTCGAGCACAGCTCGCCTGCAGCGCCCGTGGGCTCGTACAGGATCGCCATGCTTGCGTTGCTGATCGTCTTGGCCGCCGCACAAACCTCGGCACGGGCGTGCGGGCTGCTGGAGAGGTTGCGCACCACTTCGGCAACCTGTTCCAGCATGCGCTCGCGGTCCTGGGCCTCGGCGGTCTGAAAGCGCGCCTGCGCGACCAGCCACTGGGTGGTCAGCCCGATGATCGTGCTCACGACGATGAAGATCAGGCCCGCGCGATACTCGGTGTGTGGGTAGGTGGGGGGCCCCACGAGCAGGTTTTGCGCCATGAACACGCTCGCCATCCCGATCAGGACCGTGCACAGCTGAGCACGGTTGCTGTACAGAGCCGTGTAGAACACCGGCAGCAGCGCCAGTACCCCTACAGCCGAGTTGATGCCTCCCGCCGAGTCGCGCAGCAGCGCGATCGCGATCAGGAAGATCAGCGATGGGATCGCCTCACGCCACTTCGCCAGGGCGCCTCGCAACGGCACGGCGCGCAACGTGCCCGCAAGCAGCCCCAGGACGGACGCCATCGCGTATGTCCCCCAATGCATCGAGGAGCCGACGGGCACCGCGACCCAGGCCAGCACCGAGGCGGCCACGAACGGAATCAGGTGGCGATTGTCTTGTCTGGGTTGGCCGGTTTGCTCGGAGGGCTCAGGGCTGCTGACTCATGGCTCCCCCATCGGCAGCTGCCGCCAAAACTAGACCCCCAGCGCCTGAGCCATAGGATGCCCGCATGAAAGCGATCCAGATAGTCGACCTGACCGGCCCCGACAGCGCCCTCGAGCTCATCGAGCTGCCCGAGCCGGAGTCGACACACATGCTGAGCGGGCCGAGCCTGGATTCGGCCGTCGTGGTCGACGTGCACTGCGCCGGGGTCGCGTTCCCCGAGCTGCTGCAGACCCGCGGCCAGTACCAGATCAAACCGCCGCTCCCGTTCGTGCCCGGCAGCGAGGTCGCCGGTATCGTGCGCAGCGCGCCCGCCGGCGCGACCGTGAAGGCCGGCGACCGCGTGGCGGCGTTCTGCGCGCTTGGCGGCTTCGCCGAGATCGCGGTGGCGCCCCCGTTCCTCACGTTCGCGCTGCCAGCTGAGCTCGACTTCGCCCAGGGCGCCGGTCTGATCCTCAACTACCACACCGCCTACTTCTCGCTGGTTCTGCGCGGGCGCCTGCGCGAGGGCGAGACGGTGCTCGTCCACGGCGCCGCGGGCGGCGTGGGCACCGCGGCGCTGCAGGTCGCCAAGGGCCTGGGCGCGCGCACGATCGCGGTCGTCTCCAGTGAGCTCAAGGAAAAGGTCGCGCTGGAGGCCGGCGCCGATCACGTCGTGCGCTCCGACTGGTGCATGGAAGGACGAGGCGAAGGAGCTCTCGGGTGGCGGCGTGGAGGTCGTATTCGACCCCGTCGGTGGATCGCTGTTCACCGACAGCCTGCGCTCGCTGCGTGAGGGCGGCCGTCTGATCGTGGTGGGTTTCGCCGGTGGGTCGATCCCCGAAGTGAAGGTCAACCGGCTGCTGCTTCACAACACGGAGATCATCGGCGCTGGCTGGGGCGGCTATGTGATGGGTCGCCCGCAGGTCAACCTCGAAATCGGGGCAGCCGTCAACCGCATGATCGAGCAGGGCTTCGTGCGGCCGATCGTCGGCGAGCGCTTCCCCCTCGAGCGCGCCGCGGACGCGTTGCGCGCAATCGATCAGCGCCGTGCGACCGGCAAGATCGTCCTCGACGTGCGGTAAACGTCGTGGACTTCGAGCACTCCGCCCGCGCGCAGGAGCTCCTGGAGCGCCTGATGGCCTTTCAGGAGCGCGAGATCGAGCCACGCGAGGAGGGCTATCACCGCGAGCTGCTCGCGCGCGCGGACCCGTGGGTGGTGCTGCCGGTCATCGAGGAGCTCAAGCGGAAGGCCCGCGCGGAGGGCCTCTGGAACCTGTTCCTGCCTCCGGGCGCGGAGCTCGCCGGCCAGCCCATCGGCGCTGGCCTCGCAAACGTCGAGTACGCGCCGCTGGCAGAGCGTATGGGCCGCTCGCTGATCGCCAGCACAGTCTTCAACTGCGACGCGCCGGACAGCGGCAACATGGAGGTGCTCCTGCACTTCGGCTCCCCTGAGCAGCGCGAGCGCTGGCTGGCGCCTCTGCTGCAGGGCACGATCCGCTCGGCGTTCTCCATGACTGAGCCGGACATCGCCTCCTCCGACGCGACGAACATGCAGGCGACCGCGACGCTCGACGGCGATGAGGTTGTGCTCAACGGCCGTAAGTGGTGGAGCACGGGCGTGGGGCACCCGAGCTGCGAGGTGATCATCTTCATGGGGCTGACCGACCCGGACGCGGATCGCTACCACCAGCACTCGATGGTGCTCGTTCCGCTGAAGACCCCGGGGGTGAAGGTCGAGCGGATGCTCTCGACGATGGGCTTCCTCGACGCGCCCGGCGGACATGGCGAAGTGTCCTTCACCGGCGTGCGCCTACCCGCGAGCTCGATCATCGGCGGACCGGGGCAGGCTTTTGCGATCGCCCAGGCGCGCTTGGGCCCGGGACGCGTGCACCACTGCATGCGCTTGATCGGACTCGCCGAGCTTGCACTCGAGCTCGCCTGCCGCCGCGCCACAGAGCGGATCGCCTTCGGCAAGCCGCTGGCGAACCTGGGGGGCAATCGCGAGCGAATCGCCGATGCGCGGATCGCGATCGACCAGGCGCGGCTGCGGGTGCTGCACGCGGCTTGGCTGATCGACAAGCAGTCCCCCGACGCGCTCGGGGCGACAGCGCAGATCAAGGTGGCGGTCCCGAACATGGCCCAGGCGGTCGTGGACATGTCGATGCAACTACATGGCGGCGCCGGCCTCTCAGACGACCTGCCGCTGGGGGCCACCTGGACCATAGCTCGCGCGCTGCGGTTGGCAGATGGTCCTGACGAGGTGCACCGCGGCGTGATCGCGCGCTTGGAGCTCGCGCGTCACGGCCACGGGAAGTGGTCCTCCTGAGTGCTTGGAGAGTGGTTACTCTCAGCCTTCAGGACAATGGTGACCGCCACAAAGTTGTCTGAGAATGAGGTCAACCCAAATCATCCTCGCGTTCCGCGACCACGACGTGATGTGCAAAGCAAACGCCACAGCCGATCTGCGGCGGCGGCACGCACTCCCGTTCGCGTAAGCCCTCAGCGCTCCAGGAGTAGTTAGGGTCTGTCTAAAGGCTCATGCGTGGGGTTGATCGGCGGGAAGAGGTAGCGGCCAAGTCCACGCAGGATGATAAAGATCTGCACCACGGTCGCAGCAAGCCATCCGTCAATGGCCTCTACTGGGATTTTCCAGCCGTAGGCGTGGCCGTAGCGGTAGAACGCATAATCGGCCGCTACAAGCTGGACGGGCATTGCCACCAGCGCTCCATATCCGAGATACTGACGAAGACGGCTGTCGGTCTTGGCATTCCTGTGCTTTGCCCGCTCGACCTCATCCCTGACCTCCTTTGCTCCCGTGGGACCGGTGGGTCCTGCGGGACCAGTAGGACGCCTACTCCGAAGCCACACCGGGCGCAGTCCCCACTACTTGTGGGGATGACCTTATATTGTCGATTCGGTGCGTCATCGCTTCGAGCGAAACGTTGAACGCAAGGGCCATAGAGACAGGGCTCATACCCTCGTCTTCTAGCGTCTTGATGCGCTCCTCTGGCATGAGCAATGCCGCCGCGAACTGGTTTGCATAGATCTCGTCGGCGTTTGTTCCGCGTCCAGCAGACGGTCCCCTACGGTCGATATAGCCCCATTCCTCGTCCTTAGATCCTGGGGAAGATCCGCGCTTGATGAAATGTCCGATCTCGTGAGCGCACGAGAATCGCTGCCGTACCTCGCTGTCCGTCACATTGACGTAGACCTCCGGGTCCTGACCGGGGTACTTGGCCAGCATCCCTGAGACATCGGGTTCAAGTGGGATGCGCATCACCTTCAGGCCAAGCGTATTGGCGATGCTAAACGGGTCTATTGGCAGCGCGCACTTGCTCAGGCCGTCCGTACCCCACGTACTCTTCAGCAGGTCATATGCGGCCGCCTCGGCTTCTTGGCGCGTCGATGTAGCGGTGGTCATGTGGTAGCCATCACGACGCCACATTTGGCGGCGTCGTCCTCCTTCGGTTCGGGTAACTCGCTTACCATCGTACCGGCGCCGGACGGAATATCCAGAATCCTGGCGCGATTCCGCTCATCGTCCTGAAACGGTGTGGCGGTGCTGGATGTAGCCCGATGATCGCTTCCCGCCAGCGGATTGCATCTAGGTGCCTGCAAGGATCATCGATCTGCAAGTTGACCCACCAGCCAAAATAGCGGTGGTCAGACGCGGTTAAAACGTACAACATCTTCCGCGCTGCTTATAAACACCCGCAGCCGGAAAGATGCCTACTAACCCCGCCGCGGCGGCGCCCGCCGCGCCACCTTGGCCGCGTCCTTCGGCCCGAGGAACGGCGTGAGTGCCGCGTAGATCAACTGCGGCAGCCACGTCGGGCAGCTCGCTGGTGCGCTCGGCCTCGATGTAGTGGTGCAGGACCTGCCAGACGCCCCCGGCGATCGCCTCGGGCGCGACACGCGGGCACCGCGGGGTCCTTCGGCGCGTGGTCGTAGCCCGGTTGCAGATAGGCGGCGAAGGCGTGCAGGCTGCTGTCGCGGATCTCGGTCGCCTCGGGGCTGGCGGCGAACGTGTCGACGAGGATCAGGTGTGAGTGGGCCGGCTCGGAGGCTAGATAGGCAAGCAGCGCGTGCAGGCCGGCGGCGACTCCCCGGGGCCAGTCCTCCTTGTGTGCTTCGTAAGCCTGTGCCGTTACGAGCAGCGCTTGGTGCATGCCGATCTTCTGCGCGCCGAGGAATGCGTCGTGCTTGGTCGGGTACATCTCGTAGAAGGTCTGGTGGGAGACGTTCGCGCGCTTGGCGATCTCGGGGATCGTGAGGCTGGCAAGGCCCTTCTCGGCGACGATCGCAGCGGTCGCGTCGACGATCCGCTCGCGCTGGTTTTGCACGATGAACTGGCGTGGTAGGTCGTGACGCCCACTCGGCAGCCGGCCTTCGGCGCGCAGCGCCCGCTCCGATTGGATCCCCGCACTCCTCGCCCGCTCCGGGGTTTCCACTCTCCCCGACTTCCCTGCTCGCCCCTGCGCTCCCGATTCGCCCTTACGCGCGGTCGGCGGACACGCCAGCCCGGCAGGCAGCTTCACCGGGTAGCAGGCGGCCCAGGTGGCGAGCTCATCGGCCAGTCCGGGCAGCTCGCTGGCGCGGCCTTGACGCAGCCGCGCGGCGGTCACCTCGCGGACGCCGCCGATGATCATCTTCAGCGTGAGGTCTGTGGGTGCTTCCTCGACACTGAGCGGAGATCGGATTGCGTGGATGCTCTGCTCGAGCGCCTCCAGCGTCTGGTTGCGGCGTTCGATCGCCTTTGGTCCCGCGCCGAAGGCGCCGAGCACCATCAGCGACATCGCCTGCGGAGTGCTCGACGCCAGTTCCGCGAAGGCGCGGATCGCCGCCGTCAGGCGCTCGCTCTGCGTGCCCTCCACTTGATATGCCCCGATCGCGGTCTTGGCGGTGCGCTGTGCGATCTCGTCGTAGGCGGCGAGCAGCAGCTCTTCCTTGTCGTTGTACAGGCTGTAGAAGGTCGGGCGTGAGACGCGCGCGAGCTTGGTCAGGTCGAGGATCCGGACGGCCTGGTATCCACGTTCGGCGACCAGCTCGACGATCGCGCTCTGCAGCCGCTCGCGCTGGTCGCGCTTGATCTCCTCGGGATCGATTCCGTGCGCGCCGGTCGGCAGGCGCCGGTAGCGATCATCCGGCGTCGCCGGCGATCTCGGTTTAGCGGCAGGCGCAGGCAAAGTTTTAGAAACCCCCATGTGACTTCGAGCCAGCGTAGGGTATCAAACTCTCCGCAAAGCACTCGACGATCGGCGCTAGCCCTTGATCGTTCTCGACGTGCCGAGCACCGCGCCGGAGGCTTCGAGCGCCTGCACAGCGACGTATGTTGTTGGGCCCACCCCCCCGGGCGTGGCGATCGCGGTCTCGAACCCGCTGCGGGGCGCCGCGCTCACCGGCGCGAGCTGCTGGGGCGATCGGCCCGCGAGCACGCGCCAGCTGGCCACCTGGGTGGCGCCGTTCCAGCTCGCGTAGACGGTGTCCGATCCCCGCCCACCCGCGCCTGCCGCGATCGCGGGCGCGCTCTGCGGTGTCCCCGTCCAGGGGAAGCGGTAGGTGCGGTAGGACTGGTAGGAGCCGTGCATGTGGGCGTCGAGCAGCAGCTGCCCGGTGGGGCTGAATTCGGAGAAGTAGGGCTCGGCGCCCCAGCCCACGAACACGTCGCCGCCCGCCAGCTCCTGGATGTTGCCCTGGCTGCCGGAGGACAGCGCGGGGGAGTGCTCGTACTGGGCCACCACCGTCTCGGTCTTCGACTGCGGGTTGACCGCCAGCACCAACCCGCGCGATTGCGAGTGGACCTTCGGGTACGCCCCCGTTGTCGAACACGCTGATCGTCCCGTTTTCCTGCATCGTGGCGTCGTGCTGGAAGGCGGTGGCCGCGCCGGGCGGGAGCTTGATGTCTGAGTGCTTGCCCCCGATGCGCAGCAGCACCTGGCCGGTGAGCGTGTTCAGTTCGTAGAGCGTCGATGTGTTGCGTGCCGAGATCAATGTGTTTCCGTCGGCGAGCTGGTCGATCGAGTTGATGTGGAAGTAGTCGAACGGCCATCCCGTACTGGTGGTCGTCGCCGTGCTGTAGGAGTCGCTCAGGGGGACGTGGTCGAGGCTGTGCCACTCGCGCCGACGAGTCCCGTGCGCAGGTCGATTTCCTGGAAGATGCTGTCGGTGACCGCGCCGCCGTGGGGGCCGCCGACGGACGAGAGGTCGCAGTCGATCGGATCGAAGACCGTCAGCACCGCCGTGTCTTGGGGCGTGATGTGGAAGTCGTGGAGGTCTGCTTTGAAGCCGTTGCCCGCATGGACGCGCCCGATCTGTTGGTAGTCGCTGTTGAGGATCACCTCTTCGCCCTCGCCGAACCCCTGCGGCGGGATGTAGCCCTGCCACCACGTCAGCACGGGCTTGCCGTCGAGCTGCTGCACCTGCAGGTTGCTTGCCGCATCGCCGGAGGGCAGCGGGTCAAACCACACGACGTTGCCGGTTTCGTCGAAGATCATCGGCCCGCTTTGGCCCGGACCGGAGTAGGGAGCGGAGAACAGGTCTCCCGGCGCCGTTTGCGGCGAGCGCGCCGTGATCACGAGCTCCGGTGGCTGCAGTTCCGGGCGCGAGTGGAAGTGCTGCACCTCGGCGGGGTCAGACGGGACGTGCTCTGGGGCCGCATAGGGCAGGTTGTCCGGTTGGGCGACCACGAAGTGGAAGGCGAATACCTGCGTCTTGCCGGCGACCGTCAGCTTTCCGCGCACGCTCACCGTCTCGCCGGAGCGCAACGGCTTGGACAGGACGAAGCTCGCGCCGTCACCCTGGGAGTAGGCCTCCAGGCGGCCGCTGTGCTTGCGCGTCTGCGAGCCTGAGACGCTGACGTCGCTGAGTGCTCCCGGTGCTACGCCGAGCAGGCTGATCTGGGTGTGCGGCGAGGCATCGTAGGAGTCGGGCAGCGGCGAGACCGCGAGACTGGTTCCGGGCAGCACCGCCGAGCGGTTCAGCGTGCTCGGGAAGCAGGGTGGGGCGGACGGCGCGACGAACGCGGCCTCCTCGGCGACGATCCGCTTGGAGGCGAAGGCGAGTGTCGTGGCGCTCGAGCACACCACCAGCAGGCCCGCGCAGACTAGGAATTTGCGCAGGCGGTGCGGGTTGGACAGGTGGATGTCGGCGTCGTGAGTGTCGGGCATCGCGGCCGGGGAGGGTCCCGGCGAAGTGAGTGATCCTAACGTCCCGATAACACGGACCAGCCCGGAAAGCTGCCTGACGCTCCTAAGAACTTGTGAAGGCTCTGACGCGTCTCAGAACACCGGCGTCTCTGTGTAGTAGCCAAAGACCTGCTGCAGCGACTCGACGATCTCGCCCTCGGAGGCGTGGGCGCGCGCGCACTGAAGCAGCGGCTCCATCAGGTTGCGCTCGGTGTGGGCGGCGTCCTCGCGCAGCGCCGCCAGGGTGCGCTCGACCGCGGCCCCGTCACGTCTGGCGCGCGCTCCCTGCAGGCGGTCGGTCTGCTTGCGCTCCAGCGCGGGATCGACGCGCAGCGTGGGGATCGGCCGCTCGTCCTGGGCGACGTAGCTGTTGACCCCGACCACGACGCGCTCGCCCGCGTCGATCTCCTGCTGGAGGGTGAAGGCCGCGTCGGCGATCTCGCGCTGCGGGTAGTTGCGCTTGACCGCCTCGACCATGCCACCGAGCTCGTCGATCTTTGCGAAGTACTCATAGCAGCGCGCCTCCATCGCGTCGGTCAGCGCCTCGACGAAGTAGCTGCCGCCGAGCGGGTCGGCGGTGCTGGCGACGCCTGTCTCGTGCGCGAGCACCTGCTGGGTGCGCAGCGCGATCGTGACCGCCTCCTCGGTGGGCAGCGCGAGCGCCTCGTCGTAGGAGTTGGTGTGCAGCGACTGGGTCCCGCCGAGCACGCCCGCGAGCGCCTCGACGGTCGTGCGCATGATGTTGTTCAGCGGCTGCTGTGCGGTCAGCGAGACGCCCGCGGTCTGCGTGTGGAAGCGCATCAGCCACGAGCGCTCGTTCTTGGCGCCGAACGTCTCGCGTAGCTCGCGCGCCCAGATGCGCCGCGCGGCGCGGTACTTGGCGATCTCCTCGAAGAAGTCGATCTGGGCGTTGAAGAAGAACGACAGGCGCGGCGCGAAGTCATCGACGTCGAGACCCCGTTCGATCGCCTGCTCGACGTAGGTCAGGCCGTCCTTCAGCGTGAACGCGAGCTCCTGTTGCGCGGTCGAGCCGGCCTCGCGGATGTGGTAGCCGGAGATCGAGATCGGATGCCAGCGGGGCATCTGCTGCGTGCACCACTCGATCATGTCGCCGCACAGGCGCATCGCGGGGTCGATCGGGAAGCACCACTCCTTCTGGGCGATGTACTCCTTGAGGATGTCGGCTTGGATCGTGCCCGACAGGTGCTCCCGAGCGATCGGTGCCCGCCCGCCCGTCCCCGCTCCACCACGCCCACTCGTCCCCGCTCCGCCCGCTGCTCCGCCCTCGCCACTGCCGCTGCCCTCCGAGCTGCCTGACTCCGCCGCGGCCACGAAGAAGGCGAGCATGATCGCCGCCGGCGCGTTGATCGTCATCGACACCGACACCTCGCCGAGGTCGATCCCGGAGAACAGCGTTTGCATGTCATCGAGCGTGTCGATCGCCACGCCCTCGCGCCCGACCTCGCCGAGCGAGCGCGGGTGGTCGGAGTCGTGGCCCATCAGCGAGGGCATGTCGAATGCCGTCGACAGCCCGGTCTGGCCGTGGTCGAGCAGGTAGCGGAAGCGCTCGTTGGTCTCCTCGCTCGTGCCGAAGCCCGCGAACTGGCGCATCGTCCACAGGCGACCCGCGGTACATCGACTCGTAGATCCCGCGCGTGTAGGGGTATTCGCCGGGCCGCCCGATCGGGTCCTCGGCCGGGCGGGTCGGGCGCCTACATCAGCCTCGGTGTAGAGCTCCTTGACGGGCTCGCCGGATAGGGTCCGGAACGAATCCCCACCCACCCGCTTGCTCGCCTCCGTAGGCTTGCTCGCCTCGGCGGGCTTACTCCCCTCCGGGGGAGAGGTTGCGTTTGTTGCCATGACTGCACGAGATCCTACCGGCCGATATCGATCCCCCTTGTCGCTCGCGCCCTCACCGCCCGCACGATCCCCCTTGCGGCCGACCGCGCCCTCGCCGCCTGCGCTCCTGCCGCCCGCGCCCCTACGGACCGCCTTGGCGCTGGCGCTGACTCTCGCGGCGCTGGCGCTCTCCGCCTGCGGCAGCTCCTCGCCGGCCGGCTCGTCCTCCTCGCCCCCCGCGCCCCTCACCGGCGCGTCTTCCGCCTCGGCGAGCCTCCCGTCTGCGCTGCCCAGGCCGACGAAGGTGACCTTGATCCTCGATTTCGTGCCGAATGCGGTGCACGTCGGCATCTACCGGGCGCTGGCGGCCGGCTATTACAAGCGCGAGAACATCGATCTGCAGGTTGTGCAGCCGACTTCGACGCAGGAAACGCTGAAGCTGATCGACGCCGGCAAGGCGCAGTTCGGGCTGGCTGACGGCAGCGACGTGGCTGGGCTGATCAACGATGGCGGCGACGCGCAGGCGGTGATGGCGCTAGTGCAGCGTCCGCTCGGCGGCTTGATCGCGCTGGCCTCCGAGCACCTCACCTCGCCCGCGGCCCTGGCCGGCAAGACCGTCGGGATCACCGGTGTGCCCTCCGATCTGGCGGTGCTCGACACGGAGCTGCGCCACGCCGGCGTGAGCCCCAGCCGGGTGCGCGTCGTCACCGTCGGTTTCAACGGCCCGCAGGCGCTGCTCGCCGGGCGGATCTCGGCCTTCACGGGCTTCATCCCCGACGAAGGCGTGACGCTGCGAGCCGAAGGACACCCGATCACGGCCTTTGCGCTCGACGAAAACGGTGGTCCCGCCTATCCGGGGCTGGTGGCCTTCACCACGCGCAAGCTGATCGCGGCGGACCCGCTGCTCGTGCGCGATTTCGTGGCGGCCACGACGGCGGGCTATCAGGACGCGCTGCGCGATCCGGCTCGCGCTCTGGATGACCTGCTGGAGGCCAACCCGTCGCTGCCGCGCAAGCTGACGGCCGCCTCGCTCGCCGTCTACCTACCCCTGTTCAGCGGCCGCTCCTCCTCTGCCGCCACCCCCGCGGCCCCAACCACCGCCGCGGTGCCGTTCGGGACTTTGCAGAGTCCGAACGTCGCGGCGATGTCGCGGTGGATGCTGGCGAGCCACTTGATCGACGCCCCGATCTCGCCTGCGCGCTACGCCACCAACCGGTTTCTCCGGCCGGCCCGGTAGCCTGCGCGCCTCCGGTTACCTAATCCGGTTTACCTAACTGAAAGGAAGCGCATATGAACAAGTCCCAGCTGGTCGAGGCGATTGCCGCCGACAGCGGTCTCACCAAGACCGACTCCGCGCGGGCGGTCGAGTCGTTCTTGGGCACGGTCTCCAAGACGCTCAAAAAAGGCGACGAGGTCATCATCACGGGCTTCGGCAAGTTCTCGGTGGTCAAACGTGCCGCGCGCCAGGGCGTCAACCCGCGCACGGGCGAGCGCGTCAAGATCAAGGCCTCGAAGGCGCCGAAGTTCAGCGCTGGTGCGACCTTGAAGCAGGCGGTGAGCCCGAAGAAATAACCGAGGGTCCGCAGTCAGGGGATTCACGGATGCTCAGAGCGGGTAGTCCTCCCAGGGGGAGCGGCAGGGATGCCGGGCCTCGGGTAGCGTCTACCGGCGATGACGCTCGTGACCGATCTGGAGCTGAAGGGCTTCGACTACACCGATCCGGGGATGTCCGGGGAGCGCTTCCACGCGGCGATGGGCGAGTTACGCGCGGCGGGCTGGCTGGCGAGCGGGCCGTTTGGCTACATCGTGCTCGACCGTGAGGCGGGAGAGTTCTTCTTGCGTTCGCGCGCGACGAGCTTTCCTGGGATGAAGATTGCCGAGATATTCAATGTGACTGAGGGGCCGCTGTGGGAGCAGATGCGGCGCAACATCCTGCACGTCAACGGTCCCGACCACTCGCGCCTGCGCAGTCTCGTGAACCCCGCGCTCTCACCGCGTGCCGTCGAGCGCTACCGCCCGGCGATGCGCGGCTTCCTCGAGGATCTCCTCGCGCGGGCGCTCGCCTCCTCGGCTTCTTCTTCCTCCTCAGCCGTCGCCTCGACCCCCTCCGCCTCTTCAGCCTCTCCAACCTCCCCTTCCCCAGGGGCTCTCTCCTGCGAGTTCGTGCAGGCCTTCGCCAAGCCCTACCCCTCGCAGGTGATCGCCAGCGTGATGGGCGCTCCGCTAAAGGATGCGCCGCGACTGCACCACTGGTCCAACTGGATTCAGAAGCAATTCGACGCGGTTAGCATGGCCACCGAGCGCGAGCGGATCGAGCAGGCGGTGGAGGAGTTCTACGAGTACGCCGGGGCGCTGGTGGCGGCGCGCCGGGACGATCCCGGCGACGACCTGATCTCGACGCTGATCGCCGCCGCCGACCCTGCCCATTCACCTGAGCGACTTTCAGATATTGAGTGTATTAATCTTGTATTTAACGTGCTTGCGGGCGGCGTGGATACGAGTCAGAGTCAGCTGGCGCACGCGGTCAGGCTGTTGGCCGAAAATCCAGATCAATGGCAGGCGCTGCGCGCCGATCCTTCACTCGCCTCTGCGGCCGTCGAGGAGGCGCTGCGCTACGAGCCGATCACGCCATTTACCGCACGCATCGTGGACGAGGAGATCATCTTCCGCGATGTGACTTTCCCGGTGGGGACGATCGTCATGGTGTGTGCGTTCACCGGAAATCGCGACTTGGCAGACGATGCAGAAATAGGCACGAAAACAGAAACAGTAACTGGCGATCAATTTGACATCACGGCCGATCGGGGAGGGGCGCGGACGCTGACCTTTGGCGCGGGCGTCCACTACTGCGTGGGCGCGAATTTGGCCCGCGCGGAGCTGGAGGAGGCCCTGACGTTCCTGACACAAAGATTTGAGCATTTAGAACTCGATGGTGAACCAGAATTTGAGAGCATCACGGGCATCTATGGCTTGGGAAGACTACCCGTGCGATTCTTGGGGGATGGGGAGGACGGCTAGCAATAGTCAAAAGCAGATTTGGGAGGGGGGTCATGCGTGGCCCGCGATCGACATGTGGACGATGCTACGAATCCTGAAACCGAGGCGCCCAACCACGAGGCCTGTCCTCGAGGCTGGGCCTGTCCTCAACACGCGCCACCTCCTCCAAGCCAGTCGTACCCTCTCGCTCGCCGCCCTCCAGACGCGCCGCCGCCTGATCACCGCTGCCGCCCTTGCCATCAGCCTCACGACCCTCGCCGCAAGCCCGATCAGCACCGCCCGCGCCGGCCAGTACCACGTGTATACCTGCCGCACCCCCTCCGGCGAACCCGCCCCCACTGACGGCTGGACCAGCTCGAGCGCGGGCGCGTATGACAACTACGAGAAAAACACTTGCGAGGAAGGCGGGGCGTTGATCGCCGAGCTCAGCGATCTGACGACGCACATCGCCGATCTCGACCAGGCGACCTGGACCTTCGCCGTCCCTACCGGCGACACAATGGTGGGCGCCACGCTATGGCGCGCTGACGATGCTGACGGAAAAGAAGAACCTGATGCCTTCTACGAGTCATGGATAGCGGGACCGACCCAAAGCGAAATTTTCGATAGCTGCGTGTACCAGTTTGGATGCATCACCGGAGTGGGCAACACGAAGCAACCCTTGTCCGAAATCAACCGGGTGTCCGTCCCACGTGCAAATCTCGGCTCCCACCTTTATTTGAACGCTGCCTGCGGAGGAGCCCCGAAAGTAGAATGCCCCGCCGGCAACGGCGACTCAAACGGCTACGCGGCGGTCATATATCTGTACGCAGCCGACCTGATCCTCGAACAGAGCGCGGGCCCGAGTGCGAGCAACGTGGACGGGGAACTGGCGAGTGCTCCGGCGGTGAGTGGGATGAGCGACGTGACCTTCGATGCGAGCGATCCGGGCGCGGGCGTCTGGGAGGTGACGTTCAGCGTCGATGGCAAGCTCGTGCAGAGCACGGTGCCCAACGAAAACGGCGGGCGCTGCCGCAACGTGGGCCAGACAACGGACGGCCTGCCCGCCTTCCTGTACCTGCAGCCCTGCCTACCGTCGGAGAGCGTAGGCGTGGGGTTCGACACCACAGGATTGAGCAACGGCCCCCATCAGCTGGTAGTGAGCGTGGTCGATGCCGCGGGCAACGCGGCGCCGGTTGTTGAGCGCGAGATCAACGTCGAGAACCCAGTCCCGCCAGCCCCGCCGATCCCGCCGCAGCCAAACGGCACAAACGCCTCCAGCCAGGCGACGTTGACGGCACGCTGGGCGAGTACCACCAAGGCGCATTTGACCAGCGCCTGGGGGAAGGCAGAGACGATCACGGGACGGCTGACGGCCCCCGGTGGCGCGCCGATCGCGGACGCGCTGATCGATGCGACGGCGACTCCCGACTACACAGGCGCCAAGCCGCTGGCGATCACGAGCCCGAAGACCGGATCGGACGGGCGCTTCACGGTAGCTCTGGCGCGCGGGGAGTCCTCGGAGAAGTTCCTGTTTGCCTACCGCGCTCACATCGGCGACGCGCAGCCGGTCGCGACGGGCACGCTGACGTTGAGCGTGCGGGCGGGCGTGAGCTTGAGTGTCACCCCGCGCGTGACGAGCGTCGGCCGCAGCATCTTCTTCAAAGGCGTGCTGGAGGGCACGCCGCTGCCCGTTGGCGGCAAGGAGCTGTTGCTCCAGGCGCGCTCACCCGGGCACGAATGGATCCAGTTCGACACGATCAGCACCGGCTCTAAGGGTCGCTTTCACGCGAGCTACCGCTTCAAGTTCCCCGGTCCCGCGAGCTATCAGTTCCGCGTCCTGTGCAAACAGGAGGCCGACTTCCCCTTCTCAGAGGGCTCCTCGAACGTGGTGGGTGTGAGGGAGCGCTGAGGGGGCCGGTAGTCTGCTCCCCTGTGAAGGCGGTGATCCTGGCTGGTGGTTTTGGCTCGCGACTCAGCGAGGAGACAGCTGTGCGCCCTAAGCCGATGGTCGAGATCGGCGGCAAACCGATCCTCTGGCACATCATGAAGATCTACGCCGCCCACGGGATCGAGGAGTTCGTGATCTGTCTTGGCTACAAGGGCTATTTGATCAAGGAGTACTTCGCCAACTACTACCTGCACACTTGCGACGTGTCGTTCGATCTCGTCAAGGGAGACATGGAGATCCATCGCTCCGAGACCGAGCCGTGGAAGGTCACCCTTGTCGATACCGGAGAGGGGACGATGACGGGTGGGCGCCTGCGGCGTGTGTTGAGCTACGTGGAAGATCAGGACTTCTGCTTCACCTACGGCGATGGCCTTTCCGACGTGGACATCACCGCGGCGATCGCCTTCCATCGCGAGCAGGGAACGAAGGCGACCGTCACGGCGGTGCAACCCGCCGGGCGCTTCGGCGCGATCGACGTTGACCGCGAGCGAGTGAGTGGCTTTGAAGAGAAGCCGCGCGGTGATCGCGGCTGGACCAACGGGGGCTTCTTCGTGCTCTCTCCCGGTGTCGCTCAGTATCTCGACGGTGGTGATGATCTCGTCTGGGAGCAGCAGCCGATGCGGGCGCTGGCGGCCGACGGCGAGCTTTCAGCCTTTTGTCACGAGGGCTTCTGGCAGCCGATGGACACCCTGCGCGACCGCAGTCAGCTGGAGGAGCTGTGGGGCTCGGGCGTTGCCCCTTGGCGGACGTGGGAGTAGCTTCCTAGAGCGTCACGGTCGGAGCGCTCACGCCCGCGCCCGCGTCTATCACCACAGTGAAGCCGTTTCCGACCTTGTCATCAGGGTCCTGGTGGTCGAGGACTCGCAGGCCTATCGCGTCGCACATCTCGACGAAGCTCTCGCAGGTCCACACGCTCCAGTGCTTGTCCTCCTCTGAGGTGAAGCCTTCGCGGTGACGCTGAGCGAGCTCGTCGGTGCTCGTCAGCGGACGATCGGCGTCGGGGGTCCTGTCGTGGTGAGGAACGACTGCCACGACATACCGCTGGGCGACGCGTACCCACTCATACAGTGCTCTGATTGGATCGGGGAAGTGCTCGACGACGTGGGAGGAGAACACGAAGTCGTGCGAATCATCGGCGAACGGCAACTCATCGCCGCGAGCCACGACATCCACTCGCGCGGCGCTTCCCGAGAGGCGGCGCTCGAGGTTCTTGTAGATCGTTTGATCGTCGGCATAGCGGTCGACGTTGATCGCGTCGAGGTAGAAGGGATTGTGGCTGGCGGCCCCGATCTCGACGCCCTTCAGGCCGCCGAGGTAGCCGCTGACGAAGCGCGAGCGCCGGCGCCGAATCAGCCGCCAGGTGACGCCGATCCTGACCAGGCCAAAGAAGATCGCGTCCTTGACGCGTGGTGGCAGGGCCTGCTTGAAGCGCTCCGGTACGAGGTCCTTGACGCGTGGCAGTACTTCACTCACGCGCTCGCAATCCTCTCTGGTGCGGGGGATCGACGGCGCATGAACGGAGAGGATGCCTCA
Organism: uncultured Solirubrobacterales bacterium; assembly: GCA_963804555.1. Classification (GTDB taxonomy): domain Bacteria; phylum Actinomycetota; class Thermoleophilia; order Solirubrobacterales; family Solirubrobacteraceae; genus Palsa-744. The sequence goes on from CAWDQX010000005.1 coordinate 51,979, forward strand.
ATTGCCGATCATCGGTCGGGACACTGCTCGCTAGGCTTGGGCCCGTGACGACGAGCGCTGAGCAACCTTGCGGATCGACCGCCGCGACCCCGACAGATGCCGGGGTCGTCGATATCGAGTTCTGGCGTGGGCGTCGTGTGCTGCTGACCGGCCACACCGGCTTCAAGGGCGCTTGGCTGTCGCTGTGGCTCCAGTCGCTCGGCGCCCAGGTGACGGGCTTCTCCCTGGGCGTGCCCACCGACCCTTCGCTGTATGAGCTGGCGCGCGTGGGGGAGGGGATCGAGAGCGTGGAGGGCGACGTGCGTGATCCGGAGGCGGTGGCCGCCGCGGTCGTCTCGGCGCGCCCAGAGGTCGTCATCCACATGGCAGCGCAGTCGCTTGTCCGGCGCTCGTTCGCTGCGCCGCGCGAGACCTACGAGACCAACGTGATGGGTACCGTCAACGTGCTCGATGGGGTGCGCCTGCACGGAGCCGAGGTGCGCGCAATCGTCAACGTCACCTCCGATAAGTGCTACGAGAACCGTGAGTGGGAGTGGGGCTACCGCGAGGAGGAGCCGATGGGGGGATTCGATCCCTATTCGAGCTCCAAGGGTTGCTCAGAGCTCATCACGGCCGCCTTCCGCCGCTCGTTCTTCGCAGGCGCCGACGGGCCGCGCCTGGCCTCCGCGCGCGCCGGCAACGTGGTCGGCGGGGGAGACTGGGGCGAGGACCGGCTGGTGCCGGACATCATGCGGGCGGCGCTGGCAGGTGAGCAGGTGCACGTGCGCAACCCGAACTCGATCCGTCCCTGGCAGCACGTGCTCAACCCGCTCAGCGGCTACTTGGTGCTGGCCCAGGCGCTGTGGGATGCGCCGGAGCTCGCCGAAGGCTGGAACTTCGGTCCAGCCGACGAGGATGCCCGCCCGGTCGGCTGGATCGTGCAGCGCATCGCCGCGCTGTGGCCGGAGGATCTGGACTGGGTGGATGATGACGGTCCCCATCCGCACGAGGCGCGCTACCTGAAGCTCGACTCCTCCAAGGCGCGTGCACGGCTCGGCTGGCGGCCGGGTCTCGAGCTGGAGGGCACAATCGCGAGCATCGTGGATTGGTATCGGGAGCTGCGATCTGGAGCGGACATGCGTGCGGTGACACTGGCCCAGATCGAGACGTTCGCGGCCGGCCGTGAGCCCGCCGGACGCGCTCCATGACCTCCGCCCGGGCAGGCGAGACCTCAGCGCTGATCGTCGGCGCCTCTGGACAGGTCGGCTATCACCTGAGTCTGGCCGCCGAGCGCCGGGGCCTTGCGTGGACGGGCACCTTTCACGCTCATCCCCAGCCCGGCTTGGTCGAGCTGGATGTGCGCGACCCAGCAGCGGTGGCGCAGGCCGTGCGGGCGCTCGCGCCCGCCTATCTCCTGGTGCCCGCCTCCGCCACCAACGTCGACGGCTGCGAGCAGGATCCCCAGTCGGCCTATGCCGTGAACGTTGAGGGGGTCAGTCATCTTGTTGACGGCGCCAACGAGGTTGGCGCAGTGCTCGTCTACTTCTCCTCCGACTACATCTTTGATGGGGAGCACGGCCCGTACGACGAGACCGCGGCGCCCAACCCAATCTCGCGCTACGGTCTGCAGAAGCTGATCGCGGAGCACATCGTCATGCAGCGGGCCCGCGAGTCGCTGATCGTGCGCACCACCGTGGTCTATGGATGGGAGTCGCAGGGCAAGAACTTCATCTACCGCCTGCTGGGTGCTCTGCGCGAGGGACGGGAGATCACCGTGCCCGCCGATCAGGTCGGCAGTCCCACTTACGCACCCGTGCTCGCCGACGCCGTCTTTGACCTGCTCGCCCAAGACGCTCGCGGCGTGATCAACCTCGCCGGACGGACTCTCGCCGCACGCGACGAGTTCGCCCGCGAGGCGGCTCGAGTGTTTGGCGGAGACCCGGGACTGGTGAGGTCGATCAGCACCGCCGAGCTTGGCCAGCCCGCTCCCCGGCCGTTGCGCGCGGGGCTGGGAGTGGAGCTCGCCGAGCGGCGATTGGGCCGGGAACTGCTGGGCTACACTGACGGCCTGCGGCAGATGCTCGCTGAGCAACCCGAGTCCCAGGAGGGCTGACAGCCTTGAGAGACGAAATTCTCGCAAAGGTGCGCGAGTACTACGAGGCAACCTGGGCAGATCGCTCATTTGAGCCCGGTTCCGACCAAGTCCCTGTCTCGGGGCGGGTTTTTGACGCCGAGGAGTTGGTCCTGCTCGTCGACTCCGCGCTTGACTTCTGGCTGACGACCGGCCGCTACGCCCACGACCTCGAGCGCCGCCTGGCCAAATATCTCGGGGTTCGTCACGCGATCCTCACAAACTCGGGCTCGTCGGCCAACCTGCTTGCCCTATCCGCGCTGACCTCCCCAAAGTTGGGCGATCGTCAGCTGCTGGCGGGAGACGAGGTGATCACGGTGGCCGCCGGCTTTCCCACAACGGTCAACCCAATCGTCCAGAACAACCTGGTGCCAGTGTTCGTGGACGTCGATCTTCAGACGGGCAACGTCGCCACCGACCAACTCGAGGCCGCCGTCGGCAAGCGCACGCGCGCGGTGATGATGGCCCATACCCTGGGTAACCCGTTCGATCTGGACGCCGTCACCGAGCTGTGTCGCCGCCATGACCTGTGGCTGGTCGAGGACAACTGCGATGCCCTCGGCTCGACCTATCGCGGCCGCCTGACTGGCACCTTCGGCGATCTGGCCACGCTGAGCATGTACCCCGCGCACCACATCACCACGGGAGAGGGTGGTTGCGTCTTCACGAACAAGGGCGCCATCAAGGTGCTCGTGGAGTCCTTCCGCGACTGGGGCCGGGACTGCTGGTGTGAGCCCGGCAAGGAGAACACCTGCGGCAAACGTTTTGAGCACCAGCTGGGTGATCTGCCTTATGGCTACGACCACAAGTACATCTACTCGCACATCGGCTACAACCTGAAGATGACGGACATGCAGGCCGCAATTGGAGTGGCCCAGCTGGACAAGCTGCCCTCATTTATCGCATCTCGGCGCGAGAATTGGCAGCGTTTGCGCGAGGCACTTGCGGTTCACGAGGAGTACCTGATCCTTCCCGAGCCCACGCCGAACAGCGATCCCAGCTGGTTTGGCTTCAAGCTGATCGTGCGCGACGACGCACCGTTCTCCCGCACCCAGCTGGTCGAGCATCTGCAGGAGCACGGGGTGGCCACGCGCGAGATGTTCGCGGGCAACCTGTTGCGCCAGCCGGCCTATTCGCAGATCGAGCACCGCGTGGTGGGTGAGCTCACGAACACCGACACGATTATGCGGAGCGCCTTCTGGATCGGGGTCTATCCCGGGATCTCCTCCGAGATGATCGACCACATGATCGATGTGATGGGGCGCTTCGTGAGCCGCGGCGTGGCCGTTCCGCGCGTCTGAGGCATGGCTGGCAACGACGCTCTGCCTGCGCAGCAGCCTGCTGGCGCGGATGAGCCCGATGTCCTCGACTCTCCCCTAGCCGGCCACCGGGCGATCAGCGGTGGTGCGCTTCGCGCGCTCGCCTACGCGACGGGCATCCTCGTCGGACTGGTTTCGGCGCCGATCATGATCCGCTATTTGGGCGTGGTCAGCTACGGGCGCTATGTGGCGGTCGTATCGCTGGTCACGGTGGCGGCCGGCGTCACCGAGGCCGGCGTCAATGCGATCGCGTTGCGCGAAATAACGAGCCGCGACACAACCCAGCGAGCGAGGGTCATGGGCGAGCTGATCGGTATGCGCATCGTGCTCACCTGTGCGGGCGTGGCGGGAGCAGCTGCGATCGGGGCGTTGGTCGGCTACGACCAGACCCTGCGCGTGGGCATCCTGCTCGTCGGCTTCGGCTTGCTGCTGCAGGTTCTACAAACGCTTTTGGAGGTTGTGCTCCAGGGCAGGATGCGCTTCGGCTGGTCGACCACCCTCGACATCCTGCGCCCCGTGCTCAGTGCGGGACTGCTGATCGTGCTGGCGCTGGCGCACGCACCGTTCGAGCTCTTCTTCTGGTCGTCGATTCCCTCTGGGCTGCTCGTGCTGGCGCTGGTCGTGGTGCTCGTGCGACGGCTGATGCCGATCCGCCCATCGTTCGGTGTGCGTGGTTGGGGGCGGATGTTGCGCGAGACGCTGCCCTACGCGGTGACGGTAGCCGTCAACGTCGTCTACTTCCGCTTGGCGATCGTGGTCATGTCGGTGATCTCGAGCGGTCATCAGACGGGCTATTTCGCGACATCTTTTCGCGTGACGGAAGTCCTCATCGGCATTCCCGCGGTCGCTGTGTCAGCCGCCTTTCCGATCGTCGCGCGTGCCGCCGGCGCGGATCCCAAGCGCCTGGCAAATGCCTCGCAACGCCTGCTGGAGGTGGGCTTGGTCGCGGGCATCGGCATGGCTGTGTGCATCTTCCTCGGGGCGGAATTCGTGATGCACGTGCTCGGTGGGGCCGAAGTGGCTCCGGCGGCGCCCGTTCTGCGCATCCAGGGGCTGGCGCTGATCGCCACCTGGATCACGACCGCGGTCGGCTTTCCGCTGCTCGCGCTGCGTCGCTATCGCATTCTGCTGCTCGCCAACCTCGGTGCGCTGGCGGTGAGCCTCGCCCTCGTGTTCGTGCTGGTGCCTCAATTCGGGGCTAAGGGTGGCGCGGCGGCCACCAGTGCGGCTGAGGGAATCGCGGCGGTGCTGCTCGTGATCGGCCTCTCACGCCAGGTGCGCCTGTCGCTGCGTACGCTGCCGGTCGTGCTGCTCGCCGGCGGCTTGGCGCTGGGAGCGGGAACGCTGTTGCCGGTGAGCTCGCTGCCCGCCGTTGGCGTCGGCATCGTAATCTACGTTGGCGTGCTCTTCGCGACCGGCTCCTTTCCCACTGAGTTGCGCCATGCGCTCACGCCGCTGCTCGCGCGACTGGGACCGAAGAAGGACTAGTTTGAGGTTTACCGAGACACCCCTTGCGGGGGCATGGCTGCTGGAGCTCGAGCAGTACAACGACGAGCGTGGTGGCTTCGCTCGCACTTTCTGTCGCGACGAGTGGCTGGCCCACGGGCTCGACCCCGCGGTGGCCCAATGCAGCACTTCGCTGAACCTGAGAGCCGGGACGCTGCGGGGGATGCACTACCAGCCAGAACCCTACGCCGAGACCAAGCTCGTGCGCTGCGGACGCGGAGCGATCCAGGACGTGATCGTCGATCTCCGTCCGGGCTCTCCGACCTACTGCCGTTGGTACACGGTCGAGCTCAGCGCCGCCAACGCCAGAGAGCTGTATATCCCGCGAGGCATGGCCCACGGCTTTCAAACGCTGCAGGATGACAGCGAGGTCCTCTACCAGATGGGTGCGCCATACGTGGCCGAGGCTCAGGGGGGCGTGCGCTTCGACGACCCCGCCTTTGCGATTGAGTGGCCCGAGCCCCCCGGCGAGCGGATCATCTCCGAGCGTGACCTCTCTCACCCCGCGTTCAAACGCTGACCTCCGTGGCTGACGAACCCAGCCCCACACCCACGGTCACCGCCGTGGTCCTCAACTACGACGGTCGCCACCTGCTCGAGGTGATCCTGCCGTCGCTGGCGGCCCAGAGCTATCCCCGGCTGGACATCGTGGTGGTGGACAACGGCTCGAGCGATGACTCGCGTGAGTGGCTCACAGAGCACTGGCCCGATCTCGAGGTCGTGGTCATCCCTGAGAACGTCGGAGTCGCGGCTGCTTTGAATCGCGGCGTCGCGGCGGCCAGCGGCGAGCTGGTCGCGCTCCTGAACAACGATCTCGAGCTCGAGCTCGACTGGGTGGAGCAGATGGTCGATGGCCTGCAGCGTCACCCGGAGGCCGGGACGGTCGCCTGCAAGCTGCTCAGCTATCAGCGTCGCGACGTGCTCGACGGCGCGGGGGATGGACTCAGCCGATCGTTCATCGCCCACCGTCGTGGCGGTGGCGAGGTCGACCGGGGACAGTTCGACCGCGAGGAAGAGGTGCTCGCGCCGACCGCTGGCGCGGGCCTGTATCGCGCCTCGGCACTGGCCGAGGTTGGACCATTCGACGAGTCTTTCTGGGCCTATATCGAGGACATGGACTGGGGAGTCCGCGCGCAGCTGGCGGGGCTGCGCAGCTGGTACGTCCCCTCGGCGGTCTGCTACCACATGGGCAGCGCCACCACCGGCGGGGCCAAGAATCCGATGTACCTGGCATTGCACTGGCGCAACACGGTCGGGTTGATCGTCAAGGACGCGCCTTTCGCACTGCTGCGCCGGCACTGGCAGGCGATCCTGCGCCACCAGCTGGGCACGCTCGTCAACAGCGCCCAGCACAAAAGGCTCGGCCTGCACCTGCGTGCGCTCGGGCAGGCGGCGCTCCGCATGCCGGGATGGCTGATCGCGCGGCGGCGTATCCAGAGGACTCGCCGTGTCGATCCCCGCTACCTAGACACGCTGCTGGAGGACTGACAGTGAGTCAGTCACCCGAGCCACCGGCGCGTTTAGCTCGAGCTCCGATCGGCGGGAGGCTCCCGGCCGATGGTGGGTCCGTGTCCGGCGAGGAGCCGCTGCTGACGGTGGCGATTGCCACCTACAACGGCCGGCACCTGCTGGAGGTCGTGCTCCCCTCGCTGGCGGTGCAGAGTCTGCGTCGCTTCCGCGTTGTCGTCGTCGATGATGCCTCCCAGGACGACACCCACGCTTGGCTGGCCGAGCACTGGCCCGAGGTGGAGCTGATCGTCCATCCACGTAACCTGGGTGTGACCGCGGCGCTGAACAGTTGTCTTCGCGCTGGTGACACCGAGCTGGTCGGACTGTTCAACAACGACCTCGAGCTACACCCAGATTGCCTGGCCGAGCTGGTCCTCGCGCTCGAGCACCATCCCGGCGCCGCGTCGGCTACCCCCAAGCTGTTGGATTTCTATGCTCGCGACGTGCTGGATGGGGCCGGCGACATCTTCACGTGGGGTGGAGAGGCGCACCGCCGCGGCAAGGGGGAGCGCGACGAGGGCCAATACGACGAGCCGCGGCCGATCTTCGGTGCCTGCGGCGGAGCCGCCGTCTACCGCCGCTCCGCGCTGGGGCATGTGGGTCTGATGGACGAGGCGATGTTCGCCAACTACGAGGACGCCGACTGGTCCTTTCGCGCCCAGCTCGCCGGCTACGAGTGCCGATATGTGCCCTCGGCGGTTGCCTACCACATGGGCAGCGCTACGCTCGGGGCGGGCCCCAGTGACTTCAGCCTTTACCACAACTGGCGCAACTCGATCTGGGTGGTTGTCAAGAACTACCAGGCCCGCGACCTGGTCCTTCACGCCCCGGCTTTGCTGCTCGTGCAGATGCGCAACCTCGCAATCGTCACCCGCCGGGGCCGCACGCGGCTGTGGCTGAGAGTCTGGCGCGACGCGCTGGGCGGCTTGCCCACGGTGCTGGTGAAGCGTCGAGCGGTGCAGCGCTCGCGGCTGATCGGCAGGCGTGAGCTCCGCGAGGTGATCGGCCGCTGATCAGCTACGTGGATAGCGGCGCTCGAGTACCAGCCGCCCACCGGCGAGGTAGGCCGCCGAGCGCAGTCGCTGCCACGGTGTTCGACCGGCTGCTCCGAAGGCCTCGCCCGGGCGCGACACGGGCTGCTCCTGTGTGATCCATTCCACCAGTGGGGCGGCCGCGCGCGACCATGTGTACTGCGCTGCCACGTGACGCAGTGCCGCGGCGTAGCTCTCGCGGCCCCGATCCAGAACCCGCTCCAAGGCATCTGCGACGCCGCTCACGTCACCGGCCTGCGCCACCGCGCCCAAGTTCTCGCGAGCGACGCGGTCGGCGAGCTCGTCGCCGCTGGTGCAGACCACGGGCAGACCCGACCAGAAGCAGTCCAGCAGACGCGTGCGAAAGGCAAAGCGTGTCTCCAGGTGCTCGGCGTGGGTCGAGATCGCGCAATCGGCCTGCATCAGCCAGGCGGATCGCTCCTCATAGGGCACCCACGCCTCGTTGAAGTGCACCACCGAGCCGTGCACGCCTAGCTCGCGGGCGACGGCGTGGGCGGCGTCGGTCGCTTTGGCGGCGGCCGTCTGGCGGGCGGCGCCCATGAACAGGAGACGCAGGCGCGGTCGGCGCTCGGCCAGGGTCGCGGCGGCTCTCACCGCGGTCACCGGGTCGAGCCAGTTCCACAGCCCGCCATTCCACAGCACCAGCTCGCTGTCATCCTCCACGCCGGGCAGGCGCCCGCGTGGTCCCGCCCCCGCCGCCGGAGTGGGCGCCTCGGTTGGCAGTCCAAATGGCACGATGTCGATCACCGAGCGCATCGCCGGGTCGCGGTCATAGCCGCGGGGGTCGATCAGACGCTGACCCAGCATTGCTCCGAGCCACAAGTCGCGCTGCTTCTCGCTGGCGCAGATGAAGCGATGCCCGGTGTGCAGGGCATCGTGGAGGCGGTCGAGTGTCAGGTCGCAGAACACGCGACGCACCGAGGCTCGCTCGGTGGCCATCAGCTCGAGCGTCTCGAAGGTCTCGGGGTCATAGAGGTCGAACACGATCTGCGCGCCGCTGTGGCGCAGCATGCGGTTCAGCAGCGGCCACTGGGGCTGGGCCACGACCACGTCGGCGCCCGCCAGCGCCTCCCGCAGCCGGCCGGGGGCGTGAGGTCGGTAGGGGATCGTCGGAATCCCCTCGAGCGCCTCCTCGGTGTTGCCGGTGTGGGCGATAGCGACATCGGCATGCGCGCAGAGCACACGCCCCAACTCGAAGTAGCGGATCCCGACTCCGGCCATGCTGGCGCCGACCGGATCGGCGCTGATCAGCAGTACCGAGGGGCGGCTCGGTGGGGCGATGGCTTCGCCGGGGGCGTTCTGCGTTTGATCAGGCGGCTCGTCGGTCATATACCCCCCGTCGTAGCGCGAGCGAGTCGCGGAAGGTGATGGTCGAGTCGATCGCCTCGACCGGAGGGCGAGGCAGTCGAGGGCGGTGCCGGCCGGCGCGCCAACCCGCGAGTCGGCCCCGCAAAGCCGAGAGGTCGCGCGATAGAGCAAGGTCACCGACGATCACGATCGTCTCCGTGGCCAGCGTACGCAAGGCGCCACGGCCGCGCAGGAGCCCGTAACGACGCAGCAGGTAGCCCCGACTGAAGCCGCCGAGCAGGCGCTGAGCACTGGATCGGTGTCCGTAGGTCGCCGAGCCCAGGTGCACTCCCGCGGCGTCCAGTGCGGCAATCGTGCCCCAACCGGCGGTTCGCAGGCGCAGGGCTAGATCGAGATCCTCCATATAGGCGGAAATCGTCTCATCCAGACCACCGACCTCATCCCAGGCAACGCGCCGGTAGGCCGCGGCGGTGCCCGCCGGACCGGCCAGGACGGGGCTGGCATCTCCGGCGCGCTCCCGCGGTTGGCCCTGCAGCCGGGGGAACCCGGCAAGCGTGATGTCGGTGGTCAGCCCGATGCTGTCGATGCGCTCGCGGCCTGGTTGGAGCATCAACGCCGCGACTGACCCCACGGTCGGGTCCGTCAGTGGCTCGATCAACCGCTCGAGAAAGCTCGGTGGGCAGTCGACATCGTTGTTGAGCAGTACGAGGATCTCGCCGTCGCCGGCGTCCACCCCCCGGTTGCAGGCCTTTGCATAACCGTGGTTCTTCTCGAGGCCCACCACCGATACCGCGGGCCAGTCGGCGTGCAGGCGCTCACGAGTCTCGTCCGTCGAGCCGTCATCGACGACGATTACCCGATGTGGCGTCGTCTGCTCGCATAAGCGCTGCAGACATTGCTTGGTGAGGTCATAGCGGTTGAGCACCGGGATCACCACGTCGATCGAGGGAGGCATGGAGCGTCATCGTATTGGCCGCTGGCCGCTCACCAGCGTGATGTCACTAGCCTTTCGCCGACTTGAGCCCGGTCCAGCCCCACATCGGCCTGAACCTGATCTTCCTCGTCCCGGGCGAGACCGGTGGCATGGAGGTCGCCGCGCGCGAGCTGATCCCGGCGCTGCTCGCAGAGGCGCCGCCGGGGATGCGCTTCACCGCGTTTGTCAACCGCGAGGCGGCTACGGCGGGTGGTGGTCCGTGGGGGGACTTGCTGCCCGCGGTGACGGTGCCGGTCAACGCCCGCAACCGGGTGCAGTGGGTGCTCGGTGAGCAGACGCTGCTGCCGCGGCTGGCCGCCCGCGAGGGCGTGGATCTCGTGCATAGCCTCGCGAGCACCGCGCCGCTGTGGGGGCGCTTTCGCAAGGTGGTGACCGTGCACGATCTGATCTACGCGCGCTTTCCCGAGGCTCACTCCGGCATCCGCGACAAGGGCATGAGGGTGCTGGTACCCCAAGCGGCACGTCGCTCGGACAGAGTGATTGCCGACTCGCTGAGTACGCGCGACGATCTCATCGAGATGCTCGGGGTGCCACCCGCACGGATCGACGTCGTGCCGCTCGGGCTGGGCGGGGTCAAGCGCGAGACGCCTCTAACCGAGCGCGAGACGCGCGCGCGCTTTGAGCTGGGCGAGCGGCGGGTCGTGCTCAGCCTCTCCGCCAAGCGCCCCCACAAGAACCTGCTCGCGCTGATCGGCGCGCTTGCGCGGATCCCCTCCGAGCGCCGTCCGCTACTCGTGCTGCCCGGTTACCCCACTTGGCATGAGGCCGAGCTTCGCGCTCGTGCGCTCGCTGCCGGTGTCGCTGAGGACGTGCGCTTCCTCAGTTGGCTCTCCGGGGAGGAGCTCGAGGGACTGTGGGCTTTGGCGGAGGCGTTTGTGTTTCCCTCGCTGTATGAGGGCTTCGGGCTGCCGGTGCTGGAGGCGATGGCGCGCGGCGTGCCGGTGGCGTGCTCGAACGCCTCCTCGCTGCCCGAGGTCGCGGGCGATGCGGCGCTGCTGTTCGATCCGCACCAGGAGCCGTCCATCGCCGATGCCCTGGAGCGTCTGCTGGCCGAGCCGGCGCTGCGCGAGCAGCTGAGCGCCCGTGGCCTGGCGCGAGTGCGGGAGTTCACCTGGGAGCGCACCGCGCGCCTGACGCTCGCGAGCTACCGGCGCGCGCTAGACTCAACCAGCTAAATACACCTGATCTGATATATTCTCGATATGAGTTCCGGTGCGCTGATCCGCACGACGCGCGAGCGCCATGGTCTCACGCAGACGCAACTGGCCCTGCGCGCGAGTACCTCACAGAACGCGGTCAGCCGAGCCGAGCGCGATGAGATCTCGCCCTCGGTGGACACGATTCAGCGTTTGCTTGCCGCGATGGGCGAGCGGCTGGAGTTGAGCGTGCGTCGGATCGAGGGCGACTTCGACCCGGATCATCTGGCGGACTCGATGGCGCAGACGATGAGCGAGCGGCTCGAGCGCTCATTGGCGTGGAACCGCTTCGCGGGACGGTTGACCGGTGTCGCACGCTCAGGCGAGCAATGAGCCCGCGGCGTTCGCGTCGTCCGGTCGAGTCGAGTGGGCCGGCGGATGACACGCCGACCGATCCCGTCGAGGTCTTCCGAGTGCTCAACAGTCACGCGGTCGACTACCTGATAATCGGTGGCGTTGCCGTACAGGCGTATGGGCACGTCCGCACGACCCAGGACGTCGATGTGATCGTCGCACCCGACACGCCCAACCTCGAACGTCTCGCCGCGGCTCTCAAGGAGTTGGGTGCTCGACTGAAGGGCGTGGACGCACACCTGCTCGGCATCGATCCGACCGATGCGACGCATCTGCGCGACGGCGCCAATTTTGGCCTCGCCACCCGAGCCGGTGGCCTGGACGTGTGGACCGACGCGGCCGAGCTGAAGGGCGCGCGACCGTGGGTGCAGATGCGTGAGCAGGCCGTCACCGCAGAGGTCGGCGAGCAACCGCTGCGCTTCGTCCACCGCGACGACCTGATCCGAATGAAGCTGGCCGCAGGGCGCGAGAAGGACCTTCAGGACATCGCTGCTCTCACCAGTCAAGAGACTCAGTCCGCGTAGCTGGACAGCACCTTCTGCAGCGAGGACTCCAGCGAGAGTCGCTCCCCATTCTCGGCGAACCACCCGGCGGTGCTCTCGCGCAGCGCGAGCCCAGCCTCGTGCACGCGCACGATCGCATCCGCGATCGTCTGCGGATCGTCCGCGCCGGCGAGGACGCCGTTGACGCCGTCGTCCACCAGCTCGACCGCGGCGTTGTCCTCGCCGGCCACGACCACGCTAGGAGTGGCTCGCGCGGCAGCCTCGATCACGACCATTCCGTAGCCCTCGCGGCGCGAGGTGGAGAGCATGCACATCGCGCCTGCCAGTGCCGCGTCGATCTGTGAGGACTCGACGAATCCTGGCGCGCTGAGCGTCTCGCTGAGGCCATGCTCGGCGATCGCCGAAAGCAAGCTCTCGCGCTCGGGCCCGTCGCCGTACAACTCGCCCCGCAGGCCCTCGATGCGGGAGGCGGCCGCGGCGAAGGCGGCGACGGCAAGCGCTGCCCGCTTCTCGGGGATCAGCCTGCCGGCAAACACGACCACTGGCTCTACTGCCTGGGCTACTGGTCTCTCGAGCGAGCCCGCGTACTCCCCCTCCAGCACGACCGGCTCGCCCCGTAGGCCCTCCGCGCCCAGCCGCCCGGCGTGCAGCCGCGAGAAGCAGAACGCGCGCTGGGGCACGCGCGCGCAGAGGCGCTGGACGAAATGCCCGATCGCGCCCGCGGGACGCCCCAGGTATTCACGCCAGTAGCTGGCGCTCCACACCTCGTGCCAGTCCACGACCAGCCCGTAGCCCCCTGGCCGGCGCAGCAGCGCGGCGGCGAGCAGCGAGAAGTAGGGAAACGAGCAGGTGTGCACCACCTCGTAGCGACGGCCGTGGCGCAGCAGATGCAGGAAGACTCCCAGCCCGAACACGAGTGGCGGCAGGATGCGCCGGCGTCCGTCCGCCGTGTACAGGGCCATGCGCGGGCCCACCGCCACGACCCGCACGCCCTCTATCTCTGGGTGCTCGCCGCGATCCCACTGGCGCAGCGTCAGGTAGGTGACCTCGTGCCCCTCACTTGCCAGGCGCTCCGCGAGGTTGCGATACCAGCGCTCGGCGCCGCCGACCGTGAACGGAAAGAGGCAGTCATAGACGACGCAGATACGCATAGCGGTAGCATCATCTCGCGAATCCCCGCCACTTTCCGCCCGGCTGGGCGTTATAAACGGCATGACTTCGCGTCCAGCGGGAAAACTTGGGCGCTGAGCAACTTATGAGCACAGTCGTCCAGACAAAGCCCTCCATCCCCGCGGATGCCGAGGATCGCCACGTGCCGCTGGTGTCGGTCGTGATCCCCTGCCTGAACGAGGCCGAGAACATCGAGGTCTGCGTCGTCGCCGCGCTTGGCGCCCTGCGCGACGGCTGCGATCGACGGTGAGGTGCTCGTCGTCGACAACGCCTCTGAAGATGATTCCGCCGCGCTGGCCGCGGCCGCGGGGGCACGCGTCGTCTCCGAGCCCCGGCGCGGCTACGGCAGCGCCTATCTCGCCGGTTTTGCCGCTGCCCGCGGCAAGTACATCGTGATGGCCGATGCCGACCTCACATATGACTTCAACGAGATCCCCCGCTTCGTCGCCAAGCTGAACGACGGGGCCGAGCTCGTGATGGGCGATCGCATGGACAACATCCAGCCCGGCGCGATGCCGTGGCTGCACCGCTACATCGGCAACCCGCTGCTCTCGGGTCTGTTGAACTTCTTTTTCCGCACGGGCGTGAAAGACGCCCACTGCGGCATGCGCGCGCTGCGCCGCGACGTGCTGCCGCGCCTAGACCTGCGCACGACCGGCATGGAGTTCGCCTCGGAGATGGTGATCCGTGCCTCCAAGGAGAACCTGAAGATCGCCGAGTTCCCGATCGAATATCACCCGCGCGGCGGCGAGAGCAAGCTGTCGAGCTTCCGCGACGGCTGGCGCCACCTGCGCTTCCTGCTGGTCCACAGCCCGACGCATCTGTTCATCATCCCTGGTGCTGTGCTCGCCGTCTTGGGCGTGCTGATAGCTGGTATCGCCGGCTCGGGCCTGGAGATCTTGGGACGGGCATGGGGCATCCACGCGCTGATCCTCGGCACGCTGCTGATGGTCGTCGGCACCCAGGTCGTTGCGCTCGGCCTCTGCGCGCACGCCTACGGCACGTACTTCATGGGCGAGAAGGATCCCTGGTTCGACCGCATGCGGGCCCGCTACCGGTTGGAGCACGGGCTCATGCTCGGAGGGTTGTTCATGTTGATCGGGCTGGTGATGGGCGCGGTGATCGTCGCGACATGGATCGCCCACGGCTTCGGCTCGCTCTCCAAGGAGTGGCTGGCAGTGGTGTCTGCGTCGTTCCTGATCGTCGGCATCCAGATCTTCTTCTCGTCGTTCCTGTTGAGCATCCTCGGGCTGCGGAAGAATTCTTAGGTACACGAGAGGTTCACCGTGCGTTACGACCTGATGGCCGTGATCGGGGTGCCCCTCGTCATGTGGGTGGTTTGCCTTGGCTGCGGCTTGGCATTGGAGCGCATCCTGCGACTCCGCCTCGAAAACGCCCTCCTGTTGCCGCTGGGACTCTGCGTCGCATTCGTCCTGATCTTCCCCGGGTACGTCGCCGGCGCCAGCGACGTGCTGGCGGTCGCGTTGCTCGTGATCGTCGGACCTCGCTGGCCTCCTATTTGCAAAGGATGGGCTGCGCGCGCGCCTGAACCCGGGCTGGGCCGGAGCGGCGGGGCTGGCCGCCTATGTCCTCTACATGCTGCCGGTGATCGCCTACGGCCATTGGACGTGGTCGGGCTATGACTTCGTCAACGACACGTCCTTTGAGATGCTGCTCGCCAGCCACATCAAGGGCTACGGCACCACCCTTGGCAACATCCCGCAGTCAAGCGCGCGGGAATTCCTCCTCTCCTATTTGAACAGTGCCTACCCGCTGGGTACCCAGTCGCTCTTGGGCACGCTCAGCGGCTTGACCGACACGCCCGTGGATGTGCTCTATCAGGGCTTCATCGCGGCCCTCGCGGCGCTCGGCGCGATCGCCCTCTCGACGCTCACGCGAGGCCTGCTCAGCGCGCGCCGCGCGGCATTCGTCGGCTTGGTTGCGATCTCCGCCAACCTGACCTATCAGTACGCGCTTCAGGGCGGCATCAAGGAGATCGGCTTGCTGGTCACGCTATGCGCCGCCGTTGCCCTGGGGCGAGCGGCGATCTCGCTTGGCCGGCCATATGCGGGTGCGACGTTGATCGCGGTGCCGGCCGCGGCAGCGCTCGCCACCTACAACGCCGTGGCCGCGCCGTTCCTCGGCGCCCTGGCACTCTTCATCGGCTTGGGTGTGGTGCTCACTCGCCGGATCTGGCCGGCTCCGCGCTGGGTTGGTCCGGTAGCGGCAGGGGCGTGTCTGGCCGCGGTGCTGTCGGTTCCCTCGCTGATCACGTTTCGAACGTTCTTCCAGGTCGCGAACACTGGGCAGGGCTCGACGGGTGTGGGGGCTGTCCAGTTCGGGCAGCTGCTGCGCGCGCTGCCGCTCAGTCAAGTCAGCGGCGTGTGGCTGTCCGGCGAATACCGACTGGCGATCGTCTCTCATCACGCCGAGCTGCTGACCGCGCTCGCGAGCGCGGCGATCCTGCTGGCGATCTTCCCCACTCTCGCTTGGACGCTGTGGCGCCGCCACGCTGGGCCACTGCTCTTCCTCGGGATGATCGGGCTGGTACTGCTGATCGTCTACCCCCGCGTCAGTCCCTATGCGCAGGGCAAGCTGCTGGCCATCTGCAGCCCGGCGGTCGTCCTGGTTGCGCTGGCCGGTCTTGCGAGCGTGCGCGCTCGCCGCGCCTCGATCTTGGCGATGGCGGTCGGGGGGGCGCTGTCGCTGGGGATCTTCGCCTCTGATCTGCTGGCCTACAGCCACGACCGGGTCGCCCCCACTGCGCGGATCGAAGCGATCCGTGCGACCGGCGATCACTTCGCCGGTCAGGGCCCGGTGCTGTGGAACGAGTTCGAGGAGTACGCCAAGTACTTTGCCCGCGCCGCCAGGATCAGCTCTCCCTTCGAGGCGATCACGCCGCAACAGGTGCAGCTGCGCTCGCCAACCTACTTCTACGGGCACTACTTCGACCTCGACCAGGAGACACTCCCGTTCGTCGAGGGCTATCCGATCATCGTCACGCGCCGCTCCCCCTCGGCCAGCCGCCCCCCCGCGAACTACCGGCTGGTCTACCAGAACGCCTACTACCTGGGCTGGCGGCGCATGCCCATGCCGCAGGTGCTCGAACATCTGCCGCTGCAGCAGCTCAACAGCCCGATGCAGCAGGTGACGTGCAGCGCGCTGGCGCCGATCGTGGCAAAAGCTCCTCGTGGATCCGAGCTGGTCGCGGCGGTGGCGCCCGAAGAGAGTTGGTTCGAACCCCTATCGGACCCGCGGCGATCCGCTGGCTGGACTCCGGACCCCAACCAGCTGGGCGGTGTCTTTACGCCCACGGGCGGCCACGCCGAAGGGATGCTCACGATCAGGCGACCAGGCTCCTATGCCGTGTGGGTGCAGGGCGACTTCCCGCGCGCCGTCGAGGTCCAGGTTGACGGGCGCACCGTCGGGTCTGTGTCGGGCTCGAACACGCCGGGACAGTGGCTGCGGGCGGCATCGCTGCGTCTGAGCCCTGGGAAGTACCGCGTGCGCGTCGTGAAGGCCGCCGGTCACCGGCATTTCGGACCCGGAGAATGGGCGATCGGCGCGATCGGCGCGGTCGCCTTGCAGAGTGAGACCCCCGAGCGCCTGCAGATGTTGCCGCTGGCGCGTTGGCGGACGCTGTGTGGAACCGAAGCTGATTGGGTGGAGGTTGTGCGGCCGTGACCGAGACCGTCACTGTGGCGATCCCGGTCCGCAACGGGGGGCGGTTGCTCGCGGGAACGCTCGCGGCGCTCGCTCGTCAGAGCGTCGAGCACGAGCTGCTCGTCTGCGATTCGGGCTCGACCGACGACTCACTCGCGCTCGCTCGCGCGCATGGCGCCCGCGTGCTCGAGATCGCGCCCGGAGACTTCAGCCACGGTGGCACCCGCAACCTGCTGATGCGCGAGGCCGCAGGCGTGCACGTGGCGCTGCTCACCCAGGATGCTGAGCCTGCTGATGAGCGCTGGTTGGAACGGCTGCTGGAGGGCTTTGCGCTGGCTGAGGATGTCGGGATCGTCTACGGGCCATACACCGCCCGTCCACACGCCGCGCCGCCGGTGCGCTGGGAACTGCAGGCGTGGTTCGCGTCGCTCTCCCCGGACGGCAGCCCACGACTGGAGCGGCTGCAGGAGCACGAGCGTGGGTTGCCTGCGATTGATTTGATCGGCCGGCGTGGCTTCTTCACCGATGCCAACGCTTGCCTGGCGCACGCAGCCTGGGAGCGGGTGCCCTTCCGCGAGGTTCCCTACGCCGAGGATCGTGTGCTGGCGATCGACATGCTGCGAGCCGGCTATGGGAAGGCATTCGTGCCTGATGCGTCTGTCGTGCACTCTCACGACTACACGCCCTCCAGGAGCTGCGCCGCTGCTTTGACGAGTGGCGCGGTCTGCGCGAGGTCTACGGCTGGCGTGAGCCGGCCTCGCCAGCTCACCTGTCGCGGCATCTGCGCGGATCATTGGGACAGGCCCGGCGCGAGCTGATCAGCGAAAACGCCCCGCCTGCCCGCCGCTGGGCGACGCTCGCCGCGGCCGGCCGTCACCATGTTGTCCGCTTCGTCGGCGCGCTGCTCGGCTCACGCGCCGATCTGCTCCCTGCCACGCTTCGCCGTCGGCTCTCGCTCGAGGGCCGCGCCGGCTTCACGCCGCTCCATCTCGATACGCCCCTCGATCCATCCCGAACGCGGGACCGTGCACAGTGACTGACGAGAACAACCACACAGAGGCAAGACCCCCGATCGCTCCCGCGGAGTCGATTGCCGGCGCCGCGCTCGACGGCTCCAGCCGGGGTCCGCTCGCTGGTGTGCGCCGCAGGATCTACCTCACCTATCACTACCTTGGCTGGCGCACGCTGCTGTTGCGCATGCTCACCTTTCCGCTGCGCTTCACCCCGCTAAAGCGCTACCTGCGACTGCGAACCAACGCCGGTGACCGCGAGCTGCGCAGGGCGGTGGCCTGGTATCGCGAGCACGGCAGACCGGTGGACATCGTGATCCCCAGCTACCGCGACAGCGAGCTGGTGGCGACGTTGGTCGCGAGCATCCGCAAGACGGTCTCGCGCGGGATGGCCCGCATCATCGTCGCCGACGACGCCAGCGGTGCCGAGCACGTGGCCAAGCTCCGGGAGATCGGTGGGATCGAGATCGTCGAGGGTTCCGAGAACGCGGGCTTTGCCGTGAACGTCAATCGCGGTCTGCGGGCCACTGACCCCGCACGAGATGTCGTGGTGCTCAACTCCGACACCGAGGCCCGTCGCGGCTGGCTGGCCGCTCTGCAATATGCGGCCTCCCAGGAGGATGACATCGGCATCGTCGGTGCTCAGCTCGTCTATCCCGATGGGCGTATCCAGTTCGCGGGGACGATGCGCAACCGCGGCGCGCCGGAGTGGTTCGACCATCGCTACCGCTTCAAGCCCGAGGGCTGGGGGCCCGCCGGCCAGTCCGGCGCGGTGCTGGCGGTGACGGGCGCCTGCATGTATGTCCGCCGCGCGGTGATCGAGCGCGTCGGGCTGCTCGACGAGGCCTATCCGATGGCCTTCGAGGACGTCGACTGGTGCCTGCGTGCCTGGCAGGCCGGCTTTCGCGTGCTTTTACTTCCCCGCGGCTCGGATGGTTCACCACGAGTCGATTACCCGTGGCACCGAGGTGGGCGAGCGTGAGCGCGTCTCTCAGCGGCTGTTCTGGGAACGCTGGGGCGAGTTCTTCGATGCCCGCGCGGTGCGCACCGAGTCGGGAGCTCTGCGCGTCGTCTATGTGACCGAGGGGACCGGCGTGGGTGGCGGGCACCGCGACATCTTCGAGCACCTCAACCGCCTGCTCGATCGCGGGCACGAGGTTGCGCTGTACACGCTCGGCGATCCCCCCGACTGGTTTGACTTGCGCGCGCCGGTGAAGAGCTTCGAGGACTACGAGGAGCTGGTCGACGGAGCTCGCGGATCTCGATGCGATCAAGGTCGCCACTTGGTGGAACACGGCGGCGCCTGTGTGGCGGGCGAGCGTGCTGCAG
This sequence comes from uncultured Solirubrobacterales bacterium, assembly GCA_963804555.1. Lineage (GTDB taxonomy): Bacteria > Actinomycetota > Thermoleophilia > Solirubrobacterales > Solirubrobacteraceae > Palsa-744. Next base: position 71,002 of record CAWDQX010000005.1, read on the forward strand.
AGGCATTCCCGTCTACTTCGTGCAGGACATCGAGACCTCCTACTACCCGGATGACGAGAACAGCCGCTACGCCGTGCTGGACTCCTACCGCCCGGAGTTCCACTACATGACGATCTCGGGCTGGAACCGCGAGCGTCTGCGAGAGCTGGGATTGGAGGCCGAGCTGATCCCGCCGGGGATCGACCTGGAGGGCTTCCGCCCTCGCGAGGACATCCAGCGCCGCAGCGACATGGTGCTGGCCCTCGGACGCTCCAATCCGCTGAAGAACCTGCCCTTGACGATCGACGCGTGGCGTTCACTGCCCGAGCCCCGTCCCGAGCTGTGCCTGTTCGGGATCGAGCCCGAGCTGGCGACTGACCCGGGCATGCGCTACGTCGAGTCACCCAGCGACGAGCAGGTCGCCGAGCTGTTGGCGCAGGCCACCGTGCTCGTGCAGACCTCCACCCACGAGGGTTTCTGCCTGCCACCCCTGGAGTCGATGGCGACCGGCGGTGCTGTCGTGTGCACTGACGCGCACGGCAACCGTGACTTCTGCGTGGACGGGGAGAACTGCCTGATGCCCGCCCCCGACGTCGAGGCCGTCGGCGCGGCTCTGGCCCGGATACTGGGCGACTCCGAGTTGCGCGAGCGTCTCGGCCGGGCCGGAATCGAGACGGCTCGCGATTACTCGTGGGATAAACGGATCGACGCGCTGGAAGCGTTCCTGGAGCGGGTCGCTCAGCCTCGACGGATTTCGTTGTCAGCCATCGTTGGCGCCGAAGCCGGCGATGCGGGCCGCTGAACTTACAGCGCGAGCCTCGAGCGCGGCGCGAGGCGTCAAGGATCGAGAAGCAACTGCTCGCTGTCCGCCTTCGCGAGTTGCTCGCGCATATGCGTCTGGTTTGACCACGCAAAGTGCAATGCGAAGTCCTCGGGCTTGGTTAGAGCCGGCGGGGGGGCTTTGCCTCGCCCCAGGTTCTTGAGTCGTTGGACAAATTGCACTGGGCCCAGAATGGACCGGCGCAAGGCCGGGTGTAGTGCGATCGTGGCAAGCGAGTGTTGCGCGGCAGGCGATAGAGGTCCGCCGGGCGCGGCCAGAACGCGCGAATCGGGCGTCAGCCCCTGCCACAGCTCGTTGTACTTGCGCTCGGCTTCTTCGCGCTCGGCCTCCACTCGCTGGAGATCCTCACCCAGGCGGGTGGCGTCGCGCGCGGGTGAGGCCGCCGCCGCCCAGTAGACGTTCACCAGCAACTCGGCGGTGGATTGCCAGGTGAAACGCCGGCCCGCCTTTCGGATAGCGCGGATGTGCTCGACGACCGTCTCGGGCGTGCCCAGCAGGTGATGCACGCGCTCGGCGCTCGCCTGCGGGCTCCACGGCACCAGCGTGGCCAGCTCGGCCGGGAGCGTCTCCGCCAGCGCGGTCTGCGCGGCGAACAGGCACGGACGGTCGTGTGCGGCGGCCTCGAAGGGCATCAGGCCGAAGCCCTCGTAGGTCGACGGGTACAGCACTGCGCTGGAGCGCTCCAGCAGCCACGCCTTCTCGGCCTCGTCGACCGCGGGCAGGGTCAGCACCGCCTCGGCCAGGTCGGGTCGAGTGGCCAGGTAGATGGCCTCCTCGCCCGCCGAGGAGCCGTGGCTGACTCGCGGACCGGCCAGTACCAGCATGCCGTCCCAATCCTTGTGTTCGCGCAATGCCTCCAGCAGGCGCAGCGCGAACAGGCGATTCTTGTGGCGGAAGTCCGTCCCCAAGCACAGCAGCATCGGTCGGTCGGAGAGGCGCGTCTCGGCGCCGGCTGGAGGCCGCGGTCCGTCCGGTAGCGCCGGCTCGGCGTGGTCCACCCCGATATAGACCACCCGTGTCCGCGAGGGCTCGACGAGATCCTCGGCCAAGGCATCCTGAGCGGCATGGTGTGAGAAGAACACCACGCTGTCGGCGACCGCCAGCGCCTGGCGCGTCAAGCGCTGGTAGCGCTCCCACTGTGGATAGCCGGCGAAGTAGCCTGGGTTGCGATAGGCGATCAGATCTTGGTGGGTGATCACCTGCCGCTCGCCGGTCAGTCCCAGCAGGAGCAGATCCTCCGGGCTGCTCACCTGGTACGGGCGGTGGGCGATGTCGCTCTTGCGCATGCCCGGCCCAACCTGGGTGTGAGGCATGATCTCGACATCGTTCATCTGCTCGAGTTGCGCCCGCGCGTGAGAGCCGAGATCGGGCGGAACGATCACCCGCAGTCCGACTCGCTCGGTTTGGTGCAGGGCGCGAATCACCTCGAGGGTGTGTACCTGGGTGCCAGTGACCAGAGGTCCCAGGCAGCGGGCGTCGATGGTCACATGGAGTCCGTTGATCGCCCGTCGCGCCGCTGCGACCGCTCGGGGAAGCGGGCCGAACGGAGTGTTGCTGGCCTCGGTCTGGGCCCGTTGGTAATAGGGGTAGCGAGCGTCGATGATGCGTTCGTGCTCGTCTTGCACGGGATTGGTCTGACCATCCTCGGAGAACGACCCTCCGGAGCGATGCAGCACGAACACGTCGTCGGCCGCGACGTGCACCATGCCGTGCAGCGCGCAGCGCTGAGAGAAGTCGACCTCCTCGCCGTAGCCGGGCGAGAACGCGAGATCGAAGTCGCCCACCAGCTCGAGCGCTTGGCGGCGTACGTACATACAGTGCCCCACTGCTGTTGGCAGACGAGGGTACAGTCGTAATGACTGCTCGAGCACCGCGCCGGCGGCGTGGGCCAGATCCTGGTCCTGAGGCAGGTCGGGCCGGGGACGGTTGCGCTCTGGCACCGACAGAATCGTGCCGTGGTTGGTCAACGCGCTCGCGGTCGCCACCAGCGCGTCCGATGAGGCCGCCCGCCGCAGACCCTCGAGCCAGCCGGCGGCGACGGCGCAGTCGCTATTGAGCACGACCGCATCAGCCGGGTTCGCCGCGGCGAACGCCGCGTTGACGTTACCCGGGAAGCCCAGGTTGATCGGCTGGCGCAGGTAGGCCAGCTCGTGGCTCAGCGTCCCAGCGCTCTGCAGCGAGGCCACGAAGGCGTGGATCGCCGGATCTGGGCTGGCGTCGTCGGCGATCAGGATGCGGGTGTCGAGCGGCGTGTTGGCGAGCACGCTGGTCAGGCACTCCGCGAACAGCTCCGACGCGCCGTACACCGGTATGCAAACCACCACCTCGCCACGCTCGGCGCCCAGCGTCTGGCCGGGCTCCAGCTCGCGTAGCCCCGGCCGTCGAGCGGCCGCTGTTCGTGCCTTCAGCGCGTCGAGCACATCTCCTGGCCGGCGCTCGGCCTGCTCCTCGGCCCAGGCGAGATAGCCGTCGTGGTCATCTGCGTGCGGATCTGGGAAGCGCTCGAGCAGCTCCGGGTCGGACCGGTGCAAGGCGTTGAGATAGCGGTTCAGTGAGGCGTTGCCGGCCGCGGGCTCGGCCAGCCAGCCCAGGAAGGCCTGCTCGCCTGCCGGCGTGAATGGGGTCTCCTCTACCGCGCCCTCACCGGCGGCTTGATCCCACAGCTTCCGCAGCTCGGTAGTGAGTGGTATGCCGCTGCTCGTCGCACCGAGGCCGTAGGGCCACTGGCTGGTCTCAGCGTGACCGCACGCATCCAACCGTTGGGCGAACTGCGCGCACATCTCACTCAAAACCGGCTCTTGATCGAGCGAGACGCGGTTGTCGTACTTGCTCAGGCGCTCGGGCTGCTCTGGCTCAAAGCCGGTGAAGTGGAAGGTGCGAAGCGGGCCACCGTCAACGACTATGCGCCCGTTGCGCTGCTCGAAATCGCTGGTCCCTGCTCGCCAAAAGCCGGAGTTGACGCCGGGGTCGCGCCATCTTCCTACCTGCTCGAACATGCCAGGCATGAGATCCGCCCAGCGCTGGTCGAACACCATCGCGTGGGCTGGGTTCAGACGCGAGCCGGTGCGCAGACGCTCTGACCACCAGCCGAGCAGAGCTTTGACCTCTGGCGTCTTGCGCGCGGCGGCAAAGCCCAGGTTGAACGATCCGCCAAGCAAGATCGCCAGCTCGTTCGGCTCGTGGCCGTCGTCGGCGAGTGGCGCGAGCAGATGCGGCGTGAGTAAGAAGGAGTGCTCCCGCAGCGCCTCCTCGAGGCCGTCGAGCGGCGCGAACAAGCGCACGTCGCTGTCGAGATAGACGATGGACTCCTCGCCATCGAGCAGGTGGCGCATGATCGCCGGCTTCAGCGCACAGCACAGCTCGGTGATGCCGTAGCGGACGCTCATCGCCTCGAAGTCCTCGACACCGATGTCCTGTGGGGAGAGGACCGCGAACGGCTCTTGCTTCGGATCGACGAAGCCGTCCATCGAGTCGACGATCAGCACCGACATGCCCGCGTCCGGCTGGTAAGCACGGAGCGACTCGGCGAGCGCGCGGGCGTGAGCCAGCCATGCCTTGTTGATGACCGTGCAGACGTGCACCCGGCCGGACTATAACCGTGGCCTAGCCGTGACGTGGAGTGCGATCTCTTAGCGGGCGCCAGGCCCGGCGTGTGTCCAGTGCGCTATCGCCCACTGTCGCTGTCCCGGGAGACTCACGGATACTCTAATGGGAATGGCTGGCCCGCCCACACTGCTAGACCCGCCAATCGTCGTCGATGGGGTCAGCAAGACCTTCCGCGTGCCCGAGGAGCGAACCGACACGCTCAAGGAGCGCGCGTTGCACCCGCTCCGACGTTCCGCGGCATAACGCGTTTACCGCCCTGCGGGATGTCTCCTTCGTGATCGAAAGGGGCGAGTTCTTTGGCATCGTCGGGCGTAACGGCAGCGGCAAGAGCACGCTGTTGAAGTGCCTGGCCGGGATCTATGCCGTGGACAGCGGGAGAATCTGGTGTCGCGGGCGCATGTCGCCGTTCATCGAGTTGGGCGTCGGCTTCAACCCGGACCTCGCCGCTCTCGACAACGTCGTGATGAACGGGATCATGCTTGGATTGACGCCCAAACAAGCTCGAGACCGCTACGAGCAGGTGATCGAGTTCGCTGAACTCGAGGAGTTTCAGGACCTCAAGCTGAAGAACTATTCCTCAGGCATGCACGTGCGGTTGGCCTTCTCGGTGGCGATTCAGGTTGACGCCGACATCCTCTTGATTGACGAGGTGCTGGCGGTTGGGGACGCGGCTTTTCAGCAGAAGTGCTTCGACGTTTTCAACCGTCTGCGCGACGAGGGGCGCACGATCGTGTTCGTCACACATGACATGGGCTCCGTCAATCGGTTCTGCCACCGCGCTCTACTGCTGGAGCGCGGCGACGTCGTCGCGCTCGGCAAGCCTCAGGAAGTGGCCGACCACTACCTCGCGCTCAACTTCGACCGTGAGGGGGCTGCCTCCGGGCCGGGGGAGGATAAGCACTTGGCGGAGGAGTGGGCTGGTAGTCACGAGGCGCGGATCCTCGAGGCATGGACCGAGGACACCTCGGGCAAGCGCCAGAACGCCTGTCAACAGGGCGAGCGCCTGCGCTTCAAGGCTTCAGTGGCCTTTGAGAGCTCGCTTGATGACCCCGCCTTCTCCGTCGAGCTCGAGGACGAGTGGGGCACCAAGATGTTTGTCGCCACGACAGCGGTTGAGAACGAGCGCTCCGGTCACTTCGCGGCGGGGGAGCAGATGGTCTTTTGCGTTGAGTTCGAGAATCATCTGTCTCCCGGCAAGTACTACCCGACGGTCAACGTCTCGCGGCGCGGCGCGGGACTCGATGTGATTCACCGCAGGCGAAGAATGTCGACGATCACCGTGTTCGGCTCTACCGCTCAGGGTGGGCTGGTTGATCTTCCCCACACAGCGACGATTGAGCGCTCCGCGCATCCCGTCGAGCTATCGAGGAACTGAGTCTGATGTCAACGACAGAACTGAATATCTCCGAACTCGATCTTGGTAGCTTGGGCCCGCCGATGCGAGGCCCACGCGCGTTGACTCAGGATTGGTCGCGCTTCTGGCACCTCACGTACAACATCGCTCGCAACGAGTTCAAGCTCCGCTTCTTCGGTTCGATTCTTGGTTACGTCTGGCAACTGATGCGACCGCTGCTGCTGTTCGGCGTGCTGCTGTTCGTTTTCAGCCACGTCGCCAAAGTGAGCACTGCTCCGCACTACGCTGTCGCCCTGCTTGCGGGAATCGTCCTGTTCACGTTCTTCGGCGAAGCCACCGGCGGTGCGGTGCGCAGCGTCGTCGATCGCGAGAACCTCGTCCGCAAGATCCACTTCCCGCGCCTGGTGATACCGCTCTCGATCGTGCTGCTCGCCTCGTTCAATCTCGCCCTGAATTTGATCGTGGTGCTGATCTTCGCCTTGGCTGAGGGTGTGCGACCGATGCTCTCATGGGTGGAGGCGCCGCTGATCCTCGCAATGCTCGTGATCTACTGCACCGGCCTGGCCATGCTGCTCTCGGCCCTGTTCGTCCACTTCCGCGATATACAGCCAATCTGGGAGGTCTTCAATCAGGTGCTGTTCTACGCGTCGGGCATCCTCATCCCGGTCGAGTTGATGCGCGAAAAACTCAGCCCCACGCTCTTTCACCTGCTGATGCTCAACCCACTGGCGATCATCGTCGAGCAGTTTCGTCACGCGATGGTCGATCGAGGGGCGCTGTCGGCTGGCCAAGTCGTCGGCGGCTGGTGGCAGCTGCTCGAGCCCGTCGGCGTCGTGGTCGCGTTCTTCTTGATCGGCTTCTGGGTGTTCAACCGCTCGGCGCCCCTGATCGCCGAGAACCTGTAGCCCCAGTCAGGATCTGGGCGGTCCCTGGCTGACCAGGGGCGCCAGCATTCGCCGAACGTGGCGGCGAATGCGGCCGTAGTAGCCACCCACTTTCCACAATCTGGACCTGTATACGTCCTGAAGGCGCGCCGAGACCTCCTCGCGCCCGCCACGCTCGATCTCGATCTGGCGCCGCGCGTCCTGCGCCTCTGATTGAACGGCGGCGAGTTCGGTACGCAATCTCTCTACCTCTGTGCGCGCTGTGTGCAGCTCGTCGCCGAGCGCTGTGCGTTCAACCCCGAGGACCGGGTCCAGGCCGCCGTTCATCCATTCCATCAGCAGCCAATCTTGGCTGTGTGTGTTGGCCAACTCCATCACGAGACGGGCTCCCACCAGGTCGAGCGTCTCGTTGGTCCGCGTGAGCTCGGGCATCATTGCGAACACATCTACGCCGGGGAGCCTGAATAGCCGACCGTGAACCCGATAGAAATGTGCGGTTGTGGCGATCAGGCGGGTGAGACCGATCCGGCCAACAAAATCTCTGCGCCAACCCGACTTGTGATCGACGTGGTGCAGCAGGAGCGACTCTCGCGAGCGTCGAAAGCAGTCGGGTTTTGCCTTGGCGACCCGGTAGGCCCACTCGGTGTCCTCGAAGTAGGCGGACATCCCCAGGTCGAGTGGGAATTGCGCAAACAAGCTCGTACGGAGGAGGCACTGTCCCGGAATCCAATCGCAGCGACCTGAGGCAGGCAGGTCGGGATCGTCGAATTGGAGGCCCGCCGAGACAGACCTGAAGGTGACCATCTCCTTTGACTCCTCGAACCAGCCGCCCGTGTCAGCGACCCGTCCGTCGGGCAGCACGACCAGCGGCGTGACTCCCTCGACGTCTGGGTGCAGGTCGAGCTCGGAGACCAGATGCTCGAGCGCGCCGGGCAGTAGCTCCCCGTCGTCATCCAGGAACAGGACCAACTCGGTGTCGACGAACTAAGCGCGAGGTTGCGTCCTCCGGCGCAACCGAGGTTACGCTCGCTCCGATGCAGCCTGGATCTGTGGGTGCGCGGCGCATGCCTCGGACATAATCCAGCGGGTACGAGGCGTCGAGTCGTTGTCGATCACGAGGATCTTTACCGGGATGCTGGTCACCTCGACCAGCGAATGCAGCGCACCGAGCAGGAGCTCAGGCCTGTCATGCGAGATGATTACGGCTGTCACGCGGGGCGACGGAGGGACCGCGGATCTCCTCGACCGGGGGGCGGAGGATTGGTCTCGGCGAGAGCGATGAGCTGCTTGCGCACGGCCGTCGCCTTCAGGGGAACAGGGCGACGGCGCCAAGTGGACGGAGGTTCGCCTGGGCGTCGCCGCCGGCGGCAGGTCGCTCGGATCGGAAAGCCGTCCAGCGCGTAATCGGCAAGGGCTGTGACCTTGAAGTAGCTGCTCGTGTCGAACTCGACCGTCTTACCCAGTAGGGCAGCGGCGATCATGACATGTGCCCGATCCGTCTGGATCAGCTCGTGGCTCGAGATCTTCTCCAGCCAGCGCTCCAATGTGCCGGCGGTCATCGAAATGTCATCGTTCTCGGGCGGTATCGGACGGTCGGCGGCCGACTCGGGATCGGTGCGCAGCGCGAGCAGGGTTCCAGAGCCGGTCTGCCGGTAGGGGCGGTAGTCGAAGAAGAAGGCGCAGTCGTGCGCGAGGCGCGCGTCGCAGAGCGGTCGAATCTGGTTGTAGGACTCCCTCTCTCGTGCGAAGACTAAGGCCTTTCGTGCGCCGCAACGTTTCGCGCACCACGCTCAACCGAGGTGTCGAAGGTGGTCGGCAGCACGATGACGCGCTCGAATCGCATCTCGGCGATCGCGAGTACTTGGGGCATGGGCTCGTGGTAGGGGTGGCAGAACCCCCCACCGCCACAGATCACTCCGGTGTGTCCTCGTGCGCCGGGCAGTTCATCGAGTCCGATCTCGCGGTAGGAGTGGCTATTGAGAAGCTCGCGGGTGCCGGCCCAGATCAGCTCGTCCCCGAGATTGCCGAAGCCTCGTACGAACACGAGATCAGGGGGCTCGCCGATCGCCTCAAGGATCTCATCACGACTACGTTGGAGGTGCTCCAGGTGCGATTCAGGCGGCATGCGGCGGTAGTCTGCCACGACCTCCTAGCGACAGTCCGCAGCGCTTACGATTCGATGCTCTCCCCACCATCCGCTTCTCCAGAGCCGTCTTCTACGCCGGAGCCATCTTCTACGCGCCGCGTGTTGATCACCGGAGGCGCCGGCTTCATCGGCGCGCAGTCTCGCGGTCGGCTTGGCGCGGCGGCATCCCGACTGGGAGGTGTCTGGCCCTCGACAACCTCCGCCGCCGTGGCTCGGAGCTGAACCTGCCCCGCCTGCGCGAGGCTGGGGTGGAGTTCCTCCACGGCGACGTGCGCGAGCTGGAGGACCTGCTGGAGATCGGCGAGCTGGATGCGCTGATCGAGTGCTCGGCCGAGCCCTCGGTGATGGCTGGTGTCGACGGCAGCCCCGACTACGTCGTGCAGACGAACCTGATGGGCGCCTACAACTGCCTGGAGCTGGCCCGTCGCACGGGGGCGCAGTTCGTCTTCCTGTCGACCAGCCGCGTCTATCCGGTGGCGGCGCTGGAGCGTCTCGCCTACCGCGAGGGCGAGACGCGCCTGGAGCTCGAGGACGAGCAGCCGCTGCCGGGAGCCTCCGCACGCGGTATCGCCGAGTCCTTCCCGCTGGAGGGCGCGCGCACGCTCTATGGCGCGACCAAGCTCTCGGCCGAGCTGCTGATGAGCGAGTACGCCGCGAGCCTACGGCCTGCAGACGGTGATCAACCGCTGCGGCGTGGTGGCCGGGCCGTGGCAGATGGGCAAGGTCGACCAGGGGGTCTTCACCTACTGGATGCTCGCCCACCACTTCTAGCCGGCCGCTGTCCTACATCGGCTTCGGCGGTACGGGCAAGCAGGTGCGCGACCTGCTGCACGTCGAGGATCTGCTGGAGCTGGTCGACGAGCAGCTCGGCGATCCCGACCGCTGGGCCGGTCGCACGGTCAACGTGGGGGGAGGCAGAGCCTGTAGCCTGTCGCTGCTGGAGACCACCGAATTATGTCGCGAGATCACGGGTAGGACGATCGAGATCAGCTCCTCCGGGGAGGATCGTCCGGGGGACATTCCGATCTACATCTCGGATTGCACCCGTTTGCACAGCACGACCGATTGGCGGCCGCGCCGGGAGCCGGCCGAGATCCTGGCCGACATCCACGCCTGGATCGTCGAGCACGAGTCCGCCCTTGCGGGCGCACTCTAGAAAGGACCAGATGCCTGTAGCAATCGTCACCGGCTCAGGAGGCCTGATCGGCTCGGAGTCGGTCGCGCACTTCGTGCAGGCCGGCTACGACGTGATCGGCCTGGAGAACGACATGCGCGCGACGTTCTTCGGCGCCGACGCCTCGACAGCCCACACGACCGGGGCGCTCACGCGAGCGCTATCCCAGCGAGTTCCGCTCGCTCGAGATCGACATCCGCGACGCCGACGGCGTGGCGCGCGTCTTCGCCGAGCGCGCAGGCGAGATCGAGCTGGTGATCCACACCGCGGCGCAGCCCTCGCACGACTGGGCGGCCTCCGATCCGCAGACCGACTTCGCGGTCAACGCCAACGGCACGCTCAACCTGCTCGAGGCCACGCGGAGCCACGCGCCGAGTGCGACGTTCATCTTCTGCTCGACCAACAAGGTCTACGGCGACCTGCCCAACTCAGCTGCCGCTGATCGAGCTCGAGCAGCGCCTGGAGCTGCCGGAGGATCACCGCTACTACCGGGGGATCGACACGACGATGTCGATCGACTCCTCGACCCACTCGCTGTTCGGCGTCTCCAAGGCGGCCGCCGACCTGCTCGTGCAGGAGTACGGCCGCTACTTCGACATGCCGACCGTCTGCTTTCGCGGCGGCTGCCTGACCGGCCCCAACCATGCCGGCACGCAGCTGCACGGGTTCCTCTCCTATCTGATGCGCTGCACGATGACCGGCGAGCCCTACACCGTGTTCGGCTACGGCGGCAAGCAGGTGCGCGACAACATCCACGCCGCCGACCTGGTGGCGGCGTTCGAGGCCTTTCACCACGCTCCCCGGCCGGCCGCCGTCTACAACATCGGCGGCGGCCGCCAGAGCAACTGCTCGATGCTCGAGGCGATCGACCTCTGCCAGGAGATCGCCGGCCGCGAGCTGCAGTGGAGCCTCGGCGAGGACAACCGGATCGGCGATCACCGCTGGTGGATCAGCGACCTCGAGCCGTTCAAGCGCGACTATCCGAGCTGGGACATCACTCACGACGTGCGCGACATCCTGCCCGAGATCCACGATCGCAACGCCGAGCGGTGGGTCGCCGTCGGATGAAGCTGTCGGTCGTAATCCCCGCCCACAACGAGGTCGAGTCGATCGGTGCCACCGTCGACGCGGTGACCTCGGAGCTGCGAGGCCGAGGAGATCCCCTACGAGATCCTCGTCGTCGACGACGCCAGCAGCGACGGCACGGCGAGAGGCGGTGCGCGCGATCGCCGAGCGCGATCCGGGCGTGCGCTGCGTGCGCTCTCCGCTGCTCTCCCGGCTTCGGCCAGGCGGTGCGCGCCGGCCTGGACGAGTACACCGGCGACGCGGTGGCGATCGTGATGGCCGACCTGTCGGACTCGCCAAAGGACCTCGTGCGCTACTACCGGGTGCTGCAGGAGGGCTTTGACTGTGCCTTCGGCTCGCGCTTCGTGCGCGGCGGCGAGGTGCACGACTACCCCAAAGTCAAGCTGATCCTCAACCGGCTGGTGAACCTCGGGATCCGCGTGCTCTTCCGGCACGGCTACAACGACACGACCAATGCCTTCAAGGCCTACAGGCGCGAGGTCATCGAGCACATCCAGCCACTGCTCTCCAATCACTTCAACCTGACCGTCGAGATGCCGCTAAAGGCGATCGTCCGAGGCCACTCCTACGCGGTCGTGCCGATCTCCTGGACCAACCGTGCTTACGGCGTCTCCAAGCTCAAGCTCCAGGAGATGGGAAGCCGCTACCTGTTCATCGTGCTCTACGTGTTCCTCGAGCATCATCTGAGCCGCGGCGATTATCGTCGCCCCGATCTGACAGATGACAAGCACGTACGTCCGCACCCTGGGATCGCTGCTGATCATGAGTCGGAGGCGTCAGGCGGGCGTACCCGTCTTGGTCCACAGGTGCGTTGATGGTGTCGATAACGAGGTCTGTGTCCTCAGGGGGTGCGGAAAAGCTACCCGTTGACGATGGTGAGATTGCGGGTACTGGGCTGGATCGAGCTATCAGAGCCGTCGAGCTGAATTCGCTGTGGACGTTGGGTGCGCTGATGCTTCTTGAGGCCCTGATCCTTCTCTATATGGGACGAGGCTTCTCGTTCTTCGGTGATGACTGGGACTTCGTCACCAATGACTACGGCGGTGGGTTTCACTCGTTGATGCTCCCTCACGTCGGCAACATCTCGGTGTTCCCGATCGCTGTCTACAAGGTCATGTTTCACCTCGTGGGCCTCAGCCACTACATCTTCTATCGCCTCATGGTTGTTGTGCTGCATCTGGTTTCCGCTGGGCTCATCTTCATGCTTACCGCGCGACGCATCCCGCGCGCGCCCGCGCTGCTGGCCACGGTGCTGATCCTGTTCTTGGGCGCGGCCTGGGAGGATTTGCTGTGGGCTTTTCAAATCGGCTACCTGCTCTCTATTGTCGGCGGTCTGGCAACCTGGGTGCTGCTGGAACGCAAGGATCGGCTTGGAGACACGCTCGCGATGCTGTGCCTGATCATCGCGGCCGGTAGCTCGAGCCTCGGCATCGCGATAATGGTCGGCATCGCCGTCGAGCTGCTCTGGCGAGGTGGTGATCGGCGGCGTATGTGGATCGTCATCGTCCCGGCGATCCTCTACGCGCTCTGGTACCTGGGCTACGGGGAAAGCCAGGTCACCGAAAGCTCGCTCATCGCTGCTCCCGGCTACGTCGAGGAACTCATCGCGGCGGCCTTTGGAGGACTGATCGGGCGCGGTCTTGAATGGGGCCGTCCCCTCGCGCTGGTCGCTCTGCTCGTGCTCATGCGCCGTCTGGTCCGTCCGCTGCCAGTGTCCCCGCGGCTGGCGGGCCTCCTCGCCACCGGCATCGCGCTGTGGGTCATCACGGCCGCCGCCCGCTCGACCATCTCCACGCCCGAATCCAGCCGTTACATCTATCTCGGCGCCGTCGTCATCGTGCTCGTCGGCGTCGAGCTGCTGCGCGGCGTCCCGATCACACCGCGCGCGATCGGCCTGGCCACCGTCCTTATCCTCGTCAGCGTGATCACCGGTCTGACGGTCATGCGTAACAGCGCGATCGGGCGGCGCGAAAACGCCGAGGCGATCACCGCCGAGCTGGGAGCGCTGGAACTCGCCGCCGCCCACGCTCCCGCTGATTATGAACTCGACCCCAAGGAGGCGCTCGGGTTGCTGGCTGGTCCATACCTGCACACTGTGCGCGCGATCGGCTCTACCCCAGCCGACACACCTACCCAAATCACCAAAAGCGAACCAGCGGCGCGGGCGGACGCGGATGCCGTCCTCGTCCAGCTCGGTGTTGCCAAGCTGTCGCCGCTGGGAGCCACGAAGCCGTCAGTGCTCGCGCGCGCGCCTGCGGCAATCTCGCACGCCGGTGCGACGGAGTCTCAGCACGGCGCCTGCTTACGCCTTACGCCGACAGTGTTTACGCCCATGGTCGTCGCTCTGGTGCTGCCCACCGGGGGAGCGATCATTCGCGATCGGGGCGCAAGCGCAATATCGCTGGCCATCAGGCGCTTTGGTGAAACGTTCCATCGGCTGTCCGGACCCGTGTCCCCGCACGGCGGGGCGTTGCTCTCGATCTCGGCAGACTCGGCGCCAGTGCCGTGGCAGCTGCAGATTACCTCTAGCGCGGCCGTCGAAACGTGCGGGGTGCTGCCCTGATGGCGACGCCTGTTCCCCGCGGAGGCGTGGAGCTGTCCGGCCGCCGCGGCAAAACGCTGACCGGCGGCTTGGTTGGTGCTATTGCGTGGGTCGAGCGGAACTCGCTGTGGACGTTGACGGCGTTGATGCTGATTGCTGCGGCGTTGCTGCTCTACATGGGGCGTGGACTTACGTTTTTCTATGACGATTGGGATTTTGTAACCCATGATTACGGCGGTGGGATTCATTCTCTACTCGCTGCGCACGTAGGGAACATCTCGGTCTTCCCGGTCGCTGTTTATAAGGTGCTCTTTCATCTGGTGGGTCTCAACCACTACGCGGTCTTTCGCGTCGTAGTCATCGGCCTGCATCTTCTCTGCGGGGCCCTGGTTTTTGTGCTCGCCTCGCGGCGCATTCCATGTGTACCTGCGCTGCTGGCCGCGGCTCTGATCCTGTTCCTCGGCGCGGCTTGGGAAGACCTTCTGTGGGCTTTTCAGATTGGCTACATGCTGTCGGTGGCTGGCGGTCTGGCGGCGTGGGTATTGCTCGAGCGGAAGGGCCGTTGGAGCGAAATAGCCGCGATGTTGTGTGTGCTCGTGGCCGCCGGCAGCTCGAGTCTCGGTATCGCGGTGATGGTCGGCGTAGCCGTGGAGCTCGCTTGGGCACGTCGCCGACGATCGGTATGGATTGTGTTGATTCCAGCCTTTCTCTACATGCTCTGGTACCTGGGCTATGGGGAAAGTCAGCTCACAGAAAATGGGTTGATCAATGCTCCCGGCTTTGCTGAGGACTTGGCCGCCGCGGCCTTTGGCGGCCTTGTTGGACGTGCGCTCGAATGGGGGCGTCCGCTCGCGCTGCTTGGCGCAGTGCTCGTAGTACGCCGTCTGACGCGACCGATCCCGGTGTCAGCTCGACTAGCCGGTCTGCTGGCGACCGCCATCACCCTCTGGGCGGTCACGGCTGTCGCGCGTTCCACCATCTCCCAGCCTGAAACTAGTCGCTACATCTATCTCGGCGCGGTCGTGATTGTGCTCATTGGTGTTGAGTTGCTGCGCGAAGTGACCATCACATCTAATGCCTCTGCGGTGGCGACTGTGCTGATGGTATTTTGCGCGGTCACCGGACTGACGGTGCTCCACGCCGGTGCTATGGGCTTGCGTTCGGACTCCACCGCCGTGACGGCGGAGCTGGGAGCGCTCGAATTGGCGGCTGCCTACGTGCCGCCGGGCTTTCAGCCCGATCCTCAGCGTGCCCCTCAGATCGAAGCCGGGCCATACCTACATACCGTGAGGGCCATCGGCTCCTCGCCGGCCGACACGCCGGCCGAGATCATCGCCTCCAGTACGGCGGTGCGTACTGAGGTTGACGAAACCTTGGTCAAACTCGAGAGCGTCGCGCTCGCGCCGGCCGAGCAGCGCGTTCGTCTGAGCCCCATTGCGCCGCTGCTGGCAAATGTAGGTGGCTCCCAACCCGTCCACGACAAGCAGTGTTGGTCCACCACGGCTGTAGGACCAGGCGCATACACGGAGTTCCTACCGGCGCCCGGCGGTCTGCTGATTCGCGCTACGACGCAACCGGTCGAGGTCGTGGTGCGCAGGTTCTCTCCTCCGCTCGGTGGCATGGAGTTGGGCGCCGTCGCTGCGCGAGCGGATGACATCGTGAAGTTTCCTGTAGACGACTCAGGGCGTCCCTGGTTCGTGCGCTTGTCCAGCGAAGCGGCGGTCGAGGTCTGCGGTGTCAGCTGAGACGTTGCCCCCGCAGCGGACATCTTCCTGGCTGTCCGCAGAGTTGCCGCGTGGAGTGGATCTGCTGCTCCCGCTGGCTGTCCTGCTCATGATCGGCGCTCCGGCACTCTTCACCACAAAAGGCTTTATCGATGACTGGGTGAACCATCTTTGGCTGACCTGGATGCAATCGCGTGAAATTAGCGCTACGGGTCATCCCAGTCTGTTTCTCAACGCTGAACCACTCGGCGTGTTCTATCCCAACTTCGCTTTCTACGGTGGAACGCTGTATGCGCTCGGCGGCTATCTGATGGTCCTTACCGGAGCGCCCGTTGGAGTCTTTGTGGCGATGATCATGGCCGCGTTCGCCACGGCGTATGGCGGGTCTTACTGGGTGGCGCGCCAGGGTGGCCTCACGGGAGTCGCGTCGCATCTACCGGCGATAGTTGTCGTAACCGGGGCGTACTACCTATCGGTCGCCTATGGGCGTGGCTCATGGCCCGAGCTGGTCGCGACCTCAATGGTGCCGATGGTGATTGCGTGCGGATTGCACATTGTCCGGCGCGGGCCAAACGCCAGATCGGTTCTGGGCCTCGCGGTGGCGACCGTGATCTGGTCGGGCAGCCACAACATCACCTTCGAGTGGGGAACCATCTTCCTTGCGGCGATCGCCGCTTCCCTTGTTGTGGCGTGGTTTTCTCAACTGACGGCACTGCATGGACGGCGGGTGGGCGTGGTGCTCGGTGTGATGGCGCTCGCGGTGATGGTCAATGGTTGGTTCCTACTGCCCGACCTCACCTACGCGCTTCATACCCAGATCGCCCAGTATCGCGCTATCGATCCCGCTATCAGTGGCATCTTCAGCCCGTTGTCGATCGTGTTCGACCCATTTCGTGCAAGGGCCACCGACTCGACGTATCTGCGCGCTCACTTCACCGAGCTTCCGGTACTGGTGATTGTCTGGCTGGTTGTTGCGCTCTTGGCGCTGTGGAGGGCCAGAATGGGCAAGGAGATACGACGTATGACTGTCCTTCTCTCGTTGGTCTTCGCTGGATTACTACTGTTGCTCGTGGATGAATCGGTGTGGAAGCACCTTCCAGCGACGCTGGCTGTGATTCAGTTTACGTTTCGGCTCGAGACCTACATTGTGATGGCGATCGCTGGTCTGGTCGTTGTTGCCCTGATGGGCATGCGGACGCATCACGATGCCCGAGGCATGTCCGGCTTGAGCGCGCTGCTCGTGGGCATTGTGCTTTTCGGCCTGGGGTTGGGCGTCTGGCAGGTGTGGAACTCCGATGCGTATTACTATCCTACGTCGCCGCACTACTTGGCCAACCGCTCCTCGGTGCTGCACTATCCCCACCACACGCCGCCAACGTGGTACGAAACAGGCCAATTTCGAGACGTTGAGGATCAGGTAGTTCCGACCGACGGGGAGGTGCGACTCGACCCGGCGCTCGTCAAGGGAGAAAGCACTACACAAACGGTCACGGTGCCCACGGGAGAAGGACCGCTGGCATCAAATATCGCGGCGAGTGCCGACATGGTCTCAGTGCAAGGATTGCGAATCGCCGGGCGCACAGCTGAAGGCTTTCTGGCGTTGGAGCGGCCCTTGGACGGCAGTCGCGTCGTCCGTCTCAGTGTGAGTCGCGCGGATACAATGCCGATGGAGCTGGGACCCCTCGTCACGTTGATCGGTGTGCTCGGTCTCGCGGGCGCCCTTATTACTGGCTTCGTGCTTCGACGGTGCGGCGTGGTTCTCTAAAATCGGCTCACGCAGGCGTGGCGCTCACGTCCGGGTCGGTGGTCGCGCGCCGCGGATGCCGCGAGTTGTAATGCAGCAGGAATACGCCTACGAGCACGAACGGCACGAAGTTGACGAGGTGCAGGACCAAGGCAAAGGGCAGCGCCTCGGAGTGGGGCACGCCATAGGCTTTCAGCGCAATCAGCGCGGCGCCCTCGAACACGCCGACGGCGGCAGGCGGGGATGGCAGGATCATGCCGGCTCCGATCGCCACCGCGACGAGCACGCCGCAGGCGAACGGCAGGTGCAGATGGAAGGCGACGGTTACGAGGTAGGCGCAGAGCGCCGTGAGCAGCCAGGAAGCGATCGTCCACGCAAAGGCTTCGAGCGCGAGGCCGGCATGACGCAAGCCCGCTGAGGCCGTGCGTGAGCTCGTCGAGGGTGTGCTCCAGGCGCTCGCCGGAGAACATCGACAGTCGCCTCAGCGGGCGCAGCAGCAGGCGCAGGGGACGATCGCCGTAGACGGCGAGCACGATCGCGGCGGTCGCGATCAGCATCGCCAGCACGATCGCGGCGACGGCCGCCGCGCCGAACCAACTCACGTGCGGGAGCCACGGCTCGGCCGCGAAGAAGATCACGAGGATCGCGAACACGTCGTATAGGCGCTCGAGCACGACCGTGCCGACGATCTCCACGGGCGTGGCGTCGCTGCGTTGCGTCAGGACCAGGACGCGGGCCGCTTCGCCTGCCCGCGCGGGCAGGATGTTGTTGTAGAGATAGCCGACCATCATCGCGTTCGTCGCGGTCCTAGCGGGGGGCCGCCGGCCACGCGCGAACAGCGAGCGCCAGCGCAGCCCCCGCGTGATGTCGCCCAGGCCGAAGGCGATCAGCGCCGCTCCGATCCACCAGTAGTCGCTCGTGCGCAACGCTCGCCAAGCCAGCGACAGGTCGATACCGCTGAGCGCGATGTAGGAGAAGACCACCGTGACCACGACCGTCACCGCATTGAGCAACAGTCGCGACCCCTTCGCCGGCGGCCAGCCCGGTATCCGCGATCGCCGACGCTGCGCACTCGGCCTCTTGGAGCTCACGGCCACAGGGTCGTCGACCTCGGCCTCTTGGTCCTTTACGAGCACCGCGTCAAGGTAGTCGATAGGCCAGATCCCAAAGGGAGAGCATCATGACAGCAAGCTAGTTGATGCTATGATGCACGTATGAGAACAACGGTCACGCTCGACCCCGATGTCGCGGCGAAGCTTGAGCAGACCGCCCGTGAGCGCGGGGTCTCGTTCAAGGTCGCCATCAACGACGCCGTTCGGTCGGGTCTCAGTGCGGTGGCTCCCGCGGCACGTCCTTTTCGCATGCAAACTGCCCCGCTAGGCGTGCGTCCGGGGGTCAACCTCGACAAGGCGCTGACGCTCGCGGGCGAAATGGAAGACGCGGAGACCATGCGCAAGCTAGACCTGCGCAAGTGAAGCTGCCCGACGTCAATCTGCTCGTTTACGCTGCCGACGAGACCGCCGTACATCACGAGCGCGCGCTCGAATGGGTGCGAGAGCACGCTATCGGGCACGGAGACAGTGGCGTTTGCTTGGTTGGCGCTGATCGGCTTTGTCAGACTGAGCACCAACCCGCGCAGCTTCAGTCGGCCTTGGCGCGCCGATCAGGCGCTTGACGTCGTGGACCGCTGGCTCGCTCAGCCGTGCGCGACGGTCGTCCACCCCACCGACCGCCACTCGGCCGTCCTGCGCGAACTGCTGGCGCCGCTGGGCACCGCCGGCAACCTCACGAGCGACGCCCACCTCGCCGCGCTTGCGATCGAGCACGGCGCGACGCTGTGCTCGTGCGACAACGACTTCTCCCGCTTCTCCGGCCTGCGCTGGGTCGATCCGCTTCAATAGCACCCTCCATGCAACCGATCCCCACTTCTCTCCCCGGCCTCGTGATCCTCGAGCCCTCGGTCTTCCCCGACGAGCGGGGCTTCTTCAGCGAGACCTACCGCCGCCAGTGGCACGCTGACTTGGGCATCCCTACAGAGGAGGAGTTCATCCAGGACAACCACTCGCGCTCGACTCGAGGCGTGGTGAGAGGGATGCACTTCCACATCGGCGCTGGCGTCGCCAAGCTCGTGCGCTGTGCCCGCGGGCGGATCGTCGACATCAACGTCGACCTGCGCCAAGGCTCGCCCACGTACGGCCAGTGGGAGGCTGTGGAGCTCGACGACGAGGACATGCGCGAGCTGTATGTTCCCGTCGGCTTCGCCCACGGCTTCTGCGTGCTCTCAGACGTCGCCGACGTCCTCTACAAGCAGACTGCCTACTACGACCCCGCGGTCGAGCGCGGCATCGCCTGGGACGACCCTGAGATCGGGATCGAGTGGCCGCTCCCGCTCGACGAGCTGATCGTCTCTGAGCGTGACCGGCAGGCGCCCAAGCTGGCCGAGGTCGCGGCCGAGCTACCGTTTCGCTACTGATAGCGGCGCGATCCAGCGCTCCGCTCCCGCGATGCCCTCGGGATTGGCGCGCATCACCGCCTCGATCGCGTCGGCTAGAGCTCCCGTGGCGCCACGATTGCGGGCTCGGCTCGAGGGCAGCAAGATCAGTCCTGCATGTTGCTTGCCCTGCGCGAGTCGTTGGGCGGCGATTGGACGGAAGTGACGGAGGTTGTTGGTGATGACTGCGCGGTTCTCCTGCATGGCGACTTCCATCAGTCGCTCGTCAGGCGCTCTGAGCAGGTCTGGTCGCTCGGTGACTGCCTCCACATCGTGCCCGCGCCTGCGAAGCTCCCGGGCGATCTCCACTGAGAGCTGCTCGTCGAGCAGCACCTTCACGAAGCGAGCGCTCTCTGTCCTGCCTCCCAGGCGGCATAACCACGCTCGTACTCGGCCTCGTTGTCGGCGATCTGCTCGTCGATCTCATCTGGGTACTCGCCGTAGTAGGTGACGGCTGCCTCTACTAGGCCGAGGGGTATTCCCAGGTAGGAGGCTGTCTCGGTGAGATCGTTCTTGTTGTCGCGGACCGTCGCAATGACCTCCCACACATCCAAGCCGGTTCCCATTACGACCGAGCGCCGGCCGGCTACGCCGGGAAGGAAATGAATCAGCGGGTGATCGTCGTGGCGAACACCCTCCTCGACGTAGCGCTGCGCGAGAGGTCGCGGTGCAAGGCCCGTTCGTCGTGCGTGTCGGCGTAGCCGCTCGCTCACCCCGGTCTGAAGACGGAGAGTGAAGTGATCGCTCATATCCAGACTGTAACACATAGTGTCACCGTGTGTCACAGACATGTCTGGGAGGCGAGGGAGGCCGCGTGAGCAACGCTGCATCATCCGGCCATTCCCGCCTGGCGCGCGCGACCGATGGGTGGTCCTCTGCCGATGTCACGCTGGCGGTGAGGATTTCGGCTCTACATAGGATTTCCACGCCCTGGGCAGTCCTTGCGCGCCTGGCGGCTCTGGCGCCCCGAGCGGTTCTGACGCGCCTGGCGGTCCTTGCGACCCTGCTGGCGAGCTGTGTATGCGCTTGCGGTCTGCTCGCCACGCCTGCCTCGGCCGCCGAAGCCGGCGTGAACCTGAACACCCTCGAACCGTCGGGCATCGCCGAGGTCAAGGCGCTGGGCGCCCACTGGGTCCGCGTGTTCGCGACGTGGCCCGATCTCGAACCCTCTCCGGGCGTGCATTCTGACTTCTGGTTCCCGCGCTATGAACGAATGTTCGCCACGCTGCCGCGAGGCACCCACGTGATCATCGACTTCGTCGGTACCCCCTCCTGGGAGAACGACTCGGCCGTACCGAACGCTCCACCGGCCAACCCTGCCGACTATGCCGCCGCTCTGCATTACGTCGCCGAGCGCTGGGCAGGGCACGTGGCCGCCTATGAAATCTGGAACGAGGAGGATGCCACGGCGTGGTGGGCCGGCGCCCCCGAACCCGCCGCCTACACCCGTCTTTTGCAGGCGGCATACCCCGCCGTCAAGTCGGCCGACCCTGCCGCCAAGGTAGTGCTCGGCGGGCTGACCGGTAACGACTACAACTTTCTGCAGGGCGTCTATCAGGCCGGTGGCAAGGGCTACTTCGACGCTGTCGGCGTGCACACCGACACCGCTTGTGACATCAACTCGCCCTACCTGATCCTGCGTGACTCCGACGAACGGCTGGATCCTGACTCGTTCCTCGGCTACCGCGAAGTGCACGCCACCGAGCTGGCAAACGGCGATGACGTGCCGATCTGGATGACCGAGATGAGCTGGCGGACCACGGCCGCCGAGTGCTCAGAAGGCATGTTCGCCGGCCTCAAGCCGGAGGGTGTGACTGAAACTCAGCAGTCGACCTACCTGTCCCAGTCCTATCACTGCCTTGCGCAGAACTCATATGTGCAGCTGGGCCTGTGGTTTCCGATCATCGACGAAGGCACTATTGACTCGGGCCTGCTCCACTCCAACTCAACGCATAAGGCGGCCTACGCGGCGATGCGCGCCTACCTCGAGCACGGCGATCGCGTGAAGGGCGCCTGCGGCGACTTCGCCGGGCCGAAGATCGAGGTGGCCGAACCCACCCGCGGTGAGCGCTACACCGGCCACCTGTGGATCAAGGTCAGGGCCATCGACAGCCAGGGCATCGAGCGCATCCGTCTGCTCTACGACGGCCACCTGATCCGCAACTTCGACCCGTATAGGCAAATGCATAGTTACCCGCGCGTGCTGTTCGCGGAGATCCACTGGTCGGGCGCCAGGCATATCTCGTTTGGCCGCCACCTGCTCGAGATTCTCGCCTATGACAAAGTCCGCAACGTCTCGCGCGCCTACGTCTCGATCATGCACCTGCCGGAAAGCTCCTCTCATCACCACCGTTGAGTCCCTATTCAGGGGCCGGTGTGGGTCTCTAGGTCTAGGCGCCCCACTCCCAGCAACGCAGCTCGCACGGCCCGCCCTCCACCGCCACGGCGCCCGTCGCATCGGGCCCGACATCGAGCTCAGCCGTCCACAGAGTCACCCTGCGGGGGATTCTGGGTCCAGCTGACGAGGTGGCGAGCCCACTCCCACGGCCAAGCCCAGTCCCACGGCACTTCCCCGCGGCCTCGCGCGCGACCCACGCGCGTAGGAACTCGGGGGTGTACCGCTCGCGTGCACGCTCGATATCGACCCCCACCTCGCATCCGGCGGTCACCGCGTATAACGCGAACGTGCCGGAGTGCGACAGGTTGAAACGCAGGCCGCCGCCCGGTCGCAGCCCTTCGCCAGCTCCCGCGGCCCCGCTCGACTCTGGGCCCGTCCCGCCGTGCCGCAACGCGGGCTTGCCGTGCGCGCCGAGCGCGAAGTCGAGCGTTCGCGGGTCGCGGTCCAGGTAGCGACCTAGCAGTGCCCGCAGCACTCCTCGCGAGCGAGCCCACAGGACTCGGTCGCGCTCTCCCACGATCCGTGCGGCGCGCTCGCGCTCCTCTGCACAGAGCAACTCCTCGAGCTCCTCCTCGACCGCCGTCAAGTCCGCCCGCCACACATCGATCGTGCCTGCCCCCGCGCGCGCCGCTGGCGGGCCCGGCGTCCAGGGTCGGATCGTAGGCGCGTCCACCTCGACCATTATCCGGCCTGCCCCTCGCCGTGGCTGACTTGGCAGACTTATGCCTGTGAGCACCCGACGGGAGAGACTGCGTGAGCGCACCAACGGCTACACCGTCACGCCGGAGCAGTACCTGCGCGTCGCCTACGTCGCGTTGGGCGCGCTGACGCTGATCGTGCTGACCGGCGCCGCGGTCCGCCTCACGGGGTCGGGCCTCGGTTGTCCGACGTGGCCGAAGTGCTACGGCAACGTCTACCCGCCGCTGAACACCCATGCGGTGATCGAGTTCTCAAACCGAGTGATCACGTTCCCGGTCTCGATCGCCGCGGGCCTGGCGTGGCTGGCGGCCCTGCGCCGGCGACCGTATCGCCGTGACCTGATGTGGCTGGGGGCGTTGCTGCCGCTCGGCGTGGTGGCCCAGGCGGTGCTCGGCGGCTTTACCGTCAAAGGCGCGCTGGACTACGGCTGGGTGATGGGCCACTTCGCGCTGTCGATGTTGATCCTCGTCGCCGCGACCGTGCTCGTCTGGCGGGCCTCGCATGAGCTCGAGCAGGGCGCAGGGTCAGCCCCCGGCCGCTTCGTGGCAGGCCTTCTCGATCGCCAGCTCGTCTGGTCAATCCGCGCGCTGGTGGGCCTCGGCGCGCTGACGATCTTCGCCGGGACCGCGGCGACCGCCGCGGGGCCGCACGCGGGTGGCTCTCCGGGCCAGAAGATCAACCGCCTGGACTTCGACGGGCGGGGGACGATGGACTTCGTGATCCATCGCCACGCCGAGATCGCCTTCGTCTTCAGTCTCGCGGCCGTTGGGGTGTGGTGGCTGGCGCGCCGCCGCGCGGCGGGCCCGGCGATCGGGCGCCCACTGACGGTGCTGTGCGTGCTGCTGGCGCTGCAGGGTGTCGTGGGGCTGGATCAGTACGAGACGCATCTGCCCGCGGAGCTCGTCTGGGTGCACGTCGTGCTGGCCTGCCTGACGTGGCTGTCGACCCTCTGGGCGGCGTGTGCGGCGGGCGGGCACACAGCGCGCAGCGCTGGGTCGGCCTCCCGCTCGGCGCCCGCCGCGGAGCGCCAGGTGGCCCCCCCGGCGCGCGTTTCGGCCTGACTATCAGGCGCGCTCGAGGTGCGCCCGCAGGGGCTTGAGGCGTCGACATCGACCCTCTTCGCCACAAGTTCCCCGGAAATTAGGGCTTCTATCGGGTGGAAATGAGGCCTTTTTGCCTGTCACCGTCCTAACCAGCGGTTAGCCTGCTCCTAGTAACGACACTCGAGAAAGGAGTGCCATGACAAAGAACGAGCTAGCTGAGAAGGTTGCAGGAAGCACCGGACTGTCCGCCAGCCAGTCCCGTGATGTGCTGGAGACGACGATTGAGGCGATCTCCAGTGAGTTGGCCGCCGGTGGTGAGGTTGCGCTTGCCGGCTTTGGCAAGTTCAGCGTCAGCCAGCGTGCTGCACGACAAGGACGCAATCCATCGACGGGCGCGACGATCCAGATCGCGGCCAGCAAAGCGGCGAAGTTCTCCGCGGCGAGCGCGCTGAAGAAGCGTCTCAACTGAGGCCTGCCCGCGCTTGATCCCGGTGTCACCGGCCCTCCTGTTTGGGCCGGTGAGCACTGGGCGGGCAATTCTTACGACTTCGTAACCCATTGTTTAGGGGAAGCGAGCAGGCTTGCTCGCGATGGCCTCTCCTCGAATCTCCCAGCACGATGCGCGGCCGCTCCCGACGCGCTATCGCTCGCTCTCGAGCTTCTACAACGCCGACCCCCGCCGCATCCACTCACGTGAGCGCGACGTGGGGCTGTGGTGGCGCGAAGCGGCCGACGGGCCCTTGCACCGCGCCGCCTGGGTGAGCGACACCGAGGAGCTGTATCTCGTCCGCTTGGGCCCTGTGGAGGAGGGTGGGGGCGAAGTCGAGGTGCTGGCCGTGGCTGAGCGCGAGCGCCTGGAGCGCGCCCTCGCGGGCTGGCGCGAGCAGTGCGGCAACCCACGCTCGCTCAGCTGGCTGCGCGAGCATGGTCAGCGGCTCGGCCCACGGCGAAGGGACATGGCGCTGAGCGCTGCTTAGGATCATCGCGCTGAGCGCCGCTTGAGCCGTGCGACTGCAGACGCGACTGCACGTCGCGTCTGGACGGAGGATCGATAGGATGCCGCCAACATGACCGTCTCCCACCCAGGCTGGGGCTCGTGGAGCTTCAACCCGATCGTGATCCTCGCGCTGCTCGCTGCGGGCTTCCTCTACCGCCGGATGTACCTGCGCGCCGCTGCCCGCTCGACGAAGGGCCCCGGCGTCGGCCACTGGCTGCCCTACGTGTGCGGATTGTTGACGCTGGCCGTGGCGCTGCTCTCGCCGCTCGACCCGATCGGCGACAAATATCTGCTCTCGGCGCACATGATGCAGCACGTGCTCCTGTCCGACATCGCGCCCGCGCTGTTGGTGCTCGGCCTACGCTCGCCCGTGCTGCCCCTCGGCCTCTCGCGCCGGGCGTTGGTGGCGGTGGCGCCCGGGGGCCGCTCTGGTCGCGTCTTGGCGCGGCTCACCTCGCCGTGGCTGGCGATCCCGCTGTGGGCCCTTGCCACCTGGATCTGGGCGATTCCGAGCGTGTTCGACTACACCGCCCAGCACTCGACCATCCACGCCTTCGAGCACGCCACGCTCTTCTACACGGGTCTCGCGCTGTGGTGGCTGATCATCGACCCGCTTCCCCGCGCCCGCCTGCGCCCCAACGGCCAGCGGCTGGCTCTGCTCGGCTTCACCCGCCTGGCCAGTGCCTGCGTGTGCCTGCCTCTGACGTGGCTCTCTGCCAGCGAGTACTCCCTCTACGCCGGCGCCCCCCGCGCCTATGGCCTGTCGGCCATCAACGACCAGCATCTCGCCGGCGCGAGTATGTGCTTCGTCGAGTTCCTCGTCTTCGGTATCGCCTTTGCGGCCGTCTTCATCAGCATGCTCGGTCGCGACGATTCGCGGGTCACGCTGGGCGAGTACGCCGCCGCCGGCTCGCCCGAGCACCTGCCGACCTGACCTACGTGCCCTGAGGCGCTAGAAGATGGCCCCTCAGCCGCAACCCGTGTTGTTACCGCAGCTGCTGCACGTGTAGCAGGACCCGGTGCGCTGCATCATCCCTCCGCACTGGCCACACGCCGGCCCGAGGTCCAGGCCTTTCAGCTCCGCCGGTATGACCGGGGGCGAATCTGTGAGCGCGGCCGTCGGGGCGCTCGAGCCGCCGTTACCGCTCGAGGCCTTGGAGGTGTTCGCGGGCTGATCGACGTTGCTGGGCCCGGCGGTGTCGGAGGAGATGATCGACTGGGCGACCTCCTGCGCGGATTTACGCGCGCGCACCTCCGGCGTGAGGATGCCGAGCTCCTCCTGGGCGTCGGTGTCGAGGAAGCGTGAGGCCAGCCAGCGCATGATGTAGTCGGGCATCGACTTCGCGAATGGGATCTCCGGGTTGCCCGTGACCCCCTCGGGGTCGAAGCGCATGTAGCTGAACTTCTGTACGAGCGTTTCCAGTGGGACTCCGTACTGCAACGCGATCGAGATCGCCGTCGCGAACGAGTTCATCATCCCGCGCAGCGTCGAGCCCTCCTTGCCGATGTCGGTCAGGAAGATCTCCCCGACCGAGCCGTCCTCATACATGCCCGCGGTGATATAGCCCTCGTGGCCGGAGATCGAGAACTTGTGTGTGATCGACTGGCGCGTGCGCGGCATCCGCTTGCGTCGCGGGCCGGCCTCCTTGAGGGCCTTGCTCACTGCCGCCTCGACGATTGTGTCCACGTCCACTTTTGCCGGCGCGTCCTTCCTGTGCTCGTCAGAGTGCTGGGCGTCGGTGCGCAGCGCCTGCGCGGTCTTCGAGCCGTCGCGGTAGATCGCCAGCGCCTTGACTCCCAGATGCCACGCCTGGGTGTAGGCATCGGCGATGTCCTCGACCGTCGACTCCTGCGGCATGTTGACCGTCTTTGAGATCGCGCCCGAGATGAAGGGCTGTACCGCGCCCATCATCTTCAGGTGGCCCATGTGGCTGATCGCGCGCTCGCCCACGGCCACGTCGAACACCGGCGTGTGCTCCTCTGAGAGGCCGGGCGCGCCGACGATCGTGCCGTGCTCGGTCAGGTGCGCCTCGATCTGCTCGACCTGCTGGTCGTTGTAGCCAAGGGTCTGCAGCGCCAGCGGGACGGTGCGGTTGACGATCGTCATCTGCCCGCCACCCACGAGCTCCTTGAACTTCACCAGCGAGAAGTCGGGCTCCACGCCGGTCGTGTCGCAGTCCATCAAGAACGAGATCGTGCCCGTCGGCGCGAGCACCGTGGCCTGCGCGTTACGGTAGCCGTGAAGCTCGCCCAGCGCGACCGCCTCATCCCATGAGCGCCTGGCTGCCGTGAGCAGCTGCTCATCGGCGCAGGTGGAGTCTCCTATCGCATAGGAGGCGTCGCGGTGCATGCTCATCACGTCGTTGTGCGCGTCGCGGTTGACCTCGTAGTGCTCATAGGGGCCGAGCGCCGCTGCGACCTCGGCCGAGCGGCGGTAGGCGCGGCCGGTCATCAGCGCGGTGATCGCGGCCGCGGTGCCCCGTCCCTCCTCTGAGTCATAAGGCATGCCATTGCTCATCAGGTAGGCCCCGAGGTTGGCGTAGCCGAGTCCGAGCTGGCGGAAGGCACGCGCGTTGACGCCGACCTCCTCAGTCGGGTAGCTGGAGGGTGAGACGACGATCTCCTGGGCTAGCAGCATCACGTCGACTACGTGCTCGAAGGACTCGGTGTCGAGCGTGCCGTCGGCGCGGCGAAACTTCATCAGATTGATCGAGGCGAGGTTGCAGGCGGAGTTGTCCACGTGCATGTACTCCGAGCACGGGTTCGACGCGTTGATCCGCCCGCTGTTCGGCGAGGTGTGCCACTGGTTGATCGTCGTGTCGTACTGCACGCCCGGGTCCGCGCAGCGCCAGGCGGCCTCGGCGATCTCGCGCATCAGCTCGCGTGCGGGGATCGGCTCGCCGACCGGCTTGCCGGTGGCGCGGGCGGTCAGGCGCCACTCGCGGTCGTCCTCGACGGCGCGCATGAACTCGTCGGTGATCCGCACCGAGTTGTTGGCGTTCTGGTACTGGATCGACTTGAAGCCCTCACCGTCGATCGACATGTCGAAGCCCGCGTCGCGTAGCGCGGCCGCCTTGTCCTCCTCCTTGGCCTTGCACCAGATGAACTCGCGGATGTCCGGATGGTCGATGTCGAGCACCACCATCTTCGCCGCGCGGCGCGTCTTGCCACCAGACTTGATCGTGCCGGCCCAGGAGTCCGCGCCGCGCATGAAGGAGACGGGTCCTGAGGCGGTGCCTCCCTTGGCCAGCGGCTCCATCGAGCCGCGGATGTTCGACAGGTTGATCCCCGAGCCCGAGCCGCCGCGGAAGATCATCCCCTCCTTCGTGTTCCAGTCGAGGATCGACTCCATCGTGTCCTCGACGGAGAGGATGAAGCAGGCCGAGCACTGGGGGCTCTCCTCGAAGCCGACGTTGAACCACACGGGCGAGTTGAAGGCCGCCATCTGGTGCAGCAGGATGTGCGTCAGCTCCGCCTCGAAGGTCTCGGCGTCCTCGTCGCTTGCGAAGTAGCCGCGCGCCGTGCCCCAACCCGCGATCGTCCCCGCCACGCGCGAGATCATCTGCTTGACCGAGTGCTCGCGCGCGGGGTTGCCGATCTGCCCCCGGAAGTACTTCTGGGCGACGATGTTCGTCGCGTTCTGTGACCAGCTCTTGGGGAACTCGACGCCCTCCTGCTCAAACGCGATGCGGTCCCCGTGCCCTATCCGCGCGTTGCGCGTCTCCCACTCCACCGCGTCGAACGGATGCGTCTCCGCGGTGGTGAGCAGCCGCCTGGTTGACAGCTCGGATCCCGGTGCTGTCTCCTGGGGGGTGGTGGGGTGCGTGATTGGGTTCATCGGCCTTCCTCCTCTGCGCTGTGCCGGCGTCGCGCGACGCCCACTCGAAGCTGTTGTCTGGGCCGAGCATCATCTCTCCCCGGCCGGTCGGAAAAAACCGGGGAAAAATCAGAGGATGCACCCTCAATTTTAGGACGTTTCAGTGCCCCAACCGGACCCAGTCCGCAAATTCCGCCCACGTTGCGGAGACGCGGAAACCCGCCTCGGCCATCGCGTGGCGCAGCGACAGCAGCCAGTGGGGCTCGAACGCCCGCCGGCGCGCGAGCGCCCAACCGATGCACGCCAGCACCAGCAGCGCGGCGATCACGGCGATCACGATCGCGCCCGTGGAGAGTGTGTTGGAGTGTTGGGAGCGCTTGTGCAAGACCAAGTACCCCAACACTGTCGATTTGGCAGGCGTGGCGGTGGTGCCCGTCGCGATGGTGCCCGTGGCGGTGCCGACTCCGATTTTCCCGGTGGTGCCGACTCCAACTTTCCTGGTCAGAGATATGCCGCCAGATATGCCGCTCGCCGGGACGTGTGTGGTGGTCGTGTGCACTCTGGCGGAGGCTGGGACCGCGGTCAGGGGGCTCGCTTTGGTCTGGGCTTTGACCGTGGGCACTGAGAAGGCTGGCGTGGATTTGGTTGGCGTGGACATCTCTACACGAATGCTAATCGGCCGTGAGGGCGTCCAGTAGATCTTCGATCGCGACGAGGGCGTCCCGCAGTACGTCCTCTGGCGGCTGGGCGGCGTCGATTCGGCGAATCCGCTCGGGCTCTTCGCCTGCTAGTTCGTCGTAGGCGGCGGCGATCGTGGTGAAGAAGCCCTCGCTCTCGAGCTCCAATCGGTCGGGCTCCAGCGCCCGCTCGTCCTGGCGCGCGCGTCCCACCGCCGGGTCGATGCGCAGCAACAGGGTGCGATCGGGCCTCAGGCCGCCGGTGGCGAACTGGTTGATCGCTCGTATCTCCGCCACCCCCAGTCCACGTCCCGCGCCCTGGTAGGCCAACGAGGAGTCCACGAACCGGTCGAGCAGGACCAGCGTGCCTTGCTCTAGCAGCGGCTCGAGCCGCTCTCCCACGAGCTGTGCGCGCGCGGCCGCGTACAGCAGTGCCTCGGCGCGCGGTGCCACCGCCAGGGCAGGGTCCTTGACCAGTGCGCGAATCCGCTCGGAGACATCTACGCCGCCGGGCTCGCGCAACAACTCGACACGCTGGCCTCGATCTGCGATCGCCTGGGCGAGCGCCTGGGCGAGCGTCGACTTACCGGCGCCGTCGAGGCCCTCGATCGTGATCAGCCTGCCGCGCGTCACGGGGGCACCGTAGCGTCTCTACGATGGCTTGCATGAGCACCGCCCCATCCACGCCCGCTCCCGTGACGGCGCTGGCAGGCATCGACGCGCACCCGCATGCGCGCGCGGTGCTGACGCCGGCGCTCTCTCCTCCGGGCAGGCCCTCCCACGCCTACCTCTTCCACGGTCCACCGGGAACCGGCAAGCGCGCGGTTGCCCGTGCCTTTGCCGCGGCGCTGCTCACTGACGGCGCACGCGACCCCGGCGCGGTGGCGCAGCGGGTCGCGCGCGGTACGCATCCCGATCTGACCTGGGTCACGCCGAGCGGTGCCGCGGAGATGCTCGTCGGCGACATCGAGGAGCCGGTGGTGGCTGCCGCGACGCGCACGCCGTTTGAATCCGCGCGGCGCGTGTTCGTGATCGAGGGTGCTGATGCGATGAACGACCAGGCGGCGAACAGGATGCTGAAGACGCTCGAGGAGCCGGCGCCGTTCGTCCATCTGGTGCTGCTTACCGACCGGCCGCAGGACGTGCTCCCGACGATTGCCTCACGTTGCCAGCACGTGCGCTTCGACCCGCTCCCCTCGATGCGGATCGCGGCGAGCCTGCAGGACTCCGAGCCCGAGCACGCTCAGGCCTGTGCGCGCTTGTCCCTTGGCGACGCGCGCTTGGCCGCACGGTTGGCGAGCAAAGAAGGACAGGCCTTGAGGTTAGGTGCCGAGAGTTTTGTACGCATGACTTTTGCTGCCAAGAGCAGCGAGCGGCGCTGGATCGAGCTGCTCGAGGTGGCAAAGGCCGCGGGAGCGGCCGCCGGAGAGCAGGCGGATGAGCGTCTGCGACGCGAGCTCGAGCTGGTTCCGAGCAAGGAGCGCAAACGGTATGAGCGCGAAGGCTCAGACGCCCGCCGTCGCGCTGAGCGACGGACGCGCACGCAGGCGCTCGATCTCACGCTGCGCTTGGCGGAGTTGTGGCTGCGCGACGTGCTCTGCGTCGCCGAAGGCGCGCCCGAGTGCGTCTACGCCGTGGACCGCCTCCCCGAGCTGACGGCGGACTCTCGAGAGCGCTCCGCCGCGTCTCTACGCTCAGCCGTCGAGCTCGTCCAGGACACACGCCTGCGGCTTTCTCTCAACGTGTCCGAGGAGCTGGCCCTGGAGGCGCTGGCCTATCGGCTGGAGTCACTGCTCGCCAACTGAAGCGCTTCGCTAGTCGATCTCCCCTCACCCGCTCGACCCTCGACCGCTCGCTCGACCCTCGACCGCCTCAGGCATCGATCGGCCCGAGATTCGGCTCCAAGCCGAAGGTCTCGAAGGCGAGGAAGCGGGAGAAGAGTCGGTTCTCGGGTCCGTGGTAGTCGGCGGAGCCGGTGCTGAGCAGGCCAAGCTCGTCACAGCGCTCGGCCAGTAGCTCGGTCTGCTCCTGGTCGTGGGTCACGTAGAACGCCTCCACGCCGTCGATCCCGAGGGCCTTGAAGCGCTCGATGCTCCCAAGCACTTCGGCGGGGTCGGAGATGTCCCAGAAGGGGTGCGCCCAGATGGCCAGGCCACCGGCGTCGTGGATCGCCTCGACGGCTTGGGCGACGGTGGGCGTCTCGCGCAGGCGGAAGGCGGGCCGGCCCTCGATCAGGTAGCCCCGGATCAGCGAGCCGACATCATCGATCTCCTCGCTCTCGAGCCGAGCGCTGTTGGCGGGCGCGGCGAGTACGGCCTCGGCGAGATGGGGGCGCCCGATTGGCTTGCCGGCGGCGATGCGTCCCTCGATCTCCTCTTCGTCGAGCGCGAAGCCCGCCTCTCTCAGCGCGGCGGCCATGCGCAGCGTGCGTTGCTCGCGGTCGGCTAGGAACTCCTCCAGTCGTGCCGTAAACGCCGGGCCGGTGTGGTCGATGTTGTAACCGAGGATGTGCAGTTCGCGCGGCGTTTCGATCCCGTCCTCACCGCCTGCGTCGATCGCGGAGATCTCGATCGCGGGGACCACCCGCACACCGTGGCGCTCCCCGGCGGCGATCGCCTCGGAGACGCCGGAGATGGTGTCGTGATCGGTGAGCGCCAGGAGCTCCACCCCTGCGCGTGCGGCCCGCTCCACAACCTCAGCTGCCTCGAGCGCGCCGTCGGAGTGCGTGGAGTGAGCTTGGAGGTCGAAGCGCAGAGACACACGCTGGAGCGTATGTGACCTGAGGGTTTGCGTGTCCTGAGGGCTTGCGTGCCTTGAGGGGCTCGCGTCCTCTAAAGGGCCTGCGTGTCCTGAGGGCTTGCGTGCCTTGAGGGGCTCGCGTCCTCTAAAGGGCTTGCGTGCCCTAAGGGCTTGCGTGCTTGTAGGCGTTGTCGCTGGGAATCGCGAGTAGGGTGCTGACGTGATGTCCAAGCACAACGCGCAGGGTCCGAACGGCCGCGTGATAGCGGCGGGCCTTGCTGGGCAGCGTCCAGCCGCCATCGTCGATCGGGTGCTCTCCCAGAGTGCAGGCGGCGCCGGTTTCGGCGGCGCGCTCGCAGGCCACGAGTGCGGTGTAGGCCGCATCGGTCTCGGCGGCGCGCTGAGCTGCCTCGATCCAAAGGACTTCGAGGTAGGCCAGGGCCGCGCCGAGCTGCTCTTCGGGGAGCGAGTCGGGCTGTTGCAGCTGACGCAGCACGGGACTCAATTCCAGGCTCAACCAGCGCTGCTCGGCGTGAGCGCGCAGCAATAGGCAGACGTCAGATGGTGGGGATGGATCAGAATCGTGGGACATTGCAAGCATCCGTGCTCGACAACGGTCGACGTGATCGGCGACCTGTTATTGGCTTCGGCGTACGCTTGCCCCGGCTTTAGGGGATCGGGCGAGTTTCCACGCTTCTTGGGAGATTTTCGGAGATTTTAGAGCTAGTCTCGATAGGTCGATGCAAGGGGAGAGATGCAGATAGCCGGCTATGACCCGACGACCCGTGCGGCGGGTCAGCACGAGCGCACGACCGTGCGGCGGATACGGATGCGCACGCTGGTGGCGCTGGGAGTGCTGGCCGTGGCGACCGCGCTCTTGGGCCGGGCGTTTGGGCTGCGCGACGTGCGCTTCCTGGGCTCAGAGGTTGCGCTGCTGGTGGGCATGTTTGTGATCTTGAGGTTCGTGCTGCCGCTCGTGGAGCGTCACGACCGGGGAGCCACGGGCGAGGAGCACGTGGGGGATCTGCTGGATTCTTTAGAGGGTGATGGTTGGCACGTGATTCACGATGCGAGCTTGGGTCGGGGCAACGTGGACCACATCTTGATCGGATCGGCGGGAGTCTTCACGGTCGAGACGAAGAGCCATCCCGGCCCGGTGCGAGTGGGGCGGGTGCACGGCGCGATCCTGAGCCAGGCTCAAGCCCAGCGCAAGGCGATCGAACGCGTGACGGGCGAGACGGTGGAGCCGTTGATCGTGTTCAGCCGAGCGTGGGTCGATAAACCGCTCGCGCGGCGTAAGGGAGTGCGGGTGACGCCGGCGAGGATGCTCGCGGGATATCTGGAGCGGCGTCCGGCAACGCTCACCCGGGAGCAGGTGGAGCAGGCTCGTGGGGCGGTGGCGGCGGCGCTGCGCGACCATCGATCCCAGTCGCCATACGCAGCCCGCTCGACGCGCCCCGTATACCGTCTCTGGCGTGCCGTCAAGACGCGCTTGTTTCGCTAGGCGCGATAGCGCAGAGGGCCGGCCGCGCAGGAGGACCAGCCTCGCAGGAGGACCAGCCGCGCAGGAGGACAGCCTCGCAGGAGGACAGCCTCGCAGGAGGACCAGCCGCGCAGGAGGACCGGCCGCAGAGGTGGATAGCTTCTGAAGGATGCAGGCGATCAAACAGGCTGTCCTGCCTACCCCTGAGACGCTGCTCGAGCGCTTCGGGTTGGCGGCCTTCAGGCCCGGTCAGCGCGAAGCGGTGCAGGCGGCGCTGGATGGACGGGACAGCTTGGTCGTGATGCCGACCGGCGGCGGCAAGTCGCTGTGCTACCAGCTATCGGCCTTGGCGGCCGATTCGGACCCCGCCCGCCCTCTGGTGGTGGTTGTCAGCCCGTTGATCGCGTTGATGGCCGATCAGTTGCGTCGGTTGAGGCAGGCGGGCGTCAACGCGACGATGCTGGCGTCGGGGATGGACGATGGGCACAACGAGCAGGCGCTCCAGGAGATCCGTTCTGGCGCTACCCAGCTCGTGCTCGCGGCGCCGGAGCGCTTTGCCTCGGGCGCGTTTCGCGAGGCGCTGGCCCAGCGGAAGGTGGGCCTGTTCGTGGTCGACGAGGCGCACTGTGTGGCGGAGTGGGGCCACGATTTCCGCCCGGACTATCTGCGCCTGCACGATGCGATCGCGATGCTTGGCCGCCCGCCGGTGATGGCGGCGACGGCGACCGCGACGCCGCGTGTGGCGCAGGAGATCGCCGCGCGGCTGGAGCTGCGCGAGTGGCTGTCGGTCCGCTCGGGGTTTGATCGGCCGAGCTTGGCCTTTGACGTGGTGAGTGTCGAGGGGAAGGGCACGGTTGCACGCAAGCGGGCGGTCCTGCGGCGGTGCTGAGTGACCGATCGCAGGGCGGCCGGCAAGCTCTCCCGGCGATCGTGTATTGCGGCACGCGCAAGGACACCGACGAGCTGACCGTGACGATCGCCGACCTCGGGCTTGCGACGGTGGCCTACCACGCTGGCATGAGCCCGCAGGCGCGCCGGGCAAGCCAGGAGGCGTTCATGGAGGGCAGCGCCGAGGTGGTGGTGGCGACGAACGCGTTTGGGATGGGCGTGGACAAGGCGGATGTGCGCACGGTGATCCACTGGGCGCTGCCGACGAGCTTGGAGGCCTACTACCAGGAGGCTGGTAGGGGTGGGCGCGATGGCAAGCCGGCGCGGGCGCTGTTGCTTTCCGCGAGGATGGATTTGGGCAGGCTCGTCAGGTTCATCAACGAACGCGACACCAGCGTGGAGGATGTGAAGCGCTATGTCGGGAGGCTGCGAGGGAAAGCACGGGACGAGGTGGTGGTGATCGGACGTGGCGAGTTGACTGAGCGTGAGCGGATCTTGCTGTCGATTGCCGAGCGCTCCGGGGCGGTGCGGCTACAACCGGATGTGGAGGGCGGACTGCGGGTGAGGCTCACGGGCCAGGGCTCCCCGCGGGCGGCAAATGAGGCGATCAGGGAAGCTAAGGACCGTAGCTGGGAGTCATATCGCTCGATCGAGCGATACATGGCAAGCGAAGGGATGTGCCGCCGTCGCCAGATCCTGGATCACTTTGGCGACACGCAGGCCGGCGCGCCGAGCGGCCGCTGCTGCGACGTGTGCGATCCCGACCCGGAGCTGGAGCGCATCATGCGCGCGCCCCTGCCCAAGGGACGCGCGGGACGCGCACGGGGATCGTCAGGCTCGAGGCAGGCGGGCGAGCCGGTGGATCTCCAGCAGCTGGAGCAGTTGAAGGTGTGGCGTTCGACGCGCACGGAAGGCAAGCCGGCTTATCTGGTCGCCTCCAATGCGGTGCTGGAGGAGATACTGCGCCGGCGCCCGAAGCGCGTCGATCAGTTGATCGAGGTCCGTGGGATCGGCCCGGCATTCTGCGATAAGCATGGCGAGTCGCTGCTGACGGCTTTGGCGACGCTAGCATCTCTCCCCGCGCCGACGTAGCTCAGCTGGTAGAGCACTTCACTCGT
>CAWDQX010000006.1:0-98324 GCA_963804555.1 uncultured Solirubrobacterales bacterium
CCGCCGTGCCTCTGTGGGGAGGACGTCCCCGGAGAAGACTGTCTCGCCCGGCGTCCGAAGACGTCATCAGGGCGAACGAAGGACTATAGCGCGAACGGGACGGAGTGTCCAGCGTCCGTCGTCAGCCGGCGTGCAGAGCCTGGACGAGGCCGGGGAGCTCCGCAGCGGGGGCCGCAGCCAGACGCTCGAGCCGCTGCTCCTCCTGCGGCCACACGTCGAGCGCCTCCCGAACAAGCCGGCGCAGCTCGGCGAGCTCCTGCTCGCCGCCAGGCTCCCCACGCAGCGCCAACACCCGCAACGACGAGTCGATCCCGCCCAGCGTGTGCTGCAGCTGCTCCTCAGTCGCGAGCACCCTTGGGCATGACGCCAGCCAGCGCGACGGGCAGATGCCCACGCAGCCACGTTCTCAGTCGATATCGGCCGCCACCCATGCCGCCATGATATTCGCCCCACCGCCGTCGGCCCGGCGGCAATGCATGCAGGCTTGCAGCTCTTAGCGGATCCGCTAAGATTTGCTTGTGTCCCATACCAATGATCAGGTGGCTGGGAAGTTGATCCGCCAGATTCGTCAAGAAAGTGGACTCAGGCAGATCGAGCTCGCGCGTCGGAGCAGGATCCCGAGCTCGGTGCTGAGCGCCTACGAGCATGGTCACCGCCAGCCGGGCGTTGCCGCGCTCGCGCGCATTGCGGAGGTGGTCGGCCTCCAAGTTCGAGTAGGGCCCGCCTCAGATGAGATGGCGCTCATCCGGGCCGGCAAGATCCTCGCGCAGGTGCTGGACCTCGCTGAGCAGCTTCCGTACCGTCCGCGCAGCCGGCTCGCCTATCCCCCATTGATCCGCTTGGCCAAGTGAGCGTTCTCGCCCAACGCCTGATCGCGGTTCACGATGCCCTCAGGAAGGCCGGCCTGCCCCACGCCGTCGGCGGCGCGATCGCACTCGGCTATTGCACGCTGGAGCCCAGGGGGACACGGGACCTGGACTTCAACATCTTCGTCACTCGGGAGCACATTGCGGAGGTCTCTGCCGCCCTTCCCGACCCCATCACCGTTACCACCGCCAATCTCGAAGAGGCGCAGCGAGACGGTCAGACACGGGTCTGGTGGGAGGACACTCCGATCGACATCTTTCTCAACGTGCTTCCGTTCCACGACGAGGTGGCAGCGGGCGTGCGATATGTGCCGTTCATGGATCGCACGATTCCAGTCCTGGACTGCGGAGCCCTCGCCGTCTTCAAGGCAATGTTCGATCGGACCAAGGACTGGGCGGACATCGAGGCGATGGTGGAGGGAGACTCGATCGACCTCGAGAAGACCGCGGCCCAGATCCAGGAGTTGGACGGACAGGACTCGCACCGTGCGCAAAGGTTGCTTGCCCTCCGGGTCTAGGGAATCAGCCTTTAGATACCTTCGACCGCCCAAGGACTGGCTCGACATCGCCGGCGCCGAGGACCCCCGCTCCCAGCGTTTTGAGGAAAACGTAGACACCCTGCTCGACGACAGTCCTCGACGATGACCGCGGCGGGAGGGCCGGGCATAGCTTTGACGACTCCGATCCTGGAGTCGGTGATCTCGACTCCGTCGGTCCGACCCAACGGCGATGACGGGAACGCGCCAGGCGTGTCAGGTGCGCAAGCCGCGGGGTGAGGCCGAAACGTTGCCCCGCAAGGCCTCCCTGATCGGGTCGCCCGCCAGCTGAAAGCCGCAGGTCAAGTGCCAGCGCAGGCTGGGCACGTTGGCCGCTGAGGTGGAGCTTGCGAGTTCTTGCACACCGCGGGCGGAAAGTGTTTCAACGACGACGCGCAAGAGAGCGGTGGCGAGTCCTTGCTCGCGAGCATCGCGGCGTACAGTGAGCCACATGAGCATGGGGGCGTCCCCGGGGCCGCCCGCGGCGTCGGTTCCTACCAGCACGACAGCGCAGATGGTCCCCGCATCGACGGCGAGGATGCCAGCGAGACTGGGTTCGTTCAGGCTGCGCTCGATCTCGGTCTGCAGCAGGCCTCCGGATCCTCGAGGCTTCGATACGGGTCCTCCTGCACCCAGACATCCATGATCAGCTTGGTCATCTCTGCGCGGTCGCGTCGAGCGTCGATCGTGCGGATCTCGGCACCGTTGAGTGTCACCGCCGGGACCTCGAGGCTTGTGGGGCGGCAAAGCCGCAAGGGGCGCGGACGTGACGAGAGCCACGCTTCGCCGTTGATCCGCTCGTACTTCCAGTCGGGGTGGCGCGGCAGTCTTTGCAGCAGATCGGGGGAGATCGGAAACCTCATCGGCGGACAGGGTTACAAGCCTCGTGTGCTTGCAATTCCTCTGGCTTCAGTGTTGCCTCGAGAATCAATACGGTCGCGCACACCAGCGCCCAGAGCTGGGCGACGAACGCCCACAGGCGCTCTTCGAGCCCCTGGTAGGGGGCGAACGAGTCGTGCAAAAAGAACGTGACGATCCCCGCGGCCAGGAGCACGACAGCGCCGACCAACACGATTCGCCCGAGTCGGCTCGGCCAGGCCGTGCGGGCAAAGGCAAAGCCCGTCAGCAGGAGGAACGCCTTGATGCCGACGCTCAGCCACGCATGGGCATAGAAATGCCAGGAGGCGGCGCCCGCGTTGTAGCGTGACTTGCATACAGCGCTCAATATCGATGAGCAGTCCATGCGCAGCGGCCCGACGAGAATCGCGCAGAGGCCAGCGAGCACGAAGAACAGCGGCATCGCCAGCGGCCAAGGCCGTGTACGCAGCGACGGCACGACCGCGACCGCGACCGCGATCCAGCCCAATCCCCAGATCGCCATGAAGGTCATGAAGATCCAGGGATTCGCCGCGCCGATCGCGGCCGAGTTCACTGATGTATTGGCGAACAACGGAGTAATGAGGTTCGAGAGCGCCCGCGAGCACCCATCCGCCGAGGAACACGGCCTGGGCGAGGATCGCCGCCCACGCCAGCAGCAACGTCCGACGACGCGCCGCGGCAGGCAGCAGCGGCCACCCTGCCGGTCTGAGCCAAAGCGCGATGTTGCGTAGCACGACGAGCGGGCCTACCTAGCCTCCGGGGCTGACGCCGCCGGTCGGGGACGGAGAGGAGGGAGTCGAGGGAGCCGCCGGGGTGGACGGCGCCGGCGAGGATGGGGCGCTCGGGGATTCGGGCGTTGCCGGCGTGGGCGAGGCCGTGTGTTCTTTTTCAGAAGAGCCCGTCCCGGCTGCGCCGGGGTGGGCGGGTTCCGATTCGCTGCCGCCGCCGGGACTACCGCCGCCGGGCGTGGCGGACTTCCCGCCTTCCTTGCCGACACCGGTCGTCGGGGCCGTCGTCTGGCGCGGCGTCGTGGCCGCGGTGGAGGAGGTGGCGGTTTCCGGGACGGCGGTGCTGGAGGCTTCGCCGCCGCCGGCGCTCGAGGAGCCCTTGGGATGCGCCGAGTGTTCGGCGCGTTCCTTTTCGATCTGCAGCGCGGAGATCATGAAGTCGTGCCAGATCAGCGCGGGGAAGGTGCCGCCGAGCACGGGACCACCGTCGAACTCGGTGGTCATCGGGACCAGGCTGTTGGGAAAACCGACCCACACGGCGACGGTGTACTTGCTGTCCCAACCGACGAACCAGGCGTCGCCATAGTTGGACGTGGTGCCGGTCTTGCCGGCCGCGAATTGACCGATCGCCGCGGCTTTGGCGGTGCCGTACTGCAGCACGGTCTCGAGCATCGTGGTCTCGGTGGCGGCGACTTCAGGAGGGAGCACCGGCCTGGTCCGCACCTGGTTGACGTCGCGGTGCGAGCCGTCGGGGAGCTTGTTCGAGCCGGCGTTGACTTCCTGGATCGCCACAGGCGCGTCGCCTTCGGCCAGGGTGCCGCTGACGCGCCGGCCACCGTGGGCGATCGTCTCGTAGGCATGCGCCATGTCCAGGGGCGTGACGCCGACCGTCAAGCCGCCGATCGTCATCGCGGCGTTTGTGGAGAGCGGTGTGGTGATCCCCATCCTGTGGGCCAGGCGCGCAATCCGGGTGGTGCCGACTTTCAGCCCGACTTCGGCGTAGATCGAGTTGTCCGAGTAAGCGGTCGCGTTGGTGAGGGTGTTGGAGCCGGTGTAGTTGCCTTCGTCGTTGTGGACGACGAACTTTTCCGGTCCGTTCGGGGTGGCCCGGTAGAGCACCTTCTCCTTGGAGGCCCAGACCGAGTCCGGCGAGATGCCATCCTCGAGCGCCGCGGCAAGGTCGAACGCCTTGAAGGAGGAGCCGGGCTGACGCTCGCCGTTGGTAGCGAGGTTGAAGGGGCTTTCGTCGTAATTGCGGCCGCCGACCATCGCGCGCACCTCGCCGGTGGAGTTTTCGATCGCCACGACCGACGCGGTCGGGCCGCCGGAGTAGGCGAGGTAATTGTTGACGGCCTGTTCGGCGGCGCGCTGGAGTTCGAGGTCGAGCGTTGTCTTGATGCGCAGGCCGCCATCGAAGGCGCGAGGGGCGCCGTAGCGTTCGATCACCTGCTGCTGCACCCAGCTCGTGAAGTAGCCGGCGTCGACGCCTTCGACCGTCTGCTCACGGGGGGGTTGAACGTTCTTGGGCGCCGGCAGCGACTGGGCGATGCTTTCCTGATAGACCGGTTTTTCGATGTAGCCCTGGTCGTACATCTGGCGCAGCACGACGTCGCGGCGGTCCCGGGCGGCTTCGGGGTGGATCGTCGGGTCATAGCCAGTGGGCGATTGGATGATCCCGGCGAGCAGCGCGGCCTCCCATGGTTTGAGTTGTTCGACGCACAGCGGATGATTGAGCATGCCGCAGCCGAGGTGGTTGACTTCCTGGCCGAAGTAAGTCTGCGCAGCGGCCTCGATCCCATAGGCGCCGTTACCAAAATAAATCGTATTGAGATAGGCCGTGATGATCTTTTCCTTCGACCACTTGTGCGAGAGCTGATAGGCGAGCGCCGCCTCGCGGAGCTTCTCGAAGATCGTGCGGTGCGACTGGGCCTGGAGCGCGTTCTTGATGAACTGCTGCTCGATCGTAGAGGCGCCCTGCACCGTGCCTTTGTGCAGAACGTCCTGGACGAAGGCGCGGGCGATGCCGCGGACGTCGACGCCGCTGTTGGTGCGAAAGCGCTTGTCCTCGATCGAGATCACCGCCTCCTTGACGATCTGGGGAATCTGGGAGGGGGTCACGATCACCCGGTTCTGCTGACTGACGACGCCGATGGGGTGACCGAGGTCGTCGAGCAAGACCGAGCTCTGCGCGTTCTTCAGCTGCGAAAAGCGAGTCAGCGAGGGCAGGTCGGAGGCGACGGCGACAAACATGCCGAAGACGAATGAGACGAGGCCGAGCAACAAGACGGCGAAGAGGATCAGCAGGAAGCGCAGTCTCTTCAAGCGCGGCCGGCCGCTGGCGGGCAATGCGGCGGACTCCACAGAGGGCGAGAGTCTAGCATTGGCCTTCGATGGGAAACGCACCTGACGTGGCCGCCGAGCAAGCCACTGCACTCGCCGCCAACGCGATCGACAGCCTGCCCGAGGGTGCGCTTGCCGCCAAGTTGCGTCTCGCGCAGAAGGAGGATCGCCCACTGCGGGTGAAGCTCGGCATCGACCCGACGGCGCCCGATATCCATCTCGGCCACGCGGTCGTGCTGGGCAAGCTGCGTGAGTTCCAGGACGCCGGTCACCGCGTCGTGCTGATCGTCGGCGACTACACCGCGCGCGTCGGTGACCCCTCCGGGCGCTCCTCACTGCGACCGATGCTCTCGGGCGAGGAGATCGAGACCAATGCCGCGACCTTCCAGGAGCAGGCACTGAAGATCCTCGACTCTGATCCGGAGCGGCTAGAGGTGAGGCGCAACGGCGAATGGCTCGACATGGCACTGACCGAGCTGCTCGCGCTGGTGCGCACCACGACCGTCGCCCAGTTGCTCGAGCGCGACGACTTCGCCAAACGGATGAGCGCGTCGGAGCCGATCTCGATGCTCGAGCTGCTCTACCCCCTGCTGCAAGGCTATGACTCGGTGGCCGTGGAGGCGGACGTGGAGCTCGGCGGCACCGACCAGAAGTTCAACCTGCTGCTCGGGCGCGACATCCAGCGCGCGTACGGCAAGCCAGAGCAGGCGATCATGACGATGCCGATCCTGGTTGGCACGGATGGCAAGCGCAAGATGTCCAAGTCGCTAGGCAACCAGATCGGGGTCACGGACTCCCCCGAGGAGATGTACGGCAAGACGCTGAGCATCCCCGACGAGGCGATGGACGAGTACTACCGGCTCTTGTTGAAGCGCCCACCCCCCCACGAGCGCCCCGCCGGCGGCGAGCAGGCGGACGATGACGAGCTGGCGGGGCTCTCGCCGCGGGATGCCAAGCGGGCGCTCGCGCGGGCGCTCGTGACGTGGCTGCACTCCGCCGAGGACGCCGAGGCGGCCGAGCGAGAACTTCGAGCGGGTGTTCGTCGAGCACGCCGCACCCGAGGAGATCGAGGAGGCGACGTTCCAGGCCGGCCCCGAGGGCCAGGTGCATCTACCAGGACTGATCGCCGAGGAGTTCGGGATCTCGCGCTCGGAGGCCCGGCGGCTGATCGACCAGGGCGGCGTGACGCTCGGCGATACAGCGCTAGCCACAGGCGAGCACGACGTTTCCACCGAGCGCGCCGACGGGCAGGTGCTCAAAGTCGGCAAGCGCCGGTTCCGGCGGCTGCGAGCGGGTTGATCGGGGCGGGCTGATCTCGAGCACACGACACACAGGACGACACGCGCTGTCGTGGAGTGGTGGCAAGGACTCGGCTCTGACGCTCCACACTCTGCGCCTGCAGGGTGTGGAGCCCAAGGCGCTGATCACAACCGTCACGGATGCCTATGACCGCATCAGCATGCACGGCGTTCGCCGTGAGCTGCTGGCCAAGCAAGCCGAGGCAACCGGCGTCCCGCTCGTCGAGGTTCGCATACCGCCAGCGTGCGTCAACGAGGTCTACGAAGCACGCATGACGGAGGCGTTCGCGTCGGCGCCTCTGTCCGATGTCGAGGCGGTCGCGTTCGGCGATCTATTTCTCGAGGATGTCCGGGCTTACCGTGAGGAGCGGCTGACCGCGAGCGGCCGACGCGGGGTCTTTCCTCTCTGGGGACGCGACACCGGCGAGCTGGCGCGCCAGTTCATCGCGGCCGGCTTCCAGGCGTTTATCGTGACCCTCGACCCGCGCGTGCTCGACGCGTCCTTCGCGGGGCGCACGTATGACGAACAGTTTCTCGCTGAGTTACCCACGAGCGTCGACCCCTGTGGCGAGAACGGCGAGTTCCACACCTTTGTCCATGCCGGGCCGATTTTCAGCGAGCCGATCGCGTGTGAGACAGGCGAGGTCGTTGAGCGCGAGGGCTTCGTCTTTTGTGATGTGATCGCCGCGTAGGCGGCCGGTCTCAGGTGGGTGGGCCGGGCCAATGTCAGGGCGTGTGGCTGGGCGGCCCCGGCCTCAGGGCACGTGCACCGGAGACCCTATTACTCGTTGACTCCAAGCACTTCGAGCAGTGCGATCCAGTCGTCCTGACCGCGCACGAATTCAAGTTCTTCAAAGCGGGTGGCGAGGTGTTCCACGCGCTTGCGCAGGCCATCTTCTGACGGCTGCACATAGGGGACGAGCAAGCTGCGAGGAATTTCATGAATTTCGATGTCTTCAACGTGTTCGTCATATTGCTTGACATTGGCCGGCGCAGCGCCATAGCTGTTTGCGCCCCACGCGCGGACGTCCGCACAGATGTTCGGCACCTGTAGTTCGGTCATTTCCTGCAGTCCCCGGGTGAGTCGATGCGCGTCGCGCGTGATCTTTGGATTGCTCCACGTCAGCCGGTTCACAGTTTTGACGTACGCGTGGACAATCGCCGCGTCGGTGTGGTAGCCGGTCGCCCACAACGCGCCGGCTGCCTCATAGCTGAGCTTCTGATCTTCTTCGTTCTGCGGTGAGCCCGCTCCCACGTCTGGGCATTCGGCGTGAAAGCGGAGGTCGAGTGAGTGGATGCTCGCTTCGACCGTCGACCAGGTGCTAACCGCGGCGTGCAGCACCTTGTAGCTGGCCACGAGATAGGTGTGCGTCGAGGCGACGTCTCGCGATGTGGCGTCAGCCGTAGCGGGCGTGAGCGCAAGCGCGAGCACAGCTATGAGCACCACAACACATCTCGACATCCCACTTCAATATATCCGGATGACGGAACACGTGGGCCGCTTGGGGGCGTTTCGCCAGATAACGCCGCCTGCTAGAGCGTCAGCGGCTCAAAGGCGTGCTCGTAGAGGCGGTAGCGGCGTGTGATCTCGCCACCCATGCCTTGCATCGCTCGGTTCATCGGCTCGTTGATCTCGAGGGTCCAGCCCATCTCGCCGCCCTTCTGCGGTGTGCGCTGCGCCGCGTCGAAGTGCATCTCGTAGAAGCGCGCCGCGACGCCGGTGTGCCGGTAGTCGGACTTCACGCCGAGCACGATCACGCGTATCGCGTCGATCTTCTTACGCTCACGCAGCGCGGTGATCCAGCCGAAGGGCAGCAGGCGCCCGTTCAGCTTGGCGAGCACCTGGTTGTAGTCGGGCAGCGTCAGCGCCGCGCCCACCACCTCGCCGGTGTCCTTGCGTTCGGCGACCATCGCCCAGTTCTCATCGAGAATTGGGGCTAAATCCTTAGCGTAATGACGAACCTCATGCTCAGTGAGCGGTACGAATCCCCAGTTGCGCTCCCAAGCGGAATTGTAGATCTCCACGAAGCGTCCCACCTCCGCCTGCAGGTCTTTCTTGCGGAAGTTGCGACAGACGATGCCATGCTCAGACTCGACTTTTCCTGCCATCTCCCAGAT
The DNA here is from genome assembly GCA_963804555.1 of uncultured Solirubrobacterales bacterium. Classification (GTDB taxonomy): domain Bacteria; phylum Actinomycetota; class Thermoleophilia; order Solirubrobacterales; family Solirubrobacteraceae; genus Palsa-744. Next base: position 8,766 of record CAWDQX010000006.1, read on the forward strand.
CCCCGGGTGGACCTTCTCACGCCCCTCCACATTTAAACTCCACATGTACAAGTCCATCGCCTTGTCCATGCTGAGGTCCTGTTCGAACAGGCGCTGGTAGTAAGGATGCTGCCAGGGGCAAAGGATGATCGGGGGACGCTCGTGGCCTTCGATGAGCAGGCCACATTCGTCGTTGGTCGTGAAGTCCATCGGGCCGACCATGCGATCGCGGCCGCGCTCGCGCAACCAAACCTCGGCGGCCTCGAACAGCGCACGGGCAGCCTCGGGATCATCCTCGCACTCGAACCAGCCAAACAGACCCCACAGGTTGTCCTGAAACTCGTTGAAGTTGCTATCGACATGCGCGCTTATGCGACCGACACACTGACCGTCGCGCCAGGCGAGAAAGTACTCGGCCTCGGCGTGCTCGAAGAACGGGTTCTTCTTGCGATTCAGTCTTTTCTTGACGTCCATCAGCAGCGGAGGGACCCAGTTGGGCTCGTCGCGATACAAACGCCACGGCAACTTGATGAACGTGCGCAACTCGCGCCTGCCGGTGACCGGCCTGATCTCGACTGCCATCGTGGCGCCCACCCTATCTGGGGCGATCGTCGACCGGCCGGGGGCGGGAGACGTGACGGTTGTGAGCCACGGAAAAGCGCCAAGGGAGCTCGACCGCCTTGGTGATCCCAACCCGTATGCCCGCCACCACGTCAGGATCGCGCCAGGTGGGTGGACGCGGAAGGATGCGTACCGGCCCGTCGTAGAGGTCCCCGCCGTTCTCGGTCAGCTCGATACCGAGGGCGTGTGTGAGCTTGCCCGGCCCTGAGCAGAGATCCTGATCGCGCACCGGACGATCGCCGATCAGCCCGCGCCGCGCGCGCATCGTCTCGATTCCCGTAAGCGGCTGCAGCGCCCGAATCAGCACCGCGGCACCAACGCCCTCGGGCTCGCAGACGGCGTTGAGCAGCGCGTGGATGCCATAGGAGCGATAGACGTAGACGCGCCCTGGCGGGCCGAACAGCGTGCGCGTGCGCGGGGTCAAGCCGACGAACGCGTGGCAGGCGGGCTCTGACTCGTGGTAGGCCTCGGTCTCGACGATCACGCCGCTGGTCGGTGGTTCGCCGCCCGGCGCGTGCTCTACGACGCAGCCGATCAGGTCGCGGGCGACCTCGAGGACGGGGCGGTTGTAGAAGTCAGGCGGAAGCGTCTGCATCGAGCACGGTTCGCGCCAGAACGATCTGCTCCTTGACGCGGAGCGTCGCGGTGCCACCCTCGGAGACCTTCGACTCGAGCCAGGAGCTCGACGCGAGCACCTCGAGAAACTCGGGAGCGTGTGCGGCGAGCACCTCGCTATGCTCGCGCAGCTCGTCCGGCGTGAGCTGCGACAGGGTCCTATCGCTGTCGAGCGCCGTGCGCACCAGGCCCGCGACGACGCCGTGCGCGTCGCGGAAGGGAACGCCGAGGCGCACCAGCAGGTCGGCCACGTCGGTGGCAGCGAGCAGCTCGTCGGAGGCAGCCTCGCTCATGCGCTCGCGCGAGAAGCTCACGTCCGCGAGCATCCCCTGGGCGGCGGCGAGCGTCAACTCGATCGTGTCGACCGCGTCGAACAGGTGCTCCTTGTCCTCCTGCAGATCCTTGTTGTAGGTCAGCGGCAGCGCGTGGATCACGCCATGCAGGGCAGCCAGGTGCCCGACCACACGCGGGGCCTTCGCGCGTAGCAGCTCGGCCGCATCGGGGTTCTTCTTCTGCGGCATGATCGAAGAGCCCGAGGACCAAGCGTCAGGGAGCTCACAGAAACCAAACTCCTCGCTCGACCACAGCACCAGCTCGGCGCCGAGACGAGAGAGGTGGGTCGAGCAGGTCGCGGCGGCGGACAGGTAGTCGAGGATGAAGTCGCGCCCGGAGACCGCGTCGATCGAGTTCGGCGCAACCTCGCGGAAGCCCAGCTCCTCGGCGAGGAGTCCGCGGTCGGTGTCGAAGTTGACCCCTGCCAGGGCACCCGCACCGAGAGGTAGGCGCCCAGCCTCGTGCTCAGCGAAGGCAAAGCGCGAGCGGTCGCGCGCGAGCATCCAGAAGTAAGCGAGCAGGTGGTGGCTCAGATAGACCGGCTGGGCACGTTGCAGGTGGGTATAGCCGGGCAGCGGCCAGTCGAGGTGCTCCTCGGCGCGGGCCAGGATCACCGCCATCAGAGCGACGATCGCCGCCTGTGCCTCAGCGGCGTGCTCGCGCGTATACATCGCGAGGTCTGTGACCACCTGGTCGTTGCGCGAGCGGGCAGTGTGCAGCCGGCCGCCGACCGGACCGACGAGCTCGGTCAGGCGCCGCTCGATCGCCATGTGGATGTCTTCGTCGTCATCCTGGAACGGGAAACGTTCCTCGCTCAGCTCTGCCTCGACCGCGCTGAGACCACCGAGCAGCGCGTCGCGATCCTCCGCGGTGATGATCTCGCGCGCTGCCAGCATCTTCGCGTGGGCGCGCGACTGCGCGATGTCCTGGGGCCACAGCCGCTGGTCAAAGCCGAGCGAGGTGTTCAGGCGCCGGAAGTCGGGATGCTGGGGCTCATGGAAGCGGGACATGGAGAGCAGTCTATGAGCCTCTCTACACGTCCGCCCGCCTACTGTCCCAGCACGGCACGCAGTCTCTCTCCCACGCACGTGACTTGCCCCTCACTCATCTGCGGGAAGAACGGCAGCGCCAGCGAGCGCTCGGCGACGTCCTCGCAGACCGGGAACTCGCCCTCCCGATGGCCGAAGCGCTCGCGATAGAAGCTCATCAGATGAATCGCCGGCAGGTAGGGCTTACTCTGGATCCCCTGCTTGGCAAGCGCGCGGATCGTCGCATCGCGATCCACACCATGCGGGAGCTGTACGACGAACACGAACCAGCCGCGTTTATCTCCGTCTCGATCCTCGCACGGCAGGCCGAGACCCTCGATCCCAGCGAGCGCTTCCCGGTATAGGCCCGCAACTCGCCCGCGCGCCGCGAGCATGTCATCGAGCCGCTGCAGCTGAGCAAGCCCAAGCGCACAGGCGATGTCCGAGAGGCGGTAGTTGAAGCCGAGGCGGTCGTGGTCCAACCAGTCCATATCGGGCGCGCGTCCCTGGTTGCGCTCGGAGTCGATCCGCGCCTTCAGCGCCTCGTCGCCGAGCGTGACCATCCCCCCCTCGCCCGTCGTCAACTGCTTGTTGGCGTAGAAGCCAAATACCGCCGGGTGCCCGCGCCCTCCCACCGCAATCCCGCCGGCATGCACAGCACCGAGCGCCTCACAGGCGTCCTCGACGATCCCCAAGTCGTGGCGCGCGGCGATCGCCTCGAACGCCGGCATGTCAGCCGGGTAGCCGAAGATGTGCACGGGCAGCAGCGCCGTCGTGCGCTCGGTCACCGCGGCGGCGGCGGCCTGTGGGTCGAGGTTGAGCGTCAGCGGATCGATGTCGGCGAACACGGGCCGAGCGCGCTCATAGATAGCGGCGTTAGCCGAAGCGACAAACGAGAACGGACTGGTCAGGACCTCATCGCCGTCTTTCACGCCGACAGCGCGCAGTGCCAGGTGCAGGCCAGCGGTGCCGCTGGACACAGCAGAAGCCCACGGCGCGCCCACACGCGCGGCGAACGCCCGCTCAAACGCCGGCCCCCGTGGCCCGAGCGAGAGCTGGCCGGAGCGCAGCACGTCCAGGACCGCTTGCTCCTCGGGCTCACCGAGCACGGGGCGCGCGAGCGGGATCACTGCATCCGCGTCAGGCGGGGCGGGGTCCGCCCCGGGAGGAGCGGTGTCCGCCTCAGGAGGGGGGCTTGCCACCCTGCATCCCATACTCCAGCGAATCCACCAAAGCGTCCCAGGAAGCAGCGATCACATTCTCCGAGACCCCGATAGAGCCCCAGACCTCCTGGCCGTCAGAGGCGTCGAGCAAGACGCGCGTGACCGCATCCGTGCCCTTGGTCTCGTCGAGAATCCGGACCTTGAAGTTGACGAGGTCGATATCGCGCAGGTGGGGATGGATCTCGCCGATCGCGTCGCGCAGCGCCTTGTCGAGGGCGTTCACCGGGCCGTTGCCCACAGCGGTGCGCTCATAGCGCTCCTCACCCAGCCAGATCTGAATCGTGGCCTCGGTCGCGACCTCGCCGTCGGCGCGCTGCTCGACCAGCACGCGCCAGGACTCGAGGCGAAACAGCGGCTCATAGATACCCGCCTCCCTGCGCATGAGCAGCTCGAAGGACCCGTCCGCGGCCTCGAACTGAAAGCCCTGGTGCTCGAGCTCCTTGACGCGCTGCACCGTACGCTTGGCGGCGGCATCATCGAGCTCGATGCCCGCCTCGCGCGCCTTCTCGATCACGGTGCCCTTGCCGGATAGCTCAGAGACGAGCACGTCGCGACGGTTACCGACGAGCTCGGGGTCGATGTGCTCGAAGGTCTGCGCGTCGGCACTCACCCCGGCGGCATGCATGCCCGCCTTGTGCGCGAAGGCGTGCTTACCGACGTATGGCTGAGCCGGGTCAGGGGCGCGGTTGAGCAGCTCATCGACGAGATGCGCCGTCTCGGTCAGGCGCGCCAAGCGCTCCGGCGCCAACAGTTGATAGCCGAGCTTCAGCTGCAGGTCGGCGATGATCGTCACCAGGTTCGCGTTGCCCACGCGCTCGCCGATGCCGTTGATCGTCCCCTGCACTTGCGTGGCGCCAGATTCGACCGCCGCCAGCGTGTTAGCCACCGCACAGCCGGAATCGTCGTGGGTATGGATGCCGAGCGCCGTGTCAGGCAGCGCTTCACGAACGACTGAGAAAGCCATCCTGATCTGCGGCGGCAGCGAGCCGCCGTTGGTGTCGCACAGCACGATCCGCTCGGCCCCCGCGTCGGCCGCCGCGCGCGCGCAGTCCAGCGCGTAGCCGGGATCTTCGGCGAAGCCGTCGAAGAAGTGCTCGGCGTCGAGCAGCACGCGCTTGCCGTGGCGGTGCAGGAACGCGACCGACTCGGCGATCATTTTCAGGTTCTCCTCGCGCGAGACGCGTACGACCTTCTCGACGTGCAGGATCGAGGACTTGCCGACGAGCGTGCACACGGGCGCAAATGACTGCGCGAGGATCCGCAACCCCTCGTCTGCGTCCGCGGCCACCCCGCGACGGCGTGTCATCCCGAAGGCGACGATCTCGGCGTTATCGAAATGCTCATCGGCGAGCAGCCCGAACAGCTGCTCCTCCTTCGGATTCGACGACGGAAAGCCCGCCTCGATCATGTGCACGCCCAGCGCGTCGAGCGCGTGCACGACGCGCAGCTTCTCAGCGGCGGTGAGGCTCATGCCGCCGCCGCCCATGCCGTCACGCAGGGTGGCGTCGTAGAGCTGGATCGTCTCGGTCATCGGGGCCGGCCGCTTGTCATCGGGGCTTACCCCGTGACGGTCGGTGCGCGGGAGTCAGAGGCCCGCCCACCCGCCTCGCCCGTCGGAGTCTGGAGCGCCGACGGCGTGACCACGTCGAGCCACTCGCGGTAGCGCTCCGAGCGCCCGTGGATGGCATCGTCGAAGGCAGCTTGCAGCACGCGCGTAACCTCGCCCGGCTTGCCCGTACCGACCGGGTGGTCGTCGATCTCGCGCACGGGCACGAGCTCGGCTGCGGTCCCTGAGAGGAAGACCTCCTCAGCGAGGTAGAGCTCGGCACGGGCGACACTGCGCTCGACGATCTGATAGCCGAGGTCGCCGGCGATCTGGATCAGCGAGCGGCGGGTGATGCCGTCGAGGATCGAGTTGTGCTGTCCCGGGGTCGCGATCTCACCGTCACGCACGACGTACACATTCTCGCCCGTGCCCTCGCAGACATAGCCGTGCTCGTCGAGCATGATCGCCTCTTCATAGCCGGCCTTCAGCGACTCGACCTTCGCGAGCACGCTGTTCAGGTACTGACCCGAGGCCTTTGCGTGCGGGATCAGCGAACGCGCGCTGATTCGCTCCCACGAGGAGACCTGCGCGCGGATGCCACGGCGCTTGCCCTCCTCGCCAAGGTAGGAGCCCCACTCCCAGCAGGCGATCGTGACATCGACCGGCGCCTCGAGCGGGTTGAGACCCATCTGGCCGTAGCCGCGATAGATGATTGGGCGGATGTAGCACGAGCTCATGCCGTTGCGCGCGACCAGCTCGAGCGTCGCCGCACGCAGCTCCTCGGCGGAGTAGGGAACCGGCATGTAGTACAGCTCGGCCGATTTCAGCAGGCGCTCGACGTGCTCGGCGTTGCGGAACACGGCCGGGCCGAGCTCGGTGTCGTAACAACGCACACCCTCGAACACGCCTGTGCCATAGTGCAAACCATGCGTCAGGACGTGGATCTTGGCGTCCTCCCAGGCGACGAACTCTCCGTTCATCCAGATCAGGTCGGTGGGGTCCACGTTCATTTCGCTCCTATTTGAGATTCGCGAGTACTGCCTCGGTCGCCTGCTCAGTACCCACCGAGCCTCCCAGATCGGCGGTGCGCAGCCCCCGAATCCAGCGCCCCTTCAACAGCCGATTCTACAGCCGCCGCCTCGCTTTCCAAGCCCAGCCCGTGTCGCAACAGCATCGCGGCTGAGAGGAACATCGCGAGCGGGTTGGCGATCCCCTGCCCGGCGATGTCAGGCGCAGAGCCGTGAACGGGCTCGAACAGGCCGGGCGTCGACTGGGCGGTGGGGGCGGCAGGCGGGTTGGCGGCAGGCGGGTTCGTATCCCCCAGGGAAGCGCTCGGGAGCATTCCGATCGACCCGGTCAGCATCGCGGCCTCGTCGGAGAGGATGTCGCCGAACATGTTCTCCGTGAGGATCGTGTCGAAGTGGCGTGGCGCCGAGACGAGCTGCATCGCGGCGTTATCGACGAGCACGTGCTCGAGCTGGATGTGGGGAAACTCGCGCGAGTGCAATTCGCTTACGACCTCGCGCCACAAACGCGAGGTCTCGAGCACGTTGGCCTTGTCGACGCTCGTCACCTTTGCCCGGGCGGCGCCAAAGGCGGTTCGCGCGATGCGCTCGATCTCCGCGGTGCTGTAGGAGCAGACGTCAGAGGCCGAGGTCTCGGTGCGGGTCTTCTCACCGAAATAGATGCCCCCCGTCAGCTCCCGCACAACGAGCAGGTCTGTGCCCTCGATCAGCTCGCGCTTCAGCGGCGAGGCGTCATACAACGCGGGCAGCGGCTTGACCGGGCGCAGGTTCGCGTACAGCCCCAGGCCCTTGCGCAAGCCGAGCAGGCCCTGCTCGGGTCGCGGCTTGGCCGGATCGGTCGTGTCCCACTTCGGGCCGCCGACCGCCGCCAGCAGCACCGCGTCGGACTGGCGGCAGGCCGCGAGCACCTCGTCGGTAAGCGCGGTCCCGTGCGCATCGATCGAGGCGCCCCCGAAGAGATGCTCCTCGAACTCGAACTCACCTACGGCGCTCAAGACCTCGAGCGCAGGCGCCAAGATCTCCGGGCCGATCCCGTCGCCGGGCAGCGTGATTATGCGGTGCGTCATACGGCCCGGCAGGCTAGCGGTTCACGGAGTGGGTCAATTGGGCTCATAGGGCCGTGGTCACCGGACCAGTCCGCTCGCGCTCGCCCTCGTAGGCGGCGATCCGCTGCTCGTCGTTGAGCGTCACGCCGATGTCGTCCAACCCGGCGAGCAAGCGCCGGCGGATCTCGTGGTCGATCTCAAACGCGACCTCACGGGTGGGCGGGCTCCCGATCCGGACCTCCTGAGCGTCGAGGTCGATCTCCCCCTCCCCCACGCGCGCCAGCGCCTGACAGTCCTCTTCGCTCAGCACGACAGGCAGCAGTCCGATCTTCGTGCAGTTCGAGTAGAAGATGTCGGCGTAGCTCGGCGCGACGATCGCCTGAAAGCCGTAGTCCTGCAGGCCCCACGGCGCGTGCTCGCGAGAGGAGCCACAACCGAAGTTCTCCCCGGCGACGAGGATCGGATTGGCCGGCAAATCCCAGCCGGGCTCCTTGGCCCAGTCGTAGAAGAGGAACTGCCCGAAGCCCGTGCGCTCGACCCGCTTCAAAAACTGCTTCGGCATGATCTGGTCGGTATCGACGTTCGAACGGTCGAGGTGACTAACCGCGCCGGCGATGGTCTTGATCGGCTCCATGGCTCTCCTAGATGATTGATTGAAGAGGGGCCCGGCTCGCCGGCCTGCGGCCGGCTGCGCCACCCTCTATGTCCAGTTGCGGATGTCGGTGAAATGCCCCTCGATCGCCGCAGCGGCGGCCATCTGCGGCGAGACCAGGTGCGTGCGCCCGCCCCGGCCCTGGCGCCCCTCGAAGTTGCGGTTCGAGGTCGACGCGCAACGCTCGCCCGGAGCGAGGATGTCGGGGTTCATGCCCAGGCACATCGAGCAGCCCGCCACACGCCAGTCGAAACCGGCATCGCGGAAGACCTGATCCAACCCCTCGGCCTCGGCCTGCGCCTTGACCTGCTGCGATCCCGGCACGACCATCGCGCTGACACTCGAGGCGACCTTGCGTCCGGCCACGACCTCGGCGGCGGCACGCAGGTCACCGATGCGCGAGTTCGTGCAGGAGCCGATGAACACGCGGTCGAGCGCGATCTCCTCGATCGGCGTGCCGGGCTGGAGCGCCATGTAGTCGAGCGCACGCTCGGTCGCCTCCCGATCGGCCGGATTGTCGAACTCATCAGGCGAGGGCACGCGCTCGGTGACCGCGCGCACCATCCCCGGATTCGTACCCCAGGTCACCTGCGGGGAGATCGCCGAAGCGTCGATGACGACCTCGCGGTCGAACGCGGCGCCCTCGTCGGTATGCAGTCCACGCCAACCCTCGATCGCAGCGTCGAGCTCGGCGCCCCTTGGCGCGCCCGGACGCTCCTGGTCGATAAACCAAGCGAAGGTCGTCTCGTCGGGCGCGATCATTCCCGCGCGGCCGCCGCCCTCGATGGTCATGTTGCAGACGGTCATGCGTCCCTCCATCGAGAGCGCCTCGATCGCGGGTCCGGCGTACTCGACGACGTGGCCAGTCATCCCGCCAACGCCAAGTTGACCAAGCGTGCCGAGGATCAGATCCTTGGCAGTCACGCCGAAGCCGAGAGCGCCCTCGTAGCGGATGCGCATCGATCGCGGCTTGCCTTGGACCATGCATTGGGTCGCGAGCACATGCTCGACCTCGCTCGTGCCGATGCCAAAGGCAAGCGCGCCGAACGCGCCATGAGTGGAGGTGTGCGAGTCGCCGCAGACGATCGTCATGCCCGGCTGGGTGACCCCCAGCTCGGGGCCGATCACGTGCACGATGCCCTGACGATCGGACCCCAGCGAGTAGACGGGCACACCGAACTCGGCGCAGTTGCGCTCCAGCGTTTCCACTTGAACGCGCGAGAGCTGATCCTTGATGCGCGCCGCCACGGGCGTGCCGTCGGTCGGCGTGTTGTGGTCGGCCGTCGCCAGCGTGCGGTCGGGCCGGCGCACCGTGCGCCCGGCCAGCCGCAGGCCGTCGAACGCCTGCGGGCTCGTGACCTCGTGGACGAGGTGCAAGTCGATGTACAGCAGGCCTCCATCGACCTCGTGGGCCTCCCAGATCTTGTCGAACAACGTCTTTGGCATGGTCATGGTCTCTCTCGTCGAGCGTGGATCTAGCTGCGCCTCAGCCCGGCGCTGACGACGGCCAAGAAGGCCGCCTCCGCGGCGGTGGGATTCTCGAAGTGGTGAGGCAGGTCGGCGTCGAAGGTCACGCAATCGCCCTCCTTCAGCTCATGTCGCTGTCCATCGCAGACAAGCACGACGGACCCTCGCTCGACCAGCGCCGTCTCACGACTACCGGGCTCGTGCATCGGTGGGTCATCGACCGCCCCCGTCGCCCCACGCGGAGCGAGCGTGTGGCGCGAGAGCTCGGCTCGCTGACCGGGCTGGGAGGAGGTCAGCACCTCAAAGCTGTGCCCGCGTCGCTTGTTGCCCCCGCGCTGGCGCTGTGCCGCGCGCACGATCGTGACCGCGCCGCCCTCGTCGAGGCGCAGCAGCTGGGAGAGCCGCAGCTCGAGCCCCGCGGCGATCCGCGCGGCAACGGTCAGCGTGGGGCTGGTCTCCCCTCGCTCGACCTGCGAGAGCATCGGCGCGCTTACGCCGCTGCGATCGGTGAGGTCGCGCAGCGAGAGCCCCGAGGACTCGCGCAGCGCCTTCACGCGCGCGCCGATAACGGCCGAGTCGAGCTGATCGAGCGGGGATGCGGGTACGGATGCAGTGGCCATACGCGCGTACGTTATCACAGACAGATGTATCCGGCAGAAGGCGAGAGCGGGCGCCTTGTGGGCGACGGGTGCCTTGGAAGAAGTGGCGGGCGCGCCGCGGGAAGGATGAGCGCCTTGGCGGGACGCCCGTCCATAGCCGTGATCAGGGAGTGGTTCAGGGAGCGGCGGCCTCGGGCAGGCCGATCGTCTCGTCGGCATGCGCGCGAGCGACGGCCACAGACAACGCCCTCACGTAGGCGCGGGCAGCCGCGTCGATGATGTCGGTGGAGACACCCTGACCAGCGCCGGTGAAGCCACCCAGCTCGACCACGACAGAGACCTCACCGAGCGCATCCTGGCCCTCGGTGACCGCCCCAATCGTGAACTCGCTGAGCGTCGGCGCGGCGCCAGTCGCCGCGTTGATCGCCTGGAAGACCGCGTCGATCGGGCCATCCCCGGTGAATGAGCCGGTCGCGGAGGAGCCGTCCGGCAGCGTGATCGACACGCGCGCGTGGGGCGGCCGGTGCGAGGAGGCCTCGACGTCGAAGGACTCGAGCGCATAGCCGGTGATCTCCTCGCGCAGCTCGTCGGTCACGAGCGCCTCCAGGTCCATCGCGGTCACCTGCTTCTTGCGGTCGGCGATCTCCTTGAAGCGCTTGAACGCCGTGTTGAGCGCCTGACCATCGATCTGGAAGCCCATCTCCTCCAGGGCTTTACTCAGTGCGTGGCGGCCGGAATGCTTGCCCAAGACGATCGAGTTGCTGCGCAGGCCAACCATGGTGGCATCCATGATCTCGTAGGTGGTGCGCTCCTTGAGCACGCCGTCCTGATGAATGCCCGCCTCGTGAGCGAACGCGTTGCGCCCGACGATCGCCTTGTTCGGCTGCACCGGGTAGCCCGTCAGCCGCGACACGAGCCGGCTCGTGCGCGCGATCTCAGTCGTCTCCAAGCCGGTCCACAGCCCCAGGCTCGACTCACGCGTGTGCAGCAGCATCACGATCTCCTCCAGCGAGGCGTTTCCGGCGCGCTCGCCGATGCCGTTGATCGCGCACTCCACCTGGCGGGCGCCCCCTTCGATCCCCGCCAACGAGTTGGCCACGGCCAGGCCCAGGTCGTCGTGGCAGTGCACCGAAACGACGACATTGCGCAGATCGGGCACTAAATCGTAAAGCGTTTCAAACATCTCTCGATACTCGCGTGGCATCGTGTAGCCGACGGTGTCAGGCACATTGATCGTCGTAGCGCCCTCATCCAGCGCGATCTGGATCACCTCGGCCATATATTCGATATTCGAGCGCGAGCCGTCCTCGGGAGAGAACTCGACGTCGTCGGTGTACTCGCGCGCCTGGGCGACCGCCGCGCGTACCTGCCCCTTGACATCCTCACGCGTGGTCTGCAGCTTGCGCTCGATGTGAATGTCACTGGTGGCGATGAAAGTGTGAATACGCGGACGCTCGGAGTCACGCACCGCGTTCCACGCCGCCTCGATGTCCTGTTTGCTAGTCCTAGCCAAACCACAAATCACGGGTCCTTCGACCTCGCGGGCAATCGCCTCCACCGACTCGAAGTCACCTGGGGATGTGATCGGGAAGCCAGCCTCGATCACATCCACGCCCAGCCGTGAAAGTTGATGGGCGATCTCCAGCTTTTCCTGCTTGTTCAGTGAGATCCCCGGCGACTGCTCGCCATCGCGCAGGGTCGTGTCGAAGATCTTGACGCGGTTCGCCTCGGTGCGGCCCGTCTCAGCGCGGTTCGCGTCGTTGCGGCCCATCTCAGCCGCGTCACTGCCGGTCTGTGCTTGATCGATGCTCATGTCGTTCGTGCTCCTTCTAGGTCTTTTTCGGACTTCCTCTCGGCTGGGTTTGCGGCTACGCGGCCGCCACGCGTTATTCCCCCCGAGGGGGGAGCGAAAGGAGGAGTGAAAAAGAGCACTGGAACGACATCCTCAGCGCAGGTTAGCACCCGCGCCGCGGAGCGGCAAACGGGCCTACGGAGTCAATACGACCTTGCCCACATTACGTCGTTCGGTGAGCATGTTCTGAGCGGCGCCGGCTTCCTCGAAGCTGAAGGTACCGGCGATCACCGGCTTGACGGTGCCGTCGTCGAGCATCGGGCGCAGCGGGGCGATCCACGGCGCGATAGAGCCGCGATCCTTCAGCAGCGTGAGCATGTTCAGCCCGATCACAGCCTTCGATTCGGACATCTGCTTGATCATGTTGAAACGCGGCATGCGCGCGAGCGTGCGCAGCGCGGTGAGGACGTTTTTGCGCTCACCAGAGACGACCGAGGATGCGCCGAAGGCGACCAGTCGCCCACCGGAGCGCAGCAGTGAGTAGCTGAGACGGAGGTTGCGGCCGCCGATCGCGTCGAGGATCACGTCGAACTGCGGCAGCCCGCGCTCCCAGCCGGAGGCGGTGTAGTCGATCGCGTGGTCGACGCCCAGCTCGAGGATGCGCTCGTGCTTGCCGGGCGAGGCCGTGCCGTAGACCTCAGCGCCCGTGCGCTTGGCGATCTGGGTGGCGGCGATGCCCACGCCGCCACCGGCCGAGTGCACCAGCACGCGCTCGCCGGCCTGCAGCACTCCGTAGCCGATCAGGCCCGCCCACGCGGTCCCATAGTTGACCGGTATCGCCGCGCCCTGCTCGAAGGTGAGCTCGTCGGGCAGCGCGAACACGTCGGCGGCGGGCACGGCGACCTGCGAGGCGTAGCCGCCGAACACGGTCGAGCCGATCACGCGCTGGCCGTGCGTGAGAGCCGGGTGGGAATCCGAAACACCGGCACCCAGCTCGAGGATCGTGCCGGCGACCTCGTAGCCGACCACGCACGGGGTCTTGGGCGCGTCGGGGTAGAGGCCGAGCCGCGCCATGATGTCGGCGAAGTTGATCCCAGCCGCGGCGACGTCGATGCGCACCTCCCCCGGCCCGAGCACAGGGTCGGGGCGCTCCTGCACCTTCAGCACTCCGGGTCCCCCATGCTTGGTGATGACGACAGCCCGCATCGAAGGCCAGCCTAGCCGATTTGGTTAGTAGCCGCTAATAGTCCGTGTCAGCCGAGATCGACAGACCAGCCGTCGACGAAGCCCTCCGAGGCGACGATCTCATCGACGACGGCACCGGGCACGGCGGCGTCGGTCGTCACGACCATCGCCGCGAGGCGCTGGCCACCTTTGGAGCGATCGTCGGGGTCGGCCTGACCGTTCGGCGTATGGCCGACGGCGGCCGAGGAGATGTTGATCCCGTGCTTGCCGAAGATCGTGCCGACACGGCCGATCATGCCCGGCAGGTCCTCGTAGCGGAAGATCGTCACGAACGGCTCCAGCTCAACCGTGAAGCGCCGACCCTGAACCTCGACGAGATGCGGCACGCGGTTGGGGCCGATCGCGGTTCCGGCGACCGCAACTCGCTCGCCGCCCGCGATCACGGTGACGCGGATCAACTCGTTGAAGTCCTGCGCCTCGGAGACGGACTTCTCCTCGATCACGATCCCGCGCTCCTCGGCCATGCTGGGAGCGTTGACGAGGTTGACCTGCTCCTCCGTGCGTCCCTGCAGCGCACCGCCGATCACAGCAAGCGTGAGCAGGCGTGTGTCGAAGTCCGCGATCCGTCCCATGAACGCCGCCTCGATCCGCTCGACCGAGCTGCCCTCGGCGAGCTCCATCGCCAGCCGACCGAGGTTTTTCGCGAGTGGCAGGAACGGACCGAGCACCTCCATGTCCTCCGCGCCGACCGAGGGGATGTTGACCGCCGTGGCGACGACACCGCCGGTGAGCGCCGCGACGACCTGCTCGGCGCTCTGGTAGCCGGCGCGGTCGGTCGCCTCGGCGGTCGAGGCGCCGAGATGCGGCGTGACGACCACCTTCGGGTTTGCGAACAGCGGATTCTCAGTCATCGGCTCGGAGGGGAAAACGTCCAGCGCGGCGCCGGCCACCTTGCCGGAGTCGAGCGCATCTTTCAGCGCCGCTTCGTCGATCAGCCCGCCGCGCGCGACGTTGAGGATGCGCACGCCGTCGCGCATCTGCGCGAACGCCTCGGCATTCAGCCAGTTCTGCGTCTCCGGGGTCTTCGGCAGATGGATCGTGATGAAGTCCGCCTGCGCGTAGATCTCCTCGCTGTTCTCGGCCTTCTCGACGCCCAGCTCGCGGTAGCGCTCGGCGCTGACGAACGGGTCGAAGGCGATCACGCGCATGTTGAAGGCGCGCGCCCGTGTCGCAACGAGCTGGCCGATGCGCCCGAAGCCGAGGATGCCGAGCGTCTTCTCGTACACCTCCACGCCGGAGAATTTCGAGCGCTCCCACTTGCCGCTCGTCAGCGACGCATACGCCTGCGGGATGTTGCGCGCGAGCGCCAGCAGCAGCGCCATCGTGTGCTCGGCGGCAGTAACGACGTTCGACTGCGGCGCATTCGCGACGATGATCCCGCGCTTGGTGGCGGCCTCGACATCGACGTTGTCCACACCTACCCCCGCGCGCCCGATCGCACGCAGGTTGGTGGCCCGGTCGATCAACTCGGCTGTCAGCTTGGTGGCGGAGCGGATCAGGATGCCCTCGTATCCACCAATCCGCTCGGCCAGCTCCTCGTCGGTCCAGTCGATACCGAGATCGACGTCGAAGTGCTGCTTCAACAGGTCAACGCCAGAGTCGCCGATCTTCTCCTTGACGAGGACCTTCAGGCGATCCTCGGTGTCCGATTTGGTCGCGCTCATGCTGAGATCCTCTCCACAATCCAGTCGATACACGCCGTCAGCGCCTGCACGTCGCTGGGCTCAACCGCAGGGAACATCCCAATTCGCAACTGGTTGCGTCCCAGCTTGCGGTAGGGCTCGGTGTCGACGATTCCGTTGGCCCGCAGCGTCTTGGCAACAAGCGCGGCGTCGACCTCGTCCTCGAAGTCGATCGTCCCCACCACGAGCGAGCGCTTCGCCGGGTCCGCCACGAACGGCGTCGCGTAGCCGCTGCGCTGCGCCCAGCCATATAGGTGCTCCGAGGAGGCCGTGGTACGCGACACGCACCAGTCCAGGCCACCGCCGTCGAGCATCCAGCGAAGCTCGTCGGCGAGCAGGAACAGGGTGGCCACCGCCGGGGTGTTGTAGGTCTGGTCTTTCAGCGAGTTCTCGAGCGCCGTCTGCAGCGAGAGGAAGGCGGGGATCCATCGCTCGCCGCCGTCGAGCGCCGCGATCCGCTCCTGGGCGGCGGGGCTGAGGAGCGCGATCCACAGCCCGCCGTCGCCAGCGAAGCTCTTCTGGGGAGCAAAGTAGTAGGCATCGGTCTGGTCGATCCGTACGGGCAGGCCGCCCGCGCCCGAGGTCGCGTCGATCAGCACCAGGGCGTCACCGGTTTGATCGGCGCTCGGCCTGATCACGGGCACCATCACACCGGTCGAAGTCTCGTTGTGCGCCCAGGTCACGACATCGACTTCGGCCTCGGTCGTGGCCGCGTCGAGCGCGGCCGGGTCGGGAGCGTCACCCGGGTCCGCGGAGACGACGACCGGGTCCTGCAGGAACGGCGCGCCGGTCGTGACGGTGGCGAACTTCGAGGAGAACTCGCCGTAGGTCAAATGCAGCGCACGACGCTCGATGAGGCCGAAGGCCGCGGCGTCCCAGAAGGCGGTGGCGCCGCCGTTGCCGAGCGCGACCTCGTAGCCTTCGGGCGCGGCGAAGAGCTCGCGCAGGCCAGCGCGGATCTCGCCGACGAGCGCCTTCACCGGCTGCTGGCGATGCGAGGTCCCCAGCACCGCGGCGCCCTCGCCGGCAAGACGCGCGAGCGCCTGCGGGCGGACCTTCGAGGGTCCGCAGCCGAAGCGCCCGTCGGACGGCTTCAGCCCGTCTGGGATCAGGAGGTTGGTTGTCTGCTCTGGCGATGAGCTGGTCGTCATGGGGCTCCTTCGTGGAATGTCGCGAATCGAAGAATGCCCAGGCGCGCGGCGGTGCTGCTGCTACGTCGCTTCCCGGTGGTTAGGCCCACCTCAGCGCCAGTCGCGACGACCCGCCGAGTGTAGCGAACGTCGCTTCAGCCAGTCCAGAGCACCTCTCGCTCAAAGACGGTTGCCGTCCAACCCGCCGGTAGCCGGGTCGGCGCCACGCCTGCCAGTAGGCCGAGCTTTGCCCGGTCGCCGGCGAGCAGACAGAACTCGGGCGCCGGACCGAATACCAGCTGACGACGCCAGAGGCTCGCGTGTCGTGGATCCATGCCGTCACCGAGGAGCTCACCGAGCGCGAGGCGCTCGATCCCTGGTGAGCGCCCAACCCAGACGGCGACAGATTCCTCGTCGAACGCCCCGGGGTCGATCGGGGGATGTCCCTCGATCAGACCGTAGAGGCCACCGGCGCCCGCGCCGAAGCGGTGCGCGAGGTCATCGTGGACGGTTCGATGCCCATGGCCGACCGCGGCCTCGTTCAAAACGCCGAGCGCCGTGTAGTCCTCGACGAAGTACCAGTCCTCATAGCCGGCGAGGCCACCGAGCCATGGCAACTCCGCGGCGCGATAACAGGCGGAACCGAGGAAGCCGATGGGCGGAGCGTGTGCCAGCGAGCGATGAAAAGCGATCTGGGCCCGCTCGTAGGCCTCAAGGGCAGAGTCATCAAGCGGGCGATGCCAGAAGACGTAGGCGAGCATCACACGAGGCGGTCGGGGGTCCAGTCGGGGGTAGGCCCTAAAACGAGGTTTCGATCCAGTCCATGCCCGAGCGCAGCTCGGCGCCAACGTGCTCGACCTGCGTATCGGCCTGCTCGGCGCGCATCCGCTTGAAGTTCTCCTGCCCAGCACGGTTCTCGGCGATCCACTCGCGCGCGAAATCGCCGTCCTGGATCTCCTTGAGGATCTGGCGCATGCTCGCGCGGGTCTCCTCGGTGATCACGCGCTTACCGCGCGTGTAGTCGCCGTACTCGGCGGTGTTGGAGATCGAGTAGCGCATTCCCGCCAAGCCCTTCTCATGCATCAAGTCGACGATCAGCTTGAGCTCGTGCAAGCACTCGAAGTAGGCCATCTCGGGGTCATAGCCGGCATCGACGAGCGTCTCGAAACCGGCCTGGACCAGCTCGGAGGCGCCTCCGCAGAGCACCGCCTGCTCACCGAACAGGTCGGTCTCGGTCTCATCCTTGAAGGTCGTCTCGATCACGCCGCCGCGCGTGCAGCCGATGCCCTTGGCATAGGCGAGCGCCAGCCCACGGGCGTTGTGAGTCGCATCCTGCTCGACCGCGATCAAGCCGGGAACACCACTGCCCTCGAGGAACTGGCGGCGCACGAGGTGGCCAGGCCCCTTCGGCGCGACCATGCCGACGTCGACGCCCGGCGGCGGCTCGATCTCTTTGTAGTGAATCGAGAAACCGTGACCGAACAGCAGCATGTTGCCCTCGGCGATGCCATCACGGATCTCCTGCTCCCAGATGTCGTGGTGCCGCTCGTCCGGCAGCAGGATCATCACGAGGTCACCGCGGCTCGAGGCCTCGACGACGGACAGCACCTCGAGACCCTGCTCGCAAGCCTTGGCGACGGAGGCCGAGTCCTCGCGCAGGCCGACCACGACGTTGACGCCGGAGTCCTTCAGGTTGAGGGCATGGGCATGGCCCTGAGAGCCGTAGCCGATGATCGCGACGGTCTTGCCGTCGAGCAGGTGCAGGTCAGCATCGTCGTCGTAGAGCATCGGCGCAGGCTATCTCATGGAGTCTGGAGAAGAAGTGGAGCCCGCCCGCCCCGGCTAGGCGACCTGGCGGCCGCCTCTAGGCACTGGCGGATGCCACGAGGGTGCGCCCGGGGATGTCCAAGGAGCCGTCGGCGGCGGTGTAGGGCATGAAGAGATTGGCAAGCGCCGCATGGATCTCGGCGATCTCCGGCTCAGGGTTGCCAAGCACCGCGTCGTGAAAGACACGCGAGAGATCGAGCGTCGAGTCCCACAGCTCCTCGAAGCTCGTATGGCGCCTGTGCAGATCGAGTGCCTGCAGTCGTATTTCCGCAAAACCGGCCTGCTCGAGCAGCTCGAGGACCCGGTCGCTGTTGCCCAGGGCAAACGGCCCAGGCGTTCCTGAAGAAATGCCCGCCCACCCGGTGCTCAGACCACGCTCACTGAGCACTTGGGCGGGCAGCAGCGCCCATGGGTTGTGCTCGACCGAGTCCCACACCGCCAACGCGATGCGCCCGCCGGGACGCAGCACGCGGCGAGTATCGGTCAGCGCCGCCAACGGATCGGCCATCAGCATGTAGCCCCAGCGGCACAACACCGCATCGATGCTCGCCACCGGGAGATCGATCCATTCCGCGTTTAGCACTTGGAACTCGATGTTGCTCAGACCCTGCGCGAGCGCTCGCGCACGGGCGCCTGAGAGCATCGCCTCGGCTTGATCAGAGACGATCACCCCTCCCATCGGCGCGACCAGTTCCGCGGCCAGCATGCCCGTCTCGCCAAGACCCGCCGCCAGCTCGAGCACACGCTCGCCCGGCTGCGGCACGATCGCGTCGATCATCCAGCGCGAGACCGGAGCGCTGAACTCACGCATCGCGGCCTGCTGGCGCGTCCAGCCAGACGCCGCCTCTTCCCAGCCCCGCAGACTCGCATCGCGGTGGGCATTCGCGTCGAAGCTCACTGGAGCTCCCTGCGCAGCAGCTTGCCCGATGGGGTGCGCGGTAGCGGCTCGTCAGTGAGCATGTAGTCCTTGGGCGTCTTGTACGGCGCGAGCATGCGAGCGCAGTGGGCCATGAGACTGGCGAAGTCGACCTCGACACCGGGACGAGCGACCACCCATGCCGTGACTGCCTCCCCCCACTGGTCGTCTGGACGCCCCACAACGGCCGCCTCGAGCACCTGCGGATGGGCTTCGAGAACTGCCTCAACCTCGGCAGGCGCGACGTTCTCGCCGCCGCTGACGATCGTGTCGGCCATGCGCCCAGTGACTTGCAGCCGGCCATGCTCGTCGATGACGCCGAGGTCACCGGTTCGCAGCCAGCCCTCGCCATCAGCCGACCCGGGGGCAACGGTCGGCCCGGCAACCATGATCTCTCCATCTGCGCTGATCTGGACGCGAGTGCAGAACAACGGCGGACCGGCGTCGAGCGGGCGGGCGGGGTCGCCATTGATCATCGCGACGGGTGTTGTCGTGACCTGCGAGCAGGCCTCGGTCAGACCGTAGGTGAGGCTGATGGGAACACCCGCCTCACGCGCACGGGAAAGCAGCGCGGGCGGCACCGGCCCGCCGCCGGTCAGCGCACAGCGCAACGCCGGCGGACGCTCGAGTCCAGCATCGAGCAGGCGGGCCAGCGTGGTGGCGACGACGCTGACGAGCGTGACATCCTGCTCGCGCAGGGCATCGAGGACGGCATCCGTGTCGAAGCGCTCATGGATCACAGCGGTGGTGGCATAGATCGTCGAGCGCAGGAGGATCGAGAGACCGCCGACGTGAGCCAGCGGCAGAGCGCACAGCCAGCGCTCACCGGGGTCTAAACCGAGCGCAACGGCCGAGCCCAGAGCACTCCAGAGGAAGTTGCCGTAGGTGAGCTCGATCGACTTGGGCGCCGAGGTGGTGCCGGAGGTGTGGATCACCACGGCCGTGGCGCTCAGATCGTGCCGCGTCGCCACATACCGATCGGCGCCCGTTGCACCGGGTGCGTGGGGTGGGCGGGGTGTGTGGGTTGGATGTCCCTCCGCCGACAGGGGCTCCTCGAGACACACGGCGGCGCCTGCGGCAATCCTCTCGCGCTCGGCCGGCGCCAGCCGCAGATCGACAGGCACGGCAACCGCACCGAGCAGCAGACAGGCGTGGAGCGCCCGCGCGAAGGCGAGCCCCGGCGGCAGCACGATCGCGACGCGCTGCCCCGGTTTGGCGCCACGCGCGGCCAGCTCGGCCGCGCCAGCGCTCGCGTCAGCGAGAAGCTCCGAGTAGGAGAGACTGCCGTGCTGTGTCTGCAGGGCCAACCCGGCGGGCCGGGCCGCGGCGGCACGTTGCAGCCATCCCTCGACGATCATCCGCACAGGCTAGCCTTCCCTCTCTCCCTCTCCCTCTCTCCCCAATCTCTCAATCTGCCCGGAGGAACGTTTGTCCGCCACCATCTGGATAGCTGCCGGCGAGTACGAAGACATCCGCTATGAGAAGTCCGCGGAGTCGGCGGACGCTGACGCCTGCACAGGTATTGCGAAGATCACGATCAACCGACCCGAGGTGCGCAACGCGTTCAGGCCGCAGACGATCGTCGAGATCTCTCGAGCGCTGGAGGATGCGCGCGAGGACGCGCAGGTCGGCGTGATCGTGCTCACCGGCGAGGGACCCGATGCCTTTTGCTCGGGGGGCGACCAGCGCGTGCGGGGCGACTCCGGATATCTGGACGACGAGCAGATGAAGTCCGCGCAGGCCAGAGTAGGTCGCTTTCACGTGACCGATCTGCACGTGCAGATCCGCCGCCTGCCGAAGCCGGTCGTGGCGATGGTCGCGGGCTACGCGATCGGCGGCGGGCACGTGCTGCACCTCGTCTGCGATCTGACGATCGCCGCCGACAATGCTCGCTTCGGGCAGGTCGGCCCGAAGGTCGGCTCATTTGACGGCGGCTTCGGCGCGGGACTTCTCGCAAACCTGGTGGGGCCGAAGAAGGCGAAGGAGATCTGGTTTTTGTGCCGCCAGTACTCAGCCGAGGAGGCTCTGCAGATGGGGATGGTGAACACAGTCGTCCCGCTGGAGCGCTTGGAGGCGGAGACGGTGCAGTGGTGCAACGAGATGCTCGCACTGTCGCCGTTTGCGCTGCGTTTGCTGAAGGCGAGCTTCAACGCGGCCGAGGACGGCCTGAGCGGCATCCAGCAACTCGCGCATGACACCAACCTGCTGTTCTACGGGAGCGAGGAGGCACAGGAGGGCCGTGACGCTTACAAGCAGAAGCGCAAGCCCGACTTCTCTCGCTTCCCCAGGCGGGCGTAGTGGCCGTCGCGATTCCTACAGGCGCCAGCACGATACGCATTTGGGTGATGGCCGCGCGCGTGCGCACGCTGCCGGCCGCCGTGGCACCGGTGCTGGTGGGCACGTCGCTGGCTCTGGGGGCCGGACACTTCCGGGCGCTCGCGTTCGTCGCGGCACTGCTGGGAGCCGTGTTCATCCAGGTGGGAACAAACCTGTCCAACGATTACTCCGACGCCAGGCGTGGAGCCGACACCGAGGACAGGCTGGGGCCTGTCAGGGTGACAGCGGGCGGGCTGGTGCCGCCGAGCCAGGTGCTGGTCGCAACGTACGTGACGTTCGGGTTGGCCGTGCTGTGCGGCGCCTACCTCGTGGCGGTCGCCGGGCCAGAGCTGATCGCAGTGGGCGCAGCCTCGATCCTGGCAGGAGTGCTGTACACGGGCGGGCCGCGACCATATGGATATGAGGGGTTGGGCGAGGTGTTCGTATTCCTGTTCTTCGGGATCGTCGCGGTCACCGGCTCGTACTTCGTGCAGATGCAGACGCTGCCGTGGCAGGCGTTTGCGTGCGCCGTGCCGGTGGGGCTGCTGGCGAGCGCGATCCTCGTCGTAAACAACGTGCGCGATCTGGAGACCGACCGCCGCGCGGGCAAGCGCACGCTTGCGGTACGGATGGGACGCGAGCGCACACGCGCTCTGTACGTGGCGATGATCGCGGGAGCGTTCGTCAGCGCCCCGCTGTTGTGGGTGCTCGGCTCGATGACGGCGTGGTTGCTGCTCTGCTGGGCCGCAATCCCGCTCGCAATCAGCACGATCGCGGTCGTCAGGACCCACACGGACGGCCCGGCGCTGAACGGCGCGCTGGCCAAGACCGGCGCGTTGCAACTGGTCTTCTGCCTGCTGTTTGCGAGCGGAATTCTGGCCGGTGGTGGAATCGGGTCGTGAAGCTGGGGGTGCAGCGGCGCGCGCTGCGACTGGCGAGGCCGCTGGAGAGCTCATACGGAGCGGTCCGGGAGCGAGAGATCCTGAGTGTGTCGATCACCGACGCGGACGGAATGCGCGGTTACGGCGAGGCGGCGCCCCTGGAGCCGTACGACGGAGTGAGCATCGAGCGCGTGGAGCAGGCGCTGGCGCAGTACACGCCGATCTTGGCGAGGGCCGAGGGTAGGAACGGCGCCCAGCTGATCGATGCCTGTCGCAGCGCCGATGACCTACCCGCGGCGCTCGCCGCGATCGACATGGCGCTGTGGGACCGCGCGGGACGAGCGGCAGGCAAGCCGGTCGCGGCATTGCTGACGGACCGCCCCGCCGACACGGTCACGGTCAATGCGACGCTGTCGGCACCCGACCGCGCGGGGGCCGCCGAGCAGGCAGCACGAGCGATTGCGATGGGATTCAGCTGCCTGAAGATGAAGGTCGGCATCGGCGACGATGCGGGTCGTGTGGCCGCGGTGCGAGCCGCGGCCGGCCCGGAGACCGCGCTGCGCTTGGACGCAAACGGCGCCTGGAGCGTCGATGAGGCAGTGCGGGCGATCGAGGCGCTGGCCCCTGCCGGCTTGGAGCTCGTCGAGGAGCCGACCCACGGCCTGGTGGCGGTACGCGAAGTGCGCGAGCGGGTGACGGTACGGGTGGCAATCGACGAGACGGCAGCCGAGCATGGAGCGCTCGGTGCGGGCGTGGCCGACGCGGTTTGCCTGAAGATCTCGCGCTGCGGTGGGATATCTGGCCTGATCGCGGCCGCCACGTTGGTGCGCGCCTCCGGCGCGGAGGTCTACCTCGCATCCACACTGGACGGCCCGCTGGGTGTGGCGGCCGCCGTGCATGCCGCCGCCGCGCTGGCATCTCGCGGGGTGGCGGGGGTCCAGATTCTTCCCTGCGGCCTGGCGACGCTCGCGCTGTTCGAGGATTTCGAGGATCCGCTGCCGGCGCGGGAGGGCGAGATCTCCCTACCGACGGGCGCAGGTCTCGGGGTCGATCCGCTCTGATAGCGGCCGGTTATCGCCTGTCAATCGTATGGGCCACTGCTTCGGGATTCTCCAAAGGCAGGCCGTGCCCACCAGGCGCGATGACCAACTCCGCGTCGGGCAGCAGCGCCACCATCCGCTCACCCAGCGCCAGGAACTTGGCGTCGCGGTCTCCCACCAGCACGGTGACCGGCATCGTCAACTCGGGGAGCCTGTCCCACAGCGGCTCCATCTCGCCGCTGCCGACGCCTCGCAACACCGCGGCAAGAGCCTGCGGGCGGTTGCGACGCTGATCTTCGCGCGCCAGAGCGCCCACCTCGGCGGGATCGTCGGCAAACAGCGGCTGGGTGCGCCAGCGCTCGATGAAGGAATCGAATCCCGCCCAACTCCCGCATTCCAGCTCGTCGGCCAGACGATGGTCGGAGGCGCTGCGCTGCGCACGCTCGGCTGGGTCCTCAATGCCGGCCGTGGTGGAGACGAGCACGAGCCGGGCCACACGCTCGGGCGCGGCCAGCGCCACGTGCAGAGCAACGCGGCCACCCAGCGAGTAGCCACACAGCACGAAGCGCTGCGGGGCGCGGTCGAGCACGCGGGAGACACAGCCGGCGAAGGTAATCGCCTCCCCGCCCACCCCATGCGCGTCAGCGGCGTCACCATGCCCAGGAAGGTCGAGCGCCCGCGGCAGGTAGCGTTCTGGGCGCAAGCGTGCCGCCACGCCATCCCAGGCGCGGTGGGTACCGCTGAATCCGTGCAGCAGGACGACGCTCTCCGGCACGCCGCCATCCTATGACCCCTTCCAGCCCCGCCTCCCCCGCCACCGATACCTATCTGCTGCTGCGCGCCTTTGTGGATGAGCTGGCGCGCTGCGGGATGCGCGCGGCGTGCACGTCGCCGGGATCGCGATGCACACCACTCGTGCTAACGCTCGCCCGTGAGCAGCGATTGCGCTGCTATTCGCACATCGACGAGCGCTGCGCCGGCTTCTTCGCACTGGGGCTGGCCAAGGCATCGGGGTTGCCGGTCGCGGTCACCTGCACCTCCGGGACGGCCGCCGCCGAGTTGCTCCCGGCGGCGATCGAGGCGCATGAGGCGCACGTGCCGCTGCTGCTGCTGACGGCCGACCGCCCCCCAGAGCTGCGCCAGATCGGGGCCGGACAGACGATCGATCAGCTGAAGCTGTTCGGCAGTGCCGCTAAGTGGTTCTTCGAAGTGGGCACCCACGAGGCGTCTCGAGAGCGACTGCGCTGGATCAGGACACTCGCCTGCCGCGCGTACTGGACCGCCTCGGAGGGCCGGCCGGGCGTGGTGCACCTGAACTTCCCCCTGCGCGAGCCTCTGGTAACAGACGATCCACTACCTGCTGATGAATCTGGCCGCCCAGATCATGCTCCTTACGCGAGGCGCCCGTCAGTCCAAGTGAGCAGCGATGCGCGGTTGCACGAGCTCGTAGAGGCCTCCAAGCGCGGCGTGGTGGTGGCCGGACGCCATGAGCGAGCGACATCGCTAGGCCAGGCCGCCGCCGCGTTCTGCGAGGCGGCGGGCTGGCCGTTGCTGGCCGACCCGCTGTCCAGCGCGCGGCGCGGAGACGCGGCGGTCGCTCACTACGACGCGCTGCTGCGCAAGCAGCAGTTCGCCGCCGAGATGAGTCCAGACCTCGTGCTCCGCGTCGGCGACCTGCCGGTCTCAAAGCCGCTTCGCACCTGGCTGGCGAGCCTGAGCGATGCCACTCAGGTGGCGCTCGATCCTGAGGGAGCCTGGCAGGACCCAGCATCCGTGCTGAGCGACTCGCTCGCGCTGGACCCCACGAGCGCTCTCGCCAAGCTGACGTTGTCTCCGCCCGTGGCCGAGGCAGACTGGCTCGCGAGATGGCGCGCCGCTGATGAGCGCGCCGCCGGGGCAATCCTAGGCGTGCTCGGCTCGGTTGAGCTCAACGAGCCGGCCGTCGCCGCCGAGCTGGGCGTGCTGCTGCCCGACAGGGCAACCCTGTTCGTCGCGTCCTCGATGTCGGTGCGCGAGATCGAGACGTTCTGGCCAGTGCGAGGAGACCCCCCACGCGTGCTGTGCAACCGCGGCGCAAACGGCATCGACGGGACTGTGTCGAGCGCATTCGGCGCAGCCGCGGAAACAGACGGCCCGGCCGTGCTGCTGATCGGCGACGTCGCGCTCGCCTACGACATCGGCGGCCTGCTCGCCGCGAAGCGCCTGGAGGTGAAGCTGACGATCGTGCTGATCGACAACGGCGGTGGCGGGATCTTCGATTTCCTACCGGTCTCCCGGGAGGCGACGGCTGACCAGGATGACATCTATACCCACCACATCGCCACTCCCACCGACCTCGACTTCGCGCAAGCCGCCTCGCTGTACGGTCTGACTCACGAGCGCGTGGAGAGCATCCCCGCGTTCCGCGCCGCGCTGGAGCGAGCCTTCGCGTTCCAGACCGGCTCCACGATCGTGCACGTACAGACCAACCGCGCAAGCAACGTCGAGTTGCACCACCGCATCTGGAGCGCCGTAGCAAAGACACGCGCGGCCGCGGACAGGGGCCCCGGCAGCGACACGGGCGCACGATGATGAGCAGCGCCGCCGCGTATCGCTGGGGCCTCACGATGGCTCGCCACCGGCGCACTGTGCTGATCGTATGGTTGCTCGTGCTGATCGCCTGCGGGGCGCTCTACCCGTCGCTGCTGCACTCGCTCGGGGCGCCCAACTATGGGATCGACAAGGCGGAGTCCTCGCGCGCGGCACAGCTGCTCGAACAGCGGTTTGCCGCACATGGCTCAGAGCAGGATGTGCTCGTGTTTTACTCGCCGACGCGCAGGGCGGACGAACCGGCCTATCGCGCGGTCGTCGCCCGCGCGCTGGAGACGGCACGCGGAGAGAACTACGTCAAGGGCGTCGCCGGGCCCTATGGAAACGCCGGGCAAAAGCAGGTGTCCACCGACGGGCACTCCGCGATCGCGCTCGTGGGCATCGCCGGCGACGCCCGGCAGCTCGTCGAACGCGCAAACAGCCTGCAAGACGTGGTGGACCCGCTCGCGCGCGCGGGTGTGAGCGTCTGGCTGACGGGGTACTCGCCGGTGGCGAAGGACATCACGACAGTGGAGAGCGAAGACGTCGAGCGAGCGGAGACGATCGGCGTGCCCATCGCGCTCATGATTCTGCTCCTGGCACTCGGGGCGGTGGTCGCGGCAGTGGTACCGCTGGTGCTCGCGGGCAGCAGCCTGCTGCTGGCCTACGGGGTGCTCGCGCTGCTCTCGAGGGCGTTCACGTTTGACAGCTTCTTGACGACGATCGTGACAATGATCGGGGTCGGCATCGGGATCGACTACGCGTTGTTCATCGTCAGCCGCTACCGCGAGGAGCTGGCGCGGCGGATGCGCTCAGGGCGCGAGGCGGACATGGGGGATCAGGTTGAGGATGCGGTGGGCGCGGCGATCGCGAGCTCGGGACGCACGATCCTGTTCTCGGGTGTGATCGTCGCGCTCGCGCTATCGACGCTGGTCGTAATCAGGACGCCGACGTACCGCGAGTTCGCGCTGGGCGCGGCGCTGGTCGTGATCTGCGCGGTGACCGCCGCGCTGACGCTGCTGCCGGCGCTGCTGGCAGCGTTGGGAAGGAGCATCAATAGGGGCGCGCTGCCGGCACGGATGCAGCCACGGGACGCCCGGACGCAGGCTGCGGATGGGCGGGGCGTGTGGGCAAGGTGGGCGCTGGCGGTGATGCGCCGGCCGCTGCTCGCGGCAGGCGTGATTGGGACGGCTCTAATCCTCGCGGCGACGCCCGTGCTGGGGTTGCGCACGGGTGTGGACTTCGGCATTCGCTCGCTGTCGGGAACACCGTCGGGCAAGGGCGAGAAAGTGTTGGCGCGCTCGTTCGGCGCGGGCACGTTGGCGCCGATCGAGATCGTGGTCAGCCGCCCGCGAGAGGACGGCCGGCTCGGCTCGACGGACACGGCGCGCGCCACAGAGCTCGCAAAAGAGCTGGCTCCGACAAAGAGCAACGGCATCGCCGCGGTCGCCGTGACACCGGGAAAGGACGCGGTGCTGGTCACCGCGGCACCGACGACGACGATCGACTCCTACAAGTCCGAACAGCTCGTGCGAAGCATCCGCGCAAGGCTCATACCACCCATCCGCGCCAACGGAGGACCCGACGTGGCGGTCGGCGGCGCGAGCGCGAAGATCGTGGACCTGTCAAACGAAACGCAGGCGAAGGTGCCACTCGTGATCGGGCTGATCTTGGCGCTGTCGCTGCTGTTCCTGATGGTCGTGTTCCGCAGTCTGGTGCTGCCGGTGAAGGCGGTGATCATGAACCTGCTCGCGACAGGCGCGACCGTCGGGATCGTGATCCTGATATTTCAGGACGGCCATGGGGAACATCTGCTCGGGTTCACGAGCACGGGATTCATCCAGGTGTACCTGCCGTTGAGCATATTCGCGCTGCTGTTCGGGCTATCGATGGACTACGAGGTGTTTCTGATCCGCCGCATGCGCGAGACGTGGGAGAAGACACACGACAATGAGCTCGCGGTCGCGACGGGCGTCGAGCACACCGCCCGTCCGATCTCGGCGGCCGCGGCGATCATGGTCGCTGTCTTCGGCAGCTTCGTGAGCGCGAACGTGCTCGAACTCAAGCAGTTCGGCCTCGGCCTCGCGCTGGCGATCGCGATCGACGCGACGCTGGTCCGCCTCGTGCTCGTCCCCGCGCTGATGCGCCTGTTCGGAGCGCGCAACTGGTGGCTGCCGCGCCTCAGCCGGCGAGCAGCGGCAGCAGCGCCTGGAGCTTGACCTCGGTCTCGGCCAGCTCGCTAGCCGGAGCGGAATCGCGCACGATCCCATTCCCGGCATAGCAGCGGGCGACACCGCCACGCAACAGCGCGCAGCGCAGAGCAACGCAAAATTCACCATCACCCGTCGCGTCAGCCCAACCCACAGGACCCGAGTACCAGCCGCGGTCCAAGCCCTCTAATGCGGGGATCAGCTCCAGCGCCGGCCGTGCAGGCTCACCGCCGACCGCCGGAGTCGGATGCATCAGCCCGGCCAGCTCCAGCAAATCGATCGGGGACGCCAGCTGGGCACGAATCGGGGTCGCCAGATGCTGGATGTTGGCGATCCTCACGAGCTCAGGCTCGGCGGCCGCGGTGACCCACACGGCGTGAGGGCGTAACGCGCGCTCGATCCTCCGCGCAACGATCGCGTGCTCTTCGCGGTAGCTCTCGTTGCGCAGCAGTTGCTCGCCCAAATGAGCATCAACGGCGGGATCGGCACTGCGCCGGGTCGATCCCGCCAGTGCCAGCGTGCTCACGCGATGACCCTCGCGGCGCACCAGCAGCTCGGGACTCGCGGCCACGAGCGTCGCGTCACCACGTCCCACGCAGAAGACGAAGCACGAAGGAAACGCCTCGCGCAGCACGCCGAACACCGCCGCCGGGTCATAGATGGGAGCCCCCCCACCCGCATGTACCTGCACCTCGCGGGCCAGCACTATCTTCTCGATCTCCCCCTTCTCGATCAGCGCTACCGCATGCGCCACCGCCGCTTCGTAGTGCTCCGGCGGCATCGCGCTCGCGACCTGATAGCGCCCCGTGGGCGCAGGGTCGAGCAATGCAAACGCCTGCTCGGTCAACTCGGCCAAGCGCCGCTCCAAGCGCGCCAGCAGGTCCTCGGGCAGATCGTCGGGCAAGGCCATCGCCGCCAGCGTCAAACGGACCTCGCCGCGTTCGTCCCCGCGATCCCGCCGCGACCCTCTACGAGTCAGCGCAACCTCGGGCACGATCAGCGACGCCGGCTGGAACCCGGCCCAGTGCGGCGCTCCGCCCCCCTCGGGAGCGAACGCGAACCCGCCCACAGCCACGGGTCCACCACCGGGGCCTTCCGGGGGATCGGCCACCGCGGCACTCGACAGCGAGCGCCAGCGATTTGCCACCACCGCGAAACGATCAGGTCCGGATGCCTGCAGATGGGCCACCTCGCCCAGCGCCGCCAGAGCGGCCCGCCCCCGGTCGGGCTGCTCAAACACGAACCACGCCTCATCCTTCCGGCGCGAAGCGCACACCACGGCGCTGGGATCCACCTCTGGAGGAAGCCCCAAGCTGATCGTCGCCAGAGTCCGCTCGCCACTTTGGCGCGCTCGCTTGACCGCGAGCCCCAGGCGCGCGGAGAGCCGCTCACGGGCCTGGACGCTCAGCGCAAACGGACTTCTGGGCTCAGTGAGGGGCGGCCGTCGCACCGCTCTGGCTATGTCTCGCTGCGTCCACGCGAAATCGCGATCTCGCCGGTGCGCATCATCTCGATCAACCCGAAGGGCCGGACCATGCTCTCGAACGCCTCGATCTTCTCCGTCGTGCCCGTCACCTCGACGATCACCGAACGCTTGGTCACGTCAACCACCTTGCCGCGGAATATCTCGGTGATCTGCATCAGCTCACCGCGCTGAGCGCCGTCGGCCGAGACCTTGAACAGCGCCAGCTCGCGGGTGACCGTGTCACCCGGCTCCAGGTCGCGGATCTTCAGCACATTGATCAGCTTGTGCAGCTGCTTTGTCACCTGGTCGATCGGATGCAGCGCCCCGTCCACCGTCAGCGTCACGCGCGAGATCTGAGCGTCGTCGGTCGGGCCGACCGTCAGCGTGTCGATGTTGAAGCCCCGCCTGGCGAACAACCCCGCGATGCGCGTCAGCACGCCGGCCTTATTCTCCACCAGGATCGAGAGCACGTGCTTGCGCCCCGTGCGCAGCCCGGCGGACGCCTGCAGCTCCTCCAGGCTAAGAGGCTCCTTCGTCCCCGGTTCGCCCACGACGCTCAACCCACCATTTCCCGTGCCGCATGGCCGGCCGGGATCAACGTCGAAGCGGGAGAAGGGCAGGCCCCCCTCCCAGCCACCCCCCTCTGGCAGATCATCGCCGTGGTCATCCAACCATCTCCCTTGCGGCGCTGCCGGCGGGAATCATCGGGTAGGTGTTCTCCTCGCGTGTAACCCTCACGTCGACCACAACCGGGCCATCGGTCGCAATCGCCCGCTTCATGTCGTCAACGAGGGTTTTCTTGTTCGTCAAACGCATGCCCGTCGCGCCGTAAGCCTCGGCCAGCTTCACGAAGTCGGGGAACTCACCCGTGTCGACGTGGCTGTATTTGCCGTCCCAGAACAGCTCCTGCCACTGTCTGACCATGCCGAGATAGCCGTTGTTCATTATAAAAACCTTGATCGGGATCTTGTTCTGGGCGCACGTCGCCAGCTCCTGCGCGTTCATCTGCACCGACCCGTCGCCGGCAACACAGCACACCAGGCGATCGGGACAACCCACCGCGGCGCCCATCGCCGACGGCAGCCCGAAACCCATCGTGCCGAGCCCGCCGGAGTTGATCCAAC
This sequence comes from uncultured Solirubrobacterales bacterium, assembly GCA_963804555.1. Classification (GTDB taxonomy): domain Bacteria; phylum Actinomycetota; class Thermoleophilia; order Solirubrobacterales; family Solirubrobacteraceae; genus Palsa-744. Next base: position 39,096 of record CAWDQX010000006.1, read on the forward strand.
GGCGTGGAGCCGGAAAGTCGTAGTACTGCGCCGTCCACATCTGGTGCTGACCGACGTCGCTCGTCACGATCGCCTCACCACCAGTCGCCTCATACAGCGCCTGGATCATGTACTGCGGCTTGATCTCATCGTCGGTCGAGTCCTCGTAGCCGAGCGGGTACTTAGCGCGCCAGCCTTCGATCCGCTCCCACCAGGCACCCAAGCGGGCTGAGTCCACGCCCAGCGCGCGGTACTCGATCAGCAGCTTCGCGAGCACGTGCTTCGCGTCGCCCACGATCGGGATGTGCGCGGGAATATTCTTCGAGATCTCCGCCGGATCCACGTCGATATGGATGAACTTCGCGTGCGGGGCGAACTCCGACAGCTTGCCCGTCACCCGGTCGTCGAAGCGCGCGCCCACCGCGCAGATCAGGTCGGCCTCGTCCATCGCGTAGTTCGCCGCGCGCGTGCCGTGCATGCCGGGCATTCCCAGCCACTGGGGATTGGGTTCCCCAACCCCACCCTCCCCGCCGACCCGTGCCGGGAACGCCCCCAAGCCCATCAGCGTGCAGGTGACCGGGAACCGATCGCTCGTCGCGAACTCCACGAGCTCCTCCGAAGCGTTCGCGTTGACCACCCCGCCACCGGCATAGATCACCGGACGCTGCGCCGCCGCCAGTGCCTTCGCCGCTTGGCGGATCTGCTTCTGGTTGCCTTCGATCCGCGGCTGATATCCGGGCAGGCGCACGTCGGTCACAGGCTCGTAATCGATCTCGCCACGCGACAGGTCCTGTGGAATGTCGACCAGCACCGGACCCGGGCGACCACTGCGCGCGATGTAAAACGCCTCGTGGATCGCGCGCGGGATCTCGTTGGGGTCCTGGATCATGAACGAGTGCTTGACGATCGGAATCGTGATCCCCAGGGTGTCCGCCTCCTGAAAGCCGTCGGTGCCGAGCAGCTCCGTGCGCACCTGGCCGGTGATGAACACGACGGGAACCGAGTCCATCATCGCGTCGCAGATCGGCGTGATCAGGTTCGTCGCGCCCGGCCCGCTGGTGGCGAACGCAACCCCGACTTTCCCGGTCGCCTTGGCATAGCCCTCGGCGGCGTGGCCGCCGCCGGCCTCGTGACGGACGAGAATGTGGCGAATGCCCCCGGTCACGAACGCGTCGTAGGTCGGGAGGTTGGCGCCGCCGGGCAACCCGAAGACGACGTCGACACCCTCCGCCTTCAAGCATTCCATCACCGCGTCTACCGCGCGCATCGCACCGACCTCCTTTCCTTTCGTCGTCAGGGGTACCTCGCCAAAAGCTCAGTGTACCAGCGGGTTTTTGGCTCCCTGGAGACCCTGTACAGGGGGTTTCGGGTCCTCGAGCGAACTCCTGCTCTCAGGAGGAGCCGATCCCGATGCCGATCGCCAGCACGATCAGGCCGCCGACGGTGACGACCAGCAGCGAGGAGCGCATCGAGACCTCCAGGAAGCGTTTGCGGATCCAGGCAATCGTGAACAGCTCCACCGCCACCACGCAGCCGGCCACCACGAGGGCCTTGTGGACGTCGGAGATGATGAACGGCAGCGTGTGGAAGATGCCGCCCAGCGCCGTCATCCCACCGGTGATCGAGCCACGCACGACCGCCGAGCCGCGGCCGGTCTGCTCGCCCGTGTCCGACAGCGCCTCCGACCAGCCCATGCTGACCCCCGCGCCCAGCGCCGTGGCGAGGCCGACGATCAGCGCCGTGTGGGAGTTGGCATAGATCGCCGCCGCGAAGATCGGCGCCAGCGAGGAGACCGTGCCGTCGATCAACCCCACTAATGCGGGCTGCACGACGCGCAGCACGAAGTCCGTCTCGTCCTCGAAGCCCCAGCGGTGGATCATCCGCGCGATCCGCGAGGAATGCGGGTGAGGAGGTGTCTGTACCTGGATGCTCATCGACAGACATCACAGGCTAGGCGAAGGCCCGGATTAGGGCGGCCGAAGTGGAGCCGAAGTGGCCTTCACGGCCGGCGGTGAGAGCTCAGGAATGAGGCGCCGGGGCGGTGCTCAGGACGGTGAGAGCTCAGGAGTGGGGCGCCGGGACGCGCTCCCAGGATTCCGGCGCGATCGCCTGATCGGGAAACTCGAGCTCCGCTCCGCAACCAGTGCAGAGGGCGTCGTAGATCTTCGTCACGCGCCCGCATTGCGGACACTGCCGGCGCAGCTCGTCACGCTCGAAGCGATAGGCGATCGCGGCCAGCAGGCCGAACACGGGGACGAGCCCCGAGATCAGAAACCACAGCAAGAACGAGCTGCCCTTGATCTTGCCGACGATTCCGCCGGAGAAACCGAAGCAGATCGCGATCACGACGTAGGCCACGCGACGCTCTCCGCTTAGAAGAGGACGCGCAAGGCCCAGATGAGGGCCACGACGGCGAGCACAACGACGGCGATCGTGGCGACGAACACGACCAGGTGGATCACGAAGTGCAGTACCAGCCAGCCCGCCACCACGAGGATCAACCCCGCGACGAGCGTCTTGCCGAGCGAGCGTGAAGAGGGCTCTGCGTTCATATCCACAGCCTAGACGGTTATGCGGCCGAGCAGGGCGCATACTACCCCTGCCCGACCGCATTCGCTTGCGCCAGACTGGGGGAAGCCGATGGCGCAACTCGTGTGAGGAGAGAGCTAGCCCCCTGCAAGCATCTTGATGGAGGTTTGGCTACCTGACTTTGGCCTCCCGTCCAAAATCTGCGCCGTGCTCGTGTCGGGGATGAACATCGCTCGTGTCGAGGATGAAACGGCGACTCAGATCCCGAGCTGCTCGTTCACCAGCTTGGTGACCTCGCCGCCGTCGGCGCGGCCCTTGGTCTCGCGCATCACGTACCCCACGATCGGGCCGATCGCCTTCACATTGCCGCTACGTACTCGCTCGGCCGCGTCAGCGTTGGCGGCAAGCGCGGCGGCCACGATTGCGCCCAAGTCCTCGGCGTCCCCCATCGCCGCGAGCCCCTCGGCCTCGACGATCTCCAGCGGATCGCCACCCTCGGCCACCAGCCGATCGAGCACCTGGCGCGCGGCACCAACGCTGATCAGCTTGGACGCGGTCATGCCCACGAGCGAGGCCATCGCCGCCGGCTTCACGCGCGAGGAAAGAGGATTCCCGCCCGCCCCATCCCCACCCGCCCCACCACCCGCCCCGACGCCAGCCTCCAGGCGCGCGAGGAGATCGCTCGAGATCCAGTTCGCGAGCGCCTGGGCCGGCGGAGCCGGCTCGACGGGCGCGGCCAGCGCGGCCTCGAAATAGTCGCCCAGCTCAGCGCGGAAAGCCAACTGCTGGGCGCTCTCACGACTGAGGCCCAGCGTCTCCTGCAGGCGCTCCGCCCGCGCGGCGGGCAACTCGCTCATCGCCTTCGCGGCCGTCTCGAGCATCATCCGCTCGATCGCCACGGGCACGAGGTCGGGCTCGGGGAAGTAGCGATAGTCATGCGCTTCCTCCTTGGAGCGCAGCGAGGTGATGGGTGGGTGGGCATCGGGTCTTGGGTCGAAGTGGAGTGTCTCCTGTGTGACCTTCCCCCCCGCCCTCAACGTCACCTCCTGGCGGGCTATCTCCGCGCGGATGCCACGTTCGATGAAACGGAAGGAGTTCATGTTCTTCAGCTCGGTCTTCGTGCCCAGCTCAGTCGTTCCAGATGGGCGCAGCGAGATGTTTGCGTCACAGCGCAGCGAGCCCTCCTCCATGTTCACGTCACTCACACCCAGCGCTCGCAGCGTCGTGCGCAGCAGCCGCAGCCACTCCCCTGCCTGCTCGGCGGTGCGCAGGTCGGGCTCGGTGACGATCTCCGCGAGGGGGGTGCCACCGCGGTTGAAGTCGACGATGCTCTCCTCCGAGCCCTGGATCCGCCCACTCGAGCCGACGTGGATCAGCTTGGCCGCGTCCTCCTCCAAGTGCACTCTATGGATACGCACCTCGCCGAGCCGTCCGCCTTTGCACAACGGCTCGTCGTACTGGGAGATCTGGTAGCCCTTCGGCAGGTCGGGGTAGAAGTAGTTCTTGCGGTGGAAGATCGAGCGCGGCGCGAGCTCGGAGTCGAGCGCCATACCGATCATCAAGCCGAAGTGCACCGCCTTCGCGTTGGCGACCGGCAGGCTCCCGGGCAGTCCGAGACAGACCGGACAGGTGTGCGTGTTCGGAGGATCCCCGAAAGAGAGCTCACAGCCGCAGAACATCTTCGTCTTCGTCTTTAGCTGGACATGGATCTCCAGGCCGATCACGGGCTCATATTCGATCGCGCTCATGCCGTGGCTCCATTCACCCGTGCCGAAGACCCATCGAAGCCGATTCCCCGCTCCAGCGCGTAGGCGGCCTCGAGTAGCCGGTTCTCGCTGAATGCCGGCCCGGCGATCTGCAGGCCGACGGGCAAACCTTCGCTGAGCCCGCAGGGGATCGAGATCGCGGGGATCCCCGCGAGCGACATCGGCACCGTGCAGAAGTCGTTCAGGTACATGGCGAGCGGGTCCGCGGTCTTCTCGCCGAGCTTGAACGCGACTGTGGGCGCGGTCGGCGTGACGATCAGATCGACCTGCCCGAATGTCGTGCGGAAGTCCTCGGCGATCTTCGTCCTAACCCGCTGGGCGCGACCGTAGTAGGCGTCGTAGTAGCCGGAGGAGAGCGCGTAGGTGCCGAGCATGATCCGACGCTTGACCTCTGCCCCGAAGCCGTCGTGGCGCGTGCGCGTGTACATGCCCAGCAGGTCGCCCTGGTGGTCGGGGTCCATCTTTCGCAGCCCGTAGCGAACGCCGTCGAAGCGCGCAAGGTTTGAGGAGGCCTCCGCGGGCGCGAGCACGTAATAGGCGGCAAGCGCATGCGGGGCATGTGGCAGGTGGACGCTCTGCACAATCTCCGCCCCCAACTCCTCGGCGCGGCGCAGCGCGGCGTGGAAGGCGTCGAGTACGCCCGCTTCGATCCCCTCGCTCCCATCACCAGTGGAACCGTCCGTCAGCTCCACCGGCACGCCGAGCCGAATGCCGTCCAATCGCTCGGCGCTGGGCAGCTCGATCTCCTCGGGGAAAGCCAGCGAGGTTGCGTCGCACTCGTCGCGGCCGACCAGGTGGCGCAGCATCAGCGCGGCGTCGGTCACGTCACGGGTGAGCGGGCCGGCTTGATCAAGCGAGGAGGCAAAGGCGATCATCCCGTAGCGCGAGACCGCGCCGTAGGTCGGTTTCAACCCGACGATCCCGCACAGCGCCGCCGGTTGGCGGATCGAGCCGCCGGTATCGGTGCCGAGCGCCCACGGCGCCAATCCGGCCGCGACCGCGGCGGCGCTCCCACCCGATGATCCCCCAGGCACCCGCTCGCGGTTCCAGGGATTGAGCACCGGCCCATAGGCCGAGTTCTCGTTCGAGGAGCCCATCGCGAACTCGTCCTGGTTGGTCTTCCCCAGCAGCTTCGCGCCCACTCCGGTCAAGCGCGAAACGGCGGTGGCGGTATACGGCGGCAGGTATCCCTCGAGGATGCGCGAGCCCGACTGGCTGGGCACGTTCTCAGTACAGAACAGGTCCTTAACCGCCAGCGGCACTCCGCGCAGAGCCCCTCCCTGCATGCCCGGAGCGACGTCCTCGCCGGGAGCAGGCTCCGCCGAAGCCCCGGAGGCTACCCAGGTGAAGCAGTTCAGACCCGCTCCGCGGGCGTGCTCCGCCGCACGGGTGCGATACACCTCGAACAGCTCCCCAGCGGCAAGCTCGCCCGAGGAGATCTCCCGCGCCGCCTCGGCGGCGGACAGACCGATGATCTCCGCGTCGCTCATGCCTGAGGGCTCGGGACCAGGAATCCCTCGCCGTCGCTGCTGACCGCGGGCGCCTGGGCCAGCGCGAGCTCACGTGGCAGGCACGGGCGCGGCTCGTCGGCACGCAGTCCATCGGTCACCTCGACCACATGTGTCGTCGGCGCGACGTCCTCCAGATCGAGCTCATCGATCTTGGCGATGTGATCGAGCACGGCGGAGAGCTCGCGCGCCATCGGCTCGAGCTCCTCGTCGCTCAACTGCAGGCGCGCCAAGCGCGCCACGTGCAAGACCTCATCACGATCGATCACGGCGAGGCATTGTATGGAGTACCCGCTCGCCTACCCGCCCGCCACTCGCCTGCCGCCCGCGCAGCACCCGCCCTGCCGCCTGCCTGCCCGCCCGAGGCGCCCCGCGGTCGATGCTTGCTCTCCTCAGGAGTCCGAGGACGGAGGCGCGACCGGGGGTGGGATCGGTGGCGCCTGCGCGGAAGCAGGTGGTGGCGCAGGCGCCGGAGCGGTGGAAGCGTCGCTCGGCGGTGGCGCCGCCGAGGCGGAGCTATCGCTTGGGGAGCTCACAGATGCGGTGGCACCGCTAATCGCCTGGCTTGCCTGGTCGCGCACATCGGAGAGCGAGGTGCCCTCGGCCTGCATGCCGAGATAGCCGCCATAGGTGAGTGCGGCGCTGGCGATCAGGCCGAGCCAGATGCCGATCTTGATACCGACCGAGGCGTGGAAGCCACCGAAGCTGGCGCTGGCCGTCGGGTGGTGGATGATGCGATAGAGGATCGTGAGCGTCGAAAGCGCTCCGAGAGCGGCCACAACGACGCTCAGTTGCACCGGGCTCTCGAATTTGAGCGCACCGGATGCAACGGCAACTGCGACGAGCGCGACGATGATCGTAATCAGCCAGATCCAGCGGCTGTTAGTGAAGGAATGCCAGCCATTGGCGCTGAAGCTGGCGCCAACGTTCACCCCATCTATAGGGGTCGCGTTAGAGCTGTATCCATACCAATGGAAGAAGAACAGGAAGATGAAGAAGAAGATGGCGCTGGCGCCGATGATCCGATCGGAGCGACGCAGACGGCTGATGTCGAAGTTCATTTTGCGGTTCCCCCTGAGTCGGTGATAAGGCAGGGATTGATGGGCAGAGATTGTAACTGTTATTACAAGTTCTAATTTCTTACCTCCCCACCCAAATCCTGCTTGCGCCATCGCCGACCCAAGCCCTCGGTGGCACCCACTCAGAGGTCGGCCGGAGACGCATCTATGCTGGAGAAGCATGTTGGAGAACCCTCACGCCGCGCATCTCCAAGAGCTGCTGGAGGGGCTGAACGAGCCTCAACGTGAGGCCGTCACCCACGGCGAGGGCCCGCTGCTGATCCTCGCCGGCGCGGGTAGCGGCAAGACGCGCGTATTGGCGCACCGGATCGCATTCCTGATCTACACCGATCAGGCCCAAGCCGGTGAGATCATGGCCATCACCTTCACCAACAAGGCGGCCAAGGAGATGCGCGAGCGCGTCGAGCGTCTGCTCGGACGTGGCACGCGAAGCATGTGGTTGATGACCTTCCACGCTGCCTGCGCGCGCATCTTGCGCGCCGAGGCCGAGCGACTGGGCTACACCCGCCAGTTCACGATCTACGACCAGGCTGACGCGCGCCGGCTGACCAAGCGCTCTGCCGACGCGGTAGGCGTCGATCCCAAGCGCTACACGCCTGCCGCCATCCACAACCAGATCTCAGCCGCGAAGAACCGCCTGTGCGATGCGGACGCCTACCGCCAATCAGTCGGCTCGCCCTACGAGGAGATGATCGCCGAGGTATACGACATCTACGAGCGCGATTTGCACCGCTCCAACGCGATGGATTTCGACGACCTGCTGTTCCGCATGGTCAATTTGCTGGAGCTCTTCGAGGATGCCCGTGCGCATTATTCGAGCGTTTTCCGGCATGTCCTGGTGGACGAGTACCAGGACACCAACCACGCGCAGTACCGGCTACTGCAGCTGCTGGTGGGCGGCGGACGCCCGCCGAGGAGCGGATCGGCCGAGCCGGGCGACCGTCCCGTGTATGCCGGGCCGGTGGGGCATAGGAACCTGGCGGTCGTTGGCGACGATGCACAATCGATCTACAGCTTCCGCGGGGCGGACATCCGCAACATCCTCGACTTCCAGGAGGACTTCCCCGATGCGCGCGTGGTCAAGCTCGAGCAGAACTACCGCTCGACCGAGACGATCCTGTCGGCGGCCAACGCCGTAATCGCCAACAACCGCGGCGGCATCGCCAAGCGGCTGTGGAGCCAGCTCGGGCAGGGCGAGCAGATCCAGCTGCGCGCGCTCGAGGACGAGCACGCGGAGGCGCGGTTCGTCGTCGGCGAGATCGAGCGGCTGCTCGATGAGGATCCCGCTCGCCCCTCGCGCGCGGACATCGCCGTGCTCTATCGCACGAATGCCATGTCGCGGGTGATCGAGGACACGCTCGTGCGTCGCGAGATCGCCTATCAGGTGATCGGCGGGACGAAGTTCTACGAGCGCGCGGAGGTCAAGGACACGATCGCCTATTTATCCCTTCTCGCCAATCCCTTCGACGCCGTGAGCTTCACACGCGTGGCCAATTCGCCCAGACGCGGGCTCGGGCAGACCTCGCTCGCGCGGATCTTGGCGCACGCCGCATCGGCCGACATCTCGGTCTGGCAGGCGGCGTCCGCGCCGGAGGAGATACCCGGGCTCGGCACGGCGGCGATCAAGGCGCTTCACCGCTTCATGGACACGATGGCCGAGCTGCGCGTGCTGGCGGGCACCAACTCCGAGGACGGAACGCCTGTCGAGGAGAACGAAGCTCCCGCGGGGATGCGCGCGGTCCCCGTGGGAGACCTGCTGGAGGTAGTGCTGGCGCAGACCGGATATATCGAGGCGCTGGAGGCGGAGCGCACGATCGAGGCGCAGGGACGAATCGAGAACCTCGAGCAGCTCGTCGAGGTGGGACGCGAGTTCGACGCGGGGGCCGAGCCCGAGCGGGACACGCTCGACGTGTTCCTGCAGGAAATCGCACTCGTGGCCGATGCCGATTCACGCAGCGACGAGAAGGGTCTAGTCACGCTGATGACCCTGCACAACGCGAAGGGCCTCGAGTACCCGATCGTGTTCATCGCCGGCTGCGAGGAGGGCGTCTTCCCACACTCGCGTGCGCTCGACGAAGGCGGACTCGAGGAGGAGCGTCGGCTGTTCTACGTGGGGATAACGCGGGCGATGCGCCAGCTCTATCTCAGCTACGCGCGACGACGAGCAGTCTTCGGCGCACAGACATACGGGATGCGCAGCCGGTTTCTGGATGAGATACCTGGCGACCTGCTCGAGGAGCCTCAGCCGATGGTCTTCCGCCCGGGCGCCATCCCAGCCGGGGTGGGCGCCGGCGCCGCCGCCACGATAGCGCGCGGCGACTCACCTCGCGGCGGATGGGGCGAGCGTTCGACCGACCGCCGAGCGAGCGAAGCAGCGTCGCCGGCCAACCAGTTCCGCCTCGGCGAGGACATCGTTCACGCCGCTTTTGGCGATGGCGTCGTGACGGGTGTGGAGCCGGGCGGAGTGATCGTCGTGCGCTTCGCCGGCGACGGGTCCGAGCGCAAGCTGATGGCCGACTACGCCCCGGTCAGCCGGCGCTGAGGCGATGCTGACGCGCGCTGTGACGCGCACCGCCCGCGCTTGGCATCAACGCGTAGCATCCACGCCGTGAGCGCCAGCATCATCGACGGCAAGACGATCGCCGCACGGGTGCGGGGTGAGGTCGCGGGCAGGGTCGAGACGTTCGCCACACAGACGGGCCGTCCACCCGGCCTTGCGACCGTGCTGGTCGGAGAAGACCCAGCCTCGGCGGTGTACGTGGGCGGTAAGCAACGCGCCTGTGCAGAGGTGGGCATGGTCCCGTTTGACAGGCGCCTGCCCGCTGATAGCAGCTTCGAGCAGGTCGCCGAGGAGCTCGAGAGCCTCAACGCCGATGCGGCGGTGAGCGGCGTGCTGCTGCAGCTGCCGCTACCCGGCAACCTAGACGGGGGAGCGCTGACCGCGATGATCGACCCCGAGAAGGACGTGGACGGTCTGACCCCGGTCAATGCCGGGCTGCTCGCGCTCGGGCTGCCGGGACTACGCCCCTGTACTCCTTCGGGAGTGATGGAGCTGCTGGCGAGCGTCGAGAGGCGCCTGGAAGGCGCCGAGGCAGTCGTGATCGGGCGCTCGAATCTGTTCGGCAAGCCGATGGCCCAGCTACTGCTCGCGGAGAACGCAACCGTGACAATCTGTCACTCGCGCACACGCGATTTGCGCGCGGTGTGCGCGCGTGCGGATGTGCTGATCGCGGCGGTCGGTCGCCCCAGGCTAGTCACGCGTGAGTTCGTCAAGCCTGGGGCGGTGGTCATCGACGTCGGCATGAACCGGCTCACACCCGAGCAGGCTCACAACAAAAGCGGCTTGGTGGGCGATGTCGATTTCGAGGCTGTGACCGAGGTGGCCTCGGCGATCACCCCCGTGCCGGGCGGCGTGGGTCCGATGACGATCGCCTACCTCCTGGTGAACACGCTGCAGGCCGCTCGTCGTCAGGCCGGTATCCAGTGAGCCTGAGACGCCTCCGCCTCGGAGAGCTGCTTGCCACGGCAGGCACGGTCTGCCTGGTCGTCTCGTTGACGTTGCCCTGGTATGAGAACGCCGAAGGCAAGCTCGATGCGTGGAGCACCTTCGGACCCGCCGTGGTCCTGTTGATCCTGGCAGCGATCGCCGCGCTGGCGCTACTTCTGGCCACTATCACCGAGCGCACGCCGGCGCTGCCGGTCGCCGCCGCGGTGTGGAGCGTACTGTTCGGTCTGATCGCCGTGATCGCGGCGATCGTCAGGGTCCTAGAGCGGCCCGACCACGCCACAATGCTGTGCGCGGGCGCCTGGTTGGCGCTCGTCGGGGCTATGGCGATCTTGCTCGGCTCGTGGCAGTCGATCCGTGACGAACGAACATCACGCTACGAGCCCGCAACGCCCGAGACACGCCAGCTACACTAACCCCCCGCTGGATTGGGGCCCTTGATTGGGCGCAGCGGCCTGACCTCGGCCGCGGGTGTATCGGATCCCGTCCCCAGCTCCTCACCGGAGAGCTCGGAGACCGTCCGTTCGAGCGTACCGATACGGCTCGCGAGTCCCTGGATCGCCTCGGCGATCGGATCGGGCAAGTGGATCCAATCGGCATCGGGCCCCTCGACGCGACGCCCATCCACACGCACGGGGTGCCCGGGATTGCCGACGACCGTGGAGTTAGGCGGCACGTCGGTGATCACCACACTGTTGGCACCGATCTTGGCGCCGTGACCGATCGTAATCGGACCCAAGAGCTTGGCGCCGGAGCCGATCGTGACGTTGTCCTGCACCGTCGGATGGCGCTTGCCAGTCGCAAAGCCTGTGCCGCCCAGCGTGACCCCCTGGTAAAGAGTGACGTCATCGCCGATGTCCGCCGTCTCGCCGATCACCACGCCTGCGCCGTGGTCGATAAACAAGCCCTCGCCGATCTGCGCCGCCGGATGGATCTCGATGCCGGTGAGCGCCCGGGTGAGCATCGAGATCGTGCGCGGCAGCAGCCGCACCCCGGCGTGGTGCAACGCGTGCGCGACGCGGTAGGCCAGCAGAGCGTGAATTCCCGGCCAGGTGGCGAGAATCTCGCCCTGTCCCACCCCTCGCGCGGCGGGATCGCGGTCACGCGCGGCGGCCACGTCGCGACGCAGCTCTTTCGCGACCTGCGCAAATGCGCCAAAGCCAGGCATCCAAACAGCGTAGCGGCCTGTTCAGGGAGCGAAGAATGCCTGCGAGACATAGCGCTCGCCTGAGTCCGGCATGATCACGACAATCCGCTTGCGCTTTGACTCCGGGCGGGCGGCCACCTGGAGCGCCGCCCACAGCGCAGCTCCACAGGAGATCCCGGCCAGTAGGCCAACCCGCCGGGCACAGGTCCAAGCGGTATGGATCGCGTCGTCGTCAGACACTCCGATCACCTCGTCGAGCAACTCACGGTTGAGCACCGCAGGCACGAAGCCCGCGCCAATGCCCTGGATGCGATGCGGACCGGGCGGAGCTCCGGAGAGCACTGCCGAGCCCAGCGGCTCGACCGCCACGATCCGCAGTTGGGGGTTGCGCTCGCGCAAATATTCCCCCACCCCCGTGATCGTGCCACCGGTGCCCACCCCAGCCACGAGAACGTCGATACGCCCGTCGAGCGCGCGATCGATCTCAGGCCCCGTGGTACGTCGGTGAACGGCAGGATTGGCGGGATTGGAGAACTGGTCGGGTAAGAAGACATCGGGGTCTCGCGCCATCGCACGAGCGGCCGCAACGGCCTCTCCCATTCCCCCCAGAGACTCGGTGATGTCGACCTGCGCGCCGTAGAGGCGCAGCAGGCTTTCCCGCTCGCGACTCATGCCCTGGGGCAGAGCGAGCACCAGCCGATAACCCCTGGCCGCGCAGACGAACGCGAGCGCGATCCCGGTATTGCCCGAGGTGGCCTCCACGATCGTTGTGCGCCCGGGCTCGATCCGGCCTTCGGCCTCGGCCGCCTCGATCATCGCCACGCCGATCCGGTCCTTGACGCTACCTCCGGGATTGAGCGCCTCGAGCTTGGCAAACAACTCCACACCGTCCGCCGCCTGAGTGTCCTGGAGCATCGCCGGCAGCCCAACCAGCGGGGTGCTTCCAACGAGCTCCGCAATGTTGATCGGGATTTGGGACATCCGCCCACGAGAATAGTGGGCGGACTGGAAAAGGGGTGCTCAGATGTCCTCTGCTCGCGCCCGCGCGGCGAACTGCTCGTGCACGTGCCAGTGCCACTGTTCGCGAAGCGCGAGAATCTCCGATGGCTCTTCCTGGTCCCATCCTCGATGTAGGACCACGGCGGCGAACAGAGCCTCGACGACGATGTTTGGATGTTGCCTGACTGCCAACGTGATCAGCGTGTGTAGGTCTGCGGGCTCGCTGAGCTCATAGAGCTTCTCGAGGCCAATCTGCCCGGCGTCCAGAACCTGGACCAGCCCCACCTCCGGCGTTGCCTCTCTGGCCTCCGCCAGCGCGAGGATCGCATCGCGCTCCTGCGGTGGAAGCGCGTCGATCGCCGTGTCTCGCTCCTCCTCCGTGAGCGAAGCGAAGTCGCGCAGGAACCCCACCAGCCAATCCTCTGCGGCCATCAGGCACCGCCTCTCATATGTAGTACATGCTCGCGCCCGCCTCGCGTGCCTCGCGCTCGATCACGTCGGCGATCGTGGTTTGGGCGAGCACCTTGCGGGCAGCCTCGGCGGCGTCGGCGAACACGCCCTCGGAATCGCGTCCGAGGGGACCGTCGAGCAGCTCGACGATCTCCAGCACGCTCACCGTCGAGGGCTCGCGCGCGAACTGGTAGCCACCCTTCACCCCGCGTTGCGAGCTGATCACCCCCGCACGCCGCAGCGCCGCGAACAGCTGCTCGAGGAACTGCACGGGCACATCGCGCTTGCGCGCCAGCTCGCCGATCGGAACCGGCCCCGAGCCCGCGGAGCGCCCGAGCTCGGCGAGCGCGAGCACGGCGTAGGGAGACTTGCTGGTGATCGAAATCATCGATCCTGATGCTACGCAACCCGCCACTGAGACGGTCAGTGGCCAAGCGGATCAAGATGATAAGGCCCGCCCGACCCGCGAAGCGTGCTACGCACGCGAGCGACCGAGGACGCAGAGGCCGCGCGGGCCAATGATCGCCTCAGAGCCAGCCACGCTCAGTGGCGATCAAGACGGCCTGGGCGCGGTCAACCGCGCCCAGCTTGCCGTAGATGTTGTGCAGGTGGGTGCGAACCGTGCTGGTGGAGAGCGTCAGCTCATGGGCGATCTGCTTGTAGACCTTGCCCTCGGCAAGCCGCTGCAATACGCCGAGCTCACGTCCGGAGAGCGGACAGGGGTCGATGTGGCGCTGGCGCTGGCGCTGGTGGGAGGAGCTCGGCAGCTCGTACATCACCCTTCTGAGCTCCTGAGGACCGATGCCGATGATGCGCGCGGTCTGCAGCATCTCCGCCGAAGAGACCTGTGCACCCTGCTCATAGTGCGCGAGCATGTCCGCCAAGCGGATAAAAGCCGCCTCACCGTCGACATCCGGGTTGTGATGGCGCTCGATCGCAGTGGCGATCGTGCCCGGCAGTCCCCAGCGCCGGGCGAGCACGCCACCTACCAGCGCATGATCGACGCCCAGCTCCCGGCGCTCCTGGTGGATGCGTTCCTCCGGTGTCTTTGCCCCGAGATGAACTTGCGCGGGATAGCCGGGGTAGGCGTGCAGCAAGACGAGCTTGCCGATGTCGTGCAGCAGGCTCGTCACAGTCAAGCGATCGCGATGCTCATAGCCGACCTCCGCCGCGACGCGGTCGGCTGCCCGCTGGGTCGCCAGAGCGTGCAACCGGAAGCGCTCCGGCGCCGCGTCCCACACGCTCGAGCGCTCGAAGAATTCAAATGTGCGCACCCGCCCGGCCAGCGCCTGCACCACCTGAGGCTTGAGCAGCTCCACGGCGCCAACGACGGTGTCCACGCGCACACGGGCAGACGGGCCCTTAACCTGGTTGGCAACCCGGAGCACGGCGATGATCAGCGCTACATCCGACTCCACGGCGGTGACGATGTCGGCCGTTGCCACATGATCCCCAGAGATCACCGCAAGCAAGCGATTGCGCGACTCGGCGAGTGCCGGAAACGCCTCCAGCGCTTCGAAGGCCATCGTCAGGCGCCGGCCATGCCCCTCATTCTGATGGCGCGCACCGGGCGTCCCGGCGGAACCGCCCGGTCGGCGCTCTACCTCCGCGGAGCGGCTCTTCTTAGTCGCTGCTCGCTTTGGCTTGGAAGCTGTGACCTGCATGCGTCGGAATACCTGCCTCGCGATCGCCGGCTACCCAAACGGGCGGTGCCGTGTCGGGGTTCTATCGGCATATAGGCACAGATGGTTGAACGCGAGCTAGCCGCCGGGTCCATGCTCACAGCACCCGTTCGATGCGCCGCAACGTCTCATCCTTACCGAGCAGGGCAACGCTCTCGAAGATGCCCGGTGAGATCGTCGTGCCGGAGATCGCCACGCGCAGTGGCTGATAGATCGCCCGGGGCTTGCAGGCGCGACGCTCTAGCACCCCTTCTAGCGCCTTTCGCACACCCGCCTCATCGAATTCAGCAACCTCGGCGAGCGCCGCGCGAGCATCGACGAGCACCGAGCGCCCGTCCTCACCCAGCCACTTCTCCCGCGCCACCGGATCGTCCTCGGGCCCGTCGAAGAGAAACCCCACAAGGGGCCAGAAATCAGCGAGCGTATGGAGCTTCTCTTGGCTGATCCGGACCGCCGCGCCGAGTCCCTCGCGTCCGGTGAAGGCTTCCAGGCGCCGCGTCAGCTCCTCGACGGTGAGCTCGCGGATGTGGACGCCGTTCAGCCACTTCAACTTGACCTCGTCAAAGCGCGCCGGCTTGTGGCTCACTCGCTCCAGCGTGAAGCGCTCGATCAACTCGGCGGTCGTGAGCACGGTCGCGTCGTCGCCCGATCCCCAACCGAGCAACGCCAGGTAGTTGCGGACCGCTTCGGGCAGGTGACCGGCGTCGCGCAACTCCTGCACCGAGGCCGCGCCGTGGCGCTTGGAGAGCTTCTTTCCGTCAGGCCCGTGGAGCAGCGGCAGGTGCGCATACAGAGGCAACGGTTGCTCGACACCGAAGCCGACCGCCCTGGCGGCCTCCAGCACGAGCACTTGCTTGGGCGTGTTCGAAAGGTGATCCTCACCACGCACCACATGCGTGATGTGAGCGTCCAGGTCGTCGATCGCGACGGCGAAGTTGTAGAGCACCGAACCGTCCGCGCGCGCGATCACCGGATCATCGAGATGGAGGTGCGCGAAGCGCGTCTCGCCGCGGATCGCATCGTGTACGACGGTCTCGCCTTCATCGGGTACACGCAGGCGTACCGCCCCCTCGGGCTCAGCCTCACCACGGAACCCGCGCTCGGCGCCATGGATCTGCTTGTAGGCCTTGACGTCCTCCGCGGTCGCGCTCGAGCGGTAGGCGTGCCCCGCCTCCAGCAGCGCTCCGAGCGCCTCGCGGTGGCGCTCGGAGCGCTCTGACTGCATGATCGGGCCCTCATCCCAGTCGAGCTCCAGCCAGCGCAGCGCGTCGAGGATCTGCTCTACGTTCTCCGGAGTCGAGCGCTCGCGGTCGGTGTCCTCGATGCGCAGCAGGAGCTTCCCGCCGGCGTGACGAGCGAGCAGCCAGTTGAACAGCGCCGTGCGCGCTCCGCCGATGTGCAGCGCCCCCGTCGGAGAGGGAGCAAACCGCACACGCATCGATTCGTCTGAGTGGCCGGTCTGGGTGGGTGTCTGAGCGGGTGCGGAAACCATAGGATCGCCGCCATGCTAATCGGAGCACACGTCTCACCCGCCGGCGGGTTGCCGAAAGCGATCGAGCGCGGCGTGGAGCGCGGTTGCCGCGCGATCCAGATCTTCAACCAGTCGCCGCGCATGTGGAAGCCCACGACCTACCGCGCCCAGGACGTGGCGGCGTTCAGAGAGGCGATGGCCGCGAGCCCGATCGACGCGGTTCTGATCCATGCCGTCTACCTGCTCAACTGCGCCAGTGAGGACCCGGATATCCGTGCCAAGTCCCTGACCTCGCTCACACATTCGCTGCGCGTCGGGCACGAGATCGGCGCCAGCGGCGTGGTTCTGCACCCCGGCTCGGCTAAGACCGGTGATGTCGGCGAGGCGATCGCCCGGGCGGGCGAGACGATCGGCGAGGCGCTGAAGGAGAGCGAGGGTTGTGAGCTGCATCTGGAGAACACGGCGGGCACGGGCGGCACGCTCGGGCGCTCGTTCGACGAGCTCGCGGCACTGCTGGAGGCATCCGGCGCCGGCAAGCGACTTGGGGTGTGCCTGGACTCCTGCCACCTGCTCGCCTCCGGCTATGACATCCGCACAGCCAAGGGCATGGGCTCGACCCTGAGTGAGGCGACACGCAAGCTCGGCGCAGGCAGGATCCGCTCGCTACACCTCAACGACTCCCAGACCCCGCTCGGCTCCAATCGCGACCGTCACGCCAACCTCGGCACCGGCGAACTCGGGGAGGCGGGCTGTATGGCGTTTCTGTCCGCCCCAGGTCTGCAAAAGCTGCCCTGCGTACTCGAGACCCCGGGCGAGAACCGCGAAGGATCCGGGCGCGAGGAAATCGCACTGGCGATGAAGCTGCGCGAGCAAGGCATTGCCGCCCACAAAAAGTGAGCGACGGAGTCTCTTGGCTCAGCCGGTCGCAGCGGCCTGAGTCACAGGCGCGAGCGCGTGCTCCAACTCCGCCAGGAGAGTCGGAGTGTGCTGCACGCGGTAGGACTCACCGAAACGAAGTCAACGGGTGCCAGTGCCCGTGTCCATCTCCAGCAGGACCTCGGCGGTGCCGGGGTTTTCCTCGATCACCTGCTTGCAATCGTCGATCGCACTCGTCGGCAGGCAGGCCGCGTCGACGCGTAAGCGCACTGGATGAGCCAGCGCAGTGGCGGTCCTCGCCGCCACGTCGGCCTGCGTGCGGGCACGCGCGATCTCCTCGTCAGACGGCGCAAAGGCTTCCACCGTCTGCACCACGAGGCATGTCTTGCCAGCTTCCTTGTGATCCACGCGACCCTTGACGAGCACAACCTCGTCGACCGCCAGCACCGCCTCGTGCTCGACGAGCGCCTTGCCGAATACGAGCATCTCCACGGCTCCGGCGAGATCGTCGAGCGTCGCGAACATCATGTGATCGCCACTGCGCGTGCGGATCCGCTTGGCCTCGGTGATGATGCCTCCGACGGTCACGAAGTCCTTGTCGCGGCGATCTGCCAGCGCCGAGAGTGGACAATCGACCTTCGCCCGCAGCGCCTCGCGCAGTGGCTTCAGCGGGTGGGCGGAGACGAACAGCCCGATCGCTTCCTTCTCTGCGGCCAGCAGCTCGGGCTGCTCGAACTCACCGGTCGGGATCGGCGGGTGCAACGGGCGGGCGAGCCCGAGGCCACCGGCAGCGGGCGTCTGCGCGGCCGGAGAGGCGTCTTCCTGGAAATCAAAGATCGAGCCCTGGCCGATCAGCGCATCCTGCTGAATCTTCTGGCCCGCCGCCTGAGCTTGCTCGAGCACCTCCAACATGCCCTTGCGGCTCGCGCCGGTCGAACCGAGCGCGCCACACTTGATCAGCGCCTCGATCGCCTTCTTGTTGACCGTGCGGCTATCCACACGCTCGCAGAAATCCCACAGCGAGAGGAACGGGCGGGCGGGTTCTCCATCACCGCGTGCCCGCTTGATTGCCTCTACAGCCTGGTAACCAACGCCCTTGACAGCGTCCAGGCCGAAGCGAATGTTGCCTTCCACCACGGTGAACTCGTGGTCTGGGAGGTTCACGTCGGGTGGCAGGATCTCGATACCCATCTCCTCACAGCGAGCCACGAAGAACGGCACCTTGTCCTTCGTGGACATCACCGAGGAGATCAGCGCGGCCATGTACTCCGCCGTGTGATTGGCCTTCAGCCACGCGGTGCGATAGGCGATCAGCCCATAGCAAGCGGCGTGGCTCTTATTGAACGAGTAGTCAGCCGACTTCTCGTTGGTCTGCCACAGCAGGTCGATCACCTCGGGCTTGGTGTCAGATGCACGGCAGCCCGCGACGAACTCGGGCTTCAGCGCGGCCATCGCGGCGCGATTCTTCTTGCCGATCGCCTTGCGCAGATCGTCCGCCTTCGCGCCCGAGAAGCCGGCGATCTCCTTGGAGATCTGCATTGCCTGCTCCTGGTAGAGGATCACCCCGTTGGAGGACTGAAGGATCGCTCGCAGGCGCTCATCCGGATAGGAGATCGCCTGCGGATTGTGCTTGCCCTTGGCGTACACCGGGATCTGGTCCATCGCACCAGGACGGTAGAGCGCGTTGAGCGCGACGAGGTCGTTGAACTCGTCTGGGCGCACCTTCTTCAGCGCCTCGCGCATGCCCTCGGACTCAAATTGGAACACGCCCGTCGAGTCGCCGCGCGCGAGCATCTCATAGGTCAGGGGGTCATCGAGTGGGAGCGTGGTCATGTCCGGACGCGCTCCACTGGAGCGCTCGATGATGTCGAGCGCATCCTCGATCACGTCGAGGTTGCGCAGTCCCAGAAAGTCCATCTTGAGGATGCCGATTTCCTCGATTGGCTTCATCGAGAATTGGGTCACGGTGCGAAACGCGCGATCTCCGTTCTCGTCGGTGCCGGCGTCAGCCAGCTGTAGCGGCACTATGTCGGTCAGCGGCCTGTCCGCGATCACCACAGCGGCGGCGTGGATCGACGAGTTGCGCACGATCCCCTCCAGGCCCTGAGCGACGTCGATGATCTGCTTGGCCGTGGGGTCCTCGTCGCACGCCTTGCGCAGCGGCTGTCCGGCCTTCAGGCAGTCCTCGAAAGAAGGCGAGCGGCCCATGATCGGGTCTGGGATCAGCTTCGCAAGCCTGTCTCCGGCACCGTAGTCATAGCCCAGCACGCGGGCGGCGTCGCGGGTGGCCGCGCGCGGAAACATCTTGCCGAAGGTGACGATCTGGGCAACCGACTCGCGCCCGTACTTCTCGGTCACGTACTTCATCACCCGCTCGCGCCCGCGCACGGAGAAGTCGATGTCGATATCCGGCATCGACACGCGCTCGGGGTTCAGGAAACGCTCGAACAGCAGGTCGTAGCGCAGCGGATCGATATCGGTGATCGCCAGGCAGTAGGCGACGATCGAGCCGGCCGCTGAGCCACGACCCGGTCCCACGGCGATGCCGTTCTCCTTGGCGAACTTGACGAAGTCCCAGACGATCAAGAAGTAAGCGTTGAAGCCCATCCTGTCGATTACGCCGAGCTCCATCTCCATGCGCTCGAGCGCCTCCGCGGGCGGCGGATCGCCATAGCGCAGGCGCAGACCCTCGAGCACCCGCGCGCGCAGGTACTCCTGCTCGCTGCTCTCGTCGGGGGTCTCGTAGCTGGGGATCAGCTGCTTGCCGAGCTCGATCTCCACCGTGCAGCGCTCTGCGATCTCCAGGGTGCTCGCGATCGCCTCGGGCCACTCCGCGAAGGCGGCGATCATTTCACCGCTGTCGCGCAGGTAGAACTCATTGGTTTCGAAAGTCATCTTCGGCGCGGCAATCGTGCTCTTGGTCTGCACGCACAGCAACGCCGTGTGGTGGTCGTAGTCCTCGCGACGCAGATAGTGCACGTCGCCGGTGCCCACCAGCGAACCGCCGACTTCGCGGGCGATGCGCACGATGCCCTCGTTGCACTTGTCCTGCGGCGCCAATCCGTTCTTCTGTACCTCGTAGTAGACGTTCTCCGGACCGAAGACGCGCATCAGATCGTCGGCATGCGCGCGGGCATCCTCGGGCCGGTCCTCGATCAGGCGCTGGCAGAAGCGGGAGGCCAGGCACCCGGTGAGCGCGATCACCCCCTCGGAGTGGCGCTCGACCTGGGCGAGGTCCACCGTCGGCTTGCCGCGGTGCAGTCCTTCCAAGAAGCCGGCGGATGAGAGCTTGACGAGGTTGCGGTAGCCGGCATCGCTGGAGGCGAGCAGCGTCAGGTGGTTGCGCTCGACGCGGGTGGGTGGGTTCCCGATCCTCCCGGTAGCGGTCGTGTGATCGTCGACGAGGTAGATCTCGCAGCCGATGATTGGCTTGACACCATGCTTGGCGCATGCCTTGTGGAGCTCGACCGCGCCATTCATCACACCGTGATCCGTCAGGCCAAGCGCGGGCTGACCGAATTCCGCCGCGCGCGCCGCCAGCGCATCGATCTTGCACGCGCCATCGAGCAACGAGTACTCGGAGTGCACATGCAGGTGGGCGCAGGAAGGGGTGCTCACTGAGGCTGGATGTTAGGTGGCTCAGCGGCGACGGAGCGACGCTCACGCCGCTGTTTGCGCCTTCTCTTCAGACGGGTCAGCAACGACATGCTGTGCTTGTGCGGCGAGCGCTCCGCGACGGGCGCAACGGTGGGCTCAGCGGGTTGCGCTCGAGAGCACTCGGCACGCGCGCGAAGCCGCTCGACAGCACTCGCCAAGGCGTCAGCCATCTCCTCACGCTCGCCGTCCGCGGCCGGCTCGGGCTGCTGTGGACTGGGCTTCGGCGCAGTCGCAGCCCGCAACTGGGCCACGGCACCCTTCACCTCCGCGACAAGCAGCTCCATCCGCCGATAGCCACCGCGCATGTCCTCGAGCTGGCGCTCGGCGCGCTCACGCGCGGATCGCTCAGAGTCGATCTCCCGACGGATCTCCAGGGCACGGCGCTCCAGCTCAGAAAGCCGTATCTGCAACTCTCGTTCTCCACGTCGCACAGCCATCTGCTCGGCCGCCGCGACCTGTTCGTCCTCGGCCAGCTCGCGCTGGATGCTCTCCAGCCGCTCAGACAGCTCACGCGCATGGTGCTCGCTCGCGCCCAGACGACGCGTGAGCCGGTCGATCTCGGCGCGGCTGTCGTGCTCGAGGCGTGTGCGACGATCCTCGGCCTCGACTCGCAGCTGTTGCTCGGCGTACTCGCGCTGCTTGACACGACGCAGCTCGTGCTCACGCTCGGCAACCGCCGCCTGCTCGACATTGAGTCGCTCAGTAAAGAGCACACGTTCCTCCGCGGCCTCCCGCACTCTTTGCTGAAGGCTGGCCAGGTGAGTCTCGAGCGTCTGCACCGTCGCCTCGGCCGCCTCGGCACGGCGGGTGAGCACGTCCATAGGTTGGGTGGACTCCAAATCAACCGCGCGGCGTGCGCGGCGCTCCGCGAGCAGATCGCGGTCGGTTGACCGCGGCGGCTCGCCACCAGGCGTCTCTGATTCTTCGGCCATCACGACAATCAGGCTATGGGTGAGACCGGACGCGACAGTCAGCTCAGAGCGCGCCGCGCGAACGTCACAGCGACCGCTCCGGCGGCAAGGGCGGCGAGCCCCGTAACGGCTGCGGTGCGAGCGCTGGGCAGCCGGTCGAGGTAACGGCGCCGCACGTACCATTTCCCGCCGTGCCACACCGCGTATCCGAGGAGCTTGTAAGCGGAACCGTTCATCTCTGACCCATGCTACCTATCGGCTCTATTCGTTATGGATCAGGCTCTACTCGTTGTGCAGGCGCCAGGCCATGCGCGACTGCAGTGAGAACAGCTCGATGAACCCGGGCGATGCGGTCTGAGAGAAGAGGCCACCGGACTGCGCGAACGAAGCGAGGCTCGCGTCATAGACGGCGCCCGGCGAGGAGCGAGTCACGACCCGGGCGTGACCCTTGTAGAGCTTGATCCCAATCGTGCCTGAGACGTGCTCGTTGACGTGCTCCATGTAGGCGTCGAGATCGCCGCGCAGCGGCTCCCACCACAGTCCGGCGTAGACGAGGTAAGCCCACTGGCGGTCGAGCTGGGCCTTGAACTGGTTCTGGTGGATCGTGCAGACGAGCCGCTCGAGCTCCTGGTGGGCGGGCAAGAGGATCGCCGCGGCGGGCACCTCATAGATGTCGCGCACCTTCAGGCCGACGATCCGGTCCTCGATGTGGTCGAGGATGCCGACACCGTGGCGGGCGCCGATCTCAGCCGTCCGTTCGAGCAGCTCCACGAGCCCCATGCGCTCGCCATTCAGGCCGACCGGAATGCCACGCTCGAACTCGACCTCGATCACCTCTGGCTCGTCAGGCGCCCGCTCCGGAGGCGTGACGAGCTGGAAGACGTCGTCATGCGGTGCTTGGTCGAGGTCCTCGATCCAGCGGCCCTCGGAGGAGCGACCCCAGAGGTTGTCGTCGATCGAATACGGCGCTTGCGACTCGGCTCGGAGGGATGACTTGATTGGGATGCCATGCTCGTTCGCGTAGGCGATCTCCTCCTCGCGGCCCATCTGCCAGGAGCGCACCGGCGCGATCACCTTCAGCTCGGGGGCGAGCGTCGCGACGGTCGCCTCGATCCGCACCTGGTCGTTGCCCTTGCCAGTGCAACCATGAGCGATCGTGTCGCAGCCAGTCTTGCGCGCGTGCTCGACCGCCAGCTTGGCGATCAGCGGTCGCCCGAGCGCGGTGAACAGCGGATAGTTGCCATACAGAGCGTTGGCCTTGATCGCCGGGACGACGTACTCACGCGCGAATTCCTCACGCGCGTCGAGGACATGGCACTCCAGGGCGCCAAGCCGCATCGCCTTGTCTTCGATCACCGCATAGTCCTCGCCCGGCTGCCCGAGGTTGACCGTCAAGCAGACGACCTCGGCGTCATACTCGTCCTGAATCCACTTCAGCATCACGCTCGTATCGAGGCCACCGGAGTAGAGCAGCAGCACGCGATGGACCTCGGCGGGGTCGGCCTCGTAGGAGGCGGTTCGCGGTGGGAAGCTGCGGATGGAATCATCGGACACGGCGGCGAACCCTATCTTTCGTCGTGCCCGGCGAGCGCCGCGCCCAAACGCTCGAGCGCATCGTCGATGTCGACCTCGGAGACGATCAGCGGTGGCAACAGCCGGACCGTCGTGGGCCCGGTGGCGTTCACGATCAACCGCTCCGAGAGCAGCGCGCGGCGCACGACCGCGGGCGCCGGCACGTCCAGCTCGCAGGCGAGCATCAACCCACGACCGCGTACCGCGACGACGTGCGGAAGCGTCTCGAGGCCGGCCGCGAGCCGCTGGCCAAGCTCGCGCACTCTGGCCAGCAGCTCGGGGTCTTCGGTCACCTCCAGGGAAGCCAGCGCCGCTTGGGCGACGACGGGGCCTCCAGCGAACGTGGAGCCATGATCTCCAGGTGCAAATACGTCGGCGAGCCGTTCGCCGGTGAGCAGCGCGCCGATCGGCAGTCCGCCGCCGAGCGCCTTTGCGACGGTGATCGCGTCGGGGACGACGCCGCTCTGCTGGTAGGCCCACAGCGTGCCGGTCCGGCCCATCCCACACTGGATCTCGTCAAAGATGAGCGCCGCACCGTGCTCGTCGCAGGCCGTCCGCGCGGCGCAGAGCAAGTCCTCGGAGAGCACGTTCACGCCGGTCTCTCCCTGGATCGGCTCGAGAAACACGGCGGCGGTGTGCGCGTCGACCGCGGCGGAGATCGCCGCGGGGGTGGGATCGACAGCGCGGAAACCAGGGACGAGCGGAGCGAACGGCGCCTGCTTTGACTCCTGCGGGGTGGCCGACAACGCGCCGTAGGTGCGGCCGTGAAAAGCGCCGTGCACGACCACGACGTCCCCTCCGAGGCGAGCCTTTCGGGCGAGCTTGATCGCCGCCTCATTTGCCTCAGCGCCTGAGTTGCAGAAATAGACCTTGCCGCCGAGGCCCGACCGAGACAGACTCTCAGCCAGGCGCATGGCGGGCTCTGTGTAGAACAGGTTGCTGACGTGCATCAGCCGCTCGGTCTGCTCGCGCACGGCTGCCACCACACGGGGGTGACAGTGGCCGATGTTCGTGACCGAGATGCCGCAGAGAAAGTCGAGATACTCGTTGCCCTGCTCGTCCCACAAATGCGGACCCTCACCGCGAACGAACTCCACCGGAAAGCGCGCGTAAGAAGCAATCACATGCCGACGCTCGAGCTCCTGGAGCTCAGCCAAGCTCATGGAGCTCCCTCGATCTTGGTGCCGATCCCAGCGTCGGTGAACAACTCGAGCAGCAGCGAGTGCGGCGTGCGCCCATCAAGGATGTGCGCGGCGCTCACACCCTGATGGATCGCATCCAGACAGGCCTGCAACTTGGGACGCATGCCCCCCTGCAAGCTCGCCAGGGAGTCCTCGACCTCTTTTGCGGAGGCCTGGGCGATCAAGCTCCGCGGATCGGTTGGATCGCGCAGCCAGCCCGGAACGTCCGTCAGGAAGATGACCTTCTGAGCGCCCATCGCGCCCGCCACCGCACCGGCCGCCTCGTCGGCATTGACGTTGTAGGAGTGACCGTCGCGATCGGCCCCGACCGAGGCGATCACGGGGATGTAGTCGCTCGAGATGTGCTCGATCACACCGACGTTCACCCGCTCGATCCGCCCGACGAAGCCGATGTCCTCGCCGTCCGGCGCCGCACGGCGCGCAACCCTGAACAGCGAGCCGTCATCGCCGCACAAGCCGACCGCGGGCTGACCATGCGCGGCGAGGCGCAGGACGATTTCCTTGTTGACCTTGCCGACGAGCACCATCTTCGCCACCTCGACGGTGTCTGCGTCGGATACGCGCAGGCCGCCGACGAACTGGACCGGCAGCCCGAGACGCTCCATGTAAGCGGTGATCTCCGGGCCACCGCCATGGACGACGATCGGGTTCAGCCCGACATACTTGAGCAACACGACATCGCGCGCGAACTCCTCGCGCAACTCGGGATCCTCCATCGCGGCGCCGCCGTACTTGATCACCACCGTCTTGCCGTGGAACTCCCTGATGTATGGAAGCGCCTCTAAGAGCGTGCCGACGTCGCGCATCAGTTGATCCTCCGATTCGAGTGAAATGTGGAGAGGCTCATGTCGTGTAGTCAGCGTTGATCGTCACGTACTCGTGGGAGAGGTCGGAGAAGAACACCTCGGTCTCCGCGTTGATGAGGTCCCGCCCACCCAGCGTGATCTCGTATTCGACTTCCTTCACCTTCAAAGCCTCAGCCAGCGCGTCTTCGTCGTAGGCGATCGCCGCGCCCGCCGAGCACACGTGGATGCCCTCGAGCGTGATGTCCACCGCCAGCGGTGCCGTCCCCGGCAATGCGGCGCCGACGGCCTGGACGATCCGCCCCCAGTTGGGATCGCCGCTGTGCAGCGCCGCCTTCACGAGCGGTGAGTTGGCGACCGCGCGCGCGACCGCCTCGGCGCCCTCGATGTGACCGCCGCGAACGAGGACCCGCGCGATCCGCGCGGCGCCCTCGCCGTCGGCGACCATCATGATCGCGAGCTGTCGCAGCAGCGCGTCGAGCGCCTCGCCGAAGCGCAGCTCGTCCTCTGACTCCGGGGCGACCCGCACGCCGGAGGCGCCGGAGCACATCAGCACCGCGATGTCGTTCGTCGAGAGCTGTCCGTCGACCGAAGCGCGGTCGAACGAGCGCTTGACCGTGACGCCGAGCAGCAGATCCGCGGTCGCGGGCTCGAGCGTTGCGTCGGTCTGGACGAAGCAGAACATCGTCGCGAAGCGCGGTGAGATCATGCCGGCGCCCTTGCACTGCGCGGTGAGACAAACCGAGCCACCGGACAGCTCGACCTCCAGGCAGGCGCGCTTCTCGAAGGCGTCAGTCGTCTGGATCGCCTGCTGGAAGTCCGCATCGCCATCGCGACGGAGCTCACCGTGAGCCGCGAGAGTGCCTTTCAGGACCGAATCCACCGGCAAGTAATGGCTGATGCCGCCGGTCGAGGCGAGCACCACCGCGGACTCCTCCACGCCGACCGCCATCGCGGCGGCGCCTTGTGTCTTGGCGGCGTCGTCGAGCCCGCGCCTGCCGGTCGCGGCGTTCGCGCAGCCGGAGTTGGCGAGGATCGCCCGCAGGGCGTCCAGCCGGCAGCGCTCCTGACTGACGAGCACCGGCGCCGCCGGTGTCCCGGAGGCGGTGAAGCGCGCGGCGCTGACCGGGGTCTCGGCGTCGCAAACGAGCAGTCCGAGATCGCGGTTGCCGCTGGGCTTGATCCCACACGCGACACCTGCGGCACGGAAGCCGGCGGGCAACCCGGCGCCCGGTCCCAGATCCCGTACGTGCTCGGGCGCCGGCACCCAGCGAGAATGAAAGAAGGGCTGTGGTGGAGTGGGCGGGGATCTCAATCCAACGCGATCGCCAAACACGTCTTTGCCCGCGCTCATGTCAGACCTTCGCTCTCGGGCTTGGCGAACATCACGTTCAGGTTCTGGACCGCCTGCGAGGAGGTGCCCTTCCACAGGTTGTCGATCGCCGACAGCACGACGATCTTGCCCGTGTGCTCGCTGAGAGCGACATGCAGACGACAGATGTTCGTCTCGCGCACGTCGCGCACCTCGGCCGGTGCTGGGGTCAACTCAACGAACCGCTCGGTCGCGTAGGCGTCCTGGTACATCGCGTCCAGCTCATCCTGCGTGACCGGCCGTGTGGGCGTCACATAGCAATCGACCAGCTCGCCTTGGTCGATCGGCACGAGGTGCGGCGTGAACTGCACGCGTAGATCAGGATTGCTGGGGTCCAGCTCACTCAACTGCTCCTCGATCTCGGGCGTATGGCGGTGATGAACGATGTTGTACGGGAGGATGTTCTCGCCGCTGTTGGAGAAGTGCGTCTGCCAGGTGGCCGCGCGTCCGGCGCCGGAGAGTCCCTGCTTGGCGTCGATCACGAGGTCGGCGATCAGCCCGGCGCGCGCGAGCGGCGCGAGCGCGAGCGTCGACGCGGTCGGATAGCAGCCCGGCGTCGCGACCAACCCTGCGTCGCCGATCGCCGCCCGGTGCAGCTCGGTCAGCCCGTAGACCGCTTCGCCGAGCAACTCGGGGTGCGGATGGGGGCCGTACCACTGCTCGTAGGTGGCGAGCTCGCGCAGACGGAAGTCGGCGCTGAGGTCACACACACGCACACCGTGGGCGCGCAGCGCGGCCACGACCGGGGCCGATGCGGCATGTGGGTAGGCGACCACTGCCGCATCGATCCCCGTGCTCGCGCCGGATGCGCCCATCAGCCGATCGATATCGAGCTCCTCAATCGTGAGCGGCACGCGATAACGGGGATAGAGATCGTCAAGTCCTCTGCCGAGCTCGGAGCGACCGGTAACGACCACCAGCTCGAAGCCGGGGTGACGCCAGAGCAGGTGCGCGGCGAGCGCGCCGGCGAAACCGGTGGCGCCCGCGACGATCACCCGCGGGGAACCTTCGGCGAGGACTTGCTCAACCACGCAGCTCACCCCCCAATTCGCCCAGCGCCGCCACGATCTTCGCGCGTGCGGGCGCCACATCCTCGTCCGTGAGAGTCCTATCCTGGCCCCTGAACGACAGCGCCAGCGCCAGCGAGCGCCGACCCTCGCCCACCTGCGGGCCGGTGTAGACGTCGAACACACCCACGTCGTCGAGCATCTCCCCGCCTGCATCGCGCACGCGCTCCAACACCTGAGCGGCGGCGACTTGCTCGGGCAGGACGACCGCGAGGTCCTGGCGCAGCGACGGCACCGACGCGAACGATTCGAAGGCCGGCACGGCTGGGGATGCCGCGGCGAGCTTGCCCAGGTCGATCGCGAATACGGCGGTCCGCTCCAGGTCCCACTCCGCGGCGACCAGCGGGTGCACCTC
Organism: uncultured Solirubrobacterales bacterium; assembly: GCA_963804555.1. Classification (GTDB taxonomy): domain Bacteria; phylum Actinomycetota; class Thermoleophilia; order Solirubrobacterales; family Solirubrobacteraceae; genus Palsa-744. The sequence goes on from CAWDQX010000006.1 coordinate 67,026, forward strand.
CCCCACGAACCCCAGCCTCGTCCCGCCGGCGAGCACCTCGGCGCAGCGGCCAGGGTGCAAGAACGGCCATTCAGCGGCCGGCTGAACCGACCAGGCGACGTGGAAAGAGTCGAGCACCGCGGCGAGCAGCGCCTTGGCCGCGAAAAAGTCAGCCTCACTCGACTCACCGCGCCATGATTTAGACGCCCACCCACCCAGCGCGCCTGTCAGCAGGGCTCCGAGCGTGTGGTGTTCCTCGACGGGCATGTCGCTTGCGCGATCGCCCGCGACGACGGCGGACTCGTAGTTTTGCTCGCCCGCAGCGCCGGCGCGCGCGGCACGGTACACAGCCCCGGACTCGAAGATCGCCACGTCCGGGCCGTTGCGCGCGACGTTGTGCCGCGCGGCATCCAACAGCGAGCCGAGCAATGTCGGCCGCATCGTCGACTGGGTCTCCGACATCGGGTTCTCCAGCCTCACCACATGGCGCAGCGCATGATTCTCTCCCAGGCGCAGCCGGTCGAGCAGGCCGGGGTCGGTGAAGCTCCAGCCGACCACCTCGTGCAGGCCCCTGCCGACGAGCGCGTCCTCGGCCGCGCGGCGCACCCGCTGAGCGTGGGTGAGCAGGCCGACGGCGCCGCGTCTCGCGGGCAACGTCGCGGGCAGCTTCTCCAAGCCGTCGATCCGCGCGACCTCCTCGATCAGATCGGCCTCGCGCGTGACGTCCACGCGGCGCAGCGCCGGCACCGTCACGTCGAGTCCATCCCGCTCCGGCGCCCCGGAATCTGATGCCTCGACCGTCTGAAAGTCGAGTGCCTGCAGGATCTCCGCCTGACGCTCCCGTGGCACCGGCAGCCCCAGGATCGCCTCCACCCTCGCCTCCCTCAGGCGGATCAGGAGCTCAGGCGCTCCATCCCAGCCGACGTCGATCGTGCCGGGGACGATCCTCGCGCCACAACACTCGATCAGCAGTCTGCTCGCCACGGCCTGCGCGTGCAGGCACTGCTCGGGCGCCAGTCCCTTCTCGAAACGCCCCGACGCCTCGCTGCGCAGACCCAGGCTCCACGACGTGCGGTGGATGTTCGGGCCGCTCCATGTCGCCACCTCCAGCAGTACGCGCGTCGTGTCCGGCCTTATCTCCGAGCGCGCGCCACCCTTCACGCCGGCGATCGACGTCGGCCCGTCCCCGTCCGCGATCACGACCATCTCCGCGTCGAGCGTGCGCGTCTCGCCGTCGAGCGTATCGAGCAGCTCGCCTTCCCCCGCGCGGCGCACCGTCAAGCGCGCGCCGGCCACGTGGTCGAGGTCGAACGCGTGCAGCGGTTGGCCGGTGAGCAGCATCGCGTAGTTGGTGATGTCGACCACGTTGTTGATCGGACGCTGACCGGCTGCCATCAGCCGCGCCTTCAACCACAGCGGCGAGGGTCCGACTTCGACGTCCTCGAACACGCGCGCTGTGAAACGCTGGCAGAGGTCGGGACACTCGACGATGACCTCGGCGCCGTCCACAGAACCATTCGAACCCGGGTCCTCGCCCCACGGCGCGTCGGCGAGCAGCGCTCCTGTAGCCGCGTGCAGCTCGCGCGCAACCCCGTACACCCCCAGGCAGTCCGGCCGGTTCGGGGTGATCTCCAGCTCCAGCACCTCGCCAGCGATCGGCAGCACGTCAGCGAGCGGCGTTCCCGGGGCCCACTCGGCATCGAGCATCAACTCGTCCAGCACGAGTATGCCCTTTACCTGATCCCCACCCGCGCCGGGTGGGCTCAAATCCAGCTCGTGCTCGGCGCAGATCATCCCTTCGGAAACGACGCCCCTGAGCTTCGCTTGCTTGATCTTCGTGCCATCGGGCATAATCGCACCCGGCGTCGCGACCGCAACCGTCTGCCCCGCGGCGACGTTCGGCGCGCCGCACACGATCGTCGCCGGTGGACGGGTCTCCCCATCCCCATCATCCCCCAGGTCCACCTTGCACACCTTCAACCGATCCGCGTCGGGATGCTGCCTCCACCTCCAGCACCCTTCCCACGACGAAATTCTCGACCGCCCCCACTCCGTGGTGATGGATCGCCTCGACCTTCGTCCCGGTCATCGTCAAGCGCTCCTCGATCCCCCTTGCGTCGAGGCTTGGATCGCAGTATTCGCGTAACCAGTCGAGCGGAACGCGCATCAGAACTGCTCCAGAAACCGGAGATCGTTTTCGTAATACAGCCTGAGATCAGGGATGCCGTGCTTGAGCATCGCGATCCGCTCCACGCCCATGCCCCAGGCGAAGCCCTGCACCTTCTCCGGGTCGTATCCAGGGGCGTTCGCCTCGGTGGTGGGTACATATGAGTAAACGTTTGGATCGACCTCGCCCGCGCCGAGCACCTCGAGCCAGCCCTCCCCCTTACACAGGTAGCAGCGTGGGTGGGCGGGCTCCGATTCCAGGAAGCCCTTCCCCCCGCAGTGAAAGCACGACACGTCCACCTCGACACTCGGCTCGGTGAACGGGAAGAAATGCGGCCGCAACCGCACGTCACGCTCATCCCCGAAGACCGCGCGCGCGAACGCCAGCAGCGTGCCCTTCAGGTCGGCCAGAGTGATGTCCTCGTCGACCGCCAGCCCCTCCACTTGGTGAAACTGGGGCGTGTGCGTGGCGTCGGAGTCGGGGCGGTAAACGCGCCCGGGGATCACCACATACAGCGGCGGCGGGTGCGCTTCCATCGCGCGCACCTGCATCGGCGAGGTGTGCGTCCGCAGCACGAGGTCCTCTGGCTTGCCCAAGCGCGCTTCCGTCCCAACGCCTGTGCTGGCAGACGTCTGCATTACGGGACCGTCCTGGGTGGGATCCTGTACGTAGAACGTATCCGTGCGCGCCCGCGCTGGATGTGTCGGCGAGTGGTTCAGTGCGTCGAAGTTGTAATGCACCGTCTCCACCTCAGGCCCCTCCATCACGGTGAAACCCAGCCCCAGGAAGATGTCTTCGAGCTCGCGCATCGTCGCCGTCAACACGTGCAACCGTCCGATCCGCTGTGGCGGGGCGCCGGGCAGCGTCACATCGACGCGGTCGTCCTGTAGACGGCGCTCCAGCTCCGCCGCGCCCAACTGCGCCGCCCTCGCCTCGATCAACGCCTCCAGCGCCTGGCGAGCCTGGTTGGCGGCCTTGCCGACCGCGCCCCGCTGCGCCGGCTCCAGCTCGGCCACTCCTCGTAGGAGCTGGGGCAGCTCGGCCTTGCGACCGAGGTAGCCCACGCGCAGTCCCTCCAGCGCCTCGCTGCTGTCAGCCTTGGCGATCTCTCCCTCGGCCTGTGCTCGCAGTTGCTCGATCCGCTCGATCATTTCGTCGTGACCGTATCGTTCTCCCGCCCGGGCGGGTGGGACCTCATCGTCATCTCGTACAGCGCCACCGTCGCCGCCATCGCGGCGTTCAGCGACTCGGCCTCGATCGGGATGTGAGCCGTGCGCTCACATGCCGCCACGATCTCCGCCGGCAGTCCCTCGCGCTCGGCGCCCACGAGCAGCGTGACCGGACCCACGAGTCCCGCCAGAGGCTGGGCGGGTGGGCTCGGGTCGGCCACGAGCGCCACCCGCTCGCCGGGCAGCTCGGCGATCGACTCCACGCGCGCGATCTCCACGTCGAAGATCGCGCCCATGCTCGCCCGCACGGCCTTCGGCGCATGCGGATCGGCACAGTCGGGGCCGAACGCCACGCTGTCCGCGCCGAACGCCTTCGCCGAACGCAGCACTGTGCCGACGTTCCCCGGGTCGCCGACGCCGTACAGATACACGCACAACGGCCCACTCGGCGCCGTGGCCCAACGCTGCTCGTATACGCCGATCACGCGCGTGCCCGAACCCAGTGTCGACACGGCGGCGAGCGCGCTCGCCTCCACATCGACGAAGTCCTCGCCGCCGAGCCCGCTGCCCGCTACGCGATAGCCCTCGAGCGGATGCCGTCCCGCGAGCTCGGCCGCGGCGATCAGATCCTCGCCCTCGACCGCAAAGCGGCCGCTGCGCTCACGATCGTGCTTGCGCGCCAGGCGACGCAGTTGCTTGAGGGCTGGATTGTGTTGGGAGGTGATGGTCATCGTTCGGAATGGTGCATGTGGACAGTTCGTCAGGTTCAGTTCGTCCGGTGGGCCGTTCGTCCTTCGATGGGTCGGGATCAGGCACAAAAAAGGGCGCCGTCCTTCTCAGGAGCGACGCCCGCGGGCTCTTCTCTGTCGAATGCTTGCCTAAGCAGCCGACGCCTCGCGGGCTGGCTCGGAGGTGACCGCCGAGGCTGACGCCTCGCGGGAGACCTCCACGAATGCTCGGAACGTGTCCGCGTCGCGCACAGCGATGTCCGCAAGCACCTTCCGGTCGAGCTCGACGCCGGCCAGCATCAGGCCATGCATGAACGTCGAATAGCTCATCCCGTTCTGCCGCGCCGCGGCATTGATCCGTGTGATCCACAGCCTTCTGAAATCACGCTTGCGGTTGCGCCTGTCTCTGTAGGCGTAGGCATCCGCCTTTAGCAGCGCCTCCTTCGCGCGCTTGTAATTCGAGTGCGCCTCGCCCCTGAAACCCTTCGTCTGCTCGAGTACCGCCCGCCGCTTCTTCTTGGCGTGAACCGACCGCTTGACCCGCGTCATTTCCCGACCCCCAGCATCCGCTTGATCCGTGGCGTGTCATCGTCGGACATGATCTTCGGGCCGCCCAGCGCACGCTTCTTTTTCGGCGACTTCTTCTCGAGTATGTGACTCGTGAACGGGTGCCGCCCGCGCACCTTGCCGGTACCGGTGACTTTGAAGCGCTTCTTGGCGCCGGAGTGGGTCTTCATCTTGGGCATCGCGCGCTGATTATGACACGGGGCGCTGCCGGTGGTGTCCGCGGGTCCTGGGTTTGCGACCGGGTTCTAGGTTTGCGGCTCGGCTGCCGGCGCATCCGCACCGTCTGCCGCCGCGGGCTCGGCCTTCGCCGCGCCGGCGCCATTCTCGGCCGGCGGGTCGTTCGCCACCTTGGCCGGCGGGTCGCTCGCGGCCGCATCCGTGGCGCCGCCAACAGCGCCAACAGCGCCGTTCTCCGCTGGCGCCTGCGCCGTCCCGGCCGGCGCGTCGTCCTCGCCGTGCCCATCTCCATTGACCAAGCCCGCCAACACCGCTTTCGAGGGCGCCATCATCATCGTCATGTTGCGCCCTTCCTGCATCGGGCGCTGCTCGACCACACCGATCTCCGCGAGCTCCTCGGCGAGCCGGTCGAGGATCATCGTGCCGCGCTCGGGGTGCGTCACCTCGCGCCCGCGGAACATGATCGTGACCTTCACCTTGTCCTTGTGCTTCAAAAACCGCTCGACGTGATGCTTCTTCGTGTCGTAGTCGTGCTCGGCGATCTTCGGCCGGAACTTGATCTCGCGGACAGTGATCTGCTGCTGATGCTTCTTCGCCTGCTTGATCTTCTGCGCCTGCTCGTACTTGTACTTCGAGTAGTCCAACACCCGGCACACAGGCGGGCGCGCCTCGGGCGCGACCTCTACCAGGTCCAAGTCGCGCTCCTGCGCGAAGTTCAAGGCGTCCGGGGTCTTCATCACCCCGACCTGATTGCCCTCGTCGTCGATCACCCGGACCTCGGGCACGCGGATGCGCTCGTTGATCCTCGTCGTGTCCCGCTCGGGCGGGCGCCGGTCAAACCTGCGGGGAACCGGCACTAGCTGTCTTTTTCGCGCGTCAAGCTGCTTCTACGCGCGTCAATTTTTGGAGTGGGCCTGGGGCTTCAACGAAGCCGAGTATAGCCGCTGGGAGAGCTCCTGTATCGAAACGCTGCCTACGTCTCCCTTTCCGTGCTCGCGCACCGCGACCTCACCCGCCTGCATCTCGCGCTCGCCGACGACCAGCATCTTCGGGATCTTCCTCAGCTCGGCCTCGCGGATCTTCTTGGAGATCGACTCGCTGCGATCGTCGAGCTCCACGCGTAAGCCGGTTTTCGCAAGCGTGTCCCTCACGCCGGCGCCGTACTCGTTGAACGGATCTGAGATCGGTAGCACGATCGCCTGCACCGGTGCCAGCCACAGCGGGAACTCACCTCCGTAGTGCTCGATCATGATCCCGATGAAGCGCTCATATGAGCCGAACAGCGCCCGGTGAATCATCACCGGACGGTGCTCTTTGTTATCCGCGCCCGTATACGTCAGCTCGAAACGCTCGGGCATCGAATAGTCCAACTGCACCGTCCCCAACTGCCAGGAGCGCCCCAGCGAATCGGTCATGTGCATATCCACCTTCGGGCCGTAAAACGCACCGTCCCCGGGGTTGTGCTCGTACTCCAATCCCTGAGCGTCGAGCGCGCTCTTCAGCGCCCCCTCGGCTCTGTCCCACATCTCATCCGTGCCGATCCGCTGCTCCGGGCGAGTCGAGAGCTCCAACCGCATCTCGAAGTCGAACAGCGCGTACGTAGCGAACGCCATCTCCAGGCAGCCAGCCACCTCCACTTGGACCTGCTCCTCGGTGCAGAAGATGTGCGCGTCGTCCTGCGCGAAGTGCCTCACCCTCAGCAGACCATGCAGCACGCCGGAGGGCTCGTTGCGGTGCAAGAGGCCCGGCTCTGAATAGCGCACCGGCAGCTCCCTGTATGAATGACGCTGCCCGGCGTACAGGTGGGCGTGCCCGGGACAGTTCATCGGCTTCACGCCCATCTCGCGCTCCTCGACCTGCACCGTGAACATGTTCTCCTTGTACTTCCCCCAATGCCCTGAGGTCTTCCACAGCTCCGCGTCGTAGATCAGCGGCGTCTTCACCTCGGTGTACCCACGCTCACGTCCCATCTCCCGCGAGACCGCCACCAGCTCGTTCCACATCGCCGCTCCCGGCGGCAGCCAGAACGCGGCGCCGGGCGAGACGTCGGAGAACATGAACAGGCCGAGCTCTTTGCCGAGCTTTCTGTGGTCGCGTTCCTTGGCGCGCTCCACGCGTTCCAGGTACTCCTCGAGCTGACTCTTGGAGAAGAAAGCCGTCCCGTAGATTCGGGTCAGCATCGTTCGCGTCGAGTCTCCGCGCCAATAGGCCCCCGCGACCGACGTCAACTTGAACGCACCCACGCTCTTCGTGCTCGGCGCGTGCGGACCGCGGCAGAGGTCCGTGAACGGGCCGTTCGTATACAGCGACACGGTTTGAATGGGGTCCCCGCCCGCCCGGTCCCCGCCCGCCCGATCCCCAGCCTCCCCGGCGTTTGCAACCAGGTCGTCGATCAGCTCGACCTTGTAATCCTGCCCCTCGCCCGCGAAGCGCTCTCGTGCCTGCGCCGGCGTGACATCGACGCGCTCGAAGCTCTCCCCCGCTTTCACGTGCGCGCGCATCTTCGCTTCGATCTCCGGGAAGTCTGCCTCGGAGATCGACACGCCCTCGGGGAACTCGAAGTCGTAGTAGAAGCCGTTCTCGATCGCCGGCCCGATCGAGATCTTCACGCCCGGCCACAGCTCCATCACCGCGGCCGCGAGCACGTGCGCGGCGTCGTGCCTGATCAGCGCTAGCGCCTCGTCGCCGCTCTTGTCCGTCACGATCGCGATCTGCGCCCCGTTTGGCAGCTCGCGCGCCAGGTCGCGCAACTCTGTGAGGTGGGCGGGGTCCGTATTTGGGTCGCTCACCTCGATCGCGAGCGCCGCGAGCGCCAGGCCGGGGCCGATCGCCGCGGCCGCGTCGGCACCCGTGGCGCCGTCGCTCAGCTCCAGCGCCTTTCCGTCCGGGAGTGTCACCGTGACCGCCATCTCAGCGCTGGAGGCTATCCACCCACCCGCAAGGAACCCGGCCAAGTGCTCTCGCGGGCCGGCTCGAGACGCTCGTAGAGACCCAGACCGCTTTGCAAAATGCAGACAGTCGTCTGCATCTGCCATGATCGCGTGATGGACAACAGCGAGCAGGTCTCTATCGCCATCACGTTATCTCCGACCCAGGTCGACGAGGTCGTGCGCGCCGCCTCCCGTAGCCGCGCCCCGAGCATCGCCACGCTGATCGCAGACACGCTGAGCGAGCCGCGCGCACCGAAAGAGAGCCAACTGGCGAGCTATCTGGCGTTCGACATGGCCAACCCGAAGTTGTCGCGCTCGTTGCTACGAGGACTGTCGCTACTCACCTGCTTTGGCCCCGATGGGGCCGCCCGGGGGATCGTGGATCTCGCCCACGACGCCGGCATGAGCCCCAGCACCGCTCATCGCTACGTCTCCACGCTCGTGGAGCTCGGCCTGCTCGAGCGCTGCCCGAAGAGCCGCAAGTATCGCCTGCCGGGAGGCATCAGCAAGCGGCTTTCGGGAGCCTGAGCAAGACGACCGTCCGGTGCTCGCGCGAGCATCGCTGCTGTGAGACTTCCTGGCGCCTCTATCGGACAGGCGCGTCTGAACCCAACGAATGAGCCGGTCGCGCCGCGCAAGCCCACATCGGTCTCGATCCTGTGGAGGGTCTTCACGGTCAACACGATCGTCTTCGGGCTGGCGGTGTTCATCCTGATCGCGAGCCCGGCGACGGTCTCCAACCCGATCAAAGTCAGCGAGCTGGTGGTGCTGGTCGGCGGACTGCTGATGACCTTGGCCGTCAATCTGCTGCTGCTGACCGTCGTCCTGGCTCCGCTGCGCCGCCTGGCAACCCTGATGGGCCACATCGACCCGATGCGCCCGGGCCAGCGCGCCTTCGTGGGGGACTGGATGAGGATGAGCACCGAGATGATCACGCTGTCGCGCGCCTTCAACACGATGCTCGACCGCATCGAGGCCGAGCGACGCGACAGCGCTCACCGTGCGCTCGCCGCCCAAGAGGCCGAGCGGCTGCGCATCGCCCGCGAGCTGCACGACGAGGTTGGCCAGACGCTGACCGCCGTCGCCCTGCGCGCCGAACGAGCCGCCGGCGAGCTGCCCGCAGCAGCGCCGGCGCTGCTGGAGATCATCAATACGGTTCACCGCAGTCTCGACGATGTCCGCCGCATCGCCCGCGAGCTGCGCCCGGAGGCTTTGGACGACCTGGGGCTGGTCGACGCGCTGATCTCGCTCTGCCTGCGGATGGAGCGCCAGGGAGCGAGGCGGGTGCTGCGCGAGCTCGAAGGCGGTCTGCCGCCGCTGAGCGCCGAGGTCGAGCTGGTGATCTACCGCGTCGCCCAGGAGGCGCTCACCAACGCCTTCCGCCACGCGGACGCCACGCAGGTGCGCGTCGCGCTCAGGCGCGCGGACGAGCACCTGGTGCTCACGATCGCCGACGACGGCCGCGGTCTGCCGGCCCAAATGCCGACTTCCGCGTCGGGGCTGGCCGGCATGCGCGAGCGGGCGATCCTGATCGGGGGAGAGCTCGAGATCGACTCCTCCATGGAGGGAGGCGTGGAGGTACGCCTGACGGTTGCGGCGAATAGCGCAGAGCAATGACAACCCCGCTGAAGATCAGGGTGCTGCTCGCCGACGACCACGAGGTGGTCCGCAGCGGGCTGCGGATGGTGCTCGAAGCGGAGTCCGACATCGAGGTCGTGGCCGAGGCCAGCGATGGGGCACAGGCGCTCGAGCAGGCGCTCTCAGGCGAGGTGGACCTGACGGTGCTCGATGTCTCGATGCCCCGCATGACGGGCCTGCAAGCCGCCGCCGAGCTGCACCGCCGCAACCCCGACTTGCGGATCTTGATGCTCTCGATGCACGAGAACGAGCAGTATTTCTTCGAGGCGCTGAAGGCCGGCGCCTCGGGCTACGTGTTGAAGACCGCCGCCAATCGTGACCTCGTCGAAGCATGCCGCGCATGCATGCGCGGCGAGGCATTCCTGTACCCCCCCGCAGTCGCGACGCTCGTGCGCGACTATCTAGAGGCCGCTCGACTTGGCGAGGCCCCTCCGGAGGATCCCCTCACCGCACGCGAGCTGGAGGTCGTGAAGCTGATCGCCGAAGGCCACACGAGCGATGAGATCGCCGCGGCGCTCGTGCTGAGCAAGAAGACCGTCGAGCGCCATCGCGCCAACGTCCTCGGCAAGCTCGGGATGCGCAACCGGGTGGAGCTGACCCGCTACGCAATCAGACGCGGGCTCGTCGAGCCGTAGCGTCCTACCAGGTGCCGCTGGTACCGCCCGGACAACCGCCTCTTTCAGCGACGCTACCAGAACCACCGTCACACGTACGCGTTATGACTCCACCAGAGCTTCTCGTGATCGAGAATGTATGGCCGCTGGTCGAGGTCGCCGTGACTTTGTATTCGTTCGCTGTGGCTGTCACAGCGGAGAGGTACGCATTCCCGCTACCGGCGGCGATCTGAATCGTCGGCTCATACGCATGAAATTCAGCGAGATTGCTGTTCAGACCCGCATATTCGCCATTGTGATCAGTCGCATACGTCTCCGCCGTAGTCTCAGCCGTACGAACCAGCTCCTTCGCCGAAGAATCAGTCGCCTTGCTCTTCTGACTCAAAAACGACGGAATCGCGATCGCGGCCAAAATGCCGATGATCAAGATCACGACGAGCAGCTCAATCAGCGTAAAGCCGCGCTCATCCTGTGCACGTCGAGTTGAAAGATCTAGCATCGAACCGCTCCTGTCAGAGTTTTAGGATCTGGCTCAGTAACGGCTTTGCGAAGCGCCAGCCATATGGGTGTTAGCACCCATCTTCCCGGCCACCCGTTTTCCAGGCGCGGTCAGCCCGGCTTGCGGGCGCGAACTTGGTAAACGGCGGTGATGCTCGTGTCGAAGCCATGGCGGGCGGCGCGCAGGTACAGCCGCCAGATGCGCGTGCGCTCCACCCCGGCGAGCTGCTCAGCCCTCTCCAAATGTTCGTCCAGCCGCTTGGTCCACTCACGCAGCGTGCGGGCGTAGTCCTCCCTGAAGCCCTCCACCTGGTCCACGTGGAAGCCGGCGCGCTCGAGCGCGAGCTGGACTCGGGAGAACGGCAGCGCCTCGCCGTCGGGGAAGACGTAGCGCATCGAGAACTCGTCGTCGAGCGAGTCGTACTCGGGGTCGAGCGCGGCGATCGCGTGGTTCAGCAGCACGCCGCCCGGGCGCAGCAGCGCGAAGAGCGACTTTGCATAGTTGTCGATCTGGCTCTCGCCTACGTGCTCGGACATGCCGACGCTCGCGATCGCGTCGAACGATCCGCCCGGCAGCTCGCGGTAGTCGGCCACCATGATCTCGATCTGCTCGCTCCAGCCGGCCTGCTTCACTCTCTCGCGCGCGAGCTCGGCCTGCGATGGCGAGAGCGTCACGCCGGTGACGCTCACGCCGTAGTGCTTGGCCGCGTGGATCGCGAAGCTACCCCACCCGCAACCCACATCCAGCAAGCGCATCCCGGGTTGCAGCGCCAGCTTGCTCGCGACCAGGTCCAGCTTTGCGAGCTGGGCGTCCTCGAGCGTTTCCGCGCCCTTCGAGTAGATCGCGCAGCTGTACGTCATCGACTCGTCGAGGAACAGCGCGAAGAACTCGTTGCCGACGTCGTAGTGGTAGCGAATCGCGGCCGCGTCGCGCTGCAGGCTGTGACGCTCGCCGCGCAGGATCAACTCGAGACTCGGGCGGCGCGGCAGGCCACCGGGCAGCGCGGCGGCAAGGATGCCCAGCCCCAGACGCAGCTGATCGCCTCTGCTCAGCTCCGGCGGCTCCCATTCGTCGACCACGATGAACGCCCCGTCGAGATCGTCAACGGCCAGCGAGCCGTCCACATACGCGCGACCGAGACCGAGCGTCCCCGGCGCCCTCAGAAAATGCGACAGAGCCGACGGCGCACGCACGAAGAACGTCGGCGCGTCCGCGCTCGTCGCCTCGACCGCTCCGCCATCCCAGAAACGCACGTGGAATGGTCGCTGCGGCAAGACGCGCCGCAGCGTTCGGCTGAGTGGACCGCTTGCTCGAATCAGTGCCACGGAATCCACCTTAGCCAGCTGCAAGCATGTGCCCGGCTAAGCTGAAACTGATGCCAGATCCACACCCAACCGACCCCCAGAAGGAGCCCCTACCAAAACGCAAACCCGCCCGCCCCGGGTGGCTGCTCGACGTGGTCCGCTACGTGCTCCCGTCGGCCGTGGTACTCGGCGGCGTCGTCGTGATGGCGCTCGGCGACGAAAACCACCTCGAGGGCGGAGCCGGCATCGTCAGCGCGGGCCTGGCGATCTTCTTTCTCAACTGGCTGTTCCGCACCGGCGTCACCGGCGAGCACGAACGCGACGTCGAGGAGGCCGCGCGCGACTACTTCGATCGCCATGGCCGCTGGCCCGATGATTGAGCCAAACGCAACATCGGAGATCCGCAACAGCCTGGAGAGCGGACTCGACGGCGGCCCGGGAGGGCGCCATGCGAGGAACGCCTGGTGGGTCTATCGGTTCGGGGACCCGGCGATGGCGCTCGAGTGGCGGCGCCTGTTCGCGGAGACGCTCGGCACCTTCCTGCTGGTCCTCGCCGGCGCCGGCGCCGGCGTGGTCGCCGCGGCCACCCACGTGGCGATCGGCAGAGTTGCGGCCGTGAGCGCCCCCGGCCTGACTGTGCTGGCGGTAATCCTGGCCATCGGGGCGATTTCAGGCGCGCATCTCAACCCTGTGGTGAGTGTCGCCTTCGCGCTGCGGGGAGATTTTCCCTGGCGCCGCGTCCCCGGCTATATCATCGCCCAGCTGTTCGGGGCCACGCTGGCCGTGCTATTCCTGCTCGCGATGTTCGGGCGGGTCGGCTCACTCGGAGCCACATTGCCCGGGCCCGGCATCAGTGATACCCAGGCGGCTCTGATGGAGCTCGTCCTCACGGCGGGCCTGGTCTCCACGATCCTCGGAACCTCCTCGCGGGCGCAGAATCTCGGCCCGATCTCGGCCTTTGGCGTGGCGGCCTACGTAATCCTGGCCGGCCTGTGGTCGAGTCCGGTCTCAGGCGCCTCGATGAACCCCGCGCGCTCCTTCGGCCCCGACGTGGTCCTGGGCGACTTCTCGCACTTCTGGGTCTACGTGATGGGACCGCTGGCGGGCGCAATGCTCGCCGTCGGCTTTGCCCGCATCCTACGAGGCCCCGGGGGTCACGATTCCCTGGCCTCCCGCGCCGCCCAGGGAGCTTCAGGGCAGTGACGGACGGGCGCGGCTGGGTCGCCATTCAGCATGTGCCCTTCGAGGGGCCCGGGCTGATTGCTGAGGTTGCCGCGCAGCGGGGCATCGAGCTGCGGCTGTGCCACCCCTACCGCAAAGAGCCGCTGCCGCCAGAGAATGAGCTCGGTGGACTGGTGGTGATGGGTGGCCCGATGGGCGCCGGTGACACCGTGGAGCATCCCTATCTGGCCCACGAGGCTGAGTTGATCGCCGCCATGGCTCACTCCGGACGACCGGTTTTGGGGGTGTGCTTGGGAGCACAGCTGCTTGCCCACGCACTCGGCGCGAGGATCTATCGCGGTGAGCGGGCCGAGATCGGATTCGGCACGGTGTCCCTCACCCAGACGGGCCTCGAGGATCCCGTCTTGGGAAACCTCGGCGTCGAGATCCTTCCCGTGATGCACTGGCATCAGGACACCTTCGATCTGCCTGCGCAGGCGCTGTGGCTTGCGCGCAGCGAGCTCTATGCTCACCAGGCCTTCCGCGTGGGAAAGCGGGCCTATGGCTTGCAGTTTCACCTCGAGGTCGACCGAGAGCTCGCTCGCGCGTGGCGCAAGCACCTGCCCACCGGAGTGACGCTTCCCGACGCATCCCTCACGCAAGTGCAAGCCGCCGGACAGAGAGCGCTGGAGAGTTTTTTCGACCTCACCGAGGACTGACGCAAGCGTGGACTGACGACCCGTGCGGCCGAGTCTCAGCGTGGGTCGGCGCGATCCAGATTCCAATGACGAGCGGTCGAGCAGGTCCACAGCCAGGGCTCGTCGTCCTCACGGGCGTGCGTGCGCGGCGTGAGCGAGAAGCGCGTGATCGTGCGCTGCCCGCCCTCGTGATCGCCGTAGAGGACATCGATCGTGATCCTCGCACCGGCACTGATCGCCGCCTGAACCGGTCCGTAAAAAGGGTCTTCGGGGTCGCGCAGCGCCGCCTGCCAGAAGCTGACATCGCCCGCCGGCACATATAGGTCGCGCCCGAGCCGGCGGAAATCATCGACCGGCGGGGGTGACACATCCACGGGCGCCTGCTCAGTCCAGAGGTACCAGCCGTGGAGAACCGCCAGCCCAGAGGCGACATTGCGCAGCGGGATCGCGAGATATAGATTCTCTTTTGACCCCTGCACCGCGGCGAGCCCATCGCGCAGCACGAGCCAGTGGTTATCGATATATCCGACCTTCTGCGGCGGATCCTGCGGACGAGCGTTGAACAGCACCGGGCGCAGTCCCACCTTCAAAGCCTGCTCGGATACGCGCGCCGCGCGGTTGGCCGAGCGGGTCGATGCGAACGTGGCCAATGCAAGGATCAGCGTGCCACCGGCTGTGGCCAGCGAGGCGATCGTGCTCGTGTCGGCCATGACGGCGCAGGCTACTAAGCCCGCCGACGATCACCGCCCGCGCGTTAGTCGCCCGCGCGTCAGTCGTTCCACCACACATCCTCCTCCCCAGCCACCGCTTGCTCGATCCGCTCGATTGTGATGTCGGTCCAACGATCCTCGACCATGCTCTGCAGCGCCTCGCCGATCGTTGGCGCCCAAACTCGCCGCGCCACCACAACCCGTCCGGACTCCTCCTCGAGCTGCTTCCATTCCAGCTCGACCAGTGGCACACGCGAGGGAGGGGCGTCGTCGGGTATCGGCGCACCCCAGCCATATAGGTTGATCTGGGCTTGCCAGCCGTGCGGGCACAGCTCGCCCATCACCGCTAGGGCTTGCCACTGATCGCTCACCGGCTTGGGCCGATAGCGCCGGCGCAGGTAGAGGACGACCAGCACCGACACCGCCGCCATCGCGGCGATCACGAGCCCAATCAGGAGCGTTTCGTGCCCGGGTGCCGTGGCGTGACCTCCCTGCACGCCGCTGGCCATCACAAACGCGGGCCCCGCGGCGCTCATGGCATGCCCATCGATCCGCCCGATCCGGCCCGAGGAAGCAGATGCCACCCGCTCGCTCTCACTGCTTTCTCAGGGTAGCCACTCCGGGGCGGCCCAGCGGAAGTTACAGGCTAGATGGCACAGGGACGCGAACGGCGATCCACGCCAACTTCGGTGATCCCGGCCGATGTGATCTTGATCCGCGCCGGAACATTGCCGCGCTCGAGCAGCTTACGGAGCACTGACTCGCCCTTGGATTCAATTCCCGAGCGCAGCGGCTCCTCAACCACCTCGGGTTTCAGCGACTGGGCGATCTGGACGTATACGTGCTGCTCGGCGGAGCCATTCTGAACCTTCCAGCGATAGATCTCACCGGGCGCGCGAAGAATCGAGATTGGAGTAGGCCCACCTATGATCTCGAGCTTGCCAGTCATACAGGCAGCATGATGGCCCCGCCCGGAAAGGGAAAGGCCCGCTGGCCAGCATCTTCGCGTCGTCTTTGGACACTTGCTCAGCGCAAGAAAGAGGTAGACCGGCGATACTGGGCTCGAACTCTCCCCGGAGAGCTCAGCTCAGGCGCGGGTTGTGAGGCCGATCAGCACATGGACGGGCAGCTCGGCTGGGGTATCGCCCGCCTGGATGATCGCCCGGCTGCGCTCGAGCAGGCCGTCCCGCTCATCTTCCGGCATGGCGGCCAGCCAGCTCATCGATGCGAGGTGATCCACGATTCGCTCTGGATCTGCTCTTTGAGACGTCGTGATTCGAATATCGTGGACGTTCCTCCAGCGACCGCTGGCACGCACGGACTCCTGCCACGGCGGCCCGTCGAAATATGGATGCTCCGGACGCGAGTCCGCGACCAGTGAGCCGAGCTCATGCGCCCACGAGGCCCCACTCCAGTCAGGAGCGGTCGAGAGAATCGCGAGCCCACCATCGGGGCAAAGCACACGGTGTATCTCATCGAGGGCGGCCTGTTGATCGAACCAGTGAAATGCGTCCCCGACGGTTACGGCGTGCACCGAGCCGTCAGGGAGGGGGATCGCCTCGGCGACTCCCTCTTTCACCCGCTCCTCGCCGACGCTGGTGGCGAGTACCTCGCGCAGCGACGCCAGCGGCTCGACAGCGACGACATCTAGACCATGTCTCAGCAACGCGCGAGTGAGCTTGCCCGTCCCGGCCGCCAGGTCGAGGACCGGTGCGCCCGCCGGGATACGCAGCTCGGCCGCGATGGCGCCGGCCACCGCGGGAGGGTACTCGGGGCGGCCACGCTCATACTCACCGGCGACCTTGGCGAAGCGCTCGGCTAGTGGGTGCAGCGCCATGCGCATACCGTAGACGAGTTCCGGGTCGTAGCACTCCTTGCTTTCCTTGCGCTATCTACCTCTGCTTGCTCTCCTTGCGCTGTCCCCGCTAGCCGCTTCGCCGGGTTGCCTCAGATGGGGGACCGACGCTCTCGCGCACCAGGCTGCTCGTGCGACACGCCATCGCGAGAGCCACGGCCCAGCCGACCAGGGTCCAGCCGAGGAAGCAGTTGATCACTGCGACGCTCCCCTGGTTGGTGACCTTTCGCACAACCGCGACGATGGTCGGCAAAAAGTAAAGGCCGATCAGGACGATAATCCCAAAGATCACGGCGCCTCCGCCGCTACCGCTCGAGCTGGCAAGCATGATGGTTCCCCTTTCTCGGTTGATTGAGCCTCGAAACTGTGGGCCCAACCCCTTAACCGACCATTTCGTGCAAACGGGACACTTGTGTGGCCAAGCATGTGGGAGAGGGGAAAACAGAGATTGATGATTGTTTCGCGACGCTGGCCAGCGGCGGGTGTGTACGTTTCGCCCATGAGCGACGGGACGCTCGCACGGAGCTACGGCAAGGTCTTCAACGAGGTCGCGGTCGAGTACGACCGCAGTCGCCCGGCCTACCCGGATGCGCTCGTCGATGAAGCATGCGAGGTGGCAGGTATCGGGGAGGGCGACTGGGTGCTCGAGATCGGCTGCGGGACCGGCCAGCTGACGTGCAGCCTCCTCGCGCGCGGGCTGCGCGTGACCGCACTCGAGCCGGGAGACCAACTGATCCTCCTCGCCGAGGAGAACCTGAAAGATGCGGGCGATGTGGAGTTCGTCCACGCGCGGCTCGAGGACACGCGACTGCCGCGCGAGAGCTACGAGGCGGTCTTCTCGGCGTCCGCAATCCACTGGGTTGACCCTGATCTGAGCTGGCGGAAGATCGCCGACGCGCTAACTGAGAGCGGGACGCTCGCCCTGATCCAGTACTTCGGCCTTGCCGAGCGGCGCAGCGTCGATGATCAGGAGGCTCTGCTGTCGGCCCTGCGCAGGCACGCTCCGGAGATCGCCGCGACCTGGCCCACCTACCGCGACCTCGATTGCACGATTGCGGGCGTGCAGGAGCGCCGCGGGAACATCGCGGACGCCTGGGCCTGGCTGGGGGGCTACGACATAGGGCGTGACTACGCAGCGGAGCTCTTCGAGGACGTCCAGCTCGCAACCGTCCCAACCCAGGTCGAGCACACGGCCGGTGAGCTCAACGGCCTGCTCGGGACGATGTCGTTCTGGGCGCAACTCTCACCCGATCAGCGTGACGCCCTCACGAAAGAGAATCACGCTCTCCACGAGCGCCTTGGGCGGCCAATCCGGGCGAGCACCGTCGCCGCACTACTCACGGCGCGCCGCAGTGCCCCCGCGCCTCAACGCTAATAGTCGATCACCCGCCGGCCCCAGGCGAAGGAGCTACCGAGCCAGCTCCCGGTCAACGGCAGCACGTAGACGCCCTGGCCTGAGGAGTGGATCACCCAGCCCTCGCCCAGGTAGATTCCCTCGTGGATGATGTTGCTCGCGGTGGCCTTGCTGTTGAAGTGGGCGGATCCGAAGAACAACAGGTCACCGGGTGCGAGCTGATCGATGCTCAGCCGCCCAGAGCGAGGGATTTCGCCGGCCTGTTCGGCGGCGGTGCGTCCTCGTATCTGCTTGCCCCAGGGAAGCCCTGAGACCTTGTATACCCGCCAGGCGAATCCGGAGCAGTCGAAGCCGCCGTGTTCGAGACCGTCGGCGGTGTTGTCGGTGGTGCCGCCCCACACATATGGGTAGCCGATGCGCGAGACGGCGATCCGCAGCGCCTGGCGCTGGGGGGCAGCCATCTGGGGGAGCTCGAACGCGGACAGTGCTTCCCGCGCGTCTGTGACGTCCCCGGCGTTCAGGTCGATCACCCGGGCAAGTGACCAGGCGGCTTCCGCGCGGGTAATCGGCTGATCCGGGAACAGATCGAGTCGCTGTGCGCCCACCGGGTGCTCGTAGCGCAGTTCCAGAAAGCGCGCCAGAACCTCCGTTCCAAAGTATGACGGCGGATCGAGGCCGACCGCAGCAGCGGTTTGCTGCACGTGCGCCGCCACGCTCGCAAGGCTCAGCTCTTCGACGAGCATGCGGTCGAAGGTGGCCACGGTGACCGGGTTCTGCGCGGTGTGGGCCACCGGCGCTGGAGGCGGGCTGGTGGTTGTGGACCGGCTGGCAAGACCCTGTTCGCCGGCCCCCTGTTCACCGCCGGCGTTCTGTTCGCCGCTTGCGATCTGTTCGCCGCCCGCGCCCTGTGCACCGGAGGCGCCTTGTTCTCCGTTCGCGTTCTGTTCGCCGCTCGCGCTCTGTTCACCGCTTGCGTCTTGTTCAGCGGCTGTGCTCTGGAGCTTGGCGGCCAGCGCCACCATCGTCGCGTTGGCCTGCGCGCCCGACAGCTGGCCGGCCCCGGAGAAAGAGCCGGCGCTTTCGGACATGAGGCCATCGGCGAGCACCTGACGCTGCTGGGCAGAGTCCCAGCTTGCGGCCGAAACCGCGGCCGCTGCACGCCCGCAGCCGAACGTCCCCCAGGCGAGCAGCATGGTGAGCGCGAGGGATATACGCAGCGCCCGGCTGCTGGCACGCTCGAGCAGGGTGTACGTCACGAATTTTCATATCGGTGGTGTATCTGCAGCCCTGCATCTCGTAGCCGGCAGCTCGACATATCGACCAGGGTATGCTCGATCGTCGGGCCGGCGTCCGCGCGCGCGCATGACAGTTTCGCGACGTAATTACGACTGTCCGCTACACTCCAGGCCATGACTCCTTTGCTGGAAGAGGCCCAACGAGTTCACGATGTGGCCGGCTTGACAGACCAGACGATCGCCGCCGCGACCGGCGCGAAGCCGAGCACCGTGCGGGGATGGCTCTCCGGTCGCAGCGAGCCGACAGGCGAGCGTGCCGAACGACTGATCGAGCTAGCAGAGATGATCAAACGACTCGCCCTCGTTGTGCGACCCGAGTCGATCGCAGTCTGGTTGAAGCGCCCGATCCTCGCCCTGGATGACGAGAAGCCGATCGACCTGATAGCTCGCGGCGAATACAAACGGGTCGCCAAGCTGATCTCTGAGATCCAGTACCCCGGCGTCTCCTGACGGTGGCCCCACTGCCCGTCCGCCCTCGAACCGTCGAGGGCACATGGATCAGACATGTACCGCACGGAGCTGAGCTGCTCGGCCGAGCCGACCCACCGTCGGACGGTCGCTGGCAGCGCGGAGAGATCGTGCCCGCGCTCTACCTCGCCGACACAGAGCAGGCAGCAACCGCGGAGTGGTATCGCTCCCTGGCCGAGTGGGGACTCTCCCCGCAAGATCATGTTCCCTACGACCACCATCGCTGGCGCCTCGAACTCGACGTTGCCGACCTCAGCGACATCGACCGACTACACAGCGTCGCACTGGACCAACCCCGACCGAGCCGCCACACCTGGCCGGCCTACCAGCAAGTCGGCGAGCAACTCTGGCGTGAGGGCTGGACCGGTCTGATAGCCCCGAGCGCCGCTCATCCCGGCTCGCTCGTCGCATGTATCTTCGCGAGCACCTGGCCGCCACCCGGATGCACACCACTGGACGCCAGCACCGTTAAGGCCATCCCTCCCCCACCACGCGGCATGACGACGTGATGGAACGGGTGAGGTTATGTGGGAAGGATGTGGGAAAAGGGCCTTTTCGCCGGCTTTCTGGGTGAGCCCCTTAACGCAAAAACCCCCGCGATTTGCAGGGCTTTCGTGACATGGGCGATACTGGTTCGATTCGCCGGACATGCCTGCAAATCGGCACCTTTTGGCACGACTTTCCGCCTATATTCCGTCCAACCTGAGCGAAACGTCCCCACGATTTCCGCCTAACGCGGGCGGGTTCGATTCAATCGGTGCACTACCCGAGGTCGGGATGTTCGAGTTCGGCGCGTTGTTTCGCGGTGAGCGGATCGCCGTTGCTCTGCTCGAGCTCCGCGATCTCCTCGTCGATCGCCTTGAGGCCGAGGTCGTATGCGAGAGCACGTGCGCGGTCACGTCGGGTGGTCTGCGGACTGGCGATCTCGGCACGTGCGGCGCGCAGCTCCTCACGGCGCGCGTAGGCTCGCAGCAGGTCGTGCGCAATCGACGGTGCGCTCGCCGGCGTCTCGGACGTCGGCTGGGGCGCGCCGAGCCGCCCGACCTGCTGGAGGTATGCGCGGTCCTTGGCGCGGTCGGCGGTGCGCTTGGAGTGCTCCACGTCGGCGAGGCTGGCGACCGCCACCGTGATCGTCGTCGCGGCCACGCGGCGCCGCTCGGCGCCGGCGATCAACTGCGTGTAACCCTCTGGGAAGCCACTGGGCGCGAGCGTCAGGTCGAGCTTGCCATGAGCGGTGCGCAGGTTCCACACGGTGGCCTGAGCGAGCACGCTCGCGGTGAAGTAATCGGGTGGGAGCAACACGGCCTTTTCGGGATGAGCAGGATCAACCTCCAGGCTGCACTCCAGGCGGTTGAGCACATCGGCAAGCCGCGCGAGGTTCTGCCGCGCCCGATCTGGGGTGACGTCGATGTCCTCGGTCTCGTAGCGCTGTCCGTGACTCTGCAGCGCGGCGCCGCCGATGACCACGAACCGCACGCCCCCCTCGCGCAGAGCCCGCAGCAGCATCTCACGTCCGCGATCTATTGGGTCTGCCTGGCCAGCCATTCATCAGCGCGAGCGCGCCGTTCCCGCAAGCTCGGGGACCTGTTCTCCGTAGGACCAGGATCGCGTGCGACGAGCTGCAGCGTCGCATCGAGGGCAAGCGCGAACCGCTGGCTGTACGACCCAGGATCGGTGAGCGCGATGCGCAACAGATCCACGAGCCCCGCTACCTCGACCGCTGTCCCCTCGACCGTGACCTCGACCGCGCTGCGTGCCAGGTCGGCGAACCCATAAGTACCGGCAGGAGCATCGAGGAGACGGACACGATCGGGCTGCACTGCCGCAGCGAGGACCGTCTCCGTAGCCAGCTCTCGATCCTCGGGGTGCACCACGAGATCGAGCGTCCCCTCCTCGCTGAAGATCAGCGGCCACCCGTGCAGCGCCCCGGCGACCTCCCCCACCACAACCGCTCGCAGGCCAACAGCCCCGATGAGTCCCAGCGCGGCGACGCGATCAAAGCGATCGCATGTCAAGTGTCTGACTCGATCCGCCGGCTCGCGCCCCAGCTGCTCATAGATCAAAGACGCCCACGAACCCTCATCCGCCGTGGCGAGCCCAAGCGTCAGATCGAGCTCGCACGCCACCACCACTTCTCCCACCGTCTGAAACTTGGGCTCAGTCGCGCCGCTCTCCCATCGTGCGACTGTCACCTGCGAGGTGCCCAGACGCCCTCCGAGCTCCTGCTGGGTGAGGCCCGCGCGGCGGCGGGCGATGACGATGATGTCACGCGCACGCATACGTGTCAGTATAACAGAAATGATATAGGCCAACGATGCTTGCGGTCAGGACGGACGGATTCGAACCGGCTACTGCTGGCCGGACATGTCCGGCCACTCGAACCCAATGGTCCAGCATGGGCGATGCTGGGCTCGAACTCGCCTCTGGCGCCCAGGTAAGGCCATATAGCCCGGTTTTATTGGCCTACGGTGCTCTCAGATCAGCTCAGGTTCGCTCAAATTGCTACCAAAATTGCTACCAAGCCCAGGGCAGATCGCAGCGGTAGCATCGGCAGCATGACGACGCGCGGGCAAGCGGCTGAGAACGCTCTCGCCTCCGTACGCGGCCGAGGGCCTTGATCCGGGTGTCGCCGAGGCACTGCTCCGTCGCTGGGCACGCGGGGAGCTGAGCGATGCGCAGCTAGACGACGCGGCGCGTCAGATCAGCACCGGCGAGCTACTCGCCCCGCCACGCGCACAGCCCCGAGCTAGTGCAGCGTCCCCGAAGTAGCTTGTCGATTCGCGGGGCTGGTAACGATCGCTTGCACGCCTCCTGTTCGTCCAAGGCATCAGCCAGTCACGCTTGAGTCGCGGCGCCTGCTCCTGCCGCAACGCGCAAGCTGGCGGTCGAGCAGAGGGCGGTCGGAGACCCGTGGCTCCGCCCGTGCTACGCGCAGGTGACGCCCGGGCGTCACCGCGGGCCATAATGTGGTCCATGGCGCATGAATGCTTCTGCGGGTGCGGGCGCCGGCTTCGGTTCGTCCATGCGCGACAGTCCAAGCTCGGCGGGCGCGTTTTGCGGCGGGTCGATGACCTGTTCGGAGCCTACCCGCAGTTCGGCGGCAAGGCCGTCGGAGTGGTCGAAGAATACCTGGCGCGAGGAGACGCGTTGCTTCTTCACTGGCAGGCGCTGTCCCACGGTGACCGCCTCATCACCGGGCAAGATCGGAGTGCCACGGCGAAATGGGAAGAGGAGTGCGACGTGCTCCTGAAAATCGTTAGCAAGCACCCTGACCGTGTGGGCGCCCAGGCGACCGTCCAACAGCTGCGAGACGCTCTCGCCGCGGGCTCCCGGCTGCCCTTCACCAGCCCAATGTACGAGAACCCGCCCAAGCGATCGAGCGGACCCTTCCGTCGTTTCGACTGAGATCAGGATCGGACCGAGCGCCGGAACTCCACCTCACCGCCGGATCCGGAGCTCCCGGAAACCGACCCCTATGTGAGTCAACGCCCAAGCGTTGTTGTCCATGGGCACCGGCACCTATAGCAGCCTAGGCGGACCTCAAGCTGGGCATCCGACCGAACTAGATCTCCGGTTACGTCACGCGATCGCGCGTTCGTATTCCCTCCTCAGGGCACTCGTCGGGCGTTTGGGCCTCAAACCACGCTTACCCCGCCGACACTCGCGGCAGTAGAGCTTTGCGCGGAGAGCGAGCGTCCGAGCGAGGGTTGCGTTCGCGCTCGCGTCGGACGAAAGCAGTTATGCGAGCAATCGAGGCGCGACGACTCCATGGGCACGCGGCTGCGAACGCTCTCGTGTCCGTGCGCGCCGAGGTCAGGCGTGCGCGAGGGCGCGCATCTGGCGCACCGGGTGACGCCCTAGACGACTCAACGTCGCGTAGGACGAGGCGTGCCCATGCGTTCGGGGCGCGACGCTGACGGGCACACGGCCCCTGAGTCGATCGATCACGCCGCGGCGCAGCGGCACCAGCAGCAGCTCGGTGTCCTCGCCGACAAGGAGGGTCGCCTGCCCTTCGATCAGGTTGCGCCAGAGAACATCGTCGGTCCACTCCTCATCGCTGGGAACGAACGCGACATCCGCCGGGTAGCCGAGATCGTCGTCGCTCCGCGACGCCGCCATGAACAGCTCATCGGTCTTGTCGGTGATCTCGCTCATTGCAGGTGCTCCCAGCCGTGAACGATATCGCGCCACTCGCGCAGCAGCTTGAGTTCGGCGGCGTACATCGCGTCGTTCACCGGGCCATACGTGACGGTGGGAGACTGCTTCTCCAGGCCGACGTATGCGTGCTCGTGGTGCTCGCCCGGATCGTGGGCGTTGTCGAAAGTGCGCACCGTGCGCCAGCGACCATCCCGCAACACGAGGAGCACGATCGCGTACTCGACGGGGTGCTCGCTCGAACGCTCGACCACGAGCTGCACATCGGAGGCCAGGAAGCGGCGTCGAGTCCGATCCTTAGGCATATTCGAGCGCCATCACGTCGTCTGCGAAGCGAGCGGACGACTGCTGCCACCCGACCCAAAGGCCGCCTCCACAAATGCCGACTCGTGCGCGCTCGGCGAGTAATCCGCGTAGCGCTGGGTTGTCTCGATGTCCCGATGCCCCATCCACTCCTGCAAGGTCCGCATGGGAACGCCGGTACCAGCCATCGCCGTGCCGAACGTGTGGCGCAGATCGTGGAAGCGGTGCGACTGCTCAAGCTGCGCGGCCTTGAGCGCCCGACGGAAGCGCCGCAGGATCGCCGCCTTGTCGAGCGGCCCGGCCATGTGGGGATCGGCGAACACGAGAGCATCGCCACTACTCTCCCCGCTGCGCGGCTGAGCCGATCAAGCTCTCCCGCAACCTCGTCGGCCATCGGAACACTGCGCGTCGAGCGACGGGACTTCGGAGTGCCGAACTCGCCTAGCACATAGTTCTGGCGGACCCTGATCCGGCCAGCGGTCCAGTCCACGTCGCGCCATCGAAGCGCCACCAGCTCGCCCTGCCGCAGACCGGTCATCGCGGCCGTGAGATACATCGCACGGTCGATCTCGCGGTAAGGCCCATCGACAGCGGCGTCAGCGAGCGCTCGCACCTCAAGCGGCTCAAGGAATCTGATCTCGGCGCTCTCGGGCTTGCCGGGCAGCTCGATATGCCGGGCGACGTTCACGGGTAGCCATCCTTTGCGCTCGGCGAAACCGAGCAGCGCCGAGAGGTAGCCGATGTAGTTGCGGACCGACTTTGCGCCGACAGGACGCCCATAGCGACGGTCGCCCTTCGCCTTCGGTCCGGGCCTCTCGCCCTTCTCCATCATCGTCATCAAATCCTGAACGTCTTGGGCCGTGATCCGGCGTAGATCACGCTCCGCGAAGAACGGCTCAAGCCAAACGCGCAGGATCGACTCCACAGCCGTCGTCGTCGCCTTCTTGCGGCTCTGACGCTCCAGGTTCGCGAGGTAACGGCTTCCCAACTCGGCCATCGTCAACGCGTCGCCGGTGGTCATCCGGGCGGGCTTCGTCTCCGCGATCAGCCGGCGCAGCTCTGCCTCGGCCTGGCTGCGGGTCAGGCCATCCCGCGAGCCCTCGACGCGCATCGGGCCGACACGACGCTTGACCTGTCGGCCACCGTCTGCACGCCAATGCGCATACCAGACGCCCCCACGCGCGTAGAGCGAGCCAGCGCCGTAAGGCCGTCGGGTCATCTTCCTCGCTGTCGCCATCACTCATCGTCTCCCTGATCGCGCACCACCATCGGCCGCCCAAGGTAGCGGGCGCTGCGGCTGCTTCAACGCGATAGCCGTCTCGTTAGTCAGGACGCCTCCCGTGCTCTGCCTGTCGATCGACAAGCAGCGAGCGCGCTGTACGCGAGGCTGCACCTCGTGCACGCCACGGCCCCCGCATCCGCGCTCGCCACCATTCCTCCAGATCGTCCGCGCTGAACCGCACATAGCGCCCGAGCCGCACATGCGGAATCCGGTTCGCTCGTGCCTCAGCGAGTACCCACGACGCGGGAACCGACAGCAACCGCCCAGCCTCCGTCGCATCAAGAAGGGGCGAGAGAGGCGCGGCTGCTGGCGCGGGCGCGTCCTGTGGTGGCTTCGTGGCGGCCATCATGGTTAATGACCCCAACTCGCCAAGAGCGGCCAACCAATTTCGAGCTGCGTCTGACCGACGCCCAGGCGCGGCCGATCACGACACCGATCGGCCGCGCTCGCGCGGCCACGCCGAGCCGCACGCACCGCACCGACGCACCGCGGACTCCCCGACACAGCGGCCAGGACACCGGCCGCGTCGCTTCGCTCCAACTGCCAGTACAGACGATATGCACGGGTGTGCGCCTGGTGTGCGAGCGCTGTGTAATTCGTTGGCCGTTTTGGGCCGCTCAGGGTCATCACTTATGTGATGACTGCATCGAGCATCCCTGCGGCTGGAGGTGGCGGCTACGCGCGCTACTTGGAGAGCAAGACAGTCGCGCCCGAGCGAGGCGACTACTACCTGACCCCGGACGGGGAGATGACGCAGGCCCCTGGCCGTTGGCTCGCGGACCCGGAGACGCTGGGTCGACTGTGGGTGCGGGCCGGCGAGCCGGTCGAGGGTGCGGACTTCATCGCGCTGATGGATGGTCGCCATCCAGGCACGGGCAGGTGGCTGCGACCGGAGGGCGCGGGCGGCGGCAGGGGTGGCGGGATCGATGTGACGTTCAGCGCCCCGAAGTCCGTCTCGACGGTTTGGGCGCTCGGTGATCCGTGGCAGCGCGAGCAGATCGAAGCGGCGCACGCCAGAGCCGTCGAGAGCACCGTGCGATATCTGCGCGAGCAGGTGCCGGTCGTGCGTCGCCGCTATGACGGCCAGGTCGTGGAGGAGCACGCCAAGGACGTGATCGCCGCCGAGTACCGGCACACCACCGCGCGAGGGGTCAGCGGTGCGCGGGCGCCCGACCCGCAACTGCACAGTCACGTCGTCATCAGTGGCGCGGTAAGGGAGGATGAGCGGATCGTCGCGGTCGCTTCTCGGCCGATCTTCCGGTCGGCCCGCGAGCTGGGCGCGTTCTACCGCTCCGCGCTCGCCGAGGAGCTGGCCGGCGAGGGCTATGAGATCGAGCGGGGCACCGGCAAGGACGGCCGCTACTTCGAGATCGCGGGCGTGCCACGAACACTGATCGAGGAGTTCTCTGGCCGCTCGCGTGAGGTCGCCAGGGCAGCCGAGCGATTTCGTGCCCGCTACGGCCGTGCGCCCGAACGCGGGGAGCTGCGTAACCTCGCGCTCGAGAACCGCCGGGCGAAGGAGCTGACCACACGCGACGACCTGCAACGTGTGTGGAGCGAGACGGGCCGGCGTCACGACTTCGGCGCCGACGAGGCCGTGCGCCTGATCGGGGCACCCGAGCGACCCAAGGTTGAGCGGCCGATCGAGGACCGCATCGAGACGCGGCTGACAGAGCAGCACGCCGTGTTCCACGCACGCGACCTGCACGCCGTCGCGCTGGAGCAGACTGCGGGCGAGATGGCACCCGAGCAGGCGCTCGCCGTTGCGAGAGAGATGATCCGCGACCGGCGAGTCGTCACCTTGGAGGGTGGGCGGATGACCACGCTTGCCGTGCGCGCTCAGGAGCAGGCGATCGAACGCCGCGCCGAGATGCTCGCGCAGCCGGCTGGCAGAGACATCGGCGAGCGAACACGCGCCGACGCAACGCGTGCAGTCGCCGAGCGCATCGGCGCACCACTGAGCACCGAGCAAATTGCCGCTCTGCGAGGTGCTCACCGGACCCGAGCGCCTTGCCGTCCTCGTCGGCCCTGCCGGGACCGGGAAGGGCGTCGTGATCGACGCCGCTGCTCGCGCCGAGCAGACACGCCGGCCACCGCACGATCGGCGTCGCTGTGTCCGGGTCTACGGCCGAGCGCCTCGGCGCTGACAGCCCAGCCCTCACCGGAAAGACACTCACCCTCGACGCGCTCGTCGCCCGCGCAAACACGGGGACAGTCGAGATCGACCGGGACACGACGATCGTCTTGGACGAGGCCGGGATGGTCGATCACGCTCGCCTCGACGCCCTGACCGAGCTCGTCGAGCGCTCAGGAGCGAAGCTGATCGCGGTCGGTGACGGCAAGCAGCTCCCCTCGATCGGCCCTGGAGGCATGTTCGACAGGCTCACCGGCCACGCGCCGACCGCCGAACTCGCGGACATTCACCGCACCAGCGACGCAGGCGAGCAGAAAGCCTGGAGAGCGCTACGCGCCGGCGAACCCGAGCGCGCGATGGCGCACTACCACTCCCGTGGACGGCTGCACCTCGCGGACACCCGCGACCAAGCAGCCGAGAACGCCGTCCAAGCATGGGGGCAGCTCACCTGCGAACACGACGACATCCGTTCGGTGGCGCTGATCGCGGACGCCTCAAACCAGGAGATCGACCGCCTCAACGCCCGCGCGCAGCACCTACGAGCCGAACGCGGCGAACTCGGCCACCAAGAGATCGCCCTCCCCCACGTCCACTACGGCCTGCGCGACGGCGACCTCATCGCGTTCAACGCCCAGCACCAGCCACGCGGACAGCCCAGGGTCGAGAACGGCACCCGCGGCCAAGTCACCCACGTCCACGAACACGGCGTGACGATCACGCTCGACGGATCAGGGCGACGAGTTCAGCTCGCCAGCGAGCACCTCGACTCGCTACGGCTGGCCTACGCCCAGCACGTCTACCGCCAACAGGGCGCGACCGTCGAGCGCTCCATCGTCGTCACCGGCGGCTGGCAAACCAGCAAAGAGACCGCCTACGTCGAGGCCACACGCGCCCGCCACGGCACCGACTGGTACATCGCCCGCGACCAACTCGGCGAACGAAGGACAGGACCCCGAACGCATCGCCGACTCGCCCAAACATGAGCGCAGCAGCCGGAGACAGACACCATCACTCGACTTACCGAGAGGCCATCGACATCGGCTGGCAACCCAGCCGCGACCCCCTTCGACTGCGACACATACTGCGACCTGCTCATTGGCTTACCCGGCAGCCGTCCCGCGACACGCCCGACCAGCAGCGTTGGACGTGGACGCTGACTATGCACGGCTGAGCGCAAACGAGCCTGGAGTTGCCGCTTTCCGGGGCGACGGGTTCGGGAGCGACTGGCTAGATTGGTGTCGTGTTGCTCTCGCGGTATGCCCTACGGCAAGAGCTGTCACAAAGAGACAGGCTCGGCATCGCCACCTCGTGCGCTGCGCTTCAGCTTCTACCAGCGAACGCCTCTCACCTCGATCGCCTCTGTGCGCTCTCTGCTACTGCGCTAAGCCTCGGGCGAGACGATGGCGATCCACCGAACACGGACGACCTGGCTCGATGGCTTATAACCGGACCTACGCTCCATAAAGGTGCGTCCTGGGATCCCTACGAGGGCCCATTCGCCGAGCCCATCAACTTCTACGGCGGCGGCTACGTGTTGCAGTCGGGCGGCAACGCCGAGGCAGTATTCAACCTTCGCACGCTCCTGAGCGCAGTATTCGCACACAGCGAACCACTCGGAGACCGGCCCTTTGCGCTCGGACTGTTGAGCTTCGCGAGGGGCGTTCTTGCGCTCGCGACCCACGCGTGCGCAGTGGGCAACGTACAGCGATGGGCATCACCGGAGGAAAACGAGCATGTCCAGATCGTGTCGCCTGCTGCAATGGCGTTTCTGAGTGCCGGGGTCCTCTTTGAGCGCAACGACCTGGAAGCGGTCATCGATGCAAACGCCGACGTGCTATCCCCGATCGTCCACGACCTTGCCGCGCTTGGCGCGCCGTCGCCAAACGAGAACGGGACCCAGTTCAATGTGCGCCCGCTCCTGCGGACAGGCGACACCTTTCTTCTCGTCGAGCCGGGTGCGCTCGCTCTCGCTCTCCGGCACGCCCTCGTGACCGCTGCGCTGGCGCGGGGCCTTCGGTCGGAACTGGTGGAACGACTGGCAAGGGCGAGCATGGCTGCTGCCACAGCGACCATCGAGCGAATGAACTGGTCAGTTCAGCACGAATATCCGGCAGCCGCCGCTCCGATCGTCAGCTTGGTCGGGGGCTTCGACACCGACAAGGCGTTCGACATCGCCGTCGTATATGAGGACTTCGAGAACTACAGCCTCAACGATGTTGAAGGCGCCTGGGATCTCATGCGCTGGGAGGAGGCCCTCAGCTACCACCTACGTGCGGTCGAGGAGAGCTTGATGTACGGCGCCGGCGAGCGGCCGAACGAGATCCTGCACATGGTCGTCATTGCGGGATGCGGTCGCCCCTACGTACTTGGGATCAGCGCAAGCGACGTCGTAATGCCGCAGCTACCGATGTCACTTGAGAACTTCCACCAGATCGGAATGGCGACGCTCGATCCATGAGGGTTTGGAAGTTCGCGCGTGCTGGCGAACGCCTCCGCGAGTACTGCTCGGTGTTCGCTTTCTCGGTGATCGACGAGTACGACGCGTGGAGTGAGACCGAGTCGTACTACTTCGGTGACGACGGTCGCCCGACCGGCGTGACGTTCGATCCTTCGTATGGTCGCGCCTATCGCGAAAAGGTGGCGCGCGACACGGACATACATGGCGCGATCTCCCCGCGCGGAGGCTGGACCGAGGTGGTACGCCTACACGAAGCGCCCCACATCCCAATCTACGGCCTATTGAACGACCCCGGCGACGAAGCGTTGATGCTGGTCGAGGGCGCGCCACTTCCACTGTGGATCAAAGCTGCCGACTTCATTACCGGCACGCGCAGGACCCTATTCCAGCTCGTCGACTGCGTGGCGTACTGGCTCTGGCAGACGACGCCCTCAATTGCCGTCTAGCCACAGTGGGCACCCCACGGCTAATCGTTGACATAGCTCTCCGAGCCCGAACTCTGGAGCACCGAAACCACAGAAGCCGGTGGAGAAGTAGCAAGCACGGAGTCTCCAGCTGATGGGGTCGTTCGTCTCATAGTCAATCCGAGTCTCCGAACGACGCTTAACCGCCCAGACAACGCAGGGGAGCGCGCTCTCGTCGCGGTCCTTCTGGAGGGCCTTGACGAACTACTACCCGCAGATGCTCGTGCGGAGAAAGAAGCGATTGCCGCAGCCGTCGAGCGTCACGCCCCCCTCGGGCCAAAGAAGAAGATAAACGTCTTCACTGCGGATACCGAAGTCGCCCTCCTAGACAACGACCTTCCGCGCTACAGACGGATCTCGCGCGCGGACACCGAAGAGGCTCTCGACGAGGCCGGCGAGCATCTTGCGACAACCTTGAACCTTCCAATCGCAGAGATTCCAAGCGATCGCAAGACCAAAGTGCTGAACGCGGTCGTCGCGTTCCATTTTGCGCAGCTCGAGCACGAAGTCGCAGCCCTATCGCCAATGACCTTCTCGAGCATCTGGTCAGTATGCATGAGGCGATCCTCCACCACGAGGCAGTCGAACGACGAACGCTCGGAGCACGCGTGGCAGCGTTCGGCGACACAGAACTACTCGAAGGCATGCGTCGCGAGCTGCCCGACGCCACTCAAGTGTCAGTGGCTTTGCGTTTCTTGATCGAGTACGTCGCTGCACGATCGCCACGCGGCCTTCGACGATTCTCAATAGCCAGCTACGATCGGCTCGTCGCGATTGCTAACCAAATCGTCTCTCGCGGCATTACGTCAGACATCGTCCACTTCGAAATCGACGGTCCCCGACTTGGGCTACCTCGCTTCGAGACGACTCGGCCTCTCCGACACTGGTGCGTTCCAAACGGGCCAGCAGAGCTTCCTCGACGCCTTTGTCCCACCGCTCGCCCGCAACCTGGTCGAGAGCTACGACGCGCCGTGGCGTGCGGCACCGAAGGCCGAACCGCCCGAGATCGCTGAGATCGATCGAGCGTCCACGGCCGAGTGGGGGTTCACGATGACCGAGTTGCTTGAAGTCTTCTCCGTGCTTACCGCAATCGCGTACGACCGTGGGGAGTCCGCGGTCTCGATGCCCGTCACTGCACTCGATGCCCACATACAGCAAGAGCTTGGATGGGACGCTCTCCGAACCGGGGC
>CAWDQX010000007.1:0-88430 GCA_963804555.1 uncultured Solirubrobacterales bacterium
TTTTCTCCACCCGCGCGCTCGCCGGGAAGCCGCCGAAGCGCGACTCGAGGATCTGCGATCTCCCCGCCGGGAGCCCGCTTGCGCTCAAGCAGGCGAGCGATCGCCGATCGCCACGCCGCCGCGGCCGAGCTGCGTCTGCTCGCCGGCCTCGGTCCAGATCACCTGCTCGCGCCCGGGGCCCACGCCGAGCAGGGTGACGGGCGCGCCGATCTGCTCGGAGATGAACTGCAGGTACTCGCGCGCCCCCTCGGGCAGGTCGGAGAACGTGCGGCACTCGCCGAGGTCCTCCTGCCAGCCGCGCAGCTCGGTCAGCTCGGCCGTCGTGTGGTGCAGCACCGTCTGGTGGTAGGGGAAGTCCTTGAACTCGGCGCCCTCGGCTCCACGGTAGCTCGTGCACACCTGGATGCGGTCCAGGCCCGAGAGCACGTCGAGCTTGGTGATCACGAGCGCCGTCAGCGTGTTCAGGCGGGCGGCGTAGCGCAGCGCGACGAGGTCCAGCCAGCCGGTCCTGCGCGGGCGCCCGGTCGTCGTGCCGAACTCGCCGCCGCGCTTGCGGATCAGCTCGCCCATCTCTTCGTGCAGCTCGCTCGGGAACGGCCCGGCGCCGACCCGTGTGGTGTACGCCTTCGACACGCCCCAGACCTCATCGATGTCCTTCGGTCCCACCCCGGTCCCCACGGTCGCGGCGCCCGACAGGGGGTTGGAGGAGGTGACGAACGGATAGGTGCCGTGGTCGATGTCGAGCATCGCGCCCTGGGCGCCCTCGAAGATCACCAGCTGGTCTTCGTCGAGCAGCTCCCACATCAGTTTGGCCGTGTCGGCGATGTGCTGCTCGAGGCGATGCCCGTATGTCAAATACTCCTCGGTCATCGCGTGCAGGTCGAGCGCCGGGTCCTTCTCGAACGGCCGCAGCGACAGGCGCTTGGGCTCCATCGCCGCGACGATCTTCTTCTTCAGGATCTTCTCGTCGAGCAGGTCCTGCACGCGGATGCCCAGGCGCGCCGCCTTGTCGGCGTAGCAGGGGCCGATCCCCCGGCGAGTCGTGCCGATCTGGCGGCTGCCCAGCTTGGCCTCGCCGGCCGAGTCGAGCAGCAGGTGGTAGGGCATGATCAGGTGGGCGTTCGAGGAGATCCGCAGGCCGCTGACGTCGACGCGCCGCGCGCGCAGGCCGTCGAGCTCCTCGATCAGCACCTTCGGATCGATCACGACGCCGTTGCCGATCACGCAGCGCTTGCCCGGATAGAGAATGCCGGAGGGGATCAGGTGCAGCTTCCACTCCACATCGCCGCGCACGATCGTGTGCCCGGCGTTGTTGCCGCCCTGGAAGCGCACCACCGCGCCCGCGCGCTCGGCGAGCAGATCGGTGATCTTCCCCTTCCCCTCGTCGCCCCACTGGGCGCCGACAATGACTATTCCGGGCATCGCGACTGAAGTTTACGAGGGCGTACCGCGCACAGCGCCCTCGGGCCTACTGCGCATGGTGCTCTCCGGCCTGCTGCGCATAGCGCTCGCCGGCGTAATTCATGAACTTCGGGTACTCCTTCTGAAAGGTCAGCGTGACTTTGCCGACCGCCCCGTTGCGATGCTTGGCGATGATCAAATCGGCCTCGCCGGGACGCTCGGAATCCTCGTCGTAGTACTCGTCGCGGTAGATGAACATCACCAGGTCGGAGTCCTGCTCGAGGTTCCCCGACTCGCGCAGGTCCGAGAGCTGCGGTTTCTTGTCCGGGCGCGACTCCACCGCGCGGCTCAGCTGCGAGAGGGCGATCACCGGCACGCCGAGCTCGCGCGCGAGGATCTTCAGGCCACGGCTCAGCTCGCCGACGGCGGTCACACGGCTGTCGTAGCGGCTGTCGGTGCGCATCAGCTGCAGGTAGTCGATGATGATCAACCCAAGCCCGTTCTCGCACTGCGAGTGCAACCGCCGCGCCTTCGCGCGGATCTCGAGCATCCCCACGTCGCTGGAGTCATCGACCCACAGCGGCGACGCCGCCAGGCGCTGCGAGGCTTTGAGGATCTTCGGCCAGCGCTGCTCGGCCACGCGCCCCTTGCGCAGCTCCTCGCCCTTGATCCGCGCCTGCGAGGCGACGAACCGCTGGGCCAGCTCGGCCTCGGCCATCTCCAGGCTGAACAGCGCCACTGCCTTACCGTGCTCGACCGCGGCGTTCTCGGCGATGTTGCAGACCAGCGCGCTCTTGCCCATCGCCGGGCGGGCGGCGATGATGATCAGGTTCCCCGGCTGAAAGCCGCCGGTGATCTCATCGAGGTCCTTGAAGCCGGAGGGCGTTCCGGTCAGCGAGGTGCCTTCGATCGACAGGCGGTGCAGCTTGTCGAGCTCCTCGTGCAGCACCTCTTCGATCGCGCGAAAGTCCTGCTGGCGATCGTCGCGGGCGACCTCGAGCATCGCCTTCTCCGCTTGCTCGACGAGCTCGCGCGGCGGCGCTCGATGGTCGAGCACGCTCTCCTGGATCTCATACGACGCCCCCAGCAGTCGCCGCAGCAGCGCGTTCTCGCGCACGATCTGCGCATAGCGCCGGGCGTGCCCGGCGGCCGGCACCACCCCGGTCAGCCCATCGACCGTCGCGATTCCGCCGACTTCCTCGAGCTTGCCGCTGGAGCGCAGGCGGTCGGTGACCGTCAGCACATCGACGGGCTCGGACTCGTTGTAGAGCGCGAGCATCGCCTCGTAGATCGTCCCGTGCCGCTCGCGGTAGAAGTCATCCGCGCGCAGCCCCTCTTCGATCACCAGCGCGTACAGCGAGCGATCTGAGAGCAGGATCGAGCCCAGCACCGACTGCTCCGCCTCGAGGTTGTGGGGCGGCGCAACGATGCCCCCTGGTGTGGCACTCGCGCTGCCGTTGGTTACCGAGACCGCGCTCATGGCCTGGGCGAGTGTAAGCCCGCCTCCACCCCGACCTCGGCCCTCACCCCGCTATCTCGGAACAAATCCAACCCCACGAACGCATGTTCGCAGTCTCCCAGGCGGAAAATCCCGACTACGTTATTTCTTGGCCACGACCATCACTCAGCGCGGGGAGGGCAGGCCCGGGAGGGTGGGCACTTCAAACCGCGGCTCCCGGAAAAATCCGGCGGCGCTATTTCTTCGCCACAACCATCGTCTTGATCGTCGCGGTCACTCCCTCGACCACCTCGACCTCGACCATGTAGGTGCCGACGCTCTTGATCGGCTCGGGCATGTGCACGCCCCGTTTGTCGATTTTCAGCCCGCGCGCTTCGCGCACCGCGGTGGCGATGTCCTGGGCGGTCACCGACCCGAACAGCCGCCCGTCGGCGCCGGCTTGCTGCGGGATCGTCAGCACCGTGCGGTTCAGCAGGTTGACGTTCTCCTGGGCTTTCTCGACCGCGTTACGCGCCGCTCGCTCAGCCGCCAGCTGGCGCTCGCGGATCACTTCGATCGCGCCTTTCGTGGCGGGCTGGGCGAGCTTGCGCGGAATCAGGAAGTTACGCAGGTAGCCCTTGGAGACATCGATCACCTTGCCCTGCTCGCCGAGCTCCTGCACGTCCTGGAGGAGTATCGCTTCGGGCATCCGGCTACCGGTCGCGATCGCGGTCGCGACCGCCCCGCTCGCCGCGCGGGCTGTCCTCGCGGCCGCCCTCGTTGACGTACGGCAGCAGCGCCAGCTCGCGGGCGCGCTTGACCGCCCGGGCGATCTGGCTCTGATGGCGCCGGCAGGAGCCGGTGATCCTCCGTGAGCGGATCTTGCCCTTCTCGGAGATGAACTTCGAGAGCGTGCCGATGTCCTTGTAGTCGACCTGCTCGATCTTGTCACGACAGTGCTGGCATGGCTTGCGCCGGCCGCTTCCGGGCCCACCCTTCTTATCTCGGCGGCGAACTGGCTTGCCGCGACCGCGCGCTTTTGCCACTGGTTGCTCCTTGTGCTTGCTAGAACGGAATGTCGTCGTCGCCTGCCCCGGCGGCGACAGGTGCGGGCTGGAAGTCCCCCTGATCGACGGGGACGTCACTGCCCTGGGGAGCTCCGTTGCCCGCAAAGCCACCACCAGAGGTGTCCTCGCGCGAGCCCAGGAACTGCACCGAGTCGGCAATGATATCGATGTCCTGGCGTTTTGCGCCCTCCTGGGTCTCCCACTCGCGCCACTCCAGGCGCCCGTCGATCGCCACGGGGCGTCCCTTGGACAGATAACGCGCCGCGTTCTCGCCCTGTGCGCCCCACACGGTGACGTTGAAATAGTTGGGCTTGTCGACCCACTCGCCGGACGCTCCGTCCTTGCGGCGCGTGTTGCAGGCGACTCGCAGCTTGCACACGGATGTGCCGCTCGGCAGCGAGCGCAGCTCAGGGTCGGCGGTCAGGTTCCCGGTCAGCACGACTCGGTTGATATTGGTGGCGGCCATCGTCTTGCCCTCTCTTTCAGCTGGTTCTCCCGCTCGCGGGAGCTCGTCGATCTTCCCGAGCCCCGTGTTCTGGAACTCGATCTCCGAGTCTAGAGCCGCCTTCGGGCGCAACGCTCGATCCGGGGAACAGCCACCCCGCTACTTGCGAGGATTCAGCGCTCTGCGCGAGGAGGTCCGGAAGACCTCGTCCCAGTAAGGAGCGCTGATCCCGAAGCCGCAGGTGTCGTCCTGGAAGTGATGGCGCATGTGCCGCTCGCGCAGCATTCTCCCCAGCGGGCTGCGCGGGCGGAAGTGATGGATGTAGTAGTGGATCATGTCGTAAGCGAGGTAGCCCGTGAAGAACCCGGCGCCGAGCCCGGGCGCGTAGCGAGCCCCGAAGATCGAGTAGAGGATCCCGAACACGAGCGCCCCCAGCGGAATGCTCACCGCCGGTGGCATCACCAGGCGCAGCGGGTCGTTCGGGTGATCGTGGTGGACGCCGTGAATGATCCAGTGCAGCCGTGCGCCGAGACCCTCCTGCGGCTCGAAGTGGAAGACGACCCGGTGCAGCCAGTACTCGAACAGCGTCCACAGGGCGTAGCCGGCGAGCGCCAAGGCGGCGGTGGCGAGCACGCTCGCGCCGGCGAGCTGCCACGCCGCCAGGATCAGCACAGCGGGGGCGAAGATCAGCACGGGCACGGCGGGATGCACACGCGAGAGGACATCGAGCAGGCGCGAGTCGAACATCGGCGGCGAGGCCCGCAGGACGTCGGTGCGGGTCGCCGCGGGATCGCTCATGTCTTCCGCCCACGCCATATAGGCGATTTTATTACCCGCTGATGGTTCGCGTAACCATCGGGCCCGCGCAACCGCCCGCGCGCCGCGCAACCACCGCACCCTGCCGCGTCCCGCGCAACCCCCGACTCGCGCAAAACCATCGCGCCCCGCGCCACCACCAAGCCCTCGCCGGGCCAGAGACGCTAAGCCGGCTCGCCGGCCGCGAGCTCGAGCTCGGCGAGCGGCTCCGCGGGGTGCTCCGCGATGGGCTCGGCGGCGCTCTCTGCCTCGACTCGCCGGGTGCTCCCGCCAACCGCCCCGCCCGCCACAGCAGCCGCCGGCATGTCCGGTGCCTCGGGGGTGCCCGGGGCAAGCTTGATCACGCGGAAGCGAATGACCTCGTCGATGATCCGCAACGTGCGATTCAGGGTGCCGAGCAACTCCGGCGTGGCGTGGAACTGCAGCAGGTGGTACTCGGCGCCCGTCTTGTGGTCGATCGGATAAGCCAACGCCCGCTCGCCCCACTCGTCGTGACGCAAAAACTCACCTTGCGCCTCAATCGCCTTACGCGCGTCAGCAACGATCTTCCCACGCGCAGACTCCTCCGCTCGAGGGTCGAGCAACAACACGAGGTCATATGTGGGCGCGGGCCAAGTCATCAAGCGCGAAAGACTAGCGGGGTCATCAGCCGCACTGCGCCGCTGCGCGCGGCGTGCCGTCAGTCGAGTCCCAGAGCCTGCCGGCTGAGCTCAGCGTCCTGCGCCCTTGGCGCGAATGTCCGCGAGCTGCTCGTCGATCCAGTCGCCGGGGTCGCGCGAGGTGACGATCTCCACCAGCCCCTCCGCTCGCCGGCGCCGCTCGCCCTGGTTCATCGTCAGCGCGGCGTAGATCGAGTTCGGCGAGCTCCTGGATGTCGAACGGGTTGACCGACAGGGCGAACTTCCCGAGCTCCTCGTGCGCGCCGGTGTTCTCGGAGAGGATCGAGACGCCCTCGCGCTCGTTGACGATCGGCCCCTCCTTGGCGACGAGGTTCATGCCGTCGAACATCGCGTTGACGAGCAGCACGTCGTAGTGCTTGTAGGCCGCCATCGCCTCCTCGAGGTCGTCGCGCAGCTTCAGCTGGATCGGCATCCAATCGGTCGTGCCGTGGCGGTGGTTGACGACCGCCACCAGCGCCTCGATCCGCTCGAGGTACTCGGCGTACTCGGGCACGTCGGTCCGTGAGGGCATCAACTGGGCGATGAACGTGACGCGCTCTGAGAACTCTGGATGCTGGTCGAGGAACAGGTCGAAGGCGGAGAACCCGCGCAGCACGTTCTTGGAGAGGTCGGCGCGGTCGACGCGCAGGATCAGGAAGTCGCGGCGGCGGCGCAGCAGCTCGTCCTCGAACTCGCCGACGCGCTCGCCCTGGGCCACCGCTCGCGTGGCGCGATGGTCGATCGGCAGGGGGTAGGCTCGCACCCAGATCTCGCGCTCGCCGAAGCGCACCAGGCCGCGCTCGAAGTCGACCTCGAGATCCATCAGGTCCTGGCAGCACTGCAGGAAGTTGCGCCGGTAGGAGCGCGTGTGAAAGCCGATGATGTCGTTGGCCAAGAGGCCCGTGTAGATCTCCTCGCGGATCCGCGAGGGCAGCACCCGCCAGGCGTCGGACTGGGTCCAGGGGATGTGGATGAAGTGGTGCAGAAAGACATCCGGGCGCGCTTTGCGCACGAGGTCGGGGAGCGTGTAGAGGTGATAGTCGTGGACCATCACGACCGGCTCTCGACTGACCCTCGAGCTCCTCGACGACCGCGCGCGCGAGGTCCTCGTTGACGACGTTGTAGCCGAACTCGAACGCCTCGATCTCCTCGCGGCGGATGTCCGGGGCGTTGGAGAGGTCCCACAGGTAGTGCTGGATGAACCACAGCATCGGGTTGGCGAAGACGTTGTAGAAGCGGTCGTACGCCTCGGGGTCGGAGACGACGAGGCGCACCTGGAACTCGCCCCCGGCGGGGGAGCGCACCGGGAATGACCGTCCCGCGTGCTCGCGCGAGACCGCGGCGTCGTGCTCGTTCATCGCCGAGGCGATCCAGATCGCTTCGCGATGCGATGCCAGCCC
This sequence comes from uncultured Solirubrobacterales bacterium, assembly GCA_963804555.1. Lineage (GTDB taxonomy): Bacteria > Actinomycetota > Thermoleophilia > Solirubrobacterales > Solirubrobacteraceae > Palsa-744. The sequence goes on from CAWDQX010000007.1 coordinate 7,227, forward strand.
CGTGAGCGCCGTGACCAGCCCGCCCGAGCCGCGCTGGATCTCGCCGCCGGGGTGGAAGGTGACCGGCCCCCGATTGGACACCAGCACCAGCGGAGTCCGCTGCGCCGGCGCCTCGCTCGCATCCACTCCGCTCGCACGGGCACGCCGAGAGACACCTGCGCTCGCGAAGCACCCCGGCCAACCCCCCGGCGCGAAGCACGCCGGCCGAAACCCCGCGCTCGCGAACGACGCCGCGCCGCGCGCTCATGACGCGCAGCTCGTTGAAGATCTTCAGGTAGTCGCGCAGGTAGCGCGGCGTGAGGAAGTGCTCGCGCACGTGCTCCTTGCCGCGCCGCCCGAGGGACTTGCCCAGAGCCGGGTCCTCGAGAATCTCCATAGTCCGCTCCGCGCACTGCTCGGCGGAGGACACCAGGTAGCCGGTGACGCCATCCTCGATCTGCAGCGGGATGCCACCGACGTCGCCGCCGATGAACGGGCGCGCCTTCCAGATCGCCTCCGAGACCGTCAAGCCAAAGCCCTCACGCGTGGACTTCTGGATCAGCACGTCGGCGTGGGACTGGAAGGCATTGACCTCGATCGCCCCGACGTTGTTGAAGTTGTTGAGGATGTGAACATCTGGATCGCCGTCGGCGTGAGCGATCGTGGCGTTGAAGAAATCCCAGCCCTCGGGGTCGTCGCGAGGCCATCGACCCGACCAGCGCGAGCTGCATGTTGGGGAGCTGCTCCTTGACGATGCGATAGGCGTCGATCACCCCGAGCGGGTCCTTCCAGGGGTCAAAGCGCGAGACCTGGCACATCAGGGGCCGGTCGATGTCGATCCCGAACTGCTCGCAGACGAACGAGGCGTCCTCGGGCAACAGCGCCATGTTCTTCGGCGTCAGGGGATCGATCGCCGGCGGGACGACGTTGACCTTGCCGCGCATCCCGTCGGGCACGTAGTCGGCCATGTGGAACAGCGATTGCGGGTAATCGGCGATGTAGGGGAGCAGCTGAGCGATCGTCGCCGGGTTGGGGGTCGAGAGGTCGATGTGACAACGCCAGACCCAGCCCTTGGCCTTCTCCGGGACCATCCCGAACAAGGCGGCGGGCTGCGGGTCGTGGACCAGGCAGACGTCCCAGCCGTCGGAGAGCTCGCGGGCGTTCATCTCGTTGTAGCGCCGCCAGGTCTCCCACTGCTCCTCGTCGAGATCCTGCGGGGCGCCCTGCAGGGCGTTGTGCATCAGCTTGGTCGCGTTGAAGAACTCCTCGCGGCCGTAGATCACCTGCCACTCGCAGTCCAGGCCGACGTCGCGCATCAGCCCGACGAGCGTGTAGAGGATCTCCGAGACACCGCCGCCAAAGGCGGTGGCCGAGATGTGCACCACGCGCTGGCCCTGCAGCGGCTCCGCGAGCTCGCGGATTTCGGCGATCAGCTCCTTGCCGCAGATGTGGGTGTAGTCGGAGAGGGTCTTGTGGCCGACGGCGACGGGTTGGAGCACGCGGGGAGACGATACCTAAAGGCATGTACGGATAAGTAACCGAGGACCGGCGACGGGGCTAAGGTCTCGGGGATGCTCAACGGCCGTCTCTATCGCGTGACTTTCGTGCCGTTCCTGGTTGCGTTGGGGATCGCGGCATTCTCCTTGACCGCGCGTCCGCTGCCGCTCACCTCGACGCTGGCCCCCGACGCGTTCGACGGTCAGAGCGCGTTCGCCGAACTGAAGAGCTTGGCGGCCGAATTTCCCGACCGGCGCCCGGGCAGCGCCGGTGATGACGCGCTCGCCCAACGCGTGGCCCACACGCTCGAAGGGCTCGGCGGCGCGGGCCGCGGCGGCTTTCAGGTGCGGACTCGACGGTTGCAGGGGCAGACGATCGACGGTGAGCGGACGCTCGAGACGGTGATCGCGCAGCGCGCGGGATCGAGCGGCGGTACTAGCGGTGGCACGCCGATCGTGATCCTGGCCCACCGTGACGCGCGCGCGCGCGGGTCGGCGGCCGAACTGTCCGGCACGGTCGCGCTGCTGGAGCTGGCGCGGGTGTTTGCGGCGCGCGAGACGCAGCGCACGATCGTCCTCGTCTCGACCAGCGGTGGCAGCGGCGGCGCCGCGGGCGCGCTTGATTTTGCCACGAACGATCCGAGTGATACGAGCCCGCCCACCCCGATCGACGCGGCGATCGTGCTGGGCGATCTCGCCGGCGCGAGCGAGCACAAGCCGTTTGTCGTGCCCTATTCGGACGGTTTCGGCAGCGCGCCCGAGCTGCTGGCGCGCACGGTGGCTGGCGCGATCACGCAGAACGTCGGGGTAGACCCGGGTGCCCCGAGCGCGATCGGGCAACTCGCTCACTTGGCGTTTCCGTTTGCGGTGGGCGAGCAGGGGGCGCTGAACGGGGCCGGCATTCCGAGCGTGCTGGTCCAGGTGAGCGGCGAACGGGGCCCGGGCGGGGAGGGATCTTCAGCGGACGCGGTCAGCGCCGAACGCTTGGAAGGCTTTGGGCGCGCTGTGCTGAGCGCCGTGGACGCGCTGGACACGGCGCCGGATATCGAATCGACTCCGCAGACGGGCCTGGTGATTGGACCGAAGATAGTCCCGGAGTGGGCGCTGCGGTTGCTGCTCGCCGCGTTGTTGATCGGGCCGCTGCTGCTTGGGGCCGACGGGTATGCGCGCCTGCGCCGCCGCCGGGGGATGGGCGCGGATCGGATGATCGGGCAGGGGCTGTTGTGGGTGGGGACCTGTGCGCTGCCGTTCTTCGCGGCGGCGTGCTTTGCCCGGGCGCTGGGGTGGCTCGACGTTCTGCGGGCCGCTCCGAGGATGCCCGTGCCGGCTGGCGCGCTGCCATTGAACGGTCCGGCCGTCAGGGCGCTGCTGGCGGTGGCGCTGGTGCTGGCGCTCTGTTGGCTGGCGTGGCCGATGCTGGTGGCGCGCCTGGGGTGCGGTGTGCGCCCGGACTCCGAGGCGACCGGGCTGGCGCTGCTGGCGGTGGCGCTCGGGGTGGGGGTGGTGGTGTGGGTGCGCAATCCATATACAGCCCTGCTGGTAATCCCGGCGCTGCACCTGTGGCTGTTGATCGTCTCGCCGGAGTTACGTCCGCGGCGCGCCGCGGCGCTCGTGTTGGTGGCGCTGGCGCTGGTCCCGCTCGCGCTGCTGATCGCTTTTTACGCGCGTGAGCTGGGTGTGGGGCCCGGCGCGATCGCGTGGGACGCGGTCCTGCTGCTCGCGGGCGGACACATCGGCGTGCTGGCGGCGGCGCTGTGGAGCCTGGCTTTTGGCTGCGTGGTCGCGGCCACGCAGCTCGCGCTCACTGCACCGGCGGTGCTCGAGCGCCCCAGGATGGACGGTGGCGCGCCGGTGAGCACTCGTGGCCCGCTGTCCTACGCTGGTCCTGGATCGCTCGGTGGGACCGAGCCGGCCCTGCGACGGTAGGCACTGCGGCAGGCACTGCGGCGATAGACCCTGCGACGATAGTCAAGCGATGTCCGACATTCTCTCCACTCCCAGATCGCGCCGGCGACGGGCTTCGTTCTCCAGGCGCCCGCGCCGAGCCTCGCGCCGTGCGTGGCGCGTGCTGTCGCTGGCGTTGATCGCGCTCGGTGCGCTGGCGTTGATCGACGCCGGGGTGACGTTGGTCTGGCAGGAGCCGCTCTCGGCGCTGTACGCGAAGCTCCGCCAGGACCATCTGAGCGGGACATTGCGCGCGGCCGAACGGGCCGCTCCTACCGCGTTCGAGCGCCACGCGCTCGCGAGTCTGCCCGACGAGCGCCGGCGGATCGCCTTCCTTGCACGCGAGCTGCAGCGCCATGCGGGCGGGGGTAGCGCGGTGGGACGTATCGTGATCCCACGGATCGACGCGAGCTATGTGGTGGTGAAGGGCACCGACACCTCCGATCTGGAGAGCGGCCCGGGGATCTACTCCGAAACGAACTTCCCCGGGGTGGCGGGTACGACCGCGATCGCGGGCCACAGGACCACCTATCTGGCGCCATTTCGCCACATCGACGCACTTCGGCCAGGCAACCGGATCTTGCTGAACATGCCTTACGCCCGCTTCACCTACACGGTGATCGCTCAGCGGGTGGTGGCGCCGAGCGATGTGCGAGCCGCCGTCGCGAACGTCGGTTACAGCCGCCTGGTGCTGTCTGCCTGCACGCCACTGTTCAGCGCTGAAAAACGTTTGCTCGTGTTTGCGCGCCTGACCCGCACGGTCCCCGAGGGCGCGGCCCGCCGGCTGCCCGGCCACCCGGCGGTCCAGCCGATCCAGGCGCCGCGGTCGGCGCAAACGCCGCGGCCCAGACCCACGCAGCTGCTGCTCCCGCCGACCTCGTCGTAGCCAGGCCCGTCCAGCCAGGCCCGTCCAGCCAGACTTTGCTCACCAGCGGTGCTCGAATCCCTCCAGCCGCTGCTGCACGCCGTGCTCATCCAGGAACGAGGCGCCCGGCGGGCCGTCGGTCACGCGACCGATCCATGTGAGTGGCGCGCCGTCCGCTTCGTGCAGGACGCGCTCCACACGCCCGCGATCCGCGGGCGCGACGCAGAAGCACAGCTCGTAGTCTTCGCCGGCGGTCGCGGCCTGCTCCCCGCTCGGGACACCCGCATCCAACGGCAGTCGCTCGAGCTCGACCTGCAGGCACACGCCGCTGCGCTCGCCGATGTGCCGCGCGTCGGTGGCGAGCCCGTCGGAGAGGTCGATCATCGCGTGCGCGCCGGCCCGCGCCAGCGCTCTGCCCTCGGCCAGACGCGGAACCGGGCGGCCCGGCCTGCCCCCGAGCCTGCCCGTGACCCCGACCAGGTCCCCGGGGAGCGCCCCGTCGCGCCCGATCAGCTCGCGCTCGTCATCCGCCCAGCCGACGACCGTCACGCACACCGTCAGGACCGGGGCCTCGACCACGTCGCCACCGGCCAACACGGTCCCCGTCGCGGTTGCGAGCTCCACGGCGCCGCGCATCAGCGCCAGCGCCTGCTCCTCACCAGCCTCGCGCGAGACGCCGAGCGCGATATACGCCTCACCGGGCTTTGAGCCCATCGCCGCGAGGTCTGACAGTGCGCCTGCCAGCGCGCGCCAGCCGACGTCGAACGGGCTGGTCGATCCGTCGTCGAGGCGAAAGTGCACACCCTCGACCATCGCGTCGACGGAGGTCACGCACAGCTTTCCCCGGCCCGTATCACCGCCGCGTCGTCGCCTACCCCCCGCACGACCCTCGCCCCGCCCGCGGGCAGCGCGGCGGCGATCGATTCGATCAGCGAGCGCTCCACGTTACGTCGCGGGGCCGTATACGTCCTCGGCCCTCGCCGATGCCCCGCTCAGCGATGCCGGTAGACGATCCGGGCGCGGTCCAGGTCGTAGGGAGATAACTCGCAACGCACGCGATCCCCAGGGAGGATGCGGATCCGGAAGCGACGCATCTTGCCGGCGACGTGACCCAAGACGACGTGATCGTTGTCGAGCTTTACGCGAAACATCGCGTTGGGCAGCGCCTCGACCACCTCGCCCTCGAATTCGACCTTATCCTCCTTAGCCACAGATCTAACCTACCAGCGTGCGCGCCGCAAGGCGCGATTCGTGCTGAGAACCCGCTCTCAGCCGGGAGCGGCTCCGCCGGTTGCTTTGACCGCTCCGCCGCCGTTGCCGGGCGTGCTTTCGCGCGGCCCGGTCGTATGTGGAGTCGGCGCTCCGGTCCTTGGATGAGCGCCCCCGCCCGTCCCCTCACCTGTCTGGCCGCCCCCACCACCGCCTCCTGCCGCCCCGCCCGTCCCCTCGCCGGTCTGACCGCCGCCGCCCGTCTCGCCGCCGCCACCCGTGCCGCCGCCGGTCCCGCCTCCCGAACCCCCTGAGCCACCCGAACCCCCCGAGCCTCCAGCCCCCTGTTCGGGCTGGGCAGAGTGATTGGGCTTGCTTTTTTCGCTGTGCTTGTGTGCCTTCTTTTTCGAGGCTTCTTCTTCGTTTTCGCTCGCCTGGGATGACAGTCCGGCGCTCGCGAACTTGCCGAAGAACGGTTGGTAGGAGAGCGGTTCGGTGGCGGACGGGAATTCGGCGCACTTCTGGCCTTCGGTGACCGCCGCCATGTACGCGTGCCAGATTTCGGCGGGCAGGTAGCCGCCCTGCTGGGGCTCGCCGTGGACATCGGTCATCGAGACGCGCTTGTTTGGATAGCCCATCCACACGACCGTCGAGTAATGCGGCGTGTAGCCGTCGAGCCACGCGTCGACCAGTTCGCTGGTGGTTCCCGTCTTGGCAGCCGTCGGACAGTTGATCGCCGAGCGGGTCGCGGTGCCGCTGAGCACGTTGTCGTGGAGGATGCTCGTCTCCTCGGCGGTGATGCCGTTGGAGAGCACCTTTACGCGGTGGGGCGTGCCCCAGCTCGAATCGACGTGACCGTCGGGGAATACGACCTTGGTGATCGCGATCGGCGTGTTGCGATAGCCACCGTCGGCGAGTGTGGCATAGACGGTGGCCATTTCCAGTGGAGTGACGCCGAGTTTCAGGCCGCCGAGCGCTTCGGCCGGAAAGCTGCTCAGATGCGTCGTCACACCCATCTTGTAAGCCATCTGCGTGACCGATTCCTCTCCCAGATCGGCGGCGAGCTGGGCGTAGACGGTGTTGTCGGAGGTGAGCGTGGCGTTGACGAGATTGATCGACTTGTTCAGCGAGGTGCCCTCGAAGGTCTTGACTTCATAGGTCGGATAACCGGGCAGCCAACCGGGCGCCAACGTGTGGGACTCGTAGTAGGTGCTGTTCGGGTCGATGCCGTGCGAGAGGGCATCGGCGAGGTCGATCGCCTTGAAGGTCGAGCCCGGCTGGCGATGACCATCAGCCGCGAGGTTGTACTGAGATTTCTCATAGCTCTCGGACTCCGCCATCGCCTCGATGTCGCCGTTTGCGGGATCGATCGTGACGATCGCCGAAGCGGGGTCTTCGGGCTCGTCGAGTATTTCGGAGATCGCCTTGCGCGCCAGGTGCTGCATTCGCAGGTCGATCGTCGTGTAGACCTTCAGACCGCCTTGTTCGACGGTCCTGCGGCCGTAGCGATGGATCAGCTGCTCGCGCACGTATTCGAAGAAGAACGGTTCGCTGCGCTGGGAGTAGTAGTTCCCGTGCTCGACCTCCAAGGGCGCCGCTTGCGCGGCGCTCGCCTGCGCGGCTGAGATGTAGTGCAGCTGGGCCATCTTCGTGAGCACCTCGTTGCGCCGCTGCCTGGCCGCCGAGGAGTCGAGGAACGGGTTGTACTGCGAGGGCGCTTGCGGCAGGCCGGCGAGTAGCGCGGCCTGCTCGAGGTCCAGCTGCGAGGCTGGTTTGTCGAAGAAGATCCGCGCGGCCGCCTGGACGCCGATCGCGGTCTGCCCGCCAACGGTGCCATAGGGAACGCTGTTGAGATAGCTGGTGAGGATCGAGTGCTTTGAGTGGTGTTCGTTGTAGTCGAGCGCGAGCTTGGCCTCGATGATCTTCTGCTTGAGCGTGTGCTGGTCGCCGCCGAGGTAGAGGTTGCGGACGAGCTGCATCGTGATCGTCGAGCCGCCCTGCAGGGCGGCTCCGTTGGTGATGTCCTTCACGGCGGAGCGGAAGATCCCGGTGAGGTCGACCCCGTCGTTCTGGTAGAAGCGCTGGTCCTCGATCGCCACGGTCGCGTTCTTCAGGTTCGTGGGTATTTCATCCCAGGAGATGGGAGTGCGCAGCTGATCGGCCTGGATGAAACCTAGGCGCGTGCCGTCGGCGGCGAACACCTGCGAGGAGCCCCCGCCCACGAGCGGCTGAAGCGTTTCGAGCGAGGGCGCCGACTGGGCGATGTGCAAGACGTAACCGACCGCGGCAATCACCCCGACGATCAGCGCGGCGGCAAACACGCCGCCGCCGACGAGGAGAATCCGTGTGGGTCCGGCGCGGTGGTGGCGGCGCCGGCGCTGTCGAGCTTGTCGAGACATGCTTCGCTAGCCGAGATTACCGCTCGGATTGTGATTTCCTGCCACATGCGCTGCACGCCCTCCGCGCGAGGCCATCGCCCCCGCTCGACCCCCGCGCTGACCCCCCGCTCGACGCCACCGACGAGATATGACCCCTGACACCGCTGAGAGCGCCATCGTGGACGGCACGAGCGAGCTCATCGCTCCGTTCGAGCCTTCGGCGGCTGGCCTGCGCCAGCACTTGCGGGCGCGCATCTTGGCCAGACTTGCAGCGGCCGATCCCGCGCAGATGACCGCCGTGCGCGAGGTCTGGCGAGCGCTCTGGAGCTCGCGCCTGCTGGTTTGGCTCGCCGGCAGTGGAACGGTGCTGGCGTTTGGCTTTGGCCCGGTCCGCAACGCGTTCAACCCTCCCGGCGTGACGCGCGGATTTGGTTGGCTCGGCAACCTGCTGGCGGCGCCGGCCGCGCGCTGGGACGCGGCGTGGTACCTGGTGATCGCACGCTATGGCTACCGTCCCGACCTGGGCGTGTTCACGTCTTCGCGCACGGCGTTCTTTCCGCTGTATCCCCTGGGGTTGAGCGCGATAGCGCATCTTGGCGTGCCGCCGGTGCTTGCCGGGGTGCTGCTGTCGATCGCAGCGCTCGCCTTGGCGCTCTACGGCATTCATCGCCTGACCACGCTCGAGCTCGCGCGCGGCAGAGAAGATCAGGATCCTGTCCGCCATGAGGACCCCACCGGCTCCGTCGAAGTGGCGCGACTGGCGGTGCTCCTCACGGCGTTTGCGCCGATGGCGTTCTACTTCTCGGCGGTCTACTCCGAGTCGCTGTACCTGGCGCTGTCGGTCGGGGTCTTCCTGTGCGCTCGGCAGGGACGCTGGGCGTGGGCCGGAGTGCTCGGCGCGCTGGCCGCCGCGACGCGCAGCGCGGGGGTGGTGCTTTTGTTACCCATGCTGATGCTCTACTTGTACGGGCCGCGAGAGGACAGGGCGCCGGACTTCCTCGCCCTCGCGCGCTGGCGCCCCGCCTATCGCCTACGCAGAGATGTCCTGTGGCTGGGTCTCGTGCCGGCCGGTCTGGGCGTCTACATGGCCTACCTGGCGCTCTCGGGTGGCGATGCGCTGATGCCCTTTCACGCGCAGGACGTGTGGAGCAGGCACTTCGCGGGGCCCTATGGCGGCGTGTGGGATGGGGTGAAGGCGGCCTTCCAGGGCGCGCGTCAGCTGCTGTCGTTCCAGCGCCATCACGTCTACTTCCCGGCCGCCGCCGGCAGCCCGCTGATCGACGCCGGACACAATCTGATGCTGACCGCCTTTTTGATCGCCGGGATTGCGGCGCTGATTGGCGTGTTGCGCCTGCTGCCGCTCGCCTACGGTGTCTATGTGATCGCCGCGCTGGCACTGCCGCTGTCCTACCCGGTGGCCTCGCAGCCGCTGATGTCGCTGCCGCGTTTTCTCGTGGTGCTGTTCCCACTGAGCATCTGGCTGGCCGCCTGGTTGGCCGCACATCCACGTGTGCGCACGCCTGCGCTGGTCCTATCCGCTCTGCTGATGGCGGCCTTCGTCGCCCAGTTCGCGACCTGGCATTGGGTGGCGTGAGCCGTGAGCCAGCCGCGGGGTGGCGTGAGCCGTAAGTCCTGCCGCGTAAGCTAGAAAGAGTCAGATGTCGAGCCTCCAGACTCCTGCGGCTCCCGGCGAGCCCACCCCGCCCGAGGCCGATTCATTCAAGCGGGCGCTCGCCGCGGGGCGGCGCTCCCGCGCGGATCAAACACCCGACTGGCCGCCGTGGATGGCGCCGGTGGCGCTCCTCGGCGGGCTCGTCCTGGCGGCGGTCGGGGGCTTGATCGTCGACCTTCCCGCCGCTGCGTTTGGCGTCAACATCACCTCCTCGCACATTCCCGCCGGCCTGGAGATCGCCGACACGATCGTGCAGGACATCGCGTTCATCGTCGTGGCCGTGCTGTTCGCGCGGATGGGCGGGCGCGTCGTGCGCTCGTGGCAGTTCGGCCTGCGCCCGCCGCGGCTGCGGCTGCTGTGGACGGTGTTGCTGCCGCTCGGGCTGTTCGTGGCGTTCCTGATCTTCAGCGTGATCTGGGCGGGCATCCTGGACGAGAGCACGAAAGAGAAAATCCTCGAACAGCTCGGCGCCAACGAAGGCACGTCGCTGCTGTTGTTGAGTGCCGCGTTGACGTGCGTGATCGCGCCGATCTGCGAGGAGTTCCTGTTCCGCGGCTTCATCTTCACGGCGTTGCGCAACTGGAAGGGAATGTGGCCGGCGGCGATCATCACCGGCCTCCTCTTCGGCGGCGTGCACGTCGGCTCGGCGCCCGTAGTCGACCTCGTGCCGCTCGCCTTTCTCGGGTTCGGGCTGTGCCTGCTCTATCGGATCACGGGCTCGCTGTATCCGTGTATCGCCGCGCACTCGCTGAACAACTCGATTGCCTACGGCAGCCTCGAGAGCTGGACGTTCCTGCAGGTGATCGCGCTGATCGCCGGCTCGCTGCTGCTGATCGGCGCGATCGCGCTGGCGTTCAAGCGCGTGGGTTTGATCACGACGGCGCCCCCGCACTCAGCGCCGACCCCGGCGGCTATCAGCACCTAGAAAGCACCTGGAAAGCACCTAGAATCAGGCCGATGCTCGTCCCGCCGGCTTCGCCTCTCCCCGCGGTCAGCGCCCCGGTAGCCGGTGCGCTCGAGCTCCAGCTGGAGAAGGTCGGCGGCAGCCCGTCGTTTGCGCTCGTCGGCGGCCGGATGGTGGTGCGCGGCATCGTCACTCCGTATGTGGCCGGGACAGACGGTCAAGGTGAGCTTCTATTTGGGAAGGGGCAAGGTCGGGGTGGAGACGGTGGGCGTGCTCGCCGGCCGCGGCGGCGTAGGCCGGTTCCGGGTCGGCTTCTCCAGCTGCTCAGGCGGGGCTCCTGCAGGCACGTGTCGCGCACTACGCGACACCACAGCAGGGCGCGTTCAGCGGACGCTCACCGGGTGTGCGGTTCGTCAACGCAAACCTTGGACCCGGCGCGCAGGGCCAATCGGTGCGCCTGTTGCAGTCCGAGCTCGACGTCCTCCACTACGCGGTGCCGTTGACCGGCGTGCTCGACGAAGGAACCGGACGCGCGCTGATCGCCTACCGCAAGATGACAGGGCTGGCGCGTATTCCCTACGCGGGCAGGCAGGTCTTCGAGCGGCTCGAGCACGGTGCGGGCGCCTTCCACGTGCGCTACCGGAGCGATGGCCGCCACGTCGAGGCAGACCTGACGAAACAGGTGCTCGCCGAGATCGAACCGGGTGGCCGCGTGCGGAGCATCTACACGATGAGCTCGGGCAAGCCATCGACACCCACCGTGATCGGCCGCTTCCGGGTCTATGAGAAGACCCCAGGCGAAAACAGCGAGGGCATGGTCGACTCCAACTACTTCATCCGTGGCTATGCGATCCACGGCTACGCCGAAGTACCCACGTATGCCGCCAGCCACGGCTGCCTGCGAGTGCCGATCCCCGACGCCGCGGCGATCTACGCATGGGTCCAGACGGGAACGCCGGTGGATGTCTACAACGAGGACGGCGCTGGCAGCAGCGCTGTGCGCGCCAACGCCGGTCCGTAGCGTCCCGCCGTCCCGCCCCCGGCCCCCGGGGGCCGCCCCGCATAACCTGGGCCGCCCCCGGGCCGTCCTACGCCCACCCCGCCCCGGTGGTCGCCCTTACGCCTTGACGCGGATCGCGCGCGCGAGGAAGCTCAGGAGGAAGCCGTAGAGCAGGAGTGTGAGCAGCAGGTTCACGCCACGAATCAACCACTGGCTGCTCGACCCCGAGGTGATGCCCGAAAACGGCGAAGTGAGTTCGTTGGAGGCTTCGTCGATTTTTTTGTGCAGGGTGCTTTCGTGTTTCGCGGGCGGGGGCGCTGGTGTGCCGGTGTTGGTCGGTGCATTGGCGGGAGTCGTGTGTACGCCCAGCTCTTCCTGCTGGTGGGTGGAGGCCGAGCTCGTCTGTTCGACGACGAAGATCAGGAACGAGGCAGCCACGATCAGGCAGATAACGACGGAGAGGAGGCGCAGCAGACTGGCGATCAGGGAGAGCACATCGCTAGATTAGATCCCCCCGTGGACACTCTGACCAAAAGCAACAGTGCCAAAAGCGGCAGTGATCTCCTGGCGGCCCGCGAGCAACTGGTGCAAGCTCTGCACGATCATGCGCTAGTGCTCGGTGAGGTGACGCTGACGAGTGGACGCAAGGCCCAGTACTACGTGGACGCCAAGCGCGCGATCCTGCTGCCCGAGGCGTTCATGGCGATCGGCCTGCTGGTCGCGGAGCGCGCTCGAGCATGGGGCGCAAGCGCTGTCGGCGGAGTTCCCGTGAGCGCGATTCCGGTGGCGTGCGCGGCGCTGTCGGCGCCGAATCCACCGGCGCGGGGCTTCATCGTGCGCAAAGAGCGCAAGGAGCACGGCTTGCAGCGCTGGATCGAGGGCCCGGCGCTAGAGGCGGGTGAGCGCTGCGTGATCGTCGAGGACGTTGTCACGACCGGCGGCTCGACGATCGAGGCCGTGGAGCGCGTGCGCAGCGAGGGCTTGACGGTCGCGGGCGTGGTCAGCGTGCTCGACCGTCTCGCGGGTGGCGGCGAGGCGATCCAGGCGGCGATCGGCGAGGGCGCCACATACACCGCCCTGAGCACGATCGACGATATCTACCCCGACCGCCCCGACCGCCCCGACCGCGGCTGAGGCGACACAACGGCGAGCGCAAGCATGGACTCGCCACAACAACGCTCAGGATCGCTGCTCGTTCGCCCCGCGCGGGTGGAGGATGTGCCAACGCTGCTGGGACTGTTTAGAGAGCTGGCCGAGTATGAGCATCTGGAGCACGAGCTGCGTGCCACCGAGGAGCAGTTGAAGGAGGCGCTGTTCGGCGCGCGCCCGGCCGCCGAGGCGCTGATCGCCGAGCGCCCCACGCCCGCCGGCGATCCGGAGGCGCTCGGCTACGCCCTGTTCTTCCCGACCTTCTCGAGCTTCCTCGCCAGCACTGGGGTGTGGCTGGAGGATCTATTCGTGCGTCCGGCTAACCGCGCCGAGGGCGTGGGCAAAGCACTGCTCGCGGCGGTCGCGGCGCTCGTGCGCGAGCGTGGCGGCGAGCGGCTGGAGTGGGCGGCGCTCGACTGGAACGAGCTCGCGCTCGGCTTCTACCGGCGAATCGGCGCGCAGACGATGAACGAATGGGTCACCCACCGCTTGGATGGTGAGGCGCTCGCGCACGTCGCGGCGGAGGGCGCCGCGGCGACGGGAGCCGGGGCTCGTCCAGCCGAAGGGCGCCGGTAGCCTTCTCTGCGGTCGGGATCCGAGGGTCGCGCCCTCGTAGTCCAATGGATAAGACGACCGCCTCCTAAGCGGTAGATCCAGGTTCGACTCCTGGCGGGGGCATCACTACAAAAGTCCTGGTAGTCGGCATCTTTTAGGAAGGGCAGCTGCTCGTCCCAGGGCTGCTCCGGGGCCGAATGGCTCCGTCCATTGCTGCTCTTCAGCCCCCCGACGACTTGCCGGGTCAACGCCGGGCGCGAAGGCTGGGCTGAAGGCGCAAAGGCCAAGGCGTCGAAGATGACGCCAGAGCAGCGTAGCGAGGCCCTGCGGCGGCCAGCATGCGCGAGATGGGGCCCTTGAGAGGGCAGGCCTTGTAATAATTAAATCTATATTTGACACTGCCTTATGCCGTCTGTATGGTGGCGGTCGTGGCAAGCGTCATCAGTCAGGAGCGAGCCGAAGAGATCCTTGCACCGCACATCGATGCGGTCGGTTCATGCCTCTTCAACGCATGGGATCACTGGCGAACCACGGAGCTGCCGCTGTCGGTGACGCCGCGAGCGCGAGCGAACCTCGTCTACGACTTTGCCGTCGGCGAGGCGCGAAGCACCCTGCGAGGTCGTGAAGGTTTGGTGCTGACCGAGGAGCGCGGCTTCCTGGCGGTCAACGCCGACGAAAAACTCCTGCTGCGGTTCAAGAAGTACCGCAAAGGATTGGCCACGAGCGGCATCTCCACTCGGCAGAAGAGGCTCTTCGATCAGCAGCAGCTCAGTATCGCTGGGATGGAGCAGGTCACGGGCATCATCGCGGGCTACGAGCTGGACGAGTTCCAGCGGGAGATCAAGCGAGTGGCGATCACTTGCCGGATGGGAACGAGCCTCATCTGGACGATCGATGTAGCCCGGCCCGACGCCTCGGCCGTGGTGCCGATCGGGACGGCTGATAAGCCCCGGCCGAAGACCGAGATCAGGTCGGCGATACGCAAGGAGGAGGAGTCTTCCCAGGAGGGGTCGTAGTCGTATGGCCCCTGAAGTCAATCCGGATCTCATCGAGCTGGCCCGCGAATCCCGTGGCATGACGCAGGGCGCGCTCGCGGAGGCCACCGGCTCGATCTCGCAGCCGCTCATCTCCAAAATCGAGCACGGCACCCATACGCCGTCTCCGGAGCGCCTCCAAGCAATCGCAGCGGCGTTGAAGTACCCGCCCGAGTTCTTCCACCAGGCCGGGCGCATCGGCTGGACCGTCTGTCTGCATCACCGCAAGCGTCAGAGCATGCCGGTGAGCAGGCTGAAGATGATCCACGCGCAGGTCAACATCGCGCGGATGCAGGTGATGAGGCTGATGCGCGGCATCGAGATCGACTCGCCGCTGACCTTCCCGCGCATGGACATAGCCGAGTACGAGTCGCCCGAGCAGATCGCTCGCCTGGCGCGGGGTCACTGGCGGTTGCCGCTCGGGCCGGTGCGCAGCGTGGTCGGGGCCGTGGAGGAGGCCGGTGGCTTCGTGCTCCCAGAGAACTTCGACACGACGCGCTTGGACGCGATCAGCATCTGGGTGCCGGGCGGCCCGCCGTTCTTCTTCATGAACGCTGCGATGCCAGGGGACCGTTGGCGATGGAGCCTCGCGCATGAGATGGGACACGCTCTGATGCACACGCAGCCGACGCCCGACCAGGAGTCCGAGGCCGACCGCTTCGCCTCCGAGTTTTTGATGCCCGCTGACGAGATTCGCTCCGAGCTGGTCCGGCTCACGATGCCGAGGCTCGCCGAGCTGAAGGAGCGATGGAAAGTCTCGATGCAAGCGCTCATCCGCCGCGCGTATCAACTCGAAATCATCACGCAGCGTCAACAGCGCTCGTTCTTTATGCGGTTCAGTCAAATGGGCTACCGCAAGCAGGAGCCGTTCCCTATCCCACAGGAGGAACCGCGCCTGCTGCAGCGCACCTTGGAGGTCCACCAGAAGGAGCATGGCTACAACGCTGCCGAGCTGGCCAAGTCGGCCCTGATGTTTGAGGACGAGTTCCGGACCGCCTACATGCCCGCTGCTGGACAGTCGAGACTGCGCCTGGTCAGCTGAGCATCTTCACCACTTGGGGGGCAGGGCTGGCAGTGATCCGCGGGCGCTATGGGCCAAGCCAGCATTGCTCTTCTACGTTTTTTCGGTGTTGCGTTCATCATCTTGGAGCACTAGGTCCCGTATAGGTTTGGTTTTGTCGCGGCGGCGGTGCTCGAAAAAGCGACCCAGCCAAAAAATGAGGATACCAACGGGAACGAGAGCAAAGAGCGCGGTTAGGACGATCTGAACGGGAAGGCCCACGGGGATTGCCCATACGGTCACGAGAGCCACGGAGGCACAAAACAGGCCCAGCCAAGAAATCAGCACAGAGATTGGGAACCGGGGCCCGTCCGGCGTGACAGCCCCGTTAGCCACCGGAGGCTCGCCCGACACGATGCTTAGTCGGGAACCCCACGACCGTTGACTGTGAGCCCCGCTCGTGCTGGTCTCGGGCTTGTATGGCGAGCTGGACAGACACCTCCTCCTGAAGCCGATCAGCAAGATCTTCGATTGCTGCGCGGATCAGGTCGCCGACGCTCCGGCCGTCAACGAACGCAGCAGCCTCAAGCGCTTCCAGCTTTCGCGAGTCCAACCTTACGTTTACTTGGCTCTGAGCCATGCGGGTGCCTTCCGCCGGACGGCGTGGTATGCGAAGTTGCGACGATGCTACAGAGCTGTGTTGCTAAGGTCAAGGCAAGCTAAAGCTCTCCTCGAGGAGCCAAATCATCTTTCCATCTTTCGCGGAGCCTGTAGAGAACTCCTCCTGCAGATATCCGACTGCGCCGAACTCGTCGAACTCGTCTCAACACAGCATGCTGTTGTGTTGGTTGAAAGAAGGATGTTGGCCCCAAAGTGCTAAATCAGAGCTGTGGGCGACGCCAGCAACAACCCGGATGGTCCTGTTCCCGGCACTCGAGATGACTGTCTGCCTTGTCGGCACATGCTTGACCGAGGCAAGGTGGAGGCGGCAAAGCGGCTACTGACAGACCTTCCTATAGCGGCCCCAGGGGCACTGGGGGAGTATGGGATTTCTGATGACGAATGGCCGGTTCTTCTTCGAGGCGCCGTGGAGAGCATCCGCGGCACTCAGGCTGCTTCGCCTGCGGACAAGCGCAGGTTTATCGCCACGGTTCTTGATCTTGCGCAAGAGCGAAAGCTGATCAAGACGTGGACGTCGGTCGATAGCGCTGGCCGGCAGGACTACGGTCGCGTCTCGTTTCCCGGGTGAATTTGTTCGGGGCAGGCTCCGCTTGAGGGGGATGTTATGCGGCGATGGCCTTCTCGGTGTTCGTCGTGGCTGGCGGGGTCGTTGTGGTGTCGCGGAGTTGGCGGCGTAGCCGTTCGATCTCGGCGACGGTCTTGGGGTTCATCTTCACTCCGCGCCAGCCGCGGGATGAGAGCTCCAGCACGGCCCAGATCAGCGAGAGGGCGGATGTCTCGCCGGGGAACCGGCCGATCACCTTGGTGCGCCGGCGGACCTCCACGAACGTTCTCTCCAGGAGGTTTGTGGTCCTGATCCGCTTGCGGTGTCCGGACGGGAACTGTAGATGGGTGACGAGCGCTGGCAGGTCCGTTTCGATGACGGCCATCGCCGAGGGGTAAGCAGTCTTGTAGTCGGCGATGATGCTCTGCAGCTCCCGGGCCGCCTCGCCCGGGGATCGTGCGTCGTCGAATGCTTTCCACCAGCGCGCCTTGACCTCCTGGTGGTGGCGCTCGGGCAGCTTTCCGGTGACGTTCCGAAGCGCGTGGACGGTGCAGCGTTGCTCCAGCGCTTGTGGCCAGAGCTCCCGCGTCGCCTTCCAGATCCCGGGTGCCCCGTCGGCGATCACGAGCGCCGGCGCCCTGAGGCCTCGGGCGATCATGTCCCGGCCGAACGCAAGCCACGCCTCGTAGCTCTCCCGGCTTCCCAACGCCAGTCCGAGGAGAACCTTGCGGCCCTCCAGCGTCACGCCCCAGCACACCAGGACGCCCTCCGCCGGCGTGTCGTCTGGATGCAGCTTCAGATAGATCGCATCCAAGAAGCAGTAGATGATGTCGTGCTGCTCAAGGCGCCGCCGGCACCACTGGCGGTATCGCTCCCGGGTGTCCTCACAGATCCGGGACACCGTCGCCTTCGACGCGATCGGCTCCTCGAAGACTTCCTCCAAAGCAGCCTCCACATCCCGCGTCGAGAGACCCCGAAGGAAGCTGCTGATCACCAACGACTCCAGCGCATGCGTCCGGGTGACGCCCTTGCCGAGGACCCTGCTCTCGAACCCCAGCTTGCTCGCGTTGCGCACCCGTGGCCGCTCCAGCTTCATCGAGCCGCTCGTTGTCTTCACCGTCCTGGGTTCGTGGCCGTTGCGGTGACTGACCGCCTCACCGGCGCGCTCATAGCGCCGACGGCCGAGGAACTCCGTGACCTCGTCCTCCAGCGCCTGCTGCAAGATCAGCCGCGCTCCCAGGCGACCGACCGTCTCGATCGGGTCGTGCTCCTCACCAACACCGGCCAACACCTCGTCCAGTTCTGAGCGAAACCTCTCGCTCGGGGCTACCTTCTCCATGCGGGCGTACCTCCATCTTCGACTTGTTCAGGGTCAAAGCGGAGGCTACGCCCGCAACATCAAATCCCCCGGCTCACGAGACGCGACCAGGACTACCGCGTCGAGTTGAGAGACCGAGTCGTGGCGATCGAGGCAAAGGGAGGACTCGACGGCAACAACACAAACATTTGGGACCGCCCCTCGTGGGCTGACGAGTTCGTGATCTGGTCTCTTAGCCCAGAGAGCATGACCAACCAGCCTGGCAAGAACGCGTGGAGCGGCCTCGCTGTGCGTTTGCTGACCAAGCTTGCTGCAGAGCATGTGGGGCCCGATGCTCTGATCGTTTTCGACGGGCGCTGCGGGAGTCGTCTTCGGCCGTGCCCGAAGGAGTTTGGCTTGGTCGATGGGATCCGCGGGAGAGCGACCGATATCCCAGCGCAGCCCGGCCGCGATCCTGACTGGCTGCCTCCTCCGTGCATCTTCTTGATGCCAAGGGCCGCGCCTGATGCTCGGAGCAACCGCGAACCACGGCTCCATACGCTGCAGACGTGCCAATTTGCCGACATGCTGCTTG
Organism: uncultured Solirubrobacterales bacterium; assembly: GCA_963804555.1. Taxonomy (GTDB): domain Bacteria; phylum Actinomycetota; class Thermoleophilia; order Solirubrobacterales; family Solirubrobacteraceae; genus Palsa-744. The sequence goes on from CAWDQX010000007.1 coordinate 25,529, forward strand.
ATCTATTCGGAGTCCCACAGCCTCGTCGCGTCAACTATGTCCATGACGCGGGCGTTTATGGGCGCGGCTCGGATAGCGGCCTCGAAATTATGCCCTGGGTCACGTCGCGGTGCTGGACAGACGGACGCGAGCGGATCATCGAGGGCGCTTGGAAGAACGTGAAGAGAGACTAAGCGGCTGCGAGCGCAGGCTCAGTAAACGCATGTCCCGCCGCCAAGGGCCGGAGGCAGTGGCGAGCGAGCCAAGCCACGGCGGGAACGCACACCGCGTCCCCGAGCCCGAAGAGCGCTTGGTTCTCGCTGACTGTGTTGAGCCTGTAGTTGTCCGGAACGCCTTGCAGGCGCGCGTACTCACGCGGAGTCATCCAGCGCACCCGAACCTGGCCAGCTCCGGCCTCAACGACCGCTTGCTTGCTTGAGCCGCCGCGCGCTGTGCGGAGGCACCCTGCGAGGGTGTCGCCGCGGATCTCCCATCGCGGCACGCCGTCACGCGTGCGGCGGTACGCAGTCGCCCATGACTTCGTCCTCGCCTTCTTCGCCCTCGCAAGGCGACGCGCTTGGATCGGCGAGAGGGACTCCTCAAACCGGCTAAGCCGAGCAGGCTCCCACCAGACTTCGTCTTGTGGGCGAAGTCGCTCCACAATATCGGCGAGCGAATCGGAGCTCTCGGGCGGGTCTGGCAGATCGAAGGCCACAAGCTTGAGCTCTGGGTGCGAGTCGGCGAGTCGGCGAGTCCAAGCGGGACGCAGGACGTGTGGCGCCCAGCGTGGCTCGTTCTTGAGCGAGTGGCTTGAGCCGATGATAAAGAGCCGCAGACGGCTTTGGGGAACGAAGCGGCGAGCATCGAGTGCTAGGAGGTCACACGTGTATCCCAGCCGGTTCAGGCACTCAAGAGTTGCGAGTAGGTCAGCGCCTCCGCGAGACGTGGCGAACCCTGGCACGTTCTCGAGCATCACCACCTTCGGTCGCCTCGCGCCCATCTCATCGATTACGCGTGCGAACTCCCAGAACATCCCCGATTGCCGTCCAGTGAGACCTAGGCGATTCCCCGCGAGACTCAGGTCAACACACGGAAAGCTGGCCGTGGCGATCTCGGCGTCTGGCAGGTCCTCACCGAGGACGTTACGCACATCGTCGCAAACGAAGTGCTCTGCGCTCATGTTCTCGGCGTAAAGGGCCCGCTTGGTCTCCTCGATGTCGTTCGCCCACACCACCCTGGCGCCGATGCTCTCCACAGCTAGGCGAACAAGCCCTATTCCTGCGAAGAACTCAACGACCCTTGGCTCAGATGCGATCACGGCGCTCATAGCTCTCCTTGGAACGCACGGACGGACGCGTGGCTGTCGGGCAGGGAATATGGTCCCGCCTGGGGAATGCGGCGAGAAGTGCCGGGCAGTCGAACCACAGGCTTGCGCTTGTGCCCATCATCAGCAGACTATCGACCCTATCGTGGTTACGGGCCATAATATATCCGAAATATATATATCGAGTAGGACGGAAGTTCTAGATGGCCAAGCAGAACACGCCGACATCGATGCGCGCTGAGGATCTGCTGCGCGCGCAGAAGAAGAAGTCCATACCCCTGTCCCTTCCGCCAGCGATCATAAAGCGACTGGATGATCGGCTAATCGGCGCGCTTGAGACCGCCGGGCACGGCCTGATCGCGAGGCACGAGATCATAGGCGCGCTCTTGCTAGACGTGGATCTCGATGTGGAGCGCGTGTATGAGCTCGTGCGCGGCTATCGGACCGCCACTGTCGGGCAGGCGCTGCCAGGCGAAGAGGCCGAGGTGATCGACATTTCTACGAGGTCCGCGGGTAGGCCAAAAGCGTCCTAACCGCCGATAGATGCCGCAGCTTCTACAGCCAAAGCCATCTTCGCCAGCAGCGACAGTTGCTATGCGCGCCAATCGGCGTCGCGATACCGGCCCAGAGCTAGCGATCCGTCGGATGATGCATCGCGCCGGGCTGCGATATCGCGTGGACTTCCCGATCCGGCCCGACGATGGGCGCGTGGTGAGGCCTGATGTCGCCTTCATCCGGGTGCGACTAGCTGTCTTCATCGACGGCTGCTTTTGGCACGGGTGTCCTGAGCATCACCGACTACCCGGCGCAAATGTCGACTACTGGTCAACGAAGGTCGCGCGCACGCAGGAGCGAGACCTTCGTGACAGCGAGCGGATGCGCAATGCCGGCTGGTGTGTGCTGCGCTTCTGGGAGCACGAGGAGCCAGAGTCTGTGCTTGGATCAGTGGAGCATATGCTTGCTGACCTAGGCTCAGCTCATCAGCCGGTGTGCTGACGGTGCGTGGTCGATAGCGATCCTTGGGCAGTACGTGGAGGCGCCAGGCTGTCGTCCTCGACACGTACCGGCTCAGCATCATCGAGTGCCAATGAGCAGCACTCGCTGTACTCATACGCGTCGCACTGCGCCCCAGCTATGCTGCGGGCCGCCTGGGTAGTTTCGGCGTTGACTGTCAGGGTTGCCCGAAAGTCAAAGAAGGGCATGTGGATCATCTCTCTTGTGGCTGGCCTTGTTGCTCGTCGCCGGCTAGTGCAGACGACTAAGTCCGCGCGACCCAGATGGGGCCGCGCTCAACGTGGCTCGTTGAATATGGCTCGACTCAATGTACGCAGCGACTGCGACGGGATATTTTGCGGAGGCGAGAAAGCGCCAAGAGTCCTTGCAAGTCGCGCACCTAGGTCACCAGCGCCGATGACTCCACACTCAGTCGGCTTCGTTGTCGCGTAGACGACTCACGCCGCCGTGCCCCCGAGCACACGCAAGGCACGGACGCGGGTGCGCGGGTCACGAGCAGCCGGGACGCGCTCGGCCTGCTCCTCGTAATCTCCGTGGCGCAGCACCGCGCGCAGGCGCTCCCGGACAACCGGCGGCTCGGTGCGGCTCGCCCTCACAAGGTGCCCGACGCGTACGTCCTCCCGATCGAGCAGCTCACCGAAGCGCTCCAGGGCGGTGGCGCCGTCGGCCTCCACGTAGCGGTCCCAGCCCTCCAGCGCCTCCAGAAAAGTCACCTCCATCCCGTTGAGCTTGGCCTCGCGCCGCCCCGAGCGCGCCGCCCTGCTTGAGACCTTGACGTTGTGCAGACCCTCCGGCCGGCGATGAGTTACCGCCAGCGCTTCGACGGGGGACACCTGGGTTGACAGGCCGAGGAGATTGGTGGCGTTCCAGCCCGTGGCTCCAACGGCCTCCTGCGCTCCCAGCACCTTCTGCACAGCCTCACCCTGCGAGGCGCCGATCATGCCGAAGCGGCTCTTCTTGCCGCGCCAGTAAACACCCCGACGGACACGCATCAGCTCCCCCCGGGAGATCAGACGACGGAGCTCATTGTTGACGGCCGACGGCGATCCCTCGAAATCCTCGATCTGCCACAGCCGCTCGCCAGAGCGCAGCACCCGACCGCGCACCTGCTGCGCGACACTGCCCTTCCGGTCAATCACCTGGCCCATAGCATGATTGTAACGCGATACGAGAAATCGTCAAGAGCGTTGGACCAGCTTCTTGGCTGGAGCGTTTAGGCAGCAACCTCATTCTGCTGCCTAAACCCACCGAAATCTACCGATATCTGACGACATCTTGGCATCGGCGAAACACCGGATATCGTCATAAACTCCCTGCAAATCCGCATCTTTTGACCTTGTCTCTCGGCTCTCCTCCTAAGCGGTAGATCCAGGTTCGACTCCTGGCGGGGGCACTGACAAAGCCCTGGGCCACTCAGCGGTGGAGCGGATGAAGTTCGACCCATTCATTGTAGGTGTCGATGTTCACCAGGAAGGGGTCGAGGCCACCGAGCCCGAGAAGACCGAAGGCCAAGGGCCACGGGTCGCAGAAGTAGACGGTGGGAGCCCATGTGTGGCTCTCCTTGCCTTGCCGCAGCTCGAGCTGGACACTCGCGGGCCGGCCGGTCGTTTGCAAGCCGCCCACGACGATCTCATTCTCGGTGGCGTCGCTGAGGTCGATGCCCGCGAGCTCGGCGACATGGTGGCCCATGCGAATGTCGCTGGCGCCGGTGTCGAGCAGGCAGGCTTGTGGCGCCAGCTCGAGTCCTTCGACGACGAGGTCGATGACGGGGCGTGGACGGCCGGCGTGACCGGGGAAGGCCTGAAAGGAGTGTCTCACCAGGGCGCGGCGCCGCTGGCCTGCAGCTCATCGCTCGGCACGCGGAACATACTGTCGGCTCGCTGACGATGCTCAGCCAGCCAACTGACGACCGTGCGCGGCTCGGGTGCAGCCACGAGCACGTCCGCGTCCTTGGTGGCGACCCACTGCCCGATGAACGGCTCGAGGGTCTCGGCACTCGGCCGGGCTCGCATGCTCCGCGACCGGGTCCCCCGGGAGCTCCCGGGCGCCTTCCACTTGGCTGGACCGGGACGCCGGCCGGCGGGAAAACCCAGTCCGGTCAAGATGCGCCGCGCCTGATGTGTGGTGAAGTCAGCTCGGTCGAGCCCGGTGACGAGGCTGATCGCCTGCTTGGGCGGGTAGCGGCGCTGGCCGATGACGACGTAGTGGCTCGTGATCGGCTCGGGCAGGGTTTGCCTCAGGGCACGCTCGATTCGGTCTGGTCGCAGCTCGAAACGCTGCTTGGCGATGGTCACGGTCTTGCGCAATGTCTCTGCCATGGTTTCTCCGATCCGTCTCTGAAGTGTAGCAGTGGTTGCGATCGCGATCCAGCGGGTCGGATGTGCAGCTGGAAGCGCAATCCGTGTGGTCCGATCCGCTCACGAATCGTTTAGGCAGCAACCCCATTCTGCTGCCCAAACCCACCGAAAATCCACCGATATCCGACCACATCGCGTCATCGGCCAAAGCCAGAAAACCCCCGTAAACACTGGGATTCTCGGCTTTGCGAGCGCCCAGGGGCCGCTCCTCCTAAGCGGTAGATCCAGGTTCGACTCCTGGCGGGGGCACTATAAAAGGCCCGAGCCGAGGTCCGCGCGGCACACCCCGAGCACGGTTACACGGCGTGGAGTCTCCGCGGTCATCCCTCGAGCTCGCTGGGCAGCCGCAGGATCACCCCGCGTTCCTCAGCTTCGTCCGGGGTCAACAGCGCGTTCGTGCGATCGAGATCCCTCTCGGCGTAGATCATGCTCGACCAGTCGACCTCGCCCGCCCACGCTTGTGCTCGACTGAGCACTCTGATCAGGGGCACTGGCGTTCCGCGTCGCGACATCGCGCGCAGCGCCGCGAGGTAGTCGTCGCGGAAGACGATCGGGATCATCAGCCGCTGCTGGCCGCTTGCGGTCAACTCCGCGTTCGCGAGCGCTCTGGCGACCCGTCCGTTGCCGTCCGCGAACGGGTGGACCTCCGCGACGAGGAACATCACGAATACCGCGCGGGGAAACCCGGTCTCCAGCACGAGGTAGTGCTCAAAGCCGCGCGCGAGGGTGCCCGTGACCCGCGTGGGGGAGACGAACTCGGTGTTGCCAGCCCGATTCGCCCGGGTCTTGAACTGTCCCGGCTGCTCCTCGGGACGCCCCGCCATGATCCGAGCGTGAGAGTCACTCAGCAGCGACAGAAAGTCCTCCGCGTTCGAGGGCGTTCTTGCGCGCCATGTCGGGTCGCTGATGAGATCGAAGGTTCCGAGGATGTCGTGGGCGTCCTTGGGGCGGTCCACGGGAATCGCGCCGTCGAAGACGATCTCCCGGGCCTCCTGCACGGTGAACTCGGTCCCCTCGATGAAGTTCGAGAAGTACGCCTCATAAAACGAGAATGTCGGGCTGATCCGTTCGGGTGCCGGGCGATCGACCGGTACGTACGCGTGTAGCGCGGCGAAGAGGTCGTTGAACAACGTCAGGCGTGCCTCATCCCATCCCTCGCCGGCGCGCGTGGCTCTCGCGAGCGGGCTCGCCAGTGGCCCATCGCGGCTACCGAGGAGTGCGCCGATCAGCGAGCTGAGCTGCTCGAGCTCCTGCTCGCGGTCCAGCTCCCCCGCGACTGCAGTCGCTTCCTCACGAAGCCTGTTGAGCTCCTGCTCGCCGCGGTTGGCCAGCAGCGTCTGCAGGCGCGCCTCCAGCTCGAGCCTGCTCAGCGTGCGCCGCACGCCGGAGCGTCCCCGAGACGGGCGCATGTTGTCGAGGAACCGTCGTGGCCAGGAGCTCATGTGCAGCGCCTCGCCGAGGAAGGGCATGTCTCCGGGTGCGGGGCCGGCGCCGCGGCGAGCGTTCAGAACCAGCCCGGGCAGCCTGACCACGCGGACTGTGTCCGAGCATAGAAAGATCGAGCCCTCCGGGCCCGCTGGCAACGGCTCAAAGGCGCTGCGGTCGACGATTACCGCGCCCGGAAAGAACCCCCCCGCGACATCCCACGCTCGACGGCGCAACACATCCTCGAGCGGCTCATCGAGGTTCTTCGTATAGAGGCGGCCGCCTACGTGTCGGATCTTTCCGGCGCGCAGCAGACTCCTGATCGCGCGGGAGGACGCGGTCGAGCTGAAGAACACCTCGCCCTGATCTTCGAGCGAAAACCTGGTGTTAGTAGCCATCAAAATACTCTCGGGCGAGAAAAAATCGTCATAAAGACCGGAAAATGTCTAATAACATTGCGTAGCGACCACACGGACATCACGGACACACTTTACAACGATTATTTCGGCATTTCAAGCCCGCTACTAAAACGAAATCTACATTTCGGTGTTCTCGCACCACGCTAAACGCCAGAAAACGCCTTCCTAGGTCTTCTTGTCGACCTCGAGCGCGGCGAGGATCACGCCGTAGAGCGCGCGGCTGCACAGCTCGGTGAGGTGCGCGCGGTCGACCCCGCCGTCGGTGAGCCAGGCCAGCTCGGCGCCTTCGACGAACGACTGCCATCCCTTCACGGCGAGTGTGACGGTTGGACTTCTGGGCGCCTCGGGCGGCAGGCCCGAGAGAACCATCTCTAGGAGAGCGTTCCGCTCGTTCTCCATGATCGCGCGGACCTCGGGGTGCGACATCGCGCCACTGAGCAGCTCGCGATAGCCCGCCGGGTACTGCTCGATGAACGCGAGGTGGGCATCGAGCGCGAGCATCAGGCGCTCGATTGGGGTGGCGGAAGAGTCAGCGGCGGCGGCCATCTGCGCGTGCATTTCGCCCGCGAGTCGTTGCAGTCCGGCCACGTAGAGGCCTTGCTTGTCGCCGAAGTAGTAGTAGAGCAGGCCCTTTGCGACGCCGGCCTCCGCGGCGATCTCGTCGATCGAGACTTTCCCGTAGGGACGCTCGGAGAACAGGCGCAGCGCGATGTCGGTGAATTCGGCGCGACGCTTAGCCGCGCCTTTGGATGTAGGTGCTTTGGGCGTGGGGGGGAGCTTATGTCCTCAGTCAGAGATCCTGTGCCCGAGTCCAGTGCCGCGGCTTGTGAGATCTCGCTGACTCCGAGATCCAAAGAAGTTTGAACGAAAGTCAAATGTCGCTAGACTTCGTAGATAGATGTCGCAGGGTCCGGAATGAGCAGGGGAGAGGGACAACTGATGCCTAACGCGCCCAGCAGAATGAGCAGCGGAGAGAAACCGATGCGCAGAGCATGCATGTACCTGGTCCTGATCGTGCTGGTGATTCTCGCCTTGCCCGCGCTCGCTTCGGCGGCGGTTGTGTCGGGTGTGAGGGCGGCGATTGTGCCGATTCCTGGTTTCCCGGGGACGGGTGACATTCTTGGCGCGGGTGCTGATGTCGAAATCGAAGGCCGCCTCGAAGGTGACGAACTGCCGGGTGGGTTGCCGTTGCAGACGCGCAGGCTGGTCCTGTACTTCCCTGCGGGGACGAAGATCGACCCGACGGGCTTCCCGACCTGCACAGTGGCAAAGCTCGAAGAACTCGGCCCGGAAGGCTGCCCCAAGCAGTCACGGGTCGCCGATGGGACGGTCGGTGTCGCGGACCAGATCGGGTCCGGTGAAGCGACGCGCGAGGAAGGGAAACTGGAAGTCTTCATCACCCCTGGTGATGGGGTCGTGGCATACGCCAATGCCGTCGCGCCGATCTCCGCGCAGATCATCATCCCCGCACAGTGGGAAACGGCTCCCGCGCCCTATGGGCTGAAACTCACGTTCAACATCCCCCTCGTCGACTCTGTCCCGGGCGCGCTGCCGGTGTCTGGGACCTCTCTGAAAGAGAAGGCCGGCGGGGCGATCCGCAAGAACGGCAAGACCTACTACTACGGCCGCGTGCCCAGCAAATGCCCGAAGGGCGGGTTCCCCGGGAAGGGCGAAGTAACCCTCGAAGGCGGCCAAAACATCGTCACCGAACTCAAAGTCCCCTGCCCCAAGCGATCGCTGAAGAAAAACAGAAGCACTAAAGGTCACTGAGCGGGCTTGTGCGAAACGATCCTTCCGATAGTGGTGGCCTGTTCGTCGGTCGCCGGCCCGGCACGGCGCCGACTCGCTTTCGCGAGCTGCCCAAACGCGGCGGCGATCGCCGCCAACGCATCGACGGCTCGCTGGCCGGCGTGCTGTTTGCCGCGATCACAGTCCTCAGCCTGCTGTGCTGGGGGCCGATCCCGATCGCCTGCCTGTGGATCGGCTCGCAGGTCGACTACCTCACGGGTAGCGTCAGCTTCGGCATCCTGATCGCCTTGGTCGGTCTGCTCGTGTTCCTCTTCGGAGCGCTGATACTGCTGCGCCGCCTCGACGAGGCATGGATCCTCGTGCGCCGCGCCGCCGGCCACGATCAGCGCACCGGTGTCCTTGGGCGGATCTTTGCGAGCACCGCGCTGATCTGCTCACTGATCTTCACGTTCTGGTTCCTGATCATCAACGGACCCGGCAACGGCGGGTGAGCACGCACGGCGACGCCGGACCCTACAACGGGCTCAGCATCACGGCCCGCTCGGTGCGGATCGTGGCCGCCTCCTCGGCCTTCAGCCCTGAGGCGAACTCGTCGAGCTTGCGCCGCGGACCGGTGACGGTGAAGCCGATCTGTGTGGTGAGCAGGTGAGGGTGCTCGAGCGTCTCGCACTGCACGCCGAGCTGCTGCGCCCAGGCGAGCATCGACTGCTCGAATTCGGCGCGGATCATCTTGCCGGAGCTCGCGACCAGCGTACGCGTCTCGATCGCCTCGGCGTCACGCACGGCCGCTTCCTCGCGCACGCGCTCGCTGCCCGTGCTCGGCGGATCGATCTGGCGCCAGGCGTCGAGTGCGTCATCCCAGTGGCTGACGCAGATGCTCGCTTTGATGTTCTCCTGGGCAAGTACACCTTCGATCGCGCGCCGCGTCGCTGTAAGCACCGCCTCATCCGCCGCGTAGGCGAACAGCAAGCTCCCGTCGTGCGTGAGCACGACGTCGTGGGGTATCGCCGCCTGCACCTCGTGCACGACCTCCGAACCTCCCCGATCCGCGCCCCCGACATCCGAGCCTCCGTGAAGAGAACCCCGCAGCCGCCCAAGCAGATACTCGAGCGCGCCGCCCCCGCCCCTCGCGCCGCCCATCCCGCTCGCACCTCCGCCCATCCCGCGCGCACCTCCGCCCATCCCGAGCGCGGCACCGCCCGCACCCGCCGCCGCATCCAGCTCAGCCTTCAGCCGCCAATCCTGTTCCCCTGCCATCACATCGGTCATCAGATCAGGCGCCCTTGCCGGAGGACTCCGCCCCACCCGCGCCCGCCGCACTACCCGCGCCGCCGCCCCCCGCCGCACCACTAGCCGCAACCCCACCCGCACCAGCCACCGCAGGCGCAATTTCATCCAAGCGATCGAGGATCGCCTTCAGCCCGCCCTGCGTGTGCAGATCGAGCCGGTCGAGGATCGTCTCGGCGTCTTTGAACGTATTGGCCGAACGCGCATCCGCGGCGAGGCTCTGCACGTTCTGCCCGACCATGATGATCGACAGCAAAACAAGCTGAATAAACGTTTGCGCGATCCACGCGATCAGGCCCTCGCCGCCTGGTTTGAGCGCGGGCGAGAGACCGAGCAGGGCAATAACCGTAAACAGATAAGCGCACCACATCGTCCCGACGAGCCGCGTGACGAGCACCGCGAACTTCGCGTTGAAACCTTCGACGTCGCCCATCGCGTCTTTGATCACCGAAGGACTTGGATGCAACGCCTTCGCAAGATGGTTCTGGGTCTTTACTGGGCCATGCTCTGTCATCGATTCTCCCTCGTCAGAGGGTGGCGGGCACCCCGTGTACGCAGTCAACCTGGACGTATCCGACCTGGACACATGCAAGCTGGATGCATTCAGCCGAGTGTATTGGGGGAGGGGGAGAGGGAATTTTGTGGGGAAGGAAGAGGGACTGCAAATAGCACGAATGGGTATCAAGGTTGTGAACATTTGCCTATCATTCGCGGATGTTCAGGGCCCCTCCGAAACTGACCCGCTCCGCGCGCCTGGCACGCAAGCCCCGGGGTTGACGCGGACACGCAAGAAGAGCCACCGCGCCACAGACGCGAGCCACCGCGCCCGGCACTCGAGCCGCCGCGCTACAGACGCAAGCCACCGCGCCTGACACGCGAGCGACTGGTGGGCGCGCTCGGGGTCGGGGCGTTTCTGGCCGGCTCGACGTACATGGTCGCGCGCAAGGGCCTGTTCATCCAGACCGACACGGTCTTCTTGTGGGTGATCGCGGGATTGCTGGCGATGTCGCTCACCGACCTGCGCCGCTTCGGGCCGCGGCTGCTGTTGGACTGGCTGCCACTCGCCATGCTGTTCGTGCTCTACGACTATTCGCGCAACCTCTCGAGGTGGCTGGGGACGCCGACGCACTCGATGCTGCAGATCAAATTCGACGAGCTCCTCTTTGGCAAGCCGCTGTTGACGATCCGCCTGCAGCACTGGCTGGGACAGACCAAAACGGTCCGGCCATGGGAGTACGGGCTGTTCGGCGTGTACATGACGCACTTCTTCCTGGCGCTCGTGATCGCCGCGTTTTTGTGGCGCTTTACTTATCCACGCTTCCGTGAGTTCCGCACGCTGCTGGTGGCGCTGTTTACGCTCGGCTTCGCCACGTATGTGCTCTACCCCGCCTACCCGCCCTGGCTGGTCAGCGACCGCCTGCACGAGTTGCCGACGATCTACCGCGTGGTGTTCGAGGCGTGGGGTCATCTCGGCCTGCACACCGCCGGGTCGATCGTCGAGGGTGGCAACGAACTCGGCAACCAGCTCGCGGCCGTCCCCTCGATGCACGCCGCCACGTCGCTGTTCATCTGCCTGTTCTTCTGGAGATCGGCCCGACCGTGGCTGCGCGCCGTGTTGGTCGCGTACGTATTGGCGATGGCATTCACGCTCGTATACGGCGGCGAGCACTACGTCTTCGACGTGGTCGTCGGCTGGCTCTACGCCGTCGCGGTGATGGCTGGCGCCGTGGTGCTCAGACGCGTGCGTGCGCGAGGCGCCGATGCCCGATCGACCCTGATCCCGGTGGGCGCGAGCACTGCCACGCCCGCAACCACATCAGCGCGGGTGTAGCGTGTCGAGCCACGCTGACCGTGCGGTACGCCAGCCGCCGGGCGAGCGTCCTTTCAATCAAAGGGGACACATGTCAAAGGGGAACCATGCAAAGGGGGACAAATGATTAGGCAGCACTCCACGTGGCTGGCCTTCGCACTCGCCGGCGTGCTCCTCGCCGGCTGCGGGAGCAGCAACTCCACATCCAGCAGCAACTCGACGCCCGCGCAGGCGATCAGCGTGACCCAGCCCGCGAGCACCACGGCGAGCACCGGCACAACAAGCACCGGCACGACATCGACGTCCCCGACCAGCACGCCGAGCGTTCCCACGAACATTCCCACGAGCATCCCCACGACCGCCGCGGGCGTGGCTGAGGCCGTGGCGGTCTGCAAGTCGGTCATCCAAAGAGATCCGACGCTCTCCTCGAGCCTGAAGGCCAAGGTCGAAGGCATCTGCAACAAAGCCGCCCACGGCAACCTCGCGGCGGCACGGGCGGCCGGCAAAGAAGTGTGCGCCGAAGTCATCAACGCCTCGCCGATCCCGGCCGTGGCCAAGTCCGAGGCGCTCGCCGCCTGCCAGCGCGGCTGACGCCCGCGGCAACGGCAGGACCAGAGGGGGCCGCGGTCAATCCGCCCTGCGGCCCCCCACGCCGCGGCCCCTGCGCGGCCCCTGCGGCCCCCAGGCCGCGCCGGCCCCTCCTACTCCGCTTCGGCCCTCTTTCTTGTCCCCCGGCGTCCCGCTCCGCCGGCCCCTCCTACTCCGCTGCGGCCCTCTTTCTCGTCCCTCGGCGTCCCGCTCCGCCGCCCCGGCCGCCCCTCCTACTCCGCCTCCTCCTCGTCGTCCTCGCCATCCCCCTCCCCCTCCTCCTCCTCCTCGCCCTCCTCGTCATACAGCGACTCGCGCGCGAGCTCCTGTCCTCTGGCTGAGAACAACTTGATCTCGAGCAGGTCGTGGCGGTAGTCGTCGGGCGCGATCAACGTAAAACGCTCCTCGATCAGCTCGCATTGATCGACGGCGAGGTCCGCGAGCTCGGCGGTGACGATCGCCCCCCCGGAGATCAGCGGGCGCCCCCAAATCAGCGTCATCGCGGCAACAGCGCCCGCGTGCCCGCGCCAGGCGCCGATCACCTCGTCGCACAGGTCGAGCTTCCAGTCCGGGTTGCGCTCGGCGGTCTCCTCGGTGAAGTCGACGTGCGCGGAGAAGTCGCTCGGGTTCCCGTCCTCGGGTGCCGGGACGTAGCGCACGTAGCCGAACAGCTCAAAGCCGTTGGCCGTGATCGTTGTTGCGGGCACGTACGTGCGCCCGTGCCAGGTGCGGTCTGGATACCACCTGATCTCACCGGGCTCGCCGACGTCCTCCCCCTCGATGTCGAGCGCGAGAGAAGCCGAGAGAAACTCTGCGCCCAAGCGCTCGGCCCAGCGACCATTGGGCAGCTCCTCCAGGGGAGGCTCGGCGGCGAAGCGGGGTAGGAAGCGTTCCTCAGGGGGCATCTGCACGGGAGCCTATCTGGGTGGGCCATGCCGCATGCGGCATGGCCAGGAGGGCCGCATGCGGCCCTCCTACGGGGCCGCACATGTGCGGCCCCACCGGCGGCGCATGCGCCGCCGGAACAACATCACCCTCAGTGCATAGCCTGCACGCATCCCGCATAAGCCCCCGCTCACGCGTTCCGCAACAACCCACCCTCACGCATTCCGCAACGCCGCGCGCTCACGCATCCCGCAACAACGCCGCCGCGTGCTCGGGCGCGACGATGTTCAGGCTCACTCCGGTCGAGAGCTCCAAGCCGGCCAGATGGGTCAGGCGCGGGAGGATGTCGATCCGCCAGCAGAAGTGCTCGGCGCCGAGCGGTGCGGTCCGCACGAACAGATTCAACGGCGGGCTCGACCCGAGGTGGCGTGCCAGCCGGCACAGGCCATCGTGCAGCAACGCCGCGCCGGACGGCCCGTCGTCCTCGAAGCGCGCTCGCGGGCGCCGGGGGGCGAGCATCAGCTGAAATGGCAGCTGGGAGGCATAGGGGGCGATCAGCACCGCCTCCTCGTCGACCGCGACGACCCGCTCGCGCAGGCGCACCTCTTCGGCGATCACGTCGCCGAGCAGGTCCTGACCCATCGTCCTCGTCGTGTAGGCGCCGGCGCGCTCGCGCTCGCGCGCCACCACAGCCGGCACGAAGTCCAGCGCGTAGAGCTGCGCGTGCGTGTGCGGCAGCGAGGCTCCCGCCTCACGGCGCTCGTTGACGATCAGCTGCAGATAGGCGCTCTGCGCATGCGCGCGCATCCGCGCGCGCCACACCTCCACCGCGGCGCTCACCTGCTCCACGGGTAACTCAGCCAGCGAGAGCACCGACTGCGGCCCGTTGATGATCACCTCGTGCGCGCCCGTGGCGGGGAGCGCGCTGAACAACTCCGGGCGCCCTCGCTCGCTCTCGGCGCGCACCGATCCCTCGCCCCCAAGCACTGATCCCTCGCCTCCAAGCACTGATCCCTCGCCTCCAAGCACTGATCCCTCTCGCCCACCCTCCTCACGCGGGTCCGCCGCGGTGAGCGCCGGGTAGAGGTTGGGCACCACCCGCACCGTCCAGCCGGGCGAGTTCGCCGCCCCACTCGCTCCGACCCCACCTGCCCCGACCCCACCTGCCCCGGCTCCACCTGCCCCGGCTCCACTCGCTCCGGCTCCACCTGCTCCGACCCCGCCGGGCCCGCCGCCATCCCCGGGACGCAACGCGTACAACTCTGGCGGGGTGCGATCCTCGTGGCCCTCGGCGAACGGGTCGCGCTCGGGGTCGATCGGCTCTGCAGGCGCGCAGCTGGGCTCCCCTCCAGGTCGTCGCGAGCGCTCGCCGGCGATGATCGTCTTGTGCCCGCTCAGCGGGTCGATCCTGATCTCAGGCATGGCTCATCTCAGGCATCGGCTCCAGCATCCAAGGCGTAGCGCCGGACGTCCGCTTCGAGCTTTGCCACGCTCGGATATGGACCCTGGTGGATGTAGCGCCCGCCCGCGCGGTCATAGAAGACGGTGACGGGCGTGAACGATGAGTCGGTGATCGCGGCCCCGAGCTGGCCGCTGTGGTCGTAATAGCTCGGGTAGCTCAGCGGGAAGCTGCGCAGGAACCCCAGCGCGTCGGCGCGGCTGGCCTCGCCGGAATCCAGGCCGATAAACGCCACCTCGCGTCCCATGCTGACCGACGCGCGCTGGAAGACGCCCGACTCCGCGCGGCACGGTTCACACGTCGAGGCCCACTTGTTGATCACCACGGGGTATCCGCGCAGCGCCGCCAGGCGAGCACGCAGAGCGCGCCCCTCGCCGGGCAGCAGCTCGCTGGCCTGGGCGTGCAGCTCGGCCAGCGGCGCCGGCGAATCCTCGAGGCGCGCCTGCATCTGCGCGACGGTCAGGCCCGAAGGCTTCAGCGGCGCCTGCGAGGAGCGCGCGAGCTGGTGCAGGCCGACGGCGAGCAGCGCGAGCAGGATGAGGCCGCCGAGGGCGATTAGCGTGCGTTGCGGGCGCCGGTTTGCGGACATCGCCGGTAAGGGTTGCAGATGGCGCGCGCCGCGATCGCGCCTGGACCTGCTATATCCTGAAGCGCACTAAGGGCCGGGTTGCTCTCAGCACCCGGCAAACGTCGCCGGTTGAGTGCCGGCCTTTCCGAGCCACGCGGAACCGTTTTCTGCGGCGGCTCGTCTCGAAGTCCAGAGCCTTTATGGCCGAGCCCACTTCAGTGGCCCTCGTGGCCGCGTCCATTCCCAACTCCGCCGATATTGCCCGCGCGGAGAAGCTCGTGCGCGAGCGCTTCCTGCACGACGGCGAGGATCCCGCGGTCGCGCTTGCCCCGAACACGCCGCGCCGGCGGGCGCTCGATCAGGCGCTGGCCGAGCTCGAGGAGGACCCAAAGACCAAGAATCCGTCGACCGCTTGGCGGCGCGAGTTCTCACTGCTGCTCGGTCTCGAACGCGTGCTCTCCGAGGACGAGCCGAAGCTGGTGGACGGGACCGTGCTCTCGGCCCATCAGGTAGATGCTCTCTCGGGCACGCTCACGGCGCTGCTGGCCGAGGCGCTGCGCACTACCGAGAACGGCAACCGTGCTGCCGCGGCCTCCCCGGAGCTGCTGGCCTCGGCCGCGATCTTCGGCCCCGACGAGGACGCTGCATCGGACGATCTCGCCGCGGAGGCTCCGGCAGGCGACTCACGGGCGGCCCTGGAGGGCGAGGACGACGACGAGCCGGAGGACGAGCCCGAAGACGAGGACGATGAGGAGGACGATGATCTGGGTCCCGTCCAGCGTGCCGCTCCCGATGAGGACGAAGATGAGGATGACGAGCTGGAGGACGAGCTCGACCCGCTCGCCGAGGAGGAGCAGGAGCCCGAGCAGGAAAGCGACTCCGACGAGGAGCCCCGCGACTGGGTCGACGAGGACGACGACGAGGAGACGCTCGCCGAGCAGCCCGAGGATCCCAACGCCGCCAAGCGCTTCTGGTTCGAGCACGCGACCGGCGCGGGAAAGACGGTCGCGGCACTCGGCTTCGTCGAGGCCTCGCACACCGGCGGGGTGCTGATCCTCACCCACCGGCGCAACCTCGTCGACCAGTTCCACGGCGAGCTGCGCGACCGCGGCTACTCCAAGCGCATCAGCCGTGCTCTGCTCGTGGGCGAGGACTCGACCAAGGGTCCGGTGACAGTCGAGACCTACCAGTGGTTCGTGCGTAACGCGGGCAAGATCTCCAGCGCCTACACGATCGTCATCTGCGACGAGGCGCATACGGCGCTGGGGGAGAAGACGAGCGCCGCGATCAGGGCGTGGACGGGACCGATCTTCATCGGCATGACGGCCACGGGCGCGCTGATCGCACGGCACGTGACCGACCTGTTCCCGACGCAGACCTCGCGCTTCGATCTCGCGCAGGCGGCGCGGCGCGGCGTGATCTCACCGCTGCGCTGCGTGCGGATCTCACCCGGCACCGGAGTGCGCACGATCGCCAAGGTGCCGCTGCGCAGGGGCGAGGTGGACACCGAGTTCGATCAGGAGCAGCTCGCCGAGCTGCTCGATCAGCAGCCGTTCAACATGGCCGCCGCCAACCTCTACAAAACGCGCTTCAACGGGGTTCCCGGCGTCGTGTACGCGGCGGGGGTTCGCCACGCGTACAACCTCGCCGAAGCATTCCGCGCCGAGGGCTTGAAGGCGCAGGCTGTCTCGGGCGAGACGCCCAAGCGCGAGCTGGCCGGGATCCTCGCTCGCTACGAGCGCGGCGACATCGACGTGCTGATCAACGCGCAGCTACTCGCGGAGGGCTGGAACAGCCCGCGGGCGACCGTCTGTGTGCATCTGGCGCCGACCGCGTCCAAGCGCATCTACCAGCAGCGCGTCGGCCGCGTCACCCGCCGGCACCCCGGCAAGGAGGCGGGGCTGGTGGTCGACTTCGTGCACCCGGCCACCAAGCACGACGACCCTGTCGTGACGTTGCATTCGCTGCTCGACCGCGACGTCTACCGCGGCGGGGCGATCGTCGTCGGCCCGGTGCGCCGTGGACGCGGACGCAGGATGCGCGTCGAGCGGCGTGTGCTGCCGGTGTGCGCGGAGGAGGAGCGGCGCTTTGAGGTCTTCGAGCGCGAGCTGTGGCGGATCGCCGTCGAGCACCTCGATTACGGCGAGCAGCACGTGTGGGCGGCGCTGGCCGGCGCGCGTGTCGCGCCGAACGGCTGGCGCCGGGCGCGGGCGATGCTCCACTTCGACCGCACCGGTGAGCTGAAGAGCCGCTTCCTGATCACCGCGGTGCAACGCAACAAGAACGCGCAGCTGCGCTTGCGAGCACTGAGCGACATCCCCCCATTGGGCGACCCCGACACCTTCGATACGGCGATCGACATCATCGGCGGCTGGCCGCGCGACGAGCGCAGGGAGGCGTCGAAGATCATGCTGCGCGCGCTGGTCGAGCGGCGCATCGGCCGCCGCGACCAGGCCAACGCCTGGATCTGGCGGCTGGCGGAGTACACGCGCGATGTGCACGAGGAGTACGCGGTGCAGCGCTGGCCGGAGACCAAGCGACTGCTTGGCCTGCTCGTCAACTCGGCCGGCGGGGCGCACGCGCGCAACGCCCGGCGCTTGATCCACGCTTCGCGCAAGCAGGACCGCCGGCTGGCCGCCGCGCTGCTGGCCGCGGCGCTCGCCCATACGCCGGAGGCCGAGGAGGCGCTGCGCGGGGCGCGTACGCGGATGGCGCGCAAGCCCCCGGCGCTGGCCCGCGAGCTGCTGCGCAACTTCCCCAAACGCCGCGCCCGCAACGCGCGGCGTCGGCGCAAGGGGTCCAAGGGCGCGACAAACGCGGCAAACCCCACAAACGCCGCAAATCCCACAGGCGCCGCGAGCACAACAAATACCGCAAACCCGACAAGCGCCGCGAACGCTCCAAACGGGACGGGCCCCGCCCGCAGGGGCCGGCGTAGAGGCAACCAAGCGCCGAGCGACGCGGTCCTGGCGGAGGCGCTGTCGAGTGGGTCGAGGAACGGGGAGGAGCACGGTGGCGAGCTGGCGCCGGGCGTGGGCGAGACGCTGCAGCGCAATGTCGACGACGCCCTCGATCACGCCGAGGACTGACCCGCCGCCGTTGCCTGCGTCCCGTGCCCTCCCGGCCGCCGCCGTTGCCCGTGCCCCTAGCCGCCCTTGCGTCCCGCGCCCTCCTAGCCGCCCCGCCCCCGGACTGAGCGCCCCTGCCGACGCTCTAGGAGACGGCCTGCAGATGAACCTCGCCTGCGTCGAGGATGGCCTGACCGCCGCCACCGGCGAGCGAGACGATCAAGTGCCCCATGCCATCGATCCCCTCCGCCCGCCCGTGCCCGGCCCAACTCTCCGGGCCGTGTTCACCCCAAGCGATCTCGCGCCCGTACAGCGCGTCGCGTAGACGCCAGGCCTCGAGCGTCACTGCGGCCGGCTCGGCCAGCCGCCGCTCCAACGCCGCGAGCAGGCGCTCGAGCGTGGGCTCGATCTCCCGCGGCGAGTAGCCGAGCGTTGCGGCGCTGCTGCGCAGCTCTACGGGCAACTCCTCCAGGCGGACGGCCACGTTGAGGCCGATCCCCAGGACCGCCCAGCCCGCTTGGGGACGAGCCTCGGCGAGGATTCCCGCGAGCTTGGCCAGCGGCTGGGCGGGATCCGATCCTGGCAGCACGACGTCGTTTGGCCACTTGACCCGCGCTTCGCTGCCCACCACGTCGCAGACCGCGACGGCGGCGATCAGCGTCAGCAGCGATGGAGGGGGGCGCAAGACGAGCGACATCAGCAGGGAGCTGTTCGCTGGCGCGCTCCAGCGCCGGCCCTGGCGCCCACGTCCGGCGGTCTGCGCGCGGGCCGTGACGAGCGTGCCATGTGGCGCCCCGGCCAGCGCCAGCATCCGCGCGCGCTCGTTGGTGGAGTCGATCTCGCGCAGGTGCAGCCGTGGCCGGCCGAGCGAGCTCACGCGCGCCTGACGAGCAGCTCGTTGTCGCGCGCCACCGCGAGCAGCGCGGCGGCGGAGCCGCGGTTGACGGCGAGCGCCACCATCAGCTGGGCGTCCTCGTAGAGCAACAGCTCGCCGGGTGCGACGTCGGCGAACGTGGAGGCATAGCGCGCCGGGTGAGCCTCCCCCGCGACCCCGTCTCCCGCGACCCCGCTCCCCGCCACCCCGCTCTCCGCGACCCCGTCCCCCGCGACCTCCAAGGTGAGCGCCTCGCCCAGCCGCATGCCGGCCGCCAGTAGCTGCTCGTGAGATGCGTCGAGGATCAGGTTCCCGAAGTGGTCGCAGCGCAGCACGTGGGTCAGCAGCGCGCCCTCCAGCGGCTGCGCCACGGACAGCTCCAGCTCACACAGCTCCTCCACTGCGAGCGGCTCGCCGAGGCCCGCGAGCGGCGCCCCATCCGCCAGCGCGGCGGCGACCGGCGCGAAGATGTCGCGCCCGTGGAAGGTCGCCGAAACCGGCTCCAGGCGCTCGGGTGAGTGGCCGATGTCAAACGCCTCGATCGCTCCTCCCAGCCACTCGGCGGCGAGCATCAGCAGCCCGTTGTCGGGACCGACCAGCAGGGGGCCCGCGGCGCTGCGCAGCGCGACCCGGCGCCGGGCGTTGATCCCGAGTGCGCCCACCTCGGGATCGACCACCGCGAGGTGGACTTGCGCAGGGGTGTAGGCGAGCGTGCCGCGCAGCACCAGTGCCCCGGCGCGCACGTCGTGACGGGGAATCGAATGCGTGAGGTCGATCACGCGCGCGCTGGGGGCGCGTTTGGCGATCACTCCGTGACAGACGCCGACGAACTCGTCGGCGTGACCGTAGTCGGAGAGGAAGGCGATCACCGGAGATGGCATACCGGCGAGGGTCAAGCTAGAGCAGGATCTCCTCGGGGGTGGTGATGATCTTCAGATGCTCGTCTACGCGGGTCGTGCTCATCAGCCGTTGGACCTGCTCCGGGCCGCGGACGAGGGCAAACGTTTGCCCGCGCTCTGTGCAGCGCTTGTCCAGCAGGAGGATCGTCCGCAGGCCGGTGGAGTCGAGGAACTCGAGCCCGCGCAGGTCGAGCACGATCGTCGCGGTGTGATCCAGCATCGCGAGCTCGACCTCGCGCTCGAGCAGCGGCACGCTGGCCAGGTCGAGCTCGCCATCGAGGCGCAGCACCACCCGCTCCCCCTCGCGGCTCACGTCAATCAAGAGGTTGCTCCCGACCGCCATTGGCGAAAGATTAGCGCGCTTGTGGTCTACTCAGCACGCATTTGCCTCGCATCGCTCAACCTGCTATCCGTAATCCCAGCAGCGCGATGTCGTCTCGCAGCGCCCCTTGCGCGTGGGTGCGGGCCGCGAGCTCTATGTGCTGGAGAAAGCTCGTGAGCGGGAGCTTGGGCGCCGCGGCGCAGAGCTCGCGCAGGCCGTCCTCACCGAGTAGGTGATCCGGTCTGCCCGCCTCGATCACGCCATCGGTGTACATCAGCAACGTCTCGCCGGCGCCAAGGGAGATCTCGTGCTCATCGATGCTGACCGGGTCGATCACACCAAGGACGGTGCCGCTGCGGCCGACCTGCTCGACTTCTCCGTCTGCTCCGATCAGCAGTGGCGGCGGATGCCCGGCGAGCGCGATCGTGAGCCGCGCACCATCCGTTTCGCGCACGAGCATGATCAGGCAGACGGTGCACAGGTCCGCCCCCGGCGGTTGGCGTAGCAGCGCCTGGTGAAGCGTGCCGAGCATGTCCGTGGGCGACTGGCCGCCGATCGCCGCGGCACGCAGGGTGTGGCGGGCCAGCGCCGTCACTCCCGCTGCCCGGGGACCTTTGCCGCAGACGTCGCCGATCACGAGCATCGCGCGCGCGCCGTCGTAGTCGAACACGTCGTAGAAGTCGCCGCCCACCTCGTTCAGCTCACCGGCGGCCGCGTAGAGCGTCTGGATCTCGACACCGGCGAGCTGCGGCAGCGACTCTGGGAGCAATGAGCGCTGCAGCGTGTGCGCGATCCGTGCTCGCTCGGTGTAGAGCCGCGCGTTCTCCACGGCGGTGCCGGCGCGGCGGCCGAGCTCCTCCGTGAGCGGGAAATCGATCTCGGAGAAGCGGCGCCCGGACACCGACATTGCCAGCGTGATCGTGCCGATGACCCGTGCCGCCACCGTCATCGGCACGATGATCACGGCGGTCCTGCCAAGTTCGCGCTGTAGCCGTAGGTGCTCGGGATCGCGCGCGCTGGCCGTCAGCGCGTCCAACCGCTCGCCGGTGAAGATGCGCGCCTGACCGCTGCGCAGCACCTCCGGGACACCGCTGGGATCGTCGCGTAGCTGGGGGTAAGCGCGATCGAGCCGTTCAGCCAACTCGAGCTTTGCCGGGTCGGTGTGATGGACGGCCACGCGTTCGATCTGGTCGTCCTCGCCCAGCAGATCGATCGCGCACCAGTCGGCGATTTGTGGCACGGCGAGTTGTGTCACGCGCTGGAGCGTCTGGGCGTAGTCAAGCGAGGAGGAAAGCACGCGACTTGCCTCCGCGAGGAAGCTCTCGGCGAGCTGCGCGCGCTTGATCTCGGTGACGTCCTCGAAAACGTTGACCGCATAGAGCATCTCCCCGGTGTCGGGGTCGGCGACCGGCGAGGCGCGGGCCACGATCCAGCGCTCCTCGCCGCTCGCGCGGACGATGTTGCGCACCAGCAGCGGCTCTGGATGCTTGCCCGCGAACAGCCGCCTGCCGGGCATGCTCTCGAGGTCGAGCTCTGTGCCCTGCTCGTCCAGGACCAGGAAGTGCGCCATGATCGTGCCCGGCTGGAGGTTGGTCAGCTCGCTGGGGGAGGCCACGTGCAGGAGATCCGCGGCGGCTTGGTTGGCGAAGATCGTCTGTCCGCTGCGATCCACGACGGTGATCGCCTCGGCGACGTTGGTGAGGATCGCCTCCAAGCGCTGCTCGAGACGGCGAAGATCGGAGAATAGGCGGGCGTTATCGATTGCCAGAGCCGCTCGCCGTGCGAGCTCTGAGGCGAGCTCGAGGTCCTGCTGGCCGTAGCGTCGCTCGCTCTGCCCGAGCGGCTTGCTCGGCGCGACGCGCAGGATCGAGATCGCGCCGAGCGTGCGGCCGTGCGCGCGCAGCGGCGCGACGACCGCCGAGCGGTAGCGATGGGCGATCATGAACTCCGCGTGGGCTGAGCCTTCGGCGAAGGTTCGCAGCGAGGTATCAGGCATCTCGGCAAGCAATTCGGGCTGGCCGCTGCGGATCACCCGGGCAACGGGATGCTCGCCATCGGGATCCAACGGGGAGCGAGCGCGCAGCGCCTCGATGCCGCGTGCTATCTCCTCGTCGGCCGCGACGACGGCGACGTCGTTGATCTTGCCGTCGTCGCCGAGCAGGTCGATCACGCAGATATCGGCCAGTCGCGGCACGGTCAGCTTTGCGACTTCCCGCATCGTGGTTCTCGGGTCCAGTGAGCTGGCCAGAACCGCCCCGGCCTCGACCAGCAGATCGATTGCTCGCATCCGCTGGTCGGAGCCCCCCGACTCCGTTGAGTGCCTCATCGAGGTCAGTATCACCGATCGCTCAGCGCCAGCGCCAGCACTGAAGCCGGGCCGGCGGGCGCGGCGGTGATCGCCGGCCAGCCCGCTGAATCACGCAAACGCGCCCTCGGCGCGAGCACCCGTAAGGCGGCGGCTGATCACTTACGGTTCCCGACCTCCGACCTCCGACCTCCGACCTCCGACCTCCGACCTCCGACCTCCGACCTCGTCTCGCCGGCCGCTCGGAACTTACCGCTCGTCGCCGAGCTCGCTGCTGCGCTCGTGGTCTGAATCCGAATCTCTCGCGTGTGAGCTCTCCTCTCGGGGGGCCTTGATCGTGGAGGATCGCGTGGGCGGCCTGCTGATCGCCGTGGGAGGCGTGCTCGATCAGCGCGCGCTCTGCCTCCTCGAAGCCCTCGGCGACGCCGCCACCTCCCTCGGTGACGGGACGTTGGGCTGGGTCCAGTTGCTCCTCGCCGGTGAGGCCTCCGATCTCGGCGGCTTCGAGCCCTGCCGCGTCGGCCTGTTCCTGCTCATATCTGGGAGTGCTGGGCATCAGGAGGATTCCTCGATGTTCTCTGAGGTGGTCACTCGGGTCGCATCGTTACTTATTTCGAGTCTGTACTGCTTACGTACCCCCATGTCGTCACGTTCAACCACCCTTGCGCGTTTGATTGAAGTGGAGCCGGCAAAGCCTACGGCGGCGGTTAAGTTAGGGAGGATGAACAAGGATCTGGGGGCTACCAACTGGCGCGCACGGCGCAGCTTCCAGGCCGGAGAATTCCCGCTGGAGCGCCTACTCTCCGCCAAGCGCGAGTCGATCGCGGTCGTGCTGCCGGCGCGTGAAGTCGCCGCGACGATCGGCGCGATCGCGGAGTGCGTCGCAGAGCTGCAGGCGGCTGGGCTGATCGACGAGGCACTCGTGATCGACTCCGCGTCGGCCGACGGGACGGCCGAGATTGCCGCAGCCGCTGGTATGACGGTTGTGCAGGAGAACGCGGTGGCGCCCGAGTGCGGCCCGGCGCAGGGCAAGGGCGATGCGATGTGGCGCGCGCTGCAGGTGGTGCAGAGCGACATCGTCGCCTACCTCGACGCCGACACCGAGAGCTTCCACGCTGGCTTCCTGACGGGTCTGCTGGGGCCGTTGATCTGCGATCCGGAGATCGAGTTCGTGAAGGGGTGCTTCGAGCGTCCGTTTCGCGACGGCGCGCAATCGGGCTCGAGCGCCCGCGCGGGCGAGGGCGGCCGCGTCACCGAGCTGCTGGCCCGGCCGCTGCTGAACCTGCACGCGCCCGAGCTCGCGGTCTTCGACCAGCCGCTGGCGGGCGAAGTGGCCGCGCGGCGGGAGCTGCTCTTGGGACTTCCCTTCAGCGTCGGCTACGGCGTGGAGATCGCGATGCTGATCGACGCGTGGCGCGCGGTGGGCCTCGCTGGCCTGGCCCAGGTGCACCTCGGGGTCCGCCAGCATGCTCATCAGTCGCTGCGCGAGCTCTCCGCGATGGCTTACGCGGTCCTCGTCGCTGCCTCGACGCGCTTGCTCGGCCCGGAGTTCACCGATGCTCATGCCTCGGGCTCGATCGCGCTGCCGCCGCAGGCGCTGGACGCGCCGATGGAGCTGCGCCGGGTGCCGATCGAAGAGCGTCCCCCGCTCAGGGGCGCACGCGAGCGCCGCGGAGTCGCCCACCCCGGCGGCTGCGCTCGGGCGCGGTTAGCCCAGTCAGCCGGCTCGCGTGGCAACGTCCGCGAGCAGCGCCTGGATGACCCCATCGACATCGTGATCCTCGGCCTCGACATGCGGCTCCAGGCCGTGCTCGCGCAGGGTCTCGCTCGTGACCGGGCCGATCGAGACGATCCGCGTCTCGGGTGAGAGGCCGGCGGTCTCGCCGCGCGCCGCCGGCTCGCCCCGCTCCCGCCCCGCCCGCCGCCTCGAGGAAGAAGCGCACGGTGGAGGAGGAGGTGAAGGTGATGTAGTCGGCCTCTCGTGCCGCCTCGAGCGCCTGGGGAGAGAGCGGCTCGGCGACGGTTTCATATAGCGCCAGCACGTCCACCTGCGCGCCGCGCGCACGCAGCGCGTCGGGGATCACGTCGCGTGCCTCCTTGGCGCGCGCGACCAGCGCACGCTCGACCGGCACTGTCGGCGAGCGCCTCGACGAGCGCCTCCGCGACGAACTGCTCCGGCACGATGTCCGCGATCAGCCCGTGCTCTGCCAGCGCGCGCGCCGTGCCGGGGCCGATCGCCGCCACGCGGGCGCCCGCAAACGCGCGCGCGTCAGCGCGCCTCGCCAGGCGCGGTTCCCCGCGCGAGGCGCTCGAACAGCGCGCTCACCGCGTTGGGACTGGTGAAGCAGACGAGGTCGTACAGCGAGAGGTCGGGCGCGGGGCCGTCGATCGGCTCGACGCGAATGCTCGGAGCCTGCACCACGATCGCCCCCAGCTCCTCCAGTCGCCGCGCCAGCCCGCTGGCCTGCGCGCGCGCGCGGGTGACCGCCACGGTCTGTCCGCTGAGCGGATATCGGTCCCGTCCTCAAGCCACTCCAGCTGCTCGGCAAGCCCGGCGACGGGCCCGACGACCGTGATCGAGGGCGCCCGCACCTCCGTTTGGCGGGCGATCTCGGCGATGTTCGCCAGCGTCCCCGTCACCGTGCGCTGGTCGGGGAGCGTGCCGCGTTCGACGATCGCCACGGGCTCATCGGCGGGGCGCCCGGCGGCGATCAGCGACTCCGCGATCTGGGGGAGCTGGCGCACCCCCATGTAGAACACGAGCGTCCCCGGAAACGCCGCGAGCGCCGGCCAGTCGATGTCCGCCTGTCCCCGCCCAGGCTCTCGCTCGCAGCGAACGTCCGCCCGCGTGTGCCCCGTCACCAGCGCCACCGCCGTCGCGAGCCCGCGATGGGTGACGGGTATGCCCGCGTAGGCCGCCGCGGCCACGCCGGAGCTCACGCCAGGGACGATCTCGAACGGGATGCCGGCCGCGCGCAGCGTGAGCGCCTCCTCGCCGCCGCGCCCAAACACAAACGGGTCGCCGCCCTTCAGTCGCACGACGCTCAGCCCGGCCTTGGCGCGCGCGAGCATCAGCGCCTCGGTCTGCTCCTGCGGGACCGACGCGCCGCCGCCCTCCTTGCCCACGAACAGCAGCTCGGCATCGGCGCGCGCGCCGTCGAGCGCCGCGGCTGGAATCAGGCGGTCGTGCAGGATCACGTCAGCCGCCGCGATCAGCTCCAGCGCGCGCGCGGTCAGCAGCCCAGGGTCGCCGGGTCCCGCGCCGACGAGATAGACGCGCCCGACATCAGGACCCGCCTCGTGACCCGTCCCCGAGTGGGGGCCGGGCGTCTCAGGCGTGCTCAACGGTCATCTCCTCTGCCTCGGCGTAGCAGCTCCCGGGCCCCGACCGCCTGCATTCGCTCCGCCACCCGCAGCCCGAGGGCGACCGGATCGTAGAAGCCGCCCAGCAGCTCGTCGCCGCACCACTGCCGAGCCGTCGGGCAGTCCGACCCACGCGCGCAGGGTCAGGCAGCCGCAGCCGGCGGGCGTCGCATGAGCCCCGAGCGGTGTGTGACAGCTCGCGCCCAGCCCGCTCGCCACCGCCCGCTCGGCCTGCAGGCACGCGAACGTATCCGCGTCGGTGATCGCCGCTACCGCCTCCTGCGCGTGCGCGTCCTCCGGCGCGTCCCTCGAGCGCGAGCACACCCTGGCCGGGAGCCGGCACGAAACGCACGGGGTCGAGCACCGCGCCCACCTCCGCCTCGCGTCCGAGTCGCACCAGCCCGGCGCGCGCGAGCACGATCGCATCCAGGTCATCCTCGCCGTCCTGCTCCAGCCTCTCTGCCCGCCCCCCGACTCGCCCAACCGCCGCAGGCGCGTGTCGACGTTGCCGCCGATCGCGACCACCTCGCAGATCCTCCGGCCGCGCGCAGCTGCGCCGCGCGGCGCACGCTGCTCGTACCGATGCGCGCTCCCTCGGCAAGCGCCTCCAGCGAAGGCGCGCCGCACAGCACGTCCTCGGCGCTCGACCCGCGCGGGCGCTCCCAGCAGCACAGTCCCTCGGCCAGCTCGCCGGGGACGTCCTTGGCCGAGTGCACCGCGAGGTCGATCTCGCCGGCCAGCAGCGCCTGCTCGATCGTGTCGACCCAGCGGGACTTGTCGCCGGCTCGCCACTCACCTTCGCCGCCGCCGCGGCGTCCCCGCCCTGCCCGCCATCACCGACCCTGTCGCCGCTCGTCGTGATCGTGACGATCTCCAGCCCGGTGCTGGCCGTGAGCAACATCGGCGACGTGGCCCGCCTGCGCGAGCGCGAGCGCGCTCCCGCGGGTTCCGATTCGCATCAGCCCTGGCGGCGGCGCTGCGAGGCTCGTGGACCTCGGCGAGCGCGCTGGCGGCGGCTCCTCCTCCGGGCGTCGTCGCGCAGGGCGAACAGCTCGCGCACCAGCTCGAGGCTCGAGTGCCCGCGTGCCTCCGACAGGCTGCGCAGGCGGATCGTCGGCTCGTGCAACAGCCGGCTCATCACCGCTCGCGCGATCGCCTCCACGCGAGCGAGGTCGCGCGGTGAGGCCGACTCCCAGCGCCCGGCGTTCTCGGCCAGCACCTGCTCCACCAGCGTGTTGCCGTGCTCGCGCAGCGCGCTCACGGTGGGCAGTACCTCGAGCTGGCCGAGCCAGCGCGCGAACCGCTGGATCTCCTCCTCGACGATCTCCTGGGCGCGGGGGATCTCGCTCGCGCGCGTGTCGAGGTTGCGCGCGACGACGGCTTGCAGGTCATCGATGTCGTACAGGCTGACCCCCTCCAGCTCACCGCAGCCGGCGTCGATGTCGCGCGGCACCGCGATGTCAATCAGCAGCAATGGCCGTCCCGCGCGCTCTGCCATCACCAGCTCGAGCTCCTCGCGGCCGACGATCGGATGCGGGGAGGAGGTCGAGGACAGAACGATGTCGGCGTGCAGCAACTGGTCGGGGAGGCCGTCGAGTCCGACCACCGAGCCGCCGAAGCGCTGGGCGAGGCTGAGCGCGCGGTCGGCGTGGCGATTGGCTACGAAGATCGTGCCCGCGCCCTGCTCGGCAAGCGCGCGCGCGGTCAGCTCGCTGGTCTCGCCCGCCCCGAGGATCACCACGTGGCGCTCGGCCAATCCGCCGAGCACGCTCAGCGCCAGATCGACGGCCACCGAGGGGACGCTCACGCGGCTCGGCAGCCGATCCTGGTCTCTGTGCGCACTCGCTTGCCCGTCGTCAGCGCGGCGGCGAACAGGCGGTTGGAGAACGCTCCCGTGCTGCCGGCCCGCATCGCCGCCTCGTGGGCGCGGCGGACCTGGCCCTGGATCTCGGCCTCGCCGACGACCATCGACTCCAGACCCGCGGTCACGCGGTAGAGCTGGCGCGCGGCGTCGCAGTTGCGCGGCGAGTAGATCTCCTGCGCGAGCTCCGTCGGGCGGATTCCCGCGCGACGCGCGAGCAATCCCAGCACGTCCCCCTCAGCCTTGACGAGAGCCCCACCCGCCCCGCCGACCACGAGGTAGACCTCGGTGCGGTTGCAGGTGGAGATCACGACCGCCTCGCGCACCTCGGCGCTCGCCGTCAACTGCTTGGCGAACTCGCTCGCCTCCTGCTCGGTGAACGCCAGGCGCTCGCGCAACGCCACCGGCGCCGTCTTGTGCGAGATGCCGAGCGCCAGCAACTCGCTCATCGCAGACCCTCCGTCATGCCGCCGCCTCGCTCGAGCCGCAGCCTCGTCATGCCGCCACCGCGCTCATACCGTCTCGCGCTCCCGCTGACTGGACGCCGCGTCTGCGACCATGCCTTGGCGCGTCTCGCCCTGCGAGCTCTCCGCTTGCGCGGGTCGCTCGCGCGCGCTCGCCCAGCTCGCGCAGGCTGCGCTCCACGCGGGTCAGGCGCAGCGCCATGATCGCCACGTAGATCAGCACGATCACGAAGAACACGATGTAGGCGGCCGCCACGTAGCCGTTGTCAGAGCTCCCCGGGATGGCTGTGCCGAGCATGGTCTTGGCGAGCGGGGTCATTGGAAGCCGAGCGTCCTGCTGCGCGCTTTGAGCAGCATACGCGTGCGCTTGGCGGTCAGCTCGTAGGAGCAGAGCGTCGCGAACAGCAGCGCGATCGCCGCCAGCGAAACGAGGAACGTGAACTGCATCTTGGCGGGCAGGTTCGAGGAGCTGCCGAGCACGCGTGGGTGCAGGTAGGCGGTCGACAGGCGCACCGCGAGGAAGTTCATCGGCACGAACGCCCCGGCGACGATCGCGAACACCGACGCGTAGCGCGCCTGGCGCTCGGGGTCCTCGATCGCGAAGCGCAGCGGCTGGTAGGTCGCGTACAGCAGCATGATGATCAGAAACGAGACGAGCGTCGGCTCGCTCCACACCCACCAGTGCCCCCACGAGCCGCGTGCCCAGATCGAGCCGGTGATCAGCGTCCCGACGCCGAAGATCAGGCTCATGTGGATCGCCACGTAGGAGCGCAGGTCCCAGCTTCCGATCGCGCGTGCGCAGGTGCATGATCGCCAGCAACCCACCGAGCACGAACCCGCACAGGGTCACGATCGCCAGCGGCACGTGCAGGTAGAAGATCTTCTGCAGGAACCCTTCTTCGGCTTCGATCGGCGCGTAGAAGAACACGAGTGCGAGGGCGATAGGCATCGCGGCGACCGCGGCGATGCTCAATGTGCGCAGGCCCCGTCCGAAGGGCCGATAGGCCCGCTCAACATCGCCTGGAGGGCGATGCTCTGTCTCGGAGAAGTCGGCTCCAGGACGGCTCGAGGATTTCACGTCAGTCCTCCAGAAGGAAGTCGAAAACGGCGTAGGCAATCAGCCCGAACACCAGATCATAGAGCCCGAGCAGCAACAGCCAGCGCGTTTGCGGCAGACCACCCACCCCACTCGCGTGCCCGGCGCCAGCAGCGGCGAGCTGGCGCGCGCCCCGCCGATCACGATCGGCACGAGCAGCGGCAGAGCGAGCAGCGGCCCGAGCAGATCGCGGGCGCGCGTCTGCACCGCCAGCGCCGCGACGAGCGTGCCGATCGCCGCGATCCCGATGTCCGCGAGCACGAGCACGACCAGCAGGTCCGGCAGCGCCTGGCCGAGTGGCGGGCCGAGCAGCAGCAGCCCAAAGGCCGGCACCGCGACCAGCTCGAGCACGGCGAGATAGGCAAACAACGCCAAGGCCTTGGCGAAGAGCATCGCCGAGCGGTCCACCGGCGCGAGCAGGAACGCGTCGAAGCCGCCCTGGTCCTGATCGGCGACGAACAGGCGGTTGACGCCGAGCATCGCCGCGAACAGCAGCGTCACCCACAGGATGCCGGCCGCCTCGTCGCCGGAGACGCTGTTCTGGTTCAGGGCGAAGTGGAACACCACGAACGTCGTCACCGCGAACAGCGACATCCCCGGCACGGACTCCAGCGTGCGCAGCTCGACCAGCAACTCCTTGCGCAGCAGCGCCCCGACCGTGCGCCTCACCGATACAACTCCGCGATCTCATCGGGACCCACATCCCCGGCCCCGCGCAACAGCACCGGGCGCCCGTCGCGCAGGCCCAGCACCACGTCGGCCTCGCGCAACCCGCCGCCGGATCGTGACTGCAGATCACTCGCGTACGGTCCCCCCGGGCCACCCCTGGTCCGCTCCCCGATCAACGGCTCGACCAGCTCGCTCGCCGCGGGATCGAGGTTGGCGCGCGGCTCGTCGAGCAGCAGCAGCTCGGGATCGTGCAGCACGGCGCGGGCGATCGCCACGCGCTGCACCATCCCCCGCGAGAGCGTCCGCAGCGGCTCCTTCGCGCGCTCGCGCATCCTCACGGCCCCGAGCAACTCCTCCACGCGCTGCTCGCCGACCCCATGCAGGCGCGCGTGAAAGCGCAGGTTCTCGCGCGCGCTCAGCTCGCGATACAGCAGCGGCTCGTGGCCGAGCAACCCGACCCGCCCGCGCACGGCCCACGCCTCATCCGGCAGGCTCTCGCCCAGCACGCTGACCTCCCCGGCGTGGGGTCGCAGCAGGCTCGCCAGCACGCGCAGCAGCGTGGTCTTGCCCGCCCCGTTCGGCCCGAACACGACGAGCGTCTGGCCGGCCGCCAAGGACAGCGAGACCCCGCTCAGCGCCTCGCGTTCGCCGTAGTTACGCACGAGCCCCTCCAGCCGCAGCGCCGGCTCGCGCGCGCCGCCGGCCTCGCCCGCCGGCGCCTCGCGTTCGCCGTAGCGCCGCGTCAGCCCTTCGATCCGCAGCGCCCCCATCGCGGCGTCGCTCAGACGCCGGCCGGCGCGTGCGTGCGCTGTGCCTGCGCGTCGCGCGTGCGCTGTGCCTGCGCCGCCGCGATCAACTCGCGCACCGCATCCTCGCCGCCGCCACTACCGCCACTACTACCGCCGCCGCGCAACAACTCCACCGGGTCGGGGTCGCCATTGACGATCCCCTCGAAGAACTCCTTGCGGTCCTGGTACGTGGGCAAAGTTCCCTTCGCCCAGCCGCGCACCTCGTTCAACAGCACCGCCAGGCGCGCGTAGGGCTCGCCGTACTCCGCGGCGATCTGGCGCTTGATCCGCTTGGCCAGCGCCGGCGAGGCGCCCGCCGTGGAGATCGCGATCGCCAGCGGCCCGCTGCGCACGATCGCCGGCAGGATGAAATTACACAGAGGGGGAACATCGACCACGTTGACGAGCATCGCGCGGCGCTCGGCGTCGTCGTACACCGCGATGTTCACGTCGGTGTCGTTCGTCGCGGCAATCGCCATAAACACACCCTCCAGGTCGGGTGGGCCCTCATATACGCGCCGCTGCCAACGAATCGAGCCCTCACGCGCGTACTCCGCCAGCGCCGGCTCGAGGACGGGCGCGATCACCGTCACCTCACCATCACAGGCGAGCAGCCCATCGACCTTCTCCAAGCCGATCTCGCCGCCTCCGACGACCAGGCAGCGCCTGCCCGTCAACTTCAAGCAAGCAATATAGAACGGGGTGTCGAGCATCCCCTGGACGCAGGATTGGTCGCAGATTCCCTTGCGCAACTGGCAGACGCACTCCTTGCCTGCATAAGCCTGGGCGGGCATCCTCAAAGGGTATCCATCTTGGCTGGTCCCCTTGACTGGGGGTCTTGGGGAAAGGAGGATCTGGGGTGACTCTTGTGTGGAAGGACTTGGGGTGGCTCTTGGGTGGAGGACCTAGGTGGCCGCGTCGCATGCGACGCGAGCCGACAGGCCCGCATGCGGGCCTGTCTTCCGGGGCGTGCATGCACGCCCCGGCTGGTGGGCGCATGCGCCCACCAGAACGACAACAGGAGAAACAGGATCCTTTTCGCCCACCAGAACACGGCCGCGGCCTCGTTGAACAAGACTGACCGGCGGGCATACGACGCGGCGATCTCGGGCTTGCAGGGCGAGGCTGCAAGGCCGCCGGGTAACGGCTTGACAACCGCTAGTTGTTCGATATATACTGTCTCTATGGGTATGCGTGCGATGCAGGAGGCGACGTTCCTGATCCTGACCGCGTTGGCTGGGGGTAGCCAGCATGGTTACGGGATCATCACTGACGTCGAGCAGATCTCCGACGGGCGTGTGCGCGTGCGCGCCGGAACCTTGTACACGGCGCTCGACCGGCTGCGCGCGGACGGGCTGATCGAGGTGGACCGCGAGGAGGTCGTGGATAACCGGCTGCGCCGCTACTACCTGCTCACGTCCC
Source organism: uncultured Solirubrobacterales bacterium (assembly GCA_963804555.1). GTDB lineage: Bacteria > Actinomycetota > Thermoleophilia > Solirubrobacterales > Solirubrobacteraceae > Palsa-744. The sequence goes on from CAWDQX010000007.1 coordinate 57,524, forward strand.
CAGGCGAGCAGCGACTCGCCGAGGAGGCGGCCCGCCTGCAAGCGAACGCGATCGTCGCGATCTCACGGCTGCACCCGGCCGGAGTGTTGCGATGACCGACGCAGCTAACCTGGAACGCCGCTACCGGCGTCTGCTGAAGTGCTTCCCAGCACGGTACCGCCGCGAGCACGAGCAGGAGATCCTGTCGGTGCTGATGGCCGGCGCCGAGGACGGACAGCGGTGGCCGCGACTGGCGGAGGCCGCCGATCTGCTTAGAAGCGCGACATCCATGCGGCTGCGAAACAGGTGGCGAACTTCATGGGCATGGGAGTACAGGCACCGTCGTGTCATAGTCCCCGTGCGCGTTCTCAGCGGTATCTGGTTGGTGGCCCTGACCGCCATCCTGTACGGCTATGGCCTCGGCGGCTGGTGGGGAGCGCTGCTCCTCCCGGCAGCAGCCGCGCATTTCTACGCCGCCTACCGCAGCCTGCGGCACCGCGTCCAGAGCTAGCGCCCCAGGGTAGGCCGCAATGCGATCGCTTACTCGGCGCGAAGCAGTCGTGATGAGGTCATTGGCGCCGGTGCCTCGAAGTCGTCCGTTGGGGGAGCATCGAGTTTGCCCGTTGTGAATGAGCCGACCGTGAGTTCACGCCTGATCTGGACGATAGGCAGGCGCCTCGACTGCTTTCGCTGAGTCCGGCGAGAACACATGGGACCGCCTAAGGCACTACCTCGGCACCCCGCGCCTCAACACAGCCCGCGCTCCCACCCGCGCCACCGCCACCGCCCCATGGCGCCAGGCGCGCTCGCGGTCTGAGTCGCGCGCCGAGCGCAACTGCGCGACCGCCCGCGCCCCGCCCTCCAGCACCCCGTCATACGGTCCCCACCACAGCCCGCGCATCCCCGGCTGGCTCCAGGTGATCAGCTTCTCCTGCGCGCACGCGCGCAACCCGGCCTCGCCGAGCATCTTGCCGAGCCCACTGCCCGCCGCGGCTCCCCACGGGCCGCGCGACACCGCGGGGCTCGGCAGGTGGTCGTTGAGCCAGACCATGCCCGCGTGCAGCTCGCGCGCGACGCGAACCCCCTGGTAGCGATCCCCCGTCCACACCGACGCGCCGAGGCCGTAGTCGCCCTCGTTGGCGGCCGAAATCGCCTGCTCCACGCTGTCGACCGTCACGACCGCCAGCACCGGACCGTCCACGGGCTCGCGCATCAGGCGCAGCTCACCGCTGGCGCCGGTGATCACCGCGGGGGCATAAAACGCTCCCGAGCACCCCGCGGGCGATACCGGGCCGCCGCAGTGCAACCGAGCGCCGTGAGCCACCGCGTCCTGCACGAGCTCGCCCACGTGCTCCAACCGCCGCCGCGAGGCGAGCGGGCCGACCTGCGTGCCCGGCTGCTCCGGGTCACCCACGGTCAGTCCCTCCGCGCCGCTCACCAACCGCGCGACAAACCGCTCGGAGATCTCGCGGGCGACGTACACGCGCTCGATCGCGCCGCGCGCCTGCCCGGCGCCGGCGCACCCTGCCCACAACGCGCCTTCCGCCGCGCGGGCGAGATTGCAGTCGGCCAGGACGAGCATCGCGTCCTTGCCGCCGAGCTCGACCGTCACCTCCTTCTCCCGCGACACGCACGCCCGCGCGACCTCACGCCCGACGGCGGGCGAGCCCGTGAACAGGACCTTCGCCACCGGCGCCTGGGCCAGGGCCACACCGACCCCCGCGTCGCCGTGCGCGAGCGCCACGAGCCCCTCTGGTAAGTCCGCGCGAGCCAAGACCCGCGCGATCCGCTCGCCGGTCAGGCACGCTCGCTGGGCCGGCTTGAACACCACGCCGTTGCCCGCCAAGAGCGCCCCGGCGATCTGGCCCAGCGGCTGCGCGAACGGCGCGCTGCCGGCGCCGATCACCCCGATCACACCGTAGGGCTCGTATGCGACCCGCGCGCGCCTGGCGAGCGACATCGAGCGGTGAATCCCCACCCGCCGGCCGCCCAGCACCTTCGCCCCGTCGTCGGCGATCCAGATCAACGCGTCGATCGCCGGCAGCAACTCGAGCGTCGCCACCTCCGCGCGCGGCCGGCCCTGCTCGCGGCCGATCGTCTGCGCCAGATCATCGAACTCGTCGATGATCGCCTGCGCCATCCGGCGCATGTACCGCGCGCGGTCCTGCACGCGCAGTAACGCCCACAGCGGCTGCACCTGTCCGACCGCTGCCACCACCGCCGCGATTTGCTCCGGCGGCGTGGCCTGCACGCTGCCCAGCACCGCCCCCGTCGCGGGGTTGCGCGACTCGATCGTCGCCTGCGCCGCCTGCCGCGCCGCCTCCGCGGCCTGCACCGCCTGCGCCTCCTCGGTCGCCTGCGTGGCCTGCTCCGCCTGCGCCTGCACCTGCGTGGCCTGCGCCGCCTGCGCCGCGGTCTCGGGCGTCTCGGAGCTCTCGGGGGGCGCTTGACTCATCCTCAGACGATTATCGACCACGCGCCTGGAGGATCTGAGCCAGCCGCCTCGCGAGCTCCCCCTCGGCCTCGTCGGGCTCGTAGAAGCGCGCGCCCGCTGCACCCTCCGGCACGCCCGCGACACCCTCCGGCAGCAACTCCTGCGGGGCCAGGTGCCCGGGATGGCTGTGCGGATTGTCGTAGGGGTGGGCGGGGTCCTGATCCTGCCCTGGCCTCGGCCCCGACCGCAGCCACCCCGGGACCGCCCCCGCGCCGTGCTCGCGCACATGCCGCTGCGCGGCGCCCAGCGCGCGTCCGGCCGCGTTTGACTTCGGCGCGAGCGACAGGTAGATCGCGGTCTGCGCGAGCGCAAATTTGGCCTCCGGCATGCCGACGTGCTCGACCGCCTGGGCCGCCGCGACCGCCACGCCGAGCGCCGCGGGATCGGCGTTGCCGATGTCCTCGGAGGCGAGGATCACCATCCGCCGCACGATGAATCGCGGGTCCTCGCCGCCCTCCAGCATCACCGCCAGGTAGTACAGCGACGCGTCCGGGTCCGACCCTCGCGTGGCCTTGATCCAGGCCGAGATGTAGTCGTAATGCCGATCGCCTCCTTTGTCGTACAGCACGGCGCGTCGCTGCAGCGCATCCTCCGCCCGCGCGATCGTGACGCGCTCCTCCCCGAGCTCGGCGGCGGTGGCGAGCGCCAGCTCGAGCGCGTTGAGTGCGACGCGCGCGTCACCTTCGCTGCGCGCAGCCAAGAAATCGATCGCCTCCTCCTCCACCCCGATCTGCGCGTCGGGACCCTCGTTCTCACCCTCGCCCGCTCCCCTGGAGCCCTCGCCGCCCTGGCTCTGACCGTCACCCGCTCCCCTGGAGCCATCGCCACCCTGTCCCCGCCCCTCGCCCGCTCCCCTGGAGCCATCGCCGCCCTCGCCCCGTGCCAGCGCCCGCCGCAGCACCGTCCCCACCTCCTCGGCATCGAGCGCTTGCAACGCATACACGCGCACGCGCGAGAGCAGCGCGCCGTTGACCTCGAACGCCGGGTTCTCGGTGGTAGCGCCGATCAGCGTGACCAGGCCCTCCTCGACGGCCGGCAGCAGGGCATCCTGCTGGGCCTTGTTGAAGCGGTGAATCTCGTCGAGGAAGAACACCGTCGCCGGCCCGCCCGTCGCGCGTCGGTGGGCGGCCCGCTCCAGCACCGCGCGCACCTCGGCGCGCCCCGCCTGCACGGCGCTCAGCTCCTCGAAGATCGCTTTTGAGTGCTCGGCCACCATCCGCGCGAGCGTGGTCTTGCCGCTGCCGGGAGGCCCGTAGAGGACCATCGAGTGAGGGCGCCCCTGCTCGATCGCGGTGCGCAACGCCGAGTCGCTGCCGAGCAGGTGTGCCTGACCGATGAAGTCAGCGAGTGTGCTCGGCCGCATGCGCGCCGCGAGCGGGCGATCGTCCCCGGTCGTGGCTGGACCGCGCTCGGGGTCGCGCTCGGCGTCGGACTCGAACAACGTGTCCATCGAGCCCAGTATCGCGCGCGTATCGCGCGCGCTCGGATTTACGTTCGGGGGCAGGTTGTCAAGAAGGGCGTGTCGAACTGTTTCGCATGTGCCCTAAGGCCGATTTCGTTAATCGAGAGGGCCCTGAAAAATGACCCTCGGCGCCGCCGAGTTGCCGTACGCAGCAGGGGGCGGATCTCCGGGACCGATGGACTTCCCCGTCGCCCAGAACGGCATCGCGGCGCGCTCGCCGCTGCAGCTGTTCTGGCGTCGTTTTCGCCAGGACCGGGTCGCGCTCGTCTCGCTGGCCTTTATAGCTCTGCTGATCGTCGTGGCGATTGCGGCGCCACTCGTCGTGAAACTGCTCGGCCTGCCCGGCCCCGACGTGCAGAACTCCAATCTGACCAACCAATTCGGCAGTCCGCTTGGACCCAGCCTGGCGCATCCGTTTGGCGTTGACCAGCTCGGCCAGGACGTCGCCTCGCGCGTCATCTACGGCACACGCGTCTCGTTGATCGTCGGCCTTCTCGGCACCGCGATCGCGACCTTGCTCGGCACGGTCGTGGGCCTGCTCGCCGGTTTCTATGGCGGCTGGATCGACACCGTCCTCTCGCGCTTCATCGACGTCGTCCTGGCGATCCCGGTGCTGCTGCTGGGCTTGGGCCTCGGCGCCGCCTGCGAGGTTCGTGGCTGTCTGGGCGGCCATGTCCAGTCGGGCCTCGGCGTGATCATCTTCCTGATCGCGCTCGTCAACTGGACGTACATCGCGCGCATCGTCCGCGGCCGCGTGCTGTCGCTGCGCGAGCAGGAGTTCGTGGAGGCCGCGCGCTCCCAGGGAGCCTCGGGCGCGCGCATCATGGGGCGCGAGATCCTGCCCAACCTGCTCGCGCCGATCGTCGTCTACTCGAGCCTGCTGATCCCGCAGAACATCCTGCTCGAGGCGGCGCTGTCGTTCCTCGGCGTCGGCGTGCGCCCGCCCACCGCGAGCTGGGGGCAGATGATCGCCGCCGCCACCCCGATCTTCAACACCGCCTGGTGGTACATGGTCTTCCCCGGCATCGCTCTGCTGCTGACCGTGCTTGCGTTCAACCTCCTCGGCGACGGCCTGCAAGATGCTCTCAATCCAAGAACCGCGCGATGACGCCCGTTCCCTCGCCCGGCTCTCCACTCGCTCTCCACATCGCTGAGTGAGATGACCCGCTACGTCCTGCGCCGCATCCTGTGGGGCATCCTGCTGCTGATCCTCGTCTCGGCGCTGACGTTCGTGCTGTTCCGGATCCTGCCGACCGCCGAACCGGCGCGGCTGCGCGCGGGTCAAAACGCGAGCCCCAGGGTGATCGCCGAGTTGCGCGTCGACCTCGGGCTGAACAAGCCCTTGATCACCCAGTTCTGGCTGTATATGAAGGGTCTGTTTCTGCACGGTGAACTCGGCTACAGCTACTACAGCGGCGCATCGGTCAGGAGCCTGATCTTCAACCGCCTGCCCGCAACGCTGTCGCTGACGATCGGCGCGATGATCATCTGGATGGCGATCGGGCTGCCGATCGGCATCCTCTCGGCGCTACGCCGCCGCTCGCGCGCGGACCGCGCGTCGATGGGGGTCGCGCTGCTGTTCATCTCCGCGCCCGAATACTGGCTCGGCCTGATCGCCCTGTACCTCTTCGCCGCCGACATCGGCCAGATCAGGGTATTTCCCGGGGCAGGCTCCTATGCCGGCCTGACCGAAGACCCGTGGAAATGGTTCACCTCGCTGATCCTGCCATGGCTCGTGCTCGCGGCCGGCTTCGCCGCGGTGTATGCGCGGGTGATGCGCGGGAACCTGACCGAGACGATGGGCGAGGACTACATCCGCACCGCGCGCGCCAAGGGCCTGCCTGAGCGCCGGGTCGTCCTGCGCCACGGCGTGCGCGCCGCGATCACGCCGATCCTGACGATCCTTGCGCTCGACGTCGGCGTGCTGCTGGGCGGGGCGGTCCTGGTCGAGACCGTGTTCGAGATCCCGGGGATCGGCCGCCTCAACTATGACGCGATCACACACGCCGATTTCCCGATCATCCAGGGCACGGTGTTGCTCGCCGCGCTGTTCATCATCGTCGCGAACATCCTCGTGGACATCGCCTACGCGTACCTCGACCCACGGGTCAGATACTCATGATCGCCACCGGCGATCCTTCCGTCCCCACCGGCGATCCGCTCCTGCGCGTAGAGGACCTGCGTGTCGCGTTCTCGACCGAAGACGGGATGGTGAAAGCGCTCGACGGGATCTCCTACGAGCTGGAGCGGGGGCGCACGCTGGGCATCGTCGGCGAGTCCGGCTCGGGCAAGACCGTCGCCGCGCTCAGCGTGCTCGGGTTGACGCGGGCCGACGGCGCGCTGCTCAGCGGGCGCATCTCCTTTGCGGGACGCGATCTGCTGACGCTCGGCGAGGGTGAGCTGCGTGCCATCCGCGGAAATCAGATCGCGATGGTCTTCCAGGACCCGCTCTCCTCGCTGCACCCGCTGTACCGCGTAGGCGCGCAGATCGTGGAGGCGATCCGCGCGCACCAATCTCTCACGAAGGCCAAGGCACGGGCGCACGCGATCGAGCTGCTCGGCCTCGTGGACATCCCGGACCCTGCGCGGCGCGTGGACGCCTACCCGCACGAGCTCTCTGGGGGACAACGCCAGCGAGTGATGATCGCGATGGCGCTCGCAAACGACCCGGAGCTGCTGATCGCCGACGAGCCGACGACCGCGCTCGACGTGACCGTGCAGGCGCAGATCCTCGCGCTGCTCGCACGCTTGCAACGCGAACGTGCAATGGCGCTCGTGCTCGTCACGCACGATCTCGGCGTCGTCGCCGAGATGGCCGATGACATCGCCGTCATGTACGCCGGTGAGATCGTCGAGCAAGCCCCCGCCGAGCGCATCTTCACTGCCCCCGAGCACCCGTATACCTGGGGCCTGTTGCGATCGATTCCCACGCTCGACGGCCCACGCGAGCAGCAGCTGACGCCGATTCCCGGCAGCCCCTCGAGTCCGCTTGCGCCTCCGTCGGGCTGCCGCTTTCACCCGCGCTGCCCCTACGCCCAACCCGAGCACGCGCGCACCGAGCCGGCCCTGCTGCCCGTTCCCGGCCAGCCCGACCATCGGGTTGCGTGCCTGCTGGCCCCCGAGGAGCGCCGGCGACTGTGGCGGGAGCTCGCATGAGCTCGGGCGAGCCGCGCCACCGGGCAGGAGGCGATCCTCTGCTTCGGACAGGAGGCGACCCACTGGCTCAGACAGACGACGAGCCGCTGCTTCGGGTGACTGGACTGGTCAAGCACTTTCCGATCGACCGCGGCGTGATGCTTCGCCGCAACGTCGGCGAGGAGCACGCTGTGGACGGCATCGACTTCGATGTCTACGCAGGCGAGACGTTCGGCATCGTCGGCGAGTCCGGCTCGGGTAAGAGCACGACCGCTCGGTTGATCGCGCGCCTGCTCGAGGCGAGCGCCGGTGAGGTGCGCTTCGACGGTCAGGTCATAACCGCGCTGCGGGGCGCCGCTCTGAAGCAGCTCAGACGTGAGCTGCAGATGATCTTCCAGGATCCGTACTCATCGCTGAATCCGCGCAGGACGATCGGCTCGATCATCGCCGAGCCCCTGGCGATCCATCACATCGAGCCCAGCAGGGCGGCTCGCAAGCGCGCCGTGCAGGAGCTGATGGACACGGTCGGGCTGAACCCCGAGCACTACAACCGCTACCCGCACGAGTTCTCTGGCGGTCAGCGTCAGCGCATCGGCATCGCGCGCGCGCTGGCGCTGCGCCCCAAGCTGCTGATCGCCGACGAGCCGGTGTCGGCGCTGGACGTCTCGATCCAGGCGCAGGTGCTCAACCTGCTGCGCGGGCTGCAGCGGGAGATGGGGCTGACGCTCGTGTTGATCTCGCATGACCTGTCGGTTGTGCGCCACATGTGTGACCGCGTGGCGGTGATGCGCGCGGGAAAGATCGTCGAGCTGGCCGACAACGAGGCGCTTTACGGCTCCCCCAGTCATCCGTATACGAAGGAACTGCTCGCGGCCGTGCCCGGAGCCCGCTGGGATCGGCGTACGATCACCGGGTGAGCATCCCTGATCCGGCAGCCCAAGCCAGTGAGCTGCTGCGCAGGCTGATCCGCTTCGACACGGTGAACCCACCGGGCAACGAGCGCGCGGCGCAGGAGTACCTGAGCGACTATTTGACGGAGGCCGGCTTCGAGTGCGAGCTGCTCGGCGCCGAGCCCGAGCGACCGAACCTGGTGGCGCGATTACGTGCTGTCGACGGAGACGGAGCCGGAAACGGCCCGACATTGGGGAGCGGCCCGACCTTGTGTTACCTGGGCCACGTCGACACGGTGCTGGCAAACGCGCAGGAGTGGAGCGCGCACGGCCCGTGGTCCGGCGCGCTGGACGAGGGCTTCGTCTGGGGTCGGGGCGCGCTGGACATGAAGTCCCAGGTCGCGGCCGAGATCGCCGCTGCGGCGGGACTGGCACGCTCGGGCTGGCGCCCGGCAAAGGGCGAGCTGCTGATTGTGGCGGTCGTCGACGAGGAGACCGGGGGTGAGCTCGGCGCGCAGTGGATAACGAAAGAGCATCCGGAGAAGGTCCGCTGCGACCTGCTCGTCAACGAGGGCGGCGGGGCTGTGTTCGAGTACGGCGCAAAGCGCCACTACGGGGTGTGCTGCGCGGAGAAGGGCGTGTTCCGCTTCACGGTCACGACCGACGGCGTGGCGGGCCACGCCTCGATGCCGAAGATCGGGGAGAACGCGCTGCTGAAGATGGCGCCGGTGTTGGAGCGGCTGGCGGCGCGGCAGCCCGCGTATGAGCTGACCGCTGAGCCGCAGGCGTTCTTGGCAGCGCTCGGCGAGGACCCAAACGACCCACAGGGCGCGGTCGCGAAACTGGGCGAGGCGGACGAGCGCTTGGTGACGATGTTCGAGCCGATGCTCGGTGTGACGTTCACCCCGACGCGGATCAAGGCGTCGGAGAAGATCAACGTGATCCCCTCGAGCGCCGAGCTGAAAGTGGACTGTCGCGTGCCGCCGGGACTGGGCGAGGAGGAGGTGCGCCGCGGGATCGCTGAAGTACTAGGCCCCGCCCGCCCCGAGACACGCGACGGCGCGGAAACGGACTCCCACCCACCCTGGAAAATCGACTTCACCGAGCGGATCGTTGGCAACCGCTCGCCGATGCAGTCAGCGCTGATGGACGCGATCGCGGAGTGGGTCGCCGAGCACGACCAAGGCGCCGACGTGGTGCCGGTGATCCTGCCGGGCTTCACCGACTCCCGCCACTTCCGCGAGGCGTTCCCAGATTGCGTGGCGTACGGGTTCTTCCCGCAGAAGCATCAGTCGCTGTTCGAGACTCAGCCGCTGATCCACGCGGCGGATGAGCGGATCGACACGCGCGACCTGGCGTTCGCGACGGAGTTCTTCAGGGATCTGGCGCTGCGAGTGCTGGGATAGCTCGCTCGGCAGGCCTGCGCCTCGGCAGCCGTGCGACGGAGATCGACAAAGCTTGGTAAACCTCCATACTCAAGCGATCGAACCAAGGATGGTGACGGTGCGATGAACTCAGGGACGGCGGCGACGGTGGCGAGCGCTACGACGGGCAGGCTGCCCACCGCGCCCGCGGCCACTACGCCCGCGCCCGCGGCGCCCGCGGCCACCGTATCTACGCCCGCTGCGTCCACGGCTACGGCACCACCCACGACGCCGGCATCTCACGCGGATTCGCTGCTCGCGCATCCGCTCGCAACGCACGCCGCCGCCGTGCATGCCGCGTTGGTGGCGGCCCACGCGCACGCGGCGACGGTGAAAACGCCAGTGGTAGCGCCACCGGCGCCACATACCTCCTTCGCGCAGAACGTCCAGAACTGGGCGCTCAATTGGGAGCCGGTGATCGCGATCCTGTTCTTCACGGTGATCATCTTTGTGATGTGGCGGATGCTGAAGGTGATGCCGCGGATCAAGCCACAGCAGATCAAGCCGGCATCCGACCAGGCGGTCGGTTGGAAGGACATCGCGGGCGTGGACGACGCGCGCGGCGAGCTGCAGGAGATCGTCGAGTTTCTGCGTGACCCCAAGCAGTTCGAGGCGCTCGGCGCGAAGGTGCCGACGGGGATCCTGTTGCACGGCCCCCCGGGCACTGGCAAGACGCTGCTCGCGAAGGCGGTCGCGCACGAGTCCGGCGCGCAATTCTTCGCGCAGTCGGCGGCGTCGTTTGTGGAGATGTTCGCTGGCCTCGGTGCCGCGCGCATCCGCAGGCTGTTTGCGATCGCCCGCAAGCACGAACCGGCGATCATTTTCATCGACGAGCTCGATGCCGTCGGCGGCCGTCGCGGGATGGATATCTCCGGAGAGAAGGACCAGACGCTCAACCAGTTGCTCGTCGAGATGGATGGCTTTGCGGCGAGCGGGCGCGTGGTCGTGATCGCCGCCAGCAATCTGCTGGAGAAGCTCGACCCGGCGCTGCTGCGTCCCGGGCGCTTCGACCGACAGGTGTTCGTGGCGCCGCCGGATGTCAAGGGGCGCCAGGGCGTGCTCGGAGTGCACACGCGCGACAAGCCGCTGGGCAAGGTGGACCTCGGGTTGGTGGCGCAGCAGACCAGCGGCTTGACCGGCGCCGACCTGGCGAACATCTGCAACGAGGCTGCGATCTTCGCCACGCGCAGAGGCGCAAAGCGGATCGATGACGTCGATTTTGACAGTGCGCTCGAGCGGGTGATCGCGGGGGTGCAGTCGCGGCGGGTGCTCAACGAGCACGAGAAGCGCGTCGTGGCTTACCACGAGGCGGGACACGCGCTGTGCGGCGAGCTGCTGCCCTCGGTGGACCGCGTGCACAGGATCTCGATCGTCCCGCGCGGGCGCGCGCTCGGCTACACGCTGAACCTGCCGGCCGAGGACCGCTATCTGAAGACGCGCGAGGAGCTGCTCGACTACATGACGGTGCTGCTGGGAGGGCGTGTGGCCGAGCAGATCGTGTTCGGCGCGATCACGACGGGCGCCTCTGACGATCTGAAGCGCGTGGCGAGCATCTCCCACGAGATGGTGCACGACTACGCGATGGGCACCGCGGGCGTCGGACGCTCGCCCGACGGGGATGTGCGGCTGTCGGAGACAACGCTGCGGATCCGTGACGAGGAGCGCCAGGATCTGATCGAGGAAGCGCGGCGCGTGGCGCAGCGCACGATCGTCGCTCACCGTCGCCATCTGGATGCGCTCGCCCAGGAGCTGCTGGAGCACGAGGTGCTCGACCGTGAGGCGATCGACCGGATCATGAAGGGCGTGCCACGCCTGGAGCGTGCCCCGGGCGTGGGTCTGCGCGTGGTGGCTGCGGCCACCGCCGTTGACGCGGTGGCGAGCGAGGGCGGCGTTGGGTCGGGATGAGCCCCGCCGCCCTCGCACCCGTCGACCCGCGGCCTGCCGCCCTGAGCCTCACTGCCCTGGCACTCGCTGACCCGTAGCCTGCCGCCACTGAGTCCCGCCGCCCTCGCACCCGCCGCCCTCTCACCAGCCGACCCGTAGCCTGCCGCCACTGAGTCCCGCCGCCCTCGCACCCGTCGATAGACTGGCGGGCGTGTTCAAGCGGATCGACCATATCGGCGTGGCGGTGGCGGACATCGAGGCCTCGCTGGGGCTGTGGCGGGATGGCTTCCAAATGGAGGTGGCCCACCGCGAGGTGGTAGAGGAGCAGGGCGTGGAGGCCGTGCTCCTGGATGTCGGCGAGAACCACGTGGAGCTGCTCGCCCCGCTCGGCGAGGACACGCCGGTGGGGAAGTTCCTGGCGAAGAAGGGGCCGGGCCTGCATCACGTGGCCTACCAGGTGAGCGATATCGACGCGACGCTGGCGGCGCTGAAGGAGTCCGGGTTGGAGCTGATCGATCAGCAGCCACGTGTGGGCATCCGTGGCTCGCGCGTCGCCTTCCTGCACCCGCGGGCGACGGAGGGCGTGTTGACCGAGATCGTCGAGCCGGCGGCTGGAGTGGGGGCGCACTGATGGCCTCGAGCGCGCGGCGGATCAGCGTCGGCTTCCAGGGCGGTCAGGTGCTCGCGCTGCGCGTCAGCGAGGACCAGCTGAAGGGGCTGTACAAGGCGTTGCAGGGGGGCGGTTGGCACGAGCTGGAGAGCGAGGACGGCCCGGTGCGGCTATACCTGGGCCAGGTCGTGTACATACGCGCGGAGGATGAGGATTCCCGCGTGGGCTTTGGCGCCTAGGACGCCGCTGGCCGATCCCCGATCGGCGCCTCGCTTGCCCAACGACGCCCTGTTATCTAGATGAGCGCCAACCTTGACGAGCGGTTGCTGCGCGCGGCGCGCACTCGCTGGCACAGTCCGCCCGCCGAGCAGGCGGTGGCGCGTTTCTCGCGGCTGGGCGAGCGCGGCGCGATCTGGCTCGCGATCGGCGCGGCCGGGTATGTGCTCGACCAACCCCGGCGCCAGCAATGGCGCCGCGCCACTGGCACGGTCGCGAGGGCATACGCGCTGAACACGCTGATCAAGCTCGCCGTCCGCCGCCGCCGCCCCGAGCTGCCGGGCCTGCCGGCGCTGACGAGCACGCCCACGCAGCTGAGCTTCCCCAGCGCACACGCAGCGACATCATTCGCCGGCGCGCTGGCATACACGCAGCTGGGCCTGCCGCTGCTCCCGCTGTATGCGCTGGCCAAGGGGCTGGCCGTATCGCGCCTGTATCTGGGGGTTCACTACCCCTCTGATGTGCTCGCCGGCGCGCTGCTCGGAACGGCCGTGGCCGCGCGAGCGAGCGGCTCCTCCGCCGATCGAGGGGGACAGAGGCTGTGAGCACGAAGATCGGCATCGTCGGAATGCCCAACGCGGGCAAGTCCTCGCTGTTCAATGCGCTGACCAAAGCTGGGGCCGAGGCGGCCAACTACCCGTTCACGACGATCGAGCCGAACGTCGCTGTCGTGCCGGTGCGCGACGTGCGCATGGAGGAGGTGGTGGCCACCGTCGGCGCCTCCTCGATCGTCTGGGACACGATCGACTTTCACGACATCGCCGGCCTGGTCGCCGGTGCGCACGAGGGGGAGGGGCTGGGCAACAAATTCCTGGCGAACATCCGCGAGACCGATGCGATCGTCCACGTGGTGCGCGCGCACGGCGATGAGAACGTGATCCACCCCGACGGGCGCGTGGATCCATTGGCGGATATCGAGACGATCGAGACCGAGCTCGTGCTCGCGGATCTGGAGACGGCGGAAAAGCGCGTCGAGCGCGTCGCCAAACAGGCCAAAGGCGGCGATCGCGTGGCGATCGCCGAGGAGGGGTGGCTGCGCGAGGTGATCGAGGAGCTCCAGGCCGGTCGTCCGGCGCGCACGGTGCCGCTGCCCGTGCAGGCGCCGAACGCCGCCCGCGACCTCGGCTCGCTGACGAGCAAGCCGGTGCTGTTCGTGGCGAACGTCGACGAGGGCTCAGAGATCGTTCCAGCGGCGGTGGCCGAGCACGCGGCCGCCCAGGGTGCTGGTGCGGTGGCGGTTTCCTCGCGGATCGAGGCCGAGCTCGCCGAGCTCGACGACGAGGACGCGGCGGCGATGCGGGCGGAATTGTTTGCCCGTCCACCCGGCGAGTCGTCCCTGCAGACGGTCGTGGGTGGGGCGTTTGCGCTGCTGAAGCTGATCGCGTTCTTCACCGCTGGCGAGGGCAAGCCCGCACAGACCTGGCATCTGCGTGAAGGCTTGACCGCGTGGCACGCGGCTGGGCAGATCCACACCGATATCCAGAAGGGCTTCGTCCGCGCCGAGGTGATCGGCTGGCGTGAGCTCGTCGACGCCGGCGGCTACTCTGGCGCCCGCGACCGCGGCACGCTGCGCCTGGAGGGCCGCGACTACGCGATGGCCGACGGCGACGTGATCACCGTCAAGTTCACACCCTGAACGAGCTGTAGCGCGGCGCGCTCGTCCTCCGCTGCCACCTCAGGCTGAGCTCGCGCCCGCCAACCCCTCCAACCGCTTCGCCAGCCGCTCCATCCCCAACTCCCGCGCGCCGCGGGCGCCGCCCGCGAAGTCACTCGCCCGGTCCGTCGGACGCTCCACTTCGAGCTCCTGCAGCGTGGCGATCTCCTTGAACGTGCGCAGCAACTCGGCGTTCTCGCGCAGCGCGCCTGCGACCCGCGGCCGCATCTCACCGCCCGCCGCGCTCCCGCCGCCCACGCCCGCCGCCGTCAGCACGCCCTCCAGGCACCCGTGCGCCCGCAACAGCTCGGCCGCGGTCTTCGCGCCGATCCCCGGTGCGCCGGGCAGGCCGTCGGAGGGGTCGCCGCGCAGCGCGATGAAGTCGGGCACGAGCGCGGGCTCGATCCCGTAGCGCTCGCGCACTTGGGTGGGGCCGATCTCGCTGGGCTCCTCGCCGCCTTTGCCGAGCGCGAGCACCGCGACGCGCTCGTTGACCGCCTGGTAGAGATCGCGGTCACCGGTCAGCAACAGCGCCCGTCCGCCCGCCTGCGCCTCCGCTTGGGCAAACGAGCCCATCGCGTCATCGGCCTCGAGGTCCTGGGCGTCGGCGATCGTCCAACCAAAACTCTCGAGTAATGCTGGCGCACGCGTCCACTGCTCGGCAAGAGCGGGTGGCATGGGCTCGCGCTGGGCGTGGTAGGGGGGATACAAATTCAACTCGATAAACGGCCTCCTCGGCTCCAAAACAGGCCACCACGGCTCGCGAGGGGCGCGCTTCGATCGCCGAGAGCAAGGCGTTGACCGTCCCCAGCAGCGCGTTCACCGGGCGGCCGCCTGAGCCCTTGATCGATTTGGGCAGCGAGAAGAACGCGCGATACGAGCAGCCAGGGGACGTCGGCGATCAACAGTGGAGCGGGCACCCTTGCAGGGTATGCGCCACGCAACCCAGTCCGTCTGGCTAGGGGATCGCATTGCGACGGCTTTCGGAAAAGGCTTGAAAAACCGAAGACCTTCCGATAGTGTGTGGGTATGGCTACCAAGCATGATCGTGCTCGCAGAGCAGCTGATGGCGATGGGCAAGCAGCTCAAGCGGGCCGCGCCTAACGCCGCTCGGGGAGTCCCGGTGGTGGAGGCGGCGAAGTATCTGGGGGTCTCCGAGCCGACTGTCGGCTGTGGGTTAGGCGTGGTGCGTTGGCGTCCCTGCCGGGCTCCAAGCCGGCGCTGATCGAGCACGAGAGCCTGAGGCGGGTAGGGCGTGCGGTACGCGAGTTGCGCGCGAGGGGTGAGGACCGAGAGTGGCTGGAGGGTGTCGTGCGCTATGTGGAAGACATGGCGGATCGTTCGAGTCCGAGCGTACGCCAGGGCCTGAAAGAGTTGGCTGAAGGCAAGCTCCAACCAGCCTAACGAGCGCACTGGGGTGGTCCTCGCCGACATCTTCCCCGGCCTCAGCGCGGTTGGACGCCGCAAGCGCGCGAAGCCCCCGTGCTGCGATGACCCTGAGAGCCCTCCCGTGATGCCGGCGACGCTCAACGAGCAGCTCGCCGGCATGTTCGGCAACGCCTGACCTTCCTCATCGGCGGGGTCCCAGTGTTGGTACCGAGCAATCACATCGATCGGGCACGGTGCCAATTGTTACCGTTAGATCCCTTTTATCCCCCAAATTCGGATATTGTTACCGGTCGATCACATGATCGTTCGAAACCGCTATCGAGCTTGGCAACGCTCTGCGCGCACGACGTCGGGAGCTCCGCCTCACACAGGAGGAGATCTCGGACGTGATTGGTGTCAATCGACGGGTGATTGGTGAGCTGGAGCGTGGCAAGGGTACGGTTCAGCTGCGGATCGCGATGGAGTTTGCGCGCGTGCTCGGCCTAGACATCGAGCTCGAGCCTCGCGGTAGATGAGCGAGCTGATCGTCTACTACCCCGCAACCACGCCCCCACGCGGCAACCGCTGTCCTACCCCTCGAGCATCCAGCAACTTTCACTCCAGGTGAACTGGCTCGAGCCGCCCATCAGCGGCGTGGCCAGACCCAGCGAGGCGCTGTAGCCGTGGACGAGCACCGCGGCCGAGGCGATTTCGCGCCGCTGTGCGCGCAGGCGCATCCGGCTTCCGGGCTCGCGCAGCAGCTCGGCGAGCTTGGCGTCCCAACGCTGGCCCCTCCTGCACGCCACCTACCGCCCCGCGGAACCCCCGCCGATCCCGCACCGCAAACCTGCCCCCCAAACACCTACCCCGCGACGACGCCCCCCGCGGGACTGGAACCCGGCGAGCCCGCCGGTCCTTGCACGCCGCCTTCCGGGCTGGTGGGAACCGGTGATGCCGCCCCGCCCGCGGGCCCTGCCGTACCCGCGCCCGCCGCACCACTCGCGCCGCCCGCCGCCGGCGACTGCCCACTGCGGTCGGGCTCTGCCTTGACGGCGCTTCCGTGCTTCACGCTGAAGTACGCCCAGGTGGACTCGAGTCCCAACCGACCCTCCAGTTCGGAGCCGCTCACCCGCGTGTCCCCAGCCGATCCGAGCACGGCCGCCGAGATGATCCGCGGAGAGGAGCCTCGCTCGAGCACCTCGATCCCACGGAAGGAGCCCTTGACCAAGCCGCGCAGGCGCGCCATCGCTGAAGCAAAACTCATGCTGAGCGTCCAGCTCGAGGCCTTGGTTTCGTAGGGGTCGGACACGCCCACCAGCCACGGCTCCGCGGCACCGCCAAAGGCGTTCTGGACGTCTTCGGTGTGGCCGCCGGAGGAGGCGAAGAAATAAGTGATTGCGGGTGCGCCGTCATAAGTGACGATCTGCCCGGCGGTGGCGATCGTCGCGGCGTTCGTGCTCGCCGTTTCGGCGGCGGGGCCCCGGTAGACCTGCGAGCGCGTGTCGGAGTAGACGTCGAACCTGGAGCCGCCGGCGTGGGCGGTGAGCGCATACGTGCGCACCGCCACCGCCTGCGCCTCGAGCGCCGCCGCCGGCCACGATGCGGGCATCTCGGCGGAGATCACGCCGCGCACATACGTTTCCAAGGGGAGCGTGTGGACCGTGTTGCCGATCAGCACGCGCACCTTCGCTCCCGCCGGCGCCGCTCCCAACGCGGTGCCCGTGTAGTAATGAGCAAGGATCGCGCTATAGGACCAACCATGCTCGGCATAACCGAGCGCGCCGTCCTGACTCATGCCGACGCCGTGACCGTCACCCGCGCCCGCGATCACGAGCGTGGACGCGCTCGCGCCAGCCACACTCAGCAAAAGGGCGCCGAGCAACGCAGCAAAAAGACGAGATATCCGGGTGAGCATCCGTGCTCTGAAGAACACAGTCGATCAGCTGGCGACGCGCTCGATGAGATGCGATTGCATGATGTATGGGTCGGGTAGATGGGGGAAGTGGGTTAGCGTTGCAGGATGTTTGGCAGGAAGAGCGATTCTAAAAATCAGACATCGATGAGACCGGGAGACTGACGGGATATCCAAACGAGACGACCGACTGAGATGACCGATAAGGACGACAAGCAACACACCGAGCAAGACACCGGACCGGACACCGAGCAGGCGGTTCTCGCGTGGGTCCCGAAGGACCTGTTCATCGGCGGTGACTGGCGGCCCGCGTCCGCCGGCGGAACGCTGGCGGTCGAGGATCCCTCGACGGGCGAGACGTTGGTGGCGGTCGCCGATGGCCAAGTCGATGACGCCCTCGCCGCGCTGAGCGCCGCCGCCGATGCCCAGGCGGAGTGGGCCGTCCATCCTCCGCGCGAGCGAGGCGAGATCCTACGCCGCGCCTACGACGCAATCGTCGCGCAGAGCGATCGGCTGGCGCTGCTGATGACGCTGGAGATGGGCAAGGCGCTCGCCGAGTCGAAGGCCGAGATCGCCTATGCGGCCGAGTTCTTCCGCTGGTTCTCCGAGGAGGCGGTGAGGATCCACGGGCGCTACATGGTCAACACGACGGGTAAGGGACGCATCCTGACGATGCGCCAGCCGGTGGGGCCGTGCGTGTTCGTCACGCCGTGGAACTTTCCGATGGCGATGGGCACCAGGAAGATCGCCCCGGCGCTCGCCGCGGGCTGCACGATCGTGGTCAAGCCGGCGCAGCAGACGCCGCTGTCGATGCTCGCGCTCGCGAAGATCTTGCAGGAGGCCGGGCTGCCCGGCGGCGTGCTCAACGTGATCACCGCCAAGCACTCCGGCGCGGTGATCGAGCCGCTCTTGAAGGATGCGCGCACGCGCAAGCTGTCCTTCACCGGGTCCACCGAGGTCGGCCGCACGCTGATCGAACAGTCCGCACAGCAGGTTCTGCGGGTGTCGATGGAGCTCGGCGGCAACGCGCCGTTCCTGGTCTTTGCGGACGCCGACCTCGACGCCGCCGTCGACGGGGCGATGCTCGCGAAGATGCGCAACGTCGGCGAGGCCTGCACGGCGGCCAACCGTTTCCATGTCCATGAGTCCGTCGCCGCTGATTTTGCCCGCCGCCTCGCCGAGCGGATGGGCGCGCTGAAGGTCGGCCGCGGCACCGAGCCCGACACCGACGTCGGCCCGTTGATCGACGAGAGTCAGCGCGGCAAGGTCACCGAGCTCGTCGGCGACGCCGTCGAGCGCGGTGCCCGCGTGTTGATCGGCGGAGAGCACGCTCCCGGACCCGGCTACTTCTTCGCGCCGACCGTGCTCACCGACGTCCCCGACGACGCGCGACTGCTCAGCGAGGAGATCTTCGGCCCCGTAGCCCCGATCGCGACGTTCTCCACGGAGGCCGAGGCGCTCGCCGCCGCCAACCGCACCGAGTATGGCCTCGTCGCCTACGTCTACACGCGCGACTTGGAACGGGCCTTCCGCGTGGCGGAGGGGATCGAGACCGGGATGGTCGGCCTCAACCAGGGCGTCGTCTCAAACGCCGCCGCTCCGTTTGGCGGGGTCAAGCAGTCGGGCTTCGGTCGCGAGGGCGGCTTCGAGGGGATCGGCGAGTACCTGGAGACCAAGTACATCGCGATGAGCCTTTAGGGCCCGCGCCGTCCGTTAGGACCCGCGCCCGTCCGGCACGTCGATCAGGATCAGGCGATGACCCAGCGGCGTACGCTCGCGCTCCTGCGCCTGGCCTTTGCGGTGCTGACGATCGTCGCGATCGTGGCCCAGTACGCCCATCGCGCGAATCCGTCGGCCTTCTATACGGTCAACTTCTTCAGCTACTTCACGAACGAGAGCAATCTCTTCGCGACGGCGCTGCTCTTGTATGGGGCCTACCGTGGCCTGCGCCCCGGCGGCTGGTCCAGCGCCGAGGCATACCGCTCCAAGGCAGACGGCGCGCAGGCGTATGACCTGTTGCGTGGCGCGGCCGTCATCTACATGGTGATCACGGGCGCGGTGTTCGTGCTGCTGCTGTCGGGCTCCAAGCCGTCGGTCCCGTGGGCCAACGCGGTCGTCCACTATGTGATGCCGATCGTGATCGTGCTCGACTGGCTGATCGATCCGCCCCGCGCGCGGATCGTGTGGCACAGGACGTGGCGCTGGCTGATCTTCCCGGTCGTCTACTTCAGCTACACGCTGATCCGCGGAGCGATCGTCGGCTGGTATCCCTACCCGTTTCTGAACGTCAGCAGTAAAGGCTATGGACGGGTGCTGGCGGATGGCGTGGGCATCCTGATCGCGATGATCGCGGTCGGCGCGGCGACGCGGCGGGCCGGCAATCGTCTACGCGCGCGTCGCGAGCGCGGATGATCCACCCGCTCGATACCCGGTACCCGCCCGGCATCCGCGTCTACCCCGAGGCCTACCGGCGTGAGGTGGGTGCCTACCGGCGTGGGCTGAGCAAGCTGTCCGGATGGTGCAGCAGGAAGCGCTTGGCCCGCGAGAAGGCCTTCTTCGCGGGTGGGGCGCTCTCGGTCTGTAGGAGGTCGGTGAAGAAGCCCTTGCCGAGCACGCTGAGGGTCAAGAGCGATCCGAAGATCACTACGGCGTCGATCGACTCGCGGCCCTGCTTGGTCCAGTAGTCGTCTTCGAGGTTGAGCCACAGGGCGAACTCGTCGAGCGTCAGCGCGGCGCCGCTGCCGTAAGCGATCGAGGTCGCCCGCGATGCGCCCCGTTGCTCGTTCGTGCCGATCTCCAGCAGCCACAAGTAGCCGACCGCGAGCAGGCCGGTGATCCCGAAGGTCATGTGGTGGATGTGGCGGCCACCCGGGGTGATGTTCCTGAACGGGCCGCGTTCGGCGCGGATCGCGTGGGTGATGCCCCGCACGCCGGCGAAGGTCGTGAAGAAGGCGCCCGTGGAGAACAGCTGGCGCTCCTTGCGTCGATCGGAAAAGTGCTTGTAGTACAGCGAGCGCAGGTCCCGCTCTGGCGAGAACCGCGTAAATGACCTGGGCCGGGCGCCCATCAGTGCTCGGCCTGTAGCTGTGCCAGGTCGATCGCGTCCTTCGGCGCCGCGAGCGCGACGGACGCGTTCCAGTCCGTGAAGGAGATCTTGCCGCCGGTGCTGCCGCTCTTGGTGATCTCGATCGGGTAGGGCTTGCCCGTCGTGGCGACATACAGGGTGCGGCCGTGCGAGACGTCCGTAATCGACAGCACCGGCTGTCCGTCGACTGTGCTGGTGGTGCCCTTCGCCAGCGTCCCGGGTTCCGCCAGCACGGTGCCCAGTAGCTGGCTGAGGTTGGTCAGCGAGCCGAGCGTGGAGAAGCTCCCGCTCCTCGCCGGCGCCTTCAGCCACTTTCCTTGCAGCAGCTGCGCCGCCGCGGAGCCGCCGAAGCGGCTATAGAAGGCGGGGCTGCCGCTGATGTAGGTGGTTCCAGCGACCTGGATCACGTCGAAGCTCAGCCCGTTCTCGGAGATCTGCCCGCGACCGCCCTTGCCCGCAACCAGTTCCATATCGAGCGCGATCGGGGAGTTGCTCGAGACGATCGAGCCCGAGACGTGAACTGTGCTCGCGCCGGCCGCAGCGACCTTCGCGGCCGCCGCGATCTCAGCGGGCGTCTTCGACGTGATGCCATTGCTCGAGGACGAAGAGCCGCACCCAGCGAGCACGGCCGCGATGAGCAGGAGCGCCAGCGCGGCCGGGAGCACAGGTGAGAGACGCAAGGTGGCGCAGATCCTAGCCGACGTCCCTATCGACTAGCCGACGTCTCCTTCGACTGGCCGCGTCCCATTCGACTATGCGCTTATCGCGCCAGAGCACATTCAAGAGAGCCTCGCCAAATGCCGAACCGGAGAACTGAGCAGCAAGAAATGTGAGATGTGCCAGTGAGCGGAGTAAATCAAGCCGGCTTTCGCCTGCCCGCCCGGCGCGGGGTGGGACAGCTATGGCTCGAGCTGGGTATGCGCGGTACGCGCGCGTACAACCACATGCGCAAGACCACAAGCAACCGCACAAGCAACCGAGCGCGAACGACCGTGAGCGATGACACGCGAAAGACCGTTGGCGCCCATGCGTTTGAGGGCGAGGCCGGTGTGGGTAAGCTCGTGAGCATGGGCAGTGAATCTCGGGAGCAGTCCTCAGCCCGCAGCGAGCCACCGCGGCCCGATTCCCCTCCTCCGCGCTCGCCGCTGGGGTGGGTGGGGTGGCTGGCGCTGGGCCTGCTCGCGGCTGTGGGCGCCGTAATCGCCGGCGGCTCTGTTCTCGTGGTGCTCTGCGTGGTGGTGCTGGCGTGCGCGGCAACGGCCTTTGGCTGGCGTCTTGGCGGACGCCGCCAGGTGGCGCTCGAGCACGAGATCGACAGCCGCTCCAGCGAGCTGAAGCGGGCGCTCTCGGAGCTCGAGATCGCCCAGGCGGAGACGGTGCGCAGGCTCTCGATGGCGGTCGAGTTCCGCGACGAGGATACCGGCGCCCACATCGAGCGGATCGGGCGCTTCTCGACGTTGCTGGCTGAGCATGTCGGCATGGACACGGACTTCTGCGCGACGCTCACGCACGCGGCGCCGCTGCACGATGTCGGCAAGGTCGCGATTCCTGACGCGATCCTGCTCAAGCCGGGCAAGCTGACGGCGGAGGAGCGAGCGATCGTGGAGACCCACGCCGAGGAGGGTCACCGACTCCTGCGCGGCTCGTCCTCGTCGATCCTCGACCTGGCCGCGACGATCGCTCTCAGCCACCACGAGAAGTGGGACGGAAGCGGCTACCCGAGAGGGGTGACGGGCGAGGCGATTCCGATCGAGGGGCGGATCGTGGCGGTGGCGGACGTGTTCGACGCCCTGACGAGCGATCGTGTCTACCGCAAGGCATTCACCGTCGAGGAAGCCGTCGAGATGATGCTCGAGCAGCGCGGGCAGCACTTCGATCCGGTGTTGCTGGATGCGTTCATGGAAGTGCTCGGCCGCTCTGGCCCCGATGCACGCGAGCAGGTCCGAGCCGACCCCGGGGAGTTGACCGAGGGCATCCTCGAAACCTTTGCGACGGCGCTGCAGCGCGGCGACGGCGAGACCGCCGAGGGCGCGATCGCGCAGGCGATCGAGGATGGCGTGCCGGCGGCGATGGTGCACGACGAGGTGATCGAACCGGCGCTGCGGCGGGTCATCGTGCTCAAGGATGAGGGGCAGATCGACGCGAGCGGCGAGCGGCTGGCGATGGGGATCGCCAAGCGGGTGTTGGCGACGCTGCGCAGATACATGCTCAGCAGCGAGGCGCCGGATGACGTGCTGGAGCGGATCGACCAGTCGGTGAGCATGGTCAACGGCCTGTTGACCGAGCGCGAGCACGCCGTCGGCTGAACACCTCGATACATTGCCGCGCATGAGCGCTCAGGCGATCGTGACCGGCGGAGCCGGCTTCATCGGCTCACATCTCATCGACGCGCTGCTCGCCGATGGCTACGCGGTGACCGCGATCGACGATCTGTCATCCGGCGTCGCGCGCCGCGTCGCGCCGGCGGCAGACCTGCGCGAGCTCGACATCGTCGACAGCGAGGCGGTGGCGGCGGTCGTGGCGGAGATCGAGCCGCGGACGGTCTTCCACCTGGCGGCGCAGTCGAGCGTGGTGGTGTCCGTCGAGAACCCGGGGCGCGACTGCGATGTGAACGTGCGGGGCACGCTGAACGTGGTGGACGCGGCCAACAAACGGGGGATCCCGGTTGTCTTTACCTCCACCGGGGGGGCGCTGTACGGGGACGGGGCGCCGCGCCCGACCGGCGAGCAGCAGATCCCCGAGCCGCTGTCTCCCTACGGCGCGTCGAAGCTGGCCGGCGAGTCCTACGTCGGGACCTGGTCGCGCGCTGAGGGGGTGCCGAACGCGGTGTGCAGGCTGGGCAATGTGTACGGGCCGCGCCAGAGCCCGCATGGCGAGGCTGGAGTGGTCTCGATCTTTACGCATCGTCTGCACGTTGGGGCGCCGCCGAAGCTGTTCGGTCACGGCCAGCCGACGCGCGACTATGTGTACGTCGGCGACGTCGTGCGGGCGCTGCTGGCCGCGGCGGGCAAGGCGGGCACCTTCAACATCGCCACTGGCGTGGAAACGGATGTGATGACGATCTGGAGTGAGCTGAAGCAGGCCGCCGGCTCAGACCTGGAGGCCGAGCTCGCGGACCTGCGCCCGGGCGAGCTGCAGCACAGTCGCCTGGACGCGAGCTTGGCCGAGCGCGTGCTGGGGTGGCGAGCAGAGGTTACGATCGCGGAGGGCCTGCGCAAAACCTACGAGGCGCTCGTGCAGGAGTTCGCCTCGGGCTGAGTGGCCCTGCCCACCGCCGACGCCCGCCCGGGCGCAGTCGCTCTGGAGCTGACTGCAATCCGACGCGCAGCCGTTGCGGGATGCCGAGGGCGCGCCGACAGTAGAGGTATGAGGCATGTAGAGCTATGAGGCATGTCCGCGAGGCGACGCTAGGCGTCCTGGTTGCGATCGTGCTCTGCGCCGTCCTAGGCTCGGCGGCGGCTGGCGCGGACGGGATCGGTGGGACGCAGGCGCCATCGGAGTCGCAGACGGGGGGTAGCGAGTACGGCGTGCTGGGGCGCGTCGCTCAGGGTCCGCGGCCGGTGATCAGCGACCTGCGCGTTCCCACCAGCGCGATCGCGGGGCCTGCACCGAAGGTCACCCTGCGGCTGACGGAGCAGGGCGTGGGCACCGTCTACCTGCAGGTGAAAGTCATCAACCTCGCCACCCACCACTCATCGCTGGTGGCCACGATGGGCTGGTCGCACACCGGGCGCACGCTGACGGTCGCCTGGCCGGTGGGCGCGCGGTTGGCGGTGGGCAGCTATGTGCTCAGCGTGAGCGTCCACGACCATCGCGGGCGGACGCTGCTGCGCAAGGCGCACAGCTCCGGCGAGGCGAGCCTGACGGTGACTGCGCCCCCGACCCCCAAACCGGCGCTTCCAGCCCCAACTCCGGTTCTCCCCGGCGTGCCGACGCCCGCGCAGACGGTGGCCGATGGGGCGGTGTTCCCAGTGGCTGGCGCGCACAACTTCGGCGGTCCGGAAAATCGCTTTGGGGCGCCCCGTGACGGCTACACCCATCAGGGCCAGGACGTGCTCACCGCGGAAGGCACTCCGGTCGTGGTCCCGCTGGCCGGCACGATCACCTCCACGAGCTACCAGGCGGGCGGCGCTGGCTACTACGCGGTCGAGCACACCGGCATCGGCTTCGACTTCATGTTCGCCCACTGCGAGGCGAACTCGCTGGCGGTGAGCGCGGGCCAGGACGTCGCGGCCGGGCAGGCGCTGTGCAAGGCGGGGCAGACCGGCGACGCGACCGCTCCGCACCTGCACTTCGAGATGTGGGTCGGCGGCTGGCAGGCCCCGGGTGGGGAGCCGATCGACCCGCTCCCGTACCTGCAGGCGTGGGAAGCCGCCTGAAGCCACCCCGAGTCGCGTGAGCCACGGGAAGCCGCCTGAGCCACGGGGGAGCCGCTAGCATCGCAGCGACCGAAGATCGGCCTGCGGCGAGATAGCTCAGCTGGTAGAGCACACGACTGAAAATCCCCCCATGGGGACCGGTGGGTGCGCCTTTCGGCTCTTCTAGTGGGCTTTGAGACGGGTACGCCCGACTTCTTGGGGGTTCACGCAGTGAGGGTGGTCCCGTGGGCTGGGTCTGAAAAGACGTAGCTACTGGGTGTCGGGTGCTCCAGGCTGCAGGCCGGGTCCGGGCACCTCTGGGTGGCGATCGGGATGCGCGGTCCGGACCCTTGTCTGCACTCGGATCAGTGACGCGGCCCAGAGACGAAAGGGCGCAAAAAAAGATGCGTCTATATTTGCGAAGACCAATATCAGCGCATCTTTTTTTGGACCTCTGGATACCAGCTGGAGAGACCTCTTTGATGCGCTGTGTGGCGCACCTTAATGGTCGCTGTGGCGGGGTCCGCCACGCGCCCGATGAGGTGACCTTCGGTTCTGTGCCGAGCGGGTGCGGAAGCTTATTTGGGGCCGAGTGGCCGGAACGCGATCTGAGCTAGTCGCCCGCGAGTGTGGCCTGCACGTCCTCGTCGCTGAGGCCGGCGTAGCGTTCGTCGAGCGCGCGGATCTCCTCGTCGAGGCGATAGGTGCCCGAGAGCGAGGCGAGCAGTCCGGCGAGCGGGATGCGATAGTCGCCGCCCGGCAGTTTGATGTACGGGACCTTCTCGGCCTCGATCCAGTTCAGGATCGTACGTCTGCTGACGTTCAGCAGCTCGGCGGCCTGCTTGGTGGAGAGCAGCTTCAGTTGTGAGCCAGCGGCCGACATAACGAGGTCCTTTCGAGGAAGCCGATGCACATTCTGGCGCAATAAGCGTGTTCTGCCTAAATGTCGGTATCTGCGCAATATTCTCAAAGAGCGATATCCGTGCTGGACGGCATTGCGACGTGCCCGTCGCCCGCCAAATGATCGCTCAGCCGACGTCTGCGATTATTTCGGTAGTTGCGTTTGCTTCGTTTGCGTGCTAGGGTGATGTTCTACGACAGAACTCCGTCCCAGGAGCCGACCATGACGACTTCCACACCACAGCTCCCCGACAACCTGCTGCGTTCCACCCCTGCGGAGGACGACGCGATCAAGGCGCTGCGCCGCCAGATCGACGACATCTTCCGCGAGCATGGCACGGCCCGACTCGTCGGTCCCGAGAGCGAGACGATGGAGATACCCGCATCCGCGTTCCACGCGCTGAAGCTGATCGTGGAAGGCCTGGCGCGCGGACAGACGATGACGCTCGTGCCCCACGGCAAGGAGTTGACCACCCAGGAGGCCGCCGATCTACTGCACGTCTCACGACCACACCTCATAAAGCTCCTCGACGACGGCACCATCCCCCACTACAAGGTCGGCACCCACCGTCGCGTGCGGATCGAGGACATCCTCGAGCACCGCGAACACCGGGCCGGCACCCGGCGCGAGAAGCTCGACGAGCTCACACGACTGTCTGAGCAACTACCCGGCGGCTACCGCTAAAGCCGGCCCGTAGACAGCCTCACAGACCGCCCTTGCGCATATCGTAGGCGGCGATGCCACTCGCCGCCGTCCTCGACGCAAGCGTCCTCTATCCGCTGCCCCTGCGAGACACGCTCCTGCGGGTCGCTTCGATCGAGCTATATGACCCCTACTGGAGCCAGCGCATCCTCGACGAGGTCACCCGCAACCTCATCGCCGACGCTCGCGCCACCGAGCAGCAGGCGCGCAACATGATCGACGCCATGCGCGACGCATTCGACGAAGCGACCGTGCCAGAGGACGCGATCACCCAACTGGAGCCGGCGATGACGAACGATCCCAAAGACCGACACGTCCTCGCGGCCGCCGTCGCAAGCGACGCGCAAACCGTCGTCACGCTCAACCTCAAGCACTTCCCGACCGAGGCATGCGAGCCATTCGCGGTCGAGGCGGTACACCCCGACACCTTTCTGCTCGACCTCTACGGCCTCGACAGCGATCACGTCTTTGACGTAGTCGAGCGCC
Source organism: uncultured Solirubrobacterales bacterium (assembly GCA_963804555.1). Taxonomy (GTDB): domain Bacteria; phylum Actinomycetota; class Thermoleophilia; order Solirubrobacterales; family Solirubrobacteraceae; genus Palsa-744. The sequence continues at coordinate 84,144 of CAWDQX010000007.1, forward strand.
AAGCAGCTGTCCTCAGCCGCCCGCCCATGACGACAAACGAACTCCTCGACCGCCTCGCAGCCACCGTCCCCGACTTCGCCCAGACACTCCGCGCCCACAGCTAAGGTCCAGACCCAGTGGCTTGGCGCAGTAGCATGCGAAAGCGCTACTCCGGCCAAGCCGCCACGCGTTCCAAGGCGGCGAAGAACCATGGTGAACGGAGCGGGATAGTTAGCGACATATGATACTTCCGTATGTCCCGACGGCCCAGATGGTGGCACACGCTCCAGGCATCCAAGAAAGAGGCATGTCTGGCCGTCGATCTCTATAACCGCTCCTCAGCGGAGCGCAGTCTCGAGGGATTCATTGTTCATATGCACCTGGCCTGGCTCTACATGCTCCATGCTCGTTTTGGCCGAGATGACATTGACTTCCGCTATTGGGACGGGCATCGCCTAATCCGAGTAGATGGCGAACCGAAGACCTGGGAGTTGGCTCGCTGCTTGATCGAGGAGTATCCAGATCCCAACGATCCTGTGCGACGCAACGCGGAGTTCTTTATTCAGCTACGTAATAAGATTGAGCATCGCTACGCAGAGCTAGTTGCGGTTCTCGTCGCCGGAAAGACACAAGCCCACGTCCTGAACTACGAGGACGCCCTGACCAACAATTCGCCGCCAGCGAAGGGCTGGGCGATAACTTGCGTTTTCCGGTCTTCCTCTCCAGCTTGACTCCCGATGCGGTCGAGATCCTTAAGCGTACTCATCGCAAGCTGCCCAAACACATTACGAGGTTTATAAGAAACTATGACGCGGCTCTTCCAGAGGAGGTCCAAGGAGATTATCGTTATGACTTCCGCGTCCTGCTGTTACAGCAAACAGGCCCAAAGACAGAGGCCGATGCGGTCGTACGCTTTGTGCGTGAGGATGAAATGTCAGACGAGCAGCGTGACGTAGTTGAAACGATCACCCGCGAGAAACTAGTACCGGTACAGAATAAGGGTAAATACAAGCCTGGCGCTGTTGCCCTTAAGGTCGAATGCGCGTTACAAGTACGCTCGACGGCCCTTATCATCACACCCGGGCTTGGAAGTACTACGAGGTACGTCCATTATGGGGTGCTGCGAAGCCAGAGAGAACTGATGAGCGCTACTGCGTATGGGACGAGCCTCATCAAGACTACCTGTATACCGACGCCTAGGTAAAGAAGTTATTTAAACTTCTCGCGGATCCGCAGACCTTCAACGAGATCGTCGGCCATCCGCCCGACAAACTACAGGGATAACGAGCGCCTAGGCCTTATTCCTGGCCACGAACCACCTTTTCAAAGGATTGGGTATCGGCAGCGTTGCACGGCTCTTCGGTTCCGGAACCGAAGTTTCAGTCGACACCCAACGAGTGGAAAGCTTCGATCTCGCAGACGGTTCCTTTCTTCCACTTGTCGGGATGTGCACGGAAGTCGTGGCGGGCTCGTGCCTGTTGATTTCTGGGAAGTGGCTCGGACGGCGGACTGCCGCGGCGGTGAGTCGGCTTCGTCCGGCTCATTTGGGTTTCCGCTTGCCCAGAGCTTTGGGGTCTCGGTCATCTCCGCTGGTACTGGCGATCGCGCTTGCTCGCCGAAGTCGTGGAGGCGCATGACGACGGACGCTGCACCGTCGTTGCGGCACACGAGGACACGCTGCCCGTCGTTAGCGGCGGTGACGGGGGCGCAGCGGCGTGGCTCTCTCAACAGCTACGAGGACCCGCAGCGTAGGGCGGTGAGCGATGTCGGGCATCGCTTGTACATAGGTCATCCACTGCGTGGGGTCGTCGCTCGGTGCGCCTCGTGCGGGAGCAGCACTCGAACTCGGTGCCGGCGACGTCGTCGCGACTTTCGCCTTCGCGAAATAGTTCCAGGACGGTCTTGGCGACGGCGGCATCGCGACGACTGACCGAAGCCGGCATCGTCCGGCTGCGTCGATCGCGCAGTTCGAGCTCCGCGAGCGCCTGGGCGACGAGCCCCGCCGCCATCAGGCTCTCAAAGCTGTCGGGATCCGGGTCGCCAGCTCCGCCGATCGTCAGACCCCCCGGCTTCAGCAGTCCGTCGCACTCGAAGCGGGTCAACTCGGCGAACGCAAACGCACGCACGAAGCCTAGACCTCGCAGCGCCTGATCCGGCGTCTCGCCGTCGAAACCAGAGACCACGCTGAAGATGACCTCCACCTCGTCACCCTTCTCGCCGCCCTGCTCGGATACCGGTCGGAGGTCGAGCATCATGATCGCCCCTCCGACCGAACCGCCCCAGGATGTTCGGTCGCCGGGCAACTCCGGGATTCGGTAGACCGTGACCCGTTCGCTCAGGATGACCCCACCGACGGTCATCGTGACCACAAGCGTCAGCGGTTGCGAGCGGCCTAACGCCAGCTGACCGTCGCGCAGCAACCCTTCCTCGCCTACGAGGTGTCGGAACTTGTCCGGCACCTCGCCGGGTGCCAGGTGCACCCGAGTGTCATTCAGCGTGACCGGACGTCCCTTGGCCAACTGCATGCGCGCGAGGTCGCGCAACGCGCGGCCCTCGCCGTCTTCAGCGAAGACGAGCCTAGGAGGGCGCACCTGAACAGCCTCGCGCGGCAGCGCGGTGAACTCGTGTACCTCGTCGCCGCGGCGGACGGCGATCGTGTAGCGCGGTAGCGTGTCTTCGCGGCTGCGGTCCATTGTGAACCGCGCCCGGTCGGAGGAGCGGGTTGCTGTCGGCGGCGTTGGCCTCCCGCCCTCCCTCCCCGTAGGCGAAGTACGGGTCGCGCTTGCCGATCACCTTCGCCCGCTCGGCGGCCTTCGCCGCGTCATCGACATGATCAGAGGCAGTCGCCAACGGGTTGACCCCCTCGGCGGCGGTTTGGCCCATGACCTTTCGCATGTAGCCGCCGAGGGCGCCGTCGTTGAGCTGGTCCACGAGGTCCGCGCGATCCTTAAGGCGATGGGAAGGTCGTCCCAGTAGTCCAGCGTCGGCAAATCGTCCCCGTACTCCTCCCTTGCCCAAGGAACGAATTTCTCGCGCCAGTAGTCGTGGTCGCTCTTCTTGAGCGCGCGAGGGAACACGAATGCGTGAGATCACTGCCCAGTGGCCCGCCCTGCGCGACGTGATCGTTGACCGCAACCGGAGCTGGGGAGCGGCTCCCGCTACTGCTAGGGGGCGGCGTCGATCCCCCTGGACGAGCGGGTAAGGTGCAGGCCATGTCCTTGCTATCCGCGCACGCCTCGACGCCCTCCTCAGCAGCAAATGGGTCTACAAATGGGTCTGTAGACCCACGTCGACCCAGGTAGGCGCGTCGTAGAAACCGCGAGATAGCAGGACTTTCGGCGAGATAGCTCAGTTGGTAGAGCACACGACTGAAAACGTTGGTGTTCGGAGTTCAACTTGGAGTCCCGCAGCCTGAGGTTTTGCCTGGAAATAGAGGCTCTATGGTCGCGGTGTCGGTCGTACGTTAGAGCGCTACGACGGCGTGTATCTGGGGTGCCTGACCCGAGCGCCGACCCAATAACGGGCGCCTCGGGGCGTCGGACGAGCTGCTCGCGAGCCTTGCGCACGAGCGCGTCGAACCTGGCGCCGTTCTCGCGCCTGACACGCTGCTGCAGCTGCGCGTAGACCTCGAGGGTCATCTTCGAGTTGGCGTGCCCGACCTGCTTCATCACCCACACGATGTCGAAATTGTTCGCCAAGAGTGCGATCGATATGTAGGTGCGGCGCAGCGTATGAGGTGTCGTGTGCGGTAACGCGGGCAAGCCCTGCTTACAGATCGCCTCGCTCGCCGCGATTGACGCTTCGGTCACGATCTTGGCGACCGACTGCGGCTCCACCTCCCACCCTCACCGTTCTGAAAGACGTAATCGTTGGGGGTGATCGAGCGGCCGTAGCGGCATAGCCGGTCGAGATGGACACGGATGACGTCAACCAGGTCGGGGCTCATCTCGACCTCCCGGATCCCTGTTTCGGTCTTCGCATCAAGGATCAGCAAGCGCGCCTGCTCGGCGTCGTGCAGCCGCAGCTGGCCGATCTTCAGGTCGCACAGCTCGCTGACTCGTACGCCCCGAGTAGCCGAGGGTGGGAACGATCGCACCACGGACCACGTACTTGATGGCACCCAGATTCAGGCGCTTCAGGTCGTAGCTGACACTGCTCTTGGCCAGCCCCAGCTCCCTGACGATAGCTGCCTGGCTCTTGCCCTCGGAGGCGGCCCGTGCGACCGCGGCCCGAGTCGAGCCCGCGGGCGCTTCCATCGCTGCCTGCTTGAAGAGGGCAAGCGGCGGGTCCTGCGCTCGCGCGCTGTCC
>CAWDQX010000008.1:0-78944 GCA_963804555.1 uncultured Solirubrobacterales bacterium
AGTCGGGTCGATCGGCGGCGAAGGAGCCGTGATCCTCAGCGGCGGAACACTCGAAGCGCGGACAGCAGCACCGTCTCGGAAGTCAACACGCTCACCGTCGATGGCGGCACCCTCGTGGCGCCGGGACCCTGGACATCGCCGAATCGCTCTCATGGTCAGCGGGACAATCTCAGGATCGGGACAGACAGTGCTCGCGTCTTCCGCTACGGGAACGATCGCCGGAAGCGTACCTTTCGACGAACGTGAACTCCTCAACGAAGGGATCGACTTTCGACGGATATCTCTACGGTACCGGCGTCCTAAGAAATGCCGGCACGCTGCAAAAGACCGAAGGCGCAGAAACTGCCACCATCGCTTCCGGGATCGATAACGAAGGCACGGTGAGCGTGACCTTGGGAACGCTCGAACTGACCGGGAGCGGTACTGCTGGTGTACACGACGGCGGGTCGTGGTCTACATCAGGCTCGGGGACCGGGATAGTGTTCAACTCGTACGGGGGCACCTTTGCTCTCGGGTCCTCGGTATCGCTGTCGGGGTCGGTGGAAATAATGGATGGCACGGTAACGGCTGGAACGATCGACGGCTCTAGCGCGAGCGTGACGATCAGCGGCCGCGTCCTGGCCGGCATCGGCGTCTTGGAAGTCGACGGCGGCCGCATCGACGTTGCGTAATCTCACGGTCACCGATGAGGAAGACCGCGGCGGTGGTGCCTTGACCGGGTCAGTAGGTGAACATCACAAACTCATTCTCGGCCAGCGGGTTTGGCGCGTTCAGCGGGTCGGGATCCACGGTGATCGAGTCGGGGGCGACCGGTACCGTTTCATCATTGCTTGATTTGGAAGAACGCACACTGGAAAACGCCGGCACGCTGACGATCGATACAGCGGGCGGCATCCAAGGCAGCGAGCATGCTCGGATCTTCAACTCGGGCACACTCAAGGTGAACAGCGAAACCGGTTCGGGCATCTTGGGCGAAGGCGCCCTGACGAACACCGGCACGCTCGAGAAGGCCGAAGGTAGCGGTGTCGCGCAGATCGACTTTGCGATTGACAACGAGAGCTTGGTCCAGCCTGACACTGGGCAGCTTGAATTCACGGGCGGCGGGAACTCCGGGCAGCTCACGCCAGAGACGTCGTCGGCAGCGCGGGCGCATCGATTGCGCTGAACAACTTCTTCGGCGGCGTGACCTACTCGCTGGGAGCAAGCTCCACCGTCAAAGGGCAGATGATCGTGCATGGCAATGTGAGCGCAGACGCCATCGAAGGTGCGACCGCCGACCTCACCTTCCAACTTGGTTACTTGACATTGACGGGAGTAACACCGACTGTCTTGAATTCATTGACGCTCATACCGCCTGCAGAATCCTGCTACTGCAACCGACAAGAAATCTCCGTGAGCGGCGAACTCGATATCGACAGCGCGTTGACCTGGTCCAGTAACGGTGTCGAGCTCACCGGTTCTGGCACCGTCCTCGAGCCTGGATCTACGAGTGTGCTTCACGCCGCAGCCAATCTGCACGGTTATCAATTTGTCAACGAGGGGACTATGACCTGGGAATCAGGGGGATCGACGCACTCGGTGATGTCGGAACCTTCTTTGTAAATCTGGGTACCATCCGGGCCACTTCAGCGGTCGGCACCGTAGGGCGGTGGGCTGCGAATGGGTCGGCGAAGCCTATCAGTGCCCTGTCCTCGAGAATGATGGCACCATTACCGTTGGTTTCCACGGTGAACCGATCCAATGGGGTGTGGACATCGAAGACTATGGGTACCTCGGCGCGTCCTACAAGCCATATCCGGAACCCTGGGGAACATTCGATTACGCCTATCGAGGGTTGTATCTCCTCGATGTGTCGTCCGAACACCATGGCATGGTTGGGCAAGCTAGAGTCATAAACGAGGAATCATGTCCCACCCAGCAGCTGGGTGAAGAAAACGAAGCCGAACCGAATGTCGTGCGCGTAGGCGAAGGCGTCAACGACGCAACGGGGAACTCAGTCCAGCCTCAAACAGACATCTCCGTCGGCGGTCGTCGCATAGGCCTGAACCTGGGCGCACTCATAACTCACAGGCGGCGGTGGTGGAGGCTTCCCCGGGAATGTTCGGGTACGGCTGGAGCAGCACGTTCGGCGATCATCTCGTGCTCGACAAGTGCGTCGGCCCAGGCAGCGGTGGACATGTCACCGTGGTGCAATCAGACGGCAGCGAAATCCCCTATGTCGTGGCCAGCGACGGCAGGATGGTCGCCGGCCCGACCGTGCAAGCGACGCTCGTGCAGAACGGCGACGGCACCTACACCTACACGCTGCCAAGCCAGACGAGCGAGCTGTTCTCGAGCAGCGGGCGGCTGCTCTCACAAACCGACCGCGAGGGCAACACCACGACCCTGTCATATAACGGTGAAGGGCAGCTGACGACCGTCACCGAACCCTCGGGTCGGACCCTGACGTTCAGCTACAACGCCGGTGGCGAGGTTCAGAGCGCCACCGACCCCACCGGGCAGAGCATCGACTATGCCTACGACGGATCGGGGAACCTGGTCAGCGTCACCTACGCGGGTGAGTCAACCCTCGCTGGCAGTACGGCTACGACAGCTCACACCAGCTCACGGCCCTGACCGATGGCAACGGCAACACAACCGACTACACCTATGACTCAGAAGACCGCACGACCAGCAAGGTAGACCCGCTGGGACGGACGACCACGTGGAGCTATTACCAAACATCCGGCGGCGAAGGAGAAGCGAGAACACAGGTGACCAACCCCAACGGGTCGGTCACGGACGGCGCTACCAGAACGGCCAGCCCGTTCAGATCACCGCGGCCGACGGCACCTCCGACGCGACAACAGAGACACTGACGTATAACGCCGAGGAGGAGCTCGTGACAAAGACTGACGGCGATGGGCATAGCACGACCTACGCCTACGACAGCGCGGGAAACAAGACGAGCGAAACCAATGCCGACAGCGACAGCATCCACTGGACTTACGACGGCCTGCACGACATCACTTCAACAACGACCCCAGAAGGCGAGACCACGACCTACGAACTGGCCTCCCATGGCAACCGGCTCTCGGAATCCCGGCCGGCTCCGGGCAGCACGACTCAAACAACGAGCTACACCTACAACAGCCACGGCGAGCAAACGTCAAAGACAGACCCCGACGGCCACACATGGACCTACGGCTATGACAGCCATGGAGACAAGACCAGCGAAACGGACCCAAACGGCGACGAAACCACCTAGACCTACGACGCCGACTCACGCAAGACATAGAAACCAAGCCCGCGGGCAACGTCTCAGGAGCTGAAGCAGCAAAATACACGACGACGTACACGCTCGATGATCGAGGCCGGGTCACAAAAGAAGAGGACGGTCTCGGGCACACCACCACACACGCCTACGACGGCGACGACAACATCACAGATGTCACCGACCCAGAAGGCAACGAAACACACACGACCTAGACGCCGACGGTGAGCCAACAAAGATCACCAACGCCGATAGCAGCACAGAAGAAACAGGATACGACGCCGAAGGCAAGGTCATCAGCCAGACCAACGGTGACAGCAAGACGACAAAATACACACGAAACTACCTCGAGCAAGAAACCGCCGTAGAAGACCCCCTGCATCGCACCACAACCAAGACCTACGACGCGGCCGGCAACCTGGTCACGGTTACCGATCCCGAGGGCCGTACCACGACCTACAGCTATGACTTTGCGAATCGACTGAAGGAAGTGAGTTACTCCGACGGGCGACGCCGACGGTCAAATACGAATACGACGCGCGGGGCCCGTACGTCAATGACCGATGGCAGCGGCACCACCTCCTACACCTACGATCAGCTCGGGAGGCTCACAAAAGCAAAGACGGGCACGGCGACGTCACGAAATACGAATACGACCTCGCCAACAACCAGACGGGGATCACCTACCCCAGCGGCGAAACGGTCCACAGAACATTCGACGCGACCGAACGCCTCGCGAGCGTGGAAGACTGGCTCGGCCACACAACCTCCTTCTCCTACACCCCAACTCCAGCCTAAAGACGATCACCTTCCCCTCCGGCACTCACAACACCGACAAATACGGGTATAACGCCGACGATCAGATGACGAGCTTCACCGCCCTCGGTGAAGGCAGCGTCACGATCGCCTCCGTCCACTACACGCGTAACGCGGATGGGCAGGTGGCCACAGAAACACCCGATGGACTCCCGGGAAGCTCCCGACAGACACCTATCATCAGCGCAGACGACTGACCGAAGCGGGCTCCGAAAAATTCGCTTATGACGCCGCGAATAGCGCCACAACGATCCGGGGCAAAGCAGCCACCTATGACGCCGCTGGCGAGCTCGAAGAAGGCGCCGGCGCAAAATACACCTACAACGAACTCGGCGAGCGCACCAAAACCACACCGGAAAGCGGTCCGGCTACGACATACGGCTACGACCAGGCCGGCAACCTCACGAGCATGGAACGCACCGCCGAAGGCAGCACCCCGGAAATCAAAGACACATACGCCTACAACGGAGACGGCCTACGCACCGCGCAGACGAAATCAGGCACGACGTCCTATCTAGCATGGGATCTCGCGGAAAAGCTGCCCTTGATCCTCAACGACGGCACGAACAACTACATCTATGGACCCGGCGGTCTTCCTATCGAGCAGATCGATAGCGCCGGCACACCGCTCTACTACCACCACGACCAGCAAGGCTCAACACGCCTACTTACAACGAGCACAGGCACGGTAGCGGGAACAGCTACCTACGATGCGTACGGCAAAGTCAGCGGTACCACCGGAACGACCACTCCACTTGGCTACGACGGACAGTACACAGACTCAGACACCGGGCTAATCTATCTCCGCGCACGGACTGATGATCCCCGACCGCACAGTTTTTGAGCGTCGACCCGGCTGTGGAAATCACATTGGCTCCGTACAGCTACGCAGGGGACTCCCCGCTGACTGAGGGTGACCCGAGTGGCCGATATGAAACTAATGCACAGGAAAGTGAATTTGCGCACGCATTCTTACGTAGGTGGGCACGTCTGGAAAAGCAACAGTTCGCTTATCTGCCCACGTCTCTAAGTGAAGCATCTGAAGAGCTGAAAGGTGTACGAATTTGATGTTGGTCTCTACGACCGCACGGAGGATGAGGACGTTAAGAGAACACGATACACTGAGTTGTACCAGCAGCAGCAGATTGTTTACAAGATTGTCTTTTCTAAACTAGTGGAGCTTGATGGTCTTGAGACGGTAAACATCGTAAAAGGCGCTATCAAATCTAGTGAAAATAGGCCTCGGAATTGTAGGTATTAAGATCTAAAATATCTGTCTCACCAACACGAATTGTTAGGAGCAACTATATTTCAGGACGGACGACAGCCGGCTGCTACGGCTGCCCGGCTGAGCAAGTGCGTAGGCTGTGTGTCCGGCATGGTCCCTTGCCGAAGCTTTGAATCGCGACCCAAAAGAGTGGAAGTGATTTTGTTTTGCCGAGAAGTGATCCTGTCATGTCGGTCACGGACGACTCGGTCTGCGGCCCAACTATGAAGACGGATGTGATCCACAAAATCACCTTTCGGTCGGCGATTTCGGCTGTTGCTTCACAGCTGTTGGCGAGCCGCCGCGGTGTTCGCGCTGTACGATGAGCGAATAGGCATCGAACCGCACTTGGTGTCACAAGCACGCCGGCGGCGAGCGCCAAGCTGGTGGCGGAGCGTGGGTCAAGGATCAACGAACGCGTTCGGGTGAAGCACAGACCGGGGCTCCGAAACGCGGGGCAGGTCATTCTCGTGAGTCCAGGAGGCACATGTACCGAGGTTGGTAGCGGCGCATACGGGCTTCCGAAGAATTCTTGCTGGAATCCGTGTACGGTGCGGGTGGCGTGAAAGACGGACCACCCAATCAGCGCGCAACACATCCCGAGCACAACAATGGCGATAATCCGGCGCGGCAAGCCGATCGACTGGGAGTGGCCACTGGCCTCCATTTAGCAGCAATCGGCATTCGTGCGGCTATCCTGTAGCCCCCATGCTCCATCTGGCCATGTGCTCGATGAAGCGGTGTGTGCCTAGTACAATCGGATCCATGACCTCGAAGGAGAAGGTGCGTGAGCACTGTGGCGAACTGGACTGAGGAGCAGGCCGCGCGAGAAGTGATTGTGGACCCACTTTTGCACGACATCGCCCGCAGCGTGCGTACATGGATACTCCCCACACTTGCCGTGAGTCTGCTCCTGACGGCGCTAGCGTCGTCCCCGTCACCGGGAGCCTCCCTGGAGTCAACTCACGGCTGCCACCGCTATACCTCCACTGGTGACGTTGCGGCTCGGGAGCTTGCGCGCACGGCCCAGACTGGCGCAGAGACCCTCGCAACCGAACACAACGGCACTTACAAGGATGTCTCCCTCACAACCCTGCACAAGCTGGAGCCATACATGCCGATTAGTCCCCGCCAAGCCCACCGCGAACACGAGGGCGCGTATCTCCTCTCCGCATCAGGCACGAAGAACTCCTATGTTGTGACCACGCACTCCCAGAACGGCGACACGTATACGATCCGCCGCGCTGGCAACGGCAGTATCACGCTATACGGGCATGTGTGCGGCAAGAGGCGAAACTGGTAGCTGATCGAGTGGGGGACGACCGAACGACCGAAGGTTGCCCGTCGTTTGGCCCGCGTCTGGCTAATCGGCCGGTGGCGCGTCGAAGTCGGCGTGACGACCGTTGAATGGTCCGCGGGAGCCCTCGTGGGTGATGTCGGTGATCACGGCCGTGCCTTTGTCGTCGACGTCGATCCACCGGTCGGTCCACGGGCCGCCTCCGGTGAGCGCCGCGTGAAATAGCTTGACCCGGATCGGGAACAGGCCGGCGTGGGGGATGCGCACGTACTGCGTGCTCGCGACACCGACCTGGATGCTGACCCGCCGTGCGAAGTAGTCGAACTCTCGTGGCGGCCCCTCTACTCCCGGCCAGCGCTCGCGCGTCTCGTCCTTGGAATCGCCGCTCTCGGGATTACCCCACCGATCGGTCAGGCTGGCGGCGGACCCTGGAACGAACAAGATCGTCAGCAGGGCGTCTTGCAGCTCACGATCGCCGGTGTTGGCGAAGCCCACCCGGAATACTCCCGGGGGCGCCTGCTCACCGGGTCGTGGATCGATCGCCGACAGCTCGATCCCCTTGACGTCCGGTTTGCGCAGGCGCTCGGCTTCCATTCGCTCGTGTTCGCCGCGGACGAGCGCCAGCTGCTCGTTCGCGGCCTGCAGGGTCGCTGCGCTTGCGTGCGCGGTCCGTTCAGAGGAGTCGGCGCTGCGGCGTGCGTCGCGCGCGCTGCGAAACGCCACCACGAAGGCGCCGCCGGCGACCAAGATCCCCACGGCGGCGCCGAATGCGCTTACGTAGTCCGTCCAGTACGGATGGGTGGCGAGCAGCATCGGGTGAGAGTACACTCCGGCTATGGCTATCGACCCAATCTTCTACGGTGGCACGTTGCGCGACCGCTTCGTCGCCACCGCTACCGCGACGATCAGGCCGCCGCGCAACGCCTGAGTTCGCTCGTTGACGGCCACGATGATCTTGCCGCCCAACGGGAAGACGCCTGGTCGGTGCTGAGCACGGCCATCCGCTGGGCGGCTCGTGCGCTCGAGCACGCCGGCGTGAGCGGCACCGACGACACGCCGATCCGCGACTCGGAGGCCGCGTTCGCTCGCGCGCAGCATCTGGAGCGCCAGCTGTTCGCGCTCAGCCAGCTGCCCGACTACCACGACCGCGAAGCGCTGCTCGTCAACTCGATCCAGCACGCGTGCTACGCCGCGGCCGAGCTCGGCCCGATCCAGGGCGGACGGCTCTCCGCGGTCGGCAGAATCGCGCATCCGGTCGAGCCGGCTCCCGCCGACCTGCAGGAGATCGGCAACGACGCCGGCGAGGCGCTGTACCGCCTCGACGAGCTCGGCCTCGGCGACATCGTCACCGAAGCCTCCAAGGCCCTGGCGACCACGGCCTAGCGTCGACACAATGGCGCCTCGAGGAAGTAGGAGGTGAAATTCCCGAAGGAGAAGCAGGAGAAGGGGAAGAAGATCGAACCGCTGGATGCCGGTCATCTTAGGTTCGCGCCGGCTATCGCGCTACCAACAGCGTCGCTCGAAGCGCATCCGGAACCACTGTATAAATACACGCGCGAACTCTACAAGTACTTCGCGAGGGAAGGTTACATCAACAGCAACAAGAACACCCCGGGGAAATTCTTGTATGGCAAGCAAATAGCGGCCATCATCGGGAATCTCTACGTCGAAACCGAATATACGCTCAGCCCGTCTGAGCGACAGCATGAATGTGAAACTGAAAAGCCAGAATCCGAATCGGATTGTGGAAGAGGAATCGCGCAGTGGGTCGAAGACAAAGAACGCTGGCCGCGCGTAAGGGAATACAGCGAAACGCACTACCACCAGAAGTACAACCTCTATGGCCAGGAGCGCGTGTTATGGCAGGAACTCAACGGACCATACCATTCTGTCAGAGAGGAACTGGAACAGGAAGGGCACGAAAAAGACAACGTTTGTCACACGCATCCGACGGAAACGGTCTGTATCGCACGCGCGTCGGCAACGTTCTCAGAACACTTTGAGGTCGCGGAACGTGACGAAGAAGAGGATGAACTCATAGAAAAATTTGCAAAGGAAGTTCTACGCGAAGCGAACAGGTACGGACTCGAATGGTAAGCCGCATTGGTGCATTGAGACAAGCGTCTCTAGCCGTCGTGATGGTGGCTGTGGTGGTTGCTGGGTCAGGCTGTGGAGGTGGAGGGTCCGCGTTCTCGAGCAGCAGTACACGCCCTGCCGGCACGAGTCACGCAGAGGGAACGCGTGTCGTGTATGTGCGACCGACGACGAAGCGCGGGTCGCTCAAGCGCGGATATACCGTGAGCGCACGACTAAACGGCGGCCTTTGCCTGCCGTCTGTGGATGTTGTGGGCGGCACCTATGGATGCAGCGTCGGCAACCAAGGGTACGGTTCGTGCTGGCCCCTCGGGGAAGCCGCCAACACCAGCAAGGCGTTCTGTATAAAGATGCCATGGGAGCACAGCGGCACCGAGGTAGCACAGCAGCAACGGCTGAGGCCGCTGCTGGCGGTGAAGCCATCGGAACGCATGATATGGGCCGTCGAGCTCACTAGTGGACAGCGTTGTTCTCCTCTGCACGGAGCTCTGAGTTTGTTTGGTGGCGTACCGATCGACTTCTCGTGCATCCAGTCTGACCTAGAATTGCTCGGGAAACCCGACAAGGCACAAGCTGTGTGGACAATCCGGGAGGCTGTCGCTCATTTCCACAAAGATGCGCCTGTGTCCGACTCTGCCGGCCCGCTTGGGCGGATCGCGGTGGCCTGGTACGGGCTGGGGGCAACGACGTAGCTTGCGTGCGCGCCGCCAGCCTGTCACCGACGCCGCAGAGTACGAACCCGCACCCTAAATACATGCGAGCAAACCGATCGACTGGGAGTGGCCACTGGCCTCCATGTAGCGAGTATCGACCGTTATGCGGCTTTCCGCTAGTTCGCTCGTTCCCCTCAATCCGTAGTCCGCCTTCGATAGAGAATGCTCGCCAGCGGGGCAAACACCGCGATCAGCACCGCTGACCACAGCAGCGAGGCGAGCACCGGGTGTTGCATCGGCCATGCTTGGATGCTCGCCGACGGATTGGGGTTGCCGAGGAACTGGCGGCAGGCGGCGGTGACCGCGCTCACCGGGTTCCAGTTGGCGATGTCCTGCAGCACCACCGGCATCCGCTCGGTCGGGACCAGCGCGTTGGAGACGATCGCCAGCGGGAACAGGACGACGAGGCCGACCCCCTGCGCGGACTCGGGGCTCTTGCTCACCATGCCGAGGCAGGCGCAGCCCCACGACAGGGCGTAGCTGAACAGCAGGAAGATCGCGAAGCCGGCGGCGATCGACGCCACCCCGGCGTCTGGTCGCCAGCCGATCAAAAGGCCGGTCGCGGCGACGAAGGCGGCGCAGATCGCGGCGGTCATCACGTCGGCGAGCGAGCGCCCGACGAGCACGGCCGGCCGCCACATCGGCAGCGTTCTGAAGCGGTCGATCACGCCGCTGCCCAGGTCGCTGCTCAGCCCGACCGCGGTTCCCATCGCCGAGGTCGTGAGGTTCATCCCGAGCAGGCCGGCGATCGCGAAGTCCTTGTAGCTGCCGCCGCCGGGCAGCACGACCCCGGCGCCGAACACGTAGACGAACAGCAACGTGAACAGCACCGGCTGGACGGTGACGTCCGAGAGCTGCAGCGGCTCGCGTTTGATGTGCAGCGAGGTTGCGCCCGGTGAGCACGGCGACGTCGCGGAGCTTGCTCATGCTGCCGCCTCCTCGGTTGGGTGGCCCGTGAGGGCGAAGAACACGTCGTCGAGCGAGGGCTGGTGGACCTCCACGTCATCGACGCTGATCCCCGCCTCATCGAGCACGCGCACGACCGTGCTCGCCAGTCCGGCGGCACTGCGCACCGGCGCGCGCAGGCGGCGCCCGTCGTGGCTGACGTGCACGGGTCCGGCGATGAACGGCTCGAGCGCGCTGGCGGCGGCGGGGTGGGCCTCGCTGAGCGTGAGCTCCAGGCGCGCCCCGCCGACCTTCCGCTTCAGCTCGGCCGCGGTGCCGCCGGCGATCACCCGGCCGTGGTCGATCACCACGATCTTGTCGGCGAGCTCGTCGGCCTCGTCGAGGTACTGGGTGGTGAGCAGCAGCGTCACGCCGTCGGCGACGAGCCCGCGGATCACCTCCCACATCCGCACCCTGCTCGTCGGATCCAGGCCCGTCGTCGGCTCGTCGAGGAACAGCACCGGCGGGCGCGTCAGGAGGCCGGCGGCGAGGTCCAGGCGCCGGCGCATCCCGCCCGAGTACTCCTTGAGGATCCGCTCGGTCGCGTCGGTGAGCTCGAACTGGTCGAGCAGCGTGGTCGCTCTGGCCTTCGCCTCGGCGCGCCGCAGGCCGCTCAGGCGCCCGACCATCACGAGGTTCTCGCGGCCGGTCAGGACCTCGTCGAGCGTGGCGTCTTGGGCCGTGACGCCGATCTTGCGCTGCACGGCGGCCGCTTCGCTGAGCACGTCGTGGCCCGCGACTCGCGCCGAGCCGCCGTCTGGAATGCAGAGCGTGGTCAGGATGCGGACCGCGGTGGTCTTGCCCGCGCCGTTCGGCCCGAGCACGCCGAGAATCGCGCCCGCCGGCACCTCCAGGTCGATCCCGTCCAAGGCGACGGTCGGGCCGAATCGCTTGCGCAGGCCATGGGCCTCGATCATCAAATCGTGTGTCATAGGGACTCCTAAAAGGGACGCTAAAAAGGATCTGCTTACAAGAAAGACTTACTTACCGGTCGGTAAGTAAGGAGAGCATATACACATCACTTACCGATCGTCAAGTAAGCTAATGTTGTGGCACGCGCGGAGCGGACGACCAGAACAACCCGATCGACCCAAGCAACGCGGCTCCGCGACACGCGAGCGCATCCTCGACATCGCGCTCGAGCTGTTCAACGAGAAGGGCTACGAGAACACCTCGATTCGCGAGATCGCCGAGCGGCTGGGTACCACAAAGGCGGCCCTCTACTACTACTTCGCGCGCAAGCAGGACATCCTTTTAGAGCTCCATTTACGACTCCATGCGCTGGGCCGAGGAGGCCTTCGATCGACTGGGGGGCTGGAGGATGGAGATGAGCTGGTGGCGCCTGGCTAGCGCTCCTCGACCACTTCATCGATCAGGTCATCGACAATCCCGAGCTGTTCCTCTTCCACCAGCGAAACCATCGCGCGCTCGAGCAGATCCAGGACGACGAGCGCCACCAGGCTGAAAACGAGGACCTCGAGCAGCAGATGCGCGGCCTGCTTCAGAGCCCTGAGATCCCACTCGCCCAGCGGGTACGGATGGCCTGCTCGGCCGGCGCGGTCATCGTGATGCTGCTGGGCGGCGGCGAGATGTTCGGCGACGTGCCGGCCAACGAGCTGGCCGAGCTGGTCCGCGCCGCCGCCCACGACCTGCTGCGCCCGCAGGCCACCGCAAACGGGTGACGCGCCGCCGCCCACGACCTCCTGCGCCACAGGCCACCGCTGACCGGTGAGACAGACCTGAACCACAGCAGGCAAGAAGTGGACGTGACGGGTGTGCTCAACAAGCTGTTCCATCCCCGGCCATCGGGGAGTGTCCGACGTCACGGAGGCGTATCGCACCGCCGGCATCTGGATCGAGCCTCACCTGGAGGCCAATCGCCGCAAGATCGCCGGGCTCTCAGACTGCCTGGCCGCGAGTTGCGCGATGCTCGCCGTCGAGGTCATCCTCTGGACCCTCAGCCTCATTGGCTAAGCTGCAATCGTGGCAACCAAGGCTCCCCAGACCACTCCGACGCAGGCCCCGCCGAAGCCTCGGCCACCAGCGCAACTCCCAGCGACCGCGCCGCCCGGCTTCGCCATCCCCGAGAAACGTGGTGGCCTACTAGGCGGCAAGAGCTAGGCTCACTGCTCGTCTGCCCGCGATCGACATGAAGCTCCCGTACGAGCGGGACATCGTTGACATGGTCCAGGCGGTTCAGGAGGGCGGCGAACGGCGGCGTGCGATCTCGTCGGATACCGCCGGTTAGGCGCGAACGCCCCAACAAGACGGACCCGACAACGCACCTGGCTACTGTAGTTACCGACCCCTGACGCAGCCCCCTTTCGCCACCGCAGCCGGCCCCCGCAGCAGCCGGCCACCGCACGCATGACCTCGACGACCACCGACCCCGACCGCACCCATCCGAACCTGATCCTCGCCGTGCTCGCGCTCGGCGGGCTGGCCTACGCGATGCTCAGCTCGGCGGTGCTGCCGGCGCTGCCGACCTTCCAGCACGCCCTGCACGCGAGCGTCACCGGGGTCACCTGGCTGCTCACCGCCTACCTGCTCGCCGCCTCGGTCGGCACCGCGATCCTCGGCCGCCTCGGCGACATGTACGGCAAGGAGAAGATCCTCCTCTGGACGCTCGTGATCCTCGCGGCGGGCACGCTGATCTCCGCCCTGTCGAGCTCGCTGGCGGTGATCGTCGTCGGTCGCTTCATCCAGGGCGCCGCCGGCGGGATCTTCCCGCTCGCGTTCGGGATCGTCCGCGACGAGTTCCCGCGCGAGAAGGTGGCTGGCAGCATCGGCCTGCTCTCGGCGATCCTCGGCGCCGGCGGCGGCGTGGGGATCGTGCTCGCGGGCTTGATCATCGAGCACCTGAATTACCACTGGCTCTTTTGGCTCCCCCTGATCCCGACCGTCTTCGCCGCGCTCGCGACGTGGCGCTTCATCCCGGAGTCTCCGGTGAAGCTGCCCGGGCGCGTGAACTGGCTCGCCGCGGCGCTGATGACCGACCGGCATGTCGATCGTGTTGATTGCGATCAGCAGACGACGACGTGGGGCTGGGGATCGGCGAAGACGCTTGGGCTGATCGCCGTCGGCCTCGCCGTCTCTGTGGCCTGGATCGCGGTCGAGGTCCGCAGCAAGCAACCCGCTGGTCGACATGACGATGATGCGGATCCGCGGCGTATGGACGACCAACGCCTCCGCGTTCCTGCTCGGCGCCGGGATGTACGCGTCGTTCATCGTCATTCCCCAGATCGCCCAGCTGCCGAAGAGCACCGGCTTCGGTTTTGGCGCCTCGGTCGTCACATCGGGCCTGTACCTGCTGCCGACGACGATCGGGATGACGATCCTCGGCCTCTACGCCGGGCAGCATCTCTGCCCGCTTCGGCTCGCGCAGCGCGCTGCTGGCGGGCACCGCGTTCAGCACCGCATCGTTTGCGCTGCTCGCGCTCGCGCACAGCCATCCCTACGACCTGCTGATCGCCGCCGGGCTACTCGGAATCGGCGTCGGCCTCGCCTTCGCGGCGCTCGGCAACCTGATCGTGCAGGCGGTCTCGCCCCATCAGACCGGCGTGGCAAGCGGCATGAACACCGTCATGCGCACGCTCGGCGGGGCGCTCGGCGGCCAGCTCTCGGCCACGTTCATCGCCGCCCACACCATCCGCGGCGAGCCTGCGGTCACCGGCTTCACCGAGACCTTCCTGATGGCCACCGGCTTCCTGCTCGTCTGCCTGCTCGCCGGGGTGCTCGTGCCGAAGACGGGGGCCGAACCAGCGTCCCAGGCTCCGCAGGGCGATACGACGGTCGCAGCCCCCGCGCCGGAGGGCGCGCAAGCCTAGAGGCAACCACGGCGCAAGCGCTAAACATCTGCAAGCGCCTACCTGGGGAAGCTCCCGCCCACCTGGGAAGGATCACGCTGGGGGCGGAGTCTTCTCTTGCAGCCCAGGCAGAAGCCCGGGCGGGTATACCGCGCTCTGCGCTGGTAGCACCGCGAAAAACCACGGAGGATTCAAGTGAACAGACGATTGATCCTGGCAACCCCGATCGCCGTGTTGGCACTCGCCGGATGCGGCAGCTCCAGCAGCACCAGCAGCTCGTCCAGCACCAACTCCGCGGCGAGCGCCACCACGCCTGCGCAATCGCCACCGAGCCCTGGCCCGTTCCTGGCCAAGTTCACCAGCGTCAGCAACCTCGCCTCGACCGTCCCCGCCAACGGCGATGTGAATCCGTACGGCATCGTGTTGGTTCCCACCAGCGTGGGCAAGCTCCAGGCGGGCCAGTTGCTGATCAGCAACTTCAACGCCAAGGAAAGCGCAAAGGAGAACGGTCAGGGCACCGGCACGACGATCGTGCAGGTCTCGAGGACCGGGAAGGTCTCGCCGTTTGCGAGCATCGATGCCAAGACGCTCCCCGGCCCATGCCCAGGCGGCGTCGGGCTGACGACGGCGCTGAACATCCTGCCGGGCGGCTACGTCGTCGTCGGCAGCCTGCCAACGACGAACGGCAAGTCTCAGACCGCGAAGTACGGCTGCCTGATCGTGCTCGACAGCGAAGGTAAGGCGGTCGAGACGATCGCCGGCAAGAACATCCAGGGTCCCTGGGACTCGACCGCTGAGAGCGAAGGCTCCAAGACCACGCTGTTCGTCAGCAACGCGCTCAATGGCGGTGCCGCGAAGGGCGTCCACACGATCAACAACTCGACCGTGCTGCGGATCGAACTGGAATCCGGCGAACACCAGACGCCGAAGGTGCTTGGCGAAACGGTGATCGCCAACGGCATACCTTGGATTGATTCAGCGGAAGCCCTCGTGCTCGGCCCGACCGGACTCGCACTCGCCTCCGACGGGACGCTGTATGTAGCCTCGACCGAGGACAGCAAGATCCTGGCTGTCTCCGAAGCGACGACGCGCACGACCCCCGTAACGAAAGGCGGCACCGTCCTCACCGAAGGCGGCCATTTGAAGGAACCGCTGGGGATGGTGCTCGCGCCTAACGGCAACATCATCACGAGCAACGGTGGTGATGGCAACATGGTCGAAATCACACCCGCCGGCCAGCAGGTAGCCGTGCAGACCGCCGACAAGAAGACCGGAGCAGGGTCGCTGTTCGGCTTGGTCGTGGCCCCGGAAAGCAAGGGCATCTACTTCGTGGATGACGGCGAAAACACGCTGAACCTGCTGCACGAAGGCCAGCCGGCGTCCGCCGGTACGTCCAGCTCCACTGAATCCTCGCCCCAGCCGGCTCCGAGCTCGACGAAGGCGGCCGCATCAGCGCCGGCTAGTACGGCGGAAAGCCTGAGCCTCGAAGCAAACGCCGAAGGCCAGCTCAAATACAACACCAAATCGCTGACCGCCAAGGCCGGCAAGGTCTCGATCGACTTCACCAATATGGCGCCAGAGGAACACAACGTCACGGTCGAATCCGCTTCCGGTGAAAAGGTGGGAGCGACGCCGACCTTTCAGGGCGGCTCAAAGACCCTCAGCTTGAACCTGAAGCCAGGAACCTACAAGTTCTTCTGCTCGGTGCCAGGACATCGCATGGCCGGAATGGAAGGCACCCTCACCGTCAAGTAACAGACGCTGGAACCTCCGGGTCCGCGGGATCGTCGCTACTTGACCGCGCCTCCGGAGGCGTTGATCGCGTACCACGTGCCGCCGAACTGCTTTACGCCAACGTAGGAGGTCTTCCCTGGACCGCTGTCGCCGCTGTAGGTGTAGAGCGGGTGACCGGCGTAAGTGACCTGGTGGCCACTGGTCGAGGACAAAAGCGTTGCCTCGACGCCCGAGCCGGCCGTCGGGCGACCGCTTGCCTTCAGCGACGGCCATATTTCCGAGCACCCGCTGATCGCCGCGCAGCTGTTCTTGTTGGCCTGATCCCTCGTGAACTCGTACAGCGTGCGGCCCGAGCTGCTGACGAGGATGTTGCCGAGACTCGTACGGCGCAGCTGCACTGTCGCGGCGCGGCTCGAGCGCGCGGCCGGAAGGCTCGTCTGTGCGCTGGCGACCGTCGCGGCGCTCGCCGCGCTTGCCAAGGCGACGGCCAAGAAAATGTAGGTTCGCTTCATGTGGGTTCGCTTCATCATTCCTCCCCATGTCGGGATGCTCGTGCGCGTGACTGTCATCTCTCCCTATAGACACCGCCATGCCGCGAACCTTCCCGAGCATCGGCGTGCCTGTCTCCTCCTCGCCGTAGTCAGGCCGGTGGTCGTGGGTGAGCCGCTCAGGTGTTGATCAGCCCGCGCTCCAGCGCATAGCCCACGAGCTCCGCGCGGGAAGTGAGCCTGAGCTTCTGCTGGATATGTGAGCGGTGCGTCTCAACGGTGCGAACCGACAGGAACAGCTGCTCGGCGATCTCGGCGTTGGTGTGCCCGAGCGCGATCAGCCGCAGCACGTCGACCTCGCGCTCGGAGAGGTCGTCCGGCGGCCCCGGCGGCGGCTCGGAGGCGATGCGGGCACCCAGTTTGGGGTTCAGGTAGCTCTCTCCAGCCGCGGCAAGCCGCACCGCTTGCACGAGCTCGTCGTCGGCCGCCTCCTTCAGCACGTAGCCGAGCGCCCCGGCGCGCAGCGCCTCGCGGGCGAACGCGGGCTCCTGCTGCATCGTCAGCACGACGATCTCTGTGTCGGGTGACTCCTCGCGGATCGCTGGGATCGCCTCGAGACTCGAGCCACCGGGCATGTTGAGGTCGAGCACGAGCACCTTGGGGTGGTGGCCGCGCACGTAGCGCCGCGCGTCTTCGATGTTGCTCGCCTCGGCGACGACCTCGAACTCGCTCTCGCTGTCGAGCAGCATCCGCAGTCCGCTGCGCACGACCGCGTGATCGTCGGCGAGGACGAGCCGGATGGGGTCAGCCGCGCCGCTCGCCGCGCCGCTCGCGCCCTCGGGCGCTACTTCGTCAGGGTCGGCCATTCCCATCACGCTACCGGCCCGCAGGTCAACACGAGCAGTGCGAGTGAGAGCAGTGGATAGAAAGCCGCAACAGAAAACGCGCAAAGCCCCGATGACAAATGCGCGGGGCCAAATCTATATTGATCGGGTAGCACCACATTCAACCGGAGCAACCGGAGCAACCGGAGCAACCAAAATGGCAACAGCCGATGGCGCGGGCCTCTACTTCAGCCACCCGGCCTGCCTGGAACACGATCCTCGCGTATACATGCCGGAGCATCCGGACACGCCGGAGCGCCTGCAGGCGATCGAGCATGCACTCGCCGCATGCGACTGGCTGGACTGGGAGCGACGCGCAGCTCCGCCAGCAGCGGAGAGCCAGCTGGAGCTGATCCACAGCGCAAGCCACGTCCACAAGATCAAGGAGCTGGCGCTGGCCGGTGGCGGCGCGATCGACCCGGACACGTTCGTCGGGGAGCCGACCTATCGCGCCGCGCTGCACGCTGCCGGCGGCGCCTGTGAGATGGCTCGCGCCTTGATGGCCCACGAGGCAAGGCTCGGTTTCTGCGAGGTACGGCCCTCCGGACACCACGCCGAACCGGATCGCGCCATGGGGTTCTGCCTCTTCAACAACGTCGCGATCGCGGCCGAGTTCGCGATTGCAGAGCTGGGCGCCAAGCGGGTCTTCATCCTCGACTGGGACGTTCACCACGGCAATGGCACCGCCGAGGCGTTTCGTCGCCGCTCCGATGTCCTGTTCGCGAGCATCCACCAATCAGGGATCTATCCCGGCACAGGTCTGATGAGCGATCTGGGGTCTGGTCCTGGAGAGGGCTACACGATCAACCTTCCCGTCCCTGCGGGCTCCGAGGAGTTCCTGTGGCTGTCGCTGATCGAGCACATCGTGCTCCCCGTCGCTCAGGAGTTCGAGCCCGATCTCGTGCTGATCTCAGCTGGCTTTGACGCTCATCGCGATGACCCACTCGCGGGCTGCAGCCTGGACGCGGCATCTTTTGCGGAGATGGCCCGACACGTTCGTGCCCTCGCCGAAGGACTCGACGTGCCGCTTGGAGCCGTCCTCGAGGGCGGCTACGAACCGGCCGCCCTGGCCGAGTGCGTGCGGGAGACACTCAATGCGCTCAGCTCGGATGAGCCGCCGCGATCCGCGGCGCCAGAGCCGCTACTTACCTCGCGGGCCGCCTCCTACGTCGGCCACTATTGGTCACTGTGAGGAGGGCTTCGGGCCGGAAGGTCTCGCAGCCACGGGTCAGCCGCCGCTTTCGCTGCGATGAGTAGAAAGCCGCAACAGAAACCGCACAAAGCCCTGATGGTGGACACACTGGTGGACCGAGCTTATGGTCCTGATCGATGTAAGCACCAACTCGACAGGAGGGAATCGACATGGCGACAGTCGCCTCGACACATCCAGGAACACATCCGGTACAAGCCGCACTCGTGAGGGAACGCAATTACTCATATCGCCGACCGCGTCAGCTACTGGCTCGTCAGCGCGAGTATCTATTTCACGTTCGGACTGTTGTTCTTCTTCTCCGCCAAGGAGAAGCTGATCGATAACAGCGGGACGATGCCGGCTCGGTCTGGCCAAGACGTTCCAAGGCACGTTCGTCGCCTCGTTCCCCGGAACGAACACCTCCTGGGTGCTGATCGGCCTACTCGAGGCGCTCGTGTTCGTGGTGATCGCGGCCAGCGTTCTCACGGGCGAGTTCCTGCCCACCCGCCGCAAGCCGATCCTGCTCAGCGGCCTGGCGCTTTCGATGTTCACCTTCGCGATGATCGCGTGGGGTGAGAATCTCACCGGCGGATTCGCGACCGTCTCCGAGCTCTTTGAGTACCTCGTCGGAACCGCTGTGCTGATCGTGCTGGTCCTGCTGATGCCGCCCTACCGCAAGACCCAGTGGCTATCAGGACTACTACGCAGCGAGCAGGAGTAATCATGAAGGCTCTCGTTTACCACGGTCCCGGCCAGCGCGGCTGGGACACCGTGGCCGACCCCACGATCGTCGATCCGACCGACATCGTCGTGCGGATCGACACCTCGACGATCTGTGGCTCAGACCTGCACATCCTCAAGGGCGATGTGCCCGAGACGACCCCTGGCACGGTGCTCGGCCACGAGGCGGTCGGCACCGTGCAGGAGATCGGGCTCGAGCGTGAGCACGGTGGCCGTCGGGCGACCGGGTGCTGATGTCGTGCGTCAGCGTCCTGCGGGCGCTGTCGCTACTGCAAGGAAGCTCGCTACGGGCAGTGCTCGGCGGCGGTGGCTGGATCTTCGGCCATCTGATCGACGGGCTGCAGGCGGAGTATGCGCGCGTTCCGTTCGCCGATAACTCCGTCTACAAGATCCCCGAGCAGCTCTCAGACGAGCAGGTTCTGTTCCTCGCCGACATCCTCCCGACCTCCTTCGAGGTTGGTGTGCTCAACGGCAAGGTCACACCCGGCGATGTCGTGGCAATCGTCGGCGCTGGGCCGATCGGACTCGCGGCGATTCTCACCGCAAGTCTCTATACGCCTGGACGGATCGTCTCGATCGACCTGACCGACAGTCGGCTGGAAAGCGCCAAGCGGTTCGGCGCCGACACGACGATCAACAACGGGCGCGAGAACGCGGTCGCGCGGATCATGGAGCTCACCGACGGCCTCGGCGCCGATGTCGCGTTGGAGGCGGTGGGCGTGCCGGACACGTTCGAGCTGGCGACCGAGCTGATCCGCCCGGGTGGACGCGTGGCAAACATCGGCGTGCATGGCAAGCCCGCGACGCTGCATCTGGAGAAGCTGTGGACCCGTGACGTCACGATCACGACGGGGCTGGTCGACACCAACAGCGATTCCCCAGCTGATGAGGCTGGTCGCCAGCGGTCGCCTGGACCCGTCGCTGTTTGCCACCCATCGCTTGCCCCTGAGCGACACGATGGCCGCCTACGACACGTTCGCCGACGCCGCCAACACCGGCGCCCTGAAGATCGTGCTCGAGGGTGGCGAGAGCAACTCGCCACCGCGCGACGAGTGGCTCCGTCGTCGGGGCGAGCCGTCGGCCGGCATGATGCCATGACCGACCGCATCTGCACCTGGCACCGTCGCTCACCGCGCCGACCGCGACCCCGCCTCGGCGGCCCTGCCGATCCGCGTGGTTCTGGCCGACGAGCCACGCCCTGATGCGCCGCAGCCTGCGGCTGCTGCTCGATGGCGAGGACGAGCGTGGAGGTGATCGCCGAAGCCGAGGACCTGGCGTCTGTCGTGCGCCACGTGGAGGGTCATCGGCCACAGGTGCTGCTGCTCGATCTGAGCATGCCCGGCGGGCTCGAGCGTCGAAACGATCGGCAAGTTGCGCGAGCGGGCGCCGGACGACCCAGGTCGTGGCGTTGACGATGGAGGACAACCCGGTGTTTGCGCAGCGGGCGTTTGCTGCCGGCGCCGTCGGGTTTGTGATGAAGGAGCGATCCGACGCCGAGTTGCTCCAGGCGATACGTTCGGCTGCCCGTGGCGAGGAGTACATCAGCCCACAGGTGGCCGCCCGTTTGGACGCTATTGCACCGCTCGCTCACCGAGGACGAGTTGACCTCGCGCGAGGTCGAGGTTCTACGGCTGATCGCGCTTGGATACACGAGCGTCGAAATCGCGCGCAAGCTGCACATCTCCCCGCGCACGGTGGAGACACACCGCGCCCGCATCTCTCACAAGCTCGGTCTCGCCACGCGGGCCGAACTGGTCCGCTACGCGCTGGGACGCGGCCTGCTGAGAACCTGACCCGGCCATGCGGCCCTCGGCCCCGGGCCGCCGGCGATGTCGCGGTGGTGTGCGGGCAGCCGGGCGCTGAGGACTGTTCCCCGCTCGCCCGAGTCGATGCTGAGCGTACCGCCGGCCAGGCTCACGCGCTCGCTGCATTCCCGCCAAGCCCGAAGCCGTGCGCTCGCGGTCTGCGGGTCAAAGCCGCCGCCGTCGTCCTGCACCTCGATCCGAACAGCTCGCCGCGCCTCGCTCACCGCGCACGCGCACCCGGTTTGCGCGGGCGTGCTTGGCGACGTTCGTGAGCGCCTCCTGCACGAGCCGGTAGACGGTGGTCTCGAGATCCTCGGCGAGGCGTATGCTCGCCCGCCGAGGGGTCGGGCAGCTCGAGCTCGCCGTCGAGCTGGAATCCGCTCTGCTCGCGGTGGCGGTCGAGCAGCCCCTCGATCGCGCTGCGCAACCCGAGCTCGTCCAGTGTGGCCGGGCGCAACTCGGTGATGATCGCTCGCAGGTTGTCGATCTCCTGCTCGATGTGCGCCACGGCTTTGCGCATCGCCTCCTGCGCACGCGGCAGATCATCGCGGCGCAGGGCGGAGGAGATCAGCACCCGCAGTCCACCGAGGCTCTGCAGTGTCTCGTCGTGCAGCTCCCGCGCCCAGCGGCGCCGCTCGGCGTCCGCGGCAGCCAGCGAGCTGCGCAGCCGGTCGGCCTGCACGCTCTGCGCCAGCGCCACGGCCGTCGCGGCGCTCGCGGCAAACGTGCGCAGCATCTGCTCGTCCTCCTCGCTGAACTCATCGCCGTCCTCCCCGCGATCGAATGCCGCCAGAACTCCCACGCGCATCGCTGCGATAGACCATCGGCACCAGCAGCGCCGTCTGCGCGCCGGGCACCCCGAACTCGCTGGGGTCGACCCGCAGCCTCGCGGCCACGTCGGTGATCCGCTCGGGCCGCAGGTGCTCCAGCACCTGCCCGGATGTGGAGTCGGCGATCGGTAGACGCACACCGCGTGCCTCCTGGACGTGACCGGCGCTCGCCTGCACGACCAGCTCCTCGCCGTCGCGCAGCATGATCACCAGGCTCCTGGCGCCCACGAGCGCACGTCCCCGCTTGACGATCAGCTCCAGCACGTGCTCGAGGGAGATCTCCCCGCCGATCGCGATCGACCACGTCGCGGGTCGCCTCGAGACCCCGAACCGCCCTCTCCGCCTCCTCGCGACGGCGCTCACTGCGCTCATACAACCTGGCGTTGTCGATCGCGATCGCCGCCCAATCGGCGAGGATCACGGCCGCCTCCTCGTCCTGCTCTGATGAACTCGCCGCTCTGCCTTCTCGGTCAAATACAGGTTGCCCCACACCTGCCCGCGGATCACGATCGGCACACCCAGGAAGCTGCGCATCACCGGGTGCCCCGCCGGGAACCCGTAGCTGCGACGGGTGCTGGCCGACCTCCGTGAGGCGCAACGGCTGTGGGTTGTCGATCAGGGCGCCCAGCACCCCTCGTCCGCGTGGCAGATCTCCGATCACACGGCTGGGTCTCCTCGTCCACTCCCAAGGTCAAGAACTGCTCGAGTTCAGAGCGCTGCTCGTTCAAGATTCCCAGCGCGGCGTAACGCGCGCCGGTGATCTCCCGCGCGGTCTCAAGCACGCGATCCAGCACGACCCGCTGATCGAGCTCTTTCGTCAGCGCCCGACCCACATCCAGCAGGTGGCGAATCCACGGCTCCTCGGAATCCTTCGTCATTCCACCAGGGAGCTTAGCGGCACGTAGTTCCTCTCCCGACGTAGTTATCCCTCACGACGGTTTTCTTCGGCTGACGGCGCGA
The DNA here is from genome assembly GCA_963804555.1 of uncultured Solirubrobacterales bacterium. Lineage (GTDB taxonomy): Bacteria > Actinomycetota > Thermoleophilia > Solirubrobacterales > Solirubrobacteraceae > Palsa-744. The sequence continues at coordinate 22,826 of CAWDQX010000008.1, forward strand.
TCTGCCGCAACCTAGGCTGCGTTCTCATGAGCCACCAACAGCCCCGAATCCCGAGAAGCTCCGCGTGGTCATCGTCGGCGGCGGGGTGGCCGCCCTGGAGACGTGCGCTCGCGCTCGCGCACCTCGCTCCTGAACGCACCGATGTGACGCTGATCGCCCCCAACCCAGAGTTCGTCTATCGCCCGATGACCGTCCGCGAGCCGTTTGCCGGCGGCACGGCCGACCGCTATTCCCTGCAGCGGATCGCAACCGACGCGAGCGCAGAGCTGCTGGCCGGCGAGCTGGACTGGATCGACCCCGAGCGGCAAACGATCCACACCAAGACCGGCGAGGCGATCGAGTACGACGCCCTGGTGCTCGCGCTCGGCGCGCATGTGCACCCGCGCTACAAGCACGCGATCACGATCGACGATCGCCACATGGACGAGACCCTGCACGGCCTGATCCAGGACATCGAGGGCGGCTACATCCACAGCCTCGCGTTCGTGGCGGCGGACCGCATGGCCTGGCCGCTGCCGCTGTATGAGCTTGCGCTGATGACCGCCGGGCGCGCATATGACATGGGCGTCGAGCTTTCGACAGCGATCATCACGCCAGAGGACAGCCCGCTGGCGGTCTTCGGCTCCACGGCGAGTAAAGCCGTCGCCGAGCTGCTCGGGAAGGCGAGCATCCAGACGATCAACACCCCCCACGTGGAGGTGCCGAGTCCGGGGGAGGTGGTGATCGCCGCCGGTGAGCGTCACCTGCGGGTCGACCGGGTGATCGCGCTGCCCGAGCTCTACGGGCCCTCGCCGTGCGGGGCATCCCGCTGGGCGAGCACGGTTTCATCCGCGTCGACCCTCATGGGTGTGTGCCCGGTGTGGAGCGCGATCTACGCGGCCGGCGATGCGACCGACTTCCCCGTCAAGCACGGCGGCATCGCTGCCCAGCAGGCCGACGTGGTGGCGCAGTCGATCGCCGCGCTGGCCGGCGCGGCCGTGACGCCCGAGCTGTTTCACCCCGTGATTCACGGGATGCTGCTGACCGGCGAGGAGCCTGTCTATCTCACCGCGGAGATCGTCGGCGACCATCGGCCAAACTCCAAGATCAGCGACACGCCCACCTGGTCACCGCCGAGCAAGATCGTCGCCCGCTACCTCGCTCCATACCTCGAGGCGCTCGACCACGAGCTCGTCGTTTGACCTCGCCCGGCTCACTCACTCACTCACTCACTACCATCATCACCTCGCCGCCTCACCGCTCCCACACGTGCACGACGTTCGAGTTACCTGCCAGGAATGGGAAGTCCGCTTCGCGTTCGCAAACGACCCGGAATTGGTAGCGGACAGGACCGGGGAACGTAAAGCGGTGGGTCGCCCGGAAGCTGCCGTGGGCGTCGACGGTGGCGTTGTGGAATTCGATCCAGGAGCCACCTGGCACACGCGCCTCGAACAGGACCTGCTTTCCACCTGGAGGAATCGCGCCCGCGAGCTTGCCGTCCAGGATGATCGTCCGACCGACGCTAGTGACATGCGGCGAGACCATCAGATGGATGCTGGCGGGGACCTGCAGCGTGAGCGTCCGTGTCGCCGCAGGCGTGGCGTCGCCGAGATGGCTGCGATAGACGAGTTGGATGCTGCTCGACGAACTGGAAGAGGGAAGATCGATCGTGAAATTGCCCTGTGGGTCGGTATGCGTGCCGGCGATCGAGGAAGCCGCCGCGCCGAGCGACGCGGGCTTCTGGCTCGCTTCGATCAGCGCGCCGGCGATCGGCGACGCCGGCCGTCGTGGTCAGCTTGCCGGTGAGCACGTGCGAGCGTCCGTATGCGCTCGTCAACCGGCTCGCGGATTTACCCGACTTGCCCTTCCATTGCGCCGTCAGGAGTGCGCTTTCCGAGGCGGGCGTGCCGTTTGCGGGACCACGAACCGGAACTGGCGTCCCCGGCGCCGTCACGCCCAGCACCGCCGCCGGGTCGTTCGCGATCGTGATCGCGTGTTCGTAGACGACGGCGGTGTTGCCCGCGGCGTCTTCGACTTCTACCTCGAGCTGGTGCTGGCCGTCCGCGATCGACGCGGTCGGAATCTCGATGTTGACGGCGGTTTCCTGTGGGCATGGCTGGTGCCAGCGGAAGTTCAGCGCACCGTGGTAGCTGCCGTATGCCACGCACTCGCCCTGGTTGAGGTTCGGGGTGGCCGCCCACAGCACCTGGCCGTCGAGCAGGGCGCTCACGCGGTAGACACCTGGGCCGTTTTCGTCGTGAGCCTCGAACACGAGGCTGGCGTTGCCGCTGGTCGGATCTTCCAGCAGGCTTCCGGCGAATCCGGACCCGGTCGGCGTTGATTCGTGGTGCAGCACGATCGTGGCACTTGTGATTTCGAGCTCGGCATTGGTGGTGTGGCTCGAACATTCGCTTTTTGTCGGAATGCATACCGCGCTGGCAAGTAGCCCCGTGCTGCCGGACGTAGACTTAGGTAGTTCGATCGGTTCTGCTGGGCTGGGTCGGCAGCTCGTGCATGTAAAGATTGATGACGACCCTGGAGTAGAGGTGATGTCCGCATAGCCTTCGGGGGTGTTCGCACTGACCTCCAGCACGCCGCCCGCGATGGTGGAGTTCGCCGGCGCTTCATATATGTACGCCGGCCCGCTGTCGGCCTCTGTGTCGAGGGTGCCTTCGTCCCTGAGTAGAAGCGAGCCGTGTGGGTCCGAGCAGATGTTGATAGGGGCATAATTTTCGGGGTAACCGCCCTCCGTTCCTGCTCGCCAGCCTTCGGTGGAAGCGGTTTCTTCGCCTTCCGAGCAAGAGGTTTCCGCCCAATAGCCAGGGAGCCCGGACGGTGGCGCGGCCGCGGCCGCCTGCGCCGTGACTACGCAAGCCACGCAAGCCGCTGAGAGAGCGATCGCGGCGGCGGCCAGCACCAGCGTCTGCGGGCGGGAGCGTCGCACCGCCGGCGCTCACCGCTCCCACACGCGCACTACGTTCGAGCTCCCCGCCAGGAATGGGAAGTCCGCTTCGCGCTTACAGACGACGCGAAATTGGTAGCCGATGGGGCCGGCGAACTTGAAGCGATAGCTCGCCCGGTAACGGCCTCTCGCGTCGGTCGCGAGCGTGTCGAACTGGAGCCATTCATGCCCTGGTGAGCGCGCCTCGAGCACCAGCTGCTTGCCGCCCGGCGGGATCGGCGCGCCATGCACCATGCCGGTGAAGATGATCCTGTGGTGGGCGCTGCTGACGTGCGGTGCGACCGTCAGATGGACGCTGGCGGGGACCTGCAGGGTAAGCGTCCGTGTCGTCGCAGGCGTGGCGTCGCCGAGATGGCTGCGGTAGGCGAGCTGGATGCTGCTCGAGGCATCGCCCAGCACGTGGATCATGAAGCTGCCGCCGGTGCCGGTGTGCGTGCTCGCAAGCGAGGATGTCATCGCGCCGAGCGATAACGGCTTCTGGCTTACTTCGATCAGCGCGTCGGCGATCGGGACGCCGGTCGTCGTGGTCAGCTTGCCGGTGAGCACGTGCGAGCGTCCGTAGGTGCTCTTGAGGCTGGCGGTAGAGGTTTCCTGCCAATGCGCTGTGAGGACCGCATTTTCAGAAGCAGGCGTGCCGTTCGCCGGGCCGCGAACTGGGGCCGGCGCGGGCGCCGGCTGGAGGATCGTGGATACCAGATGATTCGCGGTAATCAGCGTGCCCGAGTACACAGTGGAGACATCTCCGGCGGCGTCTTCGACTTCTACCGTGACGGTGTGCGTGCCGTCGGCGAGGATGGCTGTGTGGATTTCCGCGTGAACTGCCGTTTCGGTTGGGCATGGCTGAAAGGCGTCGAACACGCGGACACCCGCAGTTGTGCCGGTCGGGACACATTTCCCTCCATTGTCGTTTGGCGTTTCTGCCCACACCTGATTGCCATCGACCTTCACCCGTACCTGATAGACGCCGGGACCGGGATCGGTGGCGGTGAAGTTCAAGGTGCCGGGACCGCTAACGGTTTCGCCTGTAAGGCTGCCGGTGAATCCTGAGCCTTTTGGCGTGGCTTTGGTAGCAAAGATGAATTCCGCGCTGGAGATGTCCGCTTCGGCAGAGTAAGCGTAGTCGCCTTCGTGTTCCCACTTGCTCTCGTCGGGCGGATGACAGACATATGGAGGTTCGGTGGTGGCGACACAGCTGGCTCGAACGTACACTTCGCTCGCGCCCGCCGGGATCGATACTTCGCCTTCGTATTCTTCGCAGTCTGGATACTCACAGAGCTTGCTCACCGCCCGTTCGGCGACGATCGAAACGACGGAGGAAGAGCCGTTGCGAGTTTAAGCCTCGCCTCGACTTTGCCGCCCGCGATTATCGAGCCAGCCGGCGGCTTGTAGATCCACCCCTGTCCCGCGAAATCTTCGTCGCCGCTGTAGGGCGTGGCGTGGACCGTGAGCCCGCCTTCGCCGCCCTCGGCGACTTTTTCGCAGTACGCGTGCGGCGGTTCGGGATAGCCGTAGTACGCCTTCGCTTCCCAGCCTTCGGGCGCGATGTATTCGCCGTCATACGAGCACGAGCGCTCCACCCATGCACCGGCCCGCGCCGCGGGCGCCAGCGCGAGCATGCAAGCAATCGCCGCGAGCATCCAAGCCACCACCGCGAGCGCAGCCATCGCCGGCAACAGCGCTCGTTGGGAGATACGTCGATTGCCCGCCACGATCTGACTCATGGGACTCCTTCCCGGTTGGATCGGCCGCTCTGCCGGCAATCCCAACTGTTGCCATTAAACATGCTTTTTCGTCCCTAATCAACGTTTATAGGGAGGGTCAAGCGACGACATCACTCGATTGAGAGGGGGGTCAAGCGAGGACTTCGCTCGACATAGGGCACGGGGGGCGATTGCGCCCTGATCAAACGCAACAAAACATGACTAAACATGACCAAATGGAAAGGAATCCAGTCATGAGGAAGAGAAAGTGGGAGAGAAGGTCTTTATGTGCCCCGGGCCCGGCTGCGATCGTCTGCGGCCTGACGCTGGCAGCGCTGGCGGTGCTGGCGCCCGCGGCGGCGCTTGCCGACACGATGTCGCTCGGTCTCTCCAGAGAAGCCGTACAGAGCGCCACGACGCAAATCACCTACACCGCCAGCAGCGAGGAACTGGGGTTCGTCACGCTCGCGGTCAACAATGCCGACGTGCCGTGCGGCTCCACGCCCGAAGCGGATGCCGGCACCGGCTTGCTCGAGCCGGCCCTCCTGACCCTGGGTCAAACAGGTGTGTACTCGGGCTCCGTGAACTACACGCCGTCTGAACCTGGCGTCTTCATCGCCTGCGGTTGGGTCACGGGCTACGGGGTAGGGGGGACGACAGGCGGCCCGACGATCTCCTCCGCATCGCTGCCGATCGAAGTCCGCCCGCCGCACATCTCGCTCGCCCTGAGCTTGGCGCACCCCGTCACGGTAGCCAAGCAGTTCGCGCTCGATCTGACCGTGACCAGCGAGGTCCCGCGGGAGGTGATCGTCGCCGGTGTGGCATACACGCCGGCTGGTTGCCCCGTGGACAGCGCCGCGAGCACCGCGCAGCACCTGATCGACAGCGTGTTCGAAGGCGGTCCCAGTCTGAAGTCGGTCACCGTGAACGCGCTGCCCGCCGGCAGTCGCTGGATCTTCTGTGCGTGGGCGGTCGTTCCCGGTGCCCTCAATCCACAGGCCACCACGTCGCTGGTGGTAAACATTCCGCGCTCGAAGCCGCGCTCGCTGCCGCGCTCCAAACCCAAGCGCCGCAAGCAGAAACCTAAGCGCAGCAAGCAAGGACGCGCCGTCCGCGAGGCTCACGCTTGTGGCACCGTGCCCTACTACAGGATGACCGGGACGATCCGGGCGACGGGAATCTCCTGCAAGCAGGCCGACGGTGTCTTTCTTGCGGTCGAGGAAGCGCCGTTGTCGAGCGATATCTTGGAAACGCCGTATTACACCTATAGCCGGCCCTACAGCGTGAGCACTGAAGCGGGTCGCTTCACCTGCCGTCGCGAGCCGTTTGGATTGGCCGGGAGCGAGCACAATATTCACTGCAAGCAGGGACAGGCCAGCGTCTCCTGGTACACCTGGCAGGATTGAGGTCAGAGAGCGCCGAGTGAGGTCGGGGGAACGCGCGGCCCCGCTCACTCCGCTGGGCCGGCGAGCTTGCGCAGCAGGCCGAAGAGCGTGTCGCGCTCCTCGGCGCTGAGCGCCGCGAAGAACTCGCGTTGCAGCTCGCCGGCGAGCGCTCGCACTCGCTCCAGCGTCTGCAGGCCGCGGGCGGTCAGGAAGATCGTCCGCGCTCTGCGGTCGTTGGGGTCCGGGCGGCGCTCGGCCAATCCCTTCGCTTCCAACTCATCGATCACCGCGACCATCGAGCTCGGGTCGATCGCGGTCTTTTCGTGCAGCAACTGCTGGCTGCACCCCGGCTGCGCCGCCACCATCGTCATCACCCCGAAGTCACGCGGATGCAGGCCCTCAGGCTCGAGCGCCTTGTGGAACCGCCGCCTGGAGGACTCCCCCAAGCGGGCAAGCAGATAGCCGGGAAACATCGTCAGGGCTCCCGGAATCGGGCCATCCTCCCACATGCATGTCTATGCGGTCCTCCAACATGCTCGATTCGTCCTCCCACATACACGACATTCTACGTGCTTTATATTGTTTGTGATACAAATAATCTAAAGATCAAACGACCTGTCGGACGCATCGATGACTTTCAGCCCGAGCATCGGTCTCAGAGACAGACGGCAAACCGAACGAAGACGAAGGGACGCACATGGCACCGCTAACTCGCTGGGTTCTGGCTCACAAGCGCACCGTGGTCATCTTCTGGGTGGCCTTGACCCTGATCGGCATGGCCTCGGCTTCCTCGGCGACCAAATCGCTCAAACAGAAGTTCTCGGTGCCCGGCAAGGAAGGCTTCGTCACCAATCAGCAGATCGCACACGACTTCCATGGCACCGGTGGCAACGGCGACCCGCTGCTCGCGGTGGTGACCCTGCCGAGTGGGACGTCGGTCAGCTCTCCCGTCGTCGAAGGCGAACTGCGGGCGATCGAATCGCGCCTGCAGCGCACGCTGCCGGGCACGCGCCTGGCCGGCTATGCGAGCACTCATAGCCCGGCGTTTCTCTCGAGCGACCGGCACACCACCTTTGTGATCGCCTACCCGCCGCCGGATCCCAAGCAAGCTTTCGAAGCCAACCCGGAAGCGGCCAAACACGCCACCGCGGCGCTCGCCGGTGCCAACGTCGCGGGCGCGCCGGTCCACCTGACGGGCTTTGACGCGCTGTCCGTGCAGAGCGGTGGCGGCAAGGGCCCCGGCGTGCTGCTCGAGGCGCTGCTGGGCGGCCTCGGGGCGCTGCTCGTGCTCGCCTTCGTGTTCGGCTCGTTCCTGGCGATCGTGCCGATCATGATGGCGATCGTCTCGATCCTGACCACGTTCCTGGTGGTCTGGGGGCTGACCACGGTGACCGAAGTCTCGCCGATCGTGCAGTTCCTGATCGCGCTGATCGGCCTGGGCGTATCGATCGACTACTCGTTGATCGTCGTCGTCCGCTGGCGCGAGGAGCGCGCCCACGGCCTCGAGCTCGAGGCGGCGATCGAACGCGCGATGCAGACGGCGGGTCGTGCGGTGCTGTTCAGCGGCAGCACCGTGGCGATCGGCCTGTTCGCGCTCGTCGCGCTGCCGGTCCCCTTCCTGCGCTCGGTCGGCTACGGCGGCATGCTGATCCCGCTGATCAGCGTGGTCGTCGCGCTGACGCTGCTGCCCGTGGTGCTGGCCAAGCTCGGCCCGCGCCTGGACTGGCCGCACCGCCGCAGCGACGAGATGGCCAGCAGCTCGTGGACGCGCTGGGCGGAGCTCGTCGTACGCCGCCGCTGGGTGGCCGCGCTCGGCGCGGCTGTCCTGCTCGCGGCGCTCGTGCTCGCCGCGAGCAGCCTGCAGCTGGGCATCTCGAACGTCAATACGATCGCCAAGCAGGGTGACGCCAAGCAGGGTCTGCTCGCGCTCGAGCGATCTGGCATCGGCTCCGGCGTGCTGGCGCCCAACGAGGTGCTGGTGAACGGCGCCTCCTCACCCGCGAGCGTGGCCCAAGCGCTCGCGGCGGTGCCCGGCGTGCACGGCGCGGTGGCGCCAGACTCGCCACAGTGGCGACGCCCCGGCGCGGCGGTCGTGGATGCGTTCTCGACCCCCGATGCCTCTTCGCAGGAAGGCCGCGACACGCTCGATCGCGTGCGCTCGGCCGTGCACGCGGCCGGTCCGGACGTGCACCTCGGCGGGCAGCCCGCCCAGAACGCGGACTTCATCAGCGCGGTCTACGGCAACTTCCCGCTGATGATCGCTTTGATCGCCCTGATCACGTTCATCCTGCTGGCGCGCGCGTTCCGCTCGCTGCTGCTTGCCGTTGAAGGCCGTCGTGCTGAACGTGATCAGCGTCGGTGCCGCCTGGGGCGTGCTCGACCTCGTCTGGCAGCGCGGCCACGGCTCGAGTCTGATCTGGGGCATCTCCGCGACGGGCTCGGTGACCGCGTGGATCCCGCTGATGGTGTTCGCGTTCCTGTTTGGGCTGTCGATGGACTACGAGGTCTTCATCCTGGCGCGCATGCGCGAGGAGTACGACAAGACCGGATCGACCGATACCGCTGTCATCCGCGGCATCGGGCGCACGGGACGGCTCGTCACGAGCGCGGCCTTGATCCTGTTCCTGGCGTTTGTCTCGCTGGCGTCCGGGCCGGAGACCGAAATCAAAGTGCTCGCGACAGGACTGGCCGCCGGCATCCTGCTCGACGCCACCGTGATCAGGGCGCTGCTCGTGCCCGCGGTGATCTCTTTGTTCGGACGCTGGAACTGGTGGCTGCCGCACCTCCCGGCACGGCTGCTGCGCGTCGAGCCCTCGCTCCCGCCGCGCACGGCACCCAGCGAGAGCGCCGGGTAGTCACTGCTCAGACGCGCCGACCCAGAAAGTCGACGAGCGCGCGGGAGGCGCGCTCGGGTTGGTCGTCCCACACGAAGTGCCCGGCGCCCTCGAGCAATACGAGCTCCGAGTCCGGCAGCTCCTCGTGGAAGCGCTGCGCCATCTTCACGCCCGCGAATTTGTCATCCTCGCCCCACAGGATCAGCGCCGGAACGCCGAGCGCTGCGAGGCGACCTTCATAGGGAGCGAGCTTCTCGAAGTCGCCCGAGCGGTACAGCTCGAGGTGTGCGAGACGGCGCGTGTCGTCGGCGAAGCCCTTCCAGTACTCGTCGATCGCCTGCTCGCTCATGCCGCTCGAGAAAGCGCGCATCGCCCCGTGAAAACCGTCGCGCGTGTAAGCGCGAATCAGGTTCTCGCCATCGCCCGGGTGTACGCATCACGTTCGCCAGATCGTGCCAGCGCCGGTCGGCGAAGAAGCCGCTGTCGGAGATCGCCAGCGCTTTGACGGCGCCCGGGTGATCGCAGGCCCAGCGCAGCCCGATCATCGCGCCCCAGTCGTGGGTCACGAGCGCCACCGGACCGAGCTCGAGCTCTCTCACGAAGAGCTCGAGCGCCTCAACGTGCCGCTCCCATGTACCGGCCCCCGTCCCTGCCCCCGGCTCCGAGTCGCCATAACCTGGCAGGTCCGGTGCCAGCGCCCGCCAGCCGGCGTCCGCCAATGCGGGCAGCATCTCATGCCACATGTACGAGGACTCCGGGTAGCCATGCACAAGCAGCGCCACGCGGTCGTTCGAGCTCCCGGCCTCCCGGTAGGCAAGTCCCGCCGCGCGAGGCAAGCTCCCCATGCGCCGCAGTCTAAGGGCAGGCCCTACCGCGGTCCAAGCTCGAGGCCCTAAGCTTCCCGGACCGTGGACCCCTCAATGCCGAGCAGGAGCAGCTGTGCGATCAGTCTCACTGGGACTTCTCTGATCTGCGCGCGCTCTACATCAACTGCACGCTCAAGCGCTCCCCAGAGGTCTCGAACACGCAGGCTCTCGCCGAGGTCTCGATCGCGATCATGGCGCGCAACGGTGTCTCTGTGGAGGTGATCCGCGCCGTCGATTGCGAGATCGCTACCGGCGTTCAGCCCGACATGACAGAGCACGGCGCCGAGCGCGACGATTGGCCCGAGATCTACGAGCAGGCCAAGGCGGCCGACATCCTGGTCCTGCTCTCCCCGATCTGGCTGGGCGAGAAATCATCGGTCTGCACGCGCGTGATCGAGCGGCTGTACGGCAACAGCCACCTACTGAATCAGCAAGGGCAGTGGGCCTACTACGGGAAAGCCGCAGGCTGCGTCATCACTGGTAATGAGGATGGCGCCAAGCACTGCGCGATGAACATCCTCTACTCGCTCCAGCACCTCGGCTACACGATCCCGCCGCAGGCCGATTCCGCATGGCTGGGCGGGGTCGGTCCCGGACCGAGCTACCTGGACGAGGGCTCGGGCGGCCCGCAGAACGACTTCACCAATCGCAACACCACCTTCATGACTTGGAACCTGCTGCACCTCGCGCGGATGCTGAAGGATGCGGGAGGCATCCCGGCGCATGGCAACCAGCCCGAGGCATGGGACGCCGGCTGCCGCCCTGACTTCCCAAACCCCGACTATCGCTAGGTCAAACGACCCGCCGCCGGTCATACTCCGGCAATGGCCCGCGTCGACATCGATCCCGCCGTCCTCGGCGGCGCCTTCTACTCCTTCCTGACCTCTGTGGTCGTGCCCCGGCCGATCGCCTGGGTCTCCACCCGCTCGCCTGGCGGGATCGACAACCTCGCGCCGCATTCTTTCTTCACCGTCTCCTCGGTGGACCCGCCGATCGTGCAGTTCACCTCTGTGGGGCGCAAGGACTCGCTGATCAACGTCGAGCAGACACGCGAGTTCGTTGTCTGCTTGGCGCCCGAGAGATTATTCGAGGAGATAAATGCGACGGGCACCGATTTCCCCGCCGAGGTGAGTGAGTTCGACGCGGTGGGAATCGAGCGCGAGCCAAGCTTACGCGTTGCTCCGCCCCGCGTCGCGCGCTCGCCGATGGCGCTGGAGTGCACACTGCATTCGACAGTGAACTTTGGGTTGGGAACAGTGGTGATGGGTCGCGTCGTACACGCGGTCGTGGACGAGGAGGTACTCGAGAACGGCCGCCCGGCGATCGATCGACTAAAACCGCTTTCGCGTCTGGGCGCAAATGAGTGGGGCAATCACGGCCAAATCAGGGAGATAAGTCGCATTGCCTATCGCGACTGGCCCGGTCACTACAAAGAGTAAAAACCCACAGGACCCAAAAGTAAAACTACAAATCGAGCACTGAGCCCTCGCGGGCAACGCTCACCTCGGGAGCTGAGCCGCCGCCCAGCCGCCCAGCCAACTCGTCGAGGGCGTCGTCGGTGCGGTCGTGGCGGTGGTGGAACAGCACCACCGAGCGGGTGCCCGCACGCCGGGCGAGCGCCACCGCGTAATCGGCGGCGGCGTGCCCGTAGTCCGCTTCCGTGGGGAGCTCCTCGGGGAGTAACTGAGCGTCGTGCACGAGCACGTCGGCGCCTCTGGCCAACTCGATCGCCGTGGCGTGGTACTCGCCGAAGCCATCCTCGCCCGGGCCGAGCGTCGTGGGGCAATGGTCCGGGATATAGGTGAGCGTCGAGTGTCCGTCGCTGATCCGGTAGCCGAAGGTGCGCCCGCCCTTGTGCGGGATCTCGCGCGCGAGCACGGTGAAGCCCTCGATCTGCCATTCGCCCGGCGCGATCGTCACAAAGCTCCAATCCCCGCGCAGCTGCGTCGGTTTCACCGGGAAATAGGGAGGGGACATCATCCCGCCGAGCACGACGTCCGCGCGCTCCCCATTCTCTTGGTCGGGAATTATCACGCTGACACGCGACTTCGGATTGTCACCCGATGCGAAGAACGGGAGCCCAAGAACGTGATCCCAGTGCAGATGGGTGAGCAGGATCGTGCCATCGAACGGGGCGCCGTCGAGCAGCCCAGCGGAGACGGTTTGCAGCCCAGCCCCGGCGTCGAGGATCAGCGTGGGGCGCTGCCCCTCCGCGCCCGACTGCCCCTCCGCGTCCGGCCGCCCCTTCGAGCCCGACTGCACCTCCGCGCCCCGCGGTGCATCCGAGCCCGAACCCCCACTGTGCGCTAGCGCCAGACACGAGGTGTGTCCGCCGTAACGGATGAAGTCGATGCCGGGCGCGGGGGTCGATCCCCGCACGCCGCAGAAGTTGATCCGCAAGCGGCTCAGCTCCGGTCGGGGCGGGTACTCGTATGGCGCATCGCGGGCATTATGTTCGCATGAGCTACGACGCTTTGGTAGTCGGGTCCGGGCCAAACGGGCTCGCGGCGGCGATCACGCTCGAGCAGGCTGGGCGGCAGGTGCTTGTACTGGAGGCGGCCGAGCGCCCCGGAGGCGCGGTGGCGACCGAGGAGCTCACCCTCCCCGGATTCCGTCACGACACCTTCTCTTCAGTGTTCCCGGCCGGCGCGGCCTCGCCCGTGTTCGCGCGCATGGGGCTCGAGCGCCACGGCCTGTGCTGGATCCACCCTGCGGCCTGCCTGGCGCACCCGCTGCCCGACGGCAGCGCCGTGGCTCTCTATCGCGACCTCGATCGCACTGTCGCGAGCCTCGACCGCGGCCATCCCGGCGATGGTGATCGCTGGCACGCATTCGCCGCCCCCTACCTGGCGCACTTCAATGCACTGCGCGAGACGATGCTCGGTGGCTTCCCTCCGATCAGAGGCGCAATGCGGCTGACAGCGGGGCTCGGTCCGCGCGGCATCCTCAACTTCACGCGGCTGCTGGCGATGTCCGCAGAGTCGCTCGGCGACGATCTGTTCCAGGGAGACGGGACCCGGGGTTGGCTCTATGGCTCGGCGATGCACTCAGACGTGTCGCCGACTGGTCGTGGCAGCGCGATCGCCGCGGCATACATGAACCTGCTCGGTCACGGTGTCGGGTGGCCCAGTCCTGAGGGTGGCGCGGGCCGGCTGGCCGATGCGCTCGTCTCCTATCTGGAAGAGCTGGGCGGCACGGTGCGAACAAGCGCCAGCGTGAAGCGAGTGGCCACCCAGCGCGGACGCGTCGTCGGCGTCGAACTGCAGGACGGCGAGCGACTGACCGCAAATCTCGTGATCGCCGACGTGATGCCCGGGGCGCTTGCCACGCTCGCGGGCGATGCCCTGCCGGCGCGCTACACTCGCGCGCTGCGCCGCTACCGTCTGGGCCCCGCGACGCTGAAGATCGACTGGGCGCTCGACGGTGCGATTCCCTGGACCGCGCCGGAGGCTCGCGAAGCCGGCACCGTGCACGTCGGAGGGTCAGCGGCAGAAGTTCTGCAGAGCACCGCGACGCACACCGGTCTACCAGAGCGCCCGTTCATGCTGCTGGGGCAGCAGTCGATCGCCGATTCCTCGCGCGCGCCCGCGGGTAAGCACACCGCCTGGGCCTACACGCACGGTCCTCACGCCGTCGATTGGGAGCGAGAGCGCGACCGGCACGTCGAGCGCATGGAGGCCCAGGTCGAGCGCTTCGCCCCAGGTTTTCGCGAGCGGATCCTCGCACGCCACCTGCTTGGGCCCGTTGAGCTGGAGGCACGCAACGCCAACCTCGTCGGTGGTGACGTGGGCGGCGGCAGCTACGCGCTACGCCAGGTCATCTTCCGTCCTGTCCCGTCGCTTGCTCCCTACCGCACGCCGGTCCGCGGCCTGTACATCGGTAGCGCGGCCACCTTCCCGGGGGGAGCGGTGCACGGTGTGCCGGGTCACGCCGCCGCCCGCCTGGCGCTCGCCGAGGCGCGCGTCGAGCGTATGCTGAGCGTTCGATGGCGACCGTGAGTCAAGAGATCCCCCAGGCGGCGTTTAGCTTGAGCGCCCATCGGGCATTCCCGGAGAGATGAGCAGTCAGACCGGACGGATCCCGCGTGTTTCGCTCAAACCGAGCGTCGAGATTCCCCAACTCGGTTTTGGTGTCTTCCAGGTGCCGCCGCAAGACACGGAGGAGGTCGTCGCCCGCGCGCTCGACGCCGGCTACCGCCACATCGACACCGCCGCGGCTTACCGCAACGAGGGTTCCGTCGGAGCGGCGATCTACGCCTCAGGCCTGGATCGCGGCAAGATTTTCGTCACAACCAAGTGCTGGAACGACGACCAGGGCTACGAGCAGACCAAGCGGGCGTGCAGGGCAAGCCTCGAGCGTCTCGAGCTCGAGCACCTCGATCTCTATCTGATCCACTGGCCAGTTCCGGCGCACGACCTCTACGTCGAGACCTGGCAGGCTTTTATTGAGCTGCAAGCCGAAGGACTGGTGCGGGCGATCGGCGTCTCCAACTTCCAGCCTGAGCATCTCAAACGCCTGATTGCGCATACCGGTGTGACGCCGGCGATCAATCAGGTCGAGCTGCACCCGCACTTCCAGCAAGCCGGGCTGCGTCACGAGCACGAGCAACTCGGGATCGTCACTGAGGCGTGGGGGCCCCTTGGGAAAGGCCGCGAGCTCGACGATCCCGCAATCGCTCAGATAGCCGATGCGCATTCGAAGACACCGGCCCAGACGATCATCCGCTGGCACCTGCAACTCGGCAACGTGGTAATCCCGAAGTCGGTTACTCCGCAACGCATCGAGGAGAACTTCGACGTCTTCGACTTCGAGCTCTCCGACGCCGAGATGGAGGCAATCAGAGAGCTGGATGCGGGCAGGAGGATCGGGCCCGATCCGGATACGTTCGTACGGCCCTGAATAAGCCCATCGGGAAACCAGCCGGGAAAACCAACCGGGAAGGGACCAGCCAGGATGCGTTGTGACCTTGAGGATCTTCGCTGGAGAACGCTCCCCGACTCGATGGTTCCCCTTCGCTTACGTTTACGCGCAATTAACCCGATCGGCATAGCTTCGCTCGTGCCCGTCCTGAACGGGACCCGATCAAGGAGAAGCAACCTATGTCCGAGGATCCGAGCAGCCTGCCTGGCCGACCACGTAGGACTCGCAAAGTGCTTCTCGCTCTCCTCGGCGGCGGAGTCATCGTCGTGGTCGCCGTGGTCGCCCTCGTCTACTTCGTGATCTTCCCCACGTCATCGCCTAAGCCGTTCTCGCTGAGCACCTCGTCCACCACTTCTTCTTCCTCCTCGGCAAGCAGTCAGGCGGGCGTCAGCTCGGCGGCGCAGGTCGCCGGACGCTGGGCGATCGGCAGCGGCTCAGCCGCCGGCTACAGAGTCAGGGAGAAGCTGGCGTTTTTGCCTGCGGAGAGTCAGGCCGTGGGGCGCACGTCGCAGATCACCGGCAGCGCCACGTTCGCAGCCGCCGGCGCGACCGTTCAGATCACCCAGGCATCTTTCAAGGTCGACGTCGAGACGCTCAAAAGCGATCGCACGATGCGCGATGAAAAAATCCGCGAAATCGGCTTGGAAAGCGAAAAGTACCCCAAGTCAACGTTCGTGCTCGCGACACCGATCACGCTGCCTACGAACGCATTGACCGGCAAAGTGGTGCACACATCGGCTACCGGGGCGCTCGAGATCCACGGCACCACGAAGACCGTCACGATCCCGCTGGAAATTAGCCTGTCCGATACCGAGGTGCAGGCCGTCGGTTCGATCACCTTCCCGTGGAGCGAGTTCGACATGGTTGCCCCGAGCGTCGGCGGGTTCGTAAACGTCACCAACAGTGCGACGATGGAGTTCGATCTGGATCTACGAAGGGTATAGGGGAAACACCAATGAAAGCCGCCGTCCTGCGCGAGTATGGAGTGCCGAGTCCCGGTGAGTTCGAGGAGCCTGTGGCCGGCACCGACCAGGCGGTGGTCGAGGTGCTCGTCGCCGGACTCAATCCCGTCGATGTCGCGATCTGCGCGGGGAGCTTCTACGCGGGCAAGCCGCCGCTGCCCTCGGCGGCCGGGCGGGAGGGCGTCGGCATGCTGGATGGCGATCGCGTGTATTTCGATGCGCCGATCGCTCCGTTCGGCTCAATGGCCGAGCGCGCGCTGATCGATCCTTCCTCGGCCTATCCGATACCCGACGGGCTCGACGAAGGCGTCGCCGTCGCGCTCGGGATCTCCGGGCTTGCTGCCTGGCTCGCGCTCACCTGGCGCGCCAAGCTCCAGGAGGGCGAGCACGTGCTCGTGCTCGCCGCAAGCGGTGTGCTGGGACAGATCGCCGTGCAAGCAGCGAAGCTGCTCGGCGCGGCGCGCGTGGTCGCGGCGGCGCGCTCTGCCGAAGGGTTGGAGCGGTGTCTCGCGCTCGGCGCCGATGCCACCGTCCACCTGGGCGAGCCTGAGGATCTGCCGGCCGCGTTCTCGGCGGCGGCCGATGGCCGGATCGACGTCGTGATCGACCCGCTATTCGGCGAGCCGTTCGTGGCAGCCGTGAATGCCGCGAGCTTCGGCGCGCGGATCGTGCAGATCGGAGCGGGCGCAGGGGCGCAAGCGACGATTTCCTCTGCTCCGATCCGCGGGAAGATGCTCGTGCTGATGGGCCACGCCAACTTCGCCGCCCCGCCCGAGGTCAAGCGCGAGGCCTACGGGAAGCTGGCCGAGGCGGCGAGCGGCGGCGAGATCGTGGTGGAGGTGGAGCGGATCCCGCTCGAGCAGGTCGGCGAAGCCTGGGAGCGTCTGGCGGCGGGCTCGCACCGCAAGCTGGTGCTCGTTCCCTAGAACAGAGCGGACAGCGCTTCGACGAGACCTGGCAGCTTGTTCGGCCCTCTCGCGAGGTCCAGCTGGCGCACTGGCCGGGGGGTAGTCGCGAGATTCCTCGTCCACTGCAGCTCCTCCAAGCAGCTGAGGTCTTCGGCGTGTGGCGTGCACATGCTCAGCACCTTCTCGAGCACGTCGGGGACCTGCGCGCGCGCTCCCGAGCGCGCGTCGATCAGGCTCGCCTCGGCCCCGTCGCGCGCGGCTAGGAAACGGTTCTCGGCGATCACCTCCGGCAGGTCGATCGCGGGATCGGCCCCCGAGCCCTCGGTCGCCTCCAGGCGGATCAGGCTCTGCACGAGCGCGGTCAGCGCGACCGAGTCGGCCACGGTGGTCTGCGCATCCATGATCCTGACCTCGATCGTTCCGAACCGCGGCTGCAGGCGCACGTCCCACCACAGGAAGGTCGGCTCGGGGAAGGCTTCGCAGGCAAGCAGCAGGTCGATCGTGCTCACGTAGTCCTCGTAGTCGTTGAACGCGCGCGGTATCCCCACACGGGGAAAGGCCTGGAACAAGGGAGTGCGGGCCGAGGCCAGCCCTGTCTCGCGGCCTTGCCAGAAAGGAGAGTTGGCCGACAGCGCGAGCAGCAGCGGCAGGTGCGAGCGCAGCCGGTTGGCCGCGAGCATCGCGCTCTCCGGGTCGGGCACGGCCACGTGCACGTGCAGGGCGAAGGTCGGCTCACGCCGGGCGAGCTCGCGCATCGATCCATACAGAAACCGGTAGCGATCGCCCTCGGAGATCTTTGTGCTCTGCCACTGGGTAAACGGGTGCAGCCCGGCGACCGCCGCTTTCAAGTCGAGCGTGGCGAGCTCGCGCGCCAGCTCACTGCGCAGGACCTCGAGCTGGCTCAGCCCTTCCGCGACGTTCTCGTGCGGGTCGGTTCGCAGCTCGAGCGCCGACCCGTGCGTCTCGGTGCTCGTGTGTGCGGCGAGCACGCCCGTCAGTTTTGCCATCACCGCGTCGGCCTCCGACGCGAGCGACCAGTCGCTCGGGTCGAGCAGCATCACCTCCTCCTCGACACCGACTGTCCACGGAGTGACGCCCGCGGGTGCCCAATCCGACCACGCTCCGCGGCTCCTCTCCACGGGACTAGCCTCCCCGCCCGCTCCGGACGCCGCGGGCACTCCGGACGCCGAGGACGCGAACGCCTCGGCCAGTTTGGCCGGGGCTCGCTCGCTTGCCCAGCTGAGCGTCTCAGACCGCATGAGCCCCAGAGTCCTCCTCTTCCTGTTCGCTGGCGCTCTGCTGCGCGCTCAGCTCGGCCGCCGCCACCAGGCGCTCGAACAACGCCAGCTGCTCGGCTTTATCGACGAGCGTCTCGGCATGCCATTGGACGCCTAGGACAAAGTGCTCGTCCGGCCCCTCGACCGCCTCGATCACGCCGTCCTTGGCCCACGCGACTGCGCGCAGATCGAGCCCCAGCCGGTCGATCGCCTGATGATGAAACGAGTTGACGTTCACCGGCCCGCCGCCGGTCGTCTGCGCCAGGCCGCTGTCGGGCGACACGCGCACCTCGTGGGTGGTGCGATCCCCTGGCTCTGACTGACGGTGCTCGATGGTCCCATCGGTGATATCGGGTAGATGCTGGTACAGGGTTCCGCCACGCGCGACATTCAAGACCTGCGATCCCCGGCAGATGCCGAGAATCGGCATCCCGCGACGGTCGGCCTGCCTGCACAGCTCGATCTCGAAGACGTCCGCGTCGTGATCGATCGGCCCCAGCTCCGGATCTGGCTCGGCCCCGTAGCAGGTAGGATCCAGGTCGGGTCCACCCGTCAGCAACAAGCCTGAGAGCTTGTCCAGGAGCGGATTGACGTTCTCGCTTGCGAGCGGGGGCAGAGCGACCGGCAGTCCTCCGGCCAGCTCGACGGC
Organism: uncultured Solirubrobacterales bacterium; assembly: GCA_963804555.1. Classification (GTDB taxonomy): domain Bacteria; phylum Actinomycetota; class Thermoleophilia; order Solirubrobacterales; family Solirubrobacteraceae; genus Palsa-744. The sequence goes on from CAWDQX010000008.1 coordinate 41,268, forward strand.
TTGCATGTAGGACAGGCCGAGGGTCATCTCCGTCTGCGTCGGCTCGCCGTGGCGAACGCGCTGGGCGTCTTCCTTCGCGCGAATCTCAGAGACCGTCACGCCGATCATCGGCTTGTCTGTCTCCACCCTACGAAACCGATCAGTCGGCATTTGAATATCCCCGGCTCATGCCAATACCCACGTATCCTTACTCCCACCATTCTGGGAGGAGTTCACGACCAGCGCTCCTCGCTCGAAGGCGACGCGGGTGAGGCCGCCGGGGAGCACATGAACGCTCTCGCCGCTGGAGATCGCAAACGGGCGCAGGTCGATGTGCCGTAGCTCCAAATGTCCTTCGGTCACGGTGGGGTGACGCGAGAGCATCACGGTCTCTTGGGCGATGAAGCGCTCCGGCGCATTCGCCAGCGCGGCTGCTGTCTTCTTCAGATCCTCTGCCTGCGCGTGCGGACCGATCACCACGCCGTGGCCGCCATGGCCGGTGCGTGGCTTGATCACCAGCTCGTCGATGCGCTGGAGAATCATCTCGAGCACCTCGGGCTGAGAGGGGTCATAGGTGGGGACCGATTGCAGGATCGGCTCCTCGTCCAGATAGAAGCGCACCATCTCCTCGACGTAGGCGTGCAGCAGCTTGTCGTCGGCGACGCCGGTGCCGAAGGCGTTTACGCAGGCGAGCGTGCCTTTGAGCACCGGCTCGAGCAGCAGTTCCGCGATCCTGGTTGGCTTGCCGTGATCGTCGGTAAGCCGGTCCTCGTCGGTGCGCCGATAGATCACGTCGACCGCCCGCTCGCCGCCCGGGAGTTGCGCGAACAGTCGCCCCCCGCGGACCGAGAGCTGGTCATGGAGTACGAGCGGCAGGTCGAGATATCTGGCGATCGCGGCGTGCTCATAGAAGGCCGAGTTGAGCTTCCCGTCGCTCAGCAGCACCACCAGCGGATCATCGCGAGCGGTGCGCGGCGCCGCGGCGCGCAAGCCTTCGCCGAGCGTCTGGAAGGCGCTGTCCAGCGAGCGCACGTGCAGTCCGGCCGGGGGTGGCAGGTGCCCACCCATAACCTCACGGGTCGCCACGGCGTAGGCGATCCCGGACGGCGTTCTCAGGTTGTCCTCGAGCACCTTGAACGAGCCGTCGCTGTCGCGCACCACGTCCAGGCCCGCGACCGTGATCCATGAGCTGATCTCCTCACCCATGCCCGCCAGCTTTGGCTCGTAGTGCCGGGCGCTGTCGAGGCTCCGGGCCGGCACCACTCCGGCTTGCACGATCCGCCGCTCGCCGTAGACATCCCTGACGAACAACTCCAGTGCCCTTACGCGTTGCGCCACGCCGGTTGACAGCACGCCCCATTCCTTGGCGTCGATCACGCGCGGGATCGGGTCGATACGAAAGCCCTGCGCGCCATCGGCCGACTCGAACGAGACGCCGCGCCGGCGGGTGTCGCGGGCGACCGCCGCGCTCAACTCGCCCAGGTCTCTACTCCCGATCGACTCCCACACCCGGCGATCGTGTGCTGTGGCATGCCTTCCACCGCCTATGCCCTCCTCGAAGGAGCGGCTCAACTCTGTCGTGGGCATCCCCTGATTGTGTACCCGCTCAGCGCTCTGGTCATTCGACCTACGTCCAAAAAGGGGCTCCGCCGCTTGGACGGAGCCCCTTTCTGGTTATCCCTTATCCCTTGACCGCTATTCGCTGCTTGGTGCTTCTGGTTTTTCAGCTTCCGATCCCGTGGTCTGGCCTTCGCCCGGCTGCGTCGAGTTGCCTGGCGCCTCCGGTGTGAGCGCGGATGCCGGCGCCGGGGTCACGGTGATCGTGAACGGCTGGCTGACCGCACGGCCGTTGTCCGGTCCGCCGGGGATGTCGATCCGCACGATCTTCGTGCCCGGAACGTAGAACTGGTGAACGATCGAGTACTCAGAGCCCGGCAGCACACGCCCGACCTGGATGACGTGGAATCCCGTGCCGTTCGCGTTCTGTCGCTCGAGGTAAATGATGTGCCCGCTGTGGTCGGGGGCGACCGTGCCCGAGAACGTCACCGCCTGCCCGGCCTGAACCGTGCTCGGCGAGGCTTCGGCGGTGAGCACGTTTTTGACGCCCTCGTACAGCACGGCCGACTTCTGCCGCCCGGCGCCCTTGACCCTGTACAGCGTGCTGTTCACCGGCGACTGCGCCGGGAAGCTGTAGCTGCCGCCCGCGCCTGTGCTCACCTCGGCAACCGGGGCGAAGCCCAGTTGATGGACGGTGCGCGCCTCGAGCGTGACTGACTGGCTCGTCGTGGCGCCCGCGAGGACACCGGAGATCGTCACTGACTGCCCGTAGCTGATCGGGTCGGCGGAGCTCGAGATCGTCAGGCTCGGGTTCTGAGTCTGGGAGATCTCATACTCCAGCGAAGTCGAGGGGCTCGGGATGTTGAGCCCATCGCTGCGCACGAGCACGCGAATGCTCGCGTCGCCGGGCACACGGAAGATGTGCGTGATCGAATAGATCCCGCCGGCCATCACCTGGCCGATGCCGATCCGATGCCATTCGTCGCCGGTGATCGCGTTCTGGCGCTGCAGGATCACGCGCGCGCCGACGTCAGTGGGAGTGACCGTACCGCTGAACGTCTCGCTGTTGGGTGCGCCGGTTTCGATCTGGGTGCCTTCGGGCGGCCCGGTGAGCGTCACCTGTGCGGCGACCCGCAGGCGCCTGCGTCCACTCTGCGCCCCGTGTGAGCGAACGTAGAACGAGGTGTTCGCGCTCTCGGCGGCGGTCGAGAACTTGTAGGCGCCGCTCGTTTCGGTGCTCGTGCTCTGCACGGGGACATAGCCTGCGCTTCCGGGAACATGGGCGTACAGCGTGACCGCCTGCCCGCCGGTGTTTGCGTGGCGGTGACATGCGAGGCGACCGGATATTTCGGTCGCTTCCCCGGCGGTGATCAGTCGCGGCGCGATGCTTGTGATGTTGATCCGGCAGCGCCCGAGCGGACTCGGATGCTTGTGAGCTGAGGCGGCAGCCGGAGCCAGCGCCAGCAGTGAGGTCGCGGCGATCAGGGCCGGACCGAGTTTTCCAAGACGCATGGTGCGTTCCTCCCGTTGAGTTTTAGTGCACATCTACGCCTACGACTGCCCGTCCACCCTAAAGGTTGGGCAGTTGTTCTTCTTCGACGAGATGCTTTTTCGGACTGACTTTCGCCGAGCCTGTTTCGCCCGTTGTGCCCGAGGTCTTGCCTGAGCTGGTTTTTCCACTGCTGGTGCCCGAGTTGGCTTTTTCCGTCCCGGCATTTTCCTTGCCGGTCCCCGAGCTACCCGTACCTGTTTCTCCTGTGCCTGTGCCCGTACCTGTTTTCCCGGTGCCCGTACCGGTTTCCCCTGTGCCGCTACCCGTACCCGTACCGGTTTCCCCTGTGCCGCTGCCCGTGCTCGTGGTGCCAGTGTCGGTGCCTGTGCCTGTTGGTGTGCGACGGCGTGGTTTGCGTGCTTCAGGGTAGGTGCTCCCCGTGGTGGTGATTTCAGCCGGCGCCCCAACTGTCCCGGAGGTCGGGGTGGTGCGAGCCTTGCGATGGGGGACGCGAACCGGCGTCGGCGTCACGGGCGGCTTGGTCGCGGCCGGAGGCTTTGGCTTAGCCAGGCGGCGGCGTTCAAGCGCTTCGCGCCGGGCGCGCCGTCGTGCCGCAAGCCGCCGGCGAAGGAGCGCCTCGCGGCGCAGGAGTGCTCTGTGGCGAAGTAGCGCCCTGCGGCGACGTAGTGCTCTGCGGCGCAGTAGCGCCTGCCGGCGCCGGAGCGCGGCGCGATGCTTTGCGCTCACGCCTGGACTGCTTCCCGTGCCGCTCTTGCCCTGTTCGGTGCCTACCGCGGGCTGCCCCGAACCGCTGGGTCCGCCACTTGGTGTGGATGTGCCCGGCATGAGCGTTGCGGCAGGCGTGAGGAGCGGGCCCGCGCCGCCGAGGCCTGACAGCTGCACGGCCGGTTCGGCGCCGGGGACGCCGGCCGTGGGGGCGCCGTCGGCTGGCGCGAGCGCGCTCGGCGATCCCGTGGCCAGTGCCGAGGGCGAGCTGGAGTAGGCGATGTCTGTGGCCGAGATTCTCCGTCCCTTCGCACCGACGAAGGCGAGCTGTGAGCGGGTGGCCCTGTGTGGACTGGCGTGTGCCTCCCGGTTGTGCACCGTCACCGCACCAGCGCTCGCCAGAGCAATGATCGCGCCACCGACGGCGAGCTTTGTGATCACCCCACCACCGACGATCGCGCCGATGCCCGTACCGCCTCCCGCCCCCGCGCCGACGGCGGCGGTGCTTGCCGCTGCCCCGCTCGCGGCAATCCCCGTCCCGCCAGTACCTGCGGCCGTGGCTCCCACGCCCGCCCCGCCCACGCCCGCCCCGCTGGCGCCCGCTGTCCCGATGCTCGCCGCTCCAACCGCATGTGCCGCTCCGTGGCCGAGGATCGCCGCCGCGAGGCCGGCGCTGGGCAGCACCGGCAACACTGCCCCGAGCGATTGGCGCTGCGCGCCCACCGCAAGCTGGAAGTCATGACAGCCGACGCACAGCTTCAGATGCCGGCGCAATGGGCCACGCCGCAGTTCGCCGCCGCGGGCCACCGCGAGCTCCTCACGAATGTCTTGGCAGGATGCGCCTAGGGCGTCGCGGTCGGCGATCAGCGCGCTGCGCGCCTGGTAGATCAGCGCCTTGACCTTGCTCACTTCGCACCCCACGATCGTGGCGATCGCCTCGTGGTTGAGATCGTCGAGCTCGGCCAGCAGCAGCGCGCTGCGCTGATCCTCGGGTAGACGGCCGATCCCCGCGACCAGCTCGCGCAGGTCCTCGCGCTGGCGCACTTGATCGGACAGTCCCACCAGAGCCGGCGTGTGGTCCTGCAGGGGCGTGGTTGCCCGCCGGGCGGCGATCGCCGACAGGCAGCAGTTGCGCGCGATCGTGTACAGCCACGGGCGCAGCTCGCGCGGCGCGGTCCCGTGGAGTAACGCCTGGTGCGCTTTGATGAAAGCCTGCTGCAGCGCGTCCTCGGCCTCGTCCTGATTGCCGAGCGTGTGCCGGCAGTAGGACAGCAGCGGCGCGTGGTGGCGTTGGAAGATCGCCTCGAAGGCCCCCTCGTCGCCGCGCTGCATTCCTCGCACGAGCGCGGCGTCGTTGGTTGATTGCCGCTCAGCTGTAAGCATGGCTCACCAATCACCCTTCGACGCGTACGCAGGCAAGCTGTAGAAGGCATCTACCCGCATCACTGCAGAAACCCCCCGGAGGTTGGCGAGTTGCGCCGCGTCCTACGGCTCGCGTCCGGTCAGACCGAGCAATCGGTCCTGTAGCGGGGCGTCCTGCGCGACCGGGATTGCGGCTGGAAAGATGCCGATCGCGCGCCATTCCTCGGCGTTCGGGCTGACCTCCTCCCAGATGCCCTGCACGAGATCCTCTGGAAGCGAGGGGTCCGCGCCGATCACCTTGGCGATGTCGTGCGCGCGCAGCGCGCGGAACTGGTTGATCTGCCAGAAGTAGTGACGGGCCGGGTAGTCGCCAAACGAGCAGTGGACGGTTTGATGGAGGTCCGCGAATGCCTCCGCGGCGGCACACGCGTCCTCGACGATCGCCGCGAACGAGCCGCGCGGGTCGCTGCCGAGCAGATCGCCCTTGAACTTCTCCGGGCCGGCTTGCGCCATCGTCTGACCGGCGAGCATGTCGGGGACCCAGGCGTCGTCGTAGGCATGGTAATTGATGATCTCCCGCAGCGTTGGCGTGTGATCCATGCGCCGCGTGCGAAAGCTCTCGGGCAGCACGATCTCCCATTGATCCTCGTGGATCTGGCCGACCACCCGATTCAGGGCGCGGTCGGCGAGCACGAACACGTCGGGCTCTCTCATCGCTTCGTCTTCCTTTCGTTCGCGGCAGCTTAGCTGTGTGTAGCCCTCAGAATAAGACGATCGTCCATATATCCGTAAGAGTCGATCCGTTTCGGCTGCGTAGTCCGAAAAGAACGACATGGAACTGCCCGAAACAGGCACGGTGCACAGGCTGGATCGTTTGCGGTGCGTCTCGAGCGGATATCTCTCCGGCGGCTGCTCCTGCCGCTCGAGCATTCCCAGGGATGTGGCCACCGCCGCCTGGTCGGCCGAGCTGCAGCGAGGCGGCTTGGATACGGATCGGGATCGCTTCTTCAACTTCGCCTGGCGCGGCGGCATGTGGCTCGCCTATGGCCTACCCGATGGGGCGGTGCGCGGCGTCTACTGTCCCGCGCATCGCGCCGAGCGCGAGCAACGGCTCGGATACGATCCGCAGCTTGCCCCCATCGCAGCCGAACACTCGCGCTAGCGAGCCCGCGAACGTCCCCGAGCGCCCGACGCTCGACGGGCTCGAGGCGAAGTGGAGCGCCGAGTGGGAACGCGACGGCGTCTACCGCTTCGACCGCACCGCTCCGCGCGAGCGCGTCTTCTCGATCGACACGCCCCCGCCGACGGTTAGCGGCTCACTGCATGTCGGCCACGTCTTCTCCTATACCCACACCGATGCCCTCGCGCGCTACCAGCGGATGCGCGGCAAAGAGGTCTTCTACCCGATGGGCTGGGACGACAACGGCCTGCCGACGGAGCGCCGCGTGCAGAACCACTTCGGCGTGCGCTGCGACCCGTCGGTCCCGTACGACCCCGACTTCCAGGTGCCGAGCGAGGTTTCCGAGAGGGAGCCCGTGTCGGTGTCCAGGCCGAACTTCGTGGAGCTGTGTCTCCAGCTGACGGAGACCGACGAGCAGGCGTTCGAGGCGCTCTGGCGCACGCTGGGGCTGTCGGTCGACTGGTCGATGACCTACACGACGATCGGCCCGCTCGCACGACGCATCTCCCAGCGCTCGTTCTTGGGTCTGCTGCAGCGCGGGGGCGCCTACCAATTGGAGGCGCCGACGCTGTGGGACGTGGACTTCCAGACCGCGGTCGCGCAGGCCGAGCTCGAGGACCGCGAGCGCCAGGGCGCGATGCACCGCGTGCGCTTCTCCCCGGCGGACCCCGACGCCGCGAACGGCGCGCAGGCGCTGATCGAGACTACCCGCCCGGAGCTGATCCCGGCTTGCGTCGCGCTGCTGGCCCACCCCGACGACGAGCGCCAGCGTGGGCTGGTCGGTCAGGATGTGTTGACGCCGCTGTTCGGCACGCGCGTGCCCGTGCTCACCCATCCGCTGGTCGAGCGCGAGAAGGGCACGGGCCTGGTGATGGTCTGCACGTTCGGCGATCTCACCGACGTGACCTGGTGGCGCGAGTTGAGCCTGCCGGTGCGCTCGGTGCTGGCCCCCGACGGCCGCCTGGCGGACGTTCCCTGGGGGACGCCCGGCTGGGAGTCCGAGAATCTCCCGCTCGCGCGCGCGAGCTATGAGGAGCTGCGTGGTCGCAGCGTCAACCAGGCGCGTAAACGGATCGTGGAGCTGCTGGCGCAGTCGGGCGAGCTGGTCGGCGAGCCGACGCCGGTGACGCGGGCGGTGAAGTTCTTCGAGAAGGGCGAGCGCCCGGTCGAGATCGTCACTTCTCGCCAGTGGTTCATTCGCACGATCGAGCATCGCGAGGCGCTGATCGCGCGCGGGCGGGAGCTGCAGTGGCACCCGCCGTATATGCGCGCGCGCTTCGAGGACTGGGTCAACGGGCTGACGGGGGATTGGTGTGTGAGCCGCCAGCGCTTCTTCGGCGTGCCGTTCCCGCTGTGGTACCCGATCGATGCGGACGGCAACGTGCTCTTCGACCAGCCGATCGCGGCACTCGAAGCGGACCTCCCGGTCGACCCCTCGACCGACGTGCCGGACGGTTACGAGACCTCGCAGCGCGGGCAGCCGGGCGGCTTCGAAGGCGACCCGGACATCATGGACACGTGGGCGACGTCCTCGTTGACGCCTCAGATTGCCGGCAAGGCGGGCGAGGACACCCTGGCGGGTGCAGGCGAGTCACTCTTCAGAAAAGTCTTCCCGATGGACGTGCGCCCGCAGGCGCACGACATCATCCGCACCTGGCTGTTCTCGACGATCCTGCGCTCGCAGCTCGACGAGGGCAAGCTGCCGTGGCAGAACGCCGCGATCTCCGGTTGGGTGCTCGACCCGGACCGCAAGAAGATGTCGAAGTCCAAGGGCAACGTGGTCACGCCGATGCACCTGCTCGAGGAGTACGGCGCGGATGCTGTGCGCTACTGGGCGGCGAGCGGGCGGCCGGGCACCGACACGGCGTTCGACCCTCAGCAGATGAAGGTGGGCAGGCGCTTGGCGGTGAAGCTGCTGAACGCGTCGAAGTTCGCGCTCGCCGACCTGCCGGCGGCGGGCGAGACGCTCGGGCATCCTCTGGACCGTGCGCTGATCGCGCGCATGGGAGCGGTCGTGGCGGACGCGACGAGCTGCTTCGAGGGTTACGACTACGCGCGGGCACTGGAGCGCACGGAGACATTCTTCTGGTGGTTCTGTGACTACTACCTGGAGCTCGTCAAGGGCCGCCGCTACGACCCGGACCCCGAGATCAGCGCCTCGGTCAGCCGCGCGCTGCGCCTGTCGCTGTCGAGTTTCCAGAGGCTCCTCGCCCCGTTCCTGCCGTTCGTCTGCGAGGAGGTGTGGTCGTGGTGGCAGCAGGGGTCGGTGCATCGCGCGCCCTGGCCGGATGCGGCGGAGCTGCTGGCCGAGGTCGGCGAGCAGCCGGAGCACGACCGCGAAGACGTGGCACTCGATGTGACCGCGGACGTGCTCAAAGAGGTGCGCAAGGCGAAGTCCGAGGCGCAGGTGAAGATGCGCGCGCCGGTCAGGCGCATGGTCGTGTGCGACACGGCGGAGCGGCTGAGCGCGCTGGAGCTGGGCCTCGACGACCTGCGTGAGGCGGGCTCGATCGAGCGCATCGAGACGGTCGAGGCCGAGGAGTTCGCCGTCGAGGTCGAGCTCGCACAGGAGCCCGCCACGGAGTAGACGCTCCGCGGCACGCGCGGACCGCGCCACTGTCCCATCTCGCCCCTTTGGATAGGGTCCATCCCATGACCCGCACCCTCATCTCTGAGCTGTCCTCGCACGTCGGCGAGCAGGTCACGATCCGCGGCTGGGCGCAGGCCGTGCGCGACCAGAAGCGCGTGCAGTTCGTCGTCGTGCGCGACGAATCGGGACTGGCGCAGACGGTGCTCGGCAAGGACGACCCACCCACGGAGCTCAACGAGCAGATCTCGAGTCTGAGCGTCGAGTCCGCGGTGACGCTGACGGGGACGGTGGTCGCGGACGAGCGGGTCAAGCTCGGTGGCGTCGAGCTGGCGCTGCAGAGCATCGAGGTCGACTCTCCGGCCGAGCCCGAGGTCCCGATCGCGGCGGACTCCGCCCTGGATAAGCGGATCGACTGGCGCTACATCGACCTGCGCCGCCCCGACCGGCGGCTGATCTTCGAGGTGCAAACCAAGGTCGAGCACGCGATGCGCGACTACTGGAGCAAAAACGGCTTCATCGAGATCCACACGCCGAAGCTGATGGGCTCCGCCAGCGAGTCCGGCGCCGAGCTGTTCAAGGTCGAGTACTTCGACGGGCAGGCCTACCTCGCGCAGTCGCCGCAGTTCTACAAGCAGATGGCGATGGCGGCGGGCTTCGGCAAGGTCTTCGAGGTCGGCCCCGTGTTCCGCGCCAACCCGTCCTTCACGTCACGTCACGACACCGAGTTCACGTCGGTCGACGTCGAGCTCTCCTGGGTGGAGTCGCACGAGGACGTGATGGCCTTCGAGGAGGCATGGCTCGCGCACGTGCTGGGGGCCGTCAAGGCCGCGCATGGCGAGGCGATCGAGCATACTTTCGACACCGAGGTGATCGTGCCGGCGCTCCCCTTCCCGCGGGTGAGCTTGGAGCAGGCGAAGGAGCTGCTGCGCGAGGCGGGCCACGACGCGGTGCCGGGACCCGGGCACGACCTAGACCCGCCGTCAGAGCGCGCGTTGAGCGCGCTGATCAAGGAGCAGCACGGCCACGAGTTCGCGTTCGTGACCGACTACCCCACGACGGTGCGGCCCTTCTACCACATGCGTCATCCCGACGATCAAACCCTGACTCGCAGCTTCGACCTGCTGTGGAGCGGGATCGAGCTCACGACGGGCGCCCAGCGCGAGCACCGCTATGAGCAGCTACTGGCCCAGGCGGCCGACAAGGGCGTCGAGACGGGCCCGATCCAGTACTACCTCGACTTCTTCCGCTACGGCGCCCCGCCGCACGGCGGCTTCGGCTTCGGCCTCACGCGGTTGCTTGATGCAGCTGCTGAACCAGGAGAACGTGAGAGAGGTCACCTTCCTCTACCGCGGCCCCAACCGCCTCACTCCGTAGGTGCCCCTGCAATACCCGTTCCTGCCGCGATCATCCTTAGGCGCCCCGGGACTAGCCCACTGTCCCGTTAGCCGAGACTCGTCGGAATAGGGGGCATGGACCAATCAAATGAGCACCACTCAAATAATCATCAAGCAAATAATCACCCAGAAAATAACCACCAACCAAATGAGCTACGCGAGCTGCCGGTCGGGCTGATCGAGCCGAACCTCTTACAAGCGCGCCGTTACTTTGACGAGGAGACACTCCAGAAGCTGGCGAGCTCTTTGCGCGAACGCGGAGTTCTGCAACCGGTGCTCGTGCGCTCGGGACCAGATGGCTCCTATGAGCTGATCGCGGGCGAGCGACGTTGGCGCGCGGCCCAGCTCGCGGGCCTACAAACAATTCCCGGATTGGTCTGCCCGTATGACGATGCCTTGGCGCTCGAGGCGGCGTTGATCGAGAACATGGCACGCGAGGACCTCAATCCCGTGGAGGAGGCAAGAGCTTGCGCGATGTTGGTCAAGGAGTTGGGTTTAACCATCGAGCAGGTCGGGTGTCGCGTGGGACGTAGCCGAGTTGCTGTATCGAATCTCATACGTCTCTTGGGTTTGTCTGAGGAGATTTTGGAGTTGATGGAGAGGGGAGAGCTGAGCGAGGGTCACGGACGGGCGCTGCTGGGAGCAAAGGATTTGAAAATACGTCGAGAACTGGCTAATCGAGCCGTCACCGAGGGTTGGTCTGTGCGCACCCTCGAGGCCCGCGCCCGCGAGAGCAACACTGGTGAGTCCGCCCCCAACGGCGCCTGGCCTGCCTCCCACGGCTCTGCGCCAACCCCCAACGGCGTCGCGCCTACCCCCAATGATCTCGAGCAGGACACGACGGCGATGAACGTCGCGCGGGTCTGGGGCGACGCGGTGGGCGAGGAGGTGATGGTTCGCGCCATGTCTGGCCGGAAACTGCGGGTGGAGTTCGTCTTCGAGTCCCCTGAGGGCGCGCTTGCCGTCGGTGGACGGCTCGCCGAGACGCTCGCGCGCGGCTCCAAGCGCCGATAGTCGCTCAGACTTTCGGCACAGTCACGCTGGGCACCGTCACGCTTGGCACGGTGACCCCGCCGACTGTGACGATGGGGGTGCTGATGCTTGGCGTGCTCACGCTCGGGAGTGACACCGGCGGAGTGGATACAACCGGTGCGCTGGGCACCGTCACCGGCGGGGTGGACACCACTGGGACGCTGCTGACCGGAGGCGTCGGCTCGGGAGGGTTCGGGACGGGCACGTTACCTCTCGGTGGCGCGGGCGGAGCGCCCGCGCCGGGTGGAGCACTCGTGCCGGGTGGAGGTGCATCCCCGGTCGTGCTCGGCCCGCTGGCGCTCGGCCCCGGCTTGGCCGCGGTCGAAACCCCGGGCGCCCCGCCCGGCACGGTGGGCGAGCTGGGTTGGCGGCTTTGCGCGGAGTCCCGTACAGGTCTCAACGCGCTTCCGATCTGCCCGCTGCCATGCGCGCCCGTGCCCACCGTTGGCGCTCCCCCCGTCGTTGGCGCGCCCTTCGTGCTCGACGTCGCGGACGCCTGTTGCGCGACGGTGACCACCGCGCCCTGGCGCTGTTCGGCGAGCGTATTTGCACGTAAACCGTGGGACAGCGTGAGCAGGCCCGCCGCGCCGATCGCCGGCAGGATCGTGGCCGCGCCTGAGCCGATGCCGACGGCCGAGGGGATCGCCCGCAGTCCCTCGAGGATCCGCTGTGGGACGGTGCCCGCAAGCGCCCACCAGGCGACCGAGCGGCGCGAGGAGTAACAACCAACGAACGCGGCGACAGCCGCGGTGTCGAGTTGCGAGCCCCCCTCCTTGGTGAGGATCTCGAGCGCCTTCTTTTGCGTGCCCGCCGACTTATAGGCACGGCTGGAGGTGATCGCATCGAACGTGTCGGCCACGGCGATGATCCGCGCCCCGAGCGGGATCTCCGAGCCGGCCAGGCCATCGGGATAGCCGTGGCCATCCAGTCGCTCGTGATGATGGCGGACCATCGCCGCGATCTCGGGGTCGCCGGCGTCCGCCAGCATGTGTGCGCCCTCGGCGGGGTGGCGCATGATCACGGCAAATTCGGCATCGGTCAGCCGCCCTGGATTGTTCAGGATCTCTCGCGGGGTGTGCAACTTACCCACGTCGTGGACGACCGCCGCTGTGCGGATCTTGGCGATCTCGACCGGCGAGAGGTGCATCGCGCGAGCGATGCGGCCCGCATGGCGGGCGACCCGCTGACCGTGTCCGTGCGTCTGCCTGTCGCGTGCTTGCAGCAGCCCGCTGAGCGTAGTCAGCAAATCGATGTCAACGCTCGCACCGGCCTTCCTGGCGGACTCATATAACTCTCGCGCCCGCGTCAGGCGTCGCTCCGTCCAGCAACGACGCAACCAACCCCACAACATGAGATCGGCAAAAACAATGTCGCGAGACGCTCGCCGCCGCTTCCAGAAGGCCGCCCCGAAGGCAGCAAACGCGCTCGACAGAGCCACCGCTGAGATGGCAGAGACAGCAATCAACAGGACGCCTCCCCGTGGCACGATCACGGCCACGAGCAACGCCGGTAGCGCTATCACCAGAGCGGTGGCAAATATCGCCAATGGCAGAGATCGCCAAGAGGGCATGACACATCTGAAACTACCCCGATGGCGGTGGGAAAACGAAAATGTGGACGCATGTTCTACTTCTGCGAACCCGACGATTCTTCCAACCCGCGATCCCCCAACCCGGCCGATCAGGGATTCCTCAAACCCGCGATTTCTCCGACTAGACCGATCAGGGAGAGTAAGGCTGAGCCGCCGCGAAGTCGGCACGGAAGGTGTCCCCGGTGCTGGCGAGGATCACGGGATTCTGGGTGATGATGCCCAGCTCGCGGTTGTATCTGAGGCTCTGGCGGGAGAGGTTCTGCGAGCCGATGAACACGCTCCGCCCGTCGACGCGAATCAACTTGGCATGGATGTACAGCCCCCCCCCTTCCTCCCCGCGGCACTTTCCGGATACGTACGCACCTGGGCGCCGCAGCCAGCCAGATAACCGAGCGCGGCCCGCCATGGCGCCTGGTAGGTCATCAGCACCTGCACATGCACGCCACGCCGCGCCGCTTGGCAGAGCTCGCTGGTGATCGCCGGGTCGTGCATCTCCTCGCTCTCGATTTCGAGGCTGTGCTGGGCGTGCGCGATCAGCGCACTGATCGCCATCCCCGCGCCGGGGCTCCACACCAAGTCACCGCTGCCCGCGCTGGGGGTGAGCCGCTGCTGGCGCAGGTCGGCGTTGAACGTCTGTGCGATCGCCGCCACGTCGGCGGGCCGGTAGTCGAGCACCGCGAAGTCGCGCGAGCTGGAGTAATAGACGGGGGTTAGGTTGAGCGTCATGATCGCCGCCACGCGCCGGTCGACCAGGATCGACTTCTGGTGGGTCAGCGCGAAGTAGCCGGGCGCCCAGGCTACGCTCACGCCGTGTGCGGCCAGGTAGTCGTAGGCCCCGTCGTTGAGCGCCCGCCCGGCGCCGTACTGGCCATCGTCGAGCAACACCTCCACGCGCACGCCGCGGCTGGCGGCCGCGACGAGTGCCTGCTCGACTCGTTCGTCGGTCAGCTCGTACATCGTCATCTCGATGCGCTGCCGGGCGCTGTCGATCAGCGCGATAAACGGCGTGTCGCCGGGGCCGGGCTCGGTGATCAGCGACAGCCCTTCGCCGCGGACGGTCGCACCGCCCCCGCTCGCACTGTCGACCCCGCGCGTGCTGTTGGCGGCGGGTATCGAGCACCCGCACAGGGCAAGTGACACCACGACCCACACACCGACCCACGCACGAACGCCCATGGCCCCTACTCCGACGGGTCGCGCGAAACGGGACATCTGGAGGGGCGCCGGCTCTAGGCTGTCTCCGCCGAGGACTAGAGTTAGGAAGCATCATGTACTCGATCGAGCGCAGCCTGAGCGCTGCAGATGCCCACGGAGTTGGGCAGGGCTTTCGATGACTTCGCTGGCCACGAACGACTTCCGCTCCGCCGCTGGATTCCTGGCGCTGCAGTCCTTGCCACGGGTCGGCCCCGTGACGGCGCTGCACGCGACGCTTCACTCGACGCAGATGGAGCAACTGCTCGAGCGCTACGGCAGCGAGGTCGATGTGGCCTTCGAGGAGGCGCAGCGAAGCTTGTCGGATTACGCCGACGCGGACGTGCGGCTGGTGAGCTTCTTCGATGAGCGCTACCCCGATCGTCTGCGCAACCTCGCGGACCCACCGCCCCTGCTTTACGTGCGCGGCGATGTCGAGTTGCTGGCTCGCGAGCGGTTGGTTGCGGTTGTCGGCACGCGCGAGCCCACCCTCTTCGGAACCTCGGCGGCCGAGAACATGACCGCGGCACTCGCGGATGGCGGCTGGGGCATCGTCAGCGGCCTGGCCAAGGGCATCGACACGATCGCCCACCGCACCACGCTCGAGCATGGGGCGCCGACGATCGCGGTGATGGGCGGCGGACTGGACAGCGTCTATCCGGCGGAGAACAGGGCGTTGGCCGCTCAGATCGTCGACGAGGGTGGGGCGTTGATCGCAGAGCAGCCGTTCGGCGAGCAAGCTCGCCCGCAGCACCTGATTGCGCGCGACCGTCTGCAGAGCGGTCTGTCGGTCGCCGTGGTCGTCGCACAGAGCGGTGTGAAGAGCGGGACGATGCACACTGCTCGCTTCGCGACCGCGCAGGGGCGCCCGTTGTTCTGTCCGGTTCCGCACAACGAGAACGGCGCCAGCGAGGGCCTGCGGGTATTGCTGGAGAGGCCCGCACGAGAGCTGTGCTCGATCCTGCCGGCGTGGAGTGGCGCGAAGGCGTTGTGCTCTCGCTTGGGTGACCAGCCGCTCGCTCGTCCAGTGAGCCGCGATGATCTCGGGGCGTTCGTGCAGGCGGTGGAGCAGGCGCGTGAATGGCCGGAGCTCAGCGGCGATCAACATACGCTGATCGTGCCCGCCGGCGTGGACTGACGACGATCACAGCGAGGGCGCGTCCTCCACTACGCCGAGGGTGCCTCCTCCGTATAGAGGCAGCCCCGGTAAAAGTTGGAACAGCCGATGAAGTCGCCGCGAGGGCCGGTCGTGATCAAGCGCAGGAAGCCGCCGCATTCCGGACAAGCGCGCGGCAACCTCTCCTGCGTGACGCCCAGCGCGAGGATCATGACTCGACCGGCGCCCTGAGCCAGCATTTGACGGCGGCACTCCTCGGCTTGCCCGCCGCTGGTGATGACGTCGTCGATCAGCAAGACGCGCTCATTGCTCAGAGCGGTTGAGGCGAAGCGCTCGCTCACTCTCCCGGGACGGTCCGCTGCCGGTTGATGCTTGTAGCCGTCGTCATCGAAGAGCTGTCGCAAGACGTCGCCTCGCTCGAGCGTGTCTGACGCGGTGGCGATGGCGGCGCGAACCTGGGCGAAGCGATCGTAGGTCTGGCCCGGCTTTGGTGGAACGGATGTGATCAGATCGACATCCATACTCTGCCACCGTGTGCTGGCGAGTCTGGCAAGCAGTTCCCCGACGCGCTCGGCGGCGTTCGGGTCGTTCTTGGCCTTGATGATGAGCCGCGAAAGTGCGTCGCCGGGGTGCCGGCTGTCGGAGACGGTGTAGTAGTGACCGGCGCCGTAGATCCCGTTGCCCAGTCGCAGTAACGAGCCCCAATGCCAGAGGGGTTGGTCCCCCGCCAGGACCGCCTCGGCGAACGGGAAGCGAGGACCACTGTTGTTGAGCACGTCGATGAAGCGGTCCGGCGTGGCGATCGCGATGTTTGGCCAGCGACGGCGCCAGGACTTCGGCGCGCGTCGTGACCACGCAACGCCGATGCCAATGGAGCCGGCGTTCTGGGCGGCTCCAATGTCGACGGCGTCGTCGCCGACCATGGTGCAGTCCTCGACGGGGACGCCGAGCTCGTCGGCGATCGCCCGCAAGGAACTTGGATCAGGCTTGGGCGCGTAGCCGTCGGAGCCGGTGATCAGAGCATCGTGGGGGATGCCAAAGGCGCTGAGCAGACGCTCGGCGTACCAACGCGGGCTGTGAGTGATGACTCCCACTTGGAAGCCCATGTCCTTGACTTGGGCCGGAAGATCTGCGGCCTGGACGGTCGATTTCTCGTCCAGATAGGCTTCAACCTCATCGAGCCGAGCTGCGAGCTCGCGCCAACGACGATTCGCCCGGTCCTCCCGCAACATGCTGGTGTCCAATAGCGTCTCGTCGAGATCGAAGATGATCGCGGGCATCGTGTGAGGCAGATCCTCCTACACGATGCGGAGGAGTAAATCCGACCAGGGCACACTGTTCGCCCTACTGGATTGACTCACCAGCTTGGCGGCTCGCGGATCTTCGCTCTGAGAAGGGGCGTGGGGAGCCACCCCACCCCTCAAGCCACCTCGCCCCAGCCGGCGCGCTGCAAGGCGGGCCGGTGAACGCTCAGCAAGCGCCCCGCAACCGCCCGCGCGGTGTAGCGCCCGGGCCACCAGACCGCGACCTGGCATCCGAGTAACTCCTCGATGTCATCGATCGGCTCCCACCGCGGGTCGCGAAAATCCCCCTCGACACCGCCCTCTACCCTGCGCTCTCCTCGAACCCCCGCGCCATCCCAAACCTTCACGCCCCCCACAACCGACCGCCCCCCGAATCGCACGAGCGCGTACCTGGATGTCTGCAGCCCCTCGATCACGTCGCGATAGTGCTCAATCAAATGAAATTGGCGACCGTCCGCGAACAACCTGCGTTGCACGGCTGCGGCGACCGTCTCGATCACCAATGCGATCGCCGTGCCCGGGTTGTCATCCGGCCCACCGACGATTACGACAGGCAGCCGCCCAAGTTCCTCATAAACACGGACGTGGCACAACCCCTCGCTCCCATCGAGCCCTTGATATGGCATCAGCAACTCGCGCGTCAATTCGATATCGGACATGTCTCACTCCGTTCGCTCTAAACAGTCACGTCTAAAAGCAGCCACCTCCTAATCCGACGAGCAGCTCAAAACGGGACAGTTCGTGGTCTGGCAGATCCGCGTCGCTCCTGACGTATCGGCGCCGCACCCGGATTCACCGCAGCCTCGAGACGAAGGCCAGGTAGTCGTGCCAGTCATGAGCTTGCGGCCGTGTCTCGAACGTAGCGTCTAGTGCGCGCATGATCGCTCCAAACTCGTGGTGTCGAATCCCCACTAACAACCGCGCAGCCATGGTGGGATTGGCCGGCCTCCAGCCACTCACGACAGATGCGCGGGAAGTCCGCGACGTCGAAAGTCACGAGGATGCGCTCCTGGACGCTCGCGAGCTCCAACAGCTCTTCATCCGGACATCCATCGAGATCGCGCTGCTCGTCGACTGCGAGCACATCGTGCTTGCGCTCTCTCAGGGCCGCACCGATCCGACGGCCCGACACGTGTGCGTCGAGGAGTAGGCGCACTTACCGTTCAGTCGAGCTCAACTGGGATGATGTCAGCGTGTGGATGCTCCGCGCGCAACTCAGCGAGCGGCCGCCGGTCCAGTGCGATGAAGTCGTCGATCTCCTGCGGAAAGCGCTCGTAGTAGCTAAGCGCGGTTCGCAACTCACGTTCGGTGAGGTCGGTTTCCGCAATCGCTCGATCGAAGCTCTCGCTGAAGTCCTTGTACGCCTCAATGATCTGCCACACGTCCAGGCTCGTGCCCATCAGCCAGGCGCGACGGTTGTAGTCATCACCACGAAACGCAATCCCGGGGACCAGCCGAGCCTTCAGTGCCTCCTCCGCCAGTGTCTCGACTACGTTGCCCTTGCTGCGCTTCGTGCGCTTGGCCTCCGCTGAGACGAGACGGTCGGTCTCCTCCGAGAGACGCAAGCTGAACGGCGCTGACTTCCTGGTCATGACTTCATTGTAGTCGATGTATTACATCGTGCTCAGCTCGCCTATCGAGAGCTCACTGACCGACTACAACGGGTCTGAGCCTTTGGCGGGCACGTAGCCCTCCCGCCCGGCGCAGTCCGGGCAGAGCGTTTTGTAGCGGCCGGCTTGTGTGCGGTGCAGCTGGCCTGCCGCACCGCAGAGCTCGCAGGTGACGCCCGCGCGCTTCTCGGCGCTGTCAACGAGCTGCTTGGCGAGCTCCACGCGCCGCTCCAGGTCGTCGTCGACCTCCTCGCCGGGATCCCAGTAGTAGCGAAGGCCACCAAACTTCTCCTTCACTTGATGAATCACATAATTGGGCAGCAGCGCGCGCAGCTGCTCGTCGAGCTCGACCAACAGGGGATACCAGCCGCGGCTGCAGGAGATCCAGCGTCCCCAGCCGTCGGGGATGCGAGCGAGCATCCCGCGCAGCGCGTCGGCGTGCTCGCCGGCGTCCTCGGGCACGTGCAGGGCGTTGAGGATCTGCTGGTCCTCGATGCCGCGTCCTAACACATCACTCGGCAGGGTCGCCTGGCCTGTCGCGGGGTCCTCTGTGCGATCGTCCTCGCTCATGATGAGCGGACAATACGTCGGCAGCAAAGGCCGTCCACGCACTCAAACCCCGTCTAACATATCGCGCATGGGCTACGAGAAAATCAAGACCGAGCACGCCGGCGCGAAGAATGGCGGAGGTGCCTGGATGACCCGAGCAACAGCCAAGTTAATCTCCAAACACCAGCGCCGCCAAGTAGACAAGCAGGCAACCAAAGAATCAAATAAGCGATAGGGAATAAGAGACAGAGAGAAGTTCGCGTTAGCGAGCAAGTCGTCGGGGTACGTTGGCGAGGTGCTCCTCGCCGAAGGTTCTGACGTGCTTACGGTAGTCGCGGTCGGTGAAGGTCGTTCGATGCGGCTTGCGCATGCCGTTGATAACTACGATGCTCGGCCCTTTCAGCCCTCGGCTGCGCAGCTCGGTGGGTGCGGCGTTCTCGAGTAGGCAGAACAGGCGGAACTGCTCACGGCCCGGGCCTGTGAGACGGATCTCGTAGTAACCGCCCATCGTCCCGTGCATTACCTCCCACTTGCCCCCGCCGCTGAACTGTGGTGGCGGAGCGGTGGCGACCGCGTCGAGCACGGCGTTGAACTGGGCATCGATCTTGGCGGGACACCCATCGAGGAAGACTGCAGCGGGAACGCTGCCATCGTGATGCTCGTAGTACTCGATCTGCCAGTCCACCAGAGGTGAGACTAGCCACGTGCTAGGCGGACGGTCAGGCCGCGGGCGTGCTCACATGCTCGATGTCCTCGAGGCGCTTACGCTTCTTGCGGCGCGGGACGACGAGTATGTCCGCGTCGAGGTCGTTGGCGATCTGGACGACGAGCCTCAGCTCGGGGTTTGACGCTGCGGTGAACAGGCGGCGGATGCTCGACGGGTTGCGCCCGATGCGCCGTGCAAGGTCGGTCTTGCTCGTCCCCGTGCTCTCGCGTAGCTGATCGAGAGAGCGAACGACGGAGTCGATCTGCTCGATCTCGCTCCGCGCGCGCTCGTACTCGGCGCGAAACTCCGGATCGCGCATTTGCTCAGTCTTGCGACGCTCGTGAAAGCTGGTCCGGCTCATCAAAACTCCTGCTCGTGGTGATCACATCGTATCATAGGTGCAACGCGAAGGGTTATCCCCGAGCCCGTTTCGAGCGCCCGAAGTCAAACAGCACACTTGAGGCGGTGAAGTGCTTTATCGGACTGTCGAAGTAAGCGACCTCGGGCGTGCCGAGGCGTTTATCCCCGGCCAGTTGTCGGAGGTATTGGTGCACGATGCTCGTGGCGAGGGTGGTGTGCAGTAACTCGTGATCGCTGCTTGCACCGCCTCCCACGAGCCAGTGCAGCGGTTCCCTAATCTGCTTCGGCAGACCGCAGCTCCTGGGATCGTCCCCCTGCTCGACCGTCTCTACTTGTGACTTCAGGTCGAACAGGCCAGGCTCGATCTCTACCAGCCGCTGAAACGCCTGCTCGATCGGCATCCTGCCGATCTCCTCTTCCTGAGCAAACAGAGCCGCTCGCTCAGGCGGAATCGGCGCCACGGTGGTGTCGGCAGCCGTGGCAGCCAACAGACGGTAGGCGCGATCGTCGATGTAGTCATCACGCTGGCGGAAGTGGGTGAGGGTCTCCTGAACTACCTCCGGCCCGGCCACCTCCCGCTCGGCCTCCAGGCGCTCACAAAGCCTCGCCTTGGCCGCCTCGTCATCGAGCGGGCTGTAGGCCTCCTTGTGAGCCGCGCGGGTCACGGGCATCGTCCGCTCTGAGCGCGCCATCTGCTCCTGCACTGCCGGCGAGGCTTCGATCCGCTTCAGCACCGCCTTGCCCAGCCGCCCTCCCAAGCCCATCAGCGCAGTGTAAGTCAAAATGGCCTCAAAACGAGGAATTTATGCCACCAGGGGATCGCTCATCCTAGGGCCCTCATTCTCCCCTCGGCCTCGACCAATGGGGCAGGCAAACAAAGCGCCCGACCCAGACATCGCCCTTGCCGCCCTGGACCGCACCAGCGGTGAGCGTTTTCAGGCATTGCGGCGTCAACTGCCGGCCCTGCGGGTACCTTGGCCGTCGCGACGAGAACTTCCCTGTCGTGTGCCTTCAGCCGTCCAGCGCTTTGTCCCAGAATCCGATGAAGGTGAACAGGCGCTCACCTTCGTGCAGGGTGGCCGGAGCGCCTGTGAACCGCTGTGCTCCGACGGCCAAGTGCCCGGATTGATCGACTTCGAACGCCAGCTCCTCGAACCCTGAATCTGCGAACCAGTGCCGGATCGTGGGTGTGATGTCTGGCGGAAGGCGGTGGCGTGTCCAGATCACCGTCGCATCTGCGGCGCATAGCTGGGGGAGTGCCATGATCGTGCGCTGAATGTCCTCCGCCGAGATGTTGCCGAAGACGCCACAGACGAGCACCAGGTCGGCCGGAACCGCACCCAAGTAAGAGTTGGTCAGCGACGCATCGCCGGTGACGACCTGCACCCCATTGAGCCCGGCATCCTGCGCGGCGCGGCGCGCGAGGAGCACGTTGTGCTCGTCGAGCTCGACCAGGCGAGCAGTCACATCTCCGCGTCGCTCGTGCCCCGTGAGCGCGCCGATCAGATCGTGTCCCTGCCCCGCGCACATACTCACCGCCTTGACCGGGCCGGGTGGCAGCCGGCCCAGCGCGGCGCGTATCTGCTCCCGCACGAGCACGAGGCGCTGGGCAAGCCCCGAGTCGGGGTTCTCGTAGGCATCGTGCCACGCTCGCCAATCCACGACGAGAGAGACTACGGGAGGCCTTCAGCAGGTGAGTCTGACAGGCAGCGATGGGGGTGCCCTCCTATTTCAACTCACCCGGATGCGCACCGATTGCCCAAGCTGGTCCTCGATAGGCGAGCGATCCTGCGCAGCCAACATCCGTCATACTCCAGCCTGGGAGCGAGCATCGATGAACCGGCGAATTGAACTGCTGTGCGCGTGGTGCGGGCCAGCCTTCTTGGTTGTGTTCGTCGTTGGCCTGTGGTTCGTGGCCGGCCTGATACCGCCGCCGTCGCCGTCCGACAGCGCGGAGCACATCGCCGCCTTCTACCGTGGCCACGCGGGCCAAGTTCGGCTCGGCATGCTCATTTGCATGCTCGGGTCGGTGCTGCTCGCGCCGTTTATCGCGCTGATCAGCCGTCAGATCCGGCGCAGCAGCCCGCGACTGGAGTTGCTCGCCGATGTGCAGCTGATCTGCGGCGTCATCGGCATCATGATCCTCCTGCTGTTCGAGCTTTTGCTGGCGACGATTGCCTTCCGCCCCGATATGTCGCCGCAGGTGTTACGCGCATTAAATGATTTCGCCTGGACCACCTTGCTGTGGCCGTTCTCGCCCTTTTCGCTCGAGTATGCCGCGATCGGGATCGCTGTGTTGATGGATCGCAGGGAGCGGCCGCTTCACCCTCGATCGGTGGGCCTCGTCTCACTCCTCGTCGCCGTGCTTTTCGCCCTTGGCGGTCCGACGTTGTGGGCGATGCACGGAGCATTTTCGTGGGATGGGCTGCTCACCCTGTGGGTTGTCCTTGGCTCGTTCGGGCTGTGGGTGTCCGTAATGTGCCGGTCAATGATTCAGGCGATCGCTCATGAGAAGGAATAGCAAACGAGGGAATAGCAGCGAGCCGATTTTTCGCTGTCCTTTAGGTAACGCGTTTAGGTTGCGTGGCGCAAAGAGGGAATGCCTGGTTCTGAGGTGAGGGGTATGGGGAGATAAAATATGCTGATACGCGCCTATTTCGTGGTGATCGTTGTGCTGGCTGCAGCCCTGCTCGCCGGTTGCGGCAGCTCGTCGAAAACCTCGTCCTCGCCCGCCAACGCATCCGCCGCAACAGCGACCACCGGCAAACCGGCTGGACTCGCCGCAAGCCGCTTCACCGCCCTGCGGGAGTGCTTGCAGAAAAACGGGATCCCGCTGCCCCCACCAACGCCCGGCCAGTCCCCTACCCTCCGCGTCCTCGGTGCCCACTCCGCGCATCTACCCAAGGGCGTGACGAGCGCGCAGTACCAAGCGGCGCTGAAGAAGTGCGGCGCCAGTACCTTCGCCGGCGCCGGCCGGCGCGTCAGCAGCCCCGCCTTCAAGGCGGCACTCACGAAGTTCGCAACCTGCCTGCGCCAGAACGGCGTGAACATGCCGGCGCCGAACACTTCGGGCAGAGGCCCGATCTTCAGCACCAAGGGCGTGGACGTACGCAGCACCAAGTTCAGAGCGGCCGAGGTGAAGTGCCGCGGCGATCTGCTGGGCGCCTTTGCCCACCATCGGGGCGCCGGTAAAACATTGAGGATCGTGGGATCGTCTGGCTCCACGAGCCAGACCAAGACCTCTCCCGTGGTCAAACCGCCAGTAAAACTTGTCCCGAAGGCCGCGCGCGCGTTCCACGAGTTCACCGCCTGCATGCGCGAACACGGAGTTACAAATTTCCCTGAGCCAGAAGGAGCAAGCTTCAACCTCAGCCACACTCATATAGATACGAAAAGCGCACAGTACAAGGCAGCCGAAACCAAGTGCAACCCCATCCTAAACGCCGCGTTCTAGCGAGCATCTGCGCTACCGGGACGCTGACGCCGCGATCGACTGCTCGGCCGCTACCTATACCGCGCCAGCACCTCGCAGATGCGGTCGGTGCCCCAGCCGATCTCCTGCGCCGGTACGCGCTCGTCCGCCGCGTGAATGAGGTTCATGAACTTCATCTCCGCTGCAAGGCGCATCGGTAGAAAGCCGTAGGTCTGGATTCCAAGCCGGGCGAAGAACCGGCCGTCGGTGACACCTGGCATGAGCATCGGCAACGGCACGGCGCCGGGGTCGGCGGCGGTGAGCACATCACCCAGTAGCCCCATCAGGGACAGGTCCGCCCGATCGGATCCCGGCTCATAGCTCGTTGCCTCCAGCTCGAGGTCGTCGTCATCGACCAGCTCACGCAGCTCGCGGAAGAGATCGTCCGCGCTCTGCCCGGGAAGCAGACGCCCGTCGAGCTCCAGCTGCAGCTCACTCGGGATCACGTTGACCTTGGCGCCGCCTCGCACGACGGTGGCGTTGGCCGTGTTGTGGAACATCGGATCCAGCATCTGGCCCGCCTCGCCGAGCATGTCGAGCATCGCGTCGGTGCGCTCGGGATCGAGCAGCCCGTCGGCCAGCTCCCGCCCGCCGGCGGGCAAGGCGGCCGCCACCGCCTCGATCATCGCGCGCGGAATCTCGGTGACGTGCACCGGGAGTCGCCGCGCATCCAGCGCGCTCAGCAACCGAGCGAGCTTCGCCATCGCACCGCCGCGCAACGGGATCGAGCCGTGCCCGCCAGGCCCCCGGATCCTCGCGCGCATCCAGCACACCTGCTTCTCGCCGACCTGGATCGGGTAAGCGCTCAACCCCGCCAGCTCGGTGCGCGCGCCACCAAACTCACCGAGCGCGTGCCTCACGCCCTCAAACAGCCCGGGGTGCTCCTCGACCACGAAGCGTGCGCCGTAGGGCCCGAGATTCTCCTCATCCGCGAGCACGCACAACAGCACGTCGCCCGGTGGAGGCTCAGCGGACTCGGCGAGCCGCAGGATCGCCCCGAGCATCATCGCCACACCGCCCTTCATGTCCAGCGCGCCTCGGCCCCAAACCTCGCCGTCGATCAGCTCGGCGGCGAACGGATCGTGGCGCCAGCTCTGGCCATCCGTCGACACCACGTCAACGTGACCCTGGAGCAGGAGCGGTGGCGCGGCGCCCCGACCGGGCAGTCGCGCCAGCAGATTCGGCCGTGCCGCGTCCTTGGCCAAGACTCTCGCTCTGCAGGCCGGCTCCGTCGCAGAGATCCTTGACCCACCCGATGCACTGAGCCTCATTGCCGGGTGGATTGGTCGTGTCGAACCGGATCAGCTGGCGCAACAGCTCGACAGGATCGTGCCCCACGGCGCCGGACCATACCGAAAGCGGCTCGCTCGTCTGATGCATGGACCATCCGAGTCGCCTAACTTCTGTGCATGCCGGAGAACGAGGTCGACGACATCGGCTCTACTGAAGGCGCAGGCGCCATGGCCGATGAGCCGGTGCGGATCGTGCCCTATGACCCCTCTTGGCCTGAGCGCTTCGAGGAAGAGCGCGCGGCGTTGGCGGATGCGATCGGTGATTGGGTTTTTGGCGGTATTCACCACGTGGGCAGCACGTCAGTGTCCGGCCTCGAGGCTAAGCCGGTGATCGACATCCTCGTCGGCGTCCGCGGCTTGGAGGAGTCGCGCTCGTGCTTTGACCGGCTCGCCAAGGTCGGGTACCTGTACGCGCCCTATCGCAGCGATGAGATGCACTGGTTCTGTAAGCCGGATCCGAGCCGGCGCACGCACCATCTACATCTCGTTCCCGCCGACTCGCCAAGATTCCGCGACGAGCTTGCATTTCGCGACTATCTCCGTGCTCATCGCGATGTCGCCGAGGAATATGGCACGCTGAAGCGCCGGCTGGCGAAGGAGCTCGAGCACGACCGCGAGGCGTACACGGACGCGAAGGCCGAGTTCATCCTCGCGACCGTCCATCGCGCCGCTGCTCACCTCCTCCTCCGCTCCGCCTACCGCGCCTTCAACGCCCGCGACATCGATGCGGCGCTCGAGCTGATGCACCCCGAGGTGGACTGGCCCAACGCCTGGGAGGGGGGCCGTGTGGTCGGCCACGCGGCGCTCCGCGATTACTGGAACCGTCAATTCGCGGCGATCTCGAGCATTGTCGAGCCACTGAATTTCACTAAAGAGTCAGATGGCAGCATCACGGTGGACGTCCATCAGGTCGTTCACGACGTGCACACCGGCGAGCTCATCTCAGAGACCACCGTCCGTCATTCCTACCAACTCAGGAACGGAATGATCACACGCATGGACGTGTTGGAGTAGAACAAAAAATCAGAGCAGATGGAGGGTCTTATTTCGCAGTGAGTCTACGCCGGTGTGTTCTGTGAGCAGCTCAGTCAGTATTTGCACCCATTGGGGGATCGCGGCCTTGGTGCGGGGCATCGTCGCGTCGAAGGTAAAGACCATGCCGTAGTGCTCGTCTCCCGCGACGAGGAACTGGTCGTGGATGGCTTGGAAGTCTGCGATGTCGTTGGTGACGATCGCGCGCCGCTCCGCGGCCATCCGCCGGACCAGCTCGAGATCGGAGCTGCCGAGTAGGTCGTTCCTATCCCGCTTGATCGCCTGAACGTCGTATCCAGCTTCTCGCAGCCCGCGGGCCACCTGAGGGGGGATCATCTCGTCGAGCAGCAGCCTCAAGCGAGCGCCTGCTGTTGGCGCTGCCAGCGCTCACGCTCACGTTCGGCGATCGCGTTGAAACGCTCGATCCAGGCGTCGATCTCGTCCTTGTAGTCGGCGTAGTAGCGCACGCACGCCTCGACGTGCGCCGCGGGGATCTCCAAGACCTCCGCCGCCTCATCCATCGAGTTGCCGTTTTGGCGCACGGTCGTCACGACTTGTGCGACGTCCAGCCGTGTGCCGAGCAATGCGGGCCGTCGTCCCATCGCGCCGTCACGGAAGTGGATCAACGGGTGCTCGTCGTGGCGCAGGCCCTCCTCGATGTAGCGTTCGGCCAAGGCTGTCTGAGGAGCATGGGTCTCCTGTGCGCGCTGCTTCAGGCGCGCGACCGTGATGGGGTCGAAGCGAAACGCGACACTCTGCTTGGTAGTGGAAGAAGACATAATCTCAATACAAGTATAGCGACGTATAGCATAATGTCAAGAACGGCACCTCAGACCCCCACGCGCGAGTTCACCATGGTCATCGATGGCCGCTACGCTGCCCCCCATGCCCAACCCCGAACCACTCCTACGCTCCGCCTACCTTGCGTTCAACGCCCGCGACTACACCGGCGAGCTCATCTCAGAGTCCACCGTCCGTCATTCCTACCAACTCAAGGACAAAATGATCACGCGCATGGACGTGCTCGAGGAACCGAAAATGCACCCATGACGCCTGACCCTAAAAAAGGAGAGGCAGAGGAGAGAATAAGAGATGGGACGAGATCGTGCCCGAATAAAGACGTATGCCAGCGCCGGCAATTGGCTACCGCGCTTGCGGTGGCGCTAGACACGTCGCCTCTCACGCCGCCGCGTGGGCGGTGAGTGATTCGCGTACGAGCTGCTCGGCTTCCGGAATACGTACGCGCTTGCCGGATGGGAGGATGACCGTGATCGCGCCCTCGGTCTCGAGTTGCTCGCGCGGGCCGAACAGCTCGATACCGAGCGGCTCGTCACCTGTCTGGGCGTAGAAGAAGACGTGCCGAGCATCGGTCGAGTCACCGATTTGACCACCCCCGGCCCGCAGGTGATCGATCTCCGAGAAGTAGGTTGCGGGCTCGAAGTTGTAGGGACCGACGTTCATAGTGCTCTCCAAGCGTTCGGCACGCGCCGTATCGCATAGGCAGTAATCACGGTACCAGCCTCCGCGTGGATCTCAACCACGACAACGAGATGGTTGCTCGGGCCGGCCTCGTCGGCGCGATCGTCGTTGTAGGCCTCCCGCCGTCTTTACTCGAGCCCTACGCTTATCCTCCCCCCATGCCCAACCCCGAACCACTCCTCCGCTCAACCTACCTCGCCTTCAACGCCCGCGACATCGACGCGGCGCTCGAGCTGATGCACCCGGAGGTGGACTGGCCCAACGCCTGGGAGGGAGGCCGGGTGGTCGGCCACGCGGCGGTCCGCGATTACTGGAGCAGATAATTCGCGGCGATCAAAAGCAATGTCGAGCCACTGAACTTCACTAAAGAGTCAGATGGCAGCATCACTGTGGACGTCCATCAGGTCGTTCACGACGCGCACACCGGCGAGCTCATCTCAGAGTCCACTGTCCGTCATTCCTACCAACTCAAGGACGGAATGATCACGCGCATGGACGTGTTGGAGTAATAAATAACACCGTCGAGGTGAGGATGACCTATTGGGAAGAGCGAGAAGAGGATGGAGGGGAGGAGACGGAGAGAGATAAACAAAAATGGGAGTCACCTCGAAAACAAAATGGAGTCACCCTGCGGCTAGCACTACCGCCGCCCTGTCGGTCTCGTAGGAGGCGATCGCGTTTTTGCCTCGCGCTCGTGCGCTGAGCAGCTTGGGTGGGCGTTGGTGTGGGTGGACGTCGATCGCGAACTCGATGTCCAGTGTCTGAGCGAGGCGCGCGAGGGTGTCGATTGTCGGGTTGTGCTCACCGGCCTCCAGGCGCGCGACTTGTGGCTGGGTCATTCCCAGCTGTTTTGCTAACCCTCGTTGGGAGAGGGCGTGCTCGGTGCGGTAGGCGAGCACCTTCAGCGCGACGGCTCGTGCGATCGCGGTTCGGTCCCACTCGCGCTTGAAGTCGGGGTCGCGTAGCTCCTCGGCTAGGACTTGCTCGCTTGTCTTGAGGTCGGTTAGCTTCACGTGGTTCCCTTTGGTCTCGCCGAGATGATAGCAAGCTTGTTATCGACAATGTGGCCTCGGCTGAATCGCCGTACGCTCGGCCGCATCCTGGATGGCCGCGCGCTCTGCATCGGCCGCTGGATGCCACAGCACCTCATACGTTGGCCCAGGATCCGCAGCCGGCTTGGCCCGCGATCGTGATTGCCTGGGCGTGCTCGGGTTTCGAGTCATGCCAACCACCGTACGCGCCGCTTGGGATGGCACTCTCGATCCGCCCCCGGTAGCCAACCCACAGGCCAAAAAAGGGGCTCCACATGCACGTATCTCACGCGCGCGAGCAATACTTCCGCTGGCTTGCAGTCACAAAGGATCTGTCGCCGCACACGATTCGTGCCTACGAGACATGCACGGGTGGGAGAGGGGAAAGGAAAAGAGGAGAGGGAGAGGCAGAGGAGATAAAGAGATGAGGAGATGAGGGAGCCGGCTCCTCAGCGCTGAGGCGCTCGAGCTTCCCGTTAGTCTGCGTTTTCGCCATGGCCTTCGTGATGCCAGCAACAACCTCTCGCCAAGATCGAAGATCATCGCGGGCATCGTGTGAGGCAGATTCTCCTACACGCGCGAGGGACCGAGGGAATCCATGAGATGGGTGAAATTTATGGGAGACAAGAACGCGAGTCGACCGAAAGATAGGTAGGTGTGGCCGGTCACAGAGGTGGGATGGTCGAGCCCAAGGATCAGGGACGGGAGCCAGCAGTCCGTCGAGATCGCGATGGGCAGCACTCAAGTTTGGAGATTTCAACTGCCGATACTGATACGCATACAGGATTAACCGAGAGAAGAAGGGATTATCGTGCTTGCCAGCTCAAGTGGCGGCGGTGCCGCCGCGCTCTTTGTTGTTATCGTCGGGATTGGCCTTTACTTTTTGCCGACTATCGTTGCGGTTGCGCGAAAGGTCACCAACCAGGGAAGCGTCTTGGTGATCAACTTCTTCCTCGGCTGGACCTTCGTCGGCTGGGTTGTGGCGCTCGCGATGGCCTGCCGCACGAGCAACATGAGTGCGCGATAGGCAATCCTCGAGATTTGGGGACGGGGGAAACGAGATGGTGTGCTTCCCCGTGCACACTTGTTGGAGCCGGTCTCCACACGAAGCGTCGCCAGGAAGGCGGGCCGCTACGTGGCCAAGCATCAAGCCCAGCCACCGCAGATCATTCGCTGACAACTATGAGCTGCTGAGTTTTTCCAGGGCCGAGATGGATGGTGAGAAGAAGTACTCGCCGCCTGTGGTCGTCACGAACTGTTTGATTTGAGCGGGGTGTCTTGGGCCCGGGAGTGCTGAAGCTTCGTGGTTCGGCTACTGGGCGATGACGGGGTCTTGGCCGTCGCCGGTTTCGGGGAAGTTCGGGTTGTTGACCCATAACTTCTGCAGGAACTCGAACTGGTTTCGAGCGAGTGCTGGTAGCAGAGGAACAGCAGGCCGCGGTCGTCTGGGAACTGGGCGTCGCCGGCTTGGCGTGTCCCGCTTGG
This sequence comes from uncultured Solirubrobacterales bacterium, assembly GCA_963804555.1. GTDB lineage: Bacteria > Actinomycetota > Thermoleophilia > Solirubrobacterales > Solirubrobacteraceae > Palsa-744. The sequence goes on from CAWDQX010000008.1 coordinate 70,799, forward strand.
CGCGCCTGGGTCGTATGGCGCGCCGTAGGCGATGCCGCGGCGGATGATCCGATGGGTTTGGGTGTCGGCTTCCCCGCCGCCGGGTGTCGCCTCGTCTCGCGGGTAGACCTTGCGGATGTGGGACGCCCGGGGCACGAGGTTGCCGGCAGGGTCATTGCCGTAGACGAAATTGTTGATCTTGCCTTCTTCGAGAGCAAGAGGGGTCGCGATCGACGGGTCGGCGATCTGCGGGTCGAGGCCGGGTCCTCGTCTTTGGTCCGCTCGAGCGGGCAGCCGCTCTTGTAGCGGCCGACGAGCTTCGCGCCGATCAGGCCCTCGGGGACCTGATCTTCGCCGGTGGCCTGCCTGTACGAACGTGTCGAATGCCGCGACGTCCTGACGGAGGCGGCGGAACACCAAGTAGGAGCCGTCAGTTGTCCATGCGGGCCGCTCGCGGTTATTTCGCCTGGTTCGACGGAGGCTTCGGAACTGGTCATCGCGGGCGGCGTCGGCGCAGGGCTGTACGGAGGTCCGGGGATAGGAGACGGCGGGTTGGATGGTCCTTTTGGCCGGGGTAGCCGAGCACGAACTCGCCTGGCCATAAGAGGTCTTGTCCGGGCTGGCCCTGATTTGGGTCTGTTCGGGTTTTCGGGTGTTGTGAGTTCGCGGATGCCGGGCTGTGAGATGCCATCCTTGAAACCGAAGTGCTCGTGACCTGGCAGGTCGGTGCGAGCGTTCCCGTCTTGCTTGAAGAGCAAACGCAGGTCGTGATCCCCGAGTACCTCGATGTGGCGCAGCGCCTCAGCGTCGAGGTCCTCAGGATCATCTGCGGCGAGCAGCATAACCGCGTGAACGTCGGTGGACCCGAAAGGCTTGATCCAGTGTTCAGGGGCGCTGGCGCCGGCATCGCCAAGTTCGCCAGCGCGGGCACTCATCCCGGCCTTGAACGCGGCAGGGAACGATTCGAGGTCGGATTGGGCGATCCCGAGTTGCTGTAGGCCGCTGGCGCTCAGCGCCAAGTTCATCCAAGAGGACTTGAGAGCGTGCTCGCTGCCTCGACGAGCCTCGCTTGCTTGAACAGAGCATTGAAAGTGGCACTTCCGCGGTGTTGGCAACGTCCGGGGTGATCTGCGCGAACCACCCCTTGGGGTCGTTCCCGGCCGGGAAGTTTATGAACAGGAAGGACTGGAGATCCTTGTTGAATCCAGCGAGAATGTTGCCCTGGATGTTTGCGAGGTTCAGCTGAGGTTCCGTCATTGCTCCCTCCTCAATGGAGCCATACATTCGGATCGTCGCAACGATACTAGCTATGGACCCTTCGAAGTCGTAAACGAGATGTAACCGAACGGCTCGTTAGGGAGTCGTCATCGGCAGATCGTCCTCCCCGGCAGCCCGGCGAGCCGGCCTCATGCGCATCGTCCTTCGAGCCCGGCACAATGTCCGTCGTGGGGGTGGAGATCGAGATCCTTGAGCACATCCATGCGGCGTGGGAGGATCACGCCGCGAGTGTGAGCAGCGCCAAGGCGATCTTGCTCAACCAGGGTAACTATGAGCTGATCGGGTGGGATGAGGTGCTCGGGCTTCCGGTTCTTCCCGATGAGCGGCTGGACCCGATGCGGTTTCGACTTCTCTGCGGTATCGGTCGCGGAGGGTATTGCGCCGAAGGAGATGTCTGTGTGGGACGACGACGGCAACCCCTATGTAGTCGACCCCGCGTGGAGGCTGCTTAGCCGATCGAGTCGTCGAAGTCCGCGTGCGAGAACAGGCTGCCGCCGTAGAGCGCGGTCAGCTTGTACTTGAGATGCACCGCGGCCGGCTCGGCCAGCTGCGTGACGCGACGCTCCTCCAGATAGTCGTGGTGCACGGTGATCGCCGAGTAGATCAGCGCAAGGCTCTCGGGGAACTCGGACTCGGCGATCTCAGGGAGGTAGAAGTAGTTGATCAGGTGGTCGTACTTTCGGAGATCCTCGATCGAGCCTGCCTTGACGACGCCCTGATCCAGAAGCTCTTGCAGTGGGATGGCCGGGGCGAGCATGCGCACAGGGTGGGCGTAGCTGTCGGCGACGCCTTGGGCGATCATGCTGCAGGTGGGCGTGAGCAGCATCGCGAAGCCGGGCTCGAACGGCCCGGACAGGAACTTGCGTTTGCCGGCTGAGTGGCTCGCGGCGTCCGGTGGCCAGGGATAGCCGAGCGGCACGTCCTGGAACAGGTCGCCTTGGCGCACGTACGACGTGCGCTCCGCGTAGTAGGAATCGTCGGGAGGTCTGGGCTCCCAGTCAGATAGCGCCACACGACCAACTTAGCTGTGTGGCGGACGGAATCTACGCCGCGTAGTCCTCATCAGTGAGCGTGTGGCGTTTAGTGGGCCGCCGGCGTTTTGTGGGGATCGTGGTGTCCGGGGCGAACTGGCTCCACATCTCTTTGCGCATTCGCTCGATGTCCTTCTTGAGAAAGCGCCGGAAGCCCGAGCCTGGTAGCCGCACGGCCTTGAGCTTGCCTCGCTTCTCGAGGTTGCGCACTGTGTTCTCGTGGATGTTCAGCCGCTTGGCTGCCTCGCGCACGTTCAAGAACTCTGTCGTTGGCATGAGATCACCTCCATCAGGGTGTAGCTGCGAGTAGGGCACTGTAGCTACTTTAGTTGCTGTATTGAGTATATAGACACTGTAGACATATCGTGCTTGTGGTCCTTGTAGACTTTGGTACCCTGATCGGCATGGCGCAAACATCCCTGAAGCAAGGCGGACGTATGTTCGATGCGTCCGGTCCGCAAGCCGCTCGAGCGGTGCCTGAGCTCTCCCAGAGAAGCTCACAGCGTTTCCAGGTGCTCTCGCTCGATGGCGGCGGCTTCAAGGGCATGTTCGCCGCGGTCTTGCTCGCCTGCCTGGAGGCGGATCTCGGGATCTCGGTGCTCGACCACTTCGATCTCGTGGCCGGCACCTCGACCGGGGGGATCATCGCCCTGGGCCTCGGCGCCGGGCTGAGCCCCGCGGAGATCGTCGACTTCTACGTCGAGCGCGGGCCCGCGATCTTCGCCCACGCCCGTGCGCGCACGCTTCGCCGCGTGCTGCGCAGCAAGTATCGAGCGCAGCCGCTGCGCCGCGCGCTGGAGGAGGTCTTCCACGACACCACGCTCGCTCAGAGCAGGGTGCCGTTGGCGATTCCCGCCTACGACCTCTGCAACGACGCCGTGCATCTGTTCCGCACGCCGCACGCGCCGCGGCTGCGCCGCGATCGGCGCGAGCTGATGGTGGATGTCGCGCTCGCGACCACCGCCGCGCCGACGTACCTGCCCGCCCACCAGTTGCGCGGCTTGCGGCTGATCGACGGCGGCATCTGGGCTAACAACCCGACGATCATCGCCGTCGTCGAGGCCGTCACGACCTTCGGCTGCGATCTGGCTGACATTCGCGTGTTCAGCCTGGGCACGACGATCGACACGATCAAGCGCCCCGACAGGCTCGATCGCGGCGGGCTGCTCCCGTGGGCAGGCGACGCGATTCCCGTCGCCCTGCGCGGCCAGAGCCTCGTCGCCGACAACCACGCGAAGCTCCTGCTCGGAGCCGAGAACGTCCTGCGCGTCGACCCGCAGGTGCCCGCCCGCGAGCTGCGACTGGACGGCGTTAACCCCGAGCGCCTCCGCGGACGCGCCGAGCACTGCAGCCGCCACATCAGCCCCACCTTTCAGCAGCGATTCGTCGATCACCGCCCCACCCCATACATCCCCCAACCGGAGGCAATTCATGCTTGACAGCACCACCGAGATCATCAGCCAATTACTCCAGGGCACCGTCGAGACCCTGGACATCCCCGAGGACCTGCGCGTGACGGCCGTGAAGGAGTACGAATACGTCGGCAACTGGCTCGCAGACCACGCCGACGTCGGCGGCGACGGCTGGCTCGTGTACCCGCAGGGCTCCTTCCTGCTCGGCACCGTGGTCCGTCCCTACGGCTTCGATCACTACGACCTCGACGCTGTCTGCCGGCGCGGCATTGCCAAGGAGAGCACGACTCAGGCGGCGCTCAAGGCTGACGTGGCGGCGTCTTGCGCAACTACGTGGCCGCGCGTATGGGCGACTCCGGCGGTCCGTACGGCTTCCAGGAGCGCAAGCGCTGTTGGACGCTGAACTATTCGATGCCCTTTCACCTCGACGTATTGCCGGCGATCCCCAGCCCGGACGGACTTCCGACGGGGATCCTGCTCACGGACAAGACACTGCACGAATGGCAGCACTCCGACCCAATCGCCTATGGCAAGTGGTTCAAGGAACGAATGAAGCAGGAGTTCATCGCGAAGCGCATGAGGCTCGCGGAGGCGGCGCGCACGGCACCGGAGAAGATCCCCGACGCGAGGGTAAAGACGACGCTCCAGCGCGTAGTCCAGGTGCTCAAGCATCACCGCAACGAGTTCTTTGCAAACGATCTCGAGCGCCGGCCCGCCTCGATTCTCGTGACCACCCTCGCGGCACACGCCTACCGAGGCGAGCGCGATCTCAACGAAGCCGTGCTCGAAGCGGTGGAGCTGATGCCGTCCTACGTTGAGCAAGACGGTGGGGTCTGGCAGGTGCCGAACCCGGTCGAGCCGCGGGAGAACTTCGCGGACAAGTGGAGCTCGGATCCCGAGCGCGCGACGCTCTTCTTCGCATGGCTCAACCAACTCACGGTCGACCTGAACGAGGCCGACGAGCGCCGTGGCCTCGACAAGGTCGCGGCACGCCTGAGCGAGAGCTTCGGCCTCGAGCCCGTGCAGAAGGCCGCCGGTCGCCTCGCGGATCTCTACCTGGGTGAGCGCGAGCACGACCGCCTTGGCTTTGCGGCGACGACGGGCATTCTCTCGGGTGCTGGAGCTCTACCGGTGAAACCCCATGGCTTCTTCGGCGATGCCGGTGCTGCATAAGACGCCCATACAGCAGTTGATTGCCCTCGAGGCCCTTCCGCTCACCACGAACGTGACGATCAAGCGTGGGCGAGTTCGCTGGCAGGGTCAGCTCCAGCCCACGCCGTTGAGCGAGAGCTACACGCTGCGGATCGACTACACGTTGCACGGTCCGCCGGAAGTCACCGTTAGATCGCCAGAACTGCACATTCCCAAGGGAGCCAATCTCCCACACGTATTCCCTGGCCGCAGACTGTGTCTCTATTACCCGTGTCAATGGAACCGCTCGATGCTCATCGCCCACACGCTCGTGCCCTGGGCGTCCGAGTGGCTCCTGCACTACGAGCTGTGGACATTCACCGGCGTATGGCACGGGGGAGGCCACGAGCCGGACTCCGACAGGGACTAGCGTCGAGATTGCCGATCCCCCCAACGAGACCACGTCCCGCGTCGGGGGTTAGGTTTTTTGGGAGACAAGATGACGCGTTGACCCGTCCACACCTGTTGGAGCTGGTTGTCGACAGCCGCGAACCCCGCGACCGCGAGAACCATCCCAAGCCGCAGTTACTCTCGCAGAAGAAAGAAGCGCTGGGTTCTTCAGTTCGGTCAACTGACCATCACCCAGTAGTGACTTCCGCTTGAGGTTTCCGGCGCTGCCTAACTCGTCGGATAGTGACAGATCTAAAAGTGTGTCAAAAGTGTCACACAGGTCTGCTGCTAAGTGATCTCAGATAAAGCAGGAAGGAACATCATGGGTTGGACCGCCGGACATATACAGGGGACTGCGAGTCTCTCGACAGAACATCCCGTTCGTCGAGGAGGAGCTGTCGTGAACTCCGACCAGAACTTGGAACAGCAGTTGCTCTGCGCGCAATACAGGATCGCTCCAGAGGCAGTCTGGCAACTCTCTCGAATGCGCGGCCAGGATGGATACGAGCGAATTGACGCTGTGTTCTCAGGCGGATGGACCGCGATACCGTCTTGGGGCCTCGAGGGTTGGGATCTCGGTGCGTGGCCGTTGGTGGTGGTGTTTCACCGCCAGAGCGCTGACGGTTTCGAGCTTGCCTACGACGTCGAAGGTGACGTCACCGTCTATCGGTACTCGACGCGCGAGCTTCGCGATGCCGCCACCGACTGCCTCGCGTTCTGGCATTGGAAGCACTACCGCGCGGAGTGGGTCCATGATGTCGACAGCATCGATGACGCCCCGGATCGCCTGCGCGGGCGATTTTCGTGGGAGCGCCTCAACACAGCTGAGAAGGCTTGACAAGGCCCGACGATACGAGCTCACGCCGCAAGCTCGTAGACGGAGTGGCCGTCGTCCCAGTAGGAGTCGAACACGTGCTGGTAGACCGCGTCGCACTTCTGCGCGTAGATCTGGCGCGTAAAGGCCTCCGGCAGTTGGTCGAGCGTCTCCTCGACTGCCACGCGAACGGAGGCACGGGTGGCCTGCTGCTTGCGCCAGTCGAGCACGAGCTTGCCGCGCTTGAGTGTCGAGAGGAGCTCGCCGGCAACCTGCTTGACCTGCGTCTTCTCGGCCTCCGATAGGTCCGGTGCGGGCCGCATCAGGAGGTCGAAGATCGCGAGTTGCTCCTCGTCAAGTCCCTCGGAGAGCGCTCGGGCCTCCTCCTCCGTGAGGGCCTGCTTGAACACGAGGAGTTCTTTGAAGAAGGTCTCGGTGTTGATGCTGCCGGCGTTGTAGTCGGCGACCAGCTGCTCGAACCGCTCGACGAGGTCGACGCGCATCGGGTTGAGCCGGACGAGCGCGCTGATGCGCGCGGAGAGAAGCGACCGGAGCCGTTGCGCGGCGGTGCGCGGCCGTCCTTGCCTGAAGGCCTCTTCGAGACCGTCCCAGTCGACGGTTCCGAGGTCGAACAATGAGTTGACGTCGCTGGCGGGGATCAAGTACTCGTTGGCGGCCACGGAGTCGTCGAGCAACTGCTCGACGTGGCCCATCACGCCAGAGACGTCTGGGCGCTCGGTGTACTCGGCGATCCCGTCCGCAAGGAACTTGGCGACGGCGCGCAGCCGGCTGAACTCGTTGGCACGGGTGTCGGGCAGGATCGCCTTGTAGAGCCGGTTGACGAGCGCGGCACGTGCGAGGAATGCGATCTGCTCGTCGTCGTCGGCCATCAGCATCTCGACCGTTTGCTTGCCCGCGGCGACCATCTCAAACCCTTTGAGCTTGGCGAGCTCGTCGAGGTCGACTTCGCGGCTTGAGCAGAACGAGCGGAGGTCGTCGATCGCGGATTTGAGGGCGTCGACGAGGGCGCCCTTCTCCTCGATCGGAACCTCGTCGGCCTTGCCGCCGGTCGCGTAGATCGCGAGCGCCTTCGAGGTCTCGGAACACGCCGATGTAGTCGACGATCAGCCCGCTGTTCTTTTCTGGGAACACCCGATTGGCTCGCGCGATGGTCTGCATCAAGCGTGTGGTTGCGCAGCGGGCGGTCGAGGTAGATGGTGGAGAGCTAGGGGCGTCGAAGCCGGCCGTCCACATCGAGCAGACGAACACCAGCCGCAGCGGGTCGAGCGGGTCCTTGAACTCGTCGTCGAGGTGCTCCTCGACGAGCGTTTGCGGTGGGGTTTGATGTCGAGCCGTTGTCGGCCAACTCCTGATCTCGTTCTGGATTGGGTGACCACGACGGCCATATCGGTCGTCTCCATGAACTCGACCACCTGCCAGGCAGGCGTCTTTCCGGCTCGGGGCGCTTGACTCAGGCGGGCGCGTTCGGCCAAGTGCTCAGCTCCAGTGCTGCTGGACGTTCTCGAACATCCGCACAGCGGCCGACCTTGTCGATCGACACAACATGAGCCTTGCCGGCGAACCCCCGGCCGACGAAGTGCCGACGAGGTCCTTCGCGACGGTCGAGGCGTTCATGCGGGTGATCAGCTGGTACTGCCGACCGAACTGGCGCACTAAGCGGCCTTCGGGTCTCGTCGAGTTCGGCCTCCTCGACGCTCGGTCAGGTCGTCGGCAAGGTCGGGTTCTCGATCGCGACCTCCGGGATGCGGTTCTCGTAGTAGAGCGGGACCGTGGCACCGTCCTCGATGGCGCTCGGAAGTTGTAGATGCTGACGTAGTCGCCGAACCCCTCCGGGTCAGCTCCTCCCCGCAATCAGTGGGGTGCCGGTGAAGCCCATGAAGGCGGCGTTGGGGAGCGCGTTCGCATGTTCAGGGCCAGCATGTCGTACTGGCTCCGGTGTGCCTCGTCGGTGATCACGATCACGTCGTCGCGGTCTGAGAGCACCGGATCTGCGTCTCCCCGCTCGGTCCGGAACTTCTGGATCAGAGTGA
>CAWDQX010000009.1:0-1000955 GCA_963804555.1 uncultured Solirubrobacterales bacterium
GAGCTGCTGACGACCGTGAGGGCCGTGCTTCAGGTCGGCCCGCCGAGGTTCCCCACCTCGACGCAGCGCTGGCGTCTGATGCACAAGCCGGCCAGCAAGAAGGAGGTCGATCTCAGCGGCATCTGCGAGGCGCGAGACAAGCACTCCAACAAGCTCTACCGGCTGTTCTGCGTGATCGACCGAGACGCGCCGGCACACGGGCTCGCGCTGCCCTCGCTGGTGTTGCTCGGCGGCGTGGTCAAGCCCGCGCGCACAGAGGCGCCGCAGTCGGAGTACCGGCGGATCGACCGCTACCGCAAGGACTACCGGGCGACTCACCGCGTCGCGCTCGGACGCGGTGGTGCCGAGTGGTGGCCGGATGTCGGCCCCGATATGTCATAGCTTCTATGCTACGATCTGCTCTCCCAAACTGAGGTGACCGAACGATGCACAAGTCCAAGGAAAGCGCCGCCTTCGCCGAACTGCTCGCCGAGAGCTTCCCGACCGCCGAGGACCGCGCCGCTCACGAGCGCGAGGTCGCAAAGCTGGTCGCGTTCGCCGAGTTGCTGATCGCCCTGGACGAGGTTCGTGCGGGCAGCAAGATCTCCAAGGCCGAGCTGGCGCGTCGAGTCGGCGTCAAGCCCTCCGTGATCTCGCGGCTGCTGGACGGCAAGGGCCGCAACGTGCAACTGGACACCGTCGCCGACGTCGCCGACGCGCTCGACGTCTACATCGAGATGCGCGTGCGTCCGCAGCCGAAGGGCAAGCGGGCGCGACACGCCCCGATCGAAGTCCTGGCCGCGTAGCCGCACATCATGCTCGACGTCGAGCGGCCGTGGTCAGAAGCCGATCGAACGCGAGATCACCGCCCCCCGGCCACGTTCCCGCCAGCCTCAAACCGCCACACTCTCAGCCATGCGCTCCCATGAGATCACCCAGGGCGGCGACCCAGCCTCAGCCGAGGAGCGCCACCACGAATCCCTGCTGGTACGCGCCAGCGACGGCCAGCGCCCGCCCTCCGAAGACGAGCTATGCGAGGCCTCCGACGCCAACGAGACACAGCAGAAGCTCGCCATCACCGACGCGCTCGCCCGCCTCGACGCCGCAGGCCTGATCGAACGCCGTGGCGGCAGAGTAATCGCCTCCGAGGTCGCCGCTTACTTCGATCGCATAAATGACGCTCTGAACTGGCCGGTTGACAAGGATGCGCCCCGGCACACTCGCGGAGCGTCGTCGGTTATACCTGCTCATTGAGAGCAGTACCGGCTACCCGGACGCCGAACTCGCTAGCTCGCGGGACGTGTAAGGGGAACACAGCGCCACCAAAGTTGACGGCCCGATAGTGGAAAGTCTGCGTCGCCGTAGAGACGTTAAATGGCGCCATCGTAAAGGCTATCTCGACCTTCCCGCCACGACGAACATTGGGCATAGCGACGGACTCCGCGCTTTGCTCAAGGGTGATTTGCGAGCGTTTTAGCTCAGGTGCCCCTCGATATGGGCATTCCTCGATTGGGCCGATACGAAAACGCCTCATACGGCACGGCCTAACCACAACCGTTAGAGTTCTGCCTACAGCAATGCCCAGACCCACCAATCGAATCGCTCGGGCTGTAATTGTAAAGCGGAATTGCCCACCTGGCGCTTTGACTTCGTGCCCAAACTGGTCCTCGCTGAGCCTGCCAGTGTGAAAGTCTACCGTCTGTGTGTAGGATTGGCCACCGCTACCCTTCCACACGGCGTTCAAGACGTAGTTACTCTGTGTCTAAGCGGTGATATTGGAATAACGAAGCTCTCCGATCCGTAAGCTCCGACCGTGCTTACCTGGGGAAAGTTGGGTGGCGAAGGCGGTGCGGGCGTGTTTGGCGTTACGGTCTTGACTGAGACGCTTTCTCCGTTTGGGCCGACAAGCGAGGCTGAGGCGAGTTCAGTAGTGGCCCCAAGGGGCCAGAGTAGAATGTATGGTCCAGTCTTTCGACTGCTCGGGATACCGACTGCCTGACCTGGTGTAAATGGTTCCTCGTCGGCGTTCCACGAAACTGCGACATTGTTAGCACCATTGCCGGGCAAAGAATAGAACGTCGGTGCAACGGCGGTGAGGCCCGGCGTAATGACCGAGGGCGGGACACCCACGCCCATGCACGCGGCGTGACTACTCTCCCCATACCAGGCCGTTGTCGCTGCCGGATTAAATAGGCCGCCTAGATGAATCGGAGCACCGAGCCACGGGTTTGCTTCCGGCCCCCACCATTCGTAGTTGCTTTTCGATGCTCGATAGGCGAGGTCTGACTGCGAGGCAGCCGACGCTCCGGCGGCAGAGTAGCCGGGCTGAGAAGGAAGCTCGGTGTGCGGGTACTGACCCTTCGCCGGCACATAGCTAGTGGTGTATTCCGAGCAACCTTGGCTGAGTTCAGCGTTGTCAGCGAGGTTGCCGGGAATGCCGTTGGCGGCACGCTGCTCATTGAGGAAGGCTAGAGCTTGAGCGCTCGACACGGGAGGCGCAACGGGTGCCGTTGAGGATTCAAGTTGCCAGCTACCAGAGTCGCTTGCGGCGTCGGCAGGCACCGTCGTAATGCTCATTATTAAGGCTACGAGCGCGACTGTCCACGCCTTTACCACGATCTTCATCCTGATCACAAGAATCACGCACCGCAGCCAGGTACGTTGCCGATCGGTGGGGCGGCCAGAAGCCCTGGCGCGAGCGTTTCGGGTCCGCTTGCAACCTCCGGGCGTGTCGCGGTGCCCCTCGGCACCTGGAGCGTGGTCAAGGCTCCCCCGGTGAGGGGACCACTCACGAGCTGGTTCTTGTATTGAGCGACAAGAGTCGTTGTGGCGGGCATCAGGTGGATGCTGAAGAGTCCGTTGGGCACGGGCGAACTCTCCTGGTAGCGATATCGCCGTAGCAGCCGGCCCTTCAAGCGGACAGGCTTGCTCGCCAAGTAGAGGCCGCTAGGCGGACGACCGGCGCGTGTACCTCCGTGGCTCGGGTCAAAGAGGTTGTAATCGCCGACATAGAGCAGCCCCATCGGGGTCCACGTCGAGCTGAGGGTATCGAAGAAGTAGGCGGGGCCTGGGCGGACGAACGGGGTCTGCCTGCCCGTTTCTAGGTCGATCGTTTCGGTGCCGTAGAAGATCGTCCCGTTCGACTTCCACGACAGTTCAGTTCCGCCGGCCTCGAGTCGGGTGGGCACTCGCCGCGGCGTGCCGCCGGTAATCGGGACTGTGTAGAGGCTCGGGTTGCCTTGCCCTACGTGAAAGTTGCCGTCAGATCCCTTTTCGGAATGGTAGGCAGATCGGATGAATGCCACCGTCTGACCATCGGGCGAAATAGACGGCCATTGGTCGAATGTCGCGCCGAAAGTCAGTTGCCGCACTGTGCCGGTGATGAGGTCGTAGACGAAAAGGTGGGTCTGTTCTGAGGGGAGTCCGGGCCCAAGGTCAGGCCCGTGGACCTTGACGACGCGGACGATGTATTCGCCCGACGGCGACACTGCGAACACGCCCTCGGTGTCGTCAGAGGTGAAGGTCTCATAGCTGAAGTCATCAATGGCGGGCGGAAGCACCGCCTGCGGGTCACTCCCGTCCGGTCGAACACGCCAGATTTCGCTCACCTCGCAGCGCGGGCCGCCTGGATAGGAGAGGTAGTAGATCCACGGCTGGGTTGGTGCGGCTCCCGAGGCGCCCAAAGCACATATGGCGAGCCAGAGCGCAAGCGCGCTTCCCGCGCAAATCGGCCGGATGCGTCTCTTGTGAATCACGCCGTAGGTCGCCACACTGGAGATGTTGGGACATCGGACTGAACGTAGCTGGGTCCGCTGCCATTGGCGACTATCCGGCGTGGATGGTGACCTTGCGCGTCGGTTACATACAGTCCTTGGAGCCCTGAGATCGCGAAACGTTGCCCGTTTGGCGAGCTAGCGGCTTCGAGCGCCCAGAATTCGTGGATATGCAGCAGGCGGCGATGACCGCCTGTACTGGGATTGAACAGACACATGTCCGGCTGACGACGGTTAGAAGACGGGCAGTCGTAGCTCACTTCGCCATTGGCGGTGAACCGCGGATGTTCTTGGTAGAACAGCGGCAGTAGAAAGACGTTGGGTTCGGTGCCGTCGATGTTCTCCATCGTCTCTGCCTACGTGATAGCTCCTTTGACCCTCACCTGACTGTAGATCAGCATCTTCTTGCCACCTGGCGAGAATTCGGAGGCCCCAGGAACGGGCAGCCTGTGATGGGCTGCGGTTTGGAGGTTCACGGCTTCCATTGGCGCATCGTCTTCCCCGAACTCCGGAGGTTCTTCCAACAGCGGAGGGCGTGGATAGGCGTTCGGGTTGAGCATGTAAACCACTTCCCGGCCGTCTGAGGAGAACTCGGGGTTGTGGCCCAGCCCAAGGCGACGCCGATGCTGGCCGTTTGCGTCGGCGAGATAAACGGTGCGAGTATCAGGCTCCGCTCCGGACCCGACTCCATTGTGCACGACATATGTCTCCATGTCGTATATGAGCTGTTGCCCGTTGGGCGAATACCGTGGATTCCGTGGGACCTTCCAGACGACGCAGCCTTTCCCGCAGGACGAGGGCTGCCACGGCACTAGTAGCCGTAGTCCAGTACCGTTTGGGCGCACGGAGTAGATCCCGGTCTTGACGGAATATGCAATCACGTCGCCTCCCCTGGGTAAATCGGCGTTAGCTCGCGGGGCTACGAGAGCCACGATACTGACCATGAGGACGGCCGCGACGGTTGCCATCGCCTGAATAAAGCGACCGGTCATCCGATCCCGCTAACCGCCACCGGCACGGCGCTGCTTGTCGTGGTGGCATCTCCGAGCTGACCATAACCATTGTAACCCCAGCAGTCAGCACTCCCTCCCGCGAGCAGCGCACACGTGTCCCAAGTGCCTGCGGCGATCTGAGTGGCGTGGCTTATTCCACTCACCGCGACCGGCGTCGTGCTGCACGGTTCAGACCCGCAGTTGTCCGGGCCGCTGACGGTGCCGTCCCCGAGCTGGCCGGACTTGTTATAGCCCCAGCAGTCTATGCTACCGCTTGCGAGTCGCGCACACGTATGTTCAGCGCCGGCGGCGATCTGTGTAGCGTTGCTTATACCGCTCACCGAGACCGGCACGTCGCTGCTGTTAGTGGTGCCGTCCCCGAGTTGACCTTTGCCGTTGTAACCCCAGCACTCAATGTTGCCGCCTTTCAGCAGCGCACAGGTGTGAGCACTGCCGGCAGCGACCTGGGTGGCGTTTCCTATACCGCTCACCGAGACCGGCACGTCGCTGCTGTTAGTGGTGCCGGTGCCGAGTTCGCCTGCGGTGTTATTGCCCCAGCACTCAATGCTGCCGCCTTTGAGAAGCGCGCAGGTGTGAGCACCGCCGGCAGCGACCTGGGTGGCGTTGCTTATCCCGCTTACTGCCACGGGTGTTGTGCTACACGGATAGGTATTGCAGGTCTCTGGACCGCTGTATGTGCCATCCCCGAGATCGCCGGAGTTGTTCCAGCCCCAGCAGTTGACACCCCCGCCTGTCAGTAACGCGCAGGTTTGATTTTCACCGGCGGCGATCTGGGTGGCGTTGCCGATCCCGCTCACCGAGACTGGCACGTCGCTACTGTTAGTGCTGCCGGTGCCGAGTTCGCCGAATCCGTTGAAGCCCCAGCAGTCGATACCACCGGTCGAGAGCAGCGCACATGAATATTTCGAAGCCTGCGGTGACTTGGGTGGCGTTGCTTATCACACTCACCGCCACCGGCGCAGTGCTGTCCGAACCGCCGTACGGACCGTTCCCCAGCTCCCCATTTGAGCTTGCACCCCAGCAGTCGATGCTACCGCCCGTGAGCAGCGCGCACGTGTGAGAATAGCCGGCCGTGATCAGGGTTGCGGCTTGCCCGCTCCCGGCGGCTTTTTCTTCTCCGCCCCCATGTTCGCCGCCTCCGCCTCCTCCGCCTTTCCCAGGAGGTTCCGTTCCTCCTCCGCCGGGAGGTCCGGTGCCGCTGCCACCTCCACCAACGGAACCTCCTCCGCCTCCGCCACCCGTGTCGGTGCACCCATGATAAAGCGATAGGTTGCCGAATGTGGCGTCGCCGATGTCGTACTCCCAGTTCTTGAAGAGCACATGCGCAGAGGCGCTGAGGTTCGCCTCGGCAGAGGCGTTGACGTTGAAGCACGTTTGGGCTTGGGCTGATTGGACACCAGCGGTGATGACGGGGCCAATCGTTCCGCTGATCGCCGCTAGCTCGGCGTCGCCCTCGCCAAGAGACACTGTGGTCTGCAATCCGAGCGAGAGGCTTGCGCTCGCGCTGCCGGTGAAGCTCGTGCTGCCGCCATTTCTGAACGTGTGGGAATCAGAGTTACCGCTTCGCAGCGAGCGGAAGAACGTAATGCCGATGAACGGTGACCAGGTCATATGGGCGCTCAGCGCGCCGCCGGCGCTGAACGAGAACTCGGGACCCATCGTCAGGAACAGGCCCGTGTCACCGAGCGGGATCGGCGGGCCGTTCAACGACGCAGTACAGTTCACCGCCGCGGACACTCCGTAGTTCAACGTGAACGTCGGGCTGCCCTCGAGGATGAACTGGATCGAAGGGCTGTAGACCGAGGCGTTGACGTCGAGCAGCAGGTGTAGCTGGGAGAGATCGACGTCCGCGCTGATCGGAGCCGTCGACCCATTGCAGTGAAAGGACGGAGTAAGACCTGACGAGTGCGCATGTGGGCCGAGCGACGCAACGGAGGCCTTAGCTGCTTCGCCAAGGAGATCGCCGAGGGTGTCATCCACTTTGAGGTCGAAGGTGCTATAAGCGTCCTGCAAGGTCGCGGGACGGGTGCTCACGCGCGTCGAGCCGTCGTGCTCCTCGCCGAGCGTGGTCACGATGCCCAGGACGCCGCGCGGCGCAGGCGGAGAGACCGGCACGACAAGCACACCGCCCACATGAGGTGCCCGAACACCGCGCGCCAGCATCACTGTTGTCGCGCCACCGGCAGCAGTCGAGACACCAAGCACGCTTGACGCCCCAACGCGAACTGTGCCTGCACGCAGCTTGCTGTTGACGACGATCGATGGGTGCACACGTACGCGCTTTGTCGGCGAGCTCGTGACAGCCACGTGGCCCGAGAGGACCGCTACTCGAACGATGACGCTGGGGGCGTTCCGCGGTGCACTCCACGACAAGTGGAAGTCTGTCGAGTGCAGGGGCGTGCTGCGGCGCACCAGCCAGCGCTTGCGCCCGCCCGCACGGACCTGCTGCTCAAGCGACACACGCCAGCTTGACCGCGGCCCGGCGCCCTGGACCGTTCCCGCCCCCACAGTCCCACTGGCGTCGACCTCGCTCCCAACCACGACGAACGATGCGAACACGCGGGGAGTCGATGGCGTGGAGGCTCGCGCCGACTCCGTCCCCAACATAGCGGTCGCCAGCGAGATGCAGATCGCTGCAACAGCCAACACCTTGCTGCGAGGTACCGGCCTCGCGCCAAGTCCCCATCGCTTCCTCACAGCGGATAGCCCCACGCTCGCACGAGGGCGCATGTCAGGTTGTCTGAGTCCCTCGCAGAGATCATTTGATCACCCTTCGCGGACGCAACGCTACAGAATGCTCGCTGCTTCTGTCAGCCCCGATGGGCGGGGTGAGGTGGCCGTAGGGGGTAGGCATCTCCCAAGCATTTGGGGCTCGCTGGCAGCGCGACGTATCCGTCGGCCCAGGGGACGAACGGGGCATCAACATGGAACCTATCACATGGCGCTGAGGAGTGCTGGCACGGAGGGTTCCGGGCGTGGCAAACATCGCCAAGGACCCACAAGTCGCGCTCGGCCGCGCCATCCGCCTGCGCCGGGAAGAACTCGGCATCTCCCAGCAAGACCTCGGGCTTGAGGTCGGATATGACCAATCATGGGTCTCCCACATCGAGAACGGGCACGCCAACCCCGCCTACGGGACCATTGATCGGATCGCCCGGGCGCTAGCGTGGTCGATGTCACAGCTCGTCACCCTGGCCGAGTCGATCGAGACGGAGGATCGCAAGCCTCTTGACCAACCGCTACGCCTGCCCGAGTAGCTGCCGGTACATGACCCGTGCCTCGCGCGTGGGTTGGAATCCGAGTTGTTCATCAAGGGCGTGGGTGAGGTCGTCGTATCGCTGCTGCGCTGTCGAGAAGTTGCCGCACAAGAACGTGATCCCCGGTAATCGCCGGCAAAACAGGGGTTGCGTGCCTGCCGGGGGGGCGTAGACGTAGCCCGGTGGCACCTTCAAGCGTAAAAGCTCGCCGGTCTGCTCGTGGGCCGTCGTGTGAGCGACCTGTGAGCCGCGTTGAGGGCCGCGAGAAGCCCTTGACATCCGCCGGGGATCGTGCTCTCGTTGGTGGGCTGGGGTCCGTCCCGGAGCCCAGCGGTCTTCCGCCGGCACACAACTGCATGAAGAGATCGACTGATGATGTTCAACACCATCCCCAACACCAGACCTCTCCCGTTCCGGGCGAGCGGCACGATCGCTCCAGGCGGCCCGCGAAGCGAGCGCGTCGCGCGAACGCTTCCGCAGCGCCGGCCCGCCATAGCCGCGGCGAGGCCGACCGAGGTGCCGAGCCGATGCTCGGCCGGCCGCGGTTTGAGCCGCTTGAGGCGCAGCAGGCGGCGCAGGCAGTCGAGCTGCTCTCTGCGCTGATCCTCGCCGCCGAGCGCCCGGTGCTTGGGCGCGCCGATGAGCCGGGGCGCAGCGGCGCTCCGCGCGAGCGCTCGCCGCCAGCGGCGCTCACGTCTTGCCAATGGCTGCACATCCGATTGGCAAGCCAAGCGGGGCGAAAACGGCGGTTCTGTCGCGGTTCCGGGTGGTGAGGGCGCGCCCGACTGTATTGGTAGATCTCGTTCTTCGGTGTCTTCGTGACCGCCACGGCGAGGCGGCGGCGCGTGCCTCATGGTCCGGCGGCGGTGGTGTCGTTGAGCGAGCTTGACCGGCGGATCATCGGGCTCGTGAGCGATCAGCGTGTCGTGACCTCGACTCAGCTTGAGCTTCTGCTTGCTGATGTGCCTGGCCGTACCCTGCGTTACCGCACCGAGCATCTGCACCGTGCTGGTCTGCTCGGTCGCAGCCGCCCCTACCGCGAGCGTGGCTCCGCGCCGTATCACCTGTGGCCCTCGCGTCGTGCGGACACGCTCGCGCGTGGAGCGCCCGCACCGCGCGGTGGCGAGCGTGCCGAGCCGAACCCGTTGTTCTTGGCGCACGCGGCGGGCGTGACCGAGCTCTACGCGCTGCTCGCCACCCAGACGCCGGGTGTGCGTCTTGCTCGCTTTGAGCGTGAGCCGCGCGAGCCGTTTACGGCGGAGGGGCGCTCGCGGACACTGGCGCCGGACGCGCTGGTCGAACTGCACGACGGGCAGGGCCTTGGGCTGCTCGCGTTCGTGGAGCTTGACCTGGGGACGATGAGCCACGCGCGGTTGAAGGTCAAGGCGGGCGCCTACGCCGCCTACGCCGCGCAAGCCGCATGGACAGAGCGCTACGACTTCTGCCCCTGTCTGCTGTTCATCACGACAACCGAGGCGCGGGCCGTCGCGTTCCTGAAGACGCTCGCCGCGCTGCTACAGAAGGCCGGTCGTGGCGGCTTCTACGACAACCGTGCCGCGAACGTCTCGTGGTTTGCGGCGGGCGCGTGCGCGATGGCACGCGAATCACACCGGGCGCTCAGCGAGCCGTGCTGGGACGATCTGACGCTATCGGGCGGCGGGCTATGCCTGCTCGACTGTCTGCGCGCCGCCCGCGCCCCCTACGACACCGCACGAGCCGAGCAAGACGCCGCACAGCGCGCGAGCGAGGCCGAGCGGGAGCGGCTGCGCTCTGATCCCGACGCCAGGCGCGCGCTGCTACAGGAGCACCATCTGTACGCCCGCAGCGAGCACTTCGAGCAGTTCGGGACGACAGCTATTTGCGCGCTTGAGCTGCTGCTCTCCTCTACACGGCCGATGGAGCCGGTCGAGCGCTCGGCGTTTACGGCTGTTGCTCGCCAGCTCAACCCCGACCCTCTGGAGGGCAGGCTCGCACCGGAGCCCGTGCCCGCGAGCGCCGTGGACCGGGAGGCGGTCGCGCGGCTGGCCGACGCCTACCGGGCGCGCCAGCGCGAGCGCATGGCACAACTCGCCCACAGCTACGGCTCCGGGCCGAAGCTGCGCCGCCACCACGACCAGCTTACCTCCGGCGGACTGATCGACCTGTTCGCCTGCGAGCGCCTGGAGCAGGACGCCGCCCGCGACCAACAGGCGCGCACTGAGCAGGAGCGGCTGCGCATCGGCTACCTGGCATGGCGTGAGCGTGAGGCCAAGCGACGGAAGCACGACATCCCTCTGCACGCGCGGCTCGCCCAGGGGCGCGCCGCGGTGCTCGAGCTCATCGACGGCGAGCAACTGCGTGTCTGCCCGTCCTGCGGTGAGATCGCCTACCCGGCCGAGCCCGTCTCCGATCCCCACCGCTACGCCGAGTGGCGACCACGCCAAGAGCCGCCGCGCTGCCATTTCTGCGGCACACACAACCTCGACGGCTGGGACGAGCGCCACATGTCCGAGCTGCTCCACGGCGGCGCCTACCGGCCCTCCGCTCTGGACTTGCGATCCGTCAGCGGATCTGATCTCCTCGACCGTGAACAGCCGTTCGGCAATCAGCAAGAGGAGCAATGGTCATGACGCGCGTCTGCCTCTACACCCGCATCTCGACAGATGAAGATCACCAACCGACCTCCCTCGGCACCCAGCGCGAACGCTTGGAGCGCTACTGCCAGGCGATGGAGAACTTGCATATCGCCGCCGCGTTTGAGGACCAGGCGACCGGCACGACCCTGGAGCGCCCCGGCCTAAAGGCCGCGCTCGACCTCGCCCGGCAGGGCCGGATCGAGCTGCTGCTCGTCTACCGCGTCGATCGCCTCAGCCGCAAGGTGCGCCAGCTCGCCGCCTTCTGCGAAGAGCTCGACCAGCTCGGAGTCGTCTTGAAGTCCGCGACCGAGCCATTCGACACCGGCTCACCCGCAGGACGAATGATGCTGCAGATGCTCGGCGTGTTCGCCGAGTTCGAGCACGCCACGATCGTGGACCGCGTCACCGCCGGGCTTGAGCGGCGCGTGCGCGAGGGCCGCTGGATGGGCAGACGCATCCCCTACGGATACACGCGCGACCCCGACAGCAAAGCTCTCCTGCCATGCCCGGTCAAGGCGCCGGTACTCAGACACATCTTCGCCCTATACACGCAGGAAAGACAGGGAACCACCTCGATCGCGCGCACCCTCGAGGCCGAGGGCGCCCCACCACCGCGACAGCACGGCTGGTCACCAAACGCGCTGCAGGTGATCCTCGCAAACCCCGCCTACCTCGGCCTGATCCGCTGGAACGGCAAGCTCTACGAAGGCCAACACGAGCCATTGATCGACAAGGACACCTTCGAGCAGGCCCAGCAGATCCTCGCCCGACGCTTCAAGGACGCCACGCTCAGGCGCGGCAACCCCACGCCCTTCCTGCTCTCCGGGCTCGTGCGCTGCCAGCACTGCGGACGCGCCTACGTCGGCACCTCCGCCCACGGCCGCAACGCCCGCTACACCTACTACGCCTGCTCCACCCGCTACAAGTACGGCCGCAACCGCTGCGACGGACAGCGGCTATCCGAAGGACCGCCTTGAGCACGCCGTACTCGCCCAGCTCGCCACCATCTACCGCGACGGGCAACTCGTAAGCGACGCACTCGCCCAAGCCGCCGAGCAGGCCAGCACGGACCGCCCCCAGCACGAGCAGCAACTCGCCGGCGTGCGCGCCGACATCCAAAACCTCGAACGCAAGATCGACAGCTACCTACAAGCGTTCGAGGACGCAAAGCTCGACCCCGACATCTGCCAGCAGCGCATCGAGCGCCACCACGCACGCCTACAAGCCCTGCGCGACCAGGAGGACCAGCTCGCCCAAACACTCGCCGCACACGCCGACACACAGCCCGACACGGCAAACCTGACCGCGCTCGCCGACCAACTCGACCAGCTCATCGCCACCGCCAACCCCGAGCAAGCCAAGGAGCTGCTGCGCCTACTCATCAAGGACATCCGCGTCCACGACCAGCACACGATCATCCCCACCTACCGCGTCCCGCCAGCGGTTCGCACAATGCACGGAACAGTGGGCGATACTGGGCTCGAACCAGTGACCTCCGCCTTGTCGAGGCGGCGCTCTCCCAGCTGAGCTAATCGCCCTGGGAACGGACCCAAGCCTATCAACGCTCCCCGTGCCCTCAGGGGACGATCACCACCTGGCCTTCGCGGCCCACGCCGGCCGCTTCCGCGCCGTAGGAGCCGCTTTCGCCGGAGCCGCCCGCCACGCCGCTCGAGCTGGCGGAGCCGGCTTCGATTTCAGAGCCCGCCGCGCCGGAGCCGCTTTCGGTCTGGACCGCGCCCTGAACGGCGCTCTGGCTGGCCGAGGCGGAGGAGACGCCTTCGCCGGCCTCGATCTTCTTGACCGCCGCGGCGACCAGGTTCGAGGCGATCGCGAAGCCGACGCCGGTGCTGCCCGGCTGTGAGCCTTCTGAGCGGGCCGCGTCGCTTGCGATCTGCGAGTTGACGCCGATCACTTCGCCCTGTTCGTTGAGCAGCGGACCACCGGAGTTCCCGGGGTTCAGCGCGGCGTCCGTCTGGATTGCGCCGGTGATCTTCGCGCCGTCGGGCGCGGCGATTTCGCGATTGAGCGCCGAGACGATGCCGCGGGTGAGGGTCTCGTCGAGACCATATGGGTTGCCGATCGCGTACACCGGATCGCCGACCTGGACGGAGCTCGAGCTCACCAGGCTCAGCGGCTTCAGGCCGAGGCCCGTGGGATCGATCTTGATCAGCGCCAGGTCGTCGTTGGCTTCCTCGCCGACGAGCGTCGCGGTGCGGGTCACGCTGGAGGACTTGCCGGGGCCGGCCACGATGCTGCTCGCCCCCGCTACGACGTGATCGTTCGTCAGGATCAAGCCCTGTTCGTTGAGCACGATGCCCGTGCCGCTGTCTTCGCCCTCCGACGTGACGGCCTTGATCGACACGACGCCCGTGGAGTCGCGCTGATAGATCTGGGTGGCTGTGGGTGTCGTGGCGGCCACCTCGCGGCGCGTGCCCGAGGCTGAGCTGGCCTTGCCCGAGGCGGCGGTTGTGCCCGTTGTGGGAACTGAGCGCTGAGCGCCAATGCCCAACAGGAGCGCCGCCGCGCTCGCGGTTGCCGCTCCGACGAGCGCCGCTAGCAGGATGGGTACGAGTTGACGCTTCACGGGCAACCTCCAAGTCTGTTGGGATCAGACCATCATGCGCTCACTCGCTGTAGCGGTGCTAATGCGCTCGCAAAGCGCTGTTAAGCGAGAGGGAAATGCTTGATAAATCAAATGCGAAAGCCGATGAGAGATCGAGCCGGCCAGGGATCAGGCCGGCGGCTCGATAGGCTTGCTGGCGATAGTCGAGGGATAGACAAGGCGACGTGGCGGAGTGGCTACGCAGCGGCCTGCAAAGCCGTCTACACCGGTTCGATTCCGGTCGTCGCCTCTCTGAGGAGACCCAGTAGGCCAAACCGCCCTCGCGCGGGGGCTGGACCCTCGGCGGTGCTCTGCACCGTCTCTGGGATCTAATCGCCGCTGGTTCGTTCTGTTCGCTCTTCTTCACGGATCTGGCGTTCGTCTGCTTCCTGCATCTTCTGTTCTTCCCGTTCGGCCTGTTCTTGTTCGTGCATTTTCTTTTCTTGTTCGTGCTTTTCCTTTTCTTTTTCAGCTCGTTCTTCTGCTTCTTTTTTTGGCCGTTCGGCTTCTTCTTTTTCGTGTTCTTCTCGTTGTGCTTCTGCTTCCTTCTTTTCCGTTACCTGCTGTTCTCGCTGTTCAGCTTCCCTCTTTACTCGCGCTTCGGTCTCCTTCTGAGAGCGTTCTGAGGAGTTTTCGCCTCGGCACATTTCGATCCCCAGCCGAGCTTCCCTGAACTTGTCCCCAGCTAAGGGGTTACATCCGAAATGGAACCCGTTCACGATCGGGATCCCCCAGGCGAGGGATGCGACCACGGCAAGGATCGCGACGGGAGCAGCGACTTTGCGCCCTGCGCGTTTGGGCTCGTCATCGTCGGGTGCGGGCTCATGCACCGCTGTTTGCTGATCGGTCATCCTCTATCCAGTCGCTGTGAGTTCAACGAGGCCTGCATGGCGGACTCCACCGTGGGCTAATCCCTTAACCGACCATTCCCGGCAAACGGGACAATCGGCCTCAGCTAGGAGGCGTCCAGCGCTTTCTGCTTCATGTGATCGAACTCGGCCTGCGTGATCGTGCCGCTGTCGAGCAGGGTCTTCGCCTTGGCGATCTGCTCTGCCGGATCGCCCTTGCCTGCGACGGACTGCACATAGTGGTCGACCTGCGCCTGCGTGGCTTCATGCTGCTTGATCGCGCGCTCTGTCATCCCCGTGTGCTCGGCGATCAGGTAGATGAAGACACCGAGGTACGGCAACACAACGATGAAGATGATCCACAGGACCTTTGAGAATCCTGAGGTGTCGTGGCGCCGAAATAGATCAGCCAGCACCGTGAACAGAATCCAGACCCAGACGACGAACGCAAAGAAGATGAGCATCGTCCAGAAGACTTCGAGGAGCGGATAACTGGCTGCGAGGATCATGGGCATCCTTATCAGTTGAGATAGTGCTCCGTCTGTCGTCTGCGCCAATCAGGGCAGCAGGGTGACGGAGCCAAGTGCAACTTAGAGCATATTGATACAAGGCCGCCCGTGCAGTGCTCCCCCCTGATAGGCTCGCCAGCGGTGGCCGAGGACGCTGACGAGAAGGCCAAGGACGGCAGCGAGCCTAGATCTAACTTTCCGGCGGACTTGTCTGCCGGCACGAAGCAGACCGGCCTGGGCGCGGCAGCCGACGCCCCTCCTACCGGCGGCGCTCACCGCATTTGGGTGCGCGTGATCCTCCTGCTCGCCACGCTGCTCGCCATCCTGGCCATCTTCGCGATCTGGGCCAATCGCCAGCTCCTGAACCCCACCAACTGGGCGAAGACGAGCACCGCCTTGCTGCAGAAGCCGTCTATCCGCACCGCCATATCCGGCTACCTGGTCGACCAGCTGTACGCGAACATCAACGTGCCGAACGAGCTGAAGTCGGGCCTGCCCACGCAACTGGCGCCGCTCGCCGGTCCATTATCAGGGGCGCTGCACAGCGTCGCCGAACAGGGCGCCGAACGGGCGCTGGCCATCCCTCAGGTTCAGAGCATCTGGGAGACCGCCAACCGCGAGGCCGACCAGACGCTGGTCACGATCGTCAACGGTGGCGGGCACCGCGTGCAGATCCATGGCGGCACGGTATCGCTCAACCTGCGCCAGATCGTTGCCGACCTCTCCCAGCGGCTCGGACTGCCTTCGGGCGTAGCCGAAAAACTGCCTGCGTCGGTGGCGAACCTGAAGGTGGTTACCTCCAGTCAGTTGGGGCTGGTACGCAACCTGGCCAAAGCGCTGCACGCGCTGGCTGTGTGGCTGACGATTCTCGTGGCCGCACTCTATGCCTGGGCGGTGTTCCTGGCCCAGGGACATCGCCGCCGCACGCTGATGTGGGTCGGCCTGAGCTTTGCCTTCGCCGGCCTGCTCGTACTCGTTGCTCGCAAGATCGGACAGGGTCTGATCGTCTCGGCGATCACCAACGACGCCTCGGTGCAACCCGCTGCCAACGATGCCTACTCGGTGGCCACCTCGCTGCTGGCGCAGGTCGCGAGCGCCTCGATCATCATCGGCATACCGGTCATCCTCTCAGCGTGGTTCGCAGGACCGGCGCGCCGAGCGGTTGCTGCTCGGCGCTTCTTGGCGCCCCACTTCCGCGAGCGTCCCGACCTGGCCTACTGGATCACGGCGGGCCTTCTAGCCCTCGTCTTCATCTGGGGACCGATCCCAGCTACCCGCAACCCGCTCGAGATGCTCCTATTCACGATCTTGGCCTTCGTCGGCGCCCACGTGCTCCGCGGCCAGATCGCCGTGGAGTTCCCCCACGCCCAACCGGTCTCGATGCGCGCGGCGTTGAGCGAGTACACGCACTCGGTGGGCGAGAAGATAAGCCACGCACGCGCCGCAATGGCGCCCGCGACGGCAGCCAGCCCATCCAAGGCCGCCGAGCTCGAGCGGCTCGTGGCTCTGCGGGACCAGGGCGCGATCACCCATGATGAGTATGCGGCGGCCAAGCGCGAGCTGTTCTCCGGCACCTGAGTTCCGGCCTGACAGGGCAGAGAGCCACACGATTACTGGACCAGCCGAAGGGGCGGAGCTCGTGCGAGGGGAGAACGATGCAGCTGCAACTCCTATTTCTGGCACTTGAGTCCGCGCTGTATCCGACGCTGCTCACGGCCGTCGTCATCCTGCTCGACCAGCCGAGGCGCTTGGCGCTCTTGGCGGCATATCTCGCCGGAGGCCTGACGATCAGCATCGGGCTCGGGCTCGGAATCATCTTCGCGCTCAAAAGCTCGGGTGCCCTGCACAACAGTCGCTCGGGGCTGAGCTGGACCACCGATCTGGCTGTCGGCGGCTTGGCGCTGTTGCTCGCGGTGGCACTGGCAACCCGAGCCGACACACGCTTCGCAGAGCGGCGAAGCGCCACACGCTCAAAGAACGGCGACTCTGGCGCCGAGAAAAGGGAGCCGGTCTCGCAGCGAATCCTGGCGCGCGGCTCCTCACCGGTCATCTTCATCGCCGCACTGGCGATCAACCTCCCCGGCGCCGCTTACCTCGTCGCGCTGAAGGACATCTCGACGGCCCACCACTCAACCGGTAGGGACATCCTCCTAGTCATCGCCTTCAACCTGATCATGTTCCTGCTCGCGGAGCTTCCGCTGCTTGGCTTGCTCACCAAACCGGAGCGCACGGACGAGCTCGTTGGTCACGTGGACAACTGGCTCTCCGAGAACGGCCGCCGGATCGCAATCGCGGTATGCGTCGTCTTGAGCGTCTTTCTCATCGTTCGTGGCATCGCCAGGTCCTGAGGACCCGCAGCCGACTCGCGGCTCGGCGCTATAGACTCTTCTCCGCGGCGATCCTGCCGACTTTGACCGCCTTCGCCAGGGCTTGGTAGTCGCGCTCGTTCTGCTCGGCGTAGGCCCGGGAAAACTCAACGATCGCGCGGTCGAAGCTGGAGCCCTTGCCGAGGTAGGCCGCGATCGCGATGCGGTCGCCGCTGCGGGCGTGCGCGCGGGCCAGCGTCCAGCCGCACAGCCGGCCGTAGGCGGCCAGGCCCTGGGGGATCATCCGCTCGATTTCCGCCGAACCCTTCCAATCCTTCAGCTGACGACCGTAGAAGTCCCGTGCCTGGCCGTCGATTCCCTCCTCGACGTGCAGCCAGCCGAGGAAGATGTCGCTCGAGGCCTGCATCAGGCGCTGTCCGGCGACGACCCGCTCGCCGTGGTTCTCAAACTCGCTCAGGCCGAGGAACTCCTCGAGCACCGAAGCCTCGGCCTCCTTCAGCTGCAGGAACAGCGGGTCCTGATCGTCCCGGCCCAGCATCAGCGCGATCCACGCGCGCGTGCCGACGCTCCCCACGCCGACCACCTTGCGTGCGAAGTCGGTCAGGCGGAACTCCTCGAGCAGCACGCGCCGGTCGTGCTCCAGCGTCTGGCGGTAGGAGCGCACCAGCTCGTGCAGCCCCTCAAACATTTCCTCGCGTTCGCTGCCCTGCGCAAGATCATCGATCGGCACGATCAGCGGCGGTTCGGCGACGATGCGTGGCTCACCGCCCACGACGCGCGTCAGTTTGGAGAAGGCGGACATGCTGTCCTTGGTGCGCGCCTTGGCGAGCGCCTTCTTGGTCCGCTTGACCTGCCCGGGTTTGAGCAGCGACCCCAGTTCCTCGAGTGTCTTCTCGATGTCCAGGTGGGCATACCAGACGTCGAGGTTCTTCATCGTCGCGAACCGCGCCATCGCGGTGCGGTACTCCGCGACGGTGTCCAGGACAACCCGATCCTGGTCCTTGACGGCGTAGCCATTCTCGCGCGCGGCGATCAGCATGCTCGCTGCCAGGCGCTTGACGTCCCACTCCCACGGCCCGGGGAGCGTCTCGTCGAAGTCGTTGAGATCGAACATCAGCCGCCGCTCAGGTGAGGCGAACACACCGAAGTTCGACAGGTGCGCATCGCCGCAGCACTGCACCTGAAGCCCTGAGCGCGGCGTCGCCGCGAGGTCGCTGGCCATGATCAACGCCGCACCCCGGTAAAAAGTGAACGGTGACACGAGCATCCGGCCGTAGCGGATCGGCACCAGCTCGGGCACGCGTGTCTGCGCTTGGCGCTCGAGCAGCTCGATCGGATCAACGCGTCGCCGCGGCGGCTCAAAGACGGCGTGTCTGGAGCGCGGCACCTCGGCCCTCGCGGCCTTGCCGCGCGCCACCCGCTCGGCCACGGTCAGGTGCGGTACAGCCGTGCTCACGGCGCGCGCCTTCGCCATCGACAGACCATACTCCCTAGGTGGGGCCGGCGCGGACGGATGAGCAGACACGGTGGTAGCGTCTGGTTATACGAAAGCTCAGAATCTGCCTGACACGGCTATTGGGAGAAGCCGATAGCGCATCTCTGTGGAGGAGGCGAGCATGAATAACCCTGACGTTCGACTGGACGATCTTGGGGACGAGGTCCTTGCGCAAGAGCTCCGGGAAGTCACGAGTGTGTGGTGGCTTTGGCTGCTGGGCGGCCTTTCCTCGCTGGTGATTGGGATCCTGCTGCTGGTCTGGCCCAACCGCACACTCGAGGTACTTGCGGTCCTCGTGGGCATCAACCTGCTGCTCGGCGGCGCTCTTCAAATCGGCCTGGCACTCGGTGAGCCTTCGGGATCACGCACTGGTGCGCTCCTGCGCGGGGCGTTCGCGGGAATTGCCGGCCTCATAGTGATCAGACATCCAGGTGGAAGCATCCTCGTGATTGCGCTTGCCGTTGGGATCTACTTGGTGCTGGCTGGTGTGATGAAGCTGGTTTTCGCCTTCGAGGCGATCGCCGGACGTGGATGGCTGCTGCTCGGAGCCGCACTCGACTTGGGGATTGGGGTGATAATCGTCGCGTGGCCGAAGTTCGGCGTGAACTCCTTGGCCGTGCTTGTGGGCATATCGCTGTTGCTGCGCGGGACGCTCGAGTGTGCGTCCGCATTCACCCTGCGATCCGCGGGCGAGGCCTACCGGTGATTTGACTCACCCATGGAATCGGAGCGGTCCGTTAGCCTCGTGAGCTCGTTGTTTCGTGCGAGTGCGCGAGTGGCCAGCGCTCCGCTGAGAGCCACCGTCGTCGCGATCGACGCCGGGCGGACAGTTGAGCGGCTCACACGTGCATCGCTGGCAGCTGCGGGTGCCAAGATGGTGCTCGACATCTTTGAGGCCGCGCTCTCCAGCGACGTCACCGATCGTTTGCTCGAGCGGATCGAGGCAACCGGTGTTGTCCAACACATGGCCGGACGTATGCTCGAAGACGGCATCGTCGAGCAGATAGTCACACGAGCCCTCGAAGGCCCAGAGCTCGAGCGGATAATCGTCACCGCTCTAGACAACGAGCGCACCCAGGACGGGCTCGCTCGGGCGCTGGAAAGCGAAGGCCTCGAGCGCCTGCTCGACCGATTGCTCAACAGTCCCGCAAGCGAGCGTGTGCTGTCGCAGGTCCTGCAAAGCCCATTGCTGGAAGAGACAGTCACCCGCCTGCTGGAAAGCGAGGAGCTTTGGATCCTCGTGGACGAGATCGCCCGCAGCCCATCGGTCACCGCGGCGATCACCAACCAAAGCGCCGGTTTCATCGACCAAGTCACTGACAAGGTACGCGACCGCTCGCGCGACGCCGACGCCTGGATGGAACGCGCCGCCCGACGGATTGGGCGCCACCGCAACAATGGTGGGCCGCCACAGAACGGCGAGACCCCCAACAGCCGCGAAGCGCCCGCCACCGGGGAGCAGGCACCCTCATCCCCGCCGCTGCGCCCCACCAAGACACGATGAGCGACACCCCACAGGATGTCCAGACCGTCCAGGCACAAGCCCAGGCCCAGGCGGCGGCACTTCGGCGCGCAGGACGCGAGGCTCCCGCGGCTTCCGTGCCGACCAGCCGACGAGACACCCACGCCAGCGAAGCCTACGCGGGACTTATCACTCGAGCGATTGCCTTTGCACTCGACGCCGCCGTGGTCAACGGCTGCGCTCTGGCGGTGGGAGTCACGGTCGGCCTGGGCCTCTCCATCCTCCACCTGCCCAAGGTGGCAGACGGCATCATCGCCGTGATCTTGGGTGCCCTAGCGGTGATCTGGACGGTCACCTACTTCACCTTCTTCTGGTCTACGACCGGCCAGACGCCGGGCGACCGCGTGATGCACATCGAAGTGATCGGCAGTGACGGCCGTCCTCTGAGGCCGCTGCGAGCGGCGATGCGTTTCGGCGGCGTGATCCTCGCGGCCCTTCCTCTACTCACCGGCATTCTGGTCATGCTCTGGGACGATCGTCGACGGTGCCTCCAGGATCGCCTGACGCGCACCATCGTCCTCTACACTCCGACACCCACACCACCTGGTGCCGCACCGCCAGCTGCAGTACCCCAAACCAGCGCCCAGCGACCGGGTGTGCGTCGGCGACTGGACCGCGAAACAGTACCGATCAAGCGATCTGAGAAGGAGGCGCTCAAATGAATCTGGCAACGGTTCTGCCATTGGCGTTCGTGATGATCGCCGGGCCGCAGATCATCAGCTCCGTCTTTTTCTCCACGAGCGTCAACTGGAAGGGCGCCTCCGCTGCGTATGTACTCGGGGCCGCAATCTCGATCACTGCCTTCTTTACGATCGCCTACTTCGTCACCAAAGGGGCGAAGAGCGCCGGCGGTTCCCAGAGCCGCTCGACCTCGAACGCAATCGAGTTCGTGGTTCTCGCGCTCCTGCTCGTCCTCGCCGTGTACACCTTTCTCGAGAGAGACAAACCAGATCCTCCAAAGTGGATGGGCAAGCTGCAGACGGCGACCCCCAAGCTCGCGTTCACGTTGGGCCTGCTGCTACTGGGCGTGTTTCCGACGGACATCCTCACCTCGGCCAGCGTTGGCGCTCACCTGGCGAACAAGGGCGCCCCGTGGGCCGATGGCCTTCCCTTCGTCTTGCTCACCCTGTTGTTGCTCGCGCTGCCGGCCCTGCTCGTCGTCGCGCTCGGCACACGAGCGAGGGAGCTTCTTCCCAAGGCACGCGACTGGATGAACACCAACTCGTGGATCATCAGCGAGGTCGTGATCGTGTTCTTCATTGGCATCACGATCAACAGCATCGCTAGCTAGATCTCCTCGAAGATCAACGGCACTCCCAGCGCCAGCTTCAGCGAGCGACGACAGGCACTCGCAGCGGTCGGAGACACGCGGGAGCCGGATGTGCCCGGCTCCCGCGAGGCAGTCAAACGGTCTCTGGCTCGCCGAGCACCACCAGGCCGTGGATGCAGATCAGGCAGATCGCGAACACGCCGAGCGACCACCACGGATGCGCGCCACCAACGTCGAGCAGGGCGCCGATTGCACCCAGGCTCGCCGCGAGGATCCCGACGATGCGCCCGTAAGCGTTGCCGCCAAAGAGCGAAAGCGACGCTGTCAACTGGATGACACCGAGGATGATTGTGATCCAACCCCACGTATGGAGGCTGGAAAAGACGAACTGCGTGTCGTTGACAAAGAAACTTGCATTCCCCACAGCTGCGATGCCATAGATGATGTTGAGAATTCCCGCCACCATCAGCAGGATGCCTACGAACAATGCACTACCAACACCTCGCATTTGCTCCCCCTTCAGTCACCGGCGCCGTATGACGCAGGTGCCACGATCCTATCGCTTCAAATGCCGTATGTGCGAACCGCAAGATCAGCGAGGGGCGGAGCGCGGGCGATGCTCGTGGGCCGTTTGATTCTCCATCTGAGGGAGCCGGGCGTCGGCGGCTCGATACCAGTGGGCGTAGCGACTCACAAGTGGGGCAGCAGAAAGCCCATGGGCCAGTACCGACAGGCCCACCGTCAGATAGGTGACCGCGAGGATCGTCCCGCCGTGAGCCTGATGGGATTCCTCGACAATCACCGCGAAGACGATCGATGCGAGCCCGCGCGGGCCGAACCATCCGATGAACGCCACCGTCGCTCTCCGTGCTCCGCTTCTCAACATCGAGACAGCCACGGGCAGCATCCTCACGATAGTCAGGCTCAGCACAGCGTACAGCGCGTAACGCCAGCTCACGTGCTCGAGCGCCGGGCCCAGCAGCACAGCACCGAAGACGAGGAAGGTGACGCTGTTGAGCAGCGCTCCGGACTCCTCCGTGAAACGCATCTCTCTTGCTGAGTTCGCGTGGGCGAGCGCGCCGAACGCCAGGCCCGCGATGAATGCCGCGATGAAGCCCGATCCTTCGAGGGCGAGCGCGATCCCGTAGGCAAGCGTCGCGGCGGCAACGGGAATGATCTGCCGCCACTCATCCGCGATCAGGAGCTTACGTCCGGCGCCGATCACAATGAGCGCAGCGAGCGCGCCGGCGACCACGCCGGCGAGCACGCCATAGCCGATCTCCTCGGCCAGCACATGCAGAGGGTGACGCGGACCACCGGCGGTTGCCAGCACGATCAGCAGCAGAGGGACGCAGATGCCGTCGTTCAGTCCGCTCTCGACATTCAGCGACTGGCGCACGCGCTGAGGAAGACGCGTGTCCGTGACGACCACGCTACCGAGACCCGCGTCGGTCGGCGCGAGTATCACCCCGAGAATCAATGCCTCGCTTAGCGAGAACGACCCGAACAGAGCGCGGGCGACCAATGCTCCGAAGGCAATCGTCAGCGGAAGGCCCACGCCGAGAAGGCGCAGTGGAGCCGAAGCCTCGCGACGCAAGGTCCTGATGTCGATGCGAGAGGCATCCGAGAATAGGACCACCGCAAGCGTCACCTCGGCCAGCGTCCGCACCGTCGAGCTGGTTGAGCTCAGCGTGAGGTCGCCCAGCACCAATGGCCCAACGAGAACGCCCACCGTAACCACGACTATCGTCAGCGTGATCGGCGTGTTCGACAGCCGCTGTGACACCGCTGCACCGAGCAGCAGCGTCAGACCGACGGTAGCAAGGCCCCAATTCACAGAGCTTGGATGTATATCGCGACTAGGGCGACTTCCAGCGCCTAGCGAAGCGTGCTGACGGCGAACCAATCTGACTCGAGCTCGAGAGCTCGATGAGGAGCGGGTGTGGGCGATCGAGGACTGCAGGCATCTCTCAAGGCGCCTTGAGCAGACACTGATCGCCGCGAGCCGAACCGTGAGCGTGGCTGGGAGGATCCGACGACCCCGCAGTAGGGAAAAGCGGATGGCCGTTAACACAACGCTCGCATGGTTTTGGTGAGCGGCGCCCGATGCCGATGCTGACCGCATGAGCAGTCGTTTGCTTCGGCCCGGATCCTCAGGGAGCGCCATCCTGCTCGCCGCTGGTCTGCTTGCCGGATGTGGAGGCACCGTCGCCTCTGTGGCCGGCGTGAGCCCACCAACGTCGGGGCCGATCACCAAGCCACAAGCCATCGCGTATGCGCACGCCGTCAACCTGCAACCCGGCGATATGCCGGACTTCACGATCGACGAACGCGAAACGGAAGCCCCCAAGCCAGGACGATATGACCTCGAATACGATCGCTGCCGTGGTAGCGTCAACCCTGCCCGCCGAATCGCAAAGATTTACTCAACCGAATTCTCCGCAGGAAGCGCCTTTTACGGCAAGGTTGTGAAATCTATCGTCGAAGTATGGCCGACGCCGGCCCTTGTCGCCTCCAACAACGCCAGATCCCACAGCTCCCGCGGCCGAGCGTGCCTCGTGCGCTTACTCAAAGCGATCCATAGACGAACCAATCAGGAACGCAAAGGGCAAAGGCAAATCGGGCCATTCACGATTACCACGGTGCCCAACCCATTGCCCGGGGTCAGTCACAGCTTCCTAACAACGATCAACGAAACACTGCTACTCCGCACTGGAGTGATCCGCGCTCACGTCTACCGCGACATTTTTGGGTTCATCACCGGCCCAGCCGAAATCGAACTTGAAGCTATCGGCTTCGGGCATCCCATTCCGACTCCGACGGAGGAGAAAGCGCTACTGCTACTGCTTGGCCGCGCCAGGACCACCAATATCTACTTGCAGCGGCAGAAGTCTTCGTAAACAAACGGCCGCGCTGTGGCCTGGGCCTTCGTTTCGTGTTCTTACCTAGCCCTTGTCGTCCGCTCTACAGCCCACCTATCTCCGCTTGGCGCCCCGCGCGATCATCTCGGCGAGCCGTCCGCCGACGGCGAGCGCGCCCTCAGGGGACTCGAAGACGAACTCCACCCGCAGCTTCCGGCCGTACATGGCGCGAACCATCACCTCCTCGCCCACCGCATCGCCCCAGACCCTGGCGATGTTCATCGCGGTCACGTCTTCTTCTGAATCCAGTCCTTGCCCCGCAGAACCCTCTCCGGGCTTGGACACATCGGTGTTGCTCTCACGAGCGCGCGCTTCCAGTGTCGGCACCGTCCATCCCTCCGCAACCGCCTTACGAGCCAGCTCCCCACGCACCTGCGGCTCCTTTGCCACCAGCAGCAGCCCGTGACCCAAGCCCAACTCGGCCCGCTCCATCAGCTCGAGGATCTCAGCGGACAGATTCAGCAGGCGCGTCAGGTTCGCGACTCCGCTGGTGCTACGCCCCACACGATCCGCGATCTCTTGATGGGTCAGGCCAAGCTCCTTCGACAGCGTCATGCAGGCGCGTGCCTCCTCGATCGGATTGAGGTTCTCGCGCGCCATGTTCTCGATCAGCGCCGCCTCGAGTGCCGCGAGGTCGTCATATTGGGACACCAAAGCTGGGATCGTCTGCAGGCCCGCGATTTGAGCCGCGCGCCAACGACGCTCTCCCGCGATCAGCCCGTATCTACCGTCCGCACTCGGACGCACGAGCACCGGCTGCAGCACACCGCGCTCGCCGATCGAGCCCGCCAGCTCTTGGAGCGTGTCCTGATCGAAGTGGCGCCGAGGTTGGGCGAGGTTCGGCTCGATCAGGCCAACCGGCAGCTCGCGCAAATCCTGGGACGGGGACATACCTGCTCCTTTGGTCGATTGAGCCCCTCCACCGTGGGCTAATCCCTTAACCGACCATCCCCGGCAAACGGGACAATCGCTCAGTTCAGCATCAGACATCCGCTCAAACGCCGACAGCCGAGCCGGCTCAGGTGCAGCCAACTCTCAGACCGACCTCAAGCGATCCGCAGTAAGGAGAGCAACAGGCGACAGGAAGAGGCACGACGAACGCCAGCGACATAGGACCACTCTGACGCGAGCCACTCGCTCTCGAACAGGAGGCTCGTTTACTCGGCCGAGGACGTCGTAGTCGCCGTCGTAGTGCAGCACCCCGGCTTCAGCCTTGTGCGCACACGACAGCGATCATCACGCGACGGAGCCAGACGAGGGAGTCCGACCTCGGCGAGCTCACGTAGCAGCTGCTGCGGCGAGCGTTCGCATCCCGTCGATCGACCGTCGGAGCTCCCGAAGTCGTCAACATTGACGATGTCACTGACTGTGCGGCCGTAGCGCCTGAGGAGAACACATGAGGCGATCTCGCCGCGACCGTCCATGCGAGACTCATTGCGGCGCGCCTGAGGAGACACGTTCGTAACTCCCGGCTCTACCCCGGCGGAGCACTGTGAGCAGCGACATTACTGATCGAACAGCCCACGCGAGGTGCGCCGCTTCGCGGTTACCGCCACCGGCACCGTGATGGAGGATCGTCCGGCCGGCCATCCAGGCGACGACCGCGAGCGCCCCGGCCGTCGGGAGATCGGCGCGCATGCGGGGCTCCGATGGCTCATCGAGCTCGTTGCCAGCGAGCCTCGTCCGAGATCGGCTGCCACTCGACAGGCGGACCGGGGGCGGCGATCGTGGCCGGCAGGCTTCGCGGGCTGCACCCGATTCCCCCGACCGGAGCCCAGCGTAAGGGAGTTCAGCATGGGACAAACCCGAGCAGCGCGCCGGACTGGGTCCGGTCGACATCCGGAGATCAAGCCGCCTGCCGCCTGGACCCACGGCGCACGACAAATCGCCACCGAGGAACACTCCACGGGCTGGCGACACCCTACGCGACCTCATCGCGGGACGCTCTACCCGAATACCTCCCCCCTCGTCGTGACCGGCCCCAGCCGCGACCGAGCCCACCGCCGGCTTCGAAAGCAGTTCCTCGGCGCCGGCACGGTACGAGGCCAGTTAACCCCCAGGGGACAGCGGCGCGATGTCGAGCAGCTCGCCGCCCTGGGGATCGACTTGGTGGTCCACCTGCAGGGTCGTGTGGTGCAAGTCGAACTCGTCGTGCAGCATCCGCTCCAGGCCGCGGCGCGCGGCGTGGCAGTCGGTCTCGCGACCGACGAGCACGTGCGCCGAGAGCGCGGGGAAACCAGATGTGACCTCCCAGACGTGCAGGTCGTGAACCTCGACCACGCCGGGCTCGCGCACGAGCGCCCGGCCGATCTTCTGCGGGTCGAGCCCCTCCGGCGCGGCCTCCAGGAACACTCGCCCGGACGCCTTGACGAGGCCGTACCCCGAGCGCACCATCAGCGCGGCGACGAGCAGCGAGACGATCGCGTCCGCGCGTTGAAAGCCGGTGAGCAGGATCACCCCAGCGGCGATCGCGGTGCCGATGAAGGCGTACAGGTCGGTGAGGATGTGCTGGAAGGAGCCCTCGACGTTCATGCTCTGCCGGTTGGCCTGCGCCAGCATCCACGTCGCGGCGAGGTTCACCGCGACGCCGATCAGCGCGACGGCGAGGATCAACCCGGCCTGCACGTGCGGCGGATCGAACAGGCGACGGATCGCCTCGTAGGCGATCAGCGCCGCGAGGATCAGCAGCGTCACGCCATTGGCCTGCGCGGAGAGGATCTCCACTCGCTGCAAGCCGTAGGTCAACGCGCCCTTCGCCGGGCGAGCAGCCAGCCGGGCCGCGAGGAGCGACAGTCCGATCGCGGCGGCGTCGGTGAGCATGTGCCCCGCGTCGGAGAGCAGCGCCAGCGAGTGAGCGATCACGCCGGCCGTGACCTCGAGGACCATCAGCCCGAGGATCAGCCCGAGCGCGACGGTCAGCTTGCCCGCGTCCGCGTCGTCGCTCACGCCATGACCGTCGCTCATGCCATGAGAATGACCTGTCATCTTCCTGCCCCACTGTCGCAGCTCACCCCACAAACCATGTCATCTCGCTTGATTTCGCTGCTCCCCGCGCGCGCTCTGTTCCTCAGGCGCGCGCGGATCGGGCTCGCGTCGATCGCGCCCGTGCTGATCGGGCTCGCCTCGCCCGCGACGGGATCAGCGACACCCACCGCCGTGTCCGCAAGCGGGTCCGCGGCGCCCACGCCATTGCTCTCCCCACCGGCGCTCGGCACGCAGGTCTCAGCGCTGGTGGCGAGCACGACAGCTGAATGGGCATCGCACCAGACGCCGGAAGGCTGGCTGATCGACCCCGTGCTCGGCCGCGCCACCGGCAGCTACGGCCTGGGCATGACCGGCCAGAGCATGGTGCACGCTCGGCGTGAGCCAGGAGACGCCGCGCTGATCGAAGACGGCCTACGCGCCGAGCTCGCCGAGGTCGCCCAACCCGACGGCGGCGGCTTCGAGCTGCTCGCGCTGAGCGAAGCGTTCGCGTGGAACAACGCCCACCTCGCAAGCATGGCGCCTGGGAGGCAGCGCAATGCAACATCGCCGCCTTCATCACCAACCATGCCCCGCTCGTCTCCGACGCGGGCGACTGCTACTCCGAAGAACGCTGCTACGACAACCTGAAGCTCGTCGCGGCCGTCGCGGAGCTCTCGCTGCTGCAGACGGGGCTGCCCGACCTCACGCTCGGCACACCCGCGGCGATCCGCGCAAAGGCGCTCGCCGCGCTCACTCAGGCGGCGAAGAACACAGGCGCCGACGCACGGCGCCTCGGTGCCTCTCCCTTTCGCGGCGCGGGCATCCTCAGCGACCCCGGGCGCAGCCCGCTCGCCTATCACGTGCTCTCCACGCTGATACTCGGGCAGGCTTCAAGCGCCTCGGAGCAAGCGCGCCGGCCTCGGTGATCGCCGCCTTCTCGCGCTGCGCGCGAGCCCTGATCGGCCTGATGGCCCCAGATGGCGACGTCGCCTACATCGGTCGCGGCCAGGGCCAGGTGTGGACGGTCGCGGCCGGCATCGACGCCCTCTCGCTCGCCGCGCAGATGACCCACAGCGCCATCTGGAAAGGACGCTACCTGGCGGGCGCGGCGCTCGAGCTCGCACGCCTGCGGAGCCTCTACCCGCCTGACGGATGGGGGCTGCCGCTCGTACCGCGACTGGCCGGCCAAGCAGCGCCGAACTATCTCGGGATCGATGGATACGCGAACACCGTCGAGTACGACGGGCTTTCTCTCTGGGCATTAGCGGATGCCGCACGCGTCCTCTCGCTGATCCCACCAACTCCCTACCAAGCTCTTCCAAGCACAAAGAAGGGCGCCTTCGTCGACCCGTCCCACACCAAGTTCGCCGCCGTAACGGACGGGCGCTTGTGGTACGCAATCCATAGCTCCGACAGCGATCCCGCGGATGCGCGTTATGGCTTCGGGCTGATCTCTGTGGAGCGGAATAGCGCACAGGGCTGGAGAGCCGTGCTTCCCTATCCCCCATTGACGCCATTACTGACTTCCACGGCAACCACCAGCGGGCCAACCCTGATACTTGCTGGGCGAGAGAGCGGTGGTGCGCGAGGGGGCATGGTGGACGAGAGGGCAGTGGAAGCAGGGGCGAGCAGTTTTATCCGGTGAAGGCACGCATCGCCGTGAGCGCGAGCGGCGTGGTCACGATCCACGCCGGTTGGAGGGCTGCGAAAGGAAAGACTCCACATAGCAAGCTCGACACAACTTGGGTCTACCGGCCGACATCCAGCGAGAACGGGATCGCCCTCTCGCTTTCGCGCGCGCACGAAATGCGCCTATCAATTTCCGATCTGGTTCCAGACCGGCTCTGAGGTCAAAGAGCGCAAAACCGGACTGACGATCAACGGGCCAAATGGGCTGTCTCAATCCTATGACTTCAATACAGAGATAGCGATCCACACGTCTTCTGAGACTTACCACTCGGCTTATAGCGAAGACTTGGGAAGCATCTTGATTACCGTTCCCAGCGCTTCCCATCCTCGCCAGATCACCTACACGACCAGCTTCAACTGAGACTGATCCTCGTCTGGGATGAGAGAGAAAATGCAAAAGAGGGCGTCGGCAAGAAATCTTGCAGACCTCCCTATGTGATGCATCTTGCAGCAAGACCTGTTAGCTTCCTGCCCGTTCGTGCCGAGTCTTCGACCCCACGGGGCCGGGGAACGGGGGACCCAGTGCAGCCAAGTAGAAGGCTGCGGGGGCGAATCGCCACATTTGTGGCGTAGCGTAAAGTGCGCGAGCCCGACAGCTAACCCCGTAGGCGCCAAGCAACGATTGAAAGGACGCCTTTGCATGTCGGGATTCCCGCGTGATCTTGCCGTTCTCGAGCCCTGGGAGCTTTCGCTCCAGCGCTCGCGCGAGCGCCGCCAGCGAGCTGGCCGCGGGCGGATCGACACCGCCTCCAGGTCCAGGAGCGCCTCCCCGAGCGCCGCCCTCCTCCTCCGCTGTCGCTCTCGGCGATGCTCGATGCGCGCAACCGGACCGCCGCGCGCGACCTGGCCGAAGAGCAGCCATGGGATCTCTCGTTGGGGCGTTCCCGTGCGCGCCGCCGTGCCGCTGAGCTGCGCTTCGTGCCCGGCGGCACGCGCGCCAAGCGGATCTCGCTGGGCGCGCTCGCGGCGCTCACCGCCGGCCCCACCGCCAGCCTCGCGGACGGTGTCGCGGCCGCCAATCCGGCGACTCCCACGCCAGAGCCGGCCACGACCACCGAACACACCATCGTGCTGAGCAACGGCGCCACCGGCCGTCAGGTCGAACTGCTCCAGCGGGCGCTGGGGATCGCCGTCGACGGCATCTACGGCCCCGAAACCGAAGGGGCCGTGGAAAAATTCCAGGCAAGTCGGGGTCTCACCGTGGACGGGATCGCGGGACCCGAGACGAGCGCCGCGCTGCGCGGCAACGCCCCGGCGATCGCCTCAGCGGCCAGCGGCCAGCGCGCTTTCGCGAGCGATTTCACGCCGGCGAGCTCCGAAACGGCTCAGAACGGGCGTGACGGCGGCGATGCGGTGGCGCGGCTGCAGCACGCGCTGCACCTCCCTACCGATGGCGACTTCGGCCCGGAAACAGAGGCCGCGATCCGGCGGCTGCAGGCCCGCCACGGGCTGACCGTCGACGGCATCGTCGGCCCGGCCACATGGGGCGTGATCGGAGTCAGCGGCGAGGAAACCCTCACCCCTCCCCCTTCGGCTCTCGCCCAGCCGGCCAACTCGAGCGCGAGCGACTCGAGCGCCGGCGCGGGCGAACGCTCCGACGTGAGCGACGCGGCCAGCGCGAGCACCGAAGCGGAGGTCGCCGCCAATCCGGTCGCGCGACTGCAGCAGGCGCTGCACATGCCCGTCGACGGCGACTTCGGCCCGGAAACCGAGGCGGCCGTCCGCCGCCTGCAGGCGCGCCACGGGCTGACCGTGGACGGCGTCGTCGGACCGGCGACCTGGAGCGTGATCGGAGTGGACAACGCGAGCACGCTCACGCCCCCGAGCAGCGCGCTGACGAACATCACCCCGCCAAGCTCGGCGAGCAACACGGCGGGCGGCGAAGGCGCTGCCGCGAGCATCGTCGCGCGAGTGATCGCGGCCGGCGATGAAATCGCGACCAGGCCGTATGTGTACGGCGGCGGGCACGGCTCCTTTCAGTCCGAGGGGTATGACTGCTCGGGCTCGGTCTCCTACGCGCTCCACGGCGGCGGCCTGCTGAGCTCGCCCGAGGACTCCACCGGACTGGAGTCATACGGCGAACCGGGTCCCGGCCGGGACATCACGATCTACGCGAATGCCGAACACGCCTTCATGGTGATCGACGGTAAACGCTTCGACACCGTTGCCCAGCAGGAGACGGGGACGCGCTGGTCTGACACGATGACCTCGACCGCCGGCTTCGTGGCGCGCCACCCCGCCGGGCTGTAGCGGGCTAGAAAACAGAGCCAGAAGACGCGCCCGGTAGGCCCAGAGGCCGATCGGCGCGCGGCTCGAGGAAGGATCCGACGACCTCGAAACGAGCGTCCCGTCCCAAGCTCGGCCTAACTTTGCTCCTCCC
This sequence comes from uncultured Solirubrobacterales bacterium, assembly GCA_963804555.1. GTDB lineage: Bacteria > Actinomycetota > Thermoleophilia > Solirubrobacterales > Solirubrobacteraceae > Palsa-744. The sequence goes on from CAWDQX010000009.1 coordinate 31,165, forward strand.
GTCCAGAAACGGCGACAGGAAAGGGCAGATGCTTGCACGGGCACATACGTTCACGATCGATGGACTGCAGACGCGGCGCGTGACCGTCGAGGTGGACATCCGCGCGGGTCTGCCGGGATTCAGGATCGTCGGGCTGGCAGACGCGGCCGTGCGCGAGGCGCGCGAGCGGGTGCAGGCGGCGATCCGCAACTCCGGGTATGAGTTCCCGGCCAGGCGGATCACCGCGAACCTCGCCCCGGGTGACGTGCCCAAGATCGGGCCGGGGCTCGACCTCGCGCTGGCCTGCGCGGTACTGGCCGCCACCGGGCAGATCCCGATCGAGCGCCTGGAGACTCATGCGCTGTTCGGGGAGCTCGCGCTCGACGGCACGGTGCGAGCCTGTCAGCAGGGCACGCTGGCTGTGGCCCAAGCGACGCTCGAAGCCGGGTTGCCGACGCTCGTGCTCGCACCCGAGCGCGCGCGCGAAGCGGCACTGATCGAAGGCCTGGAGGTGGCCGTCGTCGAGCGTCTGGCAAGCGCGGTGCGCGTCCTGGCCGGCGGCCCCGGCGATCCACTGCCGCGGTCGGCGGGGACAAACGCCGTCGCGGCGAGCCTCGTGGGTCCGGACCTGAGCGATGTGCGTGGTCAGCATCACGCTGTGAGGGCGCTGATCGTGGCGGCCGCGGGCGCCCACAACAACCTGCTGAGCGGGCCCCCCGGAACCGGTAAGACGATGCTCGCCCAGCGAATTCCGTCGATCCTGCCGCCCTTGAGCCACTCCGAAGCGATCGAGGTCGCGCGAATTCAGAGCATCGTCGGCGAGCGGGAGGGCAACCTGGCCCACAGCCGGCCGTTTCGCTCGCCACACCACTCGATCACGACCGCGGGCCTGGTCGGCGGCGCGCAGCGGGGATGGCTCGGCGAGATCGTGCTGGCCCACAACGGGGTGCTGTTCCTGGATGAGCTCTCGGAGTTTGCGCGCTCAACGCTGGAGGCGCTGCGCCAGCCGCTGGAGGACGGACGAGTGGCGATCGTCAGAGCGCGGCACTCCGCCGTATATCCAGCGCGATTCATGCTGGTGGCGGCGACCAATCCATGTCCGTGCGGCTACGCCGGGGCCTCGGAAAAATGTAGATGCAGCGAAACGGACATCGCCCGGCATCGTCGCCGGCTGAGTGGCCCGCTGCTCGACCGCATCGATCTGCTCGTCAGGCTGGAGGGCGAGGGAGCGCTCGGCCGCGGCGCGGTGGCGCTGACGAGCTCAGAGAAGGCACGCGAGCAGGTGACGGCGGCGCGCGAACGCCAAGCGGCGCGCCTGAAAGGCGAGGGAGTGGCGGTCAACGCGCACATGGACGCGTCCATGCTGGGCCGCTACGTGCGGCTCGAGGCGGAGGCTGAGGAGTTGTTGCGCAAGAACCACGAACGGGGACTGCTGAGCGCGCGCGGACAGCACCGGGTGCTGCGCGTGGCGCGCACGATCGCCGACCTGAACGGCAGCGAGCATGTGCGCGCGCGGGACGTCGGCTCGGCGCTGGCGCTGCGCTCCGAAGCCCAACACGCGGGAAGCCGAGCGGCATGACGCCGAACGGGAAGGCATCGAGCGCCGTGAGTGCGAACGGCACGACACCGAGCGCCGTCACAGCCAACGGCATCAGCAGCGCCTGCCCAGTCTGTCTGCGCCGCAGCTGGCTGCTGGCGGCGATGAGTCGCTGCCTGGAGGAGCACGCCGGCGATCGAGCGCGGCTGCTCGAGCTGCTGGCACTCGAGGACAGGGAGCTGATCGAGGCGATCGCCGGCGATCGCCGCGGGGAGCTGCGAGCGCGATACGTGCGATTTCACCCGAGCAAGAACCCCGTGGCGAGGGGCGTGGAGAGCATCTGCCGCCACGACCATGACTACCCGCGCGCGCTGGCGGACGACGGGGCGCCGTGGATGCTGTGCGTGAGCGACATGCAGCGGTTCAGAGCCCTGAGCGCCGCACCCATCGTGGCGATCGTGGGGAGCCGCAAGGCGACGGACTACGGCATCGAGATGGCACGCAGCTTGGCGCGCGGACTTGCGGCGAGCGGCGTGAGCGTGGCGAGCAGCCTGTCGGACGGGATCGCGGTCGCCGCGCAGGCGGGCGCGCTCGAGGTCAACGGTGAGACGCTGGTGGTGAGGGACGGCGGCCTGGACATGCCGTGCACCGTGCGCAGACGCGAGCTGTACAAGCGCGTGCACAAAGATGGCTGCGCCGTGGCCGAGCTGCCATGCGGCTTCGGCACAAGGGCCAACAGCTGGTGCCACACCGCGCGCGAGCGGATCGTCGTCGGGATGGCGGAGTTGACGATCGTGGTGGAGGCCGACGAGGGACCGATCGACTTGCTGGGCGCGCGGATCGCGAAGGCGCTGGGACGGACCGTCGCGGCGGTCCCCGGGCGCGTGATCTCGCCGGTGTCGAAGGGTACGCACGCGCTGCTGAGGGAAGGCGCCGCATTGATCGGAGGACCGGAGGATGCGCTGGAGCTGCTTGGTGGTGAGAGCCCGCCCCAGGCGCCGGAGCTCGAGCCGAGGCTGAGAGCGACACTGGAGCAGGTGGGCGCTGGACGTGACACGCCCGCCAAGCTGACGGCTGGCCGCGCGGACGCCGGAGAGGTGATGCTCGCCCTGAGCGAGCTGGAGGTGATGGGCCTGCTGACGCGAGGAGACGGCGGCCGCTACGTGCCGAGAGAGAGCCTCGTGTGTGTTGAGCCTCTTGCTGGCGTCAAGCCTCTTGCCGGTGTCGCGCCTCTATAATCGGCGCTCGCGCGGATGTAGCTCAGTTGGCTAGAGCGTCTGCTTGCCATGCAGAAGGTCGAGGGTTCGAGTCCCTTCATCCGCTTCATCCGCTTCGAGTGCGCAGGATTCCGCAGGCACTCCTGGGATACTTCTCAGATGCCCAGCGATCGCGTCTATACGCGTCTTTCGACGAGTTCCGCTTGGGCGCTGAAGGCCTTCGGCAAGCTCAACGTCCCGCTGTATCGCGCCAGCCGCGGACGGCTGTTCGGTCAGGTCGCGGGCACACCGGTGCTGCTGCTCACGAGCATCGGTCGCCGCTCGGGCGCGGTGCGCATCGCGCCGGTGGTCTACCTCGCCGACGGCGAGCGCCTGGTTGTGATCGGATCGAACGCCGGCCACAAGAGCGCACCGGCATGGTCGCTGAACCTGGAGGCGAACCCAGACGCCGAGGTGGTGCTCCGCGGCAAGCGCCGGAAGGTGCGAGCGCGTGTCGCCGAGGGCGAGGAGCGCGCCGAGCTGTGGCGCAAGATGAACGAGCAGTACAGCGGCTTCGACGACTACGACGCGAGGACGACGCGCGAGATCCGCGTATTCGTGCTGGAGCCGCGCTAGCGGCTCGACCCGAGCGGCCCCGGATGCGACCGAGCGCGGCCCGAGCGCGCTAGCCTGAGACGATGCGTTTCTTCACTCGGCCACCGGCGAGCATGGTGGACTCCGCTTCCGCGCTGCCCGGCCGCGAGCAAGCGATGGATGTGCCGGCTCTGCATGAGGTCCTGAAGACGCCGTTGCGCCCGCCATTCCCAGAAGGGATCGAGCAGGCCGTCTTCGGGATGGGCTGCTTCTGGGGAGAGGAGAAGGTCTTCTGGGAGGCACCCGGCGTCTATACGACAGCCGTCGGCTACGCGGGTGGGTTCACCCCGAACCCGACCTACGAGGAGGTCTGCTCGGGACGCACGGGTCACACTGAGGCCGTGCTCGTCGCCTTCGACCCCACGCTCATCAGCTACGAGCAACTGCTGAAGCTGTTCTGGGAGGGCCACGATCCGACGCAGGGCATGCGCCAAGGCAACGACGTGGGCAGTCAATACCGCTCGGCGATCTATTGGGAAAACGAGGCCCAGCGCGCCGCCGCTGAAGCCTCACGCGACGCCTACCAGCAGGTGTTGAGCGCAGCCGGCCACGGCGAGATCACGACAGAGATCGCGGAGGGCGATCCGCTCCACCCCTTTTATTACGCCGAGGACTACCACCAGCAGTACCTGGCGAAGAACCCCGGCGGCTACTGCGGTGTCGGCGGCACCGGGGTGAGCTGTCCGGTAGGCCTGACGCACAGCTGACGGCGCCGCGCGGCTTGATCGGGCATCGCGCGCTCGGGCGCCGATTTGGCTGGCGCATCGAAGCGCCACCGTTAAAGGCCGCGACCCCGCCGAAGCGGGGCCGCTGAGCCTGGGTTGAGAGATCCGGAGGCATCCCTGCCCCCGGAGGATGTGCGGCGCGGACTAGCCGGCCGCCGGGCTTGGCGCTGGATTTGCCTGCCAAGACGGTGCGTGTGGACCGCCGAGGGTGGGCACATCCGAGGGATAGACCTCGTTGCCGTGGATCGCGTGATCGCCGATCTCCAGCTCCTCATCAGAGAGGCGCAGAGGTACGAAGATCCCGACGAGCTTCAGCAGGATGAACGTCATCACACCGCTGAACACTATTACCCAGGCAGCTGTCTCAGCCTGCCAGCGCAAGAGCGTCCAACTGCCGTGCACGAGCCCTTCGACTCCCGGCAGGCTTGGAGTGCTCCCAACGCCGATGTACTCGACGATATGCGGGTCGGCCAACACCCCGACCAACAGGCCTCCGGTTAGTCCGGCGATCCCATGCGTATAGATCACCCCCAGGGTATCGTCGACGCTCCGGAACACGGGCGCTCGGCTGAGGAAGCGGATCGACATCCACACGACCGTCGAGGCGACCACCCCGATCACGATCGCCCCGTAGCCGTTGACGAAGCCGGCCGCCGGGGTGATACCCACCAGCCCGGTGATAATGCCGTTGACGGAGCCGATCAGGGATGGCTTGTCACGGAAGATGTAATCCCACGCGATCCACACGAGCATCGCCACGGCGGTGCACAGGTTGGTGTTCAGCACCGCAGCCGAGGCGTTGGCGCCCGCGTAGTAGGAATCTCCACCGTTGAAGCCGTTCCAACCGAGCCACAGAAGACCAGCTCCCGCGGCGACCATCAGCAGGTTGTTCGGCGCATCGACCTCGCGGTCTCGTTGCAATCGTGGCCCGATCACCGCCGCCGCGACAAAGCCAGAGATGCCGGCCGCGAGATGGATGACGTACCCACCAGAGTAATCCAGTGCGCCATGAGCAGCGAAGTAACCGCCGCCCCAGATCAGGAACGCGTTGACCGTGTAGACGAACGTGATCCAGAGGAGCACGAACGGGATCCAGGCCTTGAAGCTGATCCGCCCGAGCACCGAGCCAAGCATCAGGATCGGTGTGATCGCCGCGAACACGAACTGGAAGTACACGAGCGAGGACTCCGGGAAATGGAATTCTGGGCCCGTCGTAATCGACGGAATCAGAGCCTGACCCTCCTCATCGACATGGCCGAGCACGCTTCCGGGCTTACCCCACATCGTGTCGAAGAAGCTTTTTCCATGACCGATCGGGCTGCCAAAGCCCATCTTGAACGCCCACAGACACCAGGCGACCAGCACGAGCGAGAACGCGACGAACGTGAGCATCATGCTGTTGACCGACCAGCGCTTCTGCATGACGCCGCCGTACAGGATCGCGAGGCCCGGAAGGCTCATCAGCCCTACGAACGTTGCCGCGGTCATCTGCCATGCGTTGTCGCCGGCGTTTAGCCAGTGTGGGTATGCGAGCCAGGACATATGCCTCCGTTTCCCTGCGATTGTTGATGGCGACACCCCGCCGGCACATGCGGGCGGCGCGCCACAATTACGTCCGGGTATGAAACCCGGCATGCGCGGGAGCGGGTAGGGCCATCCTGGCCAACACTTCGGCGCAGGCTTTCGACATTTGGATAGACGGCCCCGCGGATGCCCCGCGAATACTCAGCGGATGCTCAGACGGCGCCCGACGAAGACTCAGACGAAGAGGTCAGACGACTGGCTCAGCCTTGGCCGGCAAAGGGATAGCCCAGCTTTCGGCAGGCCGCCCTCAGTTCCTGCTCGATCCCGGGGACGGACCCGGAGCCGCACACGCGCCTGGCCCGCGAGCCGCAGGCGTGCAGCCGGGCGCCGCCGAGGGTGCTGGCGAACGTCAATTCGATGCAGCCGGCGCGCCGCGGCGCGCCGCTCGTGAGCGCATAGGCGCCGAGCCCGATCGCTATCAGCACAACGCACGCCAGCACCGCCGCAACCGCCGTCTTCTCACGACGCCCCCAGCGCAGCGGCTCGGACAGCCGCTTGGACTGGTCGAACATGATCATGGTGGCGAGACTACCCGTCTACGATGCGGGCGTATCTGGCACGGCGGTGTCCGGCGACGGGTCTGTCGTAGCCTGGGCGCCCGCATCCGGCCCTGTCTCGGCAGCCGAGCCGGGAGCCGACTCGGGCTGGAAGGCGAGCGCCGCCGAGTTGATGCAGTAGCGCTGGCCGGTCGGGCCGGGACCATCATCGAAGACGTGGCCCAGGTGGCCACCGCAGGTGCGGCAGATGACCTCGGTGCGGCGCATGAGCAGGCCATTGTCCGCACGCAACTCGACCGCCTCGGCGACCGTCGGCTCGGTGAAGCTGGGCCAGCCCGTGCCGGAGTCGAATTTCGTCTCCGAGCCGAACAGCACGGCACCGCAAGCCGCGCAGCGATAGGAGCCGTCGGCCTTGTGGTGGACGTACTCCCCCGTGAACGGCGCCTCGGTGCCCGCCTTGCGCAGGACATCGTACTGAGCGGGCGTCAGCTGCTCGCGCCACTCCTGATCGGACTTCTCGACCTTGGCCTCACTCATCTCTGGCTAGTTCTAGCACCCTCTCCACTTGCACCCCACTTGCACCCTCTCCCCCAGTCCGGTCCGTCCCAACGTCCTTGCTATCATGATCTTTACGTTCACGTCAACTTCCCCAAGATCACGCTTTGGCGTCGCGGCCGGCCACGAGCACTACAAGTGGTGGGCACTCTCATGCACGAGCCTCGGGATGCTGCTCGCGGCGACCAACTCGGGCACTTTGATCATCGCTCTGCCCGACCTGGAGCGTTCGCTGCACGCCAGCCTGCTGGCACTCGTCTGGGTGATTCTCGCCTATCTGATCGCCGCCACGGTGCTCGTGTTGATGGCGGGTCGGCTGTCTGACCTGTTCGGGCGCAAGCGTGCTTACGTGGGCGGCTTCGTCCTGTTCGCGCTGGCCTCGCTCGGAGCGGGGTTCTCCTCCGGCGCCACCGTGCTGATCCTGTGGCGCATCCTGCAGGGCATCGGCTCGGCCTTCCTGTTCGCCAACGCCGCCGCCCTGGTCACCGATGCCTTCCCCAAGGAGGAGCTCGGCCTGGCGATGGGCACCAATACGATGGTCGCCGCCATCGGCCTGGCGATCGGCCCGGTGCTCGGCGGCGCGCTGGTGGCGATCTCCTGGCACTGGGTCTTCTGGTTCAACGTCCCGCTCGCGCTCGGCGGCGCCGCCTGGGGAGCGCTGATCCTGCGCGAGCTCGCCAAACCCGACCAGGTGCGCGGCTACGACGTGCTCGGCAACGTCACCTTCATCCTCGGGCTCACCGGCCTGGTGCTCGGGGTCTCGCGCGGCGGGCTCAGCGGCTGGAACGACACGATCGTGATCGTCGGGCTCGCGGCCGCCGTCGTGCTGCTGCCGATCTGGGTGCTGTTCGAGAGCCGCTCGCACGCCCCGATGCTCGACCTGAAGATCTTCAAGAACCGCCTGTTCGCGGCCGCGAGCGCCGCCTCCTTCATCAACGGGCTCGCGCGATTCGCGCTGATGTTCCTATTCGTCTTCTATTTCCAAGGCGCCCAGTCAAACACGCCGATCGAAGCCGGCATAAAGCTGATCCCGCTTGCGCTGGGAATGCTCGTCGCCTCCCCGCTCGCCGGCATCTATGCCGATCGCCACGGCTCTCGCGCGCTCGCCGCGATCGGCATGCTCGTGAGCGCCGCCGGGCTCGCGGGGATGACGACGCTCGGCGTGCATACCCCCTACTGGCAGAGCGGCCTGTGGCTGCTGATCGTCGGCATCGGCTCAGGCATGTTCAACAGCCCAAACACAGCGGCGATGATGGGCACCGTTCCCCCCGAGCGACGCGGCATCGCCGCGGGTGCGCGCACGCTGCTGCAGAACACCGGCGCCGTGCTGTCAATCGCGTTCGTACTCGCGATCATCACCTCGGCCGTGCCGAAAGCGACGCTGTTCGCGGTCTTCTCCGGTCTTACAAAGGGGCTCTCCGAAGCGAAGCTCGCTCCGTTCATCGCCAACATGCACGTCGCGCTGTGGGTGCTCGCCGCGACCTCGCTGGTAGGCGCCTTTGTCTGCCTGCTGCGCCCCAGCCACCTATCCGAAGCGGAGTCCGCCACCCTGTCCTTCGAGGAGCACGTACCGCAGATGTCTGCTGCGAGGCCAGACCAAGTCGAGCCGGGCGAGATCGCAACCGGGAAGATCGCCGCGCGGTCGCGAGTGGGCGTATGAGCGCGGCTGCCGAGCCCAGCCTGCGCATCGGCGATGTCGCCCGACTAGTCGGCACGACACCGCGCACGATCCGCTACTACGAGGAGATCGGGCTGCTCCCCCAGGCGCCGGCGCGAGAATCAGGGCAGCACCGGCTGTACAGCGAAGCCGAGGTAGAGCGTCTGCGCGAGGTGATGCGCCTGAAGGATCTGCTCGGCGTCTCGCTCGAGCAGCTCAAAACCTTGCTCACGGCCGAGGAGGCACGCGCCGCCGTCCGCGCCCAGCTGCGTCGGGACGATGTCGACCCGGCGCGCCGACGCGAGTTGCTCAGCGAGGCCCTCGGCCACCTCGATCGCCAACTCGAGCTCGTCCGTGGTCGCACGGCGGAGCTGGCGAGCCTGGAAGCAGAGCTGTGCGAGACACACAAGCGCGTGCGCCGCAAGCTGCGCGCCCTGGACGCCCAGGCCGGGGGCGCCTTTGCACCGCCGCCCCCGACCCACCCGGAACCCGTGCCAGGCGTTTGAGCCAGAGGCGAGGGGCCGAAGGCGAGGCGAGCTGAGGACGAGGTGGGCTGAAGGCGAGATGGGCTGAGGGTGAGGACTGAGGGCAAGGCGGGCTGAGGCGCGGTAACCGGTTTGTAAGGTGAGGGGAATCTGATTTTCGACAGAGGAGCCTGAGTGGAGCGTAAGTGGTGGACCCTGATCGCCGTCTCGATAGCAATTTTCATGTTGCTTCTCGACATCACCGTCGTCAACGTCGCACTGCCCGACATCCAACGCTCGCTGCACTCCTCGTTCTCCGATCTGCAGTGGGTGGTAGATGCCTACGCGCTCACCCTCGCCGCCTTCCTGCTGACTGCTGGTGCGCTAGCCGACCTGCTGGGACGCAAGCGCATATTCGTCGCCGGCCTCGTGGTCTTCACCGCATCCTCGGTCGTATGCGGGCTGTCCTCCAGCTCGCTGATGCTCAACCTCGCGCGCGGCGTGCAGGGCACCGGCGGAGCGATGATGTTCTCCACCTCGCTGGCGCTGATCGCCCAGGCCTTTCAGGGCAAGGAGCGGGGCACAGCCTTTGGCGTGTTCGGCGCGGTAACCGGGGCCGCGGTCGCGGTCGGGCCGCTGGTGGGCGGCATCATCACCTCGGGCATCGGCTGGGAGTGGATCTTCTTCGTGAACCTCCCGATCGGTGTGATAGCGGTGATCCTGACGCTCACCCAGGTCGCGGAGTCGCGCGACCCAAACGCAACGGGCGTGGATTGGCTTGGCCTGTTGACGTTCTCGGGCTCGCTCTTCCTGCTGGTATTCGCGTTGGTGCGCGGCAACGAAAAGGGCTGGGGCTCGACGCAGATCGTCGCCTTCCTCGTCGCTTCGCTGGTGCTGCTCGTGCTGTTCGTGATTGTGGAGCGCCTGCAGGAGCGCCCGATGCTCGATCTGACGCTGTTCCGCCGCCCGGCCTTCACTGGGGCCAACATCGTGGCGTTCGCGCTGTCGGGCTCGATCTTCGCGATGTTTCTGTATCTGACGCTCTACATCCAGGACGTGCTGGGCTTCGGCCCGCTGCAGGCCGGGCTGCGATTCCTGCCGATCACGCTGCTCTCGTTCTTCGTCGCCCCGATCGCCGGCCGGCTGAGCGTGCGCGTACCGATCCGCATGCTGCTGGGGGTGGGCCTGCTGCTGATCAGCATCGGCCTGGTCGCGATGACGGCGGTCGACGCGAGCTCTGGCTGGACCACACTGATCCCCGGCTTTGCGATCGCCGGCGTGGGGATCGGCCTGGTCAACCCGCCGCTGGCTTCGGCCGCGATCGGGGTGGTGCCCGCCGGAGCGCAGCGGCATGGCCTCGGGAATCAACAGCACCTTCCGCCAGGTCGGCATCGCCACAGGTATCGCCGGACTGGGAGCGATCTTCCAGCACAGCGTCACCAAGAGCACCAGCGCCGCGCTACATGCCAGCGGTCATGCCCGGGAGATCCTCGAGCGCGGCCCACGGCCAGCTCGGCACGCTGCTGGAGTCGGGCGAAGTAAGCCAGATCGCGGGCACCCTCTCCCCCGGCGCCCACACTGCGCTGATCACTCCTATCGCGTTGGCTTCACCGACGCGTTCACCGACGATCCTGATCGTCGGCGCCGTGCTCGCCCTCGTCGGCTCGCTGCTGGCGTTCGCGCTGGTTCGCGGCCGCGACTTCGTGGCTTCGGGCCCACCGGCGGTCGCGCACGAGCCCGAGCCTGTCGCAGTCGCCGCGGGATGACACCCGAGCGCGCCGGTCCCGACTGCTCAGGACCGCTTTTTCGCCTCATATCCGGGACAGGTCAGCACCGGCAGCCGCGGATAGCGCGGATAGGCTGGGTCCTCGCGCGAGCGAGCGCACAGCGAGAACACCGACCCGCGTGTGTTGGGTACCGCGACCTGGTGCTCGCAGGTGTCGCACAGACCCGCTCGGAGACTTGGACGCGGCTGCGGCGGTTGCGGTTGGGGGGACATGACCGCAGCGTAATGCCGCGACACCGGCGCGGGGGCGCGCCACACCGATCCTGCAATAATCGTTGACTAAACAACTATGACGACCTTCTATCGACTCCTCGGATTTCTGCGCCCCTACAAGCGGGGCATGATCATCTCGTGGGCGCTGGCGAGCCTCGCGATGGTGATGACGGTCGCGCTGCCCGCGCTGACGGGCCGCGCGGTGCAGATCATCAGCACAGGGCCCCAGCACACCACGCCGCCGCGCAGGCGAGCGCCCGCCACGAACTGACGCTGATCGCCGGCGCGATCGCGCTCCTCGTGCTGATGCGCTGGGGGTTCATGTACTGGCGGCGGATGGTCGCCGGGCGGCTCTCGCTCGGCGTCGAATACGACCTGCGCAAGCTGCTCTACGGCCACCTGCAGCAACTCGAGCTCGGCTTCTTCGACCGCCAGCAGACGGGTCAGCTGATGTCGCGCGCGACCGTCGACCTGCAGGCGGTGCGCTTCTTCCTCGGCTACGGGCTCGTGTTCATCCTGCAGTCGATCCTCACGATCGTGCTCGCGGGCATCGTGATGATCGTGATCGAACCGCGGCTCGGCTTGATCTCGCTCGCGCCCGTGCCGTTCGTGGTGCTGATCTCCTACCGCTACGGTCGCCGCGCGCGCCCGGCGATCCAGCAGACACAGCAGCGCATCGCCGAGCTGACCGCGGACGCCGAGGAGAACATCTCCGGCGTGCGCGTCGTCAAGGCCTTCGCGCGCGAGCCCCGCCAGCTCAGCGCTTCCAGGGCAGCGTCGGGCGCGTGTTCGGCCAGGCGATGGTCGCGACCCGCCTGGAAGCGAAGTTCAACCCGATGATCGGCTTCCTCCCCCAGCTCGGCCTCGCCGCGGTGCTGCTGATCGGGGGCAACGCCGTGATCCACGCGCACCTGACGCTCGGCCAGTTCACCGCGTTCTACCTGTACCTGAACATGCTGATCGCCCCGATGCGCACGCTCGGCGTGATCCTCAACCTCGCCCAGCGCGCCACCGCCTCGGGCGCGCGCCTGTTCCAGGTCCTCGACCGTCCCCCGCGCCTGACCGCTCCGCCCGGCGCCCCGCCGCTGCCGGCGGGTAACGGGCACGTGCAACTGCAGGGCGTCACCCTGCGCTACGACGAGTCCGACGAGTTCGGGGCGGCGTACTCGGCGACATCGCACGTCAGACGGCTGGCCCGAGCGACACGGGGGCTCCGAACGCAACCGCGAGCCTCGAACGGCGCCTTGCCGGCCCACGCCGCGCGGGCGGTGCTGAGCGACATCGACCTGGACGTTCCCGCCGGGCGCACGATCGCGCTCGTCGGCGCCACCGGCTCGGGCAAGACCAGCCTCGTCTCGTTGATCTCGCGGCTGTACGACGTGAGCGCCGGGCGCGTGCTGCTCGACGGCGCCGACGTGCGCGAGGTGGACCTGCGCTCGCTGCGCCAGGCCGTCGCGGTCGTCAGCGACGATCCGTTCCTGTTCTCGGAGACCGTCGCCGAGAACATCGCCTACGCGCGGGTGGGCGGGCCTCCGGTCACGCGCGAGGCGATCGAGCAGGCCGCCCGCCGCGCCCAGGCCCACGAGTTCATCGAGCGCCTGCCCGACGGCTACGACACGCGCGTCGGCGAGCGCGGCCTGACCCTGTCCGGCGGCCAGCGCCAGCGCCTGGCGATCGCCCGGGCGCTGCTCGCCGACCCGCGCGTGCTGATCCTCGACGACGCGACCTCCTCGGTCGACGCCTCGACCGAGCGTCAGATCAAGCTCGCGCTCGACGAGGCGATGGCCGGGCGGACCACGTTCATCGTCGCCCACCGCCTCTCCACGATCGCGCTGGCGGATGAGATCGTCGTGCTCGACCACGGCCGGATCATCGCGCACGGCAACCACGAGGAACTGCTGGAGGCCTCCGAGCTGTATCGCGAGATCGTCGAAAAGGGGCTCCCCGATCAGGTCTTCCTGACGCGAGAGCTGCCGCGCGAACGCGAGGTGAGCGGGATATGAGCGCGCATCGGCGGATGGGCGGCGGCATGGGTCGCGGCGGCGGCGGGCGCGGGCTCGGCCCGGGGTCTGCGCGCGGCGGAGCGCAATGGGACGGGCGAGCGCGCCGCGAAGGGCACGCGCGGGCGCAACCTGCGCGGCCTGCTGGCATTGCTGGGGCCCTACCGCCTGCGCGTGAGCGCGATGTTGACGGCGCTCGTGCTCGGCACGGCCGCCTCGCTGGCGCCCCCGCTGCTGGCGAAGGTCGCGATCGACGACGGCATCGACCGCCACGACACCCGCACGCTCGTGCTGGTCGTGATCGCGTTCCTGCTCTCGGCGCTGCTCGTGTGGGCGATGACCTACGCGCAGACCTATCTCGTCGGCTGGGTCGGCCAGCGCGCGCTCGCGGACCTGCGCATCCGCATCTTCACCCACCTGCAGAGCCAGCCGATCGGCTTCTACGAGAGCCGCCCGGCAGGCGTGCTGATCTCGCGCATGACCAACGACGTCGAGGCGCTGGAAAGCCTCGTGACCGACTCGGTCGTGACGCTGTTCCAGGCCGGCCTCACGCTCGTCGGGGCGGTCGGGGTGCTGCTGTTCCTCGACGTGAAGCTGGCGCTGCTGACGTTCTGCGTCGTCCCGTTCGTGGCCGCCGGCTCGATCTGGTTTCGGCTCGTCTCGGCCGGCGCGTTCCGGCGCACGCGGGAGACGATCGGCGCGATCACCGCCTACCTGCAGGAGACCCTGTCGGGCATCCGCGTCGTGCGCAGCTTCGGCCAGGAGCCCCACCACGAGGCGCGGTTCGCGGAGCTCAACACGGACAACTGCGACGCGAACATGGTCACGGTGCGACTCAACGCCGCCTACTTCCCGACGGTGGAAATGCTCTCCGGCGTCGCGCTCGCGCTGATCGTCCTGTACGGCGGCTACCAGGCGCTCGAAGGCCACATCACCGCGGGCACCGTCGTCGCGTTCGTCGGGACCCTGTCGTTCCTGTTCGAACCGATCCAGCAGCTCTCCCAGCTCTACACCACCTACCAGTCGGGGATGGCCGCGCTGGAGAAGATCTTCCAGTTGCTGGACGTCACGCCGACCCTGACCGATCGAGCAGGGGCGATCCCGCTGGAGCGCATCCGCGGCGAAGTCCGCTTCGAGGACGTCTCGTTCGCCTACACAAACGACGCGATGGTGCTCGAGCACATCGACCTGACGATCCCCCCCGGACAGACGGTCGCGCTCGTGGGCGCCACCGGAGCGGGCAAGTCGACGATCGCCAAGCTCGTCGCGCGCTTCTACGACCCGAGCACCGGGCAGATCCTCGATCGACGGGCACGACCTGCGCGAGGTCTCGAGCGACTCGCTGCGCTCGCAGATGGGGATCGTGCCGCAGGAGGCGTTCCTGTTCTCCGGCACGATCGGCGAGAACATCGCCTTCGGCCGCCCCGACGCCGACGAGGACCAGGTCCGCGAGGCCGCGGCGGCGGTCGGCGCCGAGGAGTTCATCGCAGAGCTGCCCCACGGCTACGACACCGAGGTCGGCGAGCGCGGCGCGCAGCTGTCCTCCGGCCAGCGCCAGCTGATCGCGTTCGCCCGCGCGCTGATCGCCGACCCGCGCATCCTGATTCTCGACGAGGCGACCTCCAACGTCGACCTGCACACCGAGGGCCGGATCGAGGCCGGCCTGCGCCGCCTGCTCGCGGGCCGCACCGCGATCGTGATCGCCCACCGCCTCTCCACGATCCGCCAGGCCGGCCGCATCGTCGTGCTCGAAGCACGGCCGCATCGTCGAGCAGGGAACCCACGACGAGCTGATCGCCGCCGAGGGCCGCTACTTCGAGCTCTATCGCGACTGGGCCTCGCAGGCCGCGGCGTGACGAACGTGCCAGGCCGCGGCGTGACGGCGTAACTCCGGGACAGGGACTCGAAGCGTGGGCAGCGGATCGCGCAATCCCTGCGTCAGAGCCAAATATGGCTCCAGTGCAGGCGAAACGTCCGATCGCTTATCCGGCCGAGTCCGGCTGAATCCGCCCGAATCAGTACACGACTGGCCCAAGATTGGCCCGAGCTTTCACCCCACGAGCCTGAGCGCCGGACGCTTCCCGTCGCCTGCCAGATAGGCGTTCGCGGCAGCCGCCGCCTCATCCAGCCCGCCCGGCATCAGGTGGCCGTAGGTGTCGAACGTCATGGCGATCGTCGCGTGGCCCATGATGACGCTCAGCGCCTTCGCGTTCACGCCCGCGGCGATCAACAGCGACGCGCAGGTGTGCCGCGCCTCATGCAGCGTGATCGGCTGCTGTGCGTCGTCTCGCACCTTGGCGAGGATCGTCCTCGGACCATCCGCTTCCTCGTTCGGGACTTCCTGCCAGCCCCACGCCACGAGCGCGTTCCGCCGGATGGTTTCCGGGTTGAAGGGCTCGGCGGCGGTCCTGCCGAACACCAGCGCGTCGCTAGAGCCTTCGGTGCGGAGCTTGTGCGCGGCCAGCTCCCCCGCGAGCGGCTCGAGAATCGGCACCCGCCGGTTGCCCGCAGCACTCTTCACCGGCTGCTCGCGCTCGATCGCATCCCAGCCCCGCGAGATGTGGATCACGCGGGCCGCCAAGTCGACGTCGCCCCAGCGCAGCGCACGCAGCTCCCCGCGCCGCAAGCCGGCGTAGAACGCGCACGCCCACAGCGCCCGCTCGCCCTCAGCGATAGCAGCGATGAGCGCCGCCGCCTCGGTAGGGTCGGCGATCCGCTCCCGCCGACCATCGGGCCGGCGTAGCTCAAGCCGCTCGGTCGGGTCGGCCGTGACCTCTTCGTCGCGGATCGCACGCCGGTAGATGACGCGCAGCGGGTCGAGCGTGTTCTGCACGGTGCTCGCGCTCAGCCCTTCGCTCGTCAGCCGGTTGGCGAGCTCCTGCACGTCGCGGCGCTCGACATCCGACAGGCGCATGCCGCCCAGCGTCGGCAGTAGACGTTTGTTGAGCCCGACCCTGTAGCCCCGGAGCGTCGCGGGCTTGTAGCGGGTGC
This sequence comes from uncultured Solirubrobacterales bacterium, assembly GCA_963804555.1. Taxonomy (GTDB): domain Bacteria; phylum Actinomycetota; class Thermoleophilia; order Solirubrobacterales; family Solirubrobacteraceae; genus Palsa-744. The sequence continues at coordinate 47,003 of CAWDQX010000009.1, forward strand.
CCGATGCCGTCGGGATAGAGCCGTCGCGGGCGCCGGCCATGAACGCCTCGGCGGCCTGCCGGACGGTCATGGACGTGGGCGCACGGAGCTTGCCCTTGTTCGCCGCGGCGAGCTTATCCGCCCGCCAGACCTTCGCCGCCGCCTGCGTCGGGAACGTCTTGCGCAGCTTGCAGTCGTCGCGCTTCGAGTAGACCTCGGCACGCCACGGACAGTCGCAGCGACCCTTGCCGTTGCACCGTTGCCGTGGCGTTGACGCACTCCGGTGGCCATCAGCAATCACCTCCAGACGATGCCGCGGTGTACGGTGCTGATTGCATGGGAGCTCAACCTCCTGTGCCATGCCCCCGGCCGCGACAACGGTGCGGGGGCGCTTTGCAGATAGCTCGACATGCTACTCCCCCACACCGACGCTTTCGGCGTGCCGGTCAAGCCAAGCCTGCAGCTCGCTGACCGGGATCAGCTTGCGGCGCCCAACACGCACGAGGCGCACGTCGGGCTCGATATGCGCGCGCCAAGTGTCCCACGACACGCCCAGCGCTTCGCATGCCTGCTCGACACTGAGGGCGAGGGCGGGCGCGCTCTGCTTCCGGTCCGTAAGGGTGACTGCCGTACGTGGGGATATTGGGGCCATCGCGGTTACAGACCCCAACCTGCACGGACCGGCCAAGAGATTGCGTGAAGAACCGGCGCGGGCGCGACATTGGCGCGCGCATCTCAAACGCCCTCGAAGGGCAAAGCCGCGCGGCAGGCCACAAGCCCCTGACACCTGCGCTTCGCTCGGTCAGTCGCCCGCACCACCAACGAGTCATCCCACCACGAAGCGCTCGACGCGACCCCGACGGTCGACGCGTCTGGCTGCGCCACCACGCGCGCCTCGGCACGACAAAAAGCCCGAACAGACAACATGCACGGCTGTGCCGTGGCACAGCGAGCGCTGTGCGAATTCTTGGCCGGTTCGGCGCGTTGAGGGTCATCACCCATGTGATGACTGCGGCGAGCATAGGTGCGTCTCGGGGCGGTGGGTACGCGCGCTACCTGGAGAGCAAGACGGTGGAGCCCGAGCGCGGGGACTACTACCTGACACCCGATGGGGAGATGGCGCAGGCCCCCGGCCGCTGGCTGGCCGATGCCGAGACCCTGGAGAGGCTCGGGGTTCAGGCCGGCGGGCCGGTGGATGGCGCGGACTTCATCGCGCTGATGGAGGGCCGTCACCCGGCAGCGGCCGGTGGCTTCGTCCGGAGGGCGCCGGCGGCGGCCGGGGCGGCGGGATCGACGTGACGTTCAGCGCGCCGAAGTCCGTCTCGACGGTGTGGGCGCTCGGCGACCCGTGGCAGCGCGAGCAGATCGAGCAGGCCCACGCCAGGGCGGTCGAGCAGACGATCCACCATCTACGAGAGCAGGTCCCCGTCGTGCGCCGTCGCTACAGCGGCCAGGTCGTGGAAGAGCACGCCAAGGACGTGATCGCAACCGAGTACCGGCACACCACCGCCCGCGGAGTCCAGGGCGCCCAGGCCCCGGACCCGCAGCTGCACAGCCATGTCGTCATCACCGGCGCGGTCCGCGAGGACGACCGGATCGTGGCTGTCGCGTCGCGGCCGATCTTCCGCTCCGCGCGGGAGATCGGCGCGTTCTACCGCTCCGCGCTCGCCGACGAGCTCGTGCGGGAGGGTTATGCGATCGAACAGGGCACCGGCAAGGAGGGCCGGTACTTCGAGATCGCCGGGGTCCCCCACGAGCTTTGGAGGCGTTCTCCGGTCGCTCGCCGTGAGGTCGCCAGGGCCGCGGAGCGCTTCCGTGCCAAGTAGGGCCGGGCTCCCGAACGTGGCGAGCTTCGCAACCTCGCAGCTCGAGAACCGCCGGTCCAAGGAGCTCGACCACACGCACTGACCTACAACGAGTCTGGAACGAGACCGCGTCGCGGTCACGGACTTCGGCCCGAGATGAGGCGGTGCGGCTGATCGGTGCATCCGAGCGGCCAACGGCCGAGCGTGCGATCGAGGATCGTGTCGAGGCGAAGCTGACCGAGCAGCACGCCGACTTCGAGCAGCGCGAGTTCCGCGCGGTCGTGCTCGAGCAGGCCGCCGGGGAGATGGCGCCGGATCAGGCGCTCCCGTCGCGCGGGCGATGGTCCGCGACCGGCGCGTGCTGACGCTGGAGGGTGGACTGATGACGACCCTCGCGGTTCGCGCCCGGAGCAGGCGATCGAGCGCCGCGCTCACCCAGCTCGCCCAAGCCGCCGGCCGAGACGTCGGCACGGTTGCACGCGAGAACGCAAGCGACGTGAGGTCAGCCGAGCGCATCGGCGGGCATCTCAGCCACGAGCAGCACCACGCGCTCCAAGTCCTCACCGGCCCTGAGCGCGCCGCGGTCCTCGTCGGACCAGCCGGGACCGGGAAGGGTGTCGTGATCGACGCCGCCGCCCGGGCGGAGCAGCTCACGCCGGACGTGAGACGCTCGGGGTCGCCGTGTCCGGGTCCACCGCCGAGCGTCTCGGCGCGGACAGCCCCGCGCTCGCCGAGCAGATGTTCAGCGTCGATGCGCTGGTGCCGCGTGTGAAGCACGGGGGCCATCCACGTCGATGCAGGACACGACGATCTACTTCGACGAGGCCGGGATGGTCGACACACAAGCGCCTCGACGCGGCTCACCGGGCTGGTGGAGCGCACCGGGGCGAAGCTCGATCGCTGTCGGCGACGGCAAGCAGCTCCCCTCGATCGGCCCCGGCGGCATGTTCGACCGGCTCACCGGCCACGCACCCAGCGCCGAACTCGCAGACATCCACCGGACAAGGACCCTGCCGAACAGCGCGCGTGGCAGGCACTACGCGCCGGAGAACTCCGAGCGCGCGATGGCGCACTACGACTCACGCGGCCAACTCCACATCGCCGACACCCGGGACCAGGCCGTCAGAGCAAGCCGTACAAACATGGGCCACGCTCACCGAGAAGCACCCGATATCCGCGAGGTCGCGTTGATCGCCGACGCCTCCAACCAGGAGATCGACCGGCTCAACGCCCGCGCCCAACACTACGCGCACAACGCGGCGAACTCGGACACCACGAAATCCCGCTGCCCGGCGTCCACTACGGCATCCGCGAAGGCGACCTCATAGCGTTCATCGACGCAGCACCACCAGCCAGGAGCGGAACGCATCGAGAACGGCACCCGCGGACGAAGTCCTCGACGTCATCCACGCCGGAGAGGCGTGACCGTCACGTTCGACGTAACCGCGCCGCAGGCCAACACTCGCCGGCGAGGACCTCGACCGCGTGCGGCTCGGCGTACGCGCAGCACGTCCACCGTGCAGCAGGGCGCGACCGTCGCCCGCACCCTCGTGCGTCACCGGCGGCTGGCAGACCAGCAAGGAGCCCGCCTACGTCGAGGCAACCCGCGCCCGCCAAGGCACCGACTGGTTCATCGCCCGCGAGGACCTCGGCGCAGAAGGACACGACACCGACCGCATCCAACGCCTCGCCCAAAAGATGCGCAACAGCCACGCACAAACCCCATCGCTCGCGCACCCCGAGCTACCCGACCCCGAGTAGGGGCGCGGGCTTCACGCGCCCGATCGCGCCCAGCCGCCGCAGCCGGATACCCGGGATCGCCCGCGCCATCAACCGCATCGTCCAACCCACCAACACAGGAACGAACACGATGAGCCACAAGCTTGTCAACGCCGAACTGTGGGAGCCGCGAGCGGACTCGCCTAGCAGGTGTACCCGGCAAGCCATACCGTTTCTTTCAGGCGCACAACTGCTACCCGCGTGGCAGCGGGGCACTACGGTGGTTCCGCCGTCAGGCTCAGCGATGGTTGCTACATGCTGCGTGATAACGGAGTGGTTCGCCAAGCGCGTCGAGAAGCTGCGTCGCTAGTCCTTGGTCGAGACGACCCCGGCCGGGAGGCCATACATATAGGCAGCAATCGCCGCGCGAACAAACGCCCCCAAGAGCGTCGTCATCGGCGAGCGTGCTAGCCACTGCTCGGCAGCCTCTCCAACGTCACAACCTCGACTTCCTTGGCGTCGAACAGTAGTCTTCCAACGAGCATGTGGTCGCGATTTACGAGTGTTACCAAATGATGCTCCAACAGCTTGATTACCTTGTCGCGCGTTTCACACTGCCAGGTGCGCTCCTTGGGCATGTCGATGGGCTTCTTGTACGGGTTGCGTGCATGTAGTAGCTCGCTAAGGTGCCCATAGACGGTGCTCCATTCGTCCTCGCGCAACGCGCCCTCCACCGCCTCGATTTCGACTGGTCCAGACGTTCCTGCAAATGGTCTGGTGCCCTTCGGCCAGTAGTCCGGGTTGGCGGCCTTTGCGAGTTCCTGCGCCTCGCGGACCTTCTTCCGCTGCAACGCTTTCGCGAGAGCTTCGATCTCGGTTCGGTTCGTTACGAGCGAACCCATTACCACAAGCTCGATGATCTTCCGAAGGTGTAGCGCGCTCAGCTCAATATTTGCCAGACGAGCATCCCCGGCGGCGAGCAAGTCTTTGACGGCTTCGAGCCGCGACGCGACCTCCTCAAGTATGTCGGCGTACCGTTGCTTGTCCTCGGGGCCGACTGGCGAGACGCTGGGCATAGACAACCAACTCTATAGAGCGCGTCATCCTCGCAAGGAGGGTTGTCGGGTCCGTATCTGACGCGAGGGTGCGTCCGAGTGGGCGCACCCTACGTGAGCGGAGCCACCGGTCGTGTGCCGGGTGGTCCTATAGTCGGTACGCGATGTCGGCGCCCGAGCGAGACCACCTGCACAAAACATTCCCCGACGCCGTCGCTGGAATCACGAGCGAGGTCCACGCTCGCCTAGACGCCGAGATGTCGGAGAAGGACGCCCAAGCGGTCACGACCGCGATCGAGAAGGCAGTCGTCGCTGGCGTGCGGCTCGGCTTTGTTGAGGCCGCAGCGCAGCTCGACGAATCCGACGCCCCGGTCCATATCACGCGCTTCAACCTTACGGTCGATGTCACCGACGATTGGGCCGAGCAGTACAGCGAGGGGCGACATGACCGAGCGGTTCTACACATCGGCCGGCACCGGGGCTGTCAGGGCGGGCTACGACTGGCTATGCGAGCAGCCTGCACTGGAGATCCAGATTGTCGTATGCACGAAGAGCCAGGCCAAGGACCTGGCGGCGGTTCTCGCCAAGGACACAATGAAGCGCCTGAACAGGACCCGCGAGGCGTTCGATGCCCAGGCGTTCAAGACCCTGAAACTCTGCACGTACAAGCAGCGAGCAGGGGTCAGCGGTCGGCCGGTCCTAGCGGTCTACCTCGACGACAAAGAACTCGCTGAGATCGAATCGATGCGGCCGGCGTCCTTGTGCGCCGCGCCCTGGACTCTCGGGGAAGTCAATATCTGGACGCAGGTCGCGGCACCCGTCGGCGATGCAACTGAGCCCGATCAAACGGACGGGCCGACCGGCGCCGTGGCGGCAGCACTCGACGATTTGGCGGCTCCGATCGTCGCGGATAGCTCGATCATCCACCCGAGCGACAAGACCAAAGCAGCCCAGGCCTTCAAGAAACTGTACAAGGGCGGCGAGCGGCTCGATCCGCGCGCGATCCAGATAGGCGCGATCCAGCGTGGCTGGGAAATCAGGCACGCACGGGACCTCGCCGATATGGCGGGGCGCATCGCCGAAGGCCGCGCCGTCAAGGGAGCGGGCGGACGCAGTGTCTGGCAGCCGAACATCCTTGCCGAGTGGCGTGGCCGCCACACAACGGATAGCGTCTAAACAGAGGCTCGGATGATCCTCCACCCCGGCATTTCCGTAGCCATTTTATGACGCTCTGACCCGCCCGGCCGGCTATTTCGGCAGTATCTTGATCGTCCAGTTCCCGATCGCGTTAACTTGAAAGCTCTTATAGGTACCCGCTTCGAGGACCGTCGTGCCGCTATGTGCCTGCGAGTTCACAGGGACGCCTTCACTGGTATAGATCTGGAACACACTGCCATCGTTTGTCCATTCAAGGGTCGATTCGTTTTCCACTGCGATGGTCCCGAGGCTCTTACCGCCATTCCCGCTGAACGATTGGACTCCGCTGCTCGCTTCTGAGTGCGGGGATGTCGCGGTGCCTTCCTTGATGGCGTTTTCGTTCCCCTTTGCTTCACCGGCTTCGAGCGCGGCTTGATTCTTGGCTTCCTCTTCCTTCGCCTGCTTCTTCAGGCCTTCGGCGGTTTCGGCAGCATTGCTCGTGTGCCTTTCGGCCAGCCAACGGCCGCCGGTATAAATCAGTTCATCGGTATCTTCAAGTTCCGGGTTGATCACCGTGGCGTGGTTGCCCACAACGAGAATCTTGTAGTTCGCAACCTCGGCCACGTTCTTCTTGAGGCTGTTCTGCTGAATCTTCTGTTCAGCGGCTGTTGACAGAACACCGGGCTTGACATTCCAGTTCTTGAAAGTGGCTGCCTGGCAGCTACTTACTTTTGCTTCCGCAGCAATTCTGGCCTGATCGTTCTTGGTGGACAGGGCACACGCGGCTTGCGTGTTTCCCGTGCGCTCGTCCTGAAAGTATTCGTAATACGACGCGCGGACGCCGGCAGTGTTGCGATTGGTCGCGTCAGCAGCCGTGTTCGTGGACGAGTTGCTGCCACAAGCAGCAAGCCATCCGGCGACGACGATGGCTGACAGCACAATGGCTGCCCTGTTGCGATTACGTCTAGGGCTTGCCTTCGGCATTTGCAGTTTCCTGGCCGGGATGGTCCGAGGCGTTGTTGATGTTGATCTGCGTAAACACGGGGGGACCCCCCGTCGTGGCGTTTGGTTTTACATCGTAGGCATAGACCCGCACGGCAACGCCGCGATACTCGCCTGTCGCGGCCGCGTTGGTGGACCCCCAGCTGGTCCAATGGAGGTTAACCACATCAGCCCGTTCACTGGTCGTCTCGCCTGGAGCTGTGATCACGCAACTGCTAGGGCGGACCTCACCGAGGGTGTAGCCCTTTGCTTCAACGCAGAGAAGCTGTGGGCTCGAAGCCTGCGTGGCGGTCGTTGTGGCGGCGGGTGCCGTCGCAGTTGTGCTTGGTGTTGCTTTCGGGCAGTTCAGCGCACGACCTGAACCCGTATGCCTTGGCGATGCTGGACGCCTTCGTGGTCGCTGTGATGTCTTCCTTGAAGCTCGCCCCACTGCCGCTGCTTGCGGTGGCGCGTTCGCGCCAGTGGAGCCATTCGGCGATGGTGCTCGCACCGGCCAATGGCTGCGGGAGCGCGCGAAGCCGAGCATCGGCTTCTTCGGCGTCTTTCTTCGACTCACTCAGGTCGAGTTCAGCGCTGATCTTCACCGCGTTTTCTTCGGCGGCCAAGGCTTTGTTCTTCTGCTCGAGCGAGTGGCAGATCGTGTCGGCGCTTGCGATGTACTGAGCCTTGGTTGGTGCGGCGGCGGTCGTCTTGGTGGTGGTGGTGCTGCCGCAGCCGGCTATCAGCACCAGTGAGAAGCAGAGGACCGATGCTCGCGCTACAGGCATTTTGGGGCGAGGGCGCTTCTTGGAGGCTGTTCTCCCAGCGCCGAGCCACGCATGGCGTGTCTCTCTGCTCATCGCGTCTTCGCCTTCTCCATGGACTCTGAGATGCATCAACTGCCCACATCCTGACAGATTCCCTATTGAGGTATCGGTCAGGGCCATCGAGGGTGCCTACCATGTCCGCACCCTCCGTAGACGACCCCCGTGCGATCTTCGGGGCGAACCTCCGATCAGCCCGCGAACACGCTGGCCTCACACAGGAAGCCCTTGGGCTTCGCGCGGACTTCCACCCTACCGAGGTCAATCGTATCGAGCGCGGGCGTCGTAACCCCGGCCTGCTTACGATCGTCCGGCTCTGCAAGGCACTCTATATTCCACCCGGCGACCTGCTCGCCGGCATATAGCCGACTGCGCCAACGTGCGTTGAGGCGAGCGCGCATGGCCCGCCTGTGAGCTCAGCGCGCCGTCCGGGGGCAGGGTGGGCGTTGCTCCCTACGTCTCAACTCCTGGGGCCCGTGTGGGCATAGGGTGCGCACGATGCCCGAGACTCGATTCCTGCCGCTTGGCCTGTACTGGCGGCTTGTCCTCCGCACTGAGCGTGCGCTTGGAAGACTGCCGATGCTGCTCCCGATCCCCGTCGGTGGGGCGTTCGTCGGCACAGCATGGAGTATCACGCATCCGTCACTCAAGATCGAAAACGGCCTCATCGTGGGCCAAGCATCCTTCTGGGAAGTGTTGTTGGGAGCTTTGGTCGGAGGCGTCGTGATCTTCTTCGCGCTGATCGGCGTCATGTTCGCTGTCGGCTGGTTCTACTATCGCGTGCTCGATCGTGGCGATGAGGTGTGGGAGGCCGTCTACGTGGACGGCAACTTTGAGCTTCGATGCAAGGCGGAGAACCCTGTGCATGTTCGAGATCTGGGGGCCGTAGAATGCAGGGTGCGGATGCCGTCGGGGGCGATGTCTCACTTCTGATCACGCAGGTGTGCTGATGATGCGCGAACAGCCCGTGCAGGGCTACATCGTACGGTTTGAGCTACCCAAAGAAGCGGGGATGTACGAGGCGCGCTGGTACGCGATGGATGGCGAGCGCAAGCTACACGAGATCGCCCGTATCGCAACGGAGCAGGCCAAGCTCTAACCGGTCCCTCCCACCCTCCGAGGCGGTGGCAGATCGCGCCGCCGGCCGTGGGCTCGTCAGCCCGTGGACGGGGAGCCCTTCTGTATCCGTCCAGGCCCTCGACGCCCTCTGAACGCCCCCTGGGGAAATCTTGGAGAAATCCTGAGCGCCCTCGCCTTCGTCGTTTCAGGCGAGCGAAAGACGTCGTAGGCGCCCTCGCCGCCATCGAACTCGCTCAGATCACTCACGCCGAGTCAACCATTGCCGTGCCTTCGCCCCATCAGAGGGGAAATCGAGCCGAGTAGACGAGCACCCAGGTTACGCCGCGTGAACCACGACCGGCGGGGTGCTATCCGCCTCGGCCGCCGGGATCAGGTGGTACTGCACGACGAATCCAAGGCTCTCCGCGTAGCGATCGACGGTCGAGATCTTCGCATCGGCAGCTGTGCTCTCCAGGCGCGCGACAAAGGACTGCGAAGTCTGCATCGCCGCTGCGATCACAGTCTGCGAGCGCTTCTGCTCCTCACGCTGTCCGGCCAGAGCACGCAGCAACTCACGCCGCCGGCGAGCGGCGCCCAGCAGCCGCGGAAACTCGGGGTTGCGCGCGGCGCGCTTGTCGATCATCTCCTCTAGGAAGTCGCGCTCGGGCATTGCCTTGTCCTACTCTCTGAAATTGGGGTCGATACCTACAGCGGTATCTCTTTTGAGAGATAAGAGTAGCACCTCTCACTGATGCAGCGGGCGCCTGCCGCGCGCAACGCGCTTCTGATCCCCACGCCGCCGCCAATCCGCAAGACGTCTCTTCGCCAGCTCGATAGTGGCCGGGGGCGTCTTCTGCGTCTTCTTCTTGAACCCGTCCAATGCCAGCAGGATCTGTCCGCGGCTGCCTTCTTCCGCAAGCAGGATGCGGTAGATGACCCGATCGCCGTCCACTCTGACCTCCCAGATGTCGCCCTCGAGATGACGGGCGGCTCGCAGGCCCCGATCGCGAACCTCCTCCATGCCCGCAAGCACAGCCGCCGCATCGGAGTCGGAGAGCTTGTCGATGAACCCTCGACCGGACTGCGACCCGAAGGGGTCTTATAGTCGCGCCAGCGCCGCCGAATCGGAGGCGGCTCACCGGCAGCGGAGCCGGTCTTCTTCCTGGAGCGCTTCGCTGAAGTCATCGAGCGAGCTTATGCAGCGCCTCGGACTGAGCACTCTTGGTCGCACGACTGGCCCAAATCCTGGCCCGAGCGACCCCCTGAAAGCGCGAAACGCCCCGTAAACACGGGGCGCAAGCGAACTCCGGGACAGGGACTCGAACCCCAATCTCCCGGACCAGAACCGGGCGTCACTGCCAATTGGACTATCCCGGACAGTGCTTCGGGAAGAATAGCGTCAGTTCTGGGTGGCACTCCCGTTGGGCGCGAAGAAGGTGGTGATCGACTCCTCCAGGCCCAGATCGAGCACCAGCAACACCTCGTCGCCGGCTTCGATCACGGTGTCGGGCTTGGGCACGAACCCGGTTCCTCCGCGGAGCACCGAGATGATCAGGCTGCCCTCGGGCAGCGCGATGTCAGCCACCTTCTCGCCGACCACAGGCGCGTCGTCGTCCACCTCGAGCTCGATGATCTCCAAGCGCTCCTCTTCGAAGGCAAGCAGGTGCACGAGGCCATAGCGAGGAACCTCGTGCTCGATCAAGCGCAGGATCAGGTCAGTGGCCGAGACGGCCGGCTGGATACCAAGCAGCCTGAAGTGATCGTGATTGCGAGGGTTGTTGACCCGCGCGATGATCCGATCGCACAGGTACTTCTCCTTCGCCACCTGGCAGACGAGCATGTTGTCCTCGTCGTCTCCCGTGACCGCGATCACCATGTCGGCGCGCTGAATGCCTGAGCGCTCGAGCACCCACAGCTCCGTCGCGTCGCCGTACTGCACGGCGTGCTCGAACTCCTCCTCGCAGGCGAGGTAGCAGCTGCGCGAGGACTCGATCAGCGTGACCTCGTGCTCCTTCGTGATCAGCTCCCGCGCGAGGTTGCGCCCTACCTTGCCGGCGCCGACGATGATCGCGTACATCGCAATCCCCCTCAGGCCGGCTGATCCTCCAGCGCGCGCTCGAACATCTCGATCGCGTGCTGGGTTGGAGAGATTGTCTGCAGGCCCTGAGCGCCGTACCAACCAGCCCGTGCGGGGTCCATGACACGCACGAGCGCCTTGTCCACACCGAAGCGCTTCTGCGCGATCTGGGCGATGATCAGGTTTGTGTTGTCGCCGCCCGTCGAGGCGATGAACACATCGGTGCGTTCGATCCCGGCTTCGATCAAGGCATTGATCTCCAAGGCCGTCCCGACCGTGAACTGACCCTGGGCATCCTCCCAACTCTTGCTCTGACCAGCGTCCAAGCGCTCGTGCGAGAGTGGGTCTGCATCGAGCACGGAGACTTCGTGCCCCGCCGCCAGCGCGGACTTCGCGACCGCCGAGCCCACACGGCCGGCGCCAACGATCAGGACGAACATGGATTCAGAGCAGACATTGCGCGGACGCGGAGATTAGACGATGGGGACCTCGGTCCGCATAGGCCCTCCGGGCGGCGGCTCCCGCGAGGAGTGCGCCACCGCCGAGCGGGCCGCCGGCGCCGTGACGATCACGCGGCAAGCGGCCTTGCTCACGACGTACTTGGTGATCTCCCCCACGAAGTTCTCGAGCGGGCCGCCTCGCCCTCCCAGGCCCGAGCCGCCGCGGATCCTGGAGGGTTCCTCCGCTCCGAGCACGATCGCTTCGACGCCGCGCCGGCGCGCCTCCTCGACGATCGCATACCCGGCGCGACGCGTGCGCACCGTGGCCGTGGCGACGTACACGCCGCCGTACTCCTCCCCCACCGCCTTCGCTCGCGCTAGCGCCTGACGAGCATGCTTGACCTGCTCCTCCGGCAGGCGCGCATCGATCGGGAGCGACATCGGCATCACAAAGATCCACACGGCCTCGATCGTCGCCGGGTCGGCCTCGGCGTCGTCGGTGGGCTCGCCCGCGGCCAGCAGGGCAGCGGTCTGCACGATGTCCTCGTCGAGCTCTGAGCCGAATAGCGGTACGAGGATCGAGCCGTAGTCACGTTCGCTCGGCGGATCGGCTCGCAGGATCTCCGGCGATACCGTGACCCGTCGCAGCAGAGAGGTCTCGTCAGCACGCCGGTACACGATGTAGCCGAGGATGCCAAACGCCATCCAACCCAGCCCCACATAGCGCGCGGGTTCGTGAACCACCATCACGGCCACCCAGCCGACGCCACAGACCAGCGCCCCGAAAGCGGCAGGCAGCGGCAACTCGCCGCCACGCACCCTGATCGACAGCGGCACCTTGTATGGGCGGTCGCGATCGGACTCCGAATAGCGCAGCCGGCAAATCGACAGGTGGGCGATCGTGAACGCAAGCATCGCTCCGAAGGCGTAGATCCCGACGAGGAAGTCGAGGTCCTCCGGCGCCACCAGCGCCGCCGCGAGCAGGCCCGCCAAGATGATCAACACGTATGGAGTCGAGCGCTGCGGATGCAGCCGCCCCAGGCCGCTCGGGATCTGGCGATTCGTCGACAGCGAGTACGCCAGCCGCGAGAGTCCGAGCATCGCTGAGTTCGCCGCGGCCACCAGCGTGAGCGTCGCCAGAGCGCCCACCACGTATCTCAGCGCCTGTGCCAGCCAGTGCGGATGGACCTGCGTAACGATTCCGATCATCGGCGCGTTCAGGTAGTGGGTCGCCAGCGCCGTGTGGCCGTCGTGCACGGGCAGCGCGGTGATCGCCACCAGCGCGATTCCCACATAGCCCACCACCACCGTCACGGCGCCGCTGCCGACCATGTGCTTCAGGCCGCGACGGCTGATCCTCACCTCGCCCGCCAGACCGGCGGCCGACTCCAGGCTGGTGAAGGAGATCACCGCGACTGTCATAGCGAAGACGAGATCAGACCATTTCGGCGCGCTTCCCAAATGGATCGGTCCCGTCAGCGTATGCGGGCTGAAGAACAGCACCAGCCCGATCACGACGATGAACAGCTGCAGCACCAGATCGCCGGCCACCAGCAGACCGATCCGCCTGACACGGCGACTGCCGAAGCCGCGCACGTTGCTCAGCACGACAAGCGCGATAAATGCCAGCGCCAGCAACAGCGCCTCCGTCCGGTGTCCTAAGGGATGCCAGAAGACGCGCAGGTACTGGGTCGCCGAGAAGGCCGTGACGGCGATCAGGATGATGTAGTCGAGCAGGATCGCCCAGCCGGCGATGAAGCTGACGAGCTCGTTGAACGCATAGCGGGCAAATACGGTGGAGCCGCCCCGGTCTTGGTGTAGCGAGGCGCCCTCCGCGTAGGTCATCGCCGTCAGCACGAACAGCAGCGCCGCCAGCAGGAAGACGAGCGGCGTGAGCCCGAGCGCGTGGCCGGCGATCACCCCGAGGGAGAAGTAGATCGCGCTCGCCAGCGACGTATAAACGACCGTGAACAGGACCGGCGAGCCGATACTGCGACGCAGCGTCACACGCGAGCGTGCCGCGAGATCCGCCGCGACATGCTCGACCTCGACCGCGACGTGCTCGACCTCAGCCGCCGCACCCTCGCGCGAGGAGTCCGAGGAGGCGGGGACCTCCTGATCCCCCGGCGCGCTCACGAATCTCTCCCACGGCTCACGATGCGCCCCTACCCCTCTTCGTCTCCACCCACATCCGGCCCGCTCCCGCGGCGATGAACAGCAGGCCGAGCAGCAGACGGGGGGAGATGATGCTCCCGTGCCCGTCCACAGCCTCCACGATCAGCGCCACGCCGATGACCGCCATCACCAGAGAGAACATCAACGTGGCTGAGCGATGAGCCTGTCGGCCGGTCATCTTTGACTGAGCTTAGGGCTTGTCTCGACAGTGACGGAGGCTGATGCGGGACGCTCGCGCTGGATCATCTTCGATCGGCCGGAGCGACCCGCGCCTACTTCCGCTATCAGGTGATCAGCGGGATGATCAGGATCGCGACGATGTTGGCGACCTTGATCATCGGGTTGATCGCCGGTCCGGCTGTGTCCTTGAACGGATCGCCGACCGTATCGCCTGTAATCGAGGCGGCGTGCGCTTCGGAGCCCTTGCCGCCGAACGCGCCGTCCTCGATCAGCTTCTTCGCGTTGTCCCACGCGCCGCCGCCGGCCGTCATCAGCACGGCGAAGAAGAAGCCGACCACAATCACGCCGATCAACAGGCCACCGAGCGCCTGCTGGTCGATCAGGCCGACGATCAGCGTCAGCAAGATCGGCAACAGCGACGGCAGGATCATCTCGCGCTGGGCGGTCTTCGTCACGATGTCCACGCAGGCCGCGTAGTCGGGCTCTTCGGAGTAGTCCATGATCCCCGGATGCTCGCGGAACTGGCGGCGCACCTCCTCGACGACCGCGCCGCCGGCGCGACCGACGGCCTCGATCGAGAGGGAGGCGAACAGGCATACCATCAGCCCTCCCAGCAGCAACCCGATCAGCACTGGCGGTTCGTTGATACCGAACGCGATCGAGTGTCCGAGATTACCTTCGAGTTCTTTCTGGAAGCAAGCGAACAGCCCGACGGCCGCGAGCACCGCGGAGCCGATCGCGTAGCCCTTGGTGACGGCCTTCGTCGTGTTTCCAACCGCGTCGAGGCGATCGGTGACCTGGCGCACCTCCTCGGGCAGATCGGCCATCTCGGCGATGCCGCCGGCGTTGTCGGTGATCGGGCCGAAGGCGTCGAGCGCGACGATCAGCCCCGTCAGCGAGAGCAGGCCCATCGCTGCCACGAGTATCCCGTAGATGCCGGTCACGCCTCCGCCGGCAAGCTTCCATGCGCCGAGGATGCCGAGCACGATCACAAGTGCCGGCAGTGCAGTGGCCTGCAGCCCCGAGGAGAAGCCCTGAATGATGTTCGTGGCGTGACCAGTGATCGAGGCTTTCGCCGTCTTCTTCACCGGCGAGAAGCGAGTCGACGTGTAGTATTCGGTTATTCCGAATAGCAGCGCGGTGACGGCGATGCCGATCAGCGAGCACAGGTACAGATGTGACCAGCTGGGCGTATTGACATTGCTGCCGACGGACTTGAACGTGAGGCTGCGCATCAGCCAGTAGGTGACCGGCGCAAACGCGGCCGCCGCAATCACGCCCGAGACGATCAGTCCCTGAAGGAGAGCGCGCTCGACGTTGTCGGAATTTGTGCGCACCGCGAAGGTGCCGATGATCGAGGCGATGATCGCCACCCCGCCGAGCACGAGCGGGTAGAGCGCGACGCGTGTGGACTCGTGAAACGTGAGCACGCCCAGCAGCATCACCGCGATCGCGGTTACCGCGTAGGTCTCGAACAGGTCGGCCGCCATGCCGGCGCAGTCACCGACGTTGTCACCGACGTTGTCGGCGATCGTCGCCGGGTTGCGCGGATCGTCCTCGGGAATGCCGGCCTCGACCTTGCCGACGAGATCGGCGCCCACGTCGGCGGCCTTGGTGAAGATGCCGCCACCGAGCCGGGCGAAAATGGAGATCAAAGAGCCCCCGAAGCCGAGGCCGACCAAGGCGTCTACGGCGGTTTTCTGGGAGTCGTTGAAGACGGTGGTAAGCAGACCGTAATAGCCGGCGACGCCGATCAGCGCGAGACCGACAACAAGCAGGCCGGTGATCGCGCCGCCGCGGAAGGCGACCTTCAGCGCCGGCGAAACGCCGCTGCGGGCAGCCTCAGCGACGCGCGCATTAGCCCGCACCGAGACGTTCATGCCGATATAGCCGGTCGAGCCGGACAGCAGGCCGCCGATCGCAAAGCCGCAGGCGACGGCGATATTCAGACCAATGGCCAGCGCGGCAAACACAACCACGCCGACGATCGCGATCGTCGTGTACTGGCGGTTCAGGTAGGCGCGCGCGCCCTGCTGGACGGCCAGCGAGATGCTCTGCATCTTCTCGTTGCCCGGTGAAAGCGCCAGCAGGGAGCGTGTGGTCACGAGGCCGTAAACCACGGCGCAGGCGGCGCAGACAAGGCCGACGACAACCCCATGGTTCATCAGAAAGCTACTCAACAGAAATCCTCCGCGGTCTTGTTAGCGTGCCGCGCGAGGATTCGCGCGTACATATGTCCCCCGGCTCGCTCATCAGAGCGCTTCCCCGGCGGAAAGGCGGGCGCAGTCTATCGCGCCAGCCCCAGAAACGAGTTCTCAGTGTCCCGGCCCGCCACGCAACGAGCTCTCAGCGCCCCGGCACCCATAGCCTACCGCTCGACTCCGCCGGCCCCGCGGCGGGCTTCTCCTCCGCGCCGGGCACGCCCGGCTTATTTTTTGCCTCACCCCCGGCCGCTGGAGTATCGGGCTTCGTCTCGTCAGCCGGCGCGTTCGACCGCTCGGCTGGGTGCTCTTGCCGCATGCTCGAATCGGCGCCGCCAGCGGCCTGCGCCTCACGCGCGTAGGCCATCTGCAGCTGAGACAGCGCGTCGCGCAGAGGACGCAGCTCCTGAGCAGTGGCACTGCGCTCGAGGATGCCCAGCAGCGCGCGCACACCATCGACTGCGTCTCGCACCTGCTCGAGATCCCGCTCCCCCTCAGAGCCCGGAGCCAGACCCAGACGACGACCGCCGAGATTCAACAACGACACCGCGGCCTGCAGGATCATGTCCGCGCTGGTGATGCGGCTCAGTTCCGCTTCGTAGGCCGCACGTTGGCCGATCTCCGATCGGTCCTCCTCGCTCGGCGCTCCGGCCTGTTCTAGTGGATCGCTGCTCATCGGTCGTCTTCCTCCTGTCCTCTGCTCCGCGGTCGAGTGGGAGTCGAACGTGCGCTGCTCACACCGCCACCTCCTCTGCGTATGTCTGCCGGGTCTCCGCCACCGAAGCCGCGAAGACCTCCTCGCGCGTCTCGCCGGCCTCGATCCTTCTCCGCTGGCGCTGTGCCCCATTGCGCTCTGGGAAGGCCAGCTCGATGTCCAGCTCCGCGCGAATCGGGGCGGTCCAGCTGGCCAACCGCTCGATCGCCTCCCGCGCCGGATACTCCTCGCCCCTCTCCAGATCGAGGAGCCTGCCATCGAGCCCAAAGCGAATCGCCCGCCACATGTTCTCCTCGATCAGTCGTGGCGCCAAGTGCTCATGAGGAACCTCCTCGTCCACATCGCGCGCGGCTTGGGCGATACACGCGACCATCAGCGTCGCAAGCGCGTCGGACTCCTGAGCGGTGCTCTGCGCGTCACAGATGCGCACCTCGACGGTGCCGAAGCGAAAGTGCGGCCTGACCGACCACCACACCTGCGTGAACTCGACGATCGAGCTCGTCCGCACGAGCAGCTCGATGTATTCGCGATACGCCGCCCAGCCACCGAATGCATCGGGCACGCCGCAACGCGGAAAGCTCTTGGTAAAGCTCTGCGTCCGCGCCGACTGCAGCCCCGTGTCACGGCCATCCAGATAGGGCGAGTTAGCGGAGACCGCGAGCAGCAGCGGCAGCACTCCACGCAGCCGGTCGCAGACCTTCACCGCCCGATCCGCGCCATGCACGCCCACGTGGACATGCAGGCTGAAGGTGTTGTTGCGCCACGCCACGTACTTCAGTCCCTCCTCGACGCGCCGGTAATGCTCGGTGTCGATGATCGGCTGCTCGCGGTAATCGGCCCACGGATGAGTGCCGGTGGCGCCCAGCGCCACTCCCTGCGCGGCAGCGAGCGCAAACAGGCGCCTGCGCCGCTCGCGCTGTCGTGCGAGCGCATCGTGCAGGCCGGCACCCACCCCCGAGACGATCTCGATCTCCGAGGAGATCAGCTCTCCGGTAATACCCTCAGACAGGACGCCGTCGCCCTGCGCAGCGGCGCGCAGCTGCTCGAAACGTGGCACGAGATCGAGCGTCTCCGGATGCAGGATCGCGAACTCCTCCTCGACGCCGACGGTGAAGTCGACCGCCTCGGCGAACCGCTCGGTCGCTCGGTCTAGGTCCAGGCTATCCATGGATGGATCAGGTCAAATAGAAGTACAGCGCGTAAAGCAGATCGACAGCCGGGCTCGAGGTGTGGACGGTCACCTCGGGAGGCACGTCCAGCAGCGACTCGGAGTAGTTGAAGATGATCTTCACACCCGCCTCCACGAGCTCGCTCGCAAGTCCCTGGGCGGCGTTCGTGGGTACCGCCAGCACGCCCACCACGATGTCCTCGTCCTCGACCATCTGACGCAGGTCACTGGTGTGACGCACCACCTGGTTGCCCACGTTCGTGCCGACCTTCGCCGGATCGACATCGAGGATCGCCACCACCCGAAAGCCATGATCGGCGAAGATGTCCGAGGAGGCAATCGCCTTGCCCAAGTGCCCCGCACCGAGTAGCGCGATGTTGTGCTGGCCCGCCGTGCGCAGGATCTTGCGGATCTGGGACACGAGCGCCTCGACGTTGTAGCCGACGCCACGCTTGCCGAACTTCCCAAAGCCGGACAGGTCGCGACGGATCTGAGTCGAGTTCACGTGGGTGTAGTCCGACAGCTCCTGTGAGCTGATCGTCTCCTTGCCCATCTTCTTGGCCTGGGTCAAAACTTGTAGATAGCGTGACAAACGAGCCGCCACGCCAAGCGAGAGCCGCTCGCTCGAGGAGATCCCTCCATCGCGCTCGGTGCCCTCCATGCTTGTCGTCGATTCCCTGTAGGTCATCGCCGTGACTCTAAAGGATGCTTGGACCGGCGACGGCCCGCGGTTGCGAAGGGCTCGGTCGTTCGCCAGTCGCGTAGGCGTCGAGCGCCAGATACTCGGGGTAGGGCAAGGCCCGGGTGAAGCGTGCGGCGCTCGCGATCATCGCCGCGTTATCGGTGCACAGCACGGGTGGCGGAATGTGCAGCGCCACGTCGAGCTCGCTCAGCCGCCGGCGTAGCTCGCCGTTGGCTGCCACGCCGCCTCCAACGGCCAAACGGCCGATCCCGGTCTCCTCCAGCCCCTGCTCGGCGCGCAGGGTCAAGCTGTCCACGATCGCCGCTTGGTACGAGGCCGCCAGATCGGAACGACGCGCTCGGACCTCAGCCTCGGAGAGCTCGCGCAGCCGGTAGAGCAGCGCGGTCTTCAACCCAGCGAAGGAGAAATCGAGGCTCCGCGCGAATGCCTCGTGGCGCTTCCCCCGTCCGCCGCGAGAGCGCTCGCCGCGGGAGCCCGGAAAGGAGAATGCCCCGGGATCGCCCTCGGCGGCGAGGCGCTCGAGCGCCGCACCGCCGGGATAGCCCAGTCCCAGCATTCTCGCCCCCTTGTCGAACGCCTCTCCGGCCGCGTCGTCGAGTGTGCGGCCCAGTATAACGTAGCCCTCGTGCTCCTCGACGTGCGTCAGCAGCGTGTGTCCACCGCTGGCAATCAGGCATAGGAACGGGGGCTCGAACGCATCATCGATGAAGTTGGCCGCGACATGCCCCTGCAGGTGATCGACCGGCGCGAATGGCAGCTTCCGGCCCGCGGCCAGCGCCTTTGCGGTGCAGAAACCCACAAGCAGAGCTCCCACCAGACCCGGCCCCTGGGTCGCCGCGAGGAGCTCTATGTCGTCGAGCGTCACGTCCGCCTCGCTCAATGCCTCCCCGACGATCAGATTGACCAGCTCGAGGTGCTGCCGAGAGGCGATCTCCGGGACGACTCCGCCGAAGCGATCGTGCGCTCCTTGAGAGGAGATCACGTTCGAGCGGATGTGCCCATCGGCGCCGAGCACGGCGGCGCAGGTGTCGTCACAGCTGCTCTCCAGCGCCAAGACGTTCAAACGGGTCCCACCTCCCCAGGGTTGGGCACATCGTCGAGCGAGCCTTTCAGCGTGGCCGGGGTGCGCCACATGACCAACGCGTCCTCACCGTTGTCCTGGTAGTAGCGACGACGCACACCAGCCGCCCGGAAGCCCTCTCGTTCATACAGACGGATGGCGGCGTGGTTAGAGCGGCGCACCTCCAGCGTGAAGCGCGCATCCCGCTCTCCGACTTGCTCATACAGCTCGGCGAGCAGCGCCGACGCCACACCAGAGCGCTGGTGCTCGACATCCACAGCCACGTTCATCACGTGCCAGACCTGCTCGTAGCGGGAGCAAATCAGATATCCCACCAAGCGCCGTCCGTGCTCGGAGTCGAGCACCGCCGCCAGGCATATCCCGGACTGCTTGGAGCGCTCGAGCACGAACATCGCCAGCGACCAGGGCGTCGGAAATACGCGGCGCTCGATCGCGATCACCTGCGGCAGATCGGGATAGACCAGCCGTCGGATCTTCATAGTCCGAGGCCGATCGGTCGCAGGGCGAGGAACGAATGACTCGGTCACTTCGCGGCGCTCTCCAAGGCAATCTCTGCGTCCGGCCGCCGCCGGTAGTCGGGCAGGATTGCCTCATGCGACGCGACCGCCTCCCCGCGGGCTCCGAGATCGCAGATCGCCACTGCGCTCACGAGATGCAGCGGCGAGGAATCTGGCGGAACTGCCACCCCAACGGCCTCCAAATGGCCGCGAAAGCGCACCGCACCGTCCCCGATCGCCTGCCAGGGAGAGACACGCTCCCTCCTTCGTTGCGCTTCATCCCTCCCTCGTTGCGCTTCATCCCCCCCTCGATGGGCTTCCGCTTGCGCGAGGATGCTCCCCAAATCCTCGGGAGCCAGCGCGCGTGGCGCCACGAGCTCCTCGGCGGATTCCCGATCGGCCAGGAGATAGGCGGCGGCGAATACCTCTCCGCGACGCGCATCGAGAACCGCGAGCACGCTCGTCCCGCCCAGGCTTGCCGGATCGGTCGCTTCGATGCCAGTGCGGCCACCTTCGGCAAGCGCCCGCGGGCTCGAGCACCCGACCAGCTCAATCCCCAGTGACTGCGCCAGCCCGCGCGCGGTTGCAACACCCACGCGCAGGCCCGTGAAGGTGCCTGGTCCCAGGCCCACGGCGATCCGCTCGAGCGCACGCCACCCGATATTCGCCCGCGTGAGCAGCTCGTCCACCATCGGTAGCAGTCGCGTCGTATGTCCGGGACGCCGGGTGGGCGGGGTCCGATCCGGGTCATCACGCGCCTGCAGAGTGCTGCCGTCCTCCAGGCGCAGAGCAACCACGGTGGATGACGTGGCGGTGTCGAAGCCGAGCACGATCACCCCTGCACCACCTCGATCCGCCGGCGATCGGCGCCCCTGTGGGCCAAAGTCACGCGCAGGCGCGCACTGGAGAGCTCAGCGTGCTCCCGTGCCGGCCACTCCACGAAGGCGATCCGCCCAGGACCCAGATAATCGTCGAGCAACGCCGGGTCCTCATCCTCCAAAGCACCCGTCAGCCGGTAGAGATCCAGGTGTGAGACGGTCGTGTTCGTGGCTCTATAGCGGTGCCCGATGCTGAACGTCGGGCTGGTGATGGGATCTGTGACGCCCAGTGCCCGTGCGGCACCGCGCACGAACGTCGTCTTGCCCGAGCCCAACTCGCCTTGCACGAGCACCACGTCGCCGTCGCGCAAGCCAGCCGCCAGTTCGGCGCCCAGCGCCTCGGTTTCGCGCGGGTTCTTCGTCTCGACGACGCTTACGCTCACGCCGAGACCTTAGAGCGGATGGGGCCTCAAACGCGGGGCGAGACCAAATAAGGATGCATGGGGCGTTAAACGCGACCGGCCCGCGGGAGAGGGAAGCGCGGGCCGGCCGTTACTGCATGTGAGGATGGAGACAGGGCCACTATCGGCAACGATTACCACTTGCTTTAGCCCTCAGCTCCTAAATTTCGACAATTCCCCAAAATCTCCTGTTTCGAGGGGGAAATCAAGCATAAACAGCGTCTAGAACAGCCCAAGCTGGTCGATCTCTGGAGCCTGTCCCTGCGCCTCTGCCGGCACTACCTCGGGCGTCTGCACCATCTCCTCTGCCTCCATGGCCGGCGCTTCCGATAGCGGCTGCTGCTCGGGAGGGCCCAGCGCCAACAGCTCCGGCAGCCGCGTGAAGTCCTCGCGCAAGGTCTCGAGCATGCGCGGCGTGTAGAGCGCAGCGGCGGGATGGTAAATCGGATAGAGCCGCACCGCGCGTCTACCCAGCGTCAGCACCTCTGGCTGTCCATGCAGGCGGGTGATCCCGGTCGGGTCGCCGCGCAGCAGCTTCGTGGAGAAGTTACCGAGCGTGCAGATCACATGCGGCTGGATCAACTCAACCTGACGGTGGAGATAGTCCTGACAGTGCTCGATCTCGATCGGCAGCGGATCACGATTGCCAGGAGGCCTGCACTTGAGCACGTTCGCAATGAAGACCTCCGAGCGCGCCAGCCCAATCTCCTCGAGCAACTGCTCCAGCAACTTGCCTGCGCGGCCGACGAACGGGATTCCCTGCTCGTCCTCGCTCGCACCCGGAGCCTCTCCCACAAACATCAGATCCGCATCCGCGTTGCCGGCGCCGAAGACGACCGTCTTGCGAGTCGCCGCCAGCTCTGTGCAGCGTGTACATCCGCGCGCCTGAGTAAAGACTTCCTTCAGAGCCTCGCGCCGCTCAGTTGCCGACTGCTCAATCTCCTGGGCTGACACGGCCTACATGCTATGAGCGATGATCTCGCGATGGTGCCACCCTCCGAGCCGAGCGCCGAAACGGCAGCCGATGTTGCACACACCGCAGAGCCACAGGGTGGCGGCGAGCGAGCGGACCTCCAGGCGGTGCGCGAACGTCATGAGATCGGGCTGGATGCTGCCCGGCCTGAAGCGATCGCCAAGCGCCACGAGCGTGGACGTCGGACCGCACGCGAGAATCTCGCGGATCTGCTGGATGAGGGCACCCTCGTCGAGTACGGGCCGCTGCTGTTCGCTGCCCAAGAGCGCCGACGCTCACGCGAGGAGCTGATCGCCCGCACGCCAGCCGACGGTCTGGTCGCGGGAGTTGGCGAGATAGATGGGATGCGCTGCGTGGCGCTGTCCTACGACTACACCGTGCTCGCCGGCACCCAGGGCATGCGCGGTCATCTGAAGAAGGACCGGCTGTTCGAGCTAGCCGAGCGCCAGCGACTGCCAGTGGTGCTGTTCGCCGAGGGCGGCGGCGGCCGACCAGGCGACCTCGACATGCCGATCGTGGCCGGCCTGGACTGCCGCGCCTTCAATCTCTTCGCCCGCCTGAGCGGGCTGGTCCCGCTCGTGGGAATCGCCTCCGGGAACTGCTTCGCCGGCAACGCCGCGCTACTCGGGTGCTGTGATGTGGTGATCGCCACCGAGGACTCGAGCATCGGCATGGGCGGCCCGGCGATGATCGAGGGCGGAGGACTGGGCTCCTTTCAGGCCGCCGAGGTCGGCCCGATCGACGTGCAGAGCGCAAACGGGGTGGTCGATCTGCGCGTCGCGGACGATCGCGCCGCGGTCGCGGCGGCCAAACGCTACCTCGCCTATTTCGGCGACCCGGTGGACGACGTGCGAGTGCCCGACCAGCGGCGACTGCGGGACATCATCCCTGAGCGGCGCCGGCAGATCTACGACGTGCGCCTGGTGCTCGACGAGCTCTTCGACGAGGACTCCGTGCTGGAGCTACGCCAAGGTTTCGGGGCGGGCATCGTCACCGCCCTGGCTCGGGTGGATGGCCGGGCGCTGGGGGTGGTGGCCAATTATCCACCCCACTTGGGCGGGGCGATCGACGCTGACGGAGCCGACAAGGCGGCGCGCTTCATGGCGCTCTGCGACGCGTTCGAGCTGCCACTGCTGTTTCTCTGCGACACACCCGGTTTCATGGTCGGTCCGGAGGCCGAGCGGAGCGCGACCGTGCGTCACTTCGCGCGGATGTTCGTGACCGGCGCGAACCTCACGGTGCCGACGGGCACGATCGTGTTGCGCAAGGGCTACGGGCTCGGGGCGCAGGCGATGGCGGCCGGCGGCTTCAAGGCGCCACTGTTCACGATCGGCTGGCCGACCTCGGAGTTCGGCGGCATGGGGCTGGAGGGTGCGGTGCGTCTGGGGATGAAGCGCGAGCTCGAGGCGATCGAGGACCCAGATGAGCGCGAGCGCGTATTCAAAGCCACCGTTGCCGCCGCATATGAGCACGGTGAGGGCGTGAATATGGCGGCCTACGGCGAGATCGACGACGTGATCGACCCCGCCGATTCGCGGCGCTGGATCGCCACGCTGTTTGACGAGAGGACCGGTCAGTGGCAGCAGCGGACGGGCAAGAAGCGCCCGAACATCGACACGTGGTGAATACAGCCAGGGATGAGCGCAGCCAGAGGTGAGCGCATGGGGATGAGCAGTGAGCGCAGCCGGGGCTGGCGGCCAGTGCTTGCAGACAGCGCTCGTGTGAGATTGCGCACACAGCCGCACGCTCTTCCATAGATCTGGGAACGGCGGTATCATGATCTGGTCAGGCCATTGTCGAGCTGGCTCGCAATGGACCTGGAACCGCATCCGCTCTGCCTCTGAAGTCGCGCCGGTATCCGCAGGGAACTGGACCGAAACCGATGAGATCCGACCACCTCACCCCGCTCTGCGCATGAAAACCGTGCGCACGATCGCCGAGTTGCGCGCCACGCTCGAGCCGGCGCGTCGCGAGGGACTGACGATCGGCCTCGTGTCAACGATGGGCGCGCTGCACGAGGGACACCTGTCGCTCATCCGGCGCGCGCACGAGCAGTGCGATCGAGTCGTCGTCTCGCTGTTTGTCAATCCCGCGCAGTTCAACGAGCGCTCCGACCTAGAGCGCTATCCACGCCAGGCAGAGCGCGACGCCACTCTCGCCGACGCGGCTGGCGCCGATCTGCTGTTTGCACCGTCGGTCGAGGAGGTCTACCCGCCAGGCTTTGCCACCGCTGTCGAGGTTCTTGGGATCACCGATCGACTCGAGGGCGCAACCCGTGGAGCCTCGCACTTCCGGGGCGTCACCACCGTCGTGACCAAGCTGCTGTGCATGACGCTGCCTGACATCGCCTTCTTCGGCCAGAAGGATGCCCAGCAAGTCGTCGTCATCCGCCGTCTCGTCACCGACCTGAACCTGCCCGTTCGCATCGAGGCCTGCCCGACCGTGCGCGAGCCCGACGGCCTGGCGATGTCCAGCCGTAATGCCCTGCTCTCTGCTGAAGAGCGCGCTAGCGCGCTCGGCCTGTCCGTGGCACTCGAGGCCGCCCGCACGCATACCGCCAAAGGTGAGCGCTCCGCCTCGGCTCTG
The DNA here is from genome assembly GCA_963804555.1 of uncultured Solirubrobacterales bacterium. Taxonomy (GTDB): domain Bacteria; phylum Actinomycetota; class Thermoleophilia; order Solirubrobacterales; family Solirubrobacteraceae; genus Palsa-744. The sequence continues at coordinate 71,637 of CAWDQX010000009.1, forward strand.
TTGGAGACCGCGCGCGAGGCGATGGCCCCTTTCGCGGTGGAGCTCGAGTACTTGGCGCTGGTCGACCCCGACACGCTCGAGCCGATCGAGATCCTCGCGCACGACGCCCTGCTGGCAATTGCCGCGCGCGTCGGCGAAACCCGCCTGATCGACAACGTGATCCTCCAGCCCACCGTCACGCTCACCTCCCGTCAACCGCTCCCACGAAAGGCCACCGTCTGATGCAGCGCGTGATGCTCAAGTCCAAGATTCACCGAGCGACCGTCACCGATTGCGACCTGCACTACGTGGGTTCGATCACGATCGACCCCGACCTGCTGGACGGGGCCGACATCCTCGAGCACGAGCAGGTGCACGTGGTCGATGTCGACAACGGCGCGCGCTTTGAGACCTACACGATTCCCGGCCAGCGCGGATCTGGCGAGATCAAGGTCAACGGCGCCGCCGCGCGCCTGGTGCATCGCGGCGACACGATCATCGTCATCTCCTACGGCCAGTACGACCAAGCCGAGCTGGAGCACTACGAGCCTCGCGTGGTTCACGTGCAGGCGCAGACCAACCGCATCATCACAATCGACGACGAGGTGGCGACCCTGCTGGCCTGAGGCGATCAGAACCCGCCCGCCCGACCCCAGCCACCGTCAACCGAGTCAGAGAGGAATCGCCATGTCCAGCCACGCACACGTCCATGTCAACGCCCCAGCTGACCCTGGGCGCCTGCCGATGACCCTGCCGCTACTGGCGGAGAAGAAGCGGCTCGGTGAACCGATCGTGATGGTCACCGCCTACGACTACCCAAGCGCCCGCGCCGCCGAGGCAGCGGGCGTGGACCTGGTGCTCGTCGGCGATTCGGCCGCCACGACCGTGCTCGGATACAACTCGACCACCCCCGTCGAGCTGGGCGACATGCTCGTGCTCGCGCGTGCCGCCCGCCGCGGCCTGAGAACCCCGCTGTTGATCGGCGACATGCCGTTCGGCTCCTATGAGGTCTCCGACGAGCAGGCGATCTCCAACGCGCTGCGGATGGTCAAGGAGGCCGGCTGCGAGGCCGTCAAGCTCGAGGGCGGTGGACCGTCCTCGGTCAGCCGCGCGGGCGCGATCGTCGCGGCAGGGATACCCGTGATGGGCCACGTCGGCCTCACTCCCCAGACGGCAACAGCACTGGGTGGCTGGAAGGCCCAAGGTCGTACAGCAGCGGCGGCCGCTCAGATCGCCGCCGAGGCGCTCGCCCTGCAGGAGGCAGGCTGCTTTGCGCTCGTGTTCGAGGCGATCCCGAGCGCAGTCACCGAGGAGCTGATGGCAACCATCGAGATACCGGTGATCGGCATCGGCGCCGGTCCCGCCACCGACGGACAGGTGCTCGTGTTCCACGATCTGCTCGGCATCCGCGACGGCCTCGGAGCGCGCTTCGTCAAGCGCTACGCCAATCTCCAAGACGAGATGAACGCCGGCGTCGCCGCCTACACCGAGGACGTGCGCACCCGGCGTTATCCGGGCCCAGAGCACAGCTACTCGATCGACCCCTCCGAGCTGGCCGATTTGCACGCGCGACTGTCGTAGTCGATTTTCCTGAGCACCCGCGCTGGGACGCCCGCGGCGACGGAGAACGACTCGATGTCACGCGTGACGACGCTGTTCGCGCCGATCACGCAGCGCTCACCGATCGTGACGCCGCTCGTCACGACCACGTTCGCGCCCAGCCAGCAGTTGTCGCCGAGCTTCGTCGGTCCCTTGGTTGTGAAGCCCTGCCACGGCACCGGCGTCTCGGGGTCGTCGTAGCGATGGCTCGAGTCGGTCACGAAGCAGCCGTTCGCAAGCATGCAGTGCTCGCCGATCTCCACCAACTCCTCGGCGGCGATCATCACCCCGAGGTTCAGGAACGTCCCGGCACCGATCCTCACGCGGGCGCGACCTGGGGCGGTGATCCACACATCCGGCTCGAGCAGCGCTCCCGCGCCGAGCTCGAGTCGCCCCTCGCGCAGTGCCTCCAGCACGTTTCCATGCACGGGCCAGCGTACGAATGCCTCGCGGCGCATCGCCTCCCAGTGGATTCGCGCACGATTCCAGGGCAATGAGTTGCGCTCATACCAGCGCCACTTCTGTGCCCACAGCCGAGCCTGGCGCGCCACGTCGTGATCGCTCAAGCGGCGACCTTCGCGCGCGGCTTGCGCTTGGGAGCGCTCTTACCCCGCGGTTGCTTCGCGCTCGCGCGCTTTGCCGGCGTCAACAGCTCCGCGAGGAATGCCCCGGTGTGGGAGATCGACTCAGCCGCGACCTGCTCAGGCGTGCCTTGCGCAATCACCATACCGCCCTCCTCGCCGCCCTCCGGACCCATATCGATCAGCCGGTCGGCGCTCTTGATCACGTCGAGGTTGTGCTCGATCACAACCACGCTGTTGCCCGCATCGACCAATCGTTGCAGCACCTCCAGCAGCCGCTCCACGTCCGCGAAGTGCAACCCCGTCGTCGGCTCGTCGAGGATGTACAGCGTGCGGCCCGTCGCGACCTTCGAGAGCTCCGTCGCGAGCTTCACCCGCTGCGCCTCGCCGCCGGAGAGCGTCGTCGCGGGCTGGCCAAGGCGCACGTAGCCCAACCCGACGGCGTTCAGCGTCTCCAGACGGCGGCGCACCTTGGGAATGTGCTCGAAGAAGCCAAGCGCGTCCTCGATCGCCATGTCGAGCACGTCGGCGATGCTCTTGCCCTTGAACTTCACCTCCAGCGTCTCGCGGTTGTAGCGCTTGCCGTGACACTGCTCGCAGGGCACATAGACGTCTGGCAGGAAGTGCATCTCGATCTTGATCTGCCCGTCGCCCTTGCACACCTCGCAGCGCCCCCCCTTGACGTTGAAGGAGAAGCGACCGGGCTTGTAGCCACGCGTGCGCGCCTCTTGCGTCTTCGAGAACAGGTCTCTGATCACATCGAACAGTCCGGTGTATGTCGCCGGGTTTGAGCGTGGGGTGCGCCCGATCGGAGACTGGTCGACGGCGATGATCTTGTCGAGCTGATCCAAACCATGGATCGCGCGGTGCGCTCCAGGGCGCCGGCGGGCGCGGTGCAGGCGACTGGCAACGCTCTTGAACAGCACTTCGTTGACCAGCGTGGACTTGCCCGAACCCGAGACTCCCGTCACGCATGTCAGCACACCAAGCGGGACCTTCACGTCGAGGTCGCGCAGGTTGTGCTGGCTCGCTCCTTCGATCTCCACGTAGCCGGCGGGAGTGCGCCGCTTCCTTGGCGCCTGGATCGTGCGCGTGCCCGCCAGGAACTGCCCCGTCGCCGAATCCTTCACCCGTTCCACCTGCCTCGAGGTGCCCTGTGCGACGATCCGCCCACCGTGCTCCCCCGCGCCGGGACCCATGTCAACGAGATAGTCGGCCGCGCGCATCGTCTGCTCGTCGTGCTCGACCACGATCACGGTGTTTCCCAGGTCGCGCAACCGCTCCAACGTCCCGATCAGCTTCGAGTTATCGCGCTGGTGCAGCCCGATCGAGGGCTCATCGAGGATGTACAGCACGCCCACCAGCGACGATCCGATCTGCGTCGCCAAACGGATCCGCTGCGCCTCCCCGCCTGAGAGTGTTGCGGCGGCGCGATCCATCGACAAATACCCAATCCCGACGTTCTCCAAGAACTGCAGCCGCTCGGAGATCTCTCGTAGGATCAGCCTCGCCACGTGCCGGTCGGTCTCCGACAGCTCGACGTCCTGGAGCCATTCGAGCGCACGACGGGCCGACAGGGCGCAGAACTCATCGATCGGCGTTCCCCCCACGAGCACCGCGCGCGACTCGGCCCGCAACCTCGCCCCGCCGCATACCGGGCAGGCCCGCAGCGACATGAACTGCTCGATCTTCTCTCGCGTGCCCTCAGAGTCCGTCTCGCGGTAGCGGCGCTCCAAACTCTTCACGATCCCCTCGAAGCGCGTCGCATAGGAGCGCTGGCGTCCATAGCGGTTGCGATAGGTGACCTGTAGCCGCTCGTCTGTTCCATTCAGGAAGAGGTCGCGCATCTCGGCCGGCAGATCCTCCCACGGCTCGTCGAGGTCCACGCTGTAGCGCTCGGCGATCGCCTCGGTCACCTGCTCGTAATAGTTGGATGAGCTGCTCGCCCACGGCGCCAGTGCCCCTTCGGTGATCGACAGCGTGGGATCGGGCACGACCAGCTCGGGATCGATCTCCATCTGCGCGCCCAGCCCTGTGCAGTGCTCGCACGCCCCGTGTGGCGAGTTGAACGAGAAGATCCTCGGCTCCAGCTCGACCAGCGACGGTCCGTGCACTGGGCAAGCGAACCGCTCAGAGAACGTGAAGATCGTGCCCTCTACGGGGACCTCGCCGGGCACGATCTGCGCAGCGGCCGCGCGAGCGCCCTTCGCGCCAGTGGCATGCGTGGGCGCCGACTCTGCCTTGGCGGAGCCCACAATCTCGATCTCCACCAGTCCTTCGGCGAGGCCCACCGCCGTCTCAATCGAGTCCGCCAGTCGCTTGCGCAGATCGTGGCGCATCACCAACCGGTCGACCACGACCGAGATGTCGTGCTTGTAGCGCTTGTCGAGGACGATCGATTCCTCGAGCATCCGCAGCCTGTCATCGATCTTCACACGCGCGAATCCATCCGCGCGCAGCTCGTCCAACCGCTTGCCGTACTCCCCCTTGCGCCCGCGCACGACTGGGGCGAGCACTATGAAGCGGGTATCCTCACCCAGCTCCATCACCTGATCGATGATTTGCTCCGCCGATTGGCCCACGATCGGCCGCCCGCAGATCGGACAGTGTGGCTTGCCCACGCGCGACCACAGCAAACGCAGGTAGTCGTAGATCTCGGTAACCGTGCCGACCGTGGAGCGCGGGTTGCGAGAGGTCGTCTTCTGATCGATTGAGATCGCCGGCGAGAGCCCCTCGATCGAATCCACGTCGGGCTTGTCCATCTGGCCCAGGAATTGCCGCGCGTAGGCTGACAGCGACTCGACATAGCGCCGCTGCCCCTCGGCGTAGATCGTGTCGAACGCCAGGCTGCTCTTACCCGAGCCGGACAATCCCGTGATCACCACGAGGGCGTCGCGCGGCAACGAGAGCGAGATGTCTTTGAGGTTGTGCTCTCGCGCCCCCGAGACGACGATCTGATCGCTTACCGGCATGTGCCGGTCATTCTATGACCGCGAACAGACGTTCGCATTTGCGAGGTCGCTGAGACCCCTACCCCTCGATTACGGCGTATACCTCATCCAGGAGCTGCTGCCGGTCGGACAGCTGGTAGTGCTCTGCCAAGTAGCGATCGGTTGCCGCTCGGGAATCGCCGTTCAACGCCATGTTCAGCGCAATCAGGCGCGCTCCCTCGCCGTTGTCAGCGCTTGCCTGCGGCTGGTTGGATTCGGACGGCGTGGGCGGTGACTGCTCGGAGAATGGCAGCGGCGGCGTAGCCGGAGAGCCAGCCGCCGGGGTTGAAGGCGGCGGCACCGAAGCAACCGGTGTCGCCGTTGGAGCCGGAGCGGTCGTGGGGACGAACTCAGCAGGGGCATGCGGCCCACGACCCGCGGCGGCGTCGTACAGCTCGGCCATGTTCGTCTCGACCGTCGTGAGTTCACTCGAGAGCCTGCCCGCGCCTGCACGCAGGCTCTCCACAAGCGTGCTCGCCTCGCCGTCCATCGACTCGACACGCTCGATCAGGACAGCCGTGGCCTGGGCGACCGCGGCTACGTGCGCTTGGGCGCGCTCCACGGCGTTTGCGCGCGTGCGCTCGGCGTCGCTGTCAGCCTCCGCGCGCGTCCGGCGCGCGTCCTCAGAGGCTTTCTGCTCGATGTCGGCAGCGGTCGCCTCGGCGGCCTCGAGGATGCCCTGCACCTGGGTGCCCGCGCTCGAACCCAGCGACTCTCCCGCGCGGTGCTCCAGCGTGCGGGACAGCTCCTCAACCTCGGTCGCGAGCGCCCGCAAGTGCGCGTCCACCGCAGCGGGGTCGTATCCCCGCCGGCCGATGGGAAAATCCCGCTTCTCGATGCTCTGCCGGTCGAGCTCCACACGGCCATCCTACATGTCGCGGCTTGCCCGAGGTGTCTTGCTCGCCCGATACTTTCTCCTGGCTCGCTTTACACAATTCGCCCGCTTTCGAACGCTCTTCTCACGCCATCGACATCTAGGGCGGTGGCGCTGACTGGTAGCCGACTCGTCTATCTCTTCTTGCTGTTCGCGGCTATCGCGGCGTAAGCCTCGTGGGCCTGCTTCGCGCACACCGCTCGCTTGTTCTTCGGCTTCTTCTTGCAGGTCTTCAGGGCGCTTGCGAGCTTTTGTGTCTTGGTAAGCACCGAGGGCTTGACCGTACTTAGGAGCGGAGCGACCAGGGGCGCCATACCAGGCGTCGAAGCGAGGCTGCCCGGCCCCCCCGTTGTCGTATTCGAAGGTCGAGTCTGGTCGTTACCGCTAGTTGTAGATAGAGATTCTCTTCCACCAGTCATTGAGGGCGCGACGATCAGCGGTTCGGCAAAGTCTTCGGATGTGGTGAACGTGGCGTCCCTGCCGTAGCTCGTGTGGCCGTTGCTGGTCGAGACGAGGCGATAGTGGTAGGTGGTATTGGGTGCCAGTCCGGTCAGGCTCTCACTCACCGGGAATCGTTCTGAATGTGGAGGTCCGCATGGCAGGCCGCAAGTTATGCGCCCGCCGATCACCCCCGCCGGATTCGGCACGTTCGCACCATACGAAGTGCTCGTGCCGTATTCGAAGACGTAGGTTGCTTCGCGCCATCCCCAAGCTGTGACGACCCCGCCCAGCGTCGCGCCTGTCTCGGAGATATTCGATGCGCCACCGGTTTCAGCCCCGCCGTTTTCACCCGTCGGTTCGGAAGGTGTCCTGAATATCTTTTCGCCGCCACCTGTTTCACCTGCAGCGTTGGTGGCGAGTACCGAGTAGTAGTAAACGGAGTTTGGCTGCAGTTCCACTCCGACGCTGTTCAGGTCGAGCTTGACAGTCTGCTCACCTTCGGTACCTGAGAGATCCTCGACCGGCAGGGGGATATCCGATATCACGTCGCAGGCGGCGGGATAGCATCCCTTGCCGAGCTGGAACTGATAGGTGCTCGCCAATCCATTTGGATCGATCTGTGCTTCCAGTGTGGCGTCGTGTTCAGTGATCCCAGAAACAGAGACGCCCTCGATCGTGGGCTTGGCTCCCGATGAGCTAGTGGTAAACGTCGCGTCCCGACCATAGTGCTCGATGCCCCTGCCGTTGCTGGCCACGATTCGATAATGGTAGGTCGTGCCGGCCTGGAGTTCGGTCAGGTTCACGCTGACCGGCCTGGGGGTTTCAGCTTCGTCTTCGCACTCCAGTCCGCAGGTTGCCCAGCGGATGGTTTCAGGCGGGTTCGGGGCACTCGCCCCGTAGGAGGTGGTGGTGCCGTATTCGACGAAGTAGGTGATCTCAGTTGTCCTCTGGGGGTTGACATCCGCGTTGATCGTCGCGGTGTGTTCGGTGATGTTCGAGGCGGACTCGCCGCTCACCACGGGCTTTTCGCTGGGTTCCCCGGGACCTTCGTGAGTGGGTTCTTTTTCGCTGGATTGTTCTTCGCCATAGCGAAACGTGTCCCTGGGACTCGTGTAGCTCGTGCCTACAGGGGTGGTCACGGTGACATCCACTTCCCCTCTGGCCCCCGCCGGAGAGACGGCAGTCATCGACGTCGGCGAGTCGATGGTGAAGCTGATAGCACTCTTGGAGCCGAAATCGACCGCCGTGGCACCGGTGAAATTCCGCCCGGTGATCGTGACCGTCGTACCACCCGTTTCCGGACCCGTGTAGGGGGCAAGCTTGGCGATCTGCGGATAGGCGACCGGGGTCGCGCCGACGGCGTAGCTTTGGCCGTTGCCGGCCGCGATGGCCGTGGCTCCCGAGAGGCCGCTCACGGGCACCGGCACACGGCTCTGTCCTTCGGTTTCGATGTTACCGAGCTGCCAGAGCTCATCCATACCCCACGCGTCCACCGTGCCGTCGCTCAGCAGGGCGAGGCTGTGGTAGTTGCCGGCGGAGATCTGCGTGACATCCGTGAGACCGCTCACCGGCACCGGTACATCGCTTTCTTTGAAGCCGCCATTTCCGAGCTGCCCGGCTTCGTCGTTGCCCCAGGCCATCACCGTCCCATCGCTCAGCAGCGCGAGGTTGTGAAGATCGCCGGCCGAGACCTGGGTGACCCCGAAAAGTCCGCTGACCGCCACGGGCACGCCACTGCACGAAACCCCGTTCACACACCATTCGGGCCCTTCGGTGCTGCCGGCCCCGAGCTGCCCCGCCCCGTTGTAGCCCCAGCTCTTGACGGTTCCGTTTTCGAGCAGCGCGAGGCTGTCGCCGTGACCGGCGGCGATCGCGCTGACCGTGGAAAGCCCGTTGACCGTCACCGGTGCCTTGTTGCACAGCCGGGAGCCTTCTACCGCTGGTTCTTCCGGGCAGATTTCCAATCCGATGATCGGGCCGTTACCGAGCTGGCCCCACGAGCCTTCGCCCCACGCCTCGACGGTCCCGTTTTCGAGCAGCGCCAGGGCGTAGCTTTCTCCGGCGGCGATCGCCTTGACGCCCACCAGGCCAGGTACGTGTGTCGGTATGCGGACGCAGGCGGCGCCGCTCTCACATATTTCCGTTGGGTTGATCGGGCCGAGCTGATCGAGGTTGTCGTAGCCCCATGCCTCAACCGTCCCGTTTTCCAGCAGCGCGTAGCTGTCCTGGCTACCGGCCGCTATCTGCTTGACCCCGGATAGTCCGCTGACCGTGACCGGTGTGTCGCGCTGGGTGATGGTGCCGTCGCCGAGTTCGCCGGCGCCGTTGTTGCCCCACCCCATCACGGTTCCGTCCTGCATGAGCGCAAGGCCGGCCGAGCCGCTCGCAGCGACCGCCTTGGCACCGCTCAACGCGCCGACGGGGACCGGCACCTTGCTGTCGTATTCCCAGCCTTCGTAGCCGTCGCCGAGCTGCCCGTAAGTGTTATCGCCCCAGGCCGAGACGACACCGGGGGATGCAGCCGATGCGGACGACGCAGATGCCAGCAAACCAATCGCGGCGAGCAGGCCGACAAGCCCCCACAAAGGGATCGCCCTAAACACAGCCTTGCGAACGACCATCAGGCTTATCGCGCTACCCATCGTCACGCTCCCATTCGCCTTCGCCCCAAAAAACCGTACCACGCGCAGGTATCCCACGACCAGCGCCGATATAGATTATACTCTATGGTAGAGCGCTTGGCAAGCCGTAAGCGTCGGAGTCGTGAATACCACGACCCCAAGCCAGGCCGACCTCGGACGCGCCATACGGCGGCTACGCGAACAACACGGCCTCTCCATCGAAGCACTGGCAGCCGCTGCCGACATGCACCCCACCTATCTCTCTGGCATAGAGCGCGGACACAGCAACCCCACCTGGACCAAGCTCCGCGGCCTGGCCAAAGGCCTAAACATCACGATCGCCGCAATCGCCACGGAGGCCGAAACCGACACCAACGACACGTAGCGTAAAGCGAGCGCTCAGACAATCTCCTCGGCCGGAGCCTCGCTTGCCTGGATCTCTCTTAGATCGCGGCGCAGCTCACGCAGCTCGTCGCGCAACTGCGCGGCGTACTCGAAGCGCAGGTCCCCGGCCGCGAGGGCCATCTCCTCCTCCAACTCCACAACCATCCGCTCGAGCTCGTTCTCAGGCAGCTCCTTGCCCGCTCTGCGCCGCTCTGCGCCACGCCGGCTACGGCCCTTCTTCGGAACCTTGCTGTCGCCCTGCAAGAACTCGGCGATGTCGGAGATCCCCTTCACGATGCTCGACGCCGTGATCCCGTGCTCCTCGTTGTAGGCCAGCTGTATCTCGCGCCTGCGGTCGGTCTCCTCGATCGCGGCCTTCATCGCCCTTGTCTGCTTGTCGGCGTACATCAGCACCGTGCCCTCGATGTTCCGCGCCGCGCGGCCGATCGTCTGGATCAGCGACGTCTCTCCCCGCAGGAAGCCCTCCTTGTCCGCGTCCAGGATCGCCACCAGCGAGACCTCCGGCAGGTCCAGCCCCTCACGCAGCAGGTTCACGCCGACGAGCACGTCGTACTCCCCCAGTCTCAGGTCTCTGATGATCTGTATCCGCTCCAGCGTGTCGATCTCCGAGTGCAGGTAGCGGGTCTTGAAGCCCATCTCCAGGAGATATTGGGAGAGGTCCTCAGACATTTTCTTCGTCAGCGTCGTCACCAGCACGCGCTCGTTGCGATCCACGCGTTTGCGGACCTCGTTCATCAGATCATCGATCTGATTCTTCGTCTCGCGCACCTCCACGCTCGGATCCACAACCCCCGTCGGGCGCACGATCTGCTCGACCACATTGGTTGAGCGCGTGCGCTCGTATTCGCCCGGAGTGGCTGACACGAACATCAGCTGCGGCGTGATCGAGAGGAACTCCTCAAAACGCTGCGGCCGGTTGTCCATCGCGCTCGGCAACCGAAACCCGTATTCCACGAGCGTCTGCTTGCGCGAGCGGTCCCCCTCGAACATGCCTCCGATCTGCGGCACCGTCTGGTGGGACTCGTCGATGAAGCAGACGAAGTCCTTCGGAAAGTAGTCGATCAAGCAGTACGGTCGCTCCCCCAGCTGGCGTCCGTCGAGGATCCGCGAGTAGTTCTCGATCCCCGAGCAGAACCCCATCTCGCGCAGCATCTCCATGTCGTACTGCGTCCGCTGGCGCAGCCGGTGGGACTCGAGCATCTTCCCCTCGGCCTCCAGCTGCGCGCAGCGCTCGTTCAGTTCCTCGCCGATCGCCGCCACGCCGGCTTCGATCGTGCCCTCCTTGACGTTGTAGTGCGTCGCCGGCCAGATCGCCACGTGCTCGATGTCGTCCTCGATCAGCTCGCCGGTCAGCGGATCGAAGTGCTGTAGCCGCTCGACCTCGTCGCCGAACAGGGTCGCCCTGTATGCGCTCTCCGCGTAGGCCGGGAACACCTCCAGCGCCTCCCCCTTCACCCGGAAGCCACCGCGCGAGAGCACCGTGTCGTTGCGCGTGTACTGGATCGACACGAGTTTTTTCAGCAGTTGCTCGCGGTCGATCGTCTCCCCGCGTCTGAGGATCTGCATGTTCATCTCATACGTCTCCGGCGAGCCCAGCCCGTAGATGCATGAGACCGAGGCGACCACGATCACGTCGCGACGGGCAAACACGGCAGCGGTAGCAGCGTGACGCAGCCGGTCGACCTCTTGATTGATCGCCGAGTCCTTCTCGATGTATAGATCCCTGCTCGGCACGTACGCCTCAGGCTGGTAGTAGTCGTAATAGGAGACGAAATACTCGACCGCGTTGTCCGGAAAGAACGTCCTGAACTCGTTGCACAGCTGCGCCGCCAGCGTCTTGTTGTGGGCGATCACGAGCGTCGGGCGCTGCACCGCCTCGATCGTGGCCGCCATCGTCATCGTCTTCCCCGTCCCCGTCGCCCCCAGCAACGTCTGAAAGCGCTCTCCGCGCTCGACCCCCGCGGCCAGCGCCGCGATCGCCTTCGGCTGATCGGCTGTCGGTGTGAAGGCGCTGTCGAGACGGAACTCAGGCACAGCTCCTACCGTAGCGAGCGCGCCGGGCAGGCGGGAATCAGCTCAACCCCAGCTGCCTGGCATACGCGGCGCGGTACTCTTTTTGCGCTTCGAGCACGCGCTGCACATACGCGCGCGTCTGCGGAAATGGAATCGCGCTCACGGCCAGCTGCTTGCCTTCAGCGTGCGCCTTCGCAACCCAAGCGTCCACGTTCGCCAAACCCGCGTTGTATGCGGCCACGGCCAGCATCTCGTCACCTTCGTAGTGGTTGAGCAGGTAGCGCAGGTAGTAGCTGCCATAGGCCACGTTCACGCTCGGCGTTGCCAGGTCGCTCGTCGTGAAGCGGTACCCGCCCGACAGTTTCGCCAGGAACTTCGCCGTTTCTGGCTCGATCTGCATCAGACCCTCGGCGCCCGCCGATGACGTCCTCGGTTCGAATTTCGTCTCCGCGTAGATCACGGCGGCGATCAGCGCCGGGTCGAGATGCTTCGCCGCGGCCTGTTCGCGGATCACGCGCGCATCGCCGAGCGGCAGCGTCAATTCATTCACGGCGTGAACCCGCGAGATCATCACCCCGATTACCACCACGAGCGCAATCCCAACGAGCGCACCCAGCGTGCGCCTGCGTCGCCGCTGCCTCATCTCCCAAGCTTGTCAAGCACGCCCGACAGCTCTCGCTCCAGATCCTCCTCGCTGCCGTCGTTCCGCACGACATAAGTTGCCCTTTGCGCCTTCTCCTCCTGGGTCAGCTGACGCGCCGCGCGCTCCTGCGTGAGCGCGTGCCCCCGACTCGCGGCGCGCTGCTCGCGCAGCTGCTCGCTCGCCACGACCGCAATCGTCGCGTCGTACATCCCCTCCATCCCCGCCTCGAACAGCAGCGGAACCTCCACCACCGTTGCGCGCGGCGCCGGGCGCAGCGCGCGCGTCTGCTCCAGCCAGACCGCCATCCGCTCGCCCACCATCGGCCAGATAGTTGCCTCCAGCCACGCCCTGCCCTCTTCGTCCGCAAACGCCCGCCTGGCCACCGCCGCGCGATCGATCTTGCCATCTGGACCCACAACCTCTCCTCCCCAGCGCGCGAGGACGGCGTCGCGCAGCCTCGCGCCTTCATACAGCTCGTGCACGACCGCGTCGGTCGACTGGACCGCCGCACCCAGCCGCTCCAGCGCCTGTAAAGCGGTCGACTTACCCGCCCCCATAACGCCGGTCAGCCCGATCAGAGGGACGCTCGGCTCCACCTTCTCGGCGCTTTCGCCTGGACCGTGTCAGTCCTGCGCGGGCTCGGCGACCGGCTCGGCCGCAGCCTCGGGTGCGTCTGGCTCGAGAGCCGCCTCAGCCTCTGGCGCCTCAGGCGCGGCCCCGGCCTCTGGCGTAGCCTCTACAACAGCCTCTGCCTCGGGCGTGCTCGGCACAGCCTCGAGCGCATCGGGTTCAGAGACCAGCTCGGCCTCAGGCTCGGGAGCCGACTCGGCCTCAGTCGGAGCATCCTCGATGGCCTCCTCCAGCGCCTCGGGCGTGGCCTGCGCCTCAGCTATCTCGGCGTCGGATGATGATGTGACATCGGCAGAGGCAACCTCGTCGGTCGTCTCCGCGCCAGCATCCTGTGCCTTCTCGCCAACACCCTGTGCCTCCGCGCCAAAATCGTCCTCGCCCTCAGTCATGGCGGCATCAGCGCCGTCCGGGCGCGACAGAGGCAGAATCTGGTCCTCGACCCGCTTGGCCGACAGCGACAGGCGCCGGCGCTCAGAGTCGATCTCGAGGATCCTCACGCGGATCTCATCACCCGGATGGACAACCTCGCGCGGGCTTTCCACATGATGCGGGGCGAGCTCGGAGATGTGCACGAGCCCCTCCACACCGTCGAGGATCTCGACAAACGCCCCGAAGGTGACCACCTTGGTGACCTTGCCCTCGAGCTCGTCGTCCACGTTGTAGGTGTTCACGATCCGCTGCCACGGATCCTCCTGGGTCTGCTTGAGCCCCAGCGAGATGCGCTGGCGATCGCGATCGATGTCGAGCACCTTCACCTTCACGGTGTCCCCGATCGTGAGGATCTCTGACGGGTGATTCACATGAGACCAAGACAGCTCGGAGATATGAATCAGACCATCGATCCCATCCAGGTCGACGAACGCGCCGAAGTCGACGATGTTCGAGATCTGCCCCTCCACGACCAGTCCTGGTTGGAGACGATCGAGGATCTGCTGGCGAACCTCCTTGCGCTCCTCCTCGAGCACCGCGCGGCGGGAGAGCACGACGTTGTTGCGCGAGCGGTTGAGCTCGATCACCTTGCTCTCGATCTTCGTGCCCATGTATTCGTCGAGGTTCGGCACGCGACGAATGTCCACCAGCGAAGCGGGTAGGAAGCCGCGCACGCCGAGATCGATGATCAAGCCCCCCTTGACGACCTCGATGACGGTCCCCTCGACCGGCTCGCCAGACTCCGCTGCGGTTTCGATACGCCGCCATGCCTTCTCGAAACGCGCGCGCTTCTTCGACATCATCAGCCGGCCATCCTGGTCCTCCTTGATCAGGACGATCGCGTCGACCTCCTCCCCAAGATGTACCTCGTCTTTGGGGTCGACCGACTTACGGATCGACAGCTCGTTCGCGGCGATGACGCCCTCGGACTTGTAGCCGATGTCGACCAGCACCTCGTCCTTGTCGATCCGCACGACGTGCCCCGTCACCACCTGCCCCTCCTCGATCGGCTGGAAGGTGGCGTCGTAGTTAGGGACGATCTGGCCGTCGATCTCCAGGAGGAGTCCGTTTGACCCCTCCACTACGCGGGCGTCGGGTTTCTCGATCAGCGTTTGCACCGGCCGAAGCCTAGCGCAGCATGATGGAATGAGTGCCCACCCACCCATGGGCGCACCGGTACTCAACCACGGCGCTCCACACCCACACCCCATCACGGCGCTCGTATGATTGGCCGATGCCTGTGCGAGCGACGAAGCGCGGCGCGGAGCGCACCCAATTTGAGCGACGCGACTGCGACGTATTGATTTGCGGCGCGAGCTTCGCGGGACTTGCGATCGCACGCGAGCTGGCCGGCTCAGGGGCGAAGGTCCTCCTCCTCGATCGCTATGAGCTGGGTGAGCGCCAGACCTCGGCGTGTGCGATGCCAACACTCTGGCTGGATGCCCTCGAGCTGGGTGGATCTGTGCGGCAGACCTTCGATGAGCTCGTCGTGCATACACCCTTCCGCAGTTCGCGCTGGACGCTGCCGTGGTCGTTTTCCGCGTTCGACTACCGCGAGCTGTGCGCGCTCCTCTTCAGCCAGGCCGGGGCGGGCGGGACCGAATTCGCCGAGCTCGAGACCGCCACGGTCACCGGCCGAGACGGCCTCACCGTGCATACCGATCGCGGCGAGGTGCGCGCGCCACTGATCGTCGACGCTCTCGGCTGGCGTCGCGTGCTGTCCAACGGGGCGGGCGGGGTGGGCGGGGATCCCATTCAACCGCCTGACGCCCGCCTGTCACGAGGCCTCGAGGTCCATCCCGCCGGGACCGGAGAGGACCTGGAAGTCTGGCTCGATCCCCGCTACATCCGCTCCGGCTATGCCTGGTGCTTCCCCGCGCGTGACGAGATGCGTGTCGGCGTCGGCTCCTTCTGGCCAACCCACCACGTCAAGGAGCCGACGGTGAGGCTCGCCGGCGACCTCGATCTTCCGCCCGACGGCTACCAGGGCAACTGGATCCCCCATCAGCTACGCCCAGCGGTCGAGGACGGGATCTTCTTCGCCGGCGACTCCGCTGGCCACTGCCTACCGCTGACCGCCGAGGGTATTCGTACTGCTCTGTACTTCGGGCTTGCCTGCGGGCGCGAGCTGCGTGCGGCGCTCGACGGGCGTTTGACACGCGACCAAGCCCTCGCGCGCTACGGCGCATTCTCCGCCTCGCATGAGCGCAAATATCGCTGGCTGCTGAACGCCCAGCGCGCGATCGGTCGGATGAACCCCTCGCGGGCGGTCACCGCCATCACGCGTGGCTTTGAGAACCGCCGTGTCTCCGACTGGATGTTCGAGCATTACCTAGGGATCGCACCCCCGTCGTTCGTGGGTGGGGGGCCGCGCACTCCGCGCCAGGCCTTGCCCAGCACGCGTCTGGCGTCGACCTCCACACCCGTTGGGTAACGCCGCCCACATGCGAGCGCCTCGGATCCAAGCTCGCCCGCGACGCGCCTCCGCGCGACCGGCAACCGTCTGAGCTCGCTTACGCTCAAAGCTCAGCCAGCGCCAGCGCCAGCCTGCGGATGCCCTCCCCGATGGCCGCCTCCGCCAGGTTGGCGTAGCCCAGGATCAGACCATCGTGGACGGTTCTGATCTCCATGTAGGCGTAACCGAGCGGGTACACGCCAACCGAATGGCGCCTGGCCGCCCGCACGAGCGCCAACCCATCCACCGGACGCTCCAGGCGCACGCCCGCGTGCAGACCAGCGGCCAACCCGGTCACGCGCGCGCCCGGCAGATGCCTCGCGACCGCCTGTACCAGGGCGTCGCGCCGGGCCTGGTAGCGACGACGCGCCTGGCGCAGATGGCGGTCGTAGTCGCCGCCTTCGAGGAGCCGCGCAAGCGCGAGCTGATCGAGCGTCGGGCAGCCGTGATCGGCCAGCAGCTTCTGCCCGGCGACCGGATCGCGGAGCCGCGATGGGAGTACCAACCAGCCGAGGCGCAGCGCGGGTGCGAGCGTCTTGCTCACGGTGCCCAGGTACACGACCCGGTCGGGCGCCAAGCCCTGCATCGCGCCGAGCGGCGGCCGGTCATAGCGATACTCGGCGTCGTAGTCGTCCTCGATCGCCAGGCCTCCCGTCTGCGCGGCCCACGCCAGCAGCGCCGCGCGGCGCGGCGAGGACAGCGCCACCCCTGTGGGCGACTGGTGCGCGGGCGTGAGCAGCACCGCACCGATCCGGCCTGCCTCCTCTTCGATACCAGCCAGCTCGTGCACGCGCGCCCCCTCGTCGTCGACGGGCAGCGGCACGAGCGAGATGCCCTGCGCGGCGAGGATCGCCCGGTGCACCGGCATCCCCGGGTCCTCGACGGCGAGGCGTGTCCCACCACCACCCAGCGCGCGTGCCAGCAGGGCGAACCCCTGTGCGATCCCGGAGCACACGACGATCGACTGGGGGTCGGCAACCACGCCGCGCACGCGGCGCAGGTGCTCGGCCAGTGCCCGCCGCAACTCGGGCGCGCCACGCGCATCCGGGTAGCCGAAGGCGCGATCAGGCGCCTCGCGCAACGTTTCACGCAGCGCACGCAGCCACGCTCCGCGCGGGAACGAAGCGAGATCTGGGTGACCGGGAAAGAAGTCAAACGCGAGGTCGCTGTGCTCCGGTTCGACCGTGGTCGAGGTCGCGATGCCCGCTGCGCCGGCCACAAATGTCCCCGCGCCACGGCGGGCGAGGAGATAGCCCTCCGCGAGCAGTTGCGCGTAGGCGTCGACCACCAGCCGCCGCGAGACACCGAGGTCCGCTGCCAGCGCGCGGGTGGCGGGCAGGCGCGCGTGGGCGGGCAGGCGCCCTGAGCGCACCGCCTCGCGCAGTCCATCCTCGAGTTGAGCCCGCAGCGGCCTGCGAGCTGCGCGATCCAGCTCCACGAGCAGCTCTGGGCCGGAATTGGCTCCCTTTTCTGTATGCAAAGTGGTCCTTTACAGGGTTCCACAATCACCATATCGTGGGATCGACGGTGGTTGCTGCCCCAGCGCGCTCCGTCACACCAGGCGCTTCTCACACCGCATTCTCCCTCCAGACAAGGAGCAGCACCAATGTCCCGCATCGACGGCGTTCCCAAGCAGAAGGCCAACCCTCTCGTCCGTCTCATATACCGCCTCGTAAGTCACGAACTGCGCAAGATGACCGGCCAGCGGGGCCGGTTGACCGGGGATATCCCCGTGCGCGCGCACCGTCCAAGGCTACTCGTGGGCTATGGCCTGTTCGAGAAGGCGGTCGCGTCGAAACCCCGCGTCGACGAGCACCTGCGCGCGCTTGCGGTGCTCAAGTCGGCTGTGATGCAGGGCTGCGAGATGTGCCAAGACATCAGCTCCCAACAGGCACGTGCGGCGGGCATCCGCGACGAGCAGATGCTCGATCTGTACCGCTACCGCGAGAGCGAGCAGTTCGATCAAACCGAGCGCCTGGTGCTCGACCTCGCCGTCGGGATGACCGTGACGCCGGTCCAGGTAAGCGACGAGCTGTTCGCCGCCCTGCAAGCGCACTTCGACGACGGTCAGCTGGTCGAGCTCGTCAACCTGGTCGCCGTCGAGAACCTCCGCTCGCGCTTCAACGCCACGTTTGCGATCGGCTCGACCGGCTTCAGCGAGGGCATGGCCTGCGCGCGCATGGAGCCCGCGACCTTGGCCCAGGCTCCGCAGCTCGCCGAGGTGGGGTGACGGGGCCAGCTCGCGCAGATCCTACTTCCGCACCACCAACACGACCCCGATCGCCAGCAGTGCCAGCCCCACGATGCGGTGCAAGCCGATCGGCTGGCGATCCACGCCGAGCAACCCGAAGCGATCGATCGCAACCGATATGGCCAGCTGACCGGTGATGACCACCGCGGTCAAGCCGCTCGCGCCCAGCGTGCGCACGGCGATCAGCGCAACGGTCACATAGACGGCCCCCAACAGGCCGCCGACGAGCGCCCACCAGGGAGCCCGCCCGAGATGGGCGAAATTCCCGAGTCCGCCGCGCAGGAACGCGGCGACCAGCACCAGCAGGACGGTGCCCACGAGAAACGAGAAGGTAGCCGCCTGCACACTTCCCACCGTCCTGCCGAGCCGCGAGTTGATCGGGGCCTGCATGCCCACGAGGCAGCCGGCGACGACGCCCACGAGTACCGCCAGTCCGCGGCTCATTTGCGACTCACTTGGCCTCGAGCCAGTTCCGTCCGACGCCCACATCGACGGCGAGCGGCGGGTCGTGCTCCCACACGCCACACATCTCGCGCTCGACGAGCGCACACGCCCCATCTCGCTCCGCAGGCGGCCCTTCGAACAGAAGCTCGTCGTGGATCGTCAGCAGCAGGCGTGTCTGCAGCTCCGCCTCCGCGAGCGCGGCGTGAGCGCGAACCATCGCCAGCTTGATGATGTCCGCGGCCGTGCCTTGGATAACGGTGTTCACCGCGAGGCGCTCGCCGAGCATCCGCACCTGATAGTTGCGCGCCTGCAACTCCGGAATCTGACGGCGCCGGCCCCACAGAGTGCTGACGTAGCTCTCCTGCTTCGCGCGCTCGATCGTCTCGGTCATGAACGCCGCCACTCGCGGAAAGCGCTCGAGGTAGGCGTCGATGAAGGCCTTGGCCTCCTCGCGCGGGATGTTCAGGCGGTCAGCGAGGCCAAAGTCAGAGAGCCCGTAGACGATTCCGTAGTTGATCATCTTGGCCTTAGAGCGCATCCCGGGGTCGATTTTTTCGGGGCCCACCCCCCCGACTCCGAAGACCTGTGAGGCGGTCGCGGCGTGCACGTCTTCCCCGCGCACGAAGATCTCCTTCAGCACGGGCTCATCAGCCGCGTGCGCGAGCACGCGCAACTCGATCTGCGAGTAGTCGGCGGAGATCAGCACGTTGCCGTCCTCGGCCTCGAAGCAACCACGGATCTCGCGCCCGAGCGGGGTGCGGATCGGGACGTTCTGCATGTTCGGGTTAGTGCTCGCGAGTCGCCCCGTCTGAGCGCCGGCCTGCAGAAACGTCGTGTGGATGCGCGAGCGTTCGTCAACCACCTCCGGCAGCACGTCGAGATAGGTCTTGGCCAGCGTCGAGAGCTCCCGCCAGCGCTCGATCTTGGGCACGATCTCGTGCTCGTCACGGATCGCCTGCAGCACGCGCGCGTCGGTCGAGAAGCCGGTCTTGCCGCGACGCTTGCGGGAAAGCCCGAGCTTCTCGAACAGGATCTCCCCCAGCTGCTGTGGCGAGGAGATCAGGAACTCCGCCTCGGCGAGCGCGAAGATGTCCGCTTCCAGCGCGATCAGCTCCGCGCGCACGCGCGTGGTGATCTCGGCGAGGCGCTCGAGGTTCAGGCGCACCCCGAGCAGCTCCATCTCACGCAGGACGACCACGAGCGGCAGCTCGATGTCGCGCATCACGCCCTGTAGACCTCGCTCGGCGATCTGCTCGCGCTGCCAGTCGGCGAGCGCGCCGAGCAGCAGCGCATCGGCCGCGAGCGGGTCCTCGAGGTCGCTGGCGAGGCCACGCTCTTCGCACAGCTCCGCGAATGGGTAGCCGCGACGGGCGGGCTCGAGCAGGTAGGCGCCGAGCAGCGTGTCGTGCGCGAGTCCCGGCGGCACGCTGCCAAGCGCCTTGGCGTCGTGCGCGAGGACAGCCCGCCCCCCCACAGCCTTCACGACCTGCTCGGGGCCCTCACAGTCGCCCGCGAGCACCTCGCCGGCGACCGCGGCGGCGAAGCGCCAGGGCGCGCCCTCGGCGAACAGCGCGCCCTCAGGCGTCTGCGCCTCGCGCACGATGAGCGAGAGCTCGGCCTCGGGCGCACCGAGGCGGGCGATGTCAGCGGGCGCGCCGGCACGCACGCGCCCGCTCAGCTGGACCTCGGCGGCCGGCGCCGGCGCGGCGAGATCGGGATCGCCGAGCGCCTCCTCCAGGCGCCGCAGCGGATCGCGCAGCTCGTACTCACGAAAGACCGCACGCACGCGCGAGCGGTCGGGCTCGCGCACGGACTCCGCGGTGACGTCGAAGTCGACGGCGAGGTCGCGCTGGACGGTCGCGAGCCGCTTGGAGATGCGCGCGTTCTCGGCGTGCTCGACGAGGTTCTCTTTGCGCTTGGCCCCTTTGATCTGCTCGACGTGCGCGAGCACTTCCTCCAGTGTTCCGTAGTTTTGGATCAACTCGCTCGCCGTCTTGTCGCCGATGCCGGGGATGCCGGGGATGTTGTCTGAGGTGTCACCCTTCAGCCCGTAGAAGTCGGGGATCAGCTCCGGCGCGATCCCGTAGCGATCGATCACCGCCTGGCGGTCGTAGATCTTCGTGTCGGTGATCCCGCGAGCGGTCGCCATCACCTTGACGACGCCGTCAGCGTCGATCAGCTGGAAGGCGTCGCGATCGCCGGTGACGATCATCACGGGCACGGGCGGGTCGGCCCGCAGCGCGCGCTCGGCGATCGAGGCGAGCACGTCGTCGGCCTCGAAACCCTCGACGCGCACGTTGCTGTACCCGAACGCCTCGACGAGCGGTTCCATCGCCGGCCACTGCTGCTTGAGCAGATCCGGACGCGAGCGCCGCGTGGCCTTGTAGTCGGCGAACATCTCCGTACGGCCCGAGGTGCCCGCGTCCCATGCGACCACGGTCGGACACACGCCGTACTCGGTGACGATCTTCACGAGCATCGAAGCGAACCCAAAAATTGCGTTCGTGGGGACGCCGGTGGAAGTGGCAATCGACTCGGGCAGCGCGAAGAAGGCACGGTAGACGAGGCTGGGACCGTCGATCAGGAACAGGCGCCGCTCCTGCTCGGGCGGGGTAGGTCCGTCGGTCAGCGCGAGGACGCTCACCCTCGCGCAACCCATCGTCTTGGCATCAGATCGAGCACTGCCAAGCACTCTATTAGTAGGCGTGGAGGAGGCGTGGTGGCCGCAGCGCGGCAAGTAAATAAGATGCCGGACCGCCCGTCCACGTCGCCTTCAAATCTGGGAGCCACCCTCCGTGAGCAGCGTCACCCCAAGCGCGCAGTACCGCCTGACGATTCGCGTCGAGATCGGCGAGCAGCGCGGGGACGCTCGTGGAGCTGACCGGCGCGATCGGTGCAGGCCGGCGGGATGGTGGTGGCCGTGGATCCAGTGGAGATGGATTCCGAGCACAGCGTGCGCGACATCGTCGTGGATGCTTCCGGCCGGGAGCACTGGGATCAGATCCTCGCCGCGATCGAGGCTGTGGCGGGAGCACGCGTGATCGACACGACCGATCGCACGTTCCTACTGCACGTGGGGGGCAAGATCGAACAGCACAACAAGCATCCCCTGAAGACGCGCGATGACCTCTCGATGGCTTACACCCCAGGCGTGGCGCGCGTGTGCCTGGCGATCGCCGAGGACGAGGACCGGGCCTTCCAGTACACGATCAAGCGCAACACGGTCGCGGTGGTCTCTGACGGAACCGCGGTGCTCGGGCTGGGCGACATCGGCCCGCGCGCGGCGATGCCCGTGATGGAGGGCAAGTGCTGCCTGTTCAAGGAGTTTGCCGGTGTCGACGCCTTTCCGGTGTGCCTGGATACGAAGGACACCGATGAGATCGTCCGCGCCGTCACGTTGATCGCGCCGGCCTTTGGTGGGATCAACCTGGAGGACATCTCCGCGCCGCGCTGCTTTGAGATCGAGGAGCGGCTCAAGCGCGACCTGGACATCCCGGTCTTCCACGACGACCAGCACGGGACCGCGGTGGTCGTGATGGCGGCGCTGCTGAACGCCGTGAAGCTCACCGGCCGGCGGATGGAGGATCTGCACGTGCTGATCATCGGGCTGGGCGCGGCCGGGATGGCGGTTACGAAGATCCTGCTCGAGGCCGGTGTGCGCCACATCATCGGCGCCGACTCGCGCGGCGCGCTGCACGTCGAGCGCCCAGATTATGTGGACGGCTCGATGAACGAGGTGAAGCGCTGGTTCTCGGAGACGACCAACCCAGAGTGCCGTGCGGGCAAGCCGGCAGAGGTGATCGACGGAGCCGATCTGCTGATCGGGCTCTCCGGCGCACGGGTGCTCGAGGCGGAGGCCCTCGCGCGGATGAACGACGACGCGATGGTGTTCGCGATGGCCAACCCCAACCCCGAGGTCATCCCGGAGGAGGCCGCTCTGTACGTGCGGATCATGGCGACCGGCCGGTCGGACTACCCCAACCAGATCAACAACGTGCTCTGCTTCCCGGGGATCTTCCGCGGCGCGCTCGACGTGCGCGCACCGGATATCACCGAGTCGATGAAGATGGCTGCCGCACGCGCGATCGCCGCGATCGTCACCGACGAGGAACTGCGCGAGGACTACATCATCCCGTCGGTGTTCAACCGCGATGTGGCGCCCGCGGTCGCCGCGGCGGTCGCCGACGAGGCCCGAGCAAGTGGCACGGCGCTCGCCGGCCTGGAGGTCGGGTTCGCTCAGGGCGACGACCGATCTTAGATCGGCCAGCGGGTGCTCAGCCCTCGGGTAGATCGGCCAGCGGGTGCTCAGCCCGCGGGTAGATCGGCCGGCGGGTGCATACTCAAGGGTGAGCATGAGCACCCCCGGCAGGGATAGATAGTCGTGCACGTGACCGTGACGGGAGCGAGCGGGCTGATCGGCAGCGCGCTCGTCGCCGAGCTGCACGAGCACGGCGCGGAGGTCACGGTCCTCTCGCGCGATCCGTCCCGCGCGCGGGAGGCATTGGGTGTCGAGGCGGTGGGCTGGGATCCGCTCGGCGAACCCGCCCCAGTGCAGGCACTCAGCCGGAGCAGACGCGGTCGTGCATCTGGCGGGGGAGAACGTCGCCCAGCGCTGGAGCAAGCGGGCCAAGCAGGCGATCCTCGAGAGCCGCGTGACGGGCACACGCAATCTGATCGCGGGGTTGGCAGCGCTGGATGAAGCAGCGGCACCGCCGGCGAAGCAGGTGGTTGGTCAACGTCCGCGGACACTGATCAGCGGCTCGGCAATCGGCTATTACGGCCCGCACGGCGAGGAGCCGCTCGACGAGGACGCACCCGCCGGAAGCGACTTCTTGGCCGACACGTGCGTTGCCTGGGAGGCCGAGGCGGAGCGGGCCTCGGCGCTGGGGATGCGCGTGATACGCGTGCGCACCGGCGTGGTGCTCCATCGTGAGGGCGGAGCGCTGAAGAAGATGCTGCTTCCCTTCCAGCTCGGCATTGGCGGCCCGGTGGCGGGGGGAAACCAGTACATGTCATGGATCCATCGCGAGGACCTCGTCGGCATGATCCGGGTGGCGCTCGAGGACGAGCGCTGGTCGGGCCCGGTCAACGGCACCGCGCCCGAGCCGGTCACCAACCGCGAGTTCTCACATGCTCTCGGTCACGCTCTGCATCGCCCGTCGTTGCTGCCGGTGCCGGGGATCGCCTTGGGCCTGCTGTACGGCGAGATGGCCGAGATCGTCAGCACCGGCGCGCGTGTGATGCCCGCCAAGGCGCTCGTGCTCGGCTACGAATTCCGCCATCCTGAGCTGGACGAGGCGCTGCGCTCCGCGCTCAGTTGAGCCATGAGGGCTCGAGGACCGTGGCAGCCTCAGCCGGCCTGTCAGGCCGGCGCCGGCACGCCCGCGGATGAGGGGGAGCGCAGCGGGCGGTTCTCGGTCTCGATGATGATCCGGCAGGGACGCTTCGAGAGCAGATAGGTGGCGGTCGGGCCGATCCGCTGCTCGCCGCTGGGAGCATGGATCGCAGACCAGTAGATCACGTCCGAGCCGACCCGTTCGGCTTCCTCGACGAGCGCCGCCCCGGGGTTACGCGTGCGGATCAGGCCGGTATGGATCTTGATGCCCGCGCGCCGCGCCTGGATGCGCGCGCTCTCGAGCACCGAGCGGCCCTGGGCCTCCTCGTCCTCGAGGCCGGCCTCCAAAGAGAGCTGGCTGGGCACGGGCAACACGAAGATCGCGTAGAGGACACCGTCCTCGCCGATCAGCTTCGCGGCGCTCGACAGCGCGCTCGCGCTGACGTCATCGCCGAAGATCGGCACGAGCGCGGTCTTGTACTCCAACTCCTCGAAGTCGGGAGGACGCTCGGTGCGGGGCAGCCTGTAGGACTTGCGCGGATCGAGACCCTGGCGCTTGCGGTAGTAGAAGTAGCCACCCATCCCGATCACCATCCATGGGATCCCCACGATCTTCGCCTCGCTGTGCAGCACGGTCACGGCGACCCATGCCGCGGCTGTGCCGATGCCGCCGATCACCGCCGCCATCGGGATCACCGAGCCTTTGATGCGCACCCCCCATGGGCTCCTGTAGGGGCGTTCCCGGTCGGGATCGCTGACGCGCAGCCTCACGATCGCCGCGTGCGCGGTCGTGAACGAGAGCATCGCGCCGAACGAGTAGAGGTTGCCGAGGACTTCGGTGTTGCCGTAGATGATCAGCGTGCTCGCCAGCATCGAGAAGAAGATCAACGTGAACCACGGCGTGCGGTGCTTGGAGTGCAGCCGGGAGAAGATCTGCGGCAGCTGGCGGTGCTCGGACAGCGACCAGGACAGGCGCGAGATGCCGATCATCCCGGCGTTGGTGGCGATGAACAGGATCGTTGCGGCGAGGATCCCGAGGTAGTACCTGGCCAGTTTCAGGACCGTGCCGTGCAGGCCAAGGTGTTCGACCACGCCGAGCATCGGATCGTTTTCGAAGAAGCCGCCGAGCGAGGTCGCGTATCCGGGATGTTCGAAGGACTGTTTGAGCTCGGGGCTGTAGCCGACGCCGTGGTGCAACACGGGCAGCGCCGACAGCGCGACGATCGAGATGCCCGCGTATACGCCGAGCACCGCGAGCACGACCAGGTTGACCGCCTTGGGCACCTGCGTGCCGGGATCCTTGGACTCCTCGGCCATGTTGGCGACCGTCTCGATGCCGGTATACGCGAGCATCGCCAGCGACAGCGCGAAGATCAGTTCCTTCCACGTCGGCACCGACCCCAGGTGGACCTGGTTGATCAGCAGGTGCGGGTTGAGGACCAGCACGAAGCCGAGCGCCGCGAGCATGATCTGCGTCGAGAGATCCAGCAGCGCGAGGACGATGTTCAGCTTGGCCGACTCGCCCAGCCCGCGGATGTTCAGCCACGCGAGCATCGCGACCACGATCAGCCCTCCGAAGATGTCGTCGGGGTTGTGCTTGAGCGCGCCGAGCCCGGGGAACGCGCTCAGATAGTGCGGCACGAAGAACGCCGAGATCGCGATCGTGAGGATGTAGTCGAGGCTGAGCGCCCAGCCGGCGAAGAACGAGACGACGTCGTCGAAGGCGTGGCGGGCAAACGACGACGATCCGCCGGCTTCGGGGAACATCGAGGCGCCCTCGGCGTACGTTTTGGCCGTCAGCGCGAACAGCCCGCCGGCGAACACGAACACCAACGGGGTTAGACCGAGCGCGTGGGCGGCGACGAGGCCGAGCGCATAGTAGATCGAGGAGCCGACGTTGCCGTAGGCGGTCGCGAACATCCCCGAGACCCCGACTGACTTGCGCAACCCGCGCTCGGTTAGACGTGCCATCGGCGGGGAGGGTATGGGGTGAGCCACGCCGCATGCGGCGTGGCTGGTAGGGCCGCATGCGACCCTACCCCGGGGGCGTGCATGGGCGCTCGTGATCTATGGCGATGAAGCGCGAACCCATAGCCTCGCTGCTCACCGGCGACTCGCCGGCAACGAGCGAATTGGTGCAGATCATCGGGCAGACGGTGGACGTCGGCTCACGTACCGCAAGCCCACTCAGGGCTGGGACCTATCTCCCTATTCGGTGGCCCACTGTGCAGGTTATCGGTGCGATCGCGAGGTGATCGACGTTCACGCGGCCGGCGGCTGGTCGATGCGCACCATGTTGCCGGAGGGGTCGCGTACGGCGCAGTCGCGCGTGCCCCACGGCTGGTCGGTCGGCTCCTGCACGATCTCGGTGCCCGAGGTGCTGAGCTTCTCGAAGGTGGCGTCGAGATCGTCGGTGTGAAAGTGGACGCCGTTGAGGGCGCCCTTGGCGAGCAGGGCGGCGAGCGCGTCGCTGTCGGCGGGGCTGCCGTTCAGGTAGTTCGTGAGGACGATCGCAACGCCGGGCTGGGAGGCGGCGCCGACGGTGATCCAGCGGAAGTCCTCGCGGGCGACGTCGTTGCGCAGCTCGAGGCCGAGCGTGTCGCGATAGAAGATCAGCGCGAGATCGGGGTCATGGACGAGGACGAAGCAGGTGGAAAGAGTTAGGTTCATACCCGCAAGGCTAGGGCGTCGGGGGCCCGCGCGTTTCTCCGATCCTGCTCGGCTCCCGTCCTGCTCGGATGGCGGCTCGGGCGAGTGAGGTCCTTGGCGACGCAGCCCGGCACGCTCTCCAGCGCGCTGTGGTTGCGGGCCCGGTAGGCCGTCGGCGTCTCGCCCACCAGCTGGGTGAAGCGGGCGCTGAACGAGCCGAGCGACGTGCATCCGACCGCCATGCAGGCCTCGGTGATCGACACATCGCCATGACGCAGCAGCGCCTTCGCGCGCTCGATTCGCCGCGTCATCAGATATGTGTAGGGCGTCTCCCCGTACGTCGCGCGGAACTGCCGCGCGAAGTGGGCGGTCAACATCAACGCGGCGCGGGCGAGTGCGGCGACGTCGAGCGGGCACGCGTACTCGCGGTCGATCAGATCGCGGGCACGGCGCAGATGCGCGAGATTGGCGAGCTCCTCCGGCGTCACAATGGGAGTGTAGGAGCGGCTACGCACCACACGCGAACCCATATCGCAGGTCGAGTGGGACGAGTCGAAACAGACTAGAGAACTCGTCTCACGATGTCCGCGAGGGCTTCGGTCAAGAGCAGACGTAGGCTGCGAGATGCTCACCGGTGAGTGTGGAGCGCTCTGCGATGAGTTCGGCGGGTGTGCCCTCGAAGACGATCTCACCGCCGTCGTGCCCGGCGCCGGGGCCGAGATCGATGATCCAGTCAGCGTGCGCCATGACCGCCTGGTGGTGCTCGATGACGATGACCGACTTGCCCGAGTCCACCAGCCGGTCCAGCAGGCCGAGGAGCTGCTCGACATCGGCGAGGTGCAGACCGGCGGTCGGCTCGTCGAGGACATAGACATCACCCTTCTCGGCCATCTGGGTGGCCAGCTTCAGGCGCTGGCGCTCGCCGCCGGACAGCGTGGGGAGCGGCTGGCCGAGGCTGAGGTAGCCGAGCCCGACCTCAGCGAGCCGCTCGAGGATCTTGTGCGCTGCCGGTGTATTTGCCTTACCGGCGCCGAAGAACTCCTCGGCTTCGACCACTGGCATCGCAAGCACCTCACTGATGTCCTTGCCGACGAACTTGTACTCGAGTACCTCAGCCTGAAATCGCTTGCCCTCGCATACCTCGCAGGGGGCGGCGACACCGGCCATCATCGCCAGGTCGGTGTAGATCACGCCGGCGCCGTTGCAATTTGGGCAGGCGCCTTCGGAGTTGGCGCTGAACAGCGCCGGCTTGACGCCGTTCTCCTTCGCGAAAGCCTTGCGGATCGGGTCGAGCAGCCCGGTGTAGGTCGCCGGGTTGCTGCGCCGTGAGCCCTTGATCGCGGCCTGATCGATCGAGACGACCCCGTCGCGACCGGAGACCGAGCCGCCGATCAGCGAGCTCTTGCCCGAGCCAGCCACACCTGTGACGGCGACCAATACGCCGAGCGGAATGTCAACGTCGAGGTCCTTGAGGTTGTGAGTGCCGGCGCCGCGGACCTCGAGCGCACCGTCTGGTGTCCGCACCGTCTCCTTGAGGGTGGCCCGGTCGTCGAGGTGGCGCCCGGTGATCGTCTTGCTCGCCCTCAGCTTCTCGACAGTCCCCTCGAACACCACCTCGCCGCCCTCAGCGCCGGCCTGCGGGCCGAGGTCGATGACGTGGTCGGCGATGGCGATGGTCTCCGGCTTGTGCTCGACGACGAGCACGGTGTTGCCCTTGTCGCGCAACTGCAGCAGCAGTTCGTTCATCCGCTCGATGTCGTGTGGGTGCAGCCCGATCGTCGGCTCATCGAAGACGTAGGTGATGTCGGTGAGCGAGGACCCGAGTTGGCGGATCATCTTCACGCGTTGGGCCTCTCCGCCGGAGAGCGTGCCCGACGGGCGCTCGAGCGAGAGGTAGCCGAGCCCGATGTCCACGAATGAGTCGAGTGTGACTCCCAGGGCCTCGAGCAGCGGCGCGACCGACGGCTCTTTGAGTTTGCCCACCCACGCGGCCAGGTCGCTGATCTGCATCGCGCAGGCGTCGGCGATGTTGATCGCGTTGATCTTCGATGACCGGGCCTCTGCGCTGAGCCGGGTCCCGTCGCACTCGGGACAGGTGGTGAAAGTGACCGCCCGCTCCACGAAGGCGCGGATGTGCGGCTGCAGCGCCTCGGTGTCCTTGGAGAGCATCGATTTCTGGATCCGTGGGACCAGGCCCTCGTAGGTCAGGTTGATGCCCTCGACCTTGATCTTGGTCGGCTCCTTGTAGAGCAGGTCGTCGAGCTCTTTTTTGGTGAACTTCTCGATCGGCTTGTCTGGGTCAAAAAACCCGGAGCCCAAGAAGATCCGCCCGTACCAGCCGTCCATGCTGTAGCCGGGGATCGTGAGCGCGCCGTCTCTGAGCGACTTGCGCTTGTCGTATAGCTGGGTGAGGTCGATGTCGTTTACCGCGCCGCGGCCCTCGCAGCGCGGGCACATGCCGCCGAGGACGCTGAAGCTGCGCTTCTCTTTTCTCGTGTGGCCAGCACGTTTAAAGGTGACCGCGCCGGCGCCCGAGACCGAGGCGACGTTGAAGGAGAACGCCTGGGGGGAGCCGATGTGCGGTTTGCCGAGCCGGCTGAAGAGGATGCGCAGCATCGCGCCCGAATCGGTGGCGGTGCCGACCGTGGAGCGGGGGTCGGTGCCCATCCTCTCCTGGTCGACGATGATCGCGGTCGTAAGCCCATCCAGGACATCGACCTCGGGGCGCGCCTGCGTTGGCATGAAGCCCTGTACAAAGGCGCTGTAGGTCTCGTTGATCAGCCGCTGGGACTCGGCGGCGATCGTGCCGAACACCAGCGAGCTCTTGCCCGAGCCGGAGACGCCCGTGAACGCCGTCAGCCGGCGCTTTGGGATCTCCACGCTGATGTCCTTGAGGTTGTTCACGCGCGCGCCGTGCACGCGGATCAGATCGTGGCTATCCGCGGTGTGCGGCGCGGGGGACTGCGCGTTCGGTCTCTTGGCCGTGTCCATGACGGGCATGCTAAGTGCGGCTCGGTGACCGCGCTTCTCGATTCCTGATCGGTCTGGTCACCTGCTTCCGCATCGGCAGACTGCAAAATCCCATTCATGGCAGCCAGAAATGCAGGAGCCCAGCTTATGATCCCGACGCTGGGTGGGTGGGTCCCTATCAAAACCAATTCCCGGCCTCATGACATGGAAACGTCACGCCGCGGAAACTACGACTCGGGAGAGGACTTCGTCCTCGAATATGGAGAGCTGCGCTTTACCTTCAACGATGAGGACTTCTCCGAGCGTTGCGAGCAGGCGGCGCTGAAGCTCGGCTTCGTCGGCGGGCGCCTCGGTGACGGCGAGCTCGAAGATCTAGTCAACCTGGCCGTCAACGGTGAGATCCTCGATCCCGCCTCGGCCTTGGGCGAGCACGTCAACGATTGCTGGCCCGAGTTGGTCGGCCCAGCCGAGCGCTCGCTGGTCCACTGGATGCGCCGGCTGGTGTTCCGCGGCGCCTGGCTGGACCAACGCGTCAACGAGGGCGAGCTGAGCGTCGCTTTCAATGAAGAGACCGGCAGCTTCGCCTATGTACAGATCGATCGCAGCAGTCAGCCGATCGATCTTGCGCCCGAGCCCTCCTGGGACCGCGTCGCGTACAACAGGCGCTAACCCCGCGCCTCCGCGCGGGCCTTGGCGATCGCCTTCGCACCGTCCTCGCCGACGAGCAGCTCCGGCTTCAGTGTCCCGCTCGCCGCCAGATCGAGGATCGGCAGACCGCTCTCGGTGAGCCCTCCCTCGAGTGCGATCACCGTCGTCTCGCCTCCGAACGGGCTGGTTGCGGTGGCGATCACCGTGAGTGAGCCGCCGTCGCGCAGGTTGCGTGCGGCGGCGAGCGTCTTGCGAGCGGCCGGCGGGTGTAGACCGTCGAGACTGTCGATCAACACCAGCGCATGTCCCCCGCGCGCGGCAACGCGCTTGGCGCCGTCCATCGCGCGCTCGACCGCTTGACTCTGGGCATCGGCCGAGGCGGCAAAGTTGAGTGCCGCGACAGGTGATGAGATTCCCGCCCGGCCCATCCCCGCCCGCGCCCGGCCCCTCCTGCCACTCCGCGAGCTCCTCGGGCCTTACACCCACGAGCACCAGTGTTATCTCCACTCCACCCGACCCACCGACCTCACCGGCGCCCGCCTCAGCCCCGGCGCCGGCGGCGACGGTCACGGTGCCCAACAGACGCCGCAGGGTCTCGGTCTTGCCTGCGCGCGGCGGCCCGACGATCACCGCGCGCGAGCCACGACCGAGCGGTGTCAGCCACTCGATTGCGTCGAGCGTGGGGTCCCCGGCGTTCAGCGCAAACCGCTCGCTCGGATAGGCAACTGCCAGATCCTCGTACTGAGGCCCCTCGGAAACCGTGTCGGCAGATGCTCCGTTGATCGTGTCGATGCGCACCAGCGAGGGGTAGCGCTCCGAGCGGCGGGGCGTGCGTACCGGACCAGTTACCCGATCGCCGGAGACGAGCTCACAGCGACGGACCTGAGCGGCGGAGATGTAGACGTCCTCATCGGAGGGCTCGGGGGGATCGACGCGCAGAAAGGCGGAGCCGTTGCCCAGCAGCTCTACCACGCCCTCGGCGCTGCGAGCACCGCTTGCGCCATCGCTGGGCGCCGCCTTCGAGGGCGATCCGTCCGACCCCTCGCTCGACTGGTCCGATCCGCGACCGCTGCGACCCGTACCGCGACCACGGCGGGAGGAGAGAAGAAGAAGAAGAAGAAGAAGTCGAGGGTTCAGGCTCGGTCGAGGAGACACTCTCGGATGTAGGATCAGTCGGGGTGGCGCTCTCCGCCTCGACCTTCGTCCCGCGCCGCAGACGGGGGGCGCGACGTTTGCGAGCAGCACCACCGGTCGCGGAGCCCTCCACCACCGTCTCCGCCTCCGGCGAATCGCCGAGGATCACGCCGATCAACTCCTCCTTGCGCAGGCGCCGAAAGCCGTCGAGACCAAGCTGGTCGGCGATCGCGTGCAAATCGGCCAGCGGGCTGGCCTCCAACTCGGAGCGGTCGAGTACTGACATGTTGCTTCTCCTTCGTTTCGGATTGGGCGGTTGGCGTCCGGTCGCGTTGAGCAGCGACCGGCACCCCGTGGGCGAAGCCTAGCGTTCGTAGCGATGTTCCTCGGTGAGCGCCAGATCCCTCTGTGGCTCGAGCTCTCCCGCGAGCGCGGCCCGCACGCTCAAAAAGTCAGCGGCGGCGGCGACATCGTGTACTCGGAAGATCTGTGCGCCCGCGTCCACGCCGTGGGCTAGCGCGGCCAATGTGCCGGGCAGGCGCTCGCGCGGGGGACGGGCAGTGAGCGCCCCGATGAAGTCCTTGCGCGAAATCGCCATCAGCAGCGGCCGTCCAAGCTCGTGCAGGCGGTCGATCCCCGCGAGCAGCTCGATCGTCTGGGTGGGTGTCTTTGCGAAATCCGGGCCCGGATCGAGGATCAGCTGCTCGAGGGCGACGCCGGCGGCGATCGCCTGCTCGATACGCGCGCTCAGGAAGGCGAGCACATCAACCACCACATCGTCATACAGATCGGGGTCCTGCATCCGCTGCTTGGGCGCGGCGCGTGTGTGCATCAAGACCAGCGCCGCGCCAGTCTGCGCGCACACCTCCGCGATGCCCGGATCGCGCAGGCCGCTGACATCGTTGACGATCGTGGCGCCCGCGGCGATCGCCGCCCGCGCGACCGCCGGCTTGTAGGTGTCGACCGAGACGATCGCGCCCAGCTCACCCGTCGCGTGCTCGATCAGCGGCACGACGCGTTCGATCTCCTGCTCGACCGCGACAGGCGGGCGACCGGTGCTGGCGGACTCCCCGCCAATGTCCAGAATGTCCGCACCACAGGCAAGCAGCTCGCGCGCCAGCTCGACCTGCGCCTGCAGCGTCCCAAAACGGCCATCGTCGCTGAAGGAATCTGGCGAGGCGTTGACGATACCCATCAGCCACGGACGCCCGCCCAGCTCCAGCACACAATCGCAGGCCAGCACACGATCGGAGCGCGCGCTCATACGGGCATGATGCCCTCGGCATCGGCCTCTTGCGCAAAGCGCTCGATCTCCCCGCCTCTGCGCTCGGAGCTCCAGCCGAGCTCGCGCGCGAGCACATCGGCGACACGATTGATCGGATTGCCCACCCCGCCCAGCTCTCGCGCTGCGAGCAGTCCCAAGCGTGTGCGGCGCAGAAGCACGTCACCAATGCTGCGTGCCTGCTCCTTGCGAGCCGCCAGCACAACCTCGGCCAGCAGGTCTGGCAGGCCTGCAACGATCGGCTGAGCCAGCTCGGGGTGGGCGGGGTTCGATTCTCCCGCGAGCGCGAGCACCTGATGAGCGGCGTCGCCGTAGCGGGCCGCCAGCGCGGGGTAGGACTCCGCCGGCACGCCCTCCACCCGCGGCAGGTCCTCCGGAGCGATCGCTTGCCCGAGAGGGATCTCGTGGGTACGGCATGGAGCATCGCGCGCGTCGCGCTCGACGAGCCGGTCAACGGTCATCTTTGCCATCCGCCGCCAGGTTGTCAGCTTGCCCCCGGTGATCGTGATCATGCCACTGGAGGTCTCATAGAGCTCGGCCTTGCGCGAGATGTCCACCGACTTCTTCGGGTCCCCGGTCGAGATCAATGGACGCACGCCGGCGAAAGCGCCCGCCAGATGCCCCGTGTCGAGGCTGACGCCAAAGAAGTCGTTGACCGCTTGGAGCAGGTAGTCGATGTCCTCGGTAGATGGCCGTACGTGCTCGAGGTCGCCCTCGTAGTCGTTGTCGGTGGTGCCGACGAGCGTGCGCCCCAGCCAGGGAAGCGCGAAGATCGTGCGTCCGTTGCCCGCCGGGACGATCGCGCCACCCACGAGCGGCAGGTCCTCGTGGCGCAGGATCAGGTGTGTGCCGCGGCTGGGACGAATGCGCGGCAGCTCGGCCTCGTCGTGGAGCTCGTCGGGACGCAGCTGATCGGCCCACACCCCGGTCGCGTTGATCACGTTCGCGGCACGCACCTCGATCTCCGCGCTGCTCTCTGCGTCCAGCGCCCGTACGCCCCGCGTGCGTCCGTCCCGCTCGAGCAGACCCGTGACGTTTAGGCGGTTGGCGCAGACCGCGCCGAAGCGCTCTGCCTCACCGAGCACGGTAAGCACAAGGCGGACATCGTCGGTCTGGCAGTCATAAAACAGGTAGCCGCTCGTCGGCTCGCGGCCGACCGAAGACCTGCCGGCAAACACCGGCAGCAGCTCGAGGACCTCCTCGCCTGAGATCACCCGGTGACGCTCGGGGCTCCAAGACGCGCCCTCAGCCTGCTGGGGCTGATTGCCCTGCTCGCGCTCGGTGCGCGCGCGCTTGCTCCGGCGCGTGCGCAGGCGGTCGCGGTCGACCGACATAACGTCGTAGAGGTTTAACCCGACGCCGACGAGGCGATCCGGACGGGCGCCCTCGAATGCTGGCACCACCAGCGGCAGCGGGCGAACCAGGTGCGGCGCCAGCGCCACCATCAGCTGGCGCTCCAGCAGCGCCTCGCGGACAAGTCCGAGATCGAAGTTCTGCAGGTAGCGCAGACCGCCGTGCACCAGCTTGCTCGAGCGACTCGAAGTGCCCGAGGCGAAGTCAGCCCGCTCTAAGAGCGCCACGCTATAGCCGCGCGTGGCCGCATCCAGCGCAACACCCGCCCCGGTAATCCCGCCGCCGACCACGACGACGTCGAACTCATCCTGCGAGAGGGCGGCAAGAGCCTGGCTGCGCTCGATCACGAGCGCAGTCTCGCAGAGGCGGACTCAGATCTGGGCAAGCTCGGCGGTGATCTCGCTCACCGCCGACTTCGCGTCCCCGAAGAGCATCGCTGTCTTGGGGTCGAAGTAGAGCTCGTTCTCGATGCCCGCAAAACCGGGGTTCATCGAGCGCTTGATCACGATCACCGAGTGGCTGTCGGCGACCTCGAGGATCGGCATGCCGTAGATCGGCGAGGAGGGTGTGTTCTTGGCGGCCGGATTGGTCACGTCGTTGGCCCCGATCACGAGCGAGACGTCTGTACGCTGGAACTCGGGGTTGGCCTCGTCCATCTCCTTCAATTGGTCATACGGCACGTCGGCCTCGGCGAGTAGCACATTCATGTGCCCCGGCATGCGGCCCGCGACGGGATGGATCGCGTAGCTGACCTCCACCTGGCGCGCCTCGAGCTCTTTGGTGAGCTCGCGCACCGCGTGCTGCGCTTGGGCGACCGCCATGCCGTAGCCGGGGACGATCACCACGCGGTTGGCGTAGGCGAGCTGGATCGCCGCGTCGGCGGCGCTTGTAGAGCGCACGGTGCCGGCGTGCTCGCCGGCGCCTTCGGCACCCGCGACCGCGCCCCCGCCTCCAAACCCACCGGCGATGATCGCCGGGATCGAGCGGTTCATCGCGGTGGCCATCAGGTTCGTCAGGATCGTGCCCGAGGCGCCCACGATCATGCCCGCCACGATCAGCGCGGGGTTGTCGAGCGCGACGCCCGTGGCGGCCGCCGAGAGCCCGGTGAAGGCGTTCAGCATCGAGATCACCACCGGCATGTCGGCGCCGCCGATCGGCAGCACTACAGCGTTGCCGAGCAGCGCGGCCACGAGGAGCATGCCGATGAACAGCAGTTCGGAGTGCGCACCCGCGACCAGGTCGATACCGGCTGCCAGCGCCAGGATCAGCAGTACGAGGTTGACGATCTGCTGGGCCGAGCCAAAGCTGATCGGGCGCCCGGGGATGATTTCCTGGAGCTTGCCGAAGGCGATGTTGGAGCCCCAGAAGGAGACCGAGCCGACGATCGCGGCGAACACCGAGAAGATCGCGACGTAGGTGGGCACGCCGCTGTAGCTGGACCCGTAATCACGGAACTCCGCCCAGGCGATCAGGAATACCGCGCCACCGCCCACGCCGTTGAACAGCGCCACCATCTGTGGCATCGCGGTCATCTTCACCTGGCGCGCAGCCGGCACGCCAACGGCCGTACCGAGCGCCACGCCCAGCGCGATCAGACCCCAGTTGCCCTCATCAGGCTGCCAGCAACGTGGCGATCACCGCTATCGCCATTCCGACCGCGGCGATGCGATTGCCGCGCACGGCGCTCGTCGGACCCGACAGGCCCCGCAGACCCTGAATGAACAGGCCGAAAGCGATGATGTACAGGACGTCGAGGAAATTCGGATCCTGCAGGAACGTCCCGATCACGGGATGCATCGTCACGATCCTCCCGCCTTGCCGTCGGGCGTCTTCTCGCCATCCCCCGCGGGGGTTTGCTTGGGCTTGGCCTTGAACATCTCGAGCATCCGGTCGGTCACCAAAAAGCCGCCGACGACATTGATCGTGCCGAAGGTGATCGCGATCACGAGGATGATCTCGTTGAACGTCCCGCCACCGGAGAACCCGACGATCAACAGGCCGCCAAGCAGGACGATCCCGTGGATCGCATTGGTGCCGACATCAGCGGCGTGTGCAGCGTGTTGGGCACCTTGGAGATGACGACGAAGCCGATGAAGCCCGCCAGCACGAGGATCGCGAGGTTGGTGGTGAGCGTGCTGGCAAAGATCATCTGCGAATCACTCCCTCTATGACGAGGCCTCAACTGCGGCTTTTGCTCCCGGATGGACGATCACTCCGTCGCGCACGATGCATGCGCCGCTGACGATCTCATCGTCGAAGTCCAGGTGCAGGCTGCCGTCCTCACCGACAAACAGCTCGAGCAGCGCCTGCACGTTGCGCGCGAACAGCTGCGAGGAGTGCTCGGGCATACCCGCCGGCAGGTTCAGGGGTGAGAGGATCTTCACGTCGTGACGCACAACCGTCTCGCCCGGCTCGGTCAGCTCGCAGTTGCCACCCGCTTCGCCCGCCATGTCAACGATCACCGAGCCCGCCTTCATCCCCTCCACAGCCTCGGCTGTGACCAGCCTGGGGGCCGGGCGCCCGGGCACGAGCGCGGTCGTGATCACTACGTCGAACCCCTTGATCGCATCTGTCAGCGCCTGCTGCTGGCGATCGCGCTCCTCCTCGGTCAGCTCACGCGCATAGCCGCCCTCGCCGCTCGCGTCCAAGCCGAGGTCGAGCCACTGTGCCCCCAGCGACTGCACCTGCTCGGCCACCTCGGGGCGCACGTCATAACCGGTCGTACGCGCCCCCAGGCGCTTGGCGGTCGCGAGCGCCTGCAGCCCGGCGACGCCAACGCCCAGCACGAGCACCTTGGCCGGCGGGATCGTGCCGGCGGCAGTCATCAGCATCGGGTAGAAACGGCCCATCTGCTCGGCACCGAGCAGCGCGGCCCGGTAACCAGCGACATTACTCTGCGAAGACAGCGCGTCCATCGCCTGCGCGCGCGAGATCCGCGGGATCGCCTCCATCGCAAAGGCGGTCGCTCCCGCGTCGGCCAGCGCGCGTGTGGTTTGGGGGCTCGAGAGCGGTGCGAGGAAGCCGATCAGGATCGCGCCGGATCCCAGCCCACGGATCTCCTCCGCGTCGGGCGGCGCGATCTTTACGACCACATCGGCCCCCCACACGTCCGTGTGATTGGAATCCCCACCCGCCCCGGGTAACGTCCCCACCCGCCCCGGGCGTGCCGATTATCTGCGCGCCGGCCGCCGCGAAGGCGGCGTCTGGAATCAGGGCGTCAGAGCCCGCGCCACTCTGCACGAGGACGTCGAGCCCTTTGGCCCCCAGCTTGCTCACGACCTCGGGCACGAGCGCAACCCTGTGCTCTCCCGCCGCGGTCTCCTTCGGAACACCGATCCGCATGTGCGCCGGGAACGTATCCCATCGCGCCGAGGAGCGGCGGCCTGGGTGTGCGAAACGCGCGGTCTGGGACTCGTGGTCTGGGTGTGCGAAACTCGAAATGCCATGACCGTCAATCTCACCCGTATCTATACGAAGCTCGGCGACGGTGGTGAGACGCACCTCGGCGACATGAGTCGCGTGTCGAAGCTCGATTCTCGGGTGGAGGCGTATGGCACCATCGATGAGCTGAACGCGACGCTCGGTGTCGCGCTGCTCCAGCCGAAGCTCCCGCCAGCCTTCGCCACGTGGCTTCGCCGCGTGCAGAACGACCTGCTCGACGTTGGCGCGGACTTATGCGTGCCGGTGGCGCCCGCCACACCGGCCACTGATCCTTCCCCTGGCAAGCATGAGCGTGGGCGACTGCGCATCGGCCCTCCCTACACCGAGTGGCTCGAGCAGGCCTGCGACGAGGTCAACGCGAAGCTCCAGCCGTTGCGCTCGTTCGTGATTCCCGGGGGCAGCCCCGCGGCCGCGCATCTGCATGTCTGCCGGACCGTCTGCCGCCGCGCGGAGCGGCGCGCGATCGCCGTGGGCGAGGGGGTAAATCCGGAGGTGGTGCGCTACCTGAACAGGTTGTCGGATCTGCTGTTCATCCTCAGCCGCGCCACGAACGAGGGCGAGGCCGGATCCGAGTCTCTATGGGATCCCGGCGCGCACGGCGCTGGCACGGCCTCCCAGCCGGCGTGAGCGAGACCGCGTCTCGGCCATGCGCAAGCCGGCGACGGCCAGCGCCGCCCACAGCGTGCCCACCAGATAGCCACCGACGACATCGCTCGGCAGATGCCAGGCGAGCAGCACGAGCGAGAAGCCGACGGCCGCCGCGAACATCGCACCCAATAGAGCGACGGTTGCTCGCAGGCGCTGGGGTGTCACGAGCACCGCACACATAACGAGCGCCGTCGCCGCGCTCGCGTGGCCGCTCGGCCACGAGGCGGCGGAGATCTCATCGCCGTAGATTTGCGCGTGCGGGTGCGCGAGCAGCGGCTTGAGCAACTCTGCGGTCAGCGGCGCCATGCCCATCACGAGCCCGACGGCAAGCGCCACTCGCGGGCGCCTGCGCCAGAGCGCGACCGCCATCAGCAGGACGCCCCAGAGGATGTACAGAGCGGGCTCGAGCAGGTGCAGCAGGACGTTCGCCAGGTCGTCTGCCCGCGGGCCGCCAAGCAGCGTGAAGTCGTACAGAGCCACCGCGTCTTTCACATGCGTAGCCGGCACCAGCGCAGCCACTACCCAGGTCAGCGCCAGCGCGATCGCGCACAACCCCGCAACGAGGAGTGCTCCAGCGGCGCTGGGCGGGTCCGCAAGCCTCGTCGTAGGTCTCACATCCATGGTCTCTACAGGGTAGAGACGCCGCTAAACGAGGGCTGAAGCCGCTCTGCTGGTTGGTACGTGAAGCTACCGCGGAACAGCCGACCGGAGCGAGCCGCCCAGTGGACAATTGTTCGATCATCCACGGTGCGTGTAGGAGGAGGATCGGTTCGTGGCGAAAGGTCTTCTTGCACGTGTATGCGCGAATGCGTCGCGCGTCAGGGTTGCGCTGCGTATCATGTAGACCCA
The DNA here is from genome assembly GCA_963804555.1 of uncultured Solirubrobacterales bacterium. GTDB lineage: Bacteria > Actinomycetota > Thermoleophilia > Solirubrobacterales > Solirubrobacteraceae > Palsa-744. The sequence goes on from CAWDQX010000009.1 coordinate 110,301, forward strand.
TCGCCAGCACGTGACACGAGAACCACGATGCTAAGTCGAGTTGACACAGCCAACCATTCACAGTCGAGTACGACGCCGTTTGGGATCCTTCAGCGCGAGCTCGACAAGCGTACGAGCGTGATCTCAATCGAAGGGGATCTCGATCTCTCCACGGCCCCGCGCTTGAAGTGGATGCTGATCGAAACGCTCGAGGCAGGCCACAGCGAGCTCGTCGTTGACCTCTCGCTCACCACCTTCATGGACTCGACGGCCCTCGGCGTGCTCGTCGGTGTCGACAGGAGCCTCGACGTCGACGCGCGGCTGGCGATCGTCTGCACGCGGACCACCGTGCTGAAGATCTTTGAGCTTTCGGGGCTGGATGGAGCGTTCGCGATCTTTTCCACGCTCGAGGAGGCGCTTGCGTACACCCGGGGGCACACAGCCAGGGCCAGCTGATCGGCACAGGCTGCTGATGGCGAGCGACACCGGCAAACACTCTTCACCCCCCCGCCGACGCCAGCGTCTAGCGGTGACAACCATCTTCGTTTGCTGTGCGCTGGCGTTGGCGTTCATTCCCGTTGCCGCGGCCAGGCCAGACCACGTAAGGCCATTACCTGGCGCGCCCGCGCCAGATCAGACAGGCGCTCCGCAGACGGGCACACCTAGGACAGGCGCTCCGCATACGAGCACTCCCAAAGCAGTAGTACCGCCGCTTTCGCGACGCCACGGCAGGGCCGAAGACTGTTGCGCGGCCCAGCCGGCTCCGGGCAGCTCCAGCACGCCGAGCAAGCAGCCCGAATGGGCCACGAGCAACGGGTCTCCCGATAGCGGCCCAATTGGCCCTCCTCTTCCCGGTCACGTGATCACGCCCGCGGGCGGGCATCGACAGGACTCCGGGAACCATCAAGAACGTGACCCGGGTAATCACCGGCACGAGAACCATGGGAACACCGAGGAGACCGTGGGCGCCAAGGGAACGCCGGGCCCCGAGCAGAAGACGCCAGAGGACTCGTCCCCGTCACGTGTGCCGAGCGGCGACGCGAAAAAGGCCAAATCGCCGCAAGCCAAATCGCCACGACAGCCTGCCGTGTCAGGCGCTGCTTCAAGCCGCCCGGCGGCCATCTCGGCTCCAGTCCTCGCCGCCAGTACACCCGTCCCGTCGACCGCAGCACCGCCGACGACAACGGCACCGTCCACGGCAACGACGCCACCACGGGTCATCGGCGTATCGAGCCCGGCGGTCACCGGCCGCTCGCCGCATGCCACGCGGGGCAGGCGACACGCCCGTGGCCACGTCGCAACGAGGCGCGCAACCCCGGTCGCACTATTGCGGGGTGCGGTCGTGCCCGTAGCGGTGGGTACCTCGGGCCCGCCCGTGCACGCTATACGGCATGCACGGAGGGCAGCACATGGCTCGCCGACGCACGGTCGCTCGTCGCAGCTCGTGAGGACGATCACCAGAATCGTCGGTGTGGTTCCCACGCTCGTGTGGACGCTGATCGGTGTTCTGCTCGCGCTCGCGAGCGCACTCGCGGTACGCTCGCGCTTGACCGCGCTTCGCGCCCGGCGACTGGAGCAGCAACGTGGAGAGCTGCTCGAGGATGTGGGCCTGCTTCAGGCCGCGCTGCTCCCACTGCCGCCCGCCCGGCTCGGTCCGGTGGGCACCACCGCTGCTTACCGTCCGGCTGACGGTCCGGGAGCGGGCGGCGACTTCTACGATGTGTTCGCACTCGAAGATGGCCAGCTGGCGGTCATCGTCGGTGACATCTCCGGACACGGACGGCAGGCGTTGCCCCATACGGCGCTCGTGCGCTTCACGCTACGGGCATACCTCGAGGCCGGCCTCTCGCCGCGGGCCGCCGTGCAAACGGCGGGAACCGTGCTCGAGCGCCAGCTCGGGGGGTCGTTCGCCACCGTCGTGGTGGCCACCTATCAACCACGCGAGCGCATCCTGACTTACGCCTGTGCCGGCCATCCACCCCCGCTCGTGCTCGGCTCACAGTCGATCGCGCCGATCACCGTCTGCTCCTCGCCACCGATCGGAGCGGGCATGCGGACCGGGACTCGCCAGACCGTGGTGTCTCTACCGGGCCGCTCACAGGTCTGCTTCCACACCGACGGCGTCACCGAGGCAAGGGTCGGAGGAGAGCTGTTCGGCGCCGAGCGACTCGCGCGCACGCTCGCCGTGCTCGGACCTGGGACCACAGCGTCGGAGCTCCTGGACCGAGTGGCCGAAGAGACCGATGCGCGCCCCGACGACATGGCCGCGTGCCTGCTGGGCGTCGAGGGAGGCGCCGCGGCGCCAGTGGTCCTCCTCGAGGAGCTCGAGCTCGATCACGACGGTGCCGCAAGCGATCGAACCGAGCAGTTCCTCCGCGCGTGTAGGGTGCCGCATCGCGAGGTCGCTGAGCTCATGCGCTCGGCGCGCGTCGCGGCCGGGCGCACCGGCACCGTCGTGCTCGAGTTTCGCCTAGCCGACGGGCCACCGGTGCTCGCGCTGGGACGCGACAATGTCGCGCTTCTTCACGCACCTCGCGCGGATCTCAGGATGTCGCAGTGAACACGGAGGTAGCACTCGCCCCAGATGCGGCAATGGTGTTGGGTATTGCAGCCACGGCGATGCCGTTCGCTCGCACTCCCGAGGCCGAGGCCGAGCGCTGGCTGCGTGTCCTGCGTCTGTATGGCGAAGCCGGGACCGCGCTGCAAGCGCTCGGCGTAAGCGAGGCACCCCTCCACGCACACGACGAGGACACCGATCGTGAGCGGACGGCTCACGCCGGCAGCGTGGATGATCGCGACGTGGTCGCACAAGTCACCGAGAATGCCGTCCATATCGCCAGCCGGCGGGGAGCCACCGGGGTCACAACGACCGACGTGCTGATGGCCGTGATGCACATCTACGGCGCGGACTTCGATCGTGTGCTTCAGGCACATGGCACCGACCGCGCTGAGTTGCTCGAGCAACTCAGCGCCAAGACGCCCAGGCCGGGGCACGACTGAAACACAAGCATCCTGCGCACCTTGACCGGATTACGACCCGACGGGGAACGTCTTGCCCGCGAGCGCGATCAGCGCCTGGGCGGTCACCCACACGGGTGCCTGGGAGCTGGTGCGCGAATAGCGGATGCTGCCCCCTGGCGCGAGCAGGCTTTCCAGATAGCCGATCGGCGAGCGACTACCACGGCGACGCACCGTATTGGGGCGCCGCCCCGTCGCGATCAGGCCCTGGATCGCCCAGGCGGTCGACTGAGCGTTGGATTCGCCTCCGTATTGCTGCGGAAAGCCGCCGTCGAGATTCTGAGAGCGGATCAGATAACCAGCCGCGGCGTCGAGAATGCGCGCGTCGCGAGCGCCGGCGTCGACGAGCGCCTGGAGCGCCGCGCCGGTGTCGTCGACATCGCTGGATGAACCCCGCCCGCCAAAACTGAAACCGCCGTCTGAGTTCTGCTGGCGCTCGATCCAGCCGGCGGCGCCGCGGATCGCGGGAAAGCTGGGCGAATGACCGACTGCGCGCAACGCGAAGATCGCGAACGACGTGAGATTGACGAGATGCTCGAACGAGTTGTCGCTGTCTCGCGCCTTCAACACTTCGGCCACGAGATCACGCCCGGCGAACGAGTATGACGATGCCCCGCACGCGGCCGCGGCGAGGATCGTGCGCTCGGCGTCGCCCAGGCCATTCAGGGTCGCGGCTTCAGCGCGCAGCGAGTCGAGCAGCGAGTGTCCTCCACGGCGCACATTCGCCGGGTCGCGCCCCGCGGCCGCCAAGCCCATAGCCGTCCAAGCGGTGTACAGCTCGCTGGAGCTCTGCCCGCGCGCGCCGCCGAAACCACCGTCGGAGTTCTGGGCGGAGCTCAGAAACGAGAGCTCCGGGGACAATGACGCGGCGGATGCGTGTCCGACCATACCGCCGTAGGCGAGTGCCGTGAGGACTACTAGGAGTGCGGGCCCTGGGACCGGCTCCCATCGAATATCCATGCGTGCGCGCATCCGTGCCAGCAGCCTTGCCAGCTCTGGACCGAAAGCCAGGCCGAACAGGAAGCTCGCAACCATGTCGGTCAGGTCAAACGGCAGCCCCGCGCCGGCCACCGCCAGCAGCGCGGCTGGCGTGTGACTGGCACCGATCGTCCACGTGTACAGATTCATCACCTCCTTCGCCGCCAACGCGGCGATCGCGCACGCAAGTGCGAGCGGCACACGCCCCAAGCGCCGCCCACTCAGCCAGCCGAGGACTGCGCCGAACAGGCCAACGCAACCCCAGGCGGCCATCTGCCAGGGCGTGTATGGGCCTTGGCCAAGTAGGAAGTTCGACATCAGCATCCCCACCGCGCCGACGGTGAAACCGGGAAGCGGACCTAGGGCGTAGCCAACGACGAGCGCCATCGCGGTGATTGGCTTGACGTCCGGCAGAGCGACGAACGCGTCGCGGCCCAAGGCGGCGACGGCCGCCAACGTCCCCACCACCGCCACCATCCGCGCCGAGGGCTGCCGACGCTCGTAAGCCAGCCAGCCGAGCACCAGGACGACACCGACAACCAGGAAGGATGCCAGCGGCCAACTCACGCCACGACCTCCAAGGCCCTGCTTGCCCGCAAGAGCTCAGCGCCGTCCTCCGGCAGCAGCGCGCCACCAGCGCCGCCGAGGATGCGGGCGGTCTCGGTCGCGAAGTACCAGCCGCCGGCGAGCAACTCCGCCGCGGGACCGTCGGCGATCACCCGCCCGTCGGCGAGCAGCACCGCGCGGCGTGCGCAGGCCGCGGCGAACTCGGGGTCGTGCGTGGCCACGATCACCGCCTGGCCTCGATCGGCGCGACGGCGCAGATCCCGCGCCAGCTCGGCCTTCGCCTCGCGGTCCATCCCCCGCGTGGGCTCGTCCAGCGCGAGGACGATTGGAGCCCCGCCCGCCGCTCCCCCAGCACCAACGACGATCGCAAGCGCCAAGCGCTGACGCTCTCCTCCGGACAGATCCTTCGGGTTACGCTCGGCCATCCCCGCCAGTCCGACGGCGGCGAGCGCCTCCGCGGACGCCTCTTCGGCGACGCGCTCGTGGATCAGGTAGTCACACGGGTTCTGCAGCAGCAGCGCGACCCTCCCGGCACATTCGACACGCCCCCGCGTGGGCTCCATCAGACCGGCGGCGTGACGCAAAAGCGTCGACTTGCCGGCGCCGTTGCGGCCCATCAGGGCGACGCTCTCGCCGGGCGCAAGCGTCAGATCGACGCCGCGCAGGATCGCCGGTCCGTCACGCAACTCGTGCCACACGCCGCGCATTCGCAACGCCTTCGGCGCCTTGCGTGGACGGCGCCCTTTCGTCTTGGCCGTATTGACTGGCTCAGGATGGCCATCCTCTGCCAGCAGGCCGTGGGAGCGCAGGGTTGCGCGCGCCTGCTTGACACCCGTCGGCGCTCCTCGCAACCCGGCCAAGGCGAACAGCTTCGCGCCCGGCGTCTGCAGTGCAGGCTCGTGTTGCGCAGACCATTCCAAGAATGACTTGGGATCGCCATCGTGAGCCACATGGCCTGCTTCCAGCGTTATGACGCGATCGGCGGCACCAAGGCAGCGCTCCAAGCGATGCTCGGCCAGCACGATTGTCGTCTCCCACTCCTCGTTCAGCCGCCTCAGCAAACCGATCAGCTCATCCCCGGCGACAGGGTCCAGCTGCGAGGTGGGCTCGTCCAACAGCACCACCTTCGGCCTACCCGCCAGTGCGGCGCCGAGCGCGACCCGCTGCTTCTCGCCCCCCGACAGCTCGTGGGTCGAGCGGTCCAGCAGCGCGTCGATTCCCAGCGCGAGCGCCACCTCCTCCACGCCACGCGCCACCGCCGCCGCGCTGTGGCCACGGCTCTCCAGCGCCAACGCCAGCTCGGCACGCACCGAGCTCATCACGAGCTGTGTCTCGGGATCCTGGAACAGCACCCCGGCAAGGCCTCCCAGGTGCGCGGGCCCGTGCTCGCGCGTGTCCAGGCCGGCGAGCGTCACGGTACCGGCGAAGCGTCCCCCGTGAAAGTGCGGCGCCAGCCCGCACGCCGCATGCAGGAGCGTCGACTTGCCGTGGCCCGACAGGCCCGCCAGCACGCAGAAATCCCCCGCTTCCAGCTCGAAGCTCACATCGTCCAGCGCCGGGATCTCCGCATCCGGGTAGTGGTAGGTGACGTGGTCGAAGGACAGGATCATCGAAATCAACTCACCCGATGCCCGTCAGACATCTTGGGTGCGTTGAGGGATCATCGGTCGATGCCTCGCCGATCGATGAAAGGGAACAGCATGGCCGCGATCAGTGACGCACACAACACCCACGTGCCCCCGTCGATCCGCATCTTCAGCAGCGGATAGGCCTCGAACGAGGCCGCTCCGCTCAACCTCCCCACCAAGGCCAGTGCGATCACAGCAAATGTCGAGCAAAGAAACGCGAGGTCGTGGCGCGAGAACGCCTGCTTCAGGTGCGACTCCGCCCGCCGCGGTCGGCGCTTGCCCTCGGTGGCAAGGGCGAAGCCCCGTAGCTCGAGCGTAGCCGCCACCTCCATCGCCCGCTCCAGGGAGCCGCCGACGATCGCGCTGAGCAGCGCGGTCCGCCCGCGTACGCCGCGCGCCGGGTCCTCCGCCCGGGTCCTCTGGGCCTCGGCCAGACGCTGCGCGTCGGCGCCAAGCACAGGGATCATCCGTGTGGCCAGCGAGGCGGTCAGCGCCGAGCGGAACGACAGCCGCCGGAACCTCCTCAGCAGCTCATCGGGATCGACCGCCAGGCTCGCGAGCGTGGTGATCAGCATCAGCAGCGTCACCTTCAGCGCGATCACGGCGCCGTAAACCACGGCCTCTACCGTCAAGTCACCCTGACCAAACGGCCCGAGGTTGCCGAGACGCGCGAACACAGTCAATCCCTGCCGCGAAGCCAGCACGTTGATCACCACGATCGGCAACCCCACGATCACAGCAGTACGCAGCGTCCCCACCAGCGCTCGACCGACACCAGCCCCCGCGGCAGCGCCCAGCATGGCCAGAGCCAACGCCCCCAATGCAAGCGGGTTGTAGAGGATCAGCGCGGCCGCCGTCAGCGCGAGCGCCCACACCGCGCCAACCCCCGCGCGTGCCGCATGCAGCGGACTTGCAAGGCGACGGTAGAAGAGCAGGCCGGCGCCCCTCATCCGCTCTCCTGCGGCACCGGCAACGGCACGCCCGCCGCCGTCACCGCCAGCGCGAAGTGATTTTGCAGGGAGCTCGTGTCAAATGCCTGCGCCGCGCGCTGCACACCCGCTTCATCAGTTCCGGACACCACCCACACGATCGCGCTTTCGACGTCCTTCGTGGCGGCTATCAAGCCCGCTCCGGCGGTGAGCGTGCCTGTCGCAACGCCCTTTCCGTCGAGCAGCGTCAACGTCTGCCCGCTTGCAGCAAAGCGCGCGTACACGCCACTCGCGCGCGGTCCATTTTCGATGCTCTGCACGCTCGGGTCACCGTGCACCGCCGTCCAGCGTCCCACCACCACCTGCAGCGCATCTGGCTCGGCGCCGCTGCCGATCGCTGCCACGGCGGCCGGGACGCCGAGCGCGCGCAGCCGCGCGATCACCGTGCGGCACGGATCGCTCTGCGCGGCGGCACATTCCACGCGCACGGGCAGGCGCTTGCCTTCAACCCCGTTCAAGAACGGCTCAGGAAAGGATCCGACAACCGCGGGGACATCGTCGGTCTGGCTCCAGTCGTGCAGGTCCCACCACACGTGATCCCCTGGGTGGACGTTCGTCGCCGCCGCGCCCTTCGACGCCTCGATTCCGTTGACGTAATAAAACCAGTCAAGCGGATCTCCCCCCTCTTCCTGCCCGCCCGACAGGCCGTCGATACTCTCCACAAAGCCACCGCCGTACTTGGTGGTGAGCTTGTCGTTGCGTAACAGCAGGCTCATCACCGTTTCCGCCCCCTGCACTTTCGGAGCGGAGGTCCGACTCAGCACACGCGCGCCGAAATCGCGCGTGACAGTCAACTGAACACCCCCAGGCACAGGACCAGCGCCGAGGCCACAGCCGGCGGCCGTGGCGGCCACGATGACCGCCACGAACACCGTCATTCTGGCTCTTCTTTTACTCCACCCGAAAAACAACGTGGCTGACTCCGCTCACGAGCTTCGTTGTCTGCCCGGTGCTGTCAACACCCTCGATGTCGTACACATAGCTTCCCTTGGGGAGCCGTGCCGGGAGGAGATAGCTGAATGACTCGCTTCCGCCCACCGAGAAGAAAGCCGCAGAGCCGCACTTCTTGGTTCGCACAAAACTCTCCCTGGATCCACTGAAGTCGAAGCAGCGTCCGCGATAACGGCGTTGGAGGCTGATACGCACCTGGTGGAGTGTGCCGCCGTTTAGCACTTCGACCTCTCCTTGAAGAATCCGTGGTCCGTGATGGCGGCGAAAGATGTGCCCGTTCGTAATGCCGTTCACGCGCGGAACATTGGTCGGGACGGGATACGGCGGCAGCCGCAGCGGTGGTGCACATGCCTCGTGGGCGGACCCGCCGAGCGACGCGCTGGCCGCACAAGTTTCCAACGGAAGCTGCGTGCCGCAGGTGCCGTCATTGCCGTTGTGGACGCAGATCGTACGAGGCCGTCGGAGCGCACCGAGTCGGGCTGCGTCGCCTTCAACTTGTACCGTGCCGGCGTGGGCGAAGGTCACGTGGCGTTGCCTTCGGCGTTGGTCAGGGGCCGCGGCGGATCGTCGTGAGCCCGCGACATCTTCGCCGATCGCGGCACCCGCGATCGGGGCGCCCGTCTGCCCGTCGAGCGACGTGAACCGTGCATCGGCGTACCGACGTTCGTGGTCGCGGGCCCAGAAGCTCGAGTAGGTGCTTCGCTGCCGCAGGAACGTGGCGGACCAGAGCACTTCGCTGACCGCGGCGCCATGCTGAACACTGACAGCCGCCGACACTTGCTGTCGTGATCAGCTCGACGGCATAGCCCCAGTCTTCGATTTCTTCAGAGCCGATCCCTGTTGACAAAGAAATCGTTAATAGGCACTTGGAACCAATAGGCGTCGAAGGTCAGTCCCAGCGATTGCGCTGCGTCGTAGTAGCCGCAGATGTCGGGGCCCCATAGGAGGAACCGAAAGGTCCCCTGGCGTATTCGCCGTCTTCATTGACATCCAGGGATGAGCGCTGCGTGCCGGTCCAGCACGTACCTTCGAAAGGTGCCGTCGGCTGCGATCGATCGGCGTCGCGTTGGTCGTGACTTGGGTCTGCGGGAGCAGCGTCGTCGTCGAGCCCTCGACACGAACGGTGACTGTGCTCGGCGTCGCCAGAGCCGAAGAGCGCTGAGACGAGAAGAGCGACGAGAGACGCTGGCAGAGCGCCGGCAACATACGACGAGATATACGCATTGAGCCAACCCCTTTCCACGAGGGCTTGTGGGCTTTTCGGTCGGAGGCAGGTCTCCTGGCTCCCGGGCCTTCCCTCAGCGCCTTCCCGTCTCGTCGTCAGCGAGTCAGTGGCTGCGCGTCTTGCTGCTCACGCGCCGCATTGGGCATCCCCGGTCACAGTGGCGGGTCCGCGTCGGATTCTCACCGGCTTCCCTTCACCACCGACCGTCTTGTTCTCGGCATCTTACTCTGCCGAGCCCGCCCCGTGCTTACAGAGACCGCCCGCGTGCTTGCAAAGACCCGCCGCGTGCTTGCGGCGAGGGCCCGGTGTTACTCAACGTCGCCCAGATCGCTGTCCATATCGGCCAGCGCGCCTCGCTGGCGCTCATCCAGCGCCACAGCCCCGACGATCAGCCGGCGGGCGTGGTCCAGGTCGTCGGAGCGACCGAACGTCAACGCCGCCTTCACGCGACCGTCCTGGAGGTACCAGTTCGTGAACGACCCCTCCGCAAAGGAGCCGCGCAGGATCTCCTCCTCCCAGCCGTACGCGGGGCCGACGTACTCGAGTTCGCCCCAATCGCCCAGCACCGAGAAGAAGTAAGGGACCGTCTCGTGTGCCACGCCCTTTCCGAGCATGTTCAACGCTGCGGTCTTGCCATGGTTGAACGCCACGTCCCAGTGCTCGATCCTCACGTGCCCGCCATGCATCGCAGAGTCGTATTCGCAGATGTCTCCGGCGGCAAACACGCCCGGGACCGTGCTCTGTAGATGCGACGAGCAGCGCACGCCGCCGCGCTCGCCGATCTCCAGCCCCGCTCGCTTACCCAGCTGCACGTCCGGCGAGACCCCCGCGCCGATCACGACCGCCTCGGCCTCCAGCTCCAGCCCGTTCCTGGTCAGCACCTTCGCGACGCGTCCCTCTCCCTCGAAGCGCTCCAGCTCGTCGCTCCCATGGATCCTCACGCCGTGCGCTTCGAGCAGCTCTTGCACGAAGCGCCCCGCGCTCTTCCCAAATCCGCGCTCCAGCGTGTGCTCCTCCTGCATCACGATCGTGCAGTTCTTGCCCAGCATGCTCAGCGACGCCGCCACCTCGCAGCCGATGTACGAGCCCCCGATCAGCACCACGTTCTCCGCGTCGGCCACTCCCTCTCTGATCGCGTCGGCATTCCCCAGCGTCCGCAGATAGTGGATCTGCTCGAGCTCGCACCCCTCCACGTTCAGCCGCCTCACGTTCGCGCCGGTCGCAAGCAGCGCCTTGTCGAACTCGACCTCCTGCTTGGTCGAGAGCTTCGCCGTGCGAGCATCCAGGTCGAGCTGCCGTAACGCTCGTGCGCGTCAGCAGCTCGATGTCCTGCTGCCCCCACCAATCCGCGGGCCTGAACAGCGGCTCCTCGCGACTCTCCTCACCGCGCAGATACCCCTTCGAGCAGTTCGGCCGGTTATACGGCGCATCGGGCTCGCGGCCCACGAGCAGGATCTCGCCCTCCGCGCCTTCCTCACGCAGCCAGCGCGCGCAGTTCGCGCTCGCGAGTCCGCCGCCGATCAGCAGGTAGTCCACCTTCCGGGCGCTCATCGACCGTCACCTTACAACCCCGGACCTCACAACCCCGGCGGGTGCCTAACTGACCAATGCGCCCAGGTCGGAATGTAGGGGAGGATCCGCCAGCGTGGCCCGCTTTCGTTGCGGTTTGGCCCAACATCGGTTCCGTCTTCAAAGACGGTATCCAGACGCAAGCCCGCGATCACCATGAAAACATGCGGTGTCGGGCCCGCGGTCGCGTAGATCGTCACCCACTTGCCCGGACCCGGATCCCCCCAGTTCACGTAGTCCTGGGCGAGCGGGTTGTCTTTGACGATTTCATCGATCGGCCGCACGCCGCTGCGATACAGGACGTAGTTGACCGTGCTCGAGCAGTCCTCCTCGGTCGCACCGCGCGGGTCAGGATGCCCACCAGGGCCATAGGGCAGTTCCTGCAGCTCGTTGCCCGCGACCAGCATCGCCTGCACCGTCGCCGGCACCCCTTCGGGAATCAGCGCCAGGTGGCCGTCCGTCGGATCGAGCTCCGCGCGTTCGCCTGGGATGAACTCGATCGGCGTCGGGCTCGAGCCGCTTACCGGCCGAGCGCCTGCCACCGGCTCCCTCGGCCGGCTGAGGATACGTGCCGGCGCCGAGCCACGGTACTTCGCCGCCCAGCTTTCGACCTCTTCCACGTACCGTTTCTTGGTTGTACGCAAAGATCGCTTTCTTGTAGTCGCCCGGCGCGCCCGAGGCGTGCAGGTAGTTGGCCGCCGAGAAGATCGCGTCTGCCGGGTTCCACCGATCGGGCGATCCGCTCTGGCCTTCGGCGTCCACCCCATACTCCGCCCACGTTTTCGCCTCGAACTGCATCGGCCCACCGGCCCCGGCCGAGTTCTCGGCGCCCTCCTTCGTGCACGACGGGGCGGGGTCGCGCCCGTGGTCGCACTCGACCTTGCCGATCCCCGCGAGGATCGCCCAATCCAATCCGTACCGCTTAGCCGCCGCCTCGTACAGACGCAGGTATTCCGGCGGGATTTCGGCCTGCGCCAGAGCTGAGGGGCCGTCGGTCTCTTCGACCGTTTCCGTCGTGCCGCCGAGACCGCCGAGGCCACCGGCGCCCACCAGCGCCATCAGCATCAGCAGCAGGAACATCGCCCCCAGCGCCGCGGCGCCCGCGACGAGCGCGCCGATCGCCAGCGGTAGGCGGGGCGACCCGGGCAGCGGCACCCCCGCGGCGCCCGCCGCGATCCTGACCCCCGCGGCGATCCTGGACCCTTGCGCTCGCTTGGATCCTTGCGCCGTCCTCGAGCCGGCCGCCGCACCCGAACCCGCCGTCGTGCTCAACCCCAACGCCGAGCCTTCCATCATCATCGCTCCCGACCCAGCTGGCGACTGACGGCGCACGGCCACCTCGCGGGAGTCGCGCACCGGGCTGGATTCCCGACCGCCGGCCGATCTCCGCCCGGTCCTGGAATTGTGCTGGGAGGAGCCGGACGGCGAGCCCTTCACGCGGGGTGCAGACGGATTGCGCTCTTCGGCGCGCACCTGCTGCTCGAGCGTGCGGTCGACATCCTTCGTCCACCTTGCCCTCCTCACCGGTTGGCGACGATCCCTCGTGACGCGCCGCTACATGTCGAGCGGCCACGTTGACGCCCTTGAGCCGCGCCAGCTCGCGATCGATCTCCGACTGGGCCGCCAGTTTGCCGCCGGCATCGAGCTCTTCGTATTGCCTTCTCCCGTATTTTGCAATGCCCGCCAGCCGCCGCATAGTCGCGTTTCTCTCCTTCAGGCCCAGCTCTGCCCCGGTCGGCCGTGCCGCCTGAGCGTCGAGGGACCGCGCGCGCTCCGCAGCCTGCTCGTGCGTGTATGGATTGCCCGTCGCCTGCTTTGCCTCTTCGACGTTCTTTACCGTCTGCCGCGCCGCGGTGAGAGAGCTCTGCTCGCCTGCGATCTCCCCCTGGAGACGATCCATGCCGGCCTTTAAAGTTCGCGGCGCGCTGCCGCTCAGACTTCTCCTCATCGCCAAAACGAGCAGCTGCCCTTTTACGGTCTAGGGACGAGCGCACCTTGCGATTGGTCAACGCCGCTTTACGCGCGTGCTTTGCCTTTTCTGCCTTTGCCTGCGCGGCGGCGTGCTTGCGTTGCATGTCAGCCAGCTGAGTCTGTTTGGCGCCGATACCCGCCTGAATCGCCGGCGCGTTCTGCACACGGGCCTGTGCCTCGCGGTAGTCGCTGTTCGAGGCTCGTCCTCACCTGCTCCTTTTGCGATGGTCTTGGCCCTCTCGTGGGCGGCACCGGCGAGCCGCTTGCGCTTCTCGGCGCTGGGCGCAGGAGGTGAAAGCTTGCGGCGAACCATTCCTCCCACGCGTCCCAGCTCACGTGCGGCCATCAACCTCGACGCCAGTCGCAACCCGCCGATGCCATGTTGGCGCGAGCCGGGATGGGTGCCGTGGGCAAAGCCCAGCACTTGATGACGCTTCAGGAACAGTCCCCACCACATCGCCGAGACGAACAACCACTGCGCCGCCCAGCCGAACGCGCTGAAGGTCAGCAACGTCCGCTGCATCAGCAACACGATGCCGAGCAGAAACGAGTAGATCAGCTTCGAGCACACCGCCCCGAGCAGCTTCGTCACCCAGCTCCTGAACGCCGCGCGGCCGCCATCGCCCAGCGCGGGGGCGATCACCGCCGCGGGCGCCAGCAGCAGCAGGAACATAGTGAAGATCGCCGCGCCGAGCAGGTGCAGCGCAATGAAGCCGAGCAGCAGCAGCATCCCCAGCACACCGATCCAGAACAGGAAGAGCCCGGCGACACGCCAGATGGTCCCGCTTCCGGTGCGGAACTCCGCCTCGCTGGCCGTCGGCCCTTGGCATGGTTCTTTTGAGCCGCCGCACAGCACGTTGAACAGCCCATCCTCTATTCCGAGTGGGCCAAAGGGCTTGATCGCGTTGCGTGCCTGCCCGTTGGCGGGCAACGCCAGGAACAGTTCGCCGTTCGTGTGCGCGGTGTCCAGTAGTTCCGCACTCTGATTGCCGATCGTGGTCCGGTCCAAGGCCGCGATCTCGAGGCCAGTCGCGCGCAGCCGCGGGTCCAACCGTGCGGGGTCGTCGCACCACCGCACATTGCCGAACTCCATGAAGCACCACGGTCCGCCGATCGCGCCGTTGAAGATGCTCCCCATGCCGTTTGCGAGCGTGCGCTCGGGATGAGCGGGCGTGCCCGCGATCACGGCGCCCAGCGTGCCCAGGCTCGCTTCGTTGGCCCATGCGCCGAGCGCTCCCACGGTGCCAATCGGGTTGAGGATCACCCAGAAGCCCCCCAGCATCATCGCCCCCATCATCAGCGTCTGGCCGAGCGTCTCGGTCACCTGCCGGCGCACGATCCCGTGATACATGGCGAGCACCGCCGCCACCGCCAGCGCCAGCACGAGCCACGGCTGGGTGAACGTCGCCTGGGTCTCGCGCAGCCCGCTCGTCACGCTTCTCATCGCGGGGCTTTGGAGCAGGTCGATCGTGAAGCACCACTCGAGCATCACGATCACCCCATGCACGAGCGCCACGAGCAACGTCCAGCTCCACTGGACCGTGTTCAACACCTCCGCGTCCACGTCGTTTGCCACGTCCGTGAGGCCGCTGTTGATGTGCACGTCGAATCCGTAGTCGCCCGTCGGCGCCTGCGCCGCCTCGAAGCCCGAGATTCGACAGTTGCGCTCGCTCGTCTGCGACAGTTCGGCACCCGTCCCCTCGCGGCACAGCGGACTGCTCAACCCGTTGTCCACGAGCGGGTCGCCGCCGCTCGAGGACACCGAGGCCGAGGCTTCTTCTTCGGGGCTCAGAGCGGCAGTTCCACCCGAGCTCAGCGGCGGTTCGCTCGGCGCCGCGGCGCGCCGCGAGTGGAAGGCGCGGCCGGCGCCTTGGGCTGAGCAGCTGAGTGGCGAGCGGAGGCGGCTCGAGCGCCGGGCGCCGCCACCGCCATGAGGAGCGCCGCAAATACAGCACAGAGCAACCGCTGCGACACGCCTTCCAGGCACCGTCAGGCAGCCACGGGAGTCGTCGAGAAGGCGCGCAGCAGCGACGGCAGCACGACATCCACCTGGATCGCCTCCACCCGCCCGCTGTGGTCGCGAAACAGGCAGCGGCCCGCCTCGAACTCGAGCAGGCTCTGGCGCATACTCCGATCCTCCGGATCGAGCCCGAGCAGCTGCAGCGCGCGCGCCGCCTCCGCCTCCGAGCGCATGCCGAACACGAACGTCGCCCCGAGCAGGTTCTCGAGCGACTCGCGCTCTCCTACCAGCGCGTCGGTCACGAGCTGCGTGCTGATGATCGGCACCGCCAGCTCCGAGCGGCCCATGCGCTGTAGCGACGCCAGCAGCTGACGACCGACCGGGTCTCCCAGCAGCCGCCATCCCTCATCGAAGGAGAACAGCTTCAGGCGTTCGCGCTCGGTGCCCATCAGCTGCATCGCGAACATCGCGATCAGCCGCACGATCTGCTCGCCGACGCGCTCGGCTTGCGAGTACTCCGAACGGCGCATCCCCGGCTCAGGCCCCGGTAGATCGCGGATCGGGAGGTAGGTCACCTGGCTCTGCCCGACCGGCGGCAGCTTCACGGCGGGGTCCGCGAAACCAAGCTGGGTCAGGCCCGAGCGGGCGTAAACCTCGAGCGTCTTTGCCGACCTGCGCGTCGATCTCATCACCCTCGCCCAGCGCGCGCACGACCTCCAGGCAGGTCGGCTCGCGCGCGCGCCGCAGAACGCGGTCGACGGCGCCGACCACCGCGGTCTCCCACGCCGGCTCGGCCCTCCCCGGCAGCAGGTCGCGAAGGAACGACACGGTAGCGTCCTGGCGCAGGTGCTCCGGCGCCACGCGCAGCGGGTCGAGCACACCCCGCAACGCCGGGTCGGGGCGTAGCGTCACGCACTCCGTATGAGGCGCCACCTCCTCGAGCAGGTGAAAGCGGTGGTCGCCCTTCGGGTCGCAGTCGATCACGCGCGCGCCCTGCAGAAAGGCCTCGTACTTGAGCTTCTGATCGAGCGTCGTCTTGCCGGAGCCGAGCGCGCCGACGCTGAGGATCGTCGTGTTGCGATCGCTGTCAGACCCCTCTCTGAGGTTGAAGCGGACCGGCTGCCTCGACCCCGACAGGGTGTGCCCGAGGTAGAAACCCGCGCGCGAGCCCGCCACATGGGCAGCAGTCGGCATCATCGCCGCGACCTGCTCCGGCGTGAGCGTGTCGTCGTAGCCCGCCACCCGCGTACGTTGTCCGGGCAGGTGCTGCAGGAACAGCGACAGCTGATCGCCGAGCGGCCGGTGCAGGCGGATCTCCCCGTAGGCGCGCCTGCACATCTCAACGCGCTCCTCGAGCTCCTCCTCGCTCGGCGCCCCGACCGCGACCGCCAAGCGTCGCCCGCAGCAACGGTGGACGGCTGGATGACTGCAGATAGGCGAGCAGGTCGCGCGCCTCCTGCGTGCGCTGATAACCGAGGTCGGTGACACCCTGCTCGCCATCGGACTCCGCACGCACGATCTGATCGGCGTCCTGAATCCTGCGCCGGGCGATCCTCAGCGCCAGTCCATTGGGCAAGAAGCGCGCGTTCAACGACAGGTCGATACCGAACGGCAGACTCTCCGGTGGCGCGAACATGAGCTCCACCCGAGCGCCCGGAAATTGCGCCTGCTCGGGCAGCGCGCCCAAGACCAGCTGCGCCTGCCAGCTCGTGCCGGTCTCCGACTCGATCCGCAGCGCCCGACCGCGGTGCTCGACGTAGCCATCCATCCAGCGCATAACGTCGCCCTCCAGCGGCGCCAGCACCGCCTCGCCGTTGCGCTCGAACACCAGCGCTCGTGGCTCGTGCAGCCCGTCGACCTGCGGCTCGCCCAGACCCCGACAGAAAGCCCTGCGCACCAGCCACTGCAGCTGCACCCCGCGCGCTTGGCTGACCGGGAGGAAGTCCGCCAAGCGCGCGTGGGCTTGGTCGGCGCGCACCCGCGCGCGCTCGAGCTCTGCGACCTTCATCACGCGGCGGTCTCTCACCGAGAAAGCTCGCCTGATCTCCTCCCACCACTCGCGCGGATGACGCTCGGCGGCACTCGACACATAGGCGGCGACGTCGCGCTCGGGGTCGCGCAGGCTCACGAACAGAAACACCTCTGGTCGGGCCGCGCCGATCTCGGTCAAGTGCTCTTGGTGCTCTTCCACATAGCGTCTGCGCGATCGCGCATGGAGAGCGCCGTGCTGGCCGAACTTGGACGATCGATCGCGCGCTCGTGCGATACCCGCGGGAGGAACACCTCCGCCGGGATCCATGCCGCCGTCGCCTAGCTCGCGCGCGTAACGCGCCAGGTCCCAGCGCCGCCCGACACGCAGGATCTGCACATCGGCCTCGATCGCCTCCAGTGCCGCGAGCAGCGCGAGGAACCGCGAACGCTTGCCATCCTCGGAGAGCCACTCATATGAGGCCGGCTCGACCGCGAATGCGGCCCAGCCGTCATCGAGCGCGTCCGCGAACACACAGTTGCCGTACACGAAGCCGATCGGCGGCTTCACCGCCTCAATCTCCCGTGACAGCAGTTCGCGCGCCCGAGCACACACGCAGTTGCGCGCCCGGGGCCAGCGCGATCACCTGGCCGCTACTCAGAGCACCCCTCCCAGGCAACTCGCGCAAGGTCAGTGACGGCCTCCACCACAGACCGCGCACCGCGCCTGCACCCTCGTCGATTCGCTCGTGCGCTGTTGTGATCAGCACGGCCCCAGGCCCGATGTAGCGCAGCCGGCGCATCCTGCCGTCGGAGCCGTCCGGCAGGATCAAGATCTCCTCCGGATGCCAGCGCGTGCCGGGCGCATCGCAGGCACGTCCATTGGCGAGCTGGCGCGGTTCGGCGCGATAGCGCAGCAGCGCATACGCCGCCAGGTGAAACGGCCGGCCCTCGATGCGAATCACGCTCAGCAGCGTGGCGCTCGCGGCCGGCAACGCGATATCTCTCAGATACCACGGAAGCGCTCTGATCACCTCTCCCACCAGTGGCAGGCCGCCGGCGATCAACGTAGCCAAGAGGATCGCAAGGAAGTAGACGACGCCGCGAACCGGGATCCCGCCGGGGTTGAGCCGCAGCCGGTCGACCCGATAGATGCGTCGCTCGAGGTCGAATACGGCGCGGTATGAGCGGATCTCGATCACGGTCTGGGCCCTTGACCCGAACAGCGATGTGACCGTGTGCTGCAGCAGTTCCAAGCCCGTCGGGGTCGCGAGCAGCACCGCGACGATCCCCACCGCGAACACGCCCGCCGCCTCCTTGAAGTCGCGGCGGAAGGCCAGCACGATCGACGCGATCGCCAAGCCGAGCCCGATCAAACTCATCGCCACGGTTCGGGCCGTACCGCGCGCATTCTGCGGCGGCCCATTCGAGCGAGACTCCCGTTGATTCCGACTTTTCCCCCGACTTTGCCGCCGACTTTGCCGCCGACGAAGAGCCGGCCGCACCGGTGGAGACCGCCGCCTGCGCGAGGACAGGCGCGAATGCCGTGCCTACACAGGCAACCACTAAGACGACAACGCCCACAGCCGTGGCTGCACGCGAGAGTCGAGGGCGATAGATGTTGCTCATTGTGTAACTCCTTAGATTGTGTTGGGATAGATATGAGGGCGCTAGATATGGGGTGGCGTCAGGCATCCGGATCGGTCTGGATCGCGGAGATCTCCCAGCGACCCTGCACCTGCGACACGTCGAGTTCGTAGGCGAGCGTGTACCGCGCACCGCGTGAGTCCTGTGCCTGCACGACGGCAAGCACCGCTCCTCCGCCTGGCGCCCAGTCCAAGCGCTGCACCGATTCGAGGTTCAGCGCCGCCGCCGGAAGAGAAACGTGTGCGTCACTCGTCAAGTCCGCCGCAAGCTCTGAGCTCGAAGTGGACAGGTAATTGCGCAGGGCACGTTCCACGACCGTCGCGAGCGCCGGTTCGTCGACTTCGCGCAGGTGCCCCTGCTGCTGCGCCGGGCCAGTGGCCGGCGCTCCCACGAACGCTGGGTATCCGCCCAGCGCCAAGCTGCCGCCGGCCGTACGTACAACGCTCACCGTCAGGTATAGAAGGCCCGCGTCGTCGGTTTGCGCGGCCACGGTGTAGACGTGCTCTCCCGCCACCGGTTCGCGCTCCTGCACCACTTCGGTCCACTGCACCTGCTGCTCGCCGCTGGAGGGCGGCTGCAGCCCCGCGCCAGGTTCCATCCCCGGCCCAGCGAACGGCGCGAGATCACGTTCGTGGGCTTGCGGATTCGCGGCGCTCCATGTCAGATAGCTACGCGCGAACAGCGACGCAAAGCCCTCAGCCGCCAGGTCCGGTGGCGGGGGGCCAGGTGCGATAGCTTTCGCCGCCACCGGCCGCGGCGGGTCGATCGCAAAGCGCGCACTCGCCGCGAGTCCCGCGACCGCCAGCGCACTCAGTAGATAGCGCGACCATTCGCGTGCCAAGCGAATCCGCCACAGAGGCCGTGCCGAGACCGTCACATGGGCATGTGCGGGAGGCGTGGCCATCGTTCAGCGCTCGAATCCAAACTCGCCCTGTCCCACGGCCGCGCTCGCGGTGGGTGAGTGGGTGATGTCGGCCGAGGAGCTCGCAGCCGTGCTCTCGTTCATCGAAGCGCTGGGGGAGTAATCGAGGGCAATCGCAACGCCGTCGCCGCGCCTTACCCCCACATCAACCGATGACTGGGCGGGCACGCTTCCTCGCCAAGCGTGCTTTCTGTTGGATAGGTGGGAGCGTGCCCCCCTGTCACGCCGTCCAGCGTGTGCGACGGACGAGCTCGGAGCCTTTGCTCGAGGCACAACCGCCGGCGCCGATGGCGCCGATGATGGCGCTGATCGAGAGCCAGCGAGCTCCGGTGAGGACACGACCCTCGACGATCTCGCCACCAGGCTCCCCGGTCCTCTCCCGGCTCCGTGGCGCGCGCGAGAGATGTTCATGGCGACCACGCCGCCCACGGCTCCCACCGCTCCGGCCAGCATCGCCACCCCAGCTATCCGGCGCAGACGCACAGCCCTCGTTCCAGAGTTGACGAAGCCGCCGTGCACGTGCTCTTCGGTCGGTGCGCCACCGCCGTATAGGTGTTCTTCGGTCGGCGCATCCACCGGCTTCGAGTCCACCGCGAGCTCCTGCGCCAGCGGCGATTCATCAGATGGTTCCAGGCCAGGCTCCGCCGTTACCGGCAACTTCTCTTCCGCCAACCCCACTGCTGGCTCCACCGCCGGCCAATCCCCAGCGTCTGTGAGCCCCAGCCCAGCCCCGCCCAAATATTCGTCCTCGGAGTACACGCGGTAGACCTCCCGCGGGCGTCGTCGCAGGAGCGTCATGAGGTCATCGCCGTGGCGCCGCGCAAAACAGGCGGCCGGAAGCCAAGGTGGGGAGATACCCGGCTTCCGGCCGCTAGCGGATGGGCATCACCGAGCGCTCGTCCGTCCGATCGACCGCCGGCGTCCCAGGGAACGCGCCTATGAGTGGGGGGAGAGATATTCATAGGTGGGTTCCTATCTCTCCCTCCGACCGCCAATCTCAGACGGGACACTTCATACGCAAAAACTTTCCTCATTTGCCTGCAGCTCACGCAAACGCGCCCGGGCGCGCTGAGCCACCTTGCGGTACTTCTCCTTGGACCATCCAAAGTGGTGGCAAAACTCAACGCATTCCATGCCCGAGTCGATCCTGGCTGGTGAGAACCAGACGTTGATCGGGGGTCAGGTCGCGCACGATCCTCCCGAGACTGCGCAACTCCATCCGCAGCATCACGAGCCGCTCGATCTCGGCGCGGACATCGGCGACTTCGATCGACTCCTCACCGAAGTCTCCTAAAGGCAGCGCGCAATCGAGCGCCGCCTGCGCGGGGCTGCGCCCGCCAAGCGCGCGGCGACGGTCGTGAATGCGCGAGAGGAAGCGTTGCTCGAGCACATTCGCCATATGTGCGCGTGTGAAGAATGAGCCCCCCCTACGTAGCTGCGCGAGCAGCTCGAGCGTCGCCTGGCTATAACAGTCCTCCAGGTCCTCCTTGCGCAGCCGATGACGATGCGCGCGCAGCAGCAGATCGCGCCGGGCCTGCGCCACCAGTGCCATCTCCTGTAGCTGATCGGGCCGCCCGCGCGCGTCTGCGCCCGCGAGCAGGCGACCATCCAGCCCTCGTATTTCCAACTCGCATCGGGTAGACACGCACCATGTCGATCGCTCGAGCTCCCAGACCCCCCTCCCAATGAGCCTCACCGACCGCCTGCGGGCGCTGGACCGCATCCAGCAGGGCCACCCGCGGCTCAGCTTCCCCGCCGCGGTGATCAAGAAGTTCGGCGACGACCAAGCCGGCCAGCTCGCGGCGCTGATCGCCTACTACGGCTTCGTCTCGCTGTTCCCGTTGCTGCTCGTGCTGGTGACGGTGCTCGGCTTCGTGCTCGAAGGCGACCCCAAGGACCAGGCCAGCGTGCTGCACTCGACGCTCGGCCAGTTCCCGATCATCGGCGATCAACTGCAGAGCAACATCCACTCGCTGAAAGGCAGCGCCGGCGCACTGGCGATCGGCGTTATCGGCCTGCTGCTCGGCGGCCTCGGGATCGTCGGCGCGACCCAGAACGCCTTCCAGCACGTCTGGCACATACCGCGCAAGCGCCGGCCGAACTTCCTCGCCTGGCGGCTGCGCGGTCTTGGCCTGCTGACCGTCCTGGGAGTGCTGCTGATCGTCTCGACCGTCGCCGCGGGCTACGTGACCGCCCAGACGGCGGGACCGGTCGCCGTGATCGGGGGAGTTCTCCTCGCGCTGATCTTCAACCTGCTGCTGTTCTTCGCCGCGTTCCGGTTCCTGAGCCCTGAGGAGATCCCAACCAAAGACCTGCTCCCGGGCGTGATCTTCGCCGCGGTGCTGTGGCAGCTCCTGCAGCACATCGGCAGCTACTACGTCGCCCACGTCGTCCGTCACGCCCAGGAGACCTCGGGGCTGTTCGCGTTCGTCCTCGGGCTGCTCGCCTGGCTCTACCTCGGCGGCCAGGTCACGCTGATCGCGGCGGAGATCAACGTCGTGCGGGCACGGCGACTGTGGCCGCGCAGCTTCTTCTCCCAGCCGTTGCTCGAGGCCGACAAGCGAGCGTTGAGGTCATCCGCGGAGACCGAGGAGCGCGTCCAGGAGGAGAACGTCGAGGTCAACTTCGATGGGCCCACGGGCTGATTCTCAGGTCGACTGCGAAGGTCTAACCGGCTGACTTTTGGCTCTGTGACGGCGTTTTCAGGGTGACCACGAAACTACTTGCGCCCGCAACAACACCGCGCTATACTAACTAAACTTTCGTAAGCACATATGGAGCCGATACTCATGCCTTCCACACCAGAGCAGCACCCAACCCAGCCATCCATCCCGAAGCAGACGCTGCGCCTGATCCCGCTCGAGGACACCGTCGTGTTCCCCAGTATGGGCATCACGCTGACCGTCGACGTCGGCGATGACGAGCGTGTCGTGCTCGTGCCCCGTCACGAGAACGAGTTCCTCGAGGTCGGCACGGTCGCCGAGGTCTCAGAGCGGTTGCGACTGCCCGGCGGCGGCCACGCGGTCGCGATCTCGGGAGAGCACCGTGCGCTGATCGGCGCCGCCCAGACCGGCCCCGGCGGCGAGCTGCGGGTCGAGGTGGACGAGCGTCCCGATGAGTCGCCGGTTGACGGCAAGACCCGCAACCTCGAGCGCGAGTACCGCGCGATTGTCGAGGAGATCCTCGAGCTGCGCGGCGACGACGGCCGGATCGCCGCGTTCCTGCGCGCGATCGCCGAGCCCGGCGCGCTGGCCGACTCGGCCGGCTACTCCCCTCAATTGACATATGAGCAGAAGGTCGAGCTGCTGCGCACACTCGACGTGACCGAGCGCCTGGAGCTGGCCGTGAAGCTGCAGCGCGAGAGCCTGGCCGAGCTGCAGGTGCGCAAGCGCATCCGTGAGGACGTGCAGGAGGGCGCGGAGAACCAGCAGCGCGAGTACTTCCTCCGCAAGCAGATGGAGTCGATTCGCAAGGAGCTCGGCGAGGACGAGGGCTCGGTCGCGGAGGAGTACCGGACGAAGATCGAGGCCGCGGAGATGCCCGAGGAGGTCAACGAGCAGGCGTTGAAGGAGCTGGGACGCCTGGAGCGGATGGGTGAGCAGACGGGCGAGTCGAGCATGATCCGCACGTACTTGGACTGGCTGATCGCGGTGCCGTGGAGCAAGCGCTCGGACGAGCGTTTGGATCCTGTCGAGGCGCGCGCGGTACTCGACGCCGATCACGCCGGCTTGGAGGACGTCAAGGACCGCATCACCGAGTACCTGGCGGTGCGCAAGCTGCGTGCAGATCGGGGAATAGAGGCCGACCCGAAGTCGGGTGCGATTCTCACCCTGATCGGACCGCCGGGCACCGGCAAGACCTCGATCGGCGAGTCGATCGCACGGGCCACCGGTCGCGAGTTCGTGCGCATGTCGCTCGGCGGTGTGCGCGACGAGGCGGAGATCCGTGGGCACCGGCGCACGTACATCGGCGCGCTCCCAGGCCGTCTGGTCAGGGCGCTGCGCGACGCCGGAACGATGAACCCCGTGATCCTGCTGGACGAGGTCGACAAGGTCGGCGCGGACTGGCGTGGGGATCCTTCGGCGGCATTGCTGGAGGTGCTCGACCCGGCGCAGAACCACTCCTTCCGCGACCATTACCTCGACGTCGAGCTCGACCTCAGCCAGGTGATGTTCCTGGCCACGGCCAACGTCGCCGACACGATCCCCGGTCCGCTGCTGGACCGGATGGAGACGATCCGCTTCGACGGGTACACGAGCGAGGAGAAGCTCGCGATCGCCAAGGGCTACCTGTGGCCGCGCCAGCGCGACCGCAACGGCCTGCGCGAGGATGAGGTCGAGATCTCAGACGAGATTCTGAGGACGATCATCTCCGAGTACACGCGCGAGGCGGGCGTGCGCAACCTCGAGCGCGAGCTGGGCACGGTGCTGCGCAAGACTGCGACCCGAATCGCCTCGAGGAAGACCAAGGCCAGGAAGCCCGTGCAGATCGACCTGGAGGTGGTGCGCGACGCGCTCGGGCGCCAGAAGTTCTTCCAGGAGTCCGCCTCACGGACCGCCACGCCCGGTGTCGCTACCGGATTGGCCGTCACGGGCGCGGGCGGCGATGTGCTGTTCGTCGAGGCCACCGCAATGAAGGCTGGAGACTCAGCGGCTGGCAACGGACTGGTGCTCACCGGTCAGCTCGGCGACGTGATGAAGGAGTCGGCGCGAATCGCCCTCTCCTACGTGCGCGGGCACGCCGAGGAGCTCGGCATCGAGGAGAGCGCCTTCGAGGGGAAGGAGTTCCACGTCCACGTCCCCGCGGGCGCGATCCCGAAGGACGGTCCTTCCGCCGGCGTGACGATGGTCACGGCGCTGGCCTCACTGCTGTCAGGACGACCCGTGAAGCACACGGTCGGCATGACCGGCGAGGTCACGCTGCAGGGCCGCGTGCTCCCGATCGGCGGGTTCAAGCAGAAGGCGCTCGCCGCTCACGCGGCCGGCCTGACGGACGTGATCCTGCCCGAGCGCAACCGCGGCGACCTCGACGATATTCCCGAGGAGGTGCGCGAGCAGATGGCCTTTCATCCGGTGATGACCGTCCAGGAGGTCCTCGACCGCGCGCTGGAGCCGGCCCGCGATGTCGCGCTCTCGTAGATGTGAGCCGGTCCCCGAGGAGGTCCGCCAGACCGCGGACCTCCTCGAGCGCCGCTGGCAGCTATCGATCGTCTATGCCGCGCTGACCGGCGCGCTGCGCTTCAACGAGTTCGCCGACGCGGTCTCGGGGATTTCGCCGCGAATGCTCTCCGAGCGATTGCGCGACCTCGAGGCGGCCGGCCTGATCGACCGTACGGTGATCCCTTCCAGCCCACCGATGGTCGAGTACCGGCTGACGGCGCGCGGTCGGCAGCTTGGCCCGATCATCGACGCGATGAGGACCTACGCGCGTGAGCCGGTAGGCTGAGGGTGCCGGACTAGACGAGCGAGCCTGTCGGCTGAGCCGCGTCCGGACTGGCGCCCGGTCGTTTTAGGCGATCTCGGAGCTGGCCCCAACCAGCTGACCACCGGCGCAGCTCTCGGCGCGAATCACCTCGCGACGCGGGTTGCGGATACCAAAGGCTCCAGCGACACCACCGACCGCCACCAGGGCCGCGGCAATCGCCACACCGAGGTGGAAGCTGTGTAGCGAGGCCTGTTCGGCGGCAGTGCTCAGCGCCCGTGCCTGTACGTGCGGAAGCCCGCGCACGTCCGGGCGCCCCAACGGAAGCTTCTTGGCCTGACTCACGGCGGCCCGTGCGGCATGCCCAAGTGCCTTCCCGGCCAGCCGTTGATCCAGCGTCGAGTCGAATGAGCTCGCAACAGCCGCTCCGACCGCCGCTGTGCCCAGCAGCCCCGCCACACGCGCGATCGCGTTGTTGACGCCCGAGGCGATGCCCGCCTCTTTCTCCGCTCCCGCGAGCACCGCCGCGGTCAGTGGCGCCACTGTCATGGACAGTCCGAGCGAGAACACGAGCAGCGGGGGCAGCACTTCGGAGACGTAGTCGACCTTCAGGCCGACACGCTGGAAGAGCAGCAGCCCGGCCGCCGCCACCAGCGGACCCGCGCCCATGAAGAAACGTGGGCCGAAGCGGTCCGCGAGCGCCCCAAAACGGCGCGAGAGCAGGAACATGATCACGGTCACCGGCAGCATCGTCAGGCCGCTCTTCAGCGGCGAGTAGCCGCCGATTTGCTGCAGGAACAGCACGAGGAAGAAGAACAGGATCGCCAGACCCGCATACATCGCGAAGGTCTCGATATTCCCGGCAGAGAAGTTCCGACGGCGGAACAGACCTAAGGGCAGCATCGGGTCGCGTGCGCGCGACTCGAACAGAGTGAATGCGCCGAGCAGCGCCGCACCGGCGAGCAAGGGGCCGAAGACGGCGGGACTCGACCATCCCAACCGCGGTTGCTCGATGAGCGCAAACACCGGCCCACCAAGACCAGCGGCGCACAGCACCGCGCCGGGGTAGTCGATGCCGCGGGCGCCCGCCTCCCGTGGAGCAGAGCGCGGGATCGCAAATAGGATCAGCGACACGCAGCCGATCACGAGCGGGATGTTGATGAGGAAGATCCACCGCCACGAGGCGATCGCCAGCAGCTCACCACCGGCGAGCGGCCCGAGCACGCCGAAGATCGCGCCCCATGCCGTCCAGCTGCCGATCGCCTTTCCCCGCTCGGATGCCGGAAAGGTGTTGACGATCACAGCCAGCGAGCTGGGCACGAGCAGCGCGCCAAAGACGCCCTGCACCGCCCGCGCCGCCACCAGCGCTCCGATGCTCGGTGCTAGTGCCGCGGCCAGCGACGCGACACCGAAGCCCAAGACGCCAAGCGCGAATATCCGCCGCTCGCCGTACAGATCGCCGAGCGATCCGCCGATCAGGATCAGCGATCCGAGCGTCAGCAGATAGCCGTTGACGACCCACTGCTGTGCGGCCAGTCCACCTCCCAGCGCCCGCTGGATCGTCGGCAGGGCGACGTTCACCACGGTGCCGTCGAGCAGCGCGATCCCCGAGCCCAGGATGCAGGCGAGCAGCGTCAGGCGCTTCACCGAGGCGTCTGAGCGAGCGGGCATGGGAGCTACGGTAGTTGTTGGCACCCGTCACCGGTGGCCTGGAAGTCAGAACCAGATTTCGTCTGTCCCGCTTCCTCTTCTCACAACGTCGCCGTCCCGCCGGGTATCCGGCTCGTCCGTCCATGACTCCCCGCTCGCGAGCCCCGCCTCGTCCACCTCCGCGACATCCAGCCCCATAGCCCGCAGGTCCGCCGGATCGAAGTCGCACGCCCGCAAGCCGTAGGGCGCGCCCCCCGACGTGAACCCGACAGCCCAGATCAGCTCACCGCCCCATTCGACCCAGCCCATGTCCGCCAGACGCTGCGCCTCCGTCCGGTCGTCGACCTCGTCGCCGAGTCCGCGCCGGCCGCGGTTTCGCGACCCGCGACCATGCCTGGAACGCTCCCTGCGACCTGACGACCCAGCCTTGCGTGCGGCACTCTTCCGACTCATCGCGCCCCAACTCTAACCACGCGCCAGACGGAATCCGATCGGGACGATCCCGCGCCGCTCCAAACCATCGGCAAGCGCTCGGTTCCTGACAGGACTGCGAATCCGGCGCGGTCGAGCACACCTTGGACGGCCTCCTCGACGGACGCTCGGACATCGCCGAGCTCCACCGTACGCGGGCCGCGGTGGCGTAGCCCGTCGCGCGAGCGATATCAGCATCCGATTTCTAGGGTCCGCTCCTTGGATTACGCTGCACGGCCAAAGGTCCTAACAACTTGAATGCCCCGACCTATGACGTACCTGCGTTCTTTAGTCGGGACGGCGGGATTCGAACCCACGACCCCCTGCTCCCAAAGCAGGTGCGCTACCAGACTGCGCCACGTCCCGTCTGCGTCTGAGGATAGGGATCAAATCGGCCCATGGCGTGCGGCCCACGGCGTGTCTCGCTCCGCTGCTAGCCTCAGCCACCGTCATGGCCGATGTCCAACCGCTGCGCGCGCTGCATTATGACCCCGCTGTCGTGGGCCCCCTGGCGGATGTCCTCGCGCCTCCGTATGACGTGATCGACGCCGATCAGCGCGCCGAGCTGATCGCACGCTCGCCTTACAACGTCGTCGCCATCGACCTGCCGCAGGGAGAGCCGGATCGATACGCCGCGGCGGGCGAACTGTTCGATAGCTGGCAGCTGCAGGGCGCCCTCACGCGTGACCGCGAGCCCGCGCTCTGGGCCCACACGCAGGACTACACCGGGGTGGGCGGGACTTCATCAAACGAGCGGCGCACGCGACGCGGGTTCTTCTGCCGCGTGCGGATCGAGGATTACGGACCCGGGCGAGTCCGCCCCCATGAGCGCACGCACCCCGGCCCGAAGGAGGACCGCTTACGTCTCACGCGCGCGACGCGCGCGAACATCTCACCGATCTTCTCGCTGTACTCCGACCCGACAAACGCCGCCTGGAGCGCGCTGGCGCCGGCCACTGAAGCGGCGCCGTGGGGTGAGGTCACAGACCCGGCCGGCACCGTCCATCGCCTGTGGCGCGTATCGGATCCACAGGCGATCGCGGCCGTGCAGGCGGCGACGCGCGACGCAGAGCTGCTGATCGCCGATGGTCACCATCGCTACGAGACGATGCAGGCGTACGCCGAGGAGGTGGGAGGCGATGGCGAGCACCGCTACATCCTGATGTGCCTGGTCGCGCTCGAGGACCCGGGGCTGACCGTGTTCCCCACGCATCGTCTGGTCAGGGGCCTGGGTAGTGAGCGCCGAGAGGCCCTGGAGCGGGCGCTCGCGCGGGACTTCGAGATAACCGAGGTTTCGAGCGACGAAGTCACACCGCAGCCCGGTCGCGGACCGCTTGTACTCGGCCTCGTCGACGAGCGCGGTGGACGAGTACGGCGGTTGATGCTCAAAGATCAGGCGATCGCCGACGCGGCGCTACCCGGCCGCTCACAGGCCTACCGGGAACTGGATACTGGAGTGCTCGAGGCGCTGCTGCTGAAGAACGCGCTGGGGCTCAGCGACGATGACATCGCGCACTTCAACGGTCTCTTCTACGCGCGCGACACGACCGAGGCGCTCGCACTGGTCAGATCGGGTGAGTACGACGCTGCCTTCCTGATGCGCCCTACCCCGGTGGGCCAGGTCTCAGAGATTGCTGGCGCCGGCGAAAATATGCCGCCGAAGTCGACGTTCTTCTTTCCGAAGCTACTTACAGGACTGCTGTTCAACCCCCTTTGACGGTGCACCTTGCAGAGTACGATGTAAGAGGGAGCCGAAGGGGTGCAATGGAGGAATCGAGATGAACGCAACGGAGAGGCCAACAAGGATGAGAGCCACTGCGCGACGTGACGACGACGGAACGCTCAAGCACACCGTGCAGGTGCGCGACCATCAGATTACGGTGGACGAGCCGCTGGAGGTGGGCGGGGACGACACCGGACCGAGCCCGCAGGAGCTGCTGGCGGTGAGCCTTGCCTCGTGTACCGCGATAACGATGGAGATGTACGCGGTACGCAAGGGATGGGAGATCGGCCACGTCGAGGTCGATGTGCAATACAGCCCCGCCGAGCGCGGCTGCCCGACCAAGTTCGAGCTGGTGATGCGCTTACCAGAGGATCTGCCGGAGGAGCAGCTCGAGCGCCTGCGTGTGATCGCCGCGAAGTGCCCAGTCCACCGTGCCCTCGACGGCGAGGTCATGTTCGAGGAGCGCGTCGAGCGCGTACAGCTCGCGCCCCGATAGCGTGGCGGGTCGATAGCCGCACCGTCAACACCTGTCGCGGCGGCGGTGCTCGTCCCCCTGTTCCTCGCCGCCGGTGAGCCTCATGCGGTTTTCACTCGACGGCGGGCCGATCTGCGCCGCCACGCGGGCGAGATCTCGTTTCCCGGTGGACGGCGCGATCCCGAGGACGCCGACCTGAAGGACACGGCCCTGCGCGAGGCCGAGGAGGAGATCGGGCTGCCCCGCAGCGAGGTGCGGGTGCTCGGCGAGCTCCCGCCCACCTCTACGTTCGTGACCAACTACGTGATCCACCCGTTCGTCGGTGAGATTCCGGCGGGCCTCGCCTGGCAAATCTCAGAGCGCGAGGTCGACGCCGTGCTGGAGCTTCCGTTGCGCGCCCTGCGAGAGAGCAGGACGCGCACACGGATGGAGCGCCGCGGAATCTCCTTCGAGACCGACGCCTATGTCCTCGAGGAGCACCTCATCTGGGGCGCGACCGCTCGGATTCTGGAGAATCTGCTCGAGCGTCTGCAGAGGACCGTCCCGGAGGGTGGGCTCACACTCGCATAGCCGCGCTCGTCGCGCGCCCCAGTATCACCCAGGACGCACGACGACGCGGCTGACCGAAACCTAGACCGGCTCGGGCACAAGCCGGATGTAAGGACGCGGCTCCTCCCACCCATCCGGGTACTTCTCCTTGGCTTCGTCGTTGGAAACCGAGCCCGCGATGATCACCTTCTCGCCGCGCTGCCAGTTGACCGGTGTGGCGACCTTGTGCTTCGCGGTCAGCTGGAGCGAGTCGATCACCCGCAGTACCTCGTCGAAGTTGCGCCCAGTCGTCATCGGGTATACGAGGATCAGCTTGACCTTCTTGTCGGGTCCGATCACGAACACGTTGCGAACCGTCTGGTTATCGGCGGGCGTGCGCGTCAGCGGGTCACCGGACGTGCTCGCGGGCAGCATGCCGTAGAGCTTGGAGACATTGAAGTCGTCGTCGCTGATGATCGGGTAGTTGGGAGCCGTACCCTGGGTCTCCTCGATGTCCTTGGCCCACGCCTCGTGGTTCTCGAGCGCGTCGACCGAGAGGCCGATGATCTTCACGTTGCGCTTGTCGAACTCGGGCTTGGCGTTTGCCATGTAGCCGAGCTCGGTCGTGCAGACAGGCGTGAAGTCCTTCGGGTGCGAGAACAGCACCGCCCAGGAGTCGCCGATCCAGTCGTGGAATTTGATGCGGCCCTCGGTGGTGTCGGCCTCGAAGTCGGGTGCTGTATCGCCAAGTTGCAGGGTCATTTGTGTTTGTTCCTTTCTCGACAGATAACCGTCGCGAGAGCCGGACAAAGGAAATCGCGCTTCTATGAATCTCGATCAGCTTTTGGGGATTAAGCCCCAGGATAGCGGACCACGGCGGTTGGCCGGAGGGCGGCGCCCCTCTTCAACCCTCGGGCGTCCAGCCGGAGAGCCCGGACCAGGCGCTCTCGAGCTTGGCGTCCGATGAGTCGGACGCGCCGAAGCGCTCCGGCCACAGCGATCCCACAACGATTGCCGCCGAGCCGAGCAGCGCCAGCCAGGCGCCCTCGCGCAGTGAAAGCTCGAGGAAGCCGCCCGCCGGCGCGGGCGGGTCGACGATCCGGAAGAGCACGCACGCCGCCGCGACGATCCCCAGCAGGAGCAACGGAGCGCGATGGCCGTCGGGAGCGGACGCCGAGGAGAATCCAGCGCCCGCGAGCGCGAGCAACGCGATCACGATGGCTACGCCGGCGAGCAGCAGCAGGACGACGTTCAGATCTTTCAGCGCCTGGTGGGCGCTCAGCGCGGTGAGCTGATGCCCTGCGAGCGTGCTCAAAGTGGTGTGGTACTCGCCCATGTAGCTCTGCAGCGTGGCGTTCCCGAACTGGGCGGCGGCCTGATCGCCGGCCTGCTGGGCGAAGGCGATGCCGGCCGCGGTGAAGCTCACGCCGTACCACGGCAGGAACACGGACACCGCGAGCACGATCGCACCCAGCGCCGAGATCAGAAGCCCGTATCGGGGGCGGTCGCCGACCATCGTCGGTACATCATCGGAGCGATTGCCATTCCGCTTGATCGCGACCCGCGGAAATCGACCCCAACGCCGCTATCTCCGCGAGCCACCGAGCAGCACGTCCACCGCGGCCCGCGCCTCGGTCTGCCAGGCGTCGGAGTCCGCGATGCCAGCCCTGAGGAATGCCGTAGGGATCGCGTTGCGCTCCCCGACCGTCCGCACTATCCGCTCACCCGCGGCAAGAGCATCGCCGGGCACGATTCCGGCGGCCTCGTAGACGAAGCCGCGCACGGTCGTGTCGATCACCTGCCCGAGGAAGAACTCCAGGCGTGAGGAGTGCAGCGCGCGTAGCTCCTCCTCTGGGCCCGTGACGGCGCTCAGCAGCCAGCAGACGATCGTCACGCTCTCGAGCGCGGCGCGCAATGTGCCGAGGCGCTCGGGAGTGCCGATCCAGCACTCCGCTCCAGTCGCCTCGATCGCGGCTCGCCCCGCCTCGGTGCGCGTGGTAGCGCGCACCGCATGCCCCTGCCCCACGAGCCCTCGCGCCAAGCACCGGCCCCGACAACCGCCGGCCACGATCAAGATCCGCGCCACTGCTCGGGGAGCCTAGTCGCCCCAAGGCTCGAATAGCATCCCGCTCAATGACCGAGCACGGGGACATCGTGACCATGGAGAAGATCGTCGCGCTGTGCAAGCGCCGCGGCTTCATCTTCCCCTCCTCGGAGATCTATGGCGGGGTCGGGTCGACCTACGACTACGGTCACTACGGCGTATTGCTGAAGAGCAACGTCAAGAACGAGTGGTGGCGGGCGATGCTCGCCGAGCGCGAGGACATCGTGGCAATCGACTCGGCGATCCTGCAGCACCCACGCGTATGGGAGGCTTCCGGCCACCTCGCGGGCTTCACCGATCCGCTCGTGGACTGCCGCACGTGCAAGCAGCGCTTCCGCGCCGACCACCTCGGGGATCTCGCGTGCGGGCGTAAACCGTCGAAGCACCCGGGAGAGACCGAGGAGTGCGACCTGACCGAGGCACGCGACTTCAACCTGATGTTCGAGACGACGATCGGTCCAGTGAAGGAGTCGGGGTCGGTTGCCTACCTGCGTCCAGAGACCGCCCAGGGCATCTTCATCAACTTCAAGAACGTGCTGCAGTTCTCCCGTAGGAAGCCGCCCTTCGGAATCGCGCAGGTGGGCAAGTCCTTCCGCAACGAGATCACCCCCGGCAACTTCATCTTCCGCACCCGCGAGTTCGAGCAGATGGAGATGGAGTTCTTCGTGCCGCCGGAGGATGCGCAGCAGTGGTTCGAGCACTGGCTTACAGAACGCGAGCGCTGGTACATCGAGCTCGGTCTGCGTCCAGACCACCTGCGCCTACGCGCACACGACCCTGACGAGCTCTCGCATTACTCGTCGGGCACCAGCGATGTTGAATACCTGTTCCCGATCGGTTGGTCTGAGCTCGAGGGGATCGCCAACCGCGGCAACTTCGACCTCACCCAACACGCCGAGTTCTCCGGCGAGAAGCTCGAGTACTTCGACCAGGGCACCGGCGAGCGCTACGTGCCCCATGTGATCGAGCCCGCCGCCGGCGCGGACAGGGCCACGCTCGCCTTCCTTGTCGATGCCTACGACGAGGAAGTCGTCGAGCGCGAGGGTGCTGGCGAAGGCGAGCGACGCACGGTGCTCCGACTGCACCCGCGCCTGGCGCCGATCAAGGCAGCAATCCTGCCGCTCGTGAAGAAGGATGGCCAGCCGGAGATCGCGAGAGAGATCCACCACGCGATCCGCGGGCGGCCGGGGCTTGGCATGGTCGAGTACGACGACGGCGGGGCAATCGGCAAGCGCTACCGCCGCCAGGACGAGATCGGTACGCCGTTCTGCCTGACGGTCGATCACCAGAGCATGGAGGATCGGACCATCACCTTGCGCGAGCGCGATTCGCTCGCACAGGAGCGATTGCCGATCGACGGCCTTGCCGAGGAGATCGAACGGCGCCTGCAAGCGTCGTGGAGCACCCCCAAGCTGAGCGGAGACACAACGGCGGGCACAACCGGCTGACCACGACCGCCCGACCGGTCAAAAGGCTCGGGCAAGAGGAGACAGACAGGAACATGGACTTCGACTTGACGGACGAGCAGCAGCTGATCCAGCGCACCGCGCGCGAGTTCACTGACAACGAGATCATCGTGCAATCGCGGGAAAACGCCCGCAACCACCACTTCGACGTGGAGCTGGTCGAGAAGGTCGCCGCGCAGGGCTATCTCGGCGCGATCGTCCCCCAAGAGTACGGAGGAGCGGGCCTCGACTACTTTAGCTATGGCCTCGTCGTCGAGGAGATCGGCCGTGGCGACTCCGCGATCCGCACGGTGATCTCGGTCCAGACCTCGCTCGTGTGCTCTGGGATCGTCAAGTTCGGTACCGAGGAGCAGAAGCAGAAGTACCTGCCCAAGCTGTGCTCGGGCGAGTGGCTCGGCTGCTTCGGGCTGACCGAGCCGGACACGGGCTCGGACGCGGCCAACCAGAAGACGCGCGCGCGCAAGACCGACTCCGGCTGGGTGATCAACGGGGCGAAGATGTGGATTTCGATGGGCAACTACGCGAAGGTGGCGATGATCTTTGCCCAGACCGACCCGGCGCTCGGACACAAGGGCATAGCGTGCTTCCTAGTTGACACCGACCAGCCCGGATACACCGCGCAGACGATCGAGCACAAGATGGGGCTGCATGCCTCCGACACCGCCTCGATCTCACTGGAAGACGTGGAGGTCGCAGACGAGGACATGCTCGGAGCGGTCGGCGACGGCTTCAAAATCGCGATGTCGAACCTCGACTCCGGGCGTTATTCGGTCGCGGCCGGCTGCGTGGGCATCTGCCGGGGGTGCGTCGAGGAGTCAGTCAAGTACGCCAAGGAGCGCGAGCAGTTCGGCAAGCCGATCGCGAGCTTCCAACTCGTGCAGGCGATGATCGCCGACATGGTGCTGAAGACCGATGCCTCGCGGATGCTCGTGTGGCGCGCGGGCTGGCTAAAGGACCAGGGCCGGCCGAACACGCTGGAGACCTCGATCGCCAAGCTCCACGCGACCGAGGCGTCGCTGGAGTGCGCGAACCTCGCGATCCAGATCCACGGCGGCGCCGGCTACGTCGACGACCACCCGGTCGAGCGCTATTTCCGTGATGCGCGCGTCACGACCCTGTACGAGGGAACAAGCCAGATCCAGAAATTGATCATCGGCCGTGCGATGACCGGAGTCAACGCGCTGGTCCCGTCCTGAGATGGACGCCGCGCGTGTCATAGGCGTCCTCGGGGCGGGCACGATGGGCTCGGGCATCGCCCAGCTCGCGTGCCGATCAGGCGCCCACACGCTGTTGCACGACCCGATCCCGCAGGCGCTCGAGCGAGGATTGCAGCGGGCGAAGGACGGCCTGCAGAAAGAAGCATCGCGAGGCCGCCTGTCGAACGATGAGGCGCAGGCCGCGGCCGAGCGTTTGCAGGCTGTCGACGATCTGAGCGCATTCGCGACGTGTGAGCTGGTGATCGAGGCTGCGCCCGAGCGCCTGGATCTCAAGCACGAGATCTATGCGCGCCTGTCAAAAGAGATCGTCGACGAGCAATGCGTGCTGGCGACGAACACCTCATCGCTGCTGGTCACCGCGATCGCCGCCGGCGCGAGCAATCCAGAGCGGGTCGTGGGTATGCACTTCTTCAACCCCGCGCCGATCATGCGCCTGCTCGAGGTGGTCGCCGGCGTCGAGTCCTCGACCGAGGCCCTCGCGCTCGCCACCGCCACCGGCGAGGCGATGGGCAAGACGGTGATTGTCGCTAAGGACGGACCGGGCTTCATCGTCAACCGCTGCAACCGCCCGTTTGGCCTGGAGGCGTTGCGCCTGTTGCAGGAGCAAATCGCAGACATCGAGACGATCGACCGGATCGTGCGCATGGAGGGCGGTTTTCGCATGGGGCCGTTCGAGCTGATGGATCTCGTGGGCGTAGACACCGGCTTTGAGATCTCCAAGAGCTTCTTCGAGCAGAGCTTCTACGAGCCGCGCTGGCAACCCTCGCCGATCTCCGCGCGCTACGTCGCCGCCGGGCTGCACGGGCGCAAGACCGGGCGCGGCTATTACGACTATCCCGATGGCACGAAGACCAGCGGGACGTCATACCGGCCGGAAGATCCCGAGCCGCCAAAACGCAGCGCCGATGCCAGCGTGCAGGGCGACGGCCCTCTGGCGCGGGAGCTGCGCGAGCTCGCCTCCGCCGCCGGTGCCGCCTCCGCCGCCGGTGCCGTCAGCGGGGGGACTGAGATCATCGTCGACGGCCTCGGCGGCACCGTCGACGGCGAGCCGTTCTACGCGATCACGCCGTTGGCGCTCGTCGAGGTGACCGGCGAGGCGAGCGAGCAGGCGTTCAGAGGCCTCGGCCTGTACACCGCGCGCGTGCAGCCCTCGCCCGTCGGCGTCCTCCCGCGGATCGTCTGCCAGGTGATCAACGAGTGCGCGTTCGCCCTCGGCGAAGGCACCGGCTCGGCCGCGGACATCGATGCGGGCATGGTGCTCGGGCTCAGCCACCCGCGAGGCCCGCTCGCGTGGGCGGATGAGATCGGACTGGACCAGGTGCTTGCCGTGCTGGACGGCCTGTGGAGCGAGTATCACGAGGAGCGATACCGCCCCGCCCCAGCGCTGCGCGGGTTGGTGGCCGCCGGGCTGCTCGGACGCTCGACCGGCGCTGGCTTCTTCGCGCACCAAGCGGACTGAGCGGACCTCACGTTTCCAGGCTCGGCCACGTTCAATGGTCATGAGCGACAAGCTGCCAGCATCCGCGACCAGGCCTAGGAGACCTCCCAGGAGCGGGCCACGCGCGACCGTCACGAGCGATGGGCTACCACCTTTTCAGCGCTTTCTCGACGCTCACCGGAAGCTCGTCTGGCGGTTTCTGGTCTCCTCCGTCGGCGCCAGCGAGGCCGAGGACTGCTTCCAGGAGACGTTCATCTCGGCGTTGCGCGCTTATCCGCGCCTGCGTCCGGACTCGAATCTGCCGCTCGTGGGTATTGACGATCGCCCATCGCAAGGCGCTCGATGTCCACCGAGGGCACGCCAGGAGAGCGCTGCCGGTCGCGGAGATCGCCGCGGTCGCGGACGGGACAGGCGGGAGGACCGAAAACGGAATGCGCACGCGGCGCCGCAACAGCTCAGGCGCCGAAGCGGCGAAAGAGCGCAACGAGGCGTTGTGGGAGGCCGTGCACGAGCTGCCCGCACGCCAACGCTCGGCGATTCTGCTGCGCTACGTCGCGGATCTGCCGCACCGCGATATCGCCAGCACGATCGGCTGCTCAGAGGAGGCGGCACGCCGCTCGCTACACGAGGGACTAACCAAACTGAGGAAGGTGATCGCATGACGCAGAAGACGCAGAAGATCGAGCAACTGCTCCGCCAAGGTGCCACCGACGCTCGAAACGCCGGCGAGCAGGCCGCCGCGGCCGCCAAGCGGGTGAGCGAACGTGCCGCCGCGAATGGCCTTGCCGATATCAGCTACGCGCCCATCGATTCCCCCTTCGGCACCCTGCACGCCGCCACCACCAAGCGCGGGCTGGTGCGTGTCGCATTTCCTGAGGAGAGCATCGAGTCTGTACTGGAAGCACTCGCGCGAGGACTCTCGCCGCGGATCGTCGAGGCGCCCGCGTCGCTCGAGCCGGTCAAGCGCGAGCTGGAGGAATACTTCGCGGGGCGCCGGCGCACGTTCGAGATCCCCCTCGACTGGTCGCTGATCGGGCCGTTCGGGCGGCGCGTGTTGCACGCAACCGCGGAGATCCCCTACGGCGGCTACCTTTCCTACGCCGAGGTGGCCTCCGAGGCCGGCTCCCCACGCGGATCGCGCGCGGCAGGCAACGCCCTGGGCGCCAATCCGATCCCGATCGTGATCCCCTGTCACCGGGTGCTCCGTACCGGGGGAGCGATCGGCGGCTATGGCGGCGGGTTGGACCGGAAGCGATATCTGCTGGAGCTCGAGGGTGTCCTCACGTCTCAGCCGTAGCAGCAGTGGGCGCCCACTGCGCCTCAGCCAGATCGCCGAGCGGCATTCCCTCCGGGGTCGGGACCTGCGGCGTGTCACGCAGATACCACTCGGCATCCAGCGCCGCCTGGCAACCTGAGCCAGCGGCGGTGATCGCCTGGCGGTAGGTGTGGTCGACCAGGTCGCCGGCCGCGAAGACACCCGGGCGATTGGTCCGCGTCGAGCGACCATCGACGGCCACATAGCCGTTCTCGTCGACGTCGATCTGCCCATCCACAAGCGTTGACTGCGGCTCATGGCCAACAGCGACGAACGCGCCCGAGACCTCCAGCGTGCGCTCCTCGCCAGTCTCGGTGTTCACCAGCGCGGCATGCCCCAGCGCACCGTTCTGGCCGGGCACGAACTCCTTGACGGCGTATGGCGTCAACAGCTCGATGTTCGCTTGCGCGCGCGCGCGGTCGAGCATGATCTTCGATGCCCGGAACTGATCACGCCGATGCACGATCGTCACCTTGCTCGCGAACTTCGAGAGGAAGATCGCCTCCTCCATCGCCGAATCGCCACCGCCGACGATCACCGTCGGGGTGTCGCGGAAGAAGGCCGCATCGCAGGTCGCGCAGTAGCTGACCCCGCGACCGCTCAGCTCCATCTCGCCGGGAACGTCCAGCTTCTTGTGCTCGGCGCCCATCGCCAGGACGACAGTCCGCGCCTTGTACTCCGTGTCGCCCACCCACACCTTGTGGATCCCACCGGGCTCGCTCGCGAGCTCGACGCGCTCGGCCTCCTCGGTGAGCAGACGCGCGCCGAAACGCTCGGCCTGGTCGCGCAGCTTCTGCATCATCTCCGGTCCCATGATGCCTTCGGGAAAGCCCGGGTAGTTCTCCACGTCTGTTGTCTGCTGCAGTAGCCCGCCCCAGGCGAAACCCTCGATCACCAGCGGGCTCAAGTTGGCGCGCGAGGTATACAGAGCCGCCGTGTAACCCGCCGGGCCACTGCCGATCACGATCACGTTCTCAATGTCCGTCGCTGCCATTCGATCTCCCATCCAAGTCACTTCACTTTATGAAGTATAGCGTGTTTCTGGTCAAATATTTACGCGTGCAAGGGGCCGACTGCCTCGATAGCCCCAGACGGCACGGCATCCTCCTCAGAGGGACGCGTCTGCAGATCGCGCCAGCGAGCCACGGTGCGGCGCAACTGGAAGTATGCGATCGCGCCGGGTAGCGTCGGCAGCCAAAAGGAAATCGCGCGGTAGGACAGGACTGAAAGCAGTGCCAGGTTGAAGTCGACGCCGAAAGCCGCAAACGCGCCGATCATGCCTCCCTCCACGCCTCCCAGCCCACCGGGCAGCGGCAGCAGGTTGCCGAGCATCCCCACGAAATAGGACATCAGGATTACGGTGAACGGAGGAGGGCTCCCGAATGCGTGAAAGCATGCCCACAGCACGCAGACGTCAAAGCCCCACCAGGCCGGCGCGCCCAGCACTCCCGGATCGCGCGAACGAATCAAATCGATCGCGGTGCGTATCCCGCTAGCAGCCAGCGCGGGCACCGTCACCGCGCGAGCCACCCAGTGCGCAAGGCGACCAGAGCCGGCCGCCCAGCGCTCCAAGCGCCGCTCGATATCACCCGGCAACAAGGCCATCGCGCCGGCCACGCCAAACAGAATCGCGGCGACTATCGCAGGGACGATCGTGATCGCGAACGAGCCACCTCCAGGAAACAGGCCTGTACCCAGCCCCACGCCGTCGAGCAGCAGCGAGCCCGCGTAGATCACGTAGAGCAGCACCATGAACGCGACCATGCGACAGGCCACCAAGCGAGCCTCCATGCCAGAGCGCCGCAGAGCCCATGCGGTCAACGCGACCCCACCTGCCCCGGCGGCCGCGAACAATCGCGTGGCGGCCAGACCAGCCATCGTGACCTGGTAGCTCTCGCGCCAGCCGATCAAGCTGGGGCCACGCACAAACACGGAGCGAAAGAGCACTACATAGCCGGCAAAGGAAAGCAACTCGAGGAACACCCCGATCGCAATCCACCAGGTGTCTCCCCGCTCGATCCGATGCGCGGTCGCGCCCAGCCCAGAGAGCTTCGGCAAGACGAAGTAAAAGAACGCGACGGCCGAGAGGACGAACAGGACGAGCGTAATCGCGCTGCGCCGCGTGATCGCCACACGCGGCATCTCCTCCTCGGTGTGAGCACCAGCCAGCCCCTGTTTGTGTGTCTCACGTGTTTCGGTCATCTGCTCCCCGGCCCACCACCGCTCAGCTCGCCACGTGCGCCTGCGCCTCGAGCGCCCCCACGACCCGGCCCACATCCGCCAAGCAGGGCGTCGCACGCGGGGCCAAGCGGCGCACCACCCCGGTTAGCACCGCCCCCGCGAGCAGATCCACGACGTAGTGCTCTCCGAGATACACCAAGGCAAACCCAAGCGTCGCGGTGTAGCCCAAACCCAGCGCGCCGACGACCGGCCCCACCTCAGCGAGCAGGAGCGCGGCCATCAGGGATGTGGCGAAATGCAGCGAGGGCATCGCGGCTAGGGGGTTGCCTCCAAGGACACTGTAGAGCGGGCCCCAGCCGTCTCGCCAGAAGAACTCCCCGTACTCCACCATCATTCGCCGCACCTCCGGCTCGACCATCTCGACCATCGCCTCCGAGGACGACAGGCCCTCCCTGCGCTGCACCACGCCGCGCCCTGCCGCCGACGCGGCATACCAAGGGGGAGCGGTCGGCAGCAGCCAGTACATGGCAGCACCGATGTCGAACACCGCATAGGTCATCACCGCCGCCCGGGGGAAGCGCTCCCGGTGACAGACGAGAATGTAGGCGAGCGAGCCGTGCGGCACCATGAACCACACCCAGTGGGCCCATACGAGCACGCGGTCGAGCGACTGCCATTCTGGACCGTCCGGCCCCCGCCGGGCAAGCGCCCGTTGCAAGCGCACAGTTGGTAGCTCTCCAAAGCCCAGCGCGCGGTCAGCGAGGATCGGGTAGTCGATGCGCATCCGTCGCTCCTGTGCGACAGGATCGTCGTGCGGCGACTTATAGGCGGCAAGGTATGCCCACATCTGTAAGCAACAGGTGGCCACATCGCGCGTCCGCGTGCGACGCATCGCCACGCACAAGCTGAAGGGAGCGGCGAAGGCGACCGTCTGCGTGACGATCGGCGGAGCCTTGACCCGCTTGCGCACCAGCGGCGCTGCCACGCCCGCTGCTACCACCCCCCAGGCGGCTGCTCGAATGGCGTTCGACCGCCGCACTCTTCCGGGAGTATAGATCCTCCTCCGGCGCGCGATCCGCCGGTGAGCGGCGCTCAGGACGCGATCCCCCGCAGCCGCGTGCGCCCCGCCGGCTCGGACCCGGCCGCCGCTACCAGTGCATCGATCACAGAGCTCGCCAGGTCTGCCTCGGGGTGCCACTGCACACCAAGCACGAAACGACGATCGGAGCACCGGGCGGGCGTGCTCCCATCCATCTCGATCGCCTCTGGCAGATCGTCTAACGTCGAATACCCGCTCACCACGAGCCCCTCGCCCAGCCGGTCGATGCCCTGATGATGGTGGGACTTGGTCGCGTGCTCGAGCTCCCCCGCCGCGCGCGCCGCAAGCGTCCCCTCGATCAGGCTCACATCATGGTCGGCTCCGTCGAACGAGCCGATCGCCCGCCTGTGCTCACCGTGACCGAAGTGCTCGGGCAGATGCTGTAGCAGCGTGCCGCCAAGGGCCACATTGATCAACTGCATCCCTCGGCAGATCCCCAGCACCGGCATGTCGCGCTCGATCGCCGCGCGCACCATCGCGATCTCAAAAGCGTCCCGCTCGGGCACCGTCTCGATTGTCTCGGCATGCGCCTGCTGGCCATAGCAGGCGGGATCGATATCGGCGCCACCGGTGAGCACCAGCCCGTCGATCAAATCCAGCGCCTGCGCCGGGTCCTCGAGGAGATACGAGTCCGGCGGGAGCATCAACGCCAGCGCTCCGGCACGCTGCACCGCGTCGACGTAGCTGCGCGCCAGCAGCATCGCCGGCTGATCCCAAACGCTCCAACGCGTCTGCTCGAGCGCTGTGCACATGCCGATTACGGGACGAGCCATCCCCACAGAATAGGATCACCAGCGTGAGTGAGCCAGAGATCCAGCTCGAGACGGTCAACGTGCTCCTGGCTGACGGCGTCGCCACGCTCGAGCTGAACCGGCCTGAGGCATTGAACGCCTGGAACAAGCAGCTCGGTCTGGACCTGCTCGCGGCACTGCACCAAGCGGCCGCCGACGATGCGGCGCGAGCCGTGGTGATCACAGGCGCCGGGCGCGCCTTCTCTTCGGGCGCCGATCTAAAGGACGTCAGCGGCGAAGACTTCACTCCCGAGGGACGTCCCGACGTACACAGAGTCCTCACTGAGCGCTACCACCCGATCATGCATGCCATCCGCGAGTTGGGCAAGCCGGTGATCGCCTGCGTCAACGGTCCGGCAGTTGGAATCGGCTGCTCACTGGCGCTCTGCTGCGACTTGATCGTGGCGGCAGAGAGCGCCTACTTCCTGCTGGCCTTCGTCAACATCGGGCTCGTCCCCGATGGCGGCTCCTCGCTGTTCGTGCCCACTCGTGTCGGCATGGCCCGCGCCACCGAGCTGGCAATGCTCGGCGAGCGCCTGCCCGCGGCACGGGCGCTGCAGTGGGGCTTGATCAACCGCGTGATCGCAGACGATCTGCTGCGCGAGGAGGTGACCACGCTCGCCACGCGCCTGGCTGCCGGACCGACGCGCTCCTACGCCGGAACCAAGCGTCAACTCAACAACTGGCTGTATCCGCGGATGGCCGAGCAGCTCGAGCTGGAGGCGCAAATCCAGCAGGAGATGGCCGGCAGCGAAGACTTCGTGGAGGGCTCCGTGGCGTTCATCGAAAAGCGTCCCGCGCGCTTCTCGGGGAAGTAAATCTCCCTCGTGGCAAAAGTCATCAAGCGCATCCCGTCCAGGGCTGAATAGAATCCGGGCCGCCTTGGGCAAGATCGTCCCATCAACGACCCCGCCCCGCGTCTGGCGGCGTGCGCTTTCCGGCGCACGCACACGACGCGGCGTGCGCCGATACACACGGGCACTTCCAGCCTCGCTGGCGCTCGCGCTGTTGGCGCTGCTCGTCTCCGCCCCCGGAGCCTTCGCCTTCTTCACCCCCGAGTCGGGGGGGTCATCCAACGCCAACCAGATCGACAGCCTCTACAAGATCACGCTCGTCATCGCGCTCGTGATCTTCGTCGCCGTGGTGGGCGCTCTGGTCTATGCGCTTGTCAAGTTTCGCGCACGCAAGGGCGCCGTGGCAGCGCAGATCCACGGCAATACGCGCCTGGAGGTCGGCTGGACGGTCGCCGCCGCGGTAATTCTGGTCGGGCTCGCGATAGTCACCTTCACCAAACTCTCCTCGATCCAGGATCCCTCCAACTCTGGTCCGGGTGGCGATCAGTCGATCGGCGAAAGTGGGGTGCTGTATGCGAGCGCCGAGCGCAAGCTACCGCCCAACGGCAAATCGCTGAACATCACCGTCATCGGCCGGCAGTACATCTGGCAATACGTCTACCCGGGCGCCAACGAACCCGATGGCCTGGGCGCGCCCTACTCCTACGAGGAGATGGTCGTCCCCACCGAAACCACCGTGACACTCGACATCGTCTCCGAGGACGTCGTGCATTCGTGGTGGATTCCCGAACTGGGAGGCAAGTTCCAGGCGGTGCCCGGCTATCACAACTACGCGTGGTTCAAGATCTCAAAGCCCGGCTTCTATCGCGGGCAGTGCGCTGCCCTGTGCGGACGCGGCCACGCGCGAATGATCGCCACCGTCAAGGCAGTTCCACCCGCGCAGTTCGATGCCTGGCTCGCCTATCAAAAGCAGGAGCTCAAAGAAGCCAACGCCGAAGCCGCGGTCGAGCGCGCCAAGCTGAACTCCCAGACCGGCCCCGGACAGGTCGAGAACCCGTAAAGGATCGAGATGGCCACCTTCCTCGCCCCAGTTCCCCAGATCGTCGCCCACCGCGTCGAGCGCGAGCCCACCGGCTGGACGAGCTGGATAACCACCACCGATCACAAGCGGATCGGGATCATGTACATGGTCCTGACGTTCATGTTCTTCTGCTTAGGCGGAGTCGAGGCGCTGATGATGCGCCTGCAGCTGGGCGCGCCGAACAACACGCTGGTCACCCCGCAGGTCTACAACCAGCTGTTCACGATGCACGGAACGACGATGATCTTCCTGTTCATCGTGCCGATGATGGCCGGGCTGGCGAACTACTTCGTGCCGCTGATGATCGGCGCCCGCGACATGGCCTATCCACGCCTGAACGCGCTCTCCTTCTGGCTGCTGCTGGCGGGTGGGATCGTCTTCTACGCATCGATCTTCTGGAACCCACCGGAAGCCGGCTGGTCGAGCTACGCGCCGCTGTCCAGTGCGATCTACTCGCCGAGCGGTGGTCAGGACGCCTGGATCTATCTGATCCATTTGACGGGGCTGTCCTCGATCCTGGGCGCGATCAACTTCTACGCGACGATCGCCAACATGCGCGCACGCGGTATGAGTTGGGGCCGCCTGCCCCTATTCATTTGGGCCATCCTCACTTACTCAGTCCTGATCATCTTCGCGATGCCAGTGATCGCCGCGGCGGTCACGATGCTGCTCACCGATCGGCACTTCGGCACGCACTTCTTCGACCCGGCGGAGGGCGGCTCGGCCCTGCTGTGGCAGCACCTGTTCTGGTTCTTCGGGCACCCGGAGGTCTACATCATGGTGCTCCCCGGCTTCGGCCTGGTCTCGGAGATCCTGCCGGTGTTCGCGCGCAAGCCGATCTTCGGCTACAAGGCGATCGCCGCCTCCACCGTCGCGATCGCCTTCCTCGGCTTCCTCACCTGGGCACACCACATGTTCACCACGCCCACACCCGAGGTGATCCTCGTGTTCGTGATGCTCAGCTCGTTCCTGATCGCCGTGCCAACCGGTGTGAAGATGCTCAACTGGATCGCCACACTGTGGCGCGGCACGATCGAATTCAAGACACCGCTGCTGTTTTGCGTCGGCTTCCTCGTGCTGTTCCTGATCGGAGGCATCTCGGGGGTGTTCCTCGCCGTTTTCCCGGTCGACTGGCAGCTAAACGAAACCTACTTCGTTGTGGCCCATCTCCATTTTGTGCTCGTGGGGGGCTCGGTGTTCACGATCTTCGCCGGGATCTACTACTGGTACCCGAAGATCACCGGGCGGATGCTCGACGAAGGCTTGGGCAA
This sequence comes from uncultured Solirubrobacterales bacterium, assembly GCA_963804555.1. Taxonomy (GTDB): domain Bacteria; phylum Actinomycetota; class Thermoleophilia; order Solirubrobacterales; family Solirubrobacteraceae; genus Palsa-744. The sequence goes on from CAWDQX010000009.1 coordinate 154,698, forward strand.
GCTGAGCTTCCACCTGATGTTCTGGGGCTTTCTCGCCACCTTCCTGATCCAGCACGTGATCGGCCTCGACGGGATGCCGCGGCGCGTGTATGAGTACGCCAACGTGGGGAATCTGGCGCTGTACAACCAGATCTCCACCGTCGGCTCGTTCATCCTCGCCTCGGGGGTGCTCGTGACGATCATCAACGCCGTGCGCAGCCTCAAGGTCGGCGCGATCGCCGGGCCCGATCCATGGAAGGCGAACACGCTCGAGTGGTTCACAACCTCGCCTCCTCCGGTCAACAACTTCGACGTGATCCCGCTGGTGCGCTCGGTGGAACCGATGAAGGACATCCGCCGCGAGGTCGAGCGCCGCAGCAGCGGAAGCCCGGTCTCTGGTGGAGCCACCGTGCCTGCTGGGGCCACACAAGTGGGGGTCTGATGAACACGCGCCCCACAGGCGCCGCCCATGTGATCGAGACGCCCCAGCTCGGGTTGACCACCGATCAAAGATCGGCCGGCACGCGCCAGCTGCTGAGCGACTACGTCGAGTTGACCAAGCCGAAGGTCCAGTCGCTGCTGCTGTTGACGACGATCGCCACGATGTACGTGGCCGGCGATCCCTCGCTGCTGCTGGTGGCGCTGACCTGCCTCGGCGGCTATCTGTCCGCGGGCGGCGCGGGCGCGGTCAACCATTGGTTTGACCGCGACATCGACGCGCGTATGGCTCGCACCGCCACCCGGCCAGTCCCCTCCGGCCGGGTCTCCCCCGGCGCCGCGCTCGCATTCGGCTGCACGCTCGCCGGGCTCTCGTTCCTCGAGCTGACGCTTGCCGTCAACGTGCTCGCCGCGAGCCTCTCGTTCGCGGGCTTTCTCGGCTATGTCTTCCTCTACACGATCTGGCTCAAGCGCCGCACGCCACAGAACATCGTGATCGGCGGGGCCGCCGGCGCGATCCCCCCGCTCGTTGGCTGGGCGGCCGTCACCGGGTCACTGAGTGGCACCGCCGTGCTCTTGTTCTTCATCATCTTCTTCTGGACCCCACCCCACTTCTGGGCGCTGTCGCTGCTGATGAAGGACGAGTACGCGAAGGTGGGTGTGCCAATGTTGCCCGTCGTGCGGGGCGAGTCCGAGACTCGCCGCCAGATCCTGCTCTACACCGTGCTGCTGTATGCGGTCACGCAGTTGCCGTTCTGCGCCGGGGGCTTCGGAGATATCTACCTGGTCGTGTCGGTCGTGCTCGGCCTGGGCTTCATCGCCGGCGCAATCCGGCTCTACCGCCGGGCCGATCGCCGCAGCGCTTTGCAGCTATACCTGTTCTCGCTCGCCTACCTGGCGCTGTTGTTCTGCGCGATGGTCGCTGACGCGCACCTATGAGATCGCAGCCTGGAGGGCGACGTATCGACCGCGGCCCGAACAGCCGTAGGAGGTATTCTTTTCACCCATGATGACGAGACGCTTGGCAAAGAAGAACATCCGCACCGGAGTGATCGTGTGCGGGATCTGCATGTTCATGTTCGCCATCACGTTCGTAGTCGCCGCGATCTACATCTCGTGAGCCCGCTCGACCCCGAGATTCCCCCCACCGGGGAAGAGATCCATCTCCCGGGCCCGAGTCTGCTCCCGATACTCACCGCGGTGGGCATCACGCTGGCGCTAGTGGGCATCACAACCTTCATCGAGCTCACGGTCATCGGCGTGCTGCTCACGATCGGCTGCATCTGGCGCTGGGTCGGCGACACCCGCCGCGAAATCGACGAGCTCCCGCTCGACCCGCACTAGGGCGCTAGGCCACCGCCGCGGCCGAGCTCGCCGGCACCGGACAGATCGCCCCGTCCTGCATCCAACACCGCACCACATCGCGCACGGAGAGGATCCCCACGGTCGCCCCCTGCTCGATGACGATCAGGTGGCGAAAGGAACCGCGCACCATCTCCGCGGCGGCCTCCTCCAGAGACCAGTCTGGCGCGGCGAACACCACATCCCGCGTCAAATGCTCCGCGACGACCTCGCCGTTGGGGTCGTGCCCGGCGCCGACCGAGTGCAGGATGTCACGCTCGGTGATGATCCCGGGTCCGTGCCCATCGGGATCGATCACGACCGCCGCACCCACCTTGCGCTCGGACATCAGTCGCGCCGTCTCGCGCAGCGTGTGGCCGGGCCCAACAGTGAGCACCGTCGCGCTCATCCCATCTCGTACTTGCATCGTCTGCTCCTTCCCGCTTCATGCCGAGGCAAACCACGATCTAGCGTTTGCAACTATTGCCTCAATGTAGTGCCGGCAGCCCTCGCGGTCAAGCTCTCCATCAAATCTCCTGACGTTCGTCAGGCGAAGGCAATAGGATCGCGTCGCGATGGAGAGGCCCGCCCCCGAAAACGTACCCGCTCGCGCTGGAGCCATCGCCGCCGATGACTAAGCAGCGCCCGCTCGCCATTGCGATCGTGGCGGCCTTGATCGCCACAGCGATTGGCATCGCGCTGGGCTACGCGATCCATTGGTTCCCGGTCCAGGCCTCGACGCAAGCACACAACACCGACAGGCTCTACCACGTCCTGGTCGACGTCTCCATACCGATCTTCGTGCTGGTCGTGACCGTGATCCTGTACTCGGTCTGGCAGTTCCGGATGAAGCCTGGCGAGGAGCTCGAGGATGGGCCTCCGATTCACGGCAACACGCGCCTGGAGGTTGTCTGGACGACCATTCCCGCACTGATCTTGCTCGCGCTGGTCTCCTACTCCTTCGTGATCCTGCACGACAACGAAGAGAAGCCGAGCGGGGTGCCGGAAATCCAGATCGGGGTGATCGGCCAGCAGTTCTTCTGGTCCTACGAATACCCCCCGTCGGTGACCGGCGGCAAGCCGCTGAGCTCCGATCAGCTCTACATCCCGATGGGCGACACGGTGTTCTTCAACATGCGCTCCAAGGACGTCATCCACGCCTTCTGGATTCCGGCCTTTCGCCTGCAGGAGGATGTGGTTCCCGGCATCACCACCCACTACCGCGCGACGCCCGATCGGCTCGGCACCTATCCGGTCGTCTGCAACCTGCTCTGCGGGGTCGGACACTCCACGATGCGCTCCGCCGTGCACGTGGTCTCGCTGACCCGGTTCCAGACATGGCTAAAGAGTCAGACGAGCCTCGCTTCGAGCGCGACCGCGGGATAATCTTGTGGAGCCAATGAGACATCCAAGAACCGAAGTGGGAAGAGCGCGCTGATGGCAGCGAAACTCCGTGCTCCGGGCTTTTACCGCGCAGGCTGGCTGATGCCGCTCGGCGTGGCTTTCGCCACCGGGCTGACCTGGCTGGTGCGGTCCTCCACCGGCCACGCCACGTTCCACCACTACCTCTCCGGCGAAGCGATCCTGACGGTCTCGCTGATCGCCGTGCCGCTGCTCTTCCTGGTCGGAATCGGCGGCTTTGACTACTGGTTCTACTGGGCGACCGGACGTCCCACACGCCCCGAGGACCACTCCGGCCACGGGGCGCACAGCTGGAAGGACTACTTCCGCGTCAACACCGACCACAAGGTGATCGGCGTTCAGTACACCGTCACCTCCTTCTTCTTCCTGCTCGTGGGCGGACTGATTGGCCTGCTGATGCGCGCCGAGCTGGCTCAGCCGGGCGCGCAATTCGTAAGCGCCAACACCTACAACGGCCTGTTCTCGGTGCACGCCTCGATCCTGATCTTCCTGTTCGTGATCCCGGTGTTCGCGGGCCTGGCCAACTTCGTGCTGCCGTTGATGATCGGGGCGCCCGATATGGCCTTCCCCAGGCTGAACGCGCTCTCCTATTGGCTGCTACCGGTCGCCGGCGCCCTGATGCTCGGTAGCTTCTTCGCGCCGGGCGGGTCCTTCGCGGACGGCTGGACCGCCTACGCGCCACTGTCCGTCGACGCACCGATCGGACAGACGTTCTTTGCGCTCGGCGTCCAGTTTGCGGGCGCCTCGTCGATCATGACCGCGCTGAACTTCCTCGTGACGATCATCACGATGCGCGCGCCGGGGATGAGCTTCTTCCGCCTGCCGCTGTTGGTTTGGGCGAACTTCGCAACCTCGCTGCTCGTCGTGATCGCCACCCCGTTCATCGCGGCGTCGCAGTTCTTCGTGTTGCTCGATCGTTCGCTCGGCTTCAACTTCTTCAACGCCGCCAAGGGCGGCAACGTGCTGATGTACCAGCACGTCTTCTGGTTCTACTCGCACCCGGCGGTCTACATCATGATGCTGCCCGGCTTCGGGATCATCAGCGAGGTGATCGCCGTGAAGTCGCGCAAGCCGATCTTCGGCTACCGCATGATGGCCTTCTCGCTGCTGGCGATCATCGTGCTCGGCTTCACCGTCTGGGCGCACCACATGTTCACCTCCGGGATGGCCGACTGGATCCGCATCCCGATGGCGATCACCACCTGCATCATCGCTGTGCCGACGGGCATCAAGATCTTCTCCTGGCTGGCGACGCTGTGGCGCGGGGTGCTACATCTGGACACGCCGATGCTGTTCGCACTCGGCTTCCTCACGACGTTCTCGCTCGGCGGGATCAGCGGCGTGATGCTCGCGATGATCCCGTTCGACATCCACGTCAGCTCGACCTATTTCGTCGTTGCCCACATCCACTACGTGCTGTTCGGCGGCTCGCTGATGACGATCTTCGCCGGCGTCTACTACTGGTTCCCGAAGATGACAGGGCGCATGTTCGACGAGCGCTTGGGCAAGTGGCACTTCTGGACCACGTTCGTCTTCTTCAACCTGACCTTCGGCCCGATGCACATCCTCGGCCTGCAGGGCATGCCTCGGCGCGTGGCGACGTATGCCGCCAAGTTCGCCGATATGAACCTGTTCATCTCGATCATGAGCCTCGGCCTCGGCTTCAGCACACTGCTGTTCGTCTACAACATGGTCACCAGCTGGCGTGGCGGAACTCGGGCCGTCGCCAATCCGTGGCGCGGCATGACGCTCGAGTGGCAAGTGTCCTCGCCACCGCCGATCTTCAACTTCGACAGGGTTCCGACGATCGTCGGCGGTCCGTACGAGTACGGAGTGCCCGGAGCGGTGCACGCCATCCTCGCTCCGACCCCTGCCACAGTCGGAGCCGGCGCTATGGCTGGCGCCGGCATCGTCCGAGCGCCCAGCGAATGAGGAGGGAGCAGAGGAGATGAGGGAAATCCTGGTGGTTGCCAATCGAACGCTTGGGGGCAAGAAGCTGCTCGACACGGTCCGCGCGCGCGCCGCCGCCGGCGATGTCCGCTTTCGCCTCATCGTCCCCCAGAGCAAGCCGTCGGCCGGCCTGGTCATCTATGACGAGGCCGTGCGCGAATCGGCCCAGGTGCGAGTCGACCTGGCGATCTCACTGGTGGCCAGCGAGGGAATCGAGGCCACCGGGGAAGTCGGCGATCCAGATCCCTTCTCGGCCACGATGGACGCGATCGCCGAGCGCCGAGTAGATGAGATCATCCTCTCCACCCACCCGGCCACCCAGTCGGGCTGGCTGCGCAGAGACCTGATCGAGCGCATCCAAAACGCCTCGGGGCTACCGGTCGAGCACATCGTCACCGACCTCGAGCAGGAGGGCCTGCCATTCCGGGTCACGCTCGTCGTGGCCAGCAAAACAGCGAGCGGCAACGAGTTGCTCGAGCACCTCCGGGAGAAGGCCGCGGACGGGGGCACACAGCCCGAAGGGCTGGGTCGGCACGTGTTCATAGCGGTGGTCCCGCTGCAGGATGGCAGCGGCTCGGCGCCGCGCGAAGCACGTGAGCGTCTGGCGGCGATGCTCGACCGGCTGCACGACGCCGGGCTGATCGGCTCGGGCATGATCGGCGATCCCGACCCCTACACCGCCGCCATCAACGCACTGGAGCTGTTCAGGGTCGACGACGTGGTGATCTCGACGCTCCCAGGCGAGCGCTCCGGCTGGATGCGGTCGAACCTGATCGAGCGCGTAAGCCACAACACCTCAGCGAAGGTCGAGCACGTGGTCGTCGACCTGCAGGCCAACACGACCGCGACCCCGGCCGCGGCGGGGTAGGGATCCCAGTGGAGGCAGCCAGCATCGCTAACGCGGCCGCTCACGGCGACCACCATGGCCCGCCGGCGGCAAACCGCAGCTCGCGCGTCGAAGCCCAGCTGTTGGGGATGCTGCTTTTCATCATCTCCGAGGTGATGATCTTCGGGGCCTTCTTCACCGCCTACTTCTTCATCCGCATTGCCTCGGGCGAGCCTTGGCCGGCGCCGGGCACCCACCTGCCGGAGGCGGTTGCCGGCGTCAACACCTTGATCCTCGTGTCTTCGTCGTTCACGCTGCACTGGGCTGAGACGTCGATCAAGCGAGGCAACCGCTTCGGGCTAAAGGCGGGCATCCTCACGACTTTCCTGCTCGGCTGCACGTTCCTGTTCATCCAGATCAACGAGTACGCGAACATCGGCTTCGCCCCTCAGGATCACGCCCAGCAGACGATCTTCTACTCGCTCACCGGCCTGCACGGCGCGCACGTGTTCATCGGGCTACTGCTGTTGCTGATCGTGACTATCCGCGCCTTCCGCGGGCATTACAGCCCCGAGGAGCACCGCGGCGTCGATATACCTGGCATCTACTGGCACTTCGTCGACATCATGTGGATCGTCGTCTACTTTACGGTCTACGTGCTCTAAGCCTGCCCAGGCAGTCCACAGCCCGCATGCTCAATCCACTACGCAGCGAGGACGATGCGTTCCGAGCACTGCTGTATGTGCTCGCGGTGTTCGTCGTGGTCGCCGGCGTCGTGCTCGTCCTGCGCGCCATCCTCTAGCGTCGGCGTGCCTCTACTGCACTCGGGCCTCCTTCTGCACTCCTACTGCACCGGTGAGCTACTTCACTGTGAGCGTGCCGTACATGCCCGCCGCGCGGTGGCCGGGAGCCTGGCAGAAGAAGGTGTAGACGCCGGGCTTCAGCTTGACCGTGATCGAGGTGCTGCCCTTCGTAATGAACTGACTCGCACCAAGCGGTGATCCCTTGGCCGTCGCTCCGCCTTCGCCCGATTCGATGGCGAGGTTGTGAGAGACGCCGGACATGTTCGTCATGCTGATCGTGACCGCTCCCGGGGTGGCCGTCGCCTTGGTCGTCGTGTAGGCCAGCTGGCCCGCTGGGTTGGCGGCGATTTCGAGCTTGCCCGCTTTCTCGACCGCCGGCTTACCCGATCCGGGCGCTTCCACTGCGCTCGCCAGCAGACCCGTGTCCTTGCCTGGGGCATCGACCGACTGCGCGACGTAGGCCGCGATATCACTCAACGTCGTCCCACTAGTCAGCCCTTTTGGCATCACGCCTTGAGGGTTCGGGTAGAGCACCTGGTGTTCGACGACGCCCGGGATCACGCTGCGTCCTTGGGCTTCGACGACGGCCGCGCGGAAGGCCTCGTCGAGGTTGGGACCGACAATGCCCTTCGTATTCGCTCGCGCGAGCGTGTGGCAGGAGCCGCATTTGGCGACGAACTGCTGCTTGCCGACGATCAGGTTGGCGTTGTCGTCGCGCTTGACCGCGCAGCCGCTCGCGCCAAGTAAGAGGCCACCGGTCCCGACGAGAAGTCCGAGATTACGCAAGCTCCTGGAGGTGGGGAACGAGGACATCGGCGGCGAAACTCTATCCAAAGGGCAGGCGGCTGCACCAGTGGGCGTCTCCGCCAGGCGCTTCGCTAGAGTTCTCGCCGTGAGCACGAGCCAGCGCTACCGCCTGCGCAACCCCTCGAGCGGACGGGAGATCGTGATCGAGGCCGAGCCTCAGGAGATCTACCTCGACCGCGACACAGGCGAGCAGCTGGAGATAGTGGGCAAGCTGCTGCCGCTCGCTCCCTCCGCCTCACGACTACCCTGGGCAGTGGAGAACATGCGCTTCTGCTCTTGGTGTGACCAACTCGCCCAGAAGGACCTAAACGACTGCCCCACCTGCGGTCGGCGCATGGGACCACTCGCGTCGAGGCCGGCGAGTTGACCACCGCCGACTCGGAGACGCAAGCCGCGTGAGCAGAGTCCTCCCCGCGCGCCCGGCACAGCGAGCGAACGCGGCGCGTCTCCCGTCGGCCCGCGCCGTGCTCGCGGCGAGCATCCTGCTGCTGTCCCCCGTGGGCCTCCTCGCCTGCGGAGGCGCAAGCAGCGTGAGCGACGCGATACCGAAGAGCACGCCTGACATCACCCCACCCACCGACACGAGCGCAGAAAAGGCCGCCGTGCAGAGCACCTCGACCTCGACGACGTCAACGACGCCGAAGGGCACCTCTACCGAAGGCGCCTCGGAATCTTCCAGCGAAGCCCCCAAAAGCGAATCGGGCGAAGAATCGGCGAGCGGCGGCAGCCCGAGCGGCGCCGGCGAAACCAGCAAAGGCGAAGCGGGGGGCACCTCGGCAGGCGGAGCGGCGAAGAGCGAAGAAACCGCAACCAAAGGCGGCAGCGAATCGGCCGCCACCCCCAGCGGCGGCGCCAGCGCACCTTCCGGCTAGCGGCTAGCGAATGGGGGCTACGGAGTTGAGATGAGCGTCGCGCTGTAGGTCAAGCGCGCGGTGAGGTACAGGCAGTAGTACTGCACAGCCGTGCCAATGAGCGTATGCGTGGTCTGTGAGCTCGTGCTCGTGCACTGACCTTTCGGTCGACTCGCCCGCCAAGAGGTCGTGTTGGTAAAGCCCAGCGCCAGGGCAGGCGCCCAAGAGGGAACGGTAAGCGCGATGACATCGCCCTTCTTGACCTGAAGCGTGGCTTCGAGCGGGAATTGAGCGGTTTTCCCGAAGTACGGTTCGAGCTTCACCAGCGGGCTCTGCGCGATCAGCTTGTACGTGAGATTCGGCTTCTTTTGGGGACGTAGGATCGCAATACCCGCTTCGGACACCCCTCCCTCGTTGGCGTTGAAGAACTTGATCTGGGTGGCGTTCGGCTTCCCGAGCATGATCGACCAAGCGACGACCGTGCCGGCGCGCGGCGCCGCCTGGGGGTTGTGCGCGGTGCCCACCTTCACCTGGAAGCCCGTCGTGCGGCTCACGGCCAAACAGGGGCTGCCCGGGCAACTCGGCACGGTTTCGGGATTGGTGGTGGGCGGAATCACACCGACTTCGGTGAGCGTCGCCTGCGAGCCCGCGGGCAGCACCAGCACGAGCGCAAGGCTCGCAAGGACTGCTGCTGTTGATGCACGGCGGATCATGTGGTCATTCAACACGACTACGGGAAGGATGTAGCGGTCTGTTCGCTATTTCCACGTTAGTTCCTGCGCCGCGGCCGCGATCTCCTGCGGATCTCCAGGCGCCGGAACCCACGGTAGACGCAGCGGATCGTCCTCGTAACGCGGAATCACATGCATGTGGAAGTGGAAGACCGTCTGCCATGCGAGCGCGCCGCAAGAGTTGACCAGATTGATCCCGTCGGCCCCCAAGCGCTCCTTCGCCAGGGCCGCCTGACGTTGCGAAGCGACCGCCACTGCGCACAGGTCATCCGGATCGACGCTCAGCAGATCCTCGACATGCGCGCGTGGAATCACGAGCACGTGGCCGCGGGTCGCGGGGTTGATGTCCATGAAGGCCACCGTGCGCTCGTCTTCGCCGACGATCGTGGCGGGAATCTCGCCCGCGAGGATCTTGCAGAAGATGCAGTCTGGGTCAGCCATCCGCAGCGAAGCCTAGCCGGATGTGGCCCGTGTGCGTGCATACGCGAGCGCCTGCTCGCGCGTGGCGAGCTCGCCCACGTACTGGCCTTCCGCCAACTCCTCCAGCAGTTGCCCCACGCGTGGGCCCACGTCGATGCCGAGCTCTTTGGCCAGCTCATCGCCTCGCCATAGCGGCGGCGCCAGCCCCTCTGCCCGCCAACGCAGGGCATCGCCGAGCAGCGGGAGCGCCACACGCATGTGCATATCGATCGCCCCCTGAGCGCCGTCCCCGCGTGTGGCGAGGCGGTCGGCTATCGACAGGAGCGTGACATCGACCTCCACGGGCTGGCACGCCCGCAGATAGGTGTACACGGTGCGCCGCTCCAGCGGCTGAGGCTCGTGAACGAGAAAGCCGAGTCGCAGGTGGTTGCGCACCAGCGCCGCGACATGGGCGCGCATCCGCTCGCTAGCTCGCAACCTGCCGAGCACCGTCCTTGCCAGCTCGGCGCCTCGGGTGTCGTGGCCGATGAAGGTGACGCGTCCGTCCTCGGGACGCACTCCCTTCGTCAGAGGCTTAGCGGCGTCGTGCAACAGCACCCCCCAGCGCAGCGCCTCGCCACGCGTCATCTCATCCGCCAGCGGCTCGCCCAGCAGCGCAGCGAGCGCCGCGGCGTGCTGCTGGCCCAGGGTCGCCGCTGGGTTGGCCTGCAGCTCGATCGTGCGGTCGAGTACCTCGAGCGTGTGGCCATACACGTCGAGGTGGTGGAAACGATTCTGCTCCACTCCGCGCAGCGCCTCGAGCTCGGGCAGCACGACCGCCGTCGCGCCCAGCTCGCCCATCAGCTCGACCCCGGCGCGCGCGCGCCGTGCGGCGAGGATTCGGCGCAGCTCGATGAACACGCGCTCGGCGGAACTCCGCCCAACCCACCCACCATGCGCGCGCGGCGTCGGCTGGTCTGTGGCTCTGCCCGCAGCTCCAGCTCGACCGCCATTCGCACGAGGCGCAGCACCCGCAAGGGATCATCCGCAAATGCGCCGGGTCCCGCCATGCGCAGACGGCACGCCCTCAAATCGTCGATCCCACCGAGCGGGTCGATCGGCGCTCCCCCCTGCGATTGGCTCGCGCGATCGCGTTCACGGTGAAGTCGCGCAGCAAGAGATCGGCCTCGAGCGTAGCTCCGCGCAGCCGCTCGACGTCTGCCTGCCACGCCCGATCGCGCGCCACCACCCGCCACGCGCCGAAGTCCTCGGACAGCGCGAAGCATGCCGCGCGCCGCGCCGCACTGGCGATCGCACGTGCTGCCTCCTCGGGATCACCGTCCACCACGATGTCGAGATCGGTCAGCGCTCGACCCAGCAAGCGGTCGCGGACCGCGCCTCCCACCAGCCAAGCAGGCCGGCCCGCGAGCGCCGCGCGGACCACCTCGAGCCCGTCGCTCATTCCACTTCGCCGTCGCGGTGATAGGACCGTGGCACGCGTTGCGTCAACGCACAGGTCACCTCGTAGTTGATCGTTCCCAGTCGATGCGCGACCTCCTCGGCGGTGATCCGCTCCGCGCCCTGCGCGCCAATCAAGATCGCTTCCTCTCCCAATAGCTCGCCGTTCGGATCGGGACCCAGGTCAATGGTGAGATTGTCCATGCTCACCGTGCCCACCAGCGATCGACGATCTCCAGCGACCAGCACCTCCGCGTTGTTGGAGCACCCACGCCGCCAGCCATCGCCGTAGCCGATCGGGAGCACCGCGAGCCACGTATCGCGCTCAGCCACAAACCGCCGGCCGTACCCGGCGCTCTCGCCGGCACCAAACCGCTTCACCTCCGCCACATACGAGCTCAGCTGGAGCGCCGGCTCCAGTGCACGGGCCGCTGGGATCCTCGCCAAACGGATCCATGCCGTAGGCAGCGATCCCGCAGCGCACCATGTCGAAATGTGAGCTCTGCTCGCGCAGCACCGCAGCGCTATTGGCGCCGTGCACAACGATCTCCGGCTGCTCGGCCTTCACCGCCCGCGCCCACTCCGTAAACGCCCCGAGTTGCGCCGCAAAGAACCCGCCGTCGTTGGGATCGTCGGCAGTGGCGAAGTGCGTCATCACTCCCGCCAGCTCCACTCCATCAGCCTGCCGCGCGGCCACCACCGCACGCGAGGCCTCGGCCGGGTCGCGTGTACCGAGTCGTCCCATCCCTGAATCCAGCTTCACGTGCACCCGCCCCCCGCCAGCGGCGAGAACCGCCTCCACCTGGCGCTCATGCCAGACGACTACATCCGCGTCCGCCGCGAGCGCTTCCGCCAGCTCCACCGCGCTCAACGCTCCCATCACCAGCACGCGCGCCTGGCGCAGCCCCGCCTCGCGTAGCTGCAGCGCCTCGCCCGCGCTCGCAACCGCCAGCCAGCTCGCGCCACCGGCGAGCGCCGCACGCGCGCTCTGCACCGAGCCGTGACCATATCCGTCGGCCTTCACCACAACGCATAGCTCAGCGCCCCCGCTCAGCTCCCCATCGCAGTCGGACGCAGTTGCGCTCGATCGCGGCCAGATTCACGCGCGCGAGCGCGCGGCGCACGGTCATCGAGCCACACCTCCCCGCGCGGCCGGCAACGCCGCGATCACGTCGGAGGCGACGACGCCCTCGGCCGCGCCCTGCCTGTGCGCTGCCTGTCGGCCGGCTTCGGCGTGGAGCCAGACACCCGCGGCCGAGGCCGCGAAGGGCTCGAGCCCGGCGGCGAGCAGCGCCGCGATCACCCCCGTCAGCACATCACCGGTGCCGGCTGTGGCCAGTGCGGGAGCACCTCCAGGGCTGACGGCCACCCGTCCGGATGGCTCAGCGATCAGCGTGTCATCGCCCTTGAGCACAACCACCGCCTGCGCTCGCTCAGCCGCCACGCGCACGTGACGCAAGCGTTCGCGTTCGACCTCCTCGCTGCCTATCTCCAGCAATCGCCCCAACTCGCCCGCGTGCGGGGTCAGCACAGTCGGCGCCGTTCGTGCGGCCAGCTCGCCCAGTGCTCCAGCGTGCGCGTTCAGCCCGTCGGCATCGAGCACGAGCGCGACCTCTACCTCACGTGCAAGCTCCCGCGCAAATGCAAACGCGCCGTCGCCGCGCCCCAGTCCGGGCCCCAGCGCTAGGGCCCCGCCGCGCTCGCTCGCCTCGAGCACCCTCGCCACCCCCGCGGCCGTCAGCCCGCCATCGCCGTCGTCGGGCAGACCTTTCGTCATCAGCTCGGGCGGCCCCGCCGTCGCAAGAATCACCTGCAGAGAGGCGGGCACGCACGCTGTCACATACCCCGCCCCGGCGCGCATTGCGGCGTGTGCGGCCATCAGCGGCGCTCCCGTCAGCCCCAGCGAACCGCCCACGACGAGCACGTGCCCACTCGAGAACTTCGTGGAGGACGCCGCCCTCCGTGGCAACGCATCGAGCACTGATGGCCTGATCAGGCCGATCGTCGCAGCACCCGGCGCACCTCGTGGAATCCCGATGTCGATCCTCTCCACCTCACCCGCATGTGCCTTGCCCGGGTAAATCCACAGGCCTGGCTTGTCCGCATGGAAGGTCACGGTTGCCACCGCGCGGACGGCCGCCCCGGACGCGACGCCCGTAGAAGCATCCACTCCACTTGGGATGTCTACGCTCACGACCGGCGCCGTCGCGGCGTTCATGGCCTCGATCGCCTCTCCGACGGTGCCACGGACCTCACCCTGGAAGCCGGTGCCCAGCAACGCGTCTACGATCACCGCGGCCTTCCCGAGCGCATCCCGCGCGTTTTGCCGGTCCTCGGCCAGCTCCAACGGCCGTTCGCCGAGCAGCCGCTCCAAGTTCACGCGTGCGTCCCCGGTGAAGTCACCCAGCGGCGCTACACACACCACCTTCACCTGGCGACCACCCTCGCGCAGCAGACGCGCCACCACCAGCCCATCTCCTCCGTTGTTGCCCTTCCCGCACACCACGGCCACCGAGTCCATCGGGGGCCACTCGCTCGAGCGCCCGCGCCACGCCCGCGCCGGCGCGCTCCATCAAGTCGAGCGAATCCATCCCCCGCTCCTCGATCGCCCAGCGGTCGGCCGCGCGCATCTGCTCGGCGTCGAGCAACCCAGTCAGCCAGTCGGGAGGGGTATCCACGACCAGCGATGCTAGATGGTCCCTGCGCGCCTCGGTCGTAACCCAGCGGTCCGATGGCCAAGCCAGGCCAGGACGAAAAGGCCCACCACCCCGCGACGTGTGCTTGGCGCACGAGCGACCGAGGACGCCGCCTGGCGCCGCGCCAGCGGGCCGCTGGCTACTCCACCGTGACGGTCTTTGCCAGGTTGCGCGGCTGATCGACGTTCAGGCCGCGCTTGCGCGCGATCTCATAGGCAAGCAGTTGCAGCGGGATCACCGCGAGGATCGGCTGCAACATCCAATCCACCGCCGGCACTGTTATCACGGAGTCCGCGTGCTCAGTGATCTGCTCGTTGCCCGCCGTCGTCACGGCGACCACGTGCGCACCGCGCGCACGCACCTCCGCCATGTTCGACGCCATCTTCTCGAGCACAGGCGAATCGGTCGCTACGCACACCACCGGCGTGGACTCATCGAGTAGCGCGATCGGACCGTGCTTCATCTCTCCCGCGGGATAGGCGTCGGTGGCTATGTAGGAGATCTCCTTCAGCTTCAGAGCCCCCTCGAGCGCCACCGGCAAGCCGACATGACGGCCGATGTATAGGAAGAACTCGCTCTGCCAGTAAGCGTCAGCGACGCCTGCCACCTGCTCGCCCATGCCGGCCAGGACCTGCTCGATGCTGTGCGGCAACCGCTTCACTTCGCCCACGAGCTCCTCGATTCGCGCCGGCTCGAGCGTTCCCCGCAGCTCGGCCAGACGCAGGGCGAGCAGATAGATGACGGCGACCTGACAGAGAAATGTCTTCGTCGCCGCCACGCTGACCTCCAGTCCAGCGCGTGTAAACAGCACCCCGTCGGCGTCGCGTGTCACCTGCGAGCCCATCACGTTCGTGATCGCCAGCACCGCCGCGCCGCACTCGCGCGCCTCGCGCATCGCCGCGAGCGTGTCGGCGGTCTCGCCCGACTGAGATATCCCGATCACGAGATCCCCCGGCCCAACAACGGGGTTGCGATAGCGGTACTCCGAAGCGACATCCACCTCGACGGGCACGCGCGCCCACTCCTCGATCGCATACCGCCCGATCAGTCCGGCGTGGTAGGCGGTGCCACAGGCCACCACCACAATTCGCTTCACGTCTTGCAAGAGCGCCTCATCCAGGATGCCCTCCTCGCCCAGGTCAACGCCGCTCCCACGCGCTGTGCGGTCGGCGATGGTCTCGGCCACCGCGTCCGCCTGTTCATGGATCTCCTTCAGCATGAACGTCTCATACCCGCCCTTCTCGGCGGTGTCCTGATCCCAGTCAACCGTTTCTACCGCGCGCTGCACCTCCTCGCCCGCGGGCGTCGTGATCGTGACGCCGCGGGCGTCAACACGACGATCTCACCGTTGTCCACGTACTGCACCTGGCGCGTATGCGCCAAGAACGCGGGGACCGCGGAGGCAACGAACTGCTCGCCCTCGCCGCAGCCGACGATCAGCGGGCACTCTCTCCGCGCTCCCACCAGCGTCTCGGGCTCCTCCAGGCACATCGCGACAAACGCGTAGTGACCCTCCAGCTCACCATAAGCGCCCCGCACCGCGTCAGCCAGGTCCCCGTCGTAGTGCTCGGCGATCAAGTGCGCGATCACCTCTGCGTCGGTCTCCGAGGTGAACACGCTCCCGGCGGCGAGCAGGCGCTCCTTGAGCGTCATGTAGTTCTCAACGATTCCGTTCACGACCACGTGAAAGCGATCATCCGAGTCGTAGTGCGGGTGGGCGTTCTCCTCGGTCACGCGTCCATGGGTTGCCCAACGGGTATGACCGATGCCCGTCGTCGGGGGGCGTACCGCAACCGCCACGGCCGCGGGCGGGCGGGATCCCAATCTCTCAGCCGCGGCCCTACTGTCGAGCTTTGCTTGCAGCGCGTCGAGGTTGCCCACGGCCCGCACCGTCTCGATCCGCTCCTCGCCGATCACCGAGATCCCTGCAGAGTCATACCCGCGGTACTCGAGCTTCTTCAATCCATCGAGCAGCAGCTCTTGGACTTGACGCCCACCCTCCCGCTTGCTGACGTAGCCAACGATGCCGCACACCCCATCGAAGATATCAGCGCCCCGGGCGCGCTCTCTCGAACGTTTGTCCGCTCGCTCAGCCGAGCTCCAGCTCGACGAGCGCGGCCAACCGTCCGCAGACCTCCTCCGCCTCGTCGTCGGTCGGCGCCTCGACCATCACCCTCACGAGCGGCTCGGTCCCGCTCGGGCGCACCAGCACGCGTCCACGACCCTCCAATGCCTCCCCAGCGGCGCTCACAGCCTCGTTTACGTCCGTCGCCGACTGAAGCGCCCCGCGCTCGCGCACGCGCACGTTCACAAGCCGCTGCGGCAGCTTCTCCATTGCGTCGCGCTCTGCCAGGTCGCGGCCGGCCAGCGCCTCCAGGGTGAGCAGCGCACCGGCGATCCCGTCGCCCGTGCGGTTGAAGCTCAGGTCGATGATGTGTCCCGACTGCTCGCCGCCCAGCACCCAGCCGCGCTCGCGCAACTCCTCGAGCACGTATCGATCCCCGACCTGCGTGATCGCCACCTCCACACCGGCCCGCTCCATCGCGGAATGAAAGCCGTAGTTGGTCATCACCGTCACGACCACCCCCCCACCGTTCAGACGCTCCCGCTCGCGCAGGTGCAGCGCCGCGAGCGCCATCAGCTCGTCGCCGTCGACGACCGTCCCCGTCCGGTCGACCGCCAGGACGCGGTCACCGTCGCCGTCGAAGGCAAATCCCACCCCGTGCCCTCCCTCGCGGACTCGCTCGCCCAGCTGCTCGATATGCGTCGAGCCGCAACCAGCATTGATGTTGCGCCCGTCCGGCTGATCGGCGATCACGGTCACCCTCGCGCCCAACCGCCTGAAGATCTCCGGCGCCACGCGATGGGTGGCGCCGTTCGCGCAGTCGAGCAGCACGTCCAACCCGCCCAGGTCGAGCTCCGCGAAGTGGCTGTGCAGCTCGCGCAGGTAATCCTCGCCCGCACCCCTCAACTCGCGCACATGACCGATCACCGGAGGCGCTATGGCCGTATCGGCCGATAAGTCTCCCGCGCCACTGCCGGACAGCTCCAGCTCGCGCTCGATCGCCAGCTCGTTTTCGTCGGAGAGCTTGTACCCGTCGCCCGCAAAGAACTTGATCCCGTTGTCCTGATACGGGTTGTGCGACGCCGATAGCACCACCGCCAAGTCGAAGTCATAGCGGCCGATCAAGAGCGGCGCGGCCGGTGTCGGCAAGACGCCTCCCAGCAGCGCATCCCCGCCGGCGGCGCTTACGCCGGCCGCAACGGCGGCCTGCAACATCTCACCGGACTCGCGCGTGTCGCGCACGATCAGCACTCGAGGACGCTGCGCACCCGTCTTCAGTGTCGCGGCCCGTGCCAGGCTGAGCGCCAGCTCGGCCGTCAAGAAATCGCCGGCGACCCCCCTGACACCGTCGGTTCCAAACAGCTTGCGGGTCATTCGGGTGGGTGGGGCACCGATCGCTCCGTCGCTAGCGCTTGGAGAACTGCGGACGCTTGCGCGCCTTCTTCAGCCCGGCCTTCTTGCGCTCCTTCGCGCGCGAATCGCGCGTCAGGAAGCCGCGACGCTTGAGCTCGCCGCGCAGATTCGGATCGGCCTCCAGCAGCGCCCGCGAGACGCCGTGGCGCAGCGCCCCAGCCTGGGCGGAAATGCCGCCACCGTGCAGTCGCGCGACCACGTCCATCCGCTCCTGATACCCCACCGTCTCCAGCGGCTGACGGATGTTCCGTTGCTGGGTCACACGCGGAAAGTGATCCTCGAGCGTGCGTCCGTTCACGAGATATGTGCCGCTTCCCGGTCGCAGCGTCACCCGCGCGACCGCGGTCTTACGCTTGCCCGTTGCGCGGTACCGGGCGCCCGAGGCCAGATCGATCGCAGCCGTAGCGATCGGCTGGGCCAGAACCTCCTCGTGATCCTCCTGCTCATCGTCTCCCCGCTCAGGCTCCTCGCCCTCGATCGCATACGGATCCTCATAGGCCTCGCTTCGCCCCAGCGGATCGACGCCCTCCGGAACGATGTCGACCTCGAGATGCGCGCCAGGTACCGCAGGCTTCACACGTGGGGCAGGCTCCTCCTCGTCCTCTTCCTGCTCAGCCTCGGCCTCAGCGATGACCTCCTCAGCGATCTCCTCAGCAACAGCCTCCGCGACAACCTCCTCAGCGATCTCCTCAGCGAGGACCTCCTCGACGGCCTCCTCGAGGATCTCCTCGGCCACCGCCTCCACGACGACCTCCTCGACGATCTCCGCCTCGGCGCGCTCCTGTGCCTCCTCGAACGCCTCCAGTGGCGCGTCCTCGGCCGAGCCTGCGATCTCCATCGCCTCCTCGGTCGGCACGGCGTGTCCCTCGGCAGCCGGGTCCTGTCCCTCCGCGGGCGTTGCCTCGGCGAGCGTCTCCGCCTCAGGGGTCTCGGGCTTGTCCTCGTCGTCGGCCATCAAGCCTCGATCTCCAAAGGTTGCGGATTCTGGGCCACGTGCGGGTGCTCGGGACCGGCGTAGATCTTCAACTTCGTCAGCTGTTTGCGGGCGAGCCTGTTGCGCGGCATCATGCCTTTCACGGCCAGCCGGATGATCTCCTCAGGCCGCCTCGCCAGCATCTCCTCGAATGTTCTCGAGCGCAGCCCTCCGGGATAGCCGGAGTGGCGGTAGTAGCGCTTGTCGGCGCGCTTGTTCCCGGTCACCGCCACCTTCTCCGCATTCACCACGACGACAAAATCGCCCGTGTCGATGTGCGGGGTGTACTCGGGCTTACGCTTACCGCGCAGCACGTCAGCAATCTGCGTCGCCATCCGGCCCAGCGTCTTGCCGTTCGCGTCGACCACAACCCAGTTGCGCTCACGCTCTGTGGGTTTGGCCACGTAGGTCCGGGCCGAAGGTGTGGAAGTCGATGGGCTCATAGCGTAAAAAAGGCCACGCGATGGCGCGCGGCGCAGCGAACCATCATAGGCGAAGTATCGCCAGGACGCCCTCAGGCGGATGGATCGTCGTTCCTGGCCAGGATTGAAGCCCACCCACCCGCGTGGCGTGCTATGCACGCGAGCGATCGAGGACACAGCCAGGGACGACGAGGCGCCGCCTGGGCTACTCCCACTCGATCGTCCCCGGAGGCTTGGAGGTGATGTCGAGCACAACCCGGTTTACCTCGCGCAGCTCATTGATCATCCTCGAGGCGATCGTCTCCAGCAGGTCATATGGCAGGCGCGCCCAGTCGGCGGTCATCGCGTCATCGCTGGTCACCGCACGCACTACGACCACGTAGCCATACGTACGCTCGTCCCCCTGCACGCCCACGGTGCGCACGTCAGGCAGCACGCAGAACGACTGCCACAGCTCGCGATACAGACCCGCCTTGCGGATCTCCTCCTGCAGGATGCTGTCGGCCTCGCGCAGCACGTCCAGCCGCTCCTTTGTCGCCTCCCCCCCCACGATCCTGATTGCCAAGCCCGGCCCGGGAAAAGGCTGGCGCCAGACCAGCCGTTCGGGTAACCCCAGCTCGGCGCCCACCGCACGCACCTCATCCTTGAACAGCGCCCTCAACGGCTCCACCAGCTCGAACTGCAAATCGTCCGGCAGGCCGCCAACGTTGTGATGGGACTTGATCGTCGCCGCCCCAGTGCCGCCGCCAGACTCGATCACATCCGAGTAGAGGGTGCCCTGGACGAGATAGTGGGCGGGCTCCTCGGCGGAGATCTTGGTCGCCTCCTCCTCGAACACCCTGATGAACTCCGCGCCGATCGCCTTGCGCTTGGCCTCCGGCTCGTTCACGCCTTTCAGCTTCTCCAAAAATCTTTCCTCGGCGTCGACGGCCACCAGCGGGACCTTGAACGTGTCCCTGAAGGCGCTCACCACCTGCTCGCCCTCGTCCTTGCGCATCAGCCCGTGGTCCACGAACACACATGTCAGCTGGTCCCCCACCGCGCGGTGCACCAACAGCGCCGCCACCGACGAGTCCACCCCGCCCGACAGCCCGCAGATCACCCTCCCATCGCCTACCTGCCGGCGGATCCGCTCGATCTGGTCCTCCACGATGCCCGCCGCCGACCAGGTCAGCTCGCAGCCGCAGATCTCCGTCAAGAATCGATTCAGGATCTCCTGTCCGTAAGGCGTATGCACGACCTCTGGGTGGAATTGAATCCCATAGATACCTCGCTCGGCGTCCTCCACCGCGGCCACCGGCGATACGCTCGAGGACGCCAGAGCGATGAATCCCGGGGGCGGCTCGATAACCGTGTCCCG
Organism: uncultured Solirubrobacterales bacterium; assembly: GCA_963804555.1. GTDB lineage: Bacteria > Actinomycetota > Thermoleophilia > Solirubrobacterales > Solirubrobacteraceae > Palsa-744. The sequence goes on from CAWDQX010000009.1 coordinate 174,632, forward strand.
ATGACTCATCCAGCACGTCTGCTCGCGCGGCATCCCCTTCAGCAGCCTTCCCGGCTCGATCACCCTGAGATCGGAGCGACCGAACTCCCCCACCTCAGCCTCCTCCACCCGCCCACCGAGCTCGTGCACGAGTAACTGCATCCCGTAGCAGATGCCCATTACCGGCACCCCCAGCTCCAGCAGCCCGCGCTCCAGCTTCGGCGCTCCCTCGGCATACACCGACGCCGGGCCACCCGACAGGATGATCCCACGCGGTTTGCGCTTTTCGATCTCCTCCAGCGGCACATGACTCGGCAGTAGCTCCGAGAACACACCGCAGTCGCGCACCCTACGGGCGATCAGTTGGCTGTACTGCCCCCCGTAGTCGAGGACGATGATCTCTTCGGTTGCGGTGGGGGGAGATACCGGAGCCGTCTGAGGCGTTCCCGGCGAGGCCGGCAAGGACGCAGTGAGCGTGGCGTGCTCGGCACGCGAGCGATCGAGGACGCCGCCGAACGAAGGCGGGGGCGTCTTAGACTCAGTCATTGACCAAGACTACGGCGGCAGCTGCCTTCCCGTTCGAGCCCATGCCCACGCCCTGGTCGCGCTGCAACGCCTTGCCCTCGGTCTGCAACGCCGGTGCGATCACTACCTCCGCGCGGTTGAACTCAGCGAGGTCCTTGTGTCCACATGTCGCCATTGACGTGCGCAGACCGCCGAACAAATTGAACGTGCCGTCGTTCTCACGCGCCGGACCGACCAAGATCTCCTCGAGCGTGCCGTTCTGCGTCGTCGCCACCCGTGCGCCGCGGGGCAAAGACGGATGGAACGTGGCCATCCCCCAATGAAAGCCCCTACCCGGAGCCTCATACGCGCGCGCCAGCGGCGAGCCGATCATCACCGCGTCCGCCCCGAGCGCAATCGCCTTCGAGACATCGCCCCCGTTGCGCATTCCACCGTCGGCGATCACCTGGCAGTACTCCCCCGTCTCCAGCATGTGCGTCGAGCGTGCGTGCGCGACATCCGCAATCGCCGTCGCCTGTGGCACGCCGATCCCCAGCACCCCGCGCGTAGTGCACGCCGCCCCCGGCCCCACGCCGACGAGCACTCCGGCGGCTCCCGTGCGCATCAGGTGCAATCCCGTGTGATAGGAGGCGCAACCGCCGACGACGACCGGCACGTCGAGCGTCGGGATGAACTCCTTCAGGTTCAGCGGCGTCGACACGGTCGAGACGTGCTCCCCGGAGACAACCGTCCCCTGGATCACGAGCACGTCCAGCCCGGCCTCCAGCGCAAGCTCGTGGTACTTCAGCACCCGCTGCGGGGTCAGCGACGCCGCTACGACGACCTTCTGCTCCTTGATTTCCCTGATCCTTTGGGTGATCAGCTCGGGTTTGACCGGCTCCGCGTAGATCTCCTGCATCTCACGCGTCGCCTGCTCCTTCGGCAAGGCCGCGATCCGCTCGAGCTGCTCCTCGGCGTCCTCGTAGCGCGTGAAGATGCCCTCCAGGTTGAGCACCGCCAGCCCGCCCAGGTTGCCGACGATCCCGGCCGTCCGCGGCGAGACCACGCCGTCCATCGCCGAGGCCATCAACGGCAGCTCGAACTGGTACGGCCCCAGCTTCCACGACAGGTCGATGTCGTCGGGGTCGCGGGTGCGCCGGGAGGGAACGATCGCGATGTCGTCGAATCCGTATGCCTGGCGCGCCTTCTTGCCGCGTCCGATCTCTATCTCCATCGCTTCATCCTCGCATTCGGGGCGGACATATTGGGGCCTTCAGCCGGGTGATTCGAGCATAGCAACGGCCTCGCTGACCTCATGCCCTTGGGTATGCTCGATTGAGATGACCGAGCAGATCTCCAAGCGCTATGACCCGCAGGCAATCGAGGCTCGCCGGCAGGCGGCGTGGCGGGCGCGCGATGCCTTCAGAACACCGCCGCTGATCGGGGACCAGCCACACCTCTACATCAAGCCCTCTGCTCCCTTCACGTCGGGGAACGTGCACATCGGCCACGTCCGCAGCTACTCGATCGGAGACGCCTACGCGCGCTTTCGCCGCGCCCGCGGCGAGGGGGTGTTGTTTGCCTTCGGCTTCGATGCCTTCGGCCTGCCCGCCGAGCTCGGCGCGATCGCCGGCGGAGAGTCGCCGAGCGAGTGGGTCAATCGCTGCGCCGCCCACATGACCGGACAGCTGGACCGACTCGGCTTCTCCTTTGACTGGGAGCGTTCGTTCCTCAGCTCAGACGCGCTCATGTATCGCTGGTCGCAGTGGCTCTTTCTCGTCTTGTACGAGGCCGGCCTCGTCTACCGCGGTACCGGCAATGTCGACTGGTGCGATAATTGTCAAACCACGCTCGCCTCGATCCAGGTCGAGCCAGGCGGCACCTGCTGGCGCTGTCACGGCCCCGTCAGGCTGATCGAGCTCCCGCAGTGGTATCTCAAGGTCAGCGCCTATCTGCAGGAGAACGATCAGCGCCTACAGGAGCGCTCCGCCAGTGGCAAATGGGACGAGGTCTCGCTCGCCTCCCAGGAGATCGTGCTCGGGCGCGTCGATGGTGTCGAGGTAGAGCTGTCCGCGCCCGGCAGCGGCGAGGCGCTCACCGTGTTCACCCCCTACCCCGATGCCCTCGCCGAGGCCCGCTTCGTGCTCATGTCCGCCCGCCATCCGGATGCCGACCGCTGGGCATCGGATCCCACCGTCAATGAGCAGCTCGAGCAGCTGCGCTCAGGCGGCTGGGAGCGCAGCTCGCGCGAGGCCGAGACGATCCCCGTGATCGACACCGGACGTGTGCTCCTCAGCCCCGGCGGAGCTACGCTGCCGGTCCTGGTCTCCCCCGTGGTCGACTCGCGCTTCGGTCCCACGGTCGTGCTCGGTGTGCCCACGCGCGACCGCACCGATGAGGTGATCGCCGGCCGGCTCGGTCTCGGAGACCCTGACGGCACTCAGGAGTCCGGCGTCGGCGAGACCACCGCCGTGCCGGCGGGCCGCCCGGCGGTGCGCTATCGCGCCTCGGACTGGGTCATATCCCGCCAGCGATCGTGGGGCACGCCAATTCCGATCGTCTACTGCGAGCAGTGCGGCACCGTTCCCCTGTCGCGTGAGGATCTGCCGGTGCTGCTGCCGCTTGACATCCACCCCACCGGCGCCGGCAACCCGCTCGCGGAGCTCGACGCGTTCGTCCAGACCACCTGTCCGCGCTGCGGTGGGCCCGCGCGCCGCGAGACCGACACGCTCGACTGTCACTTCGACGCGCTCTGGCTGTGGATCCCCGCCTGCGTACCGCCCGAGGCACGTGAGGAGTCGCTCGAGGAGATTCTCGCCTTGCCGGACCTGCGTCACTGGCTTCCATCCGAGCGCCTCGTGGCAGGCTCAGACAGCGGCAACTTCGTCTTCGACCAGCGAACCGTCACCAAGGCACTGCGCGACATCGGGCCATTTGCGTTTCTCGGCGACGGCGAGCCGTTCGCTGGCTGCCTATTTCACGAGATGGTGATCAGCGACGGGCGCAAGATGTCAAAGCACCTGGGCAACGTGGTTGACCCCGACGAGCTGATCGCCCGCTACGGCGCCGACACCGTGCGGCTGGCGGTGCTCTATGCCGCCCGTCCCCAGCGGTCGCTCAACTGGAGCGACTCGGCGGTGCTGCGCTGCCACAGATTCCTTACCCAGGTGTGGGAGTACGCACACACGAAGCTCGCGCAGGCAAGCACCGATTCGCAAGCCATCGGCGAGGCAGGCGGACAGGCTGTGGCGGGCGAGCTCCTCAGAGACACGACCGAGCATCTCCGGCTGAAACTCTCGACGTGGTGCGAGGCCGCAGTGGAGCGGACCACCGGGGACATGGAGAGTCTCGAGATGCACAGCGCCGTGCGCAACATCATGCGCCTGTTCGACCGCATCAAGGACTTCGAGAAGCGCGTGGTTACACGACAGGGAGAGCTGAGCCGGGCGGACAGTGACGCGCTGCTCGAGGCGCTCGCCCTCCTGGCCCAACTACTCAGCCCCTTCACTCCGCACCTCTCCGAGGAGCTGTGGATCGCGTTCGGTCACGAGAGCGACACACAAACGCCGTGGCCAGGCGTATCGTCTCTCCTACTCGCATGAGCCCACAGACCGCCCAGCCCACTGATTCGAGCCCACCCTCCCCCAGGCAGCGGACGCGCTCGTGCGCGACGGATCTCGTCTGCCACCGCTGTGAGCATCGATATCCGCTGAGCGACACGGTCTTCGCGTGCCCCGACTGCGGCAAGGGCCTCGACATCGCTTACGACTACGAGCTCGCCGCCGGCCACTTCAGGGACTTCCCGAGCTCCGAGCGCCCCGAGAACATCTGGCACTTCGAGGAGCTGCTGCCGATCCTCGACGCGAGCGCGCAGGCGCGCGTGGGACAGCACTCCGGCTACACGCCGCTGATCCGCGCCGACCGGCTCGGCGCCGAGCTCGGCCTCTCGAACCTCTATCTGAAGGACGACTCCAGCAACCGGCCGAGCCTCTCCTACAAGGACCGCGTCGTCTCGATGTCGGTCGCGCGGCTGCTCGAGCGCGGCAAGCGAGAGATCGGCTGCGTCTCCACCGGCAACGTCGGCACGGCCGTCGCCTCGATGGCCGCCAAGGCGGGCGTCGACGCGTTCATCTTCTACCCCAACCGCCTCGAGGAGATGAAGGCGCGCGCGTGCATGGCGCTCGGGGCGAAGGTTGTGCAGGTCGAGGGCAACTACGACGAAGCCAACCGCCGCTGCCGCGAGGTCGCCGCGGAGACGGGGATGGACTTCGCGAACATCACGCTGCGCCCGTTCTACGCCGAGGGCGCCAAGACCGCGGCGTTTGAGATCGTCGAGCAGCTCGACTGGGACGCGCCCGACCACATCGTCTCACCGGCAGCCGGCGGCACGCTCTCCTCGCGGATGCACAAGGGCCTTGGCGAGCTCCAGCTGCTCGGCCTCTCTGAGACCGAGGGAACGCAGATCCACATCGCCCAGCCGAGCGGCTGCAACCCGATCGCCTCAGCGATCCTCGCCGAGGAGGCCGAGGTCCATCCGGTGATGCCCGAGACCGCCGCGCACTCGCTCGCGATCGGCGCGCCCGGCGACGGCTATCTCGTGATCGACGCCGTCCACAAACGCGGTGGCACGGCCGCCTTCGCCTCGGACCCCGAGATCTTCGCGGGCATCGACCTGCTCGCGGCCACCGAGGGCCTGCTGACCGAGCCGGCCGGCGGCACGACGATCGCCGTGCTCGAGAAGCTCGCGGCCGCCGGGCGCTTCGCGCCCGAGGATACGGTCGTCGCGCTGATCACCGGCAATGGGCTGAAGACGCTCGACGAGCACCCCCCGAAGGAGTGGCCGGCGAAGATCGACTGTGAGCTCGAGCCAATGCTCGAGGCGCTCAGCGAGCTGAAGAGCACAGCCACGCTCATGCAGACGGCGCACGAGCAGCTGCGGGCCTGAGCGGCGCCTCGGGGTTCTTGCGGCCTCGAGGGTTCTTCGCGACCCAGGCGGGTGCGCACACATTCGGGCGTAGAAAAGCCCCGCCGAAACGGGGCCTTTCCTTAGCAAGTCGATAAGCGGGATTCTGTCGTGAGCAGCCATCCATCTGAGCGGCCTACCTGGACCTCGGCGGGCAACCTGCAAACGGTCCAAACTGACCTTGCATCGAGTGGGGTTTACCGAGCCGCCGCGTCACCGCGACGCTGGTGCGCTCTTACCGCACCGTTTCAACCTTGCCTGTGAGCCGTTCACGTGGGACGGCCCCATCGGCGGTCTGCTTTCTGTTGCACTTTCCCGCGGGTTTCCCCGGGTCGATTCCTCGACCACCCTGCCCTGTGATGTCCCGACTTTCCTCGAGGACCTTGCGATCCCCGCGGCTGCCTGGCTTGCACAGGTCAATTTAGCCCCTCAGACGCTCCTAAGCAAGCCAACGACGCGCCCGAGCACCTTGACCTCTTTGCTGCGGATCGGCTCCATCGTCTCGTTCTCCGGCTGCAGGCGAATGTGATCGGGCTCGCGGAAGAAGCGCTTCACGGTCGCCTCCTCGCCCAGCAGCGCCACCACGATGTCGCCGTCCTGCGCGGTGTCCTGGGAGTGCACCACCACGTAGTCGCCCTCCAGGATGCCCGCGTCCTTCATCGAGTCGCCGCGAATCCGCAGCAGGTACTGACCATCGCCGCCGCCCGCGACCTCGGGCACCGATATGTAGTCCTCGATGTTCTCCTCGGCGAGCGCCGGCGCTCCCGCGGCCACCGAGCCCAGCAACGGCAGGCTCGCGGGGCGCGCGATCCCGCGCAACGCGCTCTCCACTGCGCCCCCAACCGCACGGTCGACACGGTCGAGCAGCTCGATTGCGCGCGGCTTGGAGGGATCGCGCCGCAACAGGCCAATCTTCTCCAGGTTGGCCAGATGGGCGTGCACGGTCGAGGAGGACGCGAGACCCACGGCCTTGCCGATGTCGCGCACCGTCGGCGGATAGCCGTACTTGGCCGAGTACTTGCGGATGAAGTCGAATATCTCCTGCTGGCGTTTGGTCAGATCCATATCTACTGGACTCCCTGTTGAGGTTGAGGGATTGACGATCGAGCCAAGACTATCGGCCTGAAACGAACACTTGTTCGCAGACTAGCGCCGGGCGTGGACAGATGCAAGCACCGCCCAGGTCTCTTTATGCGCCCGAGTGGACTCGAACCACCACGGAGAAAATTCTCCACAAGGCCCTCAACCTTGCGCGTCTACCAATTCCGCCACGGGCGCAGAGTGGGCGAGTATAGCTTTGGGTCACCGCCCCCTGATGCCGTCAGCGGTTGCTCATCGCGCCATCTCGATATAATGCTTGCCGGCAAGCAACTATGGAGGGACACTCTCCACCCTGATGGCGGCAGTCAGCAAAACCCCGAGTGCGCCCGGCGCCGGTCCCGATCCCCCGGAGCCCGACCCCACCACGCGGTTGCGAACCGTGATTGGCAAGCTCTCGCGGCGCCTGCGCCCGACTGTGGCCGGTTCGGGACTGACCCCCTCCCAGACCTCGGTGCTGTTCACGATCGTTCGCCTGGGGCCGCTCCGGCTCTCCGAGGTCGCCGAGATCGAGAGCCTGCATCCAACGATGCTCTCGCGGATCACAACCCAGCTCTGTGACTCCGGGCTGATCAAGCGCTCGGCTGACCCCAAGAACCGTCGCTCCGCGGTCGTCCAGGCAACCGCCGCCGGGCGGCGAACGCGCGAGCGGATCCATCGCGAGCGAACGCAAGCCCTGGCCGCCCATATCGAGGAGCTCGACGAGCGCCAGCGCCAAACGCTGTGGGAGGCGTTACCGGCGCTCGAGGAGCTCGCCAAAAGACTCCCGGGAGGAAGCCCATGACGCGTCTGATCGGCGTCGGGCGCGTCACCTTCGCGGCGCTCGCGATCCCCAACTACCGGCGCTATATCGCCGGCCAGTCCGTGTCGCTGATCGGCACCTGGATGCAGATGGCCGCGCAATCCTGGCTGGTGCTGACCCTCACCAACTCAGCCACCACGCTCGGGTTGATCGTGGCGCTGCAAACGCTGCCGGTCCTGCTGCTCGGACCCTATGGCGGCGTGATCGCCGACCGCGTCGACAAGCGCCGGCTGATGATGATCCTGCAAATGGCCATGGGCTTGCAGGCGCTGATCCTGGGGGTGCTCACCGTGACCGGCGCCGTACGCCTGTGGGAGATCGGCGGGCTGGCGACACTTCTGGGTCTCAACAACGCCTTCGAGAACCCCGCACGGCAATCGTTCATGCTCGAGCTGGTCGGGCCCGAGAGCCTGCGCAACGCCGTCAGCCTCAACTCCGTGCTCGTCAACGTCGCGCGCGTCATCGGCCCCGCCGTCGCGGGAGTGCTGATCGCCACGGTCGGAGAGGGTGTCTGCTTCCTGATCAACGCCGCCAGCTTCGTCGCGGTGGTCACCTCGCTCCTGACCCTCGACCTGCGCGCCATCTCCCCCAGCCCGCCGAGCGGGCGCGAGCCGGGACAGCTGCGCGAGGGCCTGCGCTACGTCCGGCGCACCCCCGAGCTGGGAGTGCCGCTGCTGATGATGGCCCTCGCCGGCTGCCTCGCATACGAGTTCCAGGTCACCCTGCCCGTGATGGCGCGTCAGGGACTCCATGTCGGCGCCGCCGGCTTTGGCTTCATGACCGCCGCCATGGGTGTCGGCGCCGTCGTGGGAGGGCTGTTCGTGGCGAGCAAGGGGAAGATCGGCCTGCCTCCCTTGGTGATGGCGGCGAGCGCCTTCGGCGTCGTGCTGCTGTTCGCGGCGGTTGCGCCGAGTCTCCCCGTCGAGCTCGTAGCGCTCGCGTTGGCCGGCGGAGCGAGCATCTCGTTCATGTCCACCGGCAACTCCACGCTGCAACTCGGCGCCGCGCCGAGTATGCGCGGTCGCGTGATGTCGCTGTGGTTCGTCGCCTTTCAGGGATCCACGCCGATCGGCGGACCGATCATCGGCTGGGTGATGGGCTGGGCTGGCGCGCGGGCGGGTCTCGGCGTGGGAGGTGTGACCTGTCTACTGGTGGCGCTACTGGGACTGCTCGCCGCGCGGCGCATCGCAGGACACGACTCAGCGGAGCAGCAGGGACATCTGCCATCTCACCGCACAGCCGTCGAGGCGTGAAGGTGAGCGACGGGGATCGAACCCGCGACCGCCGGAACCACAATCCGGAGCTCTACCAGCTGAGCTACGCCCACCACGAGCAGTCGCGAAGTCTAGCGTCGCCTCAGCGATCGCCTCAGCTAAGCCATCGCCTCAGGGCTGATTTCGCTCGAGCGAGGTGAGCGTTTCTTCGGCCAGCTCGAGTGACTCGCTCGGGGAGAGCTCGGGGCGGCGCTCGACGACGAGTCGCCAGGCTTGCAACAGCGCCGCCGGATCGGGCCCGAGCAGGGACAGGAGCCCCGTCTCGGAAGCATCCCGCGGCGCGGATGATCCAGTTGCGAGGCCCCCGGGATCCCCCACTACGGCCGCGACCGTGGCCTCGGCGGCCTGCTTGGCCGCTGCCAGCACGCGCTCGGTGACGTCCTCGCTCTGGCGCTGGGCGTTGCGCCAGCCGCGACTCATTTTCAGCTGGTCGAGAGCCAGCTCGGGTCCCTCGAGCACCGTCAGTTTGGCCTGGTGCGGGCTCCACTTGCGTTCTCCCAGCTCGATCCACTGCTCCCGCGCCCAAGGCGCGGTTACGGTTGCGAGCAGCTCCTGCTCGCTCAGGTTGAAGCGGCACATGTTGTGCGGAAACTGCCTCAGCTCGATGTGGTACACGCGCCAAAGGCTCCCATGTCACCACCGTCCGCGCCCAGACGCGCGCGCATGACTCGCACAGCCTCGGGATTGGAGTCGATCAGCACATACCGCCGGCCGAGCTGCGCGGCCACCGCGCCCAGCGTGCCGCTGCCGGCGAAGAAGTCCAGACACCAATCGCCCGGGCGCGTGGAGGCCTTGACCATGCGGCGGAGGATCCCCTCGGGCTTCTGGGTCGGGTAGCCGGTCTTCTCATGACCGGCGGTCGGGACGATCGTGTGCCACCAGACGTCCGTTGGGAGCTTTCCCCGAGCGGCCTTCTCCGGGGTGACGAGCCCTGGCGCCATATACGGCTCGCGATCGACCTCGGCGGAGTCGAAGAAGTACGCGGCTGGATCCTTGACGTAGACGAGGATCGTGTCGTGCTTGGAGGGCCAGCGTCGCTTCGCGCGTGCGCCATAGTCGTAGGCCCAAATGATCTCGTTCAAAAAACTCTCCCTCCCAAAAATCTCATCGAGCAGCAACTTGCAGTAGTGCGCCTCGCGATAGTCGATGTGGAAGTACAACGTGCCCTCTACCCGGAGCAGCCGATGGGCCTCCCGTAAACGGGGTGCGAGAAATGCGAGGTAGTCCTCAAAAGAGTCGCGGTAGGAGGATTCCTCGAGCAGGCGCGTCCTGTAGCGCCGACCCTGGAAGCCGGTCCTGTCGCCTTCCCCATCGGGCGCTGTTTGCAGCGTCTTTCGCGTCTGTGACTTGCCCGTGTTGAAGGGCGGGTCGAGGTAGATCAGCTGAAAAGTCTCATCCGCAAACGAGCCGAGCAAGGAGAGGTTGTCCCCGAGCAGGATCTCATTCCCATCAGAGTGGCGTGGGCTCTGCTTCACCGACGCAAGCCTACGCGCCTGACCCGCTGCGGCTTCGATGCCGCAGGGCGCTAACGTTTTCCCGCGATGGCTCCGACGCCGTACTCAGGATCGATGGATAGCTCGATGAGCCCAACGGCGTCTGCGGCCTGAGCATGTGTCGCCTGTTCGGGATGAGCGCGGGACGCGAGCCCGCTCGAGCTACTTTCTGGTTGCTGCAGGCGCCCGACAGCCTTGCGAGGCAAAGCCATCGCGAGCCGGATGGGACCGGCCTGGGCTGGTTCGACGGCGACGGCGCGCCGCACGTCAGCAAGCAGCCGATCGCCGCTTACGGCGACGCGGAGTTCGCCCGCGAGGCGCACGAGGTCTGCTCGAGAACTTTCATCGCGCACATCCGCTTCGCCTCCACGGGCGCGCTCGACCTGCGTAACACACACCCCTTCGAGCAGGACGGCCGGCTGTTCGCCCACAACGGCGTGATCGAGGACCTGCCCGCACTCGAGGCGCACCTCGGGGATGACCGTCGGCTGGTCAAAGGCGACACGGACTCCGAGCGCTTCTTCGCGCTGATCACGCGCGAGATCGCCGCCCGGGACGGTGATGTCGCCGCGGGGATCGAGGCTGCCTGCGCGTGGGTGGCCGCGAACCTGCCGCTGTTCGCGATCAACTTCGTGCTCGCGAGCGCGGACGGACTGTGGGCGCTGCGCTACCCGGAGACACACGACCTCTACCTCCTGGAGCGAGCGCCGTGCGCACCGCTCGAGCACTCGAGCAGTCTCGGCAGCCGCGTGCGCTCCAAAGCGGGGGCCGATCGGCCGCTCGTGGTGCTCGCGAGCGAGCGCATGGACACAGACCCATCCTGGCGGCTGCTCGCCGCGGGCGAGATCCTGCACATCACCCCCACGCTCGAGGCGAGCCACCGGCGGATCCTCGAGCACCCGCCCGCACGGCTACTTACCCTCAACGATCTCAGCCCAGGAGCACAGGCCTCACAGGCACACGCCGCGAACATGCCCCACACCGCGTAAAGCGATGCCCCCGGCTGGATTCGAACCAGCGACCTGCGGATTAGAAGTCCGCTGCTCTATCCAGCTGAGCTACGGGGGCGGGCGGTCCGGCGAACTGCTTGGCATCGAGGCCCACGGCAAACCTGGGACCTCCTGAATCCTCGCACGCCCGCGCCACGACGTGCCACGAAGAACACGCACGCGCGAGACACTTACGCAGGCTTGAGCGAAAACATGTAGAAAGTGGGCTGATGAGCTCAGGTGTGGGAGATGACGAGGGGGACCTCACGCGCAAGCAGCGCCGTGAGCAGGCGCGCGGCGAGCGTAAGGCGCTGGAGCAGGCGCAGGCGACCCGCGCGGCGCGGCGCACGCGCCTGACACAGCTCGGGATCGTGATCGGGATAGTCGCGGCGATCATCGTCGGGATCGTGCTCGCCACAGGCGGCGGTGGCAAAAAGAAGATCGTCGCCGCCGGCACCCAGGAATCCAACGCGACGGTGAAGGAAGTAAAGACGCTGATCGGCGGCATCCCGCAGAGCGGGAACACGCTCGGCGACCCGAACGCGCCAGTGACGTTGAAGTACTTCGGCGACCTGGAGTGCCCGATCTGCCGGGACTTCACGCTCCAGATACTGCCGACGCTGATCCCGAAGTACGTGCGCACCGGCAAGCTGAAGGTCGAATACCACTCGCTGGAGACCGCTACGCGCGAACCGGAGAGTCTTCAAAACCCAGCAGGTCGCCGCCTACGCGGCGGGCAAGCAGAACAAGGCGTGGTACTTCATCGAGACCTTCTACCACGAGCAGCTGCCTGAGGAACAAGAGGACGCCGGGGGCGTGACGGAAAGCTACATCCAAAACATCGCCAGCCAGGTGCCTGGATTGAACCTCGCCGACTGGACCGCCGCGCGCAGCGAACCGGCGTACGCCAACGAGGTCGACGCCGACGCGCAGGCGGCCAACCAGGCCGGCTTCACCGGCACGCCCTCCTTCGAACTCGGCAAAACCGGCGGCACCCTCGAAAAGTTCGAACCGGGCACGTACACCGAAACCACGCCATACGAAGCAGCCATCGAAAAACTGCTGAAGAGCTAGCTCGGCTGGCTCGGGACATCATCAGGTCGACCGTGAGCACGAGCGCCCTCAGGAAGACGATGATCGTCCTGACGGCGGTCGGTCTGTGCCTGGCCGCATACCTCACCTATGTCCACTACTCCGGCGTCACCCCCCCCTGCTCGATCAAAGGCAACCCCTGCAGCCAGGTGCAGAAATCGCAGTACTCGCTGCTGATCGGCATTCCTGTGGCCCTGATCGGGCTGCTCGGGTACATCGCGATCCTCGGCTCGCTGCTCGCTCCCGAGGGCGAACGGGCCCGGTTCGTGACGATGGCGCTGATCCTCGGCGGCTTTGGGTTCAGCCTCTACCTGACCTATCGCGAGCTGTTCACGCTGCACAAAATCTGCGAGTGGTGCGTCTCCAGCGCGGTGATCATGACCGTGCTCGCGTGCCTGTCGGTGTGGCGCTTCCTGCGTGGCGATGAGAGCTTTCCGGCAGACGCCGCAGCGCGAGCGCCGGACCAGACGCCTGAGCCCGCGGCGCCACTCGGCGCCACACCTTCCTGAGCAGCCACGAGACGCGCACCACGAGCTGTTGTGACCACGCCGGCGGGACGGTCAAGGCGCGCTGGACGGCCATCAACGCCGGCGGGACAGCCCTCAACGGCGGGCTGAAAGGGCGCTCTCGCGTAGTAAATCCGTCCAATGACGAGTTGCGCGCCCGAGCAAGAGAAGGAGGGCGTCGAGTTGATGAAGCAGGATCATGAGCTCGCATCCGACGACGACCGATCTCGCGGCCACCTCGATGGAGGTGGTCCCCGGCCCTAGCACCAGCGCAGCCATCAACTCCAGCGCAGCCGCCAGCTATTCTGGGCTGCACGGCGAGGCGCAGATCGCACGGCTGTTCGAGATGACCAGCGACCTGCTCGCCGCGATCTCGCTCGACGGACAGTTCACGCTGCTCAATCCAGCTTGGGAGCAAGTGCTGGGCTGGAGCACCGCGGAGCTCAAAGCGCGGCCGATGCAGGAGCTCGTACACCCGGATGACCTCGAGCAAACGCTCGCGCTGACGCTCGCGGTTCACCACCGGCCCGCCCAGTTCGTCAACTTCACCAACCGCTATCGCCACCGCGATGGATCGTGGCGGTGGCTGCTGTGGAGCGCACGCTGCGATGGCGCGGCTTGGTATGCCGCCGCAAAGGATGTGACCGACCGCATGTGGTTGGAGCGCCAGGCGCTGCACGATCCGCTCACAAAGCTTCCCAACCGCCTGCTGCTGATGGACCGCGCCCGCCAGGCCGTTGCGCGCCTGCGCCGCAGCCATGGCCCGATCGCGATGCTGTTCATCGACCTCGACCGATTCAAGGCGATCAACGACAACCTCGGGCACGCCGTGGGCGATCATCTGCTGATCTCCGTCGCCGAGCGCTTGGAGGAGATGCTGCGCGACAGCGATACGGTCGCGCGGCTGGGTGGTGACGAGTTCGTAATCCTCGCCGAGGATCTCGATAGCGATGCCGAGGCGCTAGCCGTCGCCGAGCGCGTGCTGCACGCGCTGGAGGAGCCGTTCCTGGTCGGCTCGGCCGAGGTCTCGATGCTGGCCAGCGTGGGCGTGTCGATCTCCCACGACCCGGAGGCCGAGCCCGAGGATCTGCTGCGCGAGGCCGATGTGGCGATGTACCGAGCGAAGGGCTCCGGCGGCCACAATCTCGAGTTGTTCAACGAGGATCTACGCCGCGAGGCCAACGCGCGCTTGGAGCTCGAGGATCGCCTCGAGCATGCGCTGCCTCGCCACGAGCTGCTGCTCGAGTATCAGCCGCTGGTGGCGCTCACGGGCGGCAAACCCGTCGGCTGTGAGGCGCTCGTGCGCTGGCACCCTCACGGTGGCAAGTCGATGCTGCCGCTGGATTTCCTATCGCTGGCGCAGGAGAGCGAGCTGATCGTGCAGATCGGCGACTGGGTGCTCCACACGGCCTGCGCACAGGCCGCCGCATGGCGCCGCGATGGGGTCGAGATGACGGTCTCGGTGAACATCTCCGCGCGTGAGCTGACCGGCGGGGCCGACCTCGCCGAGCGGGTCAAGGAGGCGCTGCAGTACTGCGGGCTGCCCGGGCACGCGCTATGCCTGGAGGTGAGCGAGGAGGTCCTGCTGCGCGACCCCTCCCGCGCCCGCGCGGTGCTGAAGGACGTCAAGCGCCTGGGCGTTGCAATCGCGCTCGATAACTTCGGCGCCCAGCAGTCAACGCTGAGCCTGCCGGGGAGCCTCCCGCTGAGCATGCTCAAGCTCGACCGAACGCTGATCCAAGGCTTCGAGCGGGACAAGGAACGGCGCGCGATGGTCGTCGCAACGCTGGCGCTCGCCCGCGAGAGTGGCCTGACCGCGGTCGTCGTGGGGATCGAGACGAACCGTCAACTGGCGCTCGCGCGCGAACTCGACTGCTCGATCGGACAGGGCTTCCTCTTGCACAAGCCGGACGCGCCAGAGCGGTTGCGCCTCAGAGAGGCATCCGGAGCGATACGCTCGCCCCCACCATGGCGCCCGATCGTGCGACTGCGCGGCACCAGCCGCCACCACTGAGCGACATCGATCCGCGCGCGCGGGCCGTCCGGGCCGTCGCATGAACGACGTCGCGCACCACAAGCGCGAGGCCGCCCAGGCGGCGGCGATGATGGTCGACGACGGCATGCGCGTCGGGCTGGGGACCGGGTCGACGGTCGCCTATCTGCTGCCGGCGCTGGCTGAAAGGAACCTGCGCGGCCTGCGCTGCGTGGCGACCTCGCCCGCCACCGAGCAAGCGGCTCAGGCGCTGGGATTGACGGTGGCGGCACTGGATGAGCTCGGCGAGCTGGACATCGCGATCGACGGCGCCGATCAGATCGAGGAGCGTGGATGGCTGGTGAAGGGCGGCGGCGCCGCGCAGACACGCGAGAAGATCGTCGCGGCGGCGTCGCGGCGGTTCGTGGTGATCGCCTCGGCCGAGAAGGCCGTGAGCGCGCTGCACCCACCGGTGCCGCTGGAGGTACTGCGCTTCGGCGCGATGCACACGCTGACTGAGGTGGGCGAAGCGCGGCTGCGAGGGGATCTGGAAAGTCCAGATGGCAACCTGATCGCCGACTATTTCGGCCCGATCGGCGACCCCGCGGACCTCGCGGCGCGGCTCAGCGCGACCCCAGGCGTAGTCGAGCACGGGTTGTTCGCGCCGGAGATGGTCAGTTGCATCCTGATCGCTGGCGAGCACGGCGTCGCGCGTCGCGCGGGCGAGAAGCCGGATCCACCAGGCACGGGCGCCCGCGGCTAGGGCACAGCGGGAAACACGGACAGCGGTCGCAGCTCCTCATCGGGCGCGACGGAGTGACGCTCGAGCACGCCGTCCTCACCCACGACATAGGCGCCCATTCGCGACAGCGGCGGGGAGTAGACGTGCAGCGTGACGGCGGGATCAGCGCCTGAGTGGCGCACACGGTGGATGTCGGCGGCGGAGAAGTGAAAGCTCTGGGTGGGCCCAAAAATACGATCGCGCGTCGGGCCATCGATCGCCAGGCGCTCCTCGCGCACACGTCCACCGACCACGGCGACGGCCCCCGCGGAGATGTCGTGGTCGTGAAAACCGGTGTCGTGGTCGTCCATCCAGCAGATCAGCCAGGCGGTCACGTGTGCGTCTGAGAGCAACTCCTCGTAGACGCGCAGGGTGTGGTCGTGATGGACACGGTTGATCCACAACTCCGGCCGGTGGGCGAGCTCGGTGACGAAGGCTTGGAGCTCGGGGCCGGTCAGATCCCGATCGCGCGGGCGAGGGACTGAAGCGAGCGTGGGTCTCATCGGACGGCCTCCACGATTCCTCGCCGGGTGGCCGTTGCCCGCGACTGAGTGGTTTCGAGCGGCGGCTGAGCAGCGTCGGTCGACGCCTCGGCGTCACGCAGCGGGCCCTGGCTGCATCCCCCGCCGAGCGCGCGCGCGGCGCCGTCGGCGAGCAGCTCCCAATCGAGCAGCCCGGACCCGTCGAGCAGAGCGGGCTCGACGACGGGACGATCGGAGCCGTAGAGGAGCTGCCCCGCCCCTCCCACGGCATCCGCCAGCGCGCGAACGGCGGCGGGCCCGTAGGAGGAGGTGTCATAGAACAACAGCGGGTCCGGGTCGAGCTGCTCGAACGTCGGGCCGCCACGTGAGGCCAAGCGCTCAGAGTGCAGCGGCGCGAGGCCGGCGAGCATCGTGAAGACGATCCGCAGCCCGGGGTGCTCGAGGCGCCCGGCGCTGAGAAACGCGAGCCAGGCGGCCTGTATCTCAGCGACGTACCGGGTGAGCGCCGGCCACCAGAGCGGGTCCTCCAGCGACGCCTCCCCCACGACCTGCGCACGGCTACCGGGCCCAGGGCCCGGATGGACGAGCAGCGGCGCGTCCCGCAGCTCCAGGCGAGCAAGCACCGGGCGTAGACGCGCGAGCCGCTGCACGCCGGCGAGCGCGCCCGCGGGCAGCGAGATGCCGACGCAGCCACAATCGAGCGCTTCCTCGACATCGGCCGGATCGGGCCGGTCGAGCGCGATCGCGCCCCACACGCCGAAGGGATCGCCGAGCTCGAGCGCGCCTTCGTGGTAGGCCTCGAGCAGGGGCAGCGACTGCGCGCGGGGCAGCGACTCGATCCCGAGCGGGCTGGAGAGGCACAGCAGCGCGCGGTCGAGACCGTCGCGCGCCACCAGCGCGGCACGACGCGCCTGCGCCTCGGCCTCGAGATCGATCACGTAGGGCCGCTCGCCCGCGAGGAACAGCACGGTCAGCCCGTGTTCGTGACGCACGAAGGGCAGCTCGTAGCGGGCGGCGAGCGCCTGCACGAGCGGCTCGGTCCAGAGGTGTTGGTGGATATCGATCTTCATCGTGCTCCGTTCATCGCTATCGACATATTCTACAGATTCTCTATCGACTTTATGAACTTTAGCACGCGGAGCGCCTGCGCGCCCACACCTAGACGCCGGGCGGACGATCCATTCCAGGTCTCGCCGGCCCGATCCGATTCGGGCTCGAGCTGCGTGTAGGGACTCGAGCTAGGTGTGTGCGTGCAGCCAGGCGACGATGTCCGCGAGCACGCGCTGACGATCCTCTGGCAGCTCGTTGAGGACCTCGTGAAACAGACCGTCGTAGATCTCCAGCGTCTTGTCCTCGGAGCTCGCGCGCTCGTACACCATCCGGCTGCCTTGGACCGAGACCAGCCGATCCTCGGAGCCGTGCACCAGCAGCAAGGGCAGCGTGAGGCTTCCCACCTGCTCGGGGAACGCTTCGGTCGCGGCGGCGATCTCAGCGACCGTTCGCACCGGCAGCTTGCCGTGATGCACGAGCGAATCGGTCCGGTAGGCCTCGACCTCCGCGGGGTCGCGACTGACCGTGGCCGGATCGACGCCCAAGGCGGGCATCCAGGGAGCGATCGCCGAGAGCGCCCTGGCCGCGAGTCGTACCGGCGCCGGCGGAAGATCGATCACCGCCAAAGCGCCCGAGAGGATCATCCCGTCCAGCTTGTCCTGGTGACCCAGCGCATAGCGCAGGGCGATCGTGGCCCCCAGGCTGTGGCCGAGCAGGAACAGCGGAGTATCTGGATGCTCGCGCCTGGCGAGGTCGATCAGCACGTCCAGGTCGGCCGCGGCGTTATCGAGACGGTCGACGAGCGCGCGACGCCCTTCAGAGCGGCCATGACCGCGATGGTCGAGCGCATAGACCGGATAACCCAGCTCGGCAAGCTGGAGTGCCACACGCTCGTAGCGGCCACTGTGCTCACCGGCGCCGTGGGAGATGACCACGACAGCGCGCGTCGAGGACCCGCCCAGCCAGCACTGCCAGTAGATCTCGAGCCCCTTGACTCCCGCGAACTGCCCCTCTACGTGCTCCACCTGAACCTGCTCCACCTGAACCCTCCTAACGGCCTGTTGCAGGGAAGGCCTGCAAACCTCGAGCGGGGGACCGAGGAGTCGAACCTCGCGTTGCGGTTTTGGAGACCGCCGTGTTACCGATACACCAGTCCCCCGGGCGGCCCCGGATTGTAGGCGCTCAGGGCACTGAGACATAGATGCGCGCACCGGCCTTGGGGCTAAAGGCGGAGGTCTGGAATGCCGAAACCGTCTATAGCCCTAAACCCTCTTGTGATGATACGCACTTTCTCTGCCAGGCTCCGGGTAATCGGCCGATCTTCGATCGGCCGGCCGGCTCGCACTCGCATTCGTGCCCACCACGCTCTCGCTCGCGCTTGCGAGAAATCCACGGCAGCGCGGGACGCACTTGGATCCCAGGACGGGTTCCTGCTGCTCGAAGTGATCATCAGCGCCCTGCTGGTGGGGCTGATCGTGATCGCGACGTTCACCGGCTTCGATGCCGTCAACCGTGCCTCCGCCGACCAGCGCTACCACGCTGAGGCAACCGTGCTCGCCGGCCAGTCCCAGGAGCAGCTCCGGACCGATTCAGCCGAAGTTCTCGACGAACTGCAGAGCACTTCGCACGTCTATACACAGGTCGTCGACGGAACCACGTACACGATCACCGAGAAGGCATACTTCGTCAACGACTCACTGAAAAGCTCGGGCTGCAGCGCGGTCGGCGGAGTCGAATCCAAACAGCACGGCGACTACGTCGAGACCGTCTCATCGGTGACCTGGCCGCAGCTCGTACGGGCCAAACGGCCCGCCGTCAGCCAGTTCAGCTACATCACCCCACCGGCCGGATCGGGGCTGGAGGTCGATGTGACCAACGGCGGCAAACCCGAATCGCCCGTCGAAGGGGTCACCGCAAAGGTCAACGAAGCAGAAGCAGTCACCGGGGCGGCCGGCTGCCTGATCTTCGGGGGCATCCCGGCCACGACCGCGAGTGTCGAAGTCCACAGGCTCGGATACGTGACCCGGGCCGGCGCTTTCGTCGTCTCCTCGAAAGAAGTGTCGATCGCCCCGAACCTCATCACCCACTATCCAGTGATCTTGAACGAAGGCGGCACGATAACCGCCGAATTCACGTACAAGGGAAAAGCGACCTACTCATACGAAAACGCCAAACACGAAAAAATCGCCGAACCGGTGACTGGCGACACTTTTGTGGTGCACAACACTGAAATGGGAGTTGCACCCGAATTCGAGATGGGCAGCACCGCCGGCAAATTCAACACGGAATCCGAATGGGAAGCCACGCCTGGGGAATATAAAACCTCAGCGACGACTCCAATAGAACCGGCCCACTATCCAAAAGGCAATCTGTTTCCGCTCAGCGAGCCCTGGGGAGTATATGCCGGCGATTGCCCCGAAAGTGACGCAACCGACAGCACTGAAAAAGTCGAAAAAGAAGAAAAAATCAAAGACGGAGAAGGCACCGTCACGCCAGGCGCAAATACCAAAGTGCCAGTGCCGATGTCGCTCGATAAGCTCAGCATCTGGAACGGCAAGGAAGCCAGCAAAAATGAAGGCCTATCGGAAACATCATACACGGCCAAGATCACAGATGTGGCCTGCAAGGAAGCCAATCCTGACAACGAGCCTGTCGTCAACATCGTGCGTGAACAGAAAACGTTGACCGGGAAACAGGAAACAGAAAAACAATGGGCCCTTGGCCTGCTGCCCAACCCCTTCCAGCCGTTTGGCGGCCCTTACACGCTCTGCCTGTACAGCGCGACAACTAAACGACAGTACACCGCCACCTACGAAAACGATTATACCGAAAGCCCCGCTATCAATATCTATTTGAAGGCGGAAGCATCCTACACCGAAGGCTCCACTAAAGAAAAAGAAGTAAAAGTCGCAGTCGAATCGCAGCCATCCAACAAATGCTAGCCCAAAGTCCCCACACAAACCCTCTACGCGCCCATGACGAGCGTGGGTTCACGCTGGTCGAACTGATCGTGGCGATGGCCACCGGCATGGTCGTCAGCCTGGCTCTGTTTGCGATCCTCGACTTCTCGGTGCGTCAGTCGGGGCGGCTCAACGACGTCGCCCAGGCGACCCAGCTCGGGCGCGGCGCGATGACGAAGATGATTGACGAGCTGCACTCGGCATGCCTCTCCCCCGGCTTCACGCCTATCCAGGAAAAAAGCAGCGCCACCAGCCTGTTGTTCGTCAACGCCAACACCAGCGAAGCCCTGATCTCCAAATCATATGCCTTTGAGCACAAGATTGAATGGAAAGAAGAATCCGGCGGCAAAGGAGCAGGCACGCTAACCGATTACAAATACGCCGCGACCGGCGGCGAATTGCCGGAATTCACGTTCTCCTCCACGGCAAACCCCACTGGCGGCACGCGTATCGGCGAAAGGATCTCCAAGACCGGAACCACCCCCATCTTTCAGTATTACGAATACTCCCTCACCAACAGCGGCACCAGTGAAACCGCGGAAGGCTCGCTCACGGCCGTGTCGCCACCGTCAGGAGGATTCACCGCCACAGAAGCAAAGAAAGTGGCGGCGGTCCTGATCAGCTTCAACACAGCGCCGGCCGACAAAGGCTCGACCGCCACAGACACCACTTTTGACCTGAGCAACCAGGTGACGTTTGCGTTCAGCGTCCCGCAATCCGAAGCGAAAGCCGCGGACACACCATGTCAATGATTTTCATTCAAAGAGCACGCTCACAGGACGGGTTCACGATGATCATCGCCCTCGGCGTGATGCTCGTGACGAGCCTGCTGTTGACGGCGGCCTTCATGGCCGTCAACGGCGACATCAACGTCTCCCACGAGGACACGATACAAAAGCAGGCCTATAACTCGGCGCTTGCCGGGGTCCAGGAGTACGAGGCGCAGCT
Source organism: uncultured Solirubrobacterales bacterium (assembly GCA_963804555.1). Lineage (GTDB taxonomy): Bacteria > Actinomycetota > Thermoleophilia > Solirubrobacterales > Solirubrobacteraceae > Palsa-744. The sequence continues at coordinate 195,525 of CAWDQX010000009.1, forward strand.
CCAGAGCAACCCGGACTACTGGGAGACGTGCGGATCGCCCGCCAACGTCCTCCCGCAGGAATCGGACGAGCGCTACGAAACCAAGGTGCTCTTAGCCAGCAGCGCGAAAGGATTCACCGAATGTAGTACTTCCAAACCATTTGAATCCACGATCGAGAAAACAGGCCCGCAGGCCAACACCTTCCGGATCGAATCGACCGGCTGCGCCGGCCTGAGTGAATTGAAAAACTGCAATGCAGGCCAGTCCCGCCTGAACGTGGTGACGCGCAAGATCGTGGCGACGTTCCAGGTGACTGGTTTCCTGAACTTTGTCTACTACACCAACCTCGAGGATGAGGATCCAGGTTTGTACAACCCACCCACCGAATGGCACTGTGAAAAATTTCATGGGGAACGGTCAGCAAAATGTCAGATCATCGAATTCACCAGTGGCGACGCCGTCAAGGGACCGATGCACACAAATGACGCGGCCGACGTATGTGGGTCTGCCACCTTCGGACGTGCGGCTCAGAATCCTCCCGATGTCGTCGAAATCAACCGTGGCACATACGGATGTGGAGGCGCTACGTACAACACAGCTTCAAAAACATACTCCAAAGGCCGGGAATTGATCCCGCCCGAAAGCGATACCTCGTTGGGCACGTACGTGGAATCGGAAGATACATTCTCCGGCGTCACGAAACTAGTGCTCGAAGGTAAAACCAACGAAATCGATGTCACCAATGCGGGATTCAACGGCGGCCTGCCAAAGAAAATCCCCTGGCCAAGCAACGGCCTCATTTGGATTACGTCCTCCGGCTCGTGCAGCTATACCTTCAACCCGCTCAACTCCGATAACACCAACGAGACCAACGACGAGACCAACTGCGCCAACGTGTACGTCAGCGGCTCGTACAGCACCGCACTAACGATCGGGGCGGCAAACGATCTCATCATCAACGGCAGCATCTATCCCACGAGCGTGGAAGGCAAATTGGGTAACGAACCCACAGGGACCGCCACCCTCGGGTTGATCGCGAACAACTACGTGCGCATCTACCATCCGCTCACGAAGCCCACGTGCGAATCGGGCGCCAAAAACAAAGAACCGGGCTCGCTTGTCAATCCGTGGATCTACGCGGCGATCCTCTCGACAAGGCACTCGTTCGTGGTCGACAACTACAACTGCGGCGAAAAGCTCAAAGAACTCAACATCTACGGCGCGCTCGCCCAAAACTATCGCGGCATTGTGGGCACAGGCAGCAGCAGTGGCACCGGCTACATCAAGAACTACAACTACGACGAGCGCCTGGCCGTTGACGAGCCCCCCTACTTCCTCAGCCCCCTCAACGCGGGCTGGAAGGTGGCGCGCGAGACCGCGCCAGAAGGCGGGTAATCGAGGCCGCTAGGCCCCGCTGCGTCAGGCCGAGCGATGCGGGCGAAGGGACTCGAACCCCCAAGGGCTTACGCCCACTGGCTCCTAAGGCCAGCGTGTCTACCAATTCCACCACGCCCGCATTCGGCCCCGATACGCCGTTGCGCACAGATACGCTCTTTGCGCGCGGCGCACACGGAGGCCGCTTCAGATTGTATGGTTTCCCACGATGTCTTCCACCATTCGTGAACGCGAGGAAGCGGATCGCCGCGCGCGCGGCGTGATCATCACCCACCCCAACCGCGACAAGCCGGTCGTACAGGGCACGCGCGTGATTGTGGTGCTGCTGCTGCTCGTGACCGCCGCGTTGATGCTGATCAACACGGTCGGCGGCTGGAGCCTGCTGGAGGGCGCCCTGCCGATCCAGATCGCCTTCGTCCTCGTCTACCTGCTGATGGCGTACTACGCCAGCCGCTGGAGCCGGGGCGTGCTGCCTCTCGGGGCGGGGATCGCCGTACTGCTGGGCTTCTTTGCGCTCGTGGCGGGACCGGGCTGGTTCGCACGAAACAAGTCCGGCTTCGCGCAAGCCGGCCTCAACTCCGGCCTGCTCGGGGTGATCACGCTGCTGATCGTCCCCGTGCAGATCCTGCTCGTGGTGTTCGCGATGCGCGGCTTCAAACAAGGCTGGAATGTCGAGGTCGAGCGGCGCGATCCGGCCGCGGGAGCGGGCACGAGCACAGGCACGGGCGACTATCCCGACGCGGCACCATTCCCAGCCTGAGCGGCTCGAATACGGCCCGCGAGGCTCGGATACAGCCCCCGAGACGCGGCCCCGAGATACGCCCCGGATATCCTCCTTGCAGAGGGTTCGCGAACCCTTATGCGGCGGTGGCGGAACGGTAGACGCGGAGGCCTCAAAAGCCTCTGTCCGTAAGGGCGTGTGGGTTCGACTCCCACCCGCCGCATCGATTTACCTCGCAGAGGCGGGCTTGCGGCTGGGCTCGCCCTAAGCGGGTACGGGTCGCCCTAAGCGGGTACGGGTCGGCCTACGCGGGCCCGGGTCGGCCTACGCGGAGCGGGGTCGGCCTACGCGGGTCCCCCAACCAGCTCCAGCAACGGTTCTGCCAGGGCCGGCGGAGCCACGAGGATCCCCCAGGGGAGATCCTCGTGGACGGGCAGCTCCAGCACCCGTAGACCCGCGCACTGGCAGATCAGCGTCCCGGCCGCGATGTCCCACTGCTTGACCGTGCGCTCGAAGTAGGCGTCGTAGCGCCCCGCCGCCGTCCACGCCAGATCCAGCGCGGCGCTGCCGAAGCGGCGGATGTCGCGCACCTCCGGGACCACCCGCGCAAGCACCTGCGCCTGCGCCGCGCGCACCCGCGCGTCGTAGGCCAGGCCGGTCGCGACCATCGCGGTGGCCAGATCCTCACGCGGTGAGCCTGTCAACTCAATTGGCCGCTCTCCCCCAGTCCCCGCCGACGCGGCCACACCGGCGAGCCCATCGCTCAGCGTCGCGCTGCCGTCGCGGGTCCCGGTGAACAGCTCGTCGCGATTTGGGTCGTATACCGCGCCCGCCAGTGTTCCCTCCCCATCTCGCACCGCCACGCTCACGCACCACTGCGGGATGCCAAACAGGAAGTTCACGGTCCCGTCGAGCGGATCGACCACCCAGCTCAGGCCGCTCGAGCCCTGCTCCTCGCCGCCCTCCTCCCCCACGAAGCCGTCGTCAGGGCGGCGCTGGGCGAGCAGCGCCTTGATCGCCCGCTCAGCCGCCAGGTCAGCCTCGCTGACGAGGTCGGTCGGCGTGCTCTTGCTGCTCACGGTTTGCTCGCGACCATGTCGCACACGCTCCAGCAGGAGCTCACCCGCCATCCTTGCGGCCTCGATCGCCAGCTCGAGCAGCTCGTCCGCAGCCTCCGTTCCGGACGCGCCGGGCGCGCTCACGAGAAGCCAGGCGGGCGATCCTGTGCCCAGGGGCGCTCGGCCTCGATCTGCGCGGCCAGCGACAGCAGCGTCGCCTCGTCGTTCGGCCTGCCGACGAGCTGCACCGCGCGCGGCCGGCCGTCCGCGGTGAGCCCCGCGGGCACCGAGCACGCGGGCTGGCCGGTGACGTTCCAGATCGCGTTGTAGGGCACCCAGCCGGCGACCGTGTTCAGCGTCCACAGCGCACCGCGGCCCTGCAGCCGGCCGATGCGCGGCGCGCCGATCGCGGTGGCCGGGGTCAACAGCACGTCGTGGTCCTCGAGCACGCGGTTCAAGCGCGCCGCCAGCTCCCCCTCGGCGGCCCGCGAGCGCTGCAACAGCGCCGGTGGAATCAGCGCACCCAGACGCGCCAGCGAGCGCGTGCGCCGTTCCAGGCGATCGGGATGGGGCATCGCCCGCGCCTCGTCGTGAATCCCGCGCAGGAAGCGGACGAGCACGGCCGGGAGCGCGCCGAGCCCGTAGTCCGGGTCGCGCTCGGAGACCTCGTGCCCCAGCGAGCGCAGCAGCTCGGCGGTCTGTTGCAGCGCGCGCTCCCCGTCCGCGTCCAGCCGGGGAATGATGCCCGGGACTATGCGCGTGGACAGCGCGATGCGCAGCCGCCCGGGCGGCGTGCGGGCGGACTGCGCGAACGGGATCTCGGGCACCGGCGCGCGGGCGCGATCGACGTCCGTGGCGCCCGCGGCCACGTCGTGAAACAGCGCCGTATCGCCCACCGAGCACGTCAGCACGCCGTAGACCGTCAGGCCATGCCAGGGCTCCGCGTGCGGGCTCGTCGAGACACGACCGCGCTGGGGCTTCAGGCCGAACAACCCGCACCACGCCGCCGGTATGCGAATCGACCCCGCTCCATCGCCCGCCAGCGCCGCGCCCACCAGGCCGGCGGCCACCGCCGCGGCGCTGCCGCCGCTCGAGCCACCCGGCGCGCGCTGCGGATCCCACGGGTTGCGCGTGGCTCCCCAGGTGGCGGTCTCGGTGAAGGGCCAGATGCACAGCTCGGGCACGTTCGTCTTGCCGATGATCACCGCGCCCGCGGCGCGCAGGCGGCGCACCACCTCGGCGTCCGCCTGCTTGGGATCGCCATAGGCGTTCGTGCCCATCGTCGTCACCTCGCCGGCCACGTCGATCTCGTCCTTGACCGCGATCGGCACGCCCAGCAGCGGCCGCTGACTCGACTCCCCACCCGCCCCGCGGCGGGCATCGGCCTGGTCGGCCTCCATCCGCGCGCGCTCGTCGAACACGATCCTAAATGCGTTCAGCTGCCCGTCATACCGCTCGATCCGCTCCAGGTAGAGATCGACCAGCTCGCGTGAGCTCACCTCGCCGGCGGCGATCAACTCGGCCTGCTTGGCGATCCCTGCATAGGCGAGCTCGGTGGCATCCATCTGAAAGGCAATCTATTGAAAAACAACACAGCCAGCTAATCGGCATCGAGATCGTTGTTCGCGTCCGAACATGTAGGATCTCGCGCAAGCTACGGGGGAGGGAGCAGTGGCGCAGGAAGTCGAGTTCGGCAAAGGTGGGGAAGCCAAGATCCGCAGCTTCTGGGTCGGCCTCGGCCTCACAGTAATCACGCTCGGGGTCTACGCCTTCTGCTGGTACTACTTCGTCAATGACGAGCTGAAGGATGTGGGGCTCTCCAAGGATGACCAGAATCTCGGTCAGTCGAGTCCTGCTATGTCTGTGACCGCTCTCGTCGGTGGTGCTTTGCTGTCCTGGTCGGTGGTTGGGTTTGTCATACCTGTCCTCTCGGTCTACAACTACGGCCAGCGCATCAAGCGATCGGAGCGTCTGACGGGTATACCGAAGGAGGACCAGATCAACCCGACGGTCGCCCTCCTGCTCTACTTCCCCGGCATCTTGCTAATCGTCCCGTTCTTCTTCCACTACTGGTATGTGACGAAGCATCAGAACATGGCGATGCGTGCCGCCGGAGGACTGCCCTACAAGGGCGGGCCAGACCTGGTTACACCCAGCCCCGCGTAATCATCAATCGTCGTGCGGCCCGTCAGCTAAACCGGCGTCACCGGGTTACGCTTGGCTGGCCAGGTGCGTTGCTTGGAAGCGGCGTGGACGAAGCGGCGGATCAGATCCTCGCGCAGGTTCTCGGGCTCGACCACGGCGTCGATCACCAATTCTGAGGCCAAATGCAGGATGTCGATATCCTCCCCGTACTCCTTGCGCAGCTCCTCCGTCTTCGCGGCGCGCTCGGTCTCGTCATCGATCGCCTGCAGCTGGTTGTAGAACACGGCGTTGATCGCCGCCTGCGGCCCCATCACCGCAATCGAAGCGCTCGGTAGCGCGATGCAGCAGTCGGGCTCGAAGGCCGGGCCGGCCATCGCGTACAGCCCAGCGCCGTATGCCTTGCGCACGACCACCGAGATCTTCGGAACGGTGGCCTCGGAGACCGCGCTGATCATCTTCGCGCCGTGGCGGATGATCCCCTGGCGCTCGACCTGCGTGCCGATCATGAAGCCCGGCACGTCAGCGAGGAACAGCAGCGGGACGTTGAACGCGTTGCAGTTCCAGATGAAGCGCGCGGCCTTGTCCGCGGAGTCGCCGAACAGCACGCCCCCCTTGTGCTTCGGCTGATTGGCGACGATCCCCAGCACGTGACCCTCGAGGCGCGCATAGCCGACGATCAGCTCCTTCGCCCAACGCGGATGGATCTCCATGAACGACTCGCCGTCCACGAGCGCCTCGATCAGCAGCTTCATGTCGAACGGCTTGTTCTCATCCGTCGGGATCAGCTCGGCGAGCGGCGTTTTCGACGCGGGCTCTGCCGATCTTGCCGGCGGCGGGGACGCCTGCCAATTGGTAGGCATGTACCCCAAATACCGCTTGGCAAGCGCGATCCCGTCCTCATCCGTCTTCACCAGTTGGTGCCCGCAACCGGACACACTCGTGTGCATGCGCGCGCCGCCCATCTCCTCCAGGCTGACCTGCTCGCCGATCACCATCTCCGCCATCCGTGGCGAGCCGAGATACATCGAGGCGTTGCCCTCGCGCATGATCACGATGTCGCAGAACGCCGGAATGTAGGCGCCGCCGGCGGCGCTCGGGCCGAACAGCACGCACACCTGCGGGACGACGCCCGACATGCGCACCTGGTTGTAGAAGATCCGCCCGGCGCCGCGTCTGCCAGGGAACATCTGCACCTGCTCGGTGATCCGCGCCCCCGCGGAGTCGACGAGGTAGACCATCGGGATGCTGAGGGTCTGCGCGCGCTCCTGGATGCGCAAGATCTTCTCGACGGTCTTCGGGCCCCACGAGCCGGCCTTGACCGTCGGGTCGTTGGCCATCAGCGCCACCGGCCTACCGTCGAGCATCCCGACGCCGGTCACCACCCCGTCGGCGCCGAGGCCGTCCTGCTCCCAGTTCGCCAGCAGCCCCTCCTCGGCGAAGGAGCCGTCATCGAGCAGCAGCGCCACGCGCTCGCGCACGGGTAGCTTGCCCTGCTCGCGCGCCTTCTCGCGGTGGCGCTCCGGGCCACCGCCGAGCGCGCGCCTGTTGGCCTTGCTCAGATCGGTCAACTTGCCTATCGTCCCTCGGGTATCGGGTCTCGGACCGTGACTCAGATCCCCGGGTTCTCCATCGGCGCCTCGCCCGAGTAGTCGTAGAAGCCGATCCCCGACTTGCGCCCGAACCAGCCGGCCGCGAGCATCTTGCGCAGCATCGGTGGCCGCGCAAAGCGGCGCTCGCGGAACTCGTCGAACAGCACGTCGCAGATCGAGCCGAGCGTGTCCAACCCGACGAAGTCCGACAGCGTCAGCGGTCCCATCGGATGCCCCGCGCCGGCCTTCATCGCCTCGTCGATCTCGCTCACCGAGCCCACTCCCTCTTCATAGGCCCGCATCCCGTCGAGCAGATACGGAACGAGCAGCCGATTGACGATGAAGCCCGCCTTGTCCTTTGTAGGGATCGCCAGCTTGCCCTCTGACTTGGCGAACGCCAAAGCCACATCGAATGCCTCTTGCGAAGTGGTGACACAGCGCACGACCTCGACGAGCTTCATCACCTGCGCGGGATTGAAGTAATGCAACCCGACGAACTGCTGCGGGCGGCCGGTGGACGCCGCCTGATCGATCACCGACAGCGACGAAGTGTTGGTCGCAAACACGGCCTCTGCCTTGACGATCTGATCGACCTCCTGCCACATCTCGAGCTTCAACGGCAGGCTCTCGGTGATCGCCTCGATCACGAGATCGCAGTCGGCGAGGGCTGCGTAGTCCGTCGTCTCGTGGATGCGCCCGCGCACGGCGTCGGCGTCATCCTGGCTGGACTTGCCCTTCTCGACGGCGCGCGCGAGTTGCTTCTCGATCTTGCTGACCCCCTTCGCCAGAGTCGCGTCGTCGACCTCGCGTAGCACCACCTCATAGCCCGCCTGCGCCGCCACCTGCGCGATGCCGTGGCCCATCAGCCCGGCTCCGAGCACGCCCACCTTCTCGATCTGCTGCGCCATGCGTTCTCCGCCTCCGTTTGTTCTCCGTTTGACGGAGGAGCCTATTACGCGCCCGCCACCCACGCGGCCGAGTCCAGGTAGCCTCCAACCCATGCCAACAGATGAGACCTTCGATCTCTCTGCGGCGGGACTGCGCGCCGACGGTACGGATCTGCGCATCTCAGTCGAGGTGCTGGCCTCGAAGCTCGAGTCATCGCTGCCCAGCCGCACACGCGTGGAGCGCCGCGGCAGCGGCCTGCTCGGCCGCGGGGAGAAGCACGTGCGCCAGATCCAGGTCGATCTCGGCTCAGACAGTGGGACCCGCTATCAGCTGGCAATCGATGGAGACCGCGTGGAGGGCTTCCGCGAGCGCAAATCCGGGGGCATCGCGATCAAGCGCGAGCCACTGGACCCCGACCAGTGGATCGCGGCGCTCACGGACGAGCTACAGGCGGAGGCGCGGCGCAGCGCCGAGGCGCGCGCGGCACTGGAAGGGCTCGTGCGCTGAGATGGCAGACGAACCGGTCGAGGACGCCGCCCAGCAGCGCGAGCAGGCAGAATCGCTAGCGCGGATCGAGGCGGGCGGCATCCCCCTCTCGGCCGAGCGGCGCCTGAGCGAGCTGCGCGGGGCACAGGGCAAGGACGGCGGCCAGCAAGGCGGGTCGTTCACGTCCGACCTGTCCGTGAACGGCTTCGCGCTCTGCCACCAGCTCGGGCTCGAACCGCTCTCGCAGGTGATGGGCAGCTCGATCTACCAGATGGGCTATCAATCGGCCTGGCAGATGAAAGGCGGCTACGATCCCTCCGGCGCGGCGATGATCGAGCTCGGCTCGCTCTCGCAGGCCCTCAACGAGGTGCGCGAACGGGCGTTGCAGAGGCTCGCCGAGGAGGCGCACCTGCTCGGCGCCGACGCGGTCGTCGGCGTGGAAACGCGCGCGGGCGAATCCGAGCTGGGCGGAGGCGGCGGGCAGCTCGCGCTCGAGCACATGGTGCTCGGCACCGCGGTCAGGCGTAGGGACGCCCGCAGCGAGCAGCCGGTGATGACCGAGCTGTCGGTCGCCGACTACGCGCTGCTGCTGCGCGCCGGGATCGAGCCTGCGGGGATCGTCGCCTGGAGCTCGGTGTTCTTCTCGAGCTACGCCTACCGCGGGATGCTCGGCGCCGGCCCGGGCGCGATGGCATCGATGCAGCCGTATGAGCTGAGCGAATTCACGCAGGCGCTCTACAACGCGCGCGGGCGGACGATGGGCCAGCTCACCAACCAGGCCGCCGCGCTCGGCGCCTCCGGCGTCGTCGGCGTGCGCATCGGCCACACGATCCGGCCACACTCGCTGAACAGCGGCATGGGTGGCGGCTTCGGCGGGGGCGAGCTGCGCGGGATGATGGTCACCTTCAACGCGGTCGGCACCGCGATCCGCCAGCACGAGCACACCGAGATCCAAGCCCCCGAACCGGTCGTCGACCTGTTTGCCTGACATCCGATCCGTATTCACCGTGACCCCACCGACCTCCAAATCCGAGCAGGACCACCCGACAAGGAGCAGGACATCATGACCGAGGAGCGCGAGACCGCATACGACCCATCCTCCCTCGAGGGCGTCCCCGAGGCCGGCCGCGCGCGCCTGCAGCAGAACCGCGCGGGCCTGTTCACCTCGGACCTGTCCGTGAACGAGTTCCTGCTCGTCAAGCAGGCCGGCTTCGAGCCGCTGGGCCTGGTCGTCGGCAGCTCGATCTACCACATCGGCATCCAGATGGCCGGCTGGAAGAAATCCCAGGAGATGACCGTCCTCTCCGAAGCGATGTACGGCGCGCGCCAACTGGCGATGACGCGCATGGAGGAGGAGGCAGACCAGCTCGGGGCCGACGGCGTCGTCGGCGTGCGCCTCGACATCGGCCGCTACGAGTGGGGCCAGGACATGGCCGAGTTCATCGCGATCGGCACCGCGGTCAAGCACCGCGACGGCGTCCTGCACCGCGCGCCCTCGGGCCGGCCGTTCACGAGCGACCTCTCCGGTCAGGACTTCTGGACGCTGCTGCGCACCGGTCACCGCCCGGTGGGGATGGTGATGGGCAGCTGCGTCTACCACGTCGCCCACCGCGGGATGCTCCAGTCGATGGCCCAGACCGGGCGCAACGTCGAGCTCTCGAACTTCACCCAGGCGCTGTATGACGCGCGCGAGCTGGCGATGGAGCGGATGCAGTCCGAGGCTCAGGAAATCGGCGCCGAGGGGATCGTCGGCGTCGATCTGCAGGAGAAGAGCCACGGCTGGGGCAGCCACACGATCGAGTTCTTCGCCGTCGGCACCGCGATCGTGCCGCGCGAGGGCCACGACGAGGAGATCCAGGCACCGACGACTGTTCTGGACCTCTCATGAGCCTCGTCACCATCGAAGACCGCGACGCCGTCCGCCACGTCGTGCTGAACCGGCCGGAGAAGCGCAACGCGATGAATCAGGCTTTGCTGCACGAGCTTGGGGATGCGCTGCGGGCGGCGGGTGACGACGCCTCCGTGCATTGCGTCGTGCTGCGCGGCGAGGGCGCAGTCTTCTCCGCCGGCGTCGACCTCGGCGAGCTCGCCTCCTTCGCCGGCGACCCCAGCGTCCTGCGGCCGTTCCGCAACGTCTTCCTCGACTGCGCGAACCTCTGCGAAGCGATGCCCAAGCCGGTCATCTGCCAGATCCACCGCGCTTGCTTCGGCGGCGCGCTCGAGGTCGCCCTCGGCTGCGATCTGCGGATCGCCTCCGATGACGCGCAGCTCGGCCTGCCCGAGGTCAAGTTCGGGATCATCCCCGACGTCGGCGGCTGCACCCGGCTGCCCGCGGTCGTCGGGCTCGGGCGCGCGAAGGAGCTGATCATGACCGCCCGCACGATCGACGCCGCCGAGGCGCAACGCATCGGCCTGCTCAATCGCGTCGTCGCGCCGGATGACTTGGAACAGGCGACGCAGGCACTGGTGGACGAGCTGCTGGCGAACTCGCACGTGGCGGTCGGCCGCGCCAAGCGCGTGATGGACGCCTCCGCTCGCCCCACGCTCGCCCAGACGCTCGAGCTCGAGGTCTCCGTGCAGGAATACTGCGTGGCGGCGATGCGCGAGAGCGCGCGCGAGGCCGAGGGAGCCGCGCAGACCGAGACGGTCGCGGCGGGTTAGCCCTGAGCCACCTGGACGTGAAACGTCCTCCCTATCCACGCGTTCCTCACCTAGCTCCAGGCCCGGGAGCGACACGAGACGACCTCGTACTGTCCCGAGAGGCGTGCGAACGACTCCTGGAGGGCGGAGTCCACATCGAAGAGAAGCTCGACGGCGCGAACATCAGTCTCGCCATAGGCGATAACCGCCAGATCGAGGTTGCATCACGCGGAGGACCTGGGGCGATTGATCGCGGCAACCACCTCGGTCGCGCACGCGCGTGGGCGGCTGAACGCTCCGACGCCCTGCACCGCCTGCTTGCCGATGGTCGCATCCTCTATGGCGAGTGGCTTCTCACCCGTCACAGCGTCAGATACGACTCGCTCCCCGACCTGCTCGTGGGCCTCGATCTGTTCGAGCCAAAGGTCGGCTGGATCTCGATCCACGACCGCGACGAGCGCTTACACAACGCGGGCCTGGCAACCCCGCCCGTCTTGGGCGAGTTTGACCACATCGATCTCGCGGCAGTGGATGCGCTGATCGGACCGTCGGCCTTCGGAGCGCCAAGTGCCGAGGGCCTGATCTTACGCTCGGTTCATGCTCGCGACGACGTGCCAAGACTGGCGAAGCGATTGGCGGCAGGCGTCCCACGAATGATGGACGACGCACTCGGGCCGGGTCGCGAGGAGAATCGAGTGACAGGCTCGGTAGTGTCAGCCTGAGCTTGCGCTCAGGCCACCTCAGGGTCGGCAATCCTGGGGTCCCACACGACCGGGCCGGCCACGAGCGTGTGGCTGCCCAGCGGTCTGCCAAGGATCTCGCGCACTCGCGCGGCGCACGCGAGCAGCGCCTCCAGATCGATCCCGGTCTCGATTCCCATCTCCTCCAGCATCGAGACGAGATCCTCGGTCGCGATGTTCCCGGTTGCGCCGGGCGGAACCGGGCAGCCGCCCAGCTCGCCGAAGCTCGACTCGAAGCTGTCCACCCCAACCTCCAGCGCCGCCAGCACGTTTGCGAGACCCTGCCCGCGCGTGTTGTGGAAGTGAGCGGTCAGCTGGACTCCGTCCGCTGGGCTTTTCAGATGCTGGCGCATTCGCGTGAAGAACTCGCCCACCTGGCGCGGGTTGGCCATGCCCGTGGTGTCTCCGAAGCCGATCTCCTGTGCACCAGCCCCGTGCAGACGCCGGGCGATCTCCAGCACCCGCTCGGGCGGGATGCGGCCCTCGTAGGGACAGCCGAACGACGTCGAGATCACCGCCTCACAGCGCAACCCTTCCTCGCGCGCCCGCCTCAGCACGACCTCCAGACCGTCGAGCGACTCCTCGATCGAGCGGTTGACGTTCTTCTGGTTGTGCGTCTCCGAAGCGGACATGAACACGTTGATCTCGTCGATCTTCGCGCGGTGCTCTAGCGCCGCATCCAACCCACGCTCGTTCGGCACGAGCACGCTGACCGCCACGTCCTCGGGCACATCGATCCGTGCCAGCACCTCACCCGCGTCGGCGAGCTGCGGGATCACATCGGGGCGCACGAAGCTGGTGACCTCCAAGCGCTCGAGGCCCGTGCGTGCGAGCGCGTCGATCAGCTCGACCTTCCGCTCGGTCGGGATCGTCTCGGGCTCGTTCTGAAAGCCGTCGCGCGGGCCGACCTCCCTGATCCTCACGGTCTTCGGCGTCATCCCCTGAAGCCTATACTCGCCGCCATGTCATCCCCGGCCGACGACCCGATCGCCATCGTCGGAGCCTCGGGCGCGCTGGGGTTCGGTCTCGCGGTGCGCCTCGCCGGCGCCGGGGTGCCGATCGCGATCGGCTCGCGCGACGCGGCGCGTGCCCAGGAAACCGCCGAGCGCGCGCAGGCCATCGTGCCGGGCGGCTCCTTCGCGGCGCACGACAACGCGGGCGCCGTACGCGCGGCAGACACGGTGATCCTGAGCGTGCCGTTCCGCAACCAATCCGAGACGCTCGCCAACCTGAAGGACGCGCTCACGCCCGGTCAACTGCTGATCGACGCGACCGTGCCCCTCGCGGCCGCGGTCAGCGGAAAGGCGACGCGCATGCTCGGTGTCTGGCAGGGCTCTGCCGCCCAGCAGGCATTGGAGATGGCGCCCAAGGGCGTGCGCGTCGTCTCCGCGCTGCACACGGTCAGCGCCGCCTCGCTCACCGACCTCGCTCACCCGCTCGAGCAGGACGTGCTCCTGTGCGGGGACGCGCGCACGGACAAGCGCGACGCGGCGCTCCTGATCGAGCGGATCGCGGGCCTGCGCTGCGTGGACTGCGGCAAGCTGGAGATGGCGCGCATCACCGAGTCGCTCACGGCGATGCTGATCGCGGTGAACTCGCGCTACAAGGCCCACGCCGGCATCCGCCTCGCGGGCCTGCCTGACTTACCCTGGGATTGAGGCGACCACGCCGCCACTCGATCTGGTTTCCTAGGAATCCTGATGTCCGCGGATTCAGGTGAGATCGTCATCCTCGCCGGTGGCACCGGCGGCGCCAAGCTCGCGCGGGGCATGGTGGATGTCGTCGATCCCGAGCGGCTTACCGTGATCGCGAACACCGGCGATGACATCGAGATCTACGGCGCCCACGTCTCACCCGATCCGGATCTCATCTCGTTTTGGTTGGCCGATCAGATCGACGAGCGCGGCTGGGGACTGCGTGGAGACACGTTCGCGGTAATGGACGCGCTCAGGGAGCTCGGCCTGGAGGTGTGGTTCAACCTCGGCGATCGCGACCTGGCCTGGTGTTTGGAGCGCGCGCGCTTGGCGGCCGAGGACGGCCTGCGCCCGACCGCGGCGCTCGCGCGGCTAAACGAGGCGCTCGGCGTGCGTGCGCGCGTGCTGCCGATGAGCGATGACCCTGTACACACATGGGTGCGCACGACCGCCGGCTGGCGCTCGTTCCAGGAGTTCATGATCCGCCAGCGCGCCGAGGGCGTCGTCGAGGGTCTGGAGTTCCGTGGCGCCGAGCAGGCACGGCCGAGCGCCGCGGTGATCACGGCGATCGAGCGTGCCCATGCGATCGTGATCGGGCCCTCCAACCCGCTCGCCTCGATCGCCCCGATCCTCGCCGTCCCGGGCATCCGCGAGGCGCTGATCGCCGCGCCCGCGCCCGTTCTCGCCGTCAGCCCGATCGTCGGCGGCGAGGTCCTGAAGGGCCCAACGGCCGCGTTCATGGCGTTTGCCGCGCTCGAGTGCAGCGCCGACGGGGTGGCCGACTTCTACGGTGAGCTGCTGGACGGGATCGTCTCTGATGAGAACGTCTCACGCCTGCCGACCCTGCAGATCGACACGCGCATGGACGATGCCCCCGCCCGCGCGCGTCTCGCCGAGCAGGTCCTCGGCTTCGCGGCGGCGCTTGCGGGATAGCCTAAGCGGCGGGCGGCGGACGGCTCTCGCGCCACGCCTGCAGCGCGTCGAGCGCGCCATTGGTCACGCGTTCGAGGAAGGTGTCTCGGTCGTTCACGTGCGGTAGCGGCTCATCGGGGACGTCCACCCCGAGAAACTCGCACAGCGGCTCCCACCCGTCGGTGACCTGCCAGACGAGCAGCCGCTCCGGCGGGACGGTCCGCTTGACCGCCTCGTCGTGAGCCTTGGCCTGCTCGATCAGCTCCGCGGTGGAGTGGCCCGCGGCAAACGTGCCCTGCTCGCCCCAGAACATGCGATCCACCAGCGCCAGGTAAGAGCGCCAGCGCGGGTCGATCTCGCGGCGGGCGCTCGAGAGCAGGCGAATCAGCGACTCGCCGTGGCACATGTCAACGATCGTGCTCCGGAAGCTCCGCTCCCACGACTCGGGCTCGCGCACGCTCAGCAGGACCTTCGCCTCCGGGTAGAAGTCCATCAGCTCGCGATAGAAGTAGCCCCCGGGCCAGTCCGCGGTGGCGCCGCGCCCGGCAAACACCTCCTCCCAAACGGCCTCGCCGTCCAGCGCGCGGTTCCACAGCGGGACCTGCCCGTCGAGGTCGGCCAGCACGTCGACCCAGTGGTAGCAGGACCCCAGGCCGAGCTGCTCCAGGGCCACCTTCTGTGTCAGCGTGCCGGTGCGCGGCAGGCCTGCTCCTATCAGCTTCATGCTCATCTGCGATCTCTCCCAAAACGCCGGTAATGCGTGTAACCTACCGTGCTCGCGCTGCCGAGACCGTTGTTTGAGGGCCAATTTGAACTGCGGGCACGCGAAGAAGTCAGTAAGAACGCCGCCTTGGCGCCGGATAGTGTCCAGTTTGCGCATATCGTCGGAACCACAACTTGGACGGTGCTGGCCGGTTTCACAGTACGTCCACCGGCAGACAAGGAGTCTCGACTGTGTACAACGGCTCGAATCGCGGCACCGGAGGATCGGTTCTCGTCGATCCGCTGCCGGCCACACGCCGGGGCGTCCGCCGCGCAGGCACGCGCATCGCCGCGATCGCGGTCTCCCACCCTGCGGAGGTCCTCACGCAGGAGCAGGTGCTGGAGCGGCTGGGGCTGAAGGGGGACGAGTTCGCCGAGCGAATCTTTGCGCGCAGCGGCGTCAAGCGCCGCCACCTGGACCTCAGCGAGGACTTCCTGGGAAAAACGTTGCAGGGACGTGCACAACAGATCGAGCAGGACCTGCTGCGCCACTCGATCCATGCTGTCGACGCGCTCGAGCTCGACCCACTCCAGATCGGCACGGTCGTCAGCTCGAGCCTGTACTCACTCGGCTGCCCCACGCTCGCCCATCGCATGGTCGACCACTACGAGATGCATCCGGCGACCGACAAGTACCACATCAGCGGCGTGGGCTGCGCGAGCGGCGTGCCGCTCATGCGCCTGGCGATCCAGACGATGCGCGAGCAGCCGGGCAAGCAGGCGCTGGTCGTGGCGGCCGAGAGCATGAGCGGCATCCTCACGCCTGCCACACCCGATGACCCGAGGGCCAAGACGGTGGGCTCGGCGCTGTTCGGCGACGGCTGCGCCGCGGCCGTGCTCTCCGGCGACCCCGACGCGGACGGCCCGGTCATCCTCGACTCGCAGGTCCATCAGGTCGCGGGCACGCTCGACGCCGTCCGCCTGGACCTCGCCGCCGAGGACAGCTACCTGCACCTCGCCCGGGACCTGCCGGACATCGGCGGGGCGGCCCTGCCGGCGCTCGTCGCCGGGTTCCTGCGCCGCAATCAACTCGAGCGCTCGGACATCGATCACTGGATGGCCCATCCCGGCGGCAGGCGCATCGTCGAGAACGTGCAGAGTGCGCTCGGGCTCTCGGAGGACGACCTCGCCACGAGCTGGAGCGCACTGGCCGAGCACGGCAACGTGGGCACCCCCTCGATCCTGTACGTGCTCAAGGACACGATCGCGCGCTGTGAGCCCCAGCCGGGCGAGCGCGGACTGATGGTCACGATCGGCCCCGGGGTAACCCTGGGGTTGATGCTGCTCGGCTGGTAACCGGCGGGCTTGGCGGGCCAGCCGCGTCGCTCCCGAGCGCCGGAGGCTTCGAGGCAATGCAGATGGCTGGATACGCTCTTGCGATGCGTACCGCCGCGATCCTGCCCGTCAAGCACTTCGCCCGAGCCAAGCAGCGCCTGGGCGCAAGCATCGCCGATCCGCTGCGGCTGGAGCTGACACGAGCGATGGTCGGCGATGTGCTCGCGGCGCTCAGCGAAACCGCTTTGATCGAGCGCACGATCGTCGTCACCGCTGAGCCCTCAGTGGCCGAGCTGGCGCACGCACAGGGAGCAATCGTGATCGACGACACCATGCGAGACGGCCAAAGCGCCGCCGTGAGCCTCGGCATCGAGCGTGCGCTAACCGAGGGCATGGAGCGTGCGCTGTGCATTCCCGGTGACTGTCCGACGCTCGATCCCGATGAGCTCGCGGCACTGCTGAGCTCGCCCGCAAGCGACGAGCCCGAGGTCGTGATCGTTCCCGACCGGCACGGAACCGGCACCAACGGTCTGCTGCTCGCGCCCCCCGGCGCCATCCCCCCCAGCTTTGGGCTTGGCAGCTGTGAGCGCCACCGCGAACTTGCGATTGCCGCTGAGATCCCCTGGCGCATCGAGCGGCCGGCGTCGCTGCTGTTGGACATCGACACCGGCGAGGATCTCGCCGCGCTGCGCGCGCGACTTTCCGTAGAGCGCCTCGGAGCCTCCCGCACCCGAGCAGTGCTCGACCGCACGGCAGCCAAGGAGCAGCCCATCATCACGACCTCCGCCTCGACCTCCGCCTGAGGAAGCAGATCGTGGCGAGCCTCTCCGCGCGTGCCCTCAGCGCCCTCCCCGAGGTGCGCGCCGGTGACGACCTAGCGGTGCTGATCGTGAACGCACTGGATGAGGAGCGCGAGCGACCCGTGCGTACCCTGCACGACGGGCAGATCGTGGTGATCGCGCACAAGGTCGTATCGAAGGCCGAGGGCGCCGTCGTCGTCCTCGCCGACGTGAAGCCCGGAGAGCGAGCTCGAGAGCTGGCCGCGGAGCAGGGCAAGGATGCGCGCGCGGTGCAGGTCGTGCTCGACCAGTCAGCGGAGATCCTCCGCGCCGCGAACGGTGTGCTGATCGGCCGCACCCACCACGGCTTCGTCTGCGCCAACGCCGGCGTCGACGCCTCCAACACGAGCAGGGCGAGCGAGACCGAGGCGGGCACGACCGGGACACGCGGGACCGGGACAGACGAGACCGAGACTCTGATCGTGCTCCCCCGTGACCCCGACGCCTCCGCCCGAGCCCTGCGCAAGCGCTTGCGCGAGCTGACCGGGGCCCACCCCGCGGTGCTGATCACCGACAGCTTCGGCCGCGCCTGGCGCCACGGGCAGTGCGACGTGGCGATCGGCTGCGCGGGCATGGCGCCGCTGGAGGACTGGCGCGGGCGCGTGGACTCGGTCGGCCTGGAGCTGCGCGCCACCTGGATAGCCGTCGCCGATGCCGCAGCCTCGTGCGCCGACCTCGCTCGCGCGAAGGACTCGCGCGAGCCCGTCGTGCTGATCGACGGTCTCGAGCGGTTCGTCACCGCCGAGGACGGCCCCGGCGCGGCGGCGCTGCTACGACCGCTGGATGAAGACCTGTTCCGTTAGGTGGCGACGGCGACCGGCAGCTCGCCTGTCCTCGTCAGAGGATAACGGCGCCTGAGCTCGTACAGGGTCGTGCGCTCGGCTGCCGGCCGGCCGGCCTCGTGCGCGGCGGCGACTAGCTGCTCGGGATCCAGTCGCGTGCCGTGGTAGCTACCGGCGAGGCGGCTGATCGACTCCTCCATCAGCGTACCCCCCAGATCGTTCACGCCCCAGCGCAGCGACTCGGTGGCCACCTCGATCCCCATCTTCACCCACGAAGCCTGCAAACTTGGCACGGTCCTGCCGAGCGCCAAGCGGAAGACCGCGGTGTGCTTCAGGTTCTCCTCGCGTGAGATCTCCTCGACGCCATGCGTGCGGCCGAGCAGCGTCTGAAACGGGATGAACGAAAGCGGCACGAACTCGGTGATCCCGCCGGTTCGTTCTTGCAGCTCACGTACGACGCGCATGTGCTCGGCCAGCTCCCACGGCTCCTCGATGTGGCCGAACATGACTGTCGCGGTCGAGCGCAACCCGGCGTTGTGCGAGGCCTCGATGATCTCCACCCAACGCGCCACCGGCAACTTGTTCGGGCTGATCCTCTCCCGCACGCCGTCGTGCAGCACCTCCGCCGCGGTTCCCGGTGTCGAGCCAAGCCCCGCATCCTTCAGCCGGGCAAACACCTCGGACGGAGGGAGTTCGGAGATGTCACACATGTGCGCGATCTCCATCGGGCTGTACGCGTGCAGGTGGATGTCGGTTCCGGCTTCCCGGGCGGTGGCCTTGGCGAACCGGAGCCAGTGCAAGTAGTCATCGAGGCTCCAATCGGGGTGGATGCCGGACTGGATGCAGAGCTCGCTCGCGCCGTAGTCGATCGCCTCGATCACCCGGCGGGCGAACTCCTGCTCGTCGTGCTCGTAGGCGTCCGGCGAGCGCTTGCCCTGACCGAATCCACAGAACGCACAGCCGACCACGCAGACGTTCGAGATGTTGATGTTGCGGTTCACCACGAACGTCACCGTCTCCCCCGCCAGTTCCTCGCGCAGCTCGTCCGCGGCCTCACGGATCTCCTCGATCGTCTCTGGCCTACTCTCCGCGAACAGCGCCGTCAGCTCCTCGGGGCTGAGCGCGACACCGTCGCGGCCCTTCTCGATCGCGCCGGCGACCAACTCCGGACGGATCGGCGCCGGGGGGTCGGTGCGTCCTGACCCGCTCCGTGGGATGAAGCTCCAGTACTTCAGCTTGATCGTGTCCATCACGCCCTGTGCGACCCACTCGCGGTTGATGTACTCGGGGTAGACGCACAGCCGCTCGGTCAGCGCGTACCCATCCTTCTGCAGCTGCTTGCGCACCTGATGCGGCGAGGGAAACGGGTGCTCGGGGGAGATGTGATCGCCGTTCGCACTCAGGCCGCCCAGATCGGTGGCGCCCGCCGCGACCAGCTCACTCCACCAGTCGGCGAGGTTCGGGGGAATCTGGATGCCCACTTCGGGCATCAGCCGGCGAGTCTCGGCGATCAGTCGCTTCATGTCCTCGATGTTCACCGCGCAGGCCCAGGCCGGCAGCGGCAGTTCCGGCCTGGCGCGCATGGAGGCCAGACCACCGGAGCCGGCATCGGGGCGGGTGGGATTCCCATGCGATCCAGTACTCGCGCGCGGCGGCATCGGCGATCTCGGCCGGCTCTTCGCCGTAGTAGCTCTGATGCGGGACGAAGTTCTGCAGGATCACCTCTTGGATGTGTCCGTGGCGCGCGTGCGCGGCGGCGAGCGCCTCCAGCGAGGCGATGCGCTCATCCTCGGTCTCGCCGATCCCGACGAGGATCCCGCTCGTGAATGGGATCTTCAGCTCGCCCGCGGCCTCGATCGTCTCCAGGCGCCTGGCCGGGTGCTTCGTCGGCGAGCCCGCGTGGACCGTCTGCATCAGCCGCTCTGACACCGACTCCAGCATCAGCCCCTGCGAGGCCGTCACATCACGCAGGCGGGCCAGATCCTCACGCGAGAGCACGCCGAGGTTCGTGTGCGGCAACAGCCCGCGCTCCAGCGCCCTTTCGCAAGCCCACACCACATAGGCGGTGAAATCCTCGTGGCCATACTCGCCCAGCCGCGCGCGCACCTCGGGGTTGATCTCGGGATGCTCGCCGGTCAGCACCAGCAGCTCCTTCACCTGCCGCTTGGCCGCACCGTCGAGGATTCCGAGCACCTCCTCTGGCGCGTACAAATGCGCTTTGTGCGTCGCAAACGCGCAGTACTTGCAGTAGCACCGGCACGTGCGCGACAGCGACAGCGTCAGGTTGCGCGAGAAGGTGACTCTGCGACGCATCTGCCTGAGTGTATGCGGTCGGTGAGGCTAATCCGACGCCCTACATCGATTCTCCCAGGCTCCCACACAGCCGCGAATCCGTCCGACTGGGCTCTTAGATTTCCGCCCATGTCCGAAGACACCCTGCGTCGCGCCGTCGCCGAGATGATCGGCGCGTTTACGCTCACCTTTGTCGGAGCCGGAGCGGCGGCGGCCGCCGGCGTGGCCCACGACAGCACCCTGATCGGCGTGGCCATCGCCAACGGGCTCGCGATCGGCGTGATGGTCTGCGCGCTCGGGTACATCTCGGGCGGCCACTTCAACCCCGCGATCACGTTCGGCTTCCTGATCACCCGCCGACTCGCGCCGGCGCTCGCGGTCGTCTACTGGATCGCGCAGTTCGGCGGCGCCGCGCTCGCCGCGCTGCTCGTCCGAGATCTGCTCCCGCGCGCCACGACCGAAGCGGTGAAGCTCGGGGTGCCTGCGCTCGGCCATGGCGTCGACGCGAGCTCGGGCTTCCTGCTCGAGGCGGTTTTCACGTTCTTCCTGGTGCTCGTCGTGTTCGGCGCGGCCGTGGACACGCGGGGCCCGTTCAACGCGGTCGCCGGGCTGGCGATCGGCCTCACGATCTCGATCGGCGTGCTGTTTGGCGGGCCGTTCACCGGAGCCGCGCTGAATCCTTCGCGCGCCTTTGGGCCGCAGCTCGTGGGCGACCATTGGGCCAATGGCTGGGTCTGGTACGCCGGCCCGCTGCTCGGAGCCACGGTGGCGGCGTTGCTCTATCACTTCCTTTTCCTGGAGGGCAAGCTCGATCCCAACGAGGCTGGAGTAGCAGCCTGACCGCAAGCGTCTATCTGGCTCGGCACGGCCAGACCGCCTACAATCTCGAGGGCCGTTTCCAGGGTCAGCTGCCGGTGCCGCTCGACGACACCGGTCGTGCCCAGGCCGCCGAACTGGCTGAGCGTGCCGCGACCCACGGCTTCGCGAAGCTGTGGTGCAGCCCGCTGTTGCGCGCTCGCGAAACCGCGGACATCGTCGCGGCGCGGATCGGCTTGGAGCCGCGCGCGGACCCGCGACTGATGGAGACCGACGCCGGCGCCTGGACCGACCGAACATTCGCCGACGTTCAGGCCGAAGCGCCGGACGCCTTTGCGGCGTTCGTGGGCGGCGAGCCAGACTTCGCCTTCCCGAGCGGCGAGTCCTTCGCCCAGCAGGGTATTCGTGTCGCCGCGGCGCTCGCCGACGTCGAGGAAGGAGCGCTACCCGCGCTGGTCGTGTGCCACGGCGGGGTGATCCGCATCGCCATCTTCCAGCGCGTCAGCAGGGGTGTGGCGATGAGCGAACGGGTGCCGAACGGTGCGTTGATCCCGCTCGAACCGGCGGCGCGCGCGGATGCGGGCGACGGAGCCGCCAGCCAACCCAGCTAGGCGTTCGTCGCCAGGCGCATGATGAGCGCCGCACCCTCGCGGGCCATGCGCGAACGCGGGACCACCAGATCGAAGCCAGCCTGCTCGGCGCGCTCGCGCGCCCGCGCGTCCACGTGCGAGTAGAAGCCCAGCGTGCGTGTCTGCCCCAACACACCCTCCCGCACCCAGGATTCCACCAGCGCCGCGCCGTCGAGATCATCGTCCACGAGATCCACCACGAGCACCGCCGGCGCATCCGCCAGCCGCTCACGTGTGCGATCCCGATCGCTTACCAGCTCGACCTCGTGACCAGCCGCCACGAGCGCGCCCTTCACCTGAGAGCCAAAAAGCAGGTCTCCGATCAAGGCAACCACGCGTGCCACAGGCGCGGACTACCTACTGCGCGCGCAGGCGGCGGAATTCGTCGCGCACGGACTGCGGGCGGCCCCACATCTGTGTGACCTCGGCACGGCCTGAACGCACCTCACGTACCACCAGCTCGCCCTCCAAGCCGGCATCGTCCAGCAGACCGAGCGTCCCGTGAACCGTGGGCGCCGAGGCGGCGTGACCGAAACGGTGTGCGACAAGCAGACGCCAGTGCCAGTCGTGATGGGAGTAGGGCCGCGCGTTGCACGTCGTCAGATACACCGCGGCGTCCACGTAGCGCGACTCGTCCGCGATCCGCAGGTCGAGCTCCAGATCCGTCCAGTCGTCGGGCAGCGAGTCGACGATCGTCTGAAATGTGTCGGCCAAGCCCATCGCTAGAAGCGTAGACGACAGCACGCGGTCAGCTCGCCTCGACCGCCGCCTTGATCGCCTGAGCAAACGCGTCCGCCCCCTTGCGCGCAGAGCGCAACGCCAATCCGGCGATCAGCGCTCCCGGGCCGTGCCCCTCGAGCACATTGAAGAAGGTCACGCTCGTTCCGTCGCCTGCCGGAGACAGGTCGTAACCGCCTTCGGGGGCCGTGACCAGGTTCTTGGAGGTCTCTGCCCAGCGAATCTTCCTCGGCGCCTCGAACTCGGTCAGCTCGAACTCGCGTTTGGTCTTCATCCCGGCATCCTTCACCGTGCTCGCATAAACCGTCCCCACACCCGGAGGCCCATCGGTCCGCTTCGCGATCTCGAGCACCCTCGAGCTGAACTTCGGATCGTTCTCACCATCGGCAAGAAACGCGAACACCTCCTCGATCGGACGATCGATCACAACCGTGGCCCCGAACCGTCCCGCCATGCTGCCTCCTCACGTGGATTGGCGTCAAAGCTCCGACGCCCATCGAATTATCTCAAGGCTGGCAGTGCCGGGCTATCCTCGAATCGATGGCCGCCACCGACATCTCCCATCTCGACGCCGAGTATCTGGCGCTCACGGAGGGCTGTGGCCTGCTCGATCGCTCCGAGCGGGGCAAGCTCGCCCTGACCGGCTCTGGCTCCAAGGAGTTTCTCGCCGGACAGGTGACAAACGACACCGAGGCCCTCGCCTCAGGTAGCGGTTGCTACGCGGCGTTTCTCACCCCCAAGGGCAAGATGCTCGGTGACCTGCGCATCCTCGATGTGGGCGACGAGCTGCTCCTGGACACCGAGCGCGTAGCGCTTCAAGCCTTGTTCGACATGATCCACCGCTTCAAGATCGGCTACGACGTCCAGCTCCACAAGCGCACCCTCGAATGCGGCATGCTCTCGCTGATCGGGCCCGCGGCCACACGGATCGCAGGCGCCGAGGAGCTGCCAGCCGCCGAGCACGCAAACGCGCGCACGGAGCTCGAGGGCATCGCGGTGATCCTCGCCCGCACCGACATCGGTGTGGATGTCCTCTGCGGCGCCGCTGACCGCGACACAGTGCGCGAGACGCTGCTGAGCGCCGGAGCCCAACCCGTGAGCGCGGAAGCGGCGGAGATCGTGCGCGTAGAGCGCGGCCGTCCCCGTTACGGGATCGACCTCGACGACACCACCATCCCCCAGGAGGCCGGCCTCAACGAGCGCGCTGTGAGCTTTACCAAGGGCTGCTACGTCGGCCAGGAGACGGTCGCCCGCCTGCACTACAAGGGCAAGCCCAACCGTCACCTGCGCGGCCTGCGCCTATCTGAGCCGGTCGCCGTTGGCGCCGAGCTGCACCTGGGCGAGCGCTCCGTCGGGCGCCTCTCGAGCTCGGTCCTCTCCCCCGTCCACGGCTCGATCGGCCTGGCGCTCGTGCGCCGCGAGGCCGAGCCGGGGAGCACCGTCTCCGTCGGTGAGCACGGCGCCAGCGCCGAAGTGATCGAGCCGCCGTTTCAGCCCCGGTAAACCCCCGGAGCCTGCCCCAGATAGGATTACCGACGCATCCCGTCCCCGACACGCGAGGTCCAAATCACCGTGGCAACCGATCTGCAACGAGTCTCCGAGGTCCTCGTCGAGCCCGGTGAGCTGCCCAAGACGATGGCAGCCTGGGTGATCCGCGAGGAGCGCTTCGGGGAACCGAAGGACGCCTTCCAGCTCGAGGAGATCGAGGTG
Organism: uncultured Solirubrobacterales bacterium; assembly: GCA_963804555.1. Lineage (GTDB taxonomy): Bacteria > Actinomycetota > Thermoleophilia > Solirubrobacterales > Solirubrobacteraceae > Palsa-744. The sequence goes on from CAWDQX010000009.1 coordinate 219,616, forward strand.
CCCGAACCCGGCGCGTTCGAGGTGATCGTGCGCGTGATGGCCGCCGGGGTCAACTACAACAACGTCTGGGCCGCCCTCGGCAAGCCGGTGTCGGTGATGAAATACGGCGACCATCCCGAGTTCGGCCACCACATCGGCGGCTCCGACGCGTCGGGGATCGTATGGAAGGTCGGCGCGGGCGTCACCCGCTGGAAGGTCGGCGACGAGGTCGTCGTGCACTGCAACCAGGCCTCCTACGAGGACCCAGAGGTGCACGGCCTCGACCCGATGGCCGCGCCCTCGCAGAAGATCTGGGGCTACGAGACGACCTGGGGCTCGTTCGCCCAGTTCACGAAGGTCCAGGCCCAGCAGCTGCTGCCCAAGCCGAAGGCGCTGACCTGGGAGGAGTCCGCGTCATATGGCCTCGTCTACTTCACCGCCTACCGCATGCTGCTTACCCGCTGTCAGATGCAAGCGGGCGCGAACGTTCTGATCTGGGGCGCGGCCGGCGGCCTGGGCGTGTTCGCGACCCAGCTGTGCGCCGCCGCCGGCGCCAACTGCGTGGGCGTCGTCTCATCGGAGGAGAAGGGCGAGCTGGTCAAGCGCCTCGGCGCCGTGGACTACATCAACCGCGACGAGTTCGCGGGGATGATGCGCAAGGGCGGCGAGAGCGCCGAGGAAGAGAAGGCCCGCTTCGCGGTCTCCCGCGCCTTCGCCAAGCGCGTCAAGGAGATCCTCGGCGACGCACCCGACATTGTCTTCGAGCACGTCGGCAAAGCAACCTTCCCGACGTCGGTATTCACCGCCAAGACCTTCGGGAAAATCGTCATCTGCGCCGGGACCACAGGCATCGACCTCGACTTCAACGTCGCCTACCTGTGGATGCGCCAGAAGGAGATCCTCGGCTCGCACTTCGCCAACGCGTATGAGTGCACGAAGGCCAACGAGCTGATCGAGAGCGGCCAGATCCGCCCTGTCCTGTGGCGCACACTGGGCTTCGAGGGTGTCGCCGAAGCGCACCAGCTGATGCTCGAAAACAAGCACCTCGGCAAGATCTCGATCCTCGTCGGCGCGACCGAGGAGGGTCAGGGCAAGACAGCGGACGGTCCGGGCGCAATCCACGCGGAGGTGGGAGCCTGATGGCCGGCACGGTGATCGTGCCCTGGTACGCCACGGGCTTTCGCGGCGAGGACTTCGAGGCCGCGCTCAACGATCTCGCCGCCACCGCGCTGCGCTACGGAGCGAGCTCCTACGCGGTCTACCGAGCGCGCGATGACCGCTACAAGTTCCAGCAGCTCGCCGCTTTCGACGAGCATCTCGACTGGGAACGCTATTGGAGCGGTCCGGAGATGACCGACTTCCGCGTGCTCCACTCCAGCTGGTACCAGGTCCCAGTGCTCTACAGCTGGTGGGACCTGACCGCCGGCGGCGCGCTCGTCACCCCATCGGCTGCCCCTCCGAACGGGCACGCCAATGGCGCCGGCAACGGCGCTCCTCATCCCATCGAGGGCGAGAGCGCCTAGCCTTGCTCTAGCGGCGCCATCGTCAGTCCGGCGCCCTTCAGTTGTTCCCAGTAGTGCTCAGCTGTCTCCTGATGGCCGCTATACACGATCGCCTGCCCAGCGCTGTGGATCACGTTGGCGAGCTCATGCCCGCGCTCCAGGGTGGTAGCGGGGATATACCGCGCGAGCGTGCGGGCGACATGGTCGAATGTGTTGTGGTCATCGTTGCGCACGATCACCCGCCACGAGTCGCCCAGGCCGCTACCCGGCGATCCGATCCGTGGCAACTCAGTCGTTTGGCCGCTCATCACGCGGCAGGATAATGCTCAGCCGTACAATTGTCAGTATGAGCGGCGATCGAACCCCGCGGCTGGCAAAGCCCGACCGGCCATGGATGATGCGCACCTACGCTGGGCATTCGACGGCTAAGGCGTCCAACGAGCTGTATCGGGGCAACCTCGCCAAGGGGCAGACGGGGCTGTCGGTCGCTTTCGATCTACCCACCCAGACCGGCTACGACCCAGATGACGAGCTCGCTCGTGGAGAGGTCGGCAAGGTTGGCGTGCCGATCTCTCACCGCGGCGACATGGCCACGCTGATGGACGGCATCCCGCTAGACGAGATGAACACCTCGATGACGATCAACGCCACGGCCGCATGGCTGCTGGCGCTGTACATCGTCGCCGCCGAGCAGCAGGGTGTGCCCGAGGAGAGCCTCCAGGGCACCACCCAGAACGACATCATCAAGGAGTTCCTCGCACGCGGCACCTACGCGTTCCCACCCGCGCCCTCGATACGCCTGATCGCCGACATGATCGCCTATACGGTCGAGCACGTCCCGAAATGGAATCCGATCAACATCTGCTCCTATCACCTGCAGGAGGCGGGGGCAACTCCGGTGCAGGAGATCGCCTACGCGATGAGCAACGCGATCGCCGTGCTCGACGCCGCGCGCAAGCGCGTCCAGGCCGCCCACGCCGACGACGAGGCAGCCGCCCAGGAGCTCATGGGACAGGTGTTCGGACGTATCTCCTTCTTCGTCAACGCCGGCGTGCGCTTCATCGAGGAGCACGCCAAGCTGCGCGCGATGGGCATCCTCTGGGAGGAGCTCGGACACGAGCGCTATGGCGTGATCGACCCCAAGCATCTACGCTTCCGCTACGGCGTCCAGGTCAACTCCTTGGGATTGACCGAGGCCCAGCCAGAGAACAACGTGCAGCGCATCGTGCTGGAGACGCTCGCCGTCACGCTCGGGCGCGACGCCCGTGCGCGCGCAATCCAGCTGCCCGCCTGGAACGAGGCGCTCGGGCTCCCTCGCCCCTGGGATCAGCAATGGTCGCTGCGCATCCAACAAGTGATGGCCTACGAGACGGACCTGCTCGAGTACCCCGACATCTTCGAGGGCTCCCACGTGATGGATGGCCTCGTCACCGAGCTGCTGGAGGGCGCACGCGCCGAGATGGCCGTGGTCGCCGAGCACGGTGGCGCCGTCGAGGCAGTGCCCTACATGAAGGGCGCCCTGGTTGACTCCCACCGCCAGCGCATCCACCGGATCGAGTCCGGGGAGCAGACAGTGGTCGGCCAGAACCGCTTTGCCGAGACGGCGCAATCGCCACTGACCGCCGACGCCGAGGGCGGTATCCTCGTGGTCGACCCCGCCGTGGAGGCCGAACAGATCGAGGCGGTGCGCCACTGGCGTTCCGAGCGCGACCAGGCAGCCGTGGAGCGCGCCCTGTCGGACCTGGCCCGAGTCGCCGGCGAGGAGGGCTCTCGAGAGAACCTGATGATCCCGACGATCGCCGCCGCGCGCGCGGGCGCCACCACCGGCGAGTGGGCGCGCACGCTGCGCGAGGTGTTCGGCAGCTACCGCGCCCCCACCGGCGTCGGCGAGGCCAGCGGGCATGAAGTGCCGGATGGGGACCTCGTGGAGCTGCGCAAGGAGGTCTCGAGACTCCAAGAGCAACTCGGCCGCCGACCGAAGATCCTGGTGGGCAAGCCCGGTCTCGACGGCCATTCAAACGGCGCCGAGCAGATCGCGGTGCGCGCCCGGGACTCGGGTATGGATGTGGTCTACGAAGGGATCCGCCTGACACCCGCCCAGATCGCCGCCTCAGCCCTCCAGGAGGGTGTGCACGTGATCGGTCTGTCGATCCTCTCCGGCTCGCATCGCGAGCTGATCCCCGCCGTGGTGCAGGCACTGCGCGAGGCCGGTGTGCAGGCGCCCGTGGTCGTGGGCGGGATCATCCCCGACCAGGATGTGGCACCGCTCAAGCGTGCCGGCGTGGCCAGCGTGTACACACCCAAGGACTTCGACCTCACGCGCATCATGCGCGACATCGTGGAGCTGGTCGGCGACAGTAACGGCGTCCCCACTCCCAACGGCAACAGCTCGTCCCCGAACGGCTCGGCGCCCGAGGCGTGAGCAGCGACGGGGCGGCCCTCGGCGCGCGCCTGCGCGGGCACGACCTGAGCGCGGCGCCGGCTGCGCTGAACCTGTTGGAGAGCGCTACCGCGGCCGATCGCGAGCAATCTGCCGCCTTGCTGCGCGAGATCTCGCCCCAAGCCCTCGGAGGCGAGGCGCCCGGACACGTAATCGGGATCACCGGACCGCCGGGCGCCGGCAAGTCGACGCTGCTCTCGGCCCTGCTACACGCATGGCGCCAGCAACAGCAGACGGTGGCGATGCTGGCCGTCGATCCGAGCTCGCGTCGCTCGGGCGGCGCGTTGCTGGGCGACCGGGCGCGGATCGAGTTCGACGCCGCCGATCGAGGGGTGCTAATCCGCTCGACCGCTGCCGGCGAGCGTTTGGGAGGACTGGCCTGGCCGACCCGTGCGGCTGCCCACGCGCTGGCGGCGGCCTTCGACGTCGTGGTGATCGAGACGGTTGGAGTGGGCCAGGCCGAGACGGAGATCGTCGACGTGGCCGATACCGTCGCGGTGGTGGTGCAACCCGGCAGCGGCGATGCCCTGCAGTTCCTCAAGTCCGGCATCATGGAGATTCCCGATGTGCTCGTCGTCACCAAGGCCGACCTCGGCCAGCTCGCAACCCACACCCGGCGCGATCTGAGCGCGGCCCTGCGCTCGCTCGGCTCCCGCTCCACGCCCGTGCTCGCGGTCTCCTCGCTTGCGCCCGCTCGAGGCATCGAGGAGCTGATCGCGGCGATCGCGGCGCACCGCGCGGGTATCGACCTCGCCGGGCGGCGGCTGCATGCGCGCCGTGCTAGCGCGTTGGCTGACTACACGCGGGAGTATGGGGAGCGTGGTTTGCGCACCCTGGGCGGCCGTCACGCCGCGGAAGCTCTGCTGGCCGAGCAGGAGCCGGGTCTGGACGTATCGGCGCTCGTGAGCACCCTGGAGCGGAGCGGGGAGACTGAAGATGAGGCGTGACCTGCTGATGATCGTGGCGGCGTTCGTCCTCGCGAGCGTCATCGCCGACGCGCTCGGCGCGACTAACCTCGGGACCGCGCTCGCCTTCGGTCAGATGGCGCTCGCGGCGACGACGGTCTACGTGCTGCTCAAGCGCTGAGGACTGATAGTCAAGCCTCGTAAGACCGTATACATGCGGCGTCATGAAAGGTCAGACATCCGTGCGGCGTCATAGAACGTTAAGAAAGCCGTACTAGCTTCTACTCGCCGCCCATGCTGATCCTGATCCTCTTTGCCATCCTCGCCGGAGCGGGGACCGCCCTATCTCCGTGCGTGCTGCCGGTGCTGCCGGCGTTGCTCTCGGCCGGCGGCGTCGGGGGCCGGCGGCGTCCGCTCGGAGTGGTGCTCGGACTGACGGTGACCTTCACCGTCACGATCGTCGGGATCGCCAAGGTCGTCGGTGGCGTCGGGCTCGGCTCGGACCCGTTGCGCGACGTCGCTGTGGTCGTCTTGCTCGCCTCGGGCGTGGTGCTGCTCGTGCCGGCGATCGGCGATCGTCTGGAGGCACGCCTCTCGCGCCTATCCGCGTTCGGTCCGAGCTCGACCGGGGACGGGTTTCGCTCAGGCCTGCTCGTCGGCGCCGCGCTCGGGTTCGTCTACACGCCCTGCGCCGGCCCGATCCTCGCGGCCGTGATCTCGGTGAGCGCCGCCAGCGGACGCACCGTGGCGGTGGCGGTCGCCTACGCGCTCGGGTCCGCGATCGTCTTGTTTGGCTTGACCCTCGGTGGTCGTGCGCTGTTCGACCGTGTGCGCCGGGCCGGTCGCGGGCCGCTGCTGCAGCGCACGCTCGGCGTGATCATGATCCTCACGGCACTCGCAATCGTCACCAATCTCGACGTCCGCTTCGACCAGCAGGTGGCCGAACGCATTCCCGACGTCAACCTCACCGCGAGCCTCGAGAAATCCCACGTGGTCGAAAGCCGCCTGCACGAGATCACCGGACACGAAGCCAAGTTCAAGCAGAGCGTCGCCACCCCCACCGCCTCGCACAGCGCCAGCCAGGCGAGCCTGCTCGCGATCGCCGCGGGCCTGAAGGATGTCGGCACCGCGCCCGAATTCACCGACACCGAGGACTGGTTCAACACAGGGGCGGACGGGCACTCACACACGCCGCTCTCGCTCTCTTCGCTGCGCGGGCGCGTCGTGCTCGTCGACTTCTGGACCTACACCTGCATCAACTGCATCCGCACCCTCCCCTACCTGAAGGCGTGGGACGCGACCTATCGCGGCCAGGGACTGACGATTGTCGGCGTCGAGACGCCCGAGTTCTCCTTCGAGCGCGACGCCTCCAACGTCGCCGACGCCATCGGGCAATTCGGGATCAAATACCCGGTCGTCCAGGACAACGAAATGGGCACCTGGAACGCCTACGGCAACGAGTACTGGCCGGCCGACTACCTGATCGACTCAAAGGGTCAGGTCCGTTACGCGACCTTTGGCGAGGGCGACTACTCCAAGACCGAAACCGCGATCCGCGCGCTGCTCGCCGAAGCCGGGCACAACGTCGCCGCCGAACACTCGCACCCGACCGATGTGGTCGTCCCCTCACAGGAAGCCACACCGGAGACCTATCTGGGAACCGCACGCGGGCAGGGCTGGGTCACCGGCCCCGTCGCCGGCGTGCACGACTACGGCGCCGGGCACCCCGGGGGGCTGGAAGTCAACGACTTCGCCTTCTCCGGCACCTGGAACACCGCCGCCCAGCCCGTCACCGCGATCTCAGGCGCAGGGATCGACGTGCAGTTCGAGGCCAAGCACGTCTACCTCGTGCTCAGCTCGACCGGGAACGTCCCTCGCACTGTGCAGGTGCTGCTCGACGGCCGGCCGATCTCCGCCGCGGACGCGGGCGCCGACGTCCACAACGGCCTCGTCACCGTCAAGGGCGAGCGCCTGTACACGCTCGTCTCGCTTCCTCATGACGAACAGCGCCGGCTGTCGTTGCGCTTCGCGCCGGGGGTCACGGGGTACGCGTTCACGTTTGGGTAGAAGGCTAGAAGGCATGATCCTTATCGATCCTTTAAGATTCCCGGCCAGGGAATCAAGGCTGCGTTCAACCACGCTGGGAGATCGATGAACTTTCTGGAAAGTGGGCTCGGTAGGAGCCGCTCACGACGTACCTGTTCTCTGCTGGGAGCGACGATGGCGCTGCTCGCGATCGGCTTCGGGCCGACCATCGCCTCCGCCGGCGCGACGGCCGCGCCCACCCCCGAAAAAACCGACGTGACGTTCATCTTCGACACGAGCGGTTCGATGGGCAGCGAGCTCGGAGAAGCGAAGGAAAAGATGCTCGAAGTCATCGAACACGTGAAGGCAACACTCCCGAATGTGGCATTCGGAGTGACGAATGTCGAAGACATCCCCGGCTGGGAAGAAGGCAAATTCACTCGCGAACTCAGCGAAAAGGAATACGAAGAAGACTCCGAAAAAGCGTGGCGGCTCGACCAGCCCGTGACCACCGAAGAATCAAAAGTAGTCGCGGCCATCGAAAAACTGACCATCGGAGACGGTGGAGACGGGCCGGAAGCCTACGGGCGCGCGCTGTGGGAGACCGACACCAACCCGAACGTCGGCTGGAGGTCAGGCGCCCGTCACGAGATCGTGCTGATCGCCGACAACGTCCCGCACGAGCATGAACTCAACGAAGGCATCCCTGAGAGCGATTGGGTGGAGAACCCGTTCGACACCTTCGAAGAACCTCCGGGAAAATGGGGCATCCCGGGCACGGTCTGGACACCTGGCACCGACCTCGACATCCAGTCGGTGGCGACCGAGCTCGGCACAGACGGCAAGCCACTCCAGTCCGTCGAGTTCTACGGGGCCGAAGACGGCTACCTGCCCTACTGGGAATACTGGGCGGGACTGTCGGGCGGCCAGGCGCTGAACGGCAGCAACGGCGAACTCGCGAAAGACCTCACGACGATCATCGAAACCGGAGCCACGAAACCGTTCGCGGCCTGCCCAACGGGCGATGAACGCAACGGCGAAGGGATTTGCGTTGTGATCCCGAAGCCGGCAAGCCACCCAACCGTCACCCAGGTCATCTGCAACCTGGTGATCGCGACCGCGTCCGACACATGCACGGCGACGGTGGCGGACGCTGCGAGCTCCGGAGCGACCAACCCGACGGGCACGGTGACGTTCACCAGCTCGAGCGGTGGCGTCTTTAGCGCCGGCAACACGTGCACGCTCGTGTCGACGCCGATGTCCGTGAACACGTCGAGCTGTGCGGTGCAGTTCCTGCCGCCCAGCACATCCAGTACACCGCCGGCGATCACGGCGACGTACTCGGGCGACGGGACCCACAACTCGAGCATAGGCTCGACGCACTACCCGCCCATCAGCGAACTGCTGAAAGACCTGGACCTGTCTGATGACGGCACGATCACCCCAGGTGGAACGGTCGTAGTACCGGTCACGTGTGGCTTCCCGTGCGCAATCTCGGGCGGGCTCGACACCCTCCCGGGCCTCGCCTCGCTCGCCTCGTTCTCGGAGCCCAGCGTGGAACCGGCTGTGCTCACCGCGATTACAGCCAAGCACGGCAAGAAGAAAAAGAAGCCCAAACCGGTGCTACTCGGCACGGGCAAGCTCAAGCTCAGCACACCCGGCAAGGGCACGCTGGTCATCAAGCTCTCAGCCAAGGGGAAGCGCGCCCTGCGCCAAATTAGACCCAAGGGCGTGCATCTGACCCTCGAGTTCACGATCAGCACACTCAACGGCACGCTGGTCGCGGTCAAGTCGGAGGGCGTCACCCTACGGCCGAAGAAGAAGAGCAAGGGACACGGTAGTAAAGGCAAGAAGTAAGCCCGAGCGTCGCCCACCCTTACCAAGCGGTAACGACGGGGCGCCCGCGGGCGCCCCGTCTGCGTTCTGTAAACACTGCCACTGCCAATCTGTCCAGCCAGGCCGATCCCCCTGCTCGACCGGGTAGTCTGTGCGGCTCGGAGACGGCAACCAGCGAGTCACGATGGCCTCGGGGGCATCGTGCGCGCAAGGAGGTTGGGCATGCGTGGTAGGAGAACCGGCACAACGAGCTTGTCGACCTTGCGAGGCGCGTGCCTGGCTGGAGGCCTGACGCCTCTCGCACGGAGACTGGCGGTGGGGCTGCTCGGCATCTCGTTTGCGCTGGGGCTGCCGGCTGCCGCACAGGCCAGCAACCTGTTCACGCTCGACTCCCATGCCGATACGAGCGGTCCGATCGTCACCGAAGCCAGCGGGACCGGCTATGTGGCCTGGGATCACCCGGCATCCAGCCCCTCTGAACCGGACGTGGTGCTGTTCTGCAAGATCCCGCGCGGCGGAACCTGCACATCTCCGATCACCCTCCCACTGCCATCCGGCAGCTACGAAGAAATCATCCAGCCGTTCCCGGTGCTCGGATCTCACCCCGGCGTGGTCTACGTCGTCGGGCCTCGCTACATAAAGGACGAAGACACGCTGATCTGGACCTCGACCGACGGCGGCGAAAAATTCTCCGCCGCGAAGTCAATTCATTCAGCCTCGCCCGATAAGACGGGCGTCGGTGATGTGCTGCTGGACCCGAACGCTCCGGCGAGCGCCAGCCCGAAGAAGACTACTTCGGGATGGCGTTCAACAACCCAGGGCTTGGATTCGGCTTCACAGCCAACGAGATCGTCTCGGGAACGACCTCCTTCACCTTCGCAAACCCCGGTGTCGGCGGCGTCGCCAGCTCATCACTGGGCTATGCCACGCATACCGTCGAAGACTCGGGCACCAAAAAGCAGATCCATCCCGAAATCGAGGCCTACTACAACCTCTCGTCGCCGGCCCCCGAAGTCTTCTTCTACCGCTACTACGCGAAGGGAGGCAACGTCGACGGCGAAGAAAGTGGATGGGAAGGACCTTTCAAGGTCAGCGACGGGTACGTGCCACGCTTGGCCGGCGGTCCCGCCGGGCTGTTCATGCTCTCCACCGATATCGCCCCCGGAGAACCTCTCGAAGCTCAGCCCTCGGCGATCGATGTCCGTAAGTTCAACGAATCGACTCACACCTTCGGAGAACCGACACAGATAGCCATAATCCCCGCGAGCGCAGGTACCCTGTTCAACTCGGGCGACATCTACGAGAACCCCGAAACGGGCGCGCTGGATGTGGTTCAGCCGGTGATCGCTGGCGAACAAGTACGTCATGCGCCTGTGGGAATCGACCGACGAAGGACATACGTTCCACGGCGAACGTGACATTGCGACGATCGGCTTTGGCTATAAAGAAATTCCCCGATTGGCGGTGGCTGCCGACGGCCAGGGCTGGCTCACGTTCAACGACGCCGGGGGCCTCGAGGTCGCCGACCTCAACGCGCTGCCCACGCCAACCCCGCCCACCCCCGCGCCCACGGCCACCAGCCTCACAACCGAGCAAGCCGCCGGCACGACGAGCGGCGCCAACATCACGATTCCTGGCGGAACCGTCGGCGAGACCGATCAGGCAACGCTGTCCGGCACGAACGTCGGCACGGCGACGGGAACGGTCAGCTACAGCCTGTACGGCGACTCCAGCTGCACGGGTACACCGCTCTTCACCAGCGCCGCCGCGGTCGCCTCTGGCAAAGCGGCTGCGTCCGCGGACATTACGACCGCGCTGTCTACCGGCAAGTACTACTGGCAGGCCACATACAGCGGCAACGCGAGCAGCGGCAGCACCGCCGGTAACGATGCCAGCTCGAGCTCCTGCGGCTCAGAGGTTCTGACAGTCGTCCCCCCAACGACGATCGGCGGCAGCGGCACGAGCACCAGCACCACGGTGACGCTCACGATCACGTGCGCCGCGGCGTGCACGGTCACGGTCACGCTCGAGATTCCGACGGCCTCGGCTGCTCGCAAGAGCAAGAAGAAGCCAAAACCGCTCACGCTCGCCAGGGGCAAATTTACGCTCCCTAAAGGCGGGACCGAGAAGCTGACCCTGCACCTGACGAAGATCGGCAAGAAGGTGTTCGCCGCCCACAGCGGTCGCCTGAAGGCATCCCTGCTGCTGTCGGAGAAGATCGACGGCCACACGATCCTGATCTCCAAGACGATCAAGATCACACCCGCCAAGCCCAAGCACAAGAAGTGAGCTGAACAAGGCACTAGACGCGATCTGAGGACCTCCGGGTCGGCCACACTCCCGGATCGCGGAGTCACGCGCATACAATGACCCTCATGGAGGGCTCAATGGCAGAGACGAGCGCGCGCAGCTGGCTGCGCTGCTACCGCTGCTGGTCACAGGATCTGGAGGTCCAGGTCCACTACGAGGGAATCCACAAAATCGACCCCGACACGGGCGAGCGCTCGGAGGTCGTCGACGAGCTGCAGGAGGCGGTCGTGCAGTGCCTGGACTGCATGCACGATCAGCCCCACCTCGGCTTTGCCAACGGCCGCGTCGAGCCGATCGAGGACCGCTGGGAACGGATGATCGCGGGGACCCCCTGGGTCGCCTCGTGCACCGTCTCGGTCGACGCCGAAGACGTCGAGAGCTGCTCCGGCCCGGAGGCCGGCGACGCGCTCTCCTACGCCGCCTTTGGCGACCACGGCGTGCGCGAGTTCTTCACCCACGTGCGCTTCCACAAGCACGAAGACGACACCTCGATCATCGTCCACCTGCTCGTCGAGCTCTACGCGCGCTCGCTCGAGGAGGCCACCGAGGTGCTCGAGTCATCCGCGCGCGGCCTCTTGACGATCACCTCGCTGGCCGAGGAGTCACGCCCGCCGGCAGCCGCCGGCGAGTCACCACGGCCAGCACGACTAGCCCAAACGGGCCTCGAGCGCATCCAGCTGAGCGCTCAGCTCGGCCGGCAGGTGCTCGAATTTGCTGAGGTACTCGCGGAACTGCGGCAGCTGGGTCTTCCACTCCTCGACGTCAACGCGCAGTAGCTCCGCCATCGCCGCTTCGGAGACGTCCACCCCGCGCGTGTCGATGCCATCGGCGCCAACCGGCGGGATCAAGCCGATCGGGGTCTCGGTGGCTGCGCCGTGCCCGGCGCAGCGGGCAAACACCCACGACAGCACGCGCGAGTTCTCACCAAAGCCGGGCCACAGAAAGCGCCCATTCTCGTCCTTGCGGAACCAGTTCACGTAGAAGATCTTCGGCAACTTCTCGGCGTCGGCCTTGCGACCGATCTCGATCCAGTTGGCGAAGTAATCGGCCATGTTGTAGCCGCAGAACGGCAGCATCGCGAACGGGTCGAAGCGCAGTTCACCAACCGTACCGGCGGCGGCGGCGGTCTTCTCCGAGCTCATCACCGAGCCGAGAAACACGCCGTGCTCCCAATCCAGCGCCTCCGTGACCAGCGGCACGACCGTCGAGCGCCGCCCGCCGAACAGCATCGCGTCGATCGGCACACCGGTCGGGTCCTCCCACTCCGGCGCGATCGCCGGGTCCTGCGACGCCGGGGTCGTGAAGCGCGCGTTCGGATGCGCCGCGGGCGGGGGGGCGGGTCCGTATCCGGCGTCCAGTCGTTGCCGTGCCAGTCGATCAGGTGCTCGGGCTTCTCCTTGGTCATGCCCTCCCACCAGATGTCGCCGTCGTCGGTCTTCGCGCAGTTGGTGAAGATCGAGTTGCGCTCGATCGTCTTGATCGCGTTCGGGTTGGTGTCATCGCCCGTCCCCGGCGCCACGCCGAAAAAGCCGTACTCGGGGTTGATCGCGTACAACCGCCCATCCTCGCCGAACTTCATCCAGGCGATGTCATCGCCGATCGTCTCCACCGTCCAGCCCTCGAGCGTCGGGATCAGCATCGCCAAGTTCGTCTTACCGCACGCGCTCGGGAACGCGCCGGTGATGTACTTGACCTCGCCCTCTGGGGAAGTGAGCTTGAGGATCAGCATGTGCTCGGCCATCCAGCCCTCGTCACGCGCCATCACCGAGGCGATTCGCAACGCAAAGCACTTCTTGCCCAGCAGCGCGTTACCGCCGTAGCCCGAGCCGTAGGAGATGATCTCGCGCGTCTGGGGGAAGTGCACGATGTACTTGTTATCCGCATTACACGGCCACGGCACGTCCTCGACGGGGTGGGCGGGATCCGAATCCAAAGGCATGCCCACGGAATGCAGACAGGGCACAAACTCACCTTCGCCACCCAGCGCGTCCAGCGCGCCCTGACCCATGCGCGTCATGATCCTCATGCTCACCGCGACGTATGTCGAGTCGGTCAGCTGCACACCGATGTGGCTCTTGTCGGAGCCCAGTGGACCCATCGAGAACGGCACCACGTACATCGTGCGGCCGTGCATGCAACCGGCGAACAGCTCGTTCAGCTGCTCGCGCATCTCCTGCGGGTCGCGCCAGTTGTTCGTCGGGCCGGCTTCCTGCTCCGTGGCCGAGCAGATGTACGTCCTGTCCTCCACGCGAGCGACATCGCCCGGGTCCGACAGCGCCAGATAAGAGTTCGGCCGCTTCGCCTCGGAGAGCTTCTCGAACGTCCCGGCCTGCACGAGCTCGCCACAGAGCCGGTCGTACTCCTCGGCCGACCCGTCACACCAGACGATCCTCTCCGGCTCGGTCAAAGCCGCGACCTCGTCCACCCAGGCCAGCAGACGCTCGTTCTTGGTGGGGGCGGGAACGGTGGTGCTCATGGCGTCGAAGCAACTCCTTCGTGTCGCGGTCGTGATCGTCAAGCGCGCGTCGTGCGCAGCGCTTCCGGGGCCGAGATTGGCTCCGAAAACGGAAAAGCGCCCATCCGGGGCGGTCCGGAGAGCGTATCGCACCCCCGATTTACTCGACGTTGCCCTCGGCCGAGCCGGTTGAGCCGGGGTTTTTCCGCGGCACGAGCACCAGTCGCTTGAACTCCGCGACGAGCACCCCATCCTGGTTGAAGACACGTGTATGTACCCTGACAGTGCCCCGGTCGGGCTTGGACTGCGACTCCTTCTTCTCCAGGACCTCGGACTCGACGAACAGCGTGTCGCCGTGGAACACGGGCGCGGGGTGCTTGAGCTCTTCGGTTGCCAGGTTCGCGATCGCCTTGCCGCTCACGTCGCTGACCGACATACCGAGCGCCAGCGAGTAGACCAGTGGACCCACGACCACGTTGCGCCCCTGCTGGGATTTGGCCGCGTATACGTCGTTCAAATGCAGCGGGTGGTGGTTCATCGTGATCAGACAGAACAGGTGGTCGTCTGACTCGGTCACCGTCTTCGCGGGCCAGTGTTTGTACACGGCGCCCACCTCGAACTCCTCCAGGTAGCGGCCGTACGGATGGGCGCCGCTCGCCTCGCGCGCTGCCTGCTCGGTCTCGAAGTTCTCGCTCATGTGTGTGGAAGGTCTCCTGTTGCAGGGGGGGGTCGGTCTTCAACTCTAGTGGGCGCCCAAAGCCGCCCGCGGCCCGCTGTCAGCGCGACGGGGCCACGGCGGCGCGCCCCACGCCAGCCGGACACGCATAACCGGGCTTCGGTTCACAGCCTTCGCCGGGCAGTTTGCCGACGGGTGGCACAGGCGTGGGGACGGTCGGGGTTGGCGTCGTGATCGGCGGTTCGGGCGCCACCGGAGCCGGTGTCGACGGCGCGGAGCGCTCGACTGCCTGCTCGAAGGAGCTCGCGTGGGGCAGTTCACAGACCACGTCGTAGGCCTGCGCGAGAGCGCTCGCGGCATCGAACCCGGCGAGCGCCTGCCCCCGTGTGTGCAACGTGAGCAGCTCCGACGCGCTCAGGGCAGCTCCGTGCAAGCGCAGGTTGCACAGCGCCGGTGGACTGGAGCCGCCTGGGCGCGTGAACGGATCGCTGAGTACGCGCACGACAGGCCTCCCGAGCGATACGGGCGTCCTCAGAAGCAGACGCACCCGCGCCGGGTCAAGCAGCGGCGAGGGCCGGTTGACGATCAGCACGAGCGCCCGCGGCCCGCTCGCCTCCCGCCGTCCCACGGCGCCAACAGCCAGATAATCATCGCCAAAAGACCCCAAAACCGACAGGCGCAACGCACGAGTCGAGATCCTCACGCCGGGCCACGAGCCGTGGAAGGAGATCTCGGCCAGCGTCAGATCGTTCGGTGCGGGCGAAAACGCCAGGTGCCGGTTGCGTGTCTTGCTCACAGGCGCTTGAGCGGCGGTCGCGGCTGTGCCACAGCACACCGCCAGACACGCCCAGAGAGGCCAAAAACGTGCGCATCATCAATACTTACTAGCAGGGCGCTTGCCAGCGGCCCACTTCGATCGCCCGTCCGACACCACACAGGAGAGCCCTTCCTTGCGCAACCCCCGAGACTTCTTCAAGCCCCTCGCGATCGACGCCCCCGAGCCCGCGCGGGAGATCCCGTTCAAGCCTTCCCGGATGATCCACTTCATGGACTTCTCGAACCCGAAAATGGTCGAGAAGACGCCGGATCTCGCGCCGCAGGTGGACATCCTGCTCGGCAACCTCGAGGACGCGGTCCCGCTTGAAAAGAAGGAGGCCGCGCGCGCCGGTCTGATCAAGGTCGGGCGTGAGATGGACCTCGGCGAAACCGCGCTGTGGACGCGTGTCAACGAGCTCGCCTCGCCCTACTTCCTCGACGACATCACCCAGCTCGTGGCTGAGATCGGGCACAGGCTGGAGGTGATCATGATCCCCAAGGTCGAGGGTCCCTGGGACATCCACTACGCCGACCGCCTGCTCGCCCAGCTCGAGGCGAAGGCGGGCCTGCAGCGACCGATCCTGCTGCACTGCGTGCTCGAGACCGCCCAGGGCGTCGCCAACCTCGAGGAGATCGCCTGCGCCTCCCCGCGCATTCAGGGCATGTCCTTCGGCCCCGCCGACCTCGCCGCCTCGCGCCGCATGAAGACCACCCGCGTCGGCGGCGGGCACCCCGGCTACCGTACGATCGCCGATCCCGACCCCGATAACCCCGACGCGCCGCGGCCCTGCTACCAGCAGGACCCTTGGCACTACTCGATCGCGCGGATGGTCGACGCCTGCACCTCCGTCGGCGCGCTGCCGTTCTACGGTCCCTACGGCGACATCTCCGACGCCGAGGGCTGCGAGACGCAGTTCCGCGCCTCCTTCCTGCTCGGCTGCGTCGGCGCCTGGTCGCTGCACCCCGGCCAGATCGCGATCGCGAAGAAGGTCTACTCGCCCGACCCCGAGGAGGTCGCCTTCGCCAAGAAGGTGATCGCGGCGATCCCCGACGGGCGCGGCGTGCACATGATCGACGGCAAGATGCAGGACGACGCCACCTGGAAGCAGTGCAAGGTGATGGTCAACCTCGCGGAAATGCTGGCGCGCAAGGACCCGGAGCTAGCCGAGGCGTACGGGTTCGTACCGGCGGGCGTCGTATAGGCTTCCGCGCCGCATGAGATTCTTCGAGTTCGAGGCGCGCGAGATCGTCAAGCGCGCCGGCATCCCCGTCACCGACTACGGCTTCACGACCGACCCTGCCGAGGCGGCGCAGATCGCCGCGCGGATCGGCGGGCCGACCGTGATCAAGTCGCAGGTGCTCGCCGGCGGGCGGATGAAGGCCGGCGGCGTCAAGTTCGCCGACACGCCCGAGGAAGCCGAGTCCTACGCGCGCGACATCCTCGAGCTGGAGATCGGCGGGCACATGCCGCGCGGGGTATTGGTAGACCCGAAGGCGGAGGTCGAGCAGGAGTACTACGCCGGCGTCGTCTGGGACGGCACCGCCAAGAAGCCGCTGATGCTCTTCAGCGACATGGGCGGCATCGACATCGAGCAGGTCGCCGAAGAGCACCCCGACCACGTCGGCCGCGGCCACTTCTCCACGCTCGAGCCCGTTCTCCGACTTCCAGGCCAAGCAGGTCATCGCCGCCGCCGGCGTCACCGGCAAGGCCCTGCAGCGCGCCACCCCGGTACTCGCGCGCCTGGCCCAGCTGTTCCTCGACGCCGACATGACGCTCGCCGAGATCAACCCGCTGGCGCAACTGAAGGACGGCTCGTTCGTCGCGCTCGACGCCCACATGGAGATGGAGAACGAGGGCATGCCGCGTCAGAAGGGACTGCTGGAGGCGCTGGGCATCGGCGCGGACGAGGGGACCCGCGAGAGCTATACCCCCACTCCGTTCGAGGTGGCCGTCAAGGCGATCGACGCCGCCGATCATCGTGGCGTCATCCAGGGCAAGGACACCGGCTTCAACGGCAACATCGGCCTCGTGATCGGCGCGGGCGGCGGCTCGCTGACGCTCACCGACGCCGTGCGCCAGCAGGGCGGTAAGCCCGCCAACTACTCCGAGATCGGCGGCAATCCGTCCGTCGCCAAGGCCTGCGGTCTGGCCAAGGAGGTCCTCCAGAAAGACGGCGTGGAGAAGATCGCCGTGATGATGTCGATCGTCTCCAACACGCGCGTGGACATCGTCGCGCGCGGCGTGATCAAGGCCTGCCTCGAGCTCGGCCAGGACCCCGGCGAGACGATCGCGATCTTCCGCATCCCCGGCGCCTGGGAGGAGGAGGGCTTCAAGATCCTCGACAAGTACGGGATCGAGTACTGCGACCGCTCGGTGTCGTTGTGGGAGGCCGCCGGTCGCGCGGTCGCGAAGATTCAACCCGACCCACTCGCGGCGGCCTAGCCATGTCGATCCTCATCGACCAGGACACAACTTTCATCATCCAGGGCATCACCGGGCGCGAGGCGGTCAACCTCACACGCGAGTGCCTCGACTACGGCTCGAAGATCGTCGGCGGCGTCACCCCCGGCCGCAAGGGCCGTGAGGTTCACGGCGTGCCGGTGTTCGACACGGTCGAGCAGGTCGTCGAGCACAACGGTGGCGTCGTGCCCGACGGCTCGGTCGTCACCGTCCCGCCCGCGGGCACGCGCGACGCCGTCTTCGAGGCGCTGCACGCCGGCATCAAGACGATCGTGATCGTCACCGAGCGGATCCCGCGCCGCGACGTCGCGATGATGGTCGAGCTGGCCGACGCCAAGGGTGCGCGGATCATCGGCCCCAACTGCCTCGGTGTGATCGTCCCGGGCATCGCCAAGATGGGCGGCATCGGCGGCCCGGCACGCAACGCCGCTGTTGCCTACCAGCCCGGCGCGGTCGGCGTGATGAGCCGCTCTGGCGGCATGACCACGGAGATCTCCTCCACACTGACAGCCGCGGGATTGGGTGTCTCCACAGCCGTCTCGATCGGCGGCGACGCGATCATCGGCTCCACCTACGCCGAGCTGATGCCGTACTTCGAGGCCGACGAGCAGACCCAGGCGATCGTGATCTACACCGAGCCCGGCGGGCGCATGGAGGCCCAGCTGGCGCAGTGGGTCAAGGAGCAGCGACTCGCGCCTGCCGATCATCGCCTTCATGGCCGGCAAGTTCATGGACGACGAGGAGATGCAGGGCATGTCCTTCGGGCACGCCGGCACGATCGTCGAGGGCAAGGAGGACAGCGCGACCGAGAAGATCGCCCGCCTGGAGGCGGCCGGCATCCCTGTCGTGCAGCGGATCGACGAGATTCCCGATCTGGTCAAGGCCAAGATCGCCGAGCGGAGCGCCGCATGAGAAAGGACGGGATCTTCATCGCCGTCGAAGTCGACGACGCAGGCGACTGCCGACACCGAGCTGGCTCGCCGGCTGACCGAGGCCTGCCCGGTCGACATCTTTGCCCAGAACGCCGACGGGACACTCGAGATCGTCGAGCAGAACCTCGACGAGTGCGTGCTCTGCCGGCTCTGCCTGGACGCCGTTGAATCGGATCCCACCCACCCCGTGAAGATCGTCAAGCTCTACGACAACGACGCGATCCTCGCCTGACCCGGAACCGCTCGCCTGACCCGGAACATTGCCTGACCCGAAACGGAGCGCCCTGGACGATGCGGTAGTTGTTCCTCGGCCGCCAGGTGGACTATGGTAGGGGTGAGCCCATGAATGAAAACTTCTCTTTGGTCGTGATGTGCTTCTTCCTGCTCGCCTCACTGGTCTTCCTGGCCCAGCAGATCAGCGCATATCACTAGAGCGCCACTGATCGAAGGTCGGCCAGCGGCGCGAGACTGAGGTCTACTCGTCGTGTTTGTGCGCGCGGCGCGTGTTCTGGCGTTCCTGCTGTTTCTCGACGACGTTGGCGATCAGCTTGAGGAACTGCTCGGGACCAGACGCCTTCGCCTGCCCGTAGGTGAACGCCTCGATCCAGTCTGGCACCTTCGCCTCGTGGGCCATCACGTTGAAGAACTCGCGGCGCATTTCCACCCGCACGCGGGCATCGTCAGGAGGCGCCTTGGTCACCTTGATCCCGGGCATCTCCAGACGGAAGTGCTGCACGTCGCCGCGCCCGCGAAGCTCGACGGCCACCACGAGCTTCATCGGCTCGAGCGCCGGCACCTCTTCGAGGAACCTGCTCACCGCAAGCTCGATCAGGGTCTTTGCGTCCTCGGACATCAGATCTTGTGCCGCTGCAGCAGCTTGCGTCCGATCACCATGCGCTGGATCTCCGAGGTGCCCTCGCCGATCAACAGCAGCGGAGCGTCGCGGTACAGGCGCTCGATCTCGTACTCCTTGGAGTAGCCATAGCCGCCGTGGATGCGGAAGGACTCCTCCACGCAGAAGCGACCGGCCTCGGAGGCGAACAGCTTGGCCATGCCGGCCTCGAGGTCCGAGCGAACGCCCGCGTCCTTCAGGCGCGCGGCGCGCAGCGTCAACAGGCGCGCGGCCTCGACCTGAGTGCCCATGTCGGCGAGCTTGAACTGGATCGCCTGGTGCTCCGCGATCGGCTTGCCGAAGGTCTTGCGCTCCTGCGAGTAGCGCAGCGCCAGCTCGAGCGCGCGCTGCGCGATGCCGACGCCACGCGCGGCGACGTTGACGCGACCGACCTCGAGCGCGTCCATCATCTGCACGAAGCCCTTGTTCAGGCCGGCGTCCTCGCCGCCGAGGACGTTCTCAGCCGGGCAGCGGTAGCCGTCGAACACCAGCTCGGTCGACTCGACGCCCTTGTAGCCCATCTTGCTGCAGCTGCGGCGGGACGGTGAGGCCGGCGTAGGCGCCGCTGTTCTCGCTGACGCCGCCTTCCTTCTCGGCGATGAAGCAGGTCATGCCCTGGTAGGCCTTCTCGACGTTCGGGTCCGTCTTGACGAGCACGAACACGAGATCCGAGCGCAGGCCGTTGGTGACCCACATCTTCTGACCGTTGATCTCCCAGGAGCCGTCGTCCTGCTTCTTGGCCGAGGTTTTGATCGCCTGCACGTCGGAGCCGAGCTCGGGCTCGGACAGCGAGAAGGCGGCGCGGATCTCCCCGGTGGCCATGCGCGGCAGGTACTTCTGCTTCTGCTCCTCCGAGCCGAACTTCATCAGCAGATAGGAGCCGATGAAGTGCGTGTTGATCACGCCCGAGATCGAGATCCAGCCGCGCGAGAGCTCCTCGACGATCATCGCGTAGGTCGTCAGGTCGAGCCCCATGCCGCCGTACTCCTCGGGGATCGTCACCCCGAACAGCCCCAGCTCCTTCATCTGCTCGACGATCGCCTCCGGGAACTCGTCCTCGTGGTCGAAGTGCTCGGCGTTCGGCAGAATCTGCTCGTCGGCGAACTGATGCACCATCTCGGTGATGGCCTGCTGCTCGTCGGTCATCTCGGTGTTTTGGGAGGCGGCTACGGCCATGTCTGATCTGCGCTCCAAAGTTGTCGTTATAAGCGACCAGGGAGAATACAGTCGTGAACTTCGCTCGCGACGTCCTCGATCGGCGCAACCCGCGGGAGCTCGCTCTGATCGAGCTGGGGCGGGACGGGGCCAGGCGCGAGTGGAGCTTTGGCGAGGTCGCCACCAGCTCGGCGCGCCTGGCAGGTGACCTTCGAGCACGCGGGGTCGGCAGAGGCGACGTGGTAATGACATTGATCGGCAATCGGCCGGAGTGGGTGTTGACAATGTGTGCGTGCTTTCGCATAGGAGCAGTCGTGTTGCCGTGCACCGAGCAGTTGCGGGCGAAGGATCTGCGGCTGCGCATCGACGTGGCCCGGCCATCGCTGATCGTCGCCGACGAGCGCAACCGCACGGAGCTCGAGGCGGCGCTGGCGGGCATCAGCGCTGACGCCACGGGCACCGCGGCGGCCGGCGCGATCGCGGTCGTGTACGTGCCCGACGAGGGCCTGTTCGCCGCGGAGCCGGTGCCAGCGGTCGAGCTGGGGGACGAGGACCCGTGCCTGATCACGTTCACGAGCGGCACCTCGGGCGAGCCGAAGGCGGTGTTGCACGGACAGCGCTACCTGAACGGCCAGCGCCTGCAAGCCGAGCACTGGCTGGGCGCGCGCCCAGGCGAGCTGGTGTGGTGCACGGCCGCCTCGGGCTGGAGCAAGAGTGCGCGCAACGTGTTCATCGCGCCCTGGCTCTCGGGCGCGAGCGCGCTGTTGCACGACGCGCGCTTCGACCCGGCCGAGCGCCTGGAGTTGCTCGCGCAGGAGCGCGTGAACGTGCTGTGCATGGCGCCGACCGAGTACCGCGTGATCGCCAAGCGCGCGACCCTCGCGTCCACTGGCGGACCTGCGCGGGATGGTGGCCGCGGGCGAGGCGCTCAATCCGGAGGTCTTACACGCGTGGCGCGAGGCGACGGGCCTGGAGATCCGGGATGGATACGGACAGACCGAGACCGGGCAGCTGACGGGGATGCCACTGCGGCGAGCGGGCGCGGCCGGGCTCGATGGGGCGAGCGCTGCCCGGAGTGAAGTTGATGGTCGAGGATGGCGAGCTGGTGGCCGCCCCGGCGAGCGTGCCGACTTTCTTTCTCGGCTACCTCGGTGAGGGCGTGGAGCGCCGCGATGATGGGACGTGGCGCATCGAGGACCGTGCCGCGCGCGGGCGAGACGAGCCCTGGCAAACCGGCGACCGCGTGAGCGAAGACAGCGAGGGGTACCTGTGGTTCGAGGGCCGAGCCGATGATGTGATTGTCTCGGCGGGCTATAGGATCGGCCCGTTCGAGGTCGAGTCCGCGCTCGTCGCCCATCCGGCCGTGGCCGAGGCCGCCGCGGTTGCAGCCCCGGACGAGGAGCGCGGGGCAGTCGTGCGCGCGGTCGTCGTATTGCGCGACGGCCACGCCCCCTCCCCCGCACTGGCCCGCGAGCTGCAGGAGCACGTCAAGCGCGAAACGGCGCCCTACAAGTACCCGCGGATCGTCGACTTCGCCGCCGAACTGCCGAAGACCGCCAGCGGGAAGGTCCGGCGGGCCGCGCTACGCAGGGAGGCGTAGCGCGGCCCGGTCTGACCATCGGCGCGGACGATCAGGCCGCCACGGGCTGAGCCGTGGCGCTTGCGGTCATGCGGCCATGGGCTCGGGTGTAGCGCTCGTGAGCTCATACTCCACCTCCTCGGTCACCTGCGGCACCCTCCCCGCGGGCGAACGCAGGATCGACAACGCGGCGAGGACCCCGAGCCCGACGCAGCTCGCGGCGACGATATAAGCGAGGTGGTAGCCCCCGGTCAGCGCGCTGGGGAGCGCGTGTCCGGCGGCGGCCAGCGCTTTTGTGTGGTCGGTCGCGATCGTCCCGAGCGTCGCCAGGCCGATCGCGCCGAACAACTGCACCGAGACGTTGATGATCCCCGACGCCAGCCCGGCGTCCTGCGGCGGCGCGTCGGCCATCCCCATCGTCAGCAGCGGCAGGAACGAGGCGCCCGCGCCGAGCCCGAGCACGAGGAACGCGAGAAACAGGCCGGGGAAGTAGCTCGCGTGTGTGCCTTGGGTCGCGAGCAGTAGCAGGCCGGTGGCGATCCCAGCGAGGCCGACCGCGAGCGTGTTCAACGGGCCGA
Source organism: uncultured Solirubrobacterales bacterium (assembly GCA_963804555.1). GTDB lineage: Bacteria > Actinomycetota > Thermoleophilia > Solirubrobacterales > Solirubrobacteraceae > Palsa-744. Next base: position 242,157 of record CAWDQX010000009.1, read on the forward strand.
AGCGACCGACCGCCTTCGCCGCTAGCCCCATCGACAGCGCCGCGATCGAGATCGTCAGCGGCATGAACGCAAGGCCGGTGTCGATCGCGTCATACCCGAGCACGCGCTCCAGGTACAGCGCCCCGAGAAAGAAGGCCGAGAACATCCCCGTCACGAGCAAGCCACGGACGAGGCTCGACCCCATCAGCATCCGCAACCGCAGGATCCGCAACGGCATGATCGGGTTCGAGATGCGGGACTCCAGCACGAAGAAGCCACCGAGCAGCACCAGCGCGGCCCCGCCGACGCCGAGCGTGCGCACCGAGAGCAGACCGTATTCGGTCGACTTGACGATTGCGAACGCGCCGAGCATCGTCGACAGCGTGATCAGAATCGACCCGGCGACATCGACGCCGCCGGCGAGACCGATGCCTCGGTTCTCCTCGATCAGCGCGGAGCCGAGCACGAAGGCAATCACCCCGATCGGCACGTTCACGAAGAAGATCCAGTGCCAGCTCAGCGACTGCGTGAGGACACCTCCGGCGAGCAGCCCGATCGAGCCGCCGCCGGCGGAGACGAACGCGTACATGCCCATCGCCTTCGCCTGCTCGACTTTCTCGGGGAACTCGGTGACGATAATCGCGAGAATCACCGCCGAGGCGACGGCGCCGCCGATCCCCTGCACAAAGCGACCGGCAATCAGCATCGCCTGGCTGGAGGAGGCGCCGCAGAACACCGACGCGACGGTGAATAGGACGAGCCCTGAAAGGAAGACTTTCTTGCGTCCGACCAGATCACCCATCCGGCCGGCAAGCAGCAGAAAGCCGCCGAAGGTGATCAGGTAGGCGTCGATCACCCACGTCAGGTTTCCCTGAGAGAAGTGCAGGTTGCGCTGAATCGAGGGCAGGGCGACGTTCACGATCGTCGCGTCGAGAACCATCATCAGCTGGCCGAGACACAGCACCGCGAGCGCGATCCAACGGCGCCGCTCGCGCTTTTTGTGCTCGACGTCCGTCTGGCGGGTCTCGGTTTGGTCGGTGAGGGCAATCTGGCTCATGTGGCTCCTTCTGGGGTGGCGAAGTAGCACACCATAGCAACTATCATCCATATAGCAAGGATGATCTACAGAAAATTAACGATCACTGGTAATGTGATGATTGGTGCTTTGATGATGTATAGACTCCGAGACATGGCTGATCAGCGTGACTGTGCCCCCGGCTCGGCGGTGCTGCTGAGCCGCCTGGCCAAGCAGGTTTACCGGCGCTCCAACGAGGAGCAGCTGGGGATGCATCTGCGCCATCTGGTCGCGCTCAGCTACGTCTCAGACCACGACGGATGCCCCCAGCAGGATCTCGCCGACGCATTCTGCATGGACGCCAACAACGTGGTCCTGCTCCTGAACGAGCTCGAGCAGCTCGGTTACACCACCCGCCTGCGCGATCCCAGCGACCGCCGCCGCCATCTCGTCCAGATCACGTCTTCGGGCCGCGAGTCCCTGAACCTCGCGGAACGCGCTCAGGTGGCGATCGAGGACGACGTGCTCGCGGCGCTCGACGCGGATGAGCGCAGGACCCTGCGCGAGCTACTCAATCGTGCCCTGCGCAGCGTGGAGCCGACCGACGGGGACGCCTACAGCGCGACGATCGCGTCGATCTCGACCTGAGCGCCCTTCGGCAGCTGCGCCACGCCGACCGTCACGCGCGCCGGGGGACCGTCCGCGAAGAAGCTCGCATACACCTCGTTGACCTCTGCGAAGGCCGCCAGGTCGGTCATGTAGACGGTCATGCGCACGGCGCGCTCGAGCGTCACGCCCGCCGCGTCGCAGACGGCGCTCAGGTTCTCCAGACAGCGACGGGCCTGCTCGGCCGGTGTCTCTCCCATCAACTCGCCGGTGATCGGATCGAGCGGAATCTGACCCGAGCAGAACAGCAGCCCGCCCGCAAGTACAGCGTGGCTGTAGGGACCGACCGTCGCGGGGGCGCCGGGGGCCTGCAAGATCTCGCGGGAGTCGATTTCGCGGGAGTCGGTCATCGTCGCGAGCCTAGCGCGCGGCCTGCCATCGCGTCCAATGGAGCATCCGCTGGCGCGTTCGCGAACCACGGCCGATAGATTCCGAGAGATGCGACTCTCCAGACTCGCCGGCGTGCTCTTCGGCGTACTCTTGGCGGTGTGCCTCGGCGCGGCGGCAGCGGCCGCACGAGCTCAGGCCCAGATCGCGTGGGCGCCCTGCGGGGGGAGTAATGACTTTGCCTGCGGCCACCTCACCGTGCCGCTCGATCCGAGCGGAGGCACGCCGGGGACGATCACGCTCGCGATCCGCCGCCACCGCGCCCCCGTCGGCGAAGCGAAGGACGCGATCGTAGCGCTCGCGGGCGGCCCCGGGCAGGCGGCAATCCCGTTCGCCGAACAGTTTGCCCAGCTGCTCGGCCCGATCGCGGACACACGCGATCTGATCGTGTTCGACCAACGCGGAATCGGCCTCTCCCATCCGCTCTCCTGCCACCGCTTCGAAATCAGCGCCAATACATCCCCGGGTCCGGCGATCGCCGAATGCGCAGCGCAGATCGGACCGACGCGCACTTTCTACGCGACGGCCGACAGCGTCGCCGACATCGAGGCGATCCGTGTGGCCGGCGGCTACGAAAAGCTCGTGCTGTACGGCACCTCCTACGGAACGAAGGTCGCCGAGGAGTACGCGCAGGACTACCCGAGCCACGTCGAGGCGCTGATACTCGACTCGGTCGTCCCCCCCAACGGCCCTGACCCGCTCGACCGAGCCACATTCGCTGCGATTCCCCGCATCCTCCGCCAGCTCTGCGCCGCACGAGCCTGCTCTCAGATCACCCCCAATCCCGTCGGCGATCTCGCGCGGCTCGTGCGGCGGCTGGCCCGTGGAGCACTGCACGGCCGCGTGATCGACGGCCGCGGCGTCGCCTATCCGGTGCAGATCACCTCCGACGATCTGCTCGCGATCCTGATCGAGGGCGATCTAGAACCGACCCTGCGCAGCGAAGTCCCCGCGGCGATCCGCGCGGCCGCGGATGGCGATACGGCTCCACTGGCGCAGCTACAAGCACGAGCGGACAGCGGCGAAGAAAGCGAAGCGGAAAGCCCGAGCGAGAGCTTTGACAACCCGCTCTACTTCGCGACGAGCTGCGAAGACGAGGAGTTCCCATGGAATCGTGCGGCCAGCCCGCGGACGCGCCTGGCAGAAGCAAACGCCCAAATCCGCGCGCTGGGAGAGAGCGCGATCGCACCGTTTGAGCCGGCGAACGTGCTGGACCTCAGCGACATGCAGGCATGCGCCTTCTGGCCCTTCACCACGCCCGCGCCGACGGCCGACGAGGCTCCCTTCCCGAGCGTCCCGACGCTGATCCTGAGCGGCGCCGATGACCTGCGCACGCCGACAGCAAACGCGCGCGAAGTCGCGGCGCAGATCCCCGGATCGCACCTGCTGGTGGTACCCAACACCGGACACTCGGTGCTCGACTCCGACCCCACCCACTGCTCGAGCGATGCCCTTCAGGCGCTGTTCGCGGGCAAACCGATCAAGCCCTGCTCGGCCACGCGCCGCCGCCCATCCTGCGCCCGACACCACTGCCCCCGGCGCGCCTATCGGACGTCGCGCCGGCGAAGGGCAATCGCGGACTACCGGGACGCACACTCGAGGCTGTCGTTCTCACGCTGGAGAACTTCGACCATCAATTGGCACTGCGGCTCATCAAGGCGCTCGCGTCGGACGAGCTGGGGAGCTCGTTCTCGCTGCGCGTCGGCGGTCTGCGTGCGGGGTGGGCGGGACTCGCCGATGAAGCCGTGAGCTTCCATGGCTACTCCTACGTGCCAGGCGTGACGGTCTCCGGCAAGCTCACCCCACACACGATCGAGCTGCACATCGGGGGGGCGATGGCCGCACACGGGAACCTGCTGGCCGATCCGCAATCCTCCGGTCCTCACAAGACGTTGGGTGGAGCGCTGGGGGGCCGGCGAGTCCACCTGCAGGGCGCAGGGCCGGCAGCGCTCGGCGCACAGGCGGCGCTGGCCGATCTCGGATGATCGGCCCGCGCCAGCGACCGCTAACGTCTGCGGGCATGCTCAAGCGCGCACCGACGCTCCTGCTCGTGGTGGCGCTACTGCAATGCGTGTCAGCCATCCTCGGCCTTTCACCAGCCAGCGCGCTGACGTTTGTCCCCTGCGCAACCAGCGTCACCTTCTCATGCACGACGGTCCCCGTGCCGCTCACCCGGACCGGCCTGGCGAGCGGCACGATCTCCTTGAGTGTCGAGCGCAAGCAGGTGGGTCCCCTCCAGTCAAAGACAGCGGTCCTCGCGCTGGCCGGCGGGCCGGGTCAGGCGGCCCTGCCGCTCGGTGAATTCATCGCCAAGGCGCTCGCCCCGGCGCTCAGTACGCGCGACCTGCTCGTCTTCGACCAGCGCGGCACCGGCTCCTCGGATCCGCTGAGCTGCGGCGCGCTGAGCAGCTTCAGCGGCAACGCGGGAAGCGACGCCTTCGAACACTGCGCACTTGAAATCGGCTTGGCTCGCGGCGCATACACCACCCAGGAATCGGTGGAAGACATCGAGGCCATCCGCCAAGCCGCCGGCTATGAAAAGCTCGTCCTCTACGGCACGTCCTACGGCACAAAGGTCGCCGAGCAGTACGCCGAACGCTATCCCCAGTACGTGGAATCGCTGGTGCTCGACTCGGTTGTGCTCCCGGACGGGCCGGAACCATTCTCGATCCCCACCTTCCAAGCGATTGGATCCGTGCTTGGCGAGCTGTGCGCCAACAATGCTTGCGCTGGGATCACGTCCAACCCAGTGGCGGACATCGCGAGCCTGGCGGCGCGCCTGCGCAAACAGCCCCTGAGCGGCTCCGTGTACGACGGCTCTGGCCACCGCCACAACGCCACGCTGAACGAGTCTGGGCTGTTCGGCATTCTCGAGGCCGGCGACCTGAACCCCGCCCTGCGCGCGCTGTTGCCAGCCGCGGTGCGCTCGGCGCTGCGCGATTACCCGGATCCGCTGCTACGCCTGCAGCTGCTCGCCGAGGGATTGATCCCCAACGTGCCGGGTCCTCACCCCGTCGAAGAAAGCTCCGAGGAGATCGACGAAACGCTGTTCGTGACGACGACGTGCGAGGAGGCGCCATTTCCCTGGCAGCGCTCCGCGCCGGCGGCGACACGACTAGCGGAAGCCATTGGCGCCCTGCATGCGCTGCCGAGCACTGACTTCTACCCGTTCGACGCCGACACCGCGCTCAACAGCAGCTTGATCTCGGACTGCGCCGGCTGGCCAGACGCGTCCGCGGCGAACGTCGTGCCAGGCGTGCTGCCGGATGTGCCAACGCTGATCCTGTCCGGCGCTCAGGATTTGAGAACTCCGACATCGAACGCGCGGAGCGTCGCGGCGCTGATTCCCGATGCACAACTGCTCGTCGTTCCGTTCACCGGCCACTCGGTCCTCGGCAGCGACTTCAGCGGCTGTGCCGAGGCCGCCGTGACCGCGTTTTTTGTCGGCGGGGTGGGCGGGCATCCAATCCTCCCCTGCACGAGTAGCACCGACATGTTCGCGCCCACACCGCTCACACCCACGAAGCTCAACTACGTACACCCGGTACCGGGACTGAGCGGCAAGCCAGGGCTGACGCTCACTGCCGTGCTCGACACGATCATCGACCTCAACCGCCAGGTGATCGGAGCCACGCTGCAGGCCGACTCGCAGCTTCCCAGCGGATCGAGCTTCGGCGGACTGCGCGGCGGCGACGCCAAGCTCAGCTCCTCCAGATTGGAGTTGAATCACTTCACGTTCGTACCGGGCGTCGAACTGAGCGGCACTTTTCCGGTGAGCAAAGGACAGCTACAGACGACGACCTTGCAAATATCGGGCACCACCGCCGCGGGCGGTACGGTGCGAGTGGGTACGGGCAAGTTGGTCACGGGCACTCTGGGAGGCAAGCGCTTCAGCATCAATGTCGCCAAGGTCAAACTCTCCCGCGCCGGTAGGACGGACTCGGGCAAGACGGACTCAGGCACCTCCGCATGGTCCACCGGCCGATCCCTGATCGGTTCCGTCGTTTTCCCGTTGCCAGGACCAATCATCCGGGATCAACCAGCGCGGCTACGCTGACGAGGAATCGATTCAGCGCCCTAATCGCAAGCGGTGAGTACGCTGGCCTGAATGTCGAACGCGCTCGCCGCCGAGACCTCGCCCTATCTGCTCCAGCACGCCGATAATCCGGTCGACTGGCTACCTTGGGGGCCGGTCGCGCTGGAGCGCGCGCGCGAGGAGGACAAGCCGCTGTTGGTGTCGATCGGCTACTCCTCCTGCCACTGGTGCCACGTGATGGAGCACGAGTCCTTTGAGGACGAGCGCACAGCCGTGCTGATGAACGAGAGCTTCGTGTGCGTGAAGGTCGACCGCGAGGAGCGCCCCGACGTGGACGCGCTGTACATGGAGGCAGTGCAGAGCATGACCGGCCGTGGCGGCTGGCCGCTGAACGTGTTCCTCACGCCCGAGCAACTGCCGTTCTACGGCGGCACCTACTTCCCGCCCGAGCCCCGTCACGGGATGCCAGCCTGGACGCAGGTGCTGCAAGCGATCGGCGAGGCGTGGTCGGAGCGGCGTGAGGAGATCCGCGCAGGCGGTGAAGGTCTGCGCGAGCGGCTGTCCGGCGGGGCCGGGCTGAAGCCCTCCTCCGAGCCGATCGAGGAGGGCGCGCTCGATGTGGCCGTGGCGAGGCTGCGGGAGTTCTTCGATCCGGTCAACGGCGGATTTGGAGGCCCGCCCTCCCATGCGCCGAAGTTCCCGCAGGCCTCGGTCATCGAGCTCCTGCTGTGCCGGGGCGAGCGGGACATGGCCCTGCAAACCCTGCACGCGATGGCGAGCGGCGGCATCCACGACCAGGTCGGCGGCGGCTTTGCGCGATACAGCGTCGATGCGACCTGGACGGTGCCGCACTTCGAGAAGATGCTCTACGACAACGCGCTGCTCGCCCGCGCCTACCTGCACGGGTGGCAGGCCTCCGACGAGGAGCCCCTGCTGGAGGTCTGCCGCGACACGCTCGACTGGGCGCTGCGCGAGATGCGTGGCCCAGAGGGCGGGTTCTACTCCGCGCTCGACGCAGACTCAGATGGAGTCGAGGGCAAGTTCTATGTTTGGACGATCGCGGAATTGAGCGACGCGCTCGGCGAGGATGCGCAGACAGCAATCGCCTGGTTCAGCGCCACCGAGCAGGGCAACTTCGCCGACGGGGCGGGTGGGCCTCAGTTCCCCCAACCGGGGTGGAACGTGCTGGAGGACCGGGGGCAACGACCGGACACGGCCACCCAAGCGCGAATTCGCGCCAACCTGCTTCGGACGCGCGAACGCCGTGTGCGGCCCGGACTGGACGACAAGCGGTTGACCTCCTGGAACGCTTTGATGATCGTCGCCCTGGCCGAGACCGGCGCCGCGCTGCAGGGGGCGGGAGGGGATCAATACCTCGAGGCGGCCGTCGCATGCGCGGATTTCATCCTGCGTGACCTGCACACCCCGGACGGGCGGCTGCTGCGGACGTACAACGATGGCGCCGCCAAGCTCGACGGTTATCTCGAGGACCACGCTTTCCTACTGGAGGCGCTGCTCGCGCTGTTCGAAGCGACCTGCGAGGAGCGCTGGCTCACAGAGGCAACGACGCTCGCGGACACGCTGATCGCGCGCTTCGCGGACTCGGAGAACGGCGCCTTCTTCTCGACCGCCGCAGACGCCGAAGCGCTGATCGCCCGGCGCAAGGACCTCGAGGACTCGCCGATCCCCGCCGGTGGCTCCAGCGCGGCGATGGGCCTGCTACGCCTGTCAGAGCTGACCGGCGAGGCCGAGTACGAGCGCCAGGCGCTCGGCGTGCTGGCGCTGCTTGGCGATGTCGCTCCACGCCACCCAACGGCGTTTGGACACCTGCTGCAGGTTCTCCATTGGCACCTCTCCCCCGCGCGGCCGATCGCCTGCGCGCTTCCGCCAGCCAGGCAGATCCAGGTCACCGCCGCGCCCGCGGATTGAGCAGGACATGGTTCTCACGAACCGAAAGACTGCTCGTGGCCACCGAAGCGCAGCCCGCCGCAAAGCAATCCGCCGCAAGTCAGGCACGGTCCGACCACCACACCCCGTTCGGCGGAGACCGCTTCGGCATCCTCGCCGAGCGCTTCGCCCGTTTCTTCGGCACACCGAAGTTCATCATCGCCCAGACAGTCCTCGTAGTGATCTGGATCTCCGTGAACGCTGCGGTCCTCACGTTCGCCTGGGATCCCTACCCATTCATCCTCCTGAACCTCGCGTTCTCCACCCAGGCCGCCTATGCCGCCCCACTGATCTTGCTAGCTCAGACGCGACAAGCCGACCGCGACCACATACACGACGAAGCTTTCCAGGCCCACCGTGAAGCCGAGACTCAGCGCGTGGCGCAGTTCGAGGCCGGCCAGGCCAAGATGCTCCTCGACGACAAGGCACTGGCCGAGCAGCACTCGCGCATGCTCGAGCAGAACACGGCGTTGACTCGCCAGGTGGCGAAGCTCACAGAAGAGCTACACACGGTCATCTGCGCGCAGGGCAAGGACTCCACCCCAACGCCCTAGCCGCCTTACTCGCTACAAGATCGACAAATACCGATCCAGCTCCCACTGGGTCACATGCACGCGGTAGTCGTCCCACTCCTGGCGCTTGATCTCGACGTAGCGGTTGAACATGTGCTCGCCGAGCGTCCGCAGCACCAGCTCGGACTCCGCGGTGATCTCGATCGCCTCGCCGAGGCTCTCCGGCAACTGCTCGACGCCCAAGCGCTTGCGCTCCTCGCCTGAGAGGTGGTAGAGGTTCTTCTCCATCGGCTCTGGCAGCTCGTACCCCTTCTCGATCCCCTCCAACCCCGCCTGCAGCAGAACCGCAAACGTCAGATACGGATTGCACGCCGGATCTGGGCAGCGCAGCTCCATGCGCGTCGCCTTCTCGCGCCCCGGGTGGTACAGCGGGACGCGTACCAACGCTGAGCGGTTGCGGCGTGACCACGCGACGTACACCGGCGCCTCGAAGCCCGGGACCAGCCGCTTGTAGGAGTTGACCCACTGCGCAAAGATCGAGCAGGTCTCGCGCGCGTGCTTCAGCTGGCCGGCGATGAACGCCTTGCCGACGTCTGACAGGAAGTACTGATCGTCGGGGTCGTAGAACGCGTTTTTTCCGCCTGAGAACAGCGACTGGTGGGTGTGCATGCCTGAGCCGTTCTCGCCGAACAGCGGCTTCGGCATGAACGTCGCGTGCCAGCCGTACTTCATCGCGTACTCCTTCACCGTGATCCTGTACGTCATGCAGTCGTCGGCCATCTTCATCGCGTCCGCATAGCGCATATCGATCTCGTGCTGGCTCGGCCCGACCTCGTGGTGGGTGTACTCCACGTGAATTCCCAGCTGCTCCAGCGCGAGCACCGTCTCGCGACGCACGTCCGAGCCCGCGTCGAGCGTCGTCAGGTCGAAATAGCCCCCTTCGTCGAGCACCTCGGTCGAGCGGGAGTCTTTGAACAGGAAGTACTCCAGCTCGGGGCCGACATTGAACGTGTCGAAGCCCATCGTGTGCGCGCGCTCCAGCGCCCTACGCAGCACGTGCCGGGGATCCCCCTCATACGGCGTGCGCTCGGGGGTGACGACATCGCAGAACATCCTCCCCACGCCCTGCTCCTCCGGGCGCCACGGCAGCACCGCGAACGTGCTCGGGTCGGGCATCGCGATCATGTCGGACTCCTCGATCGCGTTGAAGCCGGTGATCGAGCTGCCGTCGAAGCCCATCCCAGCCTCGAACGCGTCGTCCAGCTCAGCCGCATTGATCGAGAACGACTTCAGCTGCCCCAGGACATCGGTGAACCAGAAGCGGATGAAGCGGATCTCGTGCTCGGCTACGAGCGCCTTCACATCCTCCGCGGTCTGCGGTTGCTCCGGTATCGGCTGCGCGGCCATCGCGGCGGACCTTAGTCGATGGTCTTCCCGACCGCTATCGACTTTTGGCTAAACCTGCGATGGGGCGCACTGAGGCGGTCGAGGGTCAAGCGGGGCAAGGACGCAGAGAGCGTGGCGTGCTACGCACGCGAGCGACCGAGGACGCCGCATCCGCGCCGGCCATCGGCCGCCTCAGTCAGTGGCCGGCTACAGCGGCCACAAACGAGGCGACCTCTTCCGCTTCCTTGCCCTGATACAGCTGGGCCGGCATGTTGCCGTTGCCGCGCGCGCGACCTTCGGCGATCGCGTTTTCTACCAGCGCCTTACGCCCGGCCGGGGTCGGGATGTCGTCGCCGACCCTCACGTCCAGGTTCGGGCCGATCCGGCCGACCGACTTGACCGCGGCCAGCGTGTGGCAGACCGTGCAGGTATGGGAGAACAGTTCGCGGCCCTTCACGTGTTCGGCATTCAGGTGCAGCCCACCGACAGCCGAGCTCGCCTTGTGCTCGCCGTTGAAGGCCAACACGAGCGCCGGGATGACGAGCCCAAACACGAACAGCAGCACGACGCCGAGCGTGACCGCGCGCTGACCGAGCTTCGAATCGGTGTGCAGCGACTCGCGGGCAGCGCGGGGGCCACCGCGCATCGCGACAAAGAACACCGCGAGGCCGAGAATGACCCAGAACAGGATGAAGCCCAGAACCATGCGGCGGGAAGATATCGGGTGTCGCCGCCGGACGGTCCCTCGAGCGCCTGGATCGATCCCTCGAGCGACTGGAGGATCGATCTCTCGAGCGTCTGGATGAGAGCTTTCTTACCTTTATGAGCACGGAAGCTATGGCGCTACCCTGACTGGTAGTCGTGAGCAATTTCCTCCGTCGTCTCCCCCTCTCTCGCCTACTGCTCCTCTGCGGGATCGTAGTCGCACTGGGCATCTCCGCTACCGCTCTCGCGTCAGCGCTCGGCACCGGGCCGACGCCACCGCCGAAGCCACTCTCCGAAGCGATCCACGATGCGTTTCTGGCGGGGGTGGGCGGGAACCGAATCCAGGGGATCAGCGCGAACATCCAACTGACAGACCATCTATTCGAAGGCGCCAATCTCACAGGCAGCGGCGAAGGCGGTAGCGTGGCCGGCCAGCTCTCTTCCAGCCCGCTCCTGACGGGTGCTTCCGGCCGCATGTGGATCTCCAGGGAAGGCCACGTCCGCTTGGAGCTGCAATCGGAAAAGGGCGACACCGAGATCTACTACGACGGACACACCGTGCAGCTGTACGACCCGTCCTCGAACACGCTCTACCGCTACACGCCACCGGCGAGCGAAAAGGTCGCCGGCGAAGGCGGGGAAGCGAGCGGCGGCTTCGCCGACAAGCACGAAGTCCCCTCTGTGGCCAAGATCGAAGAAGCGATCTCGCGCGCGGGAAAGCACGCGGACATATCGTCCGCGACGCCCGCAGACGTCGCCGGACAGGCCGCCTACACGGTGCGCGTCACCCCCAAGGAAGGCGGCAGCCTGCTCGGCGGCGCTGAGCTCTCCTGGGACGCAGTTCACGGAGTGCCGTTGCGTGCTGCGGTCTATTCAACGGAGAGTTCCTCGCCGGCACTCGAACTGGCGACCACCAGCATCTCCTATGGGCCGGTCGAACCTTCGGTGTTCGAATTCACGCCGCCGTCGAACGCGAAGATCGAAGAAATCGTGCTTCCCAAGCACCATTCGCAGTCCGGCGGTCCCTCGACCCATAGCGGTGATCACTCCCACCTCAGCACCTTCGGCCAGGGCATCACATCGGTCGCGATCCTCGAAAGCAAGTCCATGGAAGACTCCAAGCAAACCTCCTCAACGGCCGAAGAAGGCCTACAGAAAGTCAAGATCAACGGCATCGAAGCATCCGAGCTGCCCACCGAGCTCGGCACGCTGCTCAGCTTCGAGCGCTCAGGTGTGCGCTATCTGCTCGCCGGCGCCCTCTCCCCCAGCGCCGTCGAAGCTGTCGCCAAGGGTTTATAGCCGGTGATCGAAGCGCCCTCGGAGGGCGACGAAGCCCCGCCGGTCAAGGCGCGCGGTTTGGTCAAGCGCTACAAGGAGGTCCTCGCGGTCGATCACATCGACCTGAACGTCCAGGTCGGCGATGTCTACGGCTTCCTCGGACCGAATGGCGCAGGCAAGACGACGACGCTGCGGATGGCCCTCGGGCTGATCATGCCGAGCGAGGGCACTGTCGAGCTGTTCGGGCGCGACCCGATGCGCGAGGGCGCACGGGCGCTGCAGGGTGTCGCCGGATTCGTCGAGGCGCCACGCTTCTATCCGTATCTCGCCGCGCGCAAGAACCTCGAGCTGTTGGCCGCGCTCGACGGAGATGGGGCCAAGGAACGCATCGACGAGGTGCTGGAGATCGTCGAGCTGACCCCGCGGGCCGCCCATCGGGTAGGCGGCTACTCACACGGGATGCGCCAGCGCCTGGGAATCGCCGCGGCGTTGCTGCGGCGTCCTCGTCTGCTGATGCTCGACGAGCCCGCGACCGGCCTCGATCCCGCCGGGATGCGCGACATGCGCGCGCTGATCCGCCGGCTGGCAGACGAAGGGATTACTGTCCTGCTCTCGAGCCACCAGCTGCCGGAGGTGCAGGAGCTGTGCGACCGCGTGGCGATCGTCGACTCCGGGCGCGTCGTCTACGAGGGCGCGCTGGCCGACTTGCGCCGCCAGGGCGGGGCCGGCTACCGCCTGCGCACGACCGACGATGTGCGCGCTCTAACGATCGCTCGTGCACAGACGGGCATCGAGCACGTTATCGGGACCCCACCCACCCCACACGGCCTGAGCTTTCAAGCCGAGGAACGGGATGTCGGCGCGCTGTCGCTGGCGCTTGCCCAGGCGGGCATCGGGATCCTCGCGCTCACCCCTGAGCTGGCGACACTCGAGGACCTGTTCTTCCGGCTGACCGAGACATGAGACCCTCGACGCTGACCGCCTACCGCTGGGAGCTGCGCAAGCTCGTCTCGCAGAAGCGCACCTACCTCGGTCTCGGACTGGCGATGATCCTCCCGATCATCTTCGTGATCGCCCAAAGCCTGCGCGGACATCACGGCCACGACCAGGGCAACATCTTCGCCTCGCACATCAGCGAATCTGGGCTGGCCACGCCCGTATTGATGCTCTTGCTCCTGTCGGTGTTCATGCTGCCCTTGATCGCCGCGCTGGTGGCTGGTGACATCGTCGCCACCGAGGACGGCAACGGCACGTTGAAGACCATCCTCACGCGCTCGGTCGACCGCGGCCAGGTGTTCGCCGCCAAGACGCTCGCGGCAATGACCTACGCGACGATCGCGCTGTTCCTGTCGGCCGCCGTGGCGACGGCGGCAGGCGTCGCGGTATGGGGCTTCAATCACGTGATCACGTTCTCGGACACCGTGGTCTCGGCACCAGAAGGCCTGCTGCTGGTGTTCGCCGCCAACGCCGTATACCTGATCCCGCTGCTGACCGTGACCGCCTTCGGGGTGCTGCTGTCCACCACGACCCGCAACAGCGCCGCGGCCGTCGTGGGCACCGTGGGCTTCACGATTCTGCTGTTCATCGTCGGGCAGATACCGGGTATCGATGCCATCAAGCCATATCTGCTCACCGAACAGTACGAGAACTGGCACGGCCTGCTGCGCACCCCGACCGACTGGACGCCAATCTGGCATTCAGCGTGGGTCTGCGCGCTGTACGCGGTTCCGTCGCTATTCGCGGCCTACCTCGTATTTCTACGCCGCGACGTAGCTGGGGGCTGACTTCAGACCTTCGCTGGAAGGTCGATCTCGCTGAGCTCGACATCGCCCATCAGGCGCCTCGCCTCGCGCGGATCGATCAAACCTGCTCCCAATCTGGCGGTGGACTCGGCGCCGCAAGCCACGCCAAAGCGCAGGCAATAGTCGGGGGGACGACCTTCGTAGCGGGCCGCGATATAGCCGGCCAAGAAGGCATCGCCGGAGCCACGCTTGGCGATCGACTCGCGCGGCTGCACGCTCACACGCCTCATAGACGTCTGACCATCGACGAGCACTTGGGCGAAGCAACCATCCGGGAGCGTCATGATCGCCTCGCGTGGACCGAGCGCGGCGATCTCACGCACCGCCAGCGAGCGCTCCTCCTCGCTGGCAAACTCGTGCCCCACGAGCTCCTCGGCCTCGATCACGTTCGGTGAGACGACGTCGGGCTCGGCGCGGACCGCCTGACGCAAAGGCTCCCCATCGGTATCGATCACGGTGCTGACTCCCGTCCTCTCCAACTCGCGGATCAGCACGGCGTAGATATCGGACTCGATGCCGCGCGGCAGCGAGCCGGCGAATACGACGATCGCGGCGCCGCGAGCGAGATAGAGCAGCTTGTCGCGGAACAGCTCGACCTCCTGCTCAGATACTGAGGGACCTCGTTCGTTGATCTCAGTCTGCTCGCCGGTAGTCGGATCCAGGACCGAGGTGTTCGTGCGCGACTCCTCGCGGATACGCACGAAGTCGTTCAGGATCGACTCCTCGGTTAGCTGCTCGACGATATGAGTCCCGGTGGCGCCGCCCGCAAATCCAGTGGCGATCACTGGCTGGCCGAGCGTCTTCAACGTGCGGGCGATGTTCACGCCCTTTCCGCCGGCCATCGTGCGCTGCTCAACGGTGCGGTGACGCCGTCCGAGCCGGAAGTTCGGCACCGAGAGCGACTTGTCGATCGCCGCATTCAGCGTGACCGTGATGATCATCTCTGCCTCTGTGCCCGCATTCCGGCGCTCCGAACGGCGGGTGATGCCGTGAAGCGCACACCCAGAGGCTAGCGAACCTGCCTGAAGCGGCGAGACCTCCTCATGGAGAGCACCGCATGCGGCTACGCAGCGACCGTGAGGCCACGCGAGCTATCCCAACGCCCACGCAGCCTCGCGCAAACGCTCGGCCTCAGCTCGGGCGGCATGGGCAGGATCCCCACCTGCTGCCGAGTGTGCGTTAGCGATGCTCCTCGAAGCCGTTATCAACCCCCCCGCACGGCCCGGGATAAATGCGGGAGCGAGATCCTCCACCCGGCCACCCTGTGCGCCGACCCCCGGGAGCAGGAATGTCGCGTGAGGCATCAATTCACGAGCTCGCTTGAGATGCCCTGGAACGGTGGCTCCGATGACCGCACCCACGTCGCTGCACCCGGACTCACCCACACCAGGGCGGCCCAACTCCTCGACGATGCGACCCAGACGTTCCCACACGCTGCCTCCCTCGGCCAACTGGAGGTCCTCGACATCGGCAGCACCCGGGTTTGAGGTGCGCACGAGCACCAACACGCCAGCGCCGGCAGCACGCGCCGCCCCCACGAACGGCTCGAGGGCATCACGGCCCATCAATGGGTTGACCGTCACCAGATCCGCAGCAAGCCCCGACACATCTCCAAACGGTGTCTGTGCCCCGCCGATCAGCGCCTGCGCATAGGCGGAGGCGCTCACCGAGATATCACCCCGCTTACCGTCGGCGATCACGAGCAGCCCGTGCGAACGCGCGTGCTCAGCGACCTCTTCCAGAGCGCTCCAGCCAGGGGCGCCAAGCCGCTCGAAGCAGGCGAGCTGAAGCTTTGTCGCCACGCACGCCTTCGCGGTCGCATCGATCAACGCCTTACAGTGATCGACCACCGCGGCCGCGGCGCGCTCGGCGGCGGAGCCCCCGGGAGATCTACCCCGTGCCGGCTCACTCGCAGCCGGCCACAGCGCGCTCGGATCCGGATCGAGGCCGAGCACGATCTGCGACTGGCGCGCTCCTATGCGTGCCGCAAGGGTGTCTCCAAATCTCAGCGGCAGCTCAGCGACCCTTCACCGCGCTCTTCAGCCCGCTGCCCGCAGTGAAGCGGGGAACGCGCGAGGCGGCGATCTGGATGCGCTCGCCCGTGCGCGGGTTGACACCCTGGCGCGCGCCGCGCTCACCCACATGGAACTTGCCAAACCCCGATACCGTCACCTCGCTGCCACGGCGCAACGCGTCCTCCACGGTTGCCAGCACCGCGTCCACCGCCCGCGCCGCATCCTGCTTGGTCAGATCGGCGCGATCGGCCACCTGGTCGACCAACTCGGACTTCGTCACTTCGCCCTCCTCGCTCGTAAAACGTTGATCCGAAGCTAACACTGCACGCGGACGGTCGCATCCGCCACAGCATCCGCCACAATTACGAGATGACCGTCGACCGCGTCGCCTGGAGCCTAACCACGCTCGTCGCGTTGATCACCGCGCTGCTGCTGCTGCTCTCCGGCTACAACGGCTACGCCGGACTCGGTCTCGCTGTCGCGATCTCCGCCGCGATCAACCTTCGCTGAGCCAGGAGAGCAGTGCTCTCGCCGCTCGTCCACGATGACTGATCGCGTCCTTCTGCTCATCGGTCAGCTCCGCCATCGTCAGGGTTGACTGGCCCTCAGGGGCGAGTGGGCCCGGGGCGGGTGGGTCCGGGGCGGGTGGGCCGGGGGCGGGTGGGCTGTCATCCATGTCATCCGGCAAAAATGCGGGGTCGTAGCCAAACCCACCCGCTCCACGGGGATCCGCCGCCAGGCGTCCCGTGCAGCCGGCCTCGAACACGCGCTCTATCCCTGCCGGCAAATCGACGTATACGAGCGCACACACGTACTCGAGCGCACTGCCCGCCGGCGCCTCACGCAGCAGCTTTGCCAGGTTCTCCTCGTCCGTTGCGTCCTCACCTGCGTACCGCGCCGAGCGCACCCCTGGCGCGCCGCCCAGAGCCGCGGCTTCGATCCCCGAATCGTCGGCGATACTCACCCTCCCGGTCGCCTGCGCGGCGGCCCGAGCCTTGCCGAGCGCGTTCTCCGCGAACGTCTCTCCCTCCTCCGGCGGCAACGTCACGTCCGCCGGCAACATCTCCACTTCGTGACCAACGAGCAGACGCGCGAGCTCACGCCGCTTGTGCTCGTTGTGGGTGGCCAGCAGCAATCTCATCGCTTGGTCGCCCACTGCGGGATCGTCTTCTCCGGAGTCCCGAGGCTCGCTCGCGCTGCGCGACACATCATCCGGCGGCAGCGATCGCACGCTCCTGCGCTGCTCGCAACAGCTCGATTCCCTCCCCCGCGAGCGCCAGCAGCTCATCCAGGTGCGCGCGAGAGAGTGGAGTACGCTCAGCCGTCGCCTGCACCTCGATCAAACCTCCCTCACCAGTCATCACCACGTTCGCGTCGACCTCCGCGGTGGAGTCCTCGGAGTAGTCGAGGTCCAGCAGTGCGTGTCCCTCGACCATCCCGCAGGAGACGGCCGCGACCGAGCCGGTCAGCGGAGAGCTCTCCAGCTTGCCATCGGCCTGCAGGCGCACACAGGCCAGGGCCAGTGCGACGTATGCTCCCGTGATCGATGCGCAACGGGTCCCGCCGTCGGCCTGTAGCACGTCGCAGTCCAGGTAGATCGTGCGTTCGCCCAGCGCGCCCAAGTCGATAACCCCGCGCAGCGACCGTCCGATCAAGCGTTGGATCTCAACGGTGCGCCCATCCTGGCGGCCCCGCGTCGCGTCGCGTTGCTTGCGATCACCGGTAGATGCAGGCAGCATCCCGTACTCGGCCGTCAGCCAGCCTCTGCCCTTGCCAGTCATCCAGCGAGGAACGCTCTCCTGTGCCGAAGCGGTGCAGATCACGCGTGTCTCCCCCGCCGAGATCAAAGCCGAGCCGGTGGCGGTGCGCATGAATCCCGGCTCGATCGCGATCGGCCGCAAATCGCCCGGCTCGCGCCCGTAGCTGCGCTCGGCGTCGCTCATGCGCTCACCTCGACCGCCGCGAGCTCGACATGCTCGACAGGACCCAGCGGCATCTGTAGAAAGCGTGTCCCAGCCTGCTCAAACGCTTGTATGTCGCCCGTACACAGAAAGCGGTATTCACCCTCATCCGCGCGTGGATTCTGCAGGTTGCGCGTGCTCAGCGCATGCTCCACTTGACGCGCTAGCGCAGCTCCAGAGCTAACTAGGGTCACACCCGGACCGAGCATCCGCTGGAGCATCGGCTTGATCAGCGGATAGTGGGTACAGCCCAAGATCACCGTGTCGACATCAGCCTGCTTCAGCGGCGCGCAGACTTCGCGCACGCTCTGCACAGCGCGCTCGTCGAACTGCTCGCCGGCCTGGATGATCGCCGCCAGTGTCGGACATGGCACGGCATGCAGCGTCACGTGCGGGTCGATTGCACCCACAGCATCCTCGTACGCATGGCTGGCGACCGTCGTCGGGGTAGCCAGCAGCCCAATACGACCTGTGCGCGTGGTCGCCACCGCTCGTAGCGCCTCCGGACGCACGACACCGAGCACGTCTACCCCGAGCGTCGTCTCCATCATCTTCCGGCGCAGGGAAGGTAGAGCCGCCGCGGTGGCGGAGTTGCACGCGACCACCAAAAGCTTCGCGCCGCGCTTGGCGAGCTCCTCGGTGACCTCCACGGCGAATCGCGTGAGCTCCTCTGGCGAGCGTTCGCCATAGGGAAAGCGCGCAGTGTCGCCGAGGTACAGGAAATCCTCACGTGGCAGCCGCACGAGCAGCTCGTGCAGCACGGTCAGCCCACCCACACCCGAGTCGAATACGCCGATCGGGCGCTCGCGCGGATCGTTCCTGGACACCTCGGATGTGGATGCGGGCGCGCTCGACACACAAGCCATCATTCCAGAGCGCTACCGTCGGAGGATCGTGCGTGCGCTCGTGCTCTCAAACATGCTGCCCGACGCCGCACATCCCGAGCGCGGGCGCTTCGTCCGCGATCAAGCCGCCGCGCTGCGTGGCCTCGACGGCTTGGACATCGAGCTCTATGAGTTCCCGCCCGGTGGCCGAGCGCTTGCGCATGCGGCCCTCGAGCTCCGCCGACGTTATGGCGGCCCTTCGCTGTTGACTCACCGCCCCTCCCGCGCGCCGTTCGACGTCGTCCACGCCCATTTCGGCCTCACCGCCTGGCCCGCCCTGACTGTCCCTACCCGCTTGCGGGCGTTGACCGTGCACGGTACCGACGTCATTCACCCCCGCACACGTCAGGCGACCCGCGCGGTGTCGCCGCTGATCGACCTGCTCGGTGCCGTCTCCCGCTCACTCGTCGATTCTCTACCGGGCCGAGCGGCCCGGCGCCGGGCACAGGTGCTGCCTTGCGGCGTGGACCTCGAGCGCTTCCATCCGGTTCCCCGCTCCTCCGCAAGGACGCAACTGGGGCTCGATCCCGACCGGCCCTATCTGCTGTTTGCGGCCGACCCCGACCGCACTGAGAAGCGCCACGACCGGGCGCTCGCACTCGCGCGCGAGACCGGGGTCGAGCTGCTCACACTCGGCGCCGTCGATCCCGAGCTGGTCCCGCTGTGGGTCAACGCCGCCAATGCCGTGCTCGTGCCCTCCGAGCGAGAGGGCTTCGGACTGGCAGTACTCGAGGCGCTTGCTTGCGATGTGCCGGTGCTCGCGACTCCCGTAGGCGTCCACCCCGAAGCTCTCGCGGATGTCGCCGGCGCGCTGTGCGAGCCGTTTGACTTGGTCAGCTGGCGCGCCGCACTCGAGCCCCATCTGAGCGCGGCCGATCCGCGTGTTAGGGGCCGTGCATCGGCGAAGCGGTTCTCCTCGCAGCGGATGGCCGAGCGCGTGGCCGACGCCTGGCGTGCGGGGCTAGAGCGAGCAGAAAAGCTCACGTAGCCATCGCAAGAAGGACAGGAGAGCTGTAGAAATGGGTCTTACCTAGCGGGTAGCATGAGCGACGGTGGAGCAAAGCACACCTCAGGCGGCCCCTCCAGCCGCCCCTCACCAGACATCGGGCGAGCACCCGGCGGTGGACGCCCCCATGTCTCCCAGCCCCCCCGGCTTCAGCGAGCGCGGGCGGATGCGCCGCCGCGCGCGCTTCCTGCGCAAGGCACGCGAGCTCGCCTACCGCGATCTCGGCGGCCTGGTCTTCAACCTGCACCGCTTTGGCCAGCGCAACGATGCGCTGGTAATCGCCAAGCTCTCAACTCTCGGCCACATCGACGCCGAGCTGCGCACGCTCGAAAGAGCTCTCGCCGAGCATCAGCCTGTGACGGTCCTGCGCGACGCGGGCATCGCCGCCTGTCCACGCTGCGCGGCGATTCACGGCAGCGAGGACCGCTTCTGCCCCAACTGCGGGCTCGCCATGGACCATCACGCCGAGCGTCCCGTCGCCGGGCCGCCGGCTTCGGATCTCGCGCCGAGCCAGCCCGTGCCCGTCGCGCCGGCCCCCACCGTACCCACCCCCACCACCCCGACGACTTCGCCGGTTGCTGCTCCGACTCGAGCAATCGTCCCGGCGTCTGCTTCCACGTCAGCCCGGCCCGCAGCCGCTCCCAGCAAACCTGCAGCCCCTGCTCCTACAGCGTCGACCGGCCGGCCGGCAGCCGCTTCGTCACCAGCCACCAAGCCAGAGCCCGAGCCGAAGCCAGAGCCGGATCAACCCACTGTGATCGTCCGTCCTCCTGGCCCGGGCGCGTGAGCGTCGCCACTCCCACTCCCCCAGCAACGACCGCAGCTGCACTGCCCGCACACGAGATGTGCCCGCTGTGCAGCGCGCCGCTCGATCCCGAGCAAGAGTGGTGCCTGCGCTGCGGCGCCGCAGCACGCACGCGCCTGGCTGCGTCCCCCGCCTGGAAGGCGCCCGTCCTCGCGCTTGCTGTCCTGGCTGCGCTGTCGCTCGGCGTGCTGGCCGCCGCGCTCGTCACGCTCGCCGGCGGCTCCAATACCTCCACGGCGGCTGCTCCGGCGATAACGACCACGGCTCCCACCGCGGTCGTCGCATCTACGACGGCCGTTCCTGGCAGCACTGCGATCACTCCCACAACCACCTCCGGCGCCACCACCACGGGCACGACCACCACCTCGGGCGTGAGCACCACTGGCAAAACCACCGCCGGCACCACCACCGCGCCCCGTCTCAGCACCCCCACAGCTCCCGCCACGACCCCAAGTCACACCTCGACGAGCACCGCCCCGCCAACCTCCAACCCCCTCTTCGCGCCGCCCCCGAAAAAGTGAGCTCTGCTCAAGCCGGTCCGGTGCTCGAGACCGACATCGTGGTGGCGGGAGCAGGCGCAGCAGGGCTTTACGCCGCTCTCTGCGCGGCGCGCGATGGAGCCACGGTCGTGCTCATCTCGGCCACACCCCTGGCTCAAACGGCCTCCTACTGGGCACAGGGCGGCCTCGCCGCGGCGCTCGCCTCCGACGACAGCTTCGAGTTGCACCTCGCCGACACCGAGCGCGCCGGGCGCACGCTCGTCAGGCGCTCCGCGGCCGAAATCCTCGTGCGCGAGGCGCCAGCGTGCGTAGAGGACCTGCAGGCGCTGGGCGTCCGCTTCGACGGCGACCGCTCCGGAGGCCTGGCACTCGGTCTGGAGGGCGGTCATTCGGTCAGGCGGGTTGTGCACGCCGGTGGTTCCGCCACCGGCCGCCGCGTGGTGCGCCAGCTCTCGGCGCTCGTCGCCAGTGAGCCTTTGATCACAGTGTTCGAGGGCGCCCGAGCGCGAGCGCTGTGGACTGATGAGGACCCCACCCAGGCCCCCACCCACTCCCGCGATAAAAACCCCACCCACCCCCGCTCCCGCGGTCTGATCTGTGACGACGGGCGGATTGTCTGCGCACGCGCAGTGATTCTCAGCACAGGCGGCGCCGCGGCGCTATGGGCGCGCAGCACCAACCCACCCGGCTCCCAGGGGATCGGCCTGCTGCTCGCCCACGCCGCCGGAGCGTCGCTGGCGGACCTCGAGCTGCTGCAATTCCATCCCACCGCGGTGATCGGACTCGCCGGGCGGGAGGGATTTCTGATCACAGAGGCGATCCGTGGCGAGGGCGCGACCTTGCACGACGCTTCCGGCGAGCGCTTCGTCGACGAGCTCGCCCCCCGAGACGAGGTCTCCCGCGCGATCGCGTTGCGCCTTCAGGAGACCGGCCAGCGCTCGGTCGGCCTCGACATGCGGGCGATCGACCCCGCCCATTTCCCCAACGTGGTCGCCTCACTGCGCGAGGCCGGGCTCGACCCCATGCGCGAGTTGGTGCCAGTCGCCCCGGCGGCCCACTACATGATGGGAGGGATCGTCGCCGACCTGAATGCGCGCTGCACCCTGCCCGGGCTCTACGCCGTCGGAGAGTCCTCCTGCACCGGCCTGCACGGCGCAAACCGTCTCGCCTCCAACTCGCTCAGCGAGTGCTTTGTCTTTGCCCGCCGCGCGATCCTCCATGCTCTCTCCGAGCCCGCGCTCACCTTCGCATCACCGCCGCCGCGGGAGATCGAGGCGCTCCGAGAGCTCCCTTCGATTCCCCTTGCCGACGCTCACACCCGCGACGCTCTGTGGCGGGACGCGGGCATCGTCCGCACCGCAGAGGGTCTGCGCCGGCTGCTCGAGGATCCCCATCCGCTTGCCCGAATGCTCGCGCGCAGCGCGCTCGAGCGCACCGAGAGCCGCGGAGCCCACCAGCGTCTAGACCATCCCGAGCGCGATCCCGCGCTCGATCAGCGTCATTTCGTCATCGCCGGCAGCGGAAACGGCTCGTGGCAGAGGTGGGTCTGACCTAAACCCAGTAGGGCGCTTTATAAAAACTTCATTCTCCCTTGCGAATCTCGATCCTTTCCGGTCGGAGACGTGTTTCTTTTCATGGAATGTCTTAGGAGGATCGGAGTCTTTGGGAACGGTGGGTGTGCTCCAAACCGGTTCGATCGAGAAAGAGGGTGAGGGGTCGCCATGTATCAATTCAGTCGGGCTATCTACCGGGAGTTGGCTCCCCATATCTTGGCTCCCAAGGCGGGGGTCACCGCCAACGCCAACCACGAGCACGTCCTGCGCTCCTGTGAGGCAGTCGTCGAGCGCATGGCCATTGACCGCCATTACTTCGCGCGCCCCGAGCGCACGTTGTTCTGCGATATCCGCTCCCGCTTCCCGATGAGCGAGCAGGGTTACGTCCACCAAGTCGTGGCTCGCTATATCGGCTTCGCGCAACAGTTCCTGATCGAGGACCCGCTTGCGGGCTATGCCTCGATCTGCGGCGTAGCGCCGCAGTGTCGCGCGACCACACGTAAAGGCGCCGCCTGCCAGCGCGTCCCCCTGCCACACAATGGCTATTGCCCCTCACATCAGCACCTGGCAGACACCGAGGACCGCGAGCTCGCGGCGGCCTGAGCCCAACCACGAGTCGGCAGCGGACCCCAGAGACTCGAAGTCGTATGCTCGGGCGATGCCTGAGCTGGACGATCTCCGATCGGTTGGCTTTCTCGGCCTCGGAATCATGGGCTCGCGCATGGCCGCACGTGTTGCGCAGGCCGGCTTTCCCCTGACCGTCTGGACGCATACGCCCGGCAAGGCCGAGCGCTGGGCATCCGAGCACGAGGCGGCGGCAGTCGCATCATCGCCTGCAGAGGTGGCGCGTGTGAGCGACATCGTCGTGAGCATGGTCGTCGACGGCGACCAGGTCGCCTCGGTGTTGCTGGGTGAGGATGGCGTGATCGAGGCTGCCCACGAGGAGTTGTTGTGCGTCGACATGTCCACCATCTCTCCGCTCGACAGCCGGCGTATCGCGGCGGCTTTGGATAAGCGGGGAGTGCGGATGCTCGACGCGCCAGTGACCGGCTCCTCGCCGCGCGCGCAGGCGGGCACGCTGACGATCATGGCCGGTGGCCGCACCGAGGACTTCGCCCGCGCTGAGCCACTGCTGCGGAGCATGGGCGAGGTGATCGTGCACGTCGGCGAGCTCGGCCAGGGCGATATGCTCAAGCTGATCAACAACGCCCTCGGCGCAGCCAACGCGGCGGCGCTCGCCGAGGCGCTGCTGCTCGCGCGGGCCACCGGCGTGGATCTCGACGCGTTCGTCCAGGTGACCTCAGCGGGATCGGGCGCCTCAGCCCAGCTGACTTTGAAGTCGGCGCCGATGCGCGAGCACGACTACACGACCCTGTTCAAGACCGAGCACATGCTCAAGGACGTGCGTCTCTGCCTCGAGGAAGCCCAGGCCATCGGTATTCCCTTCCCCTCCGCCGCCCACGCGCGCGACCTGCTCACCGCCACTCTCGGCCGAGGTCATGGCGATGATGACTACGCCGCGATCATCGAGGCTGTCGAGGGCCTCGCCGGACGGCGGTTGTAGCTACTTAGCCTAAAAAAATAGCCCATTTGCAGGGGATTTGGGATTTCCTCCCGGATTTCGTATCTTTTAAGGGGTCGGGCTCGCCCTTCGGTCGCTTTGAATGACGTTCAGAGTCCGAGGATTTATCGAGACTTTCCCTACTCCTGCTTTCGTCTTTCTTTCGTTCTTCCCATGCCAATTGCTTTCAAAGAATGGGCTGTCACCGTTCGCGCTCTCGCGGAAGGTGAGCAGCTAATAACTCTCCGCAAGGGCGGCATCCGCGAACCCGGCAAGCCGTTCCGGCTCGCTCACGAGCGCTTCTTCCTGTACCCCACCTTCGATCACAAGCCGGGCGACCTCGTCCGCGAATCCCACCAGCCCGAGCTGCGCCGCGCGCTCGAGGAGGGCGTCTGGAGCGACGGCGAGCCGCCGCTGCACGCCTTCGCCTCAGGCGGCATCCAACAGCCCGATCGGGTGCGCATTCGCGCTTGGGCCGAAGTCGCCGGTCACTTTACGATTGCCGACCCGCGCTGTGTCGACGCGCTCTCCCCCTTCTACGTGTGGACGACCGACTACGCCGAGAAGCGCCTCGGCTGGCGACGCCATCAGCCGCTGCACGTCTTGCTCCTGCGCACCTACCGCATACCGCGGCCGGTCACCGTGAAGGTCAAGGACGAGTACTCCGCCGCCCAAGGGTGGGTCGAGCTTCAGCGCGACCTTCCCTTCGAGGGCACCCCGGTGCTCTCGGACGCCGAGTTCGAGCGCGCCTCTGAAGAGATCGCCGAGATCACCCGCAGCGCCGGCCAGCCCGTCCTGGTCTAGTTGCGCCGGTCCTGACTAGTCCCGCTGGAACGCGAGCGCTTCGCGCGCGGCCTGCGCTCCTGACTCGGGAACCATGACCTCGCGCGGGCCGATCATCGGCGAGTAGCCGCCAATCGAGTTGCGCAGCAGGCATGGGATGCCCTCCTCCAGCAGCAGGCCCGCGATGAACTCCGCCTCGGGTTGGTTCTCCGCGAGGGCCACCTTCACGAGCTCCCCCTCGGCGTACTGCGGCTTGATCTTCCGCGCCTTCTGCTGACGCTCGCTGAGCGTTTGCTCAGCGCCACCGGCAATGTGCACGAGCGGCATCCCGCACGCCTGGCAGAAGCGCTCGCTCGGCGGATGTTGGAGAGCGCACGCCGGACAGACCAGCGGCTGCTCACCCTCCCCCAACGATGCGCTGGCTGGCTCCTCGCCCGCCACTACTCCACCTCCAGCGCTACCTCCTGGACCCGGCCATCCTCGATCAGATAGGAGCGCACCTCCGGCGCCTGCCCGTCGGCCAAGCCGACGATGATCCACTCGACTCCGGGCCAATTTGCCGCAAACCCGATGTCGGTCTGAGATGGATAGGGCGCACTGCGCACGTGCGAGTGGTAGATCGCACCTAACGTATGCCCGGCCGCCTCGATCGAGTTGTAGAGCTCGAGCAGCTCCGCCGGATCGATCTCGAACTTCAGCGGGCTCGCGTGCACATTGACCGCCCGATGCACATCAACCGCCCGAATGGGTTGACCGATCTCCGATTGCGATTGGTCTCCTTCGACGGCAACGACTCCGCAGACCTCGTTCTTTGGATCCTCCAGAGCGTGCGCTATCACTTCATCGAGGAGCTCGGAGGCGATCTTCATCTCGATAGAGAGTTCCGGCTGACCACTCCGAGCTCGGCTACCACCAGACGGTGGAGTCGAGATTCTCGATCTCGTCGACCGGCAGCGTGTAGAGGCCGCTCGACAGGTACTTCCAGCCGTCGTCGCAGACGACGAACACGACGTTCCCCTCCTCCAGCTCGCCCGCGATCCGCACGGCGATACTCGCGATCGCGCCGCTGGAGACGCCCGCGAACAGGCCCTCCTCATCGAGCAGCTTGCGCGTCCAGATGATCGCGTCGCGGTTGGTCACGAAGATCTTGCGGTCCAGCAGCGAGATGTCGATGATCGGCGGGATGAAGCCGTCGTCGAGCGAGCGCAGACCCTGGACCGGCTCGCCCTGCATCGGCTCGGCCGCGACGATCTTCACGGCGTCGCCGAACGTCTCCTTCAGGCGCCTGCCGTTACCCATCAGCGTGCCCCCCGTGCCGAGCCCGGCGACGAACGCGGTCACCTCGTCGAGCTCCTCGAGGATCTCCAGCGCCGTGCCGTTGTAGTGGGCGTTCGGGTTGGCCTCGTTGCCGTACTGGTAGGGCATATAGACCGAGGAGTCATCCGCCGCCATCGCCAAGGCCTTCTCGACCGCCCCGTTGGAGCCGAGCGAGCCGTCGGAGTAGACGATCTCCGCGCCATACATCTTCAGCAGCTGCGTACGCTCGGGCGTCACGTTCTCTGGCATCACGACCTTCAGCTTGTAGCCCTTCAGCGAGCAGATCATTGCCAGCGAGATGCCGGTGTTGCCGGAGGTCGGTTCGAGGATCGTCTGCCCAGGCGCGATCGCGCCTTTCTCCTCGGCGTCCTCGATCAGCGCCTTCGCCACCCGGTCCTTGACCGAGCCGGTCGGGTTGCGTGACTCGAGCTTCGCCCAGATTCGTACGCCCGGCTTCGGCGAGAGGCGCGGCAGCTCGACCAGCGGCGTGTTGCCGATCGACTGCACGATATCCCCGTACCTACCTCCGCACGGCTTGTTCCTCAGGGGCTGGACAGCCATTACTTCAGGAAATATAGCGACCTCGCCGCACCCTCGAGTAACTACTAGGATGGTGGCGCGCATGGAGGGCAACTTCGACTTCGACTGGCTCGTGATCGGTTCTGGCTTCGGCGGCAGCGTCTCGGCGCTCCGCCTCTCCGAGAAGGGCCACTCCGTCGGCGTGCTGGAGTGCGGGCGGCGCTTCGCCGACAACGAGCTGCCGAGCTCGACAGCCGATCTGAAACGCTACTTCTGGAGGCCCTTCCTCGGGATGAAGGGAATCTTCCGGCTGACCACGTTCAAAGATGTCTCCGTCGTCTCCGGCTGCGGAGTCGGCGGCGGCAGCCTCGGCTACGCGAACACGCTGTACGTGCCCCCGAAGCAGTTCTTCGAGGACCGCCAGTGGGCGGAGATGAACGACTGGGAGTCGGCGCTCGCCCCTCACTACGCCGAGGCGCAGCGGATGCTCGGCGTCGTGCAGACCCCCACCGACGACCCCGCCGACCAGCTCCTGCGCGAGCTCGGCGAGGAGCTCGGCGTCGGCGACACCTACAAAAAAACGCCCGTCGGCGTCTACTTCGGCGAGCCGGGCGTAACCGTCCCCGATCCGTTCTTCGGCGGCGAGGGGCCCGAGCGGACCGGCTGCAGGGAATGCGGTCGCTGCATGGTCGGCTGCCCGCACGGATCGAAGAACACGCTCGTCAAGAACTACCTCTACCTGGCCGAGAAGCGCGGCGCGCGCGTGATGCCGGAACGCACCGTCGTCGATGTCCGCCCGCTCGGCGACGGCTCCGGCAGGGATGGCTACGAGGTCGAAAGCGTCCGCTCCGGGGCGTGGCTGCGCAAGGAACGCCAGGTTCAGCGCGCCCGCGGGGTCGTCGTCTCCGCCGGGCCGCTGGGCACGAATAAGCTGCTCCAGCGCTGTCGCCTGAACGGGTCTCTCGGCCGGATCTCCGCGCGCCTCGGCGAGTTGGTGCGGACCAATAGCGAGTCGATCCTCACCGTCACCGTGCCCGAGGACTACCCGGACGACCTGATCAAGCGCGTGGCGATCACCTCCTCTATCTACCCCGACCCGAATACCCACATCGAGACCGTCACCTACGGTGACGATGGCGACTCGATGCACCGCTTCTACACGCTGCTCGTCGGCGATGGCACCCGCGTCACGCGTCCGCTGAAGTGGCTCCTCCAGGTGCTGCTGCATCCGCGGCGGCTGGCGCAGGTGCTGTTTCCGAAGCACTACTCGCGGCGCACGATCATCCTGCTCGTGATGCAGACACTCGACAACGCGATCGCTTTGCGTCCCCGCGAGGGGCCGTTCGGCTCGCTGTGGTTGAAGACCGAACAGGACCCCGAAAAGCCGATCCCGACGTTCATCCCAGTCGCCAACCAGGCCGCGGAATGGTTCGCCAAGCGCACCGGCGGGATCGCTCAGAGCTCGACCACCGAGGCGCTGTTCAACATCCCCACGACCGCCCACATCCTCGGCGGCGCGGTGATCGCGCCCGACCCCTCACGCGGTGTGATCGATGCCCGCCAGCGCGTGTTCGGCTACGAGAACCTGCTCGTCTGCGACGGCTCGGCGATCCCCGCGAACGTCGGGGTGAACCCGTCGCTCACGATCACCGCGCTGGCCGAGCATGCGATGAGCCACATTGCGCCCGCGGGCAATCCTGACGTCATGCAGGCGGATGAGGACAGCGAACCCGCTCCCGTCGCCGCATCCCTGTAGCTACGCAGCGTCACAGCGCATCGCTACGGCCCTGGTCATAGGACTGCGTCGGGCCCCCTAAGCGAGCGATGAGGAGCTACGCCCTGTAGGGCACGATCACCTTGTGATCGCAGCCCACCAGCTTCCAGGGCCGGTTCTGCGACAGGTAGCGCATCACCAGCGTCTTTAGGCCCGGCCCGTTGCAGTAAACCGTGCCGTGGCCGTAGACGAGCGCGACGTGGTCGTTGCCCGCGCCGGTCCAGATCTCGTTGTAGCCGTAGCTCGCATAGATCCAGTCTTCGCCCGCCCCGCCGTGTAGAAAGTCGCGCTGGCTCGTGGGCTGTTCGCCCGGGTGCGAGTCGCCCCAGATCACGTCGCCGTCGTTGCCTCCGTAGATCGTGTCGTTGCCGCCCCCGCCGAGCAGGTAGTTGTGCACGCCTTCCTCGCCCCGCATGACACCGCTTTCGTTGTTCGGGTGCCCCTCGTGATGTTCTTGCCGCGGCCAGCCCGTGTGGTTGGCCTCGGCGAGCGCGGTCGCGGCGCAGGCGAGCAGAGCACACCCGATCGCCGCGAGCAGACGTATGAGTCTCGGTGCATGGCGTAACGATCTCATCCGCAGGTCATCCATCGGCAGGTCCCCTCGTATCGCCCTCCGGATAGGGCGCCAGGTGGACCATCGGCGGTCCAGCGCGTGACCTCGACTCACAGCCGGCTTCGTCCTGCGGGTATGACCATAGACTCGCTGGCCAGCGCGCCGCTCTCCAAGCGCAAGTGCATGGCGCCACGGAGCTCGACAAGCGTATTGAGGACACCACTGCGGTCGGCGTCCAGGCGCGCGATCGTCAGCCACACACGAGCACGCCCTTGGCGTTGCAACAAGACAGCCTGTCCTGGGCGCATCAGCAGCGCCCACACACGGATGTGCCCGCGGTTCACTCGCAGAGGGTCGAACGGGAACGTGAAACCACGCAGAAACGGCTTGGGAAGCGCGGTTTCGGGGTTACCACCCGCACCGGCGCTGTAGAGCCCCGCCGGGCGCTGGTATTCGACGATTCCACCCGTCGGCGTGTTCACGCGCTCGGCGGGGTATGGGTCGATCAGGAACTGCCAGTCGACCAGCCCCACTCCAGCGACCCACAGGCGGTGCAGGGCGCGCGAGATCCATGGAGCCTGCAGCCGGTCGGGCACGCCTCCAGACGCCTGCGGCGCGCTTTCCCAGTTGAGCTCTGTCACCCAAACCGGCTTTGCGCCGGCCGGCAGCGCGGTGCCCTCGCGCTCGGCTTGCTTCAGCAGCCCTGTGATCTTCGCCGCGTCGGAGATCGAGACGTCCAGCGAGGACTCGGCCGGCAGATCGGGGTCGCCGACCGACAGCGGGTGAAAGGCCAGCACGTCGAAATGCGGCGGGTTTGGGCAGGGCACAGCGCTCGAATGGCTGACCGCGTCGCTCTTCCGGGCCGACGGGTGAGAGAAAACCGATTCACCGGCCGACCCCAGGCACAACATTTCCCGCAGAAACGTCACCGGCGCGATGCGCCCCTCGCCCGCGGGTTCTCCGTTGGGCGCCACGCCGGCCGCGACCACCACATCGGCTGGCTGTACGGACTTGACGCCGGCATAGAACGCATTGAGCAACTGCCGGTAGAGCAGCGGCGAAAAGGCTCTCCAGCGATCGCCCTCGGCGACCCACTGGGGCGCCAGATAGCGCGCCAGGTTGGGCTCGTTCCAGGCCTGGAACAACCTCACCCGCGGCAGCGCGTGACCAGGCATCGCGGGGTCGGGGAAAGAGCCGTCGTAACGCTGGGCAAGCGCAGCGGCGAATTCTTCGAGCGCCGCTGGGTTTGGAGCCCAGCTACCGAGGTAGGCGTAGGGCCAGCGATGCGGCGCTTCGGCGAAGGCAGGGGCATGGGCGATGACGAGCAGCGGTTCGAGACCGGCGGCCGCGACGCTCTTCACGGAGGCGTCTAGCCGCGCGAACCGATATGCGGGGCTTGCGGGGTCGCGCGCCTGAAAACCCGGGGGCAGCGAGGCGGCCACGAATTCGCGCCAGCTAACCGGGATGCGCGCGGTCCTCGCCCCGGTGTCGCGGATCCGCGTGAGCTCCAGTTCGCGCACACGCGCTTCTTCGCTCAGGAGCGGTATGCCGTCGGAGACTCCGCGCGTCAGGCCGCCGCGGGGAAACGGTCCGAAGAGCAGCGCACGGTTCTGCGCCCGCACCAACCGACGATCGGTGGGCGCGGGTTCGGCGCCGGGCGGGGGCTCAGCGCCGAACGGGCGCGGCGGGCCTTCTGGGCCGCTACGCGATGGGACCGGCAGAACCGGCGGTGGCTGTAGCCAGACGGCGGCCGTCTGTCCTTGACGAGTCCTGCCGAGACCTTCTCTCGGTGTCGAGGCAACCCCGGTCGCACCGCCTGCCGCAATCGAGATGACCACCGCGGACAGGGCAACCCGGGGAAGGATCCTCGGGAATCTAATGATGGAGCGTGACCGTGCGACGCGCCAGGTTCAGCTTCGCTCCGGTACTGCTCTTCAGCGTCGTCACCAGCACCAGCTGAACCTCGCCACGGTGGCGAAGCAGGCGCCGGCCCTTCCCGGTCGCCTTGATCAGCACGCTGACCGTGCCGGCGCTTGTCGCCGTCGCCGTGCCCCTCGCCACGAGCTGGGCCGGGGGTACCTTGCGGTGATGCTTACCCTTGTTTCTGGCTGCAAACGCCGGCAATTTGCCGTCTTTGAGATACAGATCTTGCACAACCGTTCCCGGCTGATTGATCGTCACCTCGTCGAGCCAACCTGACTTCAGGAACCTTTGAATCGTGGTCCGTGCCAGCTTGAAGATCGAGCCCTGCAGCGCAAGCGGTGGTGGCGGTGGTGGAGGAGGAGGCGGTGGTGCGGGACATGCCCCCACGGGGCGATCGGTCTCACTCGAGTAGCTGAAGATTGCTCCGTTGGAGAGTGTTGTCCTGACGAACTCTCTTGCTTGGACCGTTTCTCCAAGCAAGAGGGGGGTGAGAAAGTTGCCGCTGAAAGACGAGCCGACCAACTCCGTGACCTGTGCGTTGCCCCTCCCGTGTGTCGCAGCGTAGCTGGGATGTTGCACCACCAAGTAGCGTTCTCCTTCGACTTCCAGCGCCCCAGAGCGCTGACCGGAGAAGTTGGTCGATCCTGCACATACGGTTGGGTCCATTGAAGGTAAGCCGTCGTAGGTGATCGCTTGAATCGTCGATCCAGCGGGCGATTCCAACCTCACTTCGTCACCCACCTGTGGAACCTGCGACATCCACGCCCCACCTTCGCCGGGGCTTCGCGCGATCACCAGACCGCCGCGAATGATGGACAGCACAACTTCGCTTTTTTCTGGGGCGTTGCTACTCGTATGGGCGATTGGATATTCAGGCGCAGTCGTCTCCCCCTCGACGATCGAGAGGGAATATTCAGGCGCATGCGTGGCCGACGCGACCGCGGGTGCGAAGCCGAGCGCGAGCAGCGCCAGAGCAGAGACGAAACCGGGTAGGAAAAAGCGGCGTGCTCTCATAAGAACGAGGTCCAATCGTTCGGCAGGGCGAAAAGATTTAGGCCAGGCGGGGAACTTGGACGCTAAGCCTAGAGCGAGCCGCGGCGGAAGATGTGCGCTACAGGCCCCCGGCCATCGCCGGGAGAATCACCAATGTGTCGCTCTCGCCGACCGCCGTCTCGAGGCCGTCGAGCACGCGTACGTCCTCGTCGTTGAGGTACACGTTGACATAGCGATTGAGCTCGCCGTCGGCCGAGAACAGCTGGCTCTGCGTGGCCGGATGGCTGGCGGCGAGATCGCGGAGAACCTCGCCGATGCTCGCGCCGGAGGCGCTGAGGAGCTTCTCGCCGCCGACCGAGGCGCGCAGGACTGGGGGAATCTTGATCGTGGCCATGCCGGGAGGCTACCCGGCAGCGGCGCAGAATGCCTCATAGTCGGGAAACACGCCGAGTTCCTCGTCTGTGATCTCCTCGGGTGGGCGCGAGCAGATCGGGCAGTCGGGGTCGCGGTGGACCTTGACCTCGGTGAGCGTCGCCCCGAGCGCGTCATACAGGAGCAGGCGTCCGATCGCAGGCTCGCCGATGTCGAGGATCAGCTTGACCACCTCGGTCGCCTGCAACAGGCCCATCGTGCCGGGGAGCACGCCAAGCACGCCGTTGGCGCCGCATGAAGGAGCCAGCTCGGCCGGGGGCGGCTCGCGGAACAGGCAGCGGTAGCAGGGGCCCTCATAGGGCTTGAACACCGACAGCTGCCCGTCGAAGCCGAGGATCGAGGCGGACACGACGGGGATCTGCAGGCGCACGGTGGCGTCGTTGAGCAGGTAGCGAGTGGGGAAGTTGTCGACCCCGTCAACGATCACGTCATAACCCTCGATGATCTCCATGATGTTCGACGCGTCGATCCGGACGGGGTACTTGACAACGTTCACGTCGGGGTTGAGCGCTCGGATCGTCTCCTCAGCGGAGTCGACCTTCGGCACGCCGATGCGGTCGGTGCTGTGGATCACCTGGCGCTGAAGGTTTGACAGGTCGACAACATCATCGTCGACGATCCCGAGCGTGCCCACACCGGCCGCCGCCAGGTAGAGCGCGGTAGGCGAGCCGAGGCCGCCGGCGCCGAGCAGCAGCACCTTGGCGTCGAGCAGCTTCTGCTGGCCGTCCGCGCCGATCTCCGGGATCAGCGTGTGGCGCGAGTAGCGCTCACGCTGCTCGGGGGTAAGCATGCGCGGCGTCTTGACCTCGTAGCCGCGATCCTTCCACAACGTTATGCCACCGGTCATCGAGGAGACATTCGTGTAGCCGAGATCCTCCTCGAGCGTGCGCGCCCCATAGGCGGAGCGGTTACCGGAGGCGCAGTAGAGAATCACGTGCGCGTCGCGGTCGGGCACGACACCCTCGATTCGCGTCTCCAGATAGCTCCTGGGCACATGCTTGGCCCCCGGCAGGTGACCTGAGGCAAACTCGTCAGTCTCGCGCACGTCGATCAGCGCGACGCCCTCGTCGATCAGCTCGTTGACCTCGGACGGATCAACCTCGTCGATCTGAGACTTGACTTGGCGGAGAAGCTCCGCTGAAGAGCGGCTCATCGTGAAACTCCTAAATCGGGGTCGACATTCAGGGAGACTTCACAAAGTATAGCGAGATCCAGACGCTAGTCCCAACCGATAAACCCGCCTTCGCGGAATCGATCGGATGAGATCGAGTCCCTCAGTTGAGAGGGTACGCGGACCGGCTCAGCTCACTTCTCACGAGACCAGCAGATACGAAAAACCGACAGCGCTGGGACTCGCTGTGCGCGAGCCCTCATACGTAGCCTTTGCCCGCCACTGTCCAACAGCCGGCGGCACAAACGGGATGCTCGCCTCGCCTTCGCTGACAAACGCCGTGGTCTGCCGGTAGAACTGCCAGCCGAAGACGGGGTCGAAGCGTTCGATCTCGACCACGACGGGGCCGGAGGCAGCGGGCGAGACCTTCACTTCGATGCCGATCCCTTCGCCAGGGGCGGCCTTCGATGAGGAGAACGAGAGCGAGGTCGAGGTGATCGTGCGCGACTCGCGCACGAGCGTGAAGTTGCCGGAGCTGCCGTTGCGCACGGATACGACCGCGTAGTAGGTGCCCGGCTGTAGCTGATGCTGCAACGTCTGCGAGCCGCTGCTTTCGCAGTCGCATTCGATCACGTTGCCGCTCTGATTGCGCAGCTGGAGCTTGAATTCTGCGGAGTCGGGTGCGCTCAGTCGCAACGTGAGGTTGGAATGGCTCGTGACTTCCATGCGGTACAGGCGCAGCACCCGTACGCTGCGTCCGCTGAGATAGCCATGCGCGTGGGCGTAGTTGCCCAGCGTCAGCCCGGGCGCCGTTTCGGCCGGGCCGGCGGGAGCGACCTGCAGGTGGAAGCGCTGGATGCCGCGGAAGGAGTGGCGCGGGGTGATGTCGAGGCTGTAGCGCCCGCCCTGGCCGGGGCCGGGAGTGAACAGCCGGTAGCCGCCACAGCCGATCTGCAGCACGGACGAGCCTCCTCCACCCCCTTCTTCTTCGGACCCTTCGCCTTCCCCTCCGAAGGAGGTGGTGCCCGGGGCGTACAGAGCGCCGCTGACGCACGCGTGTTCGGTCTCGTTCGCGAGGCTGATCAGGTAGCTGACGCCCGCGTGCAGCGTGAACGAGTACGCCGCGTTGATGTTCTGGATGCGGTCGACCCGCCCGTTGACGCCGTCGGAGGGCAGCGGCGCCCCCGGTGGCCCGATCGCGGGGGTCGGCAGGAACACTTCGAGCGAGAAGTTCGCGAGCTGCGAGTTGGCGAGGGCAGCCACGCGGATCAGATAGAGGCCGTTCTTCGACGCCTTGAACGACAGCGACGCCTTGCCGTGCGATTCCGTCTGCTGGCAGGCGACAGAAATGAGCTGAGAACGCACCGCGTGGTAGACGTCGATCGTGCCGTCGAGCTCGCCACCGGCCGCCAGGTCGAGCGCGATCCGCTGGGCGCTCGAGGGGCGCATGCTGTACCAGACCGAGCTGACCGTCTGTACGCCGCACGCGGATTCGCGTTCGCCCGGTTCGATGCCCGCGCCCACCGTGGTGCCGTTGATCGCGGCAGGCAGGCTGTGAATGACCTGCGCGTTGGCCCGTTCGTCGTTGGCCGGGGCGGGCACCACAGGTGTGGCCAGCGTGCCCGGCGCGGCCTGGGCAATCGATGATAAGGGTGATGTAAGGGTTGCAGCGGAGGCGGCGGAAACCATCGCCACCACGACCGCTGCAACGAGCCCAAGCGCAAGAGCCGTTGCTCTAGCGAGCCTTCGGTGGAGACACATCGGCTTCTAAGTACGCCGCCTCACTCGATATTTCCTCCATATTTGCGTCTAGCGCCGATCGAGCCTGCGAACCAACTCGGCGTCCAACCCTCCCCTATCCAGCCCTCCCCTACCCTGAGCCAGGATGAATCGGCGTTCTCGGATCTTCCTGCTCGCCGTCGCGACCGTGGTCCTGATCGCGCTTTCGCTGGCGGTGATCCTCGAGCAGCCAGTGACACGATCGGCTGCGGGAACCTCGACCACTGGCGCGGGCGCGTCCGTCGCCGAAAACGCCCGCTCCTCCTCAGGCTTCGACGGCGCCCTGCTGCCCGCCACCAGAGCGAGGAACTTCACGCTCACCGACCAGCTGGGCCGGCGCGTCTCCCTAGGCCAATATCGCGGCCAGGTCACGATCCTGACCTTCCTCTCCTCGACCTGTCACCCAACCTGCCCGCTGATCGCCCAGCAGATCCGTGGCGCGCTCGACGAACTCGGCGGGCTGGGCGGGAATCCGGTCCCTACGCTGATCGTGAGCGCCGACCCAGCGGCCGATACGCCCGCGAGGGTGCGTCGCTTTCTCAGCGAAGCTGCGCTCAACGAGCGCGTGAAGTATCTAACCGGTACCCAGGCCGAGCTGCAACCGATCTGGCGCGCTTACGACATCGTCCCCGCCCAGCTGGGCGACGCCAACTCTCCTCACGCTGCTTCGGTCCTGCTGATCGACCGCGCCGGCCAAAAGCGAGACCTCTTTCAGGTGGAACAACTCACCCCCGAAGCCTTGGCGCATGACATCCGGAAGCTGGATGGAGATCACACTCACCCCTGATACCCTAGCTGGCAGGTAGGAAATGCTCAGATGATGTTCTCAACCAAGGCCGAGTACGGCGTGCGCGTGATGGTCGAGCTTGCTCGGCGCGCTGGCGGGGAGGGCGAGTGTCCGGTTCCCCTGGCCGAGATCGCCGCCCACGACGGCCTTCCGCTGGCCTATCTCGAGCATCTCGTGGCGCGTCTGCGCAAGGCGGGCCTGGTTGACTCCCGGCGCGGATCACGCGGTGGCTACATGCTGGCGAGACCGTCTAGTGAGATCACGATGGCTGAGGTCGTCGAGGCGCTCGAGGGGTCGATCGCGCCGATCGAGTGCATCTCGCAAAGTGCGGACGGCTCGATCGTCTGCTCGCGCGAGTCCGGGCCGGTAGGGGGTGGGCGGGCGGGATCCCCTTCTCACGTGTGCCCGACGAAGCTGTTGTGGACGCGTGTGCGCTTTGCGATCGTGCGCACGCTGCAGGAAACCACGCTCGCCGACCTGGTTCTCGAACCCGCGCTCTTACATCCGACTCCTCTCCCGACAAATCAGACAGTCCCGCCCCACCGCCAGCCCGTCTCACCCCACGCCTCACGCAAATCCATTGACCGCGAACCACTCACGACCGGAGCCTGACCACAGAACATGGCCGACCTAGAGATCAAAGACCTGCACGTGCGCATCGAGGAGCGCGAGATCCTCAGAGGCGTCGACTTGGACATCAACCGGGGCGAGATCCACGCCCTGATGGGCCCCAACGGCTCGGGCAAGTCGACGCTCGCCAACACGCTCCTCGGGCATCCCTCCTATGAGATCACCGAGGGGACAATCGTCTTCAAGGGCGAGGACATAACCGAGGCAGAGCCCCACGATCGCGCCAACGCCGGCCTGTTCCTGGCCTTCCAGTACCCCGTCTCGATCCCCGGCGTGTCGGTCGCGAACTTCCTGCGCATGGCGATCAACGCCAAGCGCGCGGAGCCGATCCAGGTCAAGGAGTTCCGCACTCAGCTGCAGCACGCGATCGAGCTGCTCGATGTCGACAAAGCGTTCACCTCGCGTCACCTCAACGACGGTTTCTCCGGCGGCGAGAAGAAGCGCGCGGAGATCCTGCAGATGGCGATGCTCGCCCCCGACGTAGCGATCCTCGACGAGACCGACTCGGGTCTGGACATCGACGCGCTGCGGACCGTCGCCGAGGGCGTCCAGCGGTTGCACGAGGAGCAGGGTCTGGGCGCGCTGATCATCACCCACTACCAGCGCATCCTGCACTACATAAAGCCCCAATTCGTACACATCCTGATGGACGGTCGCATCGTCCTTCAGGGCGGCGTCGAGCTGGTCGAACGGCTCGAGCGCGAGGGCTACGACCAGATCCGCCAGGAGGTCGGCGCCAGTGCCTGACGTGGTGACGAACGGCGCGGGTGGGCGGGACTCGATTCAGGTCAAGCCGGGCCGCCACCGCGAGGCGAGCCTCTACCACGCGCTGGCCGGTGCCGGCGCGGGCAATGGGCGCACTCTGGAGCAGCTGCGTCAGGCCGCGCTGAAGTCGTATGAGACCTCGGAGCTGCCGGTCTGGCGACGCTCGGGGTTCTGGACCACGAGCCTACGCGAGCTCGATCTCGACGCTCTGCAGACAGCGGGCGCCGGGGACTCGATCGAGGTCGAGCCTGGCGTAGTGCCCGATGTCGTCACGCGCACGCTGCCCGACCGGCCCCACGCCGGACGGATCGTGCAGAGCGCCGGCTCGGTCGTCCACGTCGAGCTCGACCCCGACTTGGCAGAGCGCGGTGTGATCCTCTGCTCGCTGGAGGAAGCCTTCCAAGATCACCGCGAGCTGGCCGAGCGCTGGTATTCCAAGCGCCTGACGATCGACCGCCACAAGCTGGAGGCCGCGAATGCGGCGTTCTGGACGGGCGGCGCCTTCCTGCACGTGCCGAAGGGCGTCGTCGTCGAGGATCCGTTCGAGATCGTCTACGCGATCGATAGCCCCGGCGTTGCCCAGTACGCGCGCACACTTGTAATCGGCGGACAGAGCAGCGAGTTCCGCGTACATGAGTACAACCTCGCGGAGGACTTCAGCGATGGCCAGTCACTACACGCGGGGGCCTTCGAGCTGTACCTGGAAGACGGCGCGCGCTGCCGACTGGCGCAGCTACAGGATTGGGGCACCGGCGAGGTGTATGACGCCTCGACGCGCTTCGTCGGCGTCGGGCGCGATGCCTACTGCCACTGGCTGCCGGCGCTTTTGGGCGGGCACCTGGTGCGCCAGCACCTGGAGCTGGCGGTCTCAGAACCCGGCGGCGATATGGCCTTTCGCGGCCTGTTCTTCACCGAGGAGCACGAGCACCTCGACGTGTTCGCCGTCGACCTGCACGAGACCGGACCCTCCGGCGGCGATGTCCATTGGCGCGGTGCCGCGACCGGCGAGAGCCGCGCGAGCTTCGAGGGGCTAATCCAGATCGACCCCGGCGCCCAGCAAACCCATACCTACCTGCAGATCCACTCGATGATGCTCTCCCCCAAGGCGCGCGTAGATGCGATCCCCTCGGTGCTCGTGTCCGCCGACGACGTCTCTGCCTCCCACGGCGGGACGGTAGGTGAGCTGGACGAGTCCGCGATCTTCTACATGCAAACGCGTGGTCTGGACCGCCCGGCGGCGGTGCGCGTGATCGTCGAGGGCTTCTTCGAGCCGCTGATCGCGGAGCTGGCCGACGACGCGCTGGAGGAGCTCGTGCGCGCGAAGATCGCTTCCAAGCTGGCCGCGGCGCGCGATGACATCGAGGCCTATGCCACCAGTCGCTGAGCGTGCCCTCGGGGTCAAGTCAGACTTCCCGATCTTCTCGCGACGGTTCGACGAGCGGGGTGGGCGGGCTCTCATCTACCTCGACTCGGGCGCAACTTCGCAGAAGCCCGAGGTAGTAATCGAGGCGCTCGCTGACCATCTGCGCAACCACAACGCGAATGTCCACCGCGGGGTGTACGCGCTGGCCCAGGAGGCCGACGCGGCGTACGACGGCGCACGCAGGCGCGTCGCCGCGTTCGTCGGAGCAGAGCCGGAGACGACGATCTTCTGCAAGAACGTCACCGAGGCGATCAACCTCGTCGCCTATTCCTGGGGCCGCGCGAACATCGGTCCTGGCGACGCGGTGCTGATCACGCAGATGGAGCACCACGCGAACATCGTGCCCTGGCAGGTGCTGTGCCGTGAGCGCGGCGCTGAACTGCGTTATCTGGAGGTCGACGAGCGCGGCGAGGTCTCTTTGGATCAACTGGACGCGGAGCTGGCACGGGGCGACGTGCGCATGGTGGCGGTCACCCACGTATCGAACGTGCTCGGCACGATCCTCCCGGTCGCGGAGATCGTCGCGCGGACCCGGGCGGCGGGCGCGGTGTCGCTGGTGGACGGCGCCCAGGCAGTGCCGCACATGGCGGTCGACGTCGAGGCGATCGGCGCCGACTTCTATGCGTGGACCGGCCACAAGGCGCTCGGGCCGACGGGGATCGGCGTGCTGCACGGCCGGCGCGAGATCCTCGAGCAGATGGAGCCGTTCTTGACCGGTGGCGACATGATCGCCTCGGTCGACTTCCAGTCGGCCACCTGGAACGAGCTCCCCTACAAGTTCGAGGCCGGCACGCCGCCGATCGCCGAGGCGGTCGGGCTGGGCGCGGCGGTCAAGTACCTGTCTGGACTCGGCATGGATCGCGTGCGCGCACACGAGCGCGCGTTGACCGAGTACATGCTCGGGCGTTTGGAGGATGTGCCCGGACTGCGCGTCGTCGGCCCGCCGGAGGCTCAGGCACGCGGCGGATTGGCGTCGTTCACGATCGAGGGCATGCACCCCCACGACATCGCCGAGCTCGCTGACCGCGGCGGAGTGTGCATCCGCGCCGGGCACCACTGCGCGCAGCCGCTGATGCGCTGCCTCGGCGTGAGCGCAACCGCACGCGCGAGCATCGGTGTTTACAACGAGCCGGGCGATATCGACGCGCTCGTGGATGCCCTACTCGCCGGGCGCGAGGTGTTCGGACTCTGATGGACGACCTCTACCGCGACTACATCCTCGACCACTACAAGCAGCCAAGAAACTTCGGCGAGCTGGATCCCCACGATCTCGAGGCGATGGAGCACAACCCGCTCTGTGGCGACGAGCTGGGAGTACACATCCGGGTGAAGGACAACCACATCGAGGATCTGCGCTTCCACGGGCACGGCTGCGCGATCTCCCAAGCCTCGGCGTCGATCGCCTCCGAAGAGCTGATCGGCATGGAGCTAGAGCAGGTAGGCAGGCTGAGTGCCGACTGGATGATCGAGCTGCTCGGGATCCCGGTGTCCGCGACGCGCCGCAAGTGCGCATTGCTGAACCTCAAGGTCGTGCGTGGCGCCGTCACCGGCGACCACGCCTGGCCCGCCTGACGCCCGCGATACAATTCCTACTTCAGAGCACAGGATTCAGCAGAGCAACCGCAGCGAGGAGTCAGATGGCCACGACAGATAGCACCAGGATCACCAAGCCAAGCCCAATCGTCGAGGATGAGCAGGGCCAGCTGCGCGCCCGCCAGGGCATCTCGCGCGAGGTTGTCTCAGAGCTCTCGAAGATCAAGGGCGAGCCCGACTGGATGGCCGAGAAACGCATCAAGTCACTGGAAATCTTTGAACGTAAGCCCGTTCCCACGTGGGGCCCGGACCTCAGTGGCCTGAACCTCGACGACCTCGTGCTCTACTCGCCCCCGACGGCGGGACGCTTCAACAGCTGGGACGACGTCCCAGCCGAGATGAAGCAGACCTATGAGGACCTGGGCATCCCCCAGGCCGAGCGCGAGCACCTCGCCGGTGTCGTCGGCGTGTGGCGCCAGGAGCCTGTCTATGAGGGTCTGAAGGAGGAGTACGCCAAGCAGGGCATCCTCTTCTGCTCGATGGACACGGCGATCACCGAGTACCCCGAGCTGGTGCAGAAATACTTCATGAATAAATGCGTGCCGCCGCAGGACAACAAGTTCTCCGCGCTGCACGGCGCCGTCTGGTCGGGTGGCGCCTTCTGCTACATCCCCAAGGGCGTCAAGTGCGACCTGCCGCTGCAGTCTTACTTCCGCATGGAGGGAGCCGGCGAGGGCACCTTCGAGCACACGCTGATCGTCGCTGACGAGGGCTCTGAGGTGAACTACATCGAGGGCTGCACCGCGCAGACCTACAGCGTCAACTCGATGCACTCCGCCGTTGTCGAGATCTTCGTGCACGAGGGCGCTAAGGCGCGTTACACCACCGTGCAGAACTGGTCCAAGGACGTCTACAACCTGAACACCAAGCGCGCCGTCGTAGACGCCAACGGCACAGTCGAGTGGGTCGGCGGCTCGATGGGCGCCAAGTACGTGATGCTCTACCCCGGCTCGTTTCTGATGGGCGAGGGCGCCCGCGCCGACCATCTCAACGTCGGTGTGGCAGGCAAAGGCGTCCACAAGGACACCGGTGCCAAGGTCGTGCACCTGGCGCCCAACACCACCTCGAACATCCTCGCCAAGTCGATCTCCAAGGACGGCGGGATCATGGGCTACCGCGGTCTCGTCAAGATGGGCCAGCACTCGGCCGGCTCCAAATCCCGCGTGCAGTGCGACGGGCTGATGATGGACGGCGAATCGAAATCCGATACCTGGCCCGACATTCAGATCCAGAACCCTCATGTGACCGTGGCCCACGAGGCAACCGTCGGGCGGATCTCCGACGATCAGCTCTTCTACATGGGCTCGCGTGGTTTCACCGAGGACGAGGCGGCGGCGATGATCGTCAACGGCTTCATCGAGCCTGTCACCAAGGAGCTGCCGATGGAGTACGCGGTCGAGCTCAATCGGCTGATTCAGCTGGAGATGGTCGGCAGCATAGGCTGAGACGTGCGATGGGCGGCGCCTGGCTGCGTCCTCAGTCGCTCATGTGCAGAGCACACAACGCGGGTGGGCGGGTATTTTGATTTTTGCCATGCTTGCCCCTCGCACGTCTCAGGAGCGCAGTGGCTAAATGAGAGCGCCCGTCGACACAATCGTTGCTCCGCTGTTCCCTACGGGCCTGCCGTGGACAAACGTGCTGGGCCGGCAGGCAAGCATCATCCAGCGGGGGAAGCCGATGCTGGTGGAGTTCTGGGACTTCTGTCGTCCCAACTCGCTGCGCACGCTGCCTTATCTGAAGGCCTGGCACGAGCGCTACTCAGAGCTCGGGTTGCGCACGATCGGCGTGCACTCCCCCGGCTTTGCGCCCGCGCGCGATGAGGAGACGGTGAGGGAGGCCGTCACACGCTTGGGCATCGAGTACCCGGTGTTGATCGACCGCGAGCTGGAGGTGTGGCGCGAGTACGACAACCAGGGCTGGCCGGCTCGCTACCTGTTCGATGGCCGCGCGCGCCTGTTCGAGTATCACTACGGTGAGGGCGCCTACGTTGAAACCGAGCTGGCGATCCAGGAGCTGCTGGGAGTGGAGCGTGAGCCGCTGCAGCCAATACGTCCGGAGGACACCCCGAATGCCCAGCTCCTCCCCCAGACCGAGGACCAGCAGGGCGCCTACTCGGGTCCTTACGAGGCGGGCGGCGTGTGGGCGGTGCTCGAAGGGTCGGGGACGGTGCGCGTCAACGGTAGCGAGCACGAGATCTCCCACGCGGGCGCCTATTCACTGATCGAGCACGAGCGCCATACCGCCGACATGCTCACCCTGGAGATCGGCTCGGGCGTGCAGTGTTATGCGACCTGCTTCACACCGGGCTTGGCGTAGGGCGCTCGGCAGGCGCCAGCTCGGCGTGGGAGTGATCCAGCAGCAGGCGCTTCAGCAGCGGTGAAGTTGACGGGTCGTCCTCAACGAGCACGCAGCTTCCCGGCCAGTAGGGGGTCTCACCGGCGCCGCGGCCGAGAAACACGAGGTCGTACGTCCAGCAGCCGCAGTTCATCAACCGCGCGCCGCCGCGCCCGAGCCACTCGGACTCGCT
The DNA here is from genome assembly GCA_963804555.1 of uncultured Solirubrobacterales bacterium. Classification (GTDB taxonomy): domain Bacteria; phylum Actinomycetota; class Thermoleophilia; order Solirubrobacterales; family Solirubrobacteraceae; genus Palsa-744. Next base: position 285,064 of record CAWDQX010000009.1, read on the forward strand.
GTCACCCGGGAGCGGCCCGGCGCGGTGTGTGTGGCCGAAGATCACGTGCGCGCCGCCCAGGCCGAGGCGCTCGGCCACCTCGCCCATCGCGCGCAACCCCGCGCGGCGTAGCTCCTCGGTCGAGATGTCGGTCCGCAACGGCCCCAGCCCGGCGCGGTTGAGCGCCGCGACTGCGAGCGGGAACGCGCCCGCGAGGGCAAGCCCGCGCAGCTTGCGCACCCGCGAAGAGCCGCCCCCGTCACCTGAGAGCGCTCGCCACGCGCGGACCGTGTCGACCTTCAGAGCGTGGCCCATACGGGCTTCCCGAGCGACGGTGTCTCGCCACGCGAACACCGGTGCCCCCACCGCCTCGTAGTCCTCGACTCGACTGAAGGACGCGGCCGGGAGCCCCAGCACGCGACTCATCGCGGCGACGCTCAGGCGCTCGATCGTGGGCACCGTCAGATGGCAGTCGAGGTAATGCCCGTGGGTGGCATATACGTCGGGGCGCACCCACAGGCCGGGATAGGCGACGCTCATCTGCGCCGGCGCCGCCCATTCGGCGAGTTGGGCGAGCATCGGCGAGGCCTGCTCCGGGAGCAGGCGCTGTTCGAGTCCCAGCGGCTCCGGCGCCTGCAGCGCGCGCTGCAGGAGCCACGACTCGATCAGCAGATGGTCGTGATTGCCCGCGCTCACCACGATCTCGCGACCGGAGAGCGCCTGCCCGAGATCTTCGAAGAACGGCCGCGCGGCGGCCATCGCGTAGCGCGGCGGGCGGTGGCGCAACTCGAGCACGTCACCGAGCAGCACCAAGCGGTCGATATCCCTCGAGGCATCCAGCAGCGCGGCACGGGGCTCAGAGTGGCGCAACACATCCGAGCCCAAGCCGCTGCCCAGGTGTAGGTCGGAGATGATTAGTGTGTTCAGGAGACGCCGCCGGCGACGGCGATGGCTTCGCGTATCTGCTTGGGCAGCATGAAGCGAACATCCTCGTGGACCGCGTCGACTTCAGAGATGTCCCGCACTCCTCGCGCGCGGAAGAAGCCGACCAGCTCGCTGACCAGGTTCTCGGGCGCGCTGGCGCCCGAGGAGATGCCCACCACGCGCTTTCCCTCGAGCCACTCCTCGCGCACCTCACTGGCACTGTCGATCAGGTGGGCGTCGGTGCCGAAGTCGCGCGCGACCTCCACTAGCCGCACCGAGTTAGAGGAGTTGCGCGAGCCGATCACGAGCATCAGGTCGCAGCTGCCCGCTAACTGCTTGACAGCCGTCTGGCGGTTGGTGGTGGCGTAGCAGATGTCGTCGGTGCGGGGGCCGACCAAACTTGGGAAGCGCTCTTTCAGACGGTCGATGATCGCGCCCGTTTCATCAACTGAAAGCGTCGTCTGAGTAACGTACGCGATCCGCTCGGGGTCCTCGACCTCCAGCTCGTCCACGTCCTGCTCGCTCTGGACGAGCACGATCCGCTCCGGCGCCTCGCCCATCGTGCCTTCGACCTCCTCGTGACCCTCGTGGCCGATCAGCACGATCGTGTAGCCGTCCTGGGCGAAGCGCGTGGCCTCGACGTGGACCTTCGTCACCAGCGGGCAGGTCGCGTCAATCGTCTGGAGCTCGCGCGCCCTTGCGTTGGCGTGCACGCTGGGGGCGACACCGTGGGCTGAGAACACCGCGACCGCTCCCTCGGGAATCTCGCTCTCGCTCTCGACGAAGATCGCGCCGCGCTCGCGGAGTCCTTCGACGACGTGCTTGTTGTGCACGATCTCCTTGCGCACATACACGGGCGGACCATGAATCTCGAGCGCCCGTTCAACCGTCTGTACTGCACGATCCACGCCCGCGCAATACCCGCGCGGCGCAGCGAGCAGCACCTTCTCAACCGTGTTGGACATTACGGCCATTGTAGAGAGCCTCCAGGTACGCTAAGCGCGATGACGCAACGCCATCTGGACAGACTCTCTCCGGTTGACGCCTCCTTTCTGCACCAGGAGGGCCCGACATCGCACATGCACGTGGGCGGACTGACGATCGTCGAAGGCCCGCCCCCATCGATGGAGGAGTTCCTGGAGCAGATCCGCCGACGGCTGCACCTGGTGCCGCGTTACCGTCACAAGCTTGCCCATACGGCGCTTGACAGCGGGCGGCCGGTGTGGGTCGACGATCCGAGCTTCAACCTCGAGTACCACATCCGCCACGCCGCGCTGCCGACTCCGGGGGGCTGGGAGCAGTTGCAGGGTCTGACCGCGTGGATCTTCTCCCAGCAGCTCGACCGCTCGAAGCCGCTGTGGGAGATGTGGTTGATCGAGGGACTGAAGGACGACCGCTTCGCGCTGATCTCAAAGAGCCACCACGCGCTGATCGACGGGATCGCCGGGATCGACCTGGCGACGGTGCTGTTCGACCTCTCGCCGGACCCACCGCCGCTCAGACACTCAGGGCGCGCATGGCAGCCGCATAGCGAGCCCAGTGTCGCTGAGCTTCTAGCCGCCGGCCTGCGTGGCGCGGTGCGTGCGGGGATCGAGCTGGCGGAGGGCGCACTCGATGCGCTATCGCATCCCGACCATGCCTTTGCCCGCGCGCGCGAGGCCGCCGAGGGCATCGGCGAGATTGTTTGGGCCGGCCTGAACCCCGCGCCAGAGACACCGCTGAACGTCGATATCGGCCCGCACAGGCGCTTCGTCGGCGTCGGTAGCTCACTCCAAGATTTCAAGCTCGTGAAGAATGCCTTCGGTGGGACCGTCAACGACGTGGTGCTCACGATCGTCGCGGGCGCACTGCGCTCGTTCCTGATCTCCCGCGGGGTGCGCACCGAGGGAATGGAGCTGCGCGCGCTCGTACCCGTCTCGGTCCGTGCCGAGGACGAGCACGGCGCGGGCGGCAACCGCATCGTCGTGATGCGCGGGCCCCTGCCCGTGTACATAGCCGACCCCATCCAGCGTCTACGTTTCGTCTCGGGGGCAATGGACGGCCTGAAGGAGTCCAAGCAGGCGTTGGGCGCCGAGGTCATCGCCGGCGTGCAGAACTTTGCCCCGCCGACGATCCTTGCGCAGGCGTCGCGCTTGAACTTCTCCACACGCCTGTTCAACCTGCTCGTGACGAACGTGCCCGGTCCACAGTTCCCGCTGTACGTCCTCGGGCGTGAGATGCTCGAGGCCTACCCGGTGGCCTTCCTCCCCCAGCATCACGCACTGGCAATCGCGATCATGTCCTACAACGGCCAAATGAACTTCGGCCTGCTCGGCGACCTCGACGCCCTACCCGACATCGACTCGGTCGGTGAGAGCATCGCCGAGGAGCTGGCGAGCCTCGTCTCGCTCGCCCGCGAGGTCGTCGCGGCGCCGGTCTGAATCTAGGACGTCGTAGGCCAAGCGATACAAGGACGCAGGGAGCCGTGGCGTCGCGAGCGACCGAGGACACAGTAGCGCGCCGGCATACGGCGTCCTAGTAGCCAAGGGCGAACTTCGCGTCCTCGCTCATCTTCTCCGGCGACCACGGTGGCGTGAAGACCATTTCGGACTCGATCGTCCGCACATCCTCCAGTTCGCCCACGAACTCATCGATCTGCTCGGTCACCTGCGGGCCAATCGGGCAGCCTGGCGTGGTCAGCGTGAAGGTGACGCGCACGTTCCCGTCATCAACCTCTACGCCATAGATCAAACCCAGCTCGACGAAATCCAAGCCAAGCTCGGGGTCGATCACATTGGACAGGGCATCCATCACATCGTCAACGGTGGGAGCAGACATGCCAACGAGTCTATCGGCAGCGAAGCGGTCCCGATGGTTGCGCTGCTAGTTCTCACAACCCAAGCGATCCCACATATATAGCTGGATGCACTCGGTGGCCAACTCGATCGCCCGCTCGCGCGAAAGGCGAGGGAGCACGGTGTCCAGGGCCTGATCCTCAGAGACGCCGGCCTGAAAAGCTTCCTCGCCACGAAAGCCCGCCGCGATCTTCAGCGCCTCTCGTCGATTCTCACCCAGGCTCGCGAATACCCCCACGAGAAACTCTGTGTTGGGAATCGGTTGACCGACCTCGAGCGAGGCGTGCCAGGCGGCCAGCAGGTGCAGATCGTCCTCATCGAGATCGGCTATCGCCTTGGCGTAGTGGACCGAGAGCTCTTGATCGGGAATGTCGTCCACCCATGCGCGCACAACCTCGCCCACCAACTGACGACGGGCCTCACGGCCGACCGACTCGGCGATCACGCGAATGGCGTCCTGAGGCTCAATAAAGCAGAGCGGCATTACGCAGACTGTAGGTGGCGGTGTGGACGGTACTTTTCGCCACTCAACCCGTTCTCGGCGCTCCAGCTGACGAAAGCGTCGCCGCGCCTCGCGTCAAAGCCCCAACGCCGCTCGGGTACGCTCGAGCGCACCTAGATCGCAGGTCTCGTTCCGAATCCCGAGCGTCGCCCGCGCCCCGGGGGCGGGCGGGCTCCAGTTCCATAGGGCCAAGTCCAGAGTCTCAACTGGAACCGAGATCGCCTCGGCGAGCGCTTGCGCACGGCGCTCGAGGTTCAACGGATCGCCGATCGCAAATACCCGCTTTGCCGCCAATGTGGTGAGATCACCAGAAAGTGACTCGTTTGCGCTGATGAAGTGCAGCGAGTCGGCGCGCATCTCATACAGGCCGAGATGTCCCAGCGTGACGAGCAAGTCATAGCGCCCCATCCGGCCGAAGCCGGGGAGCGCGAGGCGCTCGAAGCACCGCTCGAAGCGCCGCTGTGGACTCCACGCAGGATCGCCCTCGAATGCCTGCGCCTGGTTGCCGGCCCGCTCAGCCCACTGGCGGTAGGCCAGCAGCGTGCTCGCCGCGCGCGCGGGATCGTGGGATGTGCGAGGACCAAGCGGGATCTGATCGAGGTCTACAGGCACGGCCTCTTCGTAAGTCCCGCCGTCACTGGTGGTAGCCAGGGCTAGGCGGATACCGACAAAGGGATCCTCGCCATCCAGCGGCGAGAGGTAGGCGATCAGGAAGCAGATCCATGTCGCCTGCTCGATGTCCCTCTCGGCCAGTGCGCGCACCTCGCCATACAGGCCGGGAGGCGCCTCCTGGAGCGCAAGCAGACGACCGTGGGCGAAGGCGATCTCTTCAGCCAGCGCGAGGGCATCTCTGGATGCGCGCAGGCCGGGTAGCAGCGCCGAGCGATAACCGTCGTCCCCCGCGCGACTCTCACGGTGGACGCGCAGCTCCCGGCCACCGGCGCGTAGACGCGGGTTGCGGGCATGGACGGGAGTGCCTTTGGGGGCGCCCTTTGTGGAGGAACGTCTTGGTTTCGTTCTCGACTGCGCGGAGGCCGACTGGTCCACGAGTACCTTGCTACAGATCGGGCAGCGCTCGACGAAGCGATTGTGGCGGCAAAAGGTGGGCACTCAGAGCCCAGTCTAGGAAGCTGTGGCGACCGGCGCTTTGCCAAGCTACCCGGCTTCGATCCCAGGACCCACGTGCTGTGGCGGGCCCTCGGGACCAGCGTCGGCGTCCGCGTGTCCGGCTGAACCCGCGTCGTCTGGCAAAGTCCCGGGGGAGTGCTCGGCGGAGGTGCCGTTTTCATCCAGCCGTCCCGCCAGGTAACGGTCGACCACACGCGCGCACTGGCGGCCCTCGTTGATCGCCCACACGATCAGCGACTGTCCGCGGCGGGCATCACCAGCGGCGAACACGCCCTCCACTGAGCTTGTGTAGGGCTTCGACGCCTTCACGTTCCCGCGCGCGTCGCGCTCTACACCCAGTTCCTCGAGCAGACCCTGTTCGGGTCCCAGGAAGCCCATCGCGAGCAACACCAGCTGTGCGGGCAGCTCTTTCTCGGTGCCCGCAACCGGCCCGAACGGAGGCACGGGCTCGGCCTGGGCAATCTGTAAGCCCGCCACTCCCCCATTGCCGTCGTCGCTGAAGCGGACTGTCGTAACCGAGTAGTCCTGCTCGCCCACATGGAGCTCTTTGACCTCCTCCATCGCGTAGCTCAGCCGGTACTTCAATGGCCACTCTGGCCACGGAGTGCGCTCGTCCAGGCGTTTTGGCGGCGGCTCGGGTAGCAGCTCGAGCTGCAGGATCGAGCGCGCGCCCTCGCGTAGCGCGTTGCCCACACAGTCAGCGCCCGTATCCCCGCCACCAATCACAACCACATCCTTGTCCTTTGCCGTGATCTCTAGCGCGGGGGTGGGTTGATCGACAGTCGGCTCAGGGACGGCTGGGGGGACGGTGAGCGGGGGGGTGGGCGGGGATTCGGTTTGGCGTGCCACCCAGCGATTGCGCTGGTACAGATAGTCCATCGCAAAATGCACGCCATCCAGCTCGCGGCCCGGTACCGGCAGGTCGCGGGGCACACGCGAGCCGGTCGCCAGCACGACAGCGTCGAAGCCCTTCTTCAGCTCCTCGACGGTGACGTCACGGCCGACCTCCACCCCGCAGCGCAGCTCGACTCCCTCCGCGACCAGCTGCTCGACGCGCCGTTGTACGACCGTCTTCTCGATCTTGAAGTCCGGCACCCCGAAGCGCACCAACCCGCCCGCCGCCTCGTCGCGCTCGAGGAGCGTCACGCGGTGACCCGCCCGGCGCAACTGCTGGGCAGCGGCCATGCCGGCAGGTCCGGACCCGACCACGGCGACCCCCTGCCCGGTCTCGCGCCGCGGCGGGTGGGGCGTCACCCAGCCCTCATCCCAGGCACGGCCGATGATCGCGTGCTCGATCTGTTTGATCGTCACGGCATCGCCCTCACGAATCTCCAGCACGCAGGCGGCCTCACACGGCGCGGGACAGAGGCGGCCCGTGAACTCGGGAAAGTTGTTCGTCGCATGCAGCTCCACGATCGCATCCTCGAAGCTGTCCTCGTAGACGAGGTCGTTCCAGTCGGGGATCAGGTTCCCGAGGGGACAGCCGTTGTGACAGAACGGCACGCCGCAGTCCATGCAACGACCGCCCTGCTCGCGCAACTCCTCCACCGGCCGAGTAAGCAGGAACTCCCGATAGTCGTTCGCACGCTCTCGCGGGTCCCGCTGGGGTATCCCGTGGCGCTCGATCTGCAAGAAGCCGCCGAGCTTGCCCATCAGGCTGCCACCTCCTCGGCCTGATCGTCGGCGAGCTCCCGCAGCACGCGCTTGTAGTCGTGTGGCATCACCCTCACGAACGCTCCGCTCTCCAGCAATCTGTCCCAACTGGAAAGCACGCGCGCCGCCACCGGCGAGCCCGTGCGCTGCGCGTGCTCCTCGATCAGCGCACGCAGCTCGATCACGTCGGCCGGGCCAAGCTCATCGAAGCCCACCATGCCCATGTTGCAACGCTTGGCGAAAGCCCCGTCCTCGTTCAGCACATACGCGACGCCGCCGCTCATGCCCGCCGCGAAGTTGAGTCCCGTTGGCCCGAGCACGACCACGCGACCGCCAGTCATGTACTCGCAGCCGTGATCACCCACGCCCTCTACCACCGCGCTCGCGCCTGAGTTGCGTACCGCGAAGCGCTCACCCGCCAGGCCACGGAAAAACGCTCTGCCGGCGGTCGCGCCGTACAGCACGGTGTTGCCGACGATCACGTTCTGCTCGGCGACGAAGTGCTCGCCCATACCGGTCCGCGGGCTTATGGAAAGCACTCCTCCAGATAACCCCTTCCCTGCGTAGTCGTTGGCGTCACCGCGCAACGTGAAGGTCACTCCCGGCGCCAGCCAGCCACCGAAGCTTTGCCCGGCTGAGCCTTCGAAGTCGACCATGATCGAGTCCGCCGGCAAACCCTCCGCCCCGTGTGCGCGTGCGATGTGGCTGGAGAGGATGCCCCCCACGCAGCGATTGCGGTTGCGGATCGGGAGCTCGATGTGGACCTGCTCCCCATCCACAGGGCTGGCACCGTGACGCTCCAGGAGCGGACGCGCCCGCTCGACGAGCTCCCAGTCGAGCGCGTCCTCGAGCACCGCCGGGGGCGCTTCGACGCGATGCAGAGACCCACCCTCGGTGATCTCGATCGGCCGCAGCACGTGCGTCAGGTCGACGCCGCGCGCCTTCCAGTGGTCGATCGCCTCTCTCGAGCCGAGCAGATCAACGCGGCCGATCGCCTCGTCAAGCGTCCGCAGCCCCAGCGATGCGAGGATCTCGCGCACCTCCTCGGCGACGAAGAAGAAGAAGTTGACGACGTGCTCGGGGGTGCCCTTGAAGCGCTTGCGCAGCTCCGGATCTTGAGTGGCGATCCCCACCGGACAAGTGTTCAAATGGCAGGCGCGCATCATGATGCAGCCCGTGGCGATCAACGGCCCCGTGGAAAAGCCCATCTCATCGGCGCCCAGCATCGCCGCGATCACCACGTCGCGGCCGGTCTTCAACTGACCGTCGGTCTGCACAATGATCCGCGAACGCAAATCGTTCAGCAGCAGCGTCTGCTGGGTCTCGGCGAGACCGATCTCCCAAGGCACGCCCGCGGACTGGATCGACGACAGCGGCGAGGCGCCGGTACCCCCGTCGTGACCGGCAATCAGCACGCGATCGGCGTTCGCCTTCGACACGCCTGCCGCCACCGTGCCCACGCCAACCTCGGAGACCAGCTTGACCGATACTTGCGCTTGTGTGTTAGCGCAACGTAGGTCGTAGATCAGCTGCTTCAGATCCTCGATCGAATAGATGTCGTGATGCGGCGGCGGTGAGATCAGGCCCACGCCGGGGGTGGTGTGACGGATCGAACCGATGTACTCGTCGACCTTGTGCCCCGGCAGCTGGCCGCCCTCGCCGGGCTTGGCGCCTTGGGCCATCTTGATCTGCAGCTCATCCGCATTCACGAGGTAGTGGATCGTCACTCCGAAGCGACCCGAGGCGACCTGCTTGATCGCCGAGCGGCGGCGGTCTCCGTTCGGATCGGGCGAGAAGCGCGTCGGATCCTCTCCACCCTCTCCCGTGTTCGATCGCCCACCGAGGCGATTCATCGCAATCGCCAGCGTCTCATGAGCCTCACGAGAGATCGATCCGAGACTCATCGCGCCTGTGCAGAAGCGCCTGACGATCTCCTTCGCCGGCTCGACTTCCTCTAGCGGAATCGGCGGATTGGAGATCGATCCATTCGCCTCAGCGCCATTTGCCTCCGTGCCGATTCTCAGCAACCCTCGCAGCGTGGCTTTGCGTGCGGCATCCTCGTTGACCGTCCGCGCGTACTCGCGGTATTGCTCGAACGCCGCACTCCCGCGTACCGTCTCGAGCGCCTCGGAGTCACCGTTAAGCGCCGCGCCCACATCGCCGTTGGCCGCACGCACGGCTTGCTGCACGAGCCCAATCGTCTCGGGGTTCCACATGTGATGCTCGCCGTCGCGACGCCAGGCGTAGACCCCACCGACAGGCAGCAGCCCAGTGGTGTCGACACCGTCGCCCATGGTTGAGGTCGGCCAGGCACGCGCGTGGCGCTGCAATGCCTCGATCGCCAGCACCTCGAGACCTACCCCGCCGATACGCGAAGCCGTACCGGTGAAGTGTCTGTCGATCAGCGCCGGCTCGAGGCCGACAGCCTCGAAGATCTGCGCGCCGCAATAGGACTGGATCGTGGAGATGCCCATCTTGGAGATCGTCTTCAGCAGTCCTTTGCCGATCGCTTTTACGACATTCTGGGCGGCCTCCTCCAAGCGCTGGCCCACCTCTTCGCTGCTCGGCTGCTCCTGCGCACCATTGGATGTGGTGTGTGCGATTTGTCCTTCGAGGACCAGCCCATCGAGTGTCTCGAGCATCAGATACGGGTTGATCGCGCTCGCGCCATAGCCGAGCAGCGTGGCGAAGTGGTGCACCTCGCGAGGCTCCCCGGACTCGAGGATGATCCCGGCGCGCAAGCGCGTGCCCTCACGAACCAGGTGGTGATGAACAGCGGCCACCGCCAGCAGCGATGGGATCGGCGCGCGGCTCGGCCCCATCAGCCGGTCGGAGAGGACGATGATGTTGACGCCCTCGGCGATCGCGTCATGCGCCTGTGCACAGATGCGCGCAAGCGCCGCGTCGATGCCCGCGGCTCCCTCCGCAACCGGCCAGGTGATGTTGATCGTGCGCGCCGCGAACTCCTCATAAGAGATGTGGCGCAAGGTCTCGAGCTCGCGGTTGAGCAGGATCGGCTGATCGAGCACCAGCTTGTGCGCGTGCTCGGGCGTCTCTCCGAACAGGTTGCGCTCGGTGCCGAGGCTCGTCGCCAGGCTCATCACGACTTCCTCGCGGATCGGGTCGATCGGCGGGTTGGTCACCTGGGCGAACAGCTGCTTGAAGTAGGAGAACAGTGGCGGCGCCTGGTCGGAGAGCACCGCCAGGGATAGGTCGTTGCCCATCGAGCCGACCGGCTCGGCGCCCTCGCGCGCCATCGGCGTCAGTAGCACGCGCAGGTCCTCCATCGAGTAACCGAACGCACGCTGGCGCAGCCGCAGCGGCAGATCGGACAGCGTCACCTGGTCGGAGGGCGGTAGCTCGGAGAAGTGGACGGAGTTGCCCTCGTACCACTCGCCATAGGGTCTACGGGTTGCAATCTCCCGCTTGACCTCGCCGTCCTCGACGATGCGGCCCCGCTCGAGGTCGACGAGGAACAACTTGCCTGGTTGCAAGCGTCCAAGGCGCTGTACTTGATCGGCAGGTATGTCCAGCAGACCCGACTCCGAGCCGAGTACGACGTGCCCGTCGGTGGTCTCTACCCAGCGCCCCGGCCGCAGCCCGTTGCGGTCCAGCGTCGCGCCGACCACGCGCCCGTCGGTGAACGCGACCGATGCTGGCCCGTCCCAAGGCTCCATCAGACAAGCGTGGAAGGCATAGAAGCCCTTCAGCTCCTCCGGCAGGTCCTCGCGGTTGCGATAAGCCTCGGGGATCATCATCATCACCGCGTGCGGCAGCGAGCGCCCCGCGAGCAGCAACAGCTCGAGCACATTGTCGAACGTCGCTGAGTCCGAGTTGCCCTGGGTCACGACCGGAAGGAGCTTCAGCAGGTCCTCACCGAACAGCTCGCTTTGCAGCTCTGACTCGCGTGCGCGCATCCAGTTGACATTGCCCTTCACCGTGTTGATCTCGCCGTTGTGGCAGATCACCCGGTAGGGATGCGCGAGCTCCCAGCTCGGGAAGGTGTTCGTCGAGAAGCGCGAGTGCACGAGCGCCAGCGCGCTCTTGGCGCGCTCATCCTGAAGGTCCGGGTAGAAAGCCGCCAGCTGATAGCTGATCAGCATGCCCTTGTAGTTGAGTGTGCGCGAGGAGCTCGAGCAGACATACAGACCGGGGTCTTCGGCGGTGAGCTCGCAGACGCGGCGGATCACATATAGCTTGCGCTCGAACGCGTCCTGGTCTGAGCGCTCCGCCGCACCGACGAGGAGCTGGCGGATCACGGGACGACAGGCGCCGGCGACCTCGCCCGTGTGCTCTGGGGAGACCGGCACGTCGCGCCATCCGAGTACCCGCTGGCCCTCCGCGACTACAGTCCGCTCCAGCAGGGCCTCCAGGCGTGCGCGCGCCGCGGGGTCCCTCGGCAGGAAACACATCATCACCCCATATGCGCCCGGTGGCGGCAACTCGAAGCCCACCACAGCACGCAGCAGCTCGTCGGGCATCTGCAGCAGGATCCCAGCGCCGTCACCTGTGCAGGGATCCGCGCCAGAGGCGCCGCGATGCTCGAGGTTCTCGAGCGCGGTAAGCGCCCGGGAGAGGACCTCGTGCGTCGGCTCGTTGTCCAGGCGCGCAACCATCCCCACGCCGCAGGCATCGTGCTCGAAGCTGGGGTCGTAGAGTCCGACGGCCTTTGGCGGCTGCATGGTGTGCGTGGTCATGGAAGTGCTCCCTGGGGGCGGTGCATCCCATGCGAGCGGGCACATCTCGAACGGGTTAGGTGGGCACCTGAGGCGGAGCCAGAAAGCGTAGCAGCGCAGAGGTCTCACGAGCGAGTCCTCGGGGGTCTTTCCTTCGGATTCCGAGGTAGCTCTGGCGTATGCTTCCGCTTAGCGACACACCGAACTTGTGAGTCTCCTCGAATGCTTCCGAGGGGCCCGTGGGCGAAGATCGTGGCCGGTCATCGATGTTCGATGTGTCAAAACCGCTCGAGTAGGGCACTATCAACGAAGACAAGAGCAAGTCAAGGATCTCAGGAGTCACGATGACAGCGGCCACCACAGCGCCGGACATGGAGCTGACACTTCCAGCGCGAGCCGCCAATATCGCAGTTGTACGTCACGCCTTTGGAGCACTCGGCGAGGCGTTGGCAGTCGACGAGGAGACCCTCTCGAACATTCGCCTCGCGGTCACCGAGGCGTGCACGAACGTCGTCGTGCACGCTTATCCCGATGGCCAGGAGGGGGCGCTCGAGGTCTTTGCGACGCTGCGCGAGGAGAAGCTGGAGGTAGTGGTGCGCGACGAAGGTCCGGGAATAGGACCGCGACCCGGTAGTCCCGGGCTCGGTCTGGGACTACCGCTGATCGTCTCCTTGACGGAGTCCGTGCTGCTCGGCCGAGACGCTGACGAGCGCACCGAGGTGCGTATGACCTTCCCACTCTCCCCTGCGGCCCAATGACAAATACGCCGCTCCAGAGCGATCAGCCACTGGAGAACTCAGTCTTCCTGCGCCTGGCTAACGGGCCTTTGGCCGCTCCTGTGCTGGGTCGCGTGGTTTCGATGGTGCTTGCCAGAGCTGACTGCCCGATGAATCGGTTGGATGACGCGATGATCCTCTGTGACGCCCTCTCCGCGCATGCGTCTGCGCATGCGAGTGACGGTCACGTTGCCTTTACCATGGACATTGACGGGCAGGGGATCGTGCTGCGCGTCGGCGAGCTCACCGAGCAGGGCGCCACCAAGCTGCTCGCCGATGCGGCTGTTCCCGGCGTCGGCAACGTACTCGAGCGGTTCTCCGACGAGCTGCGGATCGAGCCCCCCTCCATCGAGCACTCGCGGGAGGAGCTCATCCTCACGTTGCACTTCGGCTGAGCGCACCGCCTCCCCGCACCGCGACCTACCAACAGCTGACCCACGTCCGCCCAAGAGCCATGCCCATCGGAGAGCTGCTCACTCAGGCGGCGGGCGCTCCGCCAGACCCGCGCGCAGACGGGTGAGCGCTTGGCGAATGAGTCGCGAGACCTGCATCTGGGAGACCCCAATCCGCTCGCCGATCTCCGCTTGGGTCAGGTCCTCACCGAAGCGCAGCGTCAACACCAGACGCTCGCGGGAGGAGACATGCGCAAGCAGCGGCGCCAAGGTTGCGCGCTCCTCGGCCCGTTTGAAACCCTCCTCCTCCTCCCCAAGCGCGTCGCCCAAGCTTTCGCCAGAGGTATCGACGCCGGCCCGTCCGGGACGGGGCGCGTCCAGTGATCCGGCGTGATAGGCGCCCGCCGCCCGCAATGCCTCGAGTACCTGCTCCTCATCGACATCCAGTGCCTCGGCGAGCTCAGCCACTGTCGGCGCGTGGCGCTTGCCCAAAGACAGCTCCGCGACCGCTCGGTCCACTCGCAAAGCCAGCTCCTGGAGGTCTCGAGGCACCCGTATCGACCACGTACGATCGCGGAAATGGCGCTTGAGCTCACCAAGGATCGTCGGCACGGCGAAGCTCGAGAAAGCCACATCGCGGCCGGTGTCAAATCGGTCGATTGCCTTCAGCAGGCCCAACGAAGCGACCTGCACGAGATCCTCGAGCGGCTCTTCGCTGCGCTGGTAGCGACGTGCAAGCCGGCGGGCAAGCGGCAGGTAGCGCCCGGCCAGCTGCTCGCGCGCCCATGTGTCGCCTGCGCGAGCACCGGCAAACAGATCCGCATCCGAATGCCCTTCCCGGGAGTCCTCCGCCAAGGTCTTCCTATGCTCCCACTCGCTCACGCAGCGTGTCAGAGTCGCCCCAAGAGCACAGTCCCGAACGTCCTGGACAAGTCAGACACAAACCGCGGTGTGGTTCTCTACTGACGGTGAACGTAGCTGTGCGCGCACGCCGCACCAACTCCGCAACGCGATCTTCCAGCTCTGGCTTATCGGCCGCGGTGTAGACAGCGGCGATCAGCTCTTCCGGTCGATGCAAGAACCAATGGATGATCTCCACACGAGACCCACCGTCAGATAATGCAGCGAGCGCATATACCAAGCGTTGGATCGCGTACTCGCGCTCGACCATCGCCCCCAGGTCATCCTCCGCGCCAACGCGGTCGCTCTTGTAATCCACGACCAGCACTCCCCCGTCCGGCTCGCGCACGAAAAGGTCGATCACGCCGGTCACGAGCGGCTCACCTAGCCCCAGCGAAAAGGTGAACGGGTACTCTCTGCGCACACCGCGCGCCGCGGTACTCAGACGCGCCGCAAGCTCCGAGTCGAGCGCCTCACTCAGCAGTACCGCTATCTCCTCGCGCTCGCGTGGGGAGACGCGCAAGCCCTCCTCGCGCGCAAGGATCGCCACATCCGCCTCTGACGGTGCTCCGTCTCTTGCGAAGTCGAGCAACTCCAACAGCCGATGAATGATCATGCCGCGCGTGCGCGCGTCCAATCCATCCCGGCCCTCACCGTTACGAGGCTCATCGGCACCTGGCGATGAGCGCCTCTCCGCTAGCCCCAGCACTCGTTCCAGGTAATAGCGATAGCCGCACCGCTCCAGCTCGCTGAGCGCCGTGTAACTGAGCGTGTCGAGCGGCGTGAGCGTGTCGAGCGGCGCCAGATTGCTGGGCGCGATATCAAGAGATGGCGAATGTTGGTGTTGTTCTTTGCCGTCTCCAGCAGCAATCGCGTTTGCGCTGATCGGGGCCGAGGACGCAACGTCGCTTCGCGCGCTCAGTGTCCAATCGAGACGCAGCACGACACCAACGGTCTCTGGGGCGTTCAGTCGACAGCCCACCCACAGACGCGTCCCATCGCTCGCGCTCACCGCCAGGCCCCGTACCGGTGACTCCAGCATTTGTACGCTCGCGGGCAGCTCCGCCACCAGCGCTGGGCCGAGCCAGGAGATCGCAGGCGCCCCCAGCTTCTGCTCTGGCCAGTTCTCCAAATCGACAGCTCCGCTCAACAGCAGTCGCTCACGCGCACGAGTCATCGCCACGTACAAGATCCGTTCCTCCTCCTCGGCCTGCGCCCGCCGACGCTCCTCGCACAGCTCATCGAAGTCGAGCGTCAGCGTCGCCTCCAAACCATCGAGCCGCGCCAAGCGCAGCCCTATCCGGTCTCCGTCAACCAACAGGTCTGGCACACCCAAATTCTGCGCCCGTCCAAGATCGGCGACACACACCACACCGAACTCCAGACCCTTCGCCGCATGGATGCTCATCAACCGCACAGCATCGGACTCGCCGCCGGCAACAGGCGCATCGGGCTCGGCGCCGCTAATCCCATCCTGCTGGTGGGCCACGTGGTCGAGGAAGCCACGCAGATCGCGACCCTCACTCGCCTCGTACCGGCGAGCCATGCGCAGCAGCTTGTGCACGTTTGCCAGCCGTCGCTCACTCCAGCTCAACGACATCACGTGCTCCGAATAACCGCTCTGCTCCAGCGCACGCTCGATCAGTTGGGAGATCGTTCGTCTCCTCGCCGCGCTGCGCTCGGCCTCGAAGCGCGCACAGAATCTCCTCAGCGAGTCACGGTCGGCCGCAGGCAGGCGCACAAGCGGTGAGAGACCATCCGGAAAGCTCTCCTCCGTGCGCCTGAGCGTCTCCCACACGCCGCGCTTGCTCGCCTTCGCGGCTGCGCCCAACAGCGCCAGCCCGTCGCTCGACACGCCAACCAGCGGCGAAGCAAGCGTCCCGTAAAGCGCCAGCTCATCAAGCGGATTGGCCAGCGCACGCAGATACGCGACGAGGTCACCCACCTGCTGCCCACCCCAGAAGCCACCCACCGTCGCCAGCGTGCTCAGGCCGCGATCCTTCAGCGCTCGCTCATATAACTCCAAGTCACCGACGGCACGTAGCAGCACCGCCACATCCCCAGCTTGCACCGTCCCACCCTCGATGAGCTCGGCCACGCGCTGGGCCAGCAGCCTGGCCTCGGCCTGACGCCAGCGTGGGGCCGGAGGAAGCTCGCCGGCGATCCGCTCGGCCAATTCCTCATCTTCGTCCCAGCCGCGCTTGTGGGTCAGCAGCAGCTCAACGATCGGCTCTCCCTCCAGCACAGTCGCTTCTTCGCGGCCCGCCTGCAGTGGCGTATACCCATCCCCGAAGCGCTCCGCGAACACCACGTTCACCGCGTCCAGCAGCGGCCGTCGGCCACGGAAGTTCTTCGTGAGCGACAGACCACCGCCATGCTCAGCCAGCTCATCGCGGCGGGCGCGGAACAGGCTCACGTCGGCGTGCCTGAAGCCATAGATCGACTGCAGCTCGTCCCCCACCGTGAACAGATTCCCGCGATCCAGCGACCTCAGGATCGCCAACTGGCGAGGGTTGGTGTCCTGGAACTCGTCCACCATCAGCAGCTCAAACCGCTCCGCCCAAGCGGCGCGCACACTCTCGTGCTCGTCCAGCAGCTCCCGTGCCTCGAGCTCCAGATCATCGAAGTCCACCGCTCCGCGCCGTCGCTTGCACGCCTCATACTCGTGGCCAAACCGCTCCAGCAACTCATCCAGTAGCGCGCACGCCCTGAGACCCTCCGCATCGATCTCGTCCTCAGGCTCTGCCGTCCGCACCGTTGCAGGAAGCTTCGGCAAGCGCATGCCCCTGCTGCGCAGCTCAGCGTACGTCGCCCACACCATCGCACGCACACGATCGGCGCCATACGCCGCCACCAAGTCGACAGCGTCGCTCCGTTCATCCTCCAAAAACCCCCCAAGCGCAGTCGCCCATGCCTGCCCGCGCAGCCGCCCCGCAAAGCCTTCCTCGAGGATCGTGAACTCCGGATCGAGTCCCACCGCCAACGGATGCACACGCAGCAGACGCGCGCAGAACCCATGAAACGTGCTCACGAATGCCGCCTCGGTGTCACGCGCCGCCTCGCGCTCACCCAGATCCATGAATCGCCTGCGCACCCGCTCGCGCAACTCGCCTGCCGCGCGCTCGGTGAAGGTGATCGCCAAGATCCTTCCGGGGGCGATGTCGTCCTCGCGCACCGCCCTCACAAACCGCTCGACCAGCACCGAGGTCTTACCGCTCCCCGCCCCCGCGGCCAGCAACAGCGGCTCTCTCCGGCGCGTGACCGCCTGCTCCTGCTCGTCCGTCAAGACTCGCATGGTCACGACTCGCACCGGCAGATCGTCGGATACATGCACCCACCCCTGTAAGCGCACGTCCTCGGTCTCGGCTCGAGTTCGCCGCGCCCTGCCTGCGCCGCCGCCTCGCGCGCCTGCGCCACCGCCGCCACCAGCAACTCTGCTACCTCGGCGCGCCCGCGCACCTCGCCCCTGACGCATTCGATCTCCACCGTGCTCTCACCGTCGAGCACACCCCGTGCGCGCAAGTCCGCACCGCTCAACGGCTGGTAAAAGCCACCGACAACTTCCAGCCCCAACAGCTCCTCCACGGCGCGCATGTACAGCGCCACCTGCATGTTCCCCTGCTCCACCCACTTTGCAGCCGGCGGCGCATTCCGTCCCTTGTAGTCGTAAAGGACGGCCTCCCTGCCTTCCGCGTCCACGTCGACGCGGTCGATCCGTCCACGCAGCCTGAGCCCTTCACCAAGGTCGAGCGCCGGCAGACCATCCTCCTCGACGAATCCGAACCCCAACTCCAGATACGTGGGCTCCAGCGGGCTTTCGCGCTCGGCAGCGTGCTCTAAATAACGCTCCAGGTCCGCCTCCAACCGACGGCGTAGCCCTGGCCGGCGCTCCGCTGCCGCCGACAGCGGAAACTCTCTCGCTCGCCGCTCCAGAGCCTCCCGCAACAGCTTTCGGGCCAGCCCCAGCCGTGCCGGGGTCAATTTCGCCGAGCCAGCCTGCTCACGCAGCCCTTCGAATGTGTCCTTCAACACCGCATGCGCCAGCCCTCCACGCGCGAGCGGCTCGGGGTCCGGGTCGAGGTCCTCCGCGCGCAGCAACCTTTGTACGAACCACTTCACGGGGCAGCTCGCCCACACCTCCAATGAGGAGGCCGACCACGTGTGCTCCTGTAGCTCATCCCTCAGCTCCTCCTCGCGCAGCGGCCCCAGCCGACTGGAGGCAGTCCCCGACTCCATCTCGAGGGCGGGTATCGACTCCCCGGGCACGGACCACCCAATGCTCCCCAGCGGCCTTCGCCTCTGGCGCTCTTGCAATCCGTCCTCGAACAGGTCGGCGACATCGTCGACGAACAGCGACCTCGGGCTGCTTACGCCATCGTCGCTCGCCGCGTGCCAGCTCAGCACCAACAGCTCCTCCGGCCGCGAAATTGCCGCATACAGCAGATACCGCTCCACCGCCAGCGCGTCTGCGTATCGGCTTCCCAGCCGCAATCCGGAGGTTTCCGCCAACCGCCGGCGCTCCTCTTCCGCCAGCAGTGGCTCGGGTCGAGGGCTCGCCGGAAAGACGCCTTCCTGCAGGCCGCACAAGAACAGCGCCCTCACCCGCCGCGCACGTAGCGCCAGCGGATCCACCACCGCCACTGTCCCCGGAGCCTCCCGCTCACCATTCACGATCTCCAATTTCCCCAACACGCTCGCCAGCTCGGCGGCGTCGACTCCCAACTCGGGCGCGGCGTGCGCCAGTTTGCTCAGCTCTCCCAGTGCGCGCTGTGCCGCTGCCAGTGCGCTTGCCTCGTCCAGCTCGTCACTCTCCAGCACCGCCGCCATCCCCCGCCGTGGAGCGGCGAATAGCCACTCGAGCTCACGCGTGGCGCGTTCGATCAGCGCCACCCCCCCTCGCTCCGCCGCCTCACGCATGCGGTCGAGCGCCTCCAGAGACCAATGCTCCTCCTCCCAGAGCGCCCGTGCTCCCCTCGCACTCTGCACCCCTTCGCGCCGAACCCGCGCCTCCAGCCAGTCGGCCAGCTCGGGGCGCTCCAACAGGCCCGGAGCCCGCAGCCAGGCCAATAAGTCTCGTGCCTCACCGCCGTCTGTCGCGCAGCGCAACGCCCCCACCAGCGCCCCGCCGGTGGCTGTGTTTGCGAACGGCGTCTGCCGCTCCAGCCCATACGGAACCTTCACCGCCCCGAATACCTCTCCAAGTAAATCCGCCACCACGCCAGGCGAGCGATGAACCACCGCGATCTCCTCCGGCTTCATCCCCCCGTTCAGTAGCGTCCGCACCTCGCTCGCCACCAGCTCCAGCTCGGCACGCTCGCCCCCACCCTCCAACAGCCGCACCGTCCCACCCGCGGCAACACGCGTCGGCCCGGGCTCGAACAGTGAGCGCTCCAGATGATGCAGAGCCGCACGCGCCTGGGGAGCGTAATACTCGGCGCGTGCCTGCAGACGCCTGTGCTCCGCCACCAGCGGCGCCAGTGTCTCGAACGTGCCCGCGCGCCCCGCAAACGCCGTCCGCCCAGGCTCGTACGTCAGCGACACCGTCACCGGCGCATCCACCACCACACCGAGTGTCTCGATCGCGTCGAGCTGCAAAGCGCCGAAATCGTCGAATCCGTACATCAGCACCGGCGTTGCGCCCCACAGCGACCGCTCGCGCCGCAGCGCATCCAGCGCCTGTACCGCACGTTGCTCTTGATCGGTGCGCCTGATTCGCTTCAGCATCCGCCGGTACTCGCTAAAGCACCGCTCCAGCTCCTGCGCACCCTCGACCGCGCCTGTGCCGTCCACTGCCACCCACGCTCGCAGAGCCGCCTCGAAGCGTGCCGGGGTGACACGCTGAACCTCCAGTTCCTCAATGATCCTTACCAGCGCACGCACGAACCCAGGAGTACTCAGTTCCCGGCTCGTGGCTGCGGATACTCCACCTCCAGCCGCTACGGCGCTCGAGGCAATCGCCGTCAACATTTGCTCGCGGGCCACCCTCCCCAATACCGCCTCGCCGATCCCCGCGCGACGCACCACCTCTCCGATCAGCCCCGCAAAGCGCTCCACTCGTGCACCCAACACCAACCCCTCCTGCGCCAGCTCGCGCCGATAGTGCTCCACGTCGGCGCGCGTTGGCACGACCAGCAGCGGCTGGACCCCGTGAGCGACATATCTGCCCACCGCGCTCATCACCTCGCGGGCCTTGCCCGCATTTGCGGGTCCAGTGATCAGCGTGATCGGCACTGCTGCTCATACTGGCGCACCCGTCCGACGCGCTCCCCGCCTGCCCCTTCCACGACTGTGGCGCTAGGCGGCGCTACGAGCCGACACGTCGGCGGCACTCTCCGTCTCAGCCTCAGGAGGCTTCGCGCCCTCCTTCGCCCACTCCTCGTTGAACTCCACGCGCCATTTTCCCTCCTCGGTCTGGCTCATCGCCAGGTGCGCGCGGAACGAGCGACCGCTGCGACCTCTGAAGCCTGTCACCGCGCGCTCGGTGTAGCCGGTCTTGATCAGTTCGCGGGCGGTCGCGATCGGCAGCGTCTTGCCCGCTTTGCTCTTCCAGATCACAAAGCCGCAGCCCGGATCGTCGCGCGCCCAGCACGAGTAGCCCTTGCGGTTCTCCATGATCTCGTGTCCGCAGATCGGACACGGCCCGAGCTTCGCACGGGGAATCCGCACGTCTTTGAGCGTCTCGTCGAGCTCCTTCACCGTCTCCTGCGCAAAGCCCGCAATGTCGCCCATGAAAGCCTTGCGCGAGTCCTCACCCCGCTCGATCTTCCCCAGCCGCTGCTCCCAGCTCCCGGTCAGCCCCGGCGAGGTCAGCGCGTGCTCATTCAGCAGCCTGATCACGTTCAGGCCCTTCTCGCTCGCCACCAGCGCGCGCCCGTCGCGCTCGACATACCCGACCGTGATCAGCCGCTCGATGATCGCCGCGCGGGTGGCCGGTGTGCCGATCCCCGAGTCCTTCATCGCCTCGCGCAGCTCATCGTCGTCGACCAGCTTGCCCGCCGTCTCCATCGCCCCCAGCAGCGACGCGTCGCTGTAGCGCCGCGGCGGTTTCGTTTCCTTGCGCGCGCTCTCGATCTTACGCGTCTGCACCTGCTCGTCCGCCAGCAGCCGTGGAAGCTGCTGGTCGGTGTCCTCATCCTCCTCGCCGCTAACGTCACCGTCTACTTTCGCCTCTGCAGCCACCTCGTCATAGACGCCGCGCCAGCCGGGCACCTGCAGGAGCTTGCCGCGAGTCCGGAAGGTATAGGAAGCCCCCTCGGCTCCCCCGTCCTGCTCGCGCTCGCCCGCCGCCACGGTTGTCTCCACGCGCGTGTTCTCGAAAACCGCCTCCGGATGGAACACCGCCAGGAAACGCCTCACCGCCATGTCGTAGATGCGCCTGTCGTCTGAGCCCATTTTCTCGAGGTTGTGCGCTGAGCGCGTGGGAATGATCGCGTGGTGATCGGTGACCTTTGCGTCGTTGACCACACGTCCGAGCGGCAGCACGTCCAGGCCGAGCACGTACTCCGCGGCCTTGCCGTACTCCTTGTGCGCGCCCACGAGCTCAGCGATCGGCTTGATCTCCTCGACCATGTCGGTCGTCAGATAGCGCGAGTTGGTTCGCGGATATGTGAGCGCCTTGTGCTCCTCATATAGGCGCTGTGCGGCCCCTAGCGTGCGCCTGGCCGAGAAGCCGTAACGGTTGTTCGCCTCCCGCTGCAAGGTCGTCAGGTCGTAGAGCATCGGCGCTTTCTCGCGTTGCTCTTTCTTCTCCAGCTTTGTGATCGTTCCCGGCCTGCCTTCGCACGCTTTGACGATCGCCTGGGCCTCATCCTCAGTCGCGATCCGGGGACCTTTGGTCTTGCCCGGGCTGCCAGCCGGAGCCTGGAAGTGCCCGACATAGACGCGCTCGCCGTTCGTCTCGCCATTGAGAGGATCGCCAACGAACGTCGCGTCTACCAGCCAGTACGGCTCGGGCACGAACGCTTTGATCTCCTCCTCTCGGCGGGCGATGATCGCAAGCGTCGGTGTCTGCACGCGTCCGAGCGAAACCGCCCCGTCGAACGAGCTGCGCAGCCGGATGGTTGCCGCACGGGTCGCGTTCATACCGACGATCCAGTCTGCCTCCGAGCGCGAGCGAGCAGCCTGCTCCAGCCGCTCGAACTCCTCGGCCGGGCGCAGCGATGCGAGCGCGCTCTTCATCGCCGCGGTGGTCATCGAGTTCAGCCACAGCCTTTTCACCGGCTTCTTGCCTTTGGCCTTCTCGTAGAGATAGGCAAAGATCAGCTCACCCTCGCGACCGGCGTCGCAGGCGTTGACGATCTCCTCGACGTCCTCACGGCCGAGCTGTTTGGTGACCACCGTCATCTGCTTGCGCGAGCGCTCGTCACGCACCACCAGTTTGAACCGCTCAGGCACGATCGGCAGGTCCGCCATCCGCCAGCTCTTGTACTTCGCGTCGTATTCGTCCGGTTCGGCGAGCTGCACGAGATGCCCGACCGCCCACGTAACCACGTGCTCGGGACCCTCCAGAAAGCCCTCCTGTTTCTTGAACGGACCCTTCAGCACGCGTGCCAAATCCTGCCCCACGGAGGGCTTCTCGGCGATCAGGAGGGTCTTCGACACGGCGCCCAGCGTAGCGGCTGGGGGCGATGCGGGATTGCGGGGCCGGATTGCACGGAGCGCCCGGCGCCAGTTCACCCGCCGATTGGGGCTCGTACGTTGGTGCCCCAGAAGATCTGTGTGCCGACCATCCCGATCAGGTTCACGAGCACCAGGTTGAGCACCATCGACTTCGCCGTCGCCTGACCCACGCCGACAGGCCCACCACTGGCGTTGTAGCCGTAGTAGCAGCCCACCAGCACAACCGCCGTAGCCATCGTCATCGCCTTGGTCATGCTGTACAAAAAGTCCAGCGGGTTCTGGTACTGCCAAAAGACCAGCAGATAGCCACCCGAGGAGACCGAAGCGACCTGATGCACCACCGCGATATACGAGGCAAGAAAAGCCGACCCCAGCGCGACGATGTAAATGAACGGCAGCACGATCCACGCGGCCAACAATCTCGTTGCGCAGAGGAACGTCAGCGAATCGACGCCCATCACCTCCAAGGCGTCAATCTCCTCGCTGATCCTCATCGCGCCGAGCTCCGCGACAATGCCCGTACCGACCTTCGCGGCCATGATGTAGCCGAAGATCAGCGGCGCCGCCTCGCGCAAGTTGCACCACGCCGTGAACACCCCGCGAACGACGGCGCGCCTTGGGACTGCGTGAAGTACGCGCCCTCGATCCCGCATGTTTGTCCGAAGATGAAGACGGCGATGACGATCACTTGCGTTGAGCCGACGATCAGGACGCCCGATTGACGCAGCGTCTCACCAAAGAAGCGGAAGACGTGAAGCCCCAACACTTGGCGCAAGACGCCGGTGAAGAAGCGGCCGATCTCGCCCGTGGCGGCCAGCCATCGCGTGGTAGCGCGAACCATTCGTCATCGCCCGCCTCGGATCCGCCAAGATTCGAGAGGCCATAGGCCTAGTGTACTAGTTCACCAGCACACTATAAATCCGATGCTGTGCCCGCTAACGTGAGGGCATGGTCAGAGCACCCGAGGAGATCGGCCTGCAGGGGTTCGATGTCACGATCGACCGCGATGCCGAGGTTCCGATCGGGGTGCAGCTCGCCTGGGCGCTGCGCACGCGCATCCGTGACGGCAGGTTCGAGCCGAGCCAGCGACTCCCGGGACTACGCGAGATGGCCGAGGCGATCGGCGTAAACGTCAATACCGTCCGCGCCGTCTACCAGAACCTCGAGCACGAGGGTCTCATCGACAGCCAGCAGGGCAGCGGCACGTTCGTCGCCCCCACCCAGCACAGGCCGTCTGCCGTGGGCACGATCGCAGCCGACGCGGCGCGCGAGGCGCACGCGACCGGAGTCGACCCGCGCGAGGTCGCAGCCGCCCTCTACGTGGCATCCGAGCCTCCTGCCCAGCCGGCAGACGAGGCGGCTGAGCGGCGGCGCCTGTTGCGCACGCAAATCGCCGGGCTCGAGCGGACGCTCGGAGAACTCGAAGCCGCGCACCCCGGTCTCGGACCCGCACCCATCCAGACACCCGCCAGCGTTGGTCCGGCGCTGCTCAGCAGCGAGCAGCTCGAGCAGGTGCTGGCCCTGCTGGTGCACCGCCTGACCGCTATCCAGACGGCGATCGACGCGCTCGGTCGTAAAGAGGATTCGGGCAAGGTGCAGGCGCAGAGGCGAGCAGTCACGACAAGCAAGGGTGCTGGCCGATCTCCGATCGGTGGATCGCGAGCCAAGACGCGTCCCGCGCCCGCGGGGGCTTGAGCTCGATGGCCGATGTCTACTTCGTGGGGATGGCGTTCGGCTTCCCGCTGATGATCCTCGTCCTGTCGATGCTCGCCGGATACCTATCTCGCCGCAGCGACGCCGAGGTGCTCGACTGGAAACCCACCCGCTCTCCCGAGCGAGAAGCCGAGCTCGCGCTCAACGACATCGACCAGATGCGTGCCTCCCTGAACGACCTTCGCCACCGACGCGGCGAAGGCGAACGTTCATTGAAGCAAGCAGCCGAATACCCGCGGATAACCAGCTGAATCAGCCCGAGGTGCACGGCCCCGTGCTCACCTGAGCATCGGGACCAACCGCATCCGCTACGGCCAGCTCGTGGGCGACCGTTGCATTGGCGACCCCATAGCCGCCATGGGGACCACCGCCGCCGACGGTGCTCGCGAACACCGTGGTCAAGACGTTCCCAGCCCCATCGACCAATGGCCCACCGGAGTTGCCCGGGCGCACGAGGCCACGCAGCGGGGTGAGCAGCCGCGAGACCGGCCCCTGACCGTAGGCATTCTGAGTGATCACTGTCTGCGTGCGCCCGATTCGCCCCGGCTGCACGTCGAAGGGCCCATTCTCGGGGTAGCCGAGGATTGCTCCGGCAGTGCCCGAAGCCGGTTCCTGAGCGAGGCCGAGTGTCGGTGCGGAGAGATCGGGGACGCGCAACACGGCGATGTCGTTCCTCGGGTCGAACGCGATCGTACGCACCGGCAGTCCGGGCGAATGACCGCCCAGCTCGACGGTCGTGTCCTGCTCACCGGCGACGACGTGGGCGTTGGTCACGACGATATCCGGCTGGGCCACCCAGCCGGAGCCCTCGATTGCCAGACCGCAGGCGGTCCCGAGCACGCGCACGACGCTGCGCGAGGCGCTCCGCACGCCCGGCTCGTGAGCGATACGGGGTAGCGGCGCGGCGACATCAGGTGAGGGGCCGGCGAGTTGAGGCAAAGGGTCCAACCGCGCGAGCGCATTCAGGATCGAACCCGTCGGCGGCAGCAGCTGATTGAGCTCGCGCAGGACCGCCGAGCGCTGGATATCCGCGCGGAGTGCCTGCTGACCGGGAGTTTGCGCCGCCACGGCTGCGAGGATCCAGACGATGCCCAAGCCGAGCGCCGCACCGAGCGCCGCACCGAGCAAGCCGTCGAGTAGACCCAAGCCCGGGAGGAAGAGGGCGCGACGCAGCTTGAACCCGAGGCCCTCCAGCCCGCTTGCGAGGATCGCACCGGCGATCAGCGCGCCGACCAATCCGAAAGCGGGGGCGTAGGGCGAGGAGGATCCGCGTGGAAGCAGAAGAGGACCCAGACGAGTTCCGAGGAATGCACCTAGCGCGAAACCGCCGAAGGAGAGCACCCCGACGATGAAGCCCCGGCGGAAACCGAAACCGGCCAGGATGGCCGCAAACGCGACGATGATCCAGTCGAGCTGTGTCACTCGCCATGTTCTATCGCTCCTTGACTGAGAAGTTTCTTGACTGAGACCCAGACTCTGCGAATGCGCCGTGCGCGAGCAGTCCTCGCACTGGCGAGCGTGGCTTTTGTGATCGGCGCGATCGCCGGCGCAAACCACTCCCCCTCATACGCGCACGCGCTCGCCGCGCGATTCACCGCGGCGTGGGCGAAGAGGAACTACGCGGCGATGTACGCCGACATCGACACCTCCTCCCAGCATGCGCTGACGCCGAGCGAATTCGCGAGTGTGTACGAGAGCGCGTTGAGGACCGCCACCATCATCGGGATGCATGTAACCGGAAAGCCCCGTGACGTCGACGGCGACGTGGAGGTCCGGGTGCGCGTCCAGACGCGCCTGTTCGGAGCCCTCTCGAGCGACTTCACTTTGCCGCTTCGAGGCAACGGCTCCGGCACCCGGATCGCCTGGTCGCGCTCGCTTGCGTTCCCCGGTCTGCGTACCGGGGAACGGTTGAGCCGCCACATGACACTGCCTCGCCGTGCCACGTTGCTCGCCCGCGACGGATCGGTCCTAGCCGAAGGGCCGGCGCTTGAAGCCGGGCAGCGCAACTCACCGCTTGGCTCGGTCGCGAGCGCGGTGGTCGGCACCGTCGGTCCGATCCCAGCCGCCCATCTACAGACGCTGGAAGCCGAAGGCGTGCCCTCAGATGCGATCGTCGGGGTGAGCGGGCTGGAGCTGGCACTGGACTCGAGCCTGCATGGCAGTCCCGGCGGCGAGCTGCTCGCCGTCAACGCGCAGACTGGAGAAGCAATACGTGTACTCGCCTCCGCAACGCCAAAAGCGGCGAGCGCTGTGCGCACCACCATCTCCCCATCGGTACAGCGCGCCGCTGTCACCGCGCTCGGGGGACAGCTCGGCGGAATCGTCGCGCTGTCGCCCTCCACTGGGCAGATCCTGGCCGTCGCCGGGATCGGCCTCGACGACCTTCAGCCACCGGGATCGACGTTCAAGATGATCACGCTCAGCGGCGTCCTGCAGGCAGGGATCGCCGGCCCGCACAGTCTCTTCCCCTACGCAACCTACGCAACGCTTGACGGCGTGAAGCTGAGCAACGCGAATGGCGAGGAATGCGGCGGCTCGCTCGAACTCGCATTTGCTGTCTCGTGCAACTCCGTGTTCGCGCCACTCGGGGTCAAGCTCGGCGCGGCACGCCTGGTGGCGATGGCGGAACGCTATGGCTTCAACCATCCGTCCGGGGTGCCGGGCGCGGTCGAAAGCACGCTTCCTGCCGCCGCCCAGATCCAGGGTGAACTCGACATCGGCTCGACCGCGATCGGCCAGGGCCAGGTGCAGGCCAGCGCGCTCGAGATGGCCACGGTCGCCGCCACGATCGCCGACGGCGGCCGGCGACCTCAGCCGACCTTCGATCCAACCACTCGGTCCGCCATCACCGCGGGCACGCCGGTGAGCAGCTCGGCAGTGGCCCATACCGTCCGGCGCTTGATGATCGGCGTCGTGCGCTCCGGAACCGGGACCTCCGCCGCGATCCCGGGGGTCGTGGTAGCCGGGAAGACTGGCACCGCCGAACTGAAGAGCGCGAGCAGCTGCTCTGCGAGCTCGCAATCAGGCTCGAAAGAAACCAGCGCTGGAGAATCGAGCTCGGAAAGCTGCGGGTCCGAGCAGGACGAAGCGAGCAACACCGACGCCTGGTTCGCGGCATTCGCGCCGGCACTCCAACCGCGGATCGTCGTCGGCGTGCTGCTCGTGCAGGACGGCGCCGGCGGGGCAACCGCCGCGCCCGTCGCCCGCCAAGTACTCGAAGCGGGGCTTTCAGCGACCCACTGACGAGCGAATCGTCGTTCCTGGCAAGGACGCAGGGAGCGTGGCGTGCTAGGCACGCGAGCGACCGAGGACGCAGCCAGGGGCGACGAAGCGCCGTCAGACGTCGAGCTCGGCCGACGCGGTCTGGGATGCGTCGTTTGGATCGACGATCTTCAGCTCGAGCGGACGGTTGTCGAGCGAGACGACCTGGATCTTGTAGAGCAGCACAGCGCCACCTGTGGCGCCCGAGCTGGCGACCGACTCCGGCAACGGAAGTTCGCCCTTGGCCGGTACCAAGCCGCCGCGGTAGGCGAATTCGTTGGTGGCATTCGGCACCAAGGGTGTATAGACGTTGTTTTGGGTATCGGTGACCGTCACGCTCGTCGCCGCCGGCAACGAGGCGGAGGTGTGGTTGTAGACCTGCAGGAACACCGCGAACCACTCCTGCCCGGGGGCGAGATGGCTCTCAGCCGGCGTGAGCCCCTTCAGGTAGGCGGCATCTTCGATGTTGGCGGGATTGAGCTCGCGCGAGAGCTGAACCTCGTAGACGAGCGGCCCGACGTTCAGGTAGGGCGCGTTCTTACCCGACTCTCCGGCATAGGTGCCGGTACTGACACGCGTATGTGAGTCCCCGCACCCACCAAGCGCGAGCAGCGCGAGCAGCGCGAGGACGGCGAGTGGGGACTTACGCAGGCGGTGGGACATGCGCGCGGCAGTTTATCCGGCGGCGACCGTAACGCGTGCGCCGCGGCCAACGTCCGACTCGATGATCGAGCGTAGACGGTGCATCGCCCGATTGTTCTTGCGCTTCAACCAGGCGCGTGCGCCGAGCCCCTCCAGCAGACGATCGGACAGCGTGACCGGCTCGGTCTCCAGCGTGAACCGCACGCGCGTGGTGCCGGACGCACCGGGCGCCAACTCATAGACGCCGAGCGTGCGAATGCGGTTGTTCTTGCCGGTGCGGCCAGCCTCGACGATCCGATGCGGAGCGTCGACCTCGATGAATGTAACATCGCCCCAGCTGAAACGGTTGCCGGGCGCCTTCACACGAAAACGCGCACCCGCGCCGAGCCCGACGGAGTCGATCCGCGTGAGATGCCAATCGACAAGATAGTGATCGGTGAACTCGGGGTGGTTGGCGATGTCGCGCAGGTAATCGAAGACCCGCTCACGGGGAGCGCCAACGATGATCGACACTGTCAAGGGATCCACGGCGACCGCCAGTTTAGACGCCGCCCACCTCGGACGCCGACTAGGCGGCGCGAGCCGTCAGACGTACGGCGTGGCCGTGCTCTGAGTGACGAACGATCTCGGTCGCTGCCGGGGCCTCGCGGCGCAGCAGCCGGCAGAGCTCACAGACAACGCGATCGGCGCGGGCGGGCGGGCTTCCATACAAATGAACGTGCTCACCGATCAACGGAGTACGCCCACAATCAGCGCAGCGATGCCGATCAGCCTCGAGAGCGCCGACGCCGCGACACAACAGGACGCGCTCGAGTTGCTCGACATGACGGGAGGAGGCGGTCATGGTCTGAAGGATTCGTCGTCGCGTGTCTAGCTCCTGCCGGTTTGCGAAGGCCAGACGACGGGTAGAGACAGGAGGCGGCATCGTTGGTTGTTGCGAGACGCCTGTGACAGACCGGCGCCAGGTTCGTGGGGGAAACCTGGAAGTCAGCACAATTGTCTTTCCATTTTCTAGAACACGCTTCGATAACCAGCATTGACAATCTTGTTATGATCGCCACTAGCGATCGGTCAGAAGTCCCTCCCAAGAAAAGCCCAAAGACAATCGCCGAGCAGAGAAGGGGAGCAGAGATGCAGACGCTTACATCGGGGATGATCACCGGGGCGGGCTCGTTCCGCTGCCAGAACTGCGATTACGTACAGACGCTCCTTGGCTCGGACACACTTACGGACTGTCCAAGCTGCGGGGGCGAGGACTTTGCCCGCGCCTCCCTGTTCCGGGCCGGGCGAATGGACGCCGGCAGAGGCCCAGAGCACGAGGACACGCTCGCCAGACGACCTGGAAGCGAGGAGACGCTGACGGGCCACCGAGCGCCGGGAGACCTCTCCCAGTCTGAGCGCGAAGCGCTGCTGAGCGAAGCAAGAGAGCGAGTCGAGCAGCCTGGCGAGTATCTCGTCTACGAGGAGAGCGGCGAGTGGCGCACGGTGGGACTCACGCGCGAGTGGACACGCATCGGACGCTCACTCGCGGCCGATGTGCGCTTCGACGACCCGACCGTCTCGCGCCGCCACGCGCTGATCGTGCGTCAGCCCGACGGCGTACGCGTGCTCGACGATCGCAGCCTCAACGGCGTGTTCGTGAATGGCGCGAGAATCGAGGGTAAGACGCTGAAAGACGGCGATGAGATTCTCGTCGGGCGCTATCGGTTGAGCTTTCTCAACCTGACCTCTTGACGGCATCGCGTCCAGGAGAGCTCGCCGCGTAGTATCGCCTGCAATGGCGAATACCCACACGATCGCCGTGCTCTCCCAGAAGGGGGGCACCGGTAAGACCACCACCGTGCGCACGCTCGCCGACGCGTTGCGGCGAGCCGGCGTGAGGACCCTGACGGTCGACCTCGACCCGCAGGGGAACCTGTCCGACTATTTCGACGTAGCGCCCGATGCAGAGCCGACGATCGCGGATGTGTTGGCCGGGCGCGCCACAGCGGCCGAGGCGACCCACGAGGACCTGATCCCGGCCAACCTGAGCCTCGCCGAGGCCGAGCTGATGCTAGGCGGAAAGATGGGCCGAGAGATGACCCTGCGGCGCGCGCTCGCCAAGGCGCCGGACGACTACGAGGTGATCCTGATCGACTGCCCGCCATCGCTCGGCCTGCTCACGGTCAACGCGCTCGTCGCCGCCGATCGCGCGCTCGTCACAGCCGAGGCCCAGTACTTTGCGCTGCAGGGAGTCGAGCAGGCAATGGAGGTGGTGGAACTTGCGCGGGACAGCCTCAACCCACAGTTGGAATTGCTGGGCGTGCTGCTGAACCTCGCCGACATGCGCACCGTGCACTCGCGCGAGGCCCTCGTGTCGCTGCGGGAGCGCTTCGGCGAGCAGGTATTCGCCACAGTCGTGCGCTCCTCGATCGCCTACGCCGAGTCGGCCGAGCGCGCAAAGTCAATCCTCGACCACCGCCCCGACCTCGGTGCCGACTACCTGGCGCTCGCCGACGAAGTGCTCGAGCGGCTGCCAGGGTTCGAGGGCGCACGCAAGCAACTCGCTCGACTGCGCTAAAGCTCCCTCACGTAGGCGCCCTGCGGCTCAAACGGCGTGCGCAGCAACTTTGCCCAGCCCTCGATCTGAGGCCGCAGCGCCTCGACGACAGCCCCGGTCTGCTCGTAGAAGCACCACACGAGCACCGTCGGGCCCGCGCCGGAGATCGTGGCGCCCAGCGCGCCCAGTTCGCGGGCGCGCATCGCCAGCTCATAGGAACGGGGAAAGAGGCTTGCGCGGCGGGGCTCGTGCAGGCGGTCGTGCAGTCCGCGCGCCACCAAGTCCCAGTCGCCTTTGCTCAGGCCGAGCGTCAGCAGCGCACCGTGGGCGACATTGAACACCGCCTCCTCGAGCGGGACCTCGGCCGGCAACGCCGCACGCGCCGCGTGAGTGCGCACCGCCTGATCCGGCACGACCGCCAGCGATTCCAGACCAGTCGGGGGATCGAAGCGCACCGCCTCTCCATCAGCACACACGACAAACCCTCCGCGCAACGCCGCCGCAACGTTGTCGGGATGACCCTCCAGCTCGGTCGCCTCCCCCAAGAGATCAGCGTCCAACTCAAACAGGTGGTCGGCCGCCATCAGGCCCGCCACGATCGCCGCGGCGCTCGAGCCGAGGCCGCCCGCGAGCGGGATCTGTGAGCGGATACGGAAGGTGAAGGCGTCCACGGGGTGCAACCGCTCGAAAGCACGCACGCACAGGTTCTCGCGCCCGCGCGGGACCGGCAGGTCGCTCTCGACGACGAATTTGCCGGTCTCCTCGACTTCGAGCTCCAGATGCAACGCCAGGGCAGCAGCCATGCAGTCGAATCCCGGACCGAGGTTGGCTGAGGACGCCGGCACGCGTACGACACGACGGCGGATCATCCCCGCGTGCCCGCGTGTCCCAGGGCCAGCCGCGCGCCGCGCGCGATCGTCCGCGCGACCCCTCTCACGCGGACGGCCTGCCTACGACGGATCACCCAGCACCGCTTCCTCGATCGCCGCTGTCTCGGCGACGCACTGGATCACCATGCCGTCATTGTTGGCGATCGCCGTCTCCGGATCCTTCAGGCCGCGGCCGGTGAGCACGCACGCGACCTGCTCGGCACCGTCGGCGCCGTACTTGAGCAGGCCCGCGACCGACGCCGCGGAGGCCGGCTCGCAGAACATGCCTTCTCTGGATGCGAGCAGACGGTAGGCCGAGAGGATCTCCGCATCGCTCACGACCCTGATCGAACCACGCGAGTCTCTCGCCGCGGCCATCGCGTCCTCCCAGCGGACCGGGTTGCCGATCCTGATCGCCGAGGCGACCGTTTCCGGGTGCTCGATCACTTTGCCCTCCACCAGCGGCGCCGCGCCCTCGGCCTGGAAGCCGAACAGTTTCGGCGCCGCGCCCATCTCCTGAAAGCCGCGCCAGTAGGAAGTGATGTTGCCCGCATTGCCAACGGGTATGCAGAGCGCTTCCAGGCCACCTTCCAAGCCCTCGTGGATCTCGAAGGCGGCTGTCTTCTGGCCTTCGATGCGGAACTCGTTGACGGAGTTCACCAGGACGATCGGATGCGTGTCGGTGAGCTCACGGACGAGCGTCAGCGCCTGGTCGAAATTGCCCTTTAGCGAGATCACGCGCGCACCGTGCACGAGCGTCTGGGCCATCTTGCCCTGGGCGATCTTCCCCTCGGGGACGATCACCGCGCAAGTGATGCCCGCGCGCGCAGCATATGCCGCCGCGCTCGCGGCGGTGTTGCCGGTCGAGGCGCAGATCACCGCCTTGGCGCCGTCGCGTACGGCCGCCGAGACCGCGCAGGTCATGCCGCGATCCTTGAACGATCCGGTCGGATTGGCGCCCTCGAGCTTCAACCGCACGGTCGCGCCGACGAGCTCCGAGAGCACCGGCGCGCGCAGCAGCGGCGTCGAGCCCTCCTGCAGGCTGACGAGCGGATCGCCCGGCTCGAACGGCAGCCGCTCGCGGTAGCGCTCGATCAGCGGCACGTGGGCTCCGCTCGACGGTATGCCCTCCACCCTGGGAACCTTCACGCTCGCCTCGTTCATCCAAACTCCTCTTCGATAACGCGAATTGTGCGGGGGGCCGAACGTACGAAGTCGGCCGCCTCCAGCAGCGCGATCGCCGCGCGCAGGCTCGACTCGGCGACCTGATGGGTGACCATCACCAGCCGCGCATTCTCTCCCAAACCACGCTGGAGCACCGACTTGATCGATACCCCCTGCTCTCCCAACACCTGGGTCACGGCGGCGAGCACGCCGGGGCGGTCGGCGACCTCCAGGTGCAGGTAGAAGGCGCTCGGGACATCCTCGAGCAGGCGCAGCGCAAGCGGCGGAGCAGGTGGTCGTGCACCGCCGGTCATCACGCTCACCACGTCGCCCAACACCGCGCTCGCGGTCTGCAGGCCGCCGGCGCCCGGACCGGACATCGTGATCTCGGTGATCGCCTCCGATTCGACAGTGACCGCGTTGAACGGTCCCAATACTGAGGAGAGTGGATGTCCGGCATATAGGAATGCGGGATAGACCCGCACCGACAGGCCTCCATCGCGGCGCTCGGCGGTCCCGATCAGCTTCAGGCCGAGACCCAGCTCGCGGGCGTACTCCAGGTCATCGCTCTGTAGACGCTCGATGCCCTCGTATGGAACGTCATTCAGGTGCACAGGAGCGCCGAACGCCAGACGCGCGAGGATCGCCATCTTCGCCGCCGCATCGCGCCCCGAAACATCGTCGCTCGGATCCGCCTCGGCATAGCCGAGGCGCTGAGCCTCCGCGAGGGCCTGCGCATAGGAGCTGCCACGGGCCATCTCCGAGAGGATGAAGTTTGTCGTGCCGTTGACGATCCCGTGGATGCGCTCGATCGGCGTGGCGGCCAGCGACTCCTCGAGCAACCGCACTACCGGAACCGCCCCGGCGACCGCTGCCTCGAAGCGCAGCAGCACACCGTGCTCGCGAGCCGTCTCGAATAGCTCCTCGCCATGCTGAGAGAGCAACTGCTTGTTCGCGCTGACCACGTCCCTACCAGCGCGCATCGCCGCCAGCAGGTATTCGCGGGCGGGTTCGATCCCCCCCATCACCTCGACGATCAACTCCGCGCCGGCGAGGATCTCATCGAAGCTACCCCGTGTGCGTGTCAGCACACCGGCGATCACCGGGGTGCGGCCATTGAAGCGCTCGATCTCGCCGGCCCGCTCATCCAGCAGGGCGGCGAACGCCGAGCCAACGGTGCCGTGGCCGAGCAGGCCAACTTTGAAGGGTTCAGCGGACATCGCGCGCCGTCAGATCCTCGAAGCTCTCGCGCCGCACGACCACGCGCGCGTCTCCGTCGCGGCAGAAGACGACCGGCGGGCGGGGCACGCCGTTGTAGTTGGAGGCCATTGCGAAACCGTAAGCGCCGGTCGCCGGTGTGACGATCACGTCGCCCGGGCGCGGGTCGTCGAGCAGCGCGTCGCGCACGATCACGTCGCCGGACTCGCAGTGCTTACCGGCCAGCACGCACGGCGTCGCACCGCCGAAGCGGTCTGCCACGTGCGCTTCGTAGACCGCGCCGTAGAGCATCGGTCGCAGGTTGTCAGACATCCCACCGTCGACCGCCACCCAGGTGGAGACGTTGCGCTTGACGCTCTCCACCGTGTAGAGCGTTACCCCCGCGTTTGCAACGAGCGCGCGGCCGGGCTCGACCAACAGCCGCTTGCCGGACCCGCCCATACCGTGCTCCCGCGCCGCGCGCACGAGCGTCCCCACGTACTCCTCGATCGCCGGCGGGCTCGCCTGCTCCTCCGTGTAGGGAACCCCGAGGCCACCGCCGAGATCCCAGATGGAGAACCCGCCCGGCGGGTGGGTCTCCGATCCGAGCTTGGCCAGCTCCGCCACCTCGCGGCTAAAGGGCTCCAACTCGAGCAGCTGCGAACCGATGTGGGCGTGCAGGCCGCGCAGCTCGAGCCCGTCGATGTCCCTGATCCGCTCGATCGCCGCCGGAGCATCGCCCATCGAGAAGCCGAACTTGGAGTCCGCCTGGCCGGTGGAGATCTTCTCGTGCGTTTCGCCCCGCACGTCAGGCGTGACCCGGATGAGCACAGACTGAGCCTCTCCCCTCTGGGCGTTATCGGCGGTCAGTCGCTGCAGACGCTCGAGCTCGTCGAAGTTGTCCACCACGATCATTCCCACACGCACGTTCAGCGCCATCTGGAGCTCGGCCTCAGACTTGGCATTGCCGTGCAGCACGATTCGCTCCGGTGCGAAGCCCGCATGCAGCGCGAGGTGCAGTTCACCGCCAGATGCCACGTCACACCACAGGCCCTCCTGCGCGAACAGCTCCAGGACGGCGGTGCAGGGGAATGCCTTGGAGGCGAACACCACATGGAAATCCCCATGACCCGCCTGCTCGCCGGCCTGCACAAACGCGCGGGCGCGCGCACGTAGGTCCTCCTCGGCCACCACGTAGGCAGGGGTACCGAACTCCTTGGCCAGCTCGATCGTGTCACAGCCGCCGAGAATCAGACGACCACGCTCGTTCAGCTGGCTGCCGAGCGGGAATACGTGCGAAAGACTCGTGCCGGTGACCATCGCCGGTGATTATCGCCTGATGGCTCAGGACATGGTGCGGCGACCCGAGTCAGACCGTCGCCGAGCGCGGCGTCTTCGTCTGAGCACGCAGGCCACTCAAACCGCTCCCGCGCACCATCAACGTCAGCCATACCAATCCGATCAGCAGCAGCACGATGCTCTCGACCTGCGGTGCGGTCAGGCCCACGAGCACCTCCTTGTTGCGGCGGATGAACTCGACCAGGAAGCGCTCCAGGCCACTCAACACGAGATACAGCGCGAATACCACCCCCGGGCGCACGCGATCGCGCAGCTGCCACAGCAGATAGGCAACTAAACACATGGTCACGGTCTCGTAGATCGGCGTCGGCTGCACCGTCACCCCCGGCGGGGTCGGGAGCGTGCCATGGGGGTAGCCCATCGCCCACGGGAGTTTCGAGCGGATCCCGTAGTCGCCGTCGCCGGAGACCTGGCAGCCGATCCGCCCGATCGCGTATCCCAGCGCAAGCGCCGTTGCGGCCATATCGAACAGGCGCAACTCCATCGCGTCGCGCCAGCGCATCCAGATGAGCACACCGATCGCGCCGCCGATCGCGCCGCCGTACCAGACCAGACCCGAGCCGGAGAAGAGTGATTTGAGCAGGTCGTGCTTGACCTGCGAGTAGTTCTGGATCACGTAGTAGCCGCGCGCGCCCACCACACCGCCGATCAAGGCGGCGAACACGATCTCGTAGGCCCAGTCGACAGGCCGCTCGAGCTCACGCAGCCTGCGCGCCACCAGCCCTCCGCAGGCGAGGAAGCCGAGTGCGAACATCACCCCGAAGGTCTTGATCGAGATACCCAGGAGATGGATTTCGGGCTTCATCGTGGTTGCTTACGCCGGGGCATCGCTTGCCGCGAACTTTAGGGCACGTCAATCCGCTTCTGCGACAATCCATGCCGATGGCCTCGCAACGATCGAGCTTCGGCAAGGACACAGGCCTGCAGGCCCGCATGCTGTTGACCATGTTCCTGCTCGGCCTCGTCTACGTGGTGTTCGTCGGCGTGCTGTTCGCCGCAGGAGCAGGAGCCGGCCTGATCGTGATCGTCGCCGTCGTGCTGCTGCTGGTGCAGCTGTTCACCTCGGACAAACTCGCGATGGCCACGATGGGCGTCAAGGAAGTCTCCCCCGAAGAGGAGCCCCAGCTGCACGGCATCATCGAGCGGCTGTGCGTGCAAGCCGATCTGCCCAAGCCGCGGGTCTGCGTGATGGAGAGCGCGATGCCCAACGCGTTTGCGATGGGCCGCTCCAAGAAGTCGACCAGCGTGACCGCAACCCGAGGGATACTCG
This sequence comes from uncultured Solirubrobacterales bacterium, assembly GCA_963804555.1. Taxonomy (GTDB): domain Bacteria; phylum Actinomycetota; class Thermoleophilia; order Solirubrobacterales; family Solirubrobacteraceae; genus Palsa-744. The sequence goes on from CAWDQX010000009.1 coordinate 321,461, forward strand.
AACTACTCTCCCCGGCGGAGCTCGAAGGCGTGATGGCGCACGAGCTCACGCACGTGATCAACCGCGACGTGATGGTGATGACCCTCGCGAGCTTCTTCGCGACGCTCGCCTCGATGATCATCCAGTTCTCCTTCTTCTTTGGCGGCGGCTTCGGTGGCGGTTACGGCCGCGACCGCGACGAGGAGGAGGCGCTGATGCGTGATCCTCTTGGTCTCCGCACTCGTGTACGCGATCTCCTTCTTGTTGTTGCGCGCGCTGTCGCGCTATCGCGAGTTCGCAGCCGACCGCGGCTCAGCCGTGTTGACGGGGCGCCCCAGCGCGCTGGCCTCGGCGCTGTTGAAGATCAGCGGCACGATAGAGCGGGTGCCGAGCCAGGATCTGCGCAAGGCGGAAGGGATGAGCGCTTTCTTCATCATTCCCGCACGCACGAAGAAGTCGCTGATGAACATCTTTGCCGACCACCCCCCGCTCGAGCAGCGCCTGGCGGCGCTCGAGCGCCTGGAGTCCCAGCTTCAGAGCAACAACTGACCGTGGGCCTGCGCGACATCCTCACGGGCCGCCACGAGGTCAAGGGCCCGGCGCCCGACCGCCTGTTCGCGATCTCCACCGCCTACATCGCATTGCAGTCTGAGCACGGGATCGACCCTACCGGCACCGCCGCGATCGTCTTCCAGGCGCTCGCCACAGCCGAGTTCGAAGCCACCTTGCGCGAAATGGAAGAAGTCGTCAAGGCCACCGGTGGCGAGAACGGCACGACCGTCTCCACCCAGGATGACTCCTTCGGCTACCGCTGGATGGTCCTGCGCAACCCCACCGGGACACCCAGCATCGAAGACCTCGCGGTTGGGATCAATGCGGTATCTGGCTCGATCGAGACCGCCGGTCACGGCGAGCGGCTGCTTGTGCGCCGTGTTCGCGTTCAGTGACGCACAAAAACACCACGTGTACTTCATCTACAACTACAAGCGCGGCTTCTGGTATCCGTTTGTGCCCGATTCGGATCCCGCCCACCCGCGGGTACAATAGCCGCTCGACCGAGCGCGAGCTGCAGCTCAAGGCGCAGATGTGCATCCGAACTGCCGATCGAGCCCGAAATGGAGCGTTGGTTTCCGCTCTGGGGTATACCCCTCTAGCTCTGGGGATACCCCTCTAGCCTCCAAAGAGGAGAGGGAGAGGGTCCTCTCAGTCCGGAATCAGCCCGTGCGCCGAGAACTCGCTCTGCGCTTCCTCGAGCGTTATGTCCGGCGGTGGGAGCGTCAAATCCGAGCCACGCAGATCGTCGTCCTCTAGCTCTGAGCCCTCGTTGCGAATGAGCTCGAGCAGCTTCTCGTAGCAGCCGTGGAAACGCTCGCTGTCGCCGGCTTCCACCGCTGCCTGACAGGCGTTGTCGAGCTCATGCATGCGCTCGAGCGCCCCGTCCTGCAGCTCGTACTGCCCCTCGGTGGAGACGCGCACGATCATGCCTGACCACCCTCAGCCGGCTCGGCAGCCACGGGCGCTGACTCCGCGGGCGGGGGCTCCTGGGTCTGCTCGGAGATCTGAGTGGCCGGCGGCGTCGGATTGGGGAGCCCACCCACCCCGGGCGGGCCTTCTATTTCCCCCTTCATCTTCGCCAGCTCCTCATCGACCGCCGGTTGGCTCGAGAGCTGCTTCAGCTGACGGTCGATGTCGTCTTCGCCCGACCCGAGCGCCGTCACGTCGTCGAACGTCCCCGCCGCTTCCAGCTCGGATACGGCGTCGGCGCGCGCTTTCATGTTTTCTGTCTTATCCACCGCGCGCTGCATCGCCAAGCCTACGTCGGCCATCTGCTCGCCCACCCCAGTGGCTGCCTCAGAGATCTTCACCTGAGCCTCCGCCGCGGAGTACTGCGCCTTGATGACCTCCTTCTTGGTGCGAAATGCCTCAATCTTCGCGCGCAGCTTCTGCTCGGAGTCGGTCAGCTTCTGTTGCTGGTCTTCGAGTTCCGCAACTTGCGTGTCGAGCCCTTGAAGCTCAGTCTGGGCGACGTTCTTGCGCTCGAGCGCTGTGCGTGCCAGATCCTCTTGACCGCCGGACACCGCCTGGCGCGCCTGCGTGTCGAGCTTGACCACGCTCTGCTTGAGCGTCGCCTCCTGCATCTGCAAACGCTTCTTGGCCGTCACCACATCGGCGATGCCCTTCTTCACGTTCTGCAGCTGTTCGACCTGCTTCTGGTAGCTGTAGTCCAGCGTCTCAGCGGGGTCTTCGGCGCGGTCGAGCAGTTTCGAGACCTTCGCCTTCACGACAGTGGACATACGCCCGGTCAAGCCGGCCATCTTCTGATCCTCCTATTGCTGTTCTTCGAACGGGGCGGTGGGGCCAGGCTCAAGCGTAGCCGACCTGGCGCCGCGCCCTAGAGACCAAGCGGGTGACGAGCGGTGAAGCCTTCGTTGCCCTGACGTAGCGGACGCCAGCGCGGACCCTGCTCGTTGGTCGGATCATCGGCCGCGCTCGTGTCCAGACGCAGCCCGGCGACCGTCATGTAGGCGTGCCCGGGGTTGGCGAAGATCGTGACCCAGCGCCCGGCCCCGTGCGAGCCCCAGACTTCGAATTCGGACGAATCCTCGGGGGTCTGCAGCAGGTTGGCGCCGTGCAACGCGAAGGACACGGTGCCCGAGCAGTCGTAGCCGGGCGAGCTGAACGAGGCGTGACCGCCGCCGTAGATGTAGGGCAACCCAATCAGTTCGTCGCCGGCCCAGACGATCTCCTGCACGGCCGCGGGCACCGACATCGGGGCCGCCGCGAGCCCATCCACGTAGCGCGCCATCGTGCCCGGCACGAGCAGCTGCGGCTTCGTATCGGCCGCGGTCCCGACGGGCATGCCGCCGGTGATGCCGTTGACCTGACCCGTGGGCGCCGGGGGCACGTAGGGGACAACCTGGCCGGTCACGGTTTTCTCATACACCGGACCCGTGTAGGCGATGTTCGGGGTGGGCGCCGTGACGGGGTCCGTATGCACGGGTTTCACCGGCGTGGTGGGAAGCGAGCCACCGCTCGTGGCGGGAGAGGGCGCAGCGGCAGCCACGCCACCGGTCTCAGTGGCCAAGGCGGGCGTGGTGGCCACGGCCAGGGCCGTCAAGCTAGACAGAATCGCGCTCAGGGTACGCACCCGCAAAACAGTTCCTCTTTCGTCGGCCTGCGGGGTTAGCTGACGGGCTAGCGCTGAAAGAGCCTGCGCTTCTCACGGATGCACCGTGGGATTCGCCCCAACAACTCGGGTCCCCCGTTCCTTGACATCTGGTCAAGGATTCGGCGTTCGGGCGGCAGACTAGCAAAGTGCAACGACGCTTGCACGAGTTGCACCTCGTTTCGCAGGTTTATCCCGCAAATGCCGGCTTTGCGCTGGCCCGCCCAGTAGTGTCCTCGCAATGAACGTCCCCGCGCCCCGTTTGCTTGTGGCCGTACTCGCTGGCGCAGTGCTCACAGGCTGCGGTAAGTCCGCCACATTGCCCTCTGGCGGTGGGCTGGGGGCGCCAATCGCCCAGGTGATTCCCCAAGGCGCCGCGGGCCTCGTAACGAAGAACACCACCCGTCTAGGCGGGTCCGACCCAGCGACCGATGCGGCGGCGGTGGCCCGCGCGGTGTACCCCGGCCTGACGATCGACACACGGCCACAGGCAGTGGTATTGGTCGATGAACACGACTGGCCTGCGGCGCTTGCCGCCTCCGCGCTTGCCAGCACGCCTCTGAGTGCGCCGCTGCTGTACAGCGAGGGCTCCACGCTGCCCGCGGTGAGCGCCCAGGCGCTCGCCGCAATGCATCCCACCGGAACTGCCCAGGTGGGCGGCGCACAGGTGATCCGGATCGGGACCGCCCCAGCCAATCCGGCCGGCTACCGCACATACACGCTCGCGGCAACCGAACCCCCCGTGCTGGCCGTCGAAGTGGCGCGCCTGGAGAGTCGCGCCCGCGGCGTTGCTCCCCATCAGGTGATCGTGCTCGCCGACGACGCTCCCCCAGCGCTCGTGATGCCCGCCGCGGGACTGTCCGCCGAGAGCGGCGCGCCGATTCTGCTCGTTAGCGGCACGGCCGTCCCTGTGGCGACGAGCACAGAGTTGAGGAGCCTGCATCAACCGACGATCTATGTGGTCGGCCCAAGCACCCTGAGCGGCCACGTGCTCGCGGAGCTCGCTCACCTCGGAGCGGTCAAGCGGATCGGCGGCGGCCCAGGCGTTGAAAGCAGGGCGGGCGGGAACCCCACCGAAAACGCGATCGCTGTTGCGCGCTTCGCCGACGGCGCGTTCGGCTGGGGCATCCACGAACCCGGGCATGGCCTCGTTTTCGCAAGCGCCTCGCGCCCACTCGACGGACCCGCGGTCGCACTGCTTTCCGCCAGCGGCGACTTCGGCCCGCTGCTCCTACTCGAAGATTCGAGCCCACCCGCCCAGACTTCGATTCCGCCCGCGCTGGTCGAATACCTCAAAAACATCAAACCCGCCTACTCCCCCCAGGTCCCACCGGTCCGCGGCGTCTACAATCACGGCTGGCTGATCGGCGACGAACGGGCGATCTCAACAGTCACCCAGGCGGAAATCGACACGCTACTCGAGACCTCAGCCCGCGCGACTGCCACCGAAGAACCGTCTCTCCCGCTCGCCGAATGATCGACCATCACAACGCAAGAATGACCACATGAGCCAAGCTGAGGACCCCAACCGAATCGCCCGTATCAAGGGCGAGAACGAGGTGACTGTCGAGGACGTGCGCCAGTTGATGGGCGCCTCCACTCCCCATTTCGCCCTCCAACTACGCAACCGCATCGCTGCCCTGATCGCTGACCTTCCCCCCGAGCATCAGGCGCGCATAGAGGGCGAACGCGAGATCGTGCGCCTTCAGCGCCTCGGCCTGCAGGGCGAGACTCGCGGTGAGGGACGCAAGCTGGGCGAGCGCCCACTCCCCTCGCTCGACCTCGTCTGATCGGAAAAAATCCCGGCGATTGCGTAGTTGCTGCTCGTGGCCGCCGGAGGGCTTGCTTGACTGGTTGTGGATGTTCGATTCGCACCCAAGATCTACCGGTGAGGAGCGTTGCATGTTCGATACGTGCGACGGCAGCGGCTTCCTGGTCGATGAGCAGACGAACACCGCCCAGGACTGCGCGTGCAGAGCTCAGCGCATCGCCAACGCTCGTGCCCGGCGGCTGCGCGACCGCGTGCCCAGGCGCTATATGGACCTCTCCTGGGAGCGCTATCCGCTCACGCAGATCGCCCAGGATCCCGTAAACGCCGACTCCGTGCGCAAGGTCAAGCGCTTCTGCACCGATATCCACCGCAACCTCGCTGCGGGCAACGGCCTTTGGCTGATGGGTCATACGGGTACCGGCAAGACGACACTTGGCTACATGGTCGCCGCAGCCGCGAGCCGCGAGCAACACTCGGTTCTGAGCTTCAACGCCGTCGCGCTCCTGAACCGCATCAAGGCGACATTTAACGCCGACAGCCGCGAAACGACCGACGAGGTGATCGAGACGCTCGCGAACGTCGAGCTGCTGCACATCGAGGACCTGCGCGTCGTGCGCCCAACCGAGTGGGTGCTGGAGCAGCTCTATCTCATCGTCAACGCTCGTTACGAGGAACAGCGCTCGATCGTGTTCACATCCGACATCGACTCCGACGCCGATGGGCCGCTCGCGCCCGAACCACGCGAACTGGAGGAGCACATCGGCAAACGCACGTTCTCACGGCTGATGGAGATCTGCAGCGATCCAGTTGTGATCGCCGGCCACGACAACCGACTCGACCGGGATCTCCAGCGCCCATCCCCCGAGCCCAGCGTGCTCTCAGCCGCGTACGCCTGAGAACCGCCTGAGAACAACCCGAGAACCTTCAGCGTTTACCTGCAAATGTGCGCTCGCGCTTCCCGTCGAGATGACGGGCGCGCAGCAGCTTGAACACGAGCGTTCCCAACGCTGCATCGGCCAGCAGCAACCCGACCTTCATCAGCGAGGTAAGCGGCGCGAGAACGAGCACCAAAGGGGCGTCGAGGACAATCACCGCCAGCAGCGTCAGGATCAGGGTGTGAGAGCGGTATCCGCTCAGGTGCTCCCGCAGCGTCACCTCGACCGTGCCGATCAGCACCGCCACGATCCCTGCGGACAGTGGCGCGACGCCGTGTGAGATCCCCCTGCCCAGACCGATCACGACGCCGATTGCGCCAACCAGGATCAGCAGCTCCGAGAGCGGAAGCGGGTGCCACGGCGCCTGAGGACGCTCGCCGACAGACAGTCGATCCCGATAGGCGCCTGCGCTGCGCCCCGCTGCGCCCCGAGGGCGCGCCCGCTTACCGTTGCGCCGCGTCTGGAGAGAGGTCTTTTGCTCCCGCTTCTCCTCCCTTCCGGCCGGCGGCGTCTGTCCTGTCGCAGTGCCTATCGGCCCCCCCCCGGCTGCCCTCGCGACTGATGGGCGCCGCTTGCGCGAGCGTCCGCCACGGCCCCTGTTGCGATTCGCCACTGCGTTAGGAGCCAGGCCGGGGTCCGCTGCGCGACATCTCCGTCGATGCTAGCGCCTATCCTGGATTTTATGTCCACGCCAACTCCGCTCGACGATCCAGCAACACCCGCCGAGCCCGGCATCCCCGGCAGCGGGCTCGCCGGCCCGTTCCCAGTTGGGGAGTACACGACCGCCCTGCGCCGGCAATTGCGCTCGTTCACCCACGTGCAGCTCGTGGGCGAGCTCGTCAACCTGCGCATCGCCCGCGCGCGCGCCTACTTCGAGCTGCGCGATCCCTCAGGCGCAATCCCATGCGCGGTTTGGCTGAAGGACTGGGACTCGATCCTCGCCCGCATCGGCAGCGGTGTTAACGAGGGCTCAATCGATGGCATGCAAGTAGTGGTGGCCGGCGGCTGTGACTTCTACCCCGGAAGCGCCACCTCCTCCCCCAGCTTCTCCTTCTCCGTGATCGATCTGCGCGTGGCCGGAGACGGAGACTTGCTTGCCCGGATCGACCGTCTGCGCAAGGTCCTCGATGCCGAGGGGCTGCTCGAGCGCCAAAAACGCTTGCACCTGCCGCTCCTCCCCCGCACGATCGGCGTGATCACGGGCGAGAGCGGCAAGGCACGCGATGACATCCTCGCCGCGCTGCACCGTCGGGGCTGGGCGGGACGACTCGTATGGGGCTTCGCCCCCGTGCAGGATCGCCACGCCGCTCCCGCGATAGTCCGCGCATTGGGAGACCTCGCCACCGTGGGTGAGGTCGAGGTGGCGATCGTGGCCCGCGGTGGCGGCTCCCTTGCCGACTTGCTGTGCTTCTGTGACGAGACTCTGTGCCGCACGGTCGCGCTGCTCGAGGTGCCGGTGATCGCCTCGGTCGGCCATCACACCGACCGCACGCTGCTCGACGACGTTGCGGCGATCAGCGCTTCCACACCGACTCATGCCGCGGAGGCCGCCGTTGGCATCGACTGCCTACGCGCCCGCTCTGACGCCGCCGCCGCGGCGGCGCGGCTACTGGATCACGGGCGACGGGCGATCCTCCCCCAGCGGAGTCTGCCGGCCACCGCGGCACGCCTACGCGAACATGCGCGGCGAGCCGTGCTCGCGCGCGCTCGTCTGCTCGCGACGCTCTCCCGGACACCCGCTGGGCATCTGGCCCGCCAGCGTGCGGGGCTACACCAGCAGCTGCGCGAGATCCGCGCCGGCTCACGCCGACGCCTTCAGTCCGAGCACGCCCTGACTGCGCGGGGTCTACTTGGATTGCAGCGCAAGAGTCAGTCAGCACTCCTGGACTGCCACCGACGACATCCGCACGAGCTCGGACGGCTCGCTCTGACGCTGGCCGCCCACGACCCTCAACGCACACTCGAGCGCGGTTATGTGCTCGTGCAATCCTCCTCTGGCGAGGCGCTCCCAACAGCCATCTCCGCACGCGCGGTGGACGATGTGCGATTGCGCTTTGCCGACGCCACTATCCCCGCAAGGATCCTCGAATGACCAACACCAAGCTCACCGCTGCTACCCAGCCTGTTGCCGACTCCCAACCGCAAACCTACGAGACCGCTGCCGCACGCGTGGAGGAGATCATCCGTCGCCTGGACTCAGGCGATGCCAGCCTGAGCGAGACCGTTGCTCTGGTCCAGGAGGGCAAGACACTGATTGAGCTGTGCGCCGGTGAGCTGGAGGCGGTCGGCGCGGCACTCGAGGAGCTGCGACTCGACGAGCTCGTCGCGCGCCTGGAAGGAGAGGGGCGGGCGGGGACTCCATGAGCACCTACGAGCTGCTCGCCGACCTGCCGGTGGAGATCGACAGCTACACGCTGGAGCCTCTCCAGATGAGCCTCTCCGCCGAGTTCGTGCGCAAGACGACGGTCATCCATCTGCATGGCGCGGGCGAGGAGGGGGTCGGTGAGGACGTTACCTACGCCGCCGAGGATCAAGAGGCCCTGCAGCGCTCCGGTACGGATTTGCCGCTGGCCGGGAGCTATACGCTCCAATCCTTCGCCGAGCACCTACGGTCGCTAGATCTGTTTCCGCTTCCGACGCAGCGTCCGGAGTTTCGCCTGTATCGCAATTGGGCGTTCGACTCGGCGGCACTGGATCTGGCTTTGCGCCAAGCCGGCAGCACGCTTCATGCAGCCCTTGGACGTGAGCCTCGGCCGGTCGTGTTCGTGGCGTCCCTGCGCCTCGGTGAGCCACCATCGCTCGACCCCCTCGAGCGGCGCCTGGAGATCGCACCAACGCTTCGCTTCAAGCTCGACCCGACACCATCTTGGGATGCGTCCCTGATCGCCGAGCTCGTGGCGCTCGACGCTGTGGACTCAGTCGATCTGAAGGGCCAATACGAGGGCACGATCGTCGACAATCCAGCCGACCCGGCTCTCTACAGGCGCGTGGTGGACGCCTTTCCGAACGCCTGGATCGAGGACCCCAAGCTGACGCCAGAGACCGAGCCGATCCTGCTCGGACATCACGAGCGGATCACCTGGGACGCACCGATCCACGGCCTAACGGACATCGAAGCGCTGCCGTTCCCGCCGCGCACGCTCAACATCAAGCCCTCGCGCCTCGGCGGACTGCGCTCACTGCTAGACACCTACGACTACTGCGCCGCACAGGGCATCTCCACCTACGGTGGCGGCCAGTCAGAGCTCGGCCCGGGACGCGGGCAGATCCAATATCTGGCCTCGCTGTTTCATCCGACCACCCCCAACGATGTTGCACCCGCGGGCTTCAACCTGCCTGAGCCCCCCGCGGACCTGCCGTCCAGCCCACTCAGCCCGACGCCCTCGGCCTCGGGCTTCCGCTGGGGCTGACGCAACTTCTATCCCGCTGGTCGGTTTCTGCAGACACAGCGGCTAAGGTCGGTGGCCGCCCGTTGAAGCAACCAGATTTTCCGGCGCGAAGGGAGTTTCTTGGCGAACTGCGCCACTCAGCGATCCATGTTTGCACTCGCGGCGGTCGCTTCCGCGCTGCTGTGCTGCACTATCAGCCAACCGCAGGCAAACGCCGCAAACGCCGGCGGCAGCGTTGCTCCCTCCGGCGCAGCGAAAGTCACGCCACGCAGGACGACCTCGAAGCAGACCTCCAGCCTGCACATCAAATCGGTGCGCATCACGAGCGTCAGCTGCATGCCCAGCATCAGATGCAGCGGCAACCCACACGAGGTCACCACCCACGGAACCCTGCTGCTGACGGGCAAAGGGCTGACGAAGGGAATGGTCGTGGCCTTCCCCCACACGCCCGGCGCCCGCATCGGCCCCACCTCGCCGCACTCGCATCTACGCAACACAGCACAGGGCCTGGTACTGACCGTTCCCAGCAAGGCCCGTTCGGGCCACATCATGGTGCTGCTCAGCCATGGACGCCACACGAGCTCTTACGGGCCGATCACCATCGTACGTTACGCGCTGCACCCGCCTGCGCCGCCGCCAGAGGTCACACCATCCCCTGCCCCGACCGCCACCTCGGCCAGTGGAACGGCCTTCGAAGGTCAGGGCATGTGGATCTGGTACATGAGCCAGTCCGACGGCGGCAACGTCGCCTCGATCGTGGCGCAAGCCCATGCGTCCGGCGTCACCACCGTGTTCATCAAGAGCTCCGACGGCTCGAGCAACTACTGGAGCCAATTCTCGCCTGCGCTGGTGACGGAACTGCACGCCAATGGGCTGAAAGTGTGCGCCTGGCAGTACGTCTACGGCACCAACCCCACCGGAGAGGCGAACCTTGGCGCCGAGGCGGTCGCCAACGGCGCGGACTGTCTGGTGATCGACGCCGAGTCCGAGTACGAAGGCCACTATGCCGCCGCACAGACCTATATCACCGAACTACGCGCGAAAATCGGAGCTACCTATCCCCTGGGCCTGGCCTCGTTCCCATATGTCTCCTACCACCCTTCGTTCCCCTACTCGGTATTCCTCGGTCCGGACGGAGCGCAGTACAACGTCCCGCAGATGTACTGGAAGGACATCGGGGCATCGGTGGACACGGTCTACGCGAACACCTACATAGCCAACCGCATATACGGGCGCCCGATCTTCCCGTTGGGTCAAACCTATGGCGGCGTCTCCGCCTCGGATCTGCTGCGCTTCCGCGAGGAGGCCGTCGATTACGACGCCACCGGGCTGTCCTTCTGGGACTGGCAGGAAACCCCAGCCAGCGACTGGAGCACCCTTGCCACGCCGCTGACCCCGCTCACCAGCGTCACCCCGAATACCTCCTATCCCGAACTGAGCAGTGGCGCCAAGGGCGATCAAGTGCTGTGGATGCAAGAGCACCTCGCGAGCGCGATTCCCGCACAGGAAACCACGGGCTATTTCGGCTCGGAAACGACAACCAACTTGGAGAGCTTCCAAACGGCCCACGCGATCCCGGCCAGCGGGGTCACCGACGCCGCCACCTGGGCCGCGCTGTTGGCCCTCCCACCGATCGCCGTGGATTGGACCGGCGGGGGACCTAGCGGCGGCTGAGACCCAGCCGGGTCAGACGCGCTGGATCAGCGTGCCGGTGCCGAGTCCGCCGCCGCAGCACATCGTCACGAAGCCGATCTCCTTGTCAGAGCGCTCGAGCTCGTGCAGCAGCGTCGTGATCAGCCGCGCGCCGGTGGAGCCGAGCGGATGCCCCAACGCCATCGCGCCGCCGTTGACGTTCACGCGGTCCATGTCCGGGTTGTGCTCACGCCGCCAGGCCGCCACCACGGGGGCGAAGGCCTCATTGATCTCGATCAGATCGATGTCGTCGATCTTCATTCCATTGCGATCGAGGATCTTGCGCGTGGCGGGAATCGGACCCTCGAGCATTTTCACCGGGTCACAGCCGACGGTCGTCTGGTCGACGATCCGCGCACGCGCCTTCAGCCCGAGCGCCTTGGCCTTGTCCGCGCTCATCAGCAGCACAGCCGCCGCGCCGTCAGAGATCTGTGACGCGTTGCCCGCGGTGATCTTGCCGTCCGGCTTGAATGCCGGCTTGAGCTGAGAGAGGGTCTCCAGGCTGGTTTCAGGACGGATCCCCTGGTCGGCTACGAGCTCCTGACCGTTCACCATCATCGGCACGATCTCGCGCTCGAAGCGGCCCTCCTCGGTGGCCTGGTGAGCCAGCTTGTGCGAACGCACCGCCAGCTCGTCTAGCTCAGAGCGGGAGATCTCCCACTGATCGGCGATCATCTCGGCGCCCAAGCCCTGGCCGACGATGTTGTGCTTGGCCATCAGCTCCGGCGTGAAGGCAAAACCGAAGTCTTCCTGCGTCTTCATCCCGGCGGAGAACGGGAAGTGGCCCATGTGCTCAACGCCCGAGCCGATCATCGCGTCGTGCACGCCCGCGGCGATCAACGCCGCGGAGAAGTTCACGGCCTGTTGCGCGGAACCACACTGGCGGTCGACGGTGGTGCCGGGGGTCTCGATCGGCAATCCTTCCTGCAGCCAGGCGTTACGAGCGATGTTGAAGCCCTGCTCGCCGAATTGCTGCACACAACCTGCGATCACGTCCTCGACCTCGGCCGCGTCGATGCCGGAGCGCTCGATGACCTCCGTGTAGACCTTGCCAAGCAGCGCGTTTGGATGGGTGTCCTTGTAGTAGCCCTTCTCCTTGTGCCCACGGCCGATCGGCGTGCGCACTGCCTCGACGATCACGACCTCGCGGCCCTCTACTTGTCTCATGACTGAAGTCCTCCTAAGGTCTTGCGCGGCATGTTGATGGGAGTATCACGTACTCTACCGCGCCCACCTAGAACTAGATTGACCAGTCAGTCAATAACCAGTCGGTCAACATGAAGAGAGACCCAGCAAGATGAACGAGCGTCTCGCAATCGTCGGCAGCGGCGCGATCGCCTGCGGCCTCGCCGCCACGGCAGCCCACCATGGTCCGGTGCTGCTACTCGCCCGCTCGGAGGATTCAGCCGAGCGCGCCCGTACCAGAGTACAGCGCACGCTGAGCCGCCTGGGCGCCAACGTGGACCCCGAGCACATCCAGGTCGTGACCGACCCGCAGGCCCTGGCGCAGGCCACCTTCGTCGTCGAGGCGGTCGTCGAGGATCACGAGATCAAGGCGGGACTGCTGTCTGAGCTGGATCGCATCATCGGCCCCGAGGGTCTGCTGGCCAGCACGACCTCATCGCTTTCGGTCCAGCGCCTGGCGGACGCGAGCGGCCGTCCCGAGCGGTTTGTGGGGCTGCACGTGTTCAACCCCGTGACGAAGATGCAGCTCATCGAGTTGATCTTCCCCAGCGAGACGAGCGACGACACGCGGCGGCGAGCGCTCGCGCTGTGCGAAACCTTCGAGAAGACGCCGGTCGAGGTTCCCGACATCCCTGGTTTCGTGGTCAACCGTCTGCTGTTCCCGTATCTGTTCAGCGCGGTCCGCCTGCTCGAAGAGACCGGCATGGACCCCAACAGCGTGGACACCTGCATGCGCCTTGGCGCCGGACATCCACTGGGTCCACTCGCGTTACTCGACCTCGTGGGCCTCGACGTGTCGAAGGCGATCGGCGAGATGATCGGCGAGCCGACCCCACCGCGCGTGGACGAGCTGATCGCGGAGGGCGCGCTCGGTCGCAAGAGTGGACGGGGATTCCATTCCTACTAGATTCCACACCTGCTAGATACTCATCGCGAGAGCACTCTTCAACAGAATTTATCTCGACTCAGGCGACTTTTAGCTCGCCTTCATCCAGCTCGCGATACTAGTAGCGCGACACAGTAAGTCGCACGCACACCCGCCTCCTCCCAGTGCGCACGCCCGGCCCGCTCCCCCCGTGGGCCGGGCGTGTGCTTGGGGCGGGTTTCCTCCAATCGGGCTCGTGCCGTCGGCGTTCTCAGTCAGTGCGCTCGCGGGCCTCGCGTGGCGGCACGGGACGGCGCTCGCGGATGCGCACCGCCTCGATCCTGTTCTCCCGCACCGACTCGACCCGGATCGAGAAGCCATCCGCGTTGACCGTATCCCCACGCTGCGGCAAGCGCCCAAGCTCGGCGAACACGAAGCCACCGACGGAGTTGTACGCGTCGCTGTCCACCGGCAGATCCAAGCCATAATCGGCGAGATCGGTCACCGCCACGTGCCCTCGCACGAACCAGTCGCCACCGGCAAGTTGGCGCACCTCACCGGCGGCGGGGTCCGTTTCATCGTCGATCTCACCCACCACCTCCTCGACGATGTCCTCGACCGTCACGATCCCCACCACGCGGCCGTACTCATCCACCACCACCGCCAGCGAGGTGCGCTGGCGCTGCAGGTCGGCGAGCAGATCGTCCAGCGGCTTCGTCTCGGGCACGATCGGGGCGTCGTGCACCAACGGCTCGAGCGTCGCCCGCGGGCCCTCCTCCATCAACTTCCTGATCAGCGAGTTAGCGTGCACCAGGCCCCGCACGCGGTCGCGATTCTCCTCCTCGGTGACAACCAGCCGCGTGTGGCCAGAGGAGATGCACAGTTTCAATGCGCTCTCCACATCCTGGGACACATCCACTGTGACCACCGCCGGAATCGGGGTCATCACCTGGCGAGCCTCTTGCTCGTGCAGATGGAACACGCCCGTCAACATTCCCGCCTCGCCCGGGTCGATCTGCCCGCCGGCATGGGACTCGGCTATCAGGCGCTTCAGCTCATCGGACGAGCCACCCTCCTGCTCGCGGCTCATGTCGACGCCGAGCAGCCGCAGAATACGGGTGGATAGCGCCGTAAGCGCGACTATCACCGGATGGAACAGGACCCTAAACCCCTGTAGCGGACGCGACACCCGCCGCGCCACGGCCTCGGCACGGTCGATCGCGTAGAACTTGGGAACCATCTCGCCGGCGACCAGCTGCACGGAAGTCACGATCAGGTAGGCGAAGAACCACCGAGATCGCCACGGACACGCCGTGGCTGATCGTGGCGCCGAACGCTTCCTTCAGGATCTCCGCGAGCGCGGGCGCACCCAGGGCCCCAATCGCGATCGAGGTCATCGTGACCCCGATCTGGACGGCCGATATGTAGTCGTTGATGCTCTCCAGCTGTTCCAACGCCAGCGCCGCGCCCCGCGCGCCCTCCTCTTGCATCACTTCCAGGCGCGCGCGTTTGGAGCGCACGAGCGCGTACTCGGCGATCACAAAGAACGCGTTCACCGCGACCAGCACGACCGCGAAGATGAGCTTCAAGCCGTTCACGCGAGCGTGTCGATACGTGCTGCCATGCCGATGTCGGCCTCGGTGAGGCCACCCTCGGAATGGGTGCTCAGCTCCAGACGCACCTTGTTCCAGCCGTGCACCGTGATGTCCGGATGATGGTTCGCAGCCTCGGCGGCCTCGGCCACCCGGTTGACAAACGCAATCGCCTGCGCGAAGTCCGCGAACGTCCACTCACGCACGATCGCTCGCCCGTCATGGCGCCATCCGCTGTCCGCGAGACGTTCTTCAACTTCCTGGTCAGTTAGCACTGTCATCCGCTAAGGGTAAGCCCTTCGGACGATGCCACCGCTGCCAGAGGAGCGGCGAGCCGTCGCTGGATCTCGTTGTCGGTGAGCAGTGGCAATACAGTCACGGGATGCGCATCGTGAGCCTCGTTCCTCACGCCACCGAGCTGCTGTTCGCGCTCGGTCTGGGCGATCAGGTTATCGCGGTGACTCACGAGTGCGACTATCCACCGGCAGCCCTTCAGCTTCCGCACATCACGCGGGACGCGCTGCCCTCAGGACTGAGCGCCGCCGAGATCGACGCGGCGGTGCGCGAGCGCACCGAGCGAGGCGAGGCCATCTACGAGCTCGACGAGGGTGCCCTGAGCGCCCTGGAGCCGGATCTGATCGTCACACAGGCACTATGTCCGGTCTGCGCCGTGTCATATGAGGATGTCGCCAAGCTCGCCGCCAAGTTGCGCTCAAAGCCCAAGGTCCTCTCGCTCGACCCGCATACTTTCGGCGAGACCCTCGGAGACGTGCGGACCGTGGCCGAGGCAACCGGTCGCCGCGAGCGTGGCATCGAGCTGGTGGCGGAAATCGCCGCGCGCATCGACCGGGTCAAGCTCGGCGTGCGCTCGGCCGTGCGTCCTCGCGTGGCGGCCCTAGAGTGGCTGGATCCGGTCTTCGTGGCCGGCCATTGGACGCCCCAGATGATCGAGCTGGCTGGCGGGAAGGACGTGCTGGGTCTCCCCGGCGAGCACTCGATCATGGTCTCCTGGGCGACTGTGACGGCCGCCGAACCGGAGATCGTAGTGGTGATGCCCTGCGGTTGTGACGCACCGCGCGCCTTCGTCGAGGCGCTCGAGCACACCGATCAATTGACGGCCCTCGGCGCCCGACACGTGGTGGCCGTCAACGCCTCGGCCTACTTCTCCAGGCCCGGCCCGCGGCTGGCCGACGGTGTAGAGCTGCTCGCGCACATCCTGCATCCCGAGCTGGTCCCAGACGCGCCAGGCGAGATGCTCACGGTGCAGCTCTCAGATACCAGGGGTGGTGGGGATGCCGTGGGTGCCGCGCGTGCTGGCGTGCCTCACTAACCGGGTTCGACGAGCTGGGTGGGAGTTGTAGGTTCAACTTCAGTGGACTTCGCGATCAAGATCGATCCAGCCAACGCCGCAATCCCGATCGCCACACAGCCGACCAGCGCGAGCGCCTGCGAGCGGTAGCGGGCGCCGAGCTGGATCACAAGCGCCGCTACCGCCCCGCCGATCAGGCCACCGATATGCCCGCCCCAGGAGATGCCGGGGAGCGTAAAGCTGATAACGAGGTTGAGCAGGATCAGACCGCCCACGCCACTCTGCATGATCGGGATCTGACGGGCGCGCATCTCCACCGCGGCTGCCCCCATCAGACCGAATATGGCCCCCGAAGCGCCGACCGTGGGCGAGTGCGGCGTGACGAGCAGCGCGCCGAAGGAGCCCGTCAGCAGCGACACGGCGTAGATGGTCCCGAATCTCAGACGTCCCAGCGCCGGCTCGAGCATCTGGCCGAGGACGTACAGGACATACATGTTGAAGCCGATGTGGATCAGGTTCTCGTGCATGAAACCGCTCGTGATGATCCGCCACCACTGGCCGTGTGCCACGCCCAGCGTGGGGACTCCACGGATGCTGCCGAACAGGGCACCTTCTTCGTAGATTTTGCCCGTCGGCCCCCCGCTGAACGTGAAGCTGCCCTCGGTCAGGAACACCACCACGTTGATCGCGATCAAGGCGAAGGTAACCTCGGGCCGGCGAATCGTGTTGCGCAGCGTCTTCACCTGAGTTCGCTGACGTGAGCACTCCGGGCAGCGCATACCGACCGGGGTGGTGGTCATGCAATCTGGGCAGATTGGCCGCCCGCAGTTGGAGCACGAAACCCCCGTCTCGTGCGAGGGGTGGCGATAGCAGGTGGCCATGTCCGAGCACGTAGCCTATCTCGGCTCCGCGTCGGTCTACGGAGATTCGTCAGATGGGCCCCTCGTGAGGCGGCCTTCTACACCGAAGCCACTATCACCGGGCTGTGCGTCGGCTTCAGGCTGCCGCCGGCCGGCTCTTCGGTGACCAGCACCTTGCTGACGCCCTGCAGATCGCCCGGCACACCGACCGTGCCGTTGCCCTGGCCGGTGACCGAGAACAGCGCGTCGGTCGGCTCGGGCGGCTGAGAGCCGTCTTTCAGCCACACCTCATAGATCCGCCCGAGCGCGGGCGCGGGCATGCCCGTCACCTGGAGCTGGACATGCGAGCCGACTTTGCGCAGCGCCGCCGTGGCGTCGTGACCGGCGGCGGGAGGCAACACCTGCGCCTGGATCACGCGCGTCTGCTGGCTCGAGTCGGTGTTGAGCGCCAGCGCGCCGATCAGCACCCCCGCGGCCAGGGCGCCCGTTGCCGCCAGCGCTGGGAGCACACGCCAACGCCAGCGGGATCCCGCGCGTACCGGGCGGTCAGCCTCGTGACCAGCGGCCCGCAGCAGTTCGGCCTCACCGCGCACGATCGCCATCAACCGCGCACGCACGTCCACTGGCGTTTGTACGCGAGGCACAGCGATGGCCAGCGAGTCTGTCACCCCTTGCAGCTGGGCCAACTCCTCGCGACAATCGGCGCAGGTCGCCAGATGCTCTCGAAAGGGCTCCACCTCGTGCTCGTCGAGCGCGCCAAGAGCATATGCGCCGAGATCCATGCCTCGCTCGCACCGATTCTCCTTCGCGCTCATGAGAGCACCTGCGTGGGACCGAGCTGCAACCGCATCTTCTGCAGTCCTAGTCGCATACGACCCTTGATGGTTCCAATCGGCGTGTCGAGCATTGTGGCGATCTCGCTATGACTGAAGCCGCCATAGTAGGCGAGCTCGATCACATGGCTCTGCTCGGCGGGTAGACCGTCCAGAGCGACCCGGATCTCACGCGCCTCGTCGCGAGCACCAACCTCCTCGTCGGTGCGCTCGGGCGCCTCCAGGCGCTCCTCGATGCCCTCGTCGCTGACTCTGCCACGGTCGTGGACGACGCCCCGGCGCAGCGCGTCGATCGCTCGATTGTGAACGATCCCCAGCACCCATGTGCGTACACTGCCGCGCGTGCGATCGTAACGCGTGCCGCTGCGCCAAGCCGAGAGGAACGCCTCCTGGACGACCTCTTCAGCGACCTGACGCTTGCCGCACATGCGAAAGGCCAGTGAGAAAGCGACGTTCGTGTGGCGCTCGTACAGGATCGCAAACGCGGCGTCATCGTTTTCGGCCACGAGCTGCATCAGATCCTCGTCGGCCAGCCGCCGTAGGGAGGCCGAGGCGGACTCGGCAGAGCGCTTGTATCGGATCATCTCGGATATAGATACGCAGCCGGGCGGCGTGGTGGATCAGCGGTCGCTCAGCGATCGCCGAGCAGCTTGCGCGTCTCGCGACCGAGGTCGTGGACGGTGCGCTGCGCCGTCTCACGCGCGCCACTGAGACCGCCGGATGAGCCATGCGCCCGCTGGCGAGCGCGCAGTAGCACCAGCGCAACGCCCGCGCCGCCACCCGCCACGAGCGCCGCCGCCGGCCGCACCCAGTTGCGCGGGTCGCGCATCGCCGACAGCTCCCATGCCTCCAGCTCGTCCGCGGCCATCTCGGTGATGCTCTCCAGCGTGCTCTCCAAGCGTCGAGCCAGGTCCTCGGGCGGCTCTACGGGCGCGAGCGCTTCGCGCAGCAAGCCCTCGAAGTTTCCGACCGCCTCAGTCATCGGAGTCCTCCTCGCCGGGACTGTTCACGAGCCCCTCCAGCTGCTTGACAGCGCGGTGGATCAGCACCTTCGTGGCCCCATCCGAGCGACCCAGCGCGCGGGCAATCTCGCGATTGTCCATTCCCAGCGCAAAGCGCATGATCAAAGCCTCGCGACGATCCTCCGGTAGCCGGCGCACCCCACCAAGCACGCGGGTCAACTCCTCGCGCCCTTCCACCAGCTCCTCGGTCGTGTGGGGCGCCGCCAGTGTGGTGTTCTCGTCGATCGGGGTGGCCGGCTTGCGCGAGCGGTCGCGGTAGAGGTTGGCCGCCAAGTTGTGCGCAATGCGTATCAGCCACGGGCGCAGCGGCCGTCCCCGCGATTCGCGCCCAGCTCGCTCGAAGTGGCGGTAGGCCTGCAGGAACGTCTGCTCTGTCAAATCCTCCGCGTCGTGATGATTCCCTACGCGGTAGTACGCGTAGCTGTACACGTCGCGCAGGTGAGCACGATAGAGATCGGAGAACTCCGCATCGAGCTGCGTCTTGGACTTCTGCTTGACCTGCTTGTCCACTCATCGCACCCTATCCTCGCGCTCGACTCGAGCCCACCAGCCCACTTAGGCGGCGCGCGATATCTCGCGCCTTGAAGCCTCGTGGATGAGTGCAGGGGGCCGAGCCTTGGCCCCACCCAGCCAATCCCACTGCAGGCTGACGCACGCCCAGATGCGTTCCGTCACGGCCACCGCAAGCGCGGGCGAGGGCTGCTCGACGGTCGGGAACCGAAGTGCCCGCCCCACACGGATGCTCACCTTGCGCGGACGCACCCGCCAGCCACGGCGTACATACTCGGTGCCGATCACCGCGATCGGCACCACCGGCGCACCGGTCTCGAGCGCGAGGCGACCCACCCCGCGCCGCGGCTCGCCGAGCGGCCCGGGGCGTACACGGGTCCCCTCGGGAAAGATCACCACGCAGTCGCCGCGCCGCAGGATCGCGCGAGCGGTGTCCATCGCGTCCCGGTCGCCGGCGCCGCGATCGACCGGGAACGCGCCGAGCGCGTTCAGCACCCATGCCTGCCAGCGCTTCTCGAACAGCTCGCGCTTGGCCATGTAGTAGACGGGACGCCGCATCAGGGCGCCGATCACGAACGGGTCGAGAAAGCTGCGGTGGTTGGCCGCCAGCAGCAGTGGGCCCTTACGCGGTAGATGCTCGCGACCAATGCGCGCCAGGCGAAAGTAGAGGAGGAAGAACGGGACCAGAATCGCCCGCAGCGACCAATAAAGGATCGGGTTCACACCACTCTTCAGAGCGTGCTCGCGAAAGGAGCTCAGGCTCACCTGCCGCTCGCCCGGCTGGACTCGTTCGATCTGCAGCGGATCCATACCTGGGATACCCGCGCGCCGGGACCGCGTTACAGTTGACCGAGGATGGGGATCGATTATTCAAAGACGCTCCGCGGGGCGATCGCGGGCGCTCTGGCAGCAAGTGTGTGGGCGGCGCAGATGCCGCTCGACAAGCGTGCCTTCGGATCGGACTTCGATGACGTCGCGCTGCTTGGTAAGGCGGTCACGCGAGGGGATGCCTGGCCGGCTGCAGGCTGGGCGCTGCACCTGCAGAACGGAGCCCTCTTCGGCGCCGTTTACGCCAATCTCGCGCCGCGCCTGCCCTTGCCCTCATGGGCACGCGGCCCTGTGGCGGCGAGCGCAGAGAACGTCATCGCCTGGCCGCTCACCGCCCTCACCGATCGCTTGCACCCAGCGCGTAAGGAGCTGCCAACCCTGTTCGCAAACCCGCGAGCCTTCGCCCAGTCCACTTGGCGCCATCTGCTCTTCGGCGTGCTCCTAGGCGAGATCGAGCGGCATCTGAACGCGCAAGAGCCAGTTGGCGCGGCACCGCCCCCCATGCCCATCGCTTCCACCAATGGTCACGGTACCCTCGAGCACGCGATTCCCACGGGCTGAGCCACCGCGAGGACCGACAAGCCGGAGAGGGGACTCGAACCCCTGACCCCCTGTTTACAAGACAGGCGCTCTACCAGCTGAGCTACCCCGGCACGATCTAAGCCGGAGAGTAGCGGGAGGAGAGCTCGCTAGCCGCTCGCTCAGGCGGCCACCGCACGAGCCTCCAGGTGCGCGCCGACCTTGCGCTTGACTCGCTGCAGGGCGTTGTCCACCGTCTTGGTGTCGCACTCCAAACGCTCTCCCACCTGCTCGTAGGAGTAGCCATCCAGATACAAACCCAACACGCGGCTCTCCAGCTCTGAGAGCGCGGTCGACAGGCATCCCACCAGCGAGCGGAGCTCCTCGGAGGAGATGACCTGATTGACGGGGTCGTGCACGCTCGGGCCGGGAAGCACCTGGTCGAGCGTCGGAACATCGTCACCGGCGCCCGCCGGCGTCGAGGAGAAGGAGACGTACTGGTTCAGAGGCGTGTGCTTGTTGCGTGTGGCCGTCTTCACGGCGGTGATGATCTGGCGGGTGATGCACAGCTCGGCGAAGTTACGAAAGCTCGACTCGCGATCGAAGCGATAGTCGCGGATCGCCTTGTACAGGCCGACCAGCCCCTCCTGGATCAGGTCTTCGGAGTCACCGCCCGCCAGGAAGTACGAGGAAGCCTTCAACCGCACGAAGCCGTGGTAGCGCCTGACGAGACGCTCGTACGCATTGCGATCACCCTGCTTAGCAAGAGCGATCAAGAACCCATCCTCAACCTTAACTTCAGAGTTACTGTTGCTGGTGATTCGTGCCACGAGCAGATCCTTTCTCGGGCTGCTTGCAGCCCGAATTTGCTCAGTGGCGCACTCCTCCCCTGGCGCCAAAGCTATGTAGTTCTAAGGCTTCATCAACCTTAGGTTCAGCGTTATGTCGGGGCGAGCCTCGCACAGTTATGGAGTCTTGTCAAGACCCGCGACGCCGGTTCTGCAAGATCTCGTACAGCACCGCCGCAGCAGCCGCACTCACACCGAGGGACTCAACCGCGCCCCTCATCGGTAGCGCGATCAGCTCGTCGCACGCCTTGGCGACCCGCGGACGCAATCCATCCCCCTCGCTGCCCAGCACCAGCACCACTCCACTGTCCGCATAATCCGGTGCGTCGTAGGCCAACTTCGCCTCTCCGCTCGCCCCGTAGCACCAGCATCCCGCGCCGCGGGCATCCGCCAGAAAGTCAGCGATGTTCCTCACCCGCGCCACCTTCAGATGCTCCACGGCGCCCGCCGATGCCTTGCAAACCGCCGGCGTGACCTCGGCCGCGCGTCGCTCTGCGATCACCACGCCGGCAGCGCCTGCGCACTCCGCCGTACGACAGATCGACCCCAGGTTCTGTGGGTCCTGCACCTGGTCGAGCGCCACCACCAATGGGCTCTCCCCCGCGAGCAACTCCTCAGCCGATGCATACGGATATCCGCCCGCCTCCGCGCAGATCCCTTGGTGGGCGCTCGAGCCACACCGCTGCTGAACCTCCTCGGCGGAGGCGCTTCGCACCCTCGCGCCCTCGAGCCAAGGCTCCCGCGCCACGCCCGCTGTCGCCCAGATATCAGCCACCGCATGCTTGCGACGGCCGCGCAGCGCCTCGCGCACGGGGTTGCGGCCATAGAGGATCACAACGTGAGCAGCTCGAAGCCCTCGGCCCCGTCGCGGACCTCCCAGCCCAGGGCGGCGATCTCCTCGCGCAGGCGGTCAGCCGCGGCGAAGTCCCGGTCGGCTCGCGCCCGCTCGCGAGCTCGTGCCAACTCGTGGACCCCCTCGGGCGCCTGTTCGCCGGGCGCCAGCAAGCTCTCCAGCCCGATGACGGCCAGCATCTCCCTGAGATCATCATCCCCCGAAGCCGCCAGCGATCCCGCCGCGGTGAGCCACTCGTTGAGTTGAGCCAGGGCGAGCGGGGTGTTGAAGTCGTTGGCGAGCGCCTCAAAGAAAGCCTCGCGGAACGCTTCGAGGTGCGAACTCTCGGCTGGGTCGCGCGTGCCGGTCGACCCCGTGCCGAGCCTCCGTCCGGCCTCCCGGATGCGCTTGATGTTCGCGGCGGCCTGCCCTAACGCGGCCGGGGAGAACGCCAGCGGCTGCCGATAGTGCCCGGATATGAGATACATCACGACCGTCTCGGGCCCATACTGCGCGAGCACTTCGTGCAGCGGCGCGATGTTGCCCGCCGACTTGGCCATCTTCTCTCCGGTGAGCTGGATCATCCCGTTGTGCATCCAGAGTTTGGTCAGCTCCGCGCCTCGCGCGCAGCGTGTTTGGGCGGCCTCGTTCTCGTGGTGGGGAAAGATCAGATCTGAGCCGCCACCGTGGATGTCAAAGCCAACGTCTAGCAGCTGCTCGGCCATCGCCGAGCACTCGATGTGCCATCCGGGGCGACCGGCCCCCCAGGGTGCCTCCCAGACGGTGTCCTCGTCCTGCTTGTGGGCCTTCCACAGCGCGAAGTCCAGTGGATCCTCCTTGCGGTCTGACCCCTCCACGCCCTCTCCCTGCTCCATGTGCTCGAGTATGCGATGTGAGAGAGATCCATACTTGTCATCCGAGCGCACGCGGAAGTAGACGTCGCCGTCGGCGGCGTAAGCGTGGCCGGAGGCGATGAGCGCGTCGATGTAGTCGATGATCGGGCCGATCGTCTGCGAGGCCAGCGGCTCGTGATCGGGGCGACCCAATCCCAGGGCGCTTGTGTCTGAGAGGTAGAGCGAGGCCATCTCCGCCGCCAGCTCAGAGCTAGAGCGCCCCTGGGCGCGCGCGGCGTCGTAGATCTTGTCGTTGACGTCGGTTACGTTGACAACAAGCGTCGTCTGCAGGCCCTCGTGGGCGAGGAACCGCTTGAGCAGGCTGAACACGACGAACGGCCTGGCGTTGCCGATGTGAATCCGGCTGTACACCGTCGGCCCACACGCATATACGCCAACCTTGCCGGCATCTCGCGGCGCTAGCGGCAGGAGCGTCCCGCTGAGCGTGTCGTGCAGGCATATCACGCGCGCCGGGCTCATCGGCGAATCTCGAGGCTCGCGATCGCAAGCGCGGCCACGCCCTCGCCGCGCCCGACGAAGCCCATCCCCTCGCCCGTGGTTGCCTTGACGTTCACGCGTCCTGCCTGAAGGCCCAACACACCGGCAAGCCGCTCGCGGATCGCCTGGCGGTTGGCGACGAGCTTGGGGGTCTCCATCACGATTGTGCAGTCGACGTTCACCAGCTCAAAGCCGGCGGCGATCACGCTTGTGACGACGCTCGCGAGCAGCTGCAGCGAGTCGGCGTCGCGGTAGCGCTCGTCGGTGTCGGGGAAGTGCTCGCCGATATCGCCCAAGCCAGCCGCGCCGAGCAGGGCGTCGATCACCGCGTGGGTCAGCACGTCCGCGTCGGAGTGCCCCGCCAAGCCTCGCTCGCCGGGGATGTCCACACCACCCAGGATCAGCCGGCGGCCCTCCGCCAAGCGATGCGAGTCGTATCCGATCCCGGCCAGGCTCATCCGACGCCTGCTGGGTGGGTTTCTATTCTCTCCAGCCGGCGCTCACGCCGCTCGAACACGCATAGCTCGGTCACACCGACACGCTCGAGCAGCTCCAACGCCCGGTCGTAGTCCGCGCCGACATCCTCCGGCCGGTGGGCGTCGCTGGAGAGTGCCACAGGAGCGCCGGCGTCGACGCACATCGCCAGGAATGCTTCGGCCGGATACAGCTCCCGTGTGGGCTTGCGCAGGCCCGCCGTCGACACCTCCACCGCGATCCCAGACTCCGCGATCCCCTCCAGCGCCAGCTCGTAGTAGCTGCGCAAATCGCCCTCCGGGCGCGGGCGCTCCGGGTGGGGCAGGTGAGCGGGACTCCATACCTTCACGAGATCAGGGTGAGCGAGGATGTCGAACAGGCCGCTGCGGGCGGCCTCCCCAAGCGTTTGGAAGTAGCGCCGCCAGATCTCCTCGGGACTGTGGCCGCGATCCCACACGCTGTAGTCATCCATATCGATCGCCTCCTCGCGTAGGAAATGGACCGAGCCGACGACATAGTCGAAGTCGCGCGCCTGCAGCAGGTTGGCCATACGATCCTCGCCGCCCGGCACGAAGTCAGCCTCGATCCCCAACCGCAGGTCGGTCTGCTCACGCACGAATCCGCAGTACTCATCGAGATCATCGTTGGCGAACTCTCGCCAGAGCGGGTGCCGCCACACACTCAGCGCCTGCTCGAAGCGGTATACGTGCTCAGAGACCCCCAGCTCAACGATCCCCCGCTCGCTTGCCACCGTCCGATAGCGCTCGACGTTAGCCGTGGTGAAGTATCGCTCGGGAGTCGTGCCCGGCTCGTCGGGTCGAAGATGGAGGTGATAGTCGGTGAGCATATGGCCAGAGATCGAGGGGCCCAGCTCGCCGGCCCACGGCCGGCTGCGCCACCCTCGTAGGCGATTCAAGCAGTCCGCGCGAGAAGCAGCATCTCGGCCATGCGGAGGTCCAGTGGCGCAGTGACCTTCAGGTTCTCGCTCGAGGACCGCACCACGCCAACCCTGCCCCCCGCTCGTTGCACCAACCAGGCATCATCGGTGGCCTGCGCAAGCACCTCATCGGGGACGTCCAGTGCTCGCTCGAGGGCCGCCCGGCGGAAAACCTGCGGTGTCTGCACAGCCCACAGCTGGTTTCGGTCCAGCGTCTCGCTCACCAATCCGTTCGCTACTCGCTTGACCGTGTCGGTCATCGGCACCGCGGCGATCGCCCCGTCGATCGTCTCGTCCTCCTCGAGCGCCCTGATCGTCGCCTGCGCCAATGCCGCAGTCAGGAGCGGGCGCGCCGCGTCGTGGATCAGCACCAGATCCTGATCTGACCCACTCCCGGCAGCCGTGAGCGCGAGGCGCACCGACTCTGAGCGCACCGCACCGCCCTCTACCGCGATCGTCCGACCATCCAGCTCGATGACTCCTGACGGCGCCGGTGTGCCTGGCGGCAGCGCAATCACGATTCTCTCGATCCCAACCACCTCGCGCAGTACATCCACGCTCCACTGCAGCAGCGGGCGCCCGGCCAGCTCGACGAGCGCCTTCGGCCGGCCGGCGCCAAAACGCTCGCCGCTGCCGGCGGCGAGGATCAGAGCGATGGGCATGGCTTGGGAAACCCTCGCGCACGCGGCAGACGCCTTGCGGCGGTCGCTGCCGCGTGCGTGAAAGTCTCGCTCCCGGCCGCTACTCGGCCGCGGCGCCGGCCATCTGGCTGGTGGCCGAGTTGGCGAGCAGCTCGTCGAGGTAGTTCTCGGCCTCTTCCTCGTCCTTGTCGAGCGCATACATCAGCTCTGACGCGAGGATCTTCTTAGAGCGGGTGTACATCTGCTTCTCACCGGTCGACAGGCCCTTCTCGGACTCGCGCAGAGAGAGGTTGCGGACGACCTCCGCCAGCTCGTAGATGTCGCCGGTCTTGATCTTGTCGCGGTTGTGCTTGAAGCGCCGGTTCCAGTTCTTTGGCATCTCCGAGACCGTGTCGCGGAGCACATCCAGCACCTTCTGCACCGTTTCCTCGTCGATCACCCTGCGCAGGCCGGCGATCGCGGCGTTCTCGGTGGGAACCCTCACGGTCATGTCGTTGTGCAGGATCTTGATCGTCAGATACTCGCGCGTTTCACCGAGCATCTCCATATCCTCCTTCTTCAGCACCTTGCCGGCGCCGTGGTGGGGATAAACGACCTGGTCGCCGAGCTCAAACTCGATGTACTCGACCTCGCGAGTGACCTCGAGCTCCTCGATCAGCGTTACCTCTGCGGTTGCTTGTGGCGGAATGGTGTCCTCCTTCGTTGCGGCCGACCGTCGGACGGCCCGTGTCTCACGTCTGGGTCAAGTCTTGTCACGTCTGTGGTGCCACGTCTAAGTCAAGTCTGCAGGTAGCGGTCCACGAGGTTGATCTCCTGCAGCCTGCGCAGACCCTCGCGGATGTCCTTCGCCCTGATCTCCCCCACGCCCTCGACCGCCTCCAGATCAGCGTCGGCGGCGGCCAGCAGCTCGTCCAGGCCCCCGAACTCGCTCACGATCTGCGTTACCGCCAGCCGTGGCAGCCGCGGAATGCGACCCAATACCCGGTAGCCGCGCGGCGAGACCGGATAGTCGAGCGTGTTCAGCTTGCGGTCATATCCGAGCAACTCGGCCAGCCGTCCAAAGTCGAGCAGATCCTGGTGCGCAAGCCGTCCGATCTCCTCCAGCGCAGCGGCGAACACCTCGTCGGTGTTGCCAGATAGGTAGTCGCGCACTAGCGCCGCCTTCTCAGCGGCGGTCCCGACCATCGTCTCCTCCAGCTGCATCTCGATCAGCCGTCCCTCGCTGCCCAGCTCGACGATGTAGCGCTCGATCTCGACCGCCATGCGCGTGACGAGCTCCGAGCGCTGCATCACGGTCAGCACGTCATGCAGCATCGCCCCGCCCTCGAACTCCAAGGCGGTCAACCGCGTGGACACCTGGTCGAGCCGTGTGCGGTACTTGTCGAGCGTCGCCAGCGCCTGGTTGGCCTTCGCCAGCACCACCGGGATGTCCTCGAGCACGTACTTCGTCCCGTCCACGTACACGGACACGACCTCGCGACGTTGCGAGACGGCGATCACGAGCGCGTCGGTCTGCTTGGACACGCGCTCGGCCGTGCGGTGGCGGGTGCCAGTCTCGTGCGAGAGAATCGTCGGGTCGGGCATCAACTGGACGTTTGCCATCGTGATCTTCGTCGCATTGGCGTTCAGGATGATCGCGCCGTCCATCTTCGCCACCTGGTAGAGGAACGCAGGCGTGTAGTCGATATCGAGCTTGATCCCGCCTGAGTTCAGGAAGCTCAAGTCCTCCGGCTCGCCAATCACGATCAGCCCACCGGTACGGGAATCGAGGATGCTCTCGATGCCCTCACGCAAAGCCGTCCCTGGCGCGATCATCTCCAGCGCCTTCATCAATCCCGGCTCCGGCCTCGCTTCTGCATCGAAATCTTCACCGGATCGTAAGGGCACAACTGCCCATTTTAGGGCATTTAGCCTTTATTAAGCGGCTCCCCGCTACTCGGTATGGTCACCTGCCGTCTGCTGAGCCGCGTCTACGCCACAGCGCGCGTCGAACGCCTCGCCTCGGTCGGCAGGGCGGCCGCGAGGGCATCACGCAGGGTGCCCACCTCACGGGCGCCGGGGCCGCTGCCGGTGGGGGCGATCGTGTCTTTGAGACCGTGCTTTGCGGCCTCTTCCAAGCGACGCTCGGGATGGCCGACCCAGCGCAGCTCGCCGGTCAGCCCAAGCTCGCCAAAGCACGCGCGTGGAGCGAGCGAGTGAGGTCCTTCGATCGCCACACCGCGGCTCGCGCTGGCAACCGCCAGCGCGACCGCCAGATCGATGCCCGGCTCGTCCACGCGCATGCCGCCGACGACGTTCACGAACACGTCCGCGCCACCCGTGCCCACGCGGCCGTGGCGAGAGAGGATCGCGAGCACCAGCGCCAGGCGGTTGCGGTCCATGCCCGAGACGACTCGGCGCGGCTGCTCGAGCTCCGAAGGCGCGACCAGCGCCTGCACCTCCACGAGCAGCGGCCGTGAGCCCTCCATCGCCGCCAGCACGACACTCCCCGGCGCGCGCGTGGCCTCGGCGACAAACCGCGCGGAGGCGTCCAGCACCTCGACCAGGCCGCCCTGGCGCATCTCGAACAGGCCCGCCTCGTTGGTCGAGCCGAAGCGGTTCTTCAAGGCCCGTAGCTCGCGATACGGGCGCTCGCGCTCGCCCTCGAACTGCAGCACGCAGTCGACCAGGTGCTCGAGCACGCGCGGGCCGGCCAGGGCGCCGTCCTTGGTCACGTGACCGACGAGGATCACCGCGATCTGGCGGGCCTTCGCGAGCTCCATGATCCGGCCGGCGACCTCTCGCACCTGGCCTACCGAGCCCGGCGCACCGCTGCACTCGGCGGCGTTCAAGGTCTGCACGGAGTCGATCACGCACACCTCCGGCGCCTCTCCGGCTAGCGTGTCGAGGACGGTCTCCAGGTCTGTCTCGGCGAGGATCGGGACTTTCAGCGCCGAGTTCTCCGCCGTCAGCGCCGGGTTCTCCCCCGAGAGCGCCGGGAGCGCGCGGCCGGCGCGCGGACCGGTGGGATCGAGCACGAGCCGCTCGGCGCGCAACCTGACCTGCTCGGCGGACTCCTCGCCGCTGACGTACAGCGTGCGCCGTCCGGCCCCAGCGAGATTGCCGAGCACCATGTTCGTCAGCGTCGACTTACCGATCCCGGGCGAGCCGCCCAGCAGCACCAGCGCGCCCGGCACGAGCCCGCCCCCCAAAACGCGGTCGAGCTCGCCGATGCCCGTGCTCATGCGCGCCACCGGGGCTGCGCCGACCTCGCTCAGCAGGCGGGGCACGACCTTCAGCCCAGCGCCGCCTCCACTGCCCGCGTGTCGGCCACGGCCGCGGCCGCCGGCCCTGCCACCGCTACGCCCGTCTGCGCCGCGCACCGCCGGAATGCGCTCCTCGACGAGCGTGTTCCATGCCTCGCAGCCGGGACACTGCCCGAGCCATTGGGTGCTCTGAAAACCGCACTCTGAGCAGAGGAGGATGGTTCCGCGAGCCATCCTCTGAGCCTACGCATCGCCGGGGACGGCTCCGGGCGCTCAGGAGGTGTGGGTCGCCACCTCGTCGCGCCTCGCTGGCGCCACGGCTCCTCGGCCGGCGCGGCGCGGATGACTAAGACTCGTCGGTGAGCGGCCGGCGCGGCGCGGCGCGGCGCGGCGCACTTAGGACTCGTCGGCGGGGATGTCGTCCGCGTCGGGCGAGCCCTCGTCCGCGGCGAGCTCCTCGGCGGCGCCGACGCCGACCGGGGTCTTCTGCTTCTTCGGCTTGACGATCGTCAGCCGCACCTCGCCCTCCTCGCCCTCCGGGGCGGGGTTGACGACGACGGTGGCACCTGGGGTGAGCTGCTCGCGCAGCACGAAGTCGGCCAACGGATCCTCGATGTAGCGCTGGATCGCGCGGCGCAGCGGGCGTGCGCCCATCGACGGGTCCCAGCCCTTCTCGACCAGGAGATCCTTAGCGGGGTCGGTCAGCTCCAGCTGCAGCTCGCGGTCGGCCATCGACTCGCGGATCCGCAGCAGCAGCAGCTCGACGATCTGCTTGATCTCCTCCTTCTGCAGCTTGTGGAACACGATCACGTCATCGATCCGGTTGAGGAACTCCGGGCGGAAGACCTTCTTCAGCTCGCCCATGATCCGGTTCTTCATATCTTCGTATGTGATCCCCGTCTCGTCCTCGGAGACGGCGAACCCAAGCGGCGTGTTGCGCGCGATCTCCGCCGCGCCGATGTTCGAGGTCATGATCACGATCGCGTGCCGGAAGTCCACGGTGCGCCCCTGCGCGTCGGTCAACCGGCCATCCTCGAGGATCTGCAGCAGGATATTGAACACATCCGGGTGCGCCTTCTCGATCTCGTCGAGCAGCAGCACGCTGTAGGGCTTGCGCCGCACGGCCTCGGTCAACTGGCCGCCCTCGTCGTAGCCGACGTAGCCTGGGGGTGAGCCGACCAGCCGCGAGACGGCGTGCTTCTCCATGTACTCGCTCATGTCGATCCGGATCATCGACTCGTCGTCGCCGAACAGGAACTCGGCGAGCGTGCGTGCGAGCTCCGTCTTGCCGACGCCGGACGGCCCCAGGAAGATGAATGAGCCGGTCGGGCGCTTCGGATCCTTCAGCCCCGCGCGCGAGCGTCTGATCGCCTTCGAGATCACCTCGACCGCAGGGTGCTGGCCGATCACGCGCTTGTGCAGTTCCTCCTCCATCCGCATCAGCTTCTGTGTCTCGGCCTCGGTCAGCTTGAACACGGGGATGCCGGTCCACATCGAGACGATGTCGGCGATCTCCTCCTCGCCGATCGACGGGCGCTCGCCGGACTCGCCCGATTCCCACTCTTTCTCGAACTCGTGTTTCTTGTTCGTCAGCTTGCGCTCCTTGTCGCGCAGCGCGGCCGCCTTCTCGAACTCCTGCGCCTCGATCGCCGCCTCCTTCTCACGGCGCGTGGTCTCGACTTCGCCCTCCAGCTCGCGGTTCGCCGGCGGTGAGGTCATCGACTTGATCCGCATCCGCGAGGCGGCCTCGTCGATCAAGTCGATCGCCTTGTCGGGCAGGAAGCGATCGGCGATGTAGCGGCTGGCGAGTTCGCCCGCGGCGCGCAGCGCCTCGTCGGTGATCTGCACCTTGTGATGCTGCTCGTAGCGGTCGCGCAAGCCCTTCAGGATTTCCACCGTCTCCTCGATCGAAGGCTCTTCCACGCGGATCTGCTGGAAGCGGCGCTCCAGCGCCGAGTCGCGCTCCAGGTACTTGCGGTACTCATCGAGCGTCGTGGCGCCGATCGTCTGCAGCTCGCCGCGCGCGAGCGCGGGCTTGAGGATCGAGGCGGCGTCGATCGCGCCCTCGGCGGCGCCCGCGCCGACGAGGTTGTGCAGCTCGTCGATGAACAGGATGATGTCGCCGCGCTGGGTGATCTCCTTCATCACCTTCTTCAGCCGCTCCTCGAACTCTCCCCGGTACTTCGAGCCGGCGACCAGCGCCGCTAGGTCGAGCGTGTAGATCTGCTTGTTCTTCAGCAGCTCCGGCACGTCAGAGTTGGTGATCCGCTGGGCGAGTCCCTCGACCACGGCGGTCTTGCCCACGCCGGGCTCGCCGATCAGCACGGGGTTGTTCTTCGTGCGCCGCGAGAGGATCTGCATGATTCGCTCGATCTCAGTCTCGCGGCCGACGACCGGGTCGAGCTTGCCCTCGGCAGCGAGCTTGGTCAGGTTGCGCCCGAACTGGTCGAGCAGCTTCGAGGACTTCTTGCCCTCGCCGGGGGAGCCGCTGGAGCCTGAGCCGCCGGAGCCGCCCGATTGCCCTTGGCGCCGGCCACCGGGGCCAGACAGCATGCGGATCACCTCGTTGCGGATCTTCTCGGAGTCGGCGTCGAAGTCGAGCAGGATGCGGGCAGCCACGCCCTCGTTCTCGCGCACGAGGCCGAGCAGGATGTGCTCGGTGCCGATGTAGTTGTGCCCGAGGCTCAGCGCCTCGCGCAGCGCGAGCTCCAGCACCTTCTTCGCGCGCGGCGTGAACGGGATCTGCCCGGAGGTGACCTCCTCGCCGGAGCCGACGATCCGCACGACCTGCGCGCGCACCCGCTCGACGGTGATGTCCAGGCTCTCCAGCACGCGCGCAGCCAGGCCCTCCTCCTCGCGCAGCAGCCCCAAGAGGATGTGCTCGGTGCCGATGTAATTGTGCTTGAGCGTTCGCGCCTCCTCCTGCGCAAGGACGACCACCTGCCGGGCTCGTTCTGTAAATCGCTCGAACATGGTGTAGTTCCTTCCTCGAGGGTCGTGCCTCAAGCCCTATTTGGTCCTGGTTATGCCTCTTGGGCAGTCTACCAACCGGTCACCCGGCCTCCGACAGGTCAGTCGCCACCCGGCCTGCGACAGGTCAGTCGCGCATCGCTGGGAACAGCACGACCTCGCGGATCGAGTCACGCCCGGTCAGCAGCATCACGAGCCGGTCGATCCCGAGCCCGACCCCGCCGGCCGGCGGCATCCCCTGTTCCAGCGCTTGCACGAATAGCTCATCGTAAGGCTGAGTCTCCTCATCTCCGAGCGTCCCGAGGCGTTCCTGAGCGCGGAAGCGCTCACGCTGGACGTCCGCATCGATCAGCTCGCTGAACGCGTTGGCGATCTCCATCCCCCCGGCGAACGCCTCCCAGCGCTCGACCAGTCCCGGCTGGGAGCGGTGCTCGCGGGCCAGGGGCGATAGCTCAATCGGATAGTCCATGACGAACGTCGGCTGCTGCAGCTTGGGCTCGACGTACTTGGAGAGCAGGTCGTCGGCGAGCTGGGGCCAAGTGAACCCCTCGGTGGCCATCTCCAGGCCGCGCTCGCGGATCGCGCGCTCGAGCGCCGAGACGTCGCGCAGGGCCAGCACGTCGATCCCGGTCGCCTCCTGGATCGCGCCAGCGAAGCTCACACGCCGCCACGGCGGCGAGAAGTCGATCTCACCGGCGTAATCAATCGCCCGCACGGCGACGGCGACCATCTCCTCCAGACGCGCGGCCTCGTCGGTGTAGTCGGCGTAGGCCTCGTAGAACTCGATCACCGTGAACTCGGGGTTGTGCTTCGGCGAGAGGCCCTCGTTGCGGAAGTTCTTGCCCAGCTCGTAAACGCGCTCCAGGCCACCCACGAGCAGGCGCTTGAGATATAGCTCGGTGGCGATCCGCAGGTACAGATCGCGGTCGAGCGCGTTGTGATGCGTCGTAAACGGCCGCGCCAGCGCGCCTCCGTAGAGCGGTTGGAGGACGGGCGTCTCGACCTCGACGAACCCCTGCCCGTCGAGATAGCCGCGAATCGCCGAGATGATCTTGGCGCGGTCGATGAACAGCTGACGGGCATCCTCGCTCGAGATCAGGTCCAACTCGCGCCGGCGGTAGCGGGTCTCGACGTCGCTCAGCCCGTGATGCTTATCGGGCGGCGGGCGTAGCGCCTTGGCAAGAATCTGAAAACCGTCGACACGCAGCGACAGCTCGCCGCGACGGCTGCGCAGCACCGCGCCGTCCACACCCACGAGGTCGCCGAGGTCAAGCGTGCTCAGCCGCGCGAAGGCTTGCTCGCCGAGCACGTCCACGCGCGCGTGTAGCTGCACCTTGCCCGTGCGATCGACGAGGTCGAGGAACGCGGCCTTGCCGGAGCCGCGCCGCGCGGCGATCCGACCGGCGACGCGGTGTGCGTCCTCCGTTTCTTGACCGTTCTCCAGGTGCGCGTAGGCTTCGAGAATCCCCGCGATCGGCTCTGCGTTCGGGAACGAGTAGGGGAATGCCTGCGGATCATCCTCGCGCAGGCGATGCCCCTTCGCGCGGCGCTCGGCGATCAGCTCAGGCAGGCCGTGCCTGACGTTGTCGCTCTCAGGCTGATCGGCGCCAGGCTCATCGGTGCCAGGTTGATCGGTGCCAGGTTGATCGGTGCCGCTCATCGCGGCGAGCCTACTTGAGACCGACGTCGATCTTTGTGATCTTCAGCTTGCGCGCCGGACCGCGCGGAACCTTCACGGCAACAGTGTCGTTGCGCTTGTGCCCCAACAGCGCGCGTCCCACCGGTGACTCGTTGGAGAGCTTGTTCTCCTCAGGCTTGGCCTCCGCTGAGCCGACGATCGTGTACTTGACCGACTTGCCCGTCTTTTCGTCCTTCACATGCACCACCGAGCCGACCTGCACCATGTCGGTCGACAGATCCTTCGTCTCGATGACTGTCGCCATGCGCAGCCGCTCCTCCAGTTGCGCGATCCGACTCTCGACCATCGCCTGCTCGTTCTTCGCGTCGTCGTACTCGGCGTTCTCGGAGATATCCCCGAACTCGCGTGCCTCCTTGATCCGTTCAGCGACCTCTCGGCGCTTTGCGGTAGACAGCAGCTCGAGCTCGTCGTTGAGCTTCTCCAAGCCTTCAGGGGTGAGGATTACGTCCTTCGGCATGTGGGCGGGCGGGAATCCGATCCGGGGTAGTGGTTCAGGTCAGCGAATAACAAAACCCCGCCTGCGAGCGGGGGGTCTCGCCGCCCAGGGGCTTCAGCGAGCGCAGCAGTATAGCGAGCAGGTTTCGAGCCTCTGTCAGCGTCTCCGCCATCTGCAGCCCTTCTTGCAATCGCTTGCCCGCTTGTCGATCTAATTCTAGCCGTAAGACATACCACGGATAGAACTTGCGTAGGTAGCGCGTCGCACGTGCCTGCCCCAAGTGTTCGACAGCACGATCGATCGTCCATCCCAGCTCCTGGAGCACTTCCTCCCTGCTCGGTCCCTGACGACGCGAGCCGAGTAGTTGCTCGAACAGCCACGGGTTACCAAGCGCGCCGCGCGCGAGCATCACGGCCGCCGCACCTGTCTCTTGGAATGCCTCCCGGACGTGTTCGGCCTCGCTCAGCCCACCGGTGAGGATCACTGGCGCATCGAGCGAGTCGACCAAACGCGCCGCCAGCTGATAGTCGGGCACGCCCTTGTGGTGCACGGCCGCCGAGCGGGGATGAAACCCGATCGCCGCCACCCCCGCCTCCGCCACCAGGCGATGGGCCAGCTCAAAACCACTCGTCTCGCCCACTTGCCGGCCCGAACGCAGCTTGACGGTCACCGGCAGCCCCCCTCCCTCGCGGACAGCGCAGGCGACGGCAACGGCTCGATCAGGGTCGGCCAGCAGCGCGGCGCCCGCTCCCGTCTTCTGCACCTTCGGCACCGGACAGCCCATGTTGATGTCGATCACGTCGGCTCCAGCCGCGGCCACACGCGCCGCCGCCGAGCGCATCACGGCGGGGTCCTCACCGAACAGCTGGATCGAGATCGGCCCACCTGGGGCGGGTGGGCCCGGATTCCGCTCGTCGGGGTGGATGCGCAGCATCTCGGTGCAGGTGCGCTCATTGTTGTGATGAATCGCGTGCGAGGAGACCATCTCCGAGACCGCCATTCCCGCCCCGTAGCGCTTGGCTTGCAGACGTACGAACCAGTTGCCGATCCCGGCCAGTGGGGCCAGCAGCACGCGGTTGGGCACCTCCAGAGGACCGAGCATCCAAGGGTCCGTCAGTTGGGGAGACATGGATCCCATTATGGGCATGCTCCTTCCAGCGAGGAGAGACGGAGAAAGGAGAGGGAGAACAGCGATAGAGCCCGCCGTTACGAATTGCGCTCGTGCAACAACCGCAGCCCGGTGAGCGTCAGCAGGTCGTCGACCTCCTCGATCTCCTCGGTGTAAGGCACCACGAGCCCGGCCAGACCACCTGTGGCCACCACATCGGAACGCTCGCCCAGCTCGTCGTACAAACGGCGCAGGATCGCGTCGACCGCACCCGCGTAACCGAACACGACGCCCGAGCGGATCGCGTCGACCGTGTTCTTGCCGATCACGCTCTTCGGCGGCGCGAGGTCGATCTTTGGCAGCCTGGCGCCCCGCTCGGAGAGCGCCTCGAGTGAGATCTCGATGCCCGTCATCAGCGAGCCGCCGAGGTACTCGCCCTCGCGTGAGACGACGTCGAATGTCGTCGCGGTGCCGAAGTCCACGCACACCGCCGGGCCACCGAAGCGCTCGCGGATCGCCACAGCGTTGACGAGCCTGTCCGCGCCGATCTCGCGCGGATTGTCGTAGCGAATCGCCATGCCCGTCTTCGTCCCCGGGCCGACGACCAACATCTCGTGGCCGAGATAGCGACTTGCCATCGCCGTCCATTCCGGCTCGAGCTGGGGGACGGTCGAGGAGACGATCGACGCCTCCAGGTCCGCGAAGGCGCAGCCGCGCAGCTCCAGCAGGTTGCGCAACGCGGCCCCCAGCTGGTCGGCGGTGGACTGGCGGACGGTCGCGAAGCGCCAGTGCTCGAGCAGCTCCTCCTCGCGGAATGCCCCGAAGTGGGTCTGCGTATTCCCGACATCGACGACGAGCAGCATGGCCGACCATTATGCTGGGCTTCGTGATGAGGAGGCGCTCGGCGCGATGACGGCGAAGCTCTACGTGCTCCCCGGCTCGCATCCCTGCGCAGCCGTGGAGGCCGCGCTGGCGTTGAAGTCGATTCGCTACCGGCAGCCGTCGGCGTCTAAGACTCTCGCACGAAGGCGCCGATCCACGACACTCGAGAGACTACGCTCAGTCTTGGAGCACCACCCGACGGGTGACCGTCACCGCAGCGCCGTGTGGTGGTGTGAGCGTGACCTTCACGGTCAGCGCCAGGCGCCGGTGACGGCGCAGCGCGGCCTTGCCCTTGGCGTTCAGCGGCACCGTGAAGGATGTCGTGCCGGCATACAACGACGTGCGCACCAGCCGCCCGACCCGCACCCGCGGCGAGTGCCCCGCCTTGGCCAGCGATGCGCCGCTCGCCAGTAGGTCGACCTCCAGCCGCCCGCCGACGCCAGCCTGGGAGATCTCGAGCGAGCCGTGCACCGAGGAGCCGTGCTGGGCTCTGGCGAGCTTGACGGCTTCAGATGCGCTTCCCACCAGCGGCGAGGAGGGCGCGGCTCCGGAGTCCGATCCGCCAGCAGGGCTCGGCGGGGAGGTCGTGGTGCCGCCACCGCCGGGCGGCGACGTCGTGGTGGGGGTCGTGCCGGTGGTAGCGCCTTCCACGACGATTTCGTACTCGGTGTAGTCCAAGGATGGTCCGCCGTTGAAGAGGGTCGAGCTTTCGAACTTGTAGGTCCCAATGGTTTGGAAGGTGCATTTTCCTTCCCAGCCGGTCTTCGGCGGTTCTGGGGCGACGGGCACCACCGGTTCGCATTTGGGCGCGGTACCGGTCCAAGCGATGTTCGCTTTTTCACCGTGGTCGATGAATGTGACCGTCCCTCCGCTCGCGATCGCCACGGATTTCGTGGGTTTCGCTATCGACGCCGACCCTTCCGTGGTCCAGCACGGCCAGTCCGCCTCGACGCAGTTTTCGTTGACTTCGAGCTTCGCTTCGGACGGCGCGGCGGCGAGCGCGGGCAGCACGGCCACCGCCGCCCCCACCAGCGCGGCGAGGGCGAACAGCACAAGCGTGCGTGGTCTGGAAATCGTGCGCGGTCTCATCGTACGACCACGCTTCGCGTGAGGGTTATAGCCGCTCCTTGTTTGGGTGTGAGCACGATCTTCACGGTGAGCGCCAGCTTGTGATGATGGCGCAACGCGCGCTTGGCCTGAGCGTCGAGCGAGACCGTGAAGGACACGCTGCCCGCCGGTGCTGAGGAGCGGACAAAGCGCCCGACGCGCAGTGCGCTGGACCGTTTGATCTTGGCCAGCGAGGCGTTCTGAGCGAGCAGTTGCACTTCCAGGCGTGCGCCACCGTCGGCGGCGGGAATCTGGACCGCGCCATGCACGGCGTCACCATGCTGAGCGTTCGCCAGCGCGAGCGTCGCAACGGGGCTACCCCCGACCGGCGGGGGAGGCGTTTCAATCGAGCCGGGGGTCGTGGCCGTGGGGGCCCCGCCGCCGGAGGGCTGGGTGGAGGTCGTGGCCGTCGGCGTTGTAGGGGTCGGTGTGGTTGTCGTCGGCATCGTCGTGGTCGGCGCAGTCGTGGTGGGGGTGGTCGTCGTGGGAGTGGTCGTTGTTGGGGTAGTCGTTGTCATTGTGGTAGAGGTTGTGCCGCCGCCCCCGGTTGTTTCGACGATCACCTTGTATTTGGTGTAGTTGAAGGTCCCGTCGTTGAACAGGTCTTGGCTTTCGAATTCGTATTCACCCGCGTTGGCGAAGGTGCAGGTGCTACTCCAGGGGGTTTCCGGCGTGGACGGCACTGCGGGTATGCAGCTTGGCGCGGCGCCCTTCCAGAGTACGTCGGTGGGATATTTGGCTTCGTTGTCTTCGAAGGAGATCTTGCCGCCCTGCGCGATCGTGAACGGTTGGATCTGGCGGATGTCTTCCGGGTTGTTCCCTTTGACGTTCCAGCACGGCCATTCTTTGAAGTAGCAGTGTTCGGCGACTTCGAGCTTCACTTCGGACGGTGCGGGTGTGCCGGCAGCGAGCGCGGGCACGATCGCGACGGCAGCTCCGAGCACGGCCGCTAAGGGTAGATAACGCTTACGCAGCTTCACGATCTCAGCCCACCTCTCTAGTCGAGTACCAAGTCGGTCCCACGTGCTCGTGCAAAGCAGCCGGTGCACGCTCTTAGAACCCAGGACTCCGACCCGGCGCGATCCTTTCCGGCATCTGCACCCGGCGCCTCTCGCGGTGCCTCCCGCGGCGCACCCTCCAGCGGTTGAGGCGTGAACGTGATCGCCTTCGGCGCTACAGTCGC
Organism: uncultured Solirubrobacterales bacterium; assembly: GCA_963804555.1. GTDB lineage: Bacteria > Actinomycetota > Thermoleophilia > Solirubrobacterales > Solirubrobacteraceae > Palsa-744. The sequence continues at coordinate 359,669 of CAWDQX010000009.1, forward strand.
CAAACGGGATCGACCATTTGCTCACCCGAATGGCGCTCCATCACCAGCCCATGCGCACTCTAGACCCGCAGTCCCTGACCCAGCACGTCGACCGTCTATATCGCGCCGCGTGGGCGCTGTGCGGGTCGCGCGAGGACGCCGAGGATCTCGTGCAGGAGACGTTCACGCGCGTGCTCGCACGACCACGCGTGCTGAGCGGCGAGCACGAGCTGTACTACCTGATGCGTGTCCTGCGCAACACGTTCCTCACGAGCCGCCGCACCGCGAGCCGGCGGCCGGTCACCGTGGCCAGGCTCGAGGATGTCCTCGTGGCCGACCCCCGGTCACTTGGCCAGCCCGAGCAAGCGCTGGAGATGCAAGAGGTGTACGCGACAATCGCGACTCTGCCAGAGGACCGTCGTCTCGCGCTGGTGGCCGTAGACGTGCTCGGCCTTTCCTACCGGGAAGCCGCTCGCGCGTTGCGCGTGCGCGAGGCGACGATCACGACCAGGCTGTTCCGAGCCCGCAAGCAGGTCGCGCGCGAGCTGGCGGACGCTCCCGAGGCTCGCCAACCGCAAACCCAGGCGGCACCCAGGGAAGAGACGCGGACCACCGGAGTCTTGCCTAGTAGAGGCACACCATGACCGAACGACCCACACAGCAGATCGACGACGAGCAGCAGAAGGTAGCCGAGCTGCTGCGCTCGTTCGACACACCGGCGCCGGAATCACTGCACCGGCGAGTCGAGTCGCTCGTGGCCGCGCGCCAAGGCCCTCGCTTCACGCGGCGCGATGGTCGTCCCCGCCCGTTCTCTGCGCGGCTGAGGCTCGCCGGCGTAGGTGTGATGGCCGCCGCGGTTGTGGCGATCGTGCTCGCGGTGAGCCCCGGCGGCGGCTCTTCCGCGCTCAGCCTGCGCCAGGCCGCCGCGCCGACCCTGCGTGCGGCAACGCTTCCCGCGCCGTCCGAGAGTGGTGCCCACCACGCCCAGGTCGCGGCCGCGGTCGAAGGCGTGCCGTTCCCTTACTGGGGAGGGCACTTCGGCTGGAGCACCACGGGAGCGCGCGAAGATCGAATCGACGGGCGCACGGTCACGACGGTCTTCTATGCCAACGCCGACGGCCGGCGGATCGGTTACGCGATCCTCGCCGGATCTCCCGCACCGCGGATCGGCGGTGGCGTGATCGCCTGGCGCCGCGGCGTGCCCTATCGGCTGCTCAGCGAGAACGGGGCTTCGGTGGTGACATGGCTGCGCGATGGTCACCTGTGCGTCCTATCCGGCCGCGGCGTCTCCGGCGCCACGCTCCTGCGTCTGGCCAGCTGGGCATGAGGATGCGGATGACGGGCAAGAGATTTGGCACGCTGCTCGCCCTCGCGGCAGCCGCCGCGGTGCTGATCCCCGCGGTTGCATTCGCCGGCGGCGGCGCGCGGGCCGCCAGCACACATACGGTGACGCTCGAGAACATCCGCTTCCACCCCGGAGATCTCACAATCAACCGCGGCGACAGCGTGACCTGGCTATGGCGCGACGGGGAAACCGAACACAACGTGACCGGCCACGGCTTCCATTCGCGCACCCAAGCGCACGGCTCCTACACGGTGCGGTTCACGCATGACGGTACCTTTGCCTACGAGTGCACTATCCACGTGGCGGAAGGCATGCGGGGCAAGATCATCGTCCACTGACAGCTGGTCAGCCGTCCGCTGGTCAGCCGCTGCTCAGCCTTCCGGCAGCTGGAGCGGCGGGCCAGCCCAGCGCACGCCCTCGATTGAGGTCCCACCCACCCCGAGCGACGCGAGCGCGTCGGATAGCTGCTTGCCGCCGGGTGCAGCCAGGTCGAAGTCGAGCTCGAGCGCGGGGATCAGGACGAAGCGCCGGCGCAGCAACTGCTCGTGCGGAAGCGTCATGCGCTCGCTCCTCAGCACGGTTTCGCCGAGCAGCAGGATGTCGATGTCGATCGCGCGTGGGCCGTGGCGCACGCCGTCCTCGCGGCCAAGCTCGTGCTCCAGGCGCTTGACCGCGTCTAGCAAGTCCAGTGGCTCCAGCACGGTCTCGACGCGCAGGCAGGCATTCAAGAAGCTCGGTTGGTCGAGCACCTCGCCGACGGGATCGGTGTCGTACACCGAGGAGGCCGCGAGCACTCCCACCCCTGTCGCGGGCAGCGCGTCGACGGCCCGCTGCAGGTGCAGCCGGCGATCGCCGACGTTGGAGCCGAGGCCGAGCAGGCCGATCCGGGCGGGGGGCATGCCCGGGACGGTATCTATGCGCCCGCAGGCTCGGCGAGCTCCTCGTGCAGGCCGATCTGCGCGTGCAGCCGGCGCAGCGGCCGCGGCGCCCACCAGGTGCGCTCGCCGAGCTTGCCCATCAGCGCGGGTACGAGCAGCGCCCGCACGAATGTCGCATCGATTGCTACTGCCAGCGCGGTGCCGACGCCGAACTGCTTGATGAAGAAGATGTGCGAGGTGACGAACGCGCCGACCGCGACGCAGAACAGCAGCGCGGCGGCGGTGATCAAACGGCCGGTGCGCTCCAGTCCCTGCACGACGGCCTCGCGCGTGGCAAGGCCGCCGTCGTGGGCCTCTTTGATGCGCGCGAACAGGAACACGCCGTAATCGGTTGACAGCGCGAACGCGACCGTGAACAGCAGCACGAGGTTCGACTCCTCCAGCCCGCCGATCGGGCTGAAGCCCATCAGCGAGGAGAAGTGTCCGTCCTGGAAGATCAGCACGAGCAGCCCGGCGCCAACGGCGACCGTCAGCACGTTCATCAGCAGCGCCATCAACGGCAGCACGACCGAGCCGGTCATCAGGAACAGCGTGCCGAGCGTGACGCACACGAGGATCGCGAGCGCCAACGGGAGCTGCGCGGAGATCGCGGCCTTCTGGTCGATGAACCAGGCCGTTGTGCCGCCGACGAGCGCTCCCTGCGGGTGGGCGAGCGCGCGCAGCCGTCGCACGAGCTGCTGGTTGGCGACGGAGGCGTCCGAGCCGCGCGGGAGCAGTTCGATCTCCCAGGTGCCGCGGCCGAGGTAGCGTGGCGGGACGGCCTCGCTCGCCTGGCCCACGGCGGCCTGCCGCATGCGCAGCGCAAGCGCGTCGACGCTCGCGCCGGAGCCCGCTGAAGCGGGCACGACGATGCTGATCGTCTGTGAGCCGTCGCTGGCGAATTTCTTGCTGAGCGTTTCCGCGATCTGGCGACTCTGCGAGGAGGCCGGCAGGACGTGCGCGTCGGCCGGTATCAGCTGCAGGCGCAACGCCGGTGAGGCGATCGCGAGCAGCACCGCGCCGGTGGCGAGCGCGACCAGACCGGGCCGGCGCATCACGCCGCGGCCCAGACTGGCCCAGGCGCCCTCCTCGTTCGTGCGCGCGGAGCGGGCGGCGCTGTGCTGCAGCCATGCCGGCGCGAGCGAGTTCACCCGCGGTCCGAGTGCGACGAGCACCGCCGGCAGCACGACCAGCGCGACGAGCCCGGCGGAGAGGGCGACGACCATGCCGCCGATGCCCATCGAGTAGAGGAACCGCAGCGGGAACACGAGCAGCGACGCGAGCGCTCCAGCGACTGTCAGCGAGCTGTACAGCACGGTGCGCCCAGCGGTCTGCAGCGTGCGCCTGATCGCCGCGAACGTGTCGGATCGAGAAAGAGGGGCCCGGCTTGCCGGCCTTCGGCTGGCTGCGCCACCCTCTAGGCCGGCGAGCTCCTCGCGGTAGCGCGAGAGCACAAACAGGCTGTAGTCGATTCCCAGGCCGAGCCCCATGCCAGTGACGAGGTTGACGGCGAAGATCGACAGGCCCGTGACCTCCGCGTTGATCAGACGCAGGAAGAGGAATGTGAGCACGATCGCAAAGCCGCCCACGAGCAGGGGCAGCGCCGCGGCGATCAGACCGCGGAAGACCCAGAACGAGAGCAGCAGCAGGATCGGGAACGCGAGGAGCTCAGCGTTCTTCAGGTCGGAGGAGGTGCGCTTGTTGATTTCGCTGAACGCCACATCGGGACCGCCGAAGCGCACGCCCTGCCCGGCCATCTCCGGGCGCAGCCGCGCGACCGCCGCGGCGGAGCGTTCCTGCGTGGAGAACGCGGCAAGCACCACCGTCAGGCGACCGTCGCGCGAGACTAGCGCCGCCAGGTGCGTGGCCGGATAATCGATCACGCGCTGAAATCCGGGTTGGGTCGAGAGCATCGCGGCCACGTGCGCCGCCTCGAGCTGGGCGGCGTGGTTTGTCCGTACTTCGCCGGCGCTGGGCACGAGCGCCGCGACACCGAAGGCGGCCCGCTGGCCGGTCGCCCGTTCGATCGTTTTCTCGACCCGCTGGTTCTCGGCGGTCGGGTTCTGGAAGTCGGTGTTTGAGCTCTTCAGGATCGTCGTGACCGGCGCGCCGAACGCGGCCGCGAGCAGGAACGCCACGCCCGCGCCGATCAAGACCCGGCGCGCATTGCCGGCGCCGGTCGCGAGTGCCGACAGGCGCGCGATCACTGACGCTCTCCCGCGACCGCCACTGCCCAGCCGCCAAACCTGAGTGGCCTACTCATTGCGCTGATTATAAGTGACTACTAACTAATCTGTCAAGTGACACGCGCGCTAAAAAAGTCCTGTGCGGGGCCCAACGACGATGGGCGGTCAAGCGGTGCGCTGGACCTAGCCCTCAGCCTCCCGCCAGATCTCGACCGAGACCTCCTCCACGCTCAGCGGGATCGGCGGCTCGGGCTTGGTGGCCTTCACCCACACGCCCTCCAGCTCATAGTCGCCGAGCAGCCGGTCCGCGACCACGCTGCACAAACGCTCGAGTGTCTTGTGGGAGCGCTGCTGAGCGACCAGCGCGACGAGCTGGCAGACCTCCGCGTAGTCGATCGTATCCTCCAGCGCGTCGGTCGCGGTCGCGTCGGTCTCGCCCACGTCCAACCGCAGGTCGAGCACCAGGCGCTGGCCGACCTCGCGCTCGGCCTCGCTCACACCATGGTGGGTGTACAGCGACAATCCGGTGATCTCGATCGTGACCGACTCGGCCCCTGCCTCGACGTCTCTGTCGAGATCGCGATCCTCGTCTAGTTCGTCGCGCGCGTCCCCGTCGTCCTGGTCATCCCCGACATCGTCGTCCTGATTGTCGTCGTGCGGGCGGGCGGGCATCGAATCCGTCATCGCCCGCTCAACGTAGCAGCCGCCACCACGAGCGCCTCATACACCGGCGCCACATCGTGCACTCTGAATACGCTCGCGCCGCGCTCCAACGCCAGCACGTTCGTCGCGATCGTTCCCGCGAGTCGGTGTTGGGCGTCCAGCGGCTCCGCCAGGCCGGCCCCGTCGGCGACGATCCGGCCCAGGAAGCTCTTGCGCGAGGTGCCGATCACGAGCGGGCGGCCCAACTCGGTCAGCTCGTCCAGCCGGCGCAGCAACTCGAGGTTATGCACAACCGTCTTGCCGAACCCGATACCGGGGTCGAGCATGATCCGATCCTCACGCACGCCCTCCCCCACCGCGAAGCTCAACCGCTCCTCCAAAAACGCCTTCACATCGACGACCACGTCTTTATATTGAGGCCCGCCCGCCCGCTGCATCGTCCGCGGCTCGCCGAGCATGTGCATCAGACAGCACTCGCATCCACTCTCGGCCACGAGGCCCACCATCTGCGGATCCGCCCGCAGCGCGCTCACGTCATTCACCAGGCTCGCCCCCGCCCCGAGCGCCGCCTCGGCGACCTTCGCCTTCGACGTATCGATCGAGATCCGCGCGGTCATCTCCGCCGACGCAAGCCCCTCGATCACCGGGATCACACGGCGCAACTCCTCCACCTCCGAAACCGGCTCAGCTCCCGGCCGTGTCGACTCGCCACCGACGTCCAGGATCTCGGCGCCCTCCCCCACGAGGTCCAACCCGTGCTCCACTGCGGCATCCGGCTGCAAGAACGCACCGCCGTCGGAGAACGAGTCCGGCGTCACATTCACGATCCCCATCACACGGAATCCGCCGGGCACGGGGACGTTGGAGCTCAAGCGAGATTCAGGCGAGTTTAGGGCGCTCTTTGTCTGCGCCGCGTATCTCTGTAGTGCCGCTCGCTAGCCCAGGGCGAGGAGTCGCTCGCGGGGCAGGTTCGCGCTCCGCGCGATCGGCCGTTGCGGGAGGCACTGGCAGCTCCGGCTTGCTCGGCTCGTCCGCACCGAACACTTCCTCTTCGCTCTTCCCCGCCAGCAGCGCCAGAAACTCCTCCTTCTCGATCGTCTCGCGCTTGACGAGGATCTCGGAGATGTTCTTCAGGTCGTGCGAGTGCTCGGTGAGGATGCTCGTGGCGCGTTTGTGCGCGGACTCGATGATCCGGCGCACCTCATCGTCGATCTCGCGGGCGATCTCATCGGAGTAGTCGGGCTCGGTGGAGAACTCGCGGCCGAGGAACGGCTGACCGTGATCGTGGCCGAAGACGCGCGGGCCCAGCCGCTCTGACATACCGAAGCGCATCACCATCTGCTTGGCGGTCTGCGTGACCTTCTCGATGTCGTTCGACGCTCCGGTGGTGATCTCGCCAAACACGATTTCCTCGGCAGCGCGCCCACCAAGGGTCATCGCCATCGTGTCGTTCAGCTCGGCGCGTGTCGTCAGGAAGCGATCCTCCTGTGGCATCGAGATCGTGTAGCCGAGCGCCTGGCCACGCGAGATCACCGAGATCTTGTGTACGGGGTCGGAGTGCTCCAGGAAGTGGCCCGCGATCGCGTGGCCCATCTCGTGGTAGGCGGTGATCAAACGCTCCTTCTCGCTCATCACGCGCGTCTTCTTCTCGGGGCCGGCGATCACGCGCATGATCCCCTCCTCGAGCTCAACCTGGCCGATCTCACGCTTGCCCGTGCGGGCCGACAGCAGCGCTGCCTCGTTGATCAGGTTCGACAGGTCAGCGCCCGTGAAGCCCGGCGTCTGCCCCGCAAGTGCGTCGATATCGATGATCTTCGCCAGCGGCTTGCCGCGCGTGTGCACCTCGAGGATCTTCGCTCGGCCCTTGCGATCGGGGCGATCGACGGCGATCTGACGGTCGAAGCGGCCGGGGCGCAGCAGCGCCGGGTCGAGGATGTCGGGCCGGTTGGTAGCCGCGATCATGATGATGTTGTCCTTCGCCTCGAACCCGTCCATCTCGACCAGCAGCTGGTTCAGTGTCTGCTCGCGCTCGTCGTGGCCCCCGCCAAGCCCAGCGCCACGGTGACGACCGACGGCGTCGATCTCGTCCATGAAGATGATGCACGGGCTGTTCTGCTTGGCCTGCTCGAACAGATCCCTCACACGCGAGGCGCCAACGCCGACGAACATCTCGACGAAGTCAGAGCCGGAGATCGAGAAGAACGGCACGCCCGCCTCACCGGCGACAGCACGCGCCAGCAGCGTCTTGCCGGTGCCGGGAGGCCCATACAGCAGCACACCCGTCGGGATCCTCGCGCCGAGCGCCTGGAACTTCTTCGGGTTCTCGAGGAATTCCTTGATCTCGTGCAGCTCCTCGACGGCCTCGTCGACCCCAGCGACGTCTCTGAAAGTGATCTTCGGCGAGTCGGCCGACATGCGCTTGGCGCGCGACTTGCCGAACGACATGACTTTATTGCCGCCCCCCTGGACCTGATTCATTAGGAATAGCCAGAAGCCCAGGAACAGCACGAACGGCAGGATGAACGTGAGCAAGCTGAGCAGCTCGCTGCTCTTTTCCGATTCGACGTTGTATTTGACCCCCGCGGCCTTCAGTTCCTTGAGCAGTTCGGGCGCGGCCTGGTCGATGTAACCGGTTTCGTACGTTTCTTCGTGGCCCGTCGCCTTGTTCTTCAGCTTGACTTCGAGAACCTTGCCCTTGTTCTTGAACTCGACGGATTTGACTTCACCATTGGGGAGCTCTTTGGAGACCAGCGTCTGATAACTGTGCGGAGGGCCACCGCTGGAACCGGTGCTGGCCAGTTTCGTGAAGAAGAACGCGAGCACCACCACCAACAGGATCGGGAAGGCGGCGCTCTTGAAGAAACGGTTCATAACGTTCGCTCGAAGGGTCCTGTCAAGGTGTCCTGGCGCGGACTTTGATCGTGGCCGCCAGTCGTTCAGCGTACCACGGGGAGCCGATTTTCCGGCTACTTCTCCAACGCGGCGACGAACGGAAGGTTGCGGTAGCGCTCCCCATAGTCGAGTCCGTAACCGACCACGAAGCGGTCCTCGATCTCGAAGCCGATGTACTTGCTCGGCAGCTCGACCTTACGCCGGGCGGGCTTCACCAGCAGCGCGCAGACCTCGAGCGTGCGCGGGTTGCGCGAGCCCAAGTTGCGCAGCAGGTACTGCAGCGTCAGGCCGGAGTCGACGATGTCCTCGACGATCAACACGTCGCGTCCCTCGATCGCCGCGTCGAGATCCTTGAGGATCCGCACGACACCCGAGGAGTCGGTCGCCGAGCCGTAGGAGGCGACCGCCATGAAGTCGATCTCGACCGGGATATCGATAAAGCGCATCAGGTCTGAGAGGAAGAACACAGCGCCCTTCAGCACCCCCACCAACAGCAGCGGTCGCCCGCCGTAGTCACGCGATATCTGCTCTCCCAGCTCGCGCACACGGCGCTGCAGGTCCTCAGCGCTGACGAGCACCTCGCCGACTCCACGATCGTATTGCTCAGGCGCGACGCGGACGGGGGTTGCCACGGGATGCAGTGTAGGGCCTCGCGGATCCATGCTCTCGGTCATCGCGGTGGAAGCTTGACCATCTTCAACAGGCCGTCCTCGACCACCGCGGTGATGTTGCCACCCACATGCAGATCCAACCTGCCCTCGCCGCGCCTACCCAGCTCGAGGATCTCCTCCACACGATCGCCCGCCTGGGGAACGTACGTGTCGGCGGCATCCTCCGCGAGGCTCACCACGACCAGGCGCGCGAGCGCCGCAGGCAGCTCTGCCAGGCGTGCCACGGCAATGCTCGACTGGCCGCCCAGCTCAGCGCCCACGAGCTCCTCCAGCAGCTCGGTCTCCTCACGCAGCAGCGCCGCGGTCCGCAGCACGTTCGCCTCGGCCGCCGGGTGCACCGCACGCAGAGCCGCGAGCAGCCCGTGTCGCACGCGTACACGCGCGTACGCGTCACTGTCGTTGCTCGCGTCCTCGCGCCACTGAAGGCCCCGAGCTTCACAGTAGGCGCCTGTCTCTGAACGCGTCGCTCCCAGCAGCGGGCGGACCAGACGCCCCTCGGCGGCACGCATCCCCAGCAGCGCGCGGCGCCCCGGCGAGGCCGCAAGCCGGTACAGAATCGTCTCGACCTGGTCGCTTGCCGTGTGTCCGGCCGCGATCACCGCCGTCGGGCCTTGCCGCCCTGGCGCACCCGCCCGCTCGTCCAGCTCCTCCGCCAGCCTGATCGCCGCCCCGTAGCGCACGTCCCTCGCCCACGCCTGCAGGTTGCCGGCCTCGCCCTCCTGCCTGTGCGCCCGCACGATCTCGAGCTCCACCGCCAGCTCCTCGCACAGCGCCACGCAGTGGCGCTCGTCCGCGTCGGACTCGCCCCCGCGCAAACCGTAGTTCACGTGCAACGCCTTCACGCTCCCGACCGCCCCCAGCGCCACCGCCACATCCAGCAAACAGACCGAGTCGCGGCCGCCTGAGAGCATCGCCACGACCGGGTGGGTGGGCAGCAATAGGCCGCCCTCTCGCACCACCTCGCGGACCTGCTCGACGATCACTGCACCCCTACTCCTTCCGCGACGCGTTGAACAACTCGGTCGGCTCGTTGAAACCCTTCAGTACAACCTCACCGATCAGCTCGAACTCGAGGCCATCCTGTCTGCTCGCGGCGTCCACGACCGGGCGCGTCACCAGCACCTCGCCGCCAGACGCCCGTGCGACCACACGCGCCGCGCGGTTGACCTCGCGGCCGTAGTAGTCGCCGTCGCGATACAGCGCCGCCCCGCTGTGGATCCCGATCCGCGGCGGCGGCGAGCCCGGCGTGAGCTCCCCACCCAGCCCCACCGCCCAGCTCGTCAGCGCGCCTGCGTCGACCCCGACGACCATCACCTCGTCGCCGAGCGTCTTGATCACACGCGCGTCGATCGGCAACGTCTGCTCAACCGTCTCTACGAACCGCTCGACCGCGCTCACCGCCTTGGCCTCACCCTGCTCCTCGGTCAGGCGCGTATACCCCGCGAGGTCGGCGAACGCGATCACCACCCGCATCCGACCCTCCTCCGCTGTCTCCTCGTCATCGAGGTCCGCCTCGATATGCCCGATCACATCTTGCTCGACGAAGTACCCCAGCATCCGCCCGTGCAGGTAGTTGATAAACGGCACCGCGAAGGGCAGCATCTCGCGCGTCATCCCCTCCATCGCCTGCGCCACCTCGACGCCGGGCACCCCTTCGCGCATCAGCGGCTCATGCAGATACAGGTGGAACAGCCGCACCTCCGCGTCGGCGACCTGCGCCATCGCCTGCCCGTACACCCGTACGATCTGAAGCAGCGCCGGTAGCGGCAGGCCGGCCGCGAGGATCTCCGCGCCGTAGCGCAGCACCTGCAGGTCCTCCCCGGTGATCTCCTCGCTCGACAGCGCGTTCTGGCCCATCGCGCCGATCAACCGCTCGACCAGCACGGGGTCTAGATCGATCTCGCGCGCCGCCTGCTCGAGTGTGTAGCGCGCCTCGGAGCTCGGCAGCAGTTCGTCGATGTACCCGAACGCGAGCTTCCCGCTCTGACTTGCCTCCCTGATCCGCTGGACCGAATGCCCGCGCTCGCGCAGGCGCGCGACGATCCGCACGTGCGAGGCCGCCGCGGGCGTCCACGCCCCGTCGTATTGAGGCACCAGCCCCTCTTTTACCCAGCGCCTGACCGTCGCCTGCGTCACTCCCGCGCGCGCCGCCACCTGCTTCAGCGTCAGCTCATTCGCGGGGGAACCGTTGGCGGAGCCGTCGTCGGAGCGCTCGGGAGGCTGGACCATCGCGCGGGAGTCTAAAGTCGCGGCCGATGTCGCAACCCGAGCCCGAGCTCACTGACGTGCCGAGGTATCCGCAGGCGATCCACCTGCGGCCGACCGCCGCGCTGGCCGAGCGCGTCCTCCTGCCCGGCGATCCCGGGCGCGCGCTCGCGCTCGCGCAGACACTGCTCGTCAAGCCGCTGATGTTCAACCACCACCGTGGCCTCTGGGGCTATACCGGTCCCACACGCGTGGATGGTGAGCTACTGACGATCCAATCCACCGGCATGGGCGGCCCCTCGGCGGCGATCATCCTCACCGAGCTGATCGCCCTCGGCGCCCGCCGCGCGATCCGCATCGGCACCTGCGGCGCGCTAGCACCCGGGCTTTCTCTCGGAGACCTGCTCGTCGCACGCGAGTCGATCTGCGGCGACGGCACCTCCCAGGCGCTCGGCACAGACCAGCGCGTCGCGGCGGACCCGACACTGGCTGAGGCGCTACTGCGGGCCGGTCGGACGCAGGTCGACTCCTCGACCCGTCGCCGTGTCCACTCCGGCACCGTCGTCAGCGTCGACCTGTTCTACGACGAGCACCGCGCGCCTGCGCACCCGGCCGACGCGCTCGCGATCGAGATGGAGGCCGCCGCGCTGTTCGCCGTGGGGATCGCCGCCTCGGTGCCCGTCGCGTGTGCGCTCGTCGTCTCCGACACGTTCGAGAGAAACGATCCCCACCCACCCACGCGCACACGCATCAAAGACGATGCCCTGTTGGCGGCCGGCGAAGCCATGGGAGCAGTCGCCGTCGCCGCCCTCCCGACCTGAGCTCAGGCCCTTTTAGGTTTCGCTTTGGCCGGTTTTGCCTTAGTCGCGGGTTTGGCTTTAGCGACCGGTTTAGCCTTGATCGCCGGTTTCGCTTTGGCAGCAGATTTCGCTTTAGCCGCCGGTTTCGCTTTGGCCCCCGGCTTGGCCTTAGCCGCCGGTTCCGCGCCGGGGCCGCGCTTTGCTACCTGGCCGAGCTTCTGTGTGAGCGTTCCCAGCTGATCCTCGATCGCCGACAAACGGCTCTCCACGCCACGTCCGGAAAGCGCGCGATCGAGGCGGTGCACACCGTCCTCGATGCCCTCCAACCGCTGCGAGACCGAGCGCAGCCGCCGCGTCAACCGTTCGATATCGGCCGCCGAGGGAATGTTGAACGCGCCCATCGCGACCTCCTGCGCCTGCGCTGCCTTCTCGCGCGCGTCGAACGCACGGCCGACGACGCCGGTCAGCAGAGGGTTCTCCAGCAAGTCAGTCAGCGCCTTGCCAAGCTTGTCCTCGGTGCCATCCGCCAGGCGCTCGCGCAGACCCTTCACGGCTTTGCTCGCGTCGGACATTACGAAGAAGGATACGGTGCAGCGATGCCCGAGCGATTGTTCCTCTTTATCCAGCTCGAGTTCCCGTGGCGGCTGGGGCCGGCGGACGGGCGCTACCTGCTGCGCACGCGCGCAGGACAGACTCCCACCCAGCTCTCCGAGCTAGGTGCCGGCGAGGCCGGGGAGCCCGAGCGCGTGATCGTACTCGGCACGCTTGGGGCCGGCCGCCGAGCAGAGCTGGGGCTGCGCCGGCCAGCCAGGCGCCGGCAGCGTCCGCGACCTACGACGCCCGACCCCGCGCTGGTGGACACGATGCGTGCGACGATCATCGATCCCGTGCCCCTGTCCGCCGAGCGCCAGGCCCAAGCGTGGCTGGCCGACCTCGACGCCGAGCGCGAGGTGCACGCAGCCGTCGCGATACTCAACCGCGTCCTGTTCGCCCACCGCATCGCCGCGGCGGACCCCCACATCCACGAGGTCTCCCCTACCCAGGCGCTCGTGATTCGCGCCGGTTGGGGCGACGGCGAGCAGGTCGCCGAAGGGTTCTGGCTGCACGCGCAAGAGCTTCCCTGGACACCCTCCGCGCGCGGCCCGCGCCGGCCGATTGGAGATCGCTCGGCCGCACTGCGACCCCAGGAGCGTCTCGCGGAGCTGCTGGCCGCACGTGGCCACGAGCTGCTGTGCGAGGAGCTCGCCCTGCGCGCGCGGCTGGACCTCGACGCGGAGCGCCTGCCCCATGCCACCATCGAGCTGGACGGAGCCCTTGCTGCGGCGCTCGACGAGCTGGGCGGCGAGCATCGCCCTGACCTTGCCCCGCGCATCGCCGAGCTTGCGGCGCTGCGCGCGGGTGTCACGCCCGCGCAGCCCGACGAAAAGGTCGTCCGCTACGCGCTCGAGCGGCTGGAAGCTGCGCTGCGCGCGCGCACGGCGGCGGGGTTCACGAAGACGACATAAAATCCAAGACGATGGATCCCACCACAACCGCGATCGGCACCTGGAGTGGCGGACGTTTCATGCACTTCGGTGAGCCACTCGACGACGTGCGCCTGCAGACGTTGCTACACCCCGGCGAAGGCATCGACAGCGTGATGACCGCTGACGCCTATGGGGCTGGGGAGGCCGACCGCGTGCTGGGGAAAGCGCTGGCCGGCGTCGATCGCGAGAGCTACTGCCTGATCGGCGCGATCGGCCACGACTTCTACCAGGGCGAGCGCGAGGGAGCGAAGGGCTATCCCCGCTTCACCGACTCGCGGTTGCGCTCGGAGCGCGAGTATGGGGACTACATCAAGATGGCGACCGAGCACAGCCTGCAGCGCCTCGGGGCCGAGCGGTTCGACCTGCTGCTGTTGCACAACCCCGACCGCACCGGCTACCGCAGTGACGCCGTGTGGGCGGGCATGGACGCGGTCCGCGCCGCGGGCCTGACGCGCAAGCTGGGCGTCGCGCCGGGACCGGCAAATGGATTCACGCTCGACCTGATCGACTGTCTGGAGCGCTTTGGCAAGCAGATCGACTGGGCAATGGTGATCCTCAGCCCAATGGAGCCGTGGCCGGGCGAGCTGGTGTTAGCCGCCGCTGAAGCAAACGACGTGAGCCTGATCACAAGGGTCGTCGACTACGGCGGCGTGTTCCACGACGACGTGCGGCCGGGACACGAGTTCGCGGAGTACGACCACCGTAGATTCCGCCCGGAGGGGTGGGTTGAGGTGGGGAATGAGAAGCTCGAACGGATGCGCCCTTACGCCGAGAGGCACGGACTGAGCATGCTGCAGCTGGCATGCCAGTGGAACCTGGCGCACCCAGCGGTGCGCTGCGTAGCCCCAACGCTGATCCAAGAGATTGGAACCCCGCCCACCCAAGGTGGGGGATCGATTCCCCGTCCGATCGAGGACAAGCGCGCGGAGCTTGCCGCGCTACCCGCGGAGCTATTGCTGAGCTCAGCCGAGGTAACCGAGCTGCGCGAGATCGGCGACAACACGGGCAGCATGGCTTTGAAGGGCGCGAACCCCGATCACGAGGGTGCCGTGCGCCCGGACCGCTGGGGGATCAGCGATCAGCTCCAGGAACTCGCCGTGCGCTGGCAGATCGCGCCCGAGCGCGACCTGACCAACGCGGCCAACCTGACCCGCACGTGACCCGCGCGGTGTAGCTACTTCCCTTGAAAGTGCGGAGCGCGTTTGCCGAGGAAGGCGGTGATGCCCTCCTTGGCGTCCGCCGAGGCGAACACGGCGGCGAAGGCGCGCTTCTCCGCCTCGATCCCCTCGTCGAGGTCGCCGGCGGCGGAGACGCGCTTGATCTGCTCGAGCGCTACGGGCGCCTGCGCGGCCAGCTTGCGCGCCCAAGCGAGCGCCGTGTCGAGCAGCTCGTGGTCTTCGACCACACGGTTGGCAAGGCCCATCTCGAACGCCTCGTCGGCGAGGATCGGGTCGCCGATCAGGTTCATCTCGAGCGCCTTGTTGGAGCCGATGAGGCGCGGCAGGCGCTGGGTGCCGCCGAAGCCGGGGATGATCCCGAGCTTGATCTCGGGCTGGCCGAACAACGCCGAGCGGGCGGCGATGCGCACGTCGCAGGCCATCGCAAGCTCGCAGCCACCGCCGAAGGCGAGACCGTTGACCGCGGCGATCGTCGCGATCCCCTCTGAGCCAAGCTCGCGGAAGAGGGCATGAGCTGCGTGGATCAGCTGCTCACCGCCCGCCTCGTCCATCGAGGTGAACGCCTTGATATCTGCTCCGGCCGAGTAGAGGAACGGGTTCGAGGAGGCGATCACGAGCGCGTGGACACCTGAGGACTTCGCCTTCGCCCAGACCTTGCCAAGATCCTCGATCACCTGGGGAGAGATCGAGTTCATCTGACCGTTCGCCAACCACGCGATCGCGACGCCGTCGGCTCGGGTCTCGAGCTTGATCACCTCGGCGGGCTGCTCGGCGTCTGGCTGGGGATAGGCGTAGAAGCCCTGGCCGGTCGACTGGCCGAGGCGACCCTGAGCGACGAGGCGCCGCAGGATCCTCGGCGCGGTGAAGCGCTCACCGTGGCGCTCGGCGGCGCTCTCCAAGCGCTCGAGGATCTTGTCGAGACCTTCCACATCAGCCTTCATAAACGGCGGCAGCAGACCCCGCCGGGGGTCGAGGCCGGCACCGGCCATCATCCCGAAGTCGATGTCACGGTGGGTGGCGACGCCCTCCTCGAGCACGAGGCAGGCCTCGATGAATGTCTTCAGCGTGAGCAGCTCCACCAGCTCCGCCACATCGGGCTCGCCCTCGCCCTCGATGTTGGGCTCACCCTCGGGGCTGTAGAAGCCATCGCCGCCAGTCTTCGCGCCGAGCTTGCGTTCGCCGACGAGGCGCTGCATCCCCTTGGGGACGTAGAAGCGTTCGCCGCCGTATGACTCCGCCAGATGTTCGGCGACGTGCAGGACGGTGTCGAGGCCGAGCAGGTTGACGAGGAAGTACGGACCCATCGGCACCACGCCGGCAGCCCCCACGCCCGCGTCGATCTGCTTGATCGACAGTCCCTTGGCCTCCTGCTCGCGCCAGACCTCAGAGATGCCGGCGTTGAGGATGCGGTTGACGACGAAGCCGGGGACCTCGGCACAGGTGATCGGCTGCTTGCGGATCGCCTGGGCGAAGGTGACGGCTGCCCCGACGGTCTCGGCCGAAGTCTCCTCGCCCTCGACGATCTCGATCAGCGGCATGATCGAGGCCGGGTAGAAGTAGTGGAAGCCGACGACCTTGTCCGCTCGCAGCGTCGCTTCGCCGATCTCGGTGATCGACAGCGAGGAGGTGTTCGATGCGAGGATCGCGTGGCCGGGTGTGGCGGCGTCGAGCTCGGCGAATACAGCCTGCTTGATCTCCATCTTCTCCGGCACGGCCTCGACCACGAAGTCGACGTCGCCGAAGTCCGCGTAGGAAGTGCTGCCGTGGATGCGCCCGAGGATCTCCTCGATCTGCGCCTGCCCCTGCTCAGCCGTCAGCTTGCCCTTCTCGACGAGCTTTCCGACCTGACCGGTGCTGACGCCCCGGGCCTCGTCGAGCCCCGCTTGGACGAGCGCGTCGTCGACGTCCTTCAGCACCACTGAAATCCCTGCGGCCGCGATCGTTTGAGCAATCTGGCCACCCATCGTCCCGGCGCCCACGACGGCGGCCTTAAACACGAACATCTATCGATCTCCTCTGATTTGATTGGGATCCCACCCAGCCCCAGGTCCCACCCAGCCCGCGCAGCCTAGCGTGCCCGCTATCCGGACGGAGGCCCGCTCTATGCTGAAGCAGGTGCGTCCGCGGCAGTGACCGCGGCGATATCTGAGGCGACCGCGGCAGCTCCTGTGGAGGCGGTGCCACCGATCCAGTCCTGCAGGAACGACTCGCTGGCAGTCAGGTCGAGGGGACGAGCGAACAGGAAACCCTGACCGCTGTCGCAGTGCTCTTCCTTCAGGAGCGAGAGCTCTCGGGATTGCTCGATGCCCTCGGCGAGCGTCTCGATCGAGAGTGACTTGCCGAGCTGGACGAGCGTGCGGATCAGGGTCTCTCCTTCAGGGTCTTGGTTGACGCGAGAGATGAACGAGCGGTCGATCTTCAGTGCGTCGACGGGAAACCGCTGGAGATAGGCGAGCGAGGAGTAGCCGGTGCCGAAATCATCGATTGCGATCCTCACCCCGAGCTCCTTGATCGCGACGAGCCGCCGCGCGGTTTCGTCGGCGTTTGACATCAGCGTCGTCTCGGTGATCTCGATCGTCAGCGCGCCCGGCTCGAGGCCACTCTGCGCCAGCGCATCGCGCACCTCGGTGACGAACTCGTCTGTGTCGAGCTGACGAGCGGCAACGTTGACGGCCACGCCGATCGGATAGCCATTGCGCCGCCATGCCGCGCCCTGCAGGCAAGCCTGGCGCAACACCCATGCGCCAACTTCGCAGATCAGGCCGGTCTCTTCGAGTAGCGGGATGAAGTCATCCGGCTGTACGACGCCACGCACCGGGCTGCGCCAGCGAATCAGCGCCTCCATGCCGGTAGGGGTCATCTCCTGCAAGTTGAATGTGGGCTGGTAGACGAGGAAGAACTCGTCGTTCTCGAAGGCGACCCGCAGATCCATCTCGAGTTCCATCCGACTCTGGACCGCGTCCTGCATCCCTGACTCGAATACGACGTAGCGGTTCTTACCGTCCCACTTGGCGCGGTACATCGCGATGTCCGCGTCGCGCAGAAGCTCTTCGGCCGAAACCCGGTCGCCGGCCGCGATTCCGACGCTCGCCGTCACGGTCAAGCGATTCTTCTCAGCCCCTTGCAATTCAAATGGCTGCTTCAGTGCTTCGAGCAGACGTTCGGCGATCATCTCGGGACCCGAATCGAGCGACATCCCTTCGGCGACGATCACGAACTCATCACCGCCGAGGCGCCCGAGCGCGTCGATATCGCGCACCACGCCATCCAGGCGCGCGGCGACTGCCCGCAGCAGCTCGTCGCCGAGACCGTGGCCGAGTGTGTCGTTGATCGACTTGAAATTATCGAGGTCGACGAATAGGGCAGCCACGGGAGTCTGGCTGCGACGCGAGCGCACCAGCATCTGCTCGACGCGATCGAGGATCAGCGTGCGGTTGGGAAGCCCGGTAAGGGCATCGTGGGTCGCAAGGAACGCGAGCTCCTCCTGACGGCGAGTGAGCTCCTCGTGAGAGCGCTGGCGCTCGGACTCGAAGGACTGACACATCCGCACGAGCGTGACGTCGAGGCTGCGCTGCAACATCGCCAGCGCCCAGGCGAGCACCTGCGGCGGGATCTCGAGCTGCTCGGCGGTCTCGCGCACGACCTCCTCGGCGGCGTCGCGCCAACGCAGACAACGCTTGGTGACCTCGTTGAGCGGCGCCGCGCGCTGGGCGGCCAGATGGCCGAAGATCCGCCAGGACTCCTGGCCGACCTCACGCGCCACAGCGGCCCCGTCGCCGGCCATCCAGCGGGCGACGGCGATCGTCGAGACCTTCCCCACCCGCACGAAGCTCTCTTCGACTACCGCGTCGAGCACCTGTCCCGAGTCTGCGGAGCGGCGAAGCATCCCAGCGACCACATCGTCGGTGCGCGCGTTCAGCGCCTCACCAAGCCGGCGCAGCTGGTCGGGATCGACCGTGGCGGGCGCGGGCAGGGCGAGCGCCGATCCATGCATCGCGCTCATCCCATCGACCGGCAGCTCGCCTGGACCCATAGTCGAGCAAATCGGCAGAACGTAAGAGTTCCTTTAGCTTCCGCTTACAGATGTAAACGAGGACGGCTACACAGCGGCCGCGGCCGGCTCCTCCACGCGGCGGGGCAGCAGCGTTTCGCGGGCGATCACCAGGCGCTGGATCTGCGAGGTGCCCTCGTATAGCTGCATGATCTTCGCGTCGCGGAAGAGCTTCTCGACGGGGTAGTCCTTGATGAAGCCATACCCTCCATACACCTGCACGGCTTCCGTGGCGGTCTTCATGGCGGTGTCCGCCGCGAAGCGCTTGGCGTGCGATGAGACCAGTGTGTTGCGTTCGCCGTTGTCGAGCATCACGGCCGACTTCCAGGTCATCAGCCGCGCGGCCTCGATCTCGGTGGCCATGTCGGCGATCATGAACTGAATCGCCTGGTGCATCGCGATCGGCACGCCGAACTGAACGCGTTCGCGCGAGTAGTCGGTGGCAAACTCGAACGCCGCGCGGGCGATCCCGGTGGCCATCGCCGCCACGCCCGGGCGTGTACGGTCGAGCGTCATCATGGCCAGCTTGAAGCCGGCGTTCTCCTCGCCGAGCAGGTTCTCGGCCGGCACCTCGACGTCGTTGAAAGAGATCGTCGCGGTGTTCGAGGCGCGCTGACCGAGCTTGTCCTCCTTCTTGTCCACCACCACGCCCCAGTCGCGCTCGACCACGAACGCGGAGATGCCGCGGTGTCCGGCATCTTTGTCGGTCTTCGCGTAGACGGTGTAGTAGTCGGCGTAGCCGCCGTTGGTGATGAAGCACTTCGAGCCGTTGATGACGTACTTGTCGCCCTGCTTCACGGCCGATGTGCGCATCCCGGAGACATCCGAGCCGGCGTCCGGCTCGGTCAGGCAGAAGGAGGCAAGCTTTGGCTCCTCGGTGAGCATGCCCAGGTACTTCTTCTTCGTCTCCTCAGAGCCGCCCAACATGATCGGCGCGGTCGCCAGGCCGTTGCAGCCGAGCGAGGTCTGGATGCCGGAGCAGCCCCAGGAGAGCTCCTCCTCGATCAGGCAGCCATCGAGATAACCGGCGCCGGCGCCCCCGTACTCCTCGGGGATGTGCGAGTTCATCAGGCCCACGTCCCAAGCCTTCTCGATGATGTCCTGCGGCCAAGTGCCATCCTTGTCGTACTCCCAGGCGACTGGGCGAATCTCCTTCTCGGCGAAATCGTGCGCCATCTCGCGCAGGTTCTTCTGCTCGTCGGTGAGCGTGAAATCGACCATGTCTCGAGTGATCTCCTAAAGGGCGGGCGCGGGAGCAGGCCACCGCGCGAGAATAGATTGACTAGTCAGTCAAGGTGAAGCGTAGCGAAGGGACTGTCCCCGCTCAACTACGCCACAATCACACGATGGAGAGCCTCTTCCCGATCGTGGTGTTCGGAGCAGTGGGAGTGTCATTGGTGATGTCGGTGGTATTCCTGCTCAGCCGCGGGAGCGTGTACGACCAGATCGGGCAAGGCGGGATGACACGCGACAGCGAGGGCCCGGAGATGATGGGCGCATCATCGATGAGCAGCGCTGCGGGACGCGCCGAGCAGGAGCGGGAGATCCGCCAGATGCTCAGCGCGAAAAGCGCGCGCATGGTGCAGAGAGGACAGCCAGCGCTGGACATCGACGCGGAGGTCGCCAAGCTGCTGGCGCCAGTAGTGACAGGGCACGATGCGGGGCTCGAAGATGAGGTGCGCCAGCTCGTGACGGCGAAGAATGAACGACGCGCGCGCAAGGGGTTGGAGCCGTTGGACGTGGCGGCCGAGGTGGAGCGCACCCTGGCCGAGCTGCACCCCTGAGCACGCCGACTGCGGAGTCGGATATAAACGCGCCATGGCCGACCCGCGCCGATATGAGCTGGACGAGCTGACAAACCGCCCGGGGACCTATTTCAACCCGCAGACGGAGGTCCTGCTGATCGTCGACGACTCACCTGATGTGGATCACGAGATCTTCGACGACGTGGAGCCGGGCGAGGGCGCCGATTGGGTGTTGATCTCAGACGAGGCGCCGGTAGACGAGCATCGACGGGATGAGTTGATCGAGAGCTTCCAGGTGACCTACCACCCGGCTGGTGAGCTGGTGGTCGCGGGCGAGGAAGTGGACGACGACGAGGAGAACGACGAACTCGAGCCGGACGAGGAACCTGAGCTGGAGTAACCAGGCATCCGCGAAGTGCCAGCGGCCGCCTGGGGCGCAACTACCTTGCGTCGGGCGGTGTTCATGAAGCTGCAATGACCCCTGCAGCGACAAGCAAGATCAGGCATAGCATGCGCGCCGTGCGCGTCCCTCATCAGCGGGCGCTCGTCCTTGGCATGCTCGTCGCGAGCGTCTGCCTCGTAGGCGGAGCTCCCGCTCGAGCCACCGGCAAGCCGGCTAGCGGGCCGAGCGTCTCGGCGGCGCTCGCGAGCCTGCAGCGCAGCGGCGCAATCGCTCCGGCCGTCTACCAGCAGGACTACTCGGCCTATGTTGCGGCGGTCAACTCGCTGAAGAAGCTCTCCGGCACGCGGCGCTCGGAACTCGGCGCGGTGCTCGCGAACGTGCGGGCGATCGCCGCCACCGGCGGGTTCATCCCCTCACG
The DNA here is from genome assembly GCA_963804555.1 of uncultured Solirubrobacterales bacterium. Classification (GTDB taxonomy): domain Bacteria; phylum Actinomycetota; class Thermoleophilia; order Solirubrobacterales; family Solirubrobacteraceae; genus Palsa-744. The sequence continues at coordinate 380,648 of CAWDQX010000009.1, forward strand.
GCTGCCCGCGCTGTTCCTGACCTTGGAACGCAACCGCACGTGGTGGACGACCGGCTCGCTGCTCGCCTCGCGGGTGCGCATCAGCTTCCCCGGTTCCAAGCTCATCTGGGAGTACTACTCGGGCCAGGGAATCGAGATCCAGTGGCTCGGCACCTTCGGCGAGGGCAACGGGTTCTACTCAGGTGGCCAGAACAACAACCTCAAGCAGCTCGTCTCCGAACTGATCCCGCTCGCGACCAAACGCGCCGGCGGGATCGCGTGGGAGTACATGTTCCAGTTCGACGGCGGCCTACCGCCCTGGACGAGCGGCCTCTCCCAAGGCACCGCGCTGCAGGTGCTCGCGCGCGACTGGTCGCGCTTCAAAGAACCGACCGTGTTGACGGCGGCCCAGGAAGCGCTTGGGATCTTCAAGACCGCCCCGCCGTCCGGGGTGCGCGTCGCGAGCTCGCTGGGCGCGCACTACCTCGAGTACACCTACGCCCCCACCGACCGCATCCTCAACGGGGAAATCCAGGCTTTGGTGGGGCTCTACGACTACACATCGATCACGAAGGACCCCGTCGGGCTTGCACTGTTCGAAGCGGGCGACGCCGAAGAGCGGGTGCGCACGCCGCTATACGACACGGGCGCCTGGTCGATGTACGACCAGTACGGCGAATCCGACCTCAGCTACCACGAACTGCTCACGGAATTCTTGCAGCACCTGTGCGAACGCACGCGCCGTGGCGAGCCGCTCACCGCGGCCGCCCCTCCAGCGTCTGTACCCGCCCCGATACCTACGCCGACAACCCCCACGACGACGCCTCCGGCGGTCGGCAGCACCGGCGGTACTCCGGAATCCGAACCCACCCACCCCGGCGCGAGCGCGGCGCGCTACAAGGCTCAGGCCGCCACACCGAGTACGACCTCATCCGCGATCGCCGGGGACGCGATCTACTGCACGACGGCCGAACACTTCACCGCCTACTTGCACACACCGCCGGTCATCTCTTTGATCACGACCACCCTGCCGACGAGCGCCCGAGCGGGGGTACAGCTATCGCTGTCGAAGATCTCAACCGTACACCTGACCGTCCGCAGCGCGGGCAAGGTGGTGTGGAGCAACAGCGCCACCGTGGAACGGGGCAAGCCGAAGCTGCTGTGGAGCACTCCGGCGAAAGGCGGTGCCTATTCGGTCACGCTGACCGCGGCAGATCTGGCCGGCAACCTCGCCACCGCGACCGGGACGATCACGGTGGCCAAGGGCGCAAAGGCACGCTGAGACGAGGGGACCAAAACCGGAACGCCGGAACCCGCTCTTAGACTAAGGCACATGATGGGTTCCGTTACAACGATCCGGCACGGAGATGCGGCGGCATGACGCGACTGACAAGCGCCTGGCGCGCGCTGACGCCCGAGCAGCGCCTGGCGGCCGGCGCCTCGGGGGCGTTGTTCGTGACGATGTTCCTGCCGTGGTATCAGCAGAACGCGGTCGTAAACGCTCCACGGACAGCCCCCTTACAGAGTCGTAATTTGAACGCCTTCCAGGTCTTCTCGTTTGTCGAGGCCGCCGTCTTGCTCGTCGCCGTGGCCGTGTTGTATCTGCTGTTCGCGCGTGGCGAGCGACGCTCCTTCCAGCTCCCGGGCGGCGACGGGTCCGTGGTGTTCGCAGCGGGTATCTGGACAGCCCTGCTGCTCGTGCTGCGGCTGTTTGACAAGCCCGGCATCACCAGTCACGGGATCGCCGCGAACGTCGGCATTCAGTGGGGGATCTTCTTCGCGCTGGCCGCCGCCGGCCTGCTCGCGGTTGCCGGCTCGCGCATGCGTGCCGGCGCCCAACCAGACCCTCCGCTGGTGCGCTCTCCACGCCGGCCAGAGGCGGCTGGCCGATCTCCGATCGGTCGCGAGCCTGAGCCTCCCTTCGCACACTCTGCCCGTCGCCCACCGCTACCGCAAACCGCACCGCGTCACCGCACCGCGCGCCGCACCACCACCGCGAACGACGCGACCGAGCAACTGTCCTTCGAGGACCACGCCTCGGACACCGAGTCGAGGGAGATGCCGGACCCCACGCCGCACTCCGCATCCGACGCCGGATAAGGCTGCCTTCCGGTGAGTGCCGACCCGGAGGCATAGGCCTGGGGGATGGGCGCTTATCATTGCGCGGACGATGTCCGCCCCTTTGTCCTCGGCGCCCACTTCCGTCGCAGATGTTGCCGAGGGCTTGCGTGCCGTTGGATACCTACCCGGCGAGTCGACCGCGCTCGTGGCGTTCCTCGCCGCCAAGCTCGGCAAGCCCGTGCTCGTCGAGGGCCCGGCTGGCGTCGGCAAGACCGAGCTGGCCAAGGCGCTCGCCAAGTATCTCGACCGCGAGTTGGTACGCCTGCAGTGCTACGAGGGTCTCGACGAGGCGAAGGCGCTATACGAGTGGAACTACCGTAAGCAGCTGCTGCGGATCCAGGCCGAGGCGTCGGACACGGGCTGGGAGGCTGTACAGGAGGACATCTTCAGCGAGGACTTCCTGCTGGCGCGACCGCTGATGAGCGCGATCGCCTCAGAGCTTCCGGTGGTGCTCCTGATCGATGAGATCGACAAGACCGACCAGGAGTTCGAGGCAATGTTGCTGGAGGTGCTCTCGGACTTTCAGATCTCGATCCCCGAGCTCGGTCGGGTGGAGGCGCGCACCCATCCGGTGGTGCTGCTGACATCGAACAACTCGCGGGAGCTGACCGAGGCACTGAAGCGTCGCTGCCTGTACCTGTGGCTGGACTACCCGGAGCTCGAGCACGAGCTCGCGATCGTGCGGCTGCACGCGCCGGAGCTGGGCGAGACGATCGCTCGCCGACTCGTGGAGGTCGTCGGGATGGTTCGGGAGCTCGACCTGAAGAAGCCGCCGTCGATCGCCGAGTCGATCGACTGGGCACGGGCACTCTTGCTGCTTGGAGCAGACGACATCGACGAGCAGACGTTCAGAGACACGATGTCGGTGATCGTCAAGCACAGGACTGACATGGACGTGGTGGCCGAGCGCGTCGGCTTGAAGCTGTCCTCACCAGCCGTCGATGCCGCCTGAGGGCCTGCCTGCACGATTGCTGGAGCTGGGCGAGGAGCTACGCCGCGAAGGCGTGGCGGTCGGGACCTCGGAGCTGCTGGATGCGTTCGCGGCGCTTCGCGAGGTGCAATGGACCGAGCAGGGAGACTTCAGGGAGGCGCTCGCCGCGACGTTGGCAAAGAGCCAGGAGGATCGGCGCGTATTCGAGCTGGTGTTCGACCGCTTCTTCTTCCGCGCGGTCGAGCTCGCGGCGCTGCGCGAGGACGTGCGCGAGGGCGACCAGTCGCAGGCCCCGCCTGGCGCGATCGACCTCGACGAGCTCTCCGTGGAAGACCTGGAGGCCCTGCGCGCACAGATCGCGGCCGCGCTGAGAGACGGGTCAGAGGGAGCGATGCGCGACCTCGCGCGGATGGCGCTCGCCGCCTTCGGGCGCCGCGAGGAAGGCTCGGGTGTAATCGGCGTGGACGTCCAGCGCATCCGCCGGGCGCTTGGCCTGCGCACCGAGCCCCAGCCCGACCTACCTGTCGATGACCCCCGGCGCGAGGGACTGCCACGCGATGCACTGCGTCGCTTCGAGGCACTGCTACGCCGAGAGCTCGAGCGAGGCCAGATCGAGCGCACTGGCAGCCTGCCTCCGTCACGGCCCCTGGGCGAGCTGGACCGGGCGCTGCCGTCTGGGCCGCTGGCCGACCTGGCGGCCGTACACCGGGTGGTGACCCAGCTGCGACGCCGTTTGGCCACCCAGGGGATGCAGGCACGCGGCCACCGCCGTCATGCTCAGGTAGACGTACGGCGCACGATGCGCGCTTCGCTGCAGACGGGCGGCGTGCCGGTGGTACTGAAGTACCGTCCGCGGCGCCCACGACGCCCGGAGATCTATGTGCTGTGCGACGTGTCCACGAGCGTGACCTCGGCATCGGTGTTCTTTCTGTCTGTGCTCCATGCGCTACACGATTCGTTTCGCAAGATGCGTTCGTTCGTCTTCATTGAGCGCGTCTCGGAGGTGACCGACATCTTCGCGCACGAGCGCAACTTCAAAGCAGTCAGCGAACGGATCTCAAACGATGCCGGCGTGGCCGACATCTCCGGATACACCGACTACGGGCGGGTGTGGTCGGAGATGCTGGAGCTGGTTGGCGAATATCTGCACCCGCGTGCCACGGTGATCGTGCTTGGCGACGCGCGTACGAACGGCCGCGATCCTCGCGCCGACCTATTCGCCCAGATGGCCGCTCGCGCCGGGCGCACGTTCTGGCTGAACCCCGAGCCACGGCTGTACTGGAACTACGGCGACTCTGTGATCGCGGCCTATGAGCAGTACTGCAAAGCATTTGAGTGCTGGAGCACCGCACAATTGGAGGACTTCGTCCGAGCGCTCACCCGACCGGTCAACAGCGCGCTGTAGCTCTCGCGATGAGGACGCATCCGCGCGCGTGTAGCATCACCACGAGCCAACAGGGGTGCTGGCGGGCAAGCCGGCTGAGATGGCGCACGGACGATTCCCGGTGCTGACCCTTTGAACCTGTGGGGTAATGCCCGCGGAGGGAGTGAAGTGCCAACCGAACTGCAGCCGCGCTCGCAGCGAACACCTCGGGTGAGGAGTGCCGTGAACGACGGCATCAGCCTCAGCGACGTAAGTCATGCCTACCGCGACCGCAACGGCGCGCCCGTGCGGGCGCTCGCCGGCGTTTCACTGCACGCCGATCACGGAGAGCTGCTCGCGGTGGTCGGCCCGAGCGGTTGCGGGAAGAGCACCCTGCTGGAGCTTATCTGCGGCCTGCAGGCCGCGGACGCCGGCACGATCGAATGCGCGCCCGCCGCGCTGATGCCCCAGCGCGACCTGTTGCTGCCATGGCTGAGCGCGGTCGACAATGCGGCGCTCGCGCTGCGAATCTCTCGCCGGCCGCGCGCCGAGGCTCGCGCACGGGCCGCAGGGCTATTCGCCGAGCTGGGGCTGGAGGGCTTTGAGCAAGCCCATCCGTACGAGCTTTCGGGGGGAATGCGCCAGCGCGTAGCGTTCCTGCGCACGCTGCTGTCGGGCAAGCCCGTCCTCTGTCTGGATGAGCCGTTCGGCGCGCTCGACGCGATCACGCGCGCGGAGATGCAGGGGTGGCTGGGCCGGGCCCTGCAGCGCGAACCGCGCACCGTGGTGCTCGTCACCCACGACGTCGAGGAGGCAGTGGTGCTCGCCGACCGTGTCGCGGTCCTCTCTCCCCGCCCCGGGCACGTGCGGGCAGAGCTCGAGGTGGATCTCCCCCATCCGCGCTCACGCACCGACGCCGCGGTGATCGCCCTGCGCGAGCAGGCGCTTAGAGCGCTTGGGCTGGGGGAGGAGTCGTGAGACGCCGTGTCCTCAATGTTCTTCCTCCGCTATTGCTCGTAGCGGGACTGCTCGGTGTATGGGAGCTGTACGTTGATCTAGGAGGGGTGGATCCGGCTGTGCTCCCGGCCCCCCACGCCGTGGCAACGTCATTCTGGAACTATGCGGGCCTGATCGGGGACAATTTCATCGTCACGGCCAAGGAGGTGGTACTGGGACTGGGGCTGGCGCTGCTATGCGGCTTTGCGGTGGCCGTGGCGATCCACCTGTCTCCGCTGTTTCGCCGCGCGGTATACCCGCTGGCGGTCGGCTCTCAGGCGGTCCCCATCCCGGTGATCGGCGTTCTGCTGGTCTTCTGGTGGGGCTTTGGCATCTTCCCCAAGCTCGTTGTGATCACCCTCATCTGTTTTTTCCCGGTGGTGGTCACAACCGTCGACGGGCTCGCCGCCGTCGATCCAGACCAGCTCAAGCTGCTGCGCACCCTCGATGCCTCACGCTGGCAGGCATTTCGCTTTGCGGAGCTACCTGCGGCTTTGCCCGCCGCGATCAGCGGTGCGCGAATCGCGCTTGCGGTGGGCGTGATCGGCGCCTTTATCGCCGAGGTCACCACCGCCACCACGGGACCGTATCCCGGCCTCGGCCGCCAGATCACCACCGATATCGGCTTTCAGACTCCGCGGGCATATGCCGGCACCGCGGTGTTGTTCCTCTTCGCGATCGCCTGCTTCTACACCCTCGCCCTCGTGGAGCGCCGGCTGGCGCCGTGGGCCAACCAATCAAGAGGAGATACCCGTTGAAAGCTCTGTCGATCGTCCGCCGCACCGTGATCTTCGCCGCGCTTGCAGCGTTTGCTCTGACCGTCTCGGCCTGCGGTGCCAAGCAGGACACGATCTCGACCTCTAAGACAAAGTCCTTCACGGTGATGCTCGACTGGTTCCCCAACGCCGACCACGCGCCGCTCTACTCCGCGCTCGCCGCCGGCGACTTCCGCGCCGCGGGGCTCGAGGTAAAGCCGGTGGTCCCCTCCGAAACCGCTGAACCGCTGAAGCTGTTGGCGGCCGGCAAGGTGGACATGGCGATCTCCTACGAGCCCGAGCTGCTGCTCGCCCGCGACGAAGGTCTGAAGCTGGTGTCGATCGCGGCGCTCGTGCAGCGGCCGCTGACGTCGATCATCGCGCTGCCCTCAGCGCACATCTCGAGTGTCGCCGACCTCGCCGGCAAGACCGTCGGCACGGCGGGAATTCCCTATCAGGCGATCGAGCTGAAGTCGGCTCTGCAGAGCGCCGGGCTGAATCCGTCATCTGTACACGAAGTGAACGTCGGCTTCAACCTCGTCCCCGCGATGCTCTCCGGCAAGGTGGCCGCGACGCTCGGCGGCTACTGGAACTACGAGGCGCTCCAGCTCCAGCTCCTGCACAAGCACCCCGTCACGATCCCGATCGACCAGGCCGGCGTGCCCACCTATGACGAGCTCGTGCTGGTCGTGCGTGAAGAAGAGGCGCGCTCTCGCGGCCAGGACCTGCGTGCGTTCCTCCAGGCGCTCACTCGCGGTGAGCGCGCGGTGCGCGCCGATCCGGCGGCCGCGGCGTCGCTCGTGATGAAGGCCAACCCCTCGCTCGAACCCAAGTTGCAGCTCGCCTCGATCGAACGCACGCTGCCCGCGGCGCTCCCGGCCGGCGGCAAGCCTTACGGCTATCAAGACCCCACGGCGTGGTCCGCTTTCGGTAGCTGGATGTTCGCGCACGGCCTCCTCCGCCACAGCCCGAACACAGCCCTGCCGCCATTCACCAATGAGTTCCTGCCCGGTGAAGGGTTAGGTAAAAGCGAAGAATAAGCCTGATGAGGCTCTGCGCGATATCAGCACGCCTACAGGCCCTGCATGTGCACAGCGGCCAAGCCGGCCCACTCTCCGTAAGGTGCGAAGAACGCGCGTACCTCGTGTTCTTCCGCGCGGACTCGTTGATCGCCGCCGCTGAGTTGGCGCCCGACGAGCTTCAGTAGGCCCAGGTCGCCGGCAGGCAGCTGGTCGTAGCGGCCTTGGCCGCACAGCGCCATCATCTCAACAGTCCAGGCGCCGATGCCTTGGATCGCACGCAGCCGCTTCCAGCCACGCTCGTGCTCGGGGTCGTGCAGATTCACGCGCCCCTGTGCCACCTCGCGTGCGACTCTTCTCAACGCGATCGCCCGCGCCGCCGCGAGATCGCACGACTCGATCATTGCCGGCGCCGTCGCGCTCAGCTTCGCTGCCGTCGGCAGGTCACGCAACCCGCTCGCCCATGCCTGCTCGCCGCGGCCCGTCCAGCGCCGTCCGAGTCGCGTGACCAGCCGGCTCTGAATCGCGGCCGCGCGCTCGTAGTCGATCAGCTGCTCGCACAACGCCCAAACAAGCGCCTCGAAAGGCTCCGGCCTGCGTCCCACCCGTAGCCATGGGCGCGAGCGCACCGAGCACCCGATCATTGGGTCGCTTGCGAAGCGGCGGTGAAAGTCTCCCAGGTTGTCGTCCACTCCGAGCGCAAACCGCATCCGCTCGATGCCGTACCTCGCTGCCATGCGTGTCTGGGCGCGCGCGCCGAACAGAACCCTGTCGTCGGCCGTCTGTGCCATCCGCACCACGACCGGCTCGTCCTCGTGATGCAGCAATCGTTCCAACACCCCGCCACGGCGGCGCATCACGCCATCCATGCCGTTGCGCCTCGGAAGACGAAAAGAGCCCGGCCGACCGACCGGCCGCACCTCCTCGCGCAGCTCGACCAGGTCGCTCAGCGCTCGCCGCCCAGCAGATGCACATCCACGAGCAGCGAACGACTGCCCACGATCTGCAGCAACTCGCCGGCTCGGCTGACGGAGCGGGCATCCCTCCCACCTCGACCCAGACGCCGCCTGGCGCGGCGGCCTCTTGCGAGCGCGGCGACAGGCCGCCGGCGACGGCGATGCACGAGACCGACGACCGCTGCCCCCGCCATAAAGCCCCCTGCCGCCACCGCGGCAGCCTGCACGGCGGGCACGACTACGCGTCCTGATCGGAGATCGGACGGAAGTGCCCGTCCAGCAGATGCGGCACGCACCACTGTTGGCTCATCGGCGAGCACCGGCAGGGCATCGACTTCCTCGGTGTCACCCATCACGCGAAGTGTAGGGGGCGGTCCAGACTGCTTATCGAGGACGGCCACATGGCGGCTGGCCCTATGTCTGCGCAGGCGTGGGAGCGCCGACCGGAGCCAAGACTCGCTCATAGACCCGGTAGCGCTTGACGATCTGACCGCCCATCGCTTCCATGCCGCGGTTCATCGCGGTGTTCGTCTCGAGGATCCAGCCCATCTCCCCGCCCTTCTGTGGGCGTACTTCGGCGGCGTCGAAGTGCAGCTGATAGAGGCGAGCGGCGACCCCCGTGTGCTGGTACTCCGGCTTGACCCCCAGGAAGCCGACGCGCACCCGATCGGTGATGCGGCCCTTGTTGAAGAAGTGCCACCAGCCGAGCGGCAGCAGCCGGCCTTTCATCTTTTCCAGCACCTGGTTGATGTCCGGGAAGGTCATCGCCATGCCCACCACCTCACCGGTGTCTTCTTTCTCGGCGATGAAGCACCAGTGTTTGTCGAATACCAGCTGTATCTCCTGGGCGTAGGCGTCGAGATCCTTCTTTGAGTACGGCACGAAGTCCCAGTTTTTTGACCAGGCGGCGTTGTAGACCTCGGCGAAGGCGTCCATGTCTTTGCGCAGCTGCCGCCGGCGCATCGGGCGCACGCGGATGCCGTGCTCGGATTGCACCTTCTCCGCCGAGATCCCAGATCACGGGCAGCACCTTCTCTCGGTCTTAGACCTCGAGGTTCCACATCAAGAGGTCCATCGCCTTGGCCATCCCGGCCTGCTCCACCCGCTGCTGGTAGTACGGCGGGTTCCAGGGCTGGACGATCATCGGACGCAGATCGAAACCCTCGATCAGCACGCCGCTCTCGTCGTTCATCGCGAAGCTCGCCGGCCCGACCATCCGCTCCTTGCCGCGCTCTACGAGCCATCCCTCGGCGGCGCTCAGCAGCGCTTGGAGCACCTCCAGATCGTCCTCGAACTCCAGGAAGCCGAACCAGCCCCAGCTCTTTTTCTGGTAGTCGTTGAAGGCGTGGTTGACCTGCGCGCTGATGCGGCCGACCACCTGACCGTCGCGCCAGGCGAGAAAGTACTCGGCTTCACCATGGGTGAAGAACGCGTTCATTTTGCGGTTCAGGAACAGCCTGCGCTCGAGCTTCAGTGGAGGCACCCACAGCGGGTGGTTAGCATGCAAGCGGAAGGGCAGATCGATGAACTTCCTCAGGTCTCCCCCGCCGGAGACAGCTCTCACATCGACACTCACCAACCCAAATCCTATATGCCAACCTCGATAGACGTCTTTTCCAAGGTCCGTGGCCACGAACGCGAGGAGCTACTGCGTGCGGCGCGCGAGGCGGACCTGATGCCCTACTTCCGCACGGTCGAGTCCCCCGCGATGCCGGTCGTGGAGATGGAGGGCTCACCGCGGATCATGCTCGCGTCCAACAACTACCTCGGCCTCACCGCCGACGAGCGCGTGATGGCAGGCGCCGAGGATGCCCTGCACCGCTACGGCACCGGCCTGACCGGCTCACGCCTGCTCAACGGCACCACCCCACTGCATCTCGAGCTCGAGCGCGAGCTGGCCGAGTGGATGGACACCGACGACGCGATCGTCTTCACCACCGGCCATCAGGCCAACGTGGGCACGCTCGGAGCGCTGCTCGGCCCCTCTGACACCGTGATCGTCGACTCCGGCGATCACGCCTCGATCTTCGACGGCTGTGTGCTCTCTCGCGCGAAGATGCGCGTGTTCCGGCACAACCGTCTGGAGAAGCTCGAGAAGATGCTCGAACGCGCGGAGGGAGACGGCGGTGGCGTCCTGGTGGTCGTCGACGGCGTCTTCTCGATGGAGGGCGATGTCGCGCCGCTGGTCGACATCACGGAGCTGTGCGCCCGCTACGGTGCCCGCCTGATGGTCGATGAGGCCCATGGCGCGGGCGTGCTGGGCGCGCGCGGTGCGGGAACCGCCGAGCTCTTGGGCGTCGAGGATCGCGTCGATCTGCGCATGGGCACCTTCTCCAAGTCGTTCGCCGCCTGCGGCGGCTTCCTCGCAGGCCCCGCAGACGTGATCGACTACCTGCGGATCTCCTCGCGCGCCTTCCTGTTCACCGCCTCCGCGGTCCCTGCCGCGCTGGGCGCGACGCTCGCCGCATTGCGGATCATCCGCTCACCGGAGGGACCCCCGCTGTTCGCGGCCGTGCTCGAGCAGGCGCGCTATCTCGCCTCCGGCCTGCGTACGCTCGGCTATCAGGTACTGAGTGGCGAGCCGGTGCGGCTGGGCCCTGGTCCGGACGCTCCCGTCGAGACTGTCGTTACGCCGATCGTCCCGGTGCTCGTCGGGGACGACTGGAAGGCAGCTTTGCTGTGGCGCGCCCTCTACGACGGCGGCGTCTTCACCAACTGCGCGCTCCACCCCGCCGTGCCGCCGGGCGGAGCGCTGCTGCGCACCAGCGTGATGGCCACGCACGACCGTGCCGTACTCGATCAGGCACTCGAGGTCTTCGCCAGGGTCAAGGACGAGTTCGAGGCCGAGCACGGCCCTCTGCCCGCCCCAAACTGAGGCTCACTCGCTTGTCCATTTCTTCACAAGTCCTCGAGGCAAGAAAAAAGGTCGCTTCTAGCGTACGAACCGCCGTCGCGCTGTTGACCGCGAACCCCGTCCTGACGTAGCTTCCAAGAGCGCTCTGCATGACCGTCTGAAGTTCGCCCTCAAAGCAGCCGTAGGGGGCCCCAAGTGCCGGTGTCAACCGCGACTCGTCGCGGATTGACTTCAGTCGGCCGTGTCCAGCGCATCTCGTCAAAATTCAAGCAAGGATGTTGCTCGCCGTGGCTCTCGCGGCGACAACGGGGAGAGTGCTCACATGAACGCGACAGCGACGATTTCCCCTGCCGACCGGGCGGGCGGGCCCCAATATATGCGCGCCTTGGAACGCGCCAACAAGGTTCGCCTTGCCCGCGCCTCACTCAAGCGCCGGGTCGCGCTGGGAGAGATTTGTGTCGCCGCCGTGATCCTCGACTGCCCGTGGGAGGCGGAGAGCATGGCGGTAGCCGATCTGCTGATGAGCCAGCGCCGCTGGGGTCAGACCCGCTGTCGTAAATTCCTCGCCCAAATCGCGATGTCAGAGAAGAAGACCGTCGGATCGATGACCGACCGTCAACGTCGTACGCTCGCGGCGATGCTTACCGCCGTTCGGCAAAGCGGAGATCAAGCCACCGAACTCGACCCCCGTCCGTACCAGGTGCCGCCGCACCGTGCTCCGCACGAACACCGCGCGATGGCTCTCAGTCGGTGAGTAATCCGGGGCCGCGCACCGCGCGCGGCCCCTTGGCTAACGGACAGCCGGAGGAGAGCTTGACGTGCCACCACCCGGCGAGCATCCCGATCAGGCCAAGCCGGGGACGCACCTCCCATACCCCGCATCCCCCCTGTCCGAGATCCCGCACCGGCAGGCGAACGAACTTGTAGCGACCAGGTTCGAGCTTCATCCCCTCCAGCAGTTCGCGCGAGCGACGCTCATGCTCTACACGCTCCTGTGCAAGCCGGCGCAAATCATGCCTACAGCCGGCCAGTCGGTCGCGCGTCCGCTCCAGCTCCCCCAGCGTGAGCAGGCATGGGCCGCCCATGACTTCGCCACCGGTAATCGGAACGTCTGTCGGGGAGAGGTTTGGGAAAGCGTTGGCGACGATCGCCGAGCACTCGCGCTCGAGCTTTCCGACCTGCGCCCTCAAGGCAGTGCGAGCGTCACGCTCACCGACCGCGATCGGGCGATGGCCCGCGACTGAGACGGCCTCGATTTCTGGTCGGTCACGATCTATGACAAGCCCAGACTGAGTCATACCCGTCTTCTTCTCCTCATAGCACCGGAATCGCCGAGTCTACCAGCGTCCCTCACGGTGCTTCCAACGCCGTGCGGCAAGTCCACAGTGCCTCTTCTACGTATAGCGAAGGCACACCGGCCACTTGGATCGCGAACAACGTCAGGCGACGCGTATCAGCGCCGGCCTCATGGCCCGGGGCCAACTCGCCGAACAGAGTCGCCAGCGCCGCGGATGCATCCGCCACCACCAGCCGGCCGGCCGGCAACAGCGGGGCCCCCGGAGATCTTCCCAAGGGCTCGCCCTCACTGCTCGAGCGGATGCCGAGCGGACCGTCTACGGTCTCGGAATCGAGTGCCCACACTGGCACGCTGGTATCCACCAGCGCGATCAGCAGGATGTCCTCGAGTAGACCGCCGGAGAGGAAGCCGCCACGCAACATCCGCTCGAGCGCCGCCGCCTCGATCGGCGTGCGCACCACGTCGGGGTCGAGGCCGATGTGACGGAAGAAGACCCGGTAGGCGGCAGGCACCGGCTCCCTACGAACGGCCACCGCCCTTGCCCCTCGGAACCGGTTGGACAGTTCGCGCAGGCGATCTTCGATCCCGGGCGTCGAGCCGGTGATAATCGAGCCCGGACGACCCGCCCGCACCTGTGCGAGCACCAACCGCAGCTCGGGGATCTCCTGCTCGACGTCCCGCGCACGCCAGCCAAGCTCCAACTCGGAGGGCGGATCGGAGCTCACGGTACCCGTGGCTTCCAACCGCGCTCGCGGGCGGCAAGCATCAACTGACTCACTCGCGCGCGCAACGTCGCCAGCGCAGGTCCTTCCAGCAGCGGCTTGCTCTGCACCACACCTCCTGGATAGGCGAACGTCACCTGCGAGCAACTCACCACGTTGTAAAGCGCCGCTAGCGCCCCATCGCGATCGAAACCGATCGGGATGCTCAGGTTCCGCGCTCGCATCAGCGCGCGCAACTTACCCCGTTCTCCCTCCAGCGCCACCCCCGCGAAACGCACCTCCGGGAAGGAGGGCGCGAGCGCCTGCAGGTCACTCAGGATCCGCGGGCACGAGCCCGCGTCGATGAACAGCGCAAGCACCACTGGTCCCTGTTCGTAAAGTTCGCAGATATTCAGGATCCCCGCGCCCCTCACCGAGCACGCGGGGCGCTTCCCGTCCTCGCCCTCGTCGGCGTGGGTGGCGATATTGGCGTCGCCGTTCACCTCGCCCAGCGCAAGCGGCAGGGCAAATGGCGCCAAGCGATGGCCAGGTTCGATGCCACCGACGCCGTTCGGCTTCGTCAGCGTCGCGTTGATCACGAACAGCACCACGACCAGCACCCCCAGGATGCCCACGTAGCGCCCGTAGCGCGAGCTATTGCGAGTCATGTCGGCGTCTCTGCTGTCGGGATTGCCGCCGGCAGGTCGACGAGCGGCTTTGCCGGCTGGTCTCGCTCCGCGATCAACAGCGCCGCAGGCAGAGCCACCAGCACCCCGACGAGCGAGACGCTCAGGTCGATCAGCGTCACCAGGCCGAAGTCGCGGAGCATGCGGATGTCTGACAGCACCAGCACACCGAAGCCCGCGATCGCCGTCACTCCCGATGCCGCCACCGCGGCGCCCGTACGCTGGTAGGTGCGGCGCAACGCCTCGATCGGGCTCTCTCCCAGCAGCCGTTGCTGGCGGTAGCGCTCAGATAGCAGCACGCTGAACTCGGTGGAGATCGCGATCACCAGCGCGCCCAGGGTGACCGACATCGGGTTCAGCGGCACCCTCACCGCGAACAGGATCAGCGCGGACCAGCCCGTCGCGAGCGTGATCGGCACGAGTGGCACAAGCGCCCGGCGACGGTCGCCGCGGAAAGCGATCAAGAGCACGAGTGCGACCGCCGCCAGTCCGATCAGCAACGTCTCCAGACGCCGCCAGGGGGACGCCACCTGGGCGCCCGATTGGGCCGCCAGGACCGGCAGGCCCACCAACTGGGCGGTGATTCCCGCCGGCGGATGCAGGGTCGAGCGCATCGCTTCAATTACCTGCTGCTGTTCTGCCAACGGCATCAAGCGGATGCCGAACGCCAATGTCGCCGCGCGGCGATCGGGGGTGATCACGTCCTGAGAGAAGTACGGCGGGATCTCATCGAGCAACCCCTTCACGTCGGCCTGCGTGAGCTTTGGTGTGCTCCCGCCGCCGGCGCCAGTGGTTGTCGTGGAGCCCGCGAACAGGTCCGGCAGCGAGAAGGCCGGGCACAGTCGCGCCTGCCCACAGCCCCGCGTGGAGCTGTACCCGAAGCGCTTCAACACGGTGCTCTCATACGAGCTCATCCATTCGATCGTCGAGCGCTTCGCCAGGTCCTGGCCGCTGACCATCAAATCGAGCTGCCCTCCCACGCCCGTGGCGCGCTCGAGCGCGCTCAGATTCTGTAGCGATTCCAGGTTCTGCGGGACCAGCTTCGTGATGTCGGTCTCTACGTGCGTCTGCGTATCCAGGCCCCAGCCGAGCGCCGCCAGCGCCAGTCCTACGCCGAGCAGGCGTCCCGGCCGGCGTGGAGCCTGCACCAACGCGACCCTGGCTACTAAGCGATTGACGGGATTGTCCAGCAGCAGCTCACGCGCCCCTCTCCAAGCGGCGCCCAGGCTCGTATCGAGTGCCTCACGTGCGCGTATATATGTGGGTTTGGCGTCTGCTCCAAAAGTGCTTCCCAGCCGTGGCAACCGTGACCGCGTGCTCTGCGCGGCGCCCCCCGTTAGCGCCCCACCCTCTCTGGCCGATCGGCGATCGGCCAGCACGAGCGTGGCGGACCCCACGGTAAGCGCGCACAGGAAAGCGATCACGACGCCCACTACCAGCAACAGCCCGAAGCCACGCACCATCGGCACCGGCGAGAGCAGCAGCACGAGCATCGCCCCGACGCTCGCGATCCCTGCCGTGGCGATCGTCGGCGCACCGACTGCCGCCGCGCGTGTGATGGCTACCCGAGCGTCGTCCACACCTTCGGCAAACACCTCCTCCACGCGCGACTGGAATTGGATCGCGTAGTCCACCGCCAGCCCCACCAGCACCGGCAGCACCGCGATCGAGGCCACCGTCAGCGATGCCCCCACGATCGCCAGCGCGCCGAACGTCAGCGCGGCGGCGAGCAGCGCCACGCCCAGCGGCAGCAGCCGCGGGCGCCCCCGGAAGATCAGGCCGAGGGTGAGCGCCATCACCAGCATCACCGCCACCAGCAGCAGCTCGATCGAGTGCGTGATCGCCCCCGTCAGGTCCGCGACGATCACCGGCTGGCCCGTCAGAAGATAGGACTCCCCATGCGCCAGTCGCCACTGCTTCATCGCTATCGCCTGGCGGATCAGCGCGATCGTGTGCGTCCGCTCTCCTTCGCTCAGGCCGGCCTTCAAGCGCACCGATATCAAGGCCGCTTCGCGGCTCGGGAACAGGTACGCGAAACGCTGCTTCGGCGTGCCCGCCGGCTTGGTCGAGTCGAACACCAGCGTCGAGACAAAGCTCGGATCGTCCAGACTCGGTCGCGCGGTGAGGCCGTACTGGAGCGCCAGCGTCGCAAGACCCTCCTTGAAGCGCGCGAGCGTGATCGAGCTCGCCTGCTTGCCGAGCTTCTGCGCTTCTTCGGCGCTTTCTCCGTGCGCGAGCGCCGCCTTCCTCACCACCTGTTCGGCTTGCTTGGCCGCGGCTTCGGCCTGCTTAGTCTGGGCGGTCAGCTGTTCGTTGCCCACTTCGGCGGCCTCGTTGATGAACGTGCCGGGACCAAACACCACCTTCACCGTCCGCGCCTTCGCGAGCTGCCCACACGGACCGCTCGCGCCGCCCACTCCCGCGAGGCCCTGCGGAGGGATATTGCCTGATAGGCATCCCTCCAGACCCACCAGCCGGTCGACGTCCGAGCTGAGCACGAGCTGCTGCAGATCGCCTTTTACCAGCACCTCGATCGGCTCTTCTCCGAAGTTCTCGTAAAACTTCTGGGTCGCCCTGTACTCGCGGCTGGAACTCGATACGAATGTATTCGTCGCCGCCGTGGGGCTCAACCGCAGCGCGAAGGCCACACCACCCAGCCCTAGTACGATCGCGAGCACGATCACGAGCACCGGCCTGCGCGTTGCAGCGCCCGTTAGGGCGACTAGGAGCCGGGCGGTCACGATCGTGTCTCTAGTAGACACACAGAGCTATTCTGGCGAGTGGATCGTCGTTCCTCGCCAGGACGCAGTGAGCGAAGTGTGCTGCGCACACGAGCGATCGAGGACGCCGCGAGGGGCGACGAGACGTCGCCAGAATCACTCCATACCGAGAGGACCCTGCGCTTCGCCCGAGAGGAACTGGCGGACGAACGGGTTCTCGCTTGCGAACAGCTCAGCCGCCGGCCCCGACTCGACGATCCGGCCCTTCCACAGGACCATGATGTGCTCGGCTACGCGCCGCGCGCTCATGATGTCGTGGGTGATCACCACATAGGTCCCACCGTTCTCCGCGTGGACTTCCTTGATCAGCTCGCACAGCAGGGCGGTGCGCACGGGATCGAGACCCGAGTCCGGCTCGTCGAACAGCACGATTTCCGGATTGAGCACCAGCGACCGGGCGAACCCGGCGCGCTTGCGCATCCCACCAGAGAGCTCGTTGGGCATCTTCGTGCCCTCGCCACCCAGACCGACCTCGCGCATCCGGCGGTCGACGATCTCGGCGATCTCCTCTTCGCTCTTCTCAGTGTGCTGGCGCAGCGGGAAGGCGACGTTGTCGTACAGATTCATCGAACCGAACAGCGCGCCGTCCTGAAACAGCACGCCGAATTTCTTGCGCAGCTCGAACAGATCGGCGTCGGCCAGGCTCGGGATCGATTGCCCGTGCACGATCACATCGCCCTCGTCGGGATATAGCAAGCCGACGATGTGCTTGATGCAGACCGACTTGCCGGTGCCCGAGGGACCGATGATCATCGAGACCTGGCCCTCCGGGACCTCCATGTTCAGGCCGCGCAGCACGTGGTTGCGCCCGAAGGACTTGTGCACATCGATGAACTCGATCGCGGCCGGCACCTTCGAGGCATGCGTCGTACCCAGGTGGTAGCGGTACTCCTCCGGATCGCCCTCGGGTGGCGGCTCGAAGGTGACCCCCGCGTTCGCCGTATCGGCAACGGGTTCCTCGTTTACGACATCCTCAGCCGGTAGATCCTCGGCCATCGTTCACCCGCCGATTGGGGCTCGTACGTTGGTGCCCCAGAAGATCTGTGTGCCGACCATCCCGATCAGGTTCACGAGCACCAGGTTGAGCACCATCGACTTCGCCGTCGCCTGACCCACGCCGACAGGCCCACCACTGGCGTTGTAGCCGTAGTAGCAGCCCACCAGCACAACCGCCGTAGCCATCGTCATCGCCTTGGTCATGCTGTACAAAAAGTCCAGCGGGTTCTGGTACTGCCAAAAGACCAGCAGATAGCCACCCGAGGAGACCGACGCGACCTGATGCACCACCGCGATATACGAGGCGAGAAAAGCCGACCCCAGCGCGACGATGTAAATGAACGGCAGCACGATCCACGCGGCCAATAGTCTTGTCGCGCAGAGGAACGTCAGCGAATCGACGCCCATCACCTCGAAGGCGTCGATCTCCTCGCTGATCCGCATCGCGCCGAGCTCCGCGACAATGCCCGTACCGACCTTCGCGGCCATGATGTAGCCAAAAATCAGCGGCGCCGCCTCGCGCAAGTTGCACCACGCCGTGAACACGCCCGCGAACGACGGCGCGCCTTGGGACTGCGTGAAGTACGCGCCCTCGATCCCACACGTCAATCCGAAGATGAACACCGTGCTCACGATCACGAGCGTCGACGAGACGATCAGAATGCCCGACTGGCGCAGCGCCTCGCCGAAGAAGCGAAACACCTGCAGCCCATACACCTGGCGCATGACGTTGGTGAAGAAGCGGCCGATCTCGCCCGTCGCCGCCAACCATTCACGCGGCATCGCCAACAATTCGTTCATTTGATGATCAAGAGCTCGGGATGAGTGGCAAGCAACGTCTGTTCGAAAACGTAGTTGAACGCGAAGATCGCGAGGAATGCGATCACGACCGCCTGGTTGACCGCGCGCCCCACGCCCTCGGCGCCACCCGATGCGGACATGCCCTTGTAGCAACACACGATCGCGATGATCGCCCCGAACAGCGTCGTCTTCAGCACCGAGCCCCACAGGTCGGTGGTCGTCACGTTGGCGAGCAGCGTCGTCCAGAACGGCCCCAAAGGCTGCCCCTTGGTGACCGCTGTGATGATGCCGCCAAAGATCCCGAACAGCAGCCCGTAGATGTTGAACAAGCCGGTCACGATCATCAGCGCCAAGAAGCGCGGCACCACCAGGTTCTTGACCGGATCAACTCCCAGCACCTGCAGCGCGTCGAGCTCCTCGCGGATCTTCCGCGCACCCAGATCCGCGGTGATCGCGGTGCCTGCGACGCCCGCGAGCACGACGGCGGTGGTGAGCGGAGCGATCAGGCGGATCGCCGCGACCACGAAGAACCCCCCGAGACGATCGAGCGCGCCGATCAGTTTCAGAAAGCCCGCCGCCTCCAACCCCGCCGGCCCGTACGCGAGCATCACGATGGACACCAGCATCGGAAACCAGCACAACCGGATCGCGAACAGAAACTGCGAGATGAACTCGCCGCCATAGGGATACGGCGGCCGCAAGGCAGACCAAATCGTCCTGCCCGTCAGGAGCATCATGTCCCCAATTTCCTCGACCAGGGTCCTCGCCGGGAGGAACGCCCGCTCAGCTGCACTGCGAACCATCTCTGCTTCCCCTCCTCGGGTGACGATCGACGGCGTCGAGAACTCTACGCTATACGCCACCCGTTTGCCGCCCACCGCTTGCCCACGACTTCCGTCCTGCTCCAGCAAACCCAGCTCCAGCAAACCGGCCACCCCACTGGCCACCGCCGCTGGTATCGTGGCCCGACCGTGAGGGGGAGGCGAGTCTTTTCAATGCTGCTCCTCGGCGCCTGCGGCGCTTGCGTTGCTCTGCTCGCCGGCGGATGCGGCGCGGCTCGGCAGGACGCGCACGAACCAAAAGGCGCCTTCAGCGTGCAGGTCATCAAGGCCAGCTTCCCCGCCCGTCAGTCTGTCGCGCGCCCGACTCGCCTCGAACTGCAGGTGCGAAACACCGGCGCCCAGACCGTGCCGAACTTAGCAGTCACGATCGACTCCTTCTACTACGTCGAAAACTACCCCGAACTGGCCGACAACAAGCGCCCGATCTGGGCCATCGAAGAAGGCCCCGGCCCGACCCCCAAGCGCCTCGTCCCGACCCAGGCAGTCAGTCCTCCGGGAGGCGGTCAGACGGCCTACGTAAACACCTGGGCGCTCGGCCCGCTCGCGGCCGGCCACACACAGACGTTCCTCTGGCGGGTCATGCCGCTGAAGCCCGGACTGCATACCGTCCACTTCACTGTCGCCGCCGGACTCGCCGGCAAGGCCCGTGCCCAGCTCGCTGGCGGGACTCTCCCGACGGGCCACTTTACTGTCGACATCGCCCCCCAGCCTCCGGCCAACCATGTTGATCCCGAAACCGGCCAGATCGTCTCCGGCGCCTACCCGCCAGCGCCGTAGCTCTACGTCCTGCGCGTCACTTGGCCCGCTGTCGAAAGATCCTTCTCCCGCTTTCGCCATGCGGAGATGCCAATCGGGCACCTTCGCACTACGATTCCCTTCGGCCTTCGCACCCGACACAGCCATTTGGTTGTGTGCCGCCAACCCTGTCCCCCAACCCCGTCCTGTCCGCTCGCCCTTCCCGAGGAGGAATCGATCCCGCCCATGCCACGGACCCGTCAGCAGAACGTCACCGCCGCGCAATGGAGCGCCAATGGAAGCGCGCTCGGCTCTCCCGACCTGACCCTTCCCGGCAACCAGGTGTTTGCCTCCAATGTGTTCAGCCCAATTGTGCAGCGACACCGCCTGCCCAAGCACGTCTACAAGGCGCTACAGAAGACTCTCGCGCGAGGCGAGGCATTGGACACGTCGCTGGCCGATGCCGTCGCGCAGGCGATGAAGGACTGGGCGATGGAGAAAGGCGCCACCCATTACACCCACTGGTTTCAACCGCTGACAGGCTCCACCGCCGAGAAGCACGACTCCTTCTACGGCCCCTCCGGTGACGGCGCCGCGATCGCCGAGTTCTCCGGCAAGGAGCTGATCCAGGGCGAGCCCGACGCCTCGAGTTTCCCCACGGGTGGCATTCGCGCGACGTTCGAGGCACGCGGCTACACGGCCTGGGACCCCACCTCCCCGGCGTTCATCCTCGAGAACCCCAACGGCGCGCTCTTGTGCATCCCGACGGCCTTCACCTCCTGGACGGGCGAGGCACTCGATCACAAGATCCCGCTGCTGCGCTCGATGGACGCGCTGTCGGGCGTCGCGGTGCGCGCGCTCGAGCTGCTCGGGGTCGATGACGCCAAGCGCGTCTTCACGACGACGGGCTGCGAGCAGGAGTACTTCCTGATCGACGAGCAGTACTTCTTCGAACGCCCCGACCTCGTGACTACTGGGCGCACTCTGTACGGCGCCAAACCCCCGAAGGGCCACGAGCTCGACGACCACTACTTCGGCTCGATCCCCGAGCGCGTACTCGCATACATGCTCGAGGTCGAGCTCGAGCTGGCGAAGCTCGGCATCCCGATCAAGACACGCCACAACGAGGTCGCGCCCAACCAGTTCGAGGTCGCGCCGATCTTCGAGAACTCCAACGTCGGCTCCGACCACCAGATGGTCACGATGCAGATCATGCAGAACACCGCTCGACGCTACGGGCTGGTCTGCCTGCTGCACGAGAAGCCGTTCGCCGGCGTCAACGGTTCCGGCAAGCACAACAACTGGTCGATGGGAACGGATACCGGTCTGAACCTGCTTGATCCGGGCGACACGCCATCGGAGAATCTGCAGTTCCTGTTCTTCTGCGCGGCCGTCATCCAAGCGGTCAACAAGCACCAGGCGCTGCTGCGTGCCTCGATCGCCAGCGCCGGTCAGGATCATCGCCTGGGAGCCAACGAGGCGCCGCCGGCGATCATCTCGATTTTCTTGGGCGCCGAGCTCGAGAAGGTCTTCACGGCGATCGAGGCCGGCAAAGTCCAGGCCTCAAAGCCCGGCTCTTTCCTGGGTCTCGGCACGCCCGTGCTGCCACCGTTGCCGCTGCACGGCGGCGATCGCAACCGCACCAGCCCGTTCGCGTTCACCGGCAACAAGTTCGAGTTCCGCGCGCTAGGGTCGAACTCCTCGCCGGCGTGGCCGAACACCGTGCTCAACACGATCGTCGCCGAGTCGGTCGACGAGCTCACGGACAAGCTCAAAGGCGTGCTGAAAGGCTCCACGACTCTCGAGAAGGCGGTCACCAGCGTCGTCAAGGATGTCTGGGCCGCCAACAAGCAGGTCGTCTTCGACGGCGACGGCTACTCCGAGGCGTGGCACAAGGAGGCCGAGAAGCGCGGCCTGGCCAACCTCAAAACGACCCCCGACGCGCTGCCGTGGATCGTCGAAAAATCGACAGTCGCCACGTTCAAAAAGTACAAGGTCCTCTCCAAGCGCGAGCTCGAGTCACGCTACGACGTGTTCACCGAGCAGTACGTGATGAACATCAACATCGAGTCCGAGACGGCGGCAGCGATCGCACGCACGATGGTGTTGCCGGCGGCCGTGCGCTATCTGAACGAACTGCAGGCCAGCGGTCTGGCGGACCTGATCGGCGAGGTCGAGCCACTGATCAAAGAGCTCCACTTCGCGCTGCTCAAGCTCGAGGACGCCAACCTCGACGAGAACCACCCCGACAGCTCCCCGATGAAGGAGGCGATATACATGCGCGATTCCGTCATCCCGGCGATGGAAGACGTGCGCGATGTCGCCGATCGCCTCGAGAAGCTGATCGCAGACGACCTCTGGCCGCTGCCGAAGTACTCGGAGATGCTCTTTATTAAGTAATCATCAACACGCGCCCGCGGCGATCGTGGGCGCCGTGTCGTTCTGGTGGGGGATCGTCACCTGATAACCGGTGTCACCGTTCACGCACACGTCGATTAGATCCGCTTCGGCCCCCGGGTCTTCGGTGACGGTCGCGTCCTGGGAGGCGTACGGACCGGTGGCGAGCAGCGTGGCGAAACTCGCGCTCGTGCCGTGGCGCTCGAACTGCAGCGCCCAGCTGGGCTGCTTGAAGCCGTAACTCGAGGAGTACCAGCCCTGCAGCGGGTCGGTCGCGCCGTCGAAGCTCTGCAGGATCATGCCTGAGGGGCTCGCCTGGGTGATCTGCAGCTGCGGCTCGCCGCCCGACGAGCGCAGTGACGCTCTCGGCCTTCGCGCCCGCGCTCGGCGTGGCGTTCGGCGCGAGATGCCAGGTCTGGCTGTATTCGTGGGAGCTTTCGCTGCTGAGCTGTCGCGCATGAGCACGAGACCCTGGCGCAGGATCACCACCGTGCGGTGATGGGTCACGCCTGGGTAGAGCTTGCTCACGCCGCTCGCCCAGGTAGCCCCTTCGGATGAGCCATAGCTGCCCGCCTGCGCGGAGCCCTCTTCCTGGTCATGACCATCGACCACGACGGTGTTGTGGGAGCGCGTGCCGTGAAAGTACTCGAGGCCCGGTTCTTCGGTGTAGGTATAGAGCCCGGATGTGGGGAGCACCTCGGCGCCGTTGGAGTACATGGTCATCCCCATCGCGTCGAGGTCCGAGTGGCTCGTGCGGTAGGTGCCCGCGTTTAACGTGACGAAGGTCTGATTTGGCAGGTTTGCGACCGGTCCGAGTGGCGAGCGCATCAGGAACAGGCCCGAGACCGGGAAGAGCACGGTGCCATCGGGCGGAGGTGTGCCGTGCGCTCCCCGCGTGAAGGCGAAGTCGAATTCGGGATCGGCGGCGGCCATCGGCCCGTACACGTTGGGGTCCTGGCTCGGCATGTACGTGGTGGCGGTCGCGCCGAGCATCGGCAGGTAGCCGTTGGGCATCGTGACGTCAGCCGTGAACGTGAGCATCTTGGTGGCGGCTTCGGAGTAGGGGGCGGCGAGCGTGGGCTCATAGCGCTTGGCCCACTGGGCGATCTGATAGACGAGCCCGAGCACGTACACTTGGTAGAAGGGCGAGTTCTCGACCTCCACCCCGTCGGCGTCGATCGTGTTGACGAGCATCTCCTGCAGGCGTTCGAGCGCGAGCGTCCGCCAGCCGCTCGCCCCCGGCATGTGGGGGAAGTTATCCGCCAGCAGCAACAGCGCGATCCCCTCGTTGAAGCCGTGGTTGTAGTCGGACTCGAAATGCTGGGGTTCGGCGAGGAAGGCGCCCAGCTTCTCCAGCGAGCGGGCCAGGCCCGCTTCGAGGTCCGCGGGCAGCGCGTGCGCGATCTTCAGCTTGATGTAGAAGTTGATCAGCTCCATCGTCCGATATGCCGAGGTGTGGTCGTTGTCGAAGGTGATCGTGTCTTCCGGGCGGGTCGCGTCGTAGGCCACATACGAGCGCAGGATCGCGATCAGCTTTTCCAGGTAGGCAGCGTTTTGGGTCGTCTCCCACTCATACAGCAGCGTTGCCTCGGGACGCAGCCCGTAGAAGTAGAACTCCCAATACGCTTCGTGGTAAGGGTCCTCTTCCCAGGTGAGTGGCCATTCCAGATATGGCAAGGGGTAGCCTCTGGCAGGCCACACGTTGCCCAGCAGATCCTGGGCGGTCGCTTCTTCGCCCTCGTCCATTTCCGCGTAGACGCTCTCCTCACCCAGCGCCAGCGGCGTGGGATAGCTCGTCACGTTGTGGACGTCGAGTGTCAGCTGTGTGCTCACCGGGCTGCTCGCGCCCGGACCCCACAGCTTCACGGTCACGGTGTGGAGTCCGTTTGACTCCGCCCGCGTGTACCACGTGTACTGGTAGGGGGCCTCGGCGGGCTTTGAGTAGCGGTACTGCCCATCGACGTCCCACTCGATGCGGTCCGCCGGCAGTCCACTCACGGAGGCTTTCACGATGACGTTGCCCGACACCGTCTCGCCTTCGCTCAAGCCTTCGATGCTCGCCAGCGAGACGTCGCCGTGGCCGTCGTCGACCGGCCCTTCGCTCTGGGCGCTGGCGCTCGCGCTGTGGGATGCCCCCATCGTGGTGCTCGTCGCCGACAGCGTCTGGCCGAGGTCCGCGAGCGCCGGTGTGTAGGTCGATGAACCCGCGCCCGCGATGCTCGAGCACGGTGGGTGCGTGGCGTCGGCGTAGCGCGCGGCCACGTGCGCGCGGGCAATCGCCTGGGGATAGATCGCGACGTCCGCGAGATCGCCGTCGAAGAAGCCCGAGCGACCACCCGCCCCCGCGCCGATCGTGGTCGGGGCGCTCACGGAGCTCAGCGGTGCGGTCGCGGCCCTCGAGCCGATCTGGACGCCGTTGACGAACAGCCTCATCGTCGAGCCGTCGTAGCTGGCGACGATCTGACTCCATACATCCACGGGCAGCCCGGCGGTGTAGGTGATCGAGCTGCTCACCCCATCGCTCCAGCGCTCGAAGCCAAGCCCCGTCTTGGACAGCCAGATGCCCGTGCCCTGGCGCTCGCCCGCAACCGTCTCCTCCTGGGAGATCAGGAACCGGTAGACGTCTTCGTCGTCGGTCGCGCTCGGACGCACCCACAGCTCGAACGTGTAGGGATTCACCCCTGACGCATCGGAGACTCCTGCAAGCGTCACCGCCGAGGTGCTCCCGTCAAACGCCGCCCCCGGGCCGCCCTGTTCGTCCAGCGGCCCGCTGGACGCGAGCGCGTGCGCGCCGATGTACTGGCCGGGGGTGGAGCCGAGCGCGTCGGCAGCCGTCGTGGAGACGTCGCTGAGCGGCCACAGGTGCGTCGCGCCGTCGGCCTGAACCATCGTCGTATAGAACGAGCAGCGTCGCCACGCATACGTGACCGTGGCGGCTTCGTCGAGAACCGGGGCCGCCGGAGCAGTGAGCGGAACGCCGAGATGTGCGGGGCCGAGTGTCGCCGGCCCCTGGGCGATCGCGTCGCCGACATGGGCAAGCAGAGCGCAGGCGAGCATCGCCGACCAACAGGCCGCGCGACTGTGGAAGCGATTGGGAATGTTCATCCGAGCACTCACCCGAGCGGACCTTCGACGATGGCCGGGGATGACCACAACGCCTGGTCCTCCTCCCCCAGCCGCCACACCCCGGCTTGCAGGCCGTGGGCGTGGGCGATGCGCAGGCGGTCGGCCACGGATTGGGCATCCATGTACCACACGCGATGACTAACCCCGGCGCGGGTGTAGGTGAAGGTCGGCTCGCCGACCGAGCGGTCATACACCGGGGTCGCCCCGGTGGAGCGGGTCAACGCGAGCACGTTCGCGTACTGCAGCGCGGTGGCCGGAGACTGCTGGGCGGACCGTCGAGCGACGGGCCAGTCGAGTCCGTACATCGGCGCCCCGAGCACAAAGCGGTTGGCGTGAGGCAGCGAGGCGAGGAAGCGGGCGACGGCTGACACATACGACAGCGGCGCGATCGGCCCCGGCGCCGAGCCTTCCCAGTGCGTGCCCCAGGCGATCACGAATACGTAGTCGGCCGCGGCGGCGAGCGCGCGGTCGTCGTAGAAGCCGGTGGCGATCGCAGGGTCTTCGTGGGTAACACCGTCGACGTCGATCGCCAGCTTCCTGGCGCGCGCATGCAGCTCGCGTGCGAGGGCGCCGACAAACGACGTAAGCGCGTCGCGGTCGGCGGGCACGTCGTTCTCCAGGTCGAGGTTCACACCCGCGTACGCCGGGTTCGATGCGATCCAAACCAGGCCCGCGAGCGTGCGTGCGCGGGCGCGCGGCTCGGTCAGGATCGTGTGGACCGTAGGGCCGTTCTGGCAGTTGAAGCGCGGCATCACGGCAATACCCCGTGCCCGCGCGTACACAGTGATCGCGGCGGTCTCTGCGCCACTGTCTTCACCGGCGCCTTCGCCGATGACCGCGCCCGTGCCCGGTTCACATTCGAACAACGTCGGATACACCGCTCCCACATCCTGCGCATGGGCTTCAAGATCTGCCAGCGAGTCGGGCGCGCCCGCCAGTACGAACGCCTGCAGCGGCGCCGCTGACGCGCGCGCCGGAGCTGCCCAGGCCGCGGATGCGAGTCCCATCCCGGCAGCCATCGCCATCACCATCACGACGAGGATGGTGATGATCCGTCTCTCTGCGCCTCCCATATCGTCCATACATCAATCGAGACCAGGGATTTCCCAGATCGACTGATCCTCGTTGCCCAGGTGCCACAGGCCGACCCCCAGACCCAGCGATTGCGCGAGCGCCACGCGCGCTTCCACCGATTGTTTGTCGGTGTACCACACGCTATGCGGCACGCCGTCTTCGGTGTAGGAGAAGTGTGGGTCGGCGGCTTCTGCGTCCCATTCGGGGGTGACTCCGAATTCGTTCTCCAGCGCGACGATTTCGCCGTACTCGAGCGTCGCGCCGGGATTGCTCGGGCCGCCTTCGTTGGCCCAGTCGATCCCGTACATAGGCATGCCGAGCACGAACTTGCTGCGGTTGGCAGGACTGACACTGGCAGCGTATTCGGCGACTTTTTTGAACCACGGCAGTTCGTCGATCCCGCCCGGCTTGGAGGTCGTCCAGTGCAAGCCCCAGTCCAGCACGAACACGTAGTCGGAGACTTCGGCCAGCGCGGCGTCGTCGTACATCGCCGCGCGCCCGGTTTTGACGTTTTCGGTCTTGGCCGTGACTATCGTCGACAGCTTCTCGCCCTGTTCGTGCAGCTTGGCCGCCAGCACCGTGATGAACGCCGTGAACCCGTTGCGCTCGGCCGGCGGGGCGCCCTCGAAGTCGACCTGGATCCCCTGGTAGTGGTAGGTCTCACACAGCGAGGCCAACGTTTCGATCATCTCGTGCCCGTAGGTAGCGGGGTAGTTGAGGACCTGTTCCTCCTGCAGCGGGTTCTGGCAGTTCAGCCGCGGCATCACCGCGATCCCGCGCTCCTGCGCCCAGCCGGTGACGAGCGGGTTGTTTTCGCCCGTCACCGCACCCCCAGCGCCGCATTCGAAGTAGGTCGGATACAGCACGCCGATCTGCTGGTAGTGGGCCTGCAGGTCATCGAAGCTCTCACTGGTCGAGTCCAGCAGAGCCGCCTGCGCCGTCCCGTGCGTCTGGGGCGGGGGGGCGGTCGTGATTTCAAGCGGCGCCGACGGCGCGCTGGTCGCGCCCAGCGAATCGACCGCCAGGACCGTGATCGTGTAGCCCGTCTCGGGCGCCAGGTGTTCGAGCGTCATCGCAAGACTCGGGGTCTGGCCGAGCGAAGTCCCGTCGCGGAACACGCGGTAGCCGACTATTTCACCGCTCACCGCCGTGCTCGCCCCCCATTGGACGACGGCCGATTCGTCGCCGAGGACGCTCGCTTTCAGCCCACTCGGAGGGGAGGGCGGAATGGGAGTCGCCGTCTCGAGTTCGAGCGGCGCCGACGGCGCGCTGGTCGCGCCCTGCGAATCGACCGCCACGACCGTGATCGTGTAGCCGGTCCCGGGCGCCAGGTGTTCGAGCGTCATGCTCAGACCCTGGGTCTGGCCCACCGTGGCCCCGTCGCGGAACACGCGGTAGCCGACCGCTTCGCCGCTCGTGCTCGCGTCCCATTCCACGACCGCCGATTCTTCGCTGACCGTCTGCGTTTTCAGTCCGCCCGGCGTGGACGGCGGGATGGACGGAGTAGGGACGAACGGGGTGGACGGCATGGGGGTCGCGCGCGGAGTCGATGCGCCCCGTGCGCCCGGCGCGCGCGGTGCGGTTTCGCCTGACCCGGGAGGCCCCGGGACGGTGACGGTCAGCGGGTTGCTCGCCGGGCCGAGGCGACCGTCGAGATCGACCGCGGCGACCGTGATCCTGTGCGTGCCCGGGCCGACGCGCACCGCGTAGGAGAGCCTGCGGGTCTGGCCGAGCACCAGCCCGTCGCGCGTGACTCGGTAGCCATCGAGCGGAACGCTCCCGCGACGCGCCCGGCGCCAACCGATGCTCACCTGACCCGAGGTCTGGGCCAGGACGCGCAGCTCATGTACCGGGCCGGGGCGGCGCGGCTGCGACTTGCGATGGTGCGCGCGGCGCGTATGCTGGCGCGTGTGGGAGTGCCTGTGCGCTTGGGCGCGGGCATGGGTCTGGGCCTGAGCGTGTGACAGCTGGCTGAACGCCACCTGCGCCACGACGGCCAGCAGAGTCGCCCCCAGCAGCGTCGCCGTCATGACTCTCGTATACAGGCGGCTCATTCTGCACCCGTCCACGTGGTACCCGTCCGCCCGCCCTGCGGAAACGCGCTCCAGCGACCGTATACCGATCCCAGGCTGACCTGCGTCTGCCACAAGCTCGGGCCGGGCGCGGGTGGAGGCGGTGGGTGATAGGGGTGTTCGGGGTCCAGCCGGCGCTCCAGGCGCTGCACATTGCCCCAACCCTCGTGGGCGAGCGCCACCGGCGCGCGCAGCACCGAGGGACCCAGCAGCAGCACCGGGGCGATCGACAGCGGCAGCAGCAGGAGCGCGACGATGCGTCCCAGCACGTCGCTCGCGCGCCAGCCCACCTGACCGGCGCGGGGCGGCTCGACCCCGGGCACCACCTCACCCACCTCCCTCGCCGCCGCCCGCCATCCCGGCCGTCGCCGGACGGGTGCCCCAGGCAGCGGTACGGCAGGTGGCGATCGCGTAATAGGTCTGCCACACCATGATCGCCAGGTAGAAGAAAACGAACAGGATTCCGTACATCCAGATCAGCGAGTAGCGGTCCTGGAAGAGCACGAAGTAGAGCGAGTAAACGACGGCCAGCGAGTACAGCCCGGCGGCGTAGATCAGCGGCAGCGTGGTGCCGTGCACCAGTGGCCCCCACGCGATCGAGTGCAGTGCCGCCACCGGCGCGATCAGCGGCAGCACGATGCTCATGTAGGTGAAGCAGGCAGCAACCGGGTGCTTGCGCCAGATGAAGCGCGAGACCATCAGCGACTCGCGCGTCCACGAGCGCTTCCAGCGAGTCTGCTGCTTGACGAACGCGCGGAATGTAGTCGGCACGATCGTGTGCGAGACGGCGTTCTTTTCGTACAGCACACGCCAGTCGCGCAGCACGCAGTTGGTCAGCGAACGGTCATCCCCGAAGGTCGACTCGACACCCAGGAAAGTCTGGTTCTCCCACCACTCCAGACGTGGCATGATCGCCTTGCGGCGGTAGGCGGAGAAGCAACCCGAGCAGCAGGTGACAGCGTTGAACACCGACTCGGCCGCCTTGACCACACGAAATGCGACGAAGTAGCGCACCGCCTGCATCCGCGTCAGCCACGTCTCGCGCACGTTCAGCACGTCGGCGTGCCCGCACACAGCTCCCACCCGCGGGTCATTCAGCGGTTGTACGAGCTTACGCAGCGCGCCGGGATCGACGACCGAGTCGGAGTCCACGAACACGATCACCTCTGCCTCCGTGGCGCGAATGCCGGCGGCCATGGCAGCGCGCTTGCCGCGGTTCTCCGGAAAATCGATCACGTTTACGCGACCCTTCGCTTCGTCGGCGACCCGGTTCATCTCCTCGAGCGTCGCGTCAGTCGAGCCATCGTTGACGGCGACCAGCTCGAGCTTTGCCTCTGGATACTCCAGCGCGAGCAGCGAGCGCAGCGACGCGGCGATCGCATCCTGCTCGTTGAACCCGGGCATCACGATCGCTACGCGCGGCTCGATCCCCGCGTCGGGCTTGGAGCGGTAGAACAGGCTGAACAGAAACCTCGAGAGGATGTACACAGTCACGCACGTGCTGTAGATCCCAAAGAACAAGTTCGTGAACATCACCTGCACGAACTCGGTCTTGTAAGCCATCACGGCCGCGATCAGCCACACGAGGTAAACGAGGGCGAATCCCTTCATCACCCGGTTGACGATCGCCTCCTGCGAGGGCTTCGTCAGCAGTGCGCGCAGCCTCCTCACGGCAAGAAGCGCTGGCGTCCGCCCGGCGTGCGGTAGGTGCAGTCGAGCACTGCCGGGCAGCGGCTCAGCCACCCGTAGTCGTGCTCAGGATGCACGGTTGCGATGATCGTCAGGTCATAGTCTTCGGGCCCGAAGCCTCCACCATCGCGACGGGGATCGGGATCGACGCCGTGCAGCAACTCACCGTCGAGCGCGAGCTCGGGCACGAGTGGGTCGTGGTAGTCAACGTGCGCCCCCTCGGCGCGCAGCCGGTTGATGATCTCCACTGCCGGCGCTTCGCGTGTGTCCGCCACACTCGACTTGTAGGAGACTCCGACCACGAGGATCCGGGCCTCGGCCAGCCGCCGGCCCAGTTCGACCAGCACCTCATGCGCGCGCCAGGCCACGTGCCGGGGACGGCCGGCGAGCTTGCGTAGCGCCTCCTCGGCGACCCGTGCCGGGCGGCCGCGCTCGCGTAGGGGATGCAGCAGGTAGTGGGGATCGACGGCGATGCAATGGCCCCCCACACCGGCGGAGGGGTAGTGCGCCATGAAGCCGTACGGCTTGCTCGCCGCGCCGTCGGTCACCTCGATCGGCTCCAGCCCGTGTGTCCGGCAGGCTTCGGCGATCTCAAACGCGAGCGCGATGTTCACCGCGCGAAAGGTGTTCTCGTACAGCTTCACCATCTCCGCCGCCTCGGGAGAGGAGACGCGGTGCAGGTGCTTGCAGGTGTGGCGCAGCAGCTCCGCCGCACGCCGGAAGCAGGTCTCGGTCACCCCCCCGATCACCCGCGGCGTTTGCAACTGCTCATGGCCGGCGACACCGGGGTCGATGCGCTCAGGAGCAAACGCGACACATACGTCCTCGCCGATCTTCAGCCCACGCTCGGCGAGCGGCTGCACGAGCAGCTCACGTGTCGAGCCAACATAAGTGGTTGATGTCAGTACCAGCGTCTGGCCCTGGCGAGCGTGAGCCACGACCGCCGCGCAGGCTCCCTTCAGGATCTCCAAGTCGGGCAGGTGGTACTCGTCGACCGGGGTCGGTACACAGATCAGGATCAGATCGGCCGCGTCGAGCGCGTCGATCCTGTCGGTCAGAGCAAATCCATCACCCGCCAGGTGCTCCTGCAGAGCCTCGTGCTCGGACTCCAGCAGCTCAGCGCCGCCGGTCCGAATTGTGTCGAGACGCCTGGCCGAGGTGTCGATGCCGATGATCCGGCAGCCCGCGTTTCGCATTGCGATCGCCGTCGGCAGGCCCACGTAGCCGAGACCCACAACCGCCACGACGGCATGCTCTGTGGTCGATTGCGCCTCGATGATTGGCGCTTCGGCCGTGGGTGCTTCGTTGGCCGCGGGTGCTTCGACCACGAGGGTCTCAGCTGTGGGTACCTCCACCAGAGCCGTCTGGACAGTCAGCTCGGGGGTCATTGTGCAAGACCTCGTCTATGTGCCATGTAGTGCTCTCCTGACTCGACGTCGTCGTCCCGGCGTGGTCAATATCAAGCGGTCTGATCGTCCATCTCGCGAGCGGGCGTTCCTTTCGCGCGTCGAGCAGTCCCCCTTGTGCGGCTCTTGCGGACGGGAGCATGCACTCTCCGGAGAAAACTTCTAGGGGCACTGGACGATTGATGTAGAACCGTCCCCAATCGGCCGACGTCCCTGTCGTCCTTAACGGGCCGAGGGTGTGCTCTATACGGGCAATGGGTGTCGGGCTGACGGGCAGGTGCTCTCACCATGAGCTTGGAGCGCGAATCCCCAAGCTGGGCCACTAGCATTGCTTAGGAAATGCGCGACTACCTGCAAGCCATTCACAGCCGCGTCGTCGTCTACGACGGCGGCATGGGCGCCACGCTCGAGCAGTTCGAGCTGACCGCGGAGGATTACGGCGGCCTGCAGGGCAAGTGCCACGAGGCTCTGATCCTCAACCGCCCGGATGTGATCGAGGGCGTGCACAGCTCGATGCTCGACGCCGGCGCGGAGGTGCTCGAGACCGACACCTTCCAGGCTTCGCGGATCAAGCTCGATGAGTGGGGCCTGGCCGACTACACGGTCGAGATCAACACGAAAGCCGCGGAAATCGCGCGCAAAGCCGCCGGCGAGAATCGCTTCGTCGCGGGCTCGATCGGCCCCACCGGATACCTGCCCGCCTCCGAGGAGGCCTCGCTCGGACAGATCCGCTTCCGAGAGCTGGTCGAGGTGTTCTCCGAGCAGGCCGCGGGTCTGATCGACGGTGGCGCGGATCTGATCATCATCGAGACTGCCCAGGACATCCTCGAGGTCAAGGCCGCGGTGTTCGGGGCGCGAGAGGCATTCCACAGCACGGGCCGCACGCTGCCGATCCACACCTCGGTGTCGCTGCTGCCCAACGGCGGCAAGATGCTGCTCGGCACGGACATCTCCGCAGTGCTCGCGACGCTCGAGGCGCTGAAGGTCGACGTGATCGGGCTGAACTGCTCGACCGGCCCGGAGGACATGCGCGACGCGATCCGCTTCCTCGGCGAATTCTGCCCTGTCCCGGTCGCCTGCATCCCCAACGCCGGCCTGCCGCTGCAGGGACCCGACGGCGAGACGATCTTCCCCGAGAAGCCCGTCCCGCTTGCTGAGGCGCTTGCGGAGTTCGTAGAGCGCTACGGCGTCGGCGTCGTAGGCGGCTGCTGCGGGACAACACCCGAGCACATCGCCGCGATCGCCGAGCGCGTCGCCGGACGGTTTGTCGAGCCAAGGCCCGCCCCCCGCCCGCCACACCTGTCTTCGATGATCGCCGCCACGCCGCTCGTGCAGGAGCCGCGTCCGACGATGGTCGGCGAGCGCGTCAACTCGCAGGGCTCGCGCAAGGCCAAGGAGCTGCTGCTCGCCGACGACTACGACGGGCTCGTGCAGATCGCCGAGGACCAGGTGCAGGGCGGCGCGCACGTGCTCGACCTGTGCGTGGCGCTGACCGAGCGCTCCGACGAGGACGAACAGATGCGGCTGGTCGCGAAGAAGGTCTCGCTGACCCAGCCCGCGCCGATCCAGATCGACTCGACCGAGCCCGAGGTGATCGCGACCGCGCTCGACCAGATCCCCGGCCGGGCGATCGTCAACTCCGTCAACCTCGAGGCCGGGCGCGAGAAGCTCGACCGCGTCGTGCCGCTGGCGCTTGCGCACGGCGCGGCGTTGATCGCGCTGACGATCGACGAGGTCGGGATGGCGAAGACCGCCGAGCGTAAGGTCGAGATCGCCAAGCGGATCCGCGACCTGTGCTGCGAGGAGCACGGCCTCGACCCGGAGCTTTTGATCTTCGACTGCCTCACGTTCACGCTTACGACCGGCGATGAGGAGTGGCGGCCGTCCGCCGTCGAGACGATCGCGGGCATCAAAGCGATCAAGGAGCAGATCCCGGGCGTGAAGACCTCGCTCGGGGTCTCGAATGTCTCCTTCGGCGTATCCCCCGGCGCGCGCGCGGTGCTCAACTCGACTTTCCTGCACCACTGCGTTCAGGCGGGGCTCGACTTGGCGATGGTCAATCCCAACCACATCACGCCCTACTCCGAGATCTCAGACGTCGAGCGCGAGCTCGCCGACGACCTCGTGTACAACCGCCGTGAAGATGCCCTCGAGCGGTTCATCGCCCACTTCGAGTCCAAAGGCGAGGAGGAGGTGCAGAGCGCGGCCGACCCGACCGAGGGCATGGAGCCGGAGGAGGCACTGCACTTCCACATCCTGCGCCGGCGCAAGGAGGGCGTGGAGGAGTGGATCGACCGCTCGGTCGAGAAGATTGGCGCGGTGCCGACGCTCAACGAGGTGCTGCTGCCCGCGATGAAAGAGGTCGGCGACAAGTTCGGCGCCGGCGAGCTGATCCTGCCGTTCGTGCTGCAGTCGGCCGAGGTGATGAAGCGCGCGGTCGCCCAGCTCGAGAAATACCTCGACAAGATCGAGGGCTACACGAAGGGCACCGTCGTGCTCGCGACGGTGTTCGGCGACGTGCACGACATCGGCAAGTCGCTCGTCAACACGATCCTCACGAACAACGGCTACACGGTCATCGACCTCGGCAAGCAGGTGCCGATCCAGACGATCCTCGACGCCGCGGTCGAGCACGAAGCCACCGCGATCGGTCTGTCGGCGTTACTCGTCTCGACCTCCAAGCAGATGCCGGCCGCGATCCAGGAGCTGCACGCCAAGCACCTCGACTACCCGGTGCTGATCGGCGGCGCGGCGATCAACCGCGCCTTCAGCTACCGCGCGCTCTACCCCGGCGGCAAAGACTCGGAGGAGGCCTACGAGCCGGGAGTCTTCTACTGCAAGGATGCCTTCGAGGGGTTGTCGGTGATGGACCAGCTGATCGACGCCGACGCGCACGCGGCGCTGCTGGAGAAGCTGCGCACCGGCGCCACGGCCTTCCGCGCGAAAGGCGAGGAGCCGGTCGAGGAGCTCAACTTCGCCGACGACTCCGTGCGCTCGGCCGCGCGCACCGACGTGCCGATCCCGACGCCGCCGTTCTGGGGCGTCAAAGAGATCCCGGTCGACCTCGACGAGGTCTACCCGCACCTCGACACGCACGTCCTGTTCAAGCTCCACTGGGGCGGCAAGGGCGTCAAAGGCGAGGCTTGGCAGACGCTTCTGCGCGATGACTTCCGCCCGCGCCTGGAGCGCATGTGGCGAGAGCAGACCTACCTGCACCCGCGCGCGCTGCTCGGTTTCTTCCCCTGCTACTCAGACGGCAACGACATTGTCGTGCTGGACCCCGAGGACCGCGCGACCGAGCTGACACGCTTCGTCTGCCCGCGCCAACCGAAGGGCGACCGCATCTGCCTTGCCGACTTCTATCGGCCAGCTATGGAGGATGGGTCTCCCCCGGCCGAGCTGGACGTGATCGCCGTGCAGGCCGTGACCGTCGGCTCGGAGGTCACCGACCTGATGGCCAAGCTCGAGTCAGACGGCGAGTTCGCCGAGCAGCTGTTCGTCCACGGCCTCGGCGTGCAGACCGCCGAGGGTTTGGCCGAGTGGCTGCATTACGAGGCGCGCAAGATGCTCGATATCCCAATGACGCAGGGCCGGCGCTACTCGTGGGGCTACCCCGCGGTGCCCGAGCAGTCAGAGCACCTGAAGGTGGAGCAGCTCCTCGGCTTAGGCGAGATCGGCATGAAGATCACCGACGGCTATGCGCCCGTGCCAGAGCAGTCGACGCTCGCCTTGATCGCGCATCACCCCCAGGCGATCTACTTCGGCACGCGCCAGGGCCGCCTGCTACCGGACGGCTCGCCCGACGACGTGATCAAGGGCTCTCCACGCGACCCCTCGCTATTCGGCGAGCTGGACGACGAGGACCCGCCCGAGGACGATTCGCTCGCCGCCTGAGCGACGCGGCAGGCCTAAACGGGTCGATCAGCCCTCAACGCTCGAGGGAGCGCCCTTGGTGACGCTGGAGCGTGCCCCAGCGGGCAGCGGGCTGAGCTTGACCGGCGCGCCGGACATCGTGCGTAGGCGCACGTCCTTCCAGGACAGGCCCTCGTTGATCAGCGCGGGTACGCCCATCAGCACCGCAGTGGCGATCTCGACCACCTGCAGGACGATGCCGTAGGCGAGCGCATCGGGAGTGGACACGTGGTAGGCGCCGGCGAGCACGGCTACACATGCCGCCTGGAAGACGCCGATGTTGGCCGGGGTGGCGGGCAGCACCGCGGTGACGTTCACGGCGAACAGAACCGCCGCGGCACCCCCAACCCCGACGTGGCCGGCGAGGCCAAGCGCCATCAATAGCAGCCAGCACGCCATCCATTGCAGACCCCAGGCCCCGAGCTGCACAGTTGTGGCGAGCGCCGCTTGGCGCGGGTGACGGAATACGCGCAGCCCTTCGCGGACGCGCACCAAGGAGAGGCGCAGCGCGGCCATCAAGACCAGCAGGCGCCGCGAGCGTGAGACCGCCGCGCTCGGCAGGAGCACGGGCGCGAGCAGCACCGCGAGCACCGCGGCGAGCGGCGCCAAGGCAACGGCGAGGAGCGCGCCGTGATGGCCGTTGAACAGGTCGACGCTGGAGAACATCGCGATCCCGAGGATCGCCAGCGCGAGCAGGTTGAGCAGCGTTTGCGAGACCATCGTGCCGAGCACGACCGGCAGCGTCTCGCGAGCACGACCGAGGCGACGCGCGACGATCAGCGCGCGCGAGGGCTCACCGAGGCGGGCGGGAAGCGTTGCCGACATCAGCACGCCGATGAACGTGCCCTGCATCGCGTCGCGGCGTTTGGCCTTACGCCAGGTCGGAGCAGCGGCGAGGATCGCGTGCCAGGCGATCGCGCGGGCGAACATCGAGGCGCACATCAAGGCGAGGCCCGCGGCGAGCAGGCCGGGGCTCGAGGCAAGCAGGCTTTCGGCCACGCGACCAACGCCGATGTGGACGAGCGCGAGCAGCGCGAGCGCGAGACCACCGAGCGTGGCCGACACGAGCGCGACGCGGCGCAGCGCGCGCTTGGAGCGCTCGCGCGAAGGAGCCCCCGCCCCCTCCCCCGCCCCGGCACCCTTGCCGGGGGCGGTCTCGAGACTCGGCAGGCGCTGGGCCGGGATACGCGGCTGTAGGTCGGCGGGCACCAAGCCAAGGCGCACCCCGGCGCGGGCGGCGCGCGTCGCGGGCCGCCCGACGGACAGGGCCTGCTCGTAGCAGTCGAGCACCTCGGCCGCGACGTGCGGCCAGGCAAAGCGCTCGGCGCGCAAGCGCGCCGCGGCGGCCATCCGCGCACGAGCGGGGGGGTCGAGCGCGAGCGAGCGCAGCGCCTCGGCGAGCACGAGCGCGTCGCCTGGTGGCGTCAGCAGGCCGTCAACCCCGTCGCGTACGACGTCGCGGTAGCCGGGGATGTCCGAGGCGACCACGGGCCTCGAGGCGGCGAGCGACTCGGTCAGGACCATGCCGAAGCTCTCGCCATGCAAAGAGGGTGCACACAGCACCTCGGCGCGCTCGAGCTCTGCCAGCTTGCGCGTCTCGGAGACCTTGCCGAGCGCGTGCACGCCACGGTCGTCGAGCATCATGTGCGCGACCTCGTCCGCGCCAGCACCGACGAGTGTGAGCGTCGCCGGGACCTGCTCGCGCAGCGCCTCGAACGCGCGCAGCAGCACCGGCAGACCCTTGCGTTCGACGGCCTGGCCGATGAACAGGATCCGCAGCGGACCGTCGGGCTTACCGTGCAAGCTGGGCTCAGCCTGCGAGCCGGGAGGCTCGGCCGCTTCGAGGCGAACGCCGTTGGGGACGATCCGGTAGCGCCCACCGTAGAAGCGCCGGGCGGTCCAAGCGGCGGCTTCGGAGACGGCGATGCGCATGTGCAGATGGTTCATCCGTCGCCGCGCCCCAAGCCCCGTCGCCACAACTCCGTTGGTGAGGACGTTCTCGGAGTAGGTGTGAAACGTCCCGACGAGCGCCAGCTCCGTACCGGCCGAGCAGAGCGCGTCCCAGCTGAGCAGCGGCACGACCGGCTCGTGAATGTGCAGCACGTCATACCCGCCGCAACGCAGCTCGCGACGCAGGGCACGCACCCCGCCCGGAGTGGCGACGAGGTTGGACACTGCACCGTTTGCGGGAAAGCCGGCGGTGCGCCCGAGTGCGACGAACTGCTCGGGAGGGTCCAGGCGCTGCGGACGCGCCCCCCGATGCAGGCGCCGCGAGAGCGCGTCGTCGGGGTCGAACGGCGCGAGGATGTGAGCGTCGTGGCCGAGCGCGGTCAGCTCAGCGGAGAGCGCCTCGATGTGGCGGGTGACACCACCCGGGTACGTCCACGAATACGGCGAAAGCAGCGCAACCCTCACGGTAGAACTGTAGCCGCCGACGAGGTCGGTCGGCGGGCAGTCTGACAGAGGGGCCAGCCATGGCCCCAGGGCTTGCGATAATCGGCAGATGAGCGCGCGGCACTTCGTCAAGTACACGTTCCTGAAGATGGACCCCGCCTGGCGACGCCTCGAGGACGAGCAGCGCGCGCAAGACAAGCGCGAGTTCAATGCCGCCTGCGAGGACTTCGCCGACGGTCACCTGCTGCAGGCGTTCTCGCTCGTGGGCACGCGCGGCGACGCCGAGCTGCTGCTGATCGCCGAGGCGGAGAACCTCGACCGCATACACGAGCTGCACGTTGTGCTGGGCCAGAGCGGGCTGATGAAGTGGGCGCAGATCCCGTACTCGTTCCTGGGGATGCGCAAGAGCTCGGAGTACTCCGAAGACGAGCGCACCACGCCGAGGGGATTCAGGGGCAAGTACGTCTTCGTCTACCCGTTCGTCAAGTCGCGCGCCTGGTATGCGCTGCCCGCCGAGGAGCGCTGGCGGATCATGCAGGGGCACATCACGGTCGGGCGCGAATACCCGGGGGTGGACAATCACACGACGTACTCGTTCGGATTGGACGATCAGGAGTTCGTCGTCGCGTTCGACACCGATGACGTGGGCACGTTCCTGGACCTGGTGCAGCGTCTGCGCACGACCGAGGCCTCGGCGTACACCGTGCGCGATACGCCGAGCTTCACCTGCCTGGCGATGTCGCTGCCCCGCGCGCTGAACGCGCTCGACGGCGAGTCCGTCGTATTCGAGGCGGCGACTTCCGCTGTCTAACCGGGGCCTGGCCCAACTGCGCCGCAGCGATCCAGTGATGGCGGATCTGATCGCCGCGGTCGGGAAACTGCCGAAC
This sequence comes from uncultured Solirubrobacterales bacterium, assembly GCA_963804555.1. GTDB lineage: Bacteria > Actinomycetota > Thermoleophilia > Solirubrobacterales > Solirubrobacteraceae > Palsa-744. The sequence goes on from CAWDQX010000009.1 coordinate 419,417, forward strand.
GCGCGCGAGGGCCGCCCGCCGCCGGAGGACCACTACGGCGCGCTGGTGCGCGCGATCGTCGGCCAGCAGCTGAGCGTGAGCGCGGCGCGCGCGATCTACGGACGGCTGGCGGCGCGCTTCGAGGACCGGGCGCCCACGCCGCAGGAGATCCTGAACGACGAGCCCGAAGAGCTGCGCGCCGCCGCGGGGCTTTCACGGGCGAAGGTGAGCTATCTCAGATCGCTCGCCGAGCACACGCTTTCGGGCGAACTGGAGCTCGAGCGACTGAATGAGCTGGACGACGAGCAGGTGATCGCGGAGCTGACCGCCGTGAAGGGCATCGGCCTGTGGAGCGCGCAGATGTTCCTGATGTTCCACCTGGAGCGCCCCGACGTGCTGCCGACCGGAGACCTCGGCATCCGCCGCGCGATCGAACGCGCGTACGGCCTGGACGGACTGCCGGACCCGGTCGCGATGGAGCAGATCGCCGAACCGTGGAGACCGCACCGCACGCTGGCCTGCCGCTACCTGTGGCGCTCGCTGGCGAACGAGCCGACGTAGACGCCCAGGAAATCCTCGGTGGTCGAGTAGGACATCCGTTGATCGTTGCCTCGTGTGGCGAAGGATCCCGCCACGGAGGTCGAGGTACTGCAAATGCTCGATCGGCACCATGCCCGCCCGCGCACTGAGACGGCACCGGCTCGATGAAGACGCCACTCGTCACTGGGAAGCATGCGCGCGAAGAGCGTCGCAAGCGGGCCAAGGAGCAAGAGAAGCACCACAAGCACTCAAAGCACCACAAGCGCCGGCACAAGCACAAGCGCCACAAGCCGGTCCACCACTCAGTCGCCGCGCAACCGCACGGCACGACCAGCATCGCGCTGCCAGTCGCTCCGGCCTCACCGCCCGCTCCCTCCCCCACGCCGGTTCCAGCGCTGGGGTCGCAACCGATCACGCTCGCCCAGGCGCGCCGCCTGCTGTGGCGCGCGGGCTTCGGGCCAACCCCCGGGCAGGCCGAGGCGCTTGTGGGAACACCCGTGGAACAGGTCGTCTTCAGCCTCACCCGCCCGTCCGGCGCGGCGACGCTCTCGGGGCCTGAACCGGTCGAACAGGAAGGCCATCCGCTCGACCCCTACGACGTCTGGGGCGACGATCACTGCTGGTGGCTGGACCGCATGATCCGCTCCGACCAGCAGCTCGTCGAGCGGATGACGTTCATCTTCCACGACTGGTTCGCCAACTCCAACGAAAAGGTCAACAGCCAGCGGATGATGATTGAACAAAACGAACTCCTACGTTCGATGGTGTTCGGCAGCTTTCATGACCTATTTCTAGCCGTCACCGTGAACCCCGCGATGCTCGTGTTCCTCGACGGGATCTACAACGAAAAGGGCAACACCAACGAGAACTACGGGCGCGAGATGATGGAGCTGTTCTCGCTCGGCGCCGATCGCGGCGCCTATACCCAGGACGACGTACATGCAATGGGGCGTGCGCTGACCGGGTGGACGGCGGAATGGTCCGATGAACTCGGCCTGTACGACTTCCACTTCGATCCTTCTCGCCACGACACCTCACCGAAGACGGTATTCGGGCAGACGGGCGACTGGAACTACGAAGACGCCGTCCGGCTCTGCATCGAACACCCGCTGCACGCTTCGTTCTTCGTGACGAAGCTCTGGGGCTACTTCATCCCCAGCCCGCCTTCGGAAGCGACGCTCGCTTCGCTGCAGGGTCTCTACATCGGCTCGGGCTACAGCATCCGCGCGGTGCTCGAGGCGATCCTCCTGCACCCGGACTTCTACGAAGGCCCGGAGCTCGTGACGCCGCCCGTCGTCTACAACGCCGGCCTGTTGCGCTCGATCGGCCGCCCGATCGACACGAACGCCTGGGCTTGGCTGTCCGCGAACGCCGGCCAGCAGCTGTTCTACCCGCCGAACGTCTCCGGCTGGGACTTCGGCGCTTGGCTCGATACGTCGACGACAAAGGCACGCTGGGAAATGGCCAGCTACGTCACGGAAAAGACCTATCCGAATCCGTGGCCCCAAGAAGGCGAACCGAAATACAGCGAAACCGAGAACCCGGCCGAAGCGCTCGCGAGCGCGCTCGCCTACTGGGCCAACCCGCTGCTCTCCAGCGAATCCGAGGAGTGCATCGCCACCTTCGCGCAGTCCTGTCCGGTGGGCACGAGCGAAACCGCATGGGAACTCAGCCCCAACCGGGCGATGCGCCAGAACGCGCTGCGGATGCTGATCGCCACCTCTCCAGACATGCAGGTGAGCTGACGATGGTCAAGCCAACCACTTTCCGGGACGAGGAGAACTGACGATGGCCAGAAGCTGCTCGTGTAACGACTTCAACCGCGCCGCGCTGCTGCGCCGCGGCGCCGCCGTCGCAGGAAAGGGGCTGCCCACGATCGAGCCGGGGATGCCGATGCCGGCCGGCACCGGCCTCGACCGGCGCACGTTCCTGCTGGCATCCGCCGGCACGGCGCTGTCGGTATACGGCGCCTCGATGCTCTCCCCGCGTCACTTCGAAGAGGGCATCGCCCAAGCCTCCGCGGATAACGGGCCCAATGCGCCGGTGCTCGTCTCGATCTTCATGGAAGGCGGCTGGGACGCGCTGTCGGTGCTCGCGCCGGTCGGGGCCGTCGGGGAAGAAGGCAAGGCGTACGAAGAACTGCGTCCAAAGCTCAGCCGGGAAGCAAAGGAAGCCCTCGAAAAAGGCTCCGGCAGGATCTTCACCGAGGATCCCAGGCTGATGTGGCATCCGTCCGCGACGGGCCTGGCAGAACTGCACGAAAAAGGCAAGGTCACCGCGTTCCCGGCGATCGGCTACGAGCCGCAGGACGAGAGCCACTTCACCAGCCGCCACTACTGGGAGGTCGGCGAGCTCGACACCAACACGCGCACCGGTTGGATGGGGCGCTACCTCGACCTGTTCGGCGAACCCACCAACCCGTTGCAGGGCCTGTCGCTGGACTACTCGCTTGCGCCGGCGCTGGCCACCGAGACGATGCCCGTCGCGGCGGTCTCCTCGCCCGCCGACTACACGATGTCGGCGGAGGGTCTGGGCGAACCTGTGATCGGACCGGCGCTGGAAACCTTTGGCGCACTGGGCGCCCTAGCCGCCCCCTCGCCCGCGTATGCCCAGGCGCGGGGCGCCTCCTACGACACCGATCTCGTCCTCAACAAGATGGCCGGCTTCGTCAAGTTCGAGGAAGAAACCAAAGACGTCTCGCCGGTCACATACCCCAAGAGCGACTTCGCGGAACGGCTGGCGGTGCTCGCGGCGATGCTCCACACGGGCATGCCGATCAAATGCGCCTCGCTGAACGCCGTCGGCTCCTACGACACGCACTCCGACGAGGCCGGCACACTCACGACCAACCTCGCCGAGACCGTCGCCGCGGTGGTCGCCTTCCAGCAGGACCTGGAAGCCCGCGGCCTCGATCAGCGGGTGCTGATCCAGCTGTGGTCGGAGTTCGGCCGCCGCCCGCGCGAAAACGGCTCGGGCACCGACCACGGCGCCGGCGGCAACGCATTCCTGATCGGCAGCCGCGTCTCGGGGACGATGGTCGGCGAGTTCCCCGGCCTCCTGCCCAAGGACCTCGACGAAAACGAAAACGTCGTCAGGACCTCGGACTTCCGTGGAATGTACTGCTCGCTGCTCGAACAGTGGTTCCAGACCGAAGCAGGCCTGGTGATCCCTGAAGCGGCATCGTTCGAACGGTACGACCTGGTGACATGACGGTGCCGCGCGCGGCACGATCGGGACTGCTGCTCTGCATGCTTTGCGTGTTGGGCTGCGCATCCGCCGCAATCGCCGCGTCGGGACATCGCTCCTCGCGTGAGCGCTCCTCCCACGCCTCCAATGCCGCGCAGGCGTGTCACCGCCACCGCGCGAAGCATCACCATTGCCCGGCGGCTCACGACGGGAAACAGTCCCACCATTACAAGCACAAGCAGGGGTCGCTTGCAAAGCCCGCGGCGCCCGGCGGCGCGGCCACGGGCACCGGTTCTTCAGGCGTCTCGGGTGCGCCGTGGATAGCGGCGCCCGCCCCGGTGATTCCCGGCTCGACCACGCCCGGCTCCGGCGGAACGTCTCCTGGCTCCGACAGCGCAGCACCCACCGAAACCCCCACGACCCCTACCGGCCCCGCGCACGTGCAGGTGACAGCCGAGGACACCGAAGCCTTCCGCTTCGTCCTCTCCCGCCCCAGCGTTCCTGCCGGCGAGGTGGTGATCGAATTCGTCAACCATGGCCAGGACGAACACAACCTCAACGCGCTCGAACCGAACGAAGGCACGATCGCCGGGTCGCTGCCGAACACCATGCCTAACGCGCACCCGAGCCTGTCGCTCAACCTGCATGCCGGCTCCTACACCCTGTTCTGCTCACTGCCCGGGCACGAGGCGAAAGGGATGAAAGCCACGCTGAAGGTGGAATGAGCGGCCTCGGCGCTCGGCGCTCAGGCCACTCGCGTCGCACGACGACGGTGCGATCGGCCTCGGCCTCGATCTCCCAGCCCGGCGTCGGCTCATCGGAGCGGAAATGGCTCCTGACGACGGCCGTCGGGCCCGGCAACCCGCGGCCCCCGGGCTGATCGGCCCGCGCGTCGTGGAACACCACGCGGCCACCGACGGGCACGAATCGATGCCAGCAGGACCAGTCGAGCTCACAGCCGGCCTCGGAATGATCGCCGTCGATGAACACAACGTCCACCGCGACCTGACCAGCGCGCGGCGACATCTTGCGGAGAGCGCGACGTGCCAGTGGACACTCGGCGCCCATTGCGCGCCCCGACGACGCACCGCACGAGCGACGACGCGCCGGGTAGCCCACTCGGTGGCGCCCCATCCACTTGGCAGCGCGTCGGGATGTGCGCCGAAGGGTCGATCAGATGGAGCTCGGCGTCCGGCCCGAGCGCTCGCACAGCGCCAGCGCCGAGGATCCCTCATAGACGCCGATCTCGACCACCCGTCGCGCGCCACGCGCCGCCTCGAGCAGCACTCTGCGCATCCTGTGCGGAGTGCATCGTGCGTGGCGGGATCAGGCCGAGTCCGACCGCCAGCGCGCGCAGGCGCAGATCGTCGCGCAGGCGCGTGGGCGTCAGACGACGCAGGCTTGCGGGGAGGACGGACATCGCGAGCGCACCCTACGCGCTCCCGAGATCAAACCGCTGAGACCTGCTCCTCCTCGGCCACCCTGAACGAGGAGCCGCAGCCGCAGGCAGCCACGACGTTGGGATTTGACACCTTGAAGCCCGCGCCCTGCAGGCTCTCCTCATAGTCGATCACCGAGCCACGCACAAATGGCAAGCTCTCATCGTTGACGAGGAGCTTCAGCCCATGGCTCTCGAACACGATGTCACCGTCGCGCTGCTCATCGAACGCGAGCTGATACTGGAAGCCCGAGCAGCCACCCCCGCGCACGCCCACGCGCAAACCCGCCAGGCTCGCGTCGGACTCCTGCGCCGCGAGGAACTCGTGGACCTTCTCGGCACCCTTGTCGCTGATAGTAATCATCGCTTTCCAAAGTATAGCGGCTAAACTGAGGCTGAAATGCCGTCTCCTGAGGACCTAAAGCAGCGCATCGAGATGTCGATCCCGGGAGCTCACGCGGACGTGGAGGACTACACCGGTGGCGGCGATCACTTCCGTGCGACGATCACCGCCGAGGTGTTTGCGGGGCGTAGCCGCATCGAGCAGCACCGTCTCGTCTATGAGATCTTCGGCGCCGAGATCGGCGGCCCAATCCACGCCCTGTCGTTGAAGACTCAGACCCCGCAGCAGACCCCCATCCAATAAGCCAGGAGCTCCCATGTCCAACAGCGAGTCCAGCACGATCCGCGACCTTCCCATGTCCCACGGCGCGCCCAGCCCTGCCGAGATTCCGTCCTCCAGCGATGGGTCCAACCCGATCCGCGATGCGATCACACAGGCGATCGACGAGCACAAGGTGATCCTGTTCATGAAGGGCACACCCGAGGCGCCTGCCTGCGGCTTCTCGGCGCGCACTGTGGCCGCGCTACAAGAGTTGGACGTGCCCTTCGCCGCCGTCGACGTCCTCCCCGACCCGCGGATCCGCCAGGAGCTCTCGGCAATCTCGAACTGGCCCACGATCCCGCAGCTGTTCGTAAACGGGGAGCTGCTCGGCGGCTGCGACATCGTCTGCGAGATGTACGAGTCGGGCGAGCTGGCAGGTGCGTTGCTGTAGGGTCCCGGCGCGTGCCCTCCGTCGCGGTCGCCACCGACAGCACGCACTACCTGCCGCGCACGCTCGCGAACGAGCAGGGCATCCACCAGGTCAGCCTGTACGTCGGCTGGAAAGGCCAGCCCGAGCGCGAGCTGGAAATGGACGGCTTTGCGAGCTTCTACACACGGTTGCGCGACGATCGCGAGCTGCCCACGACCTCCCAGCCCTCGATCGGCGACTTCCTCGCCGTCTGGGAGCCACTGCTGGAGGAAGGCCGGGAGATCGTCTCGATCCACCTGGCCGGAGGTATATCCGGCACTTGCGAGGCCGCCCGCCAGGCGCACGAGATCCTCGCCGAGCGCGGTCTCGGCGAGCGCGTCGAGGTCCTCGACGGCGAGACCGCCTGCGGCGGCATGGGCCTGCTGGTCCTCGCCGCCTGCGCCGCCGCCCGCGCGGGCGCTGACAAAGACGCGGTCGTGGCGCGCGTGCGCGAGGCGCGCCACGCCCTGAAAATGTGGTTCTGCCTCGACACGCTCGAGTACCTCCGGCGTGGCGGGCGCGTCGGCAACGCCCAGGCGTGGCTGGGCGGCACACTGAAGATCAAGCCGATCCTGTCGCTCGGATACGAAATCACGCCGGTCGAGCGTGTGCGTACCGCCGGGCGCGCGTTCGAGCGCATGGTCCAGTACGCGCAAGAGCTCCACGATCGTGGCGCTGACGGTTGGGTCGTGCAGCACATCCAGGCGCCCGAGCAGTCACAGCGCCTGATCGACCGCTGCCGCGAGATCTTCGACTCCGAGCCGGTCTTCACATCCGAGGTCGGACCGGTGATCGGCACCTACACCGGGCCTGGCCTGATCGGCGTCGGCGCGATTCCGCGCGCGCTGTTGGCCTGACTCAGCGCTGTTGGGCCTGATTCAGCGGTTACGACGGCGACGCAGCAGGCGGCTGCCGATCACGAGACCCGCGACGACCGCGCCACCGATCTTCAGCTCGCGCTGGTGGCGCTCGATGTGCCCGCGCCAGTCGGTTAGGTGCGTGACCTCGCCACGCAGGCGTACCAGCGAGACCGCCAGCTCCTCGCGGTTGGCCTCGATCGAGCTGCGGATCTCCGTCGAGCTGCGCCCCGCCATCAAATCTCCCCCTGCCCTTTACTCGTGTGCACGGATCCGTCACCATCGGCGCCCGCGGACACCGTCTCGCGGATCTTCCGTGCCTCCTCGATCGCCATGCTTGGAACCGGCGGGGACCCTTTTTTGACCGCTCTCGCGGCAATCAGACCGGCGATCACGCCCAACACGACGAGGATCGCAGCCATCGCGAAGAAGCCCCAGAAGTAGGTGTAGTCGTTACCTGGCAGGTAGAAGTAGAGCAGCCAGGCGCAGCCGATCAGCACAAAGAAGAGGGCGGTGATCAGAAACACACCGGCCGCCACCCCGACGACCGCGCCCTTGACGAGCTTGGTCGCCTTCTCGCTGACCTCCGCCTTCGCCAGCTCGATCTCCTCGCGGACCAGCAACGTGGCGCGCTCGGAGACCTCGGCGATCGCCGTCGCGATGTTCTGCGTCTGGTCGGGGGATTGCCCGCCGGTCTGCGGTGACCCGCCGGGCTCTGGTGACGAGGACTCGCTCACTCCGGCGGCTCCTCGTCGAACATACGCCTCCATACGATCCCAGCCGCGCGATGGGCGACGATACTCGACAGCGCGCCAAGCCCCGCCAGCAGGCCCGACCAGATCAATCGCTTAACCATCTCGTTCTCCATCTCCGCCGCAGTCTATTCCCCGCGGTGGTCGCATCCGCGCTTCATCCGATGCCTCTCTCGCCGACCGTGCTCGTCTCCAGGCCCCCGCAGACGGTCTCGACCACCAGCCACTTCGCCTGCTCGAAGTGCTCCCCGCCCTGGGGTAGCAGGCCGAAGATCCAGCCTGTGAGCAACTGCTCGATCGCCCCGTAGAAAGCCATCGCCGCGAAGCGCGCTTCGATCTCCGGCTTGAACACCCCCTCCGCCTGGGCCTTGGTGATCATGCCGCCGATCAGTTCGTAGGCCTCACGGATCGTGCCGATGTGGGTGTTCCCAAAGGAGTTCGCCGCGCGCGTGACCTCGACGATGATCACCTTCATCAGGTCCGGGTCGTGGCGGTAGCTGTCGATGATGAACGACGCGATCTCTCCCAGCTTCTCGCGCACCGGGATTGGCTGGGCGTCGACCTCGCGGATCATCTCGAGCATCACGTTCCAGCGCTCCAAGAAAAGCGTGTCGAGCACCTCGTCCTTGGAGTCGAAGTAGTGGTACACCAAGCCATAGGCGACCCCGGCCTCGTCGGCGATGTCCGACACCCGGCAGGCATGAAATCCTTGACGGGCGAACACGCGCACGGCGGCATCGAGGATCAGGCGGCGCTTGTCCGGCGCCTTGCTGGCGCGTGACGCGTTCATCGATCCTCCTCCGGCCAGCGGTAGACCGCTGGCCGCCGGTTGGACAGCACCGGCAGACGCGCGCGGATCTCGCGCTGGCTCTCCAGGTCGAGCTCGGCGATGACGTACCCGTCGCGATCAGGAGCCTGCGCCAACACCACGCCCCAGGGGTCGACGATCATCGAGCGTCCACCGGAGCGATGGTTGCCCGGGTGGCGGCCGATCTGGTTGGCGGCGATCACGAACGTCTGATTCTCGATCGCGCGCGCCCTGATCAATGTCTCCCAATGGTCGCGCGTGGTCGGCAGCGTAAACGCCGACGGCAGCGCGATCACGCGCGCGCCGCGCACGGCGAGGATCCGAAACAGCTCGGGAAAGCGCAGGTCGTAGCAGATCGCCAATCCCAGCTCCACGCCGTCGGTGCTCTCGCTCACGACGATCTCCTCGCCCGCCTGCTCGACGTCGGACTCCTTGTACGAGCGGCCGTCGATCTCGACGTCGAACATGTGCACCTTGCGGTACACCGCCCGCACCTCGCCCTTCCGATCGACGTGCACACAGGTGTTCGCCAACTTCTCAGCTCCCGCTGACTCGAGAAGAGGATCCCGCCCGCCCCGGCTTGCCGGCCCCTGGCCGACTGCGCCACCTGATTGAAGAAGAGGGGCCCGGCTTGCCGGCCCCTGGCCGGCCGCGCCACCCTCTAGGCGCTCAGCGATCGACCCGGCCACCAGATCCACCCCCAGCTCGCGCGCGGTCGCCCGCGCCCAGGAGATCGCCGGCCCGTCCAGCGCCTGCGCCCCGGCGCGCAGCTGCTCGTCAGAGCCGATCACGGTCCACTTCTCGGGGAGTACGATCAACTGTGCGCCGTCAGCCGCCGCCGCGCGCGTCAAGTGATCGGCCGCGGCGAGGTTCGCTGCCGTGTCGGCGGTGGAGTTCAGCTGGACTGCCGCGACCCTCATGGCGTTATTCCCCTTCCGCGGCGTCGGGACCCGCAGAATAGATTGACTAGTCAGTCAACATTTCAAAGCATAGCGCCCAGCGCCTCCGTGGGACCAGGCGCCGTGGCCCTGCCCGACCGCGGGCGAATGCCGCTGTCAAACCCTGGCTTGCCGATGTTCCGTGGCACGCGCCCACTGAAGCGCTGGCGCTACGTCGGAGTGTTCTGCGAGGAGCTGATGGCGTGCGCGGCACTCGCCCAGGTCGGCCCCGCTCGGCAGTCGTTCTGGGCGGTGCTCACGCGCGCTGACGGGCGCCTGCGCGAGCGCACGCACATGCTCCTGCGGCGCGGCGCAGTCGAGCTGGTTCCAGGTCGGCCAGTGGCGGACGATGGCGGCGGGCCCGAGCCTGGGCGCCTGCGAGTCCACGACGACGGCGTGCTACTCGATCTCTCCCTCGACGAAAGCGAGGGGATCCAGGCGCTCTGCCCACACGGCGGCGCGCAGGTGTGGACGCGCAAGCAGGCCGGCATCCAAGCTCGCGGCACGCTCGTCCTCGACGGCGAACGGCCGCGGCAAATCGAGGCGCTTGCCGTGATCGATGACACCGCCGGATACCACGCCCGCTTCACCGAGTGGTGGTGGAGCGCCGGGGTCGGTTCCGCTACCGACGGAACGCCGCTGGCCTGGAACCTCGTCGCCGGAGTCAACGACCCTCCCACCGGCTCCGAGCGCGCCGTATGGGTCGCCGGCGAGCCGCACGAGACCACTCCGGTCAGCTTCGCAAACGACCTCTCACGGATCCGCGCCGTGGACGGCTCAGAGCTCAGCTTCGCTTCCGAGGCCGAGCGGCGCCGCAAGGAGAACCTGCTGATCGTGCGCAGCGACTACCGGGCGCCCTTCGGCCGCTTCTCGGGCACGCTCCCCGGTCACATCGAGCTCGCTCACGGCCTCGGCGTCACCGAGCACCACCGCGCGCACTGGTAGTTACCGCTTACCGCTTGCGCTGCCGGCGCAGCTCAGCCAGGAGCAGCTTGGAGTGCATCGCGCCGATCAGCTCGCGCAGCGGTTCCACGCCGGCCGCGACGATCTGCAGCGCGCGCTCGATCTCGACCTCGCCCGCCAGCCGGTCGAGCAGCGCGCGCACCTCCTCCCGTACGAGCGGCTCCAGCGCCTCGCGGTAGCGCAGCGTGTCGTACACCGTGAAGCCCAGCGCCTCCTCGTAGCCCCCCGCACGAAAGCTCGCGATCGCCTCGATGATCTTCACGTCGTCCTGCTCGTATCCGTTGCGGTTAGGCGTCAGCACGCCGATCTCGACCAAGCGCTCCAGCACGTTGCGCGGGATCTCGTAGCGCTCGCGCACCTCCTTCGCCGAAGTGCGGCCGCGCTCCTCCGCGCCCGCGAGCGCGCGCTCGAGGATGCGATCCTCCAACTCGACCAGCGCGCGCACGTGCTCCGGATCCTCCTCCAGCACCACCTTGATCATCCGCAACGGCATGAACCGCTCCTCCTGCAGCCGCTTGATCAGCTCGATTCGCTCCACCAGCTCCGGCGGGTAGTAGGCCATGTTGCGACTCGTCCTGACGATCCCCTCCTCCCCGCCGAGCAGCCCCTCGCGCAGGTAATGCCTGATCGTTCCCGCGCTCACGCCCGAGCGCTCGGCCAGCTCGCTGATCTTCAACAAGGGCCGATCGCCCAAGGCCGTCGTGCCCATGTTCCGCTTCGGCCTGCGCCTACACCCGGAACGTCGGGGCGGCTGGGGATCCATTCGTCGTCTCGGCCGGATTCGTCGTCACGGCGGGGTGGGTGGGACCCGCAACCGCGCCCGCTTGCAGCAGCTCGGCCACCTCGGCATCGCTGTAGCCGGCCGCACGCAGCACCTCCTCGGTGTGCTCGCCCAGCGCCGGGCCGGGCAGCCGCCGGGGCTCGCCCGGAGTGCGCCCGAGCTTGACCGGGATCCCGAGCTGGCGCACGGGCCGCCGCACACCCGGCTGCTCGATCTCGACGACCATCTCGCGCTCCCGCACCAGCTCCGAGGAAAGCGCCTCATCCAGCTCCAGCACCGGCTCCAGGCAACAGTCGTGCTTGCGCGCAAACGCCTCCCAATCGGCGCGGTTGCGCGTCTTGAAGATCTCCTGCACCTGCGCGTGCGTATCGGAGCCGGGACGCTCGAACTGCTTGGCGATCAGATCCTCGCGCCCGACGCCCCGGCACCACGCCTGCCAGAACTTCGGCTCCAGCGCCCCCAGCGTCACCCAGCCGTCGGCGCACTCGTACGGCCGGTAGCAGACCAGCGAGCCGGCCAGTGGCAGATCGCCCCGGCGCGGCACCGTGCCGTCGGCGAAGTACCCCGCCGCGACCATCGCCAGCCACGACAGCGCGCCGTCGGCCATCGACACGTCGACGACCTGCCCCTCGCCCGAGCCCGCGCGCGCTGCCCGGCCATCAGGAGATCCGGATCCCACCGGGCGGGCGGGCGTCCCATCCCGCTCGTGCAGCGCCGCCATGATCCCGAACGCCGCCATCAGCGCGCCGCCGCCCAGGTCCGCGATCTGGCCCGCCGCCTGGACCGGCTCCCGCCCGAGCTCGCCCGTCAGGCCCAGTAGCCCGACGAGGCCGAGGTAGTTCATGTCGTGACCCGACGCCGCGCGCTTGGGGCCGCTCTGGCCGTAGCCCGAGATCGCGCAGTACACGATCCCCGGATTATCCTCGCGCATCCGCTCATACCCCACGCCCAGCCGGTCGAGCACCCCAGGACGAAACGACTCGAGCACCACATCGTGTTCGCGCACTAGACGAAGCAGCACCTCGCGCCCGCGCTCGTTCTTCAGGTCGAGACGGATCGAGCGCTTGTTGCGATTCAGCGACAGGAACAGCGCCGACTTGGCGCTGTCGTGTGCGCCATCGTAGTAGGGCGGCGAGAAGCGGATGTAGTCGCCCATGCCCGTGTCCTCGACCTTCAGCACGTCCGCGCCGAAGTCCGCCAAGAGCAGCGAGCAGAAGCCGCCCGGCAGCAGGCGCGAGAGGTCGAGCACCTTGATGCCCTCCAGCGGCAGGCTCATGCGGGACTCCCGGCGCGCTGAGCGATCGACAGCATCGCCCGGGCCTCCGCGACGCTCGCCGGCCGGCGCCCCATGTCCGTCGTCATCTGGCGGGCCTTTGCGATCAGCTCGCCGTTGGAGCGCGCCATTTTTCCATCGGGCAGGTACAGGTTGTCCTCCAGCCCAACCCTGATCGAGCCACCGAGCGTCAGCGCCGCCGCCACGAGCATCCACTGCTCGCGCGAGATCCCGATCACGCCCCAATGCGCAGAATTGGAATCCCGCCCGCCCGGAATGTTCTCCACCATCGCCGCCAGATTGCGCGCGCTCGCCGGGATACCCCCGACGACGCCCATCACGCAGTCGACGTGCAGCGGGGTCTTCAGCACGCCCATATCGATCAGCGGTGCGAGGCTGCCGACGTGGCCGATGTCAAAGCACTCGTGCTCGGGTTTGATACCGAGCTCGTTCATCGCCTCCAGCAATTCGATGATCTCGTCGAACGGGTTGGCAAAGACCATCTTGAACACGAACTGTTTTTTCGACTTCGAGTACTTCGCGTAGTTCATCGAGCCCATGTTCAACGCCGCCACCTCCGGGCGGCAGGCGCGCAGGTAGGCCACCCGCTTCTCCACCGGAATCCCGATCGTGCCCGTGGAGAAGTTCACGATCACCTCATCGCCCACCTCCCCCCGGATCGCATCGCTGATCGCTTTGAAATCCTCGATCTCATAGCTGGGCGTGCCCTCGGGAGTGCGCGCGTGGATGTGGATCATCACGCCGCCCTCATCCACGATCCGCCGCGCCTCGGCCGCGTACTCGGCGGGCGTGTACGGGATCGCCGGGCACTGCTCGCGATTGGCGATCGCCCCAGAGATCGAGCAGGTGATGACTACTGGATCGTCAAGACTCACGGGAGCACCTCTCCCACCCCCGCCGACATACGGGCACGCTCATACCGGCACCACCCCATGCCGCTTCCACGGCCGCTCGACCTTCTTGCCCGCCGACATCTCCAGCCCGTGACAGATCGTCTCGCGGGTCTCGCGCGGGTCGATCACGTCGTCGATCAGGTCGTTTCCGGCGGCGATGTACACGTCGAAGATCTTCCTGAACCCCTCGATCAGCTCGGCCTTCTTCGCCTCAGGATCCTCCGCCTCGTCGACCTGCTTGCGAAACGCGATCTCCACGACGCCCTCGGCGCCCATCACGCTGATCTCCGCGCTCGGCCAGGCGACGATCAGGTCCGGTTCATAGGCGCGCCCGTTCATCACGTAATACCCGGCGCCATAGGCCTTGCGCGTGATCACGGTGATCTTCGGCACGGTCGCGTTGGCGACCGCGTACAGCATCTTCGCGCCGTGTCTGATGATCCCCTCGGCCTCGACCTTCGTGCCGACCATGAAGCCCGGCACGTCCATCAGGAACACGAGCGGGATCCCGAACGCGTTGCACAGGTTCACGAAGCGCGCGGCCTTGTCGGCCGAGTTGTTGTCGAGGATGCCCCCGAGCTGCTTGGGCTGATTGGCGACGATCCCCGCCGGGCGTCCCCCGAAGCGCGCGAAGCACGTGATGATCGTCTTCGCCCACTGACCCTTCATGTCGAAGTACTCGCCGTCGTCGACGATCCGTTTGATCACCTCGTACATGTCGTACGGCTTGCGGTTGGACTCCGGCAGCACGTCGAGCAGCACCTCCTCGCGCCGGTCGATCGGGTCGCTCACCGCGCGGGCGGGCGGGGACTCTTCGCAGTTCTGAGGCATGTACGACAGGTAGGCCTTGACCACATCGATGCACTCCTCGTCGCTTGCCACCTCCATGTCACCGACGCCCGACTTGCGCGTGTGAACGCGCGAGCCCCCCAATTCCTCTTGCGTGACGTCCTCGCCGACAGCAGCCTTCACGAGGTGCGGCCCCGCGAGGGCCATCGATCCCCTGCCCTTGACCATCGGCACGAAGTCCGCCAGGCCTGGGATGTAGGCGGTGCCCGCCGCGCACGGCCCCATCAACGCCGCGATCTGCGGGATCACGCCGCTCATCACGACCTCCTCGCGGAACAGGTGCCCAGAGCCAGCGAACATCGCGCCGGCCGCCTCCTGCACGCGCGCGCCGGCGGAGTCGAGCAGCCAGATGAACGGAATCCGCTTCGTCAGCGCCAGCTCGCGCAGCCGCGTCACCTTGATCTCACCGGTCATCCCCATCGAGCCGGCCATCACCGTGAAGTCATATGCGCAGACCGCCACCAGGCGCCCGTCGAGCTTGCCGTAGCCGGTGATCACGCCATCCGCGGGCGCGTCCACGCCGTCCATCGCCCGCTGCGAGAAATGCGGCTTGCCGTGGATACCGAGCTCGGTGAACGTGCCCTCGTCTATCAGCAGGGCGATCCGCTCGCGCGCGGTCAGCTTGTCGCGCTCGTGTTGCTTGGCGATCTTCTCCTCGCCGCCGCCGAGGCGGATCTGTGCGCGCCGGACGGCGAGATCCTCGACCAGCGGACGCAGCAGGGAGGTCGGTGTCTCGGTGACGGTCTCCTCGCTCATCAGCGGCCTTTCCACTGCGGGTCGCGCTTCTCGAAGAACGCGCTGACCCCCTCGACGATGTCCTCCGTGGAGAGCGCCAGCGTCAGCTGGGAGCGCAGATAGTCCAAGGCATCCTCCAGCGGCATGTCGAGCTGGCGGCGCATCGCTTCCTTGCCGAGGCGCATGATCAGCGGCGAAGAGGAGGCGAGCTTACTGGCCCACTCGGCGACAGCGCCGCGTCGAGGTCCTCTTTGGCCACAACCTTGTTGACGATCCCCGCGGCGAGGGCCTCCTGGGCGCCCCAGCGCTCGCCGAGCAGCAGCAGCTCGTTGGCCTTCTTGCGCGGAACGTTGCGGTAGATCAGCGCCATGATCATGAATGGGAACGCTCCGACGTTGATCTCGGGCGTGCCGAAGCTCGCGTCCTCGGAGGCGATCACAGATCGCACGCGAGCACGATCCCGAGCGCACCGGCGAGCACGTGCCCGTCGGCGGCGACGATCGTCGGCTTGTGGAGCGAGACGATCAGCTTGAACAACTCGACGAAGCGCTCTGAGCCGAAGTGCTTGTGCACGAGCGGCACATCGCCCGCGAAGCCGCCGAGATTGGCGCCCGAGGAGAAGACCTTCTCGTGCGAGGAGGCAAGCACCACGCAACGCACGTGCTCATCCTCGCGGGCGCGCTCAAAAGCCTCGATCAGACCCAGGAGCGCCGGCGAGAGCGCGTTGCGCGTCTCTGGGTCATTCAGCGTGATCGTTGCCACGCCTGTGTCGGCGAGCGCATCCAGAACTGGGTCGCTGGCCACATGGCATCCTAGCCGCACCGCCACCCGGCGGGAAGTAAGAAGTTCTACTGTTTACTTTTCTTCCCGCCTGCGCTAGCTTACGACGCACCCGTTGCGTCGCACCCAAAGAACGAGGAGAGAACCCCATGGCCGCCACCGCCGAGAGCGTTTTGAAGCCTGACTTCAAGAGCCAGCGCAAGCACTTCATCTTCACCGACGAGCACGAAGCGCTACGTGAGTCGATCCGCAACTTCGCCATCAAAGAGCTCGCACCGCACGCCGAGGAGTGGGAGGAGACGACATTCCCCGACTCGGTCTTTGCGCGCATGGGCGAACTCGGCTTCCTCGGCCTGGACAAGCCCGAGGCCTACGGCGGCCAGGGCGGGGACTACTACACGAGCGCTGGTGCTGGCGGAGGAGATCACGAACGCCAACTCCGGCGGCCTGGCGATGGGGCTGGCGGTACACACCGACATGGCGATGCCGCCGATCCTCGCGTTCGGCAGCGAGGAGCAGAAGCAGGAATGGGTCGTGCCGGCGATCAAGGGCGAGAAGATCCTGTGCCTGGGCATCACCGAGCCGGACGCCGGCTCAGACGTGAAAGGGATCAAGACGCGCGCCGTCAAAGACGGCGATGGGTACGTGATCAACGGTTCCAAGACCTACATCACCAACGGCCACCGCGCCGACGTGATCGTGCTCGTGACCAAGACCGACGCCGGATGCCGGCTACGACGGCTTCACGCTGTTCCTCGTGCCGATGGACGCTCCTGGCGTGATCCGCGAGAAGAAGCTCGAGAAGCTCGGCATGCACGCCTCCGACACCGCGCTGCTGGCCTTTCAGGACGTGCGGGTGCCGGCCTCCGCGGTGCTCGGCCAGGTCGGCAAGGGCTTCTACCACATCATGTGGGAGCTCCAGGGTGAGCGCCTGATCGGCGCCGCCGGCATGGTGGCGGGCGCGCAGAAGTGCTTCGACCGCACGCTGCAGTACGCGCACGAGCGCAAGGCGTTCGGCCGCGAAATCGGCAAGTTCCAGGTGATCCGCCACAAGTTCGCGGAGATGGCGACCAAAATCGAGTCGGCGCGGCAGATGACCTACATCACCGCGTGGCGCTTCAACAACGGCGAGTACCCCGTGCGCGAGATCTCGATGGCAAAGCTGCACGCCTCGCGCGTGCTCTGCGAAGTGGCCGACGAATGCATCCAGATCCACGGCGGCGCGGGCTACATGCGCGAGTACGGCGTCGAGCGTGTGTGGCGCGACGCGCGCCTGAACCGCATCGGCGCGGGCACCGACGAGATCATGCTCGACGTAATCGGCCGCTCCTACGGTCTCTGATCAATTGCCGGCAACGCCGCCGTTCACCGACGAGCACGAGGAGCTGCGGGCTTCGGTCCGCGGTTTCCTCGAGCGGGAGCTGACGCCCCACGCCCAGGAATGGGAGGAGGCGGAATGGTTCCCCAACGAGGTGTTCGGAAAGCTCGCCGCCCAGGGCCTGCTCGGCCTGAAGTACCCCGAGGTCTACGGCGGGCAGGGCGGCGATCACCTGCACGACGCGGTGCTCGTCGAGGAGCTCGCGCGGATCGGCTCCGGCGGCACCGCCGCGGGCATCGGCGCGCACGTCAGCATCGCCACGCCGCCGATCTGGAAGTTCGGCACAGAGGACCACAAGCAGCGTTATCTCGTGCCGGCGATCAGGGGCGAGAAGATCGGCGCGCTCGGCATCACCGAGCCCGACGCCGGCTCGGACGTGGCCGCGCTGCGCACCCGGGCCACGCCGCGTCGAGGGCGGCTGGATCCTCAACGGCGAGAAGACCTACATCACCAACGGCGTGCGGGCGGACTTCATCGTCACCGCCGTGAAGACGACACCCGAGGGCGGCCACCACGGCATCTCCTTCCTGATCGTCGACCGCCAAGACGGCGTCAGCTCAGCCAAGCTGCAGAAGCTCGGCTGGCACGCCTCGGACACGGCGAGCATCTCCTTCGAGGATGTCTTCGTGCCAGCGGAGAACCTACTCGGCGCAGAACACGAGGGCTTCAAGATGATCATGGCCAACTTCCAGTGGGAGCGCCTGGCGATGGCGCTCGGGGCGGTCGGGGCGATGGACCTCGCGTGGGAGCGCACGGCGGGCTTCGCGCGCGAGCGTGAGGCGTTCGGCAAGCAGCTCTCTGGCCACCAGACGATCCGCCACAAGCTCGCCGACATGGCCACGAGCGTCTACACCTGCCGCTGTGTCACCTACGACGCGCTGCGCCGCTTCATGGCCGGTGAGGAGCCGATGCGTGAGGTCACGATGGCCAAGCTCCTGACCCAGCGCTCCTCATTTGAGCTGATGGACGACTGCCTGCAGATCCACGGCGGCGCCGGCTACATGAAGGAGTACTGGGTCGAGCGCGCCGTGCGCGACTCCCGTCTCGGGCCGATCGGCGGCGGCTCGGATGAGATCATGCGTGAGATCCTCGGGCGGGTGCTGGCGCTCTGACAGAGCTGGGAAACGGTTTGCATAGTTGTCTAAACCTGAGCACCAGGGCTCAGGTTTGCTCGGGTCGCAACCGATGCAGGCAAGGTGCCTCGCCTCCGTTCCATGCTCGGCGCGCTCGCGCTCGTCGTGTGCCTATGTGCCGCGATCGGCGCCACCACGGCGTTCGCGGGTGTCTTCACGACACCCGGCAACCCCATCGCCCAAGCCACGTCCGCCCACCACAAGGCCGGACGCGGGCGATCGTCGCCGTGCTCAAGACCCGTGCGCTGCGCCAAGAAGAGCAGCTTTCATGCAAGCCGTGGCCACCTCCGCCACAAGCACCACCGCACGAGCTGCGCTAAGCGAGGCTCCGGCAAGCAAAACTCCACGGGCGGCCAGAGGGGAGCCAGCACGGGGGCAGCCAGCACGGGGGCTCCCACCACTTCAAGGGAGGCAAGCAAACCGGCCATCACAGCAGGAGGCACGTCTCGAGCACCGTCAAACCGGCCGACGCGGGCTCCTGCACGGGCGGCAACCTGCAACCGACGCAGGAAAACATCGAAGTGATCCGCGCCGCCACGCTCTGCCTGATCAACCAGGAACGGGCGGACCACGGCGAGGCCGCGCTGGCGCCCAATGCAGACCTGCAGCAGGCCGCCCAGGCACACACCGAGAGCATGGCCTTCGGCGACTACTTCGAACACGACGGGCCACAGGGCGATACACCGCTCAGCCGCATGGTCTCCTGCGGCTACATCTACAGCTCACAGGTCGGCTATGAAGTCGGCGAGAACATCGGCTGGGGCACCTTCGACCTGGGAACACCCCGCGCGATCGTCGCCGCCTGGATGGCCTCGCCGGGGCACCGCGCGAACATTCTCGACGCTCGTTTCCACGACACCGCGATCGGCGTCTCGCCCCATGTCCCTGCTTCGCTCAGCCAGGGCCAGCCCGGTGGGATCTATACGCAGGACTTCGGGATCATCATCACCGGGTGAAACCTCAGAGCTGGCTAGGATCGAGGGGTGCCTGACCGCCTGTACTTCACCGAGTCCGACGAGGCCAACGCACTGATCGCCGCCGACCCGATGGCATTGCTGGTTGGGTTCGCACTCGACCAGCAGGTCTCCGTGCAGAAGGCCTTCGCCGGGCCGCTCGCGCTGCAGGAGCGGCTCGGCGCGATCGACGCCGCCACGCTGGCCGAGGCTGACCTCGAGCCGGCGTTCCGCGAGAAACCTGCCGTGCACCGCTTTCCGGGCGCGATGGCCCAGCGCGTGCACGAGCTCGCCGTGCATATTCGCGACGAGTATGACGGCGATGCCGCGCGGGTCTGGACGGACGCCGCCGACGCCAGCGAGCTGCATGCCAACCTGGAGGCATTGCCCGGCTTCGGCGAGATGAAGGTCAAGGCGCTCAGTGCGGTGCTCGCCAAGCGCTTCGGCGTAGAGGCAGCCAAGGAGCTCGTGCCGCCGCACCCCACGCTCGGGGACGTCGACTCGCCGCAGGCGCTGGTCGATTACCAGGCCGCAAAGCGCGCCCACAAGGCTGAGTGGAAGAGGATGAAGAGCCGCGGCTGACCGGTGAGACGACCCGCCGGCCTTCACGCCGGCAGCGACTAACAGAGGTAATCTCCGGTCACTGACCTCGACAAGGAGACGCAACGGTTATGGGAGTACTCGACGGCAAGTCGGCGATCGTGACGGGCTCGGCCCGCGGCATCGGACGCGCAACGGCTGAACTGCTCGCCTCGCAGGGCGCGCAGGTTCTGATCAACGACCTCGACGGTGACGTCGCCGAGCAGGCGGCCGGGGAGATCCAGGGTGAGACGGCGGTGTTCGCCGGAGACCTGACCAAGGCAGACGCGCCGGAGCAGCTGGTGGCGAAGGCGGTCGACTCCTTCGGGAAGCTCGACATCATCGTCAACAACGCCGGCTACACGCTCGACGCGCCGATCCACAAGATGACCGACGAGCACTTCCAGGCGATGCTCGATATCCACACCGTGGTGCCCTTCCGCGTGATCCGCGCGGCGGCGCCGCACCTGCGCGAGCCCGCCAAGCAGGAGCGCGAGGAAGGCAAGGAGGTGTTCCGCAAGATCGTCAACGTCTCCTCGACCTCCGGCACGTTCGGCAACCCCGGCCAGGCCAACTACTCCGCCGGCAAGGCCGCTGTCGTCGGCTTGACGAAAACCGTCGCCAAGGAGTGGGGCCAGTTCAAGGTCAACGTCAACGCGGTCGCCTTCGGCTTCATCGACACGCGCCTGACCCAGGCGAAGGTCGACGAGAACGTCATGGAAAAGGACGGCGAGAAGATCCAGCTCGGCATCCCCGAGCAGATGCGCGGCATGGCCTCCATGCTGATCCCGCTCGGCCGTCCCGCCACGCCCGAGGAGGCTGCCGGCGGCATCTTCTTCCTGTGCTCACCATGGTCAAACTACGTGCACGGGCAGACGCTGCACATCACCGGCGGCCTGTTCGGCGGGATGTCCGGCTAGGCGAAGCCTCACCGGCACGGAGCCCCGCGGGCTCCGTGCCGGCTTCCCGTTAGCCGCCCCGCAGGTCCAGTAAACAGCCCGAGAAGTAAGCCCCCGCTGGCGAGGCGATGTAGGCCGTCAGGGCGGCCACCTCGCCCGCGGCGGTTGCCTCACCGGGGGCGATCGTGACCAGCGTGATCCCGTGACGCGCCCACTCGATGGAGAGCGTGCGAGCGAGGTTCTCTAGGCCCGCGCGTGCAGCGCCGGCGTGTTCGCCCGCGTCGGAAGCCGGAGCCAGGTAAACGATCCGGCGAGTGCGCGAACCCGACCCAGGCCGGTCCGACGAACTCGGCTCAGCCCCCAGGAAGGCAAGGTTGACGACCGCGCGGGTCACGTTCCAGGTCGCGTCGAGGCAGGTGCGCAGCGCCGCACGAGCGTCTCCGATGTCCGCTATTCCGTGCATAAAAAGTCCTGCGCCGTCGACCACCAACAGGTCCAGGCTTCCACACTCAGCGACGGCGGCGATGATCAGCTCATCGACGATCGCCTCCGCGGCGACGTCAGGGGCGCACATGTGTACGTGGGCCCCCAACTCCGTGCATGCCTCGCTCACCGCAACCCCAAGTGGAGCGACCGGCTCTGTTGTGCCTGCTACCAGGACAGAGGTTCCCTCCAGTAGGCCAGGGCGTAGCACCTCGGCGGCAAGCACGGCTACGGCACGGCGATCCGCGCGCCGCGCTCAGCCCGACGCTGCTTGCGCACACGCTGGAGCACACCCTTGCGCCCGTGTTCCTCGAGGCCGGCGTACAGTCCTCGGATCTGCAGGAGGACCTCGTCAGCCACGGCCTGCTGCTGCTCGCGGGTGGGCTGCTCGATGCGCTCCCAACGCATCGGCTCCCCGTATTGGACAGTCGTCTTGGGAAACTGCAGGCGCTTCCAGTTGCGGATGCGCGAGGAGCCATGAATCGCGATCGGCACGACCGGGGCACCGGTCTCGAGCGCCAGACGACCGATGCCGCGCTTGGCCTGCTCGGCCACTTTGCCGGTGCGCGAGCGTCCTCCCTCGCAATACATCGTGATCGCTCCGCCGCGTGCGAGGATCGTCTCGGCGGTGATGAACATCTCTTCGTCGCGCGCGCCGCGACGCACGGGGAAGACGCCGCCGTGGGTGTAGATGAATTGCATCGGGCCGGGTTTGAAGAGTTGCGACTTCGCCATGAAGCGAACCTTGCGGCGGATGTAGCAGCCCATCAGGAAGTGGTCCATGAACGAGAAGTGGTTGGGCGCGAGGATCACCGCGCCGCTGCCGGGCACCTTCTCAGAGGAGATCGAGCGTACGCGCAGGAACGTGTAGGCGTACAGCGAGGTGATCACCCGCGTCAGCTCATACGCCCAGTCAGGTTCACGCGTGCGCGAGCGCTCGTGGAAGCGGTCGAAGTGCTCCTTCGGCCGAGGGTCGGCGTAGACCTGCTCGCGCATCGGTGCAAGATCGCTCATCTGAGCGCTTTACCTCGCCGACTCGGGAAAGTTACGCGCGCGTGCGAGCGCGCCCGCCCAGCCCGCCAGCAGACCGGCGCGCTCGTCCTCGCCCATCCGTGGCTCATAGCGCCTGCGCTCCCGCCAGGAGTCGCGCACGTCGGAGATCGTCCACAGACCGACGCCCACCCCCGCCAGGTACGCCGCGCCGAGCGCGGTGCTCTCAGCGGTTTCGCCCAACACGACCGGTGCGCCGAGCACGTCGGCCTGGAACTGCATCAGCCAGTCGTTTGCGCTCGCCCCCCCGTCGGCGCGCAGCTCGCTTAGCGGCTGCGCGGAAGCAGCCTCCATCGCGCGCACGGCATCGAGTGTTTGGTAGGCGATCGCCTCGAGTGTCGCGCGCGCCAGATGGGCGCGGCCGGTGCCCCGCGTGAGCCCAACGATCGTGCCACGTGCGTCGGGATCCCAGTGCGGCGAGCCGAGACCGGTGAGCGCCGGCACGAAATACACGCCGTCGTTGCTGTGAAGCGATCCCGCCAACGCCGCGGTGTCCTCGGCACGCTCGATGACCTGGAGCTCGTCACGCAGCCACTGCACTGCCGCGCCCGTGACGAAGATCGACGCCTCCAGCGCATACGCCCGTCCGAGGGCGGGCGGGGATCCAATCCCCCAGGCGACCGTCGCAAGTAGTCCCGGCCCCGGCTCGGGCACGGTGAAACCCGCATGGAGCAACACGAAGGAGCCGGTCCCGAAGGTGGTCTTGGCCATGCCCGGATCGACGCAGGCTTGGCCGAAGAGAGCAGCCTGCTGGTCGCCGGCGACGCCAGCCACCGGGACGGCGTGACCGTGCAGCGCGGCGGGCCGGGTCTCACCCAGGATCCCCGCGCTCGGGCGCACCTCTGCCAGTGCCCGGGCGGGCACACCGAACAGCTCGAGCAGCTCCGGGTCCCAGCGCCCGGCGCCGATGTCGTAGAGCAGCGTGCGCGAGGCGTTCGAAGCGTCTGTGAGGTGCTCGCCGGTGAGCTTGAAGATCAGCCACGAGTCGATCGTCCCGAACACGGCCCGTCCATCCTGTGCCAGCTCGCGCAGGCCGGGGACGTGCTCGAGCAACCAGGCGATCTTTGTGGCCGAGAAGTAAGGGTCGAGCACCAGGCCCGTGCGCTCGCGCACGAGCCTCTCGTGCCCGGCCGCGCGTAACTCCTCGCAGCGCGCGGTCGTGCGGCGGTCCTGCCAGACGATCGCGTTGTGCAGCGGCTCCCCCGTGGTGGGATCCCAGACGCATACGGTCTCGCGCTGGTTGGCGATCCCCACCGCGGCGAGCTCGCCTGGCCGCACCCCGGCATCGTCCAGCGCCTCGCCCGCAAGCGCCTGCGTGACTGTCCAGATCTCGCGTGGGTCGTGCTCGACCCAGCCGGGCTCAGGGAAGTGTTGAGTGAACTCGCGGTGGGCGCGCCCAATCGGCTCGGCCTGTTCGTCGAACACGAAGCAGGTCGTGCCGGTCGTACCCTGATCGATCGCGAGGATCATCTCTTCGCGAGCCTATCGCCGCGCGAAGTACACCCGTATGAAATCGATCAGCTGACGCCCACGGTGCGCGAAGCCGGCGAACGTTCGGCCGGTGGCGCGATGGGAGAGGTCGAGCTCGATCTCGCTGACGCGATGCCCGGCGCGTGCGGCATCGATCGTCATCCCGATCTCCATGCCGAAGCCGGCCGCGAACGGCAAGACGTCCGCGATGACGCCTGCGCGCAACGCCCGCTGCCCGGAGATCGGTGCGCGCAGCTCGAGGCCGCACCGCCGGCGGATCGCCCAGCGCGCGAAGGCTACCGCGAGGCCGACCCCCCCTCCGACGCGCGTGGCGAAGACCGCGACTGCCATGTCCGTCTCGCCGCGTCGCACGACGTCTGCGAGCTCGCTCAGCCCGAGCGCGGACTCCCCGAGATCGCCGTCGCAGAGAACGAAGATCGTTTCTTGCTCCTCCTCTCCGTGCTCCTCCTCTCCGGTAGCCACACGATCCTCCCCGCCACCGTCCACACGAGCGAGTCGTAAGGCCTCATGGGCCGCCGTCGTGGCAGCGCCACCCTTGCCAATCATCCGCTCGCTGCGCACGACCCGAGCGCCGGCCTGGCGAGCGAGCAGCGCCGTGGCGTCAATGGAGCCGTCGTCGGCCACCCACACCGGCGCGCCGGGGAAGGCGGCGGCGAGCGCATCCAACGTGGCCTCGATTCGGGAGGCCTCGTTGTAGGCGGTGAGGATTACGGAGATGTCGTTGCTCATGGATCGATCGGCGCCGGAGGCTATTGTCCCCAGCCGTCACCGATCAACTAGGAGGCTGCGAGATGGCTGAGGTGGAGGCCCATATCACCGGCACCGTATGGAAAATCGAGTGCGCCGTCGGCGACACGATCGAGGAGGGCGACACGGTGGCGATCCTCGAGTCGATGAAGATGGAGATGCCCGTAGAGGCTGAGGACGCCGGCACGGTCTCAGAGATTCGCTGCGAGGAGGGCCAGGCGGTCAGCGAGGGCGACACGCTCGTCGTTCTGGAATAGCACACGTGTCCCCGAGTATTACCCCGCACGAGCTCGCCGGCGGCAAGCTGCTGATCGACGAACCCTCAGGCGGCGTCGTGCGCCTGACGATCTCCAATCCGGCCAAGCGCAACGCGCTCGATCACCCGATCCTCGATGCGATCACCGCGACGCTCAGCGAGCTGGCGTCTGGAGAGTCCGGCGCGCGTTGCGTCGTGATCACCGGCGCCCATGGGATGTTCTCGGCCGGATATGACATCGGCGAGATCCCGGAAGGGGAGTTCGAGGAGCGCGCCGAGCGCCTCGTGGCGCACCCCTTCACCGAAGCGATCGATGCGCTGCAGGCCTTCCCCTACCCCACGCTGGCTGTGCTACCGGGCCACACGATCGGCGGCGGCTTGGAGCTCGCACTGGCCTGTGACCTGCGCGTGGCGCAGGATGCGATCAAGCTGGGGATGCCGCCGGCGAAGCTCGGCCTGGTGTATTCGCATACGGGCTTGCGCCGCTTCATCGACGCGATCGGCGCGACGCGCACCCGCGAGCTGTTTCTGCTCGGCAGCTACATCGACGCGCCCACCGCGCTTGCATGGGGACTGGTCAACCGTCTTGCCCCGGCCGACGAGTTGGACGCGGCGGCGCTGGCGGTGGCGGATGAGTTGGCGAGCAACGCGCCGCTCTCGCAGCTGGGCAACAAGCGGGTGATAGCCGCCCTGCTGCACGCCGAGGCGGGACTGCCCGAGGACGTCGAGCAGGAGCTGATCGAGCTGCGCCGCGCGTCGTTCGCCTCGCAGGACATGCGCGAGGGAATGAAGGCCTTCGCCGAGAAACGTCAGGCGCGCTGGCGCGGGGAATAGCCGTCCGCCACGGCGCATAACGTGCGGCGCATGGGACCGCTGATCACTCGCGAGGAAGCGCTGCGTTTGGGCGAGATCGAGGATCACGCGGAGATCGAGGCGCTGATCGGACGCGCCTGGGAAGCGCGTGTGGAGCGCTTCTCGGACTCAACGGATATGTGCTCGCTCGTGAACGCCAAGTCCGGCGGCTGCGCGGAGGACTGCGGCTTCTGCGCCCAGTCGCGCTTCGCCGAGGCGGAGACACCGCTGCACGCGATGATGGAGCCAGAGCAGGTGCTCGAGCACGCGCGCGCCGCCGAGGCGGCGGGGGCGCATCGCTTCTGCATGGTCACCCAGGGCCAGGGTCTGTCAAAGCGCGACTTCGAGAAGTACCTAGAAGGCGTCCGTTTGGTCGTGGAGCACACCAACCTGAAGCGCTGTGCCTCGGTCGGACACATGTCGGCCGCTCGCGCGCAGGCGCTGAAGGAAGCGGGTATTCAGCGCGTGCACCACAACGTCGAGACGGCCGAGAGCTATTACGACGAGGTCTCCACCACCGTGCGCTACGAGGGTCGCTTGCGCACGATCGAGGCGGTGCGCGAGTCGGGGTTGGAGACCTGTGTGGGCGGGATCTTGAACCTCGGGGAGAGTCGCGAGCAGCGTGTGGAGATGGCTTTCGAGCTGGCCGCGCTCGACCCGACGAGCGTGCCGATCAACATGCTCAATCCGCGGCCGGGCACGAAGTTCGGCGATCGTGAATTCATGGACCCGTGGGAGGCGGTCAAGTGGATCGCGATCTTCCGTCTGATCCTGCCCGAGGCGCTGTTCCGTTTGTGTGGTGGGCGTGTGGAGAATCTCGGCGAGCTGCAGTCCTTGGCTGTCAAGGCTGGGATCAACGGCGTGATGATGGGCAACTTCCTGACGACGCTTGGCAACGAGCCCGAGCAGGATCGAGCGATGTTCGAAGAGCATGGTCTGAACGTCGCGCGCCAACCCGACAACGGCACAAACCCGCGCCCGGATAACCGCTCGGGCTGGCTGGAGGGCAAGACGCCGGATGTCGTCGAGGAGCTCCTCGAGACCTCTGTCGCGGGGGCGGCGGCCGACCTGGAGATCAGGCTGTGGGATCCATCCAGCCAACTGAGGTTTCGCGCCAAGCGCACCGTGCCACCACGCCCCGATGGGACCGTCAATCGGGTGCCCCGCCCAACCTCAGTGGGCTAGACGGAGGACACGTGGGCGAGATCGAGGAGCGCTTGGCGGAATTGGAGCGACTCGGCCTTCACCGCCGCCTGCGGCTGGTGAGCGGTCCCCAGGGTCCGCGCGTGCTGCTCGACGGCAAGCCAGTACTACTGCTGTGCTCCAACAACTACCTCGGGCTCGCCGACCACCCACGCGTGCGCGAGGCCGCAGCCGATGCGGCGATGCGCTGGGGCGTCGGCGCGGGCGCATCGCGGCTGGTGAGCGGGACGATGACGATCCACCGCCGTTTGGAGGAACGTCTGGCGGCGTGGGAGGGCAGCGAGGCATGCCTGCTGTTCGGGTCCGGATACCTGGCCAACATCGGCACAATCGGCGCACTCGTTAGCCGGGGCGACACGGTCTTCTCCGACGAGCTCAACCATGCCTCGATCGTCGACGGCTGCCGACTCTCGCGGGCGGAGGTGGTCGTTTACAAGCACGGCGACGTGGACGATCTCGACCGGCTGATGCGCCGTCACAGCGGAGGCGCTCGCCGGCTGATCGTCACCGACTCGGTGTTCTCGATGGACGGCGACGTCGCGCCACTGGCGGAGATCGTCGAGCTCGCAAAGGAGTACGGCGCGCGGACGATCGTCGACGAGGCACACGCCACCGGCGTGCTCGGCCCAGGCGGACGCGGGGCGGTAGCACATGCCGGGCTCCAGGGCGAGGTGGATGTGGTCGTGGGCACGCTCGGCAAGGCGCTCGGCTCCTACGGCGCCTACGTGTGCGCAGAGGAGGAGATGATCCACTACCTGATCAACACCGCCCGCTCGCTGATCTTCTCGACCGCGCCCGGACCGCCCGCCGTGGCCGGAGCGCTGGCAGCGCTCGAGTTGCTCCAGGAGCGCCCGCATCGCGTGGAGCGGCTGCGCTCAGCCGCGCGCACTTTGCGTCGCGCCTTGGCGCTCGAGGGTTTCTCGGTAGCGGAACAGGAGATGCAGATCGTGCCGCTGCTGGTTGGCGATGCGGCCGCAGCCATGCGCCTGTGTGAAGAGGCGCTGCAGCGGGGCGTGTTCGCTCAGGCGATCCGCCCGCCGACGGTTCGCGCAGGCACCTCGCGGCTGAGGTTGGCCGTGATGGCTTCGCACACCGCCGAGGAGCTGAAGGTGGCGGCGCACGCGCTCGGTGAGGCGGCACGCGCGATCGGACTGGACCCGGCGGCGATGGGTCCACGCGTGATCGCGAATCGCACGATGACGGACGAGCGCGAAACCGAGAAGCCCTATCTGCCGATTGCTGCGGGAGAGCACCGGGGAGGCGCGCCGTTTGACCTCGAGGTCACAGCGGATGCGCCGTTCGATATGGAGCGCGAAAGCTCCGTCGCCCGCGCGGCGTAGTCGTCCACTAGACGCGCGCATGCGAGGGCTCCTCGTCACCGCGACCGACACCGATGTCGGCAAGACGATTCTGAGTGCCGCGCTGCTCGCGGCGATGGCCGCGGCCGGTGAGCGGGTATGCGCGCACAAGCCGGTGGTGACCGGCCTCGATGACCGATCGGAGATCGACCAGCCCGGCGCATGGCCCCCCGATCACGAGCTGCTGGCGAGCGCTGCGGGCATGGCGCCTCAGGATGTGGCGCCGCTGCGTTACGGTCCCGCCGTCTCCCCCCATCTGGCCGCAGCGCTCGCAGCTGAGCGCATCTACCCGCTCGACCTGGTGACGCGAGCACGCCAGGCAGGCGACGAGGAGGCATCACTGATCGTCGAGGGCGTCGGGGGACTATTGGCGCCGCTTGCCGAGGACTACACGGTGTGTGACTTCGCGGTCGCGCTCGAGCTGCCCCTGCTGATCGCAGCGCGCCCGGGTTTGGGCACAATCAATCACACCCTGCTCACGCTCCAAGCAGCCCGCGGGGCGAAACTCGAGGTGCGGGCAGTCGTGCTTACACCCTGGCCCGAGCAACCGTCAGTGCTCGAGCACTCCAACCGCGAGACGATCGCCCGCCTGGGTGAAGTCGAGGTCGCGGGACTGAGCCCTGTCCAGAGCCAGGCCGACTTCAGCAGAGCTGGGGCGGAGCTCCCTTGGCGACGCTGGCTCGACGGGAGCTCATCCCCCTAACCCACACGTGCGGCATCGACCACGGCCGCCGTCACGCTCGCCAGGTCCTCTGTGTCCATGACGTAGGCGGGCATCGTGTAGATCAGATCGCGGAACGGTCGCAGCCACACACCGCGCTCGACCACCGCGCTCGTAACCGCCGCAACGTCCACCTCCTCGTGCATCTGCACCACACCGATCGCTCCCAGCACACGCACATCCGCGACCCCTGGCAACTCGCGCGCAGGCTCGAGCCCGACACGTAGTCCGTCTTCGATTACGCCGACCCGCCGGCGCCAGCCGCCCTGACTGTCAGTGAGCAGCTCGAGCGACGCGAGGGCCACGGAACACGCAAGTGGGTTGGCCATGAAGGTCGGCCCATGCATCAGTCCGCCACCCTCGCCGGCGCAGACCGCATCGGACACGATCCTCGTGCAGAGGGTCGCGGCAAGCGTCATATATCCACCGGTGAGCGCCTTGCCCACACACATCACATCCGGTGTCACACCAGCGTGCTCGCAGGCGAACAACGCGCCGGTGCGCCCGAAGCCCGTGGCGATCTCGTCGAGCACCAGCAGCACCTCGTGCTCGTCGCACAGCTTCCTCAGCAGCGCGACGCACTGCGGCGCATAGAAGCGCATCCCCCCCGCCCCTTGCACCACGGGCTCCACGATCACAGCGGCCAGCTCGTGACTGTGCCGGGCGAACAGCTCGCTGACGTGCTGCGCCCAGGCACCGCCGAGACCCGCGTCAAAGCCGCTGGGTGGACGCTCGGCGAACACGTGCTCCGGGAGCACGCCGGTGAACATGCTGTGCATCCCTGAGACTGGATCGCAGACGGCCATCGCGCCAAACGTGTCGCCGTGGTAGCCGCCCCGCACGGTCAGCAGTCGCCGGCGCTCGGGATGTCCCATCGCCAGCTGAAACTGCAGGCACAGCTTGATCGCGACCTCGACCGAGACCGATCCCGAGTCGGCGAAGAACACCTGCTCCAACCCATCGGGCGTGAGCTCCACCAGCCGTTCAGCCAAGCGCACCGCCGGCTCGTGCGTGAGCCCACCGAACATCACGTGTGCAATCCGCCCGAGCTGCTCGCTTACCGCTCCGTCCAGGACAGGGTGGCGGTACCCGTGGATAGCACACCACCACGAGGACATGCCGTCGATCAGTTGACGTCTATCCGCCAGTTTCAGGCGGACTCCCCGCGCGGAAACCACGGGCAACGCGGGTAGCGAGGCAGGCAGCGCGCCGTAGGGATGCCAGACGTGCTCGCCGTCGAACGCGAGCAGTGCGTCCCAGTCGCTCAGATCAGTCCTCGTAGAGGACGAAGTCGCGCTTGCGGGCGCCGCACACCGGGCAGAACCAGGTGTCGGGAATGTCCTCGAAGGCGGTCCCCACGGGAATACCCCCGTCCGGGTCGCCCTCCTCGGGGTCATAGATGTAGCCGCAGGACTCGCAGATCCAACGCTGGAGCGTCTTGGTCGTCATCGCCGCAAAGATTACCGGCCGCCCGCCACGGCGGTAGGGTCGGCAGATGAGCACGCACAACCAGGACGGGCGCCCGGCGCCAGGGGAGCAGTACAACCCAGGGGAGGCCACGCTCGCGCGCCAGGCGGCGACTGTGATCCTGCTGCGTGGCGGCGCGCAGGCGCTCGAAGTGCTGCTCGTCAAGCGCACACCTCATGCACGATTCATGGGCGGGGTCTGGGTGTTCCCGGGGGGCGCGGTCGATGCAGGCGAGGGCGACGGCGACGACGCCCACCGGGCAGCGGCAATCCGCGAGCTGCGCGAGGAGGCCGCGATCGCGCTCGAGGACCCCGGCGCCCTCGTCAAGTTCTCGCGTTGGATCACACCGGCCGAGGTGCGCACCCGCTTCGACACCCACTTCTTCCTCGCTCCCCTCCCCGCCGGCCAAGAGCCGCAGGTCGATGGCGAGGAGTGCGTCGATCTGGGCTGGTTCACCCCCGCGGCGGCACTCGAGGCCCACCGCCGCGAGCAGATCGTGCTCGTGTTTCCCACGATCAAGCACCTCGAGCAGCTCCATGCCTTCCCCTCGGCCGACGAGTTGCTGGCACACGCCCGTGGCCGCGAGGTCCAGCCGATCCAGCCGCGAGTCGTAGTCGAGGGCGAGGTAGCCCGCGTGCTCCTTCCGGGCGAGCCCGGATATGACGACCCGCAGCCGGACACTGCGATGCGCTAGAAAGAGAGGATGCCCGCTGCGGCCCGTGCACCGAGACGCTCCGGCCTGACGGTCGCCGTGACCGGGCCGACCGGCGAGATCGGGCGGGCGGTCCTGAGGGCGCTCGAGCGCTCCACCGAGGTGGAGCGTGTGCTCGGTATGGCCAGGCGACCGTTCGATCCAGCCGCGCACGGCCAGAAGAAGGTCTCCTACCGGCAGGGCGACGTCCTCGATCCCACCGCCGTGGCCAAGCTGGTGCGCGACGCGGATGTCGTCGTGCACCTCGCCTTCTTGATCACGGGAGGCCCGCGCGAGACCCGCGCGGTGAACCTGGAGGGCTCGCGCAACGTCTTCCAGGCAGCCGTCGCAGCGGGGGTGAAGCGGCTGGTCTATGCCTCCTCCGTCGCCGCGTACGGATTCCATGCAGAGAACCCTCAGCCGCTCACTGAGGAGGTCCCCGCTCGCGGCACCGCGAGCCACTACTACTCCGCCCAGAAGGCCGAGGTCGAGGCGATGTTGCATGAGGTGCTGGACGGCACATCGACCGCCGCATATGTTCTGCGACCGTGCATCGTCGGCGGCCCGGACGCGCCGCTTTTGATCGACAGCCTGCCCTACACCCAGATCTCCGATCGGCTGCCCGGGCCGGTCCTGCGCCTGCTCGACGGCGTGCCGATCCTCAAGCCGGTGCTGCCCGATCCGGGCGTGCCCTTTCAGCTGATCCACCACGACGACGTCGCCAACGCAATGCGCGCGGCGGTGCTCGGCCGCGGCACTCCGGGTATCTACAACCTCGCCTCCTCCGGCGAGCTGACAGTAAAAGACCTCGCGCGCGAGCTCGGCTGGTACTCGATCCCGGTACCCGAGCTCGCAATTGACGTGGTCGCCGAGATGATCGGGCGCTTGGGCTTCCTGCCCGCACAGGCGCAATGGGTCGCCGCCTTCCGCGAGCCGGTGATCATGGACGTCTCCAAGGCCCGGCGCGAGCTGCGCTGGCGCCCCAAGCACGACGCGCTGCAGACGCTGCGCATGACGATCGCAGCCGAGCGACTCGACCGCTTCGTCCGCTGACGCAGCTCAGCCGGCCGCTTGGGCCTCGATCACGTGCGTTACGGCATTGATCAGCGCCAGGTGCGTAAACGCCTGCGGGTAGTTGCCGAGGTGACGCCCCGATGAGGCCTCGAGCTCCTCGGCGTACAGGCCGAGCGGCGAGGCATACGAAAGCAGCCGCTCGCAGAGGTGTTCGGCCTCGCGCCGCTCGCCGATCTCCGACAGCGCCGAGACAAGCCAGAACGAGCAGATCAGGAACGTCCCCTCCTCGCCACTCAAGCCGTCGTCGGTCTCATCGGTGCGGTAGCGCAGGACGAGGCCATGCTCGGTTAGCTCCTCACGAATCGCGTTCACGGTGGCATACACCCGCTCGTCGTCGGGAGGCAGGAAGCGAAGCAGCGGGATCAACAACGTGGAGGCGTCCAGCGCGTCGGTGTCGTAGTGCTGGCGGAACACCCCGCGCTTGTCCACGCCGCGCTCGAGGATGTCCTCGCGGATCTCGTCGGCCACCCCCTGCCATGCCTCGGCCTGTTCCTTCTCGCCCCGGCGTTCGGCCAGACGCGCCCCGCGATCCATCGCCACCCAGCACATCAACTTCGAGGAGACATAGTGACGGGGCTCGCCACGGGCCTCCCAGATGCCCTGATCAGGCTCCTTCCAGGCCTTTTCCGCACACTGCACCTGGTCGATGAGCACCGGCCACAGCCGCTCGGGGATGTGGTCGCGCTTCTTGGAGTGCAGGTAGACCGAGTCGAGCACCGCCCCGAAAACGTCGTTCTGGCGCTGGTCGAACGCGCCGTTACCGATCCGCACCGGGCGCGCGCCTTCGTAGCCCTTGAGATGGTCGAGCGTGGACTCAGTTAGGTCCTTCTGACCCTTGATCCCATACATGATCTGCAGCGACCCATCCTCGTTGCGCTCCATGTCTGCCACGTACTGCACGAAGTCATCAGCCTCCCAGTTGAGCCCGAGCGCGTGCAGTGCCCACAGCGTGAAGGACGCGTCGCGCATCCAGCAGTAGCGGTAGTCCCAATTGCGCTCGCCCTGGGGTGTCTCCGGCAGCGACGTGGTGGCCGCCGCTACCAGCGCGCCGGTGGGCATGAACGTCAGCCCCTTCAGCGTCAGCGCCGAGCGCTCGAGGTGCAGCCGCCACGTGTGGTCGGGGTAGGTGCCTTCGGCCAGCCACGAACGCCAGAAGTGGCTGGTGCGCTCCAGGTGCGCCTCCGCCTCCTCGACCGTGTGAGGCCCTCCCCGCCCCTCCGTCCAGGAGAGCGCGCAGAAACGCTTCTCGCCTTCGCTCATCGTGTGGCGACCGTGCGTGCGGTTGCCCTCGATGCCCAAGCGGATGTCGCTGAACAGACGAAATGCGGTGTGACCGTCGGAAGCGTCCAGCTCCTCGGCAACGTCGGACTTGCAATCCACCGCGCACGAGCCCTCGGTGCCGGTGTCGATCAAGCTCCACTTCGCCGCGGTGGCGCCGTAGTCGAGCATCGGCTCGCACACGATCTCCACCTGCACCTGGCCCTGGATGCACTCGATCATCCGGACCAGCAGGTGGTCGGCGTCGTAGTCGGTCGGCGGGCGTGTGTGGCTGGAGCCCTCCTTGTTGTCGTGCCACGGCCCGATCGTGAGCGCCTCCACCACCCGCAGCCAGCCCTGCGGAGTCATCCAGGTCGTCTCGATGATGTTCGTGCCGGGGATATAGCGCCGGCCGGCCGGGACATAGACGCCGTAGGGACCAACCCTCCAACTGCCGGCCCCGCGATCCAGCAGCGCGCCGAAGATCGACGGCGAGTCGAAGTGAGGCAGGCACATCCACTCGATCGAGCCGTCGGAGGCGACCAGCGCGCCAGTGTGGCAGTCCGAAAGGAAGCCATAGTCAGCAATCGCCGGGAACGGCGAGTCGGGCGAGAGCGGCCCCGAGCGCGCCGCGGGAGACGGCCGGCGTGCCGCCGGGGATCGGACCTTCCCCTCCTTGGCCGAGCTGCCGGCTTCACCTGCGGGGCTGTTCGTGATCGCCGAGCGCGGAGGCATGCTCCGCGAACGGTAGCGTGAGCACGGGTCGGGTCGGCGGTCGGGTCGGTATCGTCAATCCACATGAGCGAGCCTCCCTTCGAGCTCCATCCACCGGACACCCGTCTATTGGAGGGTCGCCGTGCGCTCGTCACCGGTGGAGACTCGGGGATCGGCCAGGGCGTGTGCTATGAGCTCGCCGCCCACGGCGCGGCGGTCGCGATCAACTATGTAGGCCCTCCAGATGAGGCTCAACGGATGGCGGGCGAGATCGAGCAAGCCGGCGCGCAGGCGATCGCGGTGGCCATGGACGTCTCCAGCGAGGCTGATGTGCAGCGCGCCTTTGCAGAGGCCTCGAACGCGTTCGGGGGCATCGATCTGCTCGTCAACAACGCCGGCCTCGAGCACCCATTTCTGCTGTTGGACATGCCGCTGGAGAAGTGGCGGCAGGTGATCGACGTCAACCTCACAGGCGCATTCCTGTGCGCGCGCGAGGCAGCCCGCAACATGCGCGATAACTCCTGCAAGGGCACGATCGTGAACATGTCAAGCGTGCATGAGCAGATCCCCTGGGAGCAGTTCTCCCACTACTGCGCATCCAAGGGTGGGATGAGAATGTTCATGCAGACGATCGCCAAGGAGCTCGCGCCGCTCGGCATCAGGGTCGTGAACGTGGCCCCCGGGGCCGTGGACACACCGATCAACAAGGATGTCCTGGCGGACCCCAAAGCAAGCGCAGCGGTGCTCGCCGAGATCCCAATAGGACGCTGGGGACACGTTCAGGACATCGCACGTGCGGTGGCCTGGTTGGCCTCGGAGCAGGCCAGCTACGTGACCGGGACGACGCTGTTCGTCGACGGCGGCATGACGGCCTACCCGGGCTTTATCTGAGCATCACCGCTCTTCAGCACCGATCACCAAGACGGGCGCTCGACACCCTCGGGCAGCAGACCTTCCTCCTCGAGCTTGTCGAGGTGAGCGGCGAGCGTGATCGCCGCGACCCCGCGCAGCGGCTCGGGCACATCAGACCAGGCCGCGTCCAGCAACTCGCTCACCGAGCGTCGCCCCGACGCAAGCCCCTCCAGCAATTTGCGCTCCCGCTCCAGGCGATGCTCAATGTATTGGTCGAGCTTGGCCCGAGCGTCCCAGATCGCCGCACCGTGCCCGGGGCATAGGACATCCAGGTCGCGCTCGCGCAGCTTCTCCAGGCCAGCGAGATAGCCCGCGAGCGCCCCGGGATCGGGTGCGATGAACACGCTGCCTTCGCCGAGCACCGCGTCGCCGGTGAAACAGGCCGAGCCGGCGATCAGGGCAAAATGATCGGGTGCGTGGCCGGGTGTCGAGAGCGCCTCAAAAGGCCCGAAGCGAGTTCCTTCGGCGAGCCTCACATCGACATCTCCGCGGCCAGCGGCCACGGGCGCCGGAATACGCTCACGCAGAATCGCCACCCCCTCTGAGTGGTCGAGGTGGTCGTGCGTGAGCGCGATGCCACCAAGCCCTCCGCAAGCGCCGAGCACCGCCACGAGGCGCTCGATGTGCGCCTCTAGCGCCGGCCCGGGATCGACCACATACGCGGGGTCGCGGCCGACGATCCAGGTGTTGGTGCCCGACAGCGTCAGCGGACCGGGGTTCTCCGCGCGCATGCGCACGACATCCCGCTCCGCAAGCCGGCGCGCCTCGACGAGGGGTTCTCCTTCTAAGCTTGGCGACACGCCATGAGTCTGGCAGCCGATACCCAGATCGTCCACGACCTTCGCGGAGATAGCGATGCCGCTCGCCCAGCCTGAGTCACTGCGCCGCGAGCTGGCGCAAGCCCTGCCGGAGCGCCCGTTTGCGTTGCGCTTCTGGGACGGCTCCGAGCTCGAGCCGACCGTCCCCGGCGGACCCACCTTCACGATCCGCTCCCCCGCCGCGGTCGCGCACCTACTGCGCGCACCCGGGCAGCTCGGGCTGGGACGCGCCTACGCCGCCGGCGAGCTCGAGGCGGACGATCTCGACCGCGTGATCGGGCTGCTCGACACGTTCGAGGCGCCCACGATCGACACGCGGAGGAGGCTGCGGTTGACGCTGGCCGCCGTGCGCGCGTGCGGGCTGATGGCGCCACCGCCGATCCCCGCGAGTGAGCTGCGCCCGCGCGGCCGGCGTCACAGCCGCGAGCGCGACGCGCGCGCGGTGCGCCACCACTACGACGTCTCGAACGAGTTCTTCGCGCTGTTCCTCGACGAGTCGATGACCTACAGCTGCGCGCTCTTCTCCCGCGAGCTCGACTCGCTCGAGGGCTCGTGGGGAACCCATCCGCCAAGCGAGCGGCGCTCGCCAACGCTCGAGCAGGCGCAGGCGGCCAAGCGCGAGCTGATCTGCAGGAAGCTCACGTTGCAAGAGGGCGAGCGCGTGCTCGACGTCGGCTGCGGCTGGGGCAGCTTCGTGATCCACGCGGCGGCCAACTACGGGGTGCAGGCGGTCGGCATCACCCTCTCACCGGCACAGGCCGAGCTGGCACGTCAGCGCGTGGCCGAGGCGGGCCTCGATGATCGCGTCGAGATCCGCGTCGCGGACTACCGCGATCTCGGCACGAGCGGCGAGCACTACGACGCGATCGCGTCGATCGGCATGGTCGAGCACGTCGGCGCCAACCAGATCGACCTCTACGCCACCCAGCTCGCCGGCCTGCTGGTGTCCGGCGGCAGGCTGCTCAACCACGGCATCGCCCGCCTGCGCCACGGCGAGGCGGAGGCCGGACCGTTCTCCGAGCGCTACGTGTTCCCGGACGCGGCGCCGCTACATGTCTCGCGCGTGACTCTCGCGCTCGAGCGGGCCGGCATCGAGCCCCTGCATGTCGAGGGTCTGCGCGAGGACTACGCCGAGACGCTGAGCCACTGGATCGAGCGTCTGGACGCCAACCGGACGCGGGCCGAGGAGCTGGCCGGTCCCGAACGCGTGCGCGTCTGGCGGCTCTACCTACGCGCCGCCCGCAACGGCTTCAGGACCGGCTTTACCTCAATCTTTCAAATATTGGGAACCCGCCCACCCCGGCGCGCCTAACGGCGGCCGGAGCCAGTTCGGGGAGAACCGGAACCGCCGCCGCGTGCGGCGCCGGTCCGAGGGGAGCCGGAACCGTTGCGTGCGGACCCAGACGGGCCACGCCCTCGGTTGCGCGACGCGCGGCGCGTGCGCTGCTGTGAGCCGCCGGAGCGCTGCCCGGTCGCGTCGCTCGGCAGACCGCCCTGCTCGAGCTCGCGGTGTAGGCCGAGGTCACGCACCATGCTCACCAGTTCGCGCGCCTGGTCGTGGACGACGAACGTCACGCCGGTGCCGCTGGCGCCCGCGCGTGCGGTGCGCCCGATGCGATGCACATAGTCCTCGCGTGAGCCCGGGATGTCGAAGTTGATCACGTGCGTGATGCCCGCCACGTCGATCCCGCGCGCGGCCACATCGGTGGCGACGAGCGTGTCGACGGCGCCGGACTCGAAGCGGGCGAGCGCCTTCTCGCGCTGGGCCTGGGACTTGTCGCCGTGCATCGCCACCGCTTGCACGTTGCTCGCCGCGAGCCGTTTGACGAGCCGGTCGGCGCCGCGCTTGGTGCGCACGAACACGAGCGTCAGCCCGCGATCTGAGTTCAGCTCGGAGACGAGCCGCGCGACCTTGCCCTCGTGGGAAACCGACACGAAGCGATGCTCGACCTTCCCTTTGGATGACTCGCCCCCGCCCACGCCCGCGTGCTCGTGGCGACGCGGATCAGTGGTGTAGGCCTTGGCGACCTTCCCCACCTCGCCCTGGAGCGTGGCGCTGAACAGCAGCGTCTGGCGCTCGCGCGCGCACATCTTCACGATCCGGTCGACGACGGGCTTGAAGCCCATGTCGAGCATCCTGTCGGCCTCGTCGAGCACGAGCAGCCTGACACGGTCGAGCGATACGTCGCGGCGGTCGATCAGGTCGAGTAGCCGCCCCGGGGTGGCGACGAGGATGTGGGCGCGCGCGGCGAGGCGCGCCTGCTTGACGATGCCGGCGCCCCCGTAGACGGCCGCGATCGAGAGCGCGCGGGCGTGGGCGATGTCGCGCAGGTCGTCAACGATCTGCGATGCCAGCTCGCGCGTCGGCGCCAGCACGAGCGCCGAGGGACGCACGTTGGTGCCGTGCAGGCGTTCGATCATCGGGATCCCGAACGCGAGCGTCTTGCCCGACCCGGTCGGGGACTGCGCGAGCACATCGTGCCCGGCGAGCACGTCGGGGAGAACCATCTTCTGAACTGCGAACGGCTGGGTGATCTCGCGCTTGGCAAGCTCACTGGCGACGACCTCGGACACGCCAAGGTCGGCGAACGTTTGATGCTCCATGTTGTGATGCTCCTTCTGGCGACCCTCGGGCCACCGCTGCAGATGGAGATTCGACTGACCCCATCCGCGCAACGAAAAAGCGCCAACAAAGACAAAGAACCTCGCGGGTGACGTCGCCACCCGGTAGGGGGACCGTAGCAGACAAAACGCTGAACGCCGCTATTGCAAGTTCGCCATCACGTGCTTTACGACCGTGTAGTCCTCGAGTGAATACACGGAGAGGTCCTTGCCATAGCCAGAGTCCTTGAACCCACCGTGGGGCATCTCTGAGACGAGCGGAATGTGATCGTTGATCCACACGCAGCCGAAACGCAACGCCTTTGCGACACGTAGCGCGCGCCCCACGTCGCGTGTCCACACCGAGGAGGCCAACCCATAGCGGGTGGCGTTCGCCCACTCGATCGCCTGGGCCTCGTCGGAGAAGCGCTGCACGGTGATCACCGGCCCAAAGATCTCGCGCTGAATCATCTCGTCGTCTTGACGAAGGCCCGCCACGACGGTCGGCTCGAGGAAGAAGCCGGGCCGATCGGGCTGCTTGCCGCCGGTGACGATCTCGGCGTGATCGGGCCTGCGCTCCAGGAAGCCCTCGACGCGTTCGCGCTGACGCGCGGAGTTGACCGGGCCGAGCGTCGTCTCGGGCGCGAGCGTGTCGCCGATCACGAGACCTCGAGCCTGGCCGGCGAGGCCGCTGACGACATCATCGTAGACGTTGCTCGACGCGAGCACGCGCGTGGCGGCAGTGCAATCCTGGCCGGCGTTGTAGTAGCCGGTGCCCGCGATCGTCTCCAGGGCGCTCTGCAGGCTGACGTCATCGAACACGACCACCGGCGCCTTCCCACCGAGCTCGAGGTGCACGCGCTTGAGGCTGTCGGCGGCGGTGCGCGCGAAGTGCTTGCCCGTGTCGACCGAGCCGGTCAGCGCGAGCATGTCGACCTCGGGGTGATTGATCAGCGCCTCGCCGGTCGGCCGGCCGGGACCCATGACCACGTTCAGGACGCCCTTGGGGAGGATCTCCGCGGCGAGCTCGGCCAGGTGGACGGTCGTGATCGGCGTGGTCTCGGCCGGCTTCAAAACGACGGTATTGCCCGCCGCAAGCGCAGGGGCGAATTTCCAGATCGCCATCATCAAGGGGTAGTTCCACGGGGTCACCTGCCCAATCACGCCGACGGCCTCACGGCGCGTAAAGGAGGTGTAGCCCTCCATGTACTCGCCCGCCGCACGTCCCTCCAGGCAGCGCGCGGCGCCGGCGAAGAAGCGCAGGTTGTCGGCCATCACGGGGATCTCATCGTTGATGACGGCTTCGATCGGCTTGCCCGCATTGAGCGCCTCCAGACGGGCGATCTCCTCGCCGTGCTCCTCCACGAGGTCGGCCAACGCCAGTAGTGCTCGAGAGCGTTGGGCGGGGGTGGTGGACGACCAGCCGTCGAATGCTCGGCGGGCCGCCTGCGCGGCGCGATCGACATCCTCGGCGCTCGAGATCGGTGCCCGCGCCAGCTCCTCGCCGGTGGCGGGATTCAGTACCGGTTCGTCCTCTCCTTCCGAGACGACGCGCTCGCCGTCGATGAAGTTCTGCAGTGTGTCTGTCGCTGCCGTCATGTCAGCCTCTCCTCATTGCTCAGACGCCGAGCGCTTCCGCCACGGCCCCGTAGGTGATCTCGCCCCCGCGCACGTTCAGGCCCCTGGCCAGGCCCGGGTCGCGCTCCAACGCGCCATCCACCCCATGCTCGGCCAGCGCCAGCACATACGGAAGCGTCGCGTTGGTCAGCGCGTAGGTCGAGGTGATCGGCACCGCTCCCGGCATGTTCGTTACGCAGTAGTGGGTGATTCCATCGACCTCGAAAGTCGGGTCGGAGTGGGTCGTTGGCCGCGATGTCTCAAAGCAGCCGCCCTGGTCGATCGACACGTCGACGAGCACCGCATGGCGCTTCATCAGGCCGAGCTGCTCGCGGGTGACCACATGCGGCGCGCGCCCACCGTGGATCAGCACCGAGCCGATCACCAAATCGGCGCGCGGCAGCATCTCCTCGATCGCCAAAGTCGAGGAATACACGGTCGAGGCGCGTCCGCCGAAGGCAACTTCCAGCTCGCGCAGGCGGTCGATCGAGCGGTCGAACACAAACACGTCGGCCTGCATCCCGATCGCGATAAACGCCGCGTTCATCCCCACCACGCCGCCGCCGATCACGAGCACCGTTGCGGCCGCGACGCCGGGCACCCCGCCGAGCAGGATGCCCCGGCCGCCGAGCGGCTTCTCCAGCATGAACGCGCCGGCCTGCGTGGCGAGCTTGCCCGCCACCTCGCTCATCGGCGCCAGCAGCGGCAGGCGTCCCTCTGCGTCTTCGACCGTCTCGTAGGCGATGCACGTCGCCCCGGACTCCCGCAGGCCGTGCGCGAGATCCGGCTCGGCCGCCAGATGCAGGTAGGTGAACAGCGTCTGACCCTCGCGCAGCAGTCCTACCTCGACGGCCTGGGGCTCCTTGACCTTGAGCACGAGCTCTGCCTGCGCGAACACGGTCTCGGCGTCGGGCACGATCTCAGCGCCCTGGGCCGTGAAGTGGGCGTCATCGAACGCGCTGCCCGACCCCGCACCGGCCTGCACCAGCACCTCGTGTCCGCGCGCGCTGCACTCGCGAACCCCCGCTGGGGTGATCGCCACGCGGTACTCGTCTGTCTTGATCTCGGTGGGGACGCCAATCTTCATCGTGCCAACTCCCTTCCTCGTAAGGCCAGCCAGAACTCGATGCGGTCGCGGGCATGGGAGAAGTCACGCCCGGTCAACTGCTCGACTCGCCGGATGCGATAGCGCAGCGTGTGGCGATGACAGTAGAGCGCGTTCGCCGCCTTCTCCCAGTGGCCGTTGTGTTCGATGAACACGTCGAGCGAGCGCAGCAGCTCATCGCCATACTCGCCCTCACCCTGCTCGACCGGGCCGAGCACACCGCGACAGTAGGAGATCAGCGCGTCGTCGTCCTGTAGCGAGAGCAGGAGTTGGAAGGCGCCCAGATCCTGATAGGTGGCAACCTCGGGAGCGTCTCCGTTCTGCAGCCGGACGGCCTCCAGCGCACAGCGTGCCTCGTGGAAGCTGAGCCGCAGCGAGTGCGTCGCGGCGGCACGACTCGCGGCCGCCCTGACCTCGCCGAAGCGCTCACCCAGCTCGCCGCGAATCTTGCCGGCAAGCTCGATCGGATCCCACCCACCCTTGCCCTCGCCGCCCCGCCCGTCGCGCAGGCCGTCCGCGTCGATCACCGCACACAGCAGTCCGGCGCGAATCGCGACGAGGTTGTGCACGCCCTCGCGCTCGAGGATC
This sequence comes from uncultured Solirubrobacterales bacterium, assembly GCA_963804555.1. GTDB lineage: Bacteria > Actinomycetota > Thermoleophilia > Solirubrobacterales > Solirubrobacteraceae > Palsa-744. The sequence continues at coordinate 461,230 of CAWDQX010000009.1, forward strand.
CGTTCGAGCAGCGCCGCGGCGGCGCTTGGGTCCGGCGGCGCAAAAGCCAACACGGCGACCTGCTCGCCGATGCCAAAGGGCCGCAGGCGCGCCTGCAGCTCCTCGGGATAGAGGTGCCCGGTGAGCGCCTCGGCCAGCACATCTCCCACCATGTTGCGCTGGAGCATTTCGTAGCGCTCGTCCAAGAGCTGCGCAAACGCTCGCTCGGTGATCGCGATGAACGGCAGCTCGTAGGGAACCTCAAACAACGGAAACGAGTGCTTGCGAGCCGCGGTGACCAAGGCAGCCGGTAACCGCTTGTGCGTAAAACCAGTGCCGAAGCCCAGACCAGCGATCTCGTGATCGACGAGTCGCTCGATCAGCTCGCGCTGCGCCTTCGGCCCGTCCAGTTGGATACCCATCGTCAGCAGCAGCTCGCCGCCTTTCAGCCACGGCGTCGGATCGGTCAGCTCGGTGCTGTGAACCCAGCGCACGTGCGCTTGGGCCGACTGCAGCCCAGAGACGAGGGTCAGCCCGAGCTCCGCGATCAGGCTCTCAACCGTGAGCTCCATCCGCCGTCAACTCCAGCTCCCGATCCGCTCCCACGCCTCGCTCAGCACGGGGCGCAGGATCGACTCGATCTCAGCGAACTGCTCCTCGCCCGCGATCAGCGGCGGCGAGAGCTGCACCACCGGATCACCGCGATCGTCGGTCCGGCAGATCAACCCGCGCGAGAACAGCTCGCCGGAGAGGAAGCCGCGCAGCAACTGCTCGGCCTCCTCGTGGTTGAACGTCTGCTTCGTCTCTCGATCCTTGACGAGCTCGATCGCGTGGAAGTAGCCGGCGCCGCGCACATCGCCGACGATCGGCAGGTCGCGCAGCCCCTCGAGCATCTCGCGGAAGCGACCTTCGTTCGCGCGCACGTGTCCGCATAGATCCTCGCGCTCCATCACGTCGATGTTCGCCAGCGCCACCGCGCACGCCATCGGATGCCCGCCGAAGGTGAAGCCGTGGGTGAAGGTCTCGGTCCCGTGCATGAACGGCTCGGCGATGTGATCTCCCGCGAGCACGGCGCCCAGCGGCGCATAGGCCGAGGTGAGGCCCTTCGCCATCGTGATCATGTCTGGCTGATAGTCGAATCGTTCGCAGCCAAACCAGTACCCGAGGCGACCCCACGCGCAGATCACCTCGTCGGAGATCAACAGCACCCCGTGGCGATCGCAGATCTCACGCACACGCTGGAAATAGCCCTCTTGGGGCACGAAGCATCCGCCGCTGTTCTGCACCGGCTCGAGGATCACCGCCGCCACCGTGGCGGGACCCTCGAACAGGATCGCCTCCTCGATCGCGTCGGCCGCCCACAGCGGATCGCGATCCTCGCTCCAGCGATATGAGTTCGTGTTGGGCACGTGGTGCCCGCCAGGGGTGAGCGGCTCAAACGGTGTGCGCAAAGCCGGCACACCGGTCGCGGTCAAGGCCCCCATCGAGGTTCCGTGATAGGCGAGCTGGCGCGAGATCAGCTTGTGACGGGTCGGCTCGCCGCGTGCGGCGTGATAGGCCTTTGCGAGCTTCCACGCGGACTCGACCGCCTCCGAGCCGCCGGAGGTGAAGAACACGCGGTTCAGGTTCCCGGGCGCGAGCGCGGCAATCCGCGCCGCCAGCTCGATCGAGCGCGGGTGGGCGTAGCTCCAATTCGTATAGAAGCCGAGCTCCTCAGCCTGCCGGGCGGCGGCCTGCCCGAGCTCGGCGCGGCCGTGACCAATGTTCACGCAGTACAGCGCCGACAGTCCGTCGAGGTAGCGCTTGCCGTGTTCGTCGTACACGTAGCACCCGTCCCCGCGCACGATCACCGGTACGTCGCTGTTCGCGTAGACGCCCATCCGCGTGAAGTGCATCCACAGGTGGCGCTTGGCCAGCGTTTGCAGATCGCCCTCCCGCGCCGGGGTCGCGATGCTCACCTGATCCGGGCCGGGGCCCTCGCTCAACTCAGTGCTCATCGGGGTGCTTGCCATCGCGCACTCTCCTCTCGGACGCGTTGCATTCAGCTAGACACTCAGGACAACGGTACTGCGCACGCATGTCCTGCTCAATGAGCCGCACGGTAAACGAGCAATACAACGATTGTACGAGATGTACAACATCAGCCATCCGTTTTGGGGATCGCGCCCCTTGTCCGCCGCCGGTGGAGGACGTAACTTCTGTCACAACCAGCCAGAGAGGAGCAGGGGATGGCCACCGTCAGCGCAGCCGCACCGGGAACACCCGAACAAGAGGGTGTGATGGACAAGGGGTTGAAGAAAAACGCGATCGGCTACCTGTCGAACATCGTGATCGGCGTCGCCTCGACCGCGCCCGCCTACTCGCTCGCCGCCACGCTCGGGTTCGTCGTCGCGGTCAACGGCGTGGGTGTACACGCCCCCGCGGTGCTGCTCGTGTCGTTCATCCCGATGCTGCTCGTGGCGTCGGCCTACAAATACTTCAACCGCGCCGACCCAGACGCGGGCACGTCATTCGCCTGGACGACGCGCGCCCTGGGCCCAGTCACCGGGTGGATGAACGGCTGGGCGATCTTCCTGGCGGACCTGATCGTGATGGCCTCGCTGTCGGACATAGCCGCCATCTACACGTTCAAGCTCTTCGGCTTCACCGAACTCGGAGAATCCAAAGCCGCGATCATCATCGCGGCGATCGTGTGGATCGCTCTGATGACGTGGATTTGCTACCGGGGCATCGAGCTTTCAGCTGCCATCCAGCGGGGGCTGCTCGGCATTGAGGTCTTCATCCTCGGGCTGTTCGCCGTGGTTGCGTTCGTAAAGGTCTACGGCAGCCATCCGCCGAGCGGCTCGATCAAGCCCTCGCTGTCGTGGATCAACCCGTTCGCAATGAACTTCGGCGATCTGCTCGACGCGGTCCTGCTCGGGGTGTTCATCTACTGGGGCTGGGACTCCGGCGTGGCGGTCAACGAGGAGTCCGAGGACCCGGCCGAGGGGCCAGGCAAGGCCGCCGTCGTCTCGACGCTCCTGCTCCTGGTCATCTACGTGCTCGTTTCGGGGGCCGCCCAGGCCTTCCACGGCGTCGGCTTCTTGACCAACGAAGCAAACCAGGAAGACGTGCTCAACGCACTCGGCAAGGGTGTGCTCGGCGGCACGCTCGACAAGCTGCTGATCATCACGGTGCTCACATCGGCGTCCGCTTCCACACAAACGACGATCCTCCCGACCGCCCGCACAACGCTCTCGATGGCACACTGGAAAGCGGTGACGAACGTGCTCTCGCGCATGCACAAGCGCTACCTGACGCCGACCGTCTCGACGCTCGGCTTCGGGTTGCTGTCAATCATCATCACGGTCCCTCTGCTGCTGCTCTCCTCAAGCGTGCTGGAAGACTCGATCACCGCGATCGGCTTTCCGATCTGCTTCTACTACGGCTTCACGGGGTTCGCCTGCCCGTTCTATTACCGACACGAGCTTGGCAAGAGCCTGAAGAACTTCCTGCTGCTGGGCGCCGGGCCGATGATCGGCGGGCTGATGCTGTTCGGCGTGGGCATCAAGGCGGCGATCTACTACAGCGAATCGGCACACGTCTCCTCCGCCCCGATCCTCGGCATCACGCTGCCGCTGTGGATGGGCATCGGCGGCATGATCCTCGGCTTCGTGATCATGCTGATCTCGCGACCGTACTTCAAAGAATTCTTCTCGCGCAAGCTGGAAACCGCGCCGCCGGGCGTGCTCGAGCGGCCGCCGGTGGTTGCACCGGCGCCGGTTGATTTCTAGAGGCGCGCGACAGAGGCACGACCAGAGCGACTAGCTCGCCGGCAACTCCATCTGCCCGTGCGGCGCGCCGTACTCCGCGAGCAACTCGAGGAATGGCTTGGGCGGGAACGCCTCGGGGCCGAGCACGCCCACGCCCTTCCACGCCCCACGATCGAGCAGCTCGAGCGCGACGACGGGGTTGATCGCCGTCTGCCACACCACCGCCTGGTTACCGTACTCGCGCATCGTCGTCTCGTTGTCGACCACGTGGTACAGGTAGGTCGAGCGCGACTGCCCATCCGTGCCCGTGCCCGTCACCCACGTTCCGGCGCAGGTGCGCCCGGTCATCCGCTCGCCGAGCGTCGCCGGGTCGGGCAGCGCGGCGGCGACCACGTCGCGCGGAGCCACCGGCACGCCGCGGACGGACACCGGCTCGGTCGAGTCGAGCCCGAGTTTGTGGAGCGTCTGCAGCACGTCGATGAACTCCTGGCCAAGACCGTACTTGAACGTCACCCGCTCGCAATCGACCCAGCGTGGGATCAGCACGACCTCCTCGTGCTCGACGTTCACGCACTGCACCGGGCCGATGCCCTCGGGGAACTCGAACACCTCGGGCTCGGAGAACGGCGGGGTCGTATAGAAGCCGCGAGCACGCTCCCAGATCAGCGGCGGGTTCAGGCACTCCTCGATCGTCGTCCAGATCGAGAACGTAGGCGCGAAGTCATAGCCCTCGACAACGAGATCGGCGCCGTCGCGCACTCCGGCTTCCTCGATGCTGGAGAACAGCTCATCGGCGGCGTAGCGCGCAAAGATGTCTGACAGGCCGGGCTCGACGCCGATCCCGACGAGCGCCAAGAGGCCCGCCTGCTCCCATGCCTCGTGACGATCGAACTGGTAGTCGCCGAGCATCGTTCCCGGCAGCTCGTGGGGGTGCTCCGCGTGCGGGCGCGAGAGCGTCATCGCCATATCCAGGTAGGTGACCCGTGCCTGCAGGCAGGCGTCGAAGATCGGCTCGTTGAAGCGCGGGTCGCAGGCGTTGAGCACCGCGTCCGGCTCGACCCGGCCGATCAGCTCGACGAGGCCCGCCTGGCTCGAGGCGTCGACGCGCTCCGCGGCGAAGCGATCGGGCTCCCCCAACCGCTCCGCCACCGCCTGCGCGCGCTCGAGCGCGACGTCGGCCATCACGACCTCGGTGAATGCCGCCCGGCGCTGGGCAATCGCGGCAAACGCCGCGCCGACGCCTCCAGACCCGACCACCAAGACTCGCATTCCTCCAGTGTGACGCAGATCCACATCCCGGAACGGCCTAAGAAGCCGCCGGCGATACGCCGCAAAGGACATATCCCTGACCGCGCCTGACAGCGCACGGCTCCCGTATGCTGCGCCGATCGGCGCGGTTTCGAACACGAGCAGATGAGCACCGGCGTCCCCAGCCCTCCGCGCACGCCACCCGGATCGCCCCAGCCAGCGGGCGCCGGCACGGCGTCGCGTGAACACAGCAGGGCATCGGCCCCTGCCCTGCGAGCGCGCTGGGCCGCCTCCCCCTCGATCGGGCGCGCGGAGATCCTGTGGGTGATCCTCGCCGGCGTCCTGCTGGCGATCCTCACGAGCTGGCCATTGATCTTGCACCTGCCGAGCCGGATCGCCCCAGACCTCGGCGACCCGGTGCGGACCGCCTGGCAGATCGCCTGGGTTGGACACGCGATGCTGCACGACCCGCTGCACCTGTTCGAATCCAACGCCTTCTATCCCCACCCGCTCAGCCTCGCCTTCTCCGATTCGCTGCTCGGTTACGGCCCGGCCGCGTTCTTCGGCCATGGCACCGTCGCCGCGCTGGTTCGCTACAACCTGCTGTTCCTGTGGATCTGGTCACTCTGCTTCGTCGGCGCCTACCTGCTCGCCCGCGAGCTGGGACTGCGCTGGATCGGCGCCGCCGTCAGCGCCGCCGCCTTCGCCTACGCGGACTACCGCGTGACCGAGGCCGGCCATTTTCAGGTGATCTCCTCCGGTGGCCTCGCGCTGGGGATGTTCCTGCTCCTGCGCGGCTACCGCCGCGACTCGCGCAAGCTCGTGCTCGCCGGCTGGCTCGTCTCCGCCTGGCAGGTCAGCCTCGGCTTCACGCTCGGCCTGCAGTACACCTATCTGCTGCTCCTACTCGCCCTGCTCGTGCTCGTGCACTGGTGGTTCGGGCGTCTGACCCCGAGCTCAGCTTGGGGCCTTCCCGAGCAGCGCTCTGGGGGCGAGCGCACATCGTCGCACCGGCACTCCACGCGCGGTCCACTGATCCCACGCCGGCTGCTGGCGGTGACGCTGATCGGGGTCGCCGTGCTTGGTGCGGTCGCCGTCTATCAGGCGCGCCCGTACCTGAAGGTCGCTAACGAGTACCCGACGGCGAAGCGCACGATCAAAGAAGTCGAGACCTATTCCGCCGGCCCCGCGGCGTGGATCGCCGCCTCCTCGGAGAACCGTGTCTGGGGCGGCATCACCTCGGGCGCGCGCGCGAAAGTGCATTCGAAGAACGAGAGCGTCTTCTTCCCCGGCGGCCTCGTGCTCGTGCTGGCGCTGATCGGTCTCGCGGCCGGGTCTATCTACACGCGCCGATTACGTCTCGCGCTGGCGCTCGGCATCCTCACGTGCTCGATCCTCGCGCTCGGCTTCGGTTTGACCGGCGCCGGCTACCCCTACCGCCTGCTGTTCGACTACGCCCCTGGCTGGAACGGCGTGCGCGTACCTGGCCGGATCTTCACGCTGGCGACACTGTTCTACGCGCTGCTCGCGGGCGCGGGCGCGCAACTGCTGGCCACGATCGCGGGCGCCTGGGGCGCCAGACACTCCGTGCGCGCGCTGCCCGGGATCGTCGGCGTGGTGCTGGTGATCGGGCTCGTCGGCGAAGGCGCGGGGCACCTCGGCCATCCCGTCGTACCTCAGCCGGCCAAGGCGGAGATCGGCCTGCCCGGTCCCGTGCTGGATCTGCCGACCGACGGCGCGCTCGACCGCATCTGGCAGTACTTCTCGACGGACGGCTTCTACAAGATCCCGGTCGGCGAGAGCACCTTCGACATCCCCGCGATCGACGACCTGCGCGGCGGCATGAACGGCTTCCCCGACAGGGCGAGCGTCGAGAAGCTCCGTTACTACGGGATCAAGACCGTCGTGCTGCACACCGTGATCCCGCCGGGCCTGCCCCCCGAGCAGGGCTGGGTGATCGCCGAGCCCCCGGACCCCGCCGCCGCCGCGAAGAAGCCGATCGTGGGGTTGGGCATCACCAAGCGGCAGGTGGGCTCGGTCGTGATCTTCCAGATCGGCCCCGGGCCGGCAGCACTCCACGGAACCGACTGATGCTCACCAAGAAACGCCTCGCGCTGGCGGCGATCCTGCTCGTCGCGGTGGCCAACGCGACAATGATCCAGAGCTTCTCCTGGAATCAGACCTCGCACTACGACCTGACTCGCGCGCTGGACAACGATCAGACGACAATCGACGCCTACGCCGCGAACACCGGCGACAAGGTCGAATACAAGGGCCACACCTACTCCGCCCGCGCGCCCGGCCTGGCGCTGTTCGTACTGCCCTTCTACAACACGCTCAACCTGGTGGGAGCCGAATCCTGGACTGACGCGCATGTAGCGCCGCCGGATCACCCGGGCGACGAGATGATCTACCTCCTCGGCCTGTGGGGCAACGTGCTGCCGGGGCTGCTGCTGCTGCTGCTCGTGTGGCGCGTCACCGAGCGCTTCCAGCCCGGCTACGGCGCCGCGACGGCGGTGATACTCGGTCTGGGCACGATCGTGCTGCCGTTCTCGCAGCTGCTGTTCAGCCACGTGTTCACGACGTTCCTCAGCTTCGCCGCGTTCTGGCTGATGTTGCGCGAGCGCGACGGGCCACCCAGCCCGATGCTGCTGACGCTCGCCGGCCTGGCGATGGGCTACGCGTTCTCCTCGGAGTACCCGACGTTTTTCGCCGCGATCGTGCTCGGCCTGTTCCTGCTCTCGCGCAAGGACTCGCTCAATCCGCTGGGGATCCTGCGGCGCGGTAGCGCGTACGTGGCGGGCGGCCTGGTGGGCATCATCCCGCTGCTCTTGTACAACCACTATGCCTTTCGCTCCTGGACGCATCTGGCCTACTCCGACGTGCCCCGCCAGCAGAAAGGCTTCTTCGGGATCGGCGCTCCGAGCCTGCGAGTGCTCTCCACGCTGCTGCTGGACTCGCGCGGCCTGCTGACGCTCTCCCCCGTGCTGATCATGGGCGCGATCGGCACCGTGATGCTCTACAAGCGCGGCAAGCGCGCCGAGGCGCTCACGATCGGCGGCATCTGCCTCTGCTTTTTGGGCTACAACTCGGGCTACTACCTGCCTTTCGGCGGCGGCTCCGTGGGCCCGCGCTTCCTCGACACGCTGCTCCCGTTTCTGGCCTTCCCGATCGCGCTGACGCTCAAGCGCTTCCCCGGCCCCACGATCGCGCTGGCGGCGATCTCGATCACGACGATGATGATCGCCACCGTCACACACCCACTGGTCGGCTATGAGAACGAGACCGTCACCTGGGTGCGCTACCTGTCCAAAGGCCTCTTCCAGCCGACGATCGCCTCCGCCTACGGACTTGGGCGTGGCTGGGGCGGGATCTGGCCGTTCTTCCTCGCCGCCGGTGCAGCGGTGTTGGCAGCGACATGGGCGACGCCGCGGCTGCGCCTCTCGCCGGCAACGCTGCGATGGGGCCTGCTGGCGCTCGTCGGCTGGGCGCTGTTCGCGGCGCTCGCGCCGACCGTGCTCGGGATCGACCACGCCGGCCTGCAAAGCATCTACAAGGCCGGCGACCACACAGCTTTCAACCTGAAGCTGCACTCGGGCGCCAGATACCCGCTGAAGAAGCTCGCGGCAATCGCAGCGGTAGCGGGCCTGCTGGCCCTTGTCACTGTATGGCTGCGCGACAAGCTCGCTCGCAACGAGCTGGGTGGCTACGCCGGTGGTCCGTCCGCGTCGAGCGTCTCATCCTCACCCTGATCTCCGCGTAGCGTGGGGTCGGCGATGATGCGGATGTCGACGCCCGGCAGCCCGCGCAGCAGGCGCATCAGCAGCGACCGATCGGATGTCGAGCCGAGCCGGCGCATGCCTTTGGGCGGGGAGGGTGTGCCGAGCAGCACGTAGGTGGCGCCGAGCGAGCGAGCGACGCCGATGGCCACCGCCGCCACGTCCTCACCCTCCTCGACTCTCAGGCGCGCCCCGAGCATCGCCGTCAGACGCCTGAGCTCCTCCAGGCGCTTGCGGTCCTCGGGGCTCGGCGGACGACCGGGCGGGCGGACAACCAGCACGTCGAGCTCGGCGTCCAAGCGCTGGGCCGAGCGCCAAGCGCGGCGTACCACCCGCTCGGAGTGCGGCGCGAGGGTAGCCAGCGCGAGCAGGCGCTCGGCGATCGCCTGAGGAGCAGCCGGCGAGGACGGCCGCAGACCTGGCTCGTCACCACGCAGCCTTTCCTCGTCGCGACGCGAGGCAGGCGCGGCCCGCTCGGGTGCCGGCGAGCGCACCAGTCGCTTGACCTCTACGTCCTCGGCCACCTGGCGCAGCGCGGTCTCGCGCAGCGCGGCGAGGTTCTCGATCTTGAAGAAGTTGTTCAGCGCGGCCTGTACGCGCTCGGGCCGGTAGACCTTGCCTGCTTTCAACCGCGCGATCAGCGCCTCAGGCGTCAGATCGATCAGCACGACCTCATCGGCCATCGACAGCACCTCGTCGGGAATCGTCTCGCGCGTGATCGACCCCGTCAGCTGCGTGATCTGGTCGTTGAGCGACTCCAGGTGCTGGACGTTGACGGTCGAGAACACGTCGATCCCCGCCTCGATCACCTCGCGCACGTCCTCGTAGCGCTTCTCGTGCTCGACCCCCGGCGCGTTCGTATGCGCGAGCTCGTCGATCAGGCACAGCTCGGGTTTGCGCGCGAGCACCGCCGGCAGATCCATCTCCTCCAGCGGCGTCCCCCGGTAGGTCAGATGACGGCGCGGGATGATCTCGAGGCCGTCGGCCTGTGCCACCGTCTCGGCGCGTCCGTGCGACTCCAGATAACCGACCACCACATCGCGTCCGCTGTCGGCTTCCGCGGCGCCCTCCTGCAGCATCCGGTAGGTCTTCCCCACCCCCGGCGCCATGCCGATGAAGACCTTGAGGTGCCCGCGGTCTGGTGAGGCCATGCGGACATTGTCGCCTACGGCGGCTCAGCGGCGCTGGTCTGTGACACCGACTGGGGCCCTCCCGGCCGGGAGGAAGTCGTGATCCTGTGCCGCTCAGCCCCCGAGCAGGTTGTGCACGATCAGATCGATCAGCTTGATGCCGATGAACGGTGCGACGATCCCGCCGAGGCCGTAGATCCACAGGTTGCGCCGCAACAGCGCGCTGGCGCCGATCGGCCGGTAGCGAACACCTCTGAGCGACAGCGGGATCAGCAGCGGGATCACGATCGCGTTGAAGATGATCGCGGAGACGATCGCCGACTGTGGGGTGCCGAGGTCCATGATGTTGAGGACGTGCAGGGGTCCCCTGCCGGGGGGGTGGGATCCTATTCCGGCCGCATAGGTGCCGATGAAGACGGCGGGCAGGATCGCGAAGTACTTGGCGACGTCGTTGGCGATCGAGAACGTCGTCAGCGCGCCGCGGGTGATCAGCAGTTGCTTGCCGACCTCGACGATCTCGATCAGCTTCGTCGGGTTGGAATCGAGGTCGACCATGTTCCCCGCCTCGCGCGCGGCCTGGGTGCCCGTGTTCATCGCGACGCCGACATCGGCCTGCGCGAGCGCCGGCGCGTCGTTGGTGCCGTCGCCGGTCATCGCCACGAGCCGGCCGTCGGCCTGCTGCTCGCGGATCAGCGCGAGCTTGCGCTCCGGCGTGGCTTCGGCGAGGAAGTCGTCGACGCCGGCCTCCTGCGCGATCTTCGCCGCGGTCAGGCGGTTGTCGCCGGTGACCATCACCGTCTTGATGCCCATCGCCCGCAGCTGGTCAAAGCGCGCCGCCATGCCCTCCTTGATCGTGTCCTTCAGGTAGACGACCCCCAGGACCTGGTTATCGCGCGAGACCGCCAGCGGCGTGCCGCCCTCGTTACCGATGCGATCGAGCTGCACCTGCAACTCGGGCGGCGGCGAGCCGCCTTCTGACTCCACCAGCGCGACGATCGAGTCGCCCGCTCCCTTGCGCAGGCGACGACCGTCGATGTCTACGCCGCTCATCCGCGTCTGCGCGGTGAACGGCACGAACTCGGCCTGCATAGTCGTCATGTCGTGCTCGCGGATGCCGTATGTCTTCGCGAGCACCACGATCGAGCGGCCCTCGGGCGTCTCGTCGGCGAGCGAGGCGAGCTGCGCGACCTCGGCCAGCTCGGACTCGGGCACACCTGGCATCGGCACGAATTCGGAGGCCAGGCGGTTACCGATCGTGATCGTCCCCGTCTTGTCGAGCAGCAGCACATCCACGTCCCCGGAGGCCTCAACCGCGCGCCCGGAGAGGGCGAGCACGTTGCGACGCACGAGACGGTCCATGCCTGCGATCCCGATCGCCGAGAGCAGCGCCCCGATCGTGGTGGGGATCAGCGCGACGAGCAGTGCGATCAGGGTCGTCTCGGAGATCGCGGTTCCGGCGAACAGGCCGAACGGGCGCAGTGTCGCCACGACGATCACGAAGATCAGCGTCAACGCCGCGAGCAGGATGTTCAGCGCGATCTCGTTCGGCGTCTTGCGCCGCTCGGCGCCCTCGACCAGCGCGATCATGCGATCGAGGAACGACTGGCCGGGCTCCTGGGTGATTTCCACAACGATCTCATCCGAAGTGACGCGTGTCCCGCCCGTAACGGCGCTGCGATCACCGCCGGACTCGCGGATCACCGGCGCGGACTCACCGGTGATCGCCGACTCGTCCACCGTCGCGATGCCCTCGATCACGGTGCCGTCGCCAGGGATCAGCTCGCCCGGCCGGGACGACCACGACGTCGCCGCGCGTAAGCTCCGCGGCGGCCTTGGTGGAGCCGTCGCGCATCATCGCGACCGTCTCCTTGCGCATGTTGCGCAGCGTGTCGGCCTGAGCGCGGCCGCGGCCCTCGGCGAACGCCTCGGCCATGTTCGCGAACACGACCGTCAACCACAGCCAGACGGCGATCGTGAACGTGTACCAGGCCGGCTCGCTGCCGCCGAGCGATTGGCCGCCACCGAGCTGGATGAACCACGTCACGGTCGTGATCAGCGCGCCGATCTCCACGACGAACATCACTGGGTTGCGGATCTGCACGCGCGGGTCGAGCTTCTTGAAGCTGTCGATCAGCGCGCGCTTGACGATCTCGCGCTGAAACAGCGAGATCGCCTGGCGTTCGGTATGCGCGGGGACATCTGGCGACATCATCAGCTGGTCCCTCCTGTGAGCACGGTCGAGTGCGAGGTTGAGCTCGAGCACGTTCACGCCTTCCTCGCCCGGAGAAGCCGAGCCCGCGACCCGAGGTGTACTTGGCAATCAGGCCGTCGACCGTCGCGAGGGGAAGATGACGCACGGCCGCCACGCGGTGGGCCTGGATCCAGGCGTTCGCCTGCGAGATTTCGGGGTCCAGACCCGAGGCCGAGCTGTTCACCGCGTCGACCGGGATCTTCGCGACGGTCAGCCCAGGGTCATATTCGGTTTTGGTCGTTGGGTTCTTGTTCAGTTCGAGATAGGCCTTGATGTTTTCTTCGTCTGCTTCCTTGGTCTTGACGCTGTTCGGCCCGTGGTTGGAGAACGTGCTCGCCGCCGCGTTGTCCGCTCCGCCTTCGGTGGCCGACGGGCGCGACTGGAAGTAGCGCGGGTCCGGTTCGGTGACGAGTTCGCCTTCCTTTTCCTCGGGCTTGCCGTTCTTGCCGATTACCGGCGAGGAGAAGCTCTGGCCGATCAGCTTCGAGCCGACGAGCTTGCCGTCGAGGTGAATCTGCTGCCCGTTGGCGTCGCCGGGGAAGGCGACCTGGCTGACGGCAGTGATCGCAAGCGGGTAGACGAGCCCGGTCAGGATCGCGAAGACGATCATCGCGAGGATCGCCGTGATGGTGTCGCGCAGCCAGGGTTTCATCTCAGTAGAGGTGTCCGGTCAAGCCCTGGACGATCGGTCCGAGCAGCAGGGCGGGGAAGAACGTGAGCGCGCCGACGAGGATGATCACGCCGATCAGCAACACCGCGAACGTGCCGTTGTCGGTGCGCATCGTGCCGAGACCCGCGGGGGTGACGCGCTTGCCGACGAGCGCGCCGGCGACCGCGAGCGCGAACAGGATCGGCGCGTAGCGCGAGAACAACATCACAAGGCCCCCGAGCACATCCGCGAAGCTGATGCCGTGCGCTCCCAGGTTGCCGGCGTTCGGCTGGATCAGGCCCGTGTAACCGGGGAACGCCGAGCCGTTGTTGTTCGCCTGGGAGAGGTAGGCGTAGAAGCTCTCGGAGAAGGCCTGCGGCGTATGAATGCCGAGCTTGCCGGCGGACGTCGCGACTTCCGAGATCGACGCTCGCCCAGCCTTGGTCGCGACGGCCAGCGCCGTGCCGAAGAGCGCCGCGAGCGGAGTTATCAGAATGCCGAGACCGGCGAGCTTGATCTCTCTCGCCTCGATCTTCTTACCCAGCCACTCCGGCGTTCGTCCAACCATCAGCCCGCCGATGAACACCGCCAGCAGGACATACAAAAGGATCGAATAGAGACCCGTGCCCACCCCGCCGAAGATCACCTCGCTGGCGGACAGGTTGGCAAAGGGAACGGCTCCGCCGATGCCGGTGAAGGACTCGATCGAGCTGTTGACGGAACCGTTCGAGGTCACGGTGGTGGCGACGTCGAACAGGGCCGAGCCCGCGATCCCGAAGCGCTGCTCCTTGCCTTCCAGGTTGCCGCCGCCCGAGCCCGCGATGACCCCCGTGTGCAGTCCGGCCGCGTGCTGCGCGGGCGAGCCGTGCGCCTCGGCGATGTAGGCGACCGACGCCCCGCCGAGGAACATCACCATCACCACCGCATAGATCGCGTATCCCTGACGGCGGTTGCTGGTCATGCGCCCGTACATGAAGATCAGCGCGGCTGGGATCAGCAGCACGAGCAGTATCAGGAAGAAGTTGGTGAACCCCGACGGGTTCTCGAACGGGTGCGCCGCGTTGGTATTGAAGAAGCCGCCGCCGTTGGAGCCGAGGTCCTTGATCGCCTCCTGCGAGGCCACCGGCCCCATCGCGATTTTCTGTTCGAGGCCCGTGATCGTGTGAACCGTCAGGTAGGTGGACAGGTTGGCGATCACGCCCTGGGAGGCAATCACGAGTGCGCTGATCACCGACAGCGGCCCCAGCACGTACAGGACCGTGCGCACCATGTCTTTCCAGAAGTTGCCCAGGCCCTTGCCGCTGCGCCCGATGATCCCGCGGACCAGCGCTACCGCCACGACGATGCCGACGCCCGCCGACAGCCAGTTCTGCACCGTCAGCCCGATCATCTGGCTGAAGTAGCTCATCGTCGTCTCGCCGCCGTAGTACTGCCAGTTCGTGTTCGTCAGGAACGACGAGACGATGTTGAACGTCACGTTCGCCGGAGGCGAGTGATAGCCGAGCGGGTTCAGCGCGTGGGGCACGAAGAACGCGTCCTGCGTGCGCAGCACGAAGTACAGGAACAGCCATCCCGCGAGCGAGAAGATCAAGAGGCTTTTCGCGTACTGCTTCCAGTCCTGCTCACGCCCGGGATCGACGTTGATCAGCCGATACATGAGACGCTCGAGACCGGCCGAGCATGGGTGACAGGAAAACCCGTTCACCTGTATACACCTTCGCCATGTAGGTGCCGAGCGGGAAGGCGAGCACGGTCAGGACGACCGCGAACGCCGCGATGGTGAACCAGCCGGCGAACGTCATCGCCTAGAGCTTCTCCCCGCGGATCAGCGCGTAGAACAGGTAGGCGATCACCAGCACCGAGACGACGAGGCCGAAGAAGTCGGCGCCGCTCATGTGCGCGATGAAGAAGCCGAGGGGGAGCGACGCGCTCATACGCGGTCGATGCCCTCGATCATCAGCAGCAGGATCGCGAACGAGACGATCCCGAGAACGATGTACACGACGTCCATGCGCTGCACTATGCGACGCCGGCACATCACAGCCGTGTGACAATCCACCACCGCGGATATAACGATTTCGTTACGGCCCGGTTTCACACCGTGCGGAGGGTCGCCACCTCGCTTCAGATTCGAGCAACGCGGTGCGAGCAGGCACCGGAGGGGCCTCTATAAAGAGAATCTGTAGCCCACACCCGGATCAGTCACGATATATCGTGGTCCCTCCACCCCCTCCGGCTCGATCTTCGCTCGCAATCGCGCGATGTGAGTTCGTAGTGGCTGAATGTCGTCTACGTATCCCGGTCCCCAGACCTCGGCGAGCAGCGCCCTGTGTGTCATCAGCCGCCCACGGTTTCGTACGAGCGCACGCAGCAGCTCGAACTCGATCGGGGTCAGGTGAATCGGCTCTGAATCGCGGCGCACAACCCTTGCGGCCAGGTCGATATCGAGACCCTCCACCGCAATCCTCGGCTCCTCCTCGGCGGGCGTCGTGCGACGCAGCGCGGCCTGCAGACGAGCCACCAGCTCACGGGTCCCGAACGGCTTGGTGATGTAGTCATCCGCGCCCGCCTCCAATGCTCTGACCTTCTGATCCTCCTCGCCCACGGCCGACAGCACGAGGATCGGGATCTCGCTCCATTCGCGCAACCTGCGCGTCACCTCCACGCCGTCGCCGTCCGGCAGCACCAGATCGACGATCGCCGCGTCGGGCGGATTCACCGCCGCGAGATCGAGCGCCTGTGAGGCCGTTTCGGCGGCAACGGCCTGGAAGCCCGCCTCGCGCAACACCACTTTCAGCGCTCTCACGATCTGCGGCTCATCGTCGACCACGAGGATGCGGGGTGCCTCGAGCTCGCCATGACCCTCGTCCGCGATCCCTATCGGCGCCTGGGCGCCCTCGGCGGGTGCGACCGGGTCGAGCGGCAGCTCGAACACGAACGTCGCTCCCTGCTCGGGTAGCGACTCGACGTGCAGGGTTCCACCGTTGGCCTCGGTAAATCCACGTGCGATCGCCAGTCCCAAACCCGAGCCGCGATGGCCTGTCTGGGCGGTGCCCGCGCGGTAGAACGGCTCGAACACGCGCTCGAGCTGCGCCGGCGGAATCCCCGGGCCGCGATCGACCACGCGCACGATCAGCCTCCCACCCTCGCCCGCCAGCGGATGCACCGCCCGCGCCCTGACCGATACCGGATGTCCGCCGGAGTGCCGCCTGGCGTTCTCGAGCACGTTTGCGAAGGCGCGCTCCAGCTGGGCCGAATCGGCCCGCACCAGCGGCAGGTCGCGGTCGATCGACAGCGTAAAGTCCTCAGCTCCAGGCGCCAGATCCTCCAGCGCGGAGTCGATCACCTCCTCGACCGACATCCACTCGCGGCGCGGCTCGGCCGCGCCCGCCTCCAGCCGCGAGAGATCGAGCAGGTTGTCGACCAGCCGCGAGAGCCTCCTGGTCTCCTCCCCGATCACCGCCGCCATCTCCTGGCGCTCATCCTCCGACAGCGAAGCCGATCCAACCGCCTCGCCCGCCGCCGAGATCGCCGTCAACGGCGAGCGCAGATCGTGGGAGACCGCGCGCAGCAGCGCCGTCTTGACCACATCGGCCCGGCGCAGCGACGCCGTCTCGACCACCCCGCCCAGCAGCGCCTCGCGCTCGAGCGCCGCACTGAGCAGCGCCTCGAGCGCCGGCACGACACGCTCCTGCAGCCTGCGCAGGCTCACCTCAGAGGCGTCGGCCCCGACCAGCAGGGTCCCCAACCGGCGGGTACCTTCGCGCAGCGGGAACGCCACGCTGCGTTCGCCGCCGTCCACGCTCTCCAGCTCGATCGCCGCCGAGGTCAGGCCCAACGTCGCTGCGAGCCGGGCGCCGGCGGTGGCGAGCGCCTCGTCCAGGCTGTTCCCGCGCAGCAGCAGCCTGGCCATCTCCGCCGCCAGGTCGGCCTCGCGCCGGCGCTCCTCCGTCTCACGGGCCCGCGCGCGTGTGACCTCAGCCACCGAGCTGGCGAGCGCCGCCGCCACCAGGAACGCGATCAGGGCCACCCAGTTGCTGGAGCTCGAGATCGTGAACTTACCGACCGGCGGCAGGTGGAAGAAGTTGAACGCCGCCGCGCTCAGCACCGCGGTGGCGAAGCCCAGCCACGCCCCCCAGATGACCGACACGACGAGCACCGCCAGCAGGTACACCACCCCCAGCGACACGACCGGGGCGATCTGCGCCAGCGGATAGAGGATCAGCGTGCACAGCGCCACCGCGCCCACCGCCACGACCGCGCCCGTGCGTCGCGACGGTGGTTCTGCGCTCAGCAGGAATCCGAACGGGCTCGACACGCGCCTCAGCGTAGACGGCGTGCACGTGTCGAGGTGTCCAGGTCTCAAAAAGGGCGGGGTGAGACTCCTTGTCTCACCCCGCCCCGTGCGCCCTGCGCGGCGACCCCGGTGTCAACCGAGTTTCACCGTATGGCGCGCGCCAACCGTGACCA
Source organism: uncultured Solirubrobacterales bacterium (assembly GCA_963804555.1). GTDB lineage: Bacteria > Actinomycetota > Thermoleophilia > Solirubrobacterales > Solirubrobacteraceae > Palsa-744. Next base: position 478,488 of record CAWDQX010000009.1, read on the forward strand.
CGACGCGCGCCTTGGCCATAGTCTTGCGGCGTCCGCGCGGCAAGCGCGTAAAGGAGGCGTGACCGGCGTGTGACAGTCTCGTGATCGGCCTGACTGGTGGACTCGGGATTGTTCGCTTGAGTTCCTCCGCATCGCTCAAGCAGCGCCGGCTTGTAGACGACTATCTAGCGTATAACGAGGCTGATCGAGCTGATCGAGCTGATCGACGACGGTCAACGGCGACTGGAGATGAGCGTGACACCCACGCGGGACCGTAGGAACCGTAGACAGACGAGAACATCGCGCAACCTGCTCGCGAGCGCGAGCATCTTGCTAATCCTGATCGCGCTGCCCTGTGCCTCGGCCGAGGCGACAGACAGCGCCGCCACGCCGCTGCCTGCCTCCGACTACACCGTGCACCACGTATGCCCGGCGCCCGCTCCCGGGTACGCCGGCTGTCTGGCGCTGGAGCTGGTGCCGAAGACGGCGGCGGCGCGCGCTCACGACCAACCGCAGGGGGTAACACGCGGCGCTCCGCTCGATACGCCCGCATCCGCGGAAGGCGTCTTTGTCCTGGGACCCGAAGCCCTGCACAGCGTCTATCAGCTGCCGCCCACCTCCTCCGCCACACAGACGATCGCGATCGTCAACGCCTACAACGATCTCGGCGCCGAAGCCGACATGAAGGTCTACGACGAAGAATTTGGGTTGCCCGAACTACCCAAGTGCTCTGTCGGAGAGGTGAGCGACTGCTTCGAGCAGGTCAACCAGAACGGCGAAGCAGGCAACCTGCCGTTCCCCAGCAGCACCGAAGAACGAGAAGCAGAAGAAACGGTCTGCAAAAGCAAACCAATTACAAAAAAAGCCCGAGAAACACAAGAAGCGGCCTGCAAGAAGGTGGAAGAAGCCGATGGCTGGACGACCGAGATATCGCTCGACATCGAGGTCTCCCACGCGGTCTGCCAGAACTGCAAGATCGTGCTCGTCGAGGCTGACTCCGCCTCGTTCTTCGATCTCGAAACAGCCGAGAACGCAGCCGCTGGGCTACCGGCTACGGAGATCTCGAACTCGTGGGGCGGCGCCGAATGCTCGAAAGGGATACGTGACATCGAATGCGGCGAAGACAGCGAAGCCTTCAACCACCACGGCGTCGTCATCACCGCGGCCGCCGGCGACGATGGCTACCTGGACTGGGATGCCGAAGAAGGCGCGGAAAAGGGCTTTGCCGACTATCCCGCTTCCTCACCCCACGTGGTCGCAGTGGGCGGCACGCGCCTGCTCCCTCTAGGCCCAGAAGGCACCTGGCGAGGCGAGACCGTGTGGAACGGCGACGGCGCCGGTGGAAGCGGCTGCAGCATCTCCTTCGCCGCTCCGGCGTGGCAGACAGCCGAGCCGGACTGGTCGAGCGTCGGCTGCGGCTCCGGGCGAGCCGTGGCCGACGTCTCCGCAGACGCCGATCCCTACACAGGCGTAGCGATCTACGACTCGACTCCCGAAAGCCCAGAAAGCTCGGAAGCGGGCTGGAGGCCGATCGGTGGTACCAGCCTCGCCTCACCGCTGATCGCCTCGGTGTTCGCACTCGCCGGGGGCGCCGACGGCGTCGAATACCCCGCGAAGACCCTGTACGAAAATGAGATCGAAGACCCGACAACGCTTCACGACGTGACCTCGGGATCCAACGGCAAGTGTGAAGACAAAGAACTCTTCAACGAAGAAACCGGGCTCTCCAACTGTGAAGAGTCCTTCGAGGCGGAGGACTGCTCCGAGAGTCCCATCTGCAATGCGAGCCCCGGCTACGACGGCCCCACCGGAGTCGGCACCCCCGATGGAATCACCGCCTTCGAGCCCGTCAGCGAAGAAGTCAGGCGGAAAAACGAAGAAAAGCGACGCGCGGAAGCGAAGCTGCGTGAAGAACGACACCTCGAAGAAAAGAAGAAGGAAGAAGAAGCGGCGAAAAATCAGGGCGGTGGCTCCGGCAGTAGCGGCTCGAACGGCAACGGCTCGAGCACCGGGAGCTCGACGACCAGCGCCAGCAGCCACTCAGAAGCAGGCGCCGGCGCAAGCCAGGCCAGCGGACTGGGTGGCGACAAAGCCAGCGAAACAGCGGGCTCAGCCGCAGCCTCCAGCAAGACCATCAGGCTAACTGCCCTCGCCCTCACCCCGTATGCCCTCCTCTCGCTCAGGAGTGTCAAGCCGAAGATCCGCGCGGTGGGCTTCGCCTTCACCCTCAGCGCCGCCGCGCGCGTGCACGCCACGCTCGCCAAGCTCGTCCGGGTTTCAGGGCGTGAGCTTTGGCAACTCGTGCCGGGCAGCCTCTCCTTCGCCGCAATCAAAGGACGAAACCGTCGGCACCTGACTAATCACAGTGCATTGAGCCCCGGCCGCTACCGCCTTACGCTCAAACCTCAGAACGGCACCGCGCAATCGATCATCTTCCTGATCGGGTAGATCCCTGCAAGTAGAGCTGCAGGAGCGCGCCCGTTGCTTGTGCTCGGAGTCTCCCCTGGCTAGCTTGCCGAATTCATGTCCCGTTCATCCCGCCGCTCGCATCGCCTTTCCCAGCCGGTCTACGCTCGTCTGCTCGCGCTCGCGGCCGTCCTGGCCACCACCATCACGGGAGCGGCAGTACTCGGACCGGTAGCCGCCGGCTCGAGTAGTGGCACACTCGAAGGCCGGATCGCCGCTTCGCAGGCCCGCGAAGGTGAGCTGCACTCCGGGATCGGCGCAGACACCCACCAGATCGAGGGATTCCAGGGCAGCATCGACGACCTGCAGACGCGCCTGGACGCGCTGGAATCGAGCCTCGACACCGAGCGCAACCTGCTCGCCAACCTGCGCTCTCAGCTGCGCACCGCCCGCGCCAACCTCGCCTCGCTTCAGGTCCAGCTCGGGCGCGACCGGCAGGTGCTGGTGGCCCAGGTGATCGCCTCCTACGAGTCACCCCCGCCGGACATCGTGACCGTTGTCCTAGAGGCCCACGGCTTCGCCGACCTGATCGAGCGACTCGACGACCTACGCGCGATCTCCCGCGAGAACGCGGGCGCGACCGTCCATGTCGCTGAAGAGCAGAAGGCGGTGACCGCCGAAGCGAGCAAGCTCGCGACGCTCGAGGCCAGTCACGCCCGCGAGACGAGCGCGGTGCTCGTGCAGCGCGACGAGGTCGCTCAGCTGCACCTCGCGCTGGTCAGTCGCCAGGTGTCCTACATCCGCGCGCGCGATCAAAAGAGCGCCGAGCTGGCCCCCTTGGAATCGCACCGGCATTCGCTCGAACACGAGCTCTCAACGCTCGCCGTCAGCGAACTCGCCGCCGAGGGCGTCACCAACGCCTACACCGGCCCTGTCGGCAACTTCACCTCGACTCCCCAAGGCGAATACGGCTTCTTCCAGGCGCCCGGCACGGATTACTCGGTCGGCGAGGAGCCTATCCTCGTCGCCCATCTGAACACGCTCGGGATCGCCCTGCACCTGCATCTGATCGGCATCTCCGGCTACCGCACGCCAGAGCACTCGATCGAGGTCGGCGGCTTCGCCAACGACCCACATACTCGCGGGGAAGCCTCGGACACGCCGGGCATCGAGGGCGTGCCTCAGGCGACGCTCGCGCGCTTCGGGCTGATCCGCCCGTTCCCGAGCGCGGCCGAGGCGGATCACATTCAGCTCTTGGGCAGCAAATACTGACCCCAGCGACGCCGTCGATCCATCCGCGGGGTGCCGCCGCGGGTCAAACAGCGGAGGGCAGCCGCGCTGGCGCACCGTATGCCACGAGACACTCGGGCAGCTCGACACTGCCATCTGCCTGCTGGCCGTTCTCGAGCAGCGCGACGAGCGTTCGCCCGACCGCCACCGCGGTTCCGTTTAGCGTGTGCAACGCCTGTGTCTGCTTGTCCTTGCGAACCCGGATGTTCAACCGCCTGGCCTGGTAGTCGGTCGTGTTCGAGCACGACGTCAGCTCGCGATAGCGATCCTGGCTCGGTAACCACGCCTCGCAGTCGTACTTCTTCGCCGCCGAGTTGCCGAGATCGGTGACGGCGATATTCACGACGCGATAAGGCAGGTTCAGATCCTGGAGGATCTCCTCCTCGATCGCGAGGATGCGCTCGTGCTCGGCGAGCGAGTCCTCCGGTGAGACGAAGCTGAACATCTCCACCTTGTCGAACTGGTGCACCCTGAAGATGCCCCGCGTGTCTTTTCCGGCCGCGCCGGCCTCACGTCGGAAGCAGGGCGAAAAGCCGGCATAGCGCAGCGGCAGACTCTCGGCGTTCAGAATCTCCTCGGCGTGCAGCGATGCGAGCGCGACCTCGGAGGTGCCGACAAGGAACAGCTCATCTTCCCCCAGGGAGTAGATCTGCTGCTCGGTGTCGGGGAGAAAGCCAGTCCCGTACAGCGCCTGCTCACGCACGAGCACCGGCGGGAGCACCGGCTCAAATCCTTTCCCGCGCAGCTTCTCGAGCACCCAGCGCACGAGCGCGAGCTCGAGCATCACGAGGTCGCCTTTCAGGTAGGCGAAGCGGGACCCCGACAGGCGCGCCGCGCGATCCATGTCGATGCTCTCCCCCGCAAGCTCCAGATGGTCGCGTGGCTCGAAGCCCAGCGTGGGGATCTCTCCCATCTCTCTGACCAGCTCGTCCTCTGGCCCGGGCGCCGCCGTCGGGTCGGGCATGTTCGGCAACGGCGCGAGGGCGCTCTGAAGATCCTCTTCGACTACGGCCAGCTCGCGCTCCAACTCCTTCGCGCGCGCGGCCACCCCGCGCATCGCCGCGATCTCCCGCTCGCGCTCCTCCGGAGCGCCGGCGGACTTGATGCGTGCGTTGGCCTCGTTCTGCTCGGCGCGCAGACCCTCCAGCTCGGGCAACAACGCGCGCCGGCGCGCGTCCCGCTCGATCACCCGGTCCAGGCCAGCGGCGGCCTCGGGCCCGCGCCGCTCGAGCGCCGCGCGTACGGCATCTGGTTCTTGCCTGATCCGCTTGAGATCCAGCACGCGGAAGCCCCGGGTTACTTCGTAGAGAGCGTAATGCTCGTGGTAGGCACCTTCTGCGCCTGTAGCCCGGAGTACTGCGCGAGGAAGCTGGCGACTTCGTGCGCTTCGGTACCGAGGATGATGTTCTCCGGCATGATCGCGCCCGAGAAGCCGCCGTTGTGGATCGCGTAGAGCACCTGTTCCACGGTCTCCTTGCGGAAGTTGAAGTTCGGGCCGTTCGTGCGCAAGCGATCTTTGATGCTCGTCGCCGACCCCTCCGCGCCGACTGTCGCCAGCGTATGGCAGCCGGAGCAGTGGTCGCGGAAGATCACGGCCCCACGGTAGTAGGGGCTGGTCTTGGCGACCGAGATGCCCTGTGAGCCGCACGCTCCCAGAACCACGGCGCAACAGAGCAGAACCATCGTCGTCGCAGCAAGCTTCATGCGGCGGGAATATATCGGCCTGAGGCCGGCACGGAGCGCCGGCCGGATCATCGTTCCTAGAAGCCGTGGGCCGTGCCCGCGGCGCGCAACGCGAGGAACACCACCACGAGTGCCGAAAGCGCCATCACGCCGAGCTCGCGGCGCATGATCTCGGTGACGACGACCCGCTGCTCCTGCTCGGGCAACTCCCCCACCGCCTGGGCGTCTGCGAGCTCACGCCGGTCGAGGATTGTCTGCGCAGAGATCACCCGCAGTTGCTCAGCCACGAAGCCGACCGCGAGCGGGAGCAGCGCATAGAGATAGAAGAGGTGTTCGCTCGAATACTTGCCCGCCGCCGCCAGCGAGCCGACCGCCAGCGCGAGGGTGAGCGCCGATCCTTGGCCGATCCGCAGCAGCAGCCAGAAAGTCCCACTCGCTTCGCAGCGATACCAGCGCCAGCCGCCGAGCAGACCCGCAAGCGCGTTGAGCGCCGCCACCACGAGGGCACCGGCGACCACGGCCTGAATCACGATATCGAGCCGATTGCCACTATGTAACACTGTGCCACAAGCGGTGATATAACACGGCTCGGTGCTGCGCAGCTATCTCCCGGCGATCGTCTTTCTGGTGCTCGGCGGCACCGTCGGCGGCGCGTTCACCGTGCTGAACACCGTGCTCGGCCCGCGTCGAGCGGCAAAACACAAGCAGGACCCCTACGAGTGCGGTCTGCCCTCCGAGGTCAAGCAGGGAATGCGCTTCGGGATCAGCTTCTACCTGATCGCGATGCTGTTCATCCTGTTCGACATCGAGGTGGTCTTCCTCTACCCGATCGCCGTCGAGCTGCGCGCCTACGGTAGCTACGCCCTGGCCGAGACGATCACCTTCATCGCACTGCTGTTCGTCGCGTTCGTCTACGTCTGGCGCAGGGGAGCGTTGGAGTGGAAGTAAAACGCGAGAAGATCTCTGGCCGGCCGAGCTCCGGCCAGCCGCTCGGTTCGACGCCGCTGCGCGTGGAGAACCTGAACACGAGCCAGCTGCTGCGCGGCGGAGACCTGGAAGGCGCCAACCATCCCGCGCACCTGGAGGGCACAGAGCTCGAGCGATACGTGGAAGAACGCATGCTGACGACGACGCTCGACCAAGCGGTCGCTTGGGCGCGTTCGAATTCGTTCTTTCCGCTCGCTTTCGGACTGGCCTGTTGTGCGATGGAGCAGTTCCACACCGCCGGTCCGCGCATGGACATCGCGCGCTTCGGCTTCGAGGCGTTCCGGGCCTCCCCGCGCCAGGCCGACCTGATCATCCTCGCGGGGCGCGTATCGATCAAGATGGCGCCGATCATTCGCCGGCTCTACGACCAGATGCTCGAGCCCAAGTGGGCGATCTCGATGGGGGCATGCTGCAGCTCGATGGGCGTGTTCAACAACTACGCGCTCGTGCCCGCCGACAAGTTCATGCCGATCGACGTGCACGTCCCCGGCTGCCCACCCCGCCCGGAGTCCTTGATGCACGGCGTGCTGAAGCTGCGCACGATGGTCCAGGACGACCCCGACATGGGCTGGCGCAAGCGCTACGACGCCGTCGGCACGGAGGAGATCGTCCCCGGTGCCTGACGCGACCGGGCTGGAGCTGATCGCCCACGACTTGGGTGACACCGTCCTCGAGACGGTCTACTTCCGCGAACGCGCCACGCTTCAGGTCGATCCTTCGGCGATCCGCTCGACGCTCCAGCACCTGCGTGGCCGGGGCTATGCGTTCCTAGCGAGCGTGCACGGCGTCGACTACTACCCCGAGGAGCCGCGCCTCGGCGTGATCTACGAGCTGCTGGACATGAGCAGGGTCGACCGCATCACGGTCAAGCTGCGCGTGCCCCTGGACGCACCGACGGTGGAGTCGGTGACCGCGGACTGGCCGACGGCCAACCATCAGGAGCGCGAGGTCTACGACATGTTCGGGGTCTCCTTCGACGGCCATCCGGACCTACGCCGGATCTTGATGCCCGAGGACTACGAGGGCCATCCCCAGCGGCGAGACTTCCCGATCGGGGGCGAACCGGTCATCTTCACGTTCGACGAGGCCAAATGGCTGGAGTCGCGCGAGTGAGCCCGACGCCGACCGAGAGCCCGAGCCTGTCGGAGTACCGCCGGCGCGAGCAGTCGATCACGCTCTCTCCCGTCGAGGATCCGAGCGGTGGAGCCGAAACCACGGACGAGCTGCTGACGCTCAACTTCGGTCCGCACCATCCCGCCACGCACGGCGTGCTGCGACTGCTCGTCACCCTCCAGGCCGAGATTGTGCGCGACATCAAACCGATCGTCGGCTACGTCCACACAGGGATCGAGAAGACCGCCGAGGACAAGTCCTACTGGAAGGTCATCCCCGTGGTCGAGCGGATGGACTACCTCGCGTACTACTTCAACGCAATGGCTTACATCGGCGCGGTCGAGACGCTCTTGGAGGTGGAGGTTCCCAAGCGCGCTCAGTACCTGCGCGTGATCCATCTCGAGCTGAACCGCATCGCCTCGCACCTGATCTGGTTGGGCACGAGCGCGCTCGATCTCGGCGCTGTCTCGATCTTCCTGTATTGCCTGCGCGAGCGCGAAATGATCCTCGACTTGTTCGAGATGTCCTCTGGCGCGCGCATGCACACGCGCTACTTCCAGGTCGGGGGCGTGATCGAGGACATCCCCGCCGGCTTTGCCCCGAAGCTGCGTGAGTTCCTGAAGGTCATGCCCGAGCGCGCCGACGAGTACGGGGCGATTCTGAACTCCAACGAGATCGTCCTGCAGCGCCTGCGCGGGACCTGTCCGCTGGATGCGGACACGTTGCTCGGACTGGGCGTCACGGGACCCCTCCTGCGCGCGGCGGGCAACCCCTGGGACCTGCGTAAGGCAGCGCCGTACAGCTCCTACGAGGACTTCGAGTTCAAGATCCCGGTGGGAACGGTCGGCGACAACTACGACCGCTTCGCGGTGCGCTTAGCCGAGATCTACGAGTCGGTGAAGATCATCTCCCAAGCGCTCGATGGCCTGCCCGAGGGACCGCACATGACCGGCGATCGCAAGGTGGCGCTGCCTCCTCGCCATGAGCTCGCCACCTCGATGGAGGCGCTGATCCATCACTTCAAGCTCGTCACCGAGGGATTTAGGGTGCCCCCCGGCGAGGTCTACTACCCGATCGAGTCCCCCCGCGGTGAGCTTGCCTGCTTCGTGCGCTCCGACGGCAGCTCCAAGCCCGCGCGAGTACACATGCGCGACCCGAGCTTCGTCAACCTCCAGGCTCTGGCGCCGATGGCCGAGGGCTCATATATCGCCGACATGATCGCAACGACCGCAATGCTCGATCCGATCCTGGGGGGAATCGACCGATGAGCTCGCGCCCCAGCGTGCCGATGGACAAGGGCATCCCACGCTACGCCCACGGCTCCCGCGTGCCCGGCTGGGATACCCCCGCCGATCTGGACAAGGACCCAGCGGGCATCCCCGGGGTGGGGGGGTCCCCATCCGTCGAGGTCCCAGCCGAGCTGCGCGCGGAGATCGAGGCACACATGGCGCTGTATCCCGAGACCCGCTCCGCTTCGCTGCCGGCGCTAGAGGCCGCTCAGCGCCTGCACGGTTGGTGCTCGCCCGAGGCGATCGAGCAGGTGGCCTGCGTGATGCGGCTGACCCCAGCCGACCTGGCAGCCGTGGCGACGTTCTACGACATGCTCGAGACCGAGCCCGTTGGACGCCACAGCGTGTACGTGTGCACGAACATCTCCTGCTCGCTTTGCGGCGCCGACGCACTGCTCGCGGCCGTTCAGGAGGCCGTCGGCGAGGCGGCCGATGGGGATGCCGAATTCAACGTGCGCGCATTCGAGTGCCTCGGCGCGTGCGACATCGCGCCGATGGCCTCGGTCGACGGCGTGTACGTCGGCCCGCTCTCGCTCGAGGACGTGCCGGCGCTGCTCGATGATCTGCGCGCGGGACGGCCAGTGCTGCCGGAGAAGCAGCTCGCCCGCAAACAGGTCGCCGACCCGCACGCAAACACCCAGGAGTGGGTGGGCGGGGATCGATCCCCAGCCGAGCACGGAGGCGCATGACGATGGCCGGCGCCGCCCGGGCGGGTGGGGATCCCATCCTCCTGTTCTACGACATCGACGAGCCCGGCCTGAACACGCTCGAGGTGTACCAGCGCCGCGGCGGCTACGAGGCGCTCAAAAAGGCTCTGCAAATGACTCCCGAGGACGTTTTGAAGGAGCTCGAAGCCTCCGGCCTGCGGGGACGCGGAGGTGCGGGCTTCTCGATGGGCAAGAAGGTCTCGTTCCTGCCAAAAGGCTCGATGGACAAGTACCTCGTCTGCAACGCCGACGAGTCCGAGCCGGGCACGTTCAAGGACCGCGAACTGATGCAGAAGAGCCCACACATGCTGATCGAGGGGCTCGTCATCGCCTCCTACGCGGCGGGGACCAATCGTTCGTTCATCTACATCCGCGGCGAGTACGTCCTGCAGGCCGACATGCTCGACGCGGCACTGCGCGAAGCCCGCGAGGCCGGCTTCATCGGCGAGCAGATCCTCGGCTCAGAGCACTCCTTGTCGCTCGTCGTGCACCGCGGCGCGGGAGCGTACATCTGCGGCGAGGAGACCGGGTTGCTCGATTCGCTGGAGGGCAAGCGTGGCAATCCCCGCCTGAAGCCACCGTTCCCCGCAATCCAAGGCCTCTACCAAGGTCCGACGCTGATCAACAACGTCGAGACGCTTTCGACCGTCCCAGCCATTATGCGGATGGGCGGCGCCGAGTACGCGAAGCTCGGGACCGAGACCTCGACAGGCACCAAGCTCGTCTCGATCTCCGGGCAGGTGCAGCGTCCCGGCAACTACGAGATCGAGCTGGGCATCCCCTCGCGCGAGATCATCTATGGCCTCGCCGGCGGTCCCCCGGAGGGACGCAAGCTCAAGTGCTGGTTCCCCGGCGGCTCCTCGGCGCCGGTACTCATGGCCGATGACCTCGACGTGCCATACGACTTCGACTCACTCGGCAAAGCCGGCTCGATGCTCGGCTCCGGAGCGATCATCGTCGTCGACGACTCCACGCCGATCGTCGACCTCGCGATGAAGCTCGCCAAGTTCTACCGGCATGAGTCCTGCGGCAAGTGCACCCCATGTCGCGAGGGCACCAATTGGACGGTGAAGATGCTCGAGCGGATCGACTCCGGCGAGGCCACACCGATGGACCTCGACATCATGGCCTCCGTCCAGGAGCACATCATCGGTAACTGCCTGTGCGTGCTCGGCGACGCGATGGCAATGCCGATCGGCTCGATGATCGCGAAGTTCCGCGGAGAGTTCGAGGCTCACATCGAGGCCGCCCAGGCACGAAACGGCCTTGGCGCAACCGCCGCCTCCGATCTGGCGCTCGTGGCCCAGGGGGCGCTCGATGCCTAGGCCCGAACCGAAGACGATCACCTTCACGATCGACGGCCTCGAGGTCAAGGCGCCGGAGAACGCGATGCTCGTCGACGCGGCCAAGCACGGCGACGTCGAGATCCCAGTGTTCTGCTACGAGCCCAAGCTCGGTCAGCCCGTCGGCGCCTGCCGCATGTGCCTGGTGGAGATCGAGGGAATTCCCAAACTGCAGACCGGCTGCTCGACGCCGGTCAAGGACGGCATGGTCGTGCACACACAGACCGACCGCGTGAAGACCGCGCAGCAGTCGGTCGTCGAGTTCCTGCTGATCAACCATCCGCTCGACTGCCCCGTGTGCGACAAGGGCGGCGAGTGCCCACTCCAGGACATCACCTTCGGCTGGGGCCCCGGCCACTCGCGCTTCATCGAGCCCAAGCGTCACTTCGTCAAGCCGCTGGAGCTCTCCCCCACGATCGCAATCGACCGCGAGCGCTGCATTCTCTGCTACCGCTGCGCGCGCTTCTCCCAGGAGATCTCCGAAGACCACCAGCTCGTCCTCTTGGAGCGCGGCGCACACTCCTACATCTCGACCTTCGACGGCCATCCCTACGTGGCGCCGTTCAGCGGCAACATCGTCGAGCTCTGCCCTGTCGGCGCACTCACCTCGCGTCCCTACCGCTTCCGCGCGCGGCCCTGGGACATCGAGGACGCGGGCTCGGTCTGCACGCTCTGTCCAGCACAGTGCAACGTCACTTTGAGCGTGCGTGACGATCGCGTGCTGCGCGTGCTCGCACGCGAGAACGACGAGGTCGATGACGGCTGGCTGTGCGATGCCGGGCGCTTTGCCTATCCCGCGCTCGGCGGCGAGGATCGCGTGAGCGAGCCGATGATCCGCGACGGCGGCGAGCTGCGGCCGGTCTCCTGGGAGCGGGCCCTACAGGCGGCTGCCGCCGGCCTGAAGCGAGCCGATGAGCGCACGGGGGCGATCGTCGGTGGACAGGCGACCAGTGAGGAGGGCTTCCTGCTCGCGCGGCTGCTCCGCGAGGGACTTGGCTCGCCACACCTGGACTCGCGACGCGCGGGCACGCTGCCCTTGGAGCTGCACCGCGCGCTGTCTGATCCCGCCCTGCAGGCGAAGGTCTCAGACCTCGAGTTCGCCCACGCGGTGCTCGTGCTCGACGCCGATCCGCTGCAGGACATGCCGATCCTCGACCTGCGCCTGCGCAAGGGAGTGCGCCGCCATGGCATGAAGCTGGCTCAGGCCTCGAGCGAGGACCTCCCGGCGCTTCGTGAGCTGGCACGGGAGCTCGCCCAAGCCGGGGAGGATGTGGTCATCCTGTGGAGCGAGCGGCTTACCGAGGGGCCAAACGGACAGGCGGCCGCTCGAGCGCTGCTCGAGATCGCCGCGGAGCTCTCAATGGGCGACGTGCAGGGTGCGGGCCTGCTCGAAATCCCGGCCGGCACAAATGGGCGTGGACTGCGCGAGGCCGGGGTGCTGCCGAACGCTGGCCCGGGACTCTGCGAGCTTGGCGATGCGCCGGGTATGGATGCTCGCGCGATCGCCGAGGGACTGGCCGGCGGTGAGCTGGCGGCGCTGTACCTCTTCCAAGCCGACCCGCTGAACGACTTGCCAGATCATGAGCTGTGGGAGCGGACGCTCGAGCATGCCTCGACGGTCGTCGTGCACGCCTCGTTCCTGACCGAGGATCTGCGCGCGCACGCGGACGTGGTCTTCCCGGCCGAGGCCTACGCCGAGAAGGAGGGGACGATCGTTCATCCGGACGGGCGCCTGCAGCGGCTGCGGCCGGCCGTGGCTCGTCTCGGGTCGGTGCGCGCGGGATGGCAGGTGCTCGCCGATCTGGCCCAGCGCTTGGAGCTCGATCTCGCCGTTCTCACCGGCTCGATGGCCACTGCCCAGCTGATCGAGGCCGTGCCCTTCTATGCGGGCCTGACGCCCGAGGAGATCGGCGGGCGCGGAGTGCGCTGGCAAGAGCGCGACGCGGCTGGCGCCTATCCCGTACAGGAGCACGTATGACGACGCCGCTTGCCGTGGTCGGCTACTACGAGCCCTGGTGGATCCAGATCATCAAGGCCATCGTGATCTTCGCCGTAGGGCTGCAGCTGGTGCCCGTCGTGCTGCTCGCCGAGCGCAAGCTGCTCGGGCGCTTTCAAAGCCGCTATGGCCCCAACCGCGTTGGCCCCTACGGCGCGTTGCAGCCGCTCGCCGACATCCTCAAGTTGCTCACCAAGGAGCAGTTCCGCCCGAGCACCTCGATCGGGTTCCTGTTCGCCATCGCGCCGATCATCTCGATCCTCACCGCGGTCGCGGCGTTTGCGATCATCCCGTTCGGCAACGTCCAGCACATCTTTGGCACGCGCGTCGGGCTGTACGGGATCGACGTCTCGATCGGTCCGCTGTACGTATTCGCATTCGGGGGGATCGCCTTCTACGGGATCATGCTCGGCGGCTGGTCCTCGGGCTCGAAGTACTCGTTCCTCGGCGCGATGCGCGGCGCCGCCCAGCTGATCTCCTATGAGGTCTCTCAAGGTCTCGCGCTCGTCGGGGTGATCTTCACCGCGCAGACGCTCTCACTGACCGGCATCGTCGAAGCCCAGAAAGGCATGTGGTACATCGTGCCTCAGTTCTTCGGCTTCCTGATCTTCCTCACCGCGAGCTTTGCCGAGACCAACCGCGCGCCATTCGACCTGACAGAGGCCGACGCCGAGCTCGTCGGCGGCTACAACACCGAGTACGGCGGGGGGCGCTTCGCCTCCTACTACTTCGCCGAGTACCTCAACGTCCTCGTCGTCTCCGGCATCGTCACGACCGTGTTCCTCGGCGGATGGCTCTTGCCGTTCGGCATCCACCCGCCCGGCTGGGTGGATCCGATCATCGTGCTCTTCAAGATGTCGCTGATCACGTTCCTGTTTATCTGGGTCCGCGCGACGCTCCCGCGCCTGCGCTACGACCAACTGATGAGCTTCGGCTGGAAGGTGCTCCTGCCGCTGGCAACCCTCAACGCACTCGTCACTGCGATCCTCGTCGTGGTCACCCACTGATGCCCGACTCCGTGCAGCCAACCACACCACAGCCGGCCGCTTCGGCCCCCGCGGCCGCAACCGGGCTGACCGTCACGCCCTGGAGCCCCGGTGAGGACGTCATCGAGGTCCAGCGCACCCCCGCGCCGGGCGCCGCGCGTGGTACGTGGCGCACCTTCCGGGAGACCGTACGCGGCCTGATGACGACCTTCGGGCGCTTCCGGGAAACACCCGTCACGGTTCAGTATCCGGAGGAGAAGACGCCCGTGTACCCGCGCTTCCGCGGCCGGCACAAGCTCCACCGCTTCGAAAATTCGGACCCCACCCACCCCGGCCTAGAGAAGTGCGTGGGTTGCTCACTCTGCGCCGCGGCCTGCCCGGCGGACTGCATCCGTGTGGTCGCGGCCGAGAACACCCCTGAGAACCGCGTCTCCGCTGGCGAGCGCTACGCGGCCGTGTATGAGATCAACCTCTCGCGCTGCATCTTCTGCGGCTACTGCGAGATCGCCTGCCCATTCGACGCGATCACGATGGGCCACGACTACGAGATGTCCGACTACGACCGCTCAGATCTGATCTTCACGAAGGAGATGCTGCTCGCCGAGCCACTCGAGCGCACCCCACTGAGGAACGAGGGCGAGTGAGATGACCTGGACCCCGTCCACCCGATGAGCTCTGTCCTGTTCTTCATCGCCGGCTTCGGCGTGATCGCCGGCGCAGTCGGCGTCGTCGTCCTGCGCGACCCCTTCTACAGCGTGCTCGCACTCGTCGGCCACCTGATCTCGCTCGCGGTTCTGTTCCTGCTGCTGCGCGCGGAATTCGTCGCCGCGGCGCAGGTGGTGGTGTACGCCGGTGCGGTGATGGTCCTGTACGTGTTCGTCGTCGCTTACGTCGGCGGCTCCGTCGAGGAGTCTTTGAGCGACGAGCGACTGTCCGGCTCGCGCGTCGCTGGCGCGAACCTGCGTCTCGGCGGCGCGATCGCTGGTGGGGCGTTGCTGATCGAGCTGCTGATCGCGCTGCTCGGCACCGGCCTGAAGGCGATCGACGGGCAGGGCGCCGGGTACGCGCCGGGGGTGGGTGGGGGTCCTCATCAATTCGGCACGCCTGCCTACATCGGCAACCTGCTGCTCACGCGTTTCCTGCTCGCGTTCGAGGCGGCCTCGTTCCTGCTCTTGATCGCGGCCGTTGGCGCGGTCGTGCTCGCCGGCCGCCGTGGTGGCCTCGAGGATGACGATGAGCACGACGTGCTCCTTCCACTGCACCTGATTCGCCCGCAGGGCACCGGCACGACGGCCGAGGGCGTCGGAGGGAGGGCCTTCAGGCCCGGTGAAGGGAGCCTGGAGGGCGCCCTTCTACCTCAACAGAGCCGGCCGGATGCCGGCTCGAGGTACCCCTCGTGAGCATCGCCTGGTACCTCGCCGTCTCGGCGATCGTCTTCTCGCTCGGCGTCGTCGGCGTGATCACCCGGCGCAACCCGCTCGTGGTGCTGCTCTGCCTCGAGCTGATGCTCAACGGCGCCAATCTCTCGCTTGTCGCGTTCTCGCGCATGTGGGGCAACGGCGACGGGCAGATCCTCGCGCTGATCGTGATGACCGTCGCCGCCTGCGAGGTCTGTATCGGGCTCGGCATGATCGTCGCGATCTACCGCCGCCGGCTACCGGTCGATGTGGATGAGCTCCGGGAGCTACAAGGATGAGCCGGCGCCGTTTGGAGAAGCGAGCCATATGAGCGCCACGACCTACGGCTGGCTCGTGCTGGCCTTCCCCCTGCTCGGGATGCTGATCATCGCGTTTGGCTATCGCGTGCTGCCGGGCAACACCGCCGGGGCGATCGGGACGGCGGCGATCGGCCTGGCGTTCCTCTCGGCAATCGGGGCGCTGATCGCGCTGCAGGGGCATTCCGCCAGCCACCGCGAGCTCGAATCCTCGCTCTGGAACTACGCCTCGACGGTCGGCATCAACGCGCGGTTGTCGATCCTCGTCGACCCGCTGTCGGTGTTCATGATCCTGATCGTCACGGGGATCTCGACGATGATCCACCTCTACTCGGTCTCCTACCTCGAAGAAGACAGGGGATTCGCGCGGTACTTCGCCTACCTGAACTTCTTCGTCTTCTCGATGCTGCTGCTCGTGCTCGCGGGCAACTTCCTGCTCTTGATTATCGGCTGGGCGTTCGTCGGCGCGGCCTCCTACCTCTTGATCTCCTTCTGGTATCGGCGCACGACCGCCACGAAGGCGGGAATCAAGGCGTTCGTGATCAACGTCGTCGGGGACGTGGGGCTCGTGCTGGGCACGTACTTCATCTTCAAGCACACCGGCACGCTGAACTTCCTCGCCACCTTCAAGGCCGCTCCCCATGTCTTCCACAAGGGCGAAGCGGACATCGTCGCCGGCTGTCTCTTGCTGCTCGTCGGCGCGATCGCCAAGTCAGCGCAGATCCCGCTGCACACCTGGCTGCCCGACGCGATGGAGGGCCCGACTCCCGTCAGCGCGCTGATCCATGCCGCGACGATGGTCACCGCCGGCGTCTATCTGATCGCGCGCATGCACGTCCTGTTCGAACTCGCTCCCGCCGCGCAGGACACGGGCGCGGTGATCGGCGCCGCGACGCTGTTGATCGCGGGCACGATCGCGGTCACCCAGACCGACATCAAGCGCGTGATCGCCTACTCGACGATGTCCCAGATCGGCTACATGATCATGGGCGTCTCCGTCGGTGCCTACGCGGCCGGGCTGTTCCACCTGATGACCCACGCGTTCTTCAAGGCGCTCCTGTTCATGGGCGCCGGCTCGATCATCGGCGCGATGGGTGGCGAGCAGTCGCTGGAGAAGATGGGCGGCTTTCGCAAGGCACTGCCGTTCACGTTCGCCTGCTTCATCATCGGCGGTCTCGCGCTGTCGGGGATCCCGCCGTTCTCGGGCTTCTTCTCGAAGGACGACATCCTGCTCGTGACCGCCGAGCGCGGCGGCTGGCACTGGGCGCTGTATGTGATCGGCTACATCGGCGCCTTCCTCACGGCGATCTACACGTTCCGGATGATCTTCAGGGCCTTCTACGGCGACCCCGTCGCCGAGGCGAAGGAGCTCGAAGCCGGTCACCTGCACCATGCCGAGGTCCCCACGAACCCCGCGAACGGCGAGGTCGAGGACACCGAAGTCGGCTTCCCTGGCCCTCACCACACGATCGCCGAGCGGGCTTTGCCGATGAAGGTAGCGATGACGGCGCTCGCGATCGGCGCGATCGGCGCGGGCCTCGTCCAGGTCCCGGGGGTTGACGACGTGATCGTCAGCTTCCTGCGCCCCACCTTCGCCGGCTCCCCGCTGTACGAACCGCACACCAAGGACGGACTGCTGATCTTCGGCATGGTCCTCGGCACCGTACTCGGCCTGACGGGCATCGCTATCGCTTACCGCATCTGGGTCAAGCAGCCGAGCATCGCGGTCACCGCGCGCGAGCGGTTCGGAGCGCTGTATGAGCTGTCCGTGAACAAGTGGTACTTCGACGAGCTGATCGACTTCGCGATCGTGCGCCCGGCGGCCGCCGTTGGCAGCTTCGCGATGGGCACGTTCGAGCAGGTGTTCGTGCAGGACACGCTGATCGGCGGCACGACGGGGCTCGTGCGCGCGGGCTCGGCCGCCGTACGCGCCGTGCAGAACGGCTTCCTGCGCTACTACGCGGCGCTGCTCGTGATCGGCGTGGCGGGCGTCGGCTTCTATTTCCTTCTGCAGACCTGACCACGGACGCCGAGCACATGCCTCCTCTTTCAATCCTGATCTGGCTGCCCGCGCTGTGCGGCGTGCTCGGCGCAATCGTTCCCTCGCTCCTGAAAGGCAGCACTCGCGCGGCCGGGACTAGCGCGGAGAGCGGCACCACGAGCTCGGACGAGCTCGGCGCGTCCGGCGGCGCCTGGAGCACCTCCGGCATCCTCGCGCTGATCGGATCGGTCGTCGCGCTCGGCCTCGCGATCGGCTACATCGCCGACTTCCACAGCGGCGGACCGGCGCTGCAGCACGTCACCGACATCGTCTGGATCTCCACGCTCGGCATCCACTACAAGCTCGGAGTGAGCGGGCTGAACGTGTTTCTCGTCGGGTTGACCACACTGCTGTTTGCCGCGGCGACGCTTGCCGCGAACATGCGCTCGTGGGAGCGGCCGAAGCTCTTCTACTTCCACTTCATGCTCGCCGAGTCCGCTGTGCTCGGCGCGTTCCTCGCGCAGGACCTGGCGCTGTTCGTGGCCTTCTTCGATCTGATGCTGATCCCCTTCTACTTCCTGATCGGCGGTTGGGGGCGAGAGCCAGACCGTGTGAAAGCAACGATCAAGCTCGTGATCTACACGCTGATCGGCTCACTGTTGATGCTCGCCGCCGCGATCGCCACCGGTGTGCTGGCCTCCCAGCAGGGCGGCGGTCACATCACATTCGTCCTCTCCTCGCTGCAGGCATTGCCGCTGAGCAAGGGCTCGCAGGAGTGGATCTTCCTGTTCTTTGCCGCCGCCTTCCTCGTCAAGATGCCCGCGTTTCCCTTGCACGGCTGGATGCCGGATGGATACCGTGCGATGCCGATCGAGGTGCTGATGGTGTTCTCCGGCGTCCTCTCGAAGGTCGGGGCATACGGCTTCCTGGCGATCGTGCTACCGCTGTTCCCACAGGCGGCGGCGCACTTCCAGGTGCTGATGCTGCTAATCGCGCTCGCCTCAATCCTGTACGGGTCTGTGCTCGCCTTCTCCCAGACCGACGTGCGCCTGATTGCGGGGTACTCCTCGGTGGCGCAGCTCGGGTTCATCACGCTCGGGATCTTCTCCTTGAACCCACAGGGCGCTCAGGGAGCGCTCCTGCAGATGGTCAACCACGGGCTGGTCGTGGCGCCGCTGTTCTTCATCATCCTGTTGCTCTCCCGGCGGGCGGGTGGCTCGGAGGACATCCGCGAGATGGGCGGCATCGCCTTCCGCGCGCCGGTGCTTGCCACGCTGTTTTTGATCGTCGCGCTCGCCACGCTCGCGATCCCGGGCTCGAGCAACTTCGTCGGCGAGTTCCTGATCCTGCTCGGCGTCTTCAAAGCTAAGCTGGCGATCGCGGTGATCGCCTTCAGCGGTGTGGTGATGGCGAGCGTGTACGCGTTGCGACTGTTTATCCGCGCGATGCACAACCGCGTGGGGCCGAAGGTCAAATCACGCGATATCACCGTGCGCGACGGCCTCGTGCTCGTGCCGCTGATCGCCGTGATCCTGTTCCTCGCGCTGTACCCGCAGTTCGCGCTGCATCGCAGCGAAGATTCTGTGAAGACAACCGTCGCAAGCGCGCATCTCGCCCTCAACCCGGCGCCATCGGCACTGGCCGGGGGGTTCGCAAACCCGGCCCAGGCGCCAGAAGCCCAGCCCAGCCCGGAAGCTGAACCGGCCTCGCGGGCTGCACAGACCCCGCAAGCGGAAACATCAGAACATGGGCCAATCAACCAAACCGAAGACTCGGCCAAATGAACAGCCTCATCCCCCTCGCCACCCTGAAAGGCCCGCACGTCGACTTCGCCGGTCTGTCACCGCTGATCGCGCTGCTGGGGGGCGCCGTGGTGGTGCTGCTCGTCGGGCTGCTCGGCCGGAGGGAGGCACGCGAGCAGGCGGTGCCCACGCTAAGCCTGGTGGCGCTCGGCGCCGCGCTGGGGCTGACGCTGTGGCAATGGAACGCGCAGAAGTCGATCATCGCCGGGGCGTTGCGTATCGATGACCTGTCGCTCGTGCTGAACTTGATCCTGATCGCGGGAGGGGCGGCTACGGTGCTGCTCGCATGGCGCTCGATCGCGGCTCGAGACACCGCCCACGGCGAGTGGCACGCGCTGCTGCTGACTTCGATCGGCGGCATGTCGCTGCTGGCCAGCGCACAGAACACGGTGCTCGTGTTCCTCGGCCTGGAGCTACTGTCAATTCCCCTGTACGTGCTCTGCGCCACCGGCCGATCCAAGCGCGGCCAGCACCAGGAGCGCTCGCTGGAGTCAGGGCTGAAGTACCTGATCATCGGCTCGGTCGGCTCGGCCACGCTGCTGTATGGCCTGGCGCTGATCTACGGCGCGACCGGCGCGACCGACTTCACCGCTATCGCCCGCGCAATCTCCAACGGCAACCTCGCGAGCGACCCCCTGACGCTGACGGGGATCGCGCTGTGCGTCGCGGGCCTCTGCTTCAAGGCCTCTGTCGCGCCTTTCCACCAGTGGACCCCCGATGTATACGAGGGCGCCCCGACACCCGTCACAGCGTTCATGGCAGTCGCCACCAAGGTCGCCGCGCTGGGCGTGTTCCTGCGGCTGTTCGACGTCGCGCTGATCGGCGCGCAGAACAGCTGGGGACCGGCGGTGGCAGTGCTCGCGACGATCACGATCCTCGTCGGCAACGTCGGTGCGCTCGGGCAGTCATCGCTGAAGCGGATGCTCGCCTACTCCTCGGTGGCCCAAGCCGGATACATGCTCGCCGGGGTCGTCGTCTCGAGCAAATTGGGAGTGCAGGCGACCGTCTTCTACCTGGCGGTGTACGTAGCCATGAACATGGCCTCCTTCGCCGTGATCGTCGCGCGCGAGCGCGAAACCACGCTGGGCGACTCGGTCGACGCGGTGGCCGGGCTCGGTCGCGAGCGGCCGTGGCTGGCATGGCCGATGACGATCTCGATGCTCGGACTCGCCGGTATCCCTGCCACGGCAGGATTCATCGGCAAGTTCTATTTGATTGATGCGGCCGTCTCGGGCGGCTATACCTGGCTGGGCGTGGCGATCGTGATCGGCTCGATGATCTCGCTCGGCTACTACCTGCCCGTGATCGCGGCGATCTGGATGCGAGAGGCGCCGGGGAAGGCACTGTCGCCATCCGTCAAGAGTGCCCTGCCCGTGATGGCAGGTGGCTCACCGGAGATCGACGTACTCGAGCGTGCGCAACCTGAGGTCATCTTCGTCGCGATCCTCGCTGGGGCGGCGACGCTCTTCTTCGGCATCATCCCCCAGCCGCTGTTCGACCTCGTGAGCCACGCGGGCGGCGCGCTCGGCGGCTTGTTCTGAGCGGTCATACCCAAGAATCTTGATGGGCCGGACTTCTGCCGCCAGCTGCATCCGCGTGGCGGTGGTGGGTCAGTTTGATTTCCGAAGCGCGGTAATACAAGCCTTATCTGTCGCAAGACCAACCGATGCCAGCTGGTCGTCCTGCGGATCGGCGATCAAGAGTATTCGATGGGTAGCATGGTTCCCTTTCTCAACAAGGAGGACCGTGTGGCGGATGAAAACGACGACATAGAGCCCGACGCGACAGCGCCCAGCGTCGACGGTAGAAGCCGTCTGATGCGAGAAGTGGCCGAGCAGATGGACGCCATCGAAGCCGATTTTGGCCGTGACTTCGAGATCGGCCGCGTCATAACCATCGTCGAGGTCACGACACCCGACGGCACCGTCAATATTCGCGTTCGAGCGGGGCAGTATCCATGGGTTTCGCTAGGGATGCTTGACTTTGCGAAGAAAAGCGTGGAAGCCCAAATGAGCGGCGGCGGTAGTTAGGTCCTGGCAAGCGCACTACGCTTCTTCCGTGGCCGATCCCAACCTGATGGCCCACTAGCGACAAGAAGTAGTCAGCCCCCCTATAGAAGGTGCTGCTGGCCCTCAGCAATAGCACGGTACCGCGTCCCGCGCCTTATCCCGCTGCGTTCAAGGCGTCCATCCTGGACGAGCGTGGCGAGCAAATCAAGAGTCTGCGCGCGGTCTAGCCCTGTCCTCTCGCGGATGTCGGCGTTGGCAAGAGGCTTTTCGCCAGCCATCTCAACAACCAAGTCCTCGAGTTCGGATTGACCTAGCCGTAGGCCGGCCGGCGGTTCCAACGAGCGATCCAATACGTAGACGGCACCGCCTCGCTTTCCTCGCTGCACAAGAAATCCAGCGTCCCGAAGGCGCTGCAAAGCAATCCGCGCCAGATCCTTGTCGACGCCAAGAAGCTCGCGGACGCGTGAGTTGGTCAGCACCTCCCCTCGAGCCGCGTGGACGAGCAGGATACGATCCGTCGACTCGATTTCTCCTCGCTGCTCTACCTCTCGAACCCATGCCCTCTCCGACGGGGCCACGGCACTTCTTACGGGGAGGGTAACGCGAACGGCAGAGCCAGTGTCAGCGAAGATCGGGGGATCCAGCAGCTCTTCCCGCATGACGTCCTCCATTACGTCGACGCCATCGCCCGAGTCCTCAGCCAGGTTGAAGGCGCGTAAGACGCGGATCACGTTCGCGTTTCTTGCTGACGCCTGATCGCGGATGTTCTCGACTGTCACCGGCTCGGGGAGGGAGCCGGGTGACGTAATGGTCACGGCATCGGGATGTATCTCGATTCGTATGCACGTACCGCGTAGCTCGTAGGACCGATGGGCCACAGCATTCGCTACCGCCTCTCGCAGCACGCGCCGGGGGAGTCGGGGTAGCTCATGGCGATGGACGCCGAGTACGACGACTTCGTCCCCGAGCTCATCTGCGATCAGCTGCGTTGCGCGCTCAACTTGGACGCGTAGTGGCCCATCGATCTGGACGCGCCTATCGTAGTTCTGGGCCCCCTCTCGATAGCGTAGAACCTCGATGTATGCCTTGCCGAGCTTCTCGTGAGGCTCGTTGAGAAGGTGGAGGGCGCCGGCCACTGTCAAGCGATACCCGTGCAGCGTTTGGATCGCTAGGCCCTTCTCCGCGAGCCGCTCGGGAAATGATGCTGGACCGGACCACCCAAAAGCATCGGCCACGCCCTTGATGAGCGCTTTGGGTGCCTCCGACAAGGAGATTCGAGTATCGGTGGACTCAAAGCGCTCCAAGCTTCGCGCATTGAGAAACTCCCGCAGCTCGGCGCCGAATAGCGCCACGTCGAGGGATCCACGGCGGACTAGCACACGACCGCTAGAGGTCTGCGTGAAGCCCTCGCTGCGCTTCGCGACGGCCAGGACGGTAATCGCCGTGCCCTCTACGCGGAGCCCATGGATCGAGTAGCGCCCGGGGTCCCTCAGATGGCCGATCATCTCGTGTAGGTCATCCTCGAGGCCCTGGGTTCGCTCTCGACCCACGATCTCGCCATCATTGTCGACACCGATTAGGATGATTCCCCCGTCAGTGTTCGAGAAGGACACGACGCTCTCGGTCAGAGGACCCCGGCCAGCGCCCTTCTTGCGCTCGACGAGATCGTTCTCCGTGGGAAACGCCGCAGAGAACTCCGCGCGGGTCATGGACTCGCGCTTGGGCGCTGTACTTAGGGGATGAAAGGGCGGATATGCCAAACTTTGCGTCCAGATCTAGTGCATCTACAAGTATGCCATACTTATAATTCTGATACCAGTCAAATACATGTCTTGCATAACTAGGCATAACATAGACCCCTCAATCGAGAAGAAGAACGTGCCAGATGAGCAGCAGACGCCCGCGATGGCGGCAGGTGTGACGGATCACGTCCGGACGCTGATCGAGATGGCGGCGCTGCTGACTGAGCGCTAATCAGTTCTTCAAAGCGAGCGCAGAGTAGGGCAGCGGAAGCATCGCGAGCGTGCAGCCATCGTCGTTGGCAATCTCAACGATGGCCCCGTCCTCGAACGCCTCCACGATCGTTCCCTCGGTGCCCGAGGGCCAATGATCACGTCGATGGCGTAGCGTGACGACCCGGAGGAGCATCTCCGGCCTTTCGGCAGGCGTATCGTTCCTCGACTTCGCGGAGCTTCCGCGCGGATTTCTCGACGTAGAGGGTCGAGAGCTTCGGTTCCGGGCGCGAACGGTCGACAATGATCCATTTCGTCGCGACGTACCGCGTGCGTTCGTTGCGCCCTTCAACGGGGACGAGGACTTCCCATTCCTCGCCATAGCCCGTATCAGAGTTGCAAAGAATCGCTTCGTATTCCGAAAGCCTTCCCAAAATTTGTTCACGAAGATATTGCCCGTCTTCCTGTCCGATGCCCAACATGCTCGAAAAAACGCGCGCCTTGTGCTTCCCCTTGGGATCCTCGGGACTCAGCGCATAATCCTTGAGCTTCGCTTCTGGAACCCACGCATGTTCCCAGCCTGGAAGCTGCGGAACGACCAATCCCTCGATGACGTGGACCTCGCTTGACATCTCGCTCAAGCATACGACTCCCTCCGGTGGCCATCGGCAAACTGGCCTACGACCGCGCGACGAGCGGCGGCAGGGCTGGACGGCTACAACCGCCCTGAAGCCTGCGCCGCCGCTTCAGCCTCCTGCAACTGGCGCTCGACGAGATCCAGGCCCGCGTCCCAGAACCCCGGATCCGCCAGATCGATCCCGACGATCTGACCCAGCTCCTGCGGACTGCGCGAACCGCCGGCCGCGAGCATCTCCAGGTAGCGGGGCACGAGCTCGGCGCCCTCTTGCTCGTAGCGCTGGTATACCGACAGCGCGAGCAGCTGGCCGTAGGCGTAGGCATAGACGTAGCCGGGCGAGCCGATGAAGTGCGGGACGTAGGACCACCAGGAGCGGTATCCGTCGGTGATCTGCACCGAGTCACCGAGTAGCTCGGCCTGGCTCTCAGCCCACAGCTCCCCGAAGCGCTCTACCGACAGCTCGCCCTGCTCGCGTCGCGCGGTGTGAACGAGCTCCTCGAAATGGTTCATCGCCACTTGGCGAAAGACCGTTGCGATCGTGTCCTCCAGGTTCTCTGCCAGCAGCGCCAGGCGTGAGGCGGGAGTCGAGTCCTCTCCGAGCAGCCGCCCGAAAACGACGGTCTCGGCGAACACCGAGGCGGTCTCAGCGAGGGTCAAAGGCGTGCCTTGGTGAAAGACGCCCTGGCGGGCAGCAAGTGCGAAGTGGACGCCGTGGCCGAGCTCGTGCGCGAGCGTGAGCACGTCACGCCGGCGGGCGGTGTAGTTAAGTAGCACGTAGGGATGCGCCGAGGGGACCGCTGACGCGCAGAAGGCGCCACCGCGCTTGGCGGGACGCACCGGCGCGTCGATCCAGCGCTCGTCGAAGAAGCGTTTGGCCAGGGCGCCCAGCTCCGGCGAAAAGGATGAGTAGCAGTCCAGCACGATCTCGCGTCCCTGCGCGAAGGAGAAGCTGACCTCATCCTCAGTGACCGCCGCCATCCGGTCATAGTCGGCCAACTGCTCGACGCCCGAGCAGCCGCGCCTTCAGCCGGTACCAGCGGCGAGCTATCTCATAGCGCCCGCGGACCGCCTCGATCAATGCCTGCACCGACTCGTCTGCTAGCCTCGTTTGCGAGGTTGCGCGCCGCCAGCCAGCCGGGATAGTGGCGCAGGCGGTCGTCGGTGGCCTTGTCGGCCAGCAGCGTGTTGAACAGGAATGAACGTGTGCGCAGCCCCGGCTGCAGCGCCGCGGTCACCGCCTCGGCGGTCGTGCGCCGGACATCTCGATCGGCCGACATCAGATTGCTCAATGCGACGTCGAGCGCTACAGGCTCCGCGGTCTGCTCGCCTGACAGCTCGCCTGTGACCGGCAGGGTGACCTCGATCGCCGAGGTCAGCTCCTCGAACAGGCGCGACCACGCGCCCGCACCCGTGAGCGCCTTCTCGGCGAGGATCTTCTCCTCGGGCTCTGTGAGCAGGTGCTCACGGTAGCGGCGCACGCTCAACAGGTGGTGGCGGCAGAAGTCGAGGCCCTCGCCCGCCAAGAGATCTTCGGCGCGCTCGTCGCTCAGCGCGGCCCACTCGAGCTCGAAGAACAGCAGCGTCGTTGCGATCTGTGTCTCACGCTCCTGCACCTTCTGCAGCAGGGCGCCGTTGGCGGGCGTGGCCGTGTCGGTGTAGAAGCGCAGGGCGGCATAGGAACCGGCGCGGCCGAGCAGCTCGTAGATCTCTGCCAGCTCCGCCATTGCCTTACCCAGACCAGCGCTGTCGAGCTCGCCGAGCTTGCCGGCGTGGCGCTCGGCGAACGCCTGTGAGCGCGTCAAAGCCTCCTCCAATCTGCTCTCGACACCGGCCTCGCCCTCGCCGTCGACGAGCGGCTCGAGGTCCCAGGCGGTCTCAGCCAGCTCGGAGTCCTCAGGCGTTGTTGCGGCAGCGGAAGGGCTCATCCGCGACGGACGGTAGCATCGCCGACCCGTGCACGAGACCGTCCCGCAAGTCTTCCTGATCGCCCGCCCGTCGATCGACGTCGAGGGGATGCGCGCCTACCTGGAGGATGTCGGCGGGGAGTCGTGGCTGGACCTTCGTCTGGGCGAAGAGGAGAGCGGATCGGGTGGGCAACCCAGTCACGGCGAACTCCTGCTCGAGTTCGGCGGGCGTGCCTGCTATCGCAGTTGGGAGCCCGGCCTGAACCCGAACGTCTCGCGGATTCGCACCGACCGGCTCGAGTACTTCGCGAACATCTTGCGCAGCGGTCATGGGAGCGTGCTGGAGCACGCGAATTACTCGTTCGCGCTGCGCAATGTGAGCAGAGTCCTGACCCACGAGCTTGTTCGGCATCGCGCCGGCTCGGCCTTCAGCCAGGAGAGCCTGCGCTACGTGCGCCTCGCTGACATCGGCTTCCGCGTGCCGCCCGCCTTAGAGCCCGTGCGCGAGCAGGTCCTATCGATCGTTGAGCAGCTCGAGGAGTTCCAGATCAGCGCCGCGAAGGAGCTGGGGATCGACGAGCAGGGTGTGCCCTTCCACGTCAAGAAGGAGGTCACCTCGGCCCTGCGCCGGCTGGCGCCGATCGGCCTTTCAACGGACATCGTCTGGACGGCTAACGCGCGCACGCTGCGCCACGTGATCGAGATGCGCACGGCCGAGGGCGCCGAGGAGGAGCTGCGCCTCCTATTCGACAAGATCGCCCGCATCATGCAGGCCGAGGCCCCCGGGATCTTCCAGGACTTCGTCTGTCAGGACGATGGTTGCTGGGTCCCTGAGCACCGCAAGGTCTAGCGGCTCGCCCGGTTTCTGACGATTGATCGGCGTTTGTCAGTAGGGCCTGTTGAGAAGCCGGCGAGGTCAGGCGTCCATCGTGCGTGTGCGCCAGGCGCCCAGCGCGAGGAACACGGCGAGCCACACCACCACCACGAGCAGCGCGGTCGTGCCAGACATCGTGAGAACGGTGCCGTGGTGGTGGCCTCCTTCGAAGCCAACCGGGCTGTAGTGCATCAACGCCTGACTAAGCACGCCGTCGCGCGCGCTTCCGAGCGAGCTGATGGCGACGATCAACGGACTGGCCACGATCTGCCAGGCGATCAGCGCAATGATCGCCCCCGGCTTGGAGGCTGTCAGCGAGGAAAAGCCGACCGCTACCACGCACACAACCCCGGTTGCGAGCAGCGTGTAGCCGAGCGCGTTGAAAATCAGCGCGGTGCCCGGCGTGGGCCCGCCCACTGAAAAGACGAATGTTCCCAGCACGAGCAGCAGGTAGGCACCGATAATCACCAGCCAGCACACAGCCAGCGCAGCTGGAACACGCGAGGCGAACAGCACCAGCCGCGAGCGGCCCGTTACGACCAGGTCGCGGAAGACGCCGGTCGAAGCGTCGCTCGTCCCAGCCTCGACACCAATCAGGATCGCGGCGAGAAGGCCGAACAGGCGCGCGAGCACGTTCAGTCCGTCGGTGAAGTTCGGCGAGGAGTTCTGGAGCACGTTGGCCACGAAGAAGATGATCAGCGGAGCGAAGGCCAACACCAGCGCCCAGATCAGCGTGCTGCGCTTCTTGCGCAGCTTGAGGAAGTCCGCCCCGAACATCTGCACGGCGATCGTGGCGTTCATGCCTTGACCTCCTCGTGGACGAGGTCGGCGTCCAGCCTCGAGGTGATCTCCAGGAAGCGCTGCTCGAGGCTGTGGCGTACAGGTTCCAGGCGCATGACGCCCACGCCAGCCTGCACGAGCGCCCTATTTAGAACAGCAGCCGTCTGCGGATCGCCGGACAGGACGACGCGAATGCCCCCATCCTCGGGATGAGCCTCGGCAACCAACTCGCTCGCGCCGAGGAGGCCGATCGCCTGGTCGACGTCGTCGACACCGACGACCAGCTCGTGGCGAACATCGCCGCCCTCTGCGAGCTCCGCGATCGCGCCCTGCGTGACGATCTTGCCACGGTCGACGATCGCGGCCGCGTCGCACGTCTTTTCAACCTCGTCCAAGAGGTGGGAGGAGATGAACACCGTCCGCCCCTCCTGCTCGACCATCGCGCGGATCATCTCGCGGAACTCCTGGATGCCGCCCGGATCGAGCCCGTTGGTCGGCTCGTCGAGGATCAGCAGCAGTGGGTCGGCCAGCAGGCAGCGCGCAACCCCGAGCCGCTGGCGCATGCCCATCGAATAGCTCTTGACCTTTTCGTCGGCCCGCTCGGAGAGGCCGACACGCGCAAGCGCCGGGCCGATCCGCTGGCGTGTCTCGGGACCGCGAACAGCCGCGACGAGGCGTAGGTTCTCGCGACCCGTGAGATACATGTGAAAGCGCGGCTCCTCGACGATCGCCCCGACGCGCTGTAGCGCCAGCGCCCGTTCGCCCGGCACGGGATAGCCGAGCACTTGCATGGTGCCGGCGCTGGCCGGCGTCAGGCCCAGCAGCGTGCGAATGATCGTCGTCTTGCCGGCGCCGTTCGGCCCCAGGAAGCCAAAGGCACACCCACGCGGGACCTGCAGGTCGATGCCGTCGAGCGCCGCGCGCTCGCCGAAGCGCTTGGTCAGGCCGTGAGTCTCGATCGCGAACGCATTGGACAGCTCGGAGGTGGATGAATCGCTGGAAGGGGGTGACAAGGTTGTCCTCGAGAAGCGGCGACGGGCGCCATCAAGCGTCCGAGCAAGGCTCGCAGCCTGCCAGACGCACCTAAAGATTCGATGAGAGTGGCCGGCATCCTGCGCCACCCCGGACTGTGCTCCACCCCTAACTGCCGCCAGGGTCAGTCCTCGCTCGCCTGCAGCTCCTTCACGCGCCCCTCCAGCTGGGACATCACATCAGGGTCGCGCAAGGTCGTCACATCCCCCAGCGCGCGACCCTCGGCGATGTCGCGCAGCAAGCGGCGCATGATCTTGCCCGAGCGGGTCTTGGGCAGGTCATCAGCCCAGATGATGCGCTTCGGCCGCGCGAACTTGCCGATCCGCTCGGCGACTGTTTCGCGAATGCCTTCGACGGTCGACTCGTCGCCCTCGAGATCGCCCTGGAGGGTCACGAACGCGACGATCGCCTGACCGGAGTCCTCGTCGTGCTGGCCGATCACGGCCGCCTCAGCCACATCGGTGTGCGCCACGATCGCGGACTCGACCTCGGCCGTGGAGAGGCGGTGCCCGGAGACATTCACGACATCGTCGATCCGCCCAATCACCCACAGGTAGCCATCCTTGTCGCGGCGCGCGGCATCGCCGACCAGATAAGTCTCCTTGCCGAAGCGCTTGAAGTAGGTCTCGATGAAGCGCTCATCCTCCTTGTAGAGCGTGCGCAGCATCGACGGCCACGGACGCGTCAGCACTAACAACCCTTGCCCCTCCTCCACGACCTCGCCGGTTGACTCGTCGCGCACCTCCGCCTGCACTCCCGGGAAGGGGTGGGTGGCTGAGCCGGGCTTGGTGGCGGTGATCCCCGGCAGTGGGGTGATCATGATCGCGCCGGTCTCCGTCTGCCACCACGTGTCCACGATCGGGCAGCGCCCTGAGCCGATCACCTTGTGGTACCAGAGCCAAGCCTTCGGGTTGATCGGCTCGCCGACCGAGCCGAGCAGCCGTAGCGTCAACAGGTCGTGCTCGCCCGGCCACTGTGCGCCCCACTTGATGCACGCGCGAATCGCGGTCGGCGCGCAGTACAGGATGCTGACCCCGTAGCGCTCGACGATCTCCCACCAGATCCCCTTGTTGGGATAGTCCGGGGCGCCCTCCCACATCACCGACGTGGCACCATTCGCCAGTGGTCCGTAGACGATGTAGGAGTGGCCCGTCACCCAGCCGACGTCGGCCGCACACCAGTAGACGTCCTCCTCGGGCTTCAGATCGAATACGTAGCGGTGGGTGGCCGAGACCCCAGTCAGGTAGCCCCCTGTGGTGTGCAGAATGCCCTTTGGCTTGGCCGTTGAGCCGGATGTGTAGAGGATGTAGAGAGGGTGCTCGGCGTCCAGCGTCTCGGCCTCGCACTCCGGATCGGCCGCCTCGCAAATCTCGTGATAGTCGACGTCGCGCCCCTCCTTCATCTGGCAGGGCGTGCCCTTGCTCTTGACAACGACGATCTTCTCGAGCGTCGCCAGGTCTCCCATCACCTCGTCAACCCGATCCTTCACGGGCGCCGTCTTGCCCTTGCGCGCGGCCCCGTCGACCGTGATCAGCACCTTTGCCGCAGAGAACTCCATCCGCTCGCGCACGGCCTCTGCGGAGAACCCGCCGAACACGACGTTGTGCGGAGCACCGATGCGCGCGCATGCAAGCATCGAGACGACTACCTCCGGGATCATTGGCAGGTAGATCCCGACCACGTCGCCCTGTTCGACACCCAGGTCCTTCAGAGCGCTCGCGAAGCGCTTGACCTCGGCGAGCAACTCGGCGTAGGTGATGTCACGCTCGGAGCCATCCTCCCCACGCCAGTGAAACGCGACGCGCTCGCCTCTCCCTGCCTCGACGTGGCGGTCGAGGCAGTTGTAGGACACGTTCAGCTTGCCGCCTGTGAACCACTTGTAGAACGGCGGATCGGAATCATCCAGCACTGTGTCCCACTTTTGAAACCAGTGCAGCTGCTCTGCCTGCGCAACCCACCAGGCCTGAGGATCGCCAGCCGCCTGCTCATAGACCGCGGGGTCTTTCAGCAGCGCCCGCTGGCGAAACTCGGCCTGGGGCTCAAACGTCTCGACATCGAGCAGCCCCGCAAGCTCCTTGTCGAGCACCTCGCCGGTGGACGACTCCGATCCGATCGCCATAACCAAACCCTACCGCCCGCTCAACGGCATCACGGGCAGGACCGTGCGGCCGAAGGTCGAGTTGGTAACGGCCGCAAACGATGCATACCACGCCGCCGCTGCGGTCGCCAGGCCGAGATAGCCGCCCCAGTGGGTGACGCTTTCGTGAGCGCCCGAGGCGCCAATCGCCAGCAGGATGAACGTGATCGTCAGCAGCACGAACACGAGCAGCACTGCTCCGCTGACGCGCAGCGCGGCAATTGTCATATAGGCGGTGAAGATCGCCCATGCCCACAGGTACACGCCGACCGCGTGTCCAGCGTTGCCGGTGATCCCCTTGGCGTAGAAGACGTTCAGCGCCCAGAAGGAGATCCAAAACGCACCGAACGAGCAGAACGCGACCGCACCAAACGTGTTGCCGGTACGGAACTCCCACATGCCAGCGAGCAGCTGGACTATTCCGCCGTAGGCCAAGGCCAGGCCGAGCACAACCGGCAGGCCCTTGGCGTTGACGAGGTTCGAGTTGAACATCGAGAGCACGAATGTCGTCATCGCGAATGCACCGAGCCCCAACGGCCCGGGGTCCGCCGGTTTCCACCCGCCTCCTCGCTCCCCCTCGCCCCGTGTCGGATCTTGCCCTCGCGCCGCATCCCGGCGCTGGATTGTCGCTGCCTCCATGGAAGTCCTCCTCCTGGACCGCGCCCGCTGCCGGGGCGGAATCGACGATGCCTGTGTAACTACCTGGGATCGCGGAAGAGACACGCATGGTGGTCCCCGCGTTCTCTCCCTCATTTATTCCCAAAGCTCCCAAAACCCAATCCTCCGAACCAGAAGTTCATCCGTCCAGGCCCGTGATTGGTCCCACCGTGGGCCGTTCTGGCCCACGCTGCACAAGCAGGTCTACTCCGGCCGCAGTCCTTCTCCGCTGCGCGCGCCGCGTTTGCGCCGACGCTTGCGCGAGGAGCCACTGGAGTCAGGCTGTGTCGGCGCCGGCCCGATATCCGTGCCGCCCGCCGTCAACAGATTGGGCTCACCCGTCTGACTGCCTGCGCGTTGGCCTGCTCGGGTCGGCCATGGACGCGCCTCTCCCGTGCTCCAGGCCGGCGGGTCGCCGTTCGGCCAACGTTCCGCATAGAGCATGCCCATCGCCACCATCCAGAAGGCGGGCACAACCTCTAGCGTCGCTCCGCCGATCGGCAGAAAGATCAACACGCCGGTGAAGATTCCAAGTACGCCCACCCAGCGCGTGAGCAGGCCGACGCGCATCGCGCCCACCATCGTCGCGATCATCCCCGCCGCGAGCGCGAGTCCCGCAAGCAGGTCGAGGTAGTCGCTGAGTATGTTCGCTGTGCCTTTCGTGAGCGCGAGTTCAACCGCATGGCCGGAGAAGTCGTGACCCGTCAGAAAGCGATGGGTGAGGATCGCACTGAGGACCTGGTGGCCGATACTGACCAGCGCGACCGCCACCCCCCCGAAGAGGACCAGCGGACGGGTCGCCGACCAACTCTCGGGCCGGCGAAAGCGCGTTGCGTCGACGAGCAGCAGCAGGACCAGCGTGAGGCCGCCGATCGCGATCCCGGCGATCACGCTGCCCGAGATCAGGGGCAGGGCATGATGGCTGATGAACCTGACCTCGGCCGCGCGCGGGCTCACAGCCGGGTCGGCGACGCCCGAGAACGCGGGTTCGATGCCCTGCAGCAGGCCTACGGTGGGCGCGCTTTTGAGCGTCTCTGAGATGATGATCCCGCTCAGCAGGTAGAGCACGCCACCGGCAAAGGCCGGCACGGAGAGGCGGCGACGACGATCGGACTCGTGGGCAATCCGCTCAGAGATCTCGCTTGCGCTCGGCATCGGCAGCGCAGTCTATGAGTTCGGCGCTACGATGACCGAATGGAGAGCAGTGGCTTTGGCGATCTGTTCGGCGATCCCGAGGAACTCCAGCGCCGCTTGGCAGAGTTCGCCGAACAAATGCAGGGACAGCAGAGCCTTGCCTGGGCGGACAACGCGATCAAGCTCGCAGTCGACATGACTGTGGCGGCCATCAACCGCCTCAACCTGCAAGGCAACGCGGACGCCCAGGCCGAGCAGGTCCGCTCGGTGATGGCCGTGGTGTTCCCTGAGGCCGTCACCCTCGTGCGCGAGGCGCGCGAGGGACTTCAGTAGCGCGTGGGGAGACCGGGCCGGCGGTGAGACTCCGGCGGCTCGAGCGGAGGATCCTCGCCCAGCATTACCCCGGCGCGCTCGGCTTCACGCTCGGCATCACGTGAGGCACGCCCAGCGTGAAGCACCTCCTTGAACGAGCGAAAGCGGAAGATGAAGATCACCGCACCGAGACCCACGAGCGCGGTGAACGTAGCGATCGCAAGTTGCTGTCCGACCGAATACGCCGCCACCACAGCGGTCGGGGCGGATGTCGCAAAGACCTTTACGAGTAGCGCCTGCTGAACCCCCGCCCCGCCCGGCGTGAAGGGCACCGCGCCCGCCACCTGACTGACCCCGAACACGAGCAGCACGTTTTTGATTGAGCCACCCACACGGAAGGCTTCGAGCAGAAACCAGAACGCGGCGAAGCGGCATAGCCACCCAAGTGCCTGCAAGGAGGCGACCTCGCGCAGATAGCGGGGTCGGTCAGAGAGGATCGTCAGGCCTTGGCGCACGCGTGCCCAGAACGCACGCGCACGCACCGAGAGCAGAGCAAAGGAGACCAGCCCGAGGATCACCAGCGCCGTGATCAGGAAGAGCGTAAAGCGAAAGTGCTCGGCGAGATAGGAGATGTCGAAGGAGTTCAGCTTGGAGAAGTCCGGCGGCTTGGGGAACACCCCTTGCGTGAACGCGAAGATCAGCACGAGCACACCGACGGCGACGTCGAAGACCGACTCCACAAAGAACGCGGCCGCCACCGTCGGATAGCTCGCCCCCGGGATCGAGGAGCGCGTGAGGAACAGCTTGATCACGTCACCGCCACGCGCCGGAACGACGTTGTTGAAGCCGACCGCGGCGAAGTAGGCGCCCCAAATACGTCGCCAGCGAAAGCCGACCGCGGGATAGGCGGACCGCAGGCTGTGGAAGAACGCACGCGAGCGCAGCGTCAGGTTCAGCCCAAAAAAGGCCAGCCCCACTGCCAGCGCCCCCCAGTGGACCGCCGCCAAATCGGAGAAGAACTGCCCGACCGCTTCGAAGAACGAGCTGAAGCTTTGACCGACCGAGGTTGACGCAAGCAGTTGGGGCACAACCTCAAGCGTACGGAGACTCTGATCCGGATGGAGGACCTGCCGATCCTCGCCCCACGATCAGATCTATGCCACCGGCGGGCTCGCCTTCTCCAGCGCGGCCAGCACGAGCCGGTCGTGCTCAGCCGGCTTGACCTTGCGCAGCACCTCGGCGACCTTCCCGTCGGAGTCGATGATGAACGTGGTGCGCTCGTTCCCGAAATAGGTTTTCCCGTACATCGACTTCTCGGCCCACACACCATAGGCATCAGCCACCGCATGGCCCTCGTCGGCGAGCAGGGGAAAATTGAGGTCGTACTCGTCGTGGAACTTCTTCACCCTCTTCACCGGATCGGGTGAGATGCCGAGCACAACCGAGCCCACCTTCGCGTAGTCGGCGCGGTGGTCACGCACGCCGCACGCCTGCGTCGTGCATCCGGGTGTACTGGCCTTCGGGTAGAAGTAGACGACCACCGGCTGGCCGCGAAAGTCCGACAGCTTCACAGCGCGCCCGTCCTGGTCGGGAAGCTCGAAGTCCGGCGCCTCGTCTCCTTGATCGATCATGCTTTCCGATCCTAGCCATCTCGTCCGAGCGTGGTTGCGACCGCGTGTTTTCTCCGCAACGTGCGGGAACCCTGTAGCCAGGGGATTGAAATCACCTCCACCCGAACCTATGTTGCTCTCGACGCGGAACCGAGCCGCAAAGAGCGAGGCCACTAGAGGTGTGAGGCCGCGCCACCCGAGCCGGAGCGCCGCAAGGCGAGCCGGGGAAGGTTCCTCGAGCGGCCTGGGACCGCGTCATTTTCGTTCCGGTCAACCATCCGTGCCGGTCGTAATCGGAGCGGGCCTGCCGATGTGAAATCCTTGGGCCAGATCGACTCCGAGCTCTCGCAGTAATGTGAGCGTCGCGCCATTCTCGACGCCCTCAGCGATCGTACGCTGGCCGAAGCCCGCCGCGAGCGTAACGATGGCGGACACGACCGCGCGGGATCGTGGGTTCTCGGCGAGGTCGCGGACGAAGTCGATATCGATCTTCAGATACTGGATCGGGAGGTGCTTGAGATAGGTGAGCGCGGCGTAGCCCGTGCCGAAGTCGTCGAGCGCGAACTGGCAGCCGATCGTGTCGAGCCTGTCGGCGAAGCGAGATGCCTGGACGATGTCCGAGACGATCGCGGTCTCGGTGATCTCAAAAGTGATCAGCGACGGGTCAACGTCGTTGCGCTCGAGCGTGTGCTCCACGACCTCGAGAAACGACGGCCTGCCGACCGTGCGCGCGGATACGTTGACGGTCACCGGACGGCCTCGCCCCGCGAGTTGCGCCGCTTGCTCTAGGACCCAGCTGTCGAGCAACGTGATCGTGCTGTAGCGCTCGGCGGCGCCGAGGAAGCCACACGGGCCGGAAACCGTTCCGTCGGCTGATTGAATTCGCAGCAAGAGCTCCTCCATCACGGTCGCTCCTGAGCAGAGATCGATTATTGGCTGCGCGTACAGCAGCAGGCGCCCAGCATCGATCGCCTCTTCGACCTCGATCGCCAAGCCCACGTCCCGTAGCTCATCACGCAACTGCGCCTCTCGTGCGCGCTGCTCGGTCACATCCTCGAACACCACGACCGCTCCGAGCCGCCTACCATCCATGTCTTCCACAGGGTTCGCGCGGGTGCTCAGCAGCATCTCGCCGGCGTCGGTCTGGATCAGAACGTCGACATCGCGGACCACCTCGCCCTGCACGGCTCGCACCAGCGGCAGGTCTGAGAGCGCCAGGGGCAGACCGAGCGCCGTGCGCGGCCGGAGTCCCTCAATCCACCCCTCTGGGTCCAAGCCCGTCGAGCATGCGCCACGCATCAGCTCGCGTGTGCGTTGGTTGACGTGGGTCACCCGACCGTTCGCATCACAGGCCACCACGGCGACATCGACGCTGTCGAGCAGGACACCAAGCAGGTCGCGCTCCTCGCGCAACGTCTGCCTCATCCGGCGGAGCCGGCCAACCGGAAGCGCGAAGGGCATGACTTAATACTCGGTTGCCGGCGAGCCGCTCTCGATACCGCACACGGGGGATTTCTTAGGAAGCCATCTCCCCCGCCAGACGCGAGTCATGAACTGCCTGATCGGTGCAGAGAGCGATCGCCACCAACTGCGCGCGGGTGTGCGCGCCGAGCCTCGACATGGCGTTGCGGATGTGGGTACGCACCGTCTCGGACGAGATATGCAACTCCTCGGCGATCTGGGCTGTCTCTCCTCCGAGCGCGATCAGAGTAACGACCTCTCGCTCGCGGTTTGTCAGCGGAAGCTCGCCAGCAAGCGCCAGGGTGGGCAGACACGAAGGATCGTCCCGGGCGATCACATAGATGGCCAGCGACCTGCCGTCAACGACCGCCATCCGCGCCGCGAAGTCGATCTGCACCTCGGCCCCGTCGACCCGGACCAGCGTTCGGGTCCCCGAGTATTCGCCCGATCCCAGGAACGCCTCCCACTCGCTCGCCGACACAGACCGCTGCTCAGGTCTGACTCGGTCAGCCATCGACGTGCCGATGAGATCTTGCCGGTCCCCGCCGAACAGCGAGAGCGCAGCAGCGTTGAGCTCAACGATTCGCCGCCCATCATCGAGCAGCGCGATCGGATTCGACGTTCGCTCGAAGACCAGCCAGAACAACCGCTCCCATCCCGCCCCCGCGCTAGGCGCATGCATCACGTGAGCGTACGTCATCAGCACCGCTGGAGGGGATCACGTTGATGTCACTTCAGCAACTTCGACAACCGGCGATCCTTCAGCGTCCTGCCCTCCGTCTGGCAGACGGGACAGTAGGCGATCACGTAGCTCTCGAAGTGGACCGCCTCCAGCACGCTCGCGCAGCGCGGGCATGGCTCGCCCTCGTGCCGGTGCACCCGCAGCGGCATCGGCAGCTTGTCGGGAATCGGCAGCTCCACGACTTCCTCGTAGTGTCCGATCGCCCTCCCCAGCGTCCCCACGATCGCCTCTCTCAGGGTGCTCAACTCCGCCGCCTGGAGGTCGGCGCCGCGCTTGTACGGCGACAGCTTCGCCTCCCACAGGATCTCGTCGACCCACGAGCGACCGATCCCGGCGATCGTGCGCTGGTCGCGCAGGAGCGCGTGCAGAGGTCGCGCCGCGTCCAGCACGTCACCCAGATCCGGCGGATCGGGCCACGCTTCGGGGCCCAGCGTCGCCAGCGCCGGGTCCTCGTCGAGCTCTGCGGCGCGCAGCAGCTTCACCCAGGCGGCCTGCTTGGAGCCGAACTCGCGCAGGCGCAGCTCGCGCCCGCCGTCGAACCGCACGAGCAGCCGCGACGTGCGGTCGCGCGGGCCCGCGCGCTTGTCATATAGCTGAAGGCGGCCAGCGGACATCAGGTGGATCAGCAGGACCAGTGGATCGGTCGGCCCGTCGACCTTCACCACGAACTGCTTGCCCCGCCGGCCGACGCCCGTCACCTTGTGTCCCGCCAAGCTCGAGAGCGGCGGGTCGAACGTCTTCAGCGCGTTGATCCCCGGCGCCAGCGCGGACTCGATCTGCGCTCCCGCAAGCGCACGGTCGAGCAGGCGTGCGGTGATCTCGACCTCCGGCAGCTCGGGCATCGCCCTCATCGTAGGCAGATGGAGCCCAGCCACGCCGGCCATCCCAGGCGTTGGATAGCGTTGCTGACGCATGAGCACCACGATTGCGCCAGACGACATCGTCGAGACCTTCGCCCAGGCCGAGGGCAACGACCGTCCACCGCTGCTCGTGCTGGAGCCGCTCACGCGATTCCTCGACACGCATGGCATCGGCGAGGGCGGCGAGATCGCGGCGAGCCCGATCGGCGAGGGTCACTCGAATGTGACCTACCTGATCGAGCGCTCAGGCGCTGAGGTGGTTCTGCGTCGCCCACCGCGCCCGCCGCTGCCCCCGAGCGCGCACGACGTGCTGCGCGAGGCGCGCCTCCTGTCCGCGCTCGCCCCCACCCCCGCGCGCGTGCCTGCGGTGCTCGCGGTCTGTGACGACGTTGACGTGATCGGTTGCCCCTTCTACGTGATGGAGCGGATCGTAGGCGAGGTGATCGTCTCGAGCGTGCCGGCCACGCTGGACTCCCCGGCGCAGCGGCGGCGGATCGGCGAGCAGCTGATCGATGCGCTCGTCGAGATCCACGCCGTTGACTGGCAGGAGGCCGGCCTCGAGGGCTTCGGCAAGCCGACCGGCTATCTCGAGCGCCAGCTGCGCCGCTTTGGCGGCCTGTGGGAGATCAACAAGACGCGCGAGATCCCCGCCGTCGAGGGCGTCGGGGCATGGCTGGCCGAGCACCTGCCGAATCCGGACCCGCCCACCAAGGCGACGATCGTGCACGGCGACTACCGCCTCGGCAACACGATCTTCGCGGCCAACGCGCCGGCGCGTCTGGAGGGCGTGCTCGACTGGGAGATGGCGACGATCGGCGACCCGCTGGCCGATCTCGGCTACCTCTGCATGATGTGGACGGAGGGGGGCGACCCGAAGGGCGGGATGCGCGAGTACCTCGGCGGCGTCACGCGTCGCGAGGGCTTCCCCACGCGCGCGGAACTGATCGACCTGTATGAGCAGCGCTCGGGCCGATCGATGCAGGACATCCGCTGGTACACGACGCTTGCGCTGTGGAAGTCCGTGGTGTTCATGGAGGGCAACTACAAGCGCGCGCTCGCGGGCGCGACCGACGATCCGTATTTGCAGCAGTTTGGTGACGGCGTCGTGGAGCTCGCCAAGCAAGCGGAGGGAGTGGCGCTCGGCGATGGCTGAAGGCCCGGTTGATAACGACCCCGATGGAGTGTCCGAGAATGGCGGGTCGGCGCCGATCGCGACGGAGCCCGACGGCTCGGCGAATGAACCCGCGGCGAGCGAGGGCGAGTCCAGGTCGAATGGCGCCGCCGCGCGCACCGGCCTGTTGATCGACTGGGGCGGGGTGCTCACGACGAACCTGTTCGCCTCCTTCCACGCCTATTGCCTGAGCGTCGAGATCGATCCCCAGCTCCTGATGGGACGCTTCCGCGAGGACCCGCAGGCGCGCGAGCTGCTGATCGCGCTGGAGAAGGGCGAGATCGACGAGCCGGCCTTCGAGCAGCGCTTCGCCGCGCTGCTCGGGGTCGAGCCCGAGGGTCTGATCGATGGGCTGTTCACCGGCGTGGCGCCGGACCTGGAGATGCTCGATGCCGTCCGCCGCGCGCACGCCGCGGGCGTGCGGACAGGCCTCGTGTCGAACTCCTGGGGCATCCACCGCTATCCCCACGAGCTATTCGACGAACTGTTCGACGGTGTCGTGATCTCCGGCGAGCTCGGCATCCGCAAGCCCTCGCGCCGCATGTACGAGCTCGGCGCCGAGCGCGCCGGGGTCCCGGCCGAGCGCTGCGTCTACGTCGACGATCTGCCCTTCAACCTCACGCCGGCCGAGCAGCTCGGCATGGCCGCCGTCCACCACACGAGCGCCGAGACGACCATCCCTGAGCTAGAGCGCCTGCTCGGCATCCCCCTACAAGACTGATTAGTCTCTTTTGCCGCGGCCGTAGAGCAGTTTCAGGCCGCTGGCCACCATTTTGCTCGTGCGCGCCTTGTACGGAAACATCAGCAGATCCTTCTTCCGTGCCAGCGCGCGTGGTGTCACGAGGATCGCCTGCTGTGAGCAGAACTTGCGGATCCCCCCCGCGCCGTGGCGCGAGCCCAGGCCTGAGGCCTTCGCGCCGCCCATCGGCAGCTCCAGCGCGAAGTAGTTGACGATCGCGTCATTCACGCACACCGCGCCCGTATCCAGCCGGCGGGCGATCTCTTCGGCGTGCGCCGTGTCGCGCCCGAAGACCGAGCCGGCCAGGCCATACACGGAGTCGTTGGCCAACCGCACCGCCTCCTCCTCGTCCGCGACCTTCATGATCGGCAACGTCGGCCCGAACGTCTCCTCGGTCATGCACTTCATCGAGTGGTCGACGTCGACGAGCACCGTCGGCTCGAAGAAGTCCCCGCCGGTGCCCTCCCCGCCGCGCTTGCCCCCGGCGAGCACGCGCGCGCCCTTGGCGACGGCATCGCTCACGTGGTCTTCGATGATCTGGAGCTGCGGCGGAAACGTTACGGCGCCGACATCGACGCTGCCCGGTGCGCCACTCTGACCCTGGCGCAGCGCGCGTACCTTCTCTGAGACCTTCGCCACGAACTCGTCGTATACCGGCTCCTCCACGTAGGCGCGCTCGATCGAGATGCACGTCTGGCCGGCGTTCATCATCGAGCCCCACACGGCTGTGTTGGCGGCG
The DNA here is from genome assembly GCA_963804555.1 of uncultured Solirubrobacterales bacterium. GTDB lineage: Bacteria > Actinomycetota > Thermoleophilia > Solirubrobacterales > Solirubrobacteraceae > Palsa-744. Next base: position 518,514 of record CAWDQX010000009.1, read on the forward strand.
CGCTCGACGTCGGCGTCGCGCAGCACGACCATCGGGTCCTTGCCGCCCAGCTCGAGCGAGGCCGGGATCAGCCGCTGGCCCGCGGCTTGCGCGACCTTGCGTCCGGTCCTCGTCGAGCCCGTGAACATGATCATGTCGACCTGCTCGATCAGCGCCGCGCCGGTCTCGCCGCGCCCCGTGGCGATCTGCAGTACGTCGGCCGGCAGCCCGCTCTCGCTGAGCCCTTCGGCGAGCAGCAGCGAGGTCAGCGGCGTGACCTCCGAGGGCTTGAGGATCACGGCGTTCCCAGCCGCAAGCGCGGGGATGCAATCGCCGAAGGAGTTGATCAGCGGGTAATTCCAAGGCCCGATCACGCCGATCAGGCCAAGCGGACGGTGACGCAGGATCAGCTTCTTGCCCTTCACCGCGACCGCGGCCGTGTGCACGCGCTCGTCCTCGAGGTACTTCTCGGCGTTCTTCGCCCAGAAGCCAAACGCGCCGCCCCCGTATGCGACCTCCGCCAAACGCGCGTCCTCGTAGGTCTTACCCGTCTCTGAGACGATCGTCTCGGTCACACGGTCAGCGTTGTCCATCAGCCACTTCTGCATGCGTCGCAACACCTGAGCGCGCCCCTCGAACCCGTACGCGTTCCAGCCGACCTGCGCGGCCCGCCCGCGCTTGGCCAACTCGGCCACCGCGATGGCGTCGAGCTCGGGAACTGTGCCGATCTGCGCTCCCGTCGCCGGGTTGAAGACGGGAATCTCCGGGTGGGCGAGATCGTCGTCCCGCGCCACGCCGTTGCTGATCTCGGGTGCCTGCTGCTCGACGGTCGCCATCTCTATCTCCCCTGCTCGTTCGCTAGAAGAAAGAGGCTACTCCTCTATCGAGATTTCGTCTGCTGCTTTTGGTTCGTCTGTTGTTCGGTGCCGCGCATGCGCGGCACCGTGACGTGCCGCATGCGGCCCTGCCTGCCGTGCCACGTGGCACGGCCCCCTATGCCTGCCTATGAGATCGCAACCGTCGCGATCCCGACCGGCTCGAGCGGACGATCGCCGCCGTCGGTGGCCACGCCGTCCAGCTTGTCCACCACATCCATCCCGTCGGTCACCTGCCCGAACACGGTGTGCTTGCCATCCAGCCAAGGGCAGGCCTCGGCGGTGACGATGAAGAACTGCGAGCCGTTCGTGTTCGGCCCGGCATTTGCCATCGCGAGCGCCCCACGAACGACCTTGTGGTCGTTGAACTCGTCCTCGAAGGAGTACCCCGGGTCACCGTTCCCCGTGCCCTGCGGGCAACCACCCTGGATCATGAAGTCTTTGATGATCCGATGGAACGTCAGCCCGTCGTAGAAGCCGTCGCCGGCGAGCTTCGTGAAGTTCTCGACCGTCTTCGGGGCGTCCTCGTCGAACAACTCGAGCGTGATCGTGCCTTCGGTGGTCTGCATCGTGGCGGTGGACATCTTGCTCTCCTCGGCTCGGGTGAGCGCGCCAGGATAGCTACTGGCCACGTTACTTGGCCACGCGCTCGAGGCTCATGGTCTGGTCGCCCACCCGGGTTCCGATCTCCTCCCCGTCCAGCGCCTCGATCACGCGCTCGGCCTCTTCCTCCGGGACCGATAGGAACGAGAAGCGGTCGAGCACCATCACGTCGCGTACCGCCTCGCCGTCGAGTCCCGCCTTCGAGGTCACGGCACCAACGATGTCCGCCACGCGCAGCCCCGCGGCGCGACCACCACCAAGCACGAGCTTCGCGTAGGTCTCCTCTTTGCCCTCGGGCCGTTTTATGCCCGGCTTCGAATGCCGGCGCGGGCGCTCCTCGACCGGCGTCGGCGCGCTCTCCGCGCCCGGCTCCCACGCCGCGATCGACATCCCGATGTGGCGCTCGATGGCCTCCAGCTCGCGCTTCTGGCGCGCCTCCACGAACGTGATCGCCCTACCTGAGCGCCCCACCCTGCCGGTCCGTCCGATGCGGTGCACGTACGTGTCGGGGCTCGTCGGCACGTCGTAGTTGACCACGTGCGTCACTGTGGAGATGTCCAGTCCGCGCGCCGCCACGTCGGTCGCCACCAGGATCGGCACGCGTCCGCCCTTGAACGCGAGCATCACGCCGTCGCGCGAGCCCTGTGACATGTCGCCGTGCAGCGCCCGCACGTTCATCCCGCGGTCGCGCAGGATCTTGAACAACTGATCGCAGCGGATCTTCGTGCGCACAAAGACGATCGCCTGGTCCGGTTTCTCCGCGCGCAGCACTTCCACGAGCTTGTCCGCCTTCTCCTTCGTCTCCACCGGCAGCTGGAACTGCGCGACGGTGTCGATCGTCAGCGTCGCCGCCTGCACCTGGATCATCACCGGGTCATACAGATAGCGATCGGCAAGCTGGCGGATCGGCGGCGGCATCGTCGCCGAGAACAGCGCCGTCTGGCGTCCCGATGGCGTCAGCGACAGGATCTTCTCGACGTCCTCCAGAAAACCCAGGTCGAGCATCTCGTCGGCCTCGTCGAGCACCACGAAGCGACAGTCGTGCAACACCAGCGAGTGACGGGAGATCAGATCCAGCACACGCCCGACAGTCCCCACCACGACGTGCCCGCCCGCGCGCAGTTGCGCTTGCTGGGTGCGAATCGGCGCGCCGCCGAACACCGCGACCACGTCGATCCCCTTGTGCGCCCCATACGTCCTCAGCGCCTGCGTCACTTGGATGCACAGCTCGCGTGTCGGCGTCAGCACCAACGCCTGCACCTCGGAGACGTCAGGATCGATGTACTCGGCGATCGGCAGCCCAAACGCCGCGGTCTTACCTGTGCCGGTCTGCGCCTGGCCGATCACGTCACGACCTTCCAGCACCGACGGGATCGCCTGCTCCTGGATCGGGCTCGGCGACTCATACCCAACGTCCTTCAGGGCCTGCAAGGTGGACTCGGACAGCCCGAGCTCGGCAAATGTAGCGGTCATCGTTCGAGCTGGAGCTTACGGACTTCCCGGCTCCTCCCCCGGGGCGCCCTCTTGGGATTCCTCGCCCGCCTCTCCGAGCCGCCCTTTATATAGGGTCTCCGCCCATGTCGATCACCGTGGTCGGATCAATCGCTTACGACGCCGTCAAGACGCCGTTCGGTGAGCGCGAGCGAATGCTGGGCGGCGCCGCCGTGCACTTCGCGCTGGCCGCGTCCTTCTTCGAGCAGGTCCGCGTGGTCGGGCCAGTGGGCGATGATTTCGGCGAGGCCGAGCTGGAGATTCTGCGCGGTCGCGGCGTGGATGTCTCCGACGTCGAGCGCATCGCCGGTGGGAAGACCTTCTTCTGGCGCGGCGAGTATGGCTGGGATCTGAACTCGCGCGAGACGCTCGACACCCAGCTCGGCGTGTTCGAGGGCTTCGCCCCCAAGCTCTCCGGCCCGTCGTGCGCGAGCGACGTGCTGTTCCTCGCGAACATCCAGCCGGACCTCCAGCGCGAGGTGCGCGGCCAGCTCCCTGACGCGCGCTTCGTTGCCCTGGATTCGATGAACCTCTGGATCGAGGACGCCCGCGACTCTTTGGTGCAGGCGGTCGAGTCGGTCGACTGCGTGATCCTCAACGACGCAGAGTTGCGCCAGCTCACCGGCAAGCCGAACCTATTCATGGCGGCCCGAGAGGTGCTTTCGTGGGGTCCGCGCGCGGTCGTCGCCAAGCAAGGCGAGTACGGCGCGGCACTGATCACGCGCGAGCGCTTCTTCTCGCTCCCCGCCTTTCCCCTGGAGAGCGTCATCGACCCCACCGGTGCGGGCGACACCTTTGCCGGCGGGTTCGTCGGCTACATCGCGGCCCACCTTGGCTCGGGGGAGCTCTCCGACGAGCTGCTGCGCGCGGCGATGGCCCACGGCACCGTCTTGGCCTCGTTCAACGTCGAGGAGTTCGGCACCGAGCGCGTCGTCCGCCTCACCGATGAGGAGATCGCTGCGCGGGTCCAGGAGCTGCGCGAGATCACCCGTTTCAGCTGAGTAGGAATGCAGAGGGGGAGACCGCCCGCAAGCGACCTCCCCCCTGTCATGCATCCTTCGGGTGGGGGTCCCGGAGGCTTGTGCGGCGAGGCGCGCTCAGAGGCGCAGGCTCCGCTTAGACGATGAAGCCGGTTTCCTTGACGGCGGCAAGCACCTTGGCGGCGGTCAGCGGCGTGTCGAACGGGCCGTTGGGAGCGATCATTTCGCCCGTGGGGTCGTTCAGTAGGCCAATCACGCTGGCGTGACGCGCCTCGATCGTGAGGATCGAGATGGCCGCCTTGACGTAGGCGGCGCTCTTGATGTTCAGCGCCTGGCCGGAGTAGGCGTGCACGCCGGTGTTCTCGAGCACCTGGGAGGTCTTCATGAACATTTCGGGGCTCGTGTTGGCGCCTTTGAAGTCGAACGTCGGTTCCTTGGCCGCCTTTGAGCCGAGGTGTTCCTTGAGGAACTTCACGTGCGCGTTCTCGTCCTTGGTGACGATTTTCAAGAACGCCGCGGTCTGGGCGTTTAGTGACATGTTCGCCGCGGTCGCGCCGTTGTAGAACGCCGCCTCGAGATACTCCAGCGTGAGGGCGTAGTTGAGGATGCCGACGTCGCCCTTGCCAAAGCTCTTCGGGGGACGTCCCCCACCGGCTGCCAGCGCACTCGGGGCAAAAGCACCGAGCAGCGCGCCGCCGCTCACGGCCGCGCCGCCGGCGACGGCGGACTTGCGCAGGAAGCTCAAACGGGTGTCGCCCGCGGGCAAACCGTCGATCGCGACTTCGCGAGCCTCTGAAACGGCTCCGTCTACATCAATCTCTTGCAGGTTGATCGAGTGGCTCATGGTGTTGCTTCTCCTAGGTCATCTGGGGATTGGCTGGATGAGCGGCCCCCTCCACCTCTCCAATGACTTACTGCTGACTATTCGCAGACGAGCCGTCCACGGATCAACGATGAGTGCACTGTTGCGCCTTTCCCCCCTTGGGTAGTACGATCGTTATACGTGGATGCGTGGACCTTCGTCTGGCTGTTCCTGATCCTGAAGATCCCGATCGTCGCGCTCTTTTTCCTAGTGCGATGGGCGGTCCAGGCGCCCGAGACCGAGCCGAGCGATGACGGCGGCATTGGTTCGCGCGCAGACCAATCTCCGACCGGTCCGCGGCACCCTCACCACCCCCGCCCGCACCGAGGTGGGCGGGGTCCCATTCTCCCCCGCCGCGGTCCTCATGGCGCGCCCACGCCGGCTTCACCGGCCCGCATGCGCACGGTTGTCGCTCGCGGACGCTTGATCCAACATTGAAGGCCGCGCTGATGAGCGCCCGCTCGCCCCGCACGTGCGAGAATCGCGCTAATGAGCTCCTCACCCATCTCGGTCCTCTCCGACGGCACGATCGCCCAGCTCGTGCGCGAGGGCCGCATCCGGATCGAGCCGTGGGACGAAGGGCTGATCCAACCCGCGAGCGTCGACCTGCGCCTGGGGGACTCCTTCCGCGTGTTCCACAACCACAAGATCAGCGCGATCGACTTGCGCGAGCCGCCGCGCGAGCTGACTGAGCAGGTCACCCCCCCGCCCGGCGAGCCGTTCGTGATCCATCCGGGCGAGTTCTGCCTGGGTCGCACGCTCGAGCATGTCGAGCTGCCGGATGACATCGTCGCCCGGATCGAGGGCAAGAGCTCGCTTGGCCGCCTCGGCCTGATCGTGCATGCCACCGCCGGCTTCTGCGACCCCGGCTGGAAAGGCACGCTGACACTCGAGCTCAACAACCTCACGCGCGTCCCGATCAAGCTCTACCCCGGCTTACCGATCGCCCAGCTGTCATTCATGACGCTTGACGCCCCAGCTCTGCGACCGTACGGCCACGAGGATCTTGGCAGCCACTACCAGGGTCAGGTCGAGGCCACCGAGAGCCGCTACGGAGCACCCACATAAAAGATCGATAAGCCGGCTCCTCGGCGCCCGGGATGTCGCATAATCGTTAGACCACCTCAATAGGAGAAGCCCAGATGAGCACCCCCGAGACAAAGGCGCAGGGACAAGGACCCTCATCGGGCAACGGCGCCGGCCCGCAGGACTCGCTGACGGTGACCGACAACCGCACCGGCGCGAGCTACGAGCTGCCGATCCAGGATGGGACCGTGCGCGGAATGGACCTCCGGCAGGTCAAGACCGACGAGCAGGACTTCGGGTTGATGGTCTATGACCCCGCGTACATGAACACCGCCTCGTGTCGCAGCTCGATCACGTACATCGATGGCGATGCCGGCATCCTGCAGCACCGGGGCTACCCGATCGAGCAGCTATGCGAGCACTCCACCTACTTGGAGGTGGCCTACCTGCTGATCAACGGCCGGCTGCCGAACAAGGTCGAGCTCGAGGGCTGGGTCGACGAGATCACGATCCACACGTTCGTGCACGAGAACGTCAAGGACTTCATGCAGGGCTTCCGCTACGACGCCAACCCGATGGGCATGCTCGTCGCCTCGGTGGGGGCCCTCTCGACCTTCTACCCAGACGCCAACAAGATTCGCGAGGAGCGGGTCCGCGCGATCCAGATCATCCGCCTGCTGGCAAAGATGCCGACGCTGGCCGCCTTCGCCTTCAGGCACAACATGGGCCAGCCCTACGTCTACCCCGACAACGACCTCTCCTACGCGGGGAATTTCCTCGGGATGATGTACAAAATGACCGAGCTCAAATACGAGCCCGATCCTCGCTTGGAGCGCGCGCTGGATGTGCTGTTCATTCTGCACGCGGACCACGAACAGAACGCCTCCACCAGCGCCGTGCGCTCCGTCGGCTCGACCCAGGTCGATCCCTACTCCGCAGTCGCCGCAGGGGTCGCCGCGCTGTACGGGCCGCTGCACGGAGGCGCGAACGAGCAGGCACTGCGGATGCTGGCTCGAATCGAGAAGGTCGAGAACATCCCCGCTTTCCTCGAGGGCGTCAAGGCCGGCGACGAGCGCCTGATGGGCTTCGGCCATCGTGTCTACAAGAACTACGACCCGCGTGCCCGGATCATCCGCAAATACCTCGACGACGTGTTCGAGGTGCGCGGCAAGAGCCCGCTGCTGGAGGTCGCAACCGAGCTCGAGAAGCGTGCGCTCGACGACGACTACTTCACCTCGCGCAAGCTGTATCCGAACGTCGACTTCTACTCCGGGTTGATCTACGAGGCGCTCGGTCTGCCCGTGGCGATGTTCCCGGTGATGTTCGCGATCGGGCGGACAAGCGGCTGGATCGCCCAGTGGAAGGAGATGGTCGAGGACCCCGAGCAGAAGATCGCCCGTCCCCGCCAGATCTACACCGGCGAGCGCGACCTCGACTACGCGCCACTGGAGCAGCGCTAGCTGCCCGCGAGCCGCTAGAGCACCAGTGTGGCGCCGTTTTGGCGAAGCCAGGCTCGGTCTTCCCGATAGTCGGGCCAATGGCGTTCCACCAGTGCCCAGAAGCGCGGCGAGTGGTCGAGGATCTGCAGGTGGCAGACCTCGTGCCAGACGACGTATTCGAGCACGCGCTCGGGGGCCAGCAACAGGCGCCAGTTGAAGCTCATGCGCCCGCCGGCCGAGCACGAGGCCCAGCGCGTGCGCTGCCCGCGGATACTCAGATCCTGGTAGCTGCTGTCCGCGAGCGCCGTGGCGCGGTCCAGGCGCGGCGCGATCTCCGAGCGCGCGGCCCGGCGGTAGAAGCGCTCCAGCGCCGGGCGCGCATCACCAGTGGGAACCAGCAGGCGCTCGCCACTGCGATGCACGCGTGTGCGCCCATCCTCTGCGACCAGCTCCAGTGGCGTGCCCAGATAGGGCACGGTGCCTGGGTGGGCGGCGGCCGATCTTTCGACCCGTGCAAGCGCCTCCCGGGCGTCGGACAGCCTGCGTTCGATCCATGGACGCAGCTCGCTGACCGCGGCCGCCGCCGCGCGCTCCGGCGCGCGCGTGGGGAGCACGACTTCGACCCCGGTGTGCGCGTGAACGTTCACGCGTACCCGCCGGGCGCGGTTGGAGCGGCGCACGGTGTAAGGGATCTCGCTCACGCCGCGGAGAGTACGCGCACAGTCGGGTGCATAATCCGACGGTGATGAGCAAATCCAAGATCAGGCTGCCGCGCGAGGTGCGCTCTCCGTACCAAGTCTTTCTGAACGGGGTGCCGCAACGGCTCGGAGCCGACTTCGAGGTCAGGGAAGGCTCGCTGGTATTCGAGCGAGAGCTGCGCAAGGACAAGATCAGCAAGCGGCGCTGGTTGCTGGGCGCCTGGGGCGTGGGCACCTACCGCCAGAACGACTCGGTCGATGTGCGCTACGAAGCGGCTGACGGCTCGCCGCGGGTGGCCGAGGGACTCGAGATCGAGGCAGCCTAGAACAGGTTGGCGTCTACCAGCCTTTGGCGAGCCGCAGCGCGCTCACGATCGCGCGCGTGGCGGGCGATCGGTTGAGCGTGATGAAGTGGATGCCGGGCGCGCCCGCGCTCAACAGCTCCTGACACTGGAGCGTGGCGTAGGCCACGCCGAAGTCCAGCACCGCCTCCGGGTCCTCTTCGCGAGCGTGCAGCTCGCGGCGCAGCCCGTCGGGGATCGAGGCCTTGCAGAGCTTGGCCATGCGCTCCACCTGCCCCACCTGCGTGATGGGCATGATGCCGGGGATGATCGGCACGTTCACACCGGCCGCTCGCGCGCGCGCCACGAAGTCGTGGTAGAGCGCGTTGTCAAAGAACAACTGCGTGATCAGGAAGTCCACTCCGGCCGCCACCTTCTCGGCCAGGTGTTCCAGATCGTCCTCGGGGCTGACCGCGTGAATGTGGGTCTCCGGAAAGCAGGCGCCGCCGATCGCGAACGGGTAGTCGGCGGCGATCAGTTCCACCAGTTCGCGTGAGTACTCCAGGCCCCCTTCCGTCTTGCGCCAGTCCTCCTGCCCGACCGGCGGGTCGCCGCGCAGCGCCAGCACGTTGTCGATCCCCGCGCTCTGCATCTCGTCGAGCGTGGCGCGCAGTTCCTCCACGGTGGCGCCCACGCAGGTGAAGTGCGCCATCGCCTCCAGGCCGTACTGATCGCGGATGTGCTTGACGATCTCGATCGTTTTGTCGCGGGTGCCGCCGCCCGCGCCGTAGGTGACGGACACGAACGACGGTTCCAGCTTGCGCAGCTCGCCGAGCGCCTCGCGCAGGTTGCCCTCGCCCACCTCCGTCTTCGGCGGGAAGAACTCGAACGAGAACGTGGGGCCGGAGGAGGCCAGGATCTGGTCGATGCGCATCGGGGAATTATGCAGTCCAGCGCTCGGGCTCTCCAGGGATCCGCCGCGCGCGGTCGGTTACCTCCAGGTGGAGCAGCATCGCCAGCGTCTCGGTCAACAGCCACTGGGCGGTCATCGGCGAGAGACCAGGACCATGAACGCGCGGGAGGATCTCAAACGCCGTCAGCGGCTCGCCCGCTTCGGCCTCGCCGTCCCCGATCACCGCCATGATCTTGGCCAGGTGCTCGGAGACGAGCTTGCGATTGCCTTCAATATGGGCCTGAACGTCGGTGAAGGTACGCCCGTGGCCGGGTAGACACAGGCGCGCGCGCAGTGCCTCGACGACGTCGAGCGAGTCCAGGAATTCGCCGACGGGGTCGGGCGAGTAGCCAAAGTCGAAGAACGGGAAGATGCGGCCCAGCAGATGATCGCCGGAGATCAGCAGGCGATGCTCGGGCTGGAACAGGCAGACGTGCGAGGGCGCATGACCGGGCGTCTCGTGGACGGTCCAGGGGCCGAGGTCGGTCTCGACGATGATTCCTTCCCTCCCACCCCGCAGCTCGCGATCGGGCTCAATCACCGCGGCGATCCCCGATTCCCGTTTGCCGCGCTCGGCGGCGTAGCGGCGCAGCGGCTCCTCGGGCACGCCACTCTGGCGCGCGACCTCCAGGCGTCGGTCGATCGCTGCATCGGGGTCCTCGGCCCAACTCTTCATGTGCGAGTAGTTCGGGTGCATCCACAGCTCACAGCCGGTGCGCTCCAGCACCGCGGCAGCCTGCCCATAGTGATCGGAGTGGGCATGCGTGCAGACGACCAGGCGCACGTTCTCGAGCGTCAGATTGCACATCGCGAGCGCCCGTTCCAGGTGCGCGAGCGATCCCGGTTGGTGCATCCCCGTGTCGAACAGCACCACCCCGTCGCCGGCCGCGACCGCCCAGGCATTGCAGTGGGGAACACCGGGCCACGGCAGCGGCAAGCGCAGGCGAAAGACGCCGGGCAGCACGCGTTCGCCCCGCCCCAACTCGGGCTTACGGATTGCCTCCGCCACGGGCAGGGAGACTAGACTACGGATCTTCGGCAGCGTCGCCAAAGGGAGAAGCAAGATGGCTGAGGAAGAGAGCGCAAGCGAGGCTGCCGCGAAGGTCCAGGAGGTGGCGGCAAACGTGCGCGAAGCGGCGTCACGCCGCAAGCGCCCGGCGGGCAGCGAAGCCGAGACGGTGGCGCGACGATACTTCGAGGCCATCGGCGCGCATGATGTGAACAGCGCCGCCGCGATGTGGGCGCCAGACGGCCGTGAGGATGTGCGCGGGCAGGGCGTGTTCGTCGGTCGCGAGGGATTGCGCGAGTTCATCGGGGATCTCCTGGGAGCGATGCCCGACCTGCGCGTGGAGATCCTCTCCACGACGACCGAGGAGGACCGCTGCGCGCTGCAGTGGCGCTTCAGCGGCACGTTCGCGGGACCGGGTTCGTTCAATGGGATCAACCCCACCGGGCACCGGATCGAGCTCGAAGGCGTCGACGTGTTGAGCGTGCGCGACGGGCTGATTCAGTCCAACGAGGTGTTCAACGACACGATGGCCGTGCCGCGCCAGCTCGGGATGATGCCGCCGCTGGGTTCGCCCGCCGAGCAGCGGCTGACGGGCGCTTTCAACGTCAAGACACGCCTGCAGACGAGCCTGGGCGCGGGCGAGGCCGAGCTGATCGCGACGGGCGTGTGGGTCGTGCAGGGGCAGCCCGGGCGCTGCAACGTGTACCTGATCGAGAATCCCGGCGAAGAGGGTGGCGTGACGCTCTATGACGCCGGCGCACGCACGATGACGCGCGCGGTGGCCTCGGCGGGCGCGAAGCTCGGCGGCATCACGCGGGTCGTACTCGGCCATGGCCACACCGACCATCGCGGCGTGGCGCCCGCGCTGGGTGTGCCGGTGCTGTGCCACCCGGACGAGGTACAGGATGCGGAGGGCAGCGGCGGCTTTCGCTACTGGCCCGCCGATCTCGCGGGACTCCCGCCAGTAGTCAAACAGGTTCAGAAAGTGCTCCACCGCTACGCCTGGGACGGCGGCCCGGTACAGATCTCGGACACCGTGCAGGAGGGTGAGGAGGTGTCGGGCTTTCGCGTGATCGACCTGCCCGGCCACGCCCCCGGCCTGATCGGGCTGTGGCGCGAGTCCGACCGGCTGGCGCTCGTCAGCGACTGCTTCTACACGCTCGACGAGTGGGGCCGTAGCTGCCCCGCGCGCGTGCCGACAGACACCTATAACTACAACCCCGGCCAGGCGCGCGAAAGCATCCGCAAGCTCGCGGAGATGGAGCCCGCCGCCGCCTGGCCGGGACACGCGAAGCCGATCACGGGCGACGTGCGCGGGCAGTTGCTCAAGGCCGCCGGCGAGCCGGACCTGGTCCCGTCCACCGCGGTCTCCGGCACCGCCTGAGTCAGCGTGGGCAAGCGCAGCCGCCGGCGAGCCGACACGGACGGAAGCAAGCGCAGCCAGCGAGCTGACGCGGGCGGGAGCAAGCGTCCGGAGAAGCTGATCGCTCCAGGGAGCGACTACACCGATGAGCATGGCAACACGCTGACCCTGCGCGGAGCGCTCAGCCCCGCCACGCGGCGCGAATACGCGCAGGCACTCTCCGGTAATCAGCTCTCCCAGGAGGACGCCTGGCAGCGGGCGGTCGAGCTGCTGTTCGAGCGGCTCGCGGTGCGCTGGGTGATCGCGGATGTCCCGATCAACCGCCAGCGCGAGCTGTTGCTGCGCTTTCGCGCCGCCGGCACCGAGGAGCGCGCCTGGATACGCACGGTCCTACGTGAGCACTGCGCCGAGCACTTCCCCGATGTGCAGGCGCCTTGACACTCAGTCTGCGAGCAGCTCCAACCGGGGCCCCTGAGCGCTCCCGGCAAAGACGAACCGCGCCGTTGCCGAGCTGAGCACGAACTCGAGCATCTCCCCTGCCGCTTCACCGCGCACCTCCACGCGCCGTCCCTCCTCATAAACGGCAACGACCGTGCCCGGCTCGAAGCTGCCGCCGAAGTGCGCAATCCGCGCCCTGGCGCCCACGCGCGGCACGGGTCGTGAAGGACCAAGCATGGGAAGGATGGTACGAGCGCCGCGCCTTGGCGCCGCGAACGGTACCTTGCGGCGGATGCGCCGCACGAAGATCGTCGCCACCATCGGTCCCGCCTCGCGCGAGCCCGAGACCCTGCTGAAGATGGTTCAAGCGGGGATGGACGTCGCGCGGCTGAACTACTCCCACGGCACGCTCGACGAGCACGCCGAGACCGTGCGCCGCGTGCGCGACGCTGCGGGACAGGCCGGGCGTCCGGTCGCGATCCTGCAGGACCTGCCGGGCCCGAAGCTGCGGATCGGCCCGCTGCGCGATGACATCGTCGAGCTGAAGCCCGGCGATCTCGTGACGTTCGCCTGCGGGCCCGGCGAAAGCCTGGGCGACGCCAAGCGGATGAGCATCACCTGGCCCGGACTGGCAGACGCCTTGGAGCCGCAGGCCGTGATCTACCTGGCCGACGGCTCGGTGCGACTGCGCGTGAAGGAGGTGCGCTCGGCCGCGAGCGAGGTCGAAGCGGAGGTCGAGGTCGGCGGCGCGGTCGCCTCGCGCCAGGGCCTGAATATCCCCGGACCGATCGACGCGCTGCCATCGGTGCCTGAGGAGGATCTAGAGCTGCTGCGCCACGGCGAGTCGATCGGCGTCGACATGGTCGCGCTGTCGTTCGTGCGCCGCCCCGAGGACGTCGAGCTCGTGCGCGAGCACACGCGGCTGCCGCTGATCGCAAAGATGGAGAAGCCCGAGGCGGTCGAGCGCGCCGAGGAGATCCTGCACGTCGCCGACTGCGTGATGGTCGCGCGCGGCGACCTCGGCATCGAGCTGCCGATCGAGCAGGTCCCGCTCGCCCAGAAGAAGCTCCTGAAACTGGCCGGCTGGATGGCGCGCCCGTCGATCACCGCTACGCAGATGCTCGACTCGATGGTCACCTCCTCGCGCCCCACGCGCGCCGAGGTGGCGGACGTCGCCAACGCGATTCTCGACGGCACCGACGCGGTGATGCTCTCCCAGGAGACCGCCGTCGGCGCCTACCCCGTCGGCGCCGTGGAGATGATGGCGGCGGTGGCAGTGCAAGCGGAGTCGATCGCGCCGTATGAGGACTGGAACAACTCGCGCGTGCGCCGCACCGACGCCGACACCGCCTACACGGTCGCGCACAACCTCTGCCTGGCCGCGCGCGAGCTGAACCTCGACGCGCTGATCGTGCCGACGCTCTCAGGTCGCTCCGCGCGCCTGGTCTCCGCGCACCGTCCGACAGTGCCGATCTACGCGCTCTCGCCTGGCAAAGAGACCGTCCGCCGCTGCTGTCTGATGTGGGGCGTGCAGGCGGCATCGATGCGCCGCCACGAGACGACCGAGGCGCTGATCGCGGATGCCGCGCGGCGCGTCGTGGAGCTCGGCTGGTGCGAGCGCGGCCAGCGTGTGGGCATCACCGCCGGGCTCCCCTCCGGGCGCCCCGGCACCACGAGCCTCGTACAGATCCAGGTCGTCTGATCAGCCGGCGGTGAGAACGCCGGTGTGGCCGTAGAACTCGGCCTCCTCGCGTCCGAGCTCCGTCACGGGCTCCTCGCCATACACCCACTCACGGGCAATCCTGTGCCAGTTGGCCTTAGCCCGCAGCTGGCTGATCACGGCGAGTGTCAGAACCTCCAAACGCCGCCCGAACAGATGCTCCGGCGGCAGCGTCTCGTGGCGCATAGTCGCAAAGTGTCGTGAGCGCGGATCGCTCATCTGGATCAGGACGTCGGTGGCAATCTCGGGTTCGAGCCTGATCTCCTTGTCCTGTGTGTACCACCAAGTCATGTCGTCGACCATCGCCATCGCCTTCTCCTCCGAGTAGTACTTGGGATCGCCGACCCAGCCGCCGGAGTACATGTGCTGGACCAGCTCCCCCGCGCGCCGCTCGACCGCCAGGCGCTGCGCCTGCAGCTCGAACTCGGCCGCCTCCGCCGGAATCGTCTTGAACAGGCCGAAGTCCAGGAACGCCATGCGTCCGTCGTCGAGCAGGATGCAGTTGCCCGGATGCGGATCTCCGGAGAACTGATGGTGGCGGTACATGCAGCCAAAGTAGAAGCGGAAGATGATCTCGCCAATCCGGTCGCGCTCGGCTTGCGGAAGCTGCTTCATCTCCTCGAAGCCACGGCCCTGCACGAACTCACTGACGATCACGCGTTCGCGAGACAGATCGCCTACGACGTCGGGCACGACGATGAATGGGTGACCCTTGTAGATGCGCGCGATGCGTCGCTGATTCTGCGCCTCGAGCTCGTAGTCGAGCTCCTCCTCGATGCGATCCTTGATCTCGCCCGCGAGCGCCTTCACGTCGAGCCCCGGGGCAACTCGCTTCATCAGGCGCATGATCATCCCCAAGTTCTGCATGTCGGCCCGCACGGCGGTGGCAACGCCCGGATATTGAACCTTCACTGCCACCTCACGTCCGTCCTCGCGCAATGTGGCTCGGTAGACCTGGCCGATCGACGCCGCCGCAACCGGCTCCTCGTCGAAGGACGCAAACAGCTCCTTGATCGGCACTTCCAAGTCGTCCTCGATCACGCGCCGCATCTGCTTGAACGACACAGTCGGCGCGGCATCTCGTAACTTTGCCAGCTCGCGCTGGAACTCCTCACGGTGCTCCTCGGGGACCAGACCGACATCGAGAAACGACAGCACCTGACCGAGCTTCATCGCGGCGCCCTTCATCGTGCCCAGCGCAGCCACGATCTGCTTAGCCGTCTCCAGCTGCCGGCGGCCCATCGCCTCTTCGGAGGCCTGCTCGCTACGCGTCGTGTTAGCGGCGCGGGTGCCGAACTGCTTGACGGCCTCGCTCGCCGCGAGCCTGCCGACGGTTGCCGTGCGCCGCACGCGGGAGGTTGGAATCTTCTCGCTCTCGCGTGCCATCTCCTCAATCATGTTAAGGCCACGCGCCCAGGCGACCTAGGATGCCCAGGCCAGCGCGTCCCGGCAATCAACCGGCGGGCTGAACCCGGGAACCCGGGACGATGTCATCCGAGCCATCGGCCCAGCGCACCCAGGCCTTCTTGCCACCGTCGTAGTCCTCGCCGAGCAGGATCAAGGTGGCCGGCTCGCCCAGCGCCAGGCAGGCATCTGTCCCCTGCGGGTCGAGACCTCGCCAGATGCGAATGAACCCGTTCTCCTCCCACTCCCGCGCGATCGTCGTGGGGTGGGCGTGACCCGGGTGGATGATCGTGCCCGCGGGCAGCTCCATCAGCGTGCCCATGATCGAGTCCCTCAGGTCTGTGTAGCTGGTGTGCCCTGGCGCGCGCACTCCACCGACCGAGCCCCTGAACAGGGTGTCGCCGGTGAACACGAGCGCCTCGCCACCCGCAAACCCACCTGGAGCGGTGCTCGCCGAGGAGCGCGCGTGCCCTCGACCGCCGCTCGCGTCCCCGACCCCCGATCGATCGCCCACCAGGAAGGACAGCATGCCAGCGGTGTGTCCTGGCGTATGCAGCGGCCGCACCTCGAGCGCCCCGAAGCTGAGCCTCTCACCCGCCTCCACCGGTTCGGCCGCCATGCCGTCGAGCAGATCGATCTCCAGCGGGTTGATCAGCACCTTCAGCTCCGGCCAGCGCTCGCGCAGCGTGCCGACCTCGCTGACGTGGTCGAAGTGGTGGTGGGTCAGCAGCACGTGCGTCGGCTCCAGTCCGAGCCGCTCCGCCGTCTCGATCAGTGGCTCAACCGGCCCACCGGCGTCGACGAAGAATGCTGGCCCGTCGGCGCCGTCGGCGACGAGGTACGTGTTGGACAGGAATTGGGGATGGGTTGCGTGCTCGACGATCATCGCGTCCATCCTCTCACGAAGGCCCACGAGCGGCGTAGACTGCCGTCGCATGGCCCTGATCCACACCTGCTACCGCATCACCGACATCGACCGCTCGGTCGCGTTCTACAACGCGCTCGGCTTCGAGGAGGTCGGGCGCATCCCGATCAAAGACGAGGCGGTCAATGTCTTCATGAACCAGCCCGGCGACGGCGACATGCCGCGCTTGGAGCTGACCTACAACTTCGGCGTGGACTCCTACGAGATCGGCAGCGGGTACGGCCACATCGCGATTACCTCAGAGGATCTGGACGCGACACTCGCGCGCTTGGCGGACCTCGGCATCCAGCCTGAGAAGCCGCCCTACTCCGTGCGCGAGGGCGGGTCGCGACTCGTGTTCGTCAGAGACCCTGACGACTACCGGATCGAGATCATTGAGCAGTAGCCGTCTGCCCTCGCCGTAGCGCAACCGCTCAGGAGAGGACTCGCCCGCGGAATTTACGCAGGCCGAACGTGAGGAACACCGCACAGAAGCCGAGCAGGACCGGGTAGACGACATAGAGGTGCATGTGGGCGGCGTGGGTGAGGCCCGCGCGCAGGCCCTCGTTGACATAGATCAGCGGGTTGATGAGCACGACGATCTGCAGCCAGTGGATGCCGGCGACCTGGACGGGCGCGAGGCGCGTCCACTGGTAGTAGGTCCCACCAAGGAACGTCAGCGGCAAGACCACAAAGCCGAACATCAGGCCAAGGTTGCGCGCCTCAAACGCTGTGCCGAGCAGCAGCCCGAGCGAACTCATCGTGATGCACGCGAGCGGGATCAGCGTGATCACGATCGGCCAGTGGACCGAGAGGTGCGCGTGCACGCCTGGGGCATGGATCACCGCGGCGATCGGAAACACGATCAGCGCCGCAAGCAGACCTTGCACGGCACCTGAAAGTACCTTCGCAAGCGCCACCAGCCAGATCGGACAGGGCGCCTGCACGCGGTCCTCGATCTCGCGCGTGTAGCCGAACTCCTGGGCCATCACCATCGCCACGGCCTGGATGCCTTGGAACATGATCGAGATCCCGACCACACCTGGGACGAGCACGGTGGCAAACGCCGACTCTGCGACCTTGCCCCCGCCGCCACCGACCCCCTGGCCGATCGTAGGGAACACGTAAAGGAACACGAACACGAGCAGGAACGGTTGGATCAGCACGCGGATCACGAACTCGAGCGAGTGCTTTCTCAACACCGTCAGATCGCGCAGCACGAGCGCGAGCAGCGCCGAGCGGCTCGCGGCCATCGTCGATCGTGTCGGCTCGATCGTGATCCGGCCCGGCGCGACCTCAGAGCTCGATGCTGGCACAGGAGCGGCGGTCGTGGCCATCAGTCGCGCAGCTCCTTCCCGGTCAGGCTGATGAACACCGTCTCGAGGCTAGGCTCGGAGACCGACAGATCGACGAGATCGAAGCCCGCGCTCTCGGCCGCGTTGACGACACGCGGAACAAGCCGCTCGGGGCCCGTCACGTGGAGCTCCACGCCGCCGTCGATCAAGCGCGTTTTCGAAACCCCTTCGACCTGCTCGGCCAGTCGCTCGGCGAGAGCCTGTGTATCGCCGTCGGCCTTGACTGTGACGATCGTGTCAGCGCCGACGGACTGCTTTAGCGCCGCCGGCGTGTCGAGCGCCAGGATCTTGCCGTGATCCATGATCGCGACCCGATCGCACAGCTGCTCGGCCTCCTCCATGTAGTGCGTGGTCAGGAGGATCGTCTGTCCCGCCCCGTTCAGCTCGCCGAGGATCTCCCACAGCGCCAGGCGGCTCTGTGGGTCTAGGCCGGCCGTTGGCTCGTCGAGGAACAGCACCGCCGGGCGGTGGAAGATCGCCCGCGCCATCATCAGCCGCTGAGCCATCCCGCCCGAGAGCGCGTATACGGATGCCTTCGCCCATTTCGAGAGGTGCAACTGCTCGAGCAGCTCATCGGCCTCCTGACGCGACTCCGACGCCGAGATCCCGAACAGACGACCGTGGAAGTAGAGGTTCTCCCACACGGTCAGCTGCCGGTCCAAGGTGTTCTGCTGGGAGACGATCCCGATCAGCTGCTTGGCGAGCGCGGGGTGCGCCACGACATCGATCGCACCGACGTACGCCGTGCCCGAGGTCGGAATCACCCGCGTCGTGAGCATCCCGGCGGTCGTCGTCTTACCGGCTCCGTTCGGCCCGAGCAACCCGAAGATCTCACCCGCGTGCACGCTCAGGTCGAGCTTGTCGACCGCGGGGACGTCCATCCCGGGGTAGACCTTCGTCAACTCGATCGTGCGAATCACCTCTCGTCGATGGTCTCCCACTCTCGCGGCGAGCGCCGGATCGATCGAGGGCGCGTCGACTGGCTGGGTGCTGGCCATCGCTTCTCAATGTATAACGACCGCGCTACCCTGCCCCAGAGATGGCGGACACAACCGGCAAGATCGCCAAGAATCTCGAGCGCTTCGCCCAGGCGGTGGCCTCGCACGACCGCGAGAACCCAACGCACACCGCCAACGGCATCGGCCTCGCGCACTTCGACATCGAGCGCCTCGGGCTCGAGGAGGGCGAGGAGATCCTTCCCGGCATCACGATCCACGCCGACAGCGGCGTGACCGGCAACTTCCGTGTGCTCTGTGATGGCGAGCACGACGAGGGCAAGACCGAGTCAGAGCAAGAGGTCGTCGAGGCCGTCGCCACCCAGGCCGTACCCGTCGCCGCGCCCGGTATCTCACCCAGCGAGATTCCCTTCGGGGAATAGCCTCCAGCCGTGCGCGGCCGCGCGATACTCAGCGTGCGATGACCGGGACGGGAACTTCAGCCCGAGCGGCAATCATCGCGACTAGCCGCTCGATCGTCGGGCACTCGATTCCATGACGCGCGCCCGCCCGCAGCACCGACCCAGGGATCGCGTCCAGCTCGGGGGAGCGCCCGGCCGCGATGTCGCGCTGCATCGAGCTGCCGAGCGTGTCGTGGGCAAGCTCGAGCTCCCCGAGCGCCGTGGCCGGATCGACATCCTCGGCCCCCTCGGCACGCCCCACAGCGCAACCCTCATCGATCGCCCCGACCAGCGCGGCACGTAGCTCCGGGGTGGCGCGGATCTCGCCAAGCAACTTGTCAAACGCGCTCGTCGTGCACGCGAGCGCGTTCAACCGCACGAGCTTCGACCACATAACCTGGGCCTCGGACTCCTGCACGCGGACCGACACCCCGGCATCTTTCAGCAACTGGGCCAGGGTTTCCATTCCGGCACGAGCACCGCTCTCCGATCGATGATCGGGGTCGTGGCTGGCCATATCGACCAGCAGGAACGGGCTCGTGTGGATCACCACGCCAGGCTCCGGGCGGTCAGCCTCGACGCGGATCGTGCCGGCAAGCACGACTTCGGTCCCGAAGCGCTCGCGTAGAACGGCGATGTGATCGAGGCCGTTCAGCAGCGGCAACACCAGCTTCGGCTGCGCCACCACCCGCTCCAGCGCGGCCTGGAGCCCGGAGGCCTTCGTAGCGACAATCAGCACATCTACGGGCTCTTCCAGACAGGCGACGGCGCGTGGGCGAGTAACGAACTCCCCGAAGCTCACGCTGTCCACGCGCAACCCCTGCTCGGAGATCACCTCCGCGGTCGGCTCCCGGGCGACAACGACTACCGGCGTGCCGGCCCGCTCGAGCAGACCCGCAATCAGACCGCCCACGCCACCGGGACCGAGAACCGCGATATTCATGGCAAAGGATCGATCAACACGCCGGGATTCATTATCCCGCGCGGGTCGACTGCCGCTTTCGCGCCGCGCAGAGCCGCGGCGAAAGGCTCCGGTCGTTGCTGGTCATACCAGGGCCGGTGGTCGCGACCGACAGCGTGATGGTGGGTAATCGTGCCGCCCTCGGCGATCACCACGTCAGAGACAGCCCGCTTGAGGAGAGCCCACTGCTCGATCTCCTCCCCGCGCCGCGCGGGCGCGAGCACTGTGAAATAGGGCGCAGGCCCATCTGGATATACATGGGTGAAGCGACAGAAGACCCTCCCCTCGCCGCCGCACTGCTTGCGCACCGTCTCCTCGGCCGCGGCGATCACGCGCTCGTGGAAGACGGGAAAGCGCTCCCAGGTGATGGCCGTCTCGAATGTCTCACCCAGCACGCCCAAAGCAACAAGCATGTCGCGCACATATGGAGCACCCAGGAACGCGCCTCGCCACGAGCTCACCGCGTCCCCACCGGATCCGTCGCGACTCTCCGACACGGCGCCGCCGTGCTCGGCGCACAACTCGAGCGCTCGCGCCATCGCACCGTCCACCGGATGATCGGTCGACTCAAAGCCGAGCACCAGCAGGGCGTCAGAGCCGTCTGCGGCCATTGTCAAACCAGCCTCGCCCCTATCGAGCAGGCGGCAGTTGGATGGGTGCAGCCCCGACTGTGAGATCGCACGCACGCACTCAGCGCCCACCAGGAAGCTCTCGAAGTGCACCCCCGCCGAGCGCCGGTGCGACGGGCGAGGCCGCACGCGCACCCAGGCCTCGGTGATCACTCCAAGCGTGCCCTCGGAGCCGGCAAGCATCCGGTCGGGGCTCATCCCGGCACCCGATCCAGGCAGGCGCCGCGACTCCCAGACGCCGGCGGGCGTGATCGCGCGGACGGACTCGACGAAGTCCTCGATATGCGTCCACACGGTCGCGAAATGACCGGCGGCGCGCGTGGCGATCCAACCGCCAAGCGTCGAGAACTCGAACGACTGCGGGAAGTGGCGCAGCGTCAAGCCGTGCTCGCCGAGCTGTGCCTCCAAAGCCGGCCCGAACGCGCCGGCTTGGATGCGCGCGGCGCGCGAGACCTCGTCGAGCTCGAGTACACGGTCCAACGCTCCGAGGTCGATCGAGACCACTCCGTTGTAGCCGGGCCCCACGTCCGGACTCACCCCACCGACGACCGAGCTACCGCCACCGTATGCAATCGCGGCGACGCGCTCGTGTGAGCACCATTCGAGCACCCGCTCCACATCGGTCTCCTGGCGAGGGCGAACGACGAAGTCCGGCGGATGATCGAAGCGCCCTCGAAAGCCACGAACCACATCCGAGTAGGACTTGCCGAGAGCGTGAGATGCGCGGGCGTGAGCATCAGCGGAGGAGATCTCCGCGAGCGAGGTGGGCGGGAGGACGCGTGGGAGCGGCAGCTCGAGCTGCTCGAGCGCCACAGGGTCCTCGACCTCCACGAGCGCCATCCCCAGATGCGCGGCCAGCGCCGGCGCCGAAGCACGCACCTCGGCCGGCGTAGGCTGCTGGTCCTCGAAGCCCCAGCCCCAGTGCTTGCGCCGACGAATCGTCACTCGAGCCTCACCTGAGCGAGTCTATGCTGACCAGCCGTCTGCTCACATTCACTAGCCTTCGGCAGCGTGTCCGCCCAACCAGAGCCCATCCCAGAGCCACCCGAGATCCTCGCCCGCGGACCATGGCCGCTGGAGCAGGTGAAAGCGCACTGGCGCGAGGAGCACTTCGAGCCCTCTGCAGAGCACGCGCGGGCCGCCGACGCCGCGATCGCCGAGTTGCAGCAGCGGGGCTCGCCCAGTCACGACGGGGTCGCCGCGCGTCTGGTCGAGTACCGCCAAGATCAGGAGGGAGTCGCGCTGGAGCTGCAGCCGCTGCGCTGGGCTCTGCGCTTGGTCCCCGGCGACGCGTCCGCGAGCGTGGCGGCTACGTGTATCACTCGCTCCGCCGACGGTCGCTGGCTGGCCGGGCGGCGTGCTTCGTGGGTCGCCTCGTGGGCGGGCCGCTGGGCGCTCGGGGCTGGCGGAGCGGTCGATCTCGGCGAGAACCCGGCGGACACCCTCGTCCGGGAGCTCGCAGAGGAGTGGTCGGTAGCGCCCGCGCATGTGCAGGGAGAGGCGCTGCTGTGCCTGCCTCACAAGATGGTGATGTTCGTCGGCCAGGCCTGGCTCGCCGAGGGCGCCGAGGACGAGGTGGCACCCGACCACGAGCACGACGCGTTCGCCTGGTGGCCGCGCGAGATCGACGAGTGGCCCCCGGAGGCTGGGGAGATACTGCCACGGATGGCGCGCTGGCTTACGCAGTGACCGCACCGGTGCGGTCGGCTGGGCCCCTGCGGTTCGAGCGTCTGAAGTGGATCTCATTCATCCACTCGTGCATCTATACGTCGCTGCTGCTGTGCGCCTTTGTCATCGGCAAGCCGCAGCCCCTGACCTTCGTGCTGGGACTCACCCACGGCCTGCTGTGGATCTTCATGTCGCTGAGCTGCATCGCCGCCGCGCGCTTGCGGATCGTCCCACTCAAGCTGGCCGTCGCCGTGGCGGTCCTCGGCGGGATCGCGCCGTTCTTCGGCAGCTACGAGTTCATCCGCGAGCAACGCAAGCGCCGTTGTTGAGAGCATGTGAAAAGGCTCACCACCGCGTGGGTATATCCGCCGGGCCGCCGCGCTAGAGTGAGAGTAGATGGCAACGGGTAACCCGGCGGAGCAGATAATCGACGTCGTGACCCCTGCCGCGGGCGAGTCGGTCACCGAGGGGACGATCCTCGAATGGCACGCGAAGGTCGGCGATTCAATCAAGCTCGATGACACGATTGTCGAGATTTCCACCGACAAGGTCGACGTCGAGTTGCCCTCGCCGGCGAGTGGGACGGTAAGCGAGATCTTGGCCCAAGAGGGCGACACGGTGACCGTTGGCCAGGTGATCGCGCGCATTGCCGTCGGCGATGCGTCTCAGAACGGAGCACCCGCGAGCAACGGCGCGCCTGGCGATAGCACCGCGGACGGACAGTCCCCCACGGGTGCGCACTCGACTCCCGCCACCCCCCTAGCCAGAGGATCTGCAACCGCCGGCTCCAGTGGGGCGAGTGGGGCGCCTGCCGGTGTGAAGGTCTCTCCGATCGCCGCTCGCGCCGCGGTGGTCGAGGGCGTTGATTTGGCAAATGTCTCCGGCAGTGGCATCGACGGACGGATCAGGAAGGCCGACGTGCTCTCCGCCTCCGCGGGCAATGGAGCTCCCGCCAACGGCAAGCCTTCGGCGGCAGATGGCCAGGCGGGCTCCCAACAGCTGAAGGGTGGCGCCGCGGCGTTAGCGCGCTACATGGAGCAGTCGCTGAGCATTCCCACCGCCACCAGCTTTCGCACGCTCCCAGTGACTGTGCTCGATGCGCGCCGGCGCGAGCTGAAGGCCGGCACGCGGAAGGTTTCCTTCACGCACCTGATCGCCTACGCGATCGCTCGCGCCGGGAACGACATGCCGGTGATGGCCCATCACTTCGCCGAGATCGACGACAAGCCGCACCGCGTAGAGGACGGGCAGGTGAACCTCGGACTGGCCGTGGACGTCGAAAAGAAGGATGGCTCCAGAACGCTGATGGTGCCGGTCATCCTCAACGCCGGCAGGTTGGCATTCGACCGCTTCCTCGACGCATATGACGCGCTGGTCGAGAAGGCGCGCACGAACACCCTCACCGCCGACGACCTGTCCGGAGCGAATCTCACGCTCACCAATCCCGGCGGCCTCGGCACGGTTGCCTCGGTGCCCCGGCTGATGACCGGCCAGGGCACAATCGTGGCCACCGGCTCGATCGCCTATCCCGTCGGCCTGAGCGACATCGGCGCGATGATCGGCGCGGAGAAGGTCATGACGATGACCTCGACCTACGACCACCGCATCATCCAGGGGGCGGAGTCCGGCCGTTTCTTGGGGCTGATCGAGGCGTATCTGCGAGGCGAGCACGGCTTTTACGAGGATGTGTTCACCGCCCTCAGCGTGGAGCTCGGCCCCGCTCCCGCACCGCCCGCGCCGGCCGCCGCGGCCTCCGCTGCCGCTTCGTCGGCGGCGGATAAAGCCCCCGGCGATGTTCCCGACGAGCAATTGCTGCAGGCGGTACAGGCGGCCAGCACGTTGCTGTCGCGCTTCCGCAGCCACGGCCACCTCGCGGCGCGCCTGGATCCACTTGGCACCGAGCCCGAGGGCGACCCTGGACTCGACCCCGAGGCGCTGGGATTGACACCGGAGGTCACCGCAAAGATCCCGGCAAAGATCTTGCACATGTACGTACCGGGGGCCACCCTGGCCGACGCGCTCCCGCACCTGCGTGAGACCTACTGCGGCACGATCGCGTATGAGATCGAGCACATCGCCTCCCATCGCCAGCGGGTGTGGCTGCGCGAGCACATCGAGAGCGGCGCCTTTCGCCAACCGCTGACGAGCGACGAGCAGAAGACCTTACTCAGACGCCTGAGCAAGGTCGACTCGCTGGAGCGCTTCATGCACAAGGCCTACCTCGGCCAGCATCAGTTCTCGATCGAGGGACTCGACATGACCGTGCCGATGCTCGACGAGCTGATCCAGCTCTCAGCGGTGAACGGCGGTAAAGAGGTTGTGATCGGGATGGCCCACCGCGGGCGCCTGAATGTGCTCGCCCACAACCTCGGCCGGCCCTACGACACGATCTTCGCCGAGTTCGAGGGCGCCTCGACGCTCGAGGCGGTGACGACGATCCCTCAAGGGGGCACGGGCGACGTGAAGTACCACCATGGCACCCAGGGCTCCTACGAGCTGCCCGACGGCGGGAGTATCCAGGTGAACCTCGAGTCCAACCCGAGCCACCTCGAGTACGTCTCACCGGTCGTCGAGGGCGCCACGCGTGCGGCGCAGACCACGCGCCAGGGACCCCACGCCCACCAGGACACCGACGCGGCAGTGCCGATCGTGATCCACGGCGACGCATCGTTCCCGGCCCAGGGAGTGGTCGCGGAGACGCTCAACCTGCAGGCGCTCGACGGCTACAAGGTCGGCGGCACCGTGCACCTGATCACGAATAACCAGATCGGCTTCACCACAGACCCCGACGACGCCCGCTCGACGCGCTGGGCCTCTGATCTGGCGAAGGGCTTCGACGTCCCGATCATCCATGTCAACGCCGACGACGTGCCCGCCTGTATAAGCGCCGTGCGCCTCGCGTTCGCGTTCCGCAAGGAGTTCGGCCACGACGTGCTTATCGACCTACTCGGCTACCGCCGCTTCGGGCACAACGAGTCCGACGAGCCCGCCTACACCCAGCCGGAGATGTACGCGAAGATCAAGACGAAGAAGCGTGTATCCGAGCTGTGGGCCGAGCGACTCGTGGCCGACGGGGTGGTCACCCGCGAGGAAGTCGACCGCCAAGGGCAGGCGGTGTGGGATGAGCTGACGCTCCTGCATCAGCGCTTGAAGAGCAAGATCGCGGCGGCAGCCGAGCACGGCACCGAGAACGAAAGCACCGGCGAGTATCAGCTCGACCGCTCCCCGAGCCCCGAAGTGAGCACGGCCGTGCCCGCTGGGCGGCTACGTGAGTTGGGCGAGGAGCTACTGAAGGTCCCCGACGGGTTCACCGTGCACCCGAAGCTCGTCAAACAGCTCGAGCGCCGCCGCGAGGCGCTGTTGGCCACGACTGACGGGGCACAGAGCAGCGGCGACGCATCCTCGACCTCTAACGGCGCGGGCACTTCAGAGCCCGACGCGCCGGCCTCAGACGCCTCTAAGCCAACTACCCACGGCCTGGACTGGGCGCACGCTGAGGCGCTCGCATTTGCCTCACTGCTCACCGAGGGCACGCCTCTGCGCCTCACCGGGCAGGACACCGAGCGCGGCACGTTCAGCCAGCGGCATCTGGTGTTGCACGACGCAAAGACCGGACAGACCGTCTGCCCGATCCAGAACCTGCCAGAGGCGCTGGCGCCCTTTGAGTTGCACAACAGCCCGCTCTCGGAGCTGGCGTGTATGGGCTTCGAGTACGGCTACAGCCAGGAGGCGCCTGAGACGCTCGTGCTGTGGGAGGCGCAGTTCGGCGATTTTGTGAATTCCGCTCAGGTGATCGTCGACCAGTTCATCACCTCCGGCCTGGCCAAGTGGGGTCAGACCTCGCGTTTGACACTGTTGCTGCCGCACGGCTATGAGGGTTCCGGGCCGGAGCACTCATCCGCACGGTTGGAGCGCTTCTTGACCGTCGCCGCGGAGGGGAACATCCGCGTCGCGAGCCCCACGACTCCGGCCCAGTACTTCCATCTGCTGCGCCGCCAAGCACGTATCGCCAAGCAGCGCCCGCTGGTGATCATGACCCCCAAGTCGCTGCTGCGCCTGCCTCAGGCAACCAGCACGATCGCGGATCTGGCGGAGAACACGCGCTTTCAGCCAGTGCTCGCCGAGCCGGGGGTCGAGAATGAGCTGGTCACGCGCCTGGTGCTGTGCACTGGCAAGATCTACTACGACCTCGTGGGCCACCCTGAACGCGCCTCACACCCTGGTCTGGCGGTGGGACGCGTAGAGCTGCTCTACCCCTTCCCCGAGGGACAGATCCTGGAGCTGATGGGGCGCTATCCGAACCTGCGGGAGGTGCTGTGGGTACAAGAGGAGCCGCGCAACATGGGCGCGCGTGCGCATATGTTCCCGCGGCTGATGCAGATCATGCCCGACGAGATCCATTTCGGCTACATCGGGCGCCCCGAGCGCGCCAGCCCCGGCGAGGGCTATCCGGCGGCGCACATCACAGAACAGAGCCGCATCGTCACCACCGCCATCAATCTCAGCCAGCCGATCTCCCAATACCCGCGCAAGACTCCGGGAGAGCGCTGATGGGAGCACTGTGGCGACGTTTTATAGAGATCTTGCAGCAGCGTAAACGTAAGCGTCGCGGCTACTAGCCGGGCTCCTCGGCGGCCCTCAGCGGTCTTTTGGCTACGAGCCAGGCTGCTCTCAGCGGCCTTTCCAGACCGGGTCGCGCTTCTCCTTGAATGCGGCGGCGCCCTCCTTGGAGTCTTCGGAGGCGAACACCGGGCCTGAGATCGCGCCCTGCTTCTCCCACATCTCAGCGCTCGACCAGTCGAATTGCTGTTGCAGGATCTGCTTGGAGGCGATCAACGCGAGAGGCCCGTTTTTGGCAATACAAGACGCCAGCTCGAGGGCCGCATCAATCGCGCCGCCCGGCTTGGCGAGGCGGTTGACGACGCCAAATTCGTGAAAACGCTCGGCCGGTAGAGGATCACCAGTGAGCGCGAGCTCCATCACGACGTGGTAAGGCATCCGCCGAGGCAGGCGCAGCAAGGCCCCACCTGCGGCGACCAAGGAGCGCTTGGCCTCAGGGATGCCCAGCTTGGCGCCCTCGGCCGCGATGATCAAATCGCAGGCGAGCGCGATCTCCATGCCGCCGGCAACCGCAAAGCCCTCGATCGCCGCGATCAGCGGCTTGCGCGCGGCACGCTGAGCAATCCCAGCGAAGCCGCGGTCGCCGAACCAGGGCGACTCACCCTTGACGAACGCGCCCAAATCCATTCCCGCGCAGAAGAAGCCCCCCGCGCCCGTGAGGATCCCCACCGACAGATCCTCATCGCCGTCCAGCTCTTCGAGTGCGCCCGCGATACCCGCGGCGACCGCTGCGTTTACCGCGTTGCGCACCTCCGGGCGGTTGATCGTGATCAGCAGGACGTTCTCGCGTCGCTCGGTAAGCACCGCCTCAGACTCGGTCATCGGCCTATCCTACGCCGCGAACAGGGTCAGGTCGGGCTCGCGCTCGCCGCGCAGCACCGCCAGGTCGACCTCCACGCAGTCGATTCCTCGCGCCCCAGCGAGCACACGTGCCTGCGGCTTGATGATCTGCGCCGCGAGCACCCCCCTGCAGGAGCCGAGCGCGGGGTCCAAGCGGATGCGCTCCAAATAGCGCGTCAGCTGCTCGACCGCATCGATCGTCGCGATCCGCTTGATCTCCACCGCGATCCATTCGTCCTGCACGTCTCGGCACATCAGGTCCACCGGCCCGATATCCGTAGGCCACTCGCGGCGCACGAGTCTCAACCCCTCGCCGCACCACTGCGGAGCGTCCGCAAGCAGCTCCTGCAGCTCGCGCTCGAGACCCTCCTTCTCGAGCGAGACAAGCATATCGAGCTCGTGCTCGATGTCTGAGAGCACCTCCGCAATAGTAATCTCGACGCGGTCTTCCTGGCGCTGCTTACGCACCACCAGACCTGTCAGCCGACCGTCTGAGTCGGTTTGCTCCTCGAGCACCGTCGGCGGGGTCATCCAGTTCAGGGGCTTCACATTCGGGCCACCTCCGTCGGCCCATACCATGAACGTGCCGTCGGCCTTCAGCATCAGCAGTCTCACCGCCTCGGGCAGAGCGGTCGTCAGACGGCCGATATAGGCAACCTCACAGCGGGCGACGATCAGGCGCACCGCGAGAACCTACCTGGCGAACCGGATCGTAATTCGAGCTGCCCGCCGTACGGCGCGAGGCCGCCGCCACATGGCGGCAGGCGCCACCGTAAACGTGTCAGGAAGCCGAGGGCGGCGAAGGGGGCTCGACCGCGTCCGTCGTGGCGATGGAGGACACGGGGGTATCGGCCGGCACAGGGGCATCAGGGCTCAGGGCGGTCGCTGCTCGCTCTGGGGCGGCCGGATCGACGACCACCACGTCCGCGGGGCTGGCAGGTACCTGCTCCGATGCGGCTATGAGCTGTGCCTGTTGGGGCACGAGCGACGGGGTCGTGTGATCTACATCACTCGCAGCCTCGCTCATCGACTCGCGGAACTCGCGCATCCCGTTACCCAGCGAACGGGCCAGCTCCGGCAAGCGCTTCGGGCCGAGCACTATCAGCGCCACCGCAGCGATGAAGATCAGGTGTATCGGATTGCCTATTCCCATTCGATCTTTCCTACGCTCTCATCGTCCGATCCGATCACTTGCAAGAGTATCGCCACCGCCGAGCCGAGCCTTACGCTCTGGAGTTGTGAGCACTCGAGCAATCTCACCTCAGCCGGGTCGCCCCTACCCGCCGCCCGCGGCCGCGGAGCCGTTCTGGCCGGCCCAGGCGACGATCCTCGCCGCGATCGCGCTGCAACTGCTGCTCCCCAAGCGACTAACGGCCGGCCCCACCTGGCTGATCCCGGCGCTCGAGGGCGCGCTGCTGATCGGCATGTCCTTCGCCACGCCCCGCCAGCTCGAGCACGAGCATCCCCTACGCCGGCGGGTCGCGCTCGGGCTCACCGCGTTCGTCAGCGCCGCCAACGTCTTCTCGCTCGCCGAGCTGACCCACCTGTTGCTGCACCGCGAAGTCTCCAACGGCCGCGAGCTGATCGTCTCTGGCGTGCTGATCTGGCTGACCAACTTCCTGATCTTCGCACTCTGGTACTGGGAGATCGACCGCGGTGGTCCCGGCAAACGCGCAGCCGGCAACGACGGGGGACCCGATTTCCTGTTCCCGCAGATGGCCGACGATCGCATCGAGCCGCTCGAGTGGCGCCCCAAATTCATCGACTACCTGTACGTGTCCCTAACGAACAACACTGCTTTCTCTCCCACCGACACAATGCCACTCACCCCCATCGCCAAGAGCATCATGGGCGTCCAGGCGACGGTCTCCCTGCTCACTATCGGCCTGATCGTCTCGCGAGCCGTCAACATCCTCTAGACCCCCGAGCAGGATTCTGAGCGGGCTTCTACGTCGCGGGCGACATGCGCGGCTCCAAAGCCAGCGCCTGAGCCACGACCTCACGCAGGTGCTCGTCCGCGCCCAGCTCGAGCGCCTGTCTCAACGCCTGTAGCGCGCCCTCGCGATCGCGCAGCGCCAGCCGCAACCTCCCCAGACGCTCCCACGCGCCCGCATCGCTCGGTCCATGCCTGACCGCCCGCGCGGCTGCCTCCTCCGCCAGATCGATCGCGCCGATGTCCTCATAAATGCGCGCCGCGAACCGATGCGCCGCGGGGCGGCCCTCGTCAGCACGCGCCCATTCGTGCACGGAGCGAGCAGCCGCCTCCAGTTTGCCCGCCTGCCAGAACGCGAGCGTCATCAACCTCAGCACCGCCACGTTTCTCGGCTCGGCGTCGCGGGCGTAGATCAGCCGCTGCGCCGCCAGCTCGTACTCCTCTTCGGCCATCGCCCGCTGCGCCGCGACCAGGAAGCGCTCTACGCGCTCCCCCGCCGGGTCGGGCTTGGAGAAGTCGACGAACTTCATGCTCCCTGCCGGCACGGTTCTCACGCCGTGGCTGAACTGCACGCGTGCCCACTGCTGCACCTCATCGTCCTCGCCTGTGAAGTAGATCCCGGCCACCGTGCCCACCCCCCACTCCGGGTAGGACTCGCAGCGCGCATACCTGTGCACGACCGAGTGGTCCGGCATGCGACTGCCGAACGGATCGTTTGTTTCGCGCTCCTTCGCGTGCTCGCGCGCACGCTGCTCCGCCTCATACGCGCGTCTACCCGCCTCTTCGCGCTCCCTTCTCGCCGCCTGCGCGCTCGCGCGCACGGCATTACGCGAGACGCTCCCACCCTTGAAGCCCTCCGCCAGCCGCTCTAGCTGATCGGCCGCCTCGTTGATCGCCTTCAGGTGGCGCTCGTGCTCGAACTGCCTGCCCTGCGGCGCCACGTCGGGGTGCCAGCGCTTGGCCATCCTGCGACGCGCCAGCTGCACCGCGCGCTTATCAAACGGCGCCTCCAGCTCCAGCAGCAGCAAATGCTGCTCGATGTCGAGAACGATTGTGGGCATGACCCGACAACGTTAGCGAGGGTGGGCGGGTTTTCTGTTCCCCTCTATCCTGCGTGCGAATGTCCTCCCAGTACATCTTTACGATGCACCGTCTCTCCAAGCTCCATCCTCCGGAGAAGACGGTCCTCAACGACATCACGCTCGCCTTCTACCCCGGGGCGAAGATCGGCGTGCTCGGCTACAACGGATCTGGCAAGTCCACCCTCCTGCGGATCATGTCCGGAGAGGATCAGGAGTACCGTGGGGAGGCCGCGCTGGCGCCGGGCGCCACTGTCGGGATGCTCGCCCAGGAGCCCCACCTCGACGAGTCAAAGGACGTCAAGGGCAACGTCGAGGACGGCGTTGCCGAGACAAAGGCGCTGCTCGATCGCTTCAACGAGCTTGCGGCGAACTACTCCGATGAGACCGCCGAGGAGTTCGGCAACATCCAAGCCAAGATCGACGCGGTCGACGCTTGGAGCCTCGACACGCAGCTCGAATATGCGATGGACGCGCTGCGCCTGCCGCCGCCGGACGCCGACGTGAGCACCCTCTCTGGCGGCGAGCGCCGGCGCGTCGCGCTCTGCCGGCTGTTGCTGCGCGCACCAGATCTGCTGCTGCTGGACGAGCCCACCAACCACCTCGACGCCGAGTCGGTCGCCTGGCTGGAGCAGCACCTGTCCGAGTACAAGGGCGCGATCGTCGCGGTCACCCACGACCGCTACTTCCTCGACAACGTCGCCGGCTGGATCCTCGAGCTCGACCGCGGCAAGGGCATCCCTTATCAAGGCAACTACTCGAGCTGGCTGGAGCAGAAGCAAGCCCGGCTCGCACAGGAAGAGCGCTCGGAGAAGGGCCGCGAGCGCACGATCGCCGCGGAGCTCGAATGGGTACGCACAAACCCCAAGGGCAAACGCACGAAGTCCAAGGCCCGCCTGGCCCGCTATGAGGAGTTGATCGCCGAGGAGCGCAATGTCAAGCTCGACGAGGTCCAGATCCACATCCCGCCCGGACCACGCCTCGGCGACGCGGTGCTCACCGCCACCGATCTCTCCAAGGGTTACGGCGATCGCCTGCTGATCGAGTCGCTTTCGTTTGACCTGCCGCGCGCTGGCATCGTCGGCGTGATCGGCGCCAACGGCGCCGGCAAGACGACCCTGTTCAGGATGATCACCGGTCAAGAGCAGCCTGACAGCGGCAAGCTCGTGCTCGGCGACACCGTCCAGCTGGCCTACGTCGACCAGTCGCGCGACTCGCTGAAGGACGAGAAGACCGTCTGGGAGGAGATCTCCGAAGGCTACGAGCACATCAAGGTGGGCGACCGCGAGGTCAACTCGCGCCAGTACACCGCGGGCTTCAACTTCAAGGGCTCCGACCAGCAGGCGCGGATCGGCAAGCTTTCCGGCGGCGAGCGCAACCGCGTGCACCTCGCCAAGCTGCTGCGCAGGGGCGGCAACCTGCTGCTGCTGGATGAGCCCACCAACGACCTCGACGTGGACACCCTTCGTGCGCTGGAGAACGCATTGCTGGAATTCCCCGGCTGCGCGGTGGTGATCTCCCACGACCGCTGGTTCCTGAACCGTGTTGCCACCCATGTGCTGGCCTTCGAGGGCGACTCGCAGGTGACGTGGTTCGAGGGCAACTTCGACGCCTACGAGGAGCACCGCCACGCGACGCTCGGGGCGGCCGCCGACCGCCCCCATCGGATCACCTACAAGCGCCTCGTCCGTGGCTGATTCCGATCCGCCCGCGCTCACAACGTTCGATCGCGACACGGCCGTCCGGCGAGTTGACAAGCGGAGCGCCGATGGCGAGCGCGCAGCGGAGGTTGGGTTCACCGCGGATATCTCACCCGACTGGCGCGCCGGTCGCGGACCGCACGGCGGCTATCTGGCGGCAATCCTGCTCCGCGCGTTGATCGACACCGTTGCCGACTCGTCCCGCTCGCCACGCTCGCTGACGATCCACTACGCCCGCGCGCCCAAGCCCGAACCGGTGAGCATCCGTGTGGTTCTCGAGCGCGAGGGCCGTTCGCTGAGCACGCTCTCCGCCCGCATGGAACAGAACGGCGCGGTGGTCGCGCTCGCGCTCGCGGCATTCTCGGTCCCCTGGAGCAGCGCACCCGAGATCGCCGACCTGAATATGCCCGACGTCGCGCCCGTCGAAGCCGGGCGCGAGGCGGGAACGCTGCGGTCCCACGGCGCCCCACCCTTCACGAGCCACATCGTCCTACAGCCCCGGATCGGCGCCCTCCCCTTCACTGGCTCCGAGCAGCCAATGGAGATCGGCGGATGGCTGGCCCTGGCCGAACCCCGGCCGATCGACGCGCTCTCGCTCGCGTTCTTCAGCGACGCGCTGTTCTCGCCGCCTTTCATCCGCCTCACCCAGCCGGCGACCTCGCCGACGATCGATCTGACGATCCACTTCCGCACCGCGCTTGCGCCGGCGGGCAGCGCCAGCGAGCGCGACCCGGACGAGCTCTGCTTCGCGCGCTTTCGCACCGGTCGCGTGCACGAAGGGTTCTTCGAGGAGGACGGCGCGATCTGGGGCGCTGACGGCTCGCTGCTGGCACAGTCGCGCCAGCTGGCGATTCTGATGCCGCTACCGCCGCGCTGAGCCTCTCCCCCGCGCCTGGAGTAGGATCCCGGCCATGGCCGACTACACAGCCAAGCGCATCGCCGACATGGAGGCCGCACACGGTGGTGGCTTCGTCAAGGCCCGGGCCGAGCTGGGCGTCACAGCGTTCGGCTTCCAGGTGATTCAGTTGCCGCCTGACTACACCGACTACCCCGAGCACGATCACGCGGAGAGCGGACAGGAGGAGGTCTTCCTGGCCCTCACCGGCTCCGGCTGGATGGACATCGAAGGAGAGCGGGTCGAGCTCGACAACGAAACGCTCGTGCGGGTCGGATCGACGAGCAAGCGCAAGGTTCACGCGGGACCCCGAGGTCTGCGCATGCTGGTGCTCGGCGGCGCGCCCGGCGAGGCCTACAAGCTCGTGTCGAGCACTGAACTCAGCAGCGTCACAAGCTAAGCGGCGCCTTCAGCTACGAAGCTACGCAGCATCGGCAACATCAGCGCAGCACGGCACTAACACTCAGCGACTGAAGGTAGTTTCGCCCTCGAGGCGCAGCGCGGCCGCCGCGATCAGACGCGCGCAGGCGTGCACGTCATCGAGCTGGACGAGCTCGACCGGCGAGTGCATGTAGCGGATCGGGATCGACACCAAGCCTGTGGGCACGCCCGCGCGGCTGATATGCACCGCGTCAGCGTCGGTGCCTGTGGCGCGCGCACTGGCCTCGAGCGTGAACGGGATCTGCTCCCGCTCGGCCGTCTCATGCAGCAACTCGAACAGCCCCGGATGCAGTGTAGATCCGCGGCTGATCACCGGCCCTGAGCCAAGCTCGTGCTTGCCGATCTCCTTCACCTCCACTCCCGGCGCGTCGGTGGCATGGGTCACGTCCACCACGATCGCCGCGTCCGGCTCCAGCGCGAAGGCGCTCGTGCGTGAGCCGCCGAACGTGATCTCCTCCTGCGCCACCGCGACCGACGCCAGCTCCCACTCGGCGCCGCCGGCCTGCGCCACCAGCCGCGCCACCTCGAGCGCCACGAATGAGCCCAAGCGGTTGTCCAGCGCACGTGAGACCAGCCGGCCATTCGGCAGCTCTACCGGGTCGGCGTCGATCACCGCCACGTCGCCGATCCTTACGCGCTCGCGCGCGTCGGCTCCGTCCTTGGCCCCGATGTCGATGTGCAGGTCGCGGATCTCCGCCACCTTCTTGCGGTCCTCCTCGCGCAACAGATGGATCGGCTTCTTGCCGACCAAGCCCGTTACCGGACCTTGGCGCGTGTCCAGCGTCACACGCTGGCCCACCAGGATCTGCGCGTCCCAGCCACCGACAGAGCCAAACCACAGATAGCCCTGATCGTCGATATGCGTGACGATCAACCCGATCTCGTCGATGTGACCCATCACGAGCAGGCGTCGCGCCGGGCTGCGCGCATCGTGCTTGGGCGCCACGAGCGCCAGCGGGGTGCCCACCACATCGGTGCTCACCTCGGCAAAGCCCTTCGCCGCGTCACACCACACCGCCGCCGGAGCGCTCTCATAACCGGACGGTCCGCGCGCGGTAAGCAGGTCCAGCAGGACCTTCGGTGCTGCGCTCTTCTTGGAGGTAGGGCTCATTGGGAGAGGAGGTGGCGCAAAACGAACTGCAGAATACCCCCATGTCGGAAATATTCCGCCTCTCGGGGCGTGTCGATCCGCACACGCGCGGTGAAACGCACGGGCTCGGGGCGGGCGGGATCGTCGCTTTGCGCCAGCACCTGCACCTCGCTCGGTAGTCCGGAGGCGGGCGAGCCATCATCCCGCATCGCCTCGGCCATCCCCTCGATCGAGAAGACCTCCTCGCCGGTCAGCCCCAGCGAGTCGGCGCTCTGGCCGTCTGGGAACTGCAATGGAAGCACGCCCATCCCCACGAGGTTGGAGCGGTGGATGCGCTCGAAGCTCTCCACGATCACCGCGCGCACGCCGAGCAGCCTCGTGCCCTTCGCGGCCCAGTCGCGTGAGGAGCCCGACCCGTACTCCTTGCCGCCGAGCACCACCAGCGGCACATCCTGCTCGATGTATCGCATAGCTGCGTCATAGATCGACATCTGCTCACCGTCGGTGTCCGACCCGGGTGGGCCGAAGTAGCGCGTCACGCCGCCCTCCGGCAGCGCGGCTCCAGGCGGGCTCGTGTTGATCAAGTTGCGCAACCTGATGTTCGCGAACGTACCGCGCATCATCACTTCGTGGTTGCCCCTGCGCGAGCCGTAGGAGTTGAAGTCGCGCGGCTCGACTCCCTGCTCCTGCAGGTACTTACCCGCGGGTCCGTCGCGCTTGATCGAGCCGGCCGGAGAGATGTGGTCGGTGGTCACGCTGTCACCCAGCTTGGCCAGCACGCGAGCTCCCTCGATGTCGAGCACTGGCGCGGGCTCCAGCGGCATGTCCTTGAAATACGGCGGCAGCCGCACGTACGTCGAGTCCGCGTCCCACTCGAACCGGTCGCCCGTCGGCACCTCGAGGGTGTTCCAGCGCTCATCACCCTCGAACACCTCTCCGTAGCTCTTGCGAAACATGTCCGACTGCACCGCTTGCTCGATCGTCTCGGCAACCTCGCGCTCGCCCGGCCAGATGTCGCGCAGATACACGTTCGCTCCCTGCTCGTCTTGTCCGAGCGGCTCGTGAACGATGTCGATGTCCATCGTGCCCGCCAGCGCGTAGGCGACACACAACGGCGGCGAGGCCAGGTAGTTCATCTTCACGTCCGGGTTGATCCGCCCCTCGAAGTTGCGGTTGCCCGACAGCACCGACACGACCGCCAAGTCCTGCTCGCCGACCACCTTCGAGATCTCCTCCGGCAGTGGCCCCGAGTTGCCGATGCACGTCGTGCATCCATAGCCGACGAGGTTGAACCCGAGCTCCTCCAGCGGCTCGGTCAGACCGGCCTTGTCGAGGTATTCGGTCACGACCTTCGATCCCGGCGCCAGCGAGGTCTTGACCCACGGCTTGGAGCGCAACCCCCGCGCCACCGCGTTGCGCGCAAGGATGCCCGCGCCCACCATCACCGATGGGTTCGACGTGTTCGTGCAGCTCGTAATCGCCGCGATCACCACGTGTCCGTGATCGAGCTCGGTCTCGGTCCCATCGGCGAGCGTCACCGGTACTGCGCTAGCATCGCCGGCCGATCCACGCTCGGCGGTCGCCGTGCCACCCGATCCCGCCACGCCAGCCTGGGCGCCCGCTCCCGGCTCGCCGGCCTGCACCGTCGCCGACCCCGAGCCCGCGCGCTCGTGCGCGTAGCTGGGACCGCCGTCGTTCTTCGCCGGGTGATCGTTCCCGTTGGCCGGCGGATCGCTAGAGGGAAAGCTCTCGGCCGAGGCCTCATCGCGCCCGTCGTAATCAGGCACGTACCCGGTCAATACGCGACGGAAGTCGGCGCGCGCCTCGCTCAACGCGACCCGGTCCTGCGGGCGCTTGGGGCCCGCGATGCTCGGCACGACGTCGCCGAGGTCGAGCTCCAAGGTGTCCGAGTACGTCGTTCGCTCCGAAGTCTCGTCGTGCCACAGCCCCTGCTCACGGGCGTAGGCCTCGACCAGCTCGATACGCGAGTGCGGTCGGCCCGAGAACTCCAGGTAGCGCAGCGTCTCCGCGTCGATCGGAAAGATCGCGCAGGTCGAGCCGAACTCCGGCGACATGTTCCCGATCGTCGCCCTGTCAGCCAGTGGCAGGCCCGCCAGTCCCGCTCCGAAGAACTCGACGAACGACCCAACCACGCCGCGCTCACGCAGCATCTGCGTGACCGTCAACACCAGGTCGGTCGCCGTGGCGCCCTCGGGCAGCTCGCCGTGCAACTCAAAGCCCACGACGCGCGGGATCAACATCGACATCGGCTGGCCCAGCATCGCCGCCTCGGCCTCGATCCCGCCGACGCCCCAGCCGAGCACGCCGAGACCATTGACCATCGTCGTGTGCGAGTCGGTCCCCACCAGCGTGTCGGGGTAGAGCTGCGGCAGCTGCCCGTCCGGGCCGGATCCATCCGGATCCTTTTGGAAGACCACGCGCGCGAGGTACTCGAGGTTGACCTGGTGGACGATCCCCGTGTCCGGCGGCACCACCGCAAAGTCGTCGAACGCGCCCTGGCCCCAGCGCAGGAAGGCGTAGCGCTCCTGATTGCGCTCGAACTCGCGCTCGGCGTTTACGCGAAACGAGTCGCGCGTGCCGAACGCATCGACCTGCACCGAGTGATCGATCACGAGCTCGGCCGGCGCCAGCGGATTGATCTTCGCCGGATCGCCGCCCATCTCGGCGATCGCGTCGCGCATCGCAGCGAGGTCGACGACTGCGGGCACGCCGGTGAAGTCCTGCATCAGCACGCGCGCGGGCGTGAATGCGATCTCCTTGCTCGGCTGCGCCTTGGCATCCCAGCTCGCGAGCGCCTCGATGTCGGCGGCGTGCACCGCGCCATTGCCCTCGGTGCGCAGCAGGTTCTCGAGTAGCACCTTCAGCGAAAACGGCAGCCGCGCGACGTCGAAGCGTTGTTGCAAAGCGTCCAGCCGGAAGATCTCGTACTTCCGGCCGCCAACCTCAAGTGTGCTCCTCGCGCCAAAGCTGTTGTCTGACATGCGCCTCCTCGGCGATCAATCGGGTGACTTAGAGAGGGATAGCAGTCTCTCAAAGCAGCCGAGGAGGCGCGCGTCTGTCACTTCTTGATCAGCGGACCGGCGGCGGCGAGCACCTGCGTCTTGGTCAGCGGCTTGTCGAAGCCACCGTTGGGCGTCGGGCTCTTGCTGATCAGCAGGTTGATCGCGGCGGCGTGTCGCGCCTCGATCTGGACGATGCTGCCCGCTGAGGCAAGCACGGCCTTTGACTGCAGCGACGGCGCCGCTCCGTTGTAGGCGCCGACACCGGTGTTCTCGAGCACCGAGGCCAAGGCCAGGAACGACTGCTGGTTGGTGGCAGGGAAGAGGAACGTCGGTTTGGCCACCGGCGTACCGCCGAGCTGCTTGATCGCGGCGGTCAGCGCCAAGACGTGCTGCTCCTCCTCTTCGCCGAATTCCTTCGCGTAGGTCTTAGCCATACCACTGAGACCGACCTGCTTGCCCTTGACCTCGTAGAAGTTCGCCTCGAGGTACTCCAGGGTGAGGGCGAAATTGAGGATTTCCGCGTCGCCTCCACCGCTCATAGCGAGTGCCTGTGAGACGAACGGCGCAACCGCCGTCGTCCCGTAGACCGCGCCTGCCGCCAGCGCACCACGCAGGATGAAGCTCGCGCGGGTGTGCCCGTGCACCTCGATGCCGGTCAACTCCGGGTTTGTCAACTCTTGATTAGACATTTCCAATAGCTCCTTTCCACGCAACCGCTCAGGCCAGGAACGGCTTGACCGCCGCCAGGACCGTGGACATGTCAGCCGGCTTGGCAAATGCGCCATCCGGAGTGACGGACTTTTTCACCAGCGTGCCGAGCGTTGCCGCGTGGCGCGCCTCGACGGTGTGGATCGCCAGCGCCGACGCCAGAACCTGAGGGCTCTGAATCAGAGCTGCCTGTCCGAGATACGCCGAAGCACCGAGGTTCTCGACGGTGTAGGCGAGCTCGGCAGTCGCCGCCGCGGTGGTGATCGGGAATTTACCTTCCGGCTTCGTCGCCGGGGTCCCACCGAGCTGGATGACCGCGGCTTTCAGGGCGGCCACGTGTGAGGCCTCCTGAGCACCGAAGTCCTTAATCAGAGCACCGACCGCGCCACTGAACAGCTTGGCCGCGATGACCTTGCTGTAGAACTCGGTCTCCAGGTACTCGAGCGTGAGGGCATAGTTGAGGATGCCGATATCGCCCGTGCTGGCGCTCGATGACGACGTCGTCGCCGTGCTTGCCGGCGCCGACGCGCTCGTTGCGGTGGTGTTGCTTTTGCTGCTGCCGCACGCGGCGAGCACAAAAGCCCCGAAGCTCGCGGCGCCGGCACTGCCCGCCATCTTCAAGAAGCGCTTGCGGTCGGAGTCATCGCGCACGAG
Source organism: uncultured Solirubrobacterales bacterium (assembly GCA_963804555.1). Lineage (GTDB taxonomy): Bacteria > Actinomycetota > Thermoleophilia > Solirubrobacterales > Solirubrobacteraceae > Palsa-744. The sequence goes on from CAWDQX010000009.1 coordinate 557,530, forward strand.
GCGCTCGACAATTCCCGCGGGCTGTGGCGCTTGACTTTCCTTCTCCCGCTGTGGTGCTTGCAGCTGTGGTGCTTGATTTTCCGTTCCAGTCTCAACTGGCATTTTTGAACCTCCAGTAGGTGTTCACTGCCTCTCTATTCGTAGTGCTCCGCCGAGCGGATCAGTGCGGGTTGCTTCCCAGGGTTGATCAGCCCGCCAGAGAGGGCTGGCACGCTAGAGAGAGGCTGACGAGGGACTGGCGTGCTACAGAGGGGCTGGCGCGGAGGCCCGCGTGACGCGTCCCTTGCCCTGGCGCTTGGAGCGCAGGAGGGCTGTGTCGCAAGCCTCGAGCAGCGCGTCGACCGTCATTGGGTCCTGCCACTGGGACACGCCGATCGAGGCCGAGACGCCCGGATTAGCATCGAAGGAGGGCACCATCAACAGGCTCTCCAGCGCGCGCTGGGCGGCGGCGACGGCAGCCTCCAGCTCGGCGTTGGGCAGGATTACGACGAACTCGTCGCCGCCGTAGCGCGCGACGCGGTCAAACGCGCGGAACTCGCCCATCAGCGTCTGAACGACCTCGCGCAACATCGCGTCGCCAGCCTGATGACCGTGGCGGTCGTTGACGAGCTTGAAGTTGTCGAGATCGATCAGCAGACACGACAGCGGGCTGCCGGCGCGCAGGGCACGTCCGACCTCCTCCTGCAGTCGCCGGCGCATCGCGCGGTGGTTCATGGCGCCCGTCACCGGGTCTGTACCGGCCTCCGCGCGTGCACGCATCAGTGCGAGCGCTGTGGCCGCCTGGTCGACCAGCGTCGTGGCGAGCTCGATCGAGCGGCCGGTGAAGGTCTCCGAGCGCCGGCGGACGAGCAGCACCACCGCCTCGACCTCGCCTCGCACGGTCAAGGGCAGCAGCAGCGCGCAGGCGGCTCCGGTGGGGGGCGTGTTCACCAGCACCAGCCGGGGCACGCTGGAGGCAAGCTCATGGGCGTCAGCAGCGAGGAAGCCACGACCGGTGCTCGCCACCCAGCTGACGCCCGGTGGTCGCTCAGCACGGGGAGTCAGGTAGCTCAGCCGCCCCTCGCCATCGAACAGGTAGATGACCGTCAGCTCCCGCTCCCGCTCGCCGTCGGGCTCGCAGAGATGATGGACGTGAACCTCCTCGGCGCCGGGCATCGCCAGCAGCTCGCGGGCGAGCGTACGGAAGATCGCCTCAGAGTCCTCAGCGCTATCGGCGAGCAGGGTCAGGCGGCGTACGCCCGCCAACAGTGGATCGCCACCGGCCAGGGAATCGCCGCCGGCGAGGGGATCGCCACTGGCGCTGGGCAGTTTCGGGGTATCCATACCCGCATTGGCATCCATCCCTGCAATCTAGCGCTTGAACGTGACAGTCGTCGCAGCCGCGGAGCCGAACTGACCCTTCTGCTTGGGCGCAAACGCTACGCGCACGCTGATCTTCAGCTTGCGATGCTTGCGACGTGCCTTGCTCAGCGCCTTCAAACCGCCACGCGTGAGCGACAACTTGAAGGTGACGGTGGCAGATTTGCTGACACGCCGGGAAACAGTGGGAAGACCCGTGCCCTTCAACTTTATGAGTCCTGCCCCCAAAGTCCTGACCTTGATGATCAGCTTGTGCCCGACGACGCGGTGACTGAGAATCCGCACGCCGCAGCCGGACACGGAGATCCGTGTGTTCTGCTTGACCTGTGCGCCGCTCTGAGCCGTGATCGTCGTCGGCATCTCGAGCGGCTCGAGGCAGAGGCCCCCAATCGCTGTCAGCGCCGAGTGAGGGCCGACGGGCAGGTTCAGCACGAAGCTCGTGACGGGCACGTCAGGAATCGACGCGAACGTCGAGCTCGTGATCCCTTTGGTGATTTTTGTGTTCCCCGTGAGGATCACTTTCACGCCGTCGCCTTCGAGCACGATGTCGAGATCGGGGAACGACTCCCCCCCGTGCGAGACGAGGTAGGCCGAGCCCGTCAGCTGCCCGGGCAGCACCGGTGTCGTCACGGTGGCCGTCCCGACTTCTGAGCCCAACGGACGGCAGCTGACCGGGTTCGCCGCGAATGTCGCTTCCGGACAGGCTTTCTGCAGCGTCGTCAGCCGCGAGGGCAGTTGCTTGGGGAGTTCTACGAACACCGACTTCATGTTCGCCTGATGGGCGCCTTGGGTGAGACTGACCTGCAGGCTCGCCCCGTTCAGTTTCGAGGTCTTTGCGCTGGTCGAAGTCTTGAACGACGGTTTGAACGCGAGCGCGCTGCAGTTGCCGACCTGGAAGGGAGTCGACAGGCCCTGCGTCGCGCCAAACGTCGAAGTCAGCGTCGATTCAGTCGCCAGCGGCCCGCAGTTGGTCGGGTTGAAGATGAAGTTGGGCCGATTGACTTCGACCTCGAGCGTCTTCAGCCGCAGCGGCACCCCGCCCACGATCGCCGGCAGCGCACTTGGCGTACCCGGCAACGGGGTGGAGACGGTCACGCGCGCGGTGTGCGGATCGACGTTGATCGTCGCACGAGTCGTGACTGTGCCGAGGTTGAAGGGTCCAGCCGCGGCCAGGACCGGGATCGAGAGGCCGTAGGGGGCACCGTTGTAGGGGCCCGTGAGAAAAACCGGTCCGGAGAATTCATACGGTTCTGTGCCAGCGCCCGCAGTCACCTTGGCGGTGCCGATCTTCGCGGTTTCCGCGCACGTTCCGTTGGCGGCCTGCGGTTCGCCGCAGAGAGGCACCGAGGGAATAGCGCCGAGCAAGCCAGCCGGAATGGCGGTACTCACCTGCGAGAGATACTGCTGGCCATCCGTCCGGTTCAAGTTGAACGTGTATGAGCTGTAGGCACCGGCGGTTGCGTTCGCGCTCTGAGTGCTCTGAGTGAGAGCAAAGGGGATTGGAGACTCACATCCGGTGGTCACGAACGGCGTCGGCGTCAGCCCTTGCAGTTTGCCTGTCGTGTAAGGCGAGAACATCGCTTCCGTAGGCGCGTTACCGCAGACCAGCGGATTCGCAAGCGGGGCCCGTGCTCCCCCATCCAAGCTGAGACGTAGTTCGCTAAACGGAAGCTGGGGATTGTTCGTGAAGGTGGCTTCCAGCCGCCCTGTGGTCAGATTCGGGGTGACCGAGCCCTGTAGCCGGACGGACACGTCCAGGCTGGTACTTTCGGCGACCAGGTAGATCGTGTATGGGGGAGCTGTGATCGGCCCTCCCGCTGGATCCCCAAGGTACACGTCGCCCGTGAGTGAGCCTGGCGGCAGGTCGGTTTCGATCGTGACCGTCCCAACCTTCGAGGCCGCCGGGCAGGTGACCAGGTTGGTCGTGCCGATCGCGATCTGGGCGGCCGTGCACACTCCAAGTTCGTGTGCGGCGGAGGGATTGAGCGTCAAGCCTTCGGGCAGCGTCACGTGTGCATCTTGGATGTCAGCCGTGTTGATTTCTTCCGCGCCGGCGTTCTGTTTCGCCTTGACCACAGTCGTAGCGCCGTCCGGCTGGTCGGATGCGGCCGTTTCGGGAGTGACCGTGGTCGTCGGTTTGAACGGGACCTTGTCGCAGCCTTCGACGCCCACGGGGGTGTGCGTTTCGGTTCGCGCGATTTCACCGCTCCACGATTCCAGTTCGAGGTGCGAGGTCGTCGTGCTCGAGCACACGCTCGGCAACGTGAGGAAGTTGCCGCCCGCGTGGCCGTTGAAGTTCAGCTTCGACATCAGCACCTTCAGCGGCGACTTGACCCCGAGCAGGGCTTTCACTTCAGCTTCTTTCGGGACTTCGTTGATTTCGAAGTACTCGTGATAGTCGCCACTCCAGTCGACATGCCCTTCGAGGAACAGATGGATCGGCGTGATCAGTTCGCCCTCGGGTTCGACGGCGATGCCGAAGTCCAGCGGCAGACCGGCGGGAGCTTCCAGGTTATAGACCGTGCCTTCCAGCTTCGGCAGCGTCAGCGGGAGCAGCCCAAGCGGTTCAGCCACGGCTTCCAGTTCGGTCGTGCCAACGACGCTCTGGGGAGGACATTCGACCGGTATGTGTTCGAACTGTTTGATGCTGCACTTCGGCATCGGCGCCTGCGGGTTCGCCGCCAGGCCCGGCGGGACATCGACGCGTATCCGCTTGACCGAAGAACCTTCGACGTTGCTGCCGCTGTGTCTCATGATGAACTTCGTGCCGCCCCACGGCGGGTGCCCCGCCGCCTGCGTGAAGGCTTCGCTGTGGTCTTTTTCGACGCTCGCGTATGTGCATGTTTTGGTGAAGCAGGTCCCGTCTTCGAAGACTTCGGGTTCAAACGCCGCCCGAGCGGCGGGCGTCAACGCGCCGGCGAACAGTGCAGCGCAGACCAGCGCCCCGAGCGATGTCATACGAGCAGCAGCGTGCCTCATCCCTAACCTCTCTCAACCTCTACTCTGAACTGAACCCAAAAGCAGTCAGGGACTTCTATACCCGCTCGTCACACTTCTAATCAGGGGATCGCCCACCGGACGACCCCCAGGCCCTACCTGTATGTCACCGTGACGGTGCTCGCAGACTTGGCGGCGCCCCGCTTTTTGGGTACGAAGCCCACGCGCAGGCGAACTCTCAGCGGGCGACCCCTGGTGCGGCCCCTACGCGAGAGTGAAACCTTGAGCGTCGCGGTTTTCTCGGCTCTGCCCAGGTATCGGTAGGTCGTCGCCAGGTTCGACCCGCTGCCACTGATACGCCCAGCTTCGAAGGTCTGCACGGTGATGTAGGCAGTGTTGCCGATCGTCTTCTCCCCGACGATCCGCACGGAGCAGCCATTGACCTTGATCGTCGTGTTCTGCTTGAACGTGTTCCCGTTCTGCCCGGTGATCGTCGTCGGCATCGTGAGTTTGTTCGCGCAGAGGCTGCCGTTCGCCGCCACCGCGGAGTGCGCCCCGATCGGCAGGTTGACGGTGATGCTCGAGACCGGCACATCGGGCAGGGTCGCGAAGGTTGTCGTCGTGATCCCGTTAGTGATTTTTGTATTACCGACCAGGATCACACGGATGCCTTCGCCTTCGAGGAGCAGGTCGAGGTCGGGGAACGCCTCGCCGCCGTGCGAGACCAGGATCGCCGGTCCTTTCAGTTTCGCGGCGAGCGTCGGCGTGTTCGCCCTGACCCCGCCGACGAACGAGCCACTGGGGCAGGTGTAGGGGTTGGCGGCGAACACCGCTTCAGGACATGCTTTCTGCAGCGTCGTCAGTCGCGACGGCAGCTGCCTGGGCAACTGCACGATCACCGACTTGACGTTCGCGTTGCCGGCCGGCACGTTGAGCGTCGTTTCGAGACTCGCCCCGTTGGCTTTCGAGGTCCTGGCGCCGGTCGCCGAGCCAAATGAGGGCTTGAACACCAGCGCGCCGCAGTTGTTGACCTGGAACGGGATCGACATGCTCTGTGTCGCACCGAGCGTCGAGGTCAGCGTCGTTTCGGTCGCCAGCGCGCCGCAGTTGCTGGGGTTGAGGAGGAATCCCTGCTTGTTGATTTCGACGCTGATTCCCTTCAAGCGCAGGGGCACACCCTTGACGATCGTCGGCAGGGTGCTCGTTGCAACCACGCGCGCTGTGTACGGTTCGACGTTGATCGTGCCGCGCGTGACTACGTTGCCGAGGTTGAACGGCCCGGCGATGGCCGGCACCACGATCGAGAGACCGAACGGCGCACCGCCGTAGGGTCCCGTCAGATAGATGCTCCCTTTGAACCCGAAGGGTTGCGGCCCAGCGCCCGCAGAGACGCTGACCATGCCGATCTGGCTGGCCGACGTGCATTCACCGTTAGTCGCCTGCGGTTCACCGCACTGCGTCACCGACGGGATCAACCCGACGAGGCCCGCCGGCAGCACGGTCTTGATCTGCGAGAGGTACTGCTGGCCGTCGGCCCGTCCGATGTTGAGCGTGTAGGAGGTTTTGGCGCCCGCATAGCCCGGCGACTGGTTCACGGCGCTCTGGGTCAACGCGAACGGCAGCGGGGAGGCGCAGGCGCCGCCGGAGCCGTTGCTGTCGATCGTAAGCGGCGGGTTGGACGAGGGGGTTTCAGTCGCAAACGAGCCGATGTACGGTACAAGGCTCGTGGTCGCCCGTCGCCGCGCCACACGTGAGCGGGTTGGCGATCGGCGCAAGCGCCCCTCCGTTGAACTTCAGTTTGATGTTGCTGAACGGCTGTTCGGGATTTTCCGTGAAGGTGGTGGTCACCTGTCCCGTCGTCGGGTTGGGCGTCACCCTCCCTTCGAGGCGCACATCAACCCCATACCTTGCCGATTCGGCGTTGAGGTAGATCGTGTATTCCGGCGCGGCGGGGTTGGTGCCACCAGTAATCGGTTCAGCTCCACCGAGATAGATGTCGCCAGTCAGAGGTTCGCTCGCCGGCAGATCCGGGACGGTCAGCGTGACTTCGCCGAGCTTAGATTCTCCCGGACACGTGACGGCATTCCTCGTTTTAATGCCGATCTGAGCTGGGAGCGCAAGACTTCTAGGCCGCTGGCAGCCGAAGGGTTCAGCGTCATGCCTTCGGGCAGGGTGACACTGGCCGTCCTGAGCTGCGAGGAGTCGAGTTCGGTCGGGAGGGGGTTGTGGGGCACGGTCAGTTCGGCGGTGATCCCATCCGGTAGATCGGACTGAGTTTCTCCCGCTCCGGGTGTGAGACCAAATGTGGGTGCGAATGGGACTAAGGCAAATGGCGCGACGCCGTTGCAGCCTTCGGTGCCGATCGGCGTGGTGTATTCCTTTTTAGCTACCTGACCGGCCTCCGATTCGATCGTCACGGTGTTGGTGGTCGCGGGGCCAACACCGGCGCAGTTGCTCGGGAGCGTGATGTAGCCGCCATCACCGGTACTGCCGATTTCGCCTTTCAAGACCAACCGGGAGGAAATCAGTGGAAGCGCGGTCGAGACGTTGATTTCGTAGTAGTCGTGGTAGTTGCCAGCCCATTCGACATTCCCCAGAATCTGGGTATGTGCGAAATATTCCCCTGACTCTGCGATCCCCTGTTCGACAAGCGAGGGGAAACCGTCTTCGCCAGGTTTCGCTCCTTTTTCTTCTGCTTCTTCGAAGCCTTCTTTGAGTGCGGCACCGCTCACTAAGGTCGGGATTTTAAGAGCAACACCGAAGTCCGAGGCGACTCCCTGGGGCTGTTCCAGGTTGTAGACCTTGCCTGTCAACGGGAGGTCCGTTTGAAATTCATGTTTGCGGTTGAACAGCGCCACGGTGACGGTGTTGACACCGATTTCCGTTGCGGTTTCGCATTTCGATTCCGCGTAGAAGCCTGTGCTGGGAATGGCTTCTTTTTCGCCGTACTGCGCCATCGTGCACTTCGGCACGGCCTCGGGATTGGTGCTGACGCCCGGGCCAACGTCGGTGCGGACATGCTTGACGGGGCCGGTCGTCAAGAGACCGGCCGGCACCTCGTTGGGAAGCGTTCCTTCCGTGTTGACCTTGAACGCGGTGATTCCCCATGCCGGATGTCCGGCCGCCTGGTTATAGCCTTCTTTTCTGGCTTCCGCTTCGGTTGGTTCCTTGGGAAACGCATAGGGACCCGACAGAGGATCCGAGCCGCACGTTTCGTATTTTTCGGTGCAGTTGCCCGCTACGAGAATTTCCGGCCCGAATTCGGTCGCGGCCTGCGCCGCGGGCGCCGAGATGGCAAGGAGCGCCAGAATCGCGCCGATCAGCGGCGCCAGAAGAGCAATGCGAGCGTTGGACCTCATCCCTACCTCCCTATCGAACCATGGCTTCAATACGCGGCTGTTGACTCCCCGTACTCGACTCCCCGTCCTTCCCAAAGTTGCGGTACTCCCCTGCAGCATTTAGGAATTCTTACTAAGTAAGTGAATCCTGCGATCCACTCCCACTCTAGACGATGCTAGGTCCCTGTAGAGGACGCTAGGTCCTTGTACCCCGGAATGCTGAATTCCAGTACTCCATCCCTTGCAAATCGCATCTTACACCATGCAAGGAGCGGTGTCCAGAGGTAAGGACCCTCAGTCGACGGATGCGGAAAACGGCACCGGCGCCCCGAAGCTGACGCGCAGCAGCGCCCCGCCCCCGGGGGCGTTCTGGGCTTCGGCATAGCCACCGCAAGCCTCGGCCGCCTGGCGCACGATCGCCAAGCCCAGCCCCGAGCCCGGGAGCTTACGCGCGCGATCGGCGCGGTAGAAGCGATCGAACACGAACGGCAGGTCCACCTCATCGAAGCCGGGGCCGTGATCGCGGACGTTGAGCACGCCCGCATGTAGATCGATCTCGACAAGCCCGTCCTCGGGGCTCCACTTGTGGGCGTTCTCGAGCAGGTTCGAAACGGCGCGCACGATCCGCTCGCCCTGCCCATGGACGAGCGTCGGCTCGAGGCTCAGCTCAAAACGCAACTCGCCGCGGCGCTTGGTGCGCTCGACGGCGCCCTGCACGACCTCGTCTAGGCGCACGTCATCGTCGGTATCCGCCTCTCCCCTACCTGCGCCGCGGGCGAGCTCGACCACGTCGCCCACGAGCGCGGTCAGCTCATCGAGCTCGCTGACGATATCCCCGCGCAGGCTCTCCTGCTCTCCTAGCGACAGGCGCTCAGCTTCGCCCAACACCTGGATGTTCGCGCGCAACGAGGCGATCGGAGTGCGCAACTCGTGACCGGCGTCCGCGATCAGCTGCCGCTGGGCTTCAACGGAGTACTCCAGCGCGTCGAGCGTCGTGTTGAAACTGCCCGCCAGCCGCGCCAGCTCGTCGCGACCTTGCACCTCCAAGCGTCGCGACAGGTCGAGGTTGCCCGTCAGCGCCTCCGTGCGGTTGGTGAAGCGCGCGACCGGCGCGAGCGCGACACGCGCGACGAGTGCGCCGAGGATCGCCGCGAGCGCGATCCCGGACACGCCGACGATCACGAGCAACAACAGGATCCGGCTCAGCTCGTGGTTCATTTCGCTCAGTGGCCGGGCGATCAGGACCGCGCCGCTCGAGCCGATACCGATCGTGAGCACCCGCAGGCTGGTGCCCTCGACGGTCCGATCGCTGAGCGCGCTGCCGCTGCCGGCGGCGGCGATCGTCCTGTCGCTCGCGCTCACCGCGATCCTCGGCGAAGTGCCCTGGCCGGCGGGCACCTCGACCGTGCCCTGGGGGGAGATGAACTGCACGTAGCCCGACGCCGCCCCGAACGGCACAGGCTGGACACGGCGAGGAAATCCGTTTGGGGGGAGCCCCCCCGGCGCGCCGGCTGGGCCTGCTGGACCGGCGCCGGAGGGACCGATGAACGCCTGCGCGCGCTGGCGCAACCCCTGGTCGATCTCGCCTTGCAGGTCGGAGCGCACCGCGAGGTACAGGCCGACCGCAGCCGCGAGCACCGCGAGCGCCACCGACAAGCTCGCGACCGCCGCGATGCGGGTGCGTAACGTCATGGCCCGCTCACGGCTCGCGCAGGACGTAGCCGACACCGCGGACCGTGTGGATCAACTGGCGCGCGCCGGCGTCCTCGAGCTTGCGGCGCAGATACCCGACGTACACGCGCAGCGCGTTGGAGGCCGGGCCGAAGTCATAGCCCCACACGCGGTCGTAAATCAGGCTGTGCGGCAAGACGCGGCGGGGGTTGAGCATCAGCAGCTCGAGCAGCTGGTACTCGGTGCGCGTCAGCTCGGTGAAGCTCCCCGCGACCTCGGCTCCGTGGCGGGAGCTGTCGAGCCGCAGCTCGGCAAACGACAGGAGCTCGGTCCCGCCCTCCCCGCCGTCCGGGCCCGAGCGGCGCAACAGGGCTCGCAAGCGTGCCTTCAACTCGCCGACATCGAATGGCTTGATCATGTAGTCGTCCGCACCCACGTCCAGCCCATCGATGCGGTCGGCCACCGCATCGCGCGCGGTCAGTATCAGGATCGGCACGCGATTGCCCAGCAGGCGTAAGCGGCGACAGACCTCCAGGCCATCGATCCCCGGCAGCCCGACATCGAGCACGACCGCGTCGGGGACAGCTTGGACGACCAGCTCGAGCGCCTGCTCGCCGTCCTCGGCAATCTGCACCTCGTAGGAACCCAGCGTCAGCGCTCGGCGCAATGCGTCGCGCACCGCGCGGTCATCGTCGACGACGAGGATCCTCACGACGTTGATTGTTGCGTGCTCAGCAGTTGCGCGGCGCGGCCCCGACAGTCGTAGAGCGTGCTCGTGCTCAGTGTCACCTTCCGGCAGACCTTCGCCGCAGCGGCAATCGCGACGCTCGATCCTTTGCGCGTATCGCCCGGCAGCCTGCCCGCACCGGCGCCACCGCCACCTGCGCCACTTGCGCTTCCTTCATCGAGCACCCAGCGGATTTTGCCCAGGCGCACCTCGCTCGCCAACCAAGCGATGCTGACATCGCTCTCGCGACCGGAGAAGCCGCCGATCCCCGCCACGTCCGCGCCGTCGTCGATGATCACTGAGGCCGCGCTCGACTGACTCGTGACCGCAACCGTGCCGCCGCCGTGGGACTTCGCGTAGGCGATCGCCTGCGCGATCGTGTTGCTGCTGCCCAGTGGCGTGCCGATCGCCCCACCGCCGCCCACCCCACCGCCGCCCGGGCCGAACAGCTGCACTCCACCGGCGCCGGCTGTGCCGCTTGGGCGAGCGGCGCCACCGCCGCCGAATCCAGCTCGCCCGGGCCCGCCACCTGGAAGGCCGCCACGCCCACCCAGCCCGCCACCGCGTCCGCCCGGTCCGCCACCGAACCCGCCAGGCCCCCCGGCACTGACCGAGGCGGGGCCACCGGCCGGGAAGGTTCCGCTCGTGGCATGGCCGAGCGTGTCCACCGCCCAGGTCGCCGGCGCCACCAGCAGCGCCGTGAGCACGGCGGCAAGCGCGGCGAGCCGCACGGCCCGGCCAGCGAACACACCCAGCGCAAGGGCGGCAAGCACCCCCACGGCACCCAAGATCGGCGCCAACCACGTCAGCTGCCCCGGGTACTGATGCAGGACCGCGAGCTCAGTCGCCACGCCCGCGAGTACCGCCAGCGGGCCGACGATTCGCGCGCTCAGCCCGCCCTCGTTCAGCCCGCCTTTCAGCATTTGCGCGGCGCCCGCGCCGGTCAGCGCGGCGACGAACGGCGCGAGCAGGGAGACGTAGTAGGGATGGAAGATGCCTTTCGCCTCGCTGAACACGACGGCGGTGACGACGAACGCGCCGCCGACGGCGATCAACCAGCCGCTGCGCGGATCGGCGCGTCGCAGGCGACTCGCCGCGAGGGTGCCGATCGCGCTGACGAGCGCGAAACCGAGCAACCAGCCGGCCTGACCGCCGAGCGCGGAGTTCAACAGACGCAGCGGCCCCGGTGTGCCGCCGAACATATTGCCGCCCATCCCCCCCGGACCACCCGTCTGCCCGTCCAGGCGCCCGACGCCATTGTATTCGGAGATCAGGGACAGAATTCGGTTGTCGCTCGTGCCGGAGATCCACGGGCGATCGCTCGCCGGGGTCAGTTCGACGAGCAGTGGCCAGGCGCCACCGACGAGCACCATCGCGCCGCCCCCCGCGAGCAGCTGGCGCAGCGCGTGCAGACGGCCTTTCGTGGCCGGCGCAATCCACAGCCAGGCCGCGACGATCCCGGGCACGACCATCAGCGCGACTGCCATCTTCGTCTCGAATCCGAGGCCGACCGCCACACCCGCGAGCACCAGCCAGCGGGTCTGCGCGCGGGAGCGCTCCGCTTCCAGCGCGCGCACCGTGAACCACAGCGCCGCAACACAGCACAGGACGAGCAGCGCGTCCGGGTTGTTGTGCCGCGAGATCCCGACCGTGATCGGCGTCAGCGCCAGCGCCAGCCCGGCGACGAATCCGCCCAGGCGGCCGAAGCGACGGCGGACGAGGTCGTAAACGAGCGCGACAGTGGCCATCCCGATCAGCGCCTGCGGGACCAGGATGCTCAACGAGTGGTAGCCGAAGACGCGCACTGACAGCGACTGCACCCACAGCGCGAGCGGCGGCTTGTCGACCGTCATCACGCCGCTCGCGTCGAGCGAGCCAAACAGGAAGTTGTGCCAGCTCGAGCTCATCGAGCGCACCGCCGCGCTGTAGTAGTCGTTTGCCCAGCCATTACGACTCAGCGCCCACAGGTTCAGGAACCCAGCCAGCAACATCAACCCAATCAGCTCTCCTCGCGGCGCGCGCACAGCGAACGTGCGCACGCGTGTCCGGCGACGTGGCAGGGTCTGACTCGAGGCGCCAGCAGTCGCGCTCTGCAGCGCGATCGCGGGGCTCGATGTTCGGAGTGTGGTCGGTGCTTTACGTGGGCGTGACGGCCATAGATTTTTCATGAGGCGAGCATCGCCGTCGCGTGTAGGAGCAGCGTGTGAAGAAGCTAAAGATGCATAAGGACTCAGTCGATCGGCACAACTTTATGGGCGGATGTCGATTATTGAGTCGACGATCTCCAACGGGAGTCCATATGCCAATACGGCGAGATCGGGCAGGCTGCAGCAGTACTGTCGGCACTCGAATACACCCAGGCGAGGCGAGCAATGCGACCCCGCGTTCCCCAGATCGTGGCTCTTGGCGGCGGCGGCTTCTCGATGGAGCAGGGAAATCCCCTGCTCGACGACTACGTACTGTCGCTGACGGATGTGGCGCGACCACGCGTGTGCTTCCTGCCGACCGCCTCCGGTGACGCCGACCACTATGTGGTGCGCTTCTACCGTCGCTTCTCCCCCGGCTGCGAGGCCAGCCACGTCTCGCTGTTCCGTCGCGACCAGGGCACGGGCGGGGTCGAGGATGACCTCGCAAGCCACCTGCTAGCGCAGGATCTGATCTATGTCGGCGGGGGCAACGTCGTGAGCATGCTCGGGGCGTGGCGCGCGCACGGGCTCGATGTGGTGCTGCGAGAAGCGTGGCGCAAGGGCGTCGTGCTGTGCGGGCCATCCGCCGGCTCGCTGTGCTGGTTTGCCGAGGCGCTGAGCGCATTCCATGGGGCGCCGCGGCGTGTGCAGGGGGCTCGGGCTGCTGCCGTACTCCAACTGCGTCCACTACGACGCGGAGCCCGCGCGGCGCGCCGAGTACCACCGCTTCGTCGGCGACGGAATGCGCCCGGGCTTTGCCGCCGAGGATGGCGTGGCGCTGCATTTCCGCCGCACACAATTGGAGCGGTCGTCAGCTCCCGGCCCAGCGGTCGCGCCTATCGCGTCGAGCCGGCCGGCGGCAGGCGTCGTGGAGGCTCCGCTTCAAGCCGTCTACCTCGGCGCCGCCGCGGCCGCGCGTCAGGCGGCACGCCGGCTACCGCGGTGATCGCCGCCGCGTGATGCCGCTCGCCGCCGCATGAGCCCGCCAGTCGCTCCAAATATGCCCGTCCCAAATGCGACCGCCGCGGAAACGGACGAGCCGCTGCTGCTGGCACTCGGCGGGGGCGGCTTCACGATGGAGCCGACCAATCCGCTGCTCGACGATTTCGTGCTCTCGCTCACGCGCGCGCAAGTGCCTCGCATCCTGTTCCTGCCGACGGCCTCGGGGGATACGAGCTGCACAGATCAACGCATTTCACGCGCGTTTCGCCGACCGCCTGTGCGTGGCCGAGCACCTGTCGCTGTTCCGCTTGGGCGAGACCAAGCGCCCGCTGCGGGAGATCGTGCTCGACCAGGACATCGTGTATGTCGGCGGGGGCTCGATGCGCAACCTGCTCGCGATCTGGCGCGCACACGGGCTGGACCGCCTGCTCGAGCAAGCGTGGCGGCGCGGTGTCGTGCTCGCGGGACTGAGCGCCGGCGCGATGTGCTGGTTTGAAGGCGGGATCACCTGCTCCAGCGGCCCGCCGGCGCCGATGGCAGGGCTCGGTCTGCTGGAGGGATCGCTGACGGTGCACGCCGATGGCGAGCCCGAGCGTCTGCCGGTGTGGCTCTCGAGCGTGCGCGACGGCACGCTGCCCGGAGGCTGGGCGGTGGATGACGGCGTCGGGCTGCTGTTCGCGGGCCAGCGGCTACAGCGCGCCGTCAGCTCACGGCCGGGAGCGGCCGCGCTGCGGGTCGATCTCCTCGCCGGTGAGCTCGTACGGCATCGCCTCGAGCCGGAGTTGCTCGGCGAGCATTCGCCCGGGGCCCTCGGCGGCTACGACGAGGACGTGCAGGAACTGCGACGGGTCAACCGGCTGCGCCGCGGCCTCGGCGGCGACGGACGCTAGGCAGGCGTCCTGCGGCTGCTCTTGCGCGCTTTCGCCGGTTGCGGGGGATAGCGCTTGCGCTCCTCGGCGGTCATCTTGCGGATCGTCAGCGAGCCGTCCTTGACCTGTCGCTCGACATCCTCGAGTTTCGCGGTACGACGCTCGGCCGCACGATCTGCCTGAGTAGCCATAGATCCAGGTTAGCGCGCCGGGGTACGATCACCGGATGCGGTCTGCCCTGCTGCCGGCCTTTGCGCTCGCCCCTGTCAAGCAGGCCTATCTGCTGCAGGCGCGCCAGATGCAGGCGCTGTCGTTCTCGGTGCACATCCCGCTGGTCTGCTTCGGGATCGCGCTGCCAGCGATCATCCTGTACGCCGAGTGGCGCTATCTGCGCACCGGCGATCAGCTGTATCGCATGCTGGCCAAGCGCTGGACGCGGATCATGGCCGCGCTGTTCGCCGTCGGCGTGATCACCGGCACGATCCTCAGCTTCGAGATGGGCCTGCTGTGGCCCAACTTCACGGCCACGTTCGGCTCGGTCTTCGGCCTCGGCTTTGCCGTCGAGGGCTTCTCGTTCTTCATCGAGGCGATCTTCATCGGGATCTACGTCTACGGCTGGGACCGTCTCTCGCCGCGCGCGCATTTCGCCAGCGGCATCCCGATGGCGCTTGCCGGGATCACCGGCTCGCTGATGGTGATCGCGGTCAACGGCTGGATGAACCACCCCACTGGCTTTCGCCTCGCCGGCGGCAAGGCGGTCGACGTGCACCCGTTCAAGGCGCTGTTCGAGAACAGCTACTTCTGGCACGAGCTGGTGCACATGTACCTCGCCGGCTACATCGTCACCGGCTTTCTCCTCGCCGGCGCCTACGCGATCGGGCAGCTGCGCCGCTATCCGATCCCACCCACCCGTTATGAGCGCACCGCGCTGGCGATCCCGCTTGACGATCGCGGCACTGGTCTCCCCCGTGCAGATCCTCGTCGGCGACTGGGCGGCGCGCGAAGTGGCGAAAACCCAACCGCTGAAGCTCGCGGCGATCGAGGGTCTCGCGCACACGACCAAGGGCGCGCCCGAGCACCTGCTCGGCTGGTACACCGGCGGCCAGGTCAAGTACGGCATCGCGATCCCGAAAATGCTTTCGCTGCTCGCCTTCCACAACCCCAACGCGACCGTCACCGGCCTGGACTCCGTGCCCGCCGGCGAACGCCCACCAGACGTGAACGTCGTGCGCGTCGCCTTCCAGACGATGGTCGGGATCGGCACGCTGCTGGCGTTGCTTGCGGTCGGCTATCTGGCGATTCTGTACCGGCGCAAACGGCTGCCCGAGTCGGTGTGGTTCTACCGCGCGCTGGCGCTCGCCGGACCGCTGTCCGTCGTCGCGCTGATCGCCGGCTGGGTCACGACCGAGGTCGGCCGCCAGCCGTGGGTCGTCTACCGCGTGATGCTCACCTCCCAAGCGGTCACCGGCGCGGGCGGCATCCCGATCGGCTACGGCGCGCTGGCGCTGATCTACGTCGGCGTGGGCGTCGCGGTCGTCTGGATCCTGCGGCGACTGGCCAAGGCCCCGCTCGACCTGCCCGACGCGCCCGATTGCGGCACCCGACTCCCCCTCGGCCCCCTCCCACCTCACTCTCCCGCGGCAGGGAGCGCCGCGGCAGGCGGCTGAGCGAAATGCATCTGTACGAGATACCCCTGATCTTCGTGCTCGCCGGACTGGTCCTGTACACGGTGCTGGGCGGCGCCGACTTCGGGGCAGGCTTCTGGCAGCTGACCGCGGGCGGGAGCGGGCGGGGCGAGCGGATCCGCGATCACGCCCACCACTCGATGGCGACCGTGTGGGAGGCCAACCACGTGTGGCTGATCTTCGTGCTCACCGTCTTCTGGACGGCCTACCCCGTGGCGTTCGGCTCGATCGCCTCGACGCTGTGCGTCGCGCTGTTCATCGCCGGGGTGGGGATCATCTTTCGCGGCGCCGCCTACGCGCTGCGCGCGGGAACCACGAGCCCGCGCGAGGTGCGGACGGTCGACACGGTCTCGGCGCTGTCCTCGATTCTCACCCCCTTCGCGCTCGGCGCGGCTGTCGGTGGGATCGCCTCGCGGCGCGTGCCCGTGGGCAACGCGGCCGGCAACCTGATCACGAGCTGGTTGAACCCCACCTCGATCCTGATCGGCGTGCTCGCCGTCGCGAGCATCGGCCTACCTGGCCGCCGTGTATCTCGCGGCCGACGCGGCGCGACTTGGTGAGGCCGACCTCGAGCAGCGGTTTCGCACACGCGCGCTAGGCGCGGGGCTGGCGGCCGGCGCGATCGCCGTGGGCGGCGTAGCGGTGCTGCACTCCGATGCCCACCCGCTCTACCACCAGCTGCTCGACGGCGATGGCCTGCCGGCGCTGATCGTCTCGGTGCTCGCCGGCCTGGGCACGCTGGGACTGGTCTGGAGGAGGCGCTTCGAGAGCGCGCGCTACACCGCCGCGCTGGCCGTGGCCGCGATCATCGCCGGATGGGCACTGGCGCAGCAACCGTCCCTGCTGCCCGGTCTGACGGTCAAACAGGCGGCGGCGCCCCACGACACCCTGGTCGCGGTGATCGTCGCCGTGGTCGCGGGCGGGGCGATCCTGTTTCCCTCGCTCGGCCTGCTGTTCAAGCTGACGCTCTCGGGCCGGCTCGACCACGAGGAGCACGATGGGTCACCAGAGCCCGGGGTCGAGTCCAGTGAAAGCAGTGCTGTCCGCATCGACGAAGTCCGGGTGGCTCGTCCGGCTCGCCGCCGCGTGCCTGATCTCAGGGGTCGGCTTCCTGACCTTCGCCGAACCAGGCTGGGCTCATCTGATCGGCGTCGTCTCGCTGCTCGGCTTCATCTTGATCGGGTTCGTGGCAATCACGCCCGGGGAGGTGGCTGAGCGAGAGGCCGATGCCGAGAGCATCAGGTAGCTATCGTCTGGCTCGCGTTGGGCCATAAGGCAACGCGGCTCGAGATCCCCTCAAGAAAATGGAGCGCCTGTGAGACAACCCCGCCTGTCGACCGCCGGCTTTCCCGCCCCCGCCTCGGTGGCACCTCGACGGCGTGGTGGCGCGTCGAGGCGCGCACTCATCGTGGCCGTGCTTGTGACGGCGCTCGCCGGTGTGCTCAGCGCGTCCGCGGCGGCATACACCTGCACCGACACCTTCACCGGGTCTAACGAAGGCCAGTGGTCAACTGCCTCCAACTGGTCCACTCACAGCGTCCCCGAAGGCACGGCCACGGCCTGCTGGCCCGAAAACATAACGGTGGTGGATTCGAGCATCGTGGGGGTCGGTGCGATTCATGGCGGTGGGCTCACGATCACTACCGGCGCACTGGACTTCTCCCAGCCGTCCGTATCCTCGCTGAGCGGAGCGCTAAGCGTCATCGGATCCAGCTACCTCGCCGAACCGTATGTCGGCACGGGGGTCGAAATCATGCTCGCCGGTTCGCTGATCTTCTCGGGCGGGCAGATCAACAACGTCAGGATTGTGCAGGGCGCAGGGACAAGCGTCTCGATCCTCGCCGCGGCATCGGTACCACCCGATCTCGACCCCGGTAGCTCGATAACAACCAAAAGTCCGCTGACCATCGGCAACTCTACCTTCGAGACGGGCGGCGCCACGACCTCAGTGACCACGACAAGCACGATTACACTTGCCCCCGGACTGAGCCTCGGGAGCGAGGGCGACGACGGCACGTTCACCGCCGCTGGAGTGACCCCGAACACGGGTGCGAAGTACGGCTTCGGGGCGGACAAGCTGGTCCTCACCGGCGGGGTTACGAGCGTGGCGAGTGGCAACACGCTCGAAAGCGGACCGCTCATCGCGCAGGGCGGCGTTCTGCACGATGACGGCACCGTGGGTCAGGCCACGGTTCTCGGCAGCACCGAACTCACACCGACGACGCTTACCGGCGGCACACTCAGCGGGACGGGAACGGTCGCCGGCCCGCTGACGAACAGCGGCGGCACAGTCGCACCCGGCGACGCACCCGGGCACCTGACGGTTGCAGGCAACTACACGCAGGAAGCCGGCGGCACGCTGGCGGTCGGTATCGCAGGTACGACGCCCGGCAGCGAATTCGACCAGTTGCTCGTCGGCGGCAGCGCGACGCTCGCGGGCGCGCTCTCGATCACCGACGAAAACGACTACGAACCGCCGCTCGGACAGACCTTCAAGATCATCAGCGGAGCCTCATCGTGAACTGGAACGTTCGCGACGGTGGGCGGCCCGAGCGCGGGCATCTACGGGCTGGCATACGAACCCGACGGCGCCACCCTGACGACGACCGTCGCCCCAAGCCCCAAGGGCGGATCGACATCCTCAACCACAGCCACATCCTCCACCACCACTTCGACCAGCGCCGGCTCTGGCTCGACCGGCGTCGCCTCGACCCCAAGGCGATCGAAGAACTACGGCTGGGCTGCACCAACACACAATTGGTCCTCAACGATGTCTACATCCACGGCAGCCGCGTGCTGCTCAGCGGCAGCGCCGCCGCGAGCCTCGTGGGCAAGAAAGTAAAGATCCTCTTCGGTACCGCGAACAAGCAGGTCGCCGACGCCACGGTTGGCGCAAACGGCCAGTTCACGACCACCGCGCCGCTGCCCCCGGCGAAGATCCGGGAAAGCCCCAGCGCCCGCTACACCGCCCAGATCGGCAAACTGCACTCTCTACACCTCAAGCTCACGAGGCGCCTGCTGCTCGAAGCGCCCAAGGCCAGCGGCACAACAGTCACGCTCACCGGACAGGTCACACTCCCGCTGACCAAGCCGATCGCGCCCGTGGTCATCGAACAGCAGCTCGAATGCGGCAAGACGATGATCGCAAAGACCTTCACACCGTCGGCAAACGGGCGTTTCGATATCACCCTCACCGTCCCGGCGAACGCCAAGGCCGCGATCTACAGGCTGACAAGCAAGGTCGCCGCGAACAAGCACTCCGTCAAGCACGGCTTCACCACCTTCAGCCTGCCGTTGCCGGTGGTGCTTGGGTGACACGAGCTGCCCCTCGATCCCTCGGAATGGAGTGTTTGTGAGACAACGCCTGATATCGGCTGTCGGCTTCCCCGTTTCGGTGACGCCCGAGCACACTGCGGTGCGCCGCGTCAATCGTCGATCGCTCGCATGGGCGATCGCCGCCGCGGCGGTGGCTCTTGGTGCTATAGCCGGCACGATGGCGGGGACAGCCGGGCATACGCGGCGGAGAACCGGCTGGTCTTCTCACACGCAGGCGCAGTTGCCGACAGCGGCAAGCCTGGCGATTTCTCGGGGACTGGGGTGCCGACCTTGCCGAGTATCGACTCGCACGGTCCTCCGGCGGCTTTCTTGCACACAACGCCCGGCAGGGGCTGACGGCGAGCTTCGGCGCCCGTGGCGCCACGGTAGGCACGCGCGGCGGGGCACACGCGAGCATCGCGCTGCAGGCGATCGGGTCTGGCGCCTCGCTTCACAGGGTAGGTCTCGCACAACCGCTGGCACACAACAACCGCGTCGAATACAGGCGTGGCGGGATAACTGAATGGTTTGCCAACGGGCCTGCGGGAGTCGAGCAGGGCTTCACCATTGCCGAGCAGCCCAGGGACGCTGCCGACGGTGCGCTCACGCTCGCGCTGGGGGTATCCGGCACGCTCACGGCGCGCCCTAGCGCGGACGGTGGCCTAGCGCTGACCGGCGCCAGCGGCAAGGCGCTGCTGCGCTACGACGATCTGAGCGTCACCGACGCTCGCGACAGGTCGCTGCCGGCACATATGACGGTCGCGCACGGGCGAGTGCTGATCAGCGTCGACACACGCGGGGCGAGCTACCCGATCCGCGTCGATCCGCTCGTGCAGGATGCGGAGTTGACGAACTCGACAGAAGAAGGGGAAGGCGACCTCGGCTTTAGCGTCGCGATCGATGGCAGCACGATCGTCGTGGGTGCGACGGAAGCGAAGGTGGGTGCGACCGAACACCAGGGCGCGGCATACGTTTTCACTGAGCCGGGGGGCGGCTGGTCCGGGGCACTCAACCAGGTCGCCGAGCTCACCAACAACAGCGGAGGGCCCTACACCAACTTTGGCTGGTCGGTGGCGATCTCCGGGAAAACGATCGTCGTGGGTGCGCGTAACGTGGGCGTCAGTTACGGGGCCGTGTACGAGTTCACAGAGCCGGTCGGCGGCTGGACAGGCACCCTGCAGCCCACCGCCACACTCGCGACCTCGGGCGGATTCAACTACGACCTCGGCTATTCAGTGGCCATCTCGGGCTCAACCGTCGTCGCCGGCGGGCCGGATGCCGAAACAACCGGAGGAGGCAGCAAACAGGGCCTGGTGGAGGTGTTCTCAGAACCCGGCGGCGGGTGGAAAGGCACCGTGAGCGCCACGGCCAACCTCACCTCTTCGGCATCCGAGGCCAACGGCGAGGAGTTCGGCGACGCGGTGGCGATTTCGGGGAAAACGATCGTCGTGGGCGCCCCCGGTGCGATCATTCCCGGTCAGCCCCAGCAGCTCAGTGACAGCGAACCGGGCGCCGCCTATGTATTCACCGAACCCGGCGGTGGGTGGAAAGGCTCCGACGCTCCCGCCGCTGCGCTCACCGAAGAAGCCGTGGGCGACAGGCTTGGGTTCGCGGTGGCGCTCGACGGGGAAGACACTGTGTTCGCGGACGAGCCGTGTGCTCCCCATGGGTGTACAGAACATGCAGAGCCGGGTGTCGACGGCGCTCCGGGTGTCGTCTACATCTACTCAAAGCCAGGCGGCGGGTGGGCGAGCACCTCCACACCCACCGGCGCGCTCACCGACGCCGGGGAGCCAGAACCGACCGACCTCGGCGAGTCGCTGGCAGCCGACGGCTCGACCGTCGTGGCGGGGGCGCCACTGGCTGGGTTTGTCGACGTGTTCGATGAACCCGGGGGCGGTTGGGCGAGCGAGACCCAGGCCGGCCAGTTCCCGGCTCCAAGCGGAGCGCTGGACACAGGCTGGGCAGTCGGGGTCTCAGGCGAAACGCCGGTGGCGACCGCCTTTTTCCACATAACCAAAAGCGGTCAGCCGAGCGGCGCAGTCTTCGTCTTCGGACTGCCCCTGCCGTCACCCACCGTCGTGACCGAACCAGCGGGCTCTGTGGGTGAAACGACGACGACGCTCACTGGGACCGTCAATCCAAACGGCCTGGAAGTCACCAAATGTGAATTCGAATGGGGCACGAGCAGTGCATACGGAAATCTGGCCCCACGTTCTTCGGCCCCGGGCGCAGGCACTAGTCCTGTGACCGTGAGCGCACCAGTAGTGGGTCTCTCTGCCGGCAAGACCTACTACTACCGCCTAGTCGCGACGAACAGCAGCGGGACCAGCAAAGGTCCTCCCCGGACGACATTCACAACCTGGCGGCGTCGATCCACGGCGGCGGCGAAACCGGCGCCAACGAGCACCACCGGCTCGACCACATCCACCACTTCGACGACGACAGCAACAACTACCTCCACCACCACCGGCGTAGCCTCCACCCCCAAGGCTGTCGAAGAACTACTGAACGGCTGCAGCGGCAATCCGGTGGTCCTCAACGACGTCTACATCCAGGGCGGTCACGTCGAGATCATGGGCAGCGCCGCCAACAGCCTCGTCGGCAAGAAGGTGAAGATCCTGTTCAACGAACACAAGCAGGTCGCGACCGCGACGGTGGAGGCCAACGGGCAATACACGACCACTGCGCCGCTGCCGCCCGCGAAGATCCGCGACAACCCCACCACGCGCTACACCGCCGAGGTCGGCAAGCTGCGCTCCCGGAACCTGAAGCTCCTCAGGCGGCTGCTGCTGGAGCCGCTGAAGGCGTCGGGTACGACGGTCACGCTCATCGGCCAGGTGACGCCCCCGCTGACCAAGCCGATCGCGCCCGTCGTCGTCGAACAGCAGCTCGAATGCGGCAAGACGACGATCGCAAAGACCTTCACACCATCGGCAAACGGGCGCTTTCACATCACGCTCACGGTCCCCGCGAACGCCAAGGCCGCGATCTACAGGCTGAAAAGCAAGGTCGCGGCCAATACCCACGCCACCAAGCACGGCTTCACCACCTTCAGCCTGCCGTTGCCAGTGGTACTTGGGTGACACGAGCGGCGTTGAGCGGCGCAGGCAGTGGTTGAGCAGCATGGACGGCGTTGAGCGGCGCAGGGATAGTCAGGCAAGCGCCGCCGCCCGGCGGCGCAGCTCGGCACGAGTGACGGTGTTCTCGGCGCACTCCGCGGCGCGCAGGTAGGCACGCGCGGCCTGCTCAGGCTTGCCCACGCGGTCGAGCAGATCAGCGTGCGCGGCATGCAGCGGCGCATAGCCCTCGAGCGTCTCGGCGCGCAATAACGGCTCCAGCACCGTTAGCCCGGCACCCGGATCATCGGCGCGCCCGAGCGCGACCGCGCGATTGACCTCCACCACGGGCGATGGGGCGCGACGCGCGAGCTCACCATAGAGCGCCGCGATCTGCGCATGGTCGGTCTCCGCCGGCGACGGCGCGGTCGCATGCAGCGCGGCAATCGCCGCCTGCAGTTGGTAGGGCCCAGGCCGGCGCCGGCGCATTGCGCCGTCGAGCAGGCGCTCACCCTCGCGAATGCGCCCGCGATCCCACTGCCCGCGATCCTGACCATCGAGCGCAACCAGCTCACCGTGCGCATCGACGCGTGCCTGCTGGCGCGAATCGTGCAGCAGCATCAGCGCCAGCAGCCCAGCAACCTCGGGGTCGTCCGGCATCAGGCCGTACAGCAATCGCCCCAGACGGATCGCCTCCGCACACAGCTCGCCACGCACCAACCGCTCGCCGGCCGAGGCCGCCCAGCCCTCGTTGAAGATCAAGTAGACCACGGCCAACACCCCGGGAAGCAGATCGGGCAACTCCTCGTCAGCGGGAACTCGATAGGGAATATGGGCAGCCGCGATCTTGCGCTTGGCGCGCACCAGTCGCTGGGCCATCGTCGTCTCGCTGACGAGAAACGCACGCGCGATCTCACCCGTGCTCAAGCCGCCGAGGGTGCGCAGCGTCAGCGCCACACGCGCCTGCATCGCCAGGGCCGGATGGCAGCAGGTGAAGATCAGGCGCAGCTGATCATCGGCCACGGCCGAAGGCGCCGGCTCCTCCGCGGCGGCCGCCTCTCGCTCGGCGAGCACCTTCAGGCGCTCGATCCGATCGCCCAGCGTGCGGTCCCGGCGCAACCTATCGATCGCGCGCCGGCGCGCCGTAACGGTGATCCATGCCCCCGCGCTGGTGGGCACGCCGTCTCGCTCCCACGCCACGATCGCCGCCGCGAAGGCCTCCTGCACGGCATCCTCGGCGAGCTGGAAGTCGCCGAGCTGGCGGATCAGCGTGGCGAGCACCGCGGCGCGCTCGCGCCGGAACGCCGCCTCGACGGCCGCGGTGCTCGCAGAGTCCACGTCTATTGCTCCGGTCTACTGCTCCGGAAAGACCATCACCGGACGAACCTCCACGGAGCCATACGAGGCGTTCGGGACCTGCGCCGCCCACTTCAGCGCCGCATCGAGATCGGGAACGTCGATCAGGTAGTAGCCGCCGAGGATCTCCTTGGTCTCGGCGAACGGACCGTCCGTCAAGACGGTCTCGCCACTGCGCTCACGCACGGTCGTCGCGGTGTCGATCGCCTCGAGCGCGTCACCGGCGACCAACACCCCCGCCTCGCTCAGGCTCTGCGTGTAGGCATTCCAACGAGGGTGCATGGCCTGCAGCTCCTCAGGCGTTGGACCGCCCTCGGTGGGCATGTAGAGCAGCATCATGTATTGGGACACTCGCGGTTCCTCGTCTTTCAATTTCGACTGGTTCTAGCCGGAAGACTCCGACCCTTATCTCGTTGACGAACGGGAGAGTCCTGATTCGACACCCGCCGATTCGACATCGTCCTCTCAGTCCGTCGTCTCAGTTCGTCCTCTCAGTCGCGCAAAACGAAGGTGACCTCGTCGATCACACACCACGACCAGTCTTCCCCCGGCTCGACTGAGCGCAGCACCGGATGAAGATCCTCGCGGGCATGCTTGCTCGCATGTCGATTGGGGGAGGAATCGCAGCAACCGATCTTCCCGCAGGCCTGGCACATTCGCAGATGCACCCATTGACCGCCGATCTTCAGGCACTCCTCACAACCGGGGATGTCACTCGGCGGCTCGAGGATCTCGACTTTGTCGAGGTGACTGCAGGTAACCATTAGTTGCTCCTTTGATGGTGTTTGAGTTTGGGCATCGACTTAGGGCTTAGTGTCGAGTGTCGGCTTGGGGTTGGGTGTCGGCTTGGGCATCGTTGTGCCCATTTGGCGCAGTGAGGGATGATGACAATCCGTGCTTGGCGTTGTCTATCTTGGCGTTGTCTATGTAACCCCCGGGGCGTTCCTCGCGATCATGGCCGCAGCGGCGGTTGCCGGCACGCTCGCGGCAGTCGCGGCCGGTCGCGGGATCGTCGTACCCGTGGTCGTGGTCGAGTTATTGCTCGGGGTGGTTTTGGGTCCGCGGGTGCTCGGCCTGCACGTCAACCAGTTCATCTCGTTCTTCTCCGACCTCGGCCTGGGCCTGCTGTTCTTCTTCGCCGGCTACGAGATCGACCTGCACCGGATCATGGGCAAGCCGCTGCGGCTGGCGCTGCTCGGCTGGGCCCTCTCGCTCGCGCTCGCCTACACGATCGGTGGCGCGCTTGCCGCCGCGGGCATCGTGCTGTCCCTCCTGTACACGGGCTCCGCGCTGGCGACGACGGCGCTTGGCACACTGATCCCCATCCTGTCCGACAGCGGAGAGCTGCGCACCCGCTTCGGCACCTACCTGCTCGCGGCCGGCGCCGTCGGTGAGCTCGGACCGATCCTGCTGCTCACGTTGATCCTGTCCACCGAGAGCACACTGCACAACGCGCTGATCCTGATCGCCTTCGTGGGCCTGGCGGTCGCCGTGGCGGTGTTTGCCCTGCGCTTCTCCGAGCGAACACTGCCACTGTTCGAGGAGACTCTGGAGTCGAGCTCGCAGCTCGCCGTGCGCTGGATCGTCGTGCTCGTGTTCGCGCTCGCCCTGCTGGCCTCCGAACTGGGGCTGGACCTGCTGCTCGGCGGCTTCGCGGCGGGCGTGATCACGCGCCAGTTGCTGAAGACACGCGAGATGCCGGCGTTCGACTCCAAGCTCAACGCGGTCGCCTTCGGCGTGTTCGTGCCGTTCTTCTTCGTCGTCAGCGGGATGAACCTGGACATCACCGCGCTGTTCGCGAGCGCCTCCGGCGTGTTGAAGATGGTTGTCTTCTTCCTGCTGTTCTTCGTCGTACGCGGCACCCCCGCGCTGCTGCTCTACCGCGGCGTGCTCGACGCCCGCGAGCGCACCGCGCTCGCGCTGATGAGCTCGACGCAGCTGCCGCTCGTCCTGGCGATCACGACCCTGGCCACCGACACCGGGCACATGCGTCCCTCGACCGCCGCCGCGCTCGTCGGCGCAGCCGTCCTCTCCACGCTGATCTTCCCGATCCTCGGCCTGCGGCTGCGGGACGATATCGCCGCCGGGCTGCTCGCGGCGGAGGCAGAGCCGGTCCTCAGCTGAGCGCAGCGGCGGCATCCGCGAGATGGTCCTCGCCCCAAAACAACTCATCTCCCACGGCGATCGTGGGAACGCCAAAAACGCCGAGCTCGTGGGCGGCGTCAGTGGCCGCTCGCAATGCCAGCTTGACAACGGGGTCGCTGCTCGCCGCCTCGAGCTCCTGCGGATCGAGACCCACCTCGGCCGCGACGTCCAGGACGCGATCGGGAACACCGAGGTCATGGCCCTGCTGGAAGGCGTGGCGAAAGGCCCGTACCGTGAACTCGCGCCCGCGCCCCTGCTGGAACGCGAAAGTCGCGGCGCGCATCGCGAACAGGTAGTTGCCCGGCCACTCCTCCGGCCAGCGCACGGGCGCTAGCCCGTACGCGTGCGCGCGACGCTGCACCTCCGTCATCCCCTCCCGACGGGCGGCGGGGTCACCCAGCCCCCACGAGGAGCGTCCATTCGCCTTGAACAGCCCGCCCAGCGACACCGGCTGCCACGCGACGGGCTCTGGCAGAACCTCGGAGATGCGCTCCGCCACGAGGTAGGCATACGGCGATCCGAGGTCGAAGTAAAAGGTCGCCCGCGTCACGAGGTGGCTCGCGTCACGGGACCCCAAGCCCATCCCGATGCGCTCAGACTGCCGACACCCAGCCGGCGGGAAACGCGCCCGCCGGAATCTCACCGGGATACTCCGCAAAGAGGTCGCGGGCGATCCGCTCGCCGGCACTGTCCTCGAGCAGGGGACGCAGGTCACCGAGGTTGAGCAGCATGCGCAGGGTGGCGCCGATCTGCAGGTCGGCGGCATTTGGCTGCTCGCCCCCGATCACGCCGTCGGCGGCGAGCTGCTCGATATGCGCGAGCTTGACCGGCAGCCCGGCCAGATCCTCGTGCAGGCGCTCTGCCGTGATCTTGTGGTACTTCCAGGTGCCGCGGACGAAGCGGATCGCGAAGTCGGTGCCGGGGCCATCCAAAGGACCGGCGCCGGCGAAGGTGCCCATCGCCTCGGGACGAAAGTAGAGCGCTCCCCAGGGCAGCCGCCGCCCGAGATCCTGGAACTCCTCGTCGCCCCAACGCTCGGCCTCGCGTACCTCCTCAGAGGGATAGAGGACAGGATCGGGTACAAGCGCCTCCAAGCGGTCGAGGATCGCACGCGAGCCGTGCACGGGCTCGCCGTCGACGAGCATCCCCGGCACGGTGTAGTTGCCTTCGCCGTAGATCTCCTGCATCGGCTCGATGTGCTGGCCGGGGACGAACTCGACCCGCTCATACTCCAGGCCCTTCAAGCCCAAGGCCGCGGAAGCAGTCATGCACGGATGCGACGGCGGCAGGACGTGAAGGACGATCTCGGGAGCCACTGTGGGCATAGCCTATCGAGTCACCATCGCTTTGGAAACAGTGCGTTTATCGCTTCGAGGAGCAAGTATCGCGCAGCCGAAGTAGAGGTATCGTGACCCAGATAATGGTTCTCGGAGCAGAGATGCCGCTGCGCGGCGGATGCGGCTGTGGAGCGGTTCGCTTCGAAGTGACCGCGCCGCTGCAGTCCGCGAACTACTGCCACTGCACGCGCTGCCAACGGCGTAGCGGAACCGCTGCCTCCGCCAACGCCCGCCCCGAGCCCGGATCGTTTCAGATCCTCTCCGGCGAGGAGAGCCTGCGCGCCTGGAGGCCGACGAGCGGCTGGGAGAAGTGGTTCTGCGGAGCATGCGGCTCGGCGCTGTTCAGCCGGCACCCAGACGATCCAGGGCAGATGAGCATCCGTCTCGGCGCCTTCGATGGCGATCCTCAGATCAGGCCGAGTATGCGCCAGTTCGTCGCCTACGCCGCTGCATGGGAGGCGATCCCCGACGACGGGCTGCCGCGCCACCCCGAGAGCGGGCATCTGTCCTAGCTAGAGCCGCCCTCGGCACACCAGCACAGCCACGCTACGTGATCCTCGCCGACGTCGAGCGTTGCCGCACGCCAGGGGCCCGAGCGGCCGTCCGGCCAGGCGCCCGGTCCCTCGAGCCAGCGCGGGTCGTAATCCAAGGCATCCCCGAGCGCCTTCGATAGAGCCTCCTTGCTCGACCACAGCGACGTGAAGACGCGATCGGGATCATCCGCCGGCCAACCCGCCGCGCGCTCGGCTGGTGTACGAATGGAGTCGGCAAAGGCCTGATCGCAGGGTCCGACACGCTCGATGTCGACACCCACTGGAGAAGTGTGCCAGGCCACCAACGCAAGGGGAAAGCAATAGGAGCGCGAGGTGGACGACGCGCCCGTACCTGCGCTGCGCGCGCGGGCGTGCTCACGTAGAGCAGGCTCGTCCGGCAGTCCGATCGCCCGGGCGTCGATCAGCAGCACTTGTGGAGCCGCCGCCGCTTCGCCGTGCGACACCCGCATCCCCCGCTCCTCATGCACGCCCGGCTCCCTACGCACGCCCCACCCCCGCTCCTCCTCTACATGCTCTTGACGGGAGCCCCATGCCAGCGCGTGCCGGCTGGCAGCTGCTCGCCGCGTAGTACCACAGACTGCCCACCAACGCAGGTGTTCAGCCCGAGCACAGTGTCGGGGAGCACAGCCGAGGTTGGGCCCATGGTGGCGCCAGCGCCGATGCTGGTAGGGCCAATCTGCAGCAGGCGATCGTGAAAGACGTGGGTCATCAGGCAGGAGCCGCGGTTGATCGCGCAGCCATCACCGAGCTCGACCATGTCGTACTCGGTGATCGCCGTCGTTTCGCACCACACACCACGGCCGACCTTGCTGCCCATCGCGCGCAGGTAGAGCGACATCAGCGGCGTGCCAATCGCAAAGCGCAGCAGCCACTCACCGGCGAGCTGCTCATGCGCGGAGTTGATGAGCTCGTCACGCCACACAAAAAACGACCACAGCGGATGCTGGCCGGCCCGATAGCGACCGATGAGCAGCCACTTGAGCGCGACCGTGATACCGGCTGAGAAGAGGCCGGAGCCAAGCACCAGCAGCGGGCAGGCAGCGACCATCGCCAGGATGCCCAGGTGCTCGCCGATCAGATCGAGGACCAGGAGGTCGAGCAGGCCAATCGACAGGGAGAGCGTGTTGGGCACGACGATGCGGATCGTGTCCATGACGCCCCGGGCCAGGACGAGTCGCTTCGCTGGGTCGGTGGTGCGGGCCGGGTCCGCGGCCTCGGAGACGCGTGGCAGCTCGAGTGCGGGCACACCGAACCAAGAAGTTCCCGGCAGCGACTGGCGTGGAGCGAGTGTGAGGGCGCCGACGAGGCTCCCATCGCCCAGCCGCGTGCCCTCGCGCAGCACAGCGCCGGGACCGAGGAAGGTGTGGCTGCCGATCTCGATCGGCTCGACGTGCAGCCAGCCCCCACGGGCCCTGGCGCCACAGAAGCCCACGTCGTCGGTGGCGTGACTGCGCTCACCAAAGGAGACCAGGGGGGTCAGGCCAGTTGAGGTGGAGATCTCGGTGCGTGCTCCGACACGGATGCCCATCAGCCGCAACCAGGGGCGCGTGTACAGAGAGGCGTAGAGGGGGAAAAGAGCTCCACCGGCGGACTCCATCAGGTCACCAGAGAACCACAGCGCCCAGCCCAGCCCTCCGTCATCGCCGTGCCAACCCGGGCGCACGAGCTTCCACACCAGGCGCAGGGTGAGAGCGAGCAGCAGGGCAAGCGTCACGGTGAACAGGACCGCAATCACGGCTGCCTCACCGATCAGCACGATGAGCGAGCCATCAAGTGTTGGCGCGGGGGCGCCGAGGAGCACGAGCAGGGCGATCGGGGGGACGAGGGCAAGCAAGGCGAGCAGCCCCTCCCCGGTGAGACTCAAGGGGAACATGAGCTTCCAGAAGCGCGCGTGAGGACTGGGCGAGGGCTGCTGCTCCGGCCAGTCCTCGCCGGCGTGGCCGAGATAACGAGCGGGATTGCCGCCCCAATGCTCGCCGGCCGGGATCGTCCCAGAGATAACGCTGCCGGGCTCGATCTCCGCGCCCTCTCCGACGCTGGCGCCCGGTCCGAGCAGGGTCCGCGCACCGATGCTCGCGCCAGCACCGATATGGACCTCGCTGATCACGAGCTCCTGGCCGTCGATCCACCAGCCTCGTAGATCGACTTGGGACTCCACCGTGGCACCTGGACCGATGTGCACGAGCGAGGTGAGCGTGGGCATGCTGGACAGGCGCGCCCGGGTGTCGACCTCGGCGCCGATCATGCGGGCATAGCGGCCAGCCGCCGGCATCCCGGCAAGCCGATCGAGATGGCAGTACTCGCCGAGCCGCTCGAGGAACCACACGCGACATGCCAACCAGGAGTTGCGGGGGTATCGCCCGGGGCGCAACCGGGGAAGCAAGATGCGACGCGCCAGAGCGGCGAGGGCGACTCTCCCCAAGGGACTGGAGAGCGCCAGCCATGCGCCGATCAGCCAGCCCCAGCCGACATGGGGAAGCCCGTCGGATTCGATGTTTCCGTAGCCCAACGCGGCGATCACCCACTGCGTGGAGGCAAAGACAGTGAGGACGAGCAACCCAACGAGCTGCATCGCGCCGAGTGCTCGGGGCGGGGCGGGGACGGCGGTGTCCGGACCGCGGGAGGCCTCTCCGAGCTGGTCGAGTCGCGCGGCAAGCGCACCGAGGCCGCGATACTCATAGACGTCCGCCACCGCGATCGAGGGAAAGCGCTCGCGCAGCGCCGATATGAGCTTGGCGGCCACCACCGAGCTGCCACCGCAGGCAAAGAAGTCCGTATCAGCGGTCATCGGCATCGGACCGAGTTGCTCGACCCAATGTTCGGCCAGCCAAGCCGCCGTGCCGGTGAGTGATTGCCCGCCTGGACCCGAAGCATTCTCGAGCGGCCATGGCAGCGCTGAACGGTCGACCTTGCCCGAGATCGTCATCGGCATCGCCTCGAGGACGACCACGAGCGGCTCCAAGCCGTCGGGCAACTGCTCGGCGACCTGGGCTCGAACGTGGTCGGGATTGACATCGCCCACCACGTAGCCGACGAGGATCTTGTTGGCGGCCGCAGTGCTCTGCACCACGGCCGCGGCGGCGCGGACACCCTTCACGGACCGCAGCTGCGCCTCGACCTCGCCGAGCTCCAGCCGACGTCCGGCGAGCTTGACCTGATGGTCGCGCCGGCCGACGAAGTCAAAGCCGTGCACGGTCTCGCGGACGAGATCGCCACTGCGGTAGGCGCGCTCCCAACCAAGCGCCGGCAGCGCGGCGAAGCGTTCCTCATCGAGGAGAGGGTCCAGATAGCGTCCGAGCCCGGCTCCGCCGATGATCAGCTCGCCCGTCTCACCGAGCGGGACCGGCTCACCAGCCTCGTCGACGACCGCGAGCAGCCAG
Organism: uncultured Solirubrobacterales bacterium; assembly: GCA_963804555.1. Taxonomy (GTDB): domain Bacteria; phylum Actinomycetota; class Thermoleophilia; order Solirubrobacterales; family Solirubrobacteraceae; genus Palsa-744. The sequence continues at coordinate 588,390 of CAWDQX010000009.1, forward strand.
CCGTTCAGCGGCCAGCCGATCGTGACGGGCGTACCGGGAAGCAGACGTGTGGCGGTGCTGACGACGGTGGCCTCGGTCGGCCCATATGTGTTCCACACCTCTCGCTCGGCGGCGAGTCGCCAAGCGAGCTCGGGCGAACAGGTCTCGCCGCCCAAGATCAGCAGCCGTACTCCCGCGAGCATGTCGTCGCTCCACATCGCGGCGAGCGTCGGAACCGTCGAGATCACCGTGACACGGCGCTCTGCCAGCCACGGACCGAGGTCGACACCCGTGCGCATCAACTCACGCGGTGCGGGCACGAGCGTCGCGCCATTGGCCCACGCCATCCACATCTCCTCACAACTGGCGTCGAAGGAGACCGACAGCCCGGCCAGCACGCGGTCCTCGGGGAAGACCGTCCAGAGTGCTGCCTCAGCGTCAACGAACGCCGCTGCGGCTCGATGGCTGATCGCCACGCCCTTCGGAGCACCGGTCGAGCCCGAGGTGAAGATGATCCAGGCGTCATCCTGGGCGCTCGGGGTACGTGCCGCGGGCGCCGGCGAGGAATCAGCGGCCGCTCCGGCGAAGCCGGTAGTAGAGAAACGGGTAGTAGAGCAGCGCTTTGTGAAGCTCAGCTCGCCTTGCAGAACGCCACAGACCTCAGCGCTCTCCCAGATCGCCTCGACGCGTGCAGCCGGGTCATCGGCATCCACCGGAACGTAAGCCCCACCGGCACGCAGTACCCCGAGAATCCCGACATATAGCGATGAGCTGCCGCTCTGCAGGCGAATTCCGACCCGGTCGCCTGGGCCGACCCCCGCATCGCGTAGCTCGTCGGCGAGACGATCCGCGGCGCGAGAAAGCTCTGCATAGGTGAGGACCGCATCGACAGCGTCGATCGCGACGGCATCCTCGTGGCGAGCGACCGTGTCCGCGAAGATGTCGAGCAGGGTAGGAGCGAGCGCAGGCGCGGGCACAGGCACAGGAGCGAGCGCAGGCGCGGACGGGCCGAGCATAGGCCGCTCGGCCAGCTTCGCCGAGCCGGGGTCTTTTTCGATGGTCTCCATAGCGCCTGACACGTCGGACATGTTGCCAGGCTTGTTAAACCTTTCGTAAGAGCCGGAGTAGCGGTGCTCGCGAGAATTTTCGTCTGGCTAGGCGATGTGCGGCCTGCCGGCTAGGCGATGTGTGACCTGAACCCCGCGCTACGGCGCGGCCGGGACCACGACGAGCGGGCCCTTCGAGTCGGGCAGCTCGCCGGTCTCGAAGGCCGGGCCCTCGAGGCGGTGCATGTCGGGGTAGAGCTCCAGGAAGGCGTCCGCGGTTTCCAGGAAGCCGATGCGCGGCGTGCGGTAGTGCATCGGCACCACCCAGCGCGGAGACAGACGCGCGACGATCTCGGCGGCCTCGGCGGCTCCGGCCGTGGGACCGCCACCCACAGGAACGATCAGCAGGTCGACGTGGCCGATCGCCCGCGCCTGCTCCTCGCGCAACCCGCTCTGGCCGAAGTCGCCGAAATGCGCCACGCGCACCCCGTCGAGCTCGAACACGAAGATCGTGTTGGGTCCCCGCTCGGTGCCCGCCGCCTGGTCGTGCTCGGAGGCGATTGCCGTGACCTCGCCGATCGGCGACTCCAATTTGCCCGCCGTCGAGCGCAGAATCAAGGGATCACCGTCGATCGCCTCCACGCCGTTGTGATCGATGTGCTCGTGGGTTACGAGCAATAGCTGCGCCTGCACACCGGTGATGAGTGGATAGTCGAACTGCATTCCGCGGGCGCTCGCCAGCCCTGACATGTCCCCGAACGGGTCGATCGCCACCGAGGCGTCCCCGGCGCTCAGATGAAAGGCCGATTGGCCGTACCACTCAACGCGCATGCTGCTCCTCTGCTGTCGTAGTTTGCGCGAGCTCGCCCGCGCCTCGATCGAAGGTCTCGGCACCGCTCTCCACGCCATCCGCCGGAACGCCGTTGCTGGCGGCACCGACCTCCACGCCGTCCAGCGGAACGCCGCCGGTAACGAGTTGCGCGAGCGATTGCTCGACATAGTGATAGCGGCCGCCACGCATCAGCGAGGCACCCGCCGCGATCAGGCAGGCGACGATCGCGAACGCGAACGCCTCGTGCAGGCCTGCGCGAAACGGCGCGGAGATCAGGTGGGGGAAGAAGGAGTGGCCGACGAGCGTCGCGCGATTGGCCGGCGAGAGCGCGCTCAGGGCATGGGCGCCGACGAGGTGCTGGATCGGGTTGTAGCCGAGGAACGCGGCGAACAGGATCGACACAGGCGGCAAGTGCGCGACGCCGGCGGCGGTGCCCGCGGCGACACCGTGGGCCTTCAAACCGGCGGTCATCGCGGTCGGCAGGCTGGAGGACAGGCCGAAGATCATCAGCGTGAAGAAGATCCCGATCGAGAGCACCTGGGCGGAGTTCTGGAAGGTCTGGTTCATGCCGCCGCCGGCGCCGCGGTCGCCCGCCGGGAGGCTGTTCATCACAGCGGCACGGTTGGGCGAGGCGAACATGCCCATCGAGATGCCGTTGAGAAACAGGATGGCGGCGAACAGCGGATAGGGGAAGTCGATCGGCAGGAGCGCGAGCAGGAAGAAGCTGAGCGCCGCGCCGAGCATCCCGCCGGTCGCAAACCAGCGCGCGCCAAAGCGGTCGGACAGGTAGCCGGAGGTCGGGCCGGCGAGGAGCATGCCGACGATCAGCGGCAGCATGTAGATCCCGGCCCACAGCGGCGTTTCGGTGAAGTCGTAGCCGTGCTGGGGCAGCCAGATGCCCTGCAGCCAGATGATCAGCATGAACATCAGGCCCCCGCGTGCGACCGCCGAGAGGAACGTCGAGAGCGTGCCGAACGTGAACGCGCGGATCCGAAACAGCGGCAGACGGAACATCGGCTCGGCGACTCGCCGCTCGATCAGCGCGAACGCCACCAGCGACGCCACCCCGGCGCCCAGCAGGGCGAGCACCTTGGGGCTGGTCCAGCCGGTGGCGTGGCCGCCGTAGGGCCGGATGCCGTACGTGACCGAGACCATGATCAGGATCAGGCCGAGCGCGAACGTGAGGTTGCCCCACCAGTCGACGCTGCGCGCGTTTGGGCGTGCTGCGCTCCTCGAGCTTGAGATATGCCCAGACGGTCCCGAACACGCCGATCGGCACGGAGATCAGGAAGACCGCCCGCCAGTCGATCGGCGCGAGCAGGCCGCCGAGCACGAGCCCGATGAAGACGCCGCTGACGCCGACGATGTTGTTGATGCCGAGCGCCATCCCGCGCTGGTTGGCCGGGAACGCGTCGGTGAGGATCGCCGCCGAGTTCGCCAGCAGGAAGGCCGCCCCGATCCCCTGCACGATGCGAAAGACGATCAGGTACAGCGCGCCCGTCGCGCCCGGTCATCCAGTCGATCGTCAAAAACAGCGAGGCGACCGTGTAGACGAGGAAGCCGAGGTTGTACATCTTCACCCGGCCGTACATGTCGCCGAGCCGGCCGAGGCTGACGATCAGGACGCTCGTGACGACGAGGAAGCCGAGGATCATCCACAGCAGGTAGAAGCTGTTCGCCGGCACCAGCGGGTCGAGGTGGATGCCGCGGAAGATCGAGGGCATCGCGATCAGCACGATCGACCCGTCGAGCACAGCGAGCAGCACGCCCAGCGTCACATTGGACAGGGCGATCCACTTGTAGCGATCTGTGGCGGGCGGGCTTGCGCTGAGGGGCGGGCTTGGGCTGGGCGCACCACCGTGTTTCGGCTTCACCGTCCGGCTCGTATCGACGCTCGCGCTGACGCTCACTGCAACATATTATACAGGTAAACTGCACAGTCTGCCTGGTCTTCCCGATATAGTTCTCTTCCCGTGCCCCCATCCGTCGATGTCCCCCTCGTCGCCAGCGAACTACGGGTGGTGCTGGGCCAACTCGTGCGACGGCTGCGCGCCGAGCACGGCTTCTCGCTCGCGCACGGCGCCGTACTGGGCCGCCTCGACCGCGAAGGCGTCATGGGCACGAGCGATCTGGCCGCCGCGGAGCGCGTCCGTCCGCAGTCGATGGCGCAGACGGTCGGCGAGCTCGAAGCCGATGGGCTGATCAGTCGCCGTCCGGACCCCGCCGATGGACGCCGTGCCCTACTCGAGCTCACGGACAAAGGACGTGAGACGCTCGAAGCGCACCGCCGCGAGCGCGAGGGCTGGCTGATAGGAGCGATCGCCGAGGGCTTCTCCGAGCAAGAGCAGCGGACGCTTGCCCAGGCGGTCCCATTGCTCACCCGCCTGGCCGACTCTTGACCTCGCCGACTCTTGGGTAACACGAGCAAGAGACAACGAGGCCTGAATACTCAGATCAAACCCAAACGGAGGCTGAGAGATGAAGATCGGACGATTGCTGTTGAGGCTGGTGGTGGGCGGGCTGTTCGTCGGCCACGGCACGCAGAAGCTGTTTGGCTGGTTTGATGGCCCGGGCCTCGACACGACGGCACAAGGATTCGAGCAGCTCGGCCTGCGCCCGGGGCGATCAAACGCAATCGCGGCCGGCGCCGCTGAGGCGGGCGGCGGGGCGCTGCTCGCGGCCGGGCTGGAGACCCCTTTCGCCGCATCGGTCCTGATCGCCACGATGCTGACCGCGATCCACCGCGTGCACGCCAAGAACGGTCCATGGACCACCAACGGTGGCTATGAGTACAACCTGGTCCTGATCGCCGCCGCGCTCGCGCTGGCCGAGGTCGGACCGGGCGGACTCTCGCTGGACGCCGCCCGGGGACGCGAGCGGTCAGGCTCCGGCTGGGCCCTATTCGCTCTCACCGCCGGGGCTCTGGGCGCGATCGGCTCATACGCGATGGCCGCGGCACAGCCGGAGCCGGCGGGCACCGAGATGCCCAGCTGAGGCGCACGCGCGAGAGCACATCAGCTCGCATCTGTCCCAGCACATCTGATCGCATTTGATCGCATTTGTCCCGTTTGGCCGCGCTCGTCGGATAAGGGGATGGAGCCCTTCCACGTAAGCGGTCGGTCGTCGGCGGCGCGTGGTCTCTGGGGGCTAACCACGAGCGAATAGGAGCCAGCGATGTCGTACTCCAACATCAACAATGTCGTCCTCACCGGACGACTCACGAGCGACCCCGATCTGCACGCATTGCCCTCGGGGGGCAGCGTCTGCCGTCTACGGGTCGCCGTCAACGCCAGGCGGCGCAATCCGGCGGGAGAATGGACCGAGAAGCCCAATTACTTCGATGTCGTCGTGTTCGGCCCCCCCGGCGAGACTGCGGCCAAGCACCTGCACAAGGGTCGCCCCGTCGCGATCGACGGGCGCTTGGACTGGCGCACATGGGAAACCCCGGACGGCCGCAACGCCTCAGCGGTGAGCATCATCGCCAAGAGCGTGCAGTTCCTCGAGAGCTCGTCCAACGGGTCCAATGGCGCCGCCGCCGACAGCTCGGTGGTGGCACTGGAGAGCGTCGCCGGAAGCGAGGAGGAGGCGCTGGACCTCGAGGACCAAGAGGCGATTGCCGTGGCCGCCGCCTAGAACAGGTCCTTGGAGCCAGTGGGGTAGCCGTCGATCGAGCTTGCGGCACCGGCCGCGATGATGGACCGGGCGCGCTGACAGACCGGCGGCTACCCCACGATCGCACAACCCAGATGAGCGACGAAAGCACAACAGTCCACGCGGCCGATCTCGCTGAGCGAATCCTCGACGAGGTGAGCGAGGCCGAGCAAGACTGGCGCACGATCGAGCGCTGCGCCCGGGAACTCTACGAGCTCGCCGCCGCGCGGGTAGCCCAGTCGGCTACCGCTCCGCTCAGCCGCGAATCCTGATCGCCAGCGGCGGCGAGGCTCTCATAGCGCGCAAACAGCTCTGATGGCCTCACCCCCAGCGCGTCCGCGAGCCTCAGCAGGTTCCCGAAGCTCACGTTGCGCTCGCCACGCTCGATGCCGCCGACGTACGTCCGATGCAGGCGAGCACGCTCCGCCAGGACCTCCTGAGAGATGCCGGCGCCGCGCCGCAGCTCGCGGATCGCGAGCCCAAGCGCGACATGTTCCAGCGACCTGGGCTTCACGTCACGCCATCCTGCCAGAATGCAGACTATAGGTCTACAGACGATAAGTCTCGCGACGTGGAGCAACTACGGTGGAGTCAGCTCACTCGATCCCCTCGAGGTGCTCCAAAGCCACCTTTGCGCCTTGCTCGTCTAAGACCACTCCGATCGCATCGAACCTGATGTTCCGAGCCACGGGGCGCGGGTGCGTCCGGTCGTAGAGCCACGCCATCGCAAGCGGTCGCCGGCGCTTCTGCTGACGCGTGGTCAGCCACTCCAGCGGGTTAGGCCTCACCTGCGCTTCCGATGGCTCCATCTGCTGCGTCTTGACCTCGACGAATATCAGCGTGCGCCCATCGAACGCGATCAGGTCGATCTCACCACGACGCGTGCGATAGTTGCGGTCGAGCAAGGCGAAGCCCCGAGCTTCGAGATGCGCGACCGCGATCGCCTCGCCGACCCGGCCCAAGGCACGACGGCGTCCTCCAGCCCGATCACGCTTGTTCTCGACATGCTCGACAGGCACACAGACGACGCTACCGCCACAAGTGCAACACCCACGCAACCTATGTGACGATTCAGTGACAGGACCGTCACAGAATCCAATCACCGGGGGATCGCACCAGAGGAGGCTCGCCGGCCAGAGGAGATCTGCGAACTCGCGCTCGCAAGGCTGTCCACCGCGGCGGCGATCGCCAGCGGGTGGTCATAGGGCTGCATGTGCCCGCCGTATACCATCTCCAGGCGGGCATCGGGCAGCATGGCGGCGAGCCGGCGGCCGCGAGCCGGTTCGACGAACTTGTCGGCGTCGCCCTGGATCACGACGCTCGGGATCCTGATCGTGCCGAGTCCGCGATCGACTTGGGCGATCACGCCGTCGGCCGCGAGGTACTCGGCAGCGAGCGCCTGGAGGTTGCCGTTGGTCATGCTGATCGCGAGCACGCGTCGGCGGTGGGCCGCGTTGACCGGCTGCGGGCTAAACGCTTCGCTCTCCGCCAGTTCGGCGGATACCTTGCGCAGCAATTGCGAGAAGGTCACGTTGGCGATCTGCTTGATGACGGGTAGCTGCAGAGCTTTGATGACGTGGGCTTGAAGGTGCTCGAAGCCGTCGGGCCGGGTGCCACCGGCGGCCGCGTCGACGAGCACCAAGCCGCGCACCTGCCTCGGGTAGCGCTCGGCGAACCCGAGCGCGATCGTCCCGCCGTAGGAGTGCCCGACAAGGACCGGCCGCACGATGTGCAGCTTTCCCAGCAGCGCGTCGATCGTTTCCAGTTGCTCGGCGAAAGGCACATAGCCACCGCTCGAGTAGCCAAAGCCCGGACGGTCGATCGCGATCGTGCGATGCCCGGCGAGCAGCGGTGTGACGTCTTCCCAGTCCTCAGCCGTCCCCGGCAGGCCGTGGATCAGCACGACGGGCGTACCGCTCCCGGGACGTTCGATGTAGTGGATCCGCAGCTTGCCGACCTGCACGAACGAGCCGGTCGGCTTGGGCTCCGAGGGCAGGCGACCGTACGTCCAGTTGAGCACGAGCACCGCCACGGCGAGCGTCAGCAGGACGCCGAGCGTAAGCCGGACTCTCGAGATTCTTCCTCCTCCGCGCATCGCCCGGAGGCTATCCGCCCGGCGATCACATCGTCTAGGCTGCTCGAGCCGTGTCTGTCTCCACGCTTCCAACGCATTTCGACGAGTGGCAGATCGAGCTCCATGGCCGCCGCGTGATCTACCGAGTCGCGGGCAACGGGCCACCGGTCGTGCTGATCCATGGGATGCTCAACTCCTCCAGCCACTGGCGCTCGGTCGCGCTGAACCTCGCCCGCGAGTACACGGTGATCGCGCCGGACCTGATCGGGCACGGCGACTCCGCGGCGCCGCGCGGCGACTACTCGCTCGGCGCGCACGCCTCGAGCATCCGCGACCTGCTCGCCGCAATGGGCATCGACCGCGCAACGATCGTCGGGCACTCCCTCGGCGGGGGCGTCGCGATGCAGTTCTTCTACCAGTTCCCACAGCGCACCGAGCGACTCGTGCTGATCTCCTCCGGCGGCCTCGGCCAAGGGGTCAGCCCCGTGTTGCGGACCGCCGCGCTGCCCGGCATCTCTGCTCTGTTGTCGATTACGATCCATCCGCGTCTGCTCGGCGCGCTGATGGACGCGGGCCGGCGCCTGCGCCAACGCGAGGTGCGCCTAGGTGTCTACATGCAGGCGCTCGCCAGGGCGCTGCGTCCGCTGGAGAACGCCGGCGCCCGCCAGGCGTTCCTACAGACGCTCCGTTCCGTGATCGACGTGCACGGCCAACGCGTCAGCGCCACGGACCGCCTGTATCTACTGGAGTCGATGCCGACGATGATCGTCTGGGGCGAGCGCGACAACACGATCCCCCTACAGCACGGCCGCGAAGCACACGAAGCGATCCCGCACAGCCACTTCAAGACGCTGTCCCACGCCGCGCACTTCCCACACCTCGAAGACCCCGACGCGCTCTCCGATGTGTTGCGCGAGTTCCTCCAGGCAACGCAACCCGGCAGGATCGAGGACGCCGACTGGGGGGCGGTGCTGGCCAGGCACTCGCCACCCCGGCGCATCGGCGACGCCGCGGCCTAATCCAGGCGCCGCCATCGGCGGGCGGACAGGCAGGGCGGGGCAGGCGGGGCAGTTGGCTCGCGAGGCGTCTAGCGCCCTTGTTGTCCCTGTTTGTAGCCGAAGGTCAAGGGGAAGGTTTTAGTGATCGGATAGCCGTCCTGCGGCTCATAGCTCACCCTGATGTGCGCTCGGATCCGCCGGCCATCCTTGATGGCTTCCCTTGCTCGCTGATTCAGCTTCACCTCGAATGTCATCTGACCCGCTCTGCGAGCGACCACCTCGGCTCGCTCGATCCCCCCACCATCGGCAGAGACCTTGCCCGGCTTCGGCAGAGCAAGCGTTATCACTCCCGTCGATCCTCGAGACACGCGAGAAGCGATCTGAAATTTGATGCGCTCGCGAATCTCCTGCACGCCAAGGCCGAGATCCGCTTGAGACTTCGTCTTTACATTTATCATCCGCTCAACTTACGCGCGGCTTGGGATGGTTTAGTCGCGCGGCGTTGAGTCGAGCGGCGGTGATGGCTTTACTCGAGTAGCGTCGATGGCTCAGTCGCGGCGGCGATGGTTTAGTCGAGCGGTCCAGCGATCATCGCCGCGGCGATCGCCCGATCATCGTCACTCGCGCGCTCGCGTAGGCCGCGGATCACGCCATCGCGATCCTCGGCCGACTTGCTCTGGCTGAGCTTGCGCTTGCCTTGAATCGACTCGATCTCGAGCGTGAACGCAACGATGTGAGGCAGCAACTCCTCGACGTGCTCCTCCGCGGCCGACGCAAGCGACCACGGAGACGAGAAGCGCTGCTCGTGGACGTCGACGAGCTCCCCGAGATAGGCGAGCACCGTGTCGCGATCCTCCAGCAGGCGCGGGCGACCACTTGCGTGGACAGCCAGGAAGTTGTAGGTCGGCAGGCCCCCATCCTGGTACCACTGTGGAGAGATGTAGGCCTTCGGACCGCTGAAGATCGCTAGCGCCTCGTGGCCCCCCTGCGCCTCGTGCTCCCCGCGCGCCTCGTGCACCTCGTGCGCCTCCTCCCCCTCCCCCAGGTAGCGAGCGAGTGGGTCGATGCGGGCGACGTGCGCCACCAACGTCCCATAGGCGCCCTGGTCGCGACGCAACACAAACGGGATGTGCGCCGCAAGCGGGCCGCCGGCGCAAAGCACGAGCAGGCCGAACCGAGCCGCCTCGATCATCTCGTGCAGGACTCCCAGCTCACGCTCGGCGTAAAGGGGGTTGACGTACATCGCTTCTCCTCGTCTGGCGGCAGTCAGGCGGGCTCTCAAGTCAAGGCCGCAACCTGAGCTTATTCACAGAAGATCGCCTACACCCGGGGCGGGCTCTAGGTGAACTCCCAGCCGTGGCGTGAGGCGCAGGCCAGGACGGTGGCAGGGTCGACCCGCCATCCGGCGTAGCGGCCCCGGCCTCTAAGAAGAAGCGCTCCATCCCAGCGGGACTGAAGAGCAGCAGGCGGCGGCCGGCCTGCTCGCCGACGTTCGCGCCTGAGTGAATCACGCCCGCGGGGATGTGGACTGTCTCGTCCAGGCAGACAGACGCGATCGCGCCCCGTCGATCTCCATCTCGAAGTCGCCTTCGACGATGTGGATCGTCTCGGCCTCCTGGTGGTGGCGGTGAGGCGGCAGCGACCAGCCCGCCGGCGGATGATCGACGAGCAGGCAGAACGCGCCGCCGGTGTCCTCGCCGGTGAGCTGGATCTCGGTGCGAACACCACCCGGCATCCACACAACACTCCCGTCGCTCGCCATGCACGGACGATAACCGCCGAGCGACGAGGTCGCCATGGGGACCAGGGACTAGGATGCAGCGATCGAGAGGAGGCTCATCGGATGAGTGAGGTTCGCGTATGAGTGAGGTCCGCATCACCCACATCGGCGGTCCGACCGTGCTGATCGAGATCGGCGGCTGGCGACTGCTGACCGATCCTACCTTCGACCCACCCGGCAAGCGCTACAACTTCGGCTGGGGGACGTCCTCGCGCAAGCTCTCAGGGCCCGCCCTCTCCGCGACCGAGGTTGGACAGATCGACGCGGTGCTGCTCAGCCACGACCACCACGAGGACAACCTCGACCCCGCGGGGCGAGCGCTGTTGCCATCAGCGGGAGAGGTGATCACCACCGAGGCAGGCGCGCGGCGGCTCGGCGGTAACGCGCGGGGGCTCACCGCGTGGGCGACCACGACGCTCGAGCACGATGGCCGGATGCCGATCGAGATCACCGCGACACCCTGTCGTCACGGGCCGCCGTTGAGCCGTCCGATCGTCGGCGAAGTGAGCGGCTTTGCGCTGAGCTGGGAGGGCCAGGAGCACGGGGCGCTGTGGATCTCTGGCGACACCGTGCTCTACGACGGCGTCCGCGAGGTAGCCCGGCTGCTCGACGTCGGCACCGCGATCGTGCACCTGGGCGGCGTGCGCTTCCCGATCTCCGGTCCGCTGCGCTACACGATGACCGCCGAGGAAGCCGCGGAGCTCTGCGGGCTGATCGACCCAAGCACGGTGCTGCCGATCCACTACGAGGGTTGGAAGCACTTCCGTCAAGGACGCGCCGCCGCCGAGCAGGCCTTCGCGAGCGCGCCAGGCGATCTGGCGGCGCGCGTGCGATGGCTGGATCTAGGCGTGCCCACAGCGCTGAGCGTGTGAGCCGAGCGGGAGAGAGCGACAAGGACGACGCATTGGTGATTCGCAGCGCCGAAGCGGACGACATGCCGGCGGTGGCCGCGATCTTCGCGCGCTACGCCCTGGACACGGTCATCACATTTGAGCTGCAGCCACCGTCCGTCGAGGACTGGCGTGAGAAGCAGCGTGAGCTCGAGGCCACAGGCTGGCCGTTCCTGGTCGCGGTCGTCGGGGAGGAGCTCATCGGCTACGCCTATGTGACGTCGTGGCGATTCAAGCCGGCGTACCGGCATACCGTCGAGAACACGATCTATCTGGCGCCTGAGCACACCGGTCAGGGGCATGGCCGAGTCTTGCTCGGGGAGTTACTCGCGCGCGCGAGGGCAGCCGACGCTCGTCAGGTGATCGCCGTGATCGCCGACACCGGCAGCCCCGCGTCGGTGGCGCTACACCGCCGGGCCGGGTTCGAGGATGTCGGTCGCCTGCGCAACGTCGGCTTCAAGCATGGGCAGTGGCTCGACACCGTGCTGATGCAGTGCTCGCCGGACGGTGTAGGGGTCGAGGTCAGGGCCGAGGTCGGCGGATGACTGCCCGGGTCGACTATGAGCGCCACGGGCGTACGTATGCAGCCCATCGGCGCGCGGACCCGCGGATCGCCACGCGGATCCATGAGGCGCTCGGTGACGCCCGAACGGTCCTGAACGTCGGCGCGGGCGCCGGGTCCTACGAGCCGGAGGATCGCTGGGTGCTGGCCGTCGAGCCGAGCGCGACGATGCGCGCCCAGCGCCCCGCCGGCGCGGCACCCGCGATCGCCGCTCGCGCCGAGGCGCTGCCCCTCGACGACGGGGCGGTCGACGCGGCGATGGCCTGCGTGACGATCCATCACTGGGAGTCCCCTGAGGCCGGCCTCGCCGAGCTGCGCCGGGTGGCTCGCGGGCCGGTCGTGATCTTCACGTTCGAGCTCGACTATCTGCCGGCGTGGCAGCACGAGTTCCTGCGCGAGGCAGTAGCGCAGGAGCTGCCACGGTTTCCAGCGATCGACGACGTCACGGCTGCGTTGGGTGGAAGTACACGCGTTGAGCGCATCCCGACACCCGGCGACTGCACCGACGGTTTCTTCGAGGCGTTCTGGCGAGCACCCGAGGCACTCCTCGACCCCGCCGTGCGCAGCGCCCAATCGGTGTGGGCGCTAGTCGAGCCGGGAGTCGAGCAACGCATCGTCGAGCGGCTCGCCACCGCCCTGGACTCCGGCGCCTGGGATGCCGAGCACGGTCACCTGCGCGAGCAGGAGGAGCTCCAGGGCGCGCTACGCCTCGTGATCTCCGAGGCGACCTGAGAGCGCGAAGGGGCTTCCCTCGGAGTCCTTGCAGATCGCCCACTTCGCTCCCGGGTGGACCACGCTGCCACCGAGCGCCTGCACGCGCTCCAGCGCCTCGGCGATGTCGCTCACCGCGAAGTAGGGCAGCGAAAAGGAATCTCCCGGCCCGCGTCCCCGGGCATGGACGCCGATCGCTGGGCCGTCCCCGTGCGTCTGCCAGCCCTCTCCCTCCTCCTCTTGGCGCGCCTCCAAGTCAACCTCGAGCAGTCCGGTCCAGAAACGCCAGGCACGCTCGGGATCGTCCGCGGGGAACTCGATCAGGGAGAGCGGGGACGGCGAGGAGAGGGACACGACTCGCACGATAACGACGTTTGGACCCCTCCGCCTGAGGCACGTGCCAAGTGCGAGCTCCTCGGGCACCCACTCACGGCTGGGCCGGCTCCCCTCTCACCGGCCCAGCCGTACTATTTGCCGTCAGGGCTCGGCCACATCCCGGTCGTAGGCGAGGTTGAGGATGAGGTGGGTGGTGTCGGCGAGGAAGTCCTCACGCGCGATTGGCGGCGAGTCGAGGACGTAGCGGACGAGCAAGTGTTGGGTGAGCTCGACGATCGTCCACGTCGTGCGCTCGACATCGGCATGGCGCAGGGCTCCTCGGTTGGTGGCGAGGCTGTGGTAGACGATGTCAGCGAGGCGGGCGCGGACGGACTGCAGCGCCTCCTGTTGCTCGACGGCCGGGACCCGATCGACGAGCGCGCGCAGGAGCGCGGCCTGCTGCTGCAACGCATCCAGCACAGCACCCAGGACGACGAGCGCCGCGGCTGGTGGCTGCTCGATCGCCGCTTGACGCAACGCCGGGGCGATCGCCGAGGCGAAGTCGTCGATCAGCCGACTGGTGATCTCAGCGACGATCGTGTCCTTGTCCGGGAAGTACTGGTAGAGGCTGCCGGGGCTCACCCCCGCCTCGCCGGCGATCCGATTGGTCGAGGCCTCCTGGTAGCCACTGTCTTCCAAAACGCGAGCACCCGCGGTGACGATGCGCTCCACCATCGCCCGCGATCGTGCCTGGCGAGGGCTTCTGCGCGCTCGAGGCATGCCCACAGCTTCGCAGGAATGCGACTTGAATGCGAGCGGTTGCTCGCTTTACCGTTAGGGCATGCTCACACACCAAGCAGCGACCCCCTCCCAGAGCCGATCCATGGCCCTCGCGACGGAAGTCGGCGACGCCCCACGGGGCGCCCCACTCGGACCAGGCTCGCTGACTTGGCGTTATCTCGGGGATGTGCGCAACGTGCTGCTCGCCGGGCGGGCGGGCATCCTACAGACGATGCATCCGGCGATCGACGCCGGGGTCCGCCAGCACTCGGACTTCTTCGTCAACCCGTTGAACCGCATCATTCGCTCGGCGGGGCCGATCCTCGGCGCCGTGCGGACTACGCGCAAGCTGCCCGCGCCACACCCCACGATCGACGGACCCGCCTGGGCCGCCATGCGGCCACTGATCGGCTTCGGCGCCCCGTGGCTCACACGCGGCACGCTGCCGCCACAAGCGCAAGCGATCCTCGGCGTCAGCTGGAGCCGCGGCGACGAGCTGGCGCTGAATGGCCTGCGCGCGCTGATCCGCACGGCCTGGCCGATCGTGCCCGCTCGTCTGAGCAGATTGCCGCGCGCGTCGCGCTGAGCGCCTCGCGGGAATCGCGGGCGTTGCGGAATCGCGGGCGTCGCGCTGAGCGCCTGCTTCAAGACGGCTCGTGGCCAAAGTCGCCGAATGGCTCATCGCGCTCGCGGACAGCCTGCTTGAAGCCCGCCTCGGCGGCGCGCTGCTGGAACGCATAGCCCTCCTTGGTGTGGCGGGCGATGCCGTCGAAGACGGTACCCAGAACCTGGGTCTGGTGTAGACCCTGGGCGTATAGGGACTGGTTGACCAGCAGCTTCATCATCTGCAGCTGGTTGAGCGGATTGCGCGCGATGCGCTCGAGCAGCAGCTCGGTGCGCTCGTCGAGGTCCTCCGCGGCGGGCGCCTCGATCGCCAGCCCCCACTCCAGCGCCTCGCTGCCCGACAAGCAGTCGCCGGTGAACAGCAGCCGCTTGGCGCGCTGGGATCCCAGCCGGTAGGCCCACATCGAGGTGGTTGGCGAACCCCACACCCGGGCGGGCGGGTAGCCGATCTTCGCATCGGCGGCGATCACCAGCAGGTCGCTGCACAACGCCATGTCGGTCCCGCCCGCGACGCAGAAGCCATGCACCTTGCAGACCACCGGCTTTGAGCAGTGAAACAGCGACATGAAGGCGCGGACGTTGCGGCCCATCATCCCGTAGTCGACCATCGGATCCCACACGCCCGCCGGGTCGTGGTTGGCGGCCATGACCATCGGGTCAAGCGGCGAACCCGGCGGCGACTGGAGCCCCTCCTCGCCCATGCGTCCCTGGCCCTCGCCGCCCATGCGCCCCTGACCTTCGGCGGACTCGACGAGGTCGTAGCCGCCACAGAACCCCTTGCCGCTCCCCGCCAGCAGGATCACGTGCACGGCCGGGTCGAGATCCGCCTGCTCGATACAGCGCTCGAGCTCGCTCAACAGGCCCCGGTTGATGCCGTTCCCGCGCTCTGGCCGGTCAAGGGTGATCCGCGCGACACGCCCCGTCACCTCATAGATCATCGTCTCGATACCGGCCACGACACGAGCACTGTATCCGGAGCTCCACGGCCGCGAGCGCCGCGGCCGCGACGCGCGAGCCCCACGGCCGCGAGCCGCTCAGCCGGCCGCGACCGGTTGCGGTTCGGCCGTGGCGGGAGATGAGATCGTCGTGCCCTCGCGAATCAGATCGGCCGCGCGCTCGGCGATCGCGATCGTCGGGGCGTTCGTGTTGCCACGCGGGACCGTCGGCATCACCGAGGCATCCACGACGCGCAACCCCTCGACGCCGCGCACGCGCAGCTCGGTGTCCACCACGGCCTCAGCGTCCGAGCCCATGCGGCAGGTGCCGACCGGGTGATACAGGGTGAAGGTCTGTTGGCGTATATAGGCGCGCAGATCCTCCTCGGAGTCTGAGTCGGGGGCGTAGTGGGGGCGGGTGGTGTAGGGCGCCAGCGCGGGTTGGCGGGTGATCTCCATCGTCACGCGCATGCCCTGAACCATCCGCGCCATGTCGCTCTCCTCCGCAAGGTAGTTGTGGAGGATGTAGGGCTTGGCGGTGGGGTCGGGCGAGAGCGGCGCGACGATCCCGCGACTATCGGGGGTGAGCAAGCAGGGCGCCACGCCGAAGCCGTGCTCGAAGACGGGCTCGTCGACGTACAGCGCGGGCGCCGCGTGGAACTGGATATCGGGCGCAGCGAGGTCTGCGCTCGAGCGGATGAACCCGCCGGCCTCGGCGATATTCGAAGTCAAGGGGCCACGGCCCTCGTTGACGAAGGCGGCGAGGTTCGCCTCGGTCAGCGAGTCAAACAGCGAGACCGGCTCGTCGTGAGCCCACGTGAGCCCGGAGGCGGGATGGTCCTGGAGGTTCTGCCCGACGCTGGGTAGGTCTTGGACGACGGGGATCTGCAGCAGCCCCAAGATCCCCGCCGAGCCGATTCCGGAGAGCATCAGCAGATGCGGCGAGTTGTAGGCGCCGCCGCAGAGGATCACCTCGCGCTCGGCGCGAAAGTCGTGCAACTCCCCGAGCCGCGCGCCCTGCACGCCGACGGCGCGCTCGCCCTCGAACAGCACGCGGTGGACCTGCATGTAGGTCTCCACAGTGAGGTTGGGACGGGAGGACGCCGGATGCAGATAGGCGACCGCGGCGCTGCAGCGCCGGCCGTCGCGCTGGGTGCGCTGGTAGCGACCGAAACCGTCCTGCTCGGCGCCGTTGAAGTCCTCGTTGGCGGGCAGTCCGGCCTGCGCACAAGCCTCCAGGAAGGCGTCGGTGATCGGGTTGGGCGCGCGGTCGTCGGAGACCGTCAGCGGGCCGCCCGCGCCGTGCAGCTCGGAGGCGCCGTGCTCGTTGTCCTCGGCACGCTTGAAGTAAGGGAGCAGCTCGTCGTAGCCCCAGCCCTCGCAGCCCGCGTCGCGCCAGCCGTCGTAGTCGGCGCGATTGCCGCGGATGTAGACCATCGCGTTGGTCGAGGAGGAGCCACCGAGCGTCTTGCCGCGGGGCAGGTAGATGCGCCGGCGATCGGCGAACGGCTCCGCGGCGGTCGAGTAGTCCCAGTCGACCTCGGTGCGGAACAGCTGGCCGAAGGCGACGGGCACATGGATGTTCTCGAGCGTGTCCGGCGGACCGGCCTCGATCAGCGCCACGCTGACATCGGGATCCTCACTGAGGCGATTCGCCAGCACACAGCCGGCGGAGCCGGCCCCGACGATCACGTAGTCGTACATCAGCCCCGTCCTCCTTACTCGCCAACGAAAGCGCCGTAGCTCCGGCGCAGGGCAATACTCCGCTCTCAGCGCCGCCAAGTCAAGATCACGCCTGCCAGGAGGTCACGTGCGCCAGCAGGCGAGCGCTTTGCGGCCCGGCCTGCAATCACGACGCTCGGCGTCGCCGCAGCGGCAGGACCTCTGCCAGCGGCTCGCTCGTGGTGTTGACGCTCGGCCCCCTCCGCGTCCACCCCGCGAACTCGTAGGACAGCGTCCGGGCGTCCGCTTCGCGAGGTGCGAGCTTGCGCCGCAACAGCGACGCGAAGCGGCGGTCGTGTGTGCTCAGGATCAGCTGGCGATGGTCGCGAACCCGACAGCAGATCTCCGCGAAGTCCCACACCGCGAGGGCATCCATCGTCTGCAGCGGGTCGTCGAGCACGAGAAAGGGAAGGGCTCCCTCGCGGGCGTTGAGCGCGAGACCGAGGAAGTAGGACAAAGCCACCACGTTGAGCTGGCCCTCACTGAAGATCAGCGCGGGATTGGCGGCCAGGAGTCGGTCGGGGTCGACAACCTCGGGAGCGATCTGGTTCTTTGCGTAGTAGATGTCGTGGCTGGCGCGCAGCTCGGTGAACGCGGGGTGCGGCGTCATCCGGTCGAAGACCTCGGCAAAGCTCGGCTCGAGCTTTACGATCGCGCGACGCACGATGCGCTCGGCGGCCTGCTTCGCCGCCTGCTCGAGTGCACTCGCGCGCTGGCCGCGAGCTTTGGCGTCCTGCAGGTCGCGCTGCGCCCGCGCCACCTCGTCGAGGAGCGCGTTGGTCTCTGCCGAGAGTCGCTCGAGCGCTCCTGGCTGATCACGCTGAGCCTGCGCGGATAGCTCACGTATGCGCTGGCGCAGCGAGTCCAATGACTCAGCCAGCTCGCCCGCGTTTGCCGGTAGCGCCCAGTCATCCTGGATCCTCACGACAGCGGTGTCACGCAGCGCTTCGCGCAACTTCTCCGCCGCCTGCTCGCGTGCCGTGGTCGCCTCGGAGCAGCGACGCTCGGCCGCGAGGGCTTCCTGCGTGCGCGCCTGTGCGCGCTGGACGGCCTTCCGCGTAGCGGCAGCCGTCTCGACCGCTTGCCGGGAGCGTGCGAGCAGCTCGGTGAGACGCAAGCGCACGTGCTGCTCGTCGATCGTCTGCTCGCACACGGGACACGCATCGCCGAGCAACTCCATCGCCGCGGATGCCAGCTGCACCTGCAAGGGGGCCTGTTGCACGGCCTCCTGCGCCCGGCGCATGAGCTCGGCCAGGTTCCTCTCCGCCGCGGCGACGGTGCCGCCAACGGCGCTCTCGGCGGCAAGCTCCTGCGCTTGGCGACCGGCCAGCGCGGTCGCGAGGTCGAGCAGGGCGCTCACGGAGCGCTCGAGCAGGAGCAAGTCCTCGGGTGCGGCGAGCGCCCCCTGGAGCACCACACCAGCGGGCAATTCCCTACGAACGTCCTCGACGGCTGCTTCCAGTTGCGCTCGCGCTGTCTGCGGATCGGCAAGCGCCGATCGGGCCGCCGCCAGCGATGCCTGCGCGCTCTGATGCCGCTGGGCGAGATCAGCGTGCACGCGTTGCGCTCGCTTGCACTCCTTGTCGAGCTCCTTTGCGGTATGCGCCGCGCTCTCAGCGAACCGTGTTATCCGCTCCAACCCGACGGTCGCCGACAGTCGCTCGTGCATCGCGGCGCCACCGTCCAGCGCGGCGCTGACGGCGTGCTGTTGCAAGATGCCCCATCGCTTCACCACCTCTGAGAGCGCAACGAATGAGCTCTCTCCGAAGGTATAGGCGAGCTGTTCTGAAGCGCTGGGCAGCGACTGATCGCCGGCCCACGCCAACAGCTCGTGCTTGGCGGATGTGCCACGGCGCTCGAAGTCCAGCGTGCGGCCATCCATCCCAACGAGCGAGATCCGTACCCGCGCCGGCGCGCCCGCGTAGATGTTGATGAGCGGGTCGTGCCCGCGGCGCAGTCCTCGCGCCCGTTTGCTCAAGCGCGGGATCTCGCCGGTCAGCACCCACAGCAACCCGTCGATCAAGGATGTCTTGCCGGACCCGTTCTCGCCGCGCACCAGCACGACGTCGGCGTCGAGATCGAAGCGCTGCGCCTCAGCGAAGCCGCGAAATGCTTCGAGCTCGATCGAGATCAGCCTCGCCGTCACGGGATTCTCACCGCCGTCATGGGACCTCACTCGCCATCACGGAACCCTCACCGCTTCCTCTTCGCAGAAGGCCTCGACAGCGATATCGGCCACGCGCTCTTCGAGTCCCAGCTCCAGCAACTCGTCGTGCAGCTGCTGCAATGGCTCAGCGAGGTCGAACACGGCGCCGAGACGCAGCGGCAAGAGCGGGCGCAAAGCGCGATCGAGCTCGGCCGGTGTAACCGCCACGCGCACCAGCGTGCGCGTGTGCCGCGTATCGGCTTCCGCCCCCTGGAGCGCGGCGTAATCGGCGAGCTCGGTGGCCTTGCTTCGCACGTGAAGTACGAGGTACAGGTCTCGGCCGCGCGTTTGGTCTGTGCCGCGCATTGGGCCTGCGCCACGCGTTGGGTCCGTGCCGCGCATTGGGTCTCGGCCGCGCGTTTGGTCTGTGCCGAGCGCGGACAGAGGCTCTCCGGCCACATGCCCTCGGGCCACGCGTCCCAAGGCGCTCTGCACCTCGGACACATGCCCTGAGAAGTCAGTCCAGTCAGCGAGCTCGACGCAGCCTACGAGCGCATACGCACTCTCGGCCAGCAGCGCCCGCAGTCCGGCGAGCTCAGCGCGCTCGAGCGCATAGCCCGCTCCTTCGAGCACCATGCCGATGTCGTCGAGGCTTGCCAGGTCTCCTGCCATGCAACCAACGTAAGCCGCGCTTGGGACGGTACGCTTCGCCGTCGCATGACAGACGCGGTCCCATACGCCAACTACCAGTACGAGATCTACCTGCGCGGCATGACGGGACAGCGACCCGCGCGGACGCTGGACTGGCGCCAGCTGGAGCAGGACGCAATGAATCTGTTGCGGCAAGGGCCGCGGGGATACATCGCCGGGGGCGCGGGGTTGGGCGAGACGATGCGCGCCAATCGCGAGGCGTTCGATCACTGGCGCCTGCGGCCGCGGATGCTGCGCGACGTCTCCGAGCGAAGCCTGGCGCGCACTGTGCTGGGGACAGAGTTGGCCGCCCCGGTGCTGCTGGCGCCGATCGGCGTGCAGACGCTGGCGCATCCGGAGGGTGAGCTGGCGATGGCTCGAGGCGCGGCGCAGGTGGGAGTGCCGTTTGTGGCCAGCTCGGCGGCGTCACACACGATCGAGCAAATCGCGGAGGCCTCGGGAGAGCTCGCGCGCTGGTATCAGCTGTACTGGCCACGCGATCGAGAGCTGGCGCGCAGCTTCGTGGCGCGAGCCGAGCAGGCCGGTTATGGAGCGATCGTGGTGACGCTCGACACCTGGTTGTTGGGGTGGCGCCCAGCAGATTTGAGCGAGGCATTTCTACCTTTTTTGTGGGGAGAGGGAAATAAAAATTATTTAGCTGATCCAGTCTTCCAGGGGCTGCTAGAGGCGCCGCCGGAGCAGGACATGCAGGCGGCGGTCGGGCAGTGGGCGTGGCAATTCGCCAACCCGTCGGTGACGTGGGAGGACCTGGCGTGGCTACGCGAGTGCACCGAGCTGCCGATCGTGCTGAAGGGGATCGTCCACCCCGACGACGCGCGGCTGGCGGTCGAGCACGGGGTGCAGGGGGTGCTGGTGTCCAACCACGGCGGGCGCCAGGTCGATGGGGCGATCGGCGCGCTCGATGCGCTACCGGAGGTGGTGGCGGCCGTGGACGGGCGCTGTGAGGTGCTGTTCGACAGCGGCATCCGCTCCGGCGCGGACGCGCTCAAGGCGCTGGCGCTGGGCGCCCGCGCGGTGCTGCTGGGGCGGCCCTACATCTGGGGACTGGCGCTCGGCGGGGAGCAGGGCGTGGCGGAGGTGCTGCGCTCCTTCCTCGCGGATCTCGACCTGGCGATGGCACTGAGCGGATACGCGAACATCGACGAAGTGGACGCCAGCGCGCTGGTCGCGCAGGGTCGCTGAGCGCGGGGCCTATTCCCCAGACCGTGAGCGATCGCGGTGGCCATCCTGATGGGCGGCCGCCTGCTGCTCGCGCCAGCGCCGATCGCCGCGGGTACGGTCGCGATGGCGCTCGGCCTGATGCTTGTGTGCCTTGCACAGCAGGCAGCCGGCGCGCGTGCTCTTCGGACCCTTGCGCTTGTGGTTCGCCATCAGCTGATGGTTGCAGATTCGTGGAGTCAGACGCCGAATCCTCGCCACGCAACCAAGCGCGCGGCGAGGATCGACGTGCCCCTATCTCTCCGGCGACAGAACGCTACATCGATATTTTGACCACAAAAGCCACATTTGTGTCAATACTGTGACGCGCACCGCGACGGTAGGCTTGCGTGAACGTGTCGAAGCGCAGCCTGATGCCCCTCAACAGCCCGTTCTCGACGCGCGGCTTGATGCTCCTCAACAGCACCTTCCGCGTGAGCTATGGCGTGGGCGCGCTGCTCGCACCCGCGCAGATGGCCAAGCTGCAACTGGCCGCAGACACCGCGGAGCAGCCGGCGGCGCGGTTGTTCGTGCGCGGTTTCGGCGCGCACCAAATAGCTGTGGCGATGCTGGGCCTCGCCAGCCGGCGCTGGCGAGCGCTCGAGCGTCCAGCCGTGCTGGCCGCGATCGCGATCGACGTCGCGGACATGCTCTCCGCCCTAGCCGAGGCCGACAAGCGAGGACAGATGGACCCCGACCTGACGGGCGGCCTCGTGTTCTCGGCGGCAGGCGTCGCCACCGCCGCGGGCGCTCTTTGTGCGCCTGGGTAGGCGGCCTCCGTGGGTAGGCGGCCTCCGCGCCTGGATAAGCGGCCGTGCTATGCGCGCGTGAGTAAATGGATCGAAGCCGCGCAGTGGTAAATCGAAGCCTCGCGCGCCCGGATAGATGGTCGAGGTGTGTGGGTCGAGGTGCGGCTATACGTCCAGGCGGCGCACGAAGCGTGCCCTGTGTTGTTGGTATTCGTAGCCGCCCCCCTCAACCCCCTCGACCCCCTCGGACCCTTGGGACCCCTCGGACCCTTGGGATCCCTCGGTGCCTTGGACACGGGACCCCCGGGACCCCCAGAATCCCATCGCGGCGGGATCATCATCGATGACGATCGCCGTGAGCCTGATGGCGCCCCGTGCTTGCAATCGACGTTCACCCTCCGCCAGTAATTTTGTGGCGAGACCCTGTCGCCGCCAGTCAGGATGCACCACGAGCTTGTAGAAGCTCCCCCGCCACCCATCCCAAGCCGCGATCAACGACCCGATCACGACCCCATCCGACTCCGCCAGGAGCAACGCATCGGCGTCGCGATCCAGGAGACGCGTTAGTCCCTCGCGTGTATCGCTGACGCTCGCTGGGCTACCCGCGATCTGCCACAGATCGAGCACCGATGTGATGTCCCGCTCGGTGGCGCCGCGAATCTTCAAGCCTTAGACCGGGTTCGCCTTCGCCCACGCCATGATCTCGTGCGAGCCGTCGATGACGGTCCCATCGTCGAGCACGAGCGTAGGCACCCACTGGTTGCCCGTGAGGCGCTGCACCTCACGCCGCCCGCGTGTCTGGTTGAGCGACCGCGGCAAGATCGCCAGGCCATAGGAACGGACCAACTCGGGGTCGTGGCCGGCGTCCCTCAGCGCCTGATGGGCATTGCGGCATGGATGCCCGCCCGGACGCAGCGGGACGGGAAAAGTTCCGTAACAGACATAGAGTTTCATCGCGCGCTGATCCAGCCTACATGCGTGGCTAGATCACTTCCAGTTGAAGATCGGGATCTAGGCGGCGCAGATCATCGGGGTCGCTCGTGACCACGCCCTGTCCGTGAATGCGGGCGCACAGGACCACACTCGCGTCGACCACGTCACTGCCTCCACGCCGCCCGAGTAGCAGGCCTACGACGAACGCCGTTCGCGTGTCCAGGGGCACCACACGAGTCTGGGCCTTTTTGAGGAGCCTCGTCAGACGCGCCTGGCGAGGACCATCCCGGGAGACCTGTGCGAGCACTCCGGCAGGGATGTGGATGAGCGCATCGGGACTGGCCAGTACGCGGTCGAGCATCGCCCGTACGCGCTCATCTCGGCGCTCCAGCGCGATCAGCGCGCCCGCATCGAACGTGTACCCCTTCAATCGGGCTCCGACATCGCCATCACTCTGTCCGCCCAGGCATAAGCCTCCGCGCTGGGGACCCCGTCCTCGGCGATCAAGTCCGCCACGAAGTCGGCGAGTGTGTCCTGCTCATCGGTCGCCAAGAGTGGTGTAACCGCCACCAGCGCCGCGGAGATGTAGCCCGACACGCTCGAGGCCTCGCCCCTCTCGACGGCCTGCCGCGCCTGCTCGACCTGCTCCTGAGGCAGGGAGATCGTGATCTTCGCGACCTTGGTCATACCAAGATCATACCGCGTCTCCTCCATGCCACCTCCTCCGACGCCACCGCCCAAACGGGACACAAACGGGACACGGAACCCGTAAGATGAGACTCCTCCTCGGGCGCCGCAAAAGCGGGCGCCGCGGCGGGTCAAAGGCCGCGGCGCCCAGTGGGGCAGTGCCCGTAGCGCGAGAGGGGATCCGCGCCACGGGACTCAGCTCGAGCGCCGCCGGGGAAAGACGACGCCCAAGACCACCCCAACGCTAGGCCGCGCTTGGGATGGAACGCAACGGCGCGCGGATCAGGCGGGCCGGGCGGTGGGGTCCGAGCGCAGGGATCAGGCGGGACCGCGCTGATCGGGCGTGCTGCGTGGACGGGGTGCGCGGGTGCGCCTAGGAGCGCAGCACCGGGCTCCAGTGCTCGGGGTCGCGCTCGGCCTGCTCGCGCGCCCAACGAAAGTGGTGCACGGCGGAGCGCCGCAGCGGCTCACCGAGCGCCAGGCCCAAGAGCGCCCACTTGCGGGCGTGTCGCGGGGTCTCGAGCGTGACGGCCAAGAGGCCCGCGAGCGTCCACAGATGAAGGACTCGGTTGTAGGGGACGAGTTGCTCGGTGGTCATACCCTCGGCCTCAGTCAGATAGGGGATGCCGTGACGGAGCTCCCACGGCCACTCGACGAAGTGAACGATGGCGCCCGCCAGCCCGGCCGCATTATTTAGGGCAAGCCATTTCTCAATTAATTTTGACTCTCCCCTTTTTACCTCTCCCCTTTTTGACACTCCTATCCATCCCGCGAGCATCCATGCGGGCAATCCTCCAGCCCACATTGCCACCGCGCCACGCCTGCCGATAAACGGCTCGAAGACCAAACCGACGCCGGCGCGAACCTCAAAGGTGTGGTGAGCAGCGGTACCCAACGCGGTCAGGACAGTGAAGGGCCGGCGGGGAATCAAAATCATTGCGTTATCCATGGAGTGAAAATCATTGCGTTGTCCAGGTGGCATCGTCGAGCAGTGGCGGTCGAGGGATTTCCTCAGGGCGCTCGAGCATCCTGGCGGCAGCCTCGTCCATACGCAGCATTGTGATGGCTCCCGCCTGTGCGAGGTGCACGGCCTCACCAAGCACATCGTCGAGCGCCTGCCAGCCGGCCTCGCCGGTAAAGGCGACGGAAAAGGGATGGAAGAGCAGCGCGAGGTGACCCGCTTGCTCTGCATGGCTCTGCGGCGCGGCATCACTCTGCGGCCGCTCCTCTCGCGGCATGGCTTTGAAGCGCGGCGATCATCTCCGCGCGCATCTGCTCGGGCGTCAAGGGATCGGGGCCGCCACCGTAGCGTTCGCGCAAACCCGCAAACGAAGGCAGATAGGCATAGGCATCGACGAGCGGCCAGCGGAACGGCAGGACCGCGAAACCCTCGAGCAAACCCGCTCGCTCGCCCGCGGGAGAGACATAGCTGTAGCCGTGCTCGGCCAACAGTCGGAGCGTCTGCTCAGTCAAGCCGCCTCCCGGCGGGCGAAAGCCGCTGCACTCGATCCCGATCGCACGCATCGCGTCAGTGGCACGCGCCAGCAGCGCGAGCTCGGACTCGGCATCGAGCGCGGCCCATTCCTCGTGGCGCCACGCATGCACAGCCACCTCGTGGCCGGCGCCGACGATCGTACGCAGGGCGTCCGGGTACATCTCCGCGTTCAGGCCCTCGATGAAGAACGTCGCCTTCACGCCGCGCGCCGCGAGCAGGTCGAGCAAGCGAGGGAGCACTTCCACGACGGTGAAGTGCCGGCCCTGAGGCACATCGTCCGGCCACATGCCGAGCTCGAGCTGGGCAGCCTCGCCGAGGTTGTCGAACGTCACCGACACGACTGACTCGGGCACGGGGTGATGATAGTCCGAGGCTCCCGAACGGATCGGAGTGGTTCTGGATCAGAGTGGCTCGCCAGCGAGTGGCGGGTAGAGGCTCGCGACGGGTAGGCTGAGCGAGCGATGCGCCTCGTCAGCTTTCATACCGAGGACGGGCAGGGCGGGCCGGCCGCCGCGGTGCAGGTCGGGGAGGAGCTCGTCCCGGTCTCCGCTCTGGATGCGCCCGCCACGACCGTGCGAGGCCTCCTGGAGGCACTCGACGGGGATGGGTTGCGCGAGCTCGAGGTACGCGCCGAGCAAGCGGGCGAGCGGATCGCGCTGACCGATGTGGCCCTGCAGGCCCCCGTCACCGACCCGCAGAAGATCGTCTGCCTCGGCCTGAACTACCGCGACCACGCCGAGGAGACCGGCCAGGAGATCCCGACCGCGCCGATGTGGTTCGCCAAGTTCGCGAACTCGCTGATCGGCAGCGGCCAGGACATCGTGCTGCCGGCCGCACACGCTGAGTACGTCGACTACGAGGCGGAGCTCGCGCTGGTGATCGGGCGAGTCGCGAAGAACGTCAAGGCCGAGGACGCGCTGTCATACATAGCCGGGGCGACGGCGTTCAACGACGTGAGCGCTCGCGACCTGCAACTGCAAAACCCGCTGTGGACGAGCGGCAAGGCGATCGACACGTTCGCTCCGTGCGGACCCGCGCTCGTGACGCTCGATGAGATCGACGATCTGGGCACGCTCGGACTGCACACCCGGATCAACGGCGAGCTGCTGCAGCAGGGCAACACAGCCAATCTGATCTTCGGCCCGGCCGAGGTCGTGGCATGGCTCTCACGGACAATGACGCTGCTGCCCGGGGACATCATCGCCACGGGAACTCCAGCAGGCGTCGGGGCGGCGCAGGGACGCTTCCTACGCAACGGCGACACCGTCGAGGTAGAGATCGACGGGCTCGGGACGCTGGTCAGCGGGGTGCGGAGCGAATGACCGGCAACGACCGGCGGTAGCGGCATGGCATTCGAGCAGATCACCACCGAGCTGGCCGAGCGCGTGCTCACGATCACGTTGAACCGCCCGGAGCGGCTGAACGCGTGGACGGCCCAGATGGGCGCGGAGCTGCGGGCGGCGTTCGACGAGGCTGACGCGGACGACGAGGTGCGGGCCGTGATCGTCACCGGCGCCGGCCGCGGCTTTTGCGCGGGCGCGGACCTGGCGAGCGGGGGCGACACATTCGACGCGCGCAAGCGCGAGGCGGTCGCGGGCGCCATGCGCGACAACGGCGGTCAGTTCACCTTGCGGATCTTCGAATGCAAGAAGCCGGTAATCGCCGCGATCAACGGCCCGGCGGTGGGCGTCGGCGCGACGATGACGCTGCCGATGGACATCCGCCTGGCGGCTGACGATGCCCGCATGGGCTTCGTGTTCGCGCGCCGCGGGATCATCCCGGAGGCGTGCTCGAGCTGGTTTCTGCCGCGCGTGGTCGGCATCAGCCGCGCGATGGAGTGGGTCGCCACGGGCAGGGTCTTCTCGGCCCAAGAGGGGCTCGAAGGCGGGCTCCTGCGCAGCCTGCACCCGCAGGGGGAGTTGCTCGACGCCGCCCATGCGCTCGCGCAAGAGATCGCCGAGAACACCGCGCCGGTGTCCGTCGCTCTTGCCCGCCAGCTGATGTGGCGGATGCTCGGCGCCGAGCACCCGATGCTCGCCCACCGCGCAGACTCGCGTGGAATGACCGCGCGCGGTCAATCCGCGGATGCGGTCGAGGGCATCACCGCGTTTCTCGAGAAGCGCCCCGCGCACTTCCCCGACCGCGTGAGCGACGGGCTGCCCGACGTGATGCCGTGGTGGAGCGAGCCGGAGTTCGAATAGCCGCAGAGAGATAGACTCCCGTCACATCCTGGGGAGGAGTCGAATGTACGATCCGATGCTGTTCGGAGACCGTCCACGTCCCGCGCAGATCGGGCTGGGCGGTGTGGTGCCCGCGATCGCCGGTGCGATCGCCGGCGTATTGGTCGGAGTTTCCAGCGGCGCCTACTGGGGATACGCCGTGCTGATCGTGATCGCCACGGTCGTGGGGGGCTTCGAGCACGAGGACGGTTGGGGCGGCGCGGACCGCGGCCTGGTGGCCGGCGCGATCTATGGAATCGCCCTGCTCGTGATGCACGCAATCGTTGGCACCCACGCAAAGGTCTCACTCGGCAGCTTTCCGCCGTTGCTCGCCGTGGTGACCGCGATCGCCGGCATGCTGCTGAGCGCGCTCGGTGGACGGATCGCCCGTCAGGGGCGAGAGCGCAAGGGCAAGGTCTCGCCGGCAGGCTGATTATCTGCGCTTGCATGTACTCCAGCCAGCGGAACCACTCTCGCCTGGGCCGTATCTAAGACCTCGTGATACCGAGTCGCTGAGCTACAGCGCGTTCAGCTCGGATCTGCAAGCGCGTCTTCAGACCCCGCGAAGCGTCGCTGAGCCTCCACCATCTTGTCCTGGCCATACCAGTGCCAGGCCCAATATGAAGTCGGCTTGGCCAGCCGTATCGCGCCGATCAACCCGACGAGCGGAACGAACAGCCCCAAGAGCACCATGCCCGGCTTGCCCTTCAGCCAGCAGACCACCAGCAGCCCGATGTCGATCGCACAGGCGAAGATAAAGCGAGCGTGATGCGGCGCGAGCGCCCCGAGGAAGATGACGAGCACAAAAGCAGCCAGTAGCACCGCCATACGCACGGTACGGACATCTAGTTCCATGCACATTTCATCGGCGCCATAGCGCGCCGTCTTGACGCGACCTGTGGACCGCTCACAGGATTTTCACACGTGCCCCGCCCTGAGCGGGCAAAACGGCGATGCAGGGTTCAAACACGCGCACATTGGAGCTCAGTGCAATGCGACACAATCCTCTGGATCACCGGCTCACGCGGCGCAGCCTGTTGCGCTACGGAGGATCGCTCGGCGCCGCGGTAGCTGGCCTGTCCAACGGGGGCGTGCTGTCGCGGATCGCGTCCGCCGCCGGCGCGAGTGTGCGGGCGCCCGACAGCCTGCCCAACCCGAAGCTGCCGGCGGGAACAGTCGATGAGGCGATGCCGTTCGATCACATCGTCGTCGTGATGATGGAGAACCATTCGTTCGACAACCTGCTCGGGGATCTGGCGCACTCCGGGCAACCCAAGGCGGACGGGCTGCGCTTCAACGCCAAGGGAGTCGCGCTCAACACAAACCCCGGACCGGAAGGACCGGTGCCCTCGTTTGTGATTCCTACCACCGCACAGTCCCCGACCGTAACGCAGACCTGGAACGCCACCCACGAGCAGATCGACGAAGGCAAGATGGACGGCTTTGTGCGCTCGGTCGACTCCGATCAGCCGATGGGCTACTGGACCGAGGAGGTGCTGCCGTTCGCGTACTCGCTCGCGCGCACGTTCACGCTCGCCAACCGCTGGTTCTGCTCGGCCCCGTGTCAGACCTACCCCAATCGGCGCTTTTTGATGGCCGGGACGGCCTACGGTGACATCGCCACGAATACCGAAAGCCTCAAAGACCCGCCGCCGCCGAACGGGACGATCTTCGACCGCCTGCATGCCTACGGGATCAGCTGGCGCAACTACTTCACCGACCTGCCGCAGACGGCGATCATCCCGACGACCATCGAGAAATACCCGGCGAACCTGAGCCCGATCGCCCAGTTCTTCCTCGACTGCGCGGCGGGCAGCCTGCCGTCCGTGAGCTTCGTCGATCCCGAGTTCGGCGCGCTGTCGGACATCGGCGAACCGCTCACCAAAGTCCCGGGGCTGGAAGCGCTCGGCGTGAAGCTCGAGAGCACCGGCGGCGACGAGGAGAACCCGCAGAACATGGACTACGGCGAGTACTGGGCCTACCAGGTCATCGACGCCGTCCTGCACTCGCCGGCGTGGCCGCGGACGCTGCTGATCTACACCTACGACGAGCACGGCGGCTACTACGACCACGTCCCGCCGCCCGCGGCGATCGCCCCCGACTCGATCGCACCGGAACTCGCGCCCGGCGACGCCACGGGGGGCTATGACATCTACGGGCCGCGCGTGCCGGGGATCGTCGTGTCCCCCTACTCCATGCCGAACGCGGTCACGAACGTCGTGCACGACCACACCTCGGCGCTCGCGACGATCGAGGCCAAGTGGAACCTGCCGGCCCTGACCTACCGCGACGCCAACGCGAGCACGGTCATGGACTTCCTCGACCTCGGCCAGGCAGCGTTCCTGCAGCCGCCGAGCATCGCCGCGCCGCCCGTCCCCGTCGAAGCGACCACAACAACCTGAGAGAGGACAGCCATGCCTGCCACCGCCCGCACGTTGACGATGTCCGCACGGGCCCGCGCGGCGGGGCTTGGCTTGCTCGCGCTCGCGGCCGCCGCGCTCCTGCTGGCAAGCGGGCTGAGCGCAGGCGATGCGGCTGCCCGTGCCAGCACTTACAAGCAGCCGAAGATACGCCACGTGTTCGTGATCATGCTCGAGAACGAGGACTATGCGACGACCTTCGGCGAACCGGCCAGCGACCCCTACCTCGCCCAGACGCTCCCGGCGCAAGGGGCGTTGCTCGAGGACTACTACGCGACCGGGCACGAGTCGAACGACAACTACATCGCGATCGTCTCCGGTCAGCCGCCGAACGTCGAGAACCAGGCGGACTGCCAGGTGTTCAGCGACTTCATCGGGGCGAGCACGCTGCCCGACGGGATCGATACCGGCGAGGGCTGCGTGTATCCGTCCTCGGTACAGAACATCGGCACCCAGCTCTCCGCCGTGGGGCTGAGCTGGAAGGCGTATGAGCAGGACATGGGCAACGACCCCAACCGCGAGGCGGCGGCCTGCGGGCACCCTGCATTGAACACGAAGGACGAAACCCAGGACGCCGTCGAAGGCGACGGGTATGCGACGCGTCACGACCCGTTCGTGTACTTCCACTCGGTGATCGACAACCAGATCTACTGTGACGAACACGTCGTCGCGATGGGCTCGCCGACCGGAGTAATGCCGGCCGCGGCGCTGCGCGGTGAGACGGGGCTGGCCGCCGATCTGAAACGGACGGCCACCACGCCCACGTTCTCGTTCATCACGCCCAATCTGTGCAACGACGGCCACGACTACCCCTGCACCAACCAGCCCAGCGGCCCCTCGGCGCTCACCGACATCGACAGCTTCCTCGAAACCTGGGTTCCGAAGATCACGAGCTCGCCCGCGTTCAAGG
The DNA here is from genome assembly GCA_963804555.1 of uncultured Solirubrobacterales bacterium. Lineage (GTDB taxonomy): Bacteria > Actinomycetota > Thermoleophilia > Solirubrobacterales > Solirubrobacteraceae > Palsa-744. The sequence continues at coordinate 618,756 of CAWDQX010000009.1, forward strand.
CGAACGGTCTGCTGGAGATCACCTTCGACGAGTCCGATGGGGCTCAGTCGGATGCCTCCTCATGCTGCGAAGAGATCCCGGGGCCAGGCTCGCCGCTGCCCGGCATCACCGGCCCCGGTGGCGGGCGGATCGGCGCCGTGCTGGTCTCGCCGTTCATCAAGCCGGGGACCATCAGCACGACCCCCTACAACCACTACTCATCGTTGGCCACGTTCGAGTCGCTCCTCAGCCTACCCCGACTCGCCGATGCGGCCTCCGTGCCTCAGATCTTCGCCGCCGACGTCTTCACCGCGGCCAAGTAGACCCTGCCTTGATCGGTCGTCTCCAGGTTGACCGGGGCAACGCCCGCCGCGAGCAGCGCGTCGATCGGCACGCCTGCCGCCTGCGCACACTCCCAACGACATGGGCGGCGCCGTCGGGGAGCGTGTCGAGACACGCGAGCTGGCTTGGGCTCGCGCGCCAGGAGCACTCCGGCTATGCGGGCTCTGCTGCGGGCGTGCTGGTCGCGTCTGCCGATCCGCCACCGCGCAGGTACATGAGGATGCTCACGACGATCGACCAGATCAGGAACCCAAGCAGCGCGGGGAAGCTCGCCGGGGGGATGATCGCGGCGATTCCCAGCACGATCGCGACCCAGCCCAGCCACTTCGGCAGCGCCGCGCCGCGCAGGATCGCCAGGCCACTGCAGACCGCGAACACGAACGCACCGGCGAGGACCGGCAGGAACAGTTCGGTGCTGATGAAGTTCACCGTCTTCGCAGCTTCCGGGCTCAGATCGTGGAGGTTGTGGGCGAGCGCATATTCCAGTCCGGTGGCCGCGATCGCGCCGACCGCCATCATCACGGCGCCAGCCAGCACGAGTACGCTCAATCCCTCCGCCGCGGGTGTGCGCCGCAGGTAGGAGCGCAGCGCTCCGGCGAACAGCACCAGCACCAGGAAGGCGATCGCGAACAGGATGCCGGACGTCTCGACTTCCGAGCGATGTTCGGTGTAGTAAGCGAACACCTTGGCCGCGCTCGCACTCGGCTTCGGCGTTTCCGAGCTGTTCGTGAACACGGCGCCCAGCACGATCACGCCGAACAGCACGCCCGTCAGCGGCGCCAAACGACCCCAACGATCAGACATCTCCAACCTCCTCATGGATTGAACGACCCTTGCACGCGCGACTCTACCTCCAGCCACGACAGATTGTGCGATTCAGCATGAGCGGGACGATCCAGCATGAGGCAGACCAGCCACTTTCAGCGCATCCTGAGCTAGTGAAGTAACCCGAGAAACGTGACCACAGCCGAGAGCTTGGCGGGAGGAAAATGGCTGAATGACGGCATCGGCGCGGTCGGGTCTAGAATCGCGTGCTCGATTTGACGTTTGGAGAGCTTTGCGCCGATGTGCGTCAAATCCGATCCAGGGCCTGGGTTACCTTGCTCGCCGATCCGATGGCATGCAAGGCACCCGGACTGTGCAACAACCTCCATCCCAGCGTCGAACTTGCCTAGCTCGCGCCCTCCGGCTCGCGCAACCGCGGGCGGCACCGGAACGAGTTTCTGCTCGCTGGCGTCCGGTGGGCCAGGCTGCCTTACGGTGAGGACTACCGACGATTCACCACACGCCGTCAGATAGAGGCAGGCCAACACCAGCGCGAGCACAACGGCCGCGAGAGATATCAAACGGCGAGAGAACATGATTTCATCGCCCTAAATATTTATTCACGATGAGCTCCTGAGGTCCTGCGATCTTCCTCCAATTGCCGGGCTTGACGACATCGGTCGGGCAGTTCTGTCAACAGTCGTAGGCCCTCCTGCCGATCCCGGTCGCGTAGGACAGCGTGGACCTTTCGCCCGGCGGTGTCGAGATGGATACTGGACAGGCGAAAGCGGCGCTGAATGGGACCCTCGAGGAGGCGGATGCTCTGCACCTTGGCCAACGGCACCCAGTCGGTCACTCGCCGCAGCCGGCCGCTGGTGGTGACCGCGTAGCGGTCGTTGGCGCCCCACGAGAGGTAGCGGAAGCGCAGCGGAGACTTCCAGCGAGCGCGGGCTGGCGGCGGCAGTCGCTGCTCAGGCGAGTCGGGGAACACTCTGGCCATCAAGAAAGCGGCCTGCGCGCGGCTGCCCACCGGCAGCAGCGCACGAGCGGCTTTAGCCTGATTGCGATCCTGGCGGCCCTTCGACTTCTGGCTGGCGACGTCCACCTCCAACCGACACCATCCACACATCCTCCAGGCCAAGGGCTCGACCATGCGGATCGCCTGGATCCTCCCCCGAGGGATGGTCTCGGCCGAGGTTTCCACCAGACCCGAACGCAGGCGCAACCCATCCGGAGCGTCGGCCACCGTCAGGCGGTAGTCACCGTTGAAGCGGCGGAACAAGCCGACCAGGAGCCCGAACAGGCCGACGGCACCAGCGCTGATCGTGGCCGCGGCCGCGCCCGGCGCAAGGATCGCAAGCACGAGGAGAACCACGATCACCAACTCGAGCACCAGACCGGTACCGCTGAGCAGAATCGACGCAAACAGCCTGCCAGGCGGGACAGTCACCAGCGCCTGCTCGGTCCTCGCCATCGCGGGCGTCTGCTCGACCATCCCATGACTCAAAGCCAGCAGACGGACCCTCAGCGTCTCAGCCTCCGTGTCGGTCAGATAGGCCAGGCGGCCGGCCTTGCCACCGCCACTGGCCAGGCGGATCCGCAGCTCGGCCAGACCGAAGACCCGAGCCAGCCCGGGACGAACGATGTCGATCGCCTGGATCTGACTCAGCGGAAAGCCTTCTGAGGTGCGCCGAATCAGGCCGCTCTCCACCCTCAGGACCCCCTCCTCCACGCGCCACCTGGTGACCAACCAGGAGATCACACCGAGCACGGTGACCACCACGAGGAGGCCGATGTGGGCGAGATCGTTACCCCCCGATCCCCGTCCACTGCTGCCGAGTCCCTGGAACAGCAGAATCGCAACGATGACGATCAGTCCGCGCCCAGCCCTCACCAGCGGCGACAGCGGATGCAGCCGCTGCCAGTCTCCCCCCAGCCCAGCTATCGCCCTCGGGTCCGGTATCGCGTTCGGGTCGGGTATCGCCTGCGGGTCCGGCGAGGAGAGCCCAGCCGGCAACTCGGGACCGCCCAGCTCGCTCACAGCCCCATCGCGTGAGACTCGCCCAAGGAGGTCAGCTGGTCGCGCAGGCGGGCCGCCTCCACAGCGGGTAGCCCGGGAATGCGCGCGTCACTCGCGGCCGCCGCGGTGTGCATCTGCACAGTGGCCAGCCCGAACGCCCGCTCAAACGGGCCCGCGGTGACCTGGACGTACTGCATCCGCCCATACGGGATGACCGACAGCCGCCGGAACATCACACCTCTCCTGACCAGCAGATCCTCAGAGCGCTCGGCATAGCCCCAAGCCCGTACCCGCCGTCCCACCACGACATCGGCGATCGACCCGGCAACAAGCAAGGCGACCACAGCCACCACGGCGAGAACGCCGGCGCCGAGCGCGACGGTGACGCCCGACACGAGGATCAGCGATGCAACTGTCGCCGCCAGCACCTCATAACGTCGCAGCACACGCAGCCGCGGCGATGGCGCATGCCAATCCAGTGCGCCCTCGTTGACACCCTCGTTGACATCTTCCTCGACCACGATCCTCGCGACGATACTGCGCCAACGGACGGCACGCCGTGGTCGATTCCCTTGCCGCATATGATCGCCATCGATGAGCGATCACCCCCTGCTGAGCGTGCCCGGGCGCTGGAGCGTCGACCCGTCCGCCACCTACGCCGGCTTCGTCTCATACACGCTCTGGGGTCGTATCCCCGTGCGCGGCAGCCTCACCGCACGTTCGGGACATCTCTTGGTTGAGCCCCCTGACGCCAGCGGAGAGCTCGTACTCGACGCCGCGAGCGTCGACACCGGCATCGGGCTGCGCAACCTTCATCTACGGACACGCGATTACTTCGACGCCGCCCGGCACCCCGACGTGCGCTTCGTGACTCAGGCACTCACCGCACTCGGGCCAGAGCGGATAGCGGTCGCAGGCGAGCTGACAGTCGCCGGACACACCGCGCCCCTGACGCTCGAGTGCTCTACGCGGCTGCCGGGACCCGAGCGCGTCGAGCTCACCTCCCAGACCCAAGTCGACCGGCGCCAGTTCGCGATGAGCGGCGGACAGCTACCAGGGATGATCCCCGCGGGGGTTGTCTTGGCGCTCGAGGTGATGCTGGTGCGCGACGGGGGCGACTGATCAGCGACCGTGTGTCGCTGCGCCATCGCAGTGACAGCAAGCATCGGGAGTACGATGGCGTTTGGATGGAGGAGCTGGGACCGCTGATCCCCGACGACGGTCCACGCGCCTCCCGGGCGTGGCGTCGCGTGCGCGGCATCGCCGTCGAGGTGGTCCTCTTCGTCGCGCTCACCGTGCTCGCGCCCGTGCTGCTGGCCGGTGGGGCGATCCTCGACGCAGCGCTTTGGCTGCGGCGTCGCAAGCCGTGGATGGCGATCCGGCTGCTCGCGATGCTGTGGTGGTTCCTCGTGGGCGAGCTCTACGGCCTGGCCGGCCTACTCGGTATCTGGATCCTCTCCGGTGGCCGTGACAGCGCTCGCCGGCGCGATCGCGTGTACCGACTCAAGCGCCGCTGGCTGCGCAGCCATCTCGCCGGCATCCGCGCGTTGTTCGGGCTGAGCTTCGAGATCGAGGGACTCGAGCTCGCCGGAGGAGGGCCGGTGCTCGTGATGATTCGCCACGCCAGCATCATCGACAACGCGCTTCCCGACGCGATCCTCGGCCACGCCCACGGGCTCGGCTTCCGCTTCATCATCAAGCGCGAGCTGCAGATGCTGCCGACGATTGACATCGGTGGCCGCTGGGTGCCCACCTTGTTCGTGCGCCGCGGCTCCGGCGACACCGCGGGGGAACTCGAGCGGATGCGGGCGCTCAGCATCAACATGTCCCCCCACGACGGCCTACTGATCTATCCCGAGGGCACGCGCTGCACGATGGAGAAGCTCGCTCGTGCCAAGGCCATCATCGCCGAGCGCCAACCCGAGCTCGCGCCGCTGGCCGATCGACTGCAGAACCTGCTCCCGCCCCGTCTCGGGGGCTCAATCGCCCTGCTGGAATCCGCGCGCGGCGCCGACGTGGTGATCTTCGGCCACGTCGGCCTCGATGGCTTTGAGTACATCAGCGATATCTGGTCCGGCGGCCTCGTAGGCTCAACGGTGCGGCTGAAGTTCTGGCGCTTCGCTGCCGCCGAGGTGCCCCGCGACCGCGACGAGCTGATCGCCTGGCTATATGCCCGCTGGCAGGAACTCGACGACTGGGTCGGCGAGCTGCGCACCGACGACCCGGATGCGCTCTCGGCGACTCCCACCTCCGTCCCCAACCCTGCGTCACTTCAACAACCCAGCTATCGAGAAACCGTGTAGCGTCACGGCAATGAGCGGGGCGCTCGAGACAGCGGTCACGGGATTGGAGGCTCGCGAGGGTCTGGCGTTGGACGCGTCGACATTGTGCGAGGCCTTCCAGCGAACGGCCGAGTGCCACGCCGAGCGGGTCGCGCTGCGCACGCCAGGCGGCGCCGTCGAGCTCACCTGGCGCGAGTACGCCGAGCGCGTGCGACAGGTCGCCGCCGGACTGGCCGCGTTGGGGATCGCTCGCGGCGAGACCGTGGCGATCATGCTCGCCAACCGCCCCGAAGCGGTGATCGTGGACACCGCCGCGATGCACCTGGGAGCGATCCCGTTCTCGATCTACAACACCTCCTCGGCTGAGCAGGCCGAGTACCTGTTCACGCATGCGGAGTGCCGCATGGTGGTGACCGAGTCGCAGTTCGCCGAGCTCGTGCTCGAGGTCGCCACGCGGTTGCCTGCGCTGGAGCATGTGTTCCTCGTCGATGGCACGACGCCGGGTACGCGCCCGCTCACCGACCTCGAAAGCGGCGGGCTCGATGGCTTCGACTTCGAGTCGTCTTGGCGCCAGGTGAGGGGCGATGACGTCGCCACCCTGATCTACACCTCGGGCACGACCGGGCCGCCGAAGGCGGTCGAGCTGACGCACGAGAACCTCCTGTGGGACATGCGCCTGCTCGATCGGGTGTTCCCCGCGCAGGCGGCCGGGCGCGTGATCTCCTACCTGCCGATGGCCCACCTCGCCGACCGCGGCATGTCGCACTACGGGAGCTTGGTCTCGGGGGCGTGCGCTACGTTCGTCAGCGACCTGCAGCAGGTGATGGCGGCCGTGGTCGACGCGCGCCCGACGGTGTGGGGTGCGGTGCCGAGGGTCTGGGAGAAGCTCAAGGCAGCGCTGGAAGCGGGGTTTGCGGCCGAGCCCGACGAGCAGCGGCGCGCGGCTGTGGCCCGCTCGCTCGAGCAGGCTTTGGCGCTCGTGCGCTCCGAGCAGGCCGGCGAGCCGGTGGCGGGCGAGCTGCGCGCGGCATGCGAGCGGGCCGACGCGGAGATCTTCTCCAAGCTGCGCGCGCAGATCGGCCTCGATCAGGTCCGCTCGCTGATCTCGGGGGCGGCTCCAATCGCCCCGGAGGTGCTCGAGTTCTTCGCCGCCCTCGGGCTCCCGATCTGCGAGGTGTGGGGCATGTCCGAGACCTCGCTGATCGCGACGGTCAACCCCCAGGACGCGATTCGCATCGGCACCGTCGGCGTGCCGCTGCCGGGGGTGGAGCTGTCGCTGGCGGACGACGGCGAGTTGCTCGTGCGCGGCCCGATCGTCATGCGCGGCTATCGCAAGGATCCCGAGCGCACGGCTGAGACGATCGACTCTCAGGGCTGGCTGCACACCGGCGATATCGCCGAGATCGACGGCGATGGGTATGTGCGCATCGTCGATCGCAAGAAGGAGTTGATCATCAACTCCGCCGGCAAGAACATGTCGCCGGCGAACATCGAGAACAAGATCAAGGCGGGATGCACGCTGATCGGCAGCGCGATCGCGATCGGCGATCGCCGCCCTTACAACACGGCGCTGATCGTGCTCGACCCGGTTGCCGCCGCCAGCTTTGCCGCCGCCCACGGGCTCGGCGCGGCCACGCCCGCCGAGCTCGTCGCCGAGCCGGCCATTCAGGCGGAGATCCAGGCCGGCATCGAGCGCGCCAACGCCGGCCTCAGCCGGGTCGAGCAGATCAAGCGACACACGCTGCTGGCAGAGGAGTGGCAGCCGGGCGGCGACGAGCTGACACCAACGATGAAGCTCAGACGCAAGCCGATCGCTGAGAAGTACGCCGCGGAGATAGATGCTCTCTATGCGTGAGACCCCATACGCCAGCAGATCGGGAGCCGGCAGCCGCCGCTAAGAGCGCTCAGTCGAGGTGCGTGGATGTAGCGTGCAGCCCGAGTCGGTGCAGGCGCGCCGCAGTCGGCCGGCGGAGATGGTCTGCATCAGCCCGGCGATCCAACACGTTGGGCAGCCGCGGAGCGCGACCATGCCGGGTGCCACGAGCAGGAGCGCAGCCGGGCCGTGGCTCCGGATCAGCGCGAGCGCCGAGCCGATCAGCCCGAAGCCGATCGCTCCGCGCATCAGGTGGCGAGCGATGGAGACGCTGGCAAGGGCATTGCGATCGTGCTCAGGCATCCTCGGTCCCTCTGTGGCTGGTCGTGTCCCTTGGCGCTCTGAGTCCTGCTCGCAGCGCTTCGCGTCCGCGATGCAGGCGTGACTTCATCGCGCCGCGGCTGAGGCCCAGCGCCTGAGCGGTCGCCGCTCCCGACAGACCCTGGATGTCGCGTAGAACGAGGACGGCGCGCTGCTCGGCCGGGAGCTCCGCGATGGAATCGACGATCCGCTCGATCTCCAGGCGAGCGAGGGCGGCGTCTTCGGCGGAGGACTCGACCATGGCAGCGGAGATGGGCTTGTGGAAGACGAGCCGCGACCTGCGAATGCACTCGTTACGCACGATCTGAAACATCGACGATCCGAGCGCCGCGGTGGCGCGGAGCGTCCCGATCTTTCGATACAGAACAATCAGCGCCTCCTGTGCCGCGTCCTCTGCATCCTCGGGCGTCGAGCAGAGCGTGTGGGCAAAGCGCCGCACGTGCTCGTGCGATCCGGAGAGGAGTGTTGCGATCGCGCGGGGCTCACCACGTTGGGCGGCGCTGACGACCTGCTCGGTGGGCCAGGCCGACTTGTTGGGCGAAGATGAAGTGCGCGTATCAGCCACGAGAGCGGGCTCTCAAGAAGAAGACACAGGCGCAGATGACGACCGCGGCCGCGATGAGATAGACGATGATCATGATGACCTCCTGGGACATGGCATTTTGTACGAGGCTTCCGCGGTCGCACCACCGAGGAAGCTCAGTTCCACCTTCACCGACCAGCCACCCGCTGGGCAGCTCTTCGGCACCGTGACGTAAGAGATCGTCTTCCTGCCCTGCCTGCACGGCATCGGCACCTTCGACGCGAGCCAACCCCGATCAGCCGGGCTAGACTTCGCGCGTGCCGCACTTCAAAGAGTTTGCCCCCGCGAACGTCAAGGCGGGGGAGCGGCTTGTCTCGGATTGGACGCTGCTCCCGTTCCCTGGCGATTGGGAGGAACTGGAAGAGGGCGTCAATAAGTATCTCGACGAGGTGTGGTCTAACTGGCGATGCCCGCACTGCAACCATCGATTTGACTCGTAGACCTGCGAGCGCATCTGATCCCAGTCTTCGCGCGACACGTGATCGCGCACGTTCGAGAACCAGCACGTCTGAGGCACCAGCTCAACCGTCAGTCTCGGTACAGAATCAATCGCATCAATCGTCGAGTCAATCGTCATATGACGCCACCTCTTCCTAGTAAGTCTTTTGTATGGGTCCATACCTCCTAACCCGACCGCCCTCGACAAACGGGACACTTACCCGTGCTGGGACAATCTTGCGATGGCGCAGGAGCGCAACGTGTGCGCGGCACATCGACCTCTCATTGGCGGTTGGGGACGCAGCACAGCTGGGCGGACCCAGTCGCGAGCAAGCTCCCGCCGGTGTCCCAGACCCGGCCACTGACGCCCATCAAACCGTGATCGGCAACGATGCACTCGTGGTCGATCAGCAGCCACTCGCAGCCTGGATTGAAATGGTGAAACCACACGCTCGTGTCGAGGTTTGGCGCCAGATACTCCCAGCTTCGGTACTTACGGTAGGCGGCTGGAAAGCCGTAGGTGTCGAGCAGGATCAGGGCGCGCGCGGCATCGAGGAATGGGTCCTCGAAGCAAGCTGTCGGGCGGAAGCGTACCCACGCCTGGACCAGCGGCGCCTGTGACTCATCCGCGGTGCTCTGGTCGACGGGCCGTCGCTCGACGTTCTCCCAGAAGCTGAAGAGGGGACTTGTGGGGAAGAGCTCTTCATAAGTCTCAAGGTCTCAGGAAGGGGAACCGCAGGAGCGCTCGGGTGCTGGTGGCTGTAGCCGGGTGCCTCGGCGGCGGTCTTGACCATAGCGTGCAGGATGGGCTTGCCTTGCTGGGTCATCTCGACGGCAAATGACTCGGCGCGGCGGCCCTGCTTGAGGACGCTGACTTTGAGCTCAACCACATCGAAGGCCGGGGAGCTGAGGAAGTGGCAGTAGAAGCTCGCCGGCTGCTTGATCTGCGCCACGTCGCCTGCCGCCCGCAGGGCGATCGCCGCGAGGTAGCCGCCGTTCGGGCCCCAGATCTCCCAATCCTCGGACAGACGCGCGTGGTAGGAGCCACTGTCTCCCTCCACGCGCGTCGCATGCTCGAGATCCGAGCCGGGGGCCGGAAAGGGCCGTCATCTCAGAGCGCTACCAGCTCCCGGACCTGAGTCACGCGGATGCTGTTGCCCGACGGGTCACGGAAGCCCGAGTCGATCCCATAGGGGCGCTCCTCGGGCGGTTCTGTGAACTCGACCCCGCGGCCCTTCAGCTCCTCGTAAGAGGCCTGGCAGTCGTCGGTCGTGAGGAACACCGTTCCCGCGAAGCCCTTCGCCATCAGTGTGCGGACCTGCTCGGCCGTGTCGGCGTCCATGATTGGCGGGCCGGGGATCGCCATCAGGACGATCGACACGTCGGGCTGTCCGACCGGGCCGACCGTCAGCCAGCGGAAGTTGCCCATCTCCGGCATGGTCGCGTCGATGCGCACCTCCATCCCCAGCTTCTGGGTGTAGAACTCGAGCGCCTCGTCTTGGTCGTTGACCCACATGTGTGCGTTGGCGATTTTGATCATCGGTTCTCCTTACTTAGACGGATTGGTAGCCGACGATGCTAGGTGTCGCCCGGGCCGCTGTCTTCTCGAAACGTGCGGTGTTGCGGGCGCCCATAAACACGCCAGACGCATGCGGGAATCTGGGCGTGGTGAGCCGCCGGCGGAAACCTCGCGCGGTAGACGGTCGGCGAGACGCCATAGGTGCGGGTGAAGCTCGTGGTAAACGACCCCACGCTCTGGAGGCCCACGGAGAAGCAGATCTCGGCGACTGAATGGTCGGTGCTTCGCAGCAGCGTTGCGGCGCGCTCGAGCCGACGGGTGAGCAGATACGCATGCGGCGACTCGCCGAAAGTGCTCCTGAACTCGCGGCTGAAGTGGGCTCGAGAGAGGCCAGCGGCACGCGCCAGCTCCTCCACGCCGAGCGGCTCGAAGTACCTGGCGTCGGCGAGGTCCTTGGCGCGCAGCAGGTGGCGGGCTGGTGGAGCGAAGCGGACGGTTGGAGCCGCGGCGATCACTGCTGGGCGATCCAGGAGGAGATCGCGCGGGAGTGGATGATCACCGTCCCGTCGGCGAGCTTCAGCGCGGGCAGCTTCTCCGCCCCGATCGCCTCGCGCAGCTCCTCGCGCGAGCCTTTGCGCAGGAAGGGAATCGGGCTGCCGTGCGCGGCGATCACCTTGTCGTAGGCGATGCCCGCAGCATGGAGCGCTTCCTGCACACGGCGACAGGGATGGATCCCTGGGCCACCTTCATCGCCGTGACAAACGTAAAGCGTCGGGGTCTCGTGTGTCGGGGTCTCAGTAGGGCTCGCAGTCGAGGTCTCAGCCATCTCCGTCCTCCGGTTCGTGAACTGGAGGACGGAGGCTAGCGCGCGGGGCGTGAGGACAGATCCCTCTACGACGCGTCGAGCACGCGCTCGCGCCGGTACCTGAGCCACGCGCGCCGCGCGGTAAGCAGGACGAGAAGCAGCAGCGCCAGCGGCACGAGGATCGCGGCGACGATCAACAGGACAACGAGCGTCACAACGAGCACCCGGCCCGCGTCGTGAAGCCCCCGGTGGAGCGTCAGCCCTTCACTTCCGGCGTGCGCATCGCCGAGCACGGTCACTTCGACTTCGGCGGTGCTCGCGCTGCTGTGAGACCGCCTGGAGCGCCGAGCGCGCCTGGGCGATCCGCCCTGGTTCTGTGAGAGTCGTTCGCGCAGGCTGTCGATCTGTCCTTCGGTGCTCGCCTTGGAGAGGGCGCGCAGCAGCGCCTGCCGTTCGGCGGTGGCGTCGGCGAGTCGCTGAGCAGCCGCGTTGTAGGTGTTGGTGATGTCCTGCAGCGATTGGCTCTCGGTTCGTACCGCAGCGATCTCACCCAGAGCGGCGAGCGCGCCGCTGAGCTTTGCGCTCGGGAGGCTCAGCTCGAGGTTGGCTTCGCCCGCATCTTGCTCCACGTTTACGTGAGAGCTCTGCACGAAGCCACCATCACTCACCGCCAGACGCATCACACGGTCGGCGGTTTCCTGCACATCGCTGGGAGTTGCGGCCAAGGTGATCGAGGCGCCCAGTTGCTGCACGCGCCCGGGCGCCGAGCCCGCGCCACCTACGGCCAGTACCGAGCGGGTCGTGGGTGTCGAAGCGGGTGCGCTCGGGCGCGCCCGGGCAGCCGCCGAGGCCAGTGCCGGTGCGTGTACCGGTGCGTTCGGGCTGCCCCGGCGGACGCCGAGGCGCTGCTTTCCGGTGCGATATGGGGCGCAGGAACGCCGGTCCAGCGGATCTGCCCGCCGGGCGCGGGCCAGCGATGGCGAGGTCACGACGACTGCACCGACCGTCGCCGTGGCGGCGATCGAGCGCCGTCAGCGTCGGCGAGGCCACCAAGCTAATCGGCGGGGCGCCAATCGGCGGGGCGCGCCAACCATCGGCGCTGCGGTTGCTTGGGGGCAGGGTTGGGGGCAGGGCGCGCCCCCTGAGTGCGCGCCCCCCGCGAACGCACGCCCCGAGGACGCGCGCCTCGCTCGGCGATCCGTTCTCTGAGCTCACGCTCGAACGCGGGGTCCATCGGCGGGGCAAGCGCTCGAACGTCCTCGCGCAGCTCGCGCCAGGAGTCGGCGCTCGAGCCCTCGCCGTCGCCATTCAGCGCCGCCTCGAGCTCTGCCAACCAAGGCTCGTCAGGGCTCGCAGAGCCACCGCCAGGGAAGGGAATGACCTTCATGCGATCTCCTGCTCTCGTTGTGCCTGCAGGCACTCTCGCGTAGCCGCGTGAGCGCTCGGTGCAGGCGGGTACCGGCGTTTGACTCGCTGACCCCAAGCGCCCGTGCCAGCTCACTGTTGGAGAGCTGGCCGTGGAACTTCAGCAGCACCACCTCTCGCTCACGCAGCGGCAATGCCGCCAGCGCATCGCGGAACGCTCGCGCGGCGCGCGATGTGCTCGAGCGTCGCCTCAGAGTCTTCCTCGCCCGGGAGGTCCGCGGGCAACTCGCCCTGGGGCTGGCGCCGACGCCTGCGCAGCTCATCGAGCGCCGCATTACGCGCAATCGCGAAGAGCCAGGCTCTAGGGGTTCCACGACCATGATCCAGACGTGAGCCCGCGAACGGTAGAGCCGCTCGAACGCAAGCGCGGTCACATCCTCCGCCGCGGCGCGGTTTCCCAGCAGCGAGATGGCATATCCGTGCACATCGGCGCCGCACTCGCGGAAGAGCGCAGCGAAGGTCTCGTCGTCGAGGCGGCGGGGTCTGGGCACCGTGATGGCCCGCGAAGACACCGTGGCGGCCCGCGAAGCATGCTCATCAGAAGAGGGACGAGTGCGCTCATAACCCTAACTACGTCATGGACCGAGATTCATCACAAATTTCATTGACATCACCCAGATCCATCACATATCAATGCCAGCTTGCGCGTGCGTGGCAGCATTTTGATTCGCGCCTCCTCACGACGCGCGGTCGTGCGATCGGGCATCGGTAGAGCCAGCGCCAGCTGCACCGGCAGGCGGCTGGCGGTGTAGCGACTGGCCTTGCCCGCCTGATGGCGCGCGAGACGGCGGTCTAGATCGTTGGTCCAACCTGTATAGAGCGATCCATCACAGCAGCGCAGCAGGTAGACCCAGGCGTCATCGGACACAGGGGTCTATTTCAGGACCAGTTGCTGATTCCTGCTCCATTCAGGACCAGTTGCTGATTCCTGCTCCATTTAGGAGCCGTTGTCGATTCCTGCTCCATTTAGGAGCTCGCGACTGTCACTCCTAGGAGCCATCACCGACTCCCGTTCTGGCCTCGTCCTCCATCCGTTCCCTGATGTCACACAAGGCCACGAGGCCGGCGCGGAGGCCGGCCAGCTCGGTTGGCAAGACCAGTCCCGCCAGCTCCTCGTCGATTGCCTGCACCCCGGCGCGCACGACAGCGGCCGCGGCACGACCTCGATCGGTGACATCGACGCTCACCCGGCGAGGATCCTCGGCGTTGGCTCGACGCTCGAGGTAGCCGCAAAGCACCAGGGTGTCGAGCAGCTGACTGGCAGCCTGCTCGCTGACCCCCAGCTCCCGGATCAAGCCGTCCGCCGATCCACCCTGGTTGACGATCCCGCCCACCACGTAAGACCCATTGCGTGGCATGTCCTCGAACCCCGCAGCCACCAGGCGAGCACGAATGGCATGCGCATAGCTGCCCCGCGCCGCTCGCAGCAGCGCCGGGATCACGGCCTCGTCGGGACTCACAGCCTCATCGGGAATCGCGGCCTGATCGGGGCTCATGATCTCATCGGCCTCAGGCTCAGCTGTCTCTACTTCGGGCTCAGATGCCATGTCTGCAGATTGTACGACGGCGAGGAACAGCAAAATGTTGACCTGTGCCGTACCCACCATAATCCGCGGATGGCCTACGACGAGGATCTCGCCAACCGCATTCGCGAGATCGTCGGCGCCGAGCCGGACCTGGCCGAGAAGAAGATGTTCGGCGGCCTGGCCTTCCTGATCGGCGGTCACATGTCCGTCAGCGTCAGCGGCCGTGGAGGCCTGCTGCTCCGCTGCGATCCCGCCGAGACGGAGTCGCTGCGCGCCAAGCCGCACGCGGGCCGCTTCGAGATGCGCGGCAAGGAGATGGACGGCTGGCTTCGCGTGGAGCCCGAGGGCGTGGCGAGTAAGCGCCAGCTCGAGCGCTGGGTTGCGCGTGGCGTGGACTACGCGCGATCGCTGCCGCCCAAGGGGTAGTCCTCGAGTTGAGTCGCGAGGGATCGGACGTCGCCTGTGAAGTCGGCGTCGCGCATCAACTGGAGGAGCTCGGCCGGGTCGCCGCAGGCAACGACATGCGCTGGCGCTGGGCGAGCAAGGCAAAAAAACGACGCGGTCCCGGGCCGCTCGAGGAACCCGCCCCGTCCAGCCCGAAGGCCTTCCAGCTTGGGTGGCGCGGCCTCACACCTCTAATGGCCTCGCTCTTTGCGGCTCGGTTCCGCGTCTGGGAAAAACATACGAGCACCCCATCCTGAGCGCAAGGGGCCTCATCGCCGCATTCCGCATTTTGGGGAGAAAAGAACCCTGTACACCAGCCGTTCCCCATCCTCTCACCGCGAGGCCGGAGCGACCGTCCTCAGACGACATGCTCGCCCCTGGGATATCCTCGCGTCGGTTCGATGAGCAAGCAGAAACGCAAGCCCGTCCCACCCAGCCTCCAGGCCTGGATCGAGGCGCGCAGCCGTCACCACCTCTCGCACGCGCACGTACAGATGGCACGAGAGCTCGGGATGAACCCAAAGAAGCTCGGCTCCATCGACAACCACAAGCAGGAGCCGTGGAAGGCGCCGCTGCCCCAGTTCATCGAAGACCTGTATCTGAAGAGATTCGGCCGCGAGCGCCCGGGCGCCGTCAGCGACGAGGAGTCCTAATCAGCTCGCGCAGAAACTCGCGGATGTAGCGATTGACGAGCTCGGGGTGTTGCTCGGCGATCCAATGTGTCCCGTCCTCTACCGGCCGGAACGTCAGGTTGCGGGCGAAGTGCTCGAGGCCGGCATGGGAGGCGGGCCTGACGTATGGGTCTGCCTCCGGGTAGATGACCATCGTCGGGACATCGACGTACAGGGGCGCCACGTCTGGGCAGTAGTTGCCGCGGCCGGGGGTGCCGTCCCGATCCGGCGGCGCGATTCCCTCGACCTCGTACCAGTGAAGCGCCGACTCGATCGCCCGCGGAATATGCCATGAGCGCCGGTAGACCTCGCGATCCTCCTCGGAGAAGAAGGGGTGATCGAGCGCCTGCTCGAGCGCGGCGTAGTCGTTGGCGGCGATCGCCTCGATTGCATCCGGGCGACGAAGACCGAGGAGGTACTGGCTGGCGTGGATCTGCTCGTCGTCCTCGCGTTGCGCGCGATCCAGGACACCGGGGTGGGCGCCGCCGAGGCTTACCAGCGCCCGAAGCATCTCCGGATAGTGGAGCGCAAATGACCATGCCACGAGGCTGCCCCAGTCGTGGCCGACGAGCACGAAGCGGTCGTAGCCGAGGTGCTCGACGAGGGCGCGTAGATCCTCTACCGCGGGCCAGATCCCATAGCTGTGAACGCCCTCCGGCTTGGAGGAGAGGTTGTAGCCTCGCTGGTCGGGAGCAACGGCGAGGTGGTCGGCGCTGAACTCCCGCAACTGGCTGCGGAAGGCATAGTGGAACTGGGGGAAGCCGTGCAGGAAGACGATCAGTGGTCCTGTGCCTGCGTGGGCGTAGTGCAACTCGATCCCGTTCACGGCTGCGGTCGCGTATGAACGTCCGATAGAGCCGGTTTGCTCATCTGTCTTGGTCATAGGCGGATCATCCCGCTAGAGCGTTGGCGCGCCGTTGGCGTCTGCTCAGCGCATGACGAGCTCGGAGTGCAACGCCAGCAGCTGCGGTCCCGGCGCGACTCCGAGGGCTTCGCGTAGCCGCAGGCGAAGCTCGTCGTAAACGAGGAGCGCGGCCGGCCGCTCACCACGCGCGTCAAGCGCTCGCATCAACAGCGCGGTCGCGCCCTCGCTCAGCGGCTCGGCGGCGACCAGCTCGCGCGCTGCCCTCTCGGCGGCCAGCAGCTCAGTCTCGCCGAGTGCCAGCGCGGACGCGGCGAGCGTGGCGAGGGCGCGTGTGTACACGCCGCCCAGCTCCCTGCGGCGCTCCTGCACCCACTCGCCATCGTGCTCGGTCAGAAAGCTACGGCGCGTGACGTTCATAGCAATCTGGGAGGCAATCCAGGCACGCCCCCATTCCTGGCGCGCGACGCCCGACTCGGCGTCGTGGATCGCACGTGCGGCAACCTCCACGTCGACGCTCGCGTCGTCGTCGAGCTCGAGACGAAGCGGCCCATCCACCGGGAGCGAGTCACGTCCGATCGCGGAGCGGAGCTTGGAGAGCAGAGCGCGCATTGCCTGGCCGGTCGCCGCCGGTAGCTCTTCTCCCCAGATCGCCGTCGCGAGCTCCTCCCGCGGCGCAGCCCGGTGCCGGTTACATACGAGCCACGCGAATGCGATCCGGCCCTGCGCTCCAGGCAGCTGACCCGCCAGCTCAGCTCCTTCGGATCTGACGACGAGGCGCCCACACAGCTGCACGACCACATCAGCGAACATACCGACATGTCAAAGCGAATCGTTTGTGAGTGCGGTTACATCGTCCGCGGCGAGGACGACGACCAGCTCGTGGAGCTCGGGCGCGAGCACATGCAGGCCAACCATCCCGCGATCGCGGCGGTGATCACCGCCGAGGAGTTGCTGGAGATGGCCGAGGAGCAATGAGGCCGGCCGTCGCGGTTCTCAACGCCCAGGACGAGCCGTCGCCGGCTGGTCCGTGGACCCCAGCAGATCCCGGAGAAGTCACTTGCATTCGCACACCGGCTCGCCGCCGGCCCGACACGCGCCTACGACGTCACCAAGCGACTGCTGCTCACTTACCGCGAGCAAGGACTGGTAGCGGCCGACGCGCTGACCGCACGCGCCTGCGCGTCCCTGTTCGAGACAGAGGACCTCGCGCACGGCATCGAGTCCCTGCTGGCGAACGGCCCCGGCCACGCCAGCTTCCACGGACGCTGAGCCCCACCCAGTTGGTCGGCTATCCCGGCCGTCCCACTTCGTCCGTGCGTGGGGTCGTGATGGCGCCCGCCGCGATCGAGGCGTAAAGAGCGAGGAATCCATAGGGACTTTCAAAGCTTATACGGCAAACCAGCTTTCGAAGTCCGTCTAGAGACAAGCACGTAAAACATGCTTATTTGCAAGGAAAATAGCGGGGGCGGGATTCGAACCCGCGACCTTCGGGTTATGAGCCCGACGAGCTACCAGACTGCTCCACCCCGCGTCGCTTACTCAGCGAGTCGTCGCTTTGCTCAGCGCGTCGCCTGCTCAGCTTTCTCATAGTTCTAGCATAACCCCTCACCCGAACACAATCGCCTCCCCGTTTCGGAAGAGCACCTTGGTCTCATCCGAGCAGGCGTGTCTGTCCCTGCTCGAGCTCCAGCAGCAGTCGCTTGCGCTCCAGACCACCTCCGTATCCGGTGAGCGTTCCATCCGCGCCGATCACACGGTGACAGGGGACGATCACGGCGATCGGGTTGCGTCCGTTGGCCAGGCCCACCGCGCGGGCCGCTGAGGGTTGGCCGACGCGGCGTGCGATCTCGCCATAGCTGACCGTCTCACCGTAGGGGATCTCTTCCAGCGCGTGCCAGACCTTGCACTCGAACAAGGCGCCCGCGAATGCCAGGGGAATGTCGAAGGAAGTGCGATGGGCAGCGAAATACTCATTTAATTGCTCCGTCACGGCCGCGAACGGAGCCGTCGAGGGCTCCCAGCTCGAGTTGATCGTTGCGGGCTTACGACCGTCTTGCATGTACAGGCCACGCAAGGCCTCTCCATCGCTGAGCAACAACAACTCGCCGATTGGACTATCGACCGTCGTGTACAACAGCATGGGAGAGGCTGTCGATCTCACGCGGCAAGCCTGTTTTGCGCGGATGGATGTGCGGCTGCCTGCGCGGATGGATGTGCGGTTGCTCGCCCGGGTGGACTCAGCGAGGCCCACAGGTGCTGCACGGCATATGCGCGGTAGGGCCGCCAGTGCTCCGCAAGCCGCTGGGCGGTGGCGGGCTTTGCGTCCTGGCCGAGCCCTTCGAGCGCGTGACGGACGCCCAGGTCGCTCGGCAGAAAGGCATCGGGGTCGCGCAGCGCACGCATCGCGATGTACTCGGTGGTCCACGGCCCGATGCCCGGCAGCGCGAGCAATCTGCTGCGCGCCTCGGCGCGGTCGCTCCCGGCATCGATCGTCAGGTCTCCGTCCGCGAGCGCCCCGGCGAGGCCCAGCAGCGCACGGCGGCGCGCGCTCGGCATCGCGAGCGTCGCGGGGTCGGCGTCGGCCAGGGCATCGGCCGAGGGGAAGAGATGGGTGACCCCTCCGATCGGACGCGCCAATGGCCGTCCGTATGCGGTGACCAGACGTCCCGCGAGCGTTCGAGCACCGCTAATCGACACCTGCTGACCGAGCACCGCGCGAGCAGCGAGCTCGTGGCCGTCGACAGCGCCAGGCACCCTGCGCCCCGGCGCGTTGCGCACGAGCCCTCCGAGCAGCGCGTCATCGCCCAGCGCCTCGATCACGCTGAGCGGGTCGGAGTCGAGATCGAGTAGCGCACGTGAGCGTTGCATCGCCGCGGCGAGGTCGCGCAGATCATCCAGCCAATAGCGCGCGTGCACATAACCATCGGCGGGGCGCAGCTCGACGACGCCGCTCCCGTGCGGCAGGCGTAGGCTGCGCCGGTAGGCGCCGCCTGAGACCTCCTCGACGCCGGGCACCGCACGCAGACCGAGGAACGCGATCAACCCCTCCGCGTCCAGCGGCGATCGGTGTGGCAGCCGCAGCGACAGCGCCCCACTCTCCTCGGAGCGCCCCGCACGCCGCGCCCGCGCGCGCAACTCGCTCGGCGTCATCGCAAAGATCTCCTGGACCGTCGCGTTGAACTGCCGCACGCTCTGAAAGCCCGCGGCGAACGCGACGGCAGTGATCGACACGGCCGTCGTCTCGAGCAAGATGCGAGCGGTCTGCGCACGCTGGGCGCGCGCGAGCGCGAGCGGCCCGGCACCCACCACCGCCATCAGCTGACGGTGCACATGACGCTCGGTGTAGCCCAAGCGGCCGGCGAGAGCACCAACACCCTCGCGGTCGACCACGCCATCGGCGATCAGCCGCATCGCGCGCCCGACGAGATCCGCACGCAGATCCCAATCCGGCGAGCCCGGCGTCGCGTCCGGGCGGCAGCGCTTGCACGCGCGAAACCCAGCCGCCTGCGCCGCGGCGGCGGTGGCAAAGAAGCGCACGTTCTCACGTTTGGGCGTGCGGGCGGGACAGCTCGGGCGGCAGTAGATCCCGGTCGTCTTCACACCACAGAAGACCCATCCGTCAAAGCGTGGATCTTCGGCCTCGACGGCGATCCAAAAGCGGTCCGAAGCAAAGAGCACACCCACACCGTGACATACCCGCCCCGAGATATCTGGCGGGAATCGGACCTTGCTAGATGCCGCGACGCAGAAGGCCAAAACCCGCCAGTCGGCGGATGCGCGCGGGATGCGTGCGGATAGACGCGGATGCGCGGGGGGCGGGTGCGCGGGCGCGGGGCGGGAGAGCGAGGTGCGGGATGGGCGCGGGTGCGCGGGGCGCGGGTAGGATCTCCGCGCATGACACGCGTCGCGGTCGTCGACATCGGCACCAACTCCACCCGGCTGCTGATCGCCGATGTCTCCCCCACCGGGGCCGTTCAGGAACTCTTGCGGCGCTCGACCGTCACACGACTCGGCGAAGGCGTCGACTCCTCTGGCTCACTCACACCAGCAGCGATCGAGCGCGCCCGCGGGGCGCTCGCCGACTATCGCCGGCTGATCGACGACCACGAGTGCACCGCCAACCTCGCCGTGCTCACCTCCGCCGTGCGTGACGCCACCAACGGGCCCGACTTCACCGAGCGCGTGCGCAGCGATTTCGCGCTGGACGCCCGCACCCTGTCCGGCGACGAAGAGGCGCAGCTCACCTTCCTCGGCGCGATGCACGACCGCTCCGCCTCGCCCGAGCCCACCGTCGTGATCGACATCGGTGGCGGCTCCACCGAGTTCGTCATCGGACGCGACTCCACCGCCGGGTTCCACGTGTCGCTGCCGGCTGGCGTCGTGCGCATGAGCGAGCGGCACGTCCACACCGACCCGCCCGCGCCGGCCGAGCTGCAAGCCCTCGCACACGACACCCGCGCCACGTTTCTCGCCGGCCTGCCACCCGACCAGCGCGCGGGTGGGGGGGCACCCATCAAACGCGGCATCGCCGTCGCCGGCACCGCCACCTCCGCCGCCTCGATCGCCCAGGAGCTCGACCCCTACGACCCCGCCCGGGTCCACGGCTACCCGCTGCTGCTCGCCACGATCGAGCTGCTGCTCGCGCGCCTCGCCGACATGGACGAAGCTCAGCGCCGGCGCGTCGTCGGCCTGCACCCCGACCGCGCCCCGACGATCGTCGCCGGCATGATCCTGCTGTCCGAGGCGCTCCGCGCGTTCGAGCTCGACTGCGTCGAGGTCTCCGAGCACGACATCCTGTTCGGCGGGGCGCTGCGCCTCGCGGGCCGGGTTAGGCCAGGTTCGACTTGCGGGGATACACGACGGTCGGGTCCGTCAACACGTTCACCAGCGCTGGCTTCCCCGCGCTGAAAGCGCGCTCCAAGGCTCCTCGCAGATCCTGTGGGCGCTCCACCAGCTCGCCGTACCCGCCGAGCGCCTCCACCAGGAGGTCATACCTCGTCGCGGGCCTCAGGTCGGCGGCGACGGAGTACCCGTAGAGGAACTCCATCGGGTGCTTCTCCAGCGCCCAGATCCCGTTGTTCCCCATCACCCCCACCACATTGACTCCATGCCTGGCCAGCGTGTCGAACTCCATCCCCGAGAAGCCAAACGCGCCGTCGCCGAGCATCAGCACCACCTGCCTATCCGGGTGCGCGAGCTTCGCCGCCAGCGCATAGCCGGAGCCGGTGCCCAGGCAGCCGAACGGCCCCGGATCGAGCCAGCAGCCCGGCTGGTAGCTGTCGATCATCTTGCCCGCATAGGAGACGAAGTCGCCTCCGTCGCCGATCACAATCGCGTCGCGATCGATGACTTCGCCGAGCTCTCTGTACAGCCGCATCGGATGCAGCGGCGCCCGATCGTCATCCAGCTCCACACGCTCGGCCTCGCGGCGCTCGGCCTCGGTCGCTCTCAGCTCGGCGATCCAGGGCTCGCTTGCCAGCGCCTTGGCGCCGGCAGCCGCGCGCAGGTCGCTCAGCGTCGCCCCCAACGCCCCGTAGCACTCGGCCGCCACGGCCCGCGGATGCGGACGGACGGGCTCGGCCGAGTCGATCACCACGATCTCCGTGTCATCGCCAAACGATCCCCCGAAGCCCAGCCGGAAGTCCATCGGCACACCCATCACCAGCGCCACATCCGCGCCCTTCAAGCCCTGTCCTCGCGCGCGCGAGAAGAACAGCTCGTGATCGGCCGGCACGCACCCGCGCGCCAACCCGTTGAGGAACACGGGAATCCGCAACGTCTCGGCCAACTCGAGTAGCGCCTGCTCACCGTGTCCCCAATACAAATCCGTCCCCGCCATGATCACCGGACGCTCGGCGCCCCTCAGCAGCTCGGCGGCGCGTTCGATCGACCCGCCATCTGCGCCCCTGCTCGCGTGCGCGGGCAGCCCCTCCAGCATCTCCTCCGGCTCCTGCGCCTCCATGAACACGTAGTCCATTGGGAAGTCCAGGAACGTCGGCCCGGAGTGCGGCGCCATCGCAATGGTGAGCGCCTCGTCGACCAAGCCCGGGATCTCGGCCGTGCTCTCCGGGGTGGCCGCCAGCTTCGTCAGCGGCCGCACAAACGGCACGTGGTCGATCTCCTGCAGCGAGCCCATCCCCCAGCGCATCGCGGGCGCGCGGCCGCCGAGCACAAGCATCGGCGAGTGGTTTGCCTGCGCGCTGGCGATCGCGCTCATCCCGTTGGTCACACCCGGGCCCGCCGTCAGCGCGCACACCCCGGGCTCGCGCGTGACCTTGGCCCAGCCCTCCGCCGCGAACGCGGCCGTGGACTCGTGGCGCACATCGACGATCTCGATCCCCTCCTCCCTACAGCCATCGTAGATCGAGAACAGATGCCCGCCCGAGAGCGTGAACAGCTTGCTCACTCCGCGCGCCTTCAGCCGACGGGCGATCAGCCGCCCACCGTGGAAGGTCTCGGTGACCTCCTGCGTGGTCTCCTGGGTCGACATGGGCGCGACTCTATCTGCTCGGTAGATGCCCGGGGTGGGACTCGAACCCACATGTCCACTGGGACCGTCGATTTTAAGTCGACTGCGTATACCGTTCCGCCACCCGGGCCTAACAGGCAAGCCAGTGTATGGGAGCTTGCGGGCCGCAACTTCCCGCTTGCTAACGTGTATTGAAGGGTAGAAAGGAGTGGAGCCACCGTGGAGGCCACCGCACTAACACGCAGCAGTGTTCCGGGTCTGAGCAGGCCCTCTCCGTTGCTGCGCCTGCAGTCCGACGAGAAGTTGGTTGCGCTCACGCGCCACGGGCAGCACGCCGCCTTCGAGACGCTCTTCTCGCGCTATCAATCGCGCCTGCTCTCCTTCTGCCGGCACATGCTCAGCTCGCGGGAGGACGCCGAGGATGTCCTGCAGGAGGTCTTCACCGCGGCCTTCAACGCGATCCTCGCCGACGAGCGCGAGATCAACGTGCGTCCGTGGCTCTACCGGATCGCCCGCAACCGCTCGCTCAACCACTTGCGTCGCGCCTCTGCGGTAGGGGTCGACTCGATGGACATCCATTTCGCCGAGGGGGGCATCTCGACCGGGGAGAAGGTCCTGCGCCGCGAGAGCTTCCGCCAGCTGATCGGGGATGTCCAGCAGCTGCCCGAGACACAGCGCACCGCGCTCTTGCTGCGTGAGATCGACGCGCTCTCCTACGAGCAGATCGCCCACGCGATGGAGACCACCGTACCCTCCGTGAAGTCGCTGCTCGTGCGCGCCCGCGTATCCCTGGCCGAGGCCACCGAGGCGCGCAAGCTGAGCTGTGAGGAAGTCCGCCTCGAGCTCGGGACGGCGGCCGAGGGACTGAGCAAGCTGGGAGCGCCCGCGCGCCGGCACGTGCGCGACTGTGAACGCTGCCGCTCGTTTAGGAAGCACCTGAAGGACAACAACCACGCGCTGGCCGCGATCTTCCCCGTTGGACCGCTGCTGCTGGTCAAGAAGCTGCTGCTCACCAAGCTCGGCTCGACCGCTTCGGCGGGCAGCGCGCACGTCGCCGGCGGCGCCGGGGCGACCGCCGGAGCGACTGCGGGAGCAACCGCCGGAGTCAGCGCGGCTGCTGGCGCTGGAGCGGTCGGAGGGGCTAGCACCGCCGGCAGTATCCTCACAGCCGGCGCTGGGGCGCTTGCCACCAAGGCAGTCGCCGGGCTCGCCGCCGCCGCGCTCGTCACCGCGGGCGCCGTCGCGGCCAACCACACCGGCCCAGTGGCACACCACCACAACGCGACTTCCGCCAGCGTGGCGCGTTTCGTCGCGGAGCCCGTCGTCGTGCGCAACAGACCTCAACCGGTCAGCCCCAGCCCCCGGGCACTCACCTCAGTCACCGCCGTAGCCCACCACCTCGGCCGACACCGCTCGAGCGTCGGCAAGGCAGCAAAGACGCACCCAACACCCAGCCTCCCCACGGCGCACCCGGTGGTCGTGCCGGTGGCCGTGACAGACGTGCCTGCAGCGGTCAAACCGGTGGCGGCGCCGGTCACACAGGTCACGACCGAAAGCAAGGAACTGCCCGCCACGGCGACCGAACAGCCACAACCGAGCACCCCCGCGGTGCCCGTGACGCCACCAGCCACAAGCGAAAGCGAAGAAGCCGCAAAGCCGGCTTCTGAACCGGCGAGCACCCCAGAACCGACAGCCACCACACCGCCGAGCACGACTGGCGAAGCGCCCGCTACACCCGTCGCTCCGACGGCGCCGCAAGGCGGGAGCGAACCCGCGCCAAGCGGCGACTAGTCGAGCGTAAAGGTCTTCAGCGGCTTTTCCAGAACGCCGGCGCTCGCCACTTCAAGCGGCGAGGTGACCTTCGAGCTCGCGCTCGGCGAGGTCAGCATCTCGATCGCCACCCCATCGCGCACCCCCTGCCGTTCGGCCAGCAGCAACACGTCGCGCCCGTACATCTGGCGCCCTTCGATCATCGCGGTGTAGAGCACGTTGTAAGCGGGGACCGTATTGACCCTGGTCTTGCCCTCTCCGCGCAACACAAAGCCGCCGTACTTCCTGCTCAAGCCCTCGATGTAGCCGCTCGCGTACAGCGGCAGCTCGGCGCTCAGGCCGCCGGGGTAGGGCGGCAGTCGCAGCGGCGCAACCGCGAAAGAGTCCTCCAGCCGTCCATGCGTACGACGCTCGATCCGCACCAACTGGCCGGGCGCCGGAGCCGTACGAAAAAGGCCCCGGTAGCTGAAGTGAAATGGCGCCGCACCGCCGTGGGAGTAGGTGGCGGGCCAGAGCGTGAGAACCACCGCAATCGCCAGCACCACCAGCCCAGCGGCGGCAGCGGACACCAAGCCCCGCAGGACCCTCGGCGCCGCATGCCAGCGGGGCTCGAGCAACTTGCCGAGCGTCGGCCCGTACTGCGGCTTCAGGGGTATCGTCGCCATCAGCGACGCAGTCTAATTCAGGGCGCCTACTCCCCAATCGAGAACAGCGATTCGAGGTCGTGGCGTGAGAAAGCAGCGAAGGCGACCATCGTCTGGGTGCGCATCACACCCGCGAGCCCACCGATCTCGGCGGTCACCACATCGGCCAGTTGCTCGTGGTCGGCAACACGCACGATCGCGACAAAATCCCACTCGCCTGTGACCGAATAGGCCTCCGCCACGCCCTCCACATCCGCCAGCGCGCCCCCCAGGCTCGAGAGCGCATCGCGCTCGGCCTCGATCAGCACGACGGCGTTGGTCATCGTCATGGCCGCCTCCGGCACGCCGCGCGAGTCGTCGTCATGGCGAGTGCGTCTCCCCCGGCGCGAGCACGACGACCTGCGAGGAGGTGTCCGCCTCGACGTCGGCCTTGAACGCCTGCGCGTCGGTCTCGATCGGCGGGAACGTGTCGTAGTGGCAGGGGATCACCTCGCGCGCACCGATCAGCTTCGCCGCCTGCACCGCGTCGAAGCGGTCCATCGTGTAGTGGCCGCCGATACAGATCAGCGCAACATCGATCTCGCCCGCGCGGCTGGCGATCAGCTCCAGATCGGAGAACAGAGCGGTGTCACCCAGGTGGTAGATGGTCTTGCCGGCGAAATTCACGATCAGCCCGGCGGGGGTGTTGACGACGCCCTTCGGAGTGGTCGAGGTGTGCCAGGCCGGCACCAGCTTCACCGAGCCCCAAGCGAACTTGACGGTTCCCCCGAGGTTGGGGTCGTGGACCTTCTCCAGGCCTTCTTCGGAGAGCTCGTTGGCGATCTCCACGATCGCCAACACCTCGGCGCCGGTGCGCTTGGCAATCGCCACCGTATCTCCGATGTGGTCGGCGTGACCGTGCGTGAGCAGGATCGCATCCGCATTCACCTCATCGGCCGTAGCCGCCGCCTTGGGGTTGCCCGTGAGGAACGGATCGACGAGCACCGTGCTCGCCCCGTCGCTGAGCTCAAAGGCCGAGTGGCCAAGGAAGCGGATCTCCATCTTCGCTACTCCTCTTCTGTCGGCGGTTTCCGTTGGCCCCCATCATACGAGCGTTGCGCCGGCGCGCTAGCGCTCCTGAGCGCCGAGGCTGTGCATGCCGAGCCCCAACGCCAGCCCGAGCAGCCCGCCCGTGACGCCAGCCAGCCAGCTGACTTCAGAGAACGCCAGCGCAAACGGCATCGCCAGCAGGAGCGCCGCGATCGCCGCGGCACCCAGGAGATCGCCCTCGTAATAGGAGCCGCCGCGCGCCGCCTTCAGATCGGGGGCCGCCCAGGCGGCCAGCAGGGCGAGGGCCGCGCCATTGCCGCCACTGACGAGCGGCACTGAGTAGACGGCGCTCGCCACCAACGCCCCCGCAACTCCGGCGCCAAAGAACAGCGCGAGCACGACGACCGGCCCATGGCGGCGCTCGAGCAGCCAGCCGAAGATGGCGACCGTGAGGATCGCCACGAACGCGTACAGGCCATAAACGTAAGCGAACTCGCTCGTGAAGAGCTTCCACCACTCCCCGTTGATCGGACCCACGATCGCCATGTGGAAATAGAGCTCGGGCCTGGCGTGGAACGCGACCCAAGCCGCGCAGCTGATCGCCACGAGCCCGATCGTCGCGTAGGGCCGCGTGCCTGCACGCGTATCGATTCCACGCGTGCCGGCCGCACGACGGGCAGGGCGCTCGCGTGAGTGCAGGAGCCCGGACGTGGAGCCGGGCGTGCTGGACTTGCGTATGCGCGGCAGGCGCAAGCGTCGCAACGATCCCGCGGCCTTCTCGCGCGGCAGATCGGGCGCACGCCGGCGCAGCCGATGGCCGCAGTAGGGGCACTCCGTAATGTACGGACTGACCTCCGATCCGCACTGCTTGCACACCACGAACAGATCAGCTCCAGAGGACATCTCTCCTGCATTCTAAGGACCTCCCCTCCCCGCCCTGCACGCCTTTGGAATACTCAAGCGATGAAACCAGGCTACGACCAACCGCTTTACATTCTCGCGTTCGACCACCGCGGGTCATTCCAAAAGAAGTTCTTCGGCATCGAGGGCGATCCCGACCCCGAGCAGACGGCAATGATCGCCGATGCCAAGCACCTGATCTTCGAGGGCCTTCAGCAGGCGGTGGCTGCCGGCGCCGACGGGTCGATCACCGGCGTACTCGTCGACGAGCAATTCGGCGGCTCCGTGCCCGAGGAAGCGCGCGCGCAGGGCCTGAAGCTGGCGATGCCCGCCGAGCGCTCGGGACAGAGCATGTTCGACTTCCAATACGGCGAGGATTTTCCGAAGCACATCAAGAGCTTCGATCCGGACTTCTGCAAGGTGCTCGTCCGCTACAACCCAGATGGGGATGGCGCCGAGAACAGCGAGCAGCTGGGCAAGCTGAAGCAGCTGTCGGATTGGCTGGGAGCAAACGAGCGCAAGTTCCTGTTCGAGCTGCTCGTACCCGCTGAGGAGGCCCAGTTGCGGGCCGTGGACGGCGACTCGGAACGCTATGACTCAGAGCTGCGACCCGAGCTGATGCGCCGCGCAATCGCCGATATCCAGAGCGCAAAGATCGAGGTCGACATCTGGAAGATCGAGGGCGTCGATGAGCGCTCCGACTGCGAGATGCTCGTCGCCCAGGCGCGAACGGGCGGGCGGGACGGCGTCGTGTGCGTTGTCCTCGGTCGAGGCGCCGATGACGCGAAGGTCGACCACTGGCTCACACAGGCAGCCCCCGTGGATGGCTTCGTGGGATTCGCGATCGGGCGCTCGATCTGGTGGGAGCCGCTGAAGGCGTACGTCGACGGCAAGATCGACCGCGCGACCGGCGCGCGCAAGATCGCCGAGAGCTACCTGCGCTTCGTCGCCGTCTACGAGCGCGCCAAGACGACCTCGTGAGGATGCGCCAGAGCCTTGGCGAGCTCGAGCGGGCATTCGTCAAAGAGATCTCGCTCGAGCGTCGTCGGCGCGCTTCGCTGCGTCACACGACCGAGCAGCGCGCGCTCAAGCGAGAGGCGCAGCGGCGTCACCGGCGCGGCTCGGTTCGCTTCGTCCTACTGGTCCTCACACTGATCGCGACCGCGGTGATCGTCACCGTGGTCATGTTCCGCACGCTCTACCTGCTGCTCGGCTAGGACCTCGCTCGAGGAGAGACCTCGCTGAGCAGCGCTAGCCGTCGCCCAGTTCGCGCAGGGCCTCGTTCACCTCGCCGCGAGCATCCTGCTGTGCGGCGCCCTCCTGATCCTCACGATGGATCTCCAGGTAGATCTCCGTGCGAAACACGGGAATCTCTTGCGGAGCCTGGATACCGATGCGCACCTTGTCGCCCATCACAGACAGAACCGACACCTCTACGTCGTCTCCGATCATGATGCTCTGGTTGGACTTGCGGGTCAGGACCAGCATTCAGGTGCACCTTCCTCGTTTGCCTACAGGCAACCGGCTGGCATGCCCCCACAGCCGATCGTCGAAGCATAGTCTGAGGGCCGGGAGAAAGCCATCCCGATGTGAAGCCGACACATACGGGCGTGCTGAGGAGCGCTATGCGCTAGTCTCCCGGACCGTCCATGGCTCGTAGATCCTTGCGCCCACATTTGAACCAGATCCGCGTCTGGGTACGGCAAGGCCGTACCGACGCCTGGGTCGCCCACCAGCTCGAGGTCAGCGTGCAGGACATCGAGCTGTTCAAGCGTCAGAACGAGCTCGTCGGCGACGAGGACAGCGCTGCCGGCAGCGGGGCCACAGATTTTGAGGAGATCGACCTCCGTGCCGAGGACGACGCGCTGATTGCCGCCGAGCTCGAGGCGGCCGAGCTCGAGGCCAAGCGCATCAAGGCCGAAGCACCGCCGGAACAGGACGAGGACGAGGACGAGAGCGAGAACGGAGCAGAAAGCGACCAGCAAGATGTTCCCCGCCGCCGTCGCAGCCGGCGCGGTGGTCGCGGTCGTCGCCCGGCGCGCAACAACGTCGGTCCGCTCGAGG
This sequence comes from uncultured Solirubrobacterales bacterium, assembly GCA_963804555.1. Lineage (GTDB taxonomy): Bacteria > Actinomycetota > Thermoleophilia > Solirubrobacterales > Solirubrobacteraceae > Palsa-744. The sequence continues at coordinate 647,490 of CAWDQX010000009.1, forward strand.
GCACCTTCGACCATGGCGAGGAGGGCTACGGCCTGTGGTTCGACCCCGCCGTGCAGGACAACCCGATCTATGCCGAGCACTGGGCCGGGCACCGTCCGATCGAAGTGCTCGTCGAGGAAGACCGGATTGTCATCCGCCGCACGGGCAGCACCGGCTCCGACGACGACTAGGCGTCGAAGAGCAAGCGAGGGCTCCGATCGGAGATCGGCCAGCCCCGCTCAGCGGCGTCCTAGGCGTTGAGCGCCCTGCGGCCGCCGGCGTAGTCGGTGGCCTCGCGCAGGTATCTCGCGAAAGCGGCATCGACCACGATGGGAGAGTCCCACGCCCATGGATCCTCCGGAGCCACCTTCATCGCCGCCTGCAAGCACCATGCGGTGCCGCATTCGTAGAGCTCCACGAGCTCCTGCGCGCTGAAGCGCCCGCCCAAGCGCCTGCGCAGCTCCGCGACCAGCGTCTCGGTGACGCGCTCCAGCTGGGTTCCGCGCTGCGCCGGCGCGGCTTGCAGTCGCCGCTCCCCCTGCTGCCACTGGTAGATCGCGTTCTCGAAGGACACCCGCGCCGAGGTTAGCGCCCTGGCGGCAACAGACTCGCGATCGGAGGCTAGTCGTTGGGCAAGTTGCTGACGATGTACGGCTGCTCGCCGTGCTTCATCATGCCCAGCCGTCGTGCCTGCGCTTCAATCGTCCCCGGCTTGCCCAGCGATTCGTGCTGGCGCTGCAGCAGCTCGTGTTCGCGCTCCATCGCCGTCACTTTCGCCCTGACGCCACGCGCCTCGCGCCACGTGCTCAGCAGATGAACTCCAGCGCTCAGGTACAGGCAAGCGAGGACCACGAGCACACCCAACATCGCCACGCGACCCAGCCGATCCCAGCGCACGCGGGCAGGGGCGGGACGTGCGGCGGAGCGTGCCGGGGAGCGGCGGGTAGAGGCGCGGTTTGCGGGGGAGCGGCGGGCCGCAGCGCGGCCGGTCGAGGCGGAAGCGGAGGGCATCCTCTCGCATTCGCGCCGGCCCGAGCGATCCCTGCATGGGAAGAGCCAATCGGGAAAGCAGAAGCGTGGGGAATCGCGCGGGGAGAGTCGGGCTGGGGGAGTCGCGCGGGGAGAGCCGGCGAGGTTCAGCGACGAAAGACCGAACGCCCGGGAAACTCCGCGTCCGCACCCAGCTGCTCCTCGATCCGCAGCAACTGGTTGTACTTCGCCACCCTGTCAGAGCGCGACGGCGCTCCGGTCTTGATCTGCCCACAGCCGGTGGCCACCGCCAGGTCGGCGATCGTCACATCCTCGGTCTCGCCCGAGCGATGGCTCATCACGGCGGTGTATCCGGCCTCGCGCGCCATCGCGATTGCGGCCAAGGTCTCCGTCAAGGTGCCGATCTGATTGACCTTGATCAGGATCGAATTGCCCACTCCTAGCTCGATACCCCGGCTCAGGCGCTCGGTGTTGGTGACGAACAGATCGTCTCCCACCAGCTGCACGGAGCTTCCCAAGCGCTCGGTGAGAGCCTTCCACCCGTCCCAGTCCTCCTCGTCCATCCCGTCCTCGATCGACACGATCGGATAGCGCACCGCCAGGTCGGCCCAGTAGTCGGCCAACTCGGCCGCGCTGAGCGTCCGCCCCTCGTGCTCGAGCACATAGCCGCCATCGTGGTAGATCTCGCTGGTCGCTGGATCGACGGCGATCGCGACATCGGCCCCGGGCTCATAGCCGGCGGCCTGGATGCCCGCTACCAAGACCCGTAGAGCATCCTCGTTGGAGTCCAGATCGGGGGCAAAGCCGCCCTCATCGCCAACGGTGGTGCCCAACCCTCGCTCGCGCAGAGTGCCCTTCAGCGCGTGGAACACTTCGGTTCCCATACGCAGCCCCTCAGAGAAGCTCTCGGCGCCGCACGGCACCACCATGAACTCCTGGAAGTCCACCTTGTTGTCGGCGTGCGCCCCACCGTTGAGCACGTTCATCATCGGCACCGGCAGTACCCGTGCCGACTCACCACCCAGATAGCGCCACAGCGCAAGGCCCTCCTCGGCCGCCTGCGCATGCGCCGCCGCCAGCGACACGCCGAGGATCGCGTTGGCGCCGAGCCTGGACTTGTCCGGCGTACCGTCGAGCTCGATCAGCGCCTGATCGAGACCCCGCTGATCGGATGCGTCGAGGCCCGCGACCGCCGCCGCGATCTCGCCGTTGGCGTTCGCCACGGCACGTGTCACGCCCTTGCCCTGCCAGCGCTCGCCGCCGTCGCGCAGCTCCTTCGCCTCGAACTCACCCGTGGAGGCGCCTGAGGGGACCGCCGCGTGGCCGTGCGCGCCGGAGCGCAGCCCAACCTCGACCTCAATCGTCGGGTTGCCCCGGCTGTCGAGGATCTGGCGGGCGTGGACCCGCTCGACCTGGCTCATCGGAGTGCTCCGTCGCCTGGGAGAGTCCCGCGAGCTCGCTTCACCGGCGTCACCGGGGTCGAGCTATTTTGTGGTGGTCGGAGCGGCAGATTTGGCCGGCACCGTGGTGGTCTGCGCCGGCGTGCCCGTCTGCGGAACCGCCGTACCCGTGGTGCTCGTCTTGGGCGCTTTGTACTGCTTGCAGTCCATCACCACGTATTCCGCTCGGCAGTCCGTCTTCGCCGTCCATGTTTTTTTGAATTCTTTGACGAACTTGCTCAGCGCCGACTGCTGCTTAGTGGCGGTCAACTGCTGCTTGATCGACGATTCTGACTGCGCCAGCGTTTGCGTAGTGCCGGGCGTGGTGCTTTTGACCTCGAAGATGTAATAGCCGAACGGAGTCTTCACCGGGCCGCTGAGGACGTTCTTGCTGGCGCCGAAGATCGCTGTGTTCAGCGCCGCCTCCTCCTCGCCCTTGGTCACTTCGGGCAGCAGGCCACCGTTAGCCTTGCTCGTCGGATCGATCGACTTGCTCTTGGCCACGCTGGCGAAGCTCTTGCCCGATTCGATTTCCTTCTTGGCGCTCTCAGCAGCGGCTTCAGTCTTGGTGAGGACGATCTCAACGCTGCGCTTTTCCGGCGTGCCGAAGCGCGACTGATTTTCTTTGTAGTACTTGGCGATTTCGGCCTTGCTGGGGGAGCCTTTACCCTCCGCGACCTTTTTCTGAATTTTCGTGGAGAGCATGTTCAGCTTCACACGCAGCAGCAGATCCGAGACGGTCTGGCCCGAGGTCGCTAGGAATTTCTCGAATTCCGCCGGCTTGGGGAATTGCTCGTTCTTGATTTTTTCGAATTCCTTCTTGACTTCCTTGTCGGAGACCGTCACACCCAGGTGAGAGCCTTCGCCGATCACCCACTCTGAGGAGATCAAGAAGCCAAGCACCTCGGTCTTCAGCGACTTGTACTGCGTTTCGCACTCGGTCTTCAGCGTTGCTTCGGTGGGCGCGGTTTGACCCTTGGCGGGTTTCGGCGCCGTGGCTTTCAGATTGGCGATGCAGGCGGTGTAGTTCGGCGGAACAGGGGCAGCCGGTTTCGGCGCCAGTCGTGGCGCCCGTGCTGCTCGAGGCCGCCACGCCTATCCAGTGTTCGAACGTGGCTTTGGTGATCGAGTTGCCGCCGACCTGAACCACCGCGTCGCCGGGGATGCCTCCACCGCACGCCGTGAGGGCGAGCGAGGCAAAGAAAACGGCGCCTAGCGCCGGTATGAAGCGGAGTGCCTTGGACACGACGCGGGCACTCTAGCGGAACTTCACAATTCGTGCTTAAGGATCTCCTCAAGACGATCCCCACGCCGGCCCTCAGGCGGCCTCGCGGCTGATCGCCAACAGCACATCCGCCGCCCTGACGACGGTTGGGAAGCGCTCCTTGCCTTCCTTGGGAACTCGTACCGAGACCTGCGAGCGCCCCGATTCGTACAGCGCTTCCGGCAGCTCCTCGCGCAACCGCTTCGCGCGGGTAGAGTCGAGCTCGACCGGCGTGACCGCCAGGCGATCTCCCCGGAAGCTGACCGTCCGTACCCCCGCCTGGCCGAACTTGATGCGCGCCCGCTGCAACGCCAGCAGGTTGCCCAACGGCTCCGGCACCGGGCCGAAGCGATCCTCGAGCTCCTCGCGCAGCCGCTCCACATCGGCCACCTCGAAGGCTCCCGCCACGCGGCGGTGCACCTCGATCTTGGCCTGCTCGTAGGGGACGTAATCGGCAGGGATATAGGCGTCGACGTTCACGTCGAGGCGCACGGGCTCCGCCGGCTCCCCGGACGCACCGCCGGCTCCATCCTCACCGGAGGCGACCGCTTCGTCGAGCATCTGCATGTACAGCTCAAACCCCAGTGCCGCCACGTGTCCTGACTGCTCGTCGCCGAGCAGGTTGCCGGCGCCGCGAATCTCCAGGTCGCGCATCGCGATCTTGAATCCCGACCCCAGCTCGGTGTAGTCCGACAGCGCCGAGAGCCGCTGGGCGGCTTCCGGCGTGAGCGCGGCCGCCGAGTCGTACAACAGATACGCGTAGGCGCGCTCGCGACTGCGTCCCACTCGCCCGCGAATCTGGTAGAGCTGGGCCAGCCCGAAAGCATCCGCGTGCTCCACGATCAGCGTGTTCGCCTGCGGGATGTCGATCCCGGACTCGATGATCGAGGTGCACACCAGCACGTCGGCGCCGCCGCGCAGGTAGTCCATCATCACCTCCTCGAGCTCGCCCTCGCCCAACTGCCCGTGGGCGATGGCGAAACGCACGCCCGGGCACATCGCACGCAGCCGCTCGGCCGTCTCCTCGATGCTCTCAACGCGGTTGTGCAGAAAGAACGCCTGCCCGTCGCGCTCGTGCTCGCGCAGAATCGCGCGCTTGACGAGCTCCTCCTCATACTCACCCACATAAGTCTTCACTGGACGGCGGCCCTCGGGCGGCGTCTCGATCACGGAGATATTGCGCAGCCCCGCCAGCGACATCTGCAGCGTGCGTGGGATTGGCGTAGCCGACATCGAGATCACATCCACCTTCAGCTTCAGCTGGCGCAACAGCTCCTTCTGCTTGACCCCGAAGCGCTGCTCCTCGTCGACGATCAACAGCCCCAGGTCCTTTGCGCGCACGTCGCGCGAAAGCACCCGGTGGGTGCCGATCAGGATGTCCACGCGGCCCTCGGCGAAGCCCTTGATCGCCGCTTTCTGCTCGGCCGCCGAGCGAAACCGGGAGACGTGCTCGAGCGTGAACGGATAGTCCGCCAGCCGCTCGGAAAACGTGCCGTAGTGCTGTTGGGCGAGGATCGTCGTCGGCACCAGCATCAGCACCTGCTTGCCCTCGTTCGCCGCCTTGAACGCAGCGCGCAGCGCCACCTCGGTCTTGCCGTAGCCGACGTCGCCGCAGATCAGCCGATCCATCGGCTGCGGCGCTTCCATGTCTGCCTTCACGAGCTCGATCGCCTCGCGCTGGTCGGGCGTCTCGGTGAAGGGAAAGCGCTCCTCGAACTCACGCTGCCAATCAGAGTCCGGCTCGAACGCATGCCCCATCCGCCGCCGGCGCTCGGCGTACAGGCTGAGCAACTCTCCCGCCAGCTCTTGCGCCGCGCGCCGCGCGCGCGCCTTCATCGTCTCCCAGCGCGTGCCCCCGAGCTTGCTCAATGGAGGCCCGCCCGCCCGCTCTCCACCGCCGCCGACATACCGCGAGATCTTCGCCAACTGCTCCGTCGGCACGAACACGCGGTCGTCGCCCTGGTATTCCAGGTACAGGTAGTCGCGCGTGACGCCCGCGACCGTGCGCGTCTCGAAGCCCGCGAAGCGCGCCACCCCGTGGTCCTCGTGCACGACGATGTCGCCCGTGCGCAGCTCGGTAAACGAGCGCAGCGCGCCCCTGCGGGAACCGCCCTGGCCCCCACGTTGGCCGTCCAGGCCGTGGGATGGGTGCGCATTTAATCCCGCGCGGCGGCGGCGCAGCAGACGGTGCTCGGGAAAAACCGCCAGCTTCAGGCCCGGCGCAACGAAGCCCTCGCGCAAGGAGGCTGTCGCGAAGCGCAGCGACGGCTCCATTACCTGGTGGCCGACATCCACTGCCACGCCCTCGCCCAGCCACGTCGCCTGCAGGCGTCCCAGGTTGTACGCCGCCCGCTCGCCCTCGCCGCGCTGGGGGAAGGCGACTACCGTGCGGTAGCCCGAGCGCACCAGCTTCTCGAGCTCCGGCTCGGCTTCGCCCAGCGAGCGCGCCGCGGTGTCAGCGGTCTGCGCGCGCAGCTCGATCTCCTGGCCGCTGGAGATCGATGACAGCCAGATCCGCGCGCGCTCCCGCAACACCGCTTCGATCTGCTCGGGACTCACATACAGGTGATGGGCATCCTCGTCTTTGAACGCCGCGCAGACATCGGCCCAGTGGTCGCTCAGCGCGGGCACGAGCTCCTCCTCGGCCGCCACCATGAATTGAATGCCCACCCCCCCCGTGTCCGCACCGAGCAGGTCGAGCAGCGCCCCGAAGCGCTCGACCGGCAGCAGCTCGGCGATGTCCGGCCGGTTGGCCTGATCCTCGAGCGCCGCAATCTCCGCCAGCTCGCGGTGCTCGGCCGCGAGCTCTGCGGCGGGCGCGATCTCAACCTCGTCCACGTCCCCCAGCGAGCGCTGCGTGAACGTCGAGAACCAGCGCAGCGACTCGATCTCCACGTCGAACATGTCAACCCTCACCGCGCGCTCCTCGGTCGCCGGGAAGACATCCAGCAGACCCCCGCGCAGCGCGAACTGCCCGCGCTCCTCCACCTGCTCGACGCGTTCATAGCCCGCCGCCACCAGCTCGGCGGAGCACTCGTCCAGATCGAGCAGCTCGCCCCTGCGCAGCGTGAAGGAGTGTGGGCGCAGCGCCGGGTCGGGCACCTTCTCCGACAGCGCCACCGCGCTGACCACGACGACGGGGGGCTCGCCCTCGGATCCAGTCTCGCCGGCGCCGGCGAGCAGCGCGTCGAGCGCCGCGACACGCAGGCCCACCAGATGCGCCGGCGGCGTCAGATGCGACTCATACGCCACACCCCGCGAGGGGTAATAGCGAACCCGCCTTGGCGCAAGCCAGGCACGCAGGTCCGCCGCCATGTCGCGCGCCGCGCGATCGTCGCCGACCACCACCAGGGTTGGGCGCGCCCGCTCGGCCGGGCCGCTGTCCGCCAGCGCCGCGATTGCGTATGGCCGAAGCGAAGCCGACACAAACGCGTGGCCACCCTCCCGCGCCAGACGCTGTGCCGACGCATCTTCCTCGATCAGCCCCAGCAGCGACCGCAGCGCCATCTTCTACTCGAACTCTTCCGCGAGTACCCGCTCGACCGCCGCCACCCCGTTCTCGATCAGCTCGCCGACCTCCGCCTTTGGCTGACGCCAGCGCCCCAGCACGTATCCCGAGACGATCTCCGGGTCGGTGCTGCTCGGGCGGCCCACGCCGACTCTCGCGCGCATGAACTCCGTAGAACCCAGCTCCCGCTTGATCGACTTCAGACCGTTGTGCCCGGCCAGCCCCCCGCCCAGCCGTGTGCGAATCTCGCCGAAGGGCAGATCGATCTCGTCGTGCACGACCAGCACGCGCCCCAGCGGAAGCTTGAAGGAACCGCGTGCGGGCCCCACCGAGCGTCCCGCGTCGTTCATAAACGTCTGTGGCCACAGCAGCGCGACGCGCGGGGTGCTCTTCTCAGGAGGCACTCCGCCCGCGCGTCCTTCAGCGAGGCGTCCCCGGAAGCGCTCCTTCGGCCGTCCCAACTCCCAGCGCTGGGCAAGCGCGTCGAGCACCGCGAACCCGACGTTGTGGGGTGTGCCGGCGTACTCGCTGCCGGGATTGCCGAGCCCGACGATCAGCCAGTCGATAGCTCCGCCACCACCACCGCCGAACGGGCGTCGCAGGAGCTACTCCCCGCCGGAGGCGTCCTCGCCGTCGGCGCCCTCCGCGGCCTCGCCCGGCTCCTCGCCCTCGCCGACGAGCTCTGTCTCGGCTTCGATTTCTTCCTCCACCTCGGCCTGCAGTCGGGGCGGAGACAGGGTCGCGACGACCGTCTCCTCGAGGTCGTCCAGGAGCGTAACGCCCTCCGGAATCGCCACGTCGGCCAGCCCGATGTGATCGCCGATCTGCATCTCGCCGACGTCGTGCACGATCGACTCCGGGATCGCGGTGGGCAGCGCTTCCACATTCAGCTCGCGCGTGGGCTGCTCGAGCACGCCGCCCTCCTTCACACCGGGCGCGTCCTCGGTACCCGTCAGCTCGAGCGGCACGACCGCGTGGATCGCCTGATCCAAGCGCACCCTCAGCAGATCTACATGCACTGTCTCGCCGCGCACGGGGTCGCGCTGGGTCTCCTTCAACACCACCGGGGTCGCCTTCGCGCCGTCGACACTCAGATCGAGCACCGCGCCCGAGGAGGCGAGGGCGAGACGCAACTCGCGCGCATCGGCGTCGAAGCTCACCGAGTCTCCGCCACCGCCATAAAGCACTCCGGGCACGCGGCCGCTGCGGCGCAGGCGGCGCACCGCGCGCGAGCCGCCCGCCGCGCGGCTGCTCACATCCAGCTTGGTGCTCGTCGTGTCGGCCATGATCGGAGCGTGACTCTAGCAATCTCCTTCATTGGGGATCGGCGCGCTGATCGATACCAGCGTGACCGTGATGCCCTGCAAGAAGCTCCCGGTGCGCCGCACCTGCACGCATTGCACGACCGGCGGTTTCCCGATCACCGTCCACGCCACCCTGGTCTTCCCGGTGGCGCTCGTCAGGCTGTAGGCCGTCGCAGATGTCAGCGTCAAGATCTTCACCGCCCCCCTCCTGCGCAACATCAGCGCGTTCGCACGCGTCGTCTGGACGCACGACGGGCTACTGCGACAGCCGGCCTGATGGTCGAGCATGCCCTGCAGATTCCCGGCCGCCTGCGCTTGTAGGACGGCGAATATGTCGTCGCGTTCGACGCCCTCCGCCGAGAGGAAGCTGGCCAGCAAGCCGCTGACCGTGAAGAACAGCGCGATGCCCACGATGACCCCCGTAATACGCCTGGCGCGCGGAATCGCCGCCCACCACGACGCGAGGCCGCGTGACTGGGAAGCCGCTTGTGGGATCGTTGGCTCTGAGGGAACCGTCAACGCGTCAGAACAGCTGGTTCTCGCCGCCGAACACTTCGCTCACCGAATCGTCGGTGAAAATGCGCCGGATCGAGTCCGTCAGGAGCTCCGCGCACGGCAGCACGCGGATGTTCTCAGGATGCCCCGCGCGCACCGGGATCGTGTCGGTCACCACGATCTCCTTGAGGCCCGAGGCCGCGAGGTTCTCAAAGGCCTCGCCTGAGAATACGCCGTGGGTGGCCGCGGCGTAGACACTCGAGGCGCCCTCTTCGAGCACCGTGCGGGTGGCCGCGGCGAGGGTGCCCGCGGTGTCGATCATGTCGTCGACGATCACGGCTGTCTTGCCCTTGACGTCACCGATCACATAGCCGATCTCGGCGACCTGCTGCGCCGGGCGCTCCTTGTCGAGGATCGCCAGCTCTGCGCCGATCTTCGAGGCGAACTTCTTGTTCAGCTTCACCCTCCCCGCGTCCGGCGCCACGACCACCAGATCGGAGAGGCCGAGGTCACCGAAGTACTGAGTGAGCATGAAGAGGGCCGTCATGTGATCGACGGGCTTTTGGAAGAAGCCCTGGATCTGACCGGCGTGCAGGTCCATCGTCAGCACCCTGTCGGCGCCGGCGGACTCGAGCATGCGGGCGACCAGCCGCGCCGAGATCGGCTCACGCGGGGAGGACTTCTTGTCCTGCCTGGAATAACCAAACCACGGCGTCACGGCGATCACGCGGTGCGCGGAGGCGCCCACCGCCGCGTCGATCATGAACAGCAGCTCCATCAGCGAATCGTTCGCCGTCACCCCCGTTTGGGGGTTGCCGCAGGTGGGCTGCACGATGAACACGTCGGCGCCCCTGATGGAGTCCTCATAGCGGCAGTACACCTCGCCGTTAGAGAACGTCTTCAGCGTCACCGGCCCCATATCGACGTTCAGCTTCGTGGCGATGTCCGCGGCGAGCTGCGGATTGGCGCGCCCGGAGAAGAGCATCAGCCGCTTGTTGTAGTCAAACGGCAGGCTCGTGGGCGAGGGCTGCGAGCTCGTGTCCATCGCGCCGCTCATCTCTTCGGAGAGTCTAGAGCTTCATCCTTGCGCCGCTGTGCGTAGCCCGCTTTGTTCACCTGGCGCGCGCGCGCCATGCCCAGCGCGCCGGGGGGCACATCTTCGCCGATCACCGAGCCGGCGCCCGTATATGCCTCGTCGCCGACGCTCACCGGCGCCACGAATGACACGTGCACACTGCTGCGCACTTTCTTGCCGATCGTCGTGCGGTGCTTGTTCTGACCGTCGTAGTTGGCGGTGATCGTGCTGGCGCCCAGGTTGGTTCCCTCTCCCACATCCGCATCCCCGATGTAGGACAGGTGCGGAACCTTCGCGCCGGCGCCGATATCGGAGTTCTTGATCTCCACGAACGTCCCCGCCTTCGCGCCCGTGCGTAGGATCGCCCCCGGACGCAGATAGGCAAACGGCCCGACGCTCACGCCGTCCTCCAGCACACAGTCCACGAGGTAGGAATGCCTCACGGTGCATCCCGCGCCGATCAAAGTGCGCCCCTTGATCGTGCTGAATGGCTCGATCACGGTGTCTTTGCCGATCTCCACATCGACCTCGATCACCGTCGCCTCGGGATCGAGGATGCTGACCCCCGCGCGCATGTGCCGCTCATGGATCGCAAGCTGTGCGAGCTTGCGCACCTTCGCCAGGGCCACCTGGTCGTTGACCCCGAGCACCAGGCTCTGATCATGGAGCTCGTGCGCCACGACCGCCCGCCCGTCGGCCCTGAGAATGTCCAGCACTTGCGGCAGGTAGCGCTCGCCTTGGGCGTTCTCGGCGGTGAGGCGCGGCAACGCGGCCTGTAGCGCGCCCGCCTCGAAGGCGAATATGCCGGTGTTCACCTCTTTGATCTGCAGCTCCTGCGCGCTCGCATCGCCGTCCCGCTTGGTCTCCACCACGCGCTCCACCGCCCCGCCTGAGCCGCGCACCACGCGCCCGTAGCCGGTCGGATCGTCGAGCACCGTGCTCACCATCGTGGCCGGCGCGCCACTGCGCGCGTGCGCCTGCACCAGCCCCCTGATCGCCTCAGCGCTGACCAACGGCACATCCCCGCTGAGGACCACCACCGTCGCCTGCGCATCGAGCTCGGGGGCGAGCTGAGACATCGCCGCCGCGACCGCGCCACCGGTCCCATCTGATTGAGGCTGGACGACGAGCTCGACACCTTCGGGCAGCACCTGCTCCAGTGCTCGGGCGGGAGAATCGACGACGAGGACCTTCTCCGCTCCGGCCTCCAGGGCGGCATGCACAGGCCACAGGACCATCGGCCTGCCGCAGAGCTCGTGCAGCACCTTTGGCGTCTTCGAGCGCATACGCGTCCCCTGGCCCGCGGCGAGGATCAGGACGGTGGGAGCCAGCGTCACCCTTGGGACTGTAGTGCTCGCCGGCGGGGCTGGCAATCGCGGCACGGCCCACGTCAGCGCACGATCGCGACTGGGGAGCAGGGATTCGAACCCCGATTCTCAGGACCAAAACCTGATGTCCTGCCATTGGACGACTCCCCAAGGAACTCTCACATCGTCGCACGAGACCCCCTCGCCGAGCATCCTGACCGTGTCGCGGCAAGATTGGGTGGGACCTCGACGCAAGCATGGCGCGAGGTACGCCGTCGAGTTCGGCGCACGAGGCCGAGCACCCGTCAGGAGCGCCGACCGGACCCGCGCGGAACGCGACCGCCCTCGGCGCCGGCCTCCAAGGCTGGGCCGCCCGCGGAGGAGATGCCGAGCACGCGCATCGACTTCAGTCCGAGGCTGAGCTTCTCGCGTCCGTCACTCGAGCTGACATCCAGCCCCGATAGATCGCGCACGCGCTCCAAGCGGTAGTAGATCGTGTGACGGTGGGTGAACAGCCGCTGGGCGGTCCCCGCGACGTTGCCATCGGCCTCGAGGAACGTCTCAAGCGTGCGCATCAGGTCGGTCTCGTACTGCTCGTCGTAGGCGACCAGCGGCTCGACCGTCTCCGCATAGAAACGCTGCAGCTCGGCGGGGTTCTCGCTCATCGCGCTCAGCAGCAGCCGGTAGGCGCCCGTCTGCTCGAAGGCCAGCGCCGGGCCGTCGTTGCCGCCCTGCGCGACGTTCGCGGCGAGCAGCGCCTCGCTGACCGCGCGCGGCAGATCGGCGGGATCCTCGGCGATCCGGCTACGCCCGATCGCGAACGTATACCCGGCCAGCCCAGCCTCCATCTCGCGCAGGACCGCCTCGGCAGCGCGCTCGGCCGTGGGCTCCTCGCCGCCGGGCACCAGCAGCAGGACCTCGGCCCCCACCGTCCCGTCACGCTCAGACAGACCGGCGATCGAGCGATTCACGACAGCGCGCGCGCCACGCTCGGCGACCGCACGCACGCGTGCACGCCAGCCCTCATCGGTAGGCGCCTGCGGCAGGGCGCGCGCGACGATCACGCACGCTCCATCCGCCAGCTCCAGCGACAGTCCGCGCGCCTGCGCGATCAGCTCCTCGCGGTCAGTCAGCTCGCGGCGCAAAAGCGCCCCCAGGAAGTCGGTTGCAGCGGTCTCCGAGAGACGCTCCGGCGCGCGCACCCGCTCGACCTCCGAGGCGATCATCGTCACCAGCAGCCTGCGCATCGACGCGCTCGGCTCGGTTTTTGCGCGCATGTGCAGCGTTCCGACGACCGCGTCGGCCACACGCAGGGGAATGCTGATGACTCCCTCTCCCTGGGAGAGGAGCGCGCGCTCCTCCGCCGGCGAGCGGGCCGCCACCGCGAGCGTCGCCCCCCAGGCGTCCGCCACCGCGAGGCTCGCCTCCAGCGCCTTGCCCGCCGCGCGCACCACTTCCGGCAGACCGGCCCCCGATTCGACCGCCTCGGTGATCGCGTCAAGCGCCGCCAGATCGGAGCTAGGGTCCTCGGGCATCCGCTCAGCCCCAGTAGTAGACGACGGCGAGCGCCGCGGCCGCACCAATGCCGACCAGCACCGCGAGCACGTACAGCGACAGGACGCTCGCGGCCACGCGTTCCCACAAGCGCGAGTAGGCGCTCCACGCCGGCGCGAGGATCAGGCCGACATAAAGCGCGAAACCGAAGACGCCCGCGCAGCCCGCCACGAGATAGTTGATCGCTGTCCGGCTCATATGCTCGGCCTCATTGTGACTCACACAGAGGTCACACGTGCAAAGGCCGCGTCGACCGGCGTGGCGCAGATCGGCGCGGGCACTCGATCTCCCAGGTTCGCCGCGGCCCGTTCGGCTCGTCCGAGACCATTCGAATGGGGGAATAGCCCCACAACCGTAGGCCCCGAGCCGCTCACGAGCGCGAGGTCCGCTCCCGCCTCGCGCGCCTGCTCGAGCGCCTCGCCGATCTCCGGGTACAGCGAGATCGCGGCCCGCTCCAGGTCGTTCTCCAGCAGCTCGCTCGCCGCGGGCACCGCGGCACTCAGCTCGAGCGCCCTGCGCAGCGCGCGGCGACGCTGCTCGAGCGCTTCGGAGGAGCGCTGCAGACCCAGCCGATCGGCCTGCGTGTACACCTCAGCCGTCGACAGCTCAGCCGCGGCGGGCAGAACGAGCACCCCAAACGACTCCGGGTTGGGATCCGGGAGCGCCTCCAGGCGCTCACCGGCGCCGGTTGCCAGACAGCGCCCGGGAGCGATCTGGGCGGGCACGTCCGCGCCCAGCGCTGCGCCCAGCTCGCGCAACAGCTGATCCCCACCGAGACCCGATGCGTGCCTGGCCAGCCGCAGCGCGGCCGCGGCGTCGGCCGAGCCGCCTCCCAGCCCAGCGGCCACGGGGATACGCTTGGCGATGCTCATGCGCAGCGGCGGACCATCCCAGCCGGTGGCCGCGCGGAAGGCATCGAGCGCCAAGCACGCGAGATTCTGTGCCGGAGATCCGGTAACACCCGGACAGAGAACCTCGTCCCGCGCGACACCCGCCGGCGCCCAGTCCAATGTCAGCTCGTCGGCCAGTGAGATCGACTGCATGACGCTGACCAGCTCGTGCCTTCCATCTTCAGCCCTCTTCGGCCCGAAGAACAGCCCGAGGTTGATCTTCGCGGGGGCGAGCGCGCGCGCGGGGAGAGCGCCGTCGGGCAGAGGAGGACTCATAGCTCGAGCAGCCGCGCGAGCGCGCGGAAGTCCTCAGGTGAAAGACGCTCGGCGCGCGCGTCGGCCGGGTGGCCCAGCTCGACGAGGGCCGCGCGCACCCGCTCACGCGTCCCGTCCGGCGCGCCGGACGCCAGCGCCAGCGAGCCGGCCAGCGCCTTGCGGCGATGGGCAAATGCCTGGCGGACAAGTTCGCGTAGCTCGTGGGTCGCGTCCTCACCCTCGTGGCGTACGAGCAACAGCAGGACCGAGTCGACGTTCGGGATGGGGTGAAACACGCTGCGCGAGACCGTCCGCACGACGCGCACCTCGCACGAGAGCTGCGCGAGCACCGACGGCGTCCCGTACGCGGGCGTCGCTGGCTTGGCGGCAAATCGCTCACCGACCTCGCGCTGGACCATCGCCACCCAGCGCGTCATCGCCGGATAGGAGCCGATCGTGCGCAAGATCAGCCCCGCCGCGATGTTGTAGGGCAGGTTCGCGACAAACTTCCTCGGCGACGGTCCGAACGCCGCGATATCGAGCTGCATCGCGTCGCCCCAGTGCACGCTGATGTTCTCATGCGAGTCGGTGGCGTCGCACAGCGCGTCGCGCAGATGTTCGTCGAGCTCGACAACATGGACGTGCGCAACGCGCTCGGCAAGGTACTCCGAGAGCACACCCAGGCCGCCGCCGACCTCCAGCACGACGTCCTCAGGGGCCAGCTCAGCGGCGCGGCCGATCACGCCGAGGATGTTCGAGTCGATCAGGAAATTCTGCCCGAGGTCGTGGTCGGGACGCACGCCAAACTGGCGCATGCGCCGCAGGCTCGGCTGGGCGAGGGAGCGTCGTCCACGAACGTGCTCATGCCCAGCCGAACACCCGCGCCGCGTTGCGCTCCACCGTGGCGCCCAGCTCTGCCGCTGAGACCCCGCGCAACTCAGCGAGGAAGGCGACTGTGTGAGCCACGAAAGCCGGTTGATTGCGCTCCTTGCGGACCACCTGAGGTGTCAGGTAAGGAGCATCTGTCTCCACCAGCAGGCGATCCTCGGGGACCCGGCGCGCCGCCTGCGCCAGATCAGCGGCGTTCTTGTAGGTGACGTTGCCCGCGAAGGAGATCGCATAGCCCCGCTCCAGACAATCCTCCAAGCGGGTAGGCATCGAGAAACAGTGGATCACCACGCTGCATCCGCCGGCTTCACTTGCGAGCTGAGCGAGCGTCGCGTCCTCGGCGGCACGCGTGTGAATCACCAGCGGCTTGTTGGTCTCGCGCGCGAGCGCGATCTGCGCGGCGAACGCCCGCTCCTGGTCTGAGCGCGGCGCAAGGTCGCGATAAAAGTCCAGGCCGGTCTCGCCGATCGCTACGCAGCGGGGATGGGCGGCGAGCGCGTGCAGCTCCGCCAAGTCGGCGTCGTCGAAGCCCGTCGCTTCATTCGGATGGCAACCGACGGCGGCGTAGACCTGGGGAAACGCCTCGGCCGCGGCGAGCGCCGTGCGCGAGGACGCGCCATCGGTGCCCACCGAGAGCATCCGTGTGACGCCCACAGCGTCAGCAGCCGCCACCAGCTCCGCGTCCGGCCCCTCGCACAGGTGTAGATGGGTGTGGGAATCGATCATGCGCTCAAAGGGATCATGCGCGCTTGTCGATCAAACGCTCTTGGGGAAGAGCGACTCGATCTTGCTGACACGTTGCATCCTGCCGGCGCCGAGCGTGGCGCCCGTGAGCGATAAATCGAGAGCCCCCCCACCCGCGCCGAGCGCGGCCAGCAGCCGCTCGGAGCTTTCCGGCAAATACGGCCAGAGCAGCACCGCCACCACGCGCAACCCCTCCGCGAGCGTGCCGAGCACGCGGTCGAGGTCCCCCGCGCGCGCGTCGTCCTTCGCGAGCTGCCACGGCGCCTGCTCCTCGACGTAGCGATTCAGCCGGCGCACCCGTTGCCAGATCTCCTCCAGCGCGAGCGTCAGCTCAGCCTTGCCGATCAGCTCTTCGACGCGGGCCGTGAGACCATCGAAGTCGGGTACGAGCACCGGGTCCACCTCGCCCGCGGGGACGACCCCGTCGCGGTAGCGGACGACCATCGCGAGCGTGCGGCTGGCGAGGTTGCCGAAGTCGTTCGCCAGCTCGCTCGCGTAGCGCTGCTCGAAGGCCTCCGTGGAGACGGAGCCGTCCTGGCCGAAGGGCACATCGCGCAGGAGATAGAAACGCAGCGCGTCGGCGCCGAAGCGCTCGATCACGGCGAACGGGTCGAGCACGTTGCCGAGCGACTTTGACATCTTCTCGCCGTCCATCAGCAGGTACCCGTGCACGAAGATCCGCTCCGGCAGCTCGATCTCGGCCGCCATGAGCAGCGCCGGCCAGTAGATCGCGTGAAAGCGCAGGATGTCCTTTGCGATCACGTGGTAGCTCGCCGGCCAGAACTCTGATGTCAGATCCTCGCCTGGCCTAGCGTAGGAGAGCGCCGAGTAATAGTTCAGCAGCGCGTCAAACCACACGTAGAAGACGTGCTCCTCGTCCCACGGTACGGGCACGCCCCACGTGAGCTTGTGGCGCGAGAGCGGCACGTCGCGCAACCCCGATCGCAGGAACGAGAGCGCCTCGTTGTAGCGCGTGCGCGGCGCGACGAAGTCCTCGCGCTCGACGTACAACCGCTCGAGCGGCTCCTGGAACGCGGAAAGCTTGAAGAAGTAGTTCTCCTCCTGCTCGCGCGTCAGCTCGATGTGGTGAATCGGGCAGCGATTGCCCTCGTCGACTTCGTTATCCGCCTTGAAGTCCGCGCAGCGCGGGCAGTACCAGCCCTCGTAGGTGCCCTCATACACGTACCCGTTCTCACGTACGCGCGTGAGCACCTCCTGGACCTTCGCCATGTGTTGGGGGTCGGTCGTGCGGATGAAGAAGTCGTTGCACGCGCCGAGCTGCGGCACGAGCGCCTTGAAGCGCTCGGCGTTCTTGTCGGCCAGCTGGAGCGGCTCGATCCCCAAGGCGTGCGCGGCGTCGGCGACCGGCTCACCGTGCTCGTCCGTCCCCGTCAGGAAGAACACGTCCTCGCCGCGCTGGCGGTGGTGGCGCGCCAGTGCGTCGACGGCGATCGTCGTGTACGCGTGCCCCAGATGCGGGGCCGCGTTGACGTAGTAGATCGGTGTCGTCACATAAAAGGTCACTGTCGCCCCAGGCTACTGGCCCCCGGTCGTCAGATCCGGCTCCCCGCTCGTCAGCTCCCTGTAGAGCTCATTCGCGCCCAGCCCCGTCAACTTCGCCACAACCGTCGCGGCCGCACGCGGGCGAGCACCGGCCGCCGCGAGCTCGCGCACGGCCGCAACAGCCTGCGCATGGCGTGGGTGCGCGGGGTCCGATCCCGCGTGAGCGGATCCAGCGGCGCCCACCACGAGCACCACCTCACCGCGCGGGGGGTGCTCGGCGTAGTGCTCAGCCAACTCCACCGCCGCACCCCGGCGGACTTCCTCGTGGAGCTTGGTCAGCTCACGGCACACCGCAAGCGGGCGCTCTGGGTCACGCTCGGCCAACTGCGCCAACGTGGCCGCCAGTCGCCGCGACGACTCAAAGGCCACGAGCGTCTCCTCGGCGTGCTCGAGCAGACGCTCGCGCTCGGCGCGCTTGCGCGGGAGGAACCCGACGAAACACCAGCGCGCGGCCGGTAGACCGCAGGCCACGAGCGCACTCACGACGGCACTCGGACCTGGTAGCACCTCGACCGGCAACTCCGCCTCGATACACGCCCGCACGAGCTGAAAGCCGGGGTCGGAGATCAGCGGCATGCCCGCGTCAGACACGAGCGCCACCACCGCTCCCGCGCGCATGCGCGCCACGAGATCCTCCGCACGCGCACGTTCGTTGTGCTCGTGGAAGCTCACCAGCGATGCAGCGATGCCATGGCGGTCGAGCAGCACTTTTGTGTGCCGCGTGTCCTCGCATGCCACGATGTCGACCTCACGCAGCGCGGTGAGCACGCGCAAAGTCACGTCCTCGAGGTTGCCGATCGGCGTCGCGCACACGAGCAAGCGCCCGTCGGCCCCATCACCGGAGTTTGCCGCGCGCCCCTGTGTCATTGACGGGGCCACCCGACTGGCGCCTCGGTGGCGACTGGCGCCTCGGTGGGAGTCATCTCGCAAATATAGGGTCCGGACGATCTCTCCCGAATAGGTCCCTCCATGCCCACCGATCCCGACCAGCCTCCGCAGTACACCCGGTATCGCACAGGACGCCGGCTGCTGCCCCGCCGCGAAGAGGACGCCCAAGGTCGCCGCGAGGAGGACGCCCAAGGGCCGAGACGGTCGCGATGGATACCCAGCGCGTACCGCGATAAAGGCGCTCGCGCGGCCAGGTGGCGTCGCTGGGCCAAACCGAAGCGGATCATTCTCGGGCTGCTCGCGCTCGCATTCCTGTGGCTGGCGCTCTCGCTGATTCTGTTCCTACTCAGCTCGCAGTTCGAGCGCACCGCTCCGCCGTCCAACGTCGCCGCCGTACTCGACCCGGCGGGCTTCCCGCTGACGAGCGCCAACAACATCCTCGTGCTCGGTTCCGACCGGCGCCAGAAGAACTCAAAGGAACCGGGCGCTGAAACCTCGGGCCCGGGACGCTCGGATTCGATCATGCTGATCCGCACCGGCGGCGGTCACGCCGCGCGCCTCTCGATCCCGCGCGACACCGTCCTCGAAATCCCCGGCCACGGGCTGCAGAAGATCAACGCCGCCCACGAGTTCGGCGGCGCGGCGCTGTCGATCTCGGTGATCAAGCAGTGGCTGGGCATTCCGATCAACCACATGGTGGAAGTCAACTTCGAAAACTTCCCCCAGCTGATCGAAGCAATGGGTGGGGTCAACTACACCGGCGGCTGCATCGTCTCGCGCTTGGACGGCGGCTTCAGCCAGGGCGGGTACACCTTGCGGCTGAGCGCGGGCACTCACCACCTGGACGGCAAGCAGGCACTCGCGCTCGCGCGCACTCGCGAGAACCTGTGCGCGCCAAACGAG
Source organism: uncultured Solirubrobacterales bacterium (assembly GCA_963804555.1). Taxonomy (GTDB): domain Bacteria; phylum Actinomycetota; class Thermoleophilia; order Solirubrobacterales; family Solirubrobacteraceae; genus Palsa-744. The sequence goes on from CAWDQX010000009.1 coordinate 666,536, forward strand.
ACGGATCTGCAGCGCGAGGAACACCAGCAGGCGCTGTTCACCGACATGAAGAGCCGCCTGCTCTCCCCCTCGAGCTTCCTGCGTTTGCCGTTGATCGCCTGGAACGCCCCGCCGGCGATCATCTCCGATATGAGCGGCCCGACGCTGCTCGGGCTGTTTGCGGCACTGGCGGTCTCCGGAACTCCACCCACGCGTGTGCTCAAACCGTCCGGAACGATCACACTGCCCGACGGCGAGGACGGCCTGACGGTCTCCGAAGCAGACAAGCGGGCGGCGGTCGCGCGCTTCATGGCCGGCTGATCCGGCGCGTGCCGAACGGCGCGTGCCGAGCAGCGCGACGCTGATCCGCGCGTCAGCTCTTGGCCGCGACGGGTTTTGCGTCTTTCGTGGACTTCTCCGGCTTCTTCGCTGTGTCCTTCTCGCTCTTCTTCGCATCCGACCCAGACGAGCCACTCTCCGTAGAGGAAGACCCGGAGTCAGAGGCAGAGGACCCCGCCGAGTCGGACTTCGAGGAGCCCTCGGAGGACGAGCTCGAGCCCTCCGCGGCGGCAGCGGTCTCGCGCTGGCGCTTGCGCGTGCCGTAGTCGGTGTTGTAGAAGCCCTTGCCCTTGAAGTGCACGGCCGGCGCGTGCAGCACGCGCTGGACAGCCACTCCCGTATCGGGGTCATGGGTCAGCGTCTCATCGCTGAAGGCCTGCTGGATCTCAAACGTCGTCCCGTCGGGACGCCGGTACTCGTAGATAGGCATCCCATCCGATTATAAGAGCCCTCTGTCAGTAAGAGCCCTCAGTCAGCCAGCAGCGCTCGTGCGCAGAGGATGCCCGCCTGGACCGTGGCGGTGAAGTCCCGCTCCGGCTCCGCCAGCATCCGCAGCGCGAACCCATCGCCGAGCGAGAAGAGGATCTCCGCGATCGCCTCGGGCTCGGCGTGCAGCCGCAGCACCCCCTCACGCTGCGCCGAGGCGAGCATCCCGGCGACCTGCTCGCGGGTGCGCCGCATCAGCGCGGCGTACTCCACGGCGATCTCGTCGTTGCGGCGCGAGAGCGTGAACAGCTCGAACACGAGCGTCACGAAGTCGGGGTCATCGCGCAGGGTGTCCTGCAGGTTCTGCGCCATCAGATCGATGAAGTCGTCCGCCGTCTGCGCCCCCGCCAGCTGGCGCTCGAGCAGCTCCATCCGCAGCTCGCAGTCGCGGCGCACCGCCTCCAGGAGCAGCTGCTCCTTGGTGGCGAAGTGGTAGTGCAGCAGCCCGCGCGAGACGCCCGCCTCGCGCGCCACGTGCTCAAAGGTCGAGGCCGCGGCGCCGCGCTGGGCGACGCTGCGGCGCATGGCCTCGACGATACGTTGCGCCTTCTCGCCCGAAGGAAGGCGGGCTTCCGCCTTCAGGAGGCTGCGGCGGCGACCGGCGGCGCAGGCTCGGCGGGAGCGGTGGTCGAGCTGTAGTCGAACTCCTCCTCGGCCCCGAACAGCAGGTCGAGCACCTTCGAGCGCAGATCCTCGCTGAAGACGAGCGCGAGCCCTGCCGCGATAGTCAACAGCAGCAGCGAGCGACCCAGCCCGCCTTTGCGTCGACGGGACTTCTTGGGAGGACCTGTCAGCGCGCTCGAAGCATCCCGCAGAGCCTCCGCCGCCTCGCGCAACTCGCGTTGGAGCTTCTTGTCCTCGAAGATCGCCTTGCTCGCCGGCTTGCCGTTGCTCATGCGCCCATATGCGCTGCGCGCCGCGCCGTACGCCGCGAGCAGGTTGCCGCGCAGGTCCTCGTCCTCGATCAGACGCTGTATGTACCGGTTGCGCTGCGCCTTACGCGCCGCCTCGCCTGCCTTGCCGATGCTGTCCTTTGCCGCCATCTGGCCACCACCTATGCCGAAAGATTGTTGGGTTCGATCCAATATACCCCCCAAACAGAGCTATCGAACCGCCCATGCCAACCGGCACTGCAGCCGGTACTCACAAGGGTGCGGCATTACGCGTGCAGCGCCGCCTGCTCCTGCGCGGAGGGAAATGCCCATGCCGCCCGCGAGCGGCGCTCCTGACGGAACACAAACCGCAGCTGCTGTGGCGGGCGCAGCTCAGCCTCGCTGGGTCGGAAGGTCGAGCACGGCTCGCTCAGATCAAGGGCGCACAGCATGTTCGTGTGGAAGAAGCAGTCCTCGCAGCTGACCTTCTTGGTCGCTGCCCGCTTGGTAGCCGTGGCTGTCAGCTTTGTCGCTGTCCGCTTCGCCGGTCGATTGCTCTGCTTGGTCGGCACACGAGCCATCAAAGCACCGCTCGCATGTCCGCACAAGACGTGCCGAAGGGGCTTCCCGCAAATCGCAGAGAAAACAATTCCTACCCACAAAGAGCCCTGAATTAGTCGCTATCTCGTGACAATCGAGCGGTTTTTCGCGCACTTTCCGGAAGTCTGCCTCGGGGACCAGCGCGCGGTCGGCGTCATCATTGCAGGCGATGCGCATCCTCGTCACCGGCGCAAGCGGCTTCGTCGGCTCACTGCTCGTCCCGCGACTGCACTCCGCGGGGCACACCGTTCGCGCGCTCGGGCGCGACCCCGCGCGAGTGAGCGCGGCCCTGCAAGAGAGCGCTCCCGATGGCGAGGCCGAGGATGTCGAGGTACTTCGTGGTGACGTGCTCTCGGGTGCGGGTCTCGACCGCGCGCTCGCCCAGGTCGATGTCGCCTACTACCTGATCCACTCGATGGAGCGACCGTCTGCGGGGACGTCTCCGGGACCATCTTCGCGGCCGTCTGCGCGATCATCCTCGGGGTCTGCCGTGATGGACTCGGGGCCTGCCCTGAGCGATTCCTTTGCACAGCGCGAGCGGATCGCGGCACAGACGTTTGCGCAGGCGGCGGTGAGCGCGGGCGTCGCGCGGATCGTCTATCTCGGAGGGCCACTGCCGCGCGATCATGCCGCCTCGCGTCATCTCGCCAGTCGCGAGCAGGTGCAGCGCATCCTGCTTGAGGCGATTCCCGACTCAGTCGCCCTGCGCGCCTCGATCGTGATCGGAGCGCGCTCGCGCTCGTTTCGTTTTCTCGTGCACCTGATCGAGCGCCTGCCAATTCTCACCCTGCCCGCCTGGCGCTCCTTCCGCTCTGCACCGATCGATGAGCGCGACGTGATCGAGCTGCTCAGCGCGGCGGCAACCACCACCGCATTGGGGGGCCGCTCACTTGATATCGGCGGTCCAGAGGTGCTCAGCTATGAAGCGATGATCTCCCGCATCGCCGATCTGATGCTCGTGCGGCGGCCGGTCCTCGGGTTTGGCGTGAACATGACGGCGGTGGCAGGACGTGTCGCGGCGGCGATCGGCGCCGAGGACCCTGAGCTGATCCTGCCATTGATGGAGAGCCTGCAAGGCGACCTGCTCCCCGGCGACGCGGACGCGTCCGAGCTGCTCGGCGTCGAGCTGCACTCCTTCGACTCCGCGGTCGAACACGCGCTGCGGATCTGGGAGCAATCCGAGTTGCTGACCGCGCGATGAGTCCCCGATGAGCCGCGATGAGTCACCACGGATAGCCGCGATGAATCACCACGGATGAGCCGCCAATGAGCCACGTCACCGCCTCGATCCAGATCGCCGCCGCTCCCGCGGAGGTATGGAAGACGGTTATGAATCCCGATCGCCTGAGCGACTGGGTGACGATTCACCGCGAGCTCAATCACGCCGACGACGGACCGCCGCGTGTGGGCTACCGGATGGATCAAGAGATCCACCTGCGTGGCGTCAGCCTCGACATCCACTGGAAGCTCGTCGAGTGCAGCCCCTGCGAACGAGCCGTATGGGAGGGTCGTGGACCGGCACGTTCACGCGCTCGCACGGAGTACATCCTGAGCCCAGCGCGGAATGGAGGCACGCGCTTTGACTATCACAACGAGTTTCGTCCCCCCCTGGGACCAATCGGAGCGATCGTCAGTCGCGCACTCGTTGGCGGAATGCCGGAGCGAGAGGCAAAGCGCACACTCGATCGCCTGCGCACTTTCCAAGAGTCGCTAGAGAGAGATCGTGTAGGGTAATAGCGTAAATATAGTGTGACTCAGGTCGCATTTTCTAGTGAAGAGGACGTATTCCGTGACCGACTTCCTTGACGTAAAGCGCCGAGAGATCAACGATCGCCTGAAGGAGCTCAAGTCGGCGGTGGATGAGTACAGCCGCCTCGAGGCCGCCGCTGCGGCACTCGCCGGGGTGGGCCCAGCGACTTCTACCGCCAAAGCAACTACTCCGCGCCGCCGCGGACCGGGACGCCCGCGGGGCTCCGTCAATCGCGCAAGCAAAGCAACTGAGGCCAGCGCGCCGGCTGCCAGCACTAAAGCCAAAACGAGACGCAAAAAACCAGGTCGCCCCGCCGGATCTGGGAAAAAAGTAGGCCGTCCCCCTGGGTCTGGCAAAAAAGTAGGCCGTCCCGCCGGAAAAAAAGTAGGCCGTCCTCCGGGCTCCGGGAAAAAAGTAGGTCGCCCCGCCGGCAAAGTGGGACGTCCCAAAGGTCGCGGCGGGCGGCCTAGGGGCAGCGGCACACGCGCGGCTCAAGCGCTGTCGTTCGTGCAGGGCCAGCCCGGTATCACGATTCCCGAGCTCGCCGCGAAGATGGGCATCAAGCAGAACTATCTCTACCGCGTGCTTCCCGGGTTGGAGCAGGAGGGGAAACTGGAGAAGAAAGGCCGCGGCTGGCACCCCAAGGCCTAGTCTCGTCGCCCCTGGCGTTGTCCTTACCGATCGGAGATCGACGGGATCTCCGATCGGCCAGCACGTGTGCAGAGCACACGTCGCTCACTGCGTCCTAGCCAGGAACGACGATCCGTCGGCTTGACAAGGGATTGGTCAAAAAGGGCGTGGCAGGGATGCCGCGCCCTTTTGCTGCTTAGACCCAGTTGACCTAGGCCTATTCAGATCAGGCCTGGCTCCCTAGAGGAGGCCCTCGTACCCGAGACCAGGCCTGCCTCCCCTAAACCAACCCCTGGCTCGAAACCGTGTCGCGCTCGTCGGTCAGCTCGGCCACGGAGGCGTCGATCTTGGAGCGTGAGAAGCCGTCGAGCTCGAGGCCCTGGACGATCGTGTACTGGCCGTTTGCACAGGTGCAGGGGAAGCCCGAGATCAGACCCTCGGGCACGCCATAGGAACCGTCAGATGGAACACCCATCGAGACCCAGTCCGCGGTGCCGTTGACCCAGTCATACACGTGATCGATCGCCGCGTTGGCGGCCGAGGCGGCACTGGAGGAGCCGCGCGCCTCGATGATCGCCGCGCCGCGTTTGCCGACGTTCGGCAGGAAGTCCGATTCGATCCACACCTGGTCGTCGACCAGCTTGGCCGCCTGCTCGCCACGCACCTCGGCGTGGAACAGATCCGGGTACATCGTGGGCGAGTGGTTACCCCACACGCCCATCTTGGCAATATCAGTCACCGGAATCTCCAGCTTGGCGGCCAGCTGCGCGACGGCGCGATTGTGATCGAGACGCAGCATCGCGGTGAAGCGCTCGCGGGGAATATCCGGAGCGTGATTCATCGCGATCAGACAGTTCGTGTTCGCGGGGTTGCCCACGACGAGCACTTTCACGTCCTCCGCGGCACGATCGTTCAGCGCCTTGCCCTGGACGGTGAAGATCTTCCCGTTCTCACCCAGCAGCTCGGCGCGCTCCATGCCCTTCGTACGCGGCCGCGAGCCGACCAGCAGCGCGATGTTCACACCATCGAAGGCGTCGTTCGGATCATCGTGCAGATCGAGCCCGCTGAGCAGCGGAAAGGCGCAGTCGATCAACTCCATCGCGACCCCCTCGAGCGCATCCATCGCCTGCGGGATCTCCAGCAGCCGCAGGTCGACGGGCTGATCGGGACCGAGCAGCTGCCCGGAGGCGATGCGAAAGACGAGGCTGTAGCCGATCTGGCCGGCTGCGCCGGTGACGGTCACTTTTACTGGATTACTCACTGGTTCATCTCCTGCTCGAGGTTGTCGTCGATTGACGCGAGAAACTCCTCCGTCGTCTGCCACGCTTGCTCCGGGCCGACCAGCAGCGCCAAGTCCTTAGTCATCTTGCCGCTCTCAACGGTCTGCACACACATACGCTCGAGGGTCTCCCCGAACTCGCTCACCGCCGGTGTCCCATCCATGCGTCCGCGGGCCTGGAGCGCTCGCGTCCAGGCAAAGATCGAGGCGATCGGGTTGGTCGAGGTGGGCTTGCCCTGCTGGTGCTGGCGATAGTGACGCGTGACCGTGCCATGCGCCGCCTCGGCCTCGACCGTCTTACCATCCGCAGTCGTCAACACGCTCGTCATCAAACCCAGCGAGCCAAAGCCCTGCGCGACGGTGTCGGACTGGACATCGCCATCGTAGTTCTTACACGCCCACACGTAGCCGCCCTCCCACTTCAGGCAGGCGGCGACCATGTCGTCGATCAGACGGTGTTCGTAGGAGATACCGGCCGCCTCGAAGTCGGACTTGAACTCGTTCTCATAGATCTCCTGAAAGAGATCCTTGAAGCGCCCGTCATAGCGCTTGAGAATTGTGTTCTTCGTCGACAGATACACCGGGTAGGACCGGTCGAGCCCATAGCGCAGCGAGGCCCGCGCGAAGTCGCGGATCGAGGAGTCGAGGTTGTACATCGCCATCGCGATCCCCCCGCCCGGGAAGTCATAGACGTCGAGCTCGATCGGCTGGCCACCCTCCTTCGGTGTGTAAGTGAGTGTCAGCTTGCCCTCGCCGGGGACAACCATGTCGGTCGCCCGGTATTGGTCGCCGAACGCGTGGCGGCCGATTACGATCGGCTTGGTCCAACTCGGCACCAATCTCGGGATGTTCGAGATCACGATCGGCTCGCGGAAGATCACCCCACCGAGGATGTTCCGGATCGTTCCGTTAGGAGATTTGTACATCTCCTTCAAACCAAACTCCTGCACCCGCGCCTCATCGGGCGTGATCGTGGCGCACTTCACGCCAACTCCATACTGCTTGATCGCCTCGGCCGCTTGCACCGTGATCTGATCGTCAGAGGCGTCCCGGCTCTCGATGCCCAGGTCGTAGTACTTCAGCTCCACGTCTAGGTACGGAAGAATCAATTGGTCGCGGATAAACGACCAGATGACCCGCGTCATCTCGTCGCCGTCGAGCTCCACTACGGGGTTCTCTACCTTGATCTTGGCCATGGGCGGTCCTTGGGGTCTCTGTTGGTTCGTGCGTTGGAGGGTCGTGCGTTGGAGGGTCGCCGATGCTATCGCCCGCGCGCTCGAGGACCGGGGCAAGCAGCGGGCGAGCGGTGTCCGGGCGGGGGTCCGAACGGGGTCGAGCGGGGGCCAGAGCGGAGCCGAACGGGAGGGTCAGCCGTTCCAGCTGGCCTGCGAGCCGTGCGCGACGAGGATCTTCGAGGGCCCACCGGCGAAGGGAATCGTGGCCACGCGGCCGTTAGAAGGCGCCTGCTCGAACGCGTCTTCGTCGATCAGCAGCGTGCTGCCATCGCTGGAGATGCCCGCGCCCTGGACCGAGCGACCGTGGACGTTCACACTGCGGGCCCGCCCGGAAGCGACGTTCACGGCATACGCGTTGCTGGTGTCCTCGCCCTCGAACTCGGCCAGCAGCCTGCTGCCGTCGGCGGAGAACGCGAGGGGCACCAATCCCGCCACTAGCGGCCCCACGGCGACGCGCGTGACCTGGCGCACGCTCGCGCCGCTCGGCGAGGCCAGCCAGATCTGGTATTCGGGCGACTCGTGGCGCAGGCGCTCGCGGTCGTACGCGATGTACTTGGGTCCCCACACCGGGTTCAGGCTGCGCCCGTTGCTGGTGATGCGATGTAGGCCCACGCCGTCGGCTTCGCTCACGTACAGGTTCGTCGCCGCCGCCCCCGACAGCGAGTGCGCCAGCGCGAACACCAGCCTGTCGCTGCCGTCGCGCGCGAAGCTCGCCCCATAGATCGCGCCTTCGGCGATCGAGGTGACCGCTCCGCTCTGCGTGTCGATCACGTCCAAGCCCGAGCCCGCCGCGATGTCCACGGTCTCATTCGATTGCCGGTAGACCGCTAGGTAGCGCGAGTCCGGAGACCAGGCCAGCGGCGTGGCGGTCGCGGTTTCGAGACTCAGATAGTTGGCGATCGGGCCTCCTTCGGCGGGGTAGATGCCGAGCGAGGGGCCGTGTTCGGAGACACCGGGGCTCGTGCCGAAGAGCGACACCGCCACCGACCGTCCGTCCGGCGCCAGCAGTGGCTGCTGCCCCGGCCCGAGCAGCTTGCGTTCGCCGCCGCTGAGCGACGCGATCCACACCTTCGGAGTCGACGTCGCCGTCTCCGTGAGATAGGTCAACCGCGACAGCGGAGCGGCGGGCGTCAGATCCGGCACCGCCACCGCATCACGCGCGCGGGAGAGAGCGGGCCGCGCCAACGAGACCGCGATTGCGGTCGAGAACACGATCAGCGCGAGCGCCAGAGCGCTCGCGACGAGCAACGCTCGCCGTGTGAGCGGCGCCCGCCGTGCGAGAACTGGCTCAAACATGCAACGCCTGCGGTGTGAGAGCTGGCTCAAACATCGCGCCGGAGGCTACTCTCTGCTTGACTGTCCTGTTGATGGCCAGCACCGTGTCAGCACCCGCGCGCGAGGACGCGCCGTGGCAGACCCACACCGTCGCAAACCAGGCGCCGCCGCTGGCGGGTCTGGACGTGTTCTCGAGCAACCTCCCGCTCGTTGAGGCAACCGATCGCGAGGGGGCCGGATGGATACGCGAGCGAGCGTCCGCGCTTGGTCGTTTCGTGGGAGAGGTGGACGGGGTGGGCGGGTCTCCAATCGAATGGGGCCGGCTGGCTAACGAGAACAAGCCGGTACTCCATACGCACGATCGCTACGGCAACCGGATCGACGAGGTCGAGTTCCACCCGGCCTGGCACCAGCTGATGAAGATGGGCGTCGAGCACGAGCTGCACGCGCTGCCCTGGCGCTCAGAGGAGCCCTCAGCGCATACCGCGCGCGCGGCGATGTACATGACCGCGATGCAATCCGAGGCGGGCTTCTGCTGCCCGATCACGATGACCTTCGCGGTGGTGCCCGCACTGCGCGCCCAACCAGAGCTGGCGGCAGAGTGGGAGCCGCTGGTGACCGCAACCACCTACGACCCACGCTCGATCCCAGCCGCGGAGAAGGGCTCCGCGATCGCGGGCATGGCGATGACCGAGAAGCAGGGCGGCTCGGACGTGCGCGCGAACACGACCTTCGCGCGGCCTTTGAACGGCGGTGGCGCGGGGGCCGAGTACGAGCTCACCGGCCACAAGTGGTTCTGCTCGGCGCCGATGTCAGACATCTTCCTCGTGCTGGCCCAGGCCAAGTCGCCGGGGGGCGACGACGAGGGGCTGTCGTGCTTCCTGCTGCCGCGGATCCTGCCCGACGGCAATCGCAACGCCTTCCACATCCAGCGCCTGAAGGACAAGCTCGGCAATCACTCCAACGCGTCCTCGGAGATCGAGCTGCACGGCGCCTGGGCACAGATGGTGGGTGACCCCGGTCGCGGTGTGCCGAGCATCATCGAGATGGTCGGGCACACGCGCCTGGACTGCGTGATCGGCGCGGCCGCGGGGATGCGCGCCGCGGTGGTAAACGCCACCCATCACGCCGCCCACCGCGCGGCCTTCGGCAAGACGCTGATCGACCAGCCCTTGATGAGGAATGTGCTCGCTGACCTGTGTCTGGAGTCCGAGGCGGCGACAGCGCTCGCGATGCGCTTGGCACGTGCCTATGACGAAGCTTCGAGCGACGCCCGCGAAGGCAACGACGACAGCGATGCGCAGCTGTTCAAGCGCGTGGCGACCGCCGTAGGCAAGTACTGGGCTTGCAAGCGCGCCCCCAACCACGCGTTCGAGGCGATGGAGTGCCTCGGAGGGAATGGGTATGTCGAGGAGTCGGGGATGCCGCGGCTCTATCGCGAGGCGCCCCTAGCCTCGATCTGGGAGGGCTCGGGCAACGTGATCAGCCTCGACGTGCTGCGTGCGCTCTATCGCTCGCCGCGATCGCTCGAGGTGTTCCTCGCCGAGGTGGAGCTGGCCCAGGGCGCTGACGCGCGCCTGGACGCGCATGTGGAGCGGCTGAAGTCCCAGTTCACCGATCCCACGACGCTCGAGTCCCGCGCGCGGCGCGTGGTCGAAGGCATGGCACTGGCACTCGAGGGCTCGCTGCTGCATCGGGGCGCCCCGCCGGCTGTCGCCGACGCCTTCTGCGCGTCGCGCTTGAGTGGGGACGGGGGCCTGGAGTACGGCACGCTGCCGGCCGGCACGGACTTCACAGCGATCATCGAGCGGAGTCGGCCGCTGCACTAGCAAGACCGCGCGCACTAAACCGGGCGCACTCCAGTCGGCTTTCCAAGCGACAGTGCTTTAGCGAAGCAACCGCGCTTAAGCGAACCGGCGCCTACCATTCAGATATGACCCTGCGCACAAACTTCCAGCTTGCCCGCATCTTCGGGATCCGCGTCGGCGTGGGGATCAGCTGGTTCGTTGTGCTGTTCCTCTTCATCTACGTCGTCACGGGCCCTTTCCACAAAATGCTCGGCGGCTCGATCACGACCGCCTATCTGGTCGCCGTCGCGTCGGTGCTGGGATTTTTCGCCTCGCTGATCCTGCACGAGCTAGGCCACGCGCTCGTCGCCCGTCGCAACGGGCTCAGCGTCGTGGGGATCGACCTGTGGGCATTCGGCGGGATTACACGCACCAGCGGCCTGGTCGAGCGCCCCGGCGTCGAGTTTCGCGTCGCGGCCGCGGGTCCCCTAGTAACGCTGGCGGTAATCGTCCTCTGCATTATCGCCGGCTTCCTGCTGACCAGCAGCGGGCACTTCCTCAACGTGGCCGTCGGCGACAGCAGCGTGCATGCGACCCCCGCCCTGGTGTGGCTGAGCTGGGTGGGAACGATCAATGCGCTCGTGCTGATCTTCAACCTCGTCCCCTCCTTCCCGCTCGACGGGGGACAGCTCGCCCATGCGGCGATCTGGTGGCGCACCGGCGATCGCAACCGCGCCACGCGCTACACCGGGCGCGCCGGCCAGGGCTTCGCGCTGGTGCTGGCGGCGCTCGGGCTGGTCGGGCTGGTGAGCGGCTCCTCGTTCGGGCTGATCTGGATGGTGTTGGCTTTCTTGCTCTACCAGGCCGCCGGCCAGGCGGTGGCGCAGGGCTCGCTCGGCCAGCGTATCCAGGGGATCACGGTGGCCGACATCATGGATCGCGAGCCCGTCACCGTACCCGCGGGACTGACGCTGCTCGATGCCCAGGAGCAATTCTTCCTGCGCTATCGCTGGCCCTGGTTCGCCGTAGTCGATCCGGCACAGCACTTCCTCGGCGTCGTGCGCGAAGCACGGATCGATGAGGAGATCGCCGCGGGACGGCCCGCGCTGTCGGTCGTCGAGGTGCTCGAGCAGGACCTGCCGGTGCGGATCGGGGTGCAGGCGCCACTGGAGTCGCTGCTCGGCTCGGAGGGGCTCGGCCGGCTGGGAGCGATGGTCGCGGTCGACAAAGACGGCGTGCTCCAGGGCGTCGTCACGCTGGCCCAGGTCCGCCAGGCGTTACGCCCCGTCAGCGGTACCTAGAGGGTGGCGCAGCCGGCCGGATGCCGGCTGGCCGAAACGGGGACTCGCGCCGAAGGCGCGTGTTACCCGGCTTCGGTCGGCCCCTCTTATTCGATTAGAGTCCCGGCCCATGCCATCCCATGATGTCCTCATCATCGGCGCGGGCCTCGCTGGCCAGCGCGCCGCTCTCGCCGCGGCCGAGACGGGCTCCAGCGTCGCGATCATGAGCAAGGTCCACCCCGTGCGCTCGCATTCGGTGGCCGCCGCCGGTGGAATCAATGCCGCGATCAACGTCGCCGACGACTGGCGCTCACACGCTTACGACACGGTCAAGGGCTCAGATTTCCTCGGCGACCAGGATGCGATCGAGATCATGTGCTCGGAGGCCCCGGGCGAGGTCATGCACCTGGAGCACATCGGCGTCACCTTCCATCGCAACGAGGGTGGCGAGCTCGACCTGCGGGCGTTTGGCGGCGCCTCGATGAAGCGCACCGCGTACGTCGCCGACATCACCGGCCAGGCGATCCTGCACGTGCTCTACGAGCAGCTGATGAAGCACCACGAGACAGTCGAGCGCTACGAGGAGTGGTTCACGACCTCACTGCTGCAGGACGAGCAGGGCCGCTGCTGCGGGGTGGTGGCTCGCGATGTCCGCACCGGGCGGATGGAGACCTTTCACGCGAAGAACACGATCCTCGCCTGCGGCGGCGCGGGGCAGGTGTACCGCCCGACGACCAACGCCTTGATCGTGACCGGCGACGGGATCGCTCAGGCCTACCGCCTCGGCGCGCCGCTGATGGACATGGAGATGGTTCAGTACCACCCCACCACGCTCGTCGAGAACGGCCTGTTGATCACCGAGGGCGCGCGTGGCGAGGGCGCGGTGCTGCTCAACTCAGAGGGTGAGCGCTTCATGGAGAAGTACGCCCCCAACAAGATGGAGCTGGCCTCACGCGACGTCGTCTCGCGCGCCGAGCAGACCGAGATCCTCGAGGGGCGCGGCGTGGGCGCCGACGGCTCAGGTATCTGGCTGGACATCACGAAGGTGCCGCGCAAGCGCACGCTGGAGGCACTGCGCGAGATCGTCAACATCGGCAAAGACTTCGCCGGTGTGGACATCACGCGCGAGCCGATCATGATCCGCCCCGGCCAGCACTACATCATGGGCGGGGTGAAGACCGACGTGAATGGCGCCACCTCGATCGAGGGACTGTACGCCGCGGGCGAGGTCGCCTGCGTGTCGGTGCACGGCGGCAACCGCCTCGGCGCCAACTCGCTGCTGGATACGCTGATCTTCGGACGGCGCGCGGGCGAGCACGCCGCGCAGCGCGCCGCCACGATGGGCATGCCAAAGGCGACCGACGCGCAGCTGCGCGAAGACGTCGCGACGATCGACGAGATCATCGCGCGCGAGCGGAATGGGAGACCCACCCACCCCACCCGCCCACGACGCGTCTCAGAGATCAAGCAGGAGCTCGGCGACACGATGAATCAGTACGTCGCCGTCTACCGCGACGAGGCGGGACTGACGCAGGCGCTGGAGATCGTCAAGCGCCTGCAAGAGGAGTCAAAGAGCGCTTACATCGACGACCGGGGCACGGTCTTCAACCAAGATGTGCTCGGGGCGCTGGAGCTCGGCTACATGCTCGACTGCGCCGAGGCGACCGTCGTGGCGGCGATCGAGCGCAAGGAGTCCCGCGGCGCGCAGTTCCGCACCGACTTCCCGGAGCGCAACGACGAGGAGTGGCTCAAGCACATCGACGTCTCGCTCAACGGCGACGGCCCCGAGGTCTCCTATTCGCCGGTGACGATGACCCAGTGGGAGCCCGAGGAGAGAAAGTACTGATGGCCCCGATGATGTCCCCGACCCCTGAGGAGCGCACTCGCTGATGGCCGAAACGCACAAGCCGCCGGAGCAGTTCACTCTCAGGTTGCGCCGCTATGACCCCGAGTCCGGCGAAGCCCCCTACTGGGACGAGCACACGATCGAGCTCGAGCCCCACCGCTCGGTGCTCGAGGGCATCCTGCAGGCCAAAGCCGCCTCGGACGGCTCGATCGGCATCCGCTGCTCCTGCCGCGCGGCGATCTGCGGCTCGTGCGGGGTGCGCATCAACGGCGAGCCGGGGCTTGCCTGCCACACCCACTTGGACCACGCCCGCGCCTCCTCGCCCGATGGCGTGATCGAGGTCGAGCCGATGGGCAACATGCCGGTGATCAAGGACCTGATCGTCGACATGGACGCCGTGCACTGGAAGAAGGTGCAGCGCGTCACCCCGTGGCTGATCGCCAAGCAGCCGGTGCCCGAGCGCGAGTATCTGGTCCCGAAAGAGAGCATGGTCGACATCACCCAGTCGATGGCCTGCATCCAGTGCGGCGCCTGCGTCTCAGACTGTCTGGCGATGGAGGTCGACCCGGGCTTCATCGGACCGGCGGCGCTCGCCAAGGCCTACCGCTTCGTCGGCGACCCGCGCGACGATCAGCAGGACATTCGCTTGAAGGATCTCGCCGAAGATCCTCAGGGCATCTTCGACTGCACGCACTGCTTCAAGTGCGTGGAGGCGTGCCCGAAGGGCGTCAACCCGATGGGCCAGATCATGCGCCTGCGGCGGATCGCGATCGACGACCAGAAGATCGTCGATCAGAACAACGGCGCGCGCCACGAGGCCGCGTTCGCCTCCCTGATCGAGAACAACGGCATCTTGTGGGAGGCCGAGCTGATCCCCCGCTCCTACGGCGGCAACTCGTGGTTCGGGAAATTCGCCCCCGCCGCGGGCAAGGAGCTCGTGAGCTCGATCCCGACCGCCATCAGGGGCCTGCTGCGCGGCAAGATGACGATCCCGAAGATCCTCAAGCCGCACAAGATCCCCAGCCAGGACCTGAAGGCGGTGCAGTCGATCTACGAGCGCATCGAGAGCCGCGAGGAGCGCTACGAGCTGAACCTGTACATCACCGGCTACGACGAGCAGGACGAGACTCCCGTGCTAGTCGTGGCCACGGCGAGCGGCGGCGGCGAGAGCCCCGTCGCGCCGGAGACCGAAGGGAGCGCGAGCTGATGAAGGTCGCCTACTGGCCCGGCTGCGTGAGCCGCGGCTTCACCCCCGAGCTGCACGGCTCGATGGCCAAGGTCGCGCCGCTGCTGGACATCGAGCTGGTCGAGCTGGATCGCGCCTGCTGCACCGGCGCCGGCGTGATCGCCGAGCACAACCAGGAGCTCGCGGACACGCTCAACGCGCGTACCTTTGCGCTCGCCCAGCAGGTCGACGGCGCCGAGCTGATGATGAACATCTGCTCCACCTGCCAGGGAGCGCAGAGCGAGTGCCAGGAGCGCCTGGACGCCAACGCCGAGTATCGCGGCCACGTCAACGAGACACTCGCCGCCGAGGGCTTGAGCTATGAAAAGGACCCCGGGGGCGGGCCTTTTACAAACAAGAATTTCCTGTGGCTGCTCGTCGAGGAGATCGGGCTCGACGCGCTGCGCGCGCGTGTCAAGCAGCCGTTGACAAACCTGAAGGTCGGGCCCTTCTATGGCTGCTACATCGTGCGCCCGCGCGATCGATTGGGAATCGACGCCGAGCGCCCCCGCGACCACTACCTGCATCAGGTGATCGACGCGCTCGGCGGCACCGTGATCGAGTACGCCGGGATGCGCAAGTGCTGCGGCTTCCCGATCATCACGATGAACAAGGAGGCTTCGCTGAAGCAGGCCGGCCGCCACCTCGGCGACGCCGTCGACGCCGAGGCCGACTGCCTGGTAACGCCGTGCCCGCTCTGCCACCTGAACCTCGACCTGCAGCAGCCGATCGCCGAGAAAGTGGTGGGCCGCAGCCTGGACATGCCCATCCTGCACCTGCCCCAGCTCGTCGGTCTGGCCCTGGGACTCGATCCCAAGGAGCTCGGCCTGAACCGCCACGTGGTGCGACCGACATCGGTGATCGACTGGTCGACGTCGGTGGTGGGCGCAGCCGCGTAGGCTGCGCCTGTGAAGATCCTCACCGTCGTCGGCAACCGCCCGCAGCAATTGAACGGGATTGGAGCCCGCCCACCCGGCCCCCCTCCCGACCTCCCCCCGGACTACCGGTCACGCACTTGAAGATCCTCACCGTCGTCGGCAACCGCCCGCAGTTCATCAAGGCCGCGGCTGTCTCCGGCCCGTTGCGCAAAGAGCACGAGGAGGTGCTGGTGCACACCGGCCAGCACTACGACGACTCCCTCTCGCGGGTCTTCTTCGCCGAGCTGGGGCTCGGAGCGCCAGAGTGCGAGCTGGGTATCGGCGGGGGCACGAACACGTCGCAGACCGCGCGCATGCTGACCGCGCTCGAGCCACTGTTGACTGAAGTGAAGCCTGACGCGGCACTCGTGTACGGGGACACCAACTCGACGCTCGCCGGCGCGCTCGCGGCAGCGCAGGCGGACATCCCGGTGGTCCACATCGAGGCGGGCATGCGCTCCTACGACCGGACGATGCCCGAGGAGCGCAACCGTGTCGTGACCGACCATCTCAGCGATTTGCTGCTGTGCTCTTCGCAGAGCGCCGCGGAGCACCTCCGGGCCGAGGCCATCTCAGGCAGGGTCGAGGTGGTCGGCGACGTGATGGTCGACGTGGCGCTGCGCTGGCAGCCGGCCGCGCGCGCCAACACCGAGGTCCTCGCCGCGCACGGGCTGATGTCCGACTCCTACCTGCTGGTGACCGCCCACCGCGCCGGCAACGTCGATGACCCGGAGCGCCTGCGCGCACTGGTCGATCTGATCAGAGCCCTGCCGGAGCCGGTGCTGTTCCCGCTGCATCCGCGCACGCGAGCCCGCCTGAACGACGCCGGCCTGATGGCCGAGCTGGAGCAGCTCGACGGCATCCAGCTAACCGAGCCGCTCGGCTACGTCGAGTTCAGCGCGCTCGTCTGCCAGGCACAGGCCGTGCTGACCGATTCCGGCGGCGTCCAGAAGGAGGCGTACCTTGCCGGGGTGCCCTGCGTGACGTTGCGAGCGAACACCGAGTGGGTCGAGACCGTTGATGCCGGCTGGAACACGCTCGTCGATCTCGACCCGAGCGCCGCGCTCGCGGCGCTCGAGCGCCCAGCCCCTATCGAGCGTCCGCAGCTGTACGGCGACGGCCATGCGGCCGAGCGCTGCGTGCAGGCGGTCGGAGCGCTGTGAGTGAGGAGAAGCTACCCATGGGCGAGATGGTGACATCGGCGAGCGAGGGAGCAAAGCCCGTGCGCGTGGGCGTCGTCGGCCTCGGCTACTGGGGCCCGAACCTCGCTCGCAATCTCGGTGCGATCCCCGGCTGCGAGCTGGCCTGGTTGTGCGACGCCTCGGCCGACGCGCGCGCGAAGCTCGAGCCGTCGTTCCCGTCGGCGCGCTCCACCCCGGATCTCGACGAGCTGCTCAGCGATCCGTCGCTCGACGCGATCGTGCTCGCCACCCCCGTTCCCACGCACGCCGAGCTCGCGATCGCCGTCGCACAGGCCGGCAAGCACTGCTTCGTCGAGAAGCCGCTCGCGACGAGGGCCGCCGACGCCGAACGCGCGGTCGAGGCCGCAGAGCAGGCCGGCAAGCTCCTGATGGTTGGGCACCTGCTCGAGTACCACCCCGCGGTCACTCGGCTGAAGCAGCTGGTCGACTCTGACGAGCTCGGCCAGCTCTACTACATCTACGGCAACCGCCTCAACCTCGGCCAGCTCCGAGCCGACGAGAACGCGCTCTGGAGTCTCGGCGCCCACGACGTGTCGGTCGCCCTGCACCTGATCGGCGAGGAGCCCGAGGAGTGCCTCGCGAATGGCGCCAGCTACGTGCGCGAGGGCGTGCAGGACGTCGTCTTCTGCTACCTGCGTTTCCCTTCCGGAGCGGTCGCGCACCTGCATCTCTCCTGGTTGGACCCACACAAGGAGCGGCGCATCACGGTCGTCGGCGCCCAGAAGATGGCCACCTTCGACGACATGCTGATCGAGGGCAAGCTGACGATCTACGACAAGGGCTTCGACCAGGACACGCGCTCCTGGGGCGAGTACCTGACGCGCTCCGGCGACACCTTCTCACCGCAGATCTCCAACCGCGAGCCGCTGCGGCTCGAGTGCGAGCACTTCATCGAGTGCGTGCGCACCGGCGCGACCCCGCGCTCAGACGGGCACAGCGGGTTGCGTGTGGTGCGAGTGCTCGAGCGGCTACAGCACTCGCTGGAGAACTGAGCTCAGCGAACGAGGATCGGTGGGCTGTAGCTCGAGACGTGCGCGCCATCCGCTGAGACCTTGATCAGCGCGCGGTAGAGACCGGGATGACGCAGGCGCACGACCGCGCTGAAGCTCGAGACGGTCGCAGTACCGGCCTTCACCGTGGTGCCGCCCTGGTTGATCGAGGCATGACCGGGCTTCAGCAGTTGGAAGCCGACCTGCGCGCCGACCTCCGCCGGAGCGACCGTGCCGTACAGGCGCACGTAGCCCCGGCGGTGGGTGCTACGCACGTGGAATGAGGCGCGCACCGCGACTTCCTCGAGCACCACCCGACTC
Organism: uncultured Solirubrobacterales bacterium; assembly: GCA_963804555.1. GTDB lineage: Bacteria > Actinomycetota > Thermoleophilia > Solirubrobacterales > Solirubrobacteraceae > Palsa-744. The sequence goes on from CAWDQX010000009.1 coordinate 684,548, forward strand.
ACGACCACGGGCAGACCGACCGTCACGACGCGGAGCTGGGCGTTTTCGAGCAAGCCCACGTAGGGGAAGGAGAACCCCCCCACGGAGTTCGTCAGCTCCGGATTGCCGACTGTTTTGAAACCACTCAGGTAGGGAAACGGATTGATCTGCAAGACGATCGCGTGGTTGGCGCCACCGGTCCCCGAGAACGTTCCATCGACGAAGAACGGGCTGCCGAACACCACGGGGTTGGGGCTGCCGACGAGCGCCAGCGAGAGCGGGATCTTCCCGGTCGTGAACGTGCGATCTTTACCCACCGCTGTCCCCGTCGGGCCAAATGCCACCACCCGGTAGTGATAGAGCGTCGTGGGCCGCAGGCCCGTGATTGCCTGGCTGACCCTGATCGAGCTCGTCGCGTTGCCCCCGGGGGAAAGCGGGGATTGAGCACCGTAGGCAATGGTGGCGCCGTATTGGAAGAGATAGTTGGTGCCGGCTCCTTTGGCGTCGATATAGCCATTGAGGATCGCCGAGGAGTAGCTCACATTGGACACGCCCGAGGTGCTGGCAGTGGGCGGTGCCTGGGCGGCCTGCACGGCAGCAGGCAGCGCAAATGCGGCCGCGAGAAGGGCCAAGATGAGCACGAGAGCCGGTCGGGGAGCGCCACGGGAGCACCGTCTGTCTGTGAAGCAGGTCATCTCCATGTCACCCAACCTAACCCCAGCAACGGCGGTAAGTAGCGATCTCGACGAAGTAGCGACTGCACTCATGGGCATGTATCTACCCGTACCGGTGCTTCTCAACCATCCAGTACTCCTGAACGCCTGCTGGCGCCGCAGGCGGCGATCTCTGCCGGCTAGGCCTCGAGTGCGATCCGCACCGTCACGGGCTGGCTTTCGAGCGCGCGGAAGGTCGCCGCATTGATCGCTTGACCGACGCGGTTGTTGGCGAATGTGCGGATCCGGGCCTTGACGTCGTCGTCCGGGACGAGCTCGGCGGTGCCTTTGCGCCAGCTGCGACCGAGGCGCACACGCACCTGTGGGCTGGCCTGGAAGTTGCGCACCCAGCCGGCGTGTGCGCCGTGCTGGGCGATCAGCCACAGCGTCTGCCCGTCGGGCGTGTAAGCAACGACGGGCGTGTGCCGCACGGCGCCGGTACGCCGGCCGATCGTCTCCACAAGCGCCATCCCGGGCGGCGTGATCCCGATCCTGAACAGACCCCGCATCAGCGGGTTGGCGGTATAGCGCCCAATCAGGATCTCCCAGCGCCGCTTGACGGGTCTATCCGTGTTCTGAGGAGCACTATCCATACTCCGAGGAGCATATAGAGCCCGCCAGCACGCTCTAGGTGCCGCACTCGCGCTCTAGGTGTGCCGCGCCCACGCGCTCTCTAGGCGTGCGGCACTCGCACCAGGGCAGGTGCAGCTTTGCTGGTCCAGTTTTGCTCGAGGAAGGCCTCGGTCGCGGCCACGTCGAGGGGTCGAGCGAACAGGAAGCCCTGCCCTGAGTCACAGTCCTGTTCCTTGAGCAGGGAGAGCTCGTGCTGCTGCTCGATGCCCTCAGCGAAGGTCTCGATCGAGAGCGCCTTGCCGAGCTGCACGAGTGTGTGCATCAGCGTCTCGCCCTCCTCGTTGTGCGTAAGCCCCGAGATGAACGAGCGGTCGATCTTCAATGCGTCGACCGGGAACCGTTGGAGGTGCGCGAGCGATGAGTACCCGGTACCGAAGTCGTCGATCGCGATGCGCACGCCGAGCGCCTTTACCTGAGCGAGCCGGCGAGCGGTTTCCTCGACGTTGCGCATCAGCGTCGTCTCGGTGATCTCGATCGTCAGCGCGTCGGGGTCGAGGCTGCTGTCTGAGAGTGCGGTCTCGATGTCGACGATCAGCTGATCGGTGTCGAGCTGGCGCCCGGAGACGTTGACGGCCATGCCGATCGGATAGCCGGCCGTGCGCCACACGGCGCCCTGCTTGCAAGCCTCCTCGAGCACCCACTTGCCGACCTCGACGATCAGCCCGGTCTCCTCCAGCAGCGGGATGAAATCGTCGGGCTGCACGACACCGCGCACCGGGTGCTCCCAGCGGATCAGCGCCTCGACCCCGGTGGGGCTCATGTCGCTCAGGTCGATCGTGGGCTGATAGGCGAGGAAGAACTCGTCTTTCTCGAGCGCTTCACGCAGGTCCATCTCGAGTTCCATGCGGTCCTGGAGCACATCCTGCATGCCGGTCTCAAAGACGATGTAGCGATTCTTGCCGTCCCACTTGGCGCGGTACATCGCGATGTCGGCGTTGCGCAGGAGCTCCTCGGCGGAGGTGTGGTCTCCGACCGCGATGCCGATGCTCGCCGTCACGGTCAGCTGCGTCTCCTCATCGGATCCGAGCTTGAACGGTTGCTTGAGCGCGTCAAGCAGGCGCTCGGCCACCAGCTCGGGTCCCGCCGCCAATGAGAGCTCCTCGGAGACCACGACGAACTCATCGCCGCCGAGACGTCCCAGGGCATCGGCGTCACGGATCACGCCGTTGAGCCTGGCGGTGACCGCCCGCAGCAGTTCGTCGCCGGCGCCGTGACCGAGCGTGTCGTTGATCGACTTGAAGTTGTCGAGATCGACGAACAGCGCCGCCACCGGCGTTTGGCTGCGACGCGAGCGCGCGAGCATCTGCTCGACGCGATCCAAGATCAAGGTGCGGTTAGGGAGCCCGGTCAGCGGGTCGTGGGTGGCCAGGAACGCGAGCTCCTCCTCGCGCCGCTTGAGCTCTTCATCGGTTCGCTGGCGCTCGATCTCAAAGCACTCGCACATCCGCACGAGGCTGAACTCGAGACTCAACTGCAGGATGCTCAGAGCTTGGGAGAGCGACTCGGGTGAAACCTCCAGTTGTGCGGCACTCTCGTGCAGCACCTCGGCCATCACGTTGCGCCACGAGAAACAGCGACTGGTCACCTCGTTCAGCGACGCCGCGCGGTGCGCCGCCAGCTCGCCAAAGATCTCCCAGGTTTCCCGTCCTGCCTCGATTGCCACCTTCATACCCTCCCCCGCTATCCAGCGGGCTACCGCCATCGTCGAGGAGGTGCTGATCCGTTCAAAGCTGCCCTGAACCACGGCGTCGACCGCTTCACCCGATCCCGCGGTTCGCACGACCGTCAGATTGAGCACATCCTCGGCTCGCGCCTTCAGCGCCTCGCCAAGACGACAAAGATCCTCGGAGGGCTCATCCCCCAGCGCGGACGGCGGTGTCGGGAGAAGCGTCTCACCGACCGGACGGACCGGGACCGGCGCCTCGAGCGCCTCACGGACCGGCGCCTCATCTATTTCCAGGCTCGAGCGTTGAACAGACATCTCGGGGTACACAATCGGCTGCAAGCGCTGATTCCATGAATCCGACTCCGCGGAGTAGACACTTGACGGACGAGGCTATCTGGGCGCGAAAGAGCCCGCCCGGGCGATGGATTTACTCGACAGACGAGCCCGCCTGGGCGATGGACTTGTAGCCTTCGCGCTCGTGAGCGCGCACAACGCCGATGCGATCGTGGTTGGAGCCGGTCTGGCCGGCCTGGTCGCAACCGCCGAGCTGGCCGATGCCGGGCAGCGGGTGATCCTGCTCGACCAGGAGCCCGAGGCATCTCTGGGCGGGCAAGCGTTCTGGTCTTTTGGGGGCCTGTTCCTGGTGGACAGTCCCGAGCAGCGCCGGATGGGGATTCACGACTCGCGCGAGCTGGCCTGGCAGGATTGGCTCGGCACGGCGGGGTTCGACCGGCCGGAGGACGAGTGGCCGCGCCGCTGGGCCGAGGCGTACGTCGATTTCGCCGCGGGCGAGAAGCGCTCGTGGCTGCACGCCCAGGGTCTGCGCTTCGTACCGAACGTCGGCTGGGCCGAGCGCGGCGGCTACCTCGCCACCGGCCACGGCAACTCCGTCCCCCGCTTTCACGTCACTTGGGGCACGGGACCCGGAGTGATCGAGCCGTTCGTGCGCCGCGTGCGCGAAGCCGAGCGCCGCGGCTTGGTCGAGCTGCGCTTCCGCCACCAGGTCGACGAGCTGACCGTCACCGACGGCGCCGTCAGCGGAGTCGCCGGCCAGCTACTCGAGCCGAGCTCCGTCGCGCGTGGCAAGCCCAGCTCGCGGGAGGCCGTCGGCGAGTTCGAGTGCTCAGCGCAGGCCGTGATCGTCACCTCCGGCGGGATCGGCGCCAACCACGAACTCGTCCGTCAGAACTGGCCGAAGCGGTTGGGCGAGGCGCCGAAGAACATGATCTGCGGGGTGCCCGATCACGTCGACGGGCGGATGCTCGCAGATCAGCCAGGCGGCCGGCGCGAGCATCATCAACCCGGACCGGATGTGGCACTACGTCGAGGGGATCCGCAACTGGGACCCGATCTGGAGCCGTCACGGCATCCGCATCCTGCCGGGCCCCTCCCCCCTGTGGCTGGACGCGACCGGCAAGCGGCTGCCCGTGCCGCTGTTCCCGGGCTTCGACACGCTCGGCACGCTCGAGCACATCATGCAGACCGGCCACGACTACACGTGGTTCGTGCTGACGCAGAAGATGATCGAGAAGGAGTTCGCGCTCTCGGGCTCCGAGCAGAACCCCGACCTGACGAGCAAGAGCGTCATCGAGGTGCTCAAGTCGCGCGTCGGCAAGGGCGCGCCCGGCCCGGTCGAGGCGTTCAAGCAGAAAGGCGCCGACTTCGTCGTGCAGCGCGACCTGCCCGCGCTCGTGCGCGGGATGAACGCCTTGACCGACGAGCCGCTGCTCGACTTTGCCGACGGTCGAGCGGGAGGTCGTCGCGAGGGACCGCGAGATCGAGAACCCATACACGAAGGATCTGCAGGTCACGGCGATTCGCGGCGCCCGCCGCTACATCCCGGACCGGATCACGCGCGTCGCGGCGCCGCACCGGATCCTCGACCCGAAGGCAGGGCCATTGATCGCGGTTCGCCTGAACATCCTCACGCGCAAGACACTCGGTGGCCTGCAGACCGACCTGTCCAGTCGCGTGCTCCAGGCTTCCGGCGAACCGCTGCCAGGCCTGTACGCCGCCGGCGAGGTGGCGGGGTTCGGTGGCGGCGGCGTGCACGGCTACCGCTCGCTGGAGGGCACGTTCCTCGGCGGCTGCCTGTTCTCCGGGCGGATCGCCGGCCGCGCGGTCGCGGCGCGTCTCTAAGGGTCCGGGGGCTCCGGCGCCCGGCGCCCTCCCCTCATCCGGCCGCGCCGTCGCGGCGCGTCTCTAGGTGGGCGCTCCCCACGGCGTCCTCTAGGCGCTCCTCCTTCTAGGCGTCGCTAACAACTCGCGGGGCTGGCGGGGCTCGGGACGCTCGACCGGCGCTGCCGTCTCGACCACCTGGGCCGCCACCAGTTCAACTCGCCCAGCAGCGCCACGGTGGCCGGCACGAGCAGGCCGCGCACGACGGTCACGTCGAGCACGATCGCCAGGCCCATGCCGACGCCGAGCTCCTGAAACGGCACGAGCGGCGACACGGCGAACGAGAAGAAGACGACGCCCATCGTGATCCCGGCGAGCGTAATCGAGCGCGAGGAGCCGATCAGCGCCTGCTTGAGGCTGTCCGTGTTGGAGTGGCCTTCGCGGTGGTGCTCGCGCACGCGCGAGAGCAGGAACACCTCGTAGTCGGTCGACAGCCCGAAGATCGTCGCAAACAGGAACAGCGGGACGAAGTAGCCGATGTTGCCGGTCGAGCGAAAGAAGAACGTCATCACGCCGAGCGCCGCCGACACCGACAGCAGCGTCGTCAGCGCCGCCTTCAATGCGATCAGCGGGGCGGCGAAGATCACCGTCAGCACGAGGATCTCGGCGAGCAGCACCACGAGCACGACCCACGGCGTGCGTTCATTGATGCGCTGGATCAGGTCGAGTCCCACCGCGGTCGCGCCGCCCACCACGGCCTGCGAGCCGTACGCCTGGTGCAGCGTTGAGCGCAGATCTTCGACGATCGCGTCCGCCTTTGAGCTGTCGGAGTAGGCGTCGAGCGTGGCGTCGACGCGCACCCACCCGTGCGCTCCGAGTTCGGCCGGACCGACCTGCACGACACCCGGCTGAGCAGCGACGATCTGCCTCAGCCTCGCCGGCGGGGCGTGGGCCACGATGACCGCGGGGGTTCCCGCGCCCGGCGGGAAATGTTCGGAGACCCGAGCGGTGGCCGCGCGGACCGGGTCTGAGCTGGGCAGCACGCTGATCGACTTCAGCGTGATGTGCATCCCGGCGATCGGGATCGACAGCACGAGCATCACCGGCACGATCGTCGCGATGACCGCGACGCGGCGACGCACGACGAAGTCAGCGAGCCCGCGCCAGAAGGAGCCGTTCTGGGCGGCCGTGACGGCCCGCCGGATCGAGAAGCGATCGAGCCGATCGCCGAGCAGCACGATCGCGGCGGGTGTCATCGTCAGCGCGGCCGAGACAGCGATCAGCGCCGCGCCGATCGCACCCGTGGCCAGGGATGAGAACACCCCGAGCCCCGTCACGTACAGGCCGGCGAGCGCCGTGGCGACCGTCAGGCCCGAGACCGTGATCGCACGACCGGTCGTTTGCAGCCCCTCGGTGATCGCCTGCTCCATCGTCGTACCCTCACGCGCCAGCGACTCACGCACGCGCGTGACCATGAACAGCGAGAAGTCGATGCTGAGCCCCAGGCCGAGCACGAGCACGGTGTCCTCGACGAACACGCTCAACTGCACGACGTAGGTGAGGAGATACAGAAACCCGAACGTCACGCCGACGCACACGGCCGCGAGACCCAGCGGCAGCAGCGCCGCGACCACCGACAGGAACGCGATCAGCAGGATCACGAGCGTCACTGGGAAGGAGATCAGAGAGGAGGTCGAAAGGCTCTTCTTGGAGTTCACCATGTAGCGCTGGTAGATGCCGACCTGACCGATCAGCCGTGCTGTCGAGGAGGCCAGATGGGCGTGGGCGAGGGCCGATTCGACCTCCGGCACGCGGGTCTGGGCGTATCCGTAGCTGCCGGCGAACGTCACCGGCATCAGGGCGGCGTGCCCGTCCGCGGAGATCACGGGCGTGCCGACCAACTTGACGCCCGCCACGCCACGCAGCGCACGGGCGGCTTCGAGGACGTCGCCCGGGGGAACCGTCCGAGATCCGTGCACCGCGAGCACCGACAGATAGGCCTGCGGTTCCGAGGAGCGGCCAAACTGATGTTCCTCGAGTTCGGCCGCCCGTATCGACTGCGAGCCCGAGGCGGCGTATCCCCCGTTCTGCACACGGTCGCTCAAGCGCGAGGCGCCCGCGAGGCTGAGCAGGAGCACGACCACCCAGAAGGAGATGATCTTGCGCGGGTGGCGGAGGACGAAGCGGGCGATGACACTCATGAGCGACTCCTCACATCCGGGGACTCGTTTGTAGGAATGCGCACATTCTTTTGGCTCGGCGCGCCGACGTGTGTGCGTTTGCGCACATAACTTGGAAAGCGATTTATTTTGAGTGCTACCCCCACTGAGATACGATATGTATCTGACTACAGCAAGTTTGTCAAGGCGCACGACCCCACGATTTATGCCGTACTAGCATGTGACAGATGACACCTGCCGCTCTACACCGCAAGCGAATGACCCGCGAGGAGAGCCGTGCGCGGACACGAGAGCTGGTGCTGGACTCGGCCTCGGTGATCTTCCGCCGGGACGGCTTTCACCAGGCCTCGATCGACGAGATCGCCGAGGAGGCCGGCTTCTCGCGCGGCGCGGTGTACTCGAGCTTCGCCAACAAGGAAGAGTTCTTCCTGGCGCTGCACGACCGCGAGGCGCAGAAGAGCGTGCAGCTGATCGCCGAGCGCCTGCTCGAGGACGGCACGCTCAAGGACGCCGCCCTAACCGCCGCCCGAACCTTCTACGAGCGCCACCTCGCCGACCCCGAGTGGAGCCTGTTGATGGCGGAATTCGCCGTCCACGCCGCACGCAACCCCGATGTCGCGCGGCGCTTTCGCGAACAGGATCGGCTGTGGCGCGAGGCGAGCACACGGCTGATCGCCGAGATTTGCGCCAGGGACTGTGTGCAGTGCGAGGAGCGTGAGTGCAATGAAGTCGTCACGGCGATGATGGCGATCGGCTGCGGCATCACGCTCGAGCAACAGGTCGCTCCCGACACCATCAACCTGCGGATGATGGAAGATCTGTTCGTCTCGATCGCGCAGCGAATCGGCCCCAAACACGCCGACCGGTAGTCGCGCACTGGCGGGAGACCGCAACGCGCCGACGGGGACGCCGGCACAGACCACAACGCGTCGGCGATGAGGGCGGCCCACCCTCAGCCCTCCTGCGCCAGGAACTGCTCGAGCGAGGCACGCGCCCGGCCGCGAACTGCAGATCGCACGATCGGCGTCCAGCCCAGGAGCAGGCCGCGCGGCCCGAGCGCCTGCCTGGCCCAGCGGTAGAAGTCGAAGTCGTCGACGTGCTCGACGATCAGCCCGCCGTCGGCGAAGCGGAACGAGGCCTGGACATCGTTGATCACCGGCCGGCCAGTCTGCGAGAAGGTGTAGTGCGCTCGCCAATGCGCCGAGCCACGCTCGCCCTGGGTGTCGTGGTCGAGCAGCTCAATCCGCAGGTCCTTCGCCTGACCGGTCAGCATGCGCCACATCCCCCCCACCTCGCGCGCGTCCAGCTCGCCGAATACGGGGTCGGAGAAGCTCGCGACCGGCGCGTAGCAAGCAGCCATGCGGCCACCGTCGCACTCAGCGAACGCACCGTAGAAGTCCTCGATCATGTCTCGCGGCGGCTGCGCATCGGCGCCGCGAGGCCCACGAGGCCGATGATCAGCAGCGCCAGCGGCCAACCGACGATGTGAGATGTCGGGGCCCGTCCGGACTCCAGCCGTGTGACCTGCTCGCCGACGCTGATCAGGAACGCCAGCAGCCCGACTCCGCCGACGTAGCCGAGGCCGCGAGCGCGCACGCGCGAGCCGATCCATACCAGCGCCAGCGAGACGACCAGCAGATACAAGTCCCAGCCGAAGTGCTGCAGCCCGTTTGTATGGATGGCAAAGGGATTTGAGGAGAGGTGATGGCTGTGCAAGATCCCGGGGGTGCGCAAGATCGGGGAGTTACGCGGGATCCGCGGGTTGCCCAAGATCGGCGAGTTACGCGGGATGTGAGGGTTGACTGGGATGTGAGGGACGCGAGGGACGTGGACGTGAGGGACCGACCCCCTGAACGTCCCCGACGTCCTGGTGATGACCGACGCCTTGCCGGCTCCCAACCCGATGATGGAGCCCGATCCCCCGATCGAGCCCGACCCGCTGATCGAACTCGACGTTTCGCCAGCTTTCGAGAGTGCCCGCGAGAGGCCCGAAAACGCGCCAACGAAGGAGCCGATGATCACGCCCAGCACGCCAGCCATCACCGCCGCGATCCCGCCCGCCGTGGCGAGCTCGCTCGCGCCGATGGCGCTGGCGCGCGCGAGCCTGGCCGCGAACACAAAGAGCAACACGGCCGCCGCGACGAGCAGCCAGCGATATGTGTTGGCCGATGGATGGCCGAGGATCTTCTCCCAGACGAGCAGCCATGTCAGGAGCAATGAAAGCCCCGCCAGCAGGGCGGCATAAGACACACGCGCGCGCCGTGCCGCGTAACCCGCGAACAGGGCGGTCACGGCAAAGACACACGCGCCGTAGAGCACGTGGCCGGTGTTAGCGCCGACCCAAGCGAGGAACTCGAGCAGCACGACCGGCACGAGCAGAATCGCAACCACCATCAGCACCGACTGCCACGGACGAGCGTGCTCGTCGCGCGCACCCTCTGCCCCATCCGCACCCTCGATCCCACGCACACCCTCGGCCCTACCCGCACCCTCGGTCCCGCCGAGCGCCAGCAAATAGAGAGTCACGGCCGGCACCAACACCACCAGCAGACGCGCAAAGTCACCCCAGCCGTGATGGCCAGACTTGCGCGCCAGCACCAACACCGCGCCAACGGCAAACAGCACTCCCCCGACGCTCCGCAGGAGATCCATCGTGTCACGCTTAGAAAGTTGCATAGCGCACAGAATGATTTATGGCTCGGACGAACCCGAACCCGGACAAGCCCCGTGGCCCGGACGAACCCCGTGACCCGGATGGACGTACCGATGACTTTTGCCGGGCCCCTTGGTCTTGGTGACTGGATCCGTTGTCTTTGTGGCTAGTGCTAGCCGAAGTCAAAAAAGGAGGATTGAGATGGGAAAGATCGTCGTAACCGAGTTTGTCTCGTTGGATGGTGTGATGCAGGCTCCAGGCGGAGGCGAGGATTACAAGCACGCGGGTTGGACGTTTGAGATCCCGCGTGGCGAAGAGGGCGATCAGTTCAAGCTCCAGGAGACCCTCGACGCGCAAGCGTTATTGCTGGGACGTGTTACTTATGAGGGCTTTGCCGCCGCCTGGCCACAGATGCAAGGCATGGGCGCATTCGGCGAGAAGATGAACAGCATGCCGAAGTACGTGATCTCCTCCACCTTGGCTGATGCTGAGTGGAACAACTCGACCGTGCTCTCAGGCGATCTCCTCGAAGAGATTGCCCAGCTCAAGCGAGATGTGGATGGCGTGATCCTCGTCCACGGCAGCGCCCAGCTCGTGCAGGGGCTGCTCGAGCACGACCTCGTCGATGAGTTGCGCCTGATGGTCTTCCCCGTCGTCCTCGGCAGCGGCAAGCGCCTGTTCGGCGAGACGCACGACAAGAAGCCCATGGCGCTGACGGGCTCGACGACGGTCGGCGAGGGCATCTCGATCCTGACCTACGAGCCAACCTAGGACGGCGGCCGCGGGGCGTTAGGCGCGGAGCGGCGGGCGGGCGCGGGGGTGTTAGGAGCGGCGCTGCGCGATCGAGGGGATGAGGCCGTCCTGCGAGCCCTTGGCGGCGCAGGGACGGAAGGACCTGGCCTTGTTGCTGGGGCGGAACGAGCGCACCTGAGGCTCGCGGACGTCCTTGCGGACGTCGTTGCGGAACGTCATCCCGATCACCGCACGGCGTGCTCTCGCGCGAGCGATGATCGCGTCGGCCACTGTGCCCTCATCGACTGTGTATTGCGAGTCGAGGATGATCTGTCGAAGTAGCTGGATCTGTCGCTGCATTGCTACGAGATCCATCGACAGCGATGGCCCAGAGCCCCGGGGCCTGCCGCGCGACTCGACAAGCGTTGGATGAGGCGTTGGGCGGGGCGCGGACGGGGCGCGAGGCGCGGGGCGCGGACGGGGCGCGAGGTATGGACGGGCGCAAGGCGTTGGGCGGGGCGCGAGGCGTTGAGCGGGGCGCCCGGCTAGGCAGAGCGCGGGCGGCGGCGGTCTACTCCCTCGAATGGACGCCGGCGGCGGCCGCGACGGTCGGCGCGCAACACGGGACCGAAGGAGCGTCCGACGCCGCGCAGCACGAAGGCATCGCGAGGGACGCTGTAGCGAAACACCGGCCTGCAGACCAACAGCCAATGCCGGGCCACATACCGGCGTGGTCGTTGCACTGAGCGCACTGGACGATGCAGCTTACGCGGCTTCGGGGTAAGCCGGCTGCGCGTCGGCTGCCTCAGTCTCAAGGGCAACGCGCTCCGGTGAGCGCACCACGGTCAGGGCGACGAGGATGGCGCAGCCGACCAGCGCGGCACCGATCCCAAACGCCAGGTGATAGCCACTGGTGAGCGCCGCCGCGGTCGAGTGGCCGCTCTTGATCAGGCCGTTGCTGTGTGAGGCCGACAGGGTGGCGAGCACGGCCAGGCCCAGCGCGCCGCCGACCTGCGCGGTCGTATTCACCAGGCCCGAGGCGAGACCGGCGTCGCTCGGTGTGGCGCCTGACATCGCGAGTCCCATCAGGGCCGGGAAGCAGACGCCGGCGCCTGTGCCGAACAGCACCATCACGGGGAAGATGTCGGCGATGTAGCTGCCGTGAACAGGGGCGCGCATGAACCACAGCAATCCCACTCCGATCAGACCCAGGCCGGGGAACATCAGGTTACGCGCGCCAAAGCGCATCACCAACGGCTGGGAGTAACGGACCGACAGGGTGCCCATGATCAGCGTCACCGGCAGGAACGCCAAACCGATCTCCAGCGCGTCGTAGTGCAGGACCCGCTGCATGTACAGCGCCCCAAGGAAGAACATGCCGAACATCCCAGCGACGGAAAACACCTGGATCAGGTTGGCGCCGGCGACGTTGCGCGAGCGAAAGATTCGCAGCGGCATCAGCGGCTTTGCGGCAGTCGCCTCGCGCGCTAGGAAGATCACCAGCAGCACAATCGAGATGGCGCCCAGCAAAAGCGTGCGGCTCGCGCCCCAGCCGTGCTCGGCGGCCGGCTTGACGATCGTGTAGACGCCGAGCATCAGCGCGCTGGTGATCAGCACCGCCCCGGGAATATCCGCACCCTCGCTGATCCCGATGCCCTGGTCGCGGGGGAGCAGTCGCACGATCGAGACGGCAGTGGCGATCCCGACCGGGACGTTGACAAAGAAAATCCAATGCCAGTTGATCGCCTGGGTGATCACGCCACCGGCCAGCAGGCCGACCGCGCCACCGGCGGAGGCGACGAACGCGTAGACGCCAATCGCCTTCGCCTGGTCATGGGGCTGCGGAAACATCGTCACGATCATCCCCAGGATCACCGCCGAGGTCATCGCGCCGCCCGCGCCCTGCACGAAGCGCGCAAGCACGAGCATCGTCTGACTCTGAGAGAGCCCGCACAGCATCGATGCCGTGGTGAAGATGGCCAACCCTGCCAGCAAAACGCTGCGGCGACCGACCAGGTCGCCGAATCTTCCAGCCAGCAGCAGAAGTCCGCCGAAGGCGATCAGGTAGGCGTTGACCACCCACGCCAGGCTCGACGTGGAGAAACCAAGGTCCGTCTGGATCGACGGAAGCGCGACGTTGACCACGGTGACATCCAGCACGATCATCAGCACCCCGGCGCACAGGACGTACAGGGCGATCCAGCGACTGCGGTCGGTTTCTGCATCAGTCATCGGTTTCGGGCTCCTTTCTGCGCTCTCATGTGCTCGCCTTAGAGTTCAGCAGGTAGCCGCCGAGCGTGTCCATCAGCACGTTCGTCCCGTGCTCGCGCTCGGCCGAGGTGTCAAGATCGTCCAGAAAGACGCCTTGCTCGGTGAGCGTCAGCTGTGTGCCGGCGCCGAGTCCTTCGATCTCGATCGTAGCGACGGAGACCGAGATGCGTGCCTGGTCTTTGTGCATGTCATATGTGTAGACGATCCGCTGCCCTGCCACGATGTCCTGGTAGACGGCGTCAAAGCTGTAAACCGAACCGTCGGGCAAGGCGATGCTCAGATGCTCAGAACCGCCGACCCGGAAGTCCAGCGAGTAAGCCCCCTCGGGCTTCTCTGGCGGGCCGAACCAGCGCGCCTTGGCGGCCGGGTCTGACCAGGCGTCGAACACCCGCTCTGGCGAGGCGTCGTAGGTCCGCTCGATCACGAATGTCGAGTGTGTCGTGGATCGCTTGCTCACCGCTTGCTCCTTTGCTCTACTTGGTCAGGGTTCTCGTCGAGGTAGCCACCGAGACGGTCAAGGCTCTTCTCCCAGAATGCGCGCCGCTGGGATATCCACTGCTCGGCAGTGCGCATCGCCTCTGTCTGGATGCTGCAGGTACGAACCCGCCCGACCTTTTGCGAGCAGACCAGGCCGCTGTGCTCGAGTACGTGCAGATGCTGGACGATCGCGGGCAGGGACATGTCAAACGGCTCGGCCAGCTCACTAACCGAGGCCGGGCCGCGGCTCAGCCGGTCGACCATCAGCCTGCGGGTGGGGTCAGAGAGAGCCCGGAAGAGCGGATCGACCGGGAGATCAACGGGGAGATCGACCGGCACACCCTCCGACAAATATTGCTTAAGCATTGACTTAAGTATAGCGCAACGAGCCGGGCGTGGTGAGCTGCTCGCCGGTCTCCAGCAGCGTCTTCAGGCCAGAGAGGATCATCGGCCAACCACCGTAGAGCTCGCCGTGGGCGTTCTCGCTGAGCAGATCGTGGGTGACGGTAAGCCGGCACGAGTCCTCGACCTGTTCGATCTCCCAGGTGACACGCGAGGTGCCTTCGGCCCTTACTTCCTCGCTCCACACGGCGCTGAAGCTCTGGACGAGCCGGCGAGGGGGATCGACCTCCAGGTTCTCGCCCTCGGCGAGCAGCATGCTGCCGTTCGCGGCGGCGAGCCGATAGTCGGAGCCGGGCGTCCAGTCGGAGCTGGCGCTCGCGCCAAAGTTGTACTTGCGCCTGAGCTCCTCGTCGGTGATCGCCTCCCAGAGACGCTCGGGCGTCGTTTTGATGAAGATCTCGAAGACCTTCTCCGTCGGCTCAGCCGTCCAGGGGCGCTTTCCGCTGCTCTGTGTGTCGGCACTCATCTCGATTCCTCCTCGATCTCTTGCTTTAGTCCACTGAGCCTCGCGGCCCAGGGCTCTGAGTACTTGCTCACCCACCGGTCGTGGACAAGCCTGATTGGAACGACGTTCAGGAAGTGCAGCTTCTCGCGACCTCGCTTCTTGGTGGTCACGAGACCGGCCTGCTCGAGCACCTTCAAATGCTTCATCACACCGAAGCGTGTCATCGGCAATCTTTGCTCGAGCGCGCTGAGGGTCTGCCCGTCTTGCTTGTACAGTTCGTCGAGCAAACTTCGGCGCGTCGGGTCGGCCAGGGCCTTGAACACGTCGTCCATGCGCCAGAGTATACGTGACTATCTAGTCACATGTCAAGGCTAAGCGGCTCTCGCCTCATCTGGCCGGCGCGCGTGGATGGTCGCCGGCGGCTCGAGCGCGGCCTCGGAGGCGGGCAGCGCAGCCTCGGCGGCGGGCAACGCGGTCTGGGTGGCGGGCAGCGTGGCCTCGGAGGTAGGCAGCGCGGCCTCGGAGGCGCGGGGTCGCAGCAGCAGGACCGTCAGCAATGCGCCCAGCAGCGAGATCAGGGCGCCGATACCGAGCGCCAGCTGATAGCCGCTCGTCAAGGCGCCGAGCGTGGAGGCGCCATGTGTCAGCTGACTGGAGGTGTGCGAGTCGGCGATCGTGCTGAGCACGGCTAGCCCGAGCGCGCCCCCCACCAGACGCGAGGTGTTGAGCAGCCCGGAGGCGAGCCCGCTCTGCTCCGCGGAGATGCCCTGCACCGCGGCGATCGTCGCCGGCACGAGCGCCAAGCCGAGACCGCCGGCGCCGAGCGCGCCACCGGGCAGCACCGTCCCCAGATAGCTGCCGCCGGGCGCCACCCCCGTCAGCAACCCGAGACCGATCGCGGAGCTCAGCATCCCCGTGGCGAGCACGGGGCGCACGCCGAAGCGAGCCACGAGTCGTGGCGCCAAAGATGCGGCCAGGGCGACGCTCAGCGTCATCGGCATGAACGCGAGTCCCGCACGCAGGGCGCTGTAGCCGAGCACCTGCTGCATGTACAGGGTCAGGAAGAACCACATCGAGAACACGCCCGAATACAGCAGCGCGATCACGATGTTGGCGGCGCGCAGTCGCGGCATCCGCAAGACGCTCAACGGCAGCAGGGGCGCCGGCGCGAAGCGTCCCTCGACGAGCGCGAACAGCGCCAGCAGCGCGGCGGCGATCGCGAGCGGACCGAGCACACCGGCGGCGCCCCAGCCGAGGGTCTCGCTGCGAACGATCCCGTACACGGCGACGATCAGACCGAGCGTGACCAGGATCGCGCCGGTGACGTCGAAGTGACGATGGATGTCCTCGCGCCGGCTCTCGGGAATGATCCGCCGGCCGGCGAAGATCACCGCAGCGCCGATCGGGACGTTGATCAAGAAGATCGCCGGCCAGCCGAGACCCTGGGTCAACAGTCCGCCGAGCAGCGCTCCGGAGGCGCCGCCGAGGCCGGCCATCGCGCCCCACACGCCGAGCGCGCGGTTGCGCTCTTTGCCCTCGGCGAACGAGGTCGTGATGATCGACAGGCTCGCGGGGGACAGCACCGCGCCGCCGAGACCCTGCAGTCCGCGTGCTCCGAGCAGCAGCCCGCGCGAGCTCGCGAACGCGCACAGCAGCGAACCGAAGCTGAACAGTGCGGTGCCGCCGAGGAACACGCGCCGGCGCCCGAGCAGATCGGCGAGCCGTCCCCCGAGCAGCAAGAAGCCGCCGAACGTGATCGTGTAGGCGTTAACCACCCACTGCAGCCCGGTCGTGCCGAAGTGCAGCCCACCGCGGATCGACGGCAGCGCGACGTTGACGATCGACACGTCGAGGATCACCATGAACTGGGCGAGGCAGATCAGCACGAGCAGCACGTTCTTCGAGCGCTCGCGCGAGCGTGCGGAAACATCGCGCAGGGGAAGGTGACGTAGGACGGCGGCGGTCATCGGCTCGCCGCCTGCTGGATGTATGCCGCCTCGACGATCGCCGACAGGCGCGCGGCGCGGCGCTCCTCGCTGCGTGGACCGCGGTCCTCGCGCGGCTCGGAGATCTGGGGCTGGGACTGGATGTAGGGCTCTGACATGGCGGGATGCGCTCCTCTTGTTCGCTAGTACGACGAGCATCGTACCACAAAGAACGTCGATCGTCGTACAATGTGCGCATGAGCCTTTTTCATCCCGCCTCAGACCAACTGCAGATGGCAGACGTGCTGCATGCCCTCAGCGACCCGCAACGCCTGTGCATCGTGCGCAGCCTGGCCGAGGACTCGACGCCGCGTCGCTGCGGATCGTTTGATCTGGACATCACCAAGTCGACGCTCACGCACCACTTCCGCGTGCTGCGCGAGGCCGGCGTGATCGATCAGCGCGAGGAAGGCACGGCTCGCCTGAACACCCTGCGCCGCGAGGATCTCGACGGGCGCTTTCCGGGCCTGCTCGACGCGGTGCTCGCCGGCGCACCCGGCCCGGTCAGCGCCCGGAGCCCGGTCACGGCTTCGGCCTAACATGGCATCGAGCACGGGAGACTGGAGCGCAAGAGAGATGATTGAGGGACATGGCTGATCGACTAGACGGCACCGTTGCGCTGGTGACCGGGGCAAGTAGCGGCATCGGGGAGGCCACCGCCAGGGCCCTGGCCTCCCAGGGAGCGGCCGTCGCGATCGCGGCGCGGCGCAAGGATCGCCTCGACGAGTTGTCCGCGAGCATCGAACGGGACGGCGGTCGTGCGCTAGCAATCGAGACAGACGTCACCGATCGTGAGCAGGCCAACGCGGCGGTGCAGCGCACCGTGGCAGAGCTCGGTCGGCTGGACACGGTCATCAACAACGCCGGCGTGATGCTGCTCGGCCCGATCCAGGACGCGCCGATCGAGGAATGGGAGCGGATGATCGCGCTCAACCTCAACGGCTTGCTGTACGTGGCGCACGCGGCTCTGCCGCATCTGCTGAAGGCCGCCGAGCAGGAGCCGCGCAAAGTCGCCGATCTGGTCAACATCAGCTCGGTGGCCGGACGCCAGGCTCGCCTCGGCTCGGGTGTCTACAACCTGACCAAGCATGGCGTGGGCGCATTCAGCGAGTCGGCACGCCAGGAGTTCACCGAGCGCCACGTGCGCGTCTCGCTGGTGGAGCCCGGCGCTGTGTCCACAGAGCTCTCCGGGCACGTGCGCGCGGAGGTCCGCGAGCAGATGATGAAGCGATTCGCCGGCATCGAGCGCTTGGAGGCAGAGGACATCGCCGACGCCATCGCCTACATCGTCACTCGCCCCCGGCACGTCGCGATCAACGAGCTGCTGATCCGCCCCACCGAGCAGACAGGCTGAAGACGCGCCTCGACTAGACCGGCTGAGCATCACGAGCGCCTGAGAGCGTTCTAGTACGCGCTCGACGCTCGCGGCAGCGCCGTGCGGCGCTATGAGGCAGGCCGACGTGCGTAAGTAAAGGTTTGCCGGCTATTCGCCGACATAAAGGCGCGGCTCATGTCAGACGGCGAAACCCCTCAACACGACCCCGAGCGTGACGGCGCCGTTGACCCGCCGGCGGGAGTGCCTGTCAATGGCACGCCGAATACGCCCGAGCAGGCCAATCCCGAGCAGGCTGAGCAACTGGCCCACGACAGCGAAGGCGTGGACAGTCAGGGCGTGAACAGCAAAGGTGGATGGAGCAAAGGCGCGTGGACCGCGTTCGCCAAAGGTGAGTGGAGCAAAGGCGCGTGGATCGCGTTCGCGGTGTTTTGCCTGCTCGCCGGGACGATCGCCTCGGTGTACAGCGCGCACACGATCGCAAAAAAGGACGCAGCCAGTGGGCAAGCGACGTTCCAGCAGGGTTCGCGAGCGATCGCTTCAACGCTGAGACTGGCGATCCAGCGCCAGGAAGAGCTCACCGTCGCGGCCGCCACCTACTTCGCCGCAAATCCAAAAGCGTCGCCGGCGGAATTCGGGACATGGGTCAGATGGGCGCGCACGCGGCATCGCTACCCGGAGCTCGATGCGCTCGGCCTGCTGCCGGCCTTCCAGCCCGCGCCACCCGTCCACACCTCCTCCACATTTAATTCCTCCACAAATTCCTCCACACTCGAGAAGACAGCTCCCACATCAGGCTCCTCGACACTCGAGAAGAGCACCTCCGCGCCGGTTAGCACCGCACCCGTCAAACCCGCGCTCATCCCCGTCAAGGTCTCGCCCGCGCTGGAGCAGAGTCGAGACACCGGACTGAGCGTCTACAAAGCCATCGCGGCGGGCAAGAGGGTGGCGCTGGCCGTGGACACGCCCGTGTATCGGGGCAATGTGACCCCACACAGCGTATTCGGCCGCAGGGCGGCAATCGTGGGATGGCTGCGTGAGGTGCTCGTGCCGGGGGCCATGCTGGGAGCGGTGCTCGAGGGCCACCCAGGCTATGCCCTGACCCTGCAGTACAGCGGCGCCTCCGCGAACGGCGCCAGCCCGTCGAATCTCGTGTTCACCAGCGGCACCGCGCGGTCCGGCGCGCAGAGCACGACGAGCGGCCTGCACGACGGATGGACCGTCACGAACTTCGGCCCGGCGACTGGTGCCAGCGTGCTCACAGACAACCACGCGTACACGGTGTTGACCGCTGGAATCCTGCTCAGTGCGCTGCTCGGCCTGCTCGTGTTCGCCCTTGGCAACACCACCACACGGGCGCCAGTGCCGACGCCGGAGCCGGCGCCGACCGGTGAGCTGCCGCCCAGCGAGGATCTCTACGACGCCCTGACCGGACTGCCCAACCGCACACTCACGCTGGACCGCGCCGAGCGCATGGTCGCGCGCGCGGGACGCGATTCAGGCATGCTGGCGGGCGCCCTGTTCGTCGACGTCGACCGACTCAAGGATGTCAACGAAAAGCTCGGACAGGCAGCCAGCGACCAGCTGCTGAGGATCGTCGGGGAACGGCTGGAGGTCGTTGTGCGAGCACACGACACGGTCGGTCGTCTCGGTGGAGACGAGTTCGTCGTGCTGGTCGAGTCGGCGGCTCGCGGGGTACGATTGGACTCCCTCGCCCAACGCATGATCGAGGCTCTGCACCAGCCCATCGAGCTCGACGATTTTGGACCAAGCTTCGTCTTGACCGCGAGCATCGGCGTTGCCTTTGGCCGATACGCGACCGTCGATGACCTATTGCGCGACGCACACCTGGCCCTGACCTCAGCCAAGGCCGCGGGCAAGGATCGCTACACGCTGTTCAACGCCAACATGCGCACGATCATCGAGGGCCGCGCGGTGCTCGAGGCCGAGCTGAACACCGCTCTCCAAGAGAACCAATTCTTCCTGCTCTACCAGCCGATTTACGATCTCAACACCCGCCGAGTGGTGGGTCTCGAGGCACAGATCCGCTGGACACATCCCACGCAGGGAGTCCTGGCCCCTAGAGACTTCATCCCGCTCTCCGAGGAAACCGGGCTGATCGTGCCGATCGGTCGCTGGGCGCTCGAGCAGGCCTGCACCCAGGCCGCGGCATGGAACGTGACGCGGGGCAGCGCCGCCGGAGACAATGGCCCGGTCGGCATCGCGGTGAAGGTGTCGGCCCATCAGCTCAATCGAAACGGATTCGCCACGGACGTTCAGCGAGCGCTGCAGCAGTCGGGAATCGAGCCGTCGTTGCTCACGCTCGAGATCTCCGAGGGCACCGTGATGCGCGACCTCGCGGTGGCCGCCGAGCGCCTGACACAGATCAAGCGCCTGGGCGTGCGTGTCGGGATCGATGAGTTCGGCAGTGACGGATATGCCCACCACACCGAGCTGCGAGCGGTGCCGCTCGACTCCCTGCGGGTGGACCGCAACTCCCTCGCCGCATCTGAGGACGAGGCGTACCGCAGCTGGTTGCTCGAGGCCATCCTGGGCGTCGGGCGCGAGCACTCGCTGACGGTGACCGCCACGGGAATCGAGACGGATGAACAGCTGAGCGCGCTCCAGGCAATGGGCTGCACAATGGCTCAGGGAGCCTTGCTGGGCAAACCCGCCCCGGCGGAGGCCGTTGCGAGCATCCTCAACCTCGAGCTCCCAGAACCGAGCCTGGCAACGAGCGCGGTGGCAGCGAGCACGATGGCAACGAGCGCCCCCGAGGCGAACGTGACGGCAGGGAGCCCGACGGCAGGAAGCGCGACGGCAGCGAGCCTGCCCAGTGAGAGCGGGGAGTCGCCTACGACACCCGACTCACCGCCCAACTCGCCTCGGCTGTAAACCCTTGGCTGTAAACGACTCCGCTCCCGTGCGCTCGCGCTGAGCGGGCAAGGATTAGTCTTTTCGCGTTAGAGCGATCTATCAATAGCGGTCGCCTGACTCTGGAGGACGCAATGCGTCATCACCCACGTGGAGCCGTGCGCCACTACGCGGGCTTGCTCACGCCAAACGCCGCGGCGGCCATGCCCGTGATGTTGGAGCGCGACAGTGGACAGCGCCTCAGTCGCTTGGGGGCAGCCATCGGGGACCGGGCTGGTCAGGGATTGAGGCCCACGCGGCCGCGGATGCGCGCGCTGCAGGCGGCTCCGGGGATACGGCTGCGCTGGCGGGACGTGCCGGCGCCTGCCCCACCAGGACCGGATGAGGCGGTAGTGCACCCGATCGCCGCGTCGACATGCGATCTGGATTGCCCGATCGCGCTCGGCGCGACACAGTTCGCGCTGCCGCTGCACCTCGGACACGAATGCGTGGCCGACGTGCTCGCCGTCGGCGAGCGGGTGAGCACGGTCAAGCCCGGCGATCGGGTCCTCGTCCCGTTCCAGATCAGCTGCGGGACGTGCACGCCCTGCCGCGCCGGGCGCACCGGGAGCTGCACGAGCGTGCCGCCGGCCTCGATGTACGGGATGGGTCTCGCAAGCGGACATTGGGGCGGCGCGTTCTCCGATGAACTCGCCGTGCCCTATGCCGACGCGATGCTCGTAGCGCTGCCCAACGGCATCGATCCGGTCGCCGCCTGCAGCGTCGCGGACAACGTCTGCGACGCCTACCGCCACATCGCTCCCCACCTGCCCTCGCTGCTGGACGCCGATCCAGACGCCGAGGTCCTGATCCTCGCCGCGATGAGCCCCCGGTCCCAGTTCGGCGCGAGCAATCCGCTGTACGCCGGCCTGATCGCGCGCGCCTACGGCGCACGCAACGTGTTCCTCGTCGACGCAAGACCGAACGTGCGCGCGCACGCCGAGCGCCTCGGACTGAACGCCCTGCGCCCGCGCGAGGCCCGGCGTCGAGCTCCGGCGCCGCTGGTCGTGGACACCACCGTCGATGACCTGGACATCGCGCTGTCGAGCACCGCACCCGACGGCATCTGCACAAGTGCGGGCAGCTTTCACCCCAGCGCTCGCGTTCCCGCCCTGCGGATGTACGTGCGCAACGTCACCCTGCACATCGGGCGCGCCCATGCACGAGCCCTGATCCCCGATGTGCTCGAGCTGATGCTCGATGGACGCCTTCACCCCGAGAGCGTGATCACAAGCGTCGCGTCGCTCGAGGATGCTCCGAGCGCCCTACGCGAGCACTTCCTCGGCGGCGGCGTCAAGGCCGTGCTGAGCGAGAGATGAGCCGATGCCACATCTCGGATGGCTGAGATGGTTGGCGACATGATCGGCGATATTTATGTAATTGCCGTTTGCAGCCGATGCTTTCAAAATGTCGGGGGCGAGCGTGAACAACGGCGACGGGTACACGTCAGATCGACCAGCGGGCGCGCATGCTCCGGGGGAGGATCTTCGGCGTCTCGGCGAGGCGCTCAACCAGCGCACAGAGGATGTCCTGGAGAAGATTCTTGCGCGCAACGTCGCTTCGGGCCAAACGCTCGACGCGATGGTCGAGGACTCCTTCGCGCGGGTCGGCACGGTCTCCACGATCGCGGTTGCACGGTGGATGGCAGGCGAGCCGCCGGAGGTGGCCCGCGAGGTTGGTAAGGAGTCTTGGCAGATCTTTGGTCAGCTCGCCGTACAGCGCGCCGCCGCGCTGAACGAGGTCACCAAGCGTTGCCTGCGATGGTGCGACGCCGCGAGCGAAGTCGTGCGTGAGAGCGCCGCGTCACTCGAGACTCCGCCAGAGATTCTGCTCCAAGCGCTGGCGATGTTGCAGCGCAGCCTCAACGTGACGCTCGTGCGGATGTGCGAGTCCTTCGACAGCGAGCGCAAGCTCGCGGACGAGCAGCTCGAACACCGCCAGGAGGAGCTCGCGTTCCTGGCCACCCACGACCCGCTGACCGGGCTCCCGAACCGCACTCTGATCTTGGATCGCGTCGAGCAGATGCTCGCGCGCTCGCGTCGTAAACAGACACCGGTGGCGGCGCTGTTCGTCGATCTCGACAACTTCAAGTCGATCAACGACACGCTCGGTCACGAGGTCGGCGACGAACTGCTGCGGGCGGTCGCCGCAAGGCTGGACGGCGTCGTGCGCGCGACTGACGCATTCGGCCGTCTCGGGGGCGATGAGTTCGTCGTGGTCTCCGAGGAACTGTCGCTGTCGGCGGGTCCCGAGCTGATCGCGGAGCGGCTGATCGAAGCGCTCAAAGAGCCATTCAAGCTGGGGTCCGACGAAGAGACTCGCTTGACGGTGACGGCGAGCATCGGGATCGCCTCCGGTGACCGCGCGGCGCCGGCAGACCTCCTACGCGATGCGGACATCGCGATGTACCGCGCGAAGTGGGACGGCAAGAACCGTTACGTCGTCTTCGAGAGCGGCATGCAGGACGCGGTGCAGACGCGGATGGAACTCGAGATGGACTTGCGCGTCGCGCTGGAGAACAAGGAGTTCTCGCTCGTCTACCAGCCCACGTTCGACCTGAGCGACATGAGCCCCACCGGGGTCGAGGCGCTGATCCGCTGGAACAGCCCCACGCGAGGAACCGTGCAGCCAGACGACTTCATCCCGCTGCTGGAGGAGACCGGCTTGATCACACAGATCGGCAAGTGGGTGCTCGGGGAGGCTTGCAGGCAGGGCGCCGCGTGGCGCGCGGCCGGGCACAAGATCGGGATGGCCGTCAATGTCTCGGCGCGCCAGCTCGACACCGACCAGCTGATCGGCGACATCCAGGGCGCGCTTGCAGAGAGCGACCTGGACCCGGGAGCGCTGACGATCGAGATCACCGAGACGACCCTGATGCGCAACGCCGACGAGACCGCCCGACGGCTCACCACGATCAAGGAACTCGGGGTGCGGATTGCGATCGATGACTTCGGGACGGGCTATTCATCGCTGGCTCACCTGCAGAAGTTCCCGGTGGATGCGCTGAAGATCGACCGCTCGTTCATCTCCGGTCTCACCAACAAGGGGGAGGGCGAGGCCCTCATCCATACGCTTGTGCAGCTCGGCAAGGCGCTCTCGATCGAGACGCTCGCCGAGGGGATCGAGCAGACACAGGAGCTCTCGCTGCTGCGCGACGAGCGATGCGACAGCGGCCAGGGTTTCCTGTTCGCGCGACCCCTCGACGTAGCCGCCACCGAGGAGTTCCTCGAGAGCTACGCCACCAGCAAAGCAATCACCCGCTAGCGAGCTCGAGCGCTCCGACGCTCGCGCGCTCACAGACAGGTCGATCGCGCTAGGGTCCCAGCATGGGCGAGCGCACGCAGTACACACCGGGAACCTTCTGCTGGACCGACCTGACGAGCACCGATCAGGAGGCGGCCAAGAGCTTCTACAGCGGCCTGTTTGGCTGGGAGGCCGAGGACATACCGGTCGGGGATGGCGTCTACTACTCGATGCAGCGACTGGACGGCAAGGACGTCGCCGCGATCTCCCCTCAGCCACAGCAGCAGCGGGACGCCGGCGTGCCGCCGGTGTGGAACTCCTACGTGTCGGTCGAGAATGCAGACGCCGTCGCGGATCGGGCGAAGGAGCTCGGCGCCATCGTGCATGCGCCGCCATTCGATGTGATGCAGGCCGGCCGGATGGCGGCGATCCAGGATCCGCAAGGGGCCTACTTCCTGATCTGGCAGGCCAATCAGCACTTCGGCGCGGCGCTCGTAAACGTGCCCGGCGCCCTCAGCTGGAACGAGCTGTCCTCGCCGGATCTCGATGCGTCGAAGGCGTTCTACTCGTCCCTGTTCGGGTGGAGCGTCGAGCCGTTCGAGGGCAGTCCACAGCCGTATTTGACGATCAAGAACGGCGATCGGAACAACGGCGGCATCCGCGAGCTGGACTCGCCGGGCCCACCGCCGCACTGGCTCGTGTACTTCGCGATCGATGACATCGACCAGGGTCTCGCGAAGGTCGAGCAGCTCGGCGGCACCAAGCACGCGGGCCCGATCGACATCGGGATCGCGAAAATCGCCGTCGTGGCTGACCCCCAGGGCGCGATCTTCGCGCTGTACGCGGGTCAACTCGAGCCGTAGAGCGCCGGCCCGCGGTGTCCGGCGGCGATGCTGAGAGCGAGGCCCGCTCTGCCGTGACGATCGACGAGCTGGTGCTCGCCGACGAGCCTGAGCGCTGGGCGGCGCTTGGCTTCACCGTCGCCGACGGGTGCGCTGCGCTCGGCACGGTCCGCGTGCGGCTCGCCGGCGAGGAGGCCGGGCGGGGGATCGTCAGCTGGTCGCTGCGCGGGATCGCAAACGTCGAGCTCGACGGATTGCCGACCAAGCACTCCGAGTCGCCGCTGCCGGAGGTGGCGCCCGCGCATCCCAACGGGGTGCTGGCGATCGACCACGTCGTCGCGATGACGCCCGCGCTCGATCGCAGCGTGCAGGCGCTACAGAACGCGGGCCTCGACCTGCGCAGGATTCGCGAGCAGCCGACCCCGGCGGGAGCGCCGCGCCAGGCGTTCTTCCGGCTCGGGGAGGAGATCCTCGAGGTCGTCCAGGAGCCCGAGCAGATCGTCGAGCAGCAGGGCGGAGCCGATCGGCCGGCGCGGCTGTGGGGGCTCGCGCTGATCGCGCCCGACCTCGACCGCACGGTGCAGGCGCTGGCTCCACACGCAGGCGAGGCCCGTCCGGCGGTCCAGCCGGGCCGGCGGATCGCCACGGTCAGGCGCTCGGCAGGGCTGGCGGCGCCGATCGCCTTGATGACCCCGCCGGCCGACTCCAAGGACGTGTGAGACTGCCGCCATGCGTGTGAGCCGACCGAGGGTCGCCGTGGTGGGGCACGTCGAGTGGGTGCAGTTCGCGCGCGTGTCGCATGTCCCACACGCGGGTGAGGTGGTCAATGGGAGCGACCTGTTCGAGGAGCCGGCCGGAGGAGGGGCCGTCGCGGCTGTGCAGCTGGCCCGCTTGGCCGGCGAGGCTGTGCTGATCACCGCGCTGGGCGATGACGAGCTCGGCCGCCGCTCGGTGGCGCGCCTGCGTGAGCTTGGCGTCGAGGTGTTCGCGGCCCAGCGCTCGAGTGGCACTCGGCGGGCGTTGACATTGGTGGACGAGACCGGTGAGCGCACGATCACCACGCTTGGACCGCGCCTGGAGCCGATGGGAGATGACGAGGGGCTGCCGTGGGACGTGCTGGCCGAGATGGACGCCGTGTACTTCACCGCCGGCGACCTGGGCGCGCTGCGCGCGGCCCGCGCGGCGCGGGTGCTCGTGGCCAGCCCGCGCGCGGGTGAGGCTCTCGGGCTGGGCGTCGCACTGGATGCTCTCGTGCTCAGTGGGGACGATGAGGGCGAGCGCCTGCAGGCGGCCCGTGCGCAGGACGAAGCCGAGCTGGTGCTCTACACGGAAGGCGAGCGCGGCGGCGCCTATCGGACGCGCACCGGCGAGTCGGGGAGATGGGATCCCGCGGAGCGCGTGGACGGTGCGGAGAGTGCGGAGGCGGGGGACTCCTATGGCTGCGGCGACTCTTTCGCGGCCGGGCTCACCTGCGCGCTCGGCGCGGGCGAGGCGCTACCGGCGGCACTGGCCCTGGCGGCCCGCTGTGGCGCGGCATGCCTCGCCGGCCGAGGTCCTTATCGGGGTCAGTTGATGAGGCGATCGGAGAGTTAGCCCGCGGCCCAAAGGGAGCCCGCCCGCGGCGAGGTAAGTTGAGCGGTATGGCCAGCTGGGATGATGTCCGTCGGATCGCGCTCGCGCTACCGGAGTCCAGCGAACGGCTCTCGCGTGAACGGTGCCAGTGGCGGGTCAAGGACAAGTTGTTCGTGTGGGAGCGCCCGCTCAGCCGCAAGGAAATCGAGGCACTTGGCAGCAGCGCCCCCGAGGGGCCGATCCTCGGAGCGCGGGTGGAGCATCTCGGCGCGAAGGAGGCGCTGCTCGCCGACGATTCGGGGATTTATTTCACCACTCCCCACTTCGATGGCTACCCGGCGATCCTCGTGCGCCTGGAGGAGATCGCCGTGGACGAGCTCGACGAGGTGATCGTCGAAGCGTGGCTCTGCCGTGCACCCAAATCACTGGCACAGCGGTACATCGACACCCAGCTGCCGCCGTGCCAGCCATGATGCGCGATGGGACCGCAATCGATGTGGGCCGCGGTGGGCTAGGCCGCGCGAGGGGACTACGCGACGTGGACTGCGCGATATGGTCTAGGCCGCGCGAGGGAGGCTGTCGGGGATGACTGGCCAGGCGCCCTCTACGCGCTCATTGCGTCCCTGTCCGCGGAAGTGCGTCTCCAACGACGCGGCCTGCTCGGCCGCCCAAGCGATTTGCTGATGATGTAGGGCACGAAGGTCGATGTCGCGCAGCTCGCTGACGGTTGCTCCCAGCCTGTAGGCGAGTCGTGCCGCGGCGAGCGCGTCAGCGCTGGCGGCGTGAGCTCCATCGAGCGGAATGCGGTAGTGCTCGCAAACCGCGCTCAAGGTCCGTTTGCCTCGCCGGAAGCGGTCGAACTGTTTATCGAGCACGTGGGGATCGACAACGAGCATCCCGTCCAAGCCGCCGACACGGTCCAGGAGCGGCCGACACCCGTGTCGATGGGCTTCGCGATCCAGAATGGTCAAGTCAAAGCGCGCGTTGAACGCGATGACCGGCACACCTGCTCGCAGCTGGCCGGCCAGCGCGGCGGTGATCTCCTCGACGGCCTCACCCGCGTCGCGCCCCTCGGCTCGCGCGCGCTCGGTGGTAATTCCATGCACAGCGCTCGCGCCAGCCGGTATCTCGATGCCGGGATCCACCAGCCATGAGAGATGCTCCGCCGGCTGACCGCCACCAAGGAAACTCACCGCCGCAGTCACGATGCGATCGGATTCGGGGTTGACCCCGGTCGTCTCGATGTCAAACGCGGCAAGACGTTTTGTATGCCAACTCATACAACAACAGTAAGGACGCATGCGGACGGATTTCGCTGCGCACGGTCATTATTTCGCCACGCCCAACCGTCATTTGCGTTTTGGGAGGCGGCTAGAACCAGGTCACGAGATGCTGAGCGTGGCGCGTCGCCAGCCATCCTGTCCGTGCTGGGCGGGCTCGTACGGGTTGCTCGCCAGCAAAGACTCATACGTCGCAGACAGGCTCACAAAGAGCCCCTCCGGTGCATGTGACACTCGTACCACGTGAACATTGTCCGGGGCGCTCAGGACCGGCGCCGCCGGGTCTATCCAGCAGCCGCCAAGCGTGTCGCGAGCGATATCGCGCAATGCGACGTACACGTTTGCGCCGATGGGCACTTCGCGGAGCAGCGCGCCGGTCGCGTCAGCCACCGTGGACGAGCCCATCGGGGGCGAGCCGGTCGTGGGCAGACCGATTGAGGGCGGGCCGGTCAGCGGCGGGCCGGTCGGGGGCGGCTCATTCGCAGAGGGTGCGCTCACCACGGACGGAGCGCTCACCACGGACGGAGCGCTCACCACGGACGGAGCGCTCATCAGGCTCACCTCGGAGGCAGCGGGCGCATACGGCGGCTGCTGCTTGGTTTGCACGACGTGCGTCTCAGCCACGAGGTCGTGGATCGCCTGGTTTTCCTTGCCGCGAAGCGGCCAGAGATCGTCGAGTAAGGAGAAAAACGAGGTCGCCACCCCGACCAGCGCCGAGAGGCTACCGATCACGCCAGGGAGTGTCTTGACGAGACCTTCGCGCATGAGGGCGGTCTCGAGATCAACCGGCTCTCCATCGTTGCGGATCACACGGAGCCCGACCCACTGCTTGCCCAACGTCTGCCCATTGTGCTCGCCGTCGCGACATATCAAGATGACCGTGTAGAGCATGTACACAAACGCAAACAACAGGAAGACGTAGGGGTGGTAGTGGAGTCTAGGAACGCTCGTCCCGCTGGCATCCAGCTGGTGAGTGACCGTAAAAAGATGAAAGCTCAGCGCGAGCGCGATATTCACGGGCGCAACAACGAGCCCGTCCAGGAGCGTTGCTCCCACACGTGGCCACCAGTGAGCAAGGTAATAGCTTCGAGGCACACGTCCACCGAGCGAGCTCGACGGCACAGATCCACCGATCGGCAGGGGCCCGGCCGACGGCGACCACGCGCGTTGGGTGCTCACGTCAGCCCACCTGACATGCGTTGGTTGGCATGTTGACGTGCGTTGTTCTGTGCGTTATCCACGTACGGTCTACACACACAATAAGTATCGGCGCTTGGAGACCCGACCTTGATCTTGTCCTGCCGCCGGAAATCTACACTCCGGCGCCGGCGATCCACGCTCGGCAAGCGCGCCGGGAGCGTAGGATGCCGCGGCAGACATGGAGTCATCAATGAAGTCATCGGGTCAAATGCAGCCAGCGGGCCAGGAAGGAGGGGCGCGGCAGGCGGGCCTGACCGCGTTCGGCCTCAGCCTGCGCTTCGACGTGGCGCCTCCCGGGGCGTGGGTGGCGCGCCCGGCGGGCGGCCCGGGCCTTCCGGACACGCCGGGCGAGGCGGGCCACGCGAGCCTGCCGAGCCTCGAGATTCGGTCCTCCGTCAGCGCACAGGCGATCGAGGACAGCTGGTCTGGTCTGCAGGAGATCGGCTGGGAGGGCGTGATCGACGGCGCCCCATTTGTGGTCGAGCGAGGCATCGCGGGAGATCATCGTTTCGTGCACGGCACCCACCCCGACCGGCACGACGCGCCCCCGAACGACGCGCCCCCGGATGACACACCCGCGGATGAGATCCGCGCGCTCCACCACCTGTCCCCTGACGCCAGCGTGTTGCAATGCGCGCCTGCTGACCCGGCCGAGCAGTCGTGGTGGCGAGTGGTGCTCGACTCGGTGCTATTCACCGTCGCGCTGCTCCAGGGCTATGAAGCCTTACATGCCGGCGCGGTGGCCACACCCGATGGCGTGATCGCGATCACAGCCGCCTCAGGTGGCGGCAAGAGCACCCTGCTGTCGGAGCTCGTCGGGCGCGGGATGGCGCTGATGGCAGACGACGTGCTCGTGCTCGCGCCCCGGGGTACAGATTTTTCACTCTCCCCCCTCACCTATCCAGCGCCACCTTTGATGACCGTCCCAAACACGAGAATCTGCAATATTGAGAGATAGTAATTATTCGGATACCCCAGAGATAATCAGCTCACTCGAGGACGAGTATTGGATCGCCGTTCCCGTTTACCCAGAGCCACTGCCATTGAAGACATTGGTGGTACTCGACCGTCAACCTGGATTGCAATTATCGCTGGAGAAAATTGAAGATCCACTCGCTCCCTTGATGGGCTCGCTGATGAATTTTCCCCGCACCCCCGAGCGTCAGCGAACACGTTTTGAGCTTGCGAGCACGCTGGCCTCTAACACCACATTGTGGCGACTGACGGCCGATATGGATACACCCCCAGACGTACTCGCAGACACGTTGCTGGCTGGGTGATGGCTGCGCGTGGCGCGTGGACGACTGACGTTTTGCATCTCAGGAGATTGTGAGGACCCAGGATCAGGAGCGATCAGCGCTCGCCGTCTAACTACAGCCCGTGATGCCGCCGTCGAGCGGGATCACGGTGCCCGTCATGTACGCGCCTGCGCGCGAGGCGAGGAACAGCGTCGAGCCCGGCGACATCGTCGGGGCGGCCGATGCGCCCGAGCGGCACGCCACTCTCGATCGCTTCGGCGCAACTCGGGGTCTTCGAGCGCGAAGGCCATCATCTTGCTCTCGAACGGCCCCGGCGCGATCGCGTTGACGGTGATGTGCTCAGAGGCCAGGCGCTTGGCCAGGTGGCGGGTGAGCATGTGTACAGCGGCCTTGCTCGCGCTGTAGCTGTAGTTCTCGACCGATCGGCGGCTGCAGGCCATTGATCGAGCCGATGTTGATCACCCGCGCCGGGTCCTCGGCGTTGGCGGCGGCACGCAGCTCGCGAGCAGCGCGACGGTCAGGTGGAAGATGCCTTCGACGTTCGTGCTCAACACCTTCTGCCAGCCGGCCGCGGGGAACTCCTCGAGCGGGGCGCCCCAGGTGGCGCCGGCGTTGTTGACGAGGATGTCGAGCGACGGGAAGCGCTCGCGCGACGGCGGCGGCGAGCGCCTGCGCGCCCTGCGCCGTCGAGATGTCGCCGGGGATCGCGTGGCAGTCGCCCAGCGCCGCCAGCTGCTCGCCGGCCGCCTCGATGTCGTCGACCTTGCGCGAAGAGACGATCACACGCGCGCCCGCGCGCACGAGGCCGTTCGCGATCATCAGGCCGATGCCGCGCGAGCCGCCGGTCACGAGGGCGGTCTTGCCGGAGACGTCGAACAGGTCGCTCATGGCTAGTCGGTGAAGCTAGCCGGACGCTTCTCGAGGAAGGCCGCGATCGCCTCCGGCGGCGCCGCCCCGAAGGTCGCCATGATCTGCTGACGGTCCTCGTACTCGGCCGCCGTTCGCTCCGAGGGAATCTCGAGTGCCGACCACATGCCCTGCTTGGTGAGCTGCACTCCCCAAGGCGCCAGTGCCGCGATCTGCTCGGCCGCTTCAAGCGCCCGCGCGGCAAGGGCCTCCTGCTCGACGACGTCGGCGACGAGGCCAATGCGCAGCGCCTCCTCGGCGTCGAAGCGCCGTCCCGTGAGCATCAGCTCGTGTGAGCGCGACGCCCCGATCAGCCTGGGCAGCAGCCAGCTGGTCGCCATGTCGCAGTTCGACACCCCAATGTTGATGAAGGCCGCCCGAAACACCGCCTCACGCGCGGCGTAGCGGATGTCGCTGCCGAGCGTCAGCGACAGGCCAAAGCCAGCCGCGGGGCCGTTGACGGCCGCGATCACCGGCTGGGGCAGCGCGCGCAACGCGAGCACGAGCGTCGACATGTGCACCTGGTTGGCGAGCCGGTCGCGCGATTCGTCGCTGCCGTCGTTGCCCGGGCGCTTTGCCGTAGCCGCGCAGGTCGAGCCCGGCACAGAAGCCGCGGCCGGCGCCCGTCAGGATCACGGCGCGGATGCTGCGGTCCGCAGCCGTCTCCCGCAGCTGCCGATGCAGCGCCTCGCAGCACTCGGCCGTCATCGTGTTCAGCTCCTCAGGCCGGTTGAGCGTCAACCGGCGAACGCTCGCAGCGGGCTCATCGACGATCAGCAGCTCGGCCATCGCCGAGCCATCCTATGCCCTGGGGTCTGTCCTTGCCCTGCAACCCTTGCAGCAACCCCAGCGAGGCGAGGCGAGGCGCGCGAGTGCCGCCTGCGCGTCCGCGGGCGTCGGCTAGTCGCCCGTGGCCGAGAAGTGCTCGGGATCGATCGGCCCGAGGACGCCGCCCACGAGCTTCAGCGGCCCGGGGTAGATGCGCAGGACGCTGATCAGCTGGGATGGGTTCGTCACATCGACCGCGCCCCCGGGATATTTGGTGGTCTCGTGGTTGCTGAGGCCGGCATGTGCGCTGTAGGCGCCGGCCGCGTTCAGCTGAGCCTGTTCGTAGTAGGTCCGGTAGCCGCTCGTGACCGTCCCAGTCCAACCGTGGCCAGCCGCCCATTCGAGGACCGGGATGATCCAGTCGGCGATCGGCTTCGATCGCGGATTCCACTCCGTTTCGGGGGTCTCGGTTTCCGCGACGGGACCGCTCGACGGGGTGTTTTCGAAGGACGCAGCCGATTCCCCGGACGGCAACACGATGCCTGCCTTGCGCGCGGCCGCGATCTCACGGCGGATTTCCGCATCGGAGGGGGCGCCCGAGGCGATATGAAACTTGCCTTCGGCGACGATCCGATCCGATGATACGTCGATCCGGGCGACGACGCTGCTGGCAGGCGTCGGTCCGCTGGGAGGCGCCTGCCCAGGATGAGACGTGGCAGCGACTTTGACCTGCGCCACTTTGTGAGCGGGTCTGCGTGGAGCTGCGGCTCCGCCTGGAGCGGCGGACCCGCCACAACCTGCTGCGGCCAGCGCGCCGAGGAGACCGGCTGCGATGAGAAATCTGCGGGCTGGTGGGGAGGTTTGCATTGGTGGGAGGGCGTGGATTCTGTGGGAGAATCCGGCCCGCGGTCCTCGAAATCATTCTCGCAGTCGTGGTCGCTCTAGCTCAGTATGCAATTGCGAGGAGCACGCCCGCAAACGCCAGGTAGGCAGCGACGATGAGAGCGCCCGTGCTCCGGCGAAGTCCGCAGTTGAGATATGCGCAGATCAGCGCGAGCGCGGTGATCGCAATGTAGCCGGCGGCAACGAATGTCGTCTCCGCGGAGGGCGCGCCCAGCCCGAAGATCGTCGTAGGGATCAGCAGCCCGGCGAGGATGTTGAACGTGTTGCTGTTCAGTGCCGTGCTGAGCACCGCCGCGCCCCTGCCGCGTTTGGCCAGGTAGACAGCCGCGACCGCGTTTGGCAGGCTTGTGACGGCGGCGAGGACCAGCGCGCCGATGATGATCGGGGGGACCGCGTGATGCATTCCCAGCTCGGATCCCGTCCGCTCCATCGCGATGCTCGCGCCCACCACCACAACCACGGTCGCGGCCGCGATCAGAGCGTCCCGAGCACCTCCGCGATCGGGGTGAATGGCGAGTTCGAGCTCCATCTCCTCCTCGCTGACCGCAGTGACCAGCCAACTCGACCAGCCCATGGGGAGCCGTAGAGCAGTCAATCGCTCGTGGCGCACACCGAGGATCGCAAGGTATGGGCCCAGCACAGCGAGCACCACCAGCAGGCCGACCAGCGGCGAGCAGACTCCAGCCACCACCGCTACAGACACGGCACAGATCCACAACGCGACGGCGCCGGCGAGCTCGATCACGCGCCGGTGGAACGCGATCTGGCCGGCAACGAGCGCCGAGAGACCAAGGAGAGCCGCGAGGTTGAACACGTTGGAGCCGATCACGACTCCCGCGCCGATGCGCTGATCGTGGCGGATGAGCGCCGTGACCGCGGCGGTGATCTCGGGCGCGTCGGCCGCCAGCGCCGCGAGCATGCCCAGCAACGCCTCGGAGAGACCGAGGCGCGCTCCCACCCGCTCGAGCCTGCTGACGAGCACCCAACTCGCGCCGATGCTGATCGCGGCGGCGAGTATGAAGCTGACGCCCAAGAGAGGATCAGACATGTCCGACGGAGCGTATGCGCTTCGTGGCAGGCAGACTAGGCTTGCTCTCTATGCGCTGGCTGATAGATGGGATGAACGTGATCGGCACACGTCCGGATGCCTGGTGGAGGGACCGCCACGCCGCGATGGTCCGCCTCGTCGACATGCTCGAGCGGTGGGTGGCCGTCTCTGGCGAGGACGTGACCGTGGTCTTTGAGAAGCCACCGTCACCGCCGATCCGCTCGAGCGTGATCGCGGTCAAGCACGCTCCGCGGCCGCGTCGCGACGCGGCCGACGATGAGATCGTGCGCCTCCTTCTAGCCGACCCAGAACCGGGCACGGTGCGGGTCGTCACCTCTGATCTGTGGCTCACCGACCGGGTACACGCAGCCGGCGCCAGCGTCGAGGCAGCCGCGCCGTTTCGGACATTGATCGAGGACACCTGATCGACGACGAATCCGCGCCTGCTTTTTCAGCTTCTTCTTTCTGAGTTTGAGTGAATTCCACGAATTACCGCTCTCGGTCCTCGAAAGGAGAGGGGACTCAGGAGACCAGGCGCAGGGCGCCGCGTGGTCCGTAGGCCGGGTTCGAGTCCCGCCACAAGCCGGGGGGCGCCCACGGCAGCTTGTCGACCAAGCCATCCAGCTCATACAGGCGCTCGACATTCTTCACGCCGGGGACCAAACAGAAGCCACATTTGTACTGCTCGCACAACGTCCTGCTCGCCATAATCGCGCCCAGCCCCACCGAGTCGATGAACCCGAGCCCGCTGAGATCGAGCACGATCTCGCTCGCGCCATCAACACAGAGCTCACGCGTGAGCTCTTCGACAGAGGACGCCGAGGCCATGTCCAACTCGCCCCTAAACAGCAACGTATAGCGATCAGCGTGACGCATCGCCCCGATACTCAATCTGCGGGCACTCATGTTGTGGACACTCATATCCAGCTCGCCACGCCGCTCAAATCGAGCAACCTTATTTCCCCCCACCATGTATGTCTCAAAAGAACGTCAAACCTATTCAGACCCTAGCATTCCGCGCGTTTAGGCGGTCTAGTCGTGATCCTCAGAGGAGCTCGGCGATGCGCTGGGCCGCCCTGGCGGCGCCGTCGACCTCCACGTCGCGATAGGTGACGTCGCGGCCAATCTCCTGCGCGATCGCCGCGGCGATCTGCTCTGGTGGCGAGTCGTCGTAGTCCATGCAACGGCCAGCCCCATACTGTTCGAGGCGGCGACGGACGTGGAAGTTCTGCTCGAAGTGATGGCGCAGCGGGAAGTAGAGGAACGGTCGCTTGTTCGCCGTCAGCTCCATCGAGGTGGTCAGGCCGCCCTGCACCACCGCCAGGTCGCAGGCAGCGAGGTGCCGGTAGAGGTTGTGCACGTACGGCACGACTTCCAGCCCCGGATGGGCAGGCAGTGACTCGGGATCGATGCGCGGGCCAGCCACGACGATCATGCGCAGCTCAGGCACGCGTTGCTTGGCTTCGGGGAAGGACGCGATCACACGCCGCAAGAGATCGGCACCCACGCCTGAGCCGCCGACGGTGACGATGCAGAGGAGCTCGTCGTCTCCATAGCCGAGTTCCGCACGCAGCTTCGTGCGCTCACCGAGATCGGCGGGGTCGAAGCCGGTCACGTAGCCGGTGAAGTCGAAGTGGCGCTCGGTCCAGTCGCGGATCATCGGCAGCTGCGGCCCGAGCCGCTCCGCGACGATGTCGTCGGGGTTGCCCACGAACAGAGCCAGGTCGCGGACCTCGGGGTGCTCGGCGATGTGGTCGACCATGTCGGCGTTGTAGTCGGCTGTCAAGAAGCTCTCCCGCTCACCTCCGTCGGCCATCGGCAGGAAGCCGACGAAGTCGGTCAGCCACGCGAACGGGACCCGCTTCTCGCGCGGATTCTCGTGCAAGTAGTAGTCGAGCTCCCACGCCTCGTCGCCGATCCACAGGTCGTAGCGATGCTCGCGCACGACATCGTGGAAGAGCATGAAGTTGGCCGCGAGGATCTCGTCCATGCGTCGCAGCGCGTGGAAGCAGTGCAGATCGTGCTCGGCCGACTCCGACTCGATGTGCTTGGACTCGTTGGCCAGATGAGCGCTGGCGGGGTGGATGCTCTCCCCCTCCTGCTCGAGCACCCGGGTGACCGGATCCTGGGCGAGCCAGTCGATCTGCAGGTCGGGGTGCAGGTGGCGCAGCTCGCGGGCGATCGCGACGTCACGCTGGGAGTGCCCGAGCCCGATCGGCGAGGAGACGAAGAGCGCGCGCGGCCGGCCATCGGGGCGATAGACCGTGGGATCGCGCGGGGTGCGCGACCGGCCGAAGGCGTCCTCGGAGAAGTCACGCAAGGCCAAATTGAACCGGACGGGCTTGCGGGCGTGCAGGAAGTGCCCGGCGCCCTTGACCGTCTCGAGCTGGCCGCCGCTGAGGCGGGCCAGTGCCCGGGCGTCACGCGGCGGCGTGACCTTGTCACGCGTGCCAGAGACGACCAGCACGGGACAGTCCAGGTTGCCCGCCAGCTCTCGTAGCCTGCGCCGGCCATGCTGCTGCTCACCATGCGCCGTGGCGATCAGCGTCTCTGGGTCCGTGTCCAGCGCCCATTCCACACCGTCCTCGATCGCCTTGGTCGAGTGCGGCTCCGGGAAGGCACGGAAGACGAACCACTCCGCGAACACCGGATAGTCCTCGCGCCAATGCGCCGCGTTGAAGTGCCCCCACCAGCGGTAGGTGGGCGCGGGCCGCCGAAAGAGGGAAAGGGACAACGGGTTAGTCAGGACCGACTGGTGCGAAAGGGTGTAGGGGAACACCGGAGCGATGAACACAGCACCGGCCACCCGCTTCCGAGCAAGCCTTGCCAGCTCGAGCTGCCACTCCCCGCCACGAGAGAGGCTCACCATCACCGCCCGCTCCGTGCCGGTCGCGTCCATCACGGCCAGGCAATCGAGGGCGAACTCCCCGGGCCCGTAGCGCCGCGGATCGCGGCAGCGATCGGAGCGCCCATTGCCGAGACCGTCCATCACAAGCACCCGGAAGTGGCGCGCGAGGTAGGGAATCTGCATCTTCCAGTGGCGCGAGTGAAGCAGCGACCACGTCGGAAGCAGGAAGATCGTCTCCTCACCCTCGCCGTAGACCTCGTAGAAGAGGCGCTGGCCGTCGCGCTCGACAAAACCCTCGGCGGCGGGGTAGCGGGCGCGACTCTGCTCGCCGTCGCGACCGACGATCTGACCGGTCCCCTCGTCCGTCACCGCCGCGACGGTTCCAGCCTGTACCGTCGCGGCATCGATGGTCGTGTTGCCGGCTCTTGCCTGTCTGGCTTCGGTGCTCAGGGTGGCCTTGCCGGCTCCCGCCTGCCCGGTCACTGCGCTCACGGTCGCGCCTCGAGCACCAGGTTGAAAGGCGTCTCGGCGGCACGGCGCACGCGGCTGAAGCCGCCTTCGCCCAAGACCTCAGTGAGCCGCTGCTCGCCGGCCTGGGCGCCGAGCGCCAAGCCGACCTCCTGGCTCAGCGAAGCGGGCGTGCAGAGCATCGTCGAGCCGCCGTAGAAGATGCGCCCGACGGGGTTGAGGTTCTCCTCGATCGCGTCGCCCGCCAACGGCTCGACCACCATCCACGTCCCGTCCTCGGCGAGCTGCTCGCGCACGTGCGACGTGGCGCCCACCGGGTCGCCCATGTCGTGCAGCGCGTCGAACACGCACACCAGGTCGAACGGCCCGCCGCCGAAGTCCTTCGCGGAGGCCACCTCGAAGCTCACGCGATCGGCGACCCCGGCGCGCTCGGCGGCGGCGCGGGCCGCCTGCACGGAGCCCTCGTGATAGTCCGATCCGACGAACTGCGAAGCCGGGAACGCCTTTGCCATCAGGATCGTCGAAGCGCCATGGCCGCAACCGATGTCCGCGACCCGAGCGCCGGCCGAGAGCTTGTCGAGCACGCCGTCGAGCGCTGGCAGCCAGGCGTCCACCAGGTTGGCCAGATAGCCGGGCCTGAAGAATCGCTCGGTGCCGGCGAACAGGTCGTTGTGGTGCTCGTGCCAGCCAAAGCCCTCACCCGAGCGGAAGCGCTCGGCGATCTGCGACTCGTCCTTGACGGTGGCCGCCACCAGCTGAAAGGCGCCCGGGATGAACGCCGGGCTGTCTTCGTCGGCCAAAGCCATCGCTTGCTCTGGAGGCAGCCTGAAGGTGTGAGTGGCCGCGTCGTACTCGACGTAGCCGCTGGCCGCCTGCTGGCACAGCCACTCGCGGATGTAGCGCTCGTGACAGTCGGTGCGCTCGGCCAGCTCCTGGGAGGTGACCGGCTCGCTGTCGGCCATCGCCTTGTACAGGCCGAGCTTGTCGCCGATCAGAACCAGCGGCGTGGTGATCGCCGCGCCCAGGTCGCCTACGAACTGCCCCATGAACTGTTCGGGCTTTGCTTCGTCGATTTCTACTGCGCTCATCGTGTCTTCCTCCGATTGGTCGATTTGGGTGATGTGCTGTTGTTGTTCCCGTTCTTGGCACTCTCCAGGGATCTGAGCCACGCGTCGATGGATCCGAGCAGAGCCTCATGACCACGGTCGAAGCCGAGCAGCCGCTCGAGCAGGAGTCCCTCGTTGAACTGCGAGACCAGCGCCGCCCAGCTCTCGGCCGAGAACGGGCTGTCGTGGAGGTCGTACTCCTCGATTGCCTCGGCGAGCGCGTCACGAAGCACGGTGCGCCAGCTGCCGGTGACGCCTTGCAGGCGCTCGCGCAGCTCGGGCTTGTTCCAGGCGAGCGCTTGCAGCTCAGCCCAGATCTTGGGGTAGCCCGAAGCGAGGTCATCCTCGATGAAGCCCATCGCCTTGCGCCACTTCTCGATGAAGGGCGCCTCGCTGCCATACATCGCGCGCTGGCGCTCGAGGATGCGTGCGGTGAACCGCTCGAGCGTCTGCAGCAGCAGCTCGTCGACCGAGCCGAAGTAGTAGTGGACGAGGCCGTGGTTCTGTCCCGCCTCGCGGGCAAGCTGACGCGTAGAGATGCCCGCGGCGCCCTCCCTTACAAGCAGCCGCTCGGCCGCATCGAGGAATGCCTCGACGTTTGTCTCCCGGATCGAGCGCGGGCCAGCTCCAGTCTCCAGATCGGTAGTTGCAAGCTCCACAGTCATGGCAAGCTCCTTTGACAGCTTCTTAGTCAGATGACTAAGTCGAGTATCTAAGCATCCCGACAGAGGGCTGTCAACCCCCATGCTCACACGACGCCAAGGCGTCGCGTTCGGCTTTAGCCGCCGACGATTTGTGCCGATATTGGTTTGGGTGATTTCCCTGGCTCGAGCGGCCGCCGTCACCGTTCTCGCCATCGCTGTGCTCGCGGCCAGCATCGTCGTGCCGCCGGCCGCCGGCGCGAGGAAAGGAGCCCCTCGTGCTGCGCGGCGCCCCAGCGCGCATGTCGCGGTGATCGGCGGCCAGCCCGCGGAACCCGGCACGTTCCCGTGGATGGCTTATGTGCTCGACTTTCACGGCAACAGCATCGGTCAGTGCTCCGGGACGGTCGTCGCGCCGAACCTGATCCTGACGGCCGGCCATTGCGCCGAGAACACGCAGACCGGGGTCGTCAACGAAGCCTCGGGCTATCGGGTGATCACCGGCAATGTCGACGCGGCCGCTCCCGAATCGGAAAGACAGACCTCAGAGGTCACCAGAGTGATCCCCTGTCCCTGCCACGATCGTCACACCGCGGTAGGCGATGTCGCCCTTCTGCAACTCTCGACCCCCACCACCGCACCGGCCATTACGCTCGCCTCGATCCCGCATGCCGGCACAGCAGCGCTGCTGGCCGGATGGGGTGACACTTACTACGACCAAGAGACCCTGGTCGAACGGCTGCGGTGGGCGCATACCGTCGTACAGGGTCCGGACTGGTGCGAACGCGAAGCGTCCCAATTCAGCCCGGCGAGCGAGACCTGCGCGATCGATCCGGCCAACCGCCAGACGGGCGCGTGCAACGGGGACAGCGGCGGCCCGCTGCTCGTTGCAGAACCGTCAGCGGTCGGGGGCATGGTGCAGATCGGCGTCGCAAGTCACGTGTACAACGAATGTGCCACCACAAGCCCGTCCGTGTTCACACGCGTCGACGCGATCTCCACCTGGGTAAAAGGATGGGCGCAGGCACTCGCGAGCGATCCGCCCGCGACGACATCGCTGCCTGGCGGTCTCGTCGCGGCGCCCATGCTGGCCGGCATCGCCAGCAGCCGGTCCGTCAGCCTCAGAGGAGGCACGCTCTCGCTCGTGCTCGCCTGCGACAGCGAAGGAGGAGTCTGCTCGGGCAACGCCCAGGCAACGATCACGGTGCGAGTGGAGATCACCGCGCGCCGCGACGGCAGACAGATCGCGTCGAGGCGCATCGTCTTCAAAGAAAAGCTCGCCAATGTGACCTTCGCAATCGCACCCGGGGCGAGCATCTCACTCAGCTCGGCGCTCTCCGTCAAGAGCCGCAGACTTCTGTCACTTCTCCGCGGCAGAAAACTCGAGGTGATGTTGAGCGGCCAAGGCGTCACCAACCGCATAGTCACGCTGGCGCCCGCCGGCGGCAGATAGCGGCTGGATCACGCTGGCGCCCACCGACGGCCGTCGAGCAACGTCTACTCTGAATGCGGTAGACGGGATACTCCGCGTGGGGGATGGCGGCGAGGTCCTCGTGGCTTACCGTTTGGGGGGTGGAGAATCGCTCTTTGGCGCGTTCGGCGGCTCGGTTGCCAACACGGGTGGCCGATGCCTTGCTGGCTGGCGCGTTAGGCGTGGTGCTCATTGGAGTGCTGGTGTTGGAGGCTCATGGCCATCACGATCTCGATCGGGCTGCCTGGCTTGGCTATGCGTTGAGCGTCCTGGCGGCAGCGGCTTTGACTGGAAGACGGCGCTGGCCGCTCGAGGTGTTCGCGGTGACGCTGGGTGTGGCGGTGATCGCGATCAGAATTGTTCCTCCCGCGGGCGCGATCTCCCTGCCGGTCGTGATCGCGGTCTATACGCTCGCCCAGCTCGACGCGCGGCGTCGTGCGCTGCTGCTGGCGGTACTCGCCGGGGTGGCGTTGACGCTTGCCCGGGGCTTCTTTCAGTACCGCGGATGGTCGGATGCCAGGACGGCGGTTGAGCCGGCGCTGGCGCTGGCGGCGCTGTTTTTGGGCTGGGAGCTCAGCAGCCGCCGGGCTTATGTCGCGGAGATCGAGGCCCGCGCTGTGCAGGCCGAGCGCAGTCGTGAGGAAGAGGCTCGCCGTCAGATAGATGCCGAGCGTCTGCGGATCGCGCGTGAGCTGCACGACGTGCTCGCGCACGGTATCGCCACGATCAGCGTGCAGGCGGGGGTCGCCGCGCATGTGCTTCACGACCGTCCCGAGCACGCGGAGCAGGCGCTGCGGACGATCAAGGCGACTAGCAAAGAAGCGCTGCGTGAGCTGCGCGGCATCCTCGGTGTCCTGCGCCAAGCCGAGGAGAGCGAACCGCGGGCGCCGGCGTCTGGGCTCGGCCAGCTCGATGCGTTGCTGCAGAGCACAGTCGAGGCGGGTCTGCCGACTCGGACAGTCCTTCGAGGTGAGCGTCGGCGCCTGCCAGCGAGCGTGGATCAGGCCGCTTACCGGATCGTGCAGGAGTCGCTCACCAATGTGTTGCGCCACGCTGGGCGGGCCAGC
Source organism: uncultured Solirubrobacterales bacterium (assembly GCA_963804555.1). Lineage (GTDB taxonomy): Bacteria > Actinomycetota > Thermoleophilia > Solirubrobacterales > Solirubrobacteraceae > Palsa-744. Next base: position 725,670 of record CAWDQX010000009.1, read on the forward strand.
GCGGTGGTCGAGGTCGCTTACGGCGATGAGGTGGTGACGATCACGGTCGATGATGATGGCCGCGGTCATGCGGACGGGTCGCTCGGTGTGAATGGGAACGCCGCGGCACAGCGGAGTGTGAACGGGCACGCCGCGGCGCAGCCGGGGCACGGGATTCTTGGTATGCGCGAGCGAGCACACGCGCTGGGAGGTGAGCTCGAGGCCGGGCCTCGCGCGGAGGGCGGCTTTCGCGTGCTTGCCCGTCTACCGATCATGGCGGCCTCGTGATCCGGGTGCTGCTCGTCGACGACCAGCCGCTGGTGCGGGCGGGCCTTCGCGTGCTCTTCGAGGGCGAGCGGGACATCGCCGTGGCGGGCGAGGCGGCCAACGGCGAGGAGGCTGTGAGCCTCGCTCGCCACGCCCGCCCGGACGTGGTGATGATGGACATCCGAATGCCCGGCATGGACGGGCTCGAGGCCACACGCCAGATCGCCGCCGACGAGCAGTTAGCCGCCGTGAAGGTGCTGATCCTGACGACGTTTGAGAGCGATGAGTATGTCTTTGAGGCACTGCGCGCCGGTGCCAGCGGTTTTTTGCTCAAGGACGCCGAGCCGATCGAGCTCCTGCAGGGGGTGCGAGTCGTCGCTGACGGCGACGCGCTGCTGTCACCGAGCGTCACGCGACGGTTGATCGGCGAGTTCCTCGCCGCGCCCGAGAGTCACCGCTCGCCCCCGGAGCAGCTCGATGTCTTGACCGAGCGTGAGCGGGAGATCATGGCGCTGGTGGCCAAGGGCCTGAGCAACGATCAGATCGCCGAGCTGTTGACGATCAGCCCCGCGACGGTCAAGACGCACGTCAGTCATGCGATGGTCAAGCTGGATGTCCGCGGCCGCGCGCAGCTCGTCGTGCTGGCTTACCAGACCGGGCTCGTGATCGCAGGCGAGCTCTGAGGTGAGCGCGGCCAGCACTCCACCTCCGCCGTTACCGCCAGCAGCGGCGCCTCGAGACTCGATAGCGCCGGAGCCGCCGCGTCGTGCCTGGTGGATGGCCAAGCGTGTCCTGCTCGCGGCGGTCGGGATCGTGCTGCTCACGGGCGCAACGACCTATGTCGTAGCTCGCAACGAGGTCGGCAGAGTGGTCGAAGCGCTCGGGCAGAACAAGCCGGTCAAGCTCGCCGCGAAGGTGCTTCCTCCGACCAGCAAAGGGGAGCCAGAGACGCTGCTGCTGGTCGGCAACGACGAACGCCCACCCCCGAAGGACAACCCCTCAGGGTCCGTCCTGCCGCACTCCAACGAGATGCTGCTGGTGCGGATCGACCCGAGCAAGCCGACGATCTCGATGCTCTCGATCCCGCGCGAGCTGCGGGTCACGTTCACCGCGCCGAACGGGGAAGTGATCACGAATCGCATCAACTCCGCCTACACGTACGGCTCTGAGGACGGCGGCGGCACCTCCGGCGGCACGAAGCTGATGCTCGAAACGATCAAGAGCGTGCTCGGGATCACGGTCAACCACGTGTTCGTGACGAACTTTCCGAAGTTCAAGCGGGCCGTCGACGAAATGGGCTGTGTCTACATGACCGTGGACAAGCGCTACTACCACGTCAACGAACCGGGAGGCGAACAGTATTTCGAAATCAACCTCCAGCCGGGCTATCAGCGCTTGTGTGGGAAACAGGCGCTCGAATTCGTCGCCAATCGCCACGAAAGCACCTCGGTCATTCGCGATGCGCGTGACCAGCGGTTCCTGCTCGCGGTCAAGGCGCAGTACGGCTCTACCCTGTTTGAAAACCGTGAAAAGTTCGAGCGAATCCTGGGCAAGGCCGTCCAAACCGACCTCCACGGCGAAGAAGGAGTGCTGGCGCTGTTGGAGCTGCTGGTCGAATCCGCGGGCAAGCCGGTGCGCCAAGTGCCCTTCCAAGTCGAACTGCACTCCAACTACGACACCGCCACTTCCCAGCAGCTCGCGGCATCGGCGCATTCATTCCTGACGGGCACTGCCGCGATTCCAAAGCACAAGCTGGGCAGCGCAGCGCGCTCTGCTCATGTAAATCATCGGGCCTTCAGCTCCGGGCTCTCGCTCACTCCCACCCCGAGCTCCACGGTCGCGGAAGCGACGGCGATGGCTGTCAATCTGCCGTTCGTCGTGGAGATACCGCAGTATCAACAGACCACCGCGGAAGCGTTCCCGGACGAACTGCGTCACTACAGCATCAATGGCCCGGGCGGCCACAGATTTCCGGCTTACGTGATCGTCGTCGGCCGGGGTGAACTCGGGCAGTACTACGACATCCAGGGAACGGCCTGGACCGATTCGCCGCTGCTGCGCGATCCGAGCCAGGAGATCCACATCGGCTCGCGCACGTACAGCCTCTTCTACGACGGCGAACACATCAAGACGGTCGCTTGGCGGGAAGGCAACGCCGCCTACTGGATCGAAAACACGCTCACCTACAACCTCTCGCCACAGGCAATGGTGGCGATCGCCCGAGACACCCGGCCGATCGGCAACACCACAGTCCCCGCGCGCGGCGCGAGCACGAGTCCGCACGACGTTGCCCTACCTCCACGGGTCCTCCCCGCCACCAGCCTGAGCGCGAAGATCGCGGCAGCGCTCGGCTTCATCAGCCTCGCCGTCCTCGTGCTGCTCGCAATGCTCATAATCGCGCGCCGCCGGCAGCTGATCAACCTGCGCGAGCAGGTAGCACACGCGCTGGCCCTGGAAGCACACCAACGCCGTTCCAGTGACTATGTTCAAGGCCACCCTGACCCCAGGTGAGGCGCACCGCATCGCCGATGCGTTGAAGGTCGATCCGATCCGTTGAAGGCCGATCGAGAGAGAGGAAACGAAAATGGCAGCGACCGAGGCAGCGACTGACATTCAGCAACAGCAGCCAGTCAGCAAAGATCCGCTGCGCCACCACCAGCACTACCAGGACAGCGGTCCGGGAGCCTCTCCCTACGCTGGGGGGAGCAGCTTCATGGAGCGCATGTCCGAGGCCGTGGCAAGCGGGATGGGAACCGTGGGATTCCTGCTCGTCAGCTCAGCGGTGATCATCGGGTGGGTGCTGACAAACCACGTGGTCCACTTCCTGAGCAACTCTTGGAAAGGGCTGCTCAACGGCAGTGGCTTTGATCCCGCCCCTTTCATTCTGCTGAACCTCGTCTTCTCGGCCGTGGCCTTCTACACGGGAGCACTCGTAATCATTGCCCAGAAGGCACAGACCAGGACCGATAAGGCCAACGAGGAAGCGGCCGCCAAGCACAGAGACGAGCTGGCGCAGTATCAGAGTGACCTACTCCAGAAGAACACAGATCTCACCGAGCAGATCCACACGCTGGCCGAACGGTTGAGCAAGCTCACGCAGGAGGTCCACGAAACCACATGCAGGGGCGGCGCAGCTCGCGCTTGACATCCCTAACGGTGGTGTGAGCCCAGGCAGGATGTTGGTCGCCGCGATTGCCCGCTCGAACTGATCGCCGGCGAGCCACTGCCTGCGTGTTACGCACAGCTCGCGGAACAGCGCGAGGTGCGCGGGCGGGCCGCCGAACCCGATTGCGCCGATGCGGCCCCACTCCCGCGCGATCTCTCCGAGCGTGGGCTCTGCCAAGGAGTCCGCCGGTCGCATCGCGGCAGGGTAATTGCTCGACCTACGCCCACACTAGCTCAGACCAGGACCTCGTCGGCGAGCAGCAAGCCAACGCGGCGGTCGATCTCATCACGGATCGCACGGACCTCATCGAGCGGGCGTCCCTTGGGGTCACGGAGGTCCCAGTCGATGTAGCGCTTACCCGGGATGTAGGGGCAGGCATCGCCGCAGCCCATCGTCACGACGACGTCGGCTTGCTCGGCGAGCTCGATGGTGAGGAGTTGGGGCTGGCGGTCTGACAGGTCGATGCCGAGCTCGCTCATGACCTCGACTACCTCGGGGTGAACGTGCTCGGCGGGCGTGGTGCCCGCGGAGAGGGCGGTGTGCTTTCCGGCCGTGGCATGCCGGCCGGCGGCGGCGTGTCGCTCGGCGGCGGCGCGCTCGAACAGGGCTTGGCTCATCTGCGAGCGACCGGCGTTGTGCAGGCAGACGAACAGGACGGTTGCCATCTAGCCGCCGATCGCCGGTTGACTGATCGCTCCGTCTGTGGTCGAGCGTTCGTGGTGCGGCATGACGACCTCTGCCGCCTCCGCCGGCGTCACGTCAGGGTAGAGCACCCTGACCGCGAGGATCGCGCAGGCGCCACCGACGAGCTGCGCGACGACATAGCCCGGCACGGAGGAGGGTGCGATGCCGGCGAAGGTGTTGGAGAACATGCGCCCGATGCTGATCGCGGGGTTCGCGAAGCTGGCCGAGCTGGTGAAGAAGTAGGCGGCGCCGATGTAGGCGCCGACGGCGGCCGGAGCGATATGCGCGCGTTTGGTGCGCGCGAGCGAGAAGATCACGAGCAGCAGTCCGGCGGTGGCGATCGTCTCGGAGAAGAGATGCGCGGGCGTGGCGCGGTGATGGGTCGAGATGCTGATCGCGGCAAGCGAGAACATGCCATTCGCCGTGACAGCGCCGAGCACACAGCCGGCCACCTGCGCGGGAACGTAGGCGAGCGCGTCGCGCCAGCGAATGCCGCCGAAGCTCGCGTCGGCGAGCGAGACGACCGGGTTGAAGTGCCCGCCGGAGACCGGGCCGAACATCAGGATGATCGTGTAAAGCCCCGCCGCCGTGGCGGCGGCGTTCTCGAGCAACTCGAGACCGACATCGCCCGGTGAGAGAGTCTGTGCCGCGATGCCCGAGCCGATCACCAGCGCGGCCAGGAACGCGGAGCCAAGCAACTCGGCGAGCAAACGGCGCGCGAGTGGAGGCGTGTTCGTCATACGGCGAGCAGGCGCGGGGCGAGTGGCACGACCAGCGGATGGCGGGCAGGTCGGGGCAAGACGTGTATTGGCATATCCCTGATCGTATTACATTGACAATCTCCACTTCAATAGATATAAGTAGATCGATGTCCGTCGATTTGGAGCTGGCACCAAAGCAGAAGCGGGCAGCAGGAGAGCGCTGTTGCGAGCCCGTCGTCTACCCCGACGTCGAACGCGATCACGCGTTACGGATGGCCGAAGTCGCCAAGGCACTCGGTGACCCAATCCGACTTGCACTCGTGGATGTGCTGCGCAAGCACGCCGGCAAGGTCTGTGTCTGTGAGCTCGTCCCGTTGTTTGACATCTCTCAGCCCACGCTCTCCCATCATCTGAAGAAGCTGCGTGACGCCGGGATCGTCGACTCGGAGCGCAAGGGCCTGTGGGCCTACTACTACGTGATTCCCGATGCCCTGGAGGAGCTATCCACATGGCTGAGCTGAGCGCATGAGCGGTGTGAGAAATTAACCGCATGAGTGGTGTGGGAAAGCGTGGGAAATCAACCGCATGAGCGGCGCGGAGATCGGACTCGCCCTATCGGTGTTCCTCGCCTGCACGGTCGAGGCAGTCGAGGCGCTGACGATCGTCCTGGCGGTTGGCTCGACCCGCAGTTGGTCGTCGGCGATGAGTGGCGTGGGCGCCGCGGCGCTCGCGCTCACCGTGATCGTCGTGGCGCTGGGCCCAGCGCTCACTTCGCTGCCGATCAATCTGCTGCGAGTGCTCGTGGGTGGCCTGTTGTTGATCTTCGGCCTGCAGTGGCTCGGCAAGGCAATCCTGCGCTCCGCTGGACTCAAGGCAAAGCACGACGAGCTGGAGAGCTTCGAGCAGGAGACGCGGGCGGCACGGGCGGCCGGTGAGCGGCACGCGGGCCTCGACGGCTACGCCTTCACGATCGCGTTCAAGGGGGTGCTACTCGAGGGGCTCGAGGTGGCATTCATCGTGCTCACCTTTGGCGCCAACCAACACCGCGTCGCGCTGGCCGCCGCTGCCGCGGCACTCGCCGTGCTGATGGTCGTGGCGGCGGGCCTGGCGGCACAGGCCCCACTGGCCAGGGTGCCGGAGAACACGATGAAGTTCGCGGTTGGTGTGATGCTCAGCTCGTTCGGGATGTTCTGGGGCGCCGAGGGCGCCGGCGCAAGCTGGCCAGGCGGCGACGCGGCTCTGCTCGTGATCATTCCCGCCATGCTCCTCGTCGGCTTCGTGATGACCAAGATCCTGAGCCGCAGCACGCACCCAGCGGTGAGCGCATGACATGGGCGCGTGTATTCCTGTTGGCCGTATGGGAGTTCGTCGTCGGCGATGACTGGCACACCGCGGTCGGCGTGGCGCTGGCGCTCGCGTTGACCGCGCTCGTGGCCGCGGCTGGTATCTCGGCTTGGTGGGTGATGCCGCCCGCGGTGGTCGGATTGCTCTGGCTTTCGGTCCTACGCACCGCGCGCGGCGCTTGAGCGGCAAGCCGCTACCCGGCCGACTGTGACCTACTACTGCGACCTTGGTAGCAGTCACAGTGCGACCTGAGTAGATACGCGCTCAGACCAAGATGGTCCTCTGGAGCGTTGTGGCCGCTCGAGCCCTGCCGTACGGTGATGGTGTGATCGACGTTGCCCCTCTGATCGACGTTGCCACTCCGATCGAGCGCCCAGAGGCGCGCACGTCGTGAGCACCGAGAGCATCGGGGCAGCGGGCCGAGCTGGAGTCGACTGGCGACGCGCCGAGTTCGTCCTGACGCTGCTCGCGTTTCTCGGCTTCATCACGTTGCCGATCCGCATCACCACGATCTACGGCGGCCTGCCGGCGCATCCGCTGTTCGTGCACGTGCCCGTCGTCCTGATCCCAACCACGATCGTGGCGGCGATCGTCTTCATGTTCAAGCCGCAGTGGCTCTCGCGTTACGGGATCGCGTTGGCGCTGGCGTCGATCATCGCGATGAGCTCGATATTCCTGACGATGCAGGCCGGCGGCGCGCTGCGCGACGAGCTGAACCTGCAGGGCCAGGCCGCCAAACTGATCTCCGAACATTCGCACGCCGCCCACATCCTCGCTTACGTCTACGTGCTGTTCACCGCGACGCTGATCGTCACCTTCGCCGCGCAGCGGATCTCCGGCGGCATGCCAACGGGTCTGGGAATCATGGATGGTCCGCTGTCCTCCAAGTCGATGTTCGCGGCGCTGCGCGTCGTGCTCGTGCTGCTGTCGATCGGCGCCGGCTACATGACCTTCAGGACCGGCGATCTCGGCGCGAAAGCGGTGTGGCAGGGACGACTCCAAGCAGTCCACGGCGGTTTCCCTGGCGGACCCGGCGAACCGGGCCCGGCCGGCGGGCCTGGGCTGCCCGCGCCGGCGGGTGGCTCGAGCGTCCCACCACGCTAGACGGGTAGCGAGAATTCGGCGTCGATCGAGATGTTGCCGCGAGCAGCGGCGCTCACCTCGGTCCATCCGCCTTGGCTTTCTTTGATGGCTCCCAGCCCGGAGGTGATCTTCCAGTAGGGGGTGTAGCGGACGCGCACGAGAAACGTACCGGGGTGTGTGGCTCGGAGCGTGAATCCGTCGTCATCCATCGCTGAGAGCGCGCCCGGTCCGCTCGCCAGCGGCTGGGCGTGAAGGACGGCATAGATACGCCAGTTCGGGCTGCTGAACACCTCTCGTAAGAACGGCAGTCCGCCGCGGATCAGGGCTGCCTCCTGGCGGCTGGAGAAGTCCATCGGCGCGTCTGAGAGGGCCACATAGCGCACGCCGGTTTCCAGCAGCCAGGCGTGGTAGGCGTTGGCCGTGAGGTGCTGGGCGTAGAACAGCTCGTCATATCTGGTGTCGAGCTGGCGCTCCCATCCGCGAGCCAGGTCAAAGCGCTCGCCGAGAACCGTCGCGTCCCAGTGGGTGCTGGTGAATGGGACCTCGATGCGCATTGGCTTACCGTCGCCGTGACTTTGCAGATAGCGGATCGCCGGTACGTAGAAGGAGTACTGGCTGGCTGGATTCAGCGACGCTCCGATCGACTGCTCGAGCGGGCCGGCGACCTGCCAGAGCAGCATTGAGGCGCTGGCCAGGCCCATCAGCCAGAGGGCCGGCAAGCGCCCAATCCGCAACGCGCGAGCGGGATCGCCGTGCCGGGGATCGCCCCAGCGGGCGAGTCGCAACCATCCGCTGAAACGGGCAAACGCGCGCTGGATGTCTTTGACCTCGACGCAGCCCGCAAGCGTGGCCGGTGCGAAGAGCACGCCGAAGCGCACCGCGTTTGAGCCCATCGGCGAGGGCACGACGTACGCGAGCAGCAGGGCCAGCAGGTAGAGCTGCGCACCGCGCCGCAGCAGCCGCTCGCGGGCGGGCAGCACCAGGATCAGGGCCAGGCTCGCCGCGGCCGCGGCGAGCAGCGAGGTGAACGCGAATGGCTCATAGCCGCCTTCGGGGAAGAGCACCGTCAGCGCCAGCGTGAGCACCAGGGCGGGTGCCGCGAGCAGGGCCGCACGGGCCGGCCTGCGGTTCGTGCTCAGGTCGGTCAAGGCCACGAGCGCCAGGAACGCCGCGGCAACCGGGCTCGCGGCGGCGCAGAGGAGTGAGCACAGCCCAGCGCAGGCGCGGTATCCACGAACGACTGACAGAACGCTCGCCAGCCCGAAGGTGACCCCGAGCGCGAAAGCGATACGCCCGATGAACAGATCTCCACTGGCGCTCAGTGCAAACAGCGCGCTCGCAATCGCCGTCCTAGGACCAAAGTGCTCGGCGACCAGCCGCCGGAAGATCAAGGTGGAGAGCGTGACGGCGGCGACCCCCGTCCAGTGCAGACCGAGCAGCGTCGCCAGCGGCGCCAGGACGAGACTGTAGTCGGGCAGGTAGTGACCGCCGTACCAGTTGTTGTCCCACAGCGAGAAGCCGTCCACCGCGAATAGATGGACGCGGTAGACCGCCGCCGCGAGGTCGGGACTCGGCGGCCGCCACAAGAACCACACCACCAACAGCGCACCCAGTAGGAGCAGCGGATAGCTCCCCTTGTATCGCGCGTGCACTTGTCAGTTGTGTGCGGGCGTGATCAGCCCTGTCTCGTAAGCGAAGACGACTATCTGCACGCGGTCACGCAGCCCGAGCTTTGCGAGGATGCGCCCGACGTGAGACTTGACGGTCGCCTCGGATAGCACGAGGCGCTCGGCGATCTCGGCGTTTGAGAGGCTCGCGGCGACCTCCAGCAGAACCTCGTGCTCGCGCGCGGTGAGGAGCGCCAACTGCTCCTGCTGGCCATGATCGGGGCGACCCGGGACGGGTAGGCGATGAGCGTAGGTGGACAGCAGCCGGCGGGTGACACTCGGCGCCACGACGGCGTCTCCGCTTGCGACCGCACGGATCGCTGAGAGCAGGTCGGCCGGGGGAGTGTCCTTGAGTAGGAAGCCGCTCGCTCCAGCTCGCAGCGCCGCGTAGACGTACTCGTCCAGGTCGAAGGTGGTGAGGATGATGATCCGGGCCCTACTGCTTGACTCGACGATCAACCGTGTTGCCTGCACGCCGTCCATCTCGGGCATGCGCACGTCCATCAGCACGACGTCCGGCGCCAGCCGCTCCGCGGCGGCGACGGCCTCGTGGCCGTTGGTGGCCTCTCCCACGATCGACATGTCCGGCTGGGTCTCCATCACCATGCGAAACGCCATTCGCATCAGCTCCTGGTCGTCCGCGAGCAGCACCGTTGTCTTCACAGCAGCGCGCCCTCAGCATTGGGGTCCAGCCGCAGGCGCACGCGCCAGCCGCCCTGCGGCCGGGGGCCGGCTTCGAGGTCGCCCCCGTAGGTCGCGGCACGCTCGCGCATGCCATGCAGCCCACGACCACCAGAAAGCCCACGGCCGCCGGAAGCCACGAGTGGTTGCGTCTCGCCCGTATCGGTGACCTCGAGCTCGACCCGGCCCGGGCGGCAACTCAGCGCGAGGTGCGCGCGGGTGGGACGGCCGGCGTGCTTGAGCGTGTTGGTCAGCGCCTCCTGGGCGACCCGGAAGACGGTCAGCTGCACACCGTCGGCGAGCTCCTGGGGATCTCCGTCCAGGTCCATCGTCACCGGGATCCCGGCGGCATTTACCCGTGCGAGGAGCTCGTCGAGACGGTCGAGGCTCGGCTGCGGCTCCAGCGGATGCTCCGAGGACTCCTCGCGCAGCACGCCGAGCAGCCGGCGCATCTCCAGCAACGCTTGTCGACCGGTCGCCGAGATGCGCTCAGTCGCCTGGGTCGCACGCTGCGGCGAAGTGTCCATCGAGTAGGTCGCGCCATCGGCCAAGGCGATCATCACGGTGAGGTTGTGGGCAACGATGTCGTGCATCTCGCGCGCGATGCGGGCTCGCTCGGCCGCCGCGCCGAGACGACCCTCCTGATCACGCTCGGATTCAAGGCGCGCGGCCTTCTCGTGCAGGGACAGGAGCAGAGCCCGGCGCTGACGGATCGAGACGCCGAGCACGCCCGCCGCGGTCGCCAGCCCCGAGAGTCCGACCCAAACCTTCAACGGCGCCGACGGCGACCAGCGGACCGCCGCCATGATGGCCCCCAGCTCGACCGTGCCAGCGGCAACGGCGCCTTCGATCAGGCTCCCCTCCAAAGTCACCCAATACAGGGCGATCAGCACAGCGGCGTCGGCCAGCTGCGGGCCGGTGAGCAGCCACTGGGCAAGCGCGACGAATGCGATAACCGCAAAGCACAGCATGGGGCTGATGCGACGCGCGAGCAGCGGCGCGCACAGGGCGCCGCAGAAGATCACGGTCAAGGTGTCCAGGCGCCGCTGATTCGCCAAGCCCCCGATGCTCAACGCCGCGACGGTCAGGCAGATCGTGAGATCGATCGCCAACGGATGAGCGGTGCTCAGCCGGCTCAACCGCTGTGCCTGTTGGGTCAGCCAAGTCGAGGCAAACTCTTCCGCTGAATCACTCATGAGTCCATATTGGCGCTCGCCACAAGCGATCGCAAGATTGCGCGATCCGCCGCGGGATGCAAACGCTAGTCGAGCTCTGTCTCGAGGATCGGTCGTGGGTGTGGGTCCGGATGTGAATGTGAGTGTGAGTGTGGGCGTGGGTCTGGGTGTGAGTATGGGTCTGCGTGTGGGTCTGGGTGTGCTGCGGCATACCCTTCACCCTGGACGTCGAGCTTGGTGATGGCCACGTAAGAGACGAGCGCAATGAACACAATCAGCGACAGGCCGCTGACGGTGCCATCCCCGAGACCAAGACCGGTGATCGAATGCGGCTTTGAGAACCAGTCCGCGAAGGAGGCGCCGATCGGCCGGGTCACGATGTACGCGAACCAGAACGCGACGATCGGGTTCAGGTCAAAGCGCCACCAGCCGACCGCCGGGATCGCGATGACCGAAATGAACAGCAGCGCCGAGGGGAAGAAGCCGAGGTGCAGCGGGGTCGCGGTGAGATCGCCCGCCGCGGTGCCAAGCGCGAATGTCGCCAGTACCGCGGCCCAGTAGTAGCCCTCGCGGCGTCGCGTGGTGATGCTGTGGATCGAGAGCGTGCCCTCACTGCGATACCAGAAGAAGAAGATCGCGGCCACGACCAGCCCGAACAATGGCGTGGTCACGGCGTAGGGGATGCTCGCCCCGTCGTGTATGCCGTCGGCGGCCATCGTGCCGAAGATCGCAACCATCATCACCGCGAACCAGTAGATGGGGGCGCGATATTCGCGCTGGCGCAGCTGCAGCCAGATGGCGAACCAGAGGCCGAAGATGCCGATCGCCGCGGCGATCGGAACGCTGTGCTGGCCGAGGAAGTCGGACATCGACTCGCCCATACCGGTGGTGAGGAGCTTCAGGACCCAGAAGATCAAGGTGATCTCCGGAACCTTGGTCAGAGCCCGCTGGGCGGTTATGTGGCGTTTTAGTGGATGAATCCATGTGTCAAGTGAGTGTCCGTCATGCGTCGCGGTGAACGAGTGCGTAGGCGGCGATCGCGAGCAACACGATCGTGTAGGAGCAGTACAGCGCGAAGCCGCCCCACGGCGAGAGCGTGTGCGGGTCCGGGACGGCCTTGGCAATCGCCGTCCCAGCGCTGGATGGTAAATAGGGATTGATCGAGTCGCCGATGCTGCTCGGGAGAATGTCGGTGATGCCGGGAAGGACGAACAGCAGCCCAGCGAACGTCGCGATGGCGCCCGCGGTGCTGCGGATGATCGTGCCGAGCGCGACGCAGAGGACGCCCGTCACGGTCATGAACAGCACGGTGCCGAAGAGCGTCCGCAGCGCGTGCGGGTGGCTGAGCGTCACGTTCACGTGATGCTCGGTGAGGATCGCTTGGGCGACGAAGAACGCAACGAAGGCGCTCGCGAGCATCGAGACGAACGTCACTGAGGCGAACACCGTGATCTTCGCCCACAGCACGGGCAGTCGTCGCGGTACCGCCATCAGGCTCGAGCGGATCATCCCGGTCGAGTACTCGCCGCTGATCACCAATACCCCGAGCACGCCGATCGCGAGCTGGGCGAGGTGATAACCGCCGAGGCTGCGGTCGATCGAGTCAAACGTCGCCCGGTCGTGCGGGCTCAGGTGCGACCAGCGACCCATCGAGACCGCCGCGATCAGCACGCCGAGGCCGGCCATCGCGACGACGGCAAACAGCAGCGACCAGCGCGTCGAGCGCAGCGACCACAGCTTGGTCCACTCCGAGCGCAGCACGCGTCCCTGGGTCACGTAGCCGGTGAACGCACGGCCGCTCGGCGCGGCGGCGGCGGGCAGGGTCTCGGTGGCGCTTCGATGCGACGGCCTCCACGTTCATGCGGCGGCCCTCACGCTCTCGCTCGTGTCGTTCTCCTCGCCGGCGCTGGCGTGGTACTCGACCGACTCGCCGGTGAGGCTCATGAAGGCCTCCTCGAGCGAGGCCTGTCGCGGCGTGAGCTCAGAGATCACGATCCGTTCCTGCAGCGCGATCTCGCCGATCTGCTCGCCGGTGAGGCCACTGACCTCCAGCAACCCCTGCTCGACGCCGTGCACCTCCACCTCGCGCCGGGCCAGCGCGTCGCGCAGCTCGGCGGCCTGGGGTGAGCGGACACGCACATTGGCATCCGAGGAGGCGCGGCGCACGAACTCGGCGACGGAGGTGTCGGCGATCAACCGTCCGCGTCCGATCACGATCAGATGCTCGGCGGTCTGGGCCATCTCACTCATCAAATGAGACGAGAGGAACACCGTGCGCCCTTCGGCCGCGAGGCGCTTGAGCAGGTTGCGGATCCAGTGGATCCCCTCGGGATCCAGGCCGTTGGCGGGCTCGTCGAGGATCACCGTGGCGGGGTCGCCCAGCAGCGCGGCGGCCACACCCAGGCGCTGACCCATGCCGAGGGAGAAGCTGCCAACCCGCTTGCGCGCGACCTCACGCAGGCCCACCAGCTCGATGACCTCCTGCACGCGGCTGCGCGGGATTCCGTGGGTCTGAGCCAGCGCGAGCAGATGGTTGTAGGCCGAGCGGCCGGTGTGGATCGCGTGAGCCTCGAGCATCGCGCCGATCTCGTGCAGCGGCGCGGACAGCTCACGATAAGAGCAGCCGTTGACTCTCACTATTCCACTGCTGGGCGTATCCAGCCCCAGAATCAAGCGCATCGTGGTCGACTTACCAGCACCGTTGGGACCGAGAAACCCCGTCACGACCCCAGGTGCGACGGAAAAGCTGAGATCGTCCACAGCAACCTTCGAGCCATAGCGCTTGGTCACACCTCGAACATCGATCACAAACTTCACCGTACGGTGATTGGAGTGCGTCCACAACACTCTGGAGGACCATCTTTGGCAACCCGCGTATCCCCCCCAGGTCGCATATGGCTCCGACCAACGACGGACCCCTCTCGCGACAGCGCCCTATGAAGAAGTTGGCGTCAAGACGAGGGCCACATCGTGATCGCGGACTGCGCCGTGTTCGGGGCCCACGTGGACCTGGCAGCAGACACGGTTGCGTCCGGAGCGCTTGGCCTCATAGAGCGCGGCATCCGCCTCGGCAAAGACCGCTGAGTAGTCAAAGACGCTCCCGTGGGGAGAGGCGCTGACGCCAAAGCTCATGCTCACGCGCTGGCCGTCGCCGACCTCACCGGAGGCGACCTCTTGGCGCAGCAGCTCGGCCATCTTCTTGGTCTGCTCGAGATCGGCTCCCGGCAGCAGGACGAGAAACTCCTCTCCCCCGAGCCGGTAGGCGAGGTCAAAGGCTCGCAGCTGCTTGCGCATCAAGTAGGCGACATCTGTCAGCACGGCATCTCCGACGGTATGCCCGAGTGTGTCGTTGACCGCCTTGAAGTGATCGAGGTCGCCGATCACGATGCCGATCGGCTGACCGGATACCTCCGACTGCTGGGCGAGCTCGCGTGTCCTGCCAACGAGCGCGTGACGGTTGAGCATCCCCGTCAGTTGATCGATGACCGCTTCTGAGCGGTGGTCGATATCGGAGTGCATGAGAGCTGTCGAGAGCATCGCCACGGCGATGATCAGCGCGGCTGGCGCGATCACCAAGGGCGGGTCGCTGGCAACCGCGTGCGCGCCTGTGGCAAGCGCGACGGTGAGCAGCAGCCCAAGCGCCGTCACGACGCCCAGCACGATGCCTCGCACGGAGAAGCGCGCGCTCAGCGTGACGACGGGGATCGCAAACCAGCCGAGCGTCGCGTTGCGCGGGCCTCCGGTCAGCGCGATACTCGCCGCGATGATCACCTCAGAGGTGGCCCACGCCGCGAACATCGCGTACTCGGGCCGGGCGACGCGCGCGGTCAGTTTGTCGGCAAACATGAAGATGCCGCCGGCGAGCAGCAGCGGGGCGATCGTCCAGTAACCGAGCCACGGCCCAGAAGCCAGGAGCGCCACCGCCAGCACGACAAAGGCCTTGCGCCTGACCGGCCCAAGACGCAGATCCATGTCGAGCATCCGCTCGCGATCGACGCCATCACGACACAGCCAAGAGCGGGGCTCTCTCGTATGCGCGTCCATAACGCGGTTGGATCGGCAGCAGAACAGGCCGCCTACAGCCTCGAGAGGCGAACTAGATCATTCGTGGACGGAGGGCAACCCAGGGGGGAAAGGACGAGCCAGGGCGGGGGAAAGGACCAGCCAGGGCGGGGGAAAGGACCAGCCAGGGCGGAGAAAAGGACGATCCCAGGCGGGCGACGTGGCGCAAGCATTAGCATGCCCTCCCCCATGCACGTCGATCCTTACATCGTCCTCGGGAGCGCTGTCGTCGGGTTCCTGGTTGGCATGACCGGCGCGGGCGGTGGCGCGCTGATGACGCCGATGCTGATCCTGCTGTTCGGGGTCACCCCCTCCGCGGCGATCTCCAGCGACCTGGTGGCGGCCGTGGTGATGCGCCCGATCGGCGCCGGCGTGCACCTGCGCAAAGGCACCGTCAACAAAGGCTTAGTCGGGTGGATGGTCCTCGGCTCCGTCCCGAGCGCCTTCCTGGGCGCGTATCTGTTGCACCTGATGGGGAACGCGAAGGGCGCCCAGCAGAACATCGAGATGGTGCTGGGCAGCGCACTGCTCGTTGGCGCGTCCGCGATGGTTCTGCGCTACATCCTCGACCGCCGCGCCGGAGAGAGGCGCACGAAGCTGGTGCACGAGATCACCCCCCATCCGGCCCGCACGGTGGCGATCGGCGCGATCGGAGGGGTTGTCGTGGGGATGACCTCGGTCGGCTCGGGGTCGCTGATGATCATCCTGCTGCTGTTCCTCTACCCCACCCTCGGCGCCAAGCAGCTCGTCGGCACCGACCTCACCCAAGCGGTGCCTCTCACAGCCGCGGCCGCGCTCGGGGCGCTCGCGTTCGGACACGTCGAGTTCGGCGTCACGACGTCGCTGATCATCGGCAGCGTCCCGGCCGTCTTCGTGGGGTCGATGATCTCCTCGAGCGTCCCCGACCGCTACACCCGACCCGTCATCACGTTCGTGATCTTCGCCTCCGGGTTGAAGTACGTCGGCCTGGGCACGACGGCCCTCGGCTGGACCCTATGCGCCGTCCTGCTCGCCGCCGCCATCGTTTGGCTCGCAACCACAGCACCCTGGAGCAAGCCAAGCACGCAAGAGGGCTGACGATGCGAAGGCAGTGCGAGCGCTCAGGAGCCTGCGCCGGAGTAGAGATCGAGCCAGGCGAAGAGGCTCGTGGTGGCGGCCGCAGTGCGCAGCATGTTCGGGTGCGTTTCAGGGTCGGCGATGGGCCCACCCCACCAGCTGGAGAGCCATAGGCTGCCGCCGGTTGTGGCGGCGAAGGAGGAGGCGTTGGTGGCTGTGGCGGCGTGCGTGGCGGTGGCGGCGGAGGCGTGCGTGGCCGCGGCGGCCGCGTTGACCTGGGCAAGGGTCAGCCAGTATCGCTCACCGGTCGCCTGCCCATAGGCCATCATCCACTGCATGAAAATCGCGTCGTACTCCGGCCCATAATTGTATTCATAACCATAAGCATCCACGTGCTGCTCGGCGAGCGTGGCCGCCACACGTCCGGCCTGGACACAATAATTTTCTCCCTCTCCGTCATGACACAGTAAATATTGCGCGTAAATCAGGGGCGCCTGCACGTAGTCATCCACCGATTCCGGCTGATTGGGCTTCTCCAGATATAGCTGACGTTCGTCGTTGTTGTCATTTGCATTTGCCCAATCCACATATTCCCTCGAGTCTTCCAACTGCCAACGTTCGTCGTCTTCACCGTAGAGGAGAACACCAAGGAGAGCGTCGGCGGCCAGCGCGGGCCCTGAGTGGTAAGGGTGACTGGTGTTCCACCACATCCCCCCGCCATCTTTATCCCAGCCACGGGCAGCGATGAAGTGGAACGCACGCTGGGCGTCGTAAAGCCAGCGGCGCTCGTGTGTGGCCTTGTAGGCGTTGACGAACGCGAGTCCCTCCCAGCCGTTGTCATCAAAGAATGTCTGGACATTTCCCGCACGATCTCCCGGATATGGGGCGTAACCGCCAACCGCGCTGTCCCAGTAGCGCTCGTTGGCGCGCGCGAAGCGGTCCACAAGCGCCCGGTGCGCCGCCGAGGGCGAGGCCGTGTCGAGCGCGTCGACGCTCTCGAACAAGGGAACCTCGCCCCAGATGGTGACAAGCGGATACGGCCCGTGGGCGCAGTGGAGATATTCGCAATACCAAGCACCATGGCGCCAGTGTCCAGCCTGACTTATCCCTGTTTCAGTGAGCTGCCGGTAATCGAGCGGATGCGCGGACGGAAGTTCGAGAGTCGGTTTCTGCCACGGGGTGAGCGGTTCGAAGCCACCGAGCCCAGCAGCGCCGGCTGACGTGGTGCTGGCCGAGACGGCGCCGGCTGACGCGGTGCTGGCGAGCGTGAGCGTGGCGAGGATGACGACGACGGTGGCGAACACGGCGGCGACGAGAGTCGTGCGGACGGCGGCGTTGGCGGTCCAGCGCGTCCAGTCAATCGTTGGCTCTGGACCTCCGCGCATCGCCGTCACGCTGCACCGCGGCGCAGCTCGAGGGAGTACCAGCTGAGCACTCGCTCGCCGATGTCGGTGAGACTCACCCATCGTCGGCCACCCGCGCTCGCATCGCCGGCACGACGAGGTCGAGATAGTCCTCGGGATGGCGTCTGATGTAATCGGCAAAGAACGGGCACACGGGCAGGACGGCCAGTGCCCGCCCGCGAGCGTCATCCAGCGCGGCCCGGACGAGCCGGCTGCCCAGGCCGGCTCCCTCGTGCTCGGGGTCGATCTCGGTGTGGGTAAAAGTGATCCGTCCTTTGTGTAGCCGGTACTGCGCGAAGCCCGCGAGCTGCCCATCCGTCCAGATCTCGTAGCGCTCCGCATCGCGGTTGTCGCGCACCTCGACGCTCATCTGGTCAAATCTCCCAACAAGCTCTCGATTGTAGGGTCGTCGAGCGAGACTATGTGGCGGGATAGCCCAAGCTACGATGATGCCGTGAGCATCGCCACGAGTCCCGTTCTGTCCGCGTCGCAGCTGGCGACGTTGCGCCTGCACGGTGAGGAGCGCTCCGCGGCGGTCGGCGATGTGCTGTTCGAGGTCGGCGACCGGCGCTTTCCGTTCATCGCGATCATCGAGGGCGAGGCCGCCGTGCTCGACGCGACGGGGCGAGAGATCGTCCGGCACGGCGCCTGCGGCTTCCTCGGCGAGATGAACATCTTGACCGGCCAGACGGTTTACCTGACGGCGGTCGTCACAGCACCGATGCGCTATATCGCCGTCGATCGCGATGAGTTGCGTCCGCTGCTGTTCGAGGACGCACCACTCGGCGACGTGCTGCTGTCGAGCTTCATGGCCAGGCGTGAGGCGCTCCAACAGCAGGGCGTCGGCATGGAGGTCGTGGGTCCACGCTCCTCGGAGTCGACGCGGCGGATGGTCGAGTACGCGCGGCGCAATCGCCTGCCGTTTATCTGGCACGAGGAGGGCGAGGAGTCCGACGGCGCGGCGGCGGCGAGTGGGACGCTCGAGGGGAATGAGCTTCCGCTGGTGCGGCTGCCGGGCGGGACGGAGCTACGCAACCCGACCAGCGGCGAAGTGGCGCGCGCGCTGGGGATCGGGCTCGAGCTCGCGCCGAGGGAAGAGGTCGACCTGGTCGTGATCGGCGGCGGCCCGGCCGGCCTGGGGGCGGCGGTGTACGGAGCCTCGGAGGGTCTGGAGACGCTCGTCGTCGAGGGCACCGCGCTCGGAGGACAGGCGGGAACCTCGCGGCGGATCGAGAACTACCTCGGCTTCCCCGCCGGCATCAGCGGCTCGGAGCTCACGAGCCGGGCGGTGACCCAGGCACGAAAGTTCCAGGCGCGCACCGCCACGCCCTATCGCGCGGTCGCGCTGGAGCCGGGAACGGACCGCCACGTGGTGCGCCTGGAAGGCGACCACGAGGTTGCGGCGCGGGCAGTCGTCCTGGCCACCGGCGCCGAGTATCGCCGGCTGCCGGTGGCGGACCTGGCCGACTATGAGGGCATAAGCGTCTTCTACGCGGCCGGCCCGCCCGAGGCGCAGCGTTGCGGCGCAACCCGGGTCGGCGTGATCGGGGGCGGCAACTCGGCTGCCCAGGCGGCCGTCTGGCTGGCGCGCGGCGGCGCGCTCGTGACGCTGTTGCATCGCCGCGGCAACCTGCGCGAGACGATGTCCGACTACCTGGTGCTGGAGCTCGAGCGCTACGGCGTCGCCGTGCGCGATCACAGCGAGGTGGCCGAGCTGCATGGCAGCGATGGCGAGCTCGAGGCCGTGACGCTAGGAGATGGGGAGCGGCTGCCCTTCGCGTTTCTGTTCCTGTTCCTCGGTGCGGCACCCTGCACTGACTGGCTGGACGACGTCGTGGCACGCGACGAGAAGGGCTTCCTGTTGACGGGCTCAGGCGCCGGGGTCGAGGGCCTGCTCGAGACGAGCGTTCCCGGGATCTACGCGGCCGGCGACGTGCGCTCGGGCTCGGTCAAGCGGTGTGCCACCGCCGTCGGCGAGGGCGCGATGGTGGTGCAGTTCGTCCATCGACGGCTGTCCGGCGTGCCCGCGTAGCGCTCGGCTGCGGCATGTCATGCTGCTGCCATGAATGCCGGCCTGCTGCCGCTCGATCGGTGGCTGCTCAGGAATCGTAAGGGCGCGCTGAGGCTCGCCGCGGCGCTCGCCGCCTTCGTGCCGATCTGCTGGATCGTGATCCAGGTGAACGGGTCATTTCCCGGCGATCGCATTTTACTCTCCTGGATGGAGCATCCCGATCCCTCAGAACCGTTTGCATGGATCGCCAACGAGTTCTCTTTGTTGGGCACTGGGATCCCCTCGTGCGTGAGCGTCGCGGTTGCGTGGGTGCTCGTGGAGCGCTATTTAGGGCGCCGCTACGCAATGCTGATACTCGCCTCGGTCGGCGTGGTGGCCCTGAACGCGATCCTAAAGCGGGTCGTGGGTCCCACGCCACTCGAGCTGAAAGTCTTTGGCGAAGACGTCGCGCCGAATTATCCCAGCGGCCACGTCGTCTATCTCACCTCGCTGTGCGCTCCCCTGGCCTGGTTTGCGCTAGTCAGGCACAAACGCCTGATTTTCACAGCGATGGCGCTGCTGACGCTCGGCATGGGGCCATTTCGAATCGTCTCGGGCACGCACTGGCCGAGCGACGTGCTCGCCGGCTACGCCCTCGCACTGGCCTGGAGCATCGTGGTGCTCGTGATTGGCCTGCCGTGGGCCGCTGCGGGCCGAAGTCGCGAGGCCGAAACTTCCCTCACCGTACGCGCGTAGCTGTCGGCAGGCTCCCGGCCGGCAACCACACAATCCTCGTAAAGCTGATAGACTTAGTGAGGAATCCCACCCGACCCCACCTTCTGGAGCACCAATGGTCCTTGCACTCATCATCATCGCCTCCTGGATCCTGATCCTCTCTGTAATCGTCGGGCTGTGCCTGAGCGCCCGCCAGGGAGATCTTCAGGAACGGGGGGCCGCGCCTGCATACGCCACAAGCAACCTCGCCGAACCTTCTCTGCGCCCCGCCCAACCAAGCAGGCGGGCCTATCCATGCAACCCAGGCTTCCCCAGCAGCGCTGCGGGATGACCCTCGCCTATCCGCTGACCGTCGCGAGCGCGGCACGGCACTCAGCGACTTCTCGAGTTATGAGTCCTGCGCCGAGACGCTCGGCGACCTCCTCGGCCTGCTCGAGCATCCGCGCCGCGCGCTCGCGGTCCTCGGGCCGGCCGCGGGCGATCAGCGTCCGGGCCCAGCCGGCGCGCGTGCGGGCAAGCAGCAGCGGCGCTCCTAACCGCTCCTCGATCTCGGCGGCGGCGGCGAAGTGGCCCTCGGCCTGCTCGTAGCGCTCCAGGGTTCCGGCCAGCGCGCCGAGTGCCCAGGGGACCGACCCTGACACCAGCACGCCGCTGACCGCGAGCCGGTCGGCGAAGGGAGCCAGGAGCTCGTGGAGCTCGTCCGCACGCTCGGTGATCTGCAGGCGAGCGCAGACACTGGCCCAGCTGAACATGGTTCCCGACCACAGCCAGTCCCACGGAACGCTCTGGAAGTCCTCCGCCAGCACCAGCGCCCGCGCCTGCACCTCGCGGCCGCTTTCGCTCAGGGTGTTCGCCGCGGCCCCGCGCCACGCCGCGGGACTGTTCCCTTCGCCGGCGAGCTCCATGACCTGCTCGACGAGCTCGCCAGAGCGACCCTGGTAGCCGCGAGTACCCAGCAGCATCGCGCCAAACGTCATCGCGGCATCGGGCTGGCCGGATGCCGTGCCGACCTCGAACATCTGGATCGCCCACTGCTCGGCTGTCTGCAGCTCGCCCTGGGCAAGCACCCAGCCGGATTCGAGCATCAGCCGCAGGAAGGCCATCGAGGGCTCAGGTAAGGCCGCGGCCAGCATCCTCATCGTCTCGAGGCCGGACTCGGCCCGCGCGGGGTCCCCGGTCTCCAGGCCAAGGATCATGCGCCACGCGGCCGCCTGGAAGCTCAACTGTGGGTCGTCCAGGCGCTGGACGAGCTCGAAGAGCTCGTCGCTCATCGCACAGCGCGTCTGGAGCGCGTCTGGCACCCAGATGGCTGAAAGGGCGTTCGTGAGCGTGTGTGCGAGCTCGGATCGATCGCCGGCGGCTCGGGCTATCTCGATGGCTTCCGCGGTGAGCGCCCGGCAACGCTCGGGCTCACCGGCATGGTGCAGCTCGAGGGCCAGCAGCGCGAGCACGCGTGCCCGCCGCGGGTCGTTTTCCGCGAGCGCCTCCCCGGCGGCCTCGAGCGCCTGCACGCGCTCGTGATCGACCGCGCCGGCTTGGCTCCACCATCCCCGGCTGTTGGCCAGCACCGCGCGGACAAGCTGATCCGCATCACCGAGATCCCGGGCTAGCTCCGCGGCGTCGAGCAGCGTCTGGCGAAACTCGCGGTTGCCGGTCTGGCGCTGGGCCCTCCCCAGGCCGGTCAACAGCTCACAGCGCTCGGCGCGATCGCCGCCGGGCGCCTGGTCGTGGAGCTCGAGCGCCTGGCGATACCAGCGCGCGGCCTCGTCGGGGGCGAGCTGCGCCAGCGCGCGCTCGGCCGCTCGCCGCGCGTAGTGCATGGCCTTGGCGGTGTCGGCGCTGACAACGGCCGCTGCCCAGTGGCCGGCGAGCTCACCGAGGCGCTCGCCGGGCTCATCCCCGCACTGCTCCTCCAGTGCCATCGCGACCCGTTTGTGCAAGCGGGCGCGGCGAGCACGCCCGAGATCCTCATACAGCGTGTGCTCGACGAGCCCGTGGGTGAACGTGAAGCGCTCCGCCCGCTCTGAGCTCTCCTTCAGCAGTGACGCCGCGACCGCCTCGTCGAGCAGGTCGAGCAGCCGATCCTCAGAGAGCTCGAGCACCGCGAGCAGCAGGTCCAAGTCGAAGTCGCGGCCGATCACCGCGGCGGCGCTCAAAGCGGTACGCGCCTCTGGGCCCAGGCGCTCCACGCGCCGGCCGACGACCTCGCGCACACTCTGGGGCAGGCCCAGCTCAGCCACCTCGCCGACCACACGCCAGCGCCCGCCGTCCGCTTGCACGATCGCGCCGGACTCGGTCAAATGACGCAGCACCTCACCCGCGAAGAACGGGTTGCCCGCCGTCTCGCGCGTGATCTCGGCGGCCAGCGCCCGTCCGTCCTCGTCGAGCTCGTGGCCGGCCGCCGCTTCCATCAGCACGAGCACCTCCCCGGAGTCGAGGCCGGTGAGCTTGATGCGCTCCACCCCCTGCTCGCGGTGCAAGTCGGCCAGCAACGCCGTCAGCGGATGCTCACGCGAGAGATCGGAATCCCGGTAGGTCCCCAGCACCATCACCCGCATCGCCGAGCCCGCCGATACCACGTGACGCAGCAGCGACAGCGTCGGCGCATCGGCCCAGTGCAGGTCATCGAGGATCAGCAGCAGCGGCTCGGGGTCGCTCGCCCGCTCGAGCAGGCCCGCGATCGCCGCATACAGCAGGTAGCGCTCGGTCTCGGGGTCGCTTTCGCGCGGTGAGGGAAGATCAGGCACGCGGTCACCAAGGGCTGGCACCAAGCGCACGAGGACGCCGCCAAAACGCTCGACGTGCCCATCGAGGACCGGCTGCGGAGCCTCTTTGACCAGGTGGCCGAGCGCCTGCACCCACGGCTGGTATGGCACGCCGAGGTCCTCGTCGCAGCGCCCGTAGAGAACCGTCGCACCGTCTGCATGCACCGCGTGGGCGAGGTTGGTCGACAGCCGTGTCTTACCCACGCCGGCCTCGCCCCCGATCAGCGCCACACGCGGCGATCCCTCGCGTGCCTGCTCCCAGCACTCCGTGAGCCGCTCCCGCTCGGTCACCCGGCCGACATAGCCGGTCACCGGCAGCTCACGCAGCCGCTCGGGTAACGCGATCCCCGTGCTCAGCACCGGCTCCCACTGCAGCTCGAACGCCTGCACGGGCTCAGAGATGCCCTTCAGTTGCAGGCCGCCGAGCGACTGGAATCTGTGCCCGTCGCGTGAGCCGCCAAGCCGATGGACGAGGTCGTTGACGACGATCTGCCCACCCGCCGCATGAGCGCACAAGCGCGCGGACTCGACCACGGGCTCACCGAAATAGTCGCCATCCTCGACGCTGGCCTCGCCGAAGCTCACGCCGATCCGCACGCCGAGCCGCTCCTGCGCGTGGCGGTTGCGCGCCTCCACGGTCTGTTGCATCTGGACCGCGCACGCAAGCGACTCCGAGGCGCTCGAAAACACCACCATCAACCCATCGCCGAGGTTCTTCACCTCACGGCCACCCGCCCGTTCCAGCGCGCCCCGCAGCAGCCCGAAGTGCTCCTGGCGCAGTTCCTCCGCCGCCGCCGGGCCGACGCGGTGGGCCATCGCGGTCGACCCCACGAGGTCGGTCATCAGGACCGACACCGTGTCGATAGCAGCCGAGCTCATCCGCCAATCATCCACCCTTCAGGAGAATGGCGTAACGACGTCGCACTCGAGACCCAAAAGGACGTGGCCCCCCGGGTCAACCGGGAGGCCACGTCTGCGCTGAGAGCTACTTCTGCCTACTTCCGCTTTTCCTTTGTGACCTGCTTCTGGCCGTACTTCCGCTTGGCCATCGCTTCGCATTGCGCGCGCTTGCTCTTGGGCTTCTCTTGCTTGCATTGCTTCAGTGCTTTGGTCAGCAGCTGCGCGCGGGTTGGGGGCGTTGATTTGGCTGCTTCTTTCACACCCAAAACGCCATCTCTCGCCGTGACTTCTTTCTTGGCTGCCGCTTCAGCCGCATCTTTCGCTTCCGCTGTCGCTTTGGCTTCAGCTGCCGCTTTCGCTTCAGCCGCTGCTTTCGCTTCGACTGCTGCTTTTGCTTCCGCCGCGGCTTTCGCTTCCGCTGTCGCTTTGGCTTCGGCTGCCGCTTTGGCTTCAACTTCGACTTTTACCTTTGCTTCTTCTTCGTGTTTTTTGGTGGCTGCGGCTTCTTCTTCCTGTTTCTTTTTTTCTTCTTCATGTTTGGTGGGGGACACCAGTTCAGCGTCGATGCCTTCTTTCACCTTGCCCGCTTCGACGCGCACCGCGTCCGCCGCTCCGAGGGTCAACTCGTCGTTGTAGTACTGCGGAACGTAGGCCTTTGTGCACTCGCCGCCCTGCGGCGGGCACGTATAACCATTGAATTCGACCTTGTATTCGCCGCTTGCGAGCCCGACGATCGTATATTCGCCCTTGGAGTTCGTCAGCACACATTCCTGACGACCGAGCGTGCTCGGGAGCGCACAGACAAAGGCCCTTTCAACCGGGACGCCGCCCGAGGTCACCTTGCCGGTAATCTGACCGCCGACCTGCATTTCCGCGTCGATGTCTTCGACCGGCGGCTTGCCCGCTTCGACGCTCACGGATTCTGCCGATTGCCAACTGGGCTTGTCGTTGTAGTACTGGGTGATGTAGTTCAGCCGCTTGCATTCGCGCGTCCCGCATTCATAGCCCGGGGAGAATTCGACCAGGTCCTTGGCGGTCGCCAGCCCGGAGATCGTGTACTTGCCTTCGGAGCTCGTTTCAGCACAGTGCCCGTAGTACTCGAATCCGTTTTCGCCGGGTTCAAAGGCGCAGACCTCGATGTGTTCCAGCCCGCCGTGTGTCGCGGCGCTGGTCACCTGCCCAGTGATCTGGCCGCCGACCTGCATTTCCGCATCGATGCCTTCTACCGGCTTGCCCGCTTCCACGCTCACGGATTCTGCCGAGGGCAGATGGGGCTTGTCACTGTAGTACTGGGTGATGTAGTTCGCCTGTGTGCAGCCGTCTATGCCGCACTGGAAGGCAGGGCTGAATTCGACTTTGTAGGACCCGGCTTCAACCGAGATCATGTACTTGCCTTCGGAGTTGGTTTCCGTGCATGCAGCCGTGCGGAATTCGTGCTCGTTGATTTCCTGGACGGGGCAGACCTGTATGTGTCCCAGCGCGCCGTGCGTCGCGGCGCTCGTCACCGTGCCTGAGATAGAGCCGTTCGTAGACGCCTCTGCCGCCAGCGGAACGAGCATCAAGCCACATGCGGCGAGCAGTCCCGCGGCGAGGATGCTCCGCGCCAGCGCGACATGCCTCGACCTCTGTGTTCTGTGGGTCCCTGCGTCCTTCGTGTGCATCGTCATCATCCTCCTGATTAGAGATTCATTACCAGGTAGATAGTCCCGGCGCAGCGAACCCATCTCCAGTCACCCAAGGTGTAGGAGTCAGACACCCCTAGATCAGTGATACACGCCTAGACCTGCCGCCCACCAAGCCGGACCTCACCACCGTCCAGTCCCGGGCATTGCTCAGGCCAGACCGAGCCTTCGGCCGCTCGAGCTACGCGCGTCGCCCACGTTGAGCTGCCGCGACATAGCTGTGCCCGGCGGTGAGCGTCTTGGTCTTTTTGCGGACGAGATCGAGCACCTCGACCTTCCCGGCGGTGACCTTTACCTCGGATTTTGTGCATTCGTCGAGCGTCAGCCACTTGGTGCCCTCCACGGTCGTGCTCACATAGCGACCATTAGTGCCCCAGCTGCCACCCGACTCTGAGACCCACAGGTGGCGGGACGTCGGTCCGGACTGACGCTTGCCGGCCCTGGCGAGGGCGGCTGCTGAGCCGTGTGGGAGCGCCACGCGCGGGCAGCCGGTAAGCGGCAACGTGAGGATGAACACCGTCTCGCCACTACTGTCCTGGTGGATGCGGAATCGGCCGCCGTAGACTTCGGCGGTTGCGGTTCCACCTTTCGGCGTGGCCACCGTGATGACCACCCGGCCGTTGGTGGCTTCAACTTCGCTTTCGTCGGGGATGCTCGTCGAGCCAGAGAGGGGCACGAATGTCGATGTGCCCTTGGGTCGGATCGTCACCGTGCCGGAGCTCAGGCTGGCGGTCTCACGCTGGGTAAGGACCGGAGCGGGCACGGCAGGTGGCCCGTTTACCTGTGCCAAGCTTGCAACCGGGCTGCTGCTGCTGTTACTCACGGAGTTGTTGCAGTCCGGCGGCGTGCCGGTTTGCCCAGTGGGACACGTTGTCGATGCTGGGGCGAAGCTCGCGGTGACGGCTTGGTCCGAGCCCATCGTGACAACGCATGACCCGGTACCGGTGCAAGCGCCGCTCCAGCCGGTGAACATCGACCCGGGATACGGACTTGCAGTTAGTGTTACCGTGGCGCCGGCCGGGAAGCTCTTGTTGCATACGTCGGGCTCTTCGCCGATGGTGTTGCAGTTGATTTCTTCACCGGAGACCTTGCCTTCGCCGCTGCCTTCGAGCGAGACGGCGAGCTGATGTGCGGGCACGACCGTCGCGGTAACCGCGTGCGCGGCGTAGTTGATCCGGACGAGCGGAGACCTTCCAAAGCAGTCCAAGGCCACGGTCCCGCCGTTGGGGACCCCGGCGAAGGTACCTTCGAGGGTGCCCGTGGTCATCACCAGCGTGTCTGTTTCTCCGACGGCCAGTGACGGGCATTCGTAGTCACTGCCCAAGATGGCCAGGGTAGCGCCGGCCAGTTTGACGGTGCCGCTTGCGGTGAGCTGGGAGTAGTCCGCGCCCGGGGTCGCACCTGACTGGTCGATGTCCAGCCTGAGCATGCTTTCCGAGTCGAGCGTCACACCGCCGTTGACGGCCAGCGTCGCATCGGGCGTGACGCCCTGACCGATCAGCAGGCCACCTCCGGAAATCGTTAGAGGGCCGATTTCCGAGGGGCTCGAAGCGGTAACGGCCAGACCAGCCCCGCCGCTGAGGCTCACGGGGTTGCCGTCGGTTCCGTTCAGCGACGTGCCTGTCATGACTAGGCCGAACTCACTGAAGCCTTCGGATTTGACCGTGACGGGACCGATCTCGGTGTCGCCGAGAGCGAGACTTCCCTCGTTGCTGAGATTCAGGTGGAGGGCCTGCGTACTGCCTGTGAGGGCCGGGATGAACACGCCGTTCACCCCTTTGATCGACCAGGTCTGCGGGGCGCCGAGCGTTATCGGAACGTCGAGCTGTGCATCCGGGATGGATCCTCCGGAGACGGTGGCTGCACCATTCGCGGTGAGCCCGCCGGCACCGAGCGTGATCGCGTTGCCAAAGATGTCGTAGGGGACCGCGCTGTCGATCGCGATCGAGTCGGCGGCTAGGCCGCTGACATTGTTTTCGCTCGTATAGCAGGTAGCGGTTGGATGTTCGGTGGCACATGTCCCTCCCAGTTCGGGGAATGTCAGCGTGCCGACGCTGCCGCTCGGGGCCGTGCCTTCCCAGTTAGTGCCATTCGACCATTTGGCTTCGCCTGCGGTGGCTGTACCGCTCCACGTGAAGTTGGTGGCTGCCGCGGAGCTGGCGAGGAGGGCAAAGCTGCAGACGATAAGAACAAGAGCGAGCGGGTACCTCAGGACGCCATGGCCCACGATCGCGGTCTTGCGTGTCCTTGTCTGCACCGGTTCAGCCCCCAAAGCCGAGTCGCACGCGCTCCGCGCGCCGCGACTGTACCAGAGACAGGAAAGTGGATTGTTGTGATTGTGGCTTATCCGTTGCACCCCTGTGGCTTTGCGTGTCACGCTCTTGATGGTGAGCCTCATGGTGTTCCCTTCCTAGAGGTGGCCTGTGCTACGCATCATCTCGGCGTACACAGGCTGGACATAGCCACCCAAGGTGTCGAGTTAGCTCACCCTGAAAGTGAGGGCGTGAAAGAGTGCGTGAAAAGCGCCACAGGCGATCTACGGTTACGCTTTGAGTTTCATGTTGGGGGGTGCCACCAGGCGACGAATCCTCGGACTGCTCGTGGTCGGCCTGCTCGCGGCGGCAGCCGGGCTCGCCGTGCACGCCACTGGGCTGCTCGGAGGGTTCGAGCGCAACACCGTCGATGCGCGCTTCTCGCTGCGCGGCCGCCAGGCCCCACCCTCCACCGTCGTGCTCATTGGTATCGACAACGACAGCCTCGGTCAGCTACCGCGCTATCCCTTCTCGCGCCAGCTGCACGCGCGTGTCCTGGAAAACTTGCACGCGGCCGGCGCGCGCCTGGTCGTGTACGACATCTCGTTCGACCGTCCCACGACACCCGCTGCCGACGACGCGCTATTCGAAGCGGCGAGGCGAGCCGCTCCCGTCGTGTTCGCCACCTCGCTGATCTCCCCCTCCGGCGCAACGCAGGTGCTGGGCGGCAACGCGAACCTGGCGAGCATCGGCGATCAGGCGGCCGCAGCCGACCTGCTCCCCGACTCCGACGGAGTGCTGCGCCACACGCTCGAGAAGGTCAGCGGGCTGCCAACCATCGCGGCCACCGTCGTTCGCACTCTAAACCCACACGTCGCGACACCCGGACAGCTGAACGGTGGCTGGATCGACTTCCGCGGACCGCCGGGGACCCTGCGCACGCTGTCGTTCGTGCAGGTGCTGCGAGACCACTTCGACCCGGCGCTAGTGCGTGGCAAGGTCGTGGTCATCGGCGCCACCGCGCCCGTCTTGCAGGATCTGCACAGCACGGCCGCTGGGAGCCCGATGTCGGGACCGGAAGTCCAGGGAGAGGCAATCGCCACCGCGCTGGCCGGCTTTCCGCTGCGAAGTCCGTCGGGGGTCGTGACGGGACTGATCATCGTGATGCTCGCGCTGCTGGTACCGTTGGCGGGCATCCGGCTGGAGACGGTCGGGGTGTGTCTGGTGGGTGTTGGCGTGGCCGCCGTGTGGTCGGTCGCGACGCAGCTCACGTTCAACTCCGGAGTGGTGCTGGACTACAGTGACCCGCTGCTCGCCCTGGCGCTTGGCAGCAGCGGGGCGGCGATCCTCGGTATGTGGGAGGACAGCCGCGAACGCCGCCGGCTGCGGATGCTGTTCGCCGCCGGCACGAGCGCGATCGTCGAGCAGGTCCTGCACGCACCAGGTGAGCGCCGCCTCGAGCCAACGGCGATCATCGCCGGCTACCGCCTCGAGCGGATCGTCGGCCGCGGGGGCATGGGCGTCGTCTACCAAGCCACCCAGCTCGCGCTCGAGCGGCCCGTCGCGATCAAGCTGATCGCCGCCGAGCGCGCCCAGGACCCGGAGTTCCGCGAGCGCTTCAAGGTGGAGTCGCGGATCGCCTCCTCGATCGAGCACGCGAACGTCATCCCCGTATACGAGGCAGGCGAAGACGACGGCCTGCTGTTCATCGCAATGCGGCTGGTCGAAGGGATCGACCTCGCCCAGCTCCTCACCGCGGCGGGAGCGATGGAGACGACCAGGACGGCGCACGTGATCGCCCAGATCGCAGGGGCGTTGGACGCGGCTCACGCACGCGACCTGGTGCACAGGGACGTCAAGCCGGCCAACGTGCTGCTCACCATGGATGAGCCAGAGCACGCCTATCTCACCGACTTCGGCGTGGCCAAGCAGATCGGCGCGCTCACGCGCGTCACCAGAGCCGGTCAATGGGTCGGCACCCTGGACTACATGGCACCCGAGCAGATCCGCGGCGAGACGCTGAACGGGAGCGCCGACATCTACGCGCTGACCGGCCTGCTGTACCACTGCCTGACCGGGCAGACCGCGTTTGCGCGCGAGACCGAGGCGGCCACGATGTGGGCGCACATGAGCGCCACGCCCGTGCCTCCGAGCAGTCTGCGCCCCGACCTCCCACACGAGCTCGACGAGGTGATCGCCAGGGGGATGGCGAAGGATCCAGCAGAACGCTTCTCCACCGCGGCAGGGCTGGCCCATGCCTGCGCACAGGCGGTGGGAATTGCCGAGTTGGCGGTGTCCGCCGAGCGCCCGGCCGCCGGCGAGGAGCCGGGCGAGACGCCACCCGGTGATTGGGCGCCCACGGCTCTCTCCGATTAGCCGCGCCTCGGGGGCGGCAGCGCCCCGGCTGTGACCGTCTTGCCAACCGGCTGCTCCTGCGCGGCATTGTAGGCGAGCACGGTACGCCCGATGCGGATGCGGTCCCCGTCGCGCAGGCGCCGGCGGGCGCTTACGCGCTGGCGGTTGACGTAAGTCCCGTTCGTCGAGAGCCCGTCGTCGATGAGCATCCACTCCCCCATGAAGCACTGAAGCTCGGCGTGCAAACCGGAGACCTCGCTGTCCCAGAGCAGCGACAGGTCCAGCTCGGCGCGCCGGCCCAGAGTCCTGGTCTCTCCGTCCGCACCGAGCACAAACAGGCGCAAGGATCCCGCTCCATCGCGGAAGGCGAGGAATGGCTCGCCCGCACGTTCGGCCGCGAGCAACTCCTTCAGCTCCCGGGGCGAGAGAGAGTGCGGGGCGACGGGGTCCACTTCTCGACCGTGCCGCCCCGGCGCTCCTCCCTCTGACGGCGCCTGCACGTCACTGCCCGCGCCCGCCGCTGCGAGGTCCGCGGCACGCTGAGCCGTCGCCGCCAGCTCGCGCCAGCGAAGGCTGCCTGCCTGCACCGGCACCGGCACGCCCTTCAGCGCGTAGCTGCATGCCTCGCCGAGCTCCACCCCGTCTCGCGATTGCACCAGCGCGCCGACCAAGTCCTGTACGAGCACCTCTCCGCTCGCCGCCACAGAGCACAGTCGGCTGGCGATCACGACTGCCATGCCGTGCAGATCGTCCCCGTCAGAGATCGGCTCGCCGGCCGCAACGCCCACCCGCGCAGCAATCCCGATCCCACCCTGATCCGCGTCCAGGCGCTCGGCAGCCGCCTGGATCGACGCCGCCGCACGCAACGCCCCCAGCGCGCTCTGGAAGCACGCCATCGCACCGTCCCCGAGCGTCTTGACCACGCGACCGCCTGAACCGGCCACAGCATCGGCGACGTCCTGCAGGTGAGCGCGGCGGACGTGGTCCATCCGATCGTCGCCCAGCCGCGCCAACAACGCCGTCGAATCAACCAAGTCGCTGAAAACAACGATCGCCACCCCGTCCATGCCGAGCATGATCGCGCACCGCACCAATGACCGCTTCCCGAGGTGTCTGATTCCCACACCTTGGGCGTGTGGCGCCGCGCCACTGGCCGTCAGACGAAACGGTTACATGAGGTCGCGCTGTGAGATCAGACCGAGCTGCAGCGCGCACTCGGCGAGTCTCGCCCGCTTCTGGTTCTGGGGCAGCTCACCCAGGTCGAACTTGGCGAACAGGTTGCGCAAATGCATCTTGACCGCATCGACGCTGAGGAAAACCTCGCTGGCGATCTGCTGATTGCTAGCCGGGGTCGCGAAGCTGCCACCATCGCGACAAGGGCGGCAGAGCGCAATCAGAACCCCGCGCTGGGTGTCTGTCAGCCGCGGGAGCGCCGCCAACTCCCCAGCGGTCACCGTCGTTCCCGCCGGTGAGGGCTGCGCGGCGTTGTAGGCGAGGATCGTGCCGCCGACTCGGATGCGGTTCCCGTCGCGCAGCCGCTGGCGACCGCTGACGCGCTGCCCATCCACGTAGGTCCCATTTGTCGAGAGCCCATCGTCGGCGATGGTCCACTCGCCACCCAGGCACAGCAGCTCGGCGTGCAGACTGGACACCTGGCCATCCCAGGGAATCGACAGATCCATCTCGCTGCCGCGACCGACCGTGCTGGCACTGGACTTACGAGACAGCACGAACAGGCCGAGGCTCCCCTGCCCATCGCGGAAGGCAAGAAACGGCTCGCCGGCGCGCTCAGCCGCCAGCACCTCCTTCAGCTCACGCGGCGCGAGCGAGTGCGGGGCGAGGGGGTCAACTTCTCGACCGGGCCACCCGGGCGCTGCGCCCCCTGATGGCGCCCGTGCCTCGACGCCGGCCGCCCTCGCCGCCGCGAGGTCCCCGCTGCGCTGAGCCGCCGCCAGCTCGCGCCAGCGAAGACCCCCCGCCTGCACCGGCGCCGGCACGCCCTTCAGCGTGTAGCTGTGTGCCTCGCTGAGCTCCACTCCCTCTCGCGACGCGACCAGCGCTCCGACGAGGTCCTGTACGAGCACTTCTCCGCTCGCCGCCGCTGAACACAGACGGCTGGCGATTACGACCGCCATGCCGTGCAGATCGTCCCCATCGGCGATCGGCGCGCCGACCGCGACGCCCACCCGCGCGGCGATCCCGATCCCACCCTGACTGGCGTCCAGGCGCTCGACGGCCGCCTGGATCGACGCCGCCGCACGCAACGCCCCCAGCGCGCTCTGGAAGCACGCCATCGCGCCGTCGCCAAGCGTCTTCACCACGCGACCGCCGCAGCCGGCGACACCATCGGCGACATCCTGCAGATGCGCCCGGCGGACGTGGTCCATCCGATCGTCGCCCAGCCGCGCCAGCAGCGCGGTCGAATCAACCAAGTCGCTGAACACAACGATCGCCACCCCGTCCATGCGGGATATGATCGCGCACCACGCTGGCTACGGCTTACCGGCGGAGTGGAATTCGCCGGGAGCTCCGCTACACGGCGTAGGGGATGATCGTCGCGTCGCTGCAGCCGATCAGCTGGTAGTGGCGGTTCTGGGGCAGCTTGGGCAGGACGATCGTCTTGTGTCCGGGCCCGTTGCAGTGTACGACCCCGTGGCCGTAGACCAGCAGGACGTGGTCCTCGCCCGCGCCGGTCCAGATGTAGTTGGTGCCGTGGGCGGCGTAGAGCCAGTCGGTCCCTGGCCCCCCGTAGAGGTGGTTGACCTGGCTGGTGGGGTCTCCCGACGGTTTGTAGTCGCCCCAGATCACGTCGCCCGCCGGGCCGGCGTGGATTACGTTGTTGCCGTTGCCGCCGAGCAGCAGGTTGTGCCCGATGTTTGCGGGCACGAGGTTCCCGGGCGTGTATTCGTACGGGCAGGCCGAGGCTCCCGGGATCACTTCACGGCAGCGGGCGGGCACGTCCCGCCCGTTGCCCATGAAGAACGTGCCGCCGCCGCAGCGCGTGTAGCTGTGCAAGCCGTCGCAGGAGTAGCTCGGGTCGGTCCCGTCGAAGGGGTCGTGGCCCGGACGGCCGTCGAGCGGCCGGCTCTGGTTGCGCTTGTTCATCAGAGTCATCCCCGTGATTTCGGGCCACCCGGCATGGCTGGCCTCCGCGACGTGCGCCCGCGGAGCACGCGACTCGGCCGGACCGGCGAAGGTCAACCCGGCCACTGTGAGCGAGCAGAGCGCAGCGGCCAGCAAACGGGGTGTCGACGAAGGGCTCATTTGCGGATGCTATCGATCTAGCGCCGGAGGGGTAGCGTGCGATGAGCGCAAGATCTCTGCCGTCCGCGGATGCCGCCCCGCGGCAGAGGACGACGGCGAACAGGACAAGAGCAAGCCAGATAGCGAGAGCAGCGAACAGCATCAGCGAAAGACTACTAGTACGAATATTTAGACTTGCGTAAAACGCTAAAGCTCTCTACCATCCCGGTTTCGATCCCAGCTGGGCTGTGGGATCCAGTGTGATTCGGGCTGAGACACGGAAGATCCGTAAATGCCACGGGGGACATCCGAGCTATATCAAGCGGGGGCTAAAGAGGGGGCTAGGAGCCTAGCCGCTGTCGTGCCCCCACGGCCCCTGGTTGCACGGCCCCTGGTTGCACGGCCCCTGGTTGCACGGCCCCTGGTTGCCGCGGGTAGGACGAGCGCGCCGTCAAAGCCGAGAGGGCGGCGGCTCGCGGATCCCTTCGCCTTCCTCAGCCCGACCGTGACGCTCGTGCTGATCGGCGGCCAGTGCCTGCTGCGGGAGGCCACCGCAAGCCTGTTGACGGCTCAGGACGGGCTCGCCGTGCTGGGGACGTTCAAGTCCGCAGCCCATTTCCTGGCGGCTGGCATGGAGCATCCGCCCGCGGTGCTCCTGCTGGACTGCGACGAAGACGATCCCGGCGGCTTCGCCAGCGCGGTGGGGGTACTGAGCTCAGCGCGGGTGGGGTCCAAGATCGTGCTGCTCTGTCAGGAGCTCCACGAGGAGGTGGTTCGCTGCGCGATCGAGCACTGTGTGGGTGGAGTCATCCTGAAGAGCTACTCGACGAAGGACATCCGGGCGGCCATCTCCTATATGGCCACCGGGCGCACCGTGATGCCGGGCGGCTGGCAGCGCGCGGTCCTCGCGCACGCGCACGAGAGGCTTGGGCTGAGTCCGCGTCATCGTCAGATACTCGCTCTGATCGCCCAGGGCCGGCACAACGAGGAGATCGCCAGCGAGCTCGGGGTCAGTCCCAACACCGTCAAGTTCCACATCCGCGTCCTATATTCACGACTGGGAGTGCGAAACCGCGTCGAGGCATCCAATCGGTACAAGCGGATGATTGGTGGCTGTGCCTGAGCCCAGGATCGCGATCGTCGGTGGAGCCGGAGCCATCTCCACCGAGGCGCTCGTCTGGATGCTCACGAAAAGCGGGAACCGGGTGGTGGGCGCCTATCCGAGCTTCCAAGCACTGCATGTCGCATCGCGCGCCCGCGCGCTGAAGTTGCACGCCGCGATCGTCGACGCCGATGACCCCGCGGCCGGCCCGGCGGCGGCGGCCGCGATCAGGCGCGCGCACCCGGAGCTGAAGATCCTGCTGCTCTGTGAGGTCGCCTCGCCGGCCGTGGTCCGCTGTGCGATCGACGAGCGGGCCGAGGGCGTCGTGTTGAAGTCCGACACCGCCGAGGAGATGATCCTGGCTCTGCGTCACGTGCTCGAGGGGCGCGCGGTGATGCCCGCCGGCTGGCAGGCGGCCTCGCTGGAGTCAGAGGGTGAGACTCCGATCGAGTCATTGAGCGAACGCGAGCGCGAGGTCCTGGATCTCGCCGCCTCCGGGATGAGCAACAAGGAGATCGCCGAGCGCCTGATGATCTCCGTCAACACCGTCAAGTTCCATCTGCGCACGATCTACTCCAGGTTGGGCGTGCGCAACCGCGTGGAGGCGATGCGGGCGATGGATCAGGAGCAGGAAGAGCATACCGACAGCCCGAATATGTCCGATAAC
Organism: uncultured Solirubrobacterales bacterium; assembly: GCA_963804555.1. Taxonomy (GTDB): domain Bacteria; phylum Actinomycetota; class Thermoleophilia; order Solirubrobacterales; family Solirubrobacteraceae; genus Palsa-744. The sequence continues at coordinate 760,629 of CAWDQX010000009.1, forward strand.
GACGATCCGACAGCTCAGCCTGATCCGCCTCGCGCGGACTGACAATCGGCTGCGAACCCCCGAGTTTTACCGCTCCAGCATTAGAGGATCGCCGACGGCGATCAGTCTCGGGTGGGTTTTCACCTACCCGTTCGCCCAGGGACAAAGACTACCCCACATGATGATTGTGGAGAGTTCGAGCCATCTGTACTGTCCCGCCTCGATATGCCCGCTTTGGGCATCTTGCAAACGTCTGTCGTGCCGATCCACGGCACATAAGCCCACTCATTCAAGGAGGAGGCCGCACATAAAATGCGACCACTAATCAAAAGGAAACTGGTTGCGGGGCTCGTCTCCGCGACAGGAGCGGCGGTGCTGGCCTTGGGTTCGCTCACGGCAGGCGCGTTCGCCGCTCCCAGTAGTACGTTCACCCCAGAATCCGACGGCCCGCAGAGCGCCAACATCCCGTACGTGGCGTGGGTCGGCGAGCACGTGCGCCTAGTGGCGTGCGACCCGGCAATCAACACCAGCGAAGAAGGCGGCCAGAAGGTCAACTTCCAGGAGGAGGACTGGTCAGGCAACCCGGATCCGGCCGAGATCCCGGCGCCCGAATCCGGAACCCAGGCGTTCTTCGCTCCGAGCGCGGGCAGCCCCCAGGCCGAAGCCGGCGACGGCTGCGTGAAGATCGACTACAAGTCGTTGAATCCGGGCTTGGCGCGGATCAGGGCGGTCGTCACGAACAGCGCGGGAGGGGTCGTGTTCTCGCATCAGTTCCTGGCGATCTGGCTGACGACCAGCAAGCCGGTGCTGACCGAGCTCCCCTCCTCGGGCGACTTGGGCAACGGCGAATTCGTGCCGACGCCGTTCTCGGAACCCGGATCCACCACGGACACGGGTCTCATTCAGGTAAAGGTGACGGGCAGCTTCCCGGTCGAGGAAGGCTCGCCGCTGCGCAACATCCTCCCCGAAGCGAGCTATACCCTGCCTGAAAGCTGGGCGACCCTCGCCGGCGTGCTGGCAAGCAGCTCGGGAGAAACGGAACCGCCGGGCAGCAATCCGTACCTGTGGGACATCCACGGAGACCCGGAAGACGGCCCGAACTCAGGCGCGGTCGGACCGTTCGATCCGGAGATCACCGAAACGCTCCTCAGCAATGGCAGTCTCGACGCTAACGACGCCCCGATGCCGGCGATGCGTATCGACGTGCACCTCGCGGGGAACAAAGGTGGAAGCGACCTCGGAGGCGCGGGCGATATCTCCGGCGCGGACAAGGCTGATATCTACTCGGACTACCCGTACTACAGCGCGTACATCCCGGCGACCGACCGCGGCCTGCCGCAGTCATCGGGTATCGACGGGCCAAGCCCCGGGGGCGACTTCCCCGGATTCCTGAACAAACACCCCGAACCGTATACGTTCTGGACATCGGTGCTCACCAGCGGAGAACGCTACGCGGAATCGACGGGATGCCTGCAGCGCACCGAGCGCGGCGAAGGCGAGGAGGACCTGGTCGATGGCCCGGTCGACTACGTGACTCCGAGCGGTCCGTCGAACGAGACGTTCTACACCGACGAAAACGGCGAAGTGCTCGTGACGTACACGCCGGGTGACGGGTTCTACCTGAACCACATCCCGGTGTTCGGTGGAGCCGAAGGCGAAAGCGAAGCAGGCAAGATCGTCAAGAACGCCGACGGTGGCTGCGACCTGAAAGGCCTGTACAAAGAAGTTATCGGCGAATCGTCGATCTCTGCCACGGCCGTGTATCCGTACCAGCCGGTCGACTACCCCGCGCAGAGCTCGGAAACGCCGGTGGTCAAGAAGGTCACGTCGAGGTGGGAAAAGGAATTCTTCGAGTTCCCCAAGGGCAACGGTAAAGAAGAATCGAACGTACGGATCGTCGTCGCCAAGGCGCAGGACATCGACGGACGTCCGATCGTCGATGAGACGGTCTGCTTCCACGCACAGCAGGAAGCCGGGCTCTATCCGTTCAGCAACCCCACAAATGGGAATGAGCTGGAAGATCCCAGCGATCTGCTGGGCAAGGGGAGCTGGGTCGACCTGGGCTACAGCTGGGTGAGGGATCCATACGACGTGGGCTCCAATCACCTCTGCGTAACCACAAACGAGGAAGGTCTGGCCGCGATCGATCTGGTGGACAGCTCGTTCGCGTCGGTCGATCTCACCGCTCGGTACGAAAACGAGGAGATCGTCCGCGATCATCTCGTTGAATTCCCGACGAACCTCGGTGCGCAGGAAAAGAAAGAAGCCGAAGCAAAGGCGAAAGCCGAAAAAGAAGCGGCAGAAACAAAAGCAGCCGAAGAAAAGCAGAAAGAAAAGGAAGAAAAGGAAGCTGAAAAGAAAGCAGAAGAAAAGAAGCAGGGCGAAAACGAACTAGCAAAAGAAATCGCGCAGCACAAAAGAGAAGCAGAAGCCGAAGAACGGCAGATCACAAGAGAAGCAGAAGCCGAAAAACGGCAGAGCGAAAAAGAACTAGCGAAAGAAACCGCGGAAAAAAAGACCGCGGAAGAAATCGCAGCGAACACGAAAGCACGCGAAACACAGGAAGCCGCTGAAAAGACCAGGCGCGAAGGTGAAGTGGCGGCTGAAAAGACCAGGCGCGAAGCGGAAGTGAAAGCACACGAAGAAGAAGTGAAAACGCTGGTCAAGACGGTGACTATCACAACGTCGCCACTGCTCACGCCGATCCCGAATGGCCTGAGCGTAAGCGGCACCAAGCCGCTGACGGAAGCGCAGAAGCTCGCGAACGCGCTGAAGGCATGCAAGAAGCTGCCGAAGACGAAGCGCGCCGCATGCGAAGCACAGGCCAGGAAGGCCCATGCAGCGAAGAACAAGAAGCACAAGAAGTAAGGCCGCGCAGCAGTGAAGTACGACTGAGGGCCCGCCTCTAGCGCGGGCCCTCAGTAGTTAAGCGCGCCGAAAGCGCCGATGGCGGCGCCGGGCCACACAGCGCGACGGCCACGCGGGTCAGGAGTCCGGCGCCGGGCGGCCACGGGTGGGGGTTCCGGTGTGCGGCAGCCTGCGCGGCGGGGGCGGCGGTTGCTCGGCGATCTGGCGGGCCCTTTCCCTGAACGCGTGTTGCAGGTTGGCGGTGGTCTGGCGACGATGCTCCTCCGGCAGGGACGTGATCGCGAGCATGCTCTTGCAGGCCCGGATCGATGCGTCGAACTCGCCGACCCAGTAGGCGGCGATCGAGTGCTGGAACAGCAGCCCCCACCTGTAGATCCATGGCTCGACGAATAGGATGTCGTCCGGGATCGGTAGCGGTCGCATGCTCGACGCCAGCTGCGTGAAGCGGTGGGCGGCGTGGTGGTGGCGGCGCTCCAGCAGTCCGACCACGAGATCGTGCACTGCCTCGAGGCGCTCGGGGCGGGTCTCCCAGGCGGTGATGAAGGCGTCAACGGCCCTGGGCCAATCGCCCAGCCGTGCGCTCAGCAACCCGACCTGACGCCACGCGCAGTAGGTCTCCTCGACCCAGCCGGCCATCCTCGCGCGCTGCTCGTACTCATCGCGCGCGATAACGAGGGTGTCGCGATCGCCGGTCTGCGTACCGATGTCGCGGTAGGTCTGCGCGAGGTAGAACACCGCGCGCGGGTTGGCTGGGTCCTTCTGCAGCTCGGCCTCCAGCAGCGCGCGGTCGCGCTCGAACTTGTCTGTCTTGCTCCCGCCGTCGCCATGGTCTTCGATCCGCAGCGAGTCGAGGTTCTCGACTGTTCGCTCGACGTCGATGCACTCGATGTACTCGTGCGTCGCGCCTACGTAGCGCCAGCGCAACTCGCCGCGCACAAGACGCTTGTTGCGGTAGTCGTAGCGCTCGTCGCCCTGGCGCAGCCGGTAGGAGTCGGCGGTGAGCGCGGGTAGCGGCGTGGACTGAATGACCGTCATATCAGCGTCGATTAGGAGCAGGTAGCCGGCCTTGCCCTGCGCGAGCTTCATCAGCTCGCTGCGGTTGTGGCCGAAGTCGACCCACTCGTGCTGGTGCAGCTCCCCGGGAATGCCCTCCAGGCAGCCACGGATCAACTCCTGTGTGCCGTCAGTGGAGCCCGTGTCGCAGATCACCCAGCGGTCGATCAGCTCGCGGCACGAATCCAGGCAGCGCCCAAGGACGCCAGCCTCGTTCTTGACGATCATGCACAGGCAGATCGACTGACGGCGCGCGTCAGTGTCCGACGTACTGAACATGGCCGTTGCCGTCAACCTCGGTGACGGTGAACGGATAGCCGCGGCCGTGGACCGTCGCCGTGCAGGTAAAGACGAGCCCCTTCTGCTGGAGCACACCGGATGGGCAGACCACGTGGGCCCGCAGTCTCCGCTGAGTGCGGATGGAGATCGTGATCGCGCGCACGACCCTGGCCGTGTCGAGCACGCCCAGGGGGGCGGCGTTGCCGTAGCGAACGTGGCCGTTACCATCGATCTCGGTTACCGAGACGGGGTAGGCGCCGACGGCGAGCCGCGCCGTGCATGTGAATACGCGCCCCTTTTGCTGAGGGATGCGAGGCGGGCAGCCGACCGTCGCGTCGACGTGCCGCTCGGCGAGAATCGAGTTCGCGATCGCCCGCTCGACGACGACCGTATCCAGCTTGGCGGAACTCGATCCGCACCCGGCGAGCACTGCGCCCGCTACCAGTAGCAGGAGCACCCCCGCCGCACACAGCTGTGACCGCCACGGCATGCTACGACATATACTAACCGAGCCACACAATTGACGGCTGAGCAACGTTGTATGGGTATGCACCGCGTGCGTCAGCGGAGTCTCAGTCAGCGGAGTCTCAGGGTGGGTCGAAGTCTGTTCAACGGCGGCCTGCTCGGCCTGCTCGCACTGGGCACGACCACCACCCCGGCGGACGGCGCCAAGGCGCCATCCGCCGGCCAATCCAAGGCGAAGTCGAAGAGCCCTGCCAAAGCCACACCGCGAGGCCCGACGGGCCCGCGCGGTGCGACCGGCGCCAACGGACTGAACGGCGCGACTGGGGCCATCGGCGCCAACGGACTGAACGGCCTGACCGGCGCCAGGGGTGCCGAAGGGCTGCAGGGGCCCCAGGGAGTCACAGGCACGACCGGGGCCACCGGCGCGACCGGGGCCGGCGGACTGAAAGGCGCGACCGGCGCTGCTGGCCCGACCGGCCCAGCCGGTCCAGCCGGCGCGACCGGTCCAACCGGCCCGGGCGGTGGTGCGACTGGGCCAACTGGCCCGACCGGCCCAGAAGGCCCAGAAGGTCTAGAAGGCCTACCAGGGATCATTGGCGAAGCCGGCCCGGCCGGCGCGACAGGTGCAGCCGGCCCGAAAGGTGCGGCCGGACCAGCCGGTGTGACGGGCCCGGCAGGCGCGACTGGCGCTGCTGGCGCGACGGGTGAAACCGGACCAGCCGGCGTGAAGGGCGCGACCGGCGCTACTGGCCCGGCCGGTCCAACCGGCCCAAAAGGCGAAGAAGGTCTACCAGGGATCATTGGCGAAGCCGGCGCGACAGGTGCAGCCGGCCCGAAAGGTGCGGCCGGACCAGCCGGCGATACTGGTGCTGCTGGCGCGACGGGTGAAACGGGACCAGCTGGTGTGAAGGGCGAGACAGGCGATACTGGCGCAACCGGACCAGCCGGTGTGAAGGGCGCGACAGGCGATACTGGTGCTGCTGGCGCGACGGGTGAAACCGGACCAGCTGGTGTGAAGGGCGAGACAGGCGATACTGGCGCAACCGGACCAGCCGGTGTGAAGGGCGCGACAGGCGATACTGGTGCTGCTGGCGCGACCGGCGCCGCCGGTGTGACCGGTGACACTGGCCCGACGGGTGCTACTGGCCCGACGGGCTCGACAGGTGTGACTGGAGCTACCGGCCCAACCGGAGCTACCGGCGCGACCGGCGCCGGCCTGACGGAGGTGGTGAGCGTAACCTCTGAAGGGGTCGTGACCACACATGTGGGCGAAGCGCTCACCATCGAACACGTAACATCCTCCGGCACGTACGAACTGTCGGATGGATCAGGTGGTGTGGTGCTGACCGGGTGCGCCGTCGTGGCGACGGTCAACGCGATCGGAGCGGAGGATACGGCTCAGGCCGCCGTGACCGGCGGACACGCAATCACCGTGACGACCTACGAAGTCACCTCCGGTCTCCTCACCGACACCGCCTTCTCGATGATGGTCACCTGTCCGTAGGGGCACTCGAGAGCTGGAGGAGGGCTACGTGGCACTCGTTTGAGGCGCGGCTCGAGGCGCGGAACACGATCCAGGCTGCGGACCGAAGAGCCAGCCCAGAGAACACTGAACTGGTCGCTAAAGAAAGTGTGTAGCGTACCTCCACGTTCACATTCGAACGCCGGCACCCGCACGCGCTTGTTTACCTGGGTATAGAGCACACCGATGCAGCGACGATCGAACCGGTAGTAGGTAAAGACCGGGAACGCGCTCGTACACCGAAGCTCGACGGTGGCGCACGGCCCCCTGTCTCGCGATAGGACGGCAAAGGCCTGCTCGGCGTGGGCGATCCTCTGGACTATCTCAGCGGGCGATGCGCTGAATCTCGCCGCGAGCTGAGCGACCTGAGCCTCGTTCTCGCGGTCGGGAAGAATGACGCGAAGGTGGGTCCCTTCGCGTTTGACCAGGCTCCGCAAGGCGTCGTTGTGATTGCTGCGCCACTGTGAGGCGTACACAAAGAACAGATCCACATGAGTCGCTTGCTCGAGCAGGCCATTCCAATCGATCTCAGCGTAGTGCGCCGCAAGTCTCGTCAGTCCCGCGGCCTCGATCCCTGCCGGCAGATCCGCCGGGAGCCGCGATTGACGACGATGTCCTTTGCCGAGCGTGGCCGCGATCGAAGCAAGCGGCGTCCAGCGCCAGCGAGGAGACGAGGATCCCCCGCGGGGCGATGACGCCTCGCGGGACGATGACGCCTCGCGGGGCGACGAGGCCTTGCGGGGCGACGATGGGTTGCGCTGTGATGGGTTGCGCTGTGGGGTTTGCAACATGGCCGCCAACGGTACGCGCGGCTTGGGACGGTTCTGTTGCGCGATCCCAAACTGGAAGCCTGCGGTGCTCAACAACGCGCTTCAGCGCGCGGCGGGTGTGTCTGTGCGCCGGAAGAGCTTGCGGAAGAACTTGCTCACCGACGGGGGGAAGGGAAAATCCGGTCCGACGAGGCCGGGCACAGTGACCGGTTTGTGGTAGCGCGGGCTCCCGTCCGACGCCGTGTACTTGTATTTGCCGTCAGGCGTCCTGGGATAGTCCCGGGTGGGCCGGTCGGCGGCGGTTGGCTCCATGATGCTCATTGTACTACCCGTCCCGCCAGCTCCACAAGGATCGCCGCCCGCCCGGTATGCCGCCCGCGAATTCACGCAAATAGTGAGAACGACTCCGGGATGCTGCGGAGGGGGAGTCGGGAAAGCTGTGGAGGAAACTGCAAAGAGGGAGTCGGAGAAGCCACGAGCGATCAGTCGTGAAGATTTAGTGCGCGCGAAAGAGAGAAGCTGTCTTGGGGGGCGAGGGTGTGGCGGCGGAGAGGAGCTGCGGAAGCTTCGCTAGGGCAGCTGCGGGGGGTGCAGGAAGCGGGCGGCGAGGGTTTGCATCACGCGCTCGACGGCGCTCTCGACGGTCTCCTTGCTCGAGTGCAGCACCAGATCGGGCTGCTCGGGCGCCTGATAGGGCGCATCAACGCCGGTCATGCCGGTTATCTCCCCGGCGTGGGCGCGTGCGTAGAGTCCCTTGGGGTCGCGCTCTTCACAGACCTCCAAGGGCGCGTCGACGAACACCTCGATGAAGTGCAAGTCGTGAGCCGAGTGCAGTCCGGAGGCGACCTCGCGGTCGCAGCCATAGGGGCTGACGAGGCTGACCAAGGCGATCGTCCCGGCCTCCGCGAACAGCCTCGCGACGTGGGCGGTGCGGCGCACGTTCTCACAACGCGCCTGCTCGTCGAATCCGAGATCGCCGTTGAGACCATGACGCAGGTTGTCGCCATCGAGCAAGAAGGCCGGGCGCCCAGCGGCGATCAAACGCTCCTCGACGGCGCCGGCGATCGTCGACTTACCGGCCCCCGGCAACCCCGTGAACCAGACCGTGGCGCCGGGATAGCCGAGCGACTCCCAACGCGCCCGGCGGGTCAACTCCGAGCGCTGCCACTTCACGTTAGGGCTCTGCGTCGGGCGCGGCTCAACGGCCGGCGCATCCTCGACCTCGGTCTCGGTGTCGAGGATGACCCCCGCGGCGACCGTCTCGTTGGTCGCCTCATCGATCACGATCAGGCTGCCCGTGACCTTGTTACGCCGGTAGGAATCGAAGACCAACGGCGAGCTGAGCTCCAAGCGGACACGGCCGAGATCGTTGAGCTCGAGCGTGCGTCGCGGTCTCATCGCGGTGCAAGTCGTCGAGGTCGATCCGATAGCGGACGTCGATCGCGCTGACTGCCGCGCGTGCGCGTGGTGTGCTTGACGATGTAGCGCCGCTGCGGGTGCAGCGGCTGCTCGGACATCCAGCACAGCTGACACTCGAAGCTGCTCGACACCGTCGGCTGGTTCTGCGCGCGCGCGATCGTGCTGCCGCGGCTCACATCGATGTCGTCCTCGAGGCGCAGCGCGACAGACATCGGCGGGAACGCCTCCGCCACCGGCCCATCGAACGTGTCGATCCCGGCGATCTTCGAGTGCTGGCCGCTGGGCAGCACGACGACCTCGTCGCCCGTACGCAGGACGCCGCCCGCGACCTGGCCCGCATAGGCGCGGTAGTCCGTGCCGCTGCCCGAGCGCGGCCGGATGACCCACTGCACGGGGAAGCGCACGTCGATCAGGTTGCGATCGGAGGCGATGTGGACGTGCTCGAGGTGATAGAGCAGCGGCGGACCCTGATACCAGTCCATCGCCTGCGAGCGCTCGACGACGTTATCGCCCAGCAGCGCGGAGATCGGGATGAACGTCACGTCGGGGACATCCAGCTTCGCGGCGAAATCCTCGAAGTCCTCGACGATCCCCTGGAAGACACCCTGGTCGAAGTCGACGAGGTCCATCTTGTTGACACACACGACGAGATGAGGAATGCGTAACAAAGAGCTGATGAAGGCATGACGCCGGGATTGGGGGAGCATGCCCTTGCGCGCGTCGATCAGCACGATCGCCAGATCCGCGGTCGACGCCCCGGTGACCATGTTGCGCGTGTACTGCTCGTGACCCGGGGTATCGGCGATGATGAAACGGCGCTCCGCGGTGGCGAAATAGCGGTAGGCGACGTCGATCGTGATGCCCTGCTCGCGCTCCGCGCGCAAGCCATCGGTCAGCAGCGACAGGTCGAGGAAGTCCGAGCCCATCCGCTTACTGGTCTGCTCGACATGCTCCAGTTGGTCTGCGAGCACCTGCTTGGAGTCGTACAGCAGGCGCCCGATCAGCGTGGTCTTGCCGTCGTCGACCGAGCCGGCGGTGGCAAAGCGCAACAGCTCAGCCGGACGCTCAGACAACCGCGCGAAGACGTCAGCGGCCTGAGCCGGGATTGGGTCGGCTGCGGGCGTCGTGAGGATGCGACCGTTGTGCGCCTGAGAGCTCTGGGCGGACCTGAGATCGCCATCAGAAGTAGCCCTTGCGCTTGCGATCCTCCATCGCCGCCTCGGTGACCCGGTCATCGGCACGCGTCTGTCCGCGCTCGGTGACCTCGGTGGCGGCGATCTCGAGCACGACCTCCTGGAGCGTGGAGGCCGTCGACTCGACGGCCCCGGTACAGGTCATATCCCCCACCGTGCGATAGCGGACCGACGCCATAAACGGCTGCTCGTCCGCCGCCAGCCGCACAAACGGGCTCGTGGCGTAGAGCATGCCGTCGCGGGCAAAGACCTCACGCTCGTGCGCGAAGTAGATCGAGGGCACCTCGAGCTGCTCCTCGGCGATGTACTGCCAGACGTCGAGCTCGGTCCAGTTGGAGATCGGAAAGACGCGCACGTGCTCACCGCGGCGGATCCGGCCGTTGTAGAGGCTCCACAGCTCGGGTCGCTGCCCCTGCGGCTCCCACTGGCCGAACTCGTCGCGAAAGGAGAGAATGCGCTCCTTGGCCCGGGCGCGCTCCTCGTCGCGGCGGGCGCCGCCGAACGCACAGTCAAAGTCGTGCGCGGCGATCGCGTCGAGCAAGGTGACGGTCTGCAAGCCGTTGCGCGAGGCGCGCGGGCCGGTCTCGTCGACGACCCGCCCCTGCTCGATCGAGTCCTGCACCGAAGCGACGATCAACCGCTCGCCGATCTCCGCGACGCGCCGGTCGCGGAACTCGATCGCCTCGGGGAAGTTGTGGCCCGTGTCGACGTGCATGACCGGAAACGGGAAGCCCCCCGGGCGAAACGCCTTCTCGGCGAGACGCAACAACACGATCGAGTCCTTGCCACCACTGAACAGCAGGACAGGCCGCTCGAACTCCGCGGCGGACTCGCGCAGCACGTGGACGGCCTCGGCCTCGAGCGTGCGCAGGTGAGATAGGTGATAAGTGGCCGGCATCCGTGCTTGAGACCCCCTCGGACAGATCGAGCATCGAAAGAGTAGACGGTTTAGCGCTTCACGTCCAATCTAGACACATGTCGATCACAAAGTCTTTAGACGGTTGGCCAACAAGCATATGTGGGTATTTGGGTTGGGTCGCATCCGCGCACGTTGGTGAGACTCCCAAGGCTGGTGGGCGCGGAGCGTCCCTGCCCCGCGTCAGAGCGGATGAGAGAACGAGCTTCAGGCGAGGTGAAGCAACTTCATGAGCCATTTCGGGACGACGGGTATTCCGCCTGGCACGATGCCTGTTTGTCGACTGGCCCCAGACCAAGCGCCCCTTCTCGGCTGCGCCGACGGTCTCGTGAACCGTGGTTTGGGTGTGTGCTGCGCTGTCGCTCACAGTAACCCGAGTGTAGCCTGGTTGCTGACATTCAACAAGCCGATCAGGAGCGCGCTGAGCAGCAGAGCACCGAATGTCACGGCGGTGAGACGACGCTTGCCCTGCAGAGCTGGGTCAGGCCCAGCGAGAGTTGGTGAGACTTCCGAGGCTGGTGGGCGAGCCCGTCAGAGCCCGAGCCGGCGAACCCCAGCCTCGTCGAAGCCGAAGTAGTGGCCGACCTCGTGACGCACCGTCTGCCCGACCTGCGAGCGCAGGCGCGCGGGATCGGCTCCGAAGTCGCGTACGAGCGTGTCGCGGAAGATCAGGATCTCGTCGGGAAGACCACCGCCCCCGAAGTAACTCCTGCCATGCATCTTCGTCCCGACGTACTCGCCGTATGCGTGGTGCTCGGCGCCGCGGTCGGAGACCACGATCGCGACATTCTCCAGCGCGCGTTGAAACTCGATCGGCAGTTCCTCGAGCGCCAAGCGAACGAGCTCCTCGAACTCCTGCTCGCTGTAATGCCGATGTTCGCTCATGACCTCATCATCGCGCACGATTGGATCGATGGGTGTTTTGGGGCGCATCCGCGCGCCTTTGTAGGAGAGGACCAAGGCTGCAGGCGCGGGGCCTCCATGCCCCACGTCAGAGGGGAGGCGGTGTCAGCTGTGGGCAGGCTCGGCGCGCAGGATGCGCGTGCTGCCGTCGGGCGCCACGAGCACGATCGCGTAGCCTTCATCGACGGCACGACGGATCTCCACGCCGACGTAGGGCTCGTCCGCGTCGAGGAAGGTGGCCCTTTTGGGATAGGGCGAGCGTCCTTCGATGTCCAGCTCGATCGCTTCGTTCATCACACGCCCGGCGGGAGAATCGCCCTTTCGGTTTGTGCTCATGCCCTGTGCCATCCGTCGATCATCTCCTCGTAGCCACGTTCGACCTGCTCGATCGCAGATTATTGTGTTTTGGGAGCGGCTAAAACTAGAGAAGTAACTGGATCGATGGGTGGACCCGCTCAGCTGTGCTTGCTGACGAGCTTGAGCTTCTCGACCGGGACAACGGGCATGTCGAGGGTCGCGCCGTAGTGCTCGGCGTCGGAGATCTCGACTTCCTTGTGGTCGCCGTAGTCGCTGACGACGGCGCCGATGGTGCCGGCGGGCCAGGTGCCGGTTCCGTCGGTCTTGGCGATCGCCTCGGTGAAGGCTACGACATCGACTTCGGTGATTGTGTGCTTGACGCGTGTGACCATAGTCTCTCCAGCTTAGCCGGCGATGTATGCGGTTAGGAGACGCAGAGCTCAGCGAGCACCTGGTTTGGTGTTGTCTTGTGCATCGGGAGAGGGAAGGAAAAGGAGAAAGGACGAGCATCCCAACCACCATAGGCCGCACTTGGGACGGCTCACTCGCGCGAGTTAATTATTTGGGTCTCTTTGGGGCGCATCCGCGCGCCTTTGTGAGGGAGACCGAGGGTGTAGGCGCGGGGCCTCCATGCCCCGCGACCGATGGAAAAGGAGGAACCGCAGATACGCCTAGCCGGGGAGCGTCAGCGTGAGGCGGGTGTGTCTGTGTGCCGGAAGCGCTTGCGGAAGAACTTGCGTACCGACTCCGGGAGGATCGGGCCCGTCCCGCCGAGGCTGGGCAGAGTCGTCTGCTTGAAGTGGCGGTCGGCGGGGGCGTTTGCGGTTTTGAAGGTATTGGTGGCGTCCGTGCGCGCGGGCTCGGAGGCGGACGGACGGCTGGTGGTGGATGGCTCCATTGCGCTCATTGTACTGCCCGTCCCGCCAGCTCCACAAGGATCGCGAGTACCAGGAACGTCAGTGCTCGGTCGAACAGAGGGCCCTTGCGGGCCAGGGCTTGTTCATTGATCTGGATGTCTCGCGCAAGGTCTTCGAGTACCGAGTCTTCCAGCTTGTGCTCGTCTTGTGTCTCGCGGGCCTCGCGCATGTCGGCGACTGAAGGGCCGGTTTCCTCGGCTCCTGGCAGGCGCAGAGCCCGCACGGCCCAGCGGAGCGATAGCCCGAGCAGGGCCATCGCGACGATCCAGAGCTCATACGCACCTCTGGTGCCGATGACGATCGCGGCTACACCCGCGTTGACGGCTATTACGCCCAGCACGCCGCCATCGAGCGCCGCGGAGCGCGCCGTCTGCATCTGCAGCTGGGACTCGGCCAGCGAGCAAAGCCTGTCGGCAAGCCTCGGAGTGATCGCTTTCGTGGACATGAAGCCAACCTACGCATCCCTTGAGACACTTCTCTCGCGCGAGCCCCCAACAAGCCCACCACCCCACAAAGCGTTGTACAGAAGCCCCTTTCCGGCCACTGAAAGGGAACCACTACCGACGATAAATCGGGTTCCTATAGAGCGGACATTTTGGGTCGCATCCGCGCGCGTTGGCGAGCCTCCCGAGGCCGGTGGGCGCGGGGCGTCCCTGCCCCGCGTCAGAGGGAGCGGTGGTCTCAGCTGTTAGGACTCCTCGCCCCACAGCGCGCAGATCGGTAGCGCGATGATTCGATCGTCCAGCTCGTAAGCACGTGGTCCGGTGTGGAACACCACACCACGGGAGAACCTGTCTCCCAGTTCTTCGCGCAGCCACACCAGGTGCCGTGCCGCCCGTAGGTCGGCCGCTCCCGCCTTCACCTCGAAGGCCACCAGCTTTGCGGCTCCGAGCTCCGCGAGGAGGTCCACCTCGTGGCGTCCGTGTTCCTCTCGCAGGTGGTAGAGACGGGGTCGCGACGCGCAGAGAGGCAACTCCGCCCTGATCTGGGCCACGACGAAGCTCTCCAGTATTCGGCCCAGCAGATCGCCGTCGCGAAGCACCGCCCCGCGTCCAACTGGAGGATCGACGCGATCAGCGCCGGATCGAGGAGGTGACGCTTGCGGGCTTTGGAGAGGCGCTTCAGCCGATTCGAGCTCCATGCCGGAAGCGCGTCCACGACGAACAGGTTCGTGAGCAGCCGCTCGTATGCCACGGCAGTCCTGCGGTTGACGCCGGCGAACTCAATGAGCGTCGCGTCGGCCGCGATGCCCGCCGTATTGAGTGCGTACGCCTCCAGATAGCGCCCAAGACGCGCCGGGTCGCGGCCCTGATCGACACTGCTCGCGTCAGTGGTGAGCAGCTGCTCCACATACCCATCCAGCCATCGCGTCCGCGCGCGTTCGGTCATGCGCAGCGCGGGGTCGGGAAAGCCGCCCCGCAGAGCGAGCTCCACGTAACCCCGCAGGTCCGGTGGATCGCGGGGCACGCCCGGAACATCTCCAGCCGCGAGCACGTCGAGCAGCGTCGGAGCATCCGCGCGTCCGAGTTGCTCGCGCACCGTCATCCCGTACATCGCCACGCGCACCACCCGTCCGATGCCGGGCCACGTCGCCGCGTCGAGTTCCGCGCGGACCGAGCCCGTGAGCAGGAATCGGCCGGGTCGAGGGTCCGCGTCGACCGCTCGCTTGACCGCCCCGAGGACGCCGGGCTGCTCCTGCCACTCATCGAGCAGGATCGGCTCCTCGTACTCCCGCAGCGCCACGTCCGGATCGGCCCGGAAGGCTTCCGCCTCGAGCGCACGGTCGAGGCGCACCACGCTCGCCGCGTGCCGTGCCGCGGTGGTCGTCTTGCCGCCGGCCCGCGGCCCAGTCACCATCACCGCCGGCAACTCAGCGAGCAGCTCAGCGAGCAGTCCATCGAGCATACGACTGCGGTAACGCATCTCGGCCACATAATCAGACTACCGTATTTCGACAGTCATTAGTGCTTGCTTTCGCCACATCTTGATGCCGGCTTTCGCCAGCGCCGCTGCCGCAGGCGGACGCGGCGCACCAGCAGTTCGCGGCGAAGGAGCCACGGGCTCTTTAGGATCTGGCGTCTGGACAGGAGTCGCGCTCAACAGAACCTGGCCGTCCCACCCGACGCCTCGATGCCTGGCCCTCCCCAGAGCTCCCCGCGCGAAACGCCGGTGAGACTCCCGAGGCCGGTGGGCGCGGGGCGTCCCTGCCCGCGTCAGAGCGGGAAGGAGATCAGCGCGATGTCGACTTCGGGGTCGTAGCTTCGACCCTACGCAGCACTTGCGATTCTCATGATGTGAGGATCTTCTAGCTGGAGCTGCTTCCACTCCGACATAGCGACACGGTCCTATAGGCCCGCGGCCGTGTGCGCGCTGGGCGTGAACGCCTTGGAGCCGGAGGCGCCGTAGACCAGAGGCCACGCGAGCACAGAGACTTCCAACTACGAACTCATTAAGGCAGACTGCAGCTATGGATACGGCGTTCACGCGACTGGTCGGCTGCCGGGCGCCGATTCAGCAGGCCGGGATGGGCGCGACCTCGTGGGTGGAGTTGGCGGCGGCGGTGGCTGACGCGGGCGCTCTGGGGATGCTGGGCACGGCTGGCGTGCCGGAGGGGTTGGTGCTGGCGGCGCTGGACGCGCTGGCCGCCGGTGTTTGGGTTGCGCTGCACAATGATCGCGGCCTCGTCGAGGATCGCCAAGGGGTCGGCGCGGGCGAGGATGCGCAGCAGGCATACGCCGAGCTGTTGCTCGGCCAGACAGGTGACGTCAGGGGACGCAACCGAGCGATCGCGCAGCTCAGCGCGTTCAGCCGGGCCTCCCGCAGATCGGGATCCCGCTCCTGCCAACCCCTGGTGTCCTGCCGCCACGGGTTGAAGTCAAGCAAGTGCCGGCGGCGCTCAAAGTCCCTCATCTAAGCCACATTGTAGCCCAAAAGCACAGAAAACCTCATCAAAACCAACCCATATTCAGGTAGGTCATCGACCAAAACCAGGGGTAAACTGGTTCTGGCGCTCAACAAAACCCGCCCTGGCTAGTGCCGTTGGTTGCTAAACATTCGTCCAGTCTGCTACCTTGCCGCTCAAGCGAGGCTCGAGGGAGCCATGGGACGATGGGAGGAAGAGCGTGCACGAGGCACATCGCTGCTGGCATTCGTCGGGGAGCTCCGGGCCAAACTGTCGCTGGAACTGTCGCTGGCACTCTCGCCGGCATTCGTCAGGGATTTCCCGGCCAGATTCTCTACAGCTTGATAACGAGATTCGCGTAGAGATAGGTAGCTTTTGGACGATGGGGCGGGAGGGTTGTATGGATACGACCAACGAGGGAGTCATGACATGAGTGGCAGCTCTGCTGAGACGCGAGACGAGATGAATGGCAGTGCTGCTGAGGCGCAAGCTCCCGAGGATCGTTCGCGTGATCGCGCGAGCCGTTACTCCGGGCGGCCATTGATGCTCGCGCGCTCGCAGGCGCCCACCCCGGTCTCCAACCGGCTGGTTTCGCGGGCCGTCAAGCAGGCTCAGGAGGGCGATCGTCAGGCGCTGGGGTTTCTCTATGCCCATTACGCCGACAACGTCTACGGGTATGTGCGCAGCATCGTGCGCGATCACCACGAGGCCGAAGACGTGACCCAGCACGTCTTCGCGAAGCTGATCAAAGTAATCGGCTCCTATGAGGAGCGCGAGGTGCCGTTCTTCGCCTGGGTGCTGCGCGTCGCGCACAACGTCGCCGTCGACCACATCCGCCAGCAGCAGCGACTGATCCCCGTCGAGGAGGTCCGCTCGGAGGGTGTTCATCCACCCACCCAGGGCGGCGACCCCGCCGGGGGTGGGCAGATGAACACCCTCCGCGACGCCCTCTCCACGCTGCCCCAGGCGCAGCGTGAGGTACTCGTCCTGCGCCACTTCGCGGGGCTCTCCCCACCGGAGATCGCGACCCGCACAGGCCGCTCGGAGGGATCGATCCACGCCCTGCACCACCGCGGACGCAGAACACTGAAGGCCGTGCTGAGGAGCACCGGCGCAGCGCCGTCGACCGCTCAGCGAGCGGCACCGCCCGGATAGGGGCTTCTGCAGACCTGCCGCGCGATCCGTCCGCTATCGATATCCGCGAGGTAGTAGAGGACGGCGAAGCTGACGAGCTCCCCCACCGGCACCCCCAGGCGTGTCGCCTCCTGCTCAATGCTCTCGCGGGCAAAGCCATCGAGCGCCAGCGTCAGCTCGCCGTGCTCCGCCTGGACTCCACTTTGCTCCGCCTGGACTCGATCGAATCGTCCCATCCTGCCCTTCAACGGCCAACAACCGCCGAAGCTGACGCTGCAAGCGTCTAACGAAGGACCAAAAAAGGCCGGAGACGCTTCCGCGGTGCTGCGTCTAGATGTTAGTATTAGCTGCGTGAGGTGGATACTATCTACTGCGTGTGATGGTTAGCGCCAGCCT
The DNA here is from genome assembly GCA_963804555.1 of uncultured Solirubrobacterales bacterium. Lineage (GTDB taxonomy): Bacteria > Actinomycetota > Thermoleophilia > Solirubrobacterales > Solirubrobacteraceae > Palsa-744. The sequence continues at coordinate 777,642 of CAWDQX010000009.1, forward strand.
GGGCCGGTATCAACCACGTCTGGTGGACCCGTTGCTGGACGAGCTGCTCGCGCAGCTGCCCGCGATACTGATGCTCGGCCCTCGCACAGCGGGCAAGACGACGACTCTCCAGCGGCGCGCGGCGACGGTCGTAAGGCTCGACAGGCAAACGGGGGCGGCGGCGTTCGAAGCGGACCCGGACGTGGCGCTGCGCGGGCTTCCCGAGCCAGTGCTCCTCGACGAGTGGCAGCGCGTGCCGGGAGTCCTCGGCGCGGTCAGACGCGCCGTCGAAGCAGACCCTCACCCAAACCGCTTCTACGTCACGGGCTCCGTCCGCGGCGAGCTGGAGCACGAGGTCTGGCCGGGCACCGGCCGGCTCGTGCGTCTGACGATGTACCCGATGACGGTAGGAGAGCAGCTCGGTCGCCGCGGCCCATCGTTGCTCGACAAGCTCGCGGACGGCAAGGAGCCAACGGTTCCCCCCGATCCTCCAGACCTGCGCGGCTACGTCGAGCTCGCGTTGCGCAGCGGCTTCCCCGACGCGGCTCTGCGCCTGACGGGTCGTGCGCGAGAGATGTGGCTGGAGAGCTACATAGAGGATCTGCTCAGTCATGACGTGGAGCAGCTCGAGCAGACCCTCGGCAGGCGACGCGACACGCAACGGCTGCGCCGCTACCTGCAGGCCTACGCGCTGAACTCCGCGGGGGTGGCGGAGCACAAAACGATCTATGACGCCGCCCAGATCAACAGGGCGACAGCGACCGCATACGACGAGTTGCTCGCAAGCCTGCTGATCGCCGAGAACGTGCCGGCATGGACGTCGAACCGGCTCAAGCGACCCGTTCACCGGCCGAAGCGCTACCTGATCGACGCGGCATTGATCGCAACAGCGCTACGACTCGACGAGCAGGGGGTGATCGGCGACGGCGATCTGCTGGGAAGAGTCCTCGATACATTCGTCGCAGCACAGCTGCGTCCAGAGCTGGCGAGCGCCGCGACGCGCCCGCGGCTGCACCACCTGCGCACCGAGCAGGGACGGCACGAGATCGACCTGATCGCGGAGCTCGCCGGAGGACACGTCATCGGGATCGAGGTAAAGGCCAGCGCCGCCCCGACCGCGCGCGAGGACGCCAAGCACCTGCGCTGGCTACGCGACGAGCTCGGCGAGCGCTTCCTCGCCGGCGTTGTCCTACACACAGGCCCACGCGCGTACGAGCTCGAGGAGAAGATCATCGCCGCACCGATCGCCGCTCTATGGGGCTAGCGAACGCCGGATGCGGCAGGAGCAAAGACCGGATCGCCGACCGGCATTCCATCATCGCCGTAGACGAACAGAGCGACATGCTCGGCTGCCTCGGGCTCAGCATCAATGATCCGATCGAGAGCCTCGCGCGCGGACCGCTCGTCCGCACCCCCGTCCTCGCCAGCCCCCTCACGGGCCCCGTGTATCTGGTGAGCCACGGCGGCGCGGCGTTCCCCGATGTCGAGATGGTTCTCCAGGGCGAAGGCGTCACGCTGGTCGTCGACGGCAAGACCCAGATCAAGAAGGGGATCACCTACTCGCATTTCGAAACGATCCCGGACGCTGGCTCACGGCCAGCGAGCAGAACCGGTCGGCGAGCCCAGGTTTGATCGCTTTCGTGGACATGCCACGAAAGGTAAGCGCGGCTTGGGATGGCTCTGTGGATGGCGCCCCAGCCCCGCCCATCCCGAAACAGTTGACCCAGGTCGGCCTGGGTTGGCCTCGACAGCTGGCCTCGGGCGCGGTCAGCTCTTGTGCTTGGGCGTGACCTCGAAGGTGATGGTCTGGCCCGATACGACGCTGGTCTTGGCGACGCCGGCCTGGGTGATCGCGAGCTTGACCTTCAGGGTGTGATGCGCTGCGAGCAGATGCTTGCCACTTGCGTTGAGAGCGATCACGACTGTCTTGCTCCGCCCGGCGATGATCGTCAGGTTGGTGGTGGCAAGGATCACCGTCTTTTTCTTGGCGGCGCTCACGGCGATCACCTTGCCGCCCTTGACGGTCTCGACGATCGTCAGCGTTACCGACAGCTTGCAGATCGCTCCAGTTCCGCCATTGCAGTGCACGGGCACGCTCGCGGCCGGTCCGGCCACCTTAACGTGTCCCACTGTTGCCGTGCCGCTGTCGAGGGTGAAGCCGAGCACGCCCCCGGCCGGGGTACCGGTCGCCGTACCTGCCCCAGTCCCGGCTCCACCGCCACCCGTGGAGCCAGAGCCGGTTGAACCGCCGCCGGAGGGCGGCGGTTCCGTTGGCGTCGTCGCGAAGTTCCACAGGCTGCAGTGCGTCGTGAGCACGGTCAGCTTCACACCGCCGCCCGCGATCGGTGTGCGACTCTCGACGCATGGGTCGGGTTCCGCGGTCCCCGCCGCGCCGGTGCAGTTGGCCGCCGGCACGCCGTTGCGCAGCACGGTGATCGTCGAGAGTTCCGTGCCTGCCGGAATCGCCGAGCCGTCGATTTCGAAGGTGAGCGTGATCGGATTCGCAGCCGTCCCCACCAGCGGGGTGTTGCTGCCCGGTTCGGTCGCGGCGATGTCGAGCTGCTGGCCGAACACCGCGTAACCGTTTTCGCTCGGGGTGGTCGCCGGTTCCTTGGTCATCGTCACGGTCCCGCCGTCAGGCAGCGTCGCATCGGCCACCACCGGTTCGGCTGCCGACGGACTGGCGCCTGGATTGGAGCTCACCGTGCCGCCTGCTGGCACGGAGCCCTGCGAGGTGCTCGTCGGCGAGCTCGGCGCGACCGTCCAGGTGACCGACGGCGGATTGAGTTCGGTGATCGAGTTTGCGGTGGCCCGCACCGTGAACGTGTGCTGGCCATTGGCCAGCGTGCCGGTCGCGAACGGGGACGTGCAGGCCGCAAATGCGCCTGAGTCGAGCTTGCATTCGAACGATGCGCCGGCGATTGTCGACGTGAACGCGAACGACGCGCTGGTCGCGTTCGTCGCCGCGTCGTTCGCGGGGCCGCCGGTGATCTCTGTTTCCGGCGCAGTGCTGGCCAGGTGCGCATCGATCCCGGTGATCGGTTCGGTCAGCGTCGGGGTCAGCACCGAGGCGGCCGCGAGCGTGCTGACGCCGTTGTAGTACTCCGGCGTGTAGTCCTGTCCCTCGCAGTCGAAGAAGTAGAGCTTGTATCCGGCATCTGGCGGCAGGTGCTTGACGGTGTAGGCGCCGTCGGTTTCGGAGTAGGTGTAGGAGATGTCCGTTGGGTACTCGCTGGTTTCCGACGCCGAGTAGGCATAGACGCAGACGTCCTCCAGCGGCTTGCTCGTGCCCAGCGATCCGTAGACGTGACCGCTGATCGACGCGCCGGGAGCGAGCGCCGCATCGATCCCGGTCTGTTCCTCACCGAGCGTAGCTTCGACGGGCGTCGCTGAGTTGTAGCTGCTCTGGTCCTTGTAATACTGCGCGACGTCGTTACGCGTCGAGTCGAAGTAGTCGCAGTCTTCGAAGTGGACGTCATAATCGCCGGCCGACAACCCGCCGATCACGTAGCTTCCGGATCCTTCAGTAGTCGCGTAGCCGTAGTCATCGTATGGATGAGCGTCGGGACTGCCCGATCCGTAGATACGCGAGGCAGATACGCAGATGTCGCTGGTCGTGATCGGATTGCCGTGCGAGTCTGTGACCGAGCCGCTGATCTTGGCGCCGACCGTGAGGTGCGCGTCGATCCCGGTGATGGGCTGCGCCAACGTTGGGGTCAAGACGGTCGCCGTCTGTGGCGTTGAGGCGTCGCCATCGAACTGCGTGAGGTAGGTCTTTGGATAGCCGCAGTCATAGAACTCGACGACATATTCGACGGATGGCTCAAGGTGTTGCAGGCTATATGACCCGTCGCTGGCTGACTCGTTGTAGTACTCGTTCTCGTAGTAGTAGTACCCCAACGGCCCCGACACCGGGTACGCGCCGGATGTGAGCTCCGGGGAGAGGCACTCATATTGCTTCGGCGCGGAGTCGTCGGAAGAGGTGTAGACATGCCCCGAGATCGAGGTGCCCGCGGCGAGCTCCGCGTCGATGCCGGTCTTTGCTCCATCTTCGGACAGGACAACGAGGCTGGCGGATTCCCATTCAGTCGTATCGCTGTAGTACTGCGGGATGTCGTCGCGAGTGCTCGAGTCGTACTGCGTCTCGTATGGCTCGGTCTGGTCGCAGTCGGCGAAGGCGACCTTGTAGGAGCCCGACTGAAGTCCGGTGATGGTGTACTGCCCCTGCGCGTTGGTGACCGCGGAATTCGAGTAGAGCCATCCGTCATAGCTCGTGGGCTGAAACGCCTGGACGCAAATGTCTTCGGTGGTGATTGGATTACCCTGGGCGTCCTTCACGGTGCCGCTGATGCTCGCGCCGCCGCTATATACAGCATCGCGGTTCGTCAGCGTCCCGGCACTGTGAGGGCCGCTGCCCGCGCCGGATGCTCCCATCGCGATGCCGGACATCACCAGCAGGAGTGCGCCGATGACGATCGCCACCCGAGCCACCAACCAGCGGCCGTGATCAGGCACTTTGTCCCTCCGTTGAGGACGCCGGCGCATGCTCCCCAGCCCCCGCCGACGCCAGCCCAGATCAACCATGGCGCGGCACGGTATCAAAGAACGGGCTTTGCCGTCTTCTAGGAATCAGCGAGGAATTAGCGCGCGCAGGCACCGATATGTCGCGTGAAGCCAATCGCATATCTTGCAACCGTGAACAGGGGACCGTCAGGCCTTCCCCTCGGTCCGAGACCGATGGTCGACAAGCACCTCTTGCTAGCGCTGTTGCTCGCCGTGACGGTGCTGCTACCGACGGCGTCAGACGGCGGATTCGGGAGCTCTTCACGCTCGTTGTTCGTGGTGCTCGCGGGGGCCACGCTGCTAGCGGCCTGCATGATCGACGGACCCACAGCGGTAAAAGCTGCTCGGACTCCACTCGCGTTGACGCTCGTGGCGCTCGCCGTGCTCAGCATCGCGAGCGCCACCTGGACTCTCGCAAGCCCCGCCGCGGCCCTGCGCTGGGGTCTGGTGATCGCTGGGTACGCGGCCGTGTTCATCGCCGCCGCGACGCTCTCACGGGCCACTGGTCCGTGGGCGATCGCTGGCGGCGTGGCCGCGCTAGCTTTGCTCGAGGCGATCCTCGGATTGCGAGGCGTCGCGGTTCATGCGCTCCCGGTGGCCGAGCGGATCGGCCAGACGTGGCGGCCCGGCGGAACGTTTGAGTACCCGCCGGCGCTGGCGATCCTCGAGGTCGGCGCGCTTCCCGTCCTCAGCCATGCCCTTGCCCACGCCCGCGGACCCGTGGCCGGCCTCGCCGCCACGGCGGCAGCCCTCGCCGGCGCGGTCCTCGGGCTGGCCGACAGTCGCCTCGCCTTCGCGCTCGCGGCGATGCTGCTGCTCGCGCTGATCGTTCGCCGCCCGGACGCCGGCACGCCGCCAGCGGCGATCGCTACCACGGCACTCGTGCTGATCGGCGGGCTGTTCGCACGGATGGCCGTCGGCGGGAACGCCGGACCGGGCACGCCCGGCGCGGAAGCGACCGGCATCGCTGAGATGGCGGGCATGGCCGCGGGCGCAGCCGGCGCGTGGCTGCTGGTCCGTCACGCCATCCGCCGACACGTACAGATCCGGGTGTGGGCAGGCGCCTGTGTCGTGGTGATCATCGCGGCGATCGCTGTCGCCGCAACGGCTCCAGGTCACCGCACGCATCCCAACCAGGGCTTGCCGGCTGGCCGGCCAGCCCACACGGTCCCCACCGCCGACTTACTTCACGGTCGCACACATGAGTGGCTGGCCGCGATCAAGACATGGCTCGATCACCCTTTGGTTGGCGCCGGCGCCGGCGCTTACTACATCGCCTCGCTCCCACACCAGACCATCGCCCGCGCGCGCTACGCGCACAACCTGCCCCTCGAACTCGCCGCAGAGCTGGGCATCCTCGGGCTCCTGCTCAGCGTGGCGCTCTACGCGTCGAGTGCATGGACGATCTCGCAAGCGCGCCACAGTCCCGCGCTTTGGCTTCTCGGACCCGTCGTCGCGGTATTCCTTGTATCCAATCTCGTCGACTGGACATGGCACCTGGCTGGCCTCGGCGCTGTCTGGGCGGCCGCGAGCGGCGCGCTCAATGCCACGCTGCGCTGAGCAGCGGTGCCGGGCCTCGGCCCAGCACCGCTGGTAGCGTCTTGCGAGTACTACTTTTTCTTCTTGGCAGCCTTCGCCGTCTTCAGGGTCAACGTGCGGCCCTTGACACCGGTGCCGGAGAGCTTGACCTTCAGCCCTCGCTTGCCCGCCTTGCCAAGCAGCGACGCACCCTTGGACTTCAGGTGGACGTGGACAGTGGCGCTCTTGCCGGCCGCGATCGAGAAATGCGCCTGCCCGATCACAACGCTGCTCGTACCGTGCTTGCCTCGTGTACGGACCACGAGCTTCAGCGTTCCCGTGCAAGCGCCACCGCCGGTGCAGCGGAGCTCGAGCAGTGCGCTGTTGCCCTTGACGCTCGCCGTGGCTGCAGATACGGCCAGCGGCTGGGCCACCTTCACAGCGCCGCTGGTCGCGCCAGCGGCCCCGGCGCCGTTTCCAGCCGTGACAGAGCACGTGACCGAATGCCCCTCATCGGCGGCCTGCACCGTGTATGTCGCCCCGGCCTGTCCAACGATCACTGTGCCTTCACGCAGCCACTGGTAGACGAGGTACGTCGGTTCGTGCGACCAGGTGCCCTGCGAGCAGGTCAGGACATCGCCGGCGATAGCCGTCCCGGTCAGGGTCGGAGCGGCGGTGCTTACCGGGGTCGTCGGGAACGCTTCGCGCAGCGTTTCGTTGACCCCGCCGGTGTTCGCGCCGACTGTCACCGGGACCGTTTCGGCCTGCTTGTGCGTTTGCTTGCCGTGGCTGTACTGCGTTACGTAGACCTCGGGGCATTCCCGTTCGCCCTTCTTCGGGATCGAGCAGATGTAGCCATCGAATTCGAGCTTGTATGAGCCGCTTTCGAGGCCGTCGATCGTGTACTGGCCGCTGGCATTGGTGTAGGCACAGCCGCCTGGACCGTATTCATCTTCGGCGCTCATCACCTTCGTGGCGCACACTTCGATCTTTGCGATCCCCGGATGGGTGATCGACGCGTTGGTCACCGTTCCGCTGATCTGGCCACCGACCTGCAATGCGGCGTTGACTGTTTCCGTCTTATTGGCCTTCACTTTGACCTGGGCCGACTGGCTCAGGAAGTTGGCCTTCGGCTCGCAGCGAACCTTTTCTCCCTGTTCTTCTTCGCATTCCGTCGCAGACGCTGAGAAGTAGATCGTGTAGGAGCCCACGGAAAGACCGGAGATCGTGTATTCACCGTTGGCATTGGTTTCCGTGCAGTGGCCCCCTTCATCGAAGCCGTCCGCGCAGACACTGACACCACCTACTCCCTGCCCGGTTGAGGCACTCGTAACACGGCCCGTCACCGTGCCCGGGCCTTCTTCTTCCAGTTCGCCGTTGATGTGTTCGGTCACGTTGCCGGTCGTCACGGACACCGGCGTCGAGTCGCTCAACGATGAGGCGTCGTTGTAGTACTGAGTCGCGAACCCGGTGGCGTTGAAGCCGACTCGATAGTGGCCTTCCGTCAGCCCTTCGAGCGTGTATTCACCAGAAGCGTTCGTGGCATCAGTCTTACATTCGATCAGTGTGTCGCCTTCGGTGTACAGGCACACGTCGACTTTTTCGATTCCAGCGTGGGTTTCGGCATCGGTTACCGTGCCGCTGATCCCGGTGGGCGGCAGAGCGCTTGCCGCAGCCGGCAGCAGCATCGCGCAGAGGCCGAGCATGCCCGCGACGGCGACGGCGCGGACGAGCGCGCTCGCGCGGGCTCCCTCTTGCCGTCCAGCCCGGGACCCTGCGGCTTCCGTGTCTATGAGACTCTCGTCCCCCCTGGACACACGTGATGCGCAGGAGCCTGTGATGTGATGAGACATATATATATGTACCTTTCTCGTCCGCCGCCGATCGCTGAACATGCTTGTTCTCCCCCTTCAACTGCCTGGATTTGGTAGCTTGCCACTGAGCAGCAGTCAAAATACCAGAACTACGCAGAGGTAGACATTCCGCCACTTCTCGTGCTCCCAGCGCTTGTGAACGACTTGTCGCGCGAGTCCAAACTGGAAGCCACCGACATGACCACTGGGCACAACAGGGCGCTTCAGCGCGCGACGGGTGACGGCCAGCGAGCAGAACCGGTCGGCGAGCCCAGGTTTGATCGCTTTCGTGGATATGCCACGAAAGGTAAGCGCGGCTTGGGATGGCTCTGTGGATGGCGCCCCAGCCCCGCCGATCCCGGGTACTTCAGTATTCCTTGCGCTATTGGCTTCTCCTGTTCTGATGGGGTGGGAAGAGTGATGTTCGGGATATCGTTTATAAGCGCCTCGAACTGGTTGACAAGCTCTTGCTCGACTTGGGCGATTCGACTCGCTGGGAGCGCGGGACCGCCGAAGCTGAAGGTTCCTGACTCCTGCAATACGCGGGGTTGTGCGGTCATCGGGTCTGGCTCGAGGACGGGCCGTCCACGATCGTCTCGGCGTCTTGCTTGGCCGAAGCCGAAGTTCCGGAATTGCGTTACTTCCTCCGGTCGGCGAAGCGAGCGCACGATCCACGCTGTGCGCGGTGGCGTCTCGCTACGTGCGCGCTTCGCGGCTATGAGATAGATGGCGAGCTGGGCGAGCAACTCGGGTCGCTCGGCCTTCTCACGCAGCTCGTCGCCAAAATCCTGCAGGTCGCGGGTCGCCGTCGGAGACTCTCGCTTGAAGCCGCGCTTGCCGAGCATGGCTGGGAAGTAGTCGCTGAGGTGAAGCGGCGGCGGTTCGCCTCGCTGATGAGATCCGAGCCCTACCCGACGTGGAGGAGGAGGCGACGCTGCTCGCGCGTCTTGCTACAGGGCAGGCAAGGGCCGACTGAAGCGCCGCAGCTCGTTGCTCAGTTGGTGCTCCAGCGTGCGTCTCTCGGCAATGTAGAACGGGTCAGGACCCTGCTGTTCTTGATTCCGCTGAGCGGCGGGTTCACCGCCGTCGCCAGCGCGCGCCTCGTCCCGTGCCGATCGGTTCGATCAGGCCTTCGTCGCGGAGGCGGGCGAGGGTCTTGTCGATGTATGAGTCGCTGGCCGTGGGGACGGCTCGTGCGGACGTCGGCGACGGTGAGCTCTCCGGCGGTGGAGCCGCGGATGAATTGTGCGATCGCTTCGCGCTTGGCGCCGCGGCCAGAGACAGGCGCGGCGCTGACCTCGAGCTCTTTGTAGGCGGCGGTGAGGATCCCGAGGAAGTAGCGCAGCCATGGTTCGATGTTGTGTTCGTCCTCGTGCCAGCCGTGACCGGCTGCTTGCAGCGCGTCGTAGTAGGTGTCGCGGGTCTCATCGATCAGCCGCTCGAGGCTGACGTAGCGCCCGATCTCATAGCCGGCCTGGTACAGCGCCAGCAGCGTGAGCAGCCTCGAGATGCGGCCGTTGCCGTCGCGAAAGGGGTGAATCGCCAGGAAGTCGAAGACATAGCAGCCGACCAGCAGCAGCGGGTGATGCGCGCCCGATTCGCTCGCCGCGGCGAACTGCTCGTGCAGCTCCTCCATCGCCGCCGGCGTCTGCACCGCGGAGACGGTCTGAAAGCGCGCGACCCTCACACCGTCTCCTCGGATCTCCTGGATCGAGTTCTCCACGTTCTTCCAGCGGCCCGCCGGCGTGTTCGTGAACTGGTAGAGGTCGCGGTGCAGCTGCTCGACGACGCTTGGGGTGAACGGGATGCTCGCGGCGTCGGCGTTGATCGTGTCGAGCACGGCCCGGTAGCCGGCGATTTCCTCCTCGGGACGGTTCTCTGGCCGCGCCCCTCTGGAGACGAGCTCGCGAATGCGCTCGCTCGGCGCGGTGATGTCCTCGATCGCGTTGGAGGACTCCACGCTCTGGATCCGCGCGATCTCCCGCAGCGTGCTCAGTGTCTCCGGGCCACGCTCCCGCAGCGCCCCCTCGCGCCCCTGCGCTTTGTCGATCCCGCCCAACGCCACCGCGACGGGGGCTGGCACCATGCCGATCTGACGGTCGAGAGCTCGGAAGGTATGCATCACGAGTCCTCCTGGATGAGACGCGAACGTAGCACTATCCAAAACAACGTAGCACTTTGGCGCTGCTAATGCTACGTTTAGTGGGTGCGGGGCGTATGCGACATGGCCCAGAAACCTAAGCGCGGCTTGGGACGGTTCGCTCGATCGCACCTCCCAGCCCCCCACAAAAGCCCGACACCGCACAAAACACTCTGGACACTCAAACATCAGTGGGCATCTCGGGTCGCATCCGCGCGCGTTGATGAGACTTCCGAGGCTGGTGGGCGCGGGGCGTTTCCCTGCCCCGCGTCAGAGCGGTGCGAGAACGACCTTCAGGTGAGGTGAACTGTTGCCGACGGCGCTTCAGCGTGAGGCGTGTGTGTCTGTGCGCCGGAAGAGCTTGCGCAGCCATGCCGGCACGGGGGGCACCGACACCAGGCCGGGCGTGATGACCGATCTGAAGTGATGAATATACGGCTCGTCCGTATCGGTATCGGCCTGCGTGTGAGGCGGGTCTGCGGTGGTCGGCTGGCTGGTTGTGGAGTGCTCCATGCGTCTCATCATAGCCTCCCGCCGAGCTCTACGACGATCGCGAGCACGAGGGCAGCGCGCTGGCATCGAGCATGCCGGAGCGCGATACCTGTGTCTGCAGCTGGCTCACGGCCAGTAGGCAGAACTGGTCGGCGAGCCTCGGCGTGATCGCTTTCGTGGACATGCCCCAAACGGTAAGCGCGACTTGGGACGGTTCGCTCGCGCGGCCCCACGACGACGTATTGCGCGAAACTGCTTTTGGGGCGTTGCACCCGAGTCTCACTTGAGGAGAATGTTTTTTAGGGTCGCATCCGCCGCGTTGGTGAGACTCCCAAGGCACGTAGGCGCGGGGCATCCATGCCCCACGTCAAAGTGGGATAGGCACACTGGATGCGCCCCTAGTACGCAAAAACATCCGGGAAGCCGCCAACCTCCAGCTCCACCTGCGTACGCAGGTGGGCATAGCAGCGTTCGCGGAGATCAAGCAGGCCTTTATGCCTGATCTTCTCGTCCAGCGCCTCGTACAGCCGCCAGAGGTGCCGTACATCGTTGGCCGCATACTGGAGCTGCGTTGGGCTTAGCTCGTCCGTCCAATCGCTCGTTTGCGGACTCTTGTCGAGTTCGATGCCGAGGTAGCGGCGGACGAGCGGTGCTAGCGAGTGATCCTTGCAAGGGACCTCTGGATCGACGAGCTTAGAGGCGATCTTTGTGCACGCGACGTGAGCAGCGGTCACGTCCCAGTGGTAGGCGAGGAAGCGTAGATCGAACATGGCGTGATGCAGGATCTTGAGGATGCTCGGGTCCTCCATGAGGGCCTTGAGGCGATGCGGGGTTCGCCCGTTGACGCGAACAACGTAGGTCATCGTCTCGACCTGCACTTGGACGGTCCCGATCCGCTCTGTGCGCCAGTCGAGGCCAGATGTCTCGATGTCCCAGGCCAAAACGGAGGCTCCGAGCGCCCGCTCGAATGCGCGCTCATCGAGGTCGCCCTCAAACATTCGGAGAGGCAGAGCATCGTTTGTGGACTCGACCAATAGCGTGCTCATGCGACCTAATCTTGACTTGGCACCCGGACGGATGCGCTCTCCCAGAGGGCATCGAACTGGCCGCGGAAAAACGCGGCGAGTGTCCCGCCTTGTGCGCACTCAAAGGTCGGGACCTCTACCCGGCCGGACGCCTGTGAGTAGAGCACACCGAAGCAGCGGCGATCGAGCCGGTAGTACGAAAAGACCGGAAACTCGGCAGTGTGTCGCAGCTCGACCGTGGCTTGAGGTGCCGCTTGGCGACTGAGGTTGGCAAAATCGCTCTCTGCATCAGCGATGTGGTCTTGAAGCTCGGGGGTTGTGTAGCTGAACTTCGCGGCTAGCTGAGCCATGAGTGCCGGATTGTCGCGATCGGGCAGGATGACTCGCAGCCGTGTGCCCTCCCGTGCAACCAGCCGGCGAAGCCCCGCTGCGTGAGTATTGCGCCAGGTTCGAGCGTACGCGAAAAACAGATCGACATGGTTGGCTTCGTTCAGGAGGCCGTCCCACTCGACATCGAGATAGTGCGTCGCGATGCGCTTTAGGCCGGAGGTTGTGATGTCGCTGGATAGTTCTGCGGCCGCTAGCACCTCGTTTGTGAGGGCACGCCGTCCTCGTAGCTCCCAAAAGACGCTTAGAACGCCGGTGACGACGAGAAGCGCACCGATCTCGCGGAGAGTCGTATCCCCAGGACTGGGACCCTTGGTTCCTTCGAGTTCATGCGAGAGGTACAGCAGCCCAACACCGAGAGCAACCAGGACCACCCCGATCTGCCATGCCGCGAGATCGACGAGCGCTCTTGCTAATGATCGAGACTCGCGGTCTCCGAAGTCCTTGCGCCTCATGGGGATGATCCTAACCACTCGAACCGCCTGAATACTCGTGAAGCAGGCAGCGTCCACCGGCAGTGAGGGCGACGACGCCTTGGGCTGTGGGATATTGCGACATGGCACCAACCGTAAGCGCGGCTTGGGATGGTTCTGTGTACGAAGGGCCACGCAGCTGGACTCGACGCCCCCCACAAGAACCCCGCCCTCACCAGCGTCGCTGGGATGGCTGGATCAACATGCTTTGGCCGAAGATGCCGAGAAAGTAGCCGCGAAACTGCTTTGGGGTCGCATCCGCGCACCTTGTGGGAAACACCGAGTCTGTGGGCGCGGGGCCTCCATGCCCCGCGTCAGAGCGAGCGGTGGTCTCAGCTGTGGGCAGGCTCGGCGCGCAGGATGCGCGTGCTGCCGTCAGCGGAGACGAGAACGATGGCTCGATCTTCATCGATGGCTCGCTTGATCGCGACGCCTACGCGGGGGCTCTCAGCATCGAGAAAAGTGGCACGCTCAGGGTAGGGCGAGCGTTCCTGGATCGCAAGCTCGATCGCTTCGTCCATCACACGCGCCGCGGGAGACTCGCGGTTGCTTGTGCTCATTGTTTGCCCCACGACTCGATCATAGCTCCACATCCGCGCTTGATCTCCTCAATTGCAGCTCGCCGTCCACTTCGACCAGCAGGACGATTGAGTAGTCAACGACATCACGCCGGACCGTCGTGAACTCGACGTGCATCCACGCCCCGAGCGTGCCGTCGAGTTCCACGTCATAGTCGGCGCTCATGCCAGCCGATATCGACACAGACCAATGGCCGCATCTTCACTCGAGATGTCCATGCCGGCAACCTACCCCGCGCTTGAGATGGTTCGCTCGCGCGAGGCGAGGAGCCTGGGGCGTCTCTTCAGGTTTCCCCGCTCGAGCTTCTGCGCTCGCCTCGCATACCGCTATGGAATAATGCCTGGCCCACCCAGAACTGCCCCCGCGTCAGAGCGAGGCGCCGGTCAAAGCTAATCCGTCCCGCTGCCGAGCCTCACTGCTGCCAAGCCTCACTTATAGGTGTAGTCGTCGCCGGCTGTTGGCGGGGCTGGTTCCCCCCGAGTCGATGACGAACAGGTTCAAGGTACCGGCTTTGGCCGGGCCGCCAGTGGTGGCGGTGATTTCGGTCGGAGAGACCACGACCACTTTGGACGCCGGGATCGCCGTGGGCCCAACGCCACTGCCCTGTCCGATCTCCACAGTCGCACCAGCAACGAAACCGGTGCCAGTGATCGTGATATGGGTCCCCCCGTTCACCGTCCCCGACGCCGGACTCACCGAAGAGACCGTGGGTGCGGCGCAGTTATAGGTGTAGTCGTCGCCGGTGTTGGCGGGGCTGGTTCCCCCCGAGTCGATGACGAACAGGTTGAAGGTACCGGCTTTGGCCGGGCCGCCGGTGGTGGCGGTGATTTCGGTCGGAGAGACCACGACCACTTTGGACGCCGGGATCGCCGTCGGCCCGGCACCATTGCCCTGCCCGATCTCCACAGTCGCACCAGCAACGAAGCCGGTGCCAGTGATCTTGATCGGAGTCCCGCCGTTCACCGTTCCCGACGCCGGACTCACCGAAGAGACCGTGGGAGGAGATCGCCGCCAGCGGCTTGAACGCGGTGATCCCGTCGGGCGTCCCGACTCCGGTGGGCCCGTCGTAGCCGGTCCCCGCAACGCAGATCGCTTTGGAGGCGCAGCTTTTGGCCTCTTCGGCAGTCGTGCAGCCCGAGAGACCGGTTTCAGAGAAGGGTTTCGTGCATTCCCCGTTTGACCCAGTGGTGACGTCGTGCAGCGATCCTGGGGACTTCACCTCGTTTTCATACAGCGTCTTGGCGGGATATTCCACACCGTTGGCTCCCCCGGCGAGCGCGAAGGTCGAGGCGATCAGCGGAGAGGAGACGCTCGTGCCGCCGATCGTGCACCAGTAGAGCACGTGTTTGACTTTGGCTTCTTCGTAGCGGTATTCGCATTCCGGGCTCGTGTCGCGGACGGCGAGGCCGGTGTAGGGGTCAGCGTCCGCGGAGACATCCGCGACGGCGCGTTTGGCGGCGCAGCCGACCCCCGACCAGTCGGAGAGGCTCTGCTGCCAGGGCTGGGCGGTGAACACCACGCTGCAGCCGCCGCCACCGGCGCCGTCGCCGTTCCACACGGTCTCGCCCGCCCATGCGCTGCCGGTCCCGAGACTGAGGCGGGTGCCGCCCACCGCGACCACGTGCGGCGAGGACGCGGGGAAGCCGGCATAGCCCCGTTCACTTGCTGCTTCGGCATCCCAGTCCAGGTAGCCGTCATCGCCGGAGGCCGCCGCTATCACGATCCCTGGGTGGTTGAACGGGCTGGCGCTCTCCAGTTCGGGAGTCTCGCCCACCTCGGGGCCTGCCCAGGAGTTCGAGATCTCGCCCGCGCCGAGCGTAGCCGCGCTCTTCTCGGCCGTTTCGAGGTTTTCGTAGGTCGGCGAGCCTGCCTCCACGAGCAGGACTCGCAGCTCTCACACGTCGCGTGGGCGACCTCGATGTCGAGGGAGATCTCGAGGTCCCAACCGGTCGCTTCTTCGGCCTCTTCGCGTTTCGCTCTCGTGCCTTTGCGCGCCGATTCCAGTTCTGTCGTGGTCTTGGGGAACGGCGGGTTCCCCGTTTCGCCGTTCTGGTTGACCTGCTTGAAGCAGCCGTTTGCGGCGGTGCATTCGGGCAGAGCGAATTCTTCGTCGTAGGCTTTCAGATCCGCTTCGGCGGTCGGATCGTTGTAGGCGTCGACCAGCGCCACCGTCTGCGCGGGCGATGCGCTGGTAGGCAGGTCGTAGGCGCTGTGCAGATCCTGCGGTCGCAAGCCAAATGCCCCCGCGCCCGGCGAAGGCGCGGTCAACGGCGCGCTGCGCGTCAACCCGAGCGGGTGTCTGCGCGCACGAGCCGCGGCGGTCCGCGGCACGAGCTGCAACGCCAGGCACCCGCCGCGCCCAGGAGCGGGCCTCGCACAGACCGCGTGGACGGTGTAGTCCGAGCGCGGCAGCGGCGAGACGCTGCCGGCGGCCACGCCCGGGACGCAAAGCAGAGCAAGCACCGCGGCGATCGCAGCCGGACGGAGGCGACCCATCCGGGGCGCCCCCTGGCGAATGCTCACAACCGCTGTCCGTGCCGTCATCGGATCCCCATGCGTTCGAGTCCATCCCCACCGGTTCTTGTAGATCATGCCACGCCCGGGACGCTGACGAGCGTCGGGATTGGGGCAGATAGCAAAATGTACTTTGCCTAAGTCTACTTTGCTTGATATATTGGCATCGTGACGATCACCCGGCCAGGAGACGTTTTCGACCGGATCCTCGAGTGGGAGGACCTCTCCGAGTTCGCGACCGCGGACGGGGATGGCTTGCGCGTAGCCGTCGTGCACGGGCGGCGCAGGCAGGGCAAGTCGTATCTGCTGCGGCGTCTCGCGGCTGCGACGGGCGGCTTCTACCATCAGGCGCTCGAGGAGGAGGCGATACCCGCACTCGAGCATCTGGGTGACGCTCTGGGCGGCTGGCTGGGAGTTCCGGGCGGCAGGTTGGCATTCGCGGACTGGTCCGCCGCTGTCGATGCCATGGCCGGCTTGCGTCGTGACGACAGTGCTCCTGTCGTCGCGGTGATCGACGAGCTGCCATACCTGCTCGACCGGGTGCCGGAGCTCTCTTCGGTGTTGCAGCGCGCCGTCGATGTTTCGCGAGACGGACCCGGAGCACCGGTCCGTCTCGTCCTGTGCGGATCGGCGCTGTCGGTGATGACGGGCCTGCTCTCCGGCCAGCGGGCGCTGCGCGGTCGCATCGCAACCACGGTGAGGGTCGATCCGTTCGACTACCGTGAGGCAGCCACCTACTGGGGCGTAGCCGGAAACTGGCCGGTCGCGATCAGGATGCACGCGATCGTGGGAGGGACCCCGGGCTATCGCGATCTGCTTGGGCTCGATCCGCCTCGCAGTGTGGCGGCCATCGGGCGATGGCTCGCCGCCGGCGTATGTAATCCCGCATCGGCGCTGTTCCGGGAGGACGACTATCTACTGGCCGAGGAGCGTGGCCTCACCGACAGGGCGCTGTACCACTCGGTGCTGTCGGCGATCGCGGCCGGCAATCACACCGAGACCAAGATGGCGACCGCGCTGGGACGCGACCGCCAGGCTCTGAGCTGGCCGCTGCGCGTACTCGTCGATGCCGGTTTCGTTATACGCGACGACGACGCGCTGCGCCAGCGCCGCCCCGCCTATCGGATCACCGAGCCGATCGTGCGCTTCCATCACGTCGTCACCCGGCGCGATCTGGCCCGATTTGAGGAACGTCGCGCCGCGGATGCCTGGGCCGACGCTCAGGCACGCTTCGCCACGCATGTGCTGGGCCCTCACTTCGAGGATCTCGCCCGTCACTGGACGATCCGCTACGCCTCCGAGCAGACCACGGGCGGCCGCTTGGCCCGAGTGGGGGCGACGCAGGTGAACGATCCGGCCGGCCGCTCCCAGACCGAGGTCAACATCGTTGGCATCCGCGCGGGCGACTCCACAAAGGTCGGCGCTGCTCGGCGAGGCCAAGTTCCGCACCAAGTCAGCCGGTGTCGGCGTGCTTGCCCACCTGGAGCGTGCACGTGACCTGCTGGCTGCGCGCGCGAGGGTTCAGGACGATGTGAAGCTGGTGGTGTTCTCAGCCAGCGGGTTCGATCGGACCCTCCTCGCCGCCGCGCACGGCCGCAGCGACGTGGAGCTCGTCAACCTCGACCGGCTATACGCCGGCGAGTGACCGCCCTCCCGCAACTGCCGGCCGAGCGTCGAGTTCCAACCACGAGGTCGTCCTGAGTAGCGACCCGTTTGGCCCGGTGCGGAGGCTCTTCGATCACCGGCGAGGACTCGAATTCGAGATGCCCGACAGCGCCATCGTCGGATCCCGACCGATTCGCTTGCCGGCAGCGCCGCCAGCGGGTTCGGGGCGGACGGTGCGACGTTGTGTACGAGCATGCCGACGCCTTCGTAGTCGCCGGCCGCGCGCTGCAACGTGTAGAGCTTGGTGGAGCCGCCGATCGACGCCACATATGGATGGCCCTGGCCGTCGTCGTTCGCGTCCGCCGTCGGGCAGTAGCCCTGGTTCTGTTCGAGCGCCTCGCCCTCGTTCGTCCAGGTCTTGCCGTTGTCCGTGAGCGACCCGAGGATGCTGAGCGGCTCGACGTGGACCGCTCCAAGCCGCGTCGTCTGGTGATCCATCGCCATCCATACGGACAACCCAACGAGGTGCGAGAGCCCGCCGAGCATTTGGCTGCGCCCGAGCGCTGGTTCCAGGAGGTCGAGGAGATCGTCTTCCAGTGCCACACCATCCTGCACGACGAAGAAGACGAAGTAGACTAAGCCGACAGACCATGCTACGCTCATGACCCATGCAAACTGCGTATCTCACCGTCCCCCAAGTTGCCGCGGAACTAGACATCAGCACAGACGGCGTCTACAAGCTCATCAAGCGAGGCAAGCTACCCGCCATCCGCCGCAGCGAGCGAGGCATACGCGTCTCCCGCGTAGCCCTCGACGCCTACCAGCGCCGACTGCACAACGGTGACACACCATCAGCGTTTACTCCCAAGCCGAACGCCGAAATGAACGCGCTGCACACCGAGTTCGAACGCGACACCGGCCTATCACCACACGAGTGGGAACGCCGATGGAAGGCGGAGAAGATCGAGGACAGCGCCGAGAACATGCACCTGACCATCCGCGCCCTGACCCTGAATCTAGCCGAGCAACAGAATCGCCAGAACACCACAGCGGGCAAACCCCGGACGACAGTCCACGCCCCTTAAGGGCTATCTCGGTCGTTAACGCTCGAGCGCGCGGGGCACCAAATGAGCGGACGGGTCGCAAATGCTCCGGATGGCGCCCGCCGAAGACGACCAGACCGAAACCTAAGTACCCCCACAACCAGCTGCCGGCAAGCTCACCGACCCCGGGGTCACCACCACGCTCAGTGGCGTAGCTACGTAGCCATAAACACCCCAACCTTCATCCCTAAATACCCCCCACCCCCTTTGCAAGGGATTCCCCGCACCTCTTTAGACCCGGCGCGTGCCTACCCTGACTCGGTGCCCGGTTCGACCGTCGTCGTCACAGTCGGCGCCGCGACCGGGACGCCGTCCGGGGTGGATGATGCCTCTAGTATTCGCCGGGCGGCAGGGCGGTGTTGCGTCCCTGCCGGGTGCCCCCACCGAACGAGCCCGGGGTCGCCGGTCCGGCTTTGAAGAGGACCGTCGCCCCTTTGGTGAGCTTGATCGAGCTCAGGTCATTCGTCCCCCCGACTCCCCCGTCGAGGAACTTCCAGGTGATGACGGTGCCTCCCGTGGCGGGCCCGCTGCCTTCCATCGTGTTGAATTTGGCGCCGGCCTCAGGGGGCGGTTCCGGGCTCGGTTGGTTCGTGCACAGGTTGCTCGACTCGGAGCTCAACACGTATGCTTTGCCCCCGAGCAGCACCTCCAAGCGGGGCTTGGGGTTGGTGGGATGACAGCCGAGGATGAAGGCGAAGTCAGCCACTTTACCTTCGTCGGTAAGCCGGCCTTCGCCGCTCATCACCCCGGACAGACTCGTCCATTTCACCGTCACTTCGTTGGAGGTCTCGACTTCGCTCTCCGCGTTGGTGAACGTCGCGACGACGTGGTCGGTGCCCGTCACTTTCGAGCTGTACGAGAATTTCGTCTGGCCGCTGGCGTTGGTCGTTCCTTTACCTTTCAGGCCGGCGTTCGGGCCGGAGACCACTTCGAAGTGGACCGTCTTACCCGAGAGTTTTTCGCCTTTTTCGTTTTGCACGGTCGCGGTCAGCGCGTACGTTCCGCCGATTTCGTCAGTCCCTGACGTCGGCGCGAGCGTGATGCCTTCGCCGACGACCGCGGCGTTGGTATGCGTTTCCAGCGCCGCGAAAAAGATGTTGTCGTTGTCCGACGGGATTGTCCGTTTCGAACGTCAGTGACCGTTTCGCCGTTTTCACAAATGGCAGCAGGCTGTAGAGCTCGTCGTCACAGCGCGCCACCGGTTCGCCCTGATTGTCCGCGCATTCTTCGAGCGTTTCGTTGGGATTCGGGTCGTTGGTGGAGTCGCCGATCCCGCCGACCGTGATCAACGTCCCGTTCGGGCAGTCCACTGGGTAGTTCGGCGTAGCCGAGTACTTTTCAAAGCAGTCGTCCTGGCCGCCGGCCATCTGCGTCATCAGTTTGCCGTTGACCTTGACGTCGCTGAACTGCGAGGTTTCGAAGCTGGTCTGGTAGCCGTAGGAGATACCCAGGCTCAGGTTCAGCGCGAACCCCGGCTTTGACTTGTTGACCGGTTCGGCCAGCCCCACGTTGAAGGTGTCGCCGAACGGGTTCTGAGCCCCGTAGAGCAGCGTCACGCTGTTCGGCGCCTTGACGTTGGGGTCATTGAAGATCACCGCCAGGATCTCGCCGTCCACGAGGAAGCTACGTTCGCCCTCTGCGATCGTGAATTCGCTGTCGCCGGCCGGGGCCGCGTTGAGCTGCGACGCCACGATGCTCGTCACATCCGCCTCGGCGTTGTCCGAGCCGATGTCGTTGCTGATCGTGTTCGCTTTGTTCCAGACCACTGGGGTCCCGTCGATCGTGATTTCATCTTCTTCGGGGTTCCCCCCACCGGGAATCGTGGCCGAGAACAGGTACGCCTTGCGCACCGTCTCGTTGGCGAATTCCTTGAAGACCTTCACGGGCGCGCCCGCTGGGTCATTGGTGCCGATCCCGTCTATCGACAGGGAGATATCCCCCGATTCCGTCGCAAACGGCAACAGCGGATCACCGTTACGCGGCGAGGCCGCCAGCTTCAACTTCGAGTTCAACGCCGTCGAAGGCAGCGCCAGCGCACGCGTGCCCGGAGTCGCCGCCTGGGCTGTCGCCGCCAGCGCAGCAGGTGCTAGGAGGGCGGCCGCGACAGAGACCGACAGCGCCCTCTCGCGAAACCCGCGAATGGAACGACTTTGAGCCCAATCAGGCGACTTCATTCTTCTCGACCTCCTGGAATATACTTACCGGGTATCCGTCCCCGGGCATCCTTGCCTTCCGACGGTCGTGCTTCCTTGGATCAAAAGTGGGAAATTGCTCTATTTGCTGCAGAAGATCCCGCTGTTGGCAGGAAACGCCTCTTTGTCGGCCCCCACCAGAGCATCTGCGGTAATACCGCCGACGCAGCCGGCGGTCAGCTCGTACAAGCCTCCAAAGTCCGTCACGATGGGAGACTCGTACGCCTGCTGGCTCGGCACCTCTCCCCCTCGTCTGCCTTGACTCATTGTTGCCTCCGATTGCGAAGCTGCGTGAGATCCGAGTCGGATCTAGCTGATACGTGGACCACGAGCCTATGTAGCCCAGGCCAGGCTGTCAAGTATGGCTTTCGTATCATTTTTGTTTCGAAAGAGGAAAAGAGGTCTTCCTTCTAAAAAAGCCGCTCGAGCTCGAACGCGGGGGACCGCAGTTCGCTGCTCGCCAGCTCCCGCAAGCAGAACTCCGGGTCGCCTTGATGACGCAACCAGCACTCTGCGGTCACCAGCCGCCAGGCCACCGCGGTCCACGCGTAGGCTCCACCGGGATGATCCGCGGGCGCGCAATCGACCACCTCCTTGCGCATGCGAGTGCCGTCCACCCACGCGCACACCTCTGCGTCGTGAGCACCCAGCAGCCGGCGGACCGCCGCGAGGTCGTCGCGCGCGAGGCTCTGAACGAACAGATCGTCGAAGTAGGCCTTGCCGCTGCGCAGGCGCACGCGGTCGGGCAGCAACCCGGCCATCGCCTCACGCACCAGGGGACGGTCGCGATCGGGGTGGTAGGCGAGCTCTGGCGCCAGTGCGAGCACGAGCTCCACGAGATCGACATCGAAGAACGGGCTCCTGCCGATCAATCCAGCGGCCGCCGCGCGGCGGCGGGCCCAGTCGCGGACCGCGATGCCCTCGAGCGCTTCGCTCAGAGCGCTGACACGGCGCGTCCACCATCTGGGGCCGATAGCTCGAGCCCAGCCGCCCGGTTCGTAGCCTTCGCGGACGAGGGTCCTCGTGCGCGGGGAAAGCCAGGAGGGGAGGCTGAGTCGAGTGAGAGCCGCCTGCGCGCCGGCCGGGAGCGCGGCCCGCAGGCCATGATCCAACACCAGACGAGCGGTCGGACGCCAGGGCGGGTGCTGCCCGGCGCCCGGAAGCCGGCGGGCGAGACGCACGGCCTCCCATGGCCGGCCGGCCCGCAGGCGATCGGCCATCAGCTCACGCGCGGGCGCGAACAGCAGGTCGCCGCCCTCGCCGTCGAGCAGCGTTTGGACACCGTCCTGTGCCGCCTGGAGCACCAGTGGAGCGAACAGCGGTAGGTTCTGCGGGCGTAGCGGGACCTCCCATTCCAACGGAGCGCTCAGCGCGCCCGCGAGCATGGAGCCGCCTCGCAGCTGCATGCGGCGACCGTCGAGGGCGAGCGAGCCGGCGATCTCCTGCACCCAGCGCGACTCGTCCACCGCGGGCAGCGTCGGAAAGGTGACGGCGTAACCGCGCGCCGCGGGACCGGCGAGCGCGGCGACGGTCGAGGAGTCGAGACCCCCGCTGAGCAGCACGCCGGGACGCTTGCCGGCCACCCGCCCGACCGCGCTGCCGAGGGCGTCGCGCATGCGTGCCGCCGCCTCCTGCGGCGCGAGCTCGAGGGCCGGTTGGTAGCGAGGCGCCCAGAATGTCCGCTCGTGCCAATGCTCGCCCTCCAAGACCAGTAGATGGCCCGCGGCGAGCGGCGTGAGGCCGGCATGTGGTGTGCGTCCCGGCGCGTCGCGAAGGCTCAGCCAGTGCGCGAGGAAGACCTCGTCCACAGGCGGGCGAGCAGGCAGCAGAGCGAGCAGGATCGGGATCTCCGAGGCGAACAGGAGCTCTCGGCCGTGTGCGCAGACGAACAGCGGCGAGCCCCCCAGGTGATCGCGGGAGATCACTCCGCGCCGTGCCTCTCGATCCCACAGGAGCGCCACCAGGTCCCCTCGCAGGCGGGTTGCGAAGCCCTCGCCCCAAGCGCGGAACGCGGCGGCCACGATCGCCTCCTGTGAGGCGCTGACGGGCATCTGCAGCTCGGCGAGCAGCTCCGCGGCGTTGGTCAGTTCGCCGTCGAGCACGCAGATCAGACCATCGTCGTAATGGCCTCCCGCTGGACACCAGGCGCTGATTAGCGGACCGTCGAGAAGGGTGGTGGCGGCGGGATCGCCCAATGCGCCGAGCACGCGCCCGACATCGCCGGGATCGCCACCGAGGACACCTGCGATCGCGCGCCTCATGCCGCGCGCCTCATGTCACGGGGAGGCGAGCTCGCAGATGAGCCACCAGACAATCTGCCAGCTCGGGCGGCCCCATGTCGCCCGGGACGCAAACCGTGAATACGCTCGCGGTCTCGGCGATGCCGGCACAGGTGCTCAGATGCGCCATCAGTCGGCGGGGATCGTCCACGACGCGGTTGAAGGTCGCGGACAGCACAGCCTGGGCGTCGTGGGTGGGAGAGATCGTCAGAGCTCCCGCGGCGCCCGACCGATCGAGCAGGTAGAGAGCACCTAGCGGCGCGGGGTCTCGGGCCGTCTCGACGAGCACTCGCAGCGCCCCGTTGACTTCCCCCAGGACTTCACGGAACGGGGCCAGACCTTCCCTCGCCACGGCGCGAAGATGCGGATCGCGCACGTTGGCCACCTCCGGCCCGGGCAGGCACAGCGGCCTCGCGCCCGGCTCGAGTGCAAGCGCGTCATCGCTGAGCAGCGGATGGCCCAGCGACGCAAGGGTGAGCGCCAGCGAGCTCTTGCCCGCGCCCGAGGGACCCGCGACCGCGAGCGCCACGCCGTCGAGCACGATCGCACCGGCGTGCAGCGCCTCCACCCCCTGCAACAGGGCGGCGAGCGGCAGCGCGTCGCTTGTGAGCAGGCGGTCCGCGAGCCAGGGTGGGGTGGCGGGCGCCAGTGCGAATACCACAGACCGGCCGTCCGGCGCGATGATGCACGAGCCGATGCCGGCGATCGCAATCCGGTGCCCATGCCGCGCATCCTTCTCCGCAAGCACTGCCACGACGCCATCCGATCCGGTATGTCGCACCAGCTCCCGCGGAGTGGCCCCGCGCCAGCGAGCCTCCAGCTCCTCATATCCGACAAGCTCAACCTTGACGCTCCGAGCACCGGCCGCTTTCGCAACCGGGCGCAGGCCGACGATCGGACGATCCATCTCGATGTCAAGTCCGAAGGCTCGTGCTCGCATGCGCGGATCATGATGACCGACTGGGGTGCGCGGATCAAAGCGTCCACGAAACAGTGCGACCGACCTGCCGCGAGAGGAGCTGCGCGGCGGCATCGAGAGGCCCCTATAGTGCCGCTCGGCATGGCTGTGGTAACTGCGAGCGGCTTGATCAAGCGGTTCGAGACGACCTGCGCAGTCGACGGGATCGACCTGGTCCTCGATGAGGGCGAAGTGAAGGGCCTACTCGGCCCCAACGGCGCCGGCAAGACGACGCTGCTGCGGATGCTGCTCGGGCTGGTGCGAGCGGACGCGGGCACGATCGAGCTCTTTGGACGCCGGCTCGACGGACAGGACCCATTCACGTTGGACGGCGTCTCCGGGTTTGTCGAGGAGCCGAGCTTCTATCCGTACCTGTCTGGACGCGCGAACCTGGAGGTGCTATCCGAGCTCGACGGCCCCGGCGCGCGGGGACGCATCGACGAGGTGCTCGAGCAGGTGGAGCTGACAGGGCGGGCTGCGGATCGAGTTGGCGGCTACTCATCGGGAATGCGCCAGCGTCTGGGCATCGCCGCGGCGCTGATGCGCTCCCCGCGGCTGCTGTTGCTGGACGAGCCGACGTCCGCGCTCGACCCGGCCGGCGCCCGCTTGGTCGTCGAGCTCCTGCGCACTCTGTCCGAGGAAGGCGTCGCGGTCGCTGCTTGAGCAGCAACAAGATCGAGGAGGTCGAGAAGGTCTGCGACAGCTTCACCGTGCTCAGCCGCGGGCGTGTGGCATGGGACGGCAGCGCCGAGCGGATGCGCGCCGAGGCCCCACCGTCTGAGCTTCGATGAGCCCACTCAATCATTGTTCTTCGCGCTCACTGACCAATGATGATGAGCGTCTACCGAGCCGAGCGGCGCAAGCTCCTCGCGCAGCTCTCCACCAGGGTGCTGGCGCTCGTCTGCGCGCTCGGCCCGTTCGCGTTTGGGGCGATTCTCAGCCAGCAGAGCTCAGTGCCGGCGGACACGCTGCTCGGCGTATGGGTGCACTCCTCCGGCTATGCCGTGTCGTTCGTGGTACTCGGCTTCGGCGGCTATCTCGCCTTCCCCGTGCTGGCGGGCGTGCTCGCCGGCGATCTGTTCTCCTCCGAGGATCGCTACGGGACGTGGAAGACGGTCCTCACCCGGTCTCGCAGCCGTAGAGACGTGTTCGCCGGAAAGGTGCTCGCCGCCGGGACGCTGGCGCTGGCATTGATCGCGCTGGCGGCGCTGTCCAGCATCCTTGCCGGCCTTTTGCTCACCGGCGATCAACCGCTCGTCGGCCTGGGCGGGAACGTCATCTCCTCCGGCGAAGGCCTGTGGCTCCTGATCGCGAGTTGGCTGCTCAACGTCCCTCCCCTACTGGCGTTCACGAGCTTGGCGCTGCTGTTCTCGGTCGCGACCCGCAACGGCATCGTGGGCGTGCTCGGACCCGTGCTCGTCGGTCTGCTGATGCAGTTGCTGGAACTGATCGGCAGCGGATCGTGGGTCCACACGCTGCTGGTCGCCTCAGCGTTCAACGACTGGCACGGGCTGCTGAGCGCTCCCAAGTTCTACGGCCCACTGATCGTCGGCAACTGCGTGTGCGTGCTGTGGATTGTCGTTTGCCTGGGAGCGTCGTGGCTGATCCTGCGCAGACGGGACTTCGCCGGCGCGCCGGTCAGCCGCAGAGCAGGGTGGGTGCTGCCGGTGCGCGCAGTGCTCGGCTCAGCGGCGCTGATCGTCGTGCTCGGGGCCGCCACGAGCCTGGGGCCGGTGGCGGTCACGCAAGCTCGCCTGGAGGCTTCGATCTCATCCGCCTTCAACGACCTCACCGTGCTGCAACAGAAAGAACTCGGCCGCTCGGTTCCCAAGGGGGCCAAGCTCAAGCTCCACACGATCTGCGCCCGACACGCCGGCAAGAGCCAGGGACCGGGCGACGACTGGACCTGCACGCTGACGGTCATTACCCCGCTACCGGGATTCGAACCGTTCCTCGCCACGCCCGTCATCTACGACGTAAGCGTCAAATCCGACGGCTGCTACAAGGCGGACGCGCCACCTTCGTTCGTCGGGCAGCAGCTGATGTCGGTCGCGCGCGGACGCAGCGTCGTAAACCCGCTCTACGTCATCTACGGCTGCTTCGACACAACCGGCGCGGCCGTCAAGTGCGCGGAAGGCTCGATCTGTGAGCAGACCACGAGCACAAGCCCCATAGCCGCCCCCGCGAGCAAACCCAAGCCGCCAACCGCGGTCCGCGAGGCTGAACGCAAAGCCCTGCAAAAAGCCGAAAAGGAAGCCGGGCCGGCCGTCATCCAAGAAGTCAACGAAGGGGAACAGAGAGAGAAACGAGCGGCCGAAAAACCACGAGGAGAAGCCGAAGGCGAAGTTGGCAAATAGGGGATCTACCTCAGCGCCAGGTCAATACCACGCTGACCATGGTAGCTCTGCCGCACGCCGCCCGCCCCGGTCCCTTGCACCTCGATCGACGCCTTGACCTATGGTGCGCGTCCAACGCGCGCCGCACCGCGGTTAGATTGATCGCGGGACATCGATATCGCGATCCCGACCGTGCGATGCGCCGCGAGCAGATCCGTATGCTGGCGCAGACCCAGATGGCGCCGGCCACGCATCAGGTTCAGATGCCCGTGCGCGTAGAGCGAGCAAGCCATGTTGCAGCCGACCATCAGATAGATGCGGCCGTGATTCAGGCGCAGGTCCTGGCGCGGCGCCACCGAGGCCGTGAGCTGCAGGATCAGCGGCGGGACGGAAGCCGGCGGCGCGGGGGGCGGGGCTGGCGGCGCGGGCCCGGCCGGAGTAAGGCATCGGCGACTGCACCGTGGACGGGACCGAGCCCGGCGGACAGGAGGCCGGCCCCGGCGCGGGTTCGACCGGCAGGAGCAACGGCGGACGGGGCGACTGGTTGAAGTCGAAGTCGCTTTCCAGGTTCCCGAGACCCGGAGCTTCTTCGCGCACGTCAGGGCGCGAGTCGGGTCGTCCATCGGTCTTTGGATTCAAGCGCTGGCCTCCCAGGAAGTCGTCCTCAATGAACTTCAGGTACGCGTCGTGGCAGAGCTGCTGATGATCGATGTACCCCGCACGCGCATAGGGGCTGATCACCAGGCCGGGGACACGAAACCCGTACCCGTTTTCATCGATATCGGGCGGGACGACATTGTCATAAAACCCTCCCCAGTCATCCCAGGAGAGAAAGATCGCCGTGCTTCCCCAGCAGGGACTGCGCATGACCGAATTGATCAACGTCGTCACGTACGCCTGGCCGGTCGAGACCAGCGCCGTAGGATGTTCGGAAACCTTGCTGTTCGGAGTGATCCAGGAGACGTTCGGCAACTCACATTCGCTCTGGTTCTGCACGGCCGTGTAGAAGTTGGTCAGCGACTGCACGTCCCCCGTCTGGCCGTCTTCTTTGACGTCCCCGAAGTCGACGAGCGGGTTCCAGATCCCCGGCGTTTTCGGCCCCTGCTTGACGGGTTCACAGGTCACCGCTTCGTCTACTCGCAGTCGGGCTCGCTGCCTTCGAACACGTAGTAGCGCCAGCTCACGCCGTACTTGTGCAACAGGTACGTGATGTCCGTCCATGGCAGCGATTTCGCGTCCTGGCCCGTGTAAGGGTCGGGGTCCTGATCCGGGTTGGGCGGGCCTTCGATTGCGCTGCTACACGACATCGGGTCGCTCCAGTTCGAGCACGTGGCCGACCACGCAGAGACTTCGAACAGGTGCTCAGGCCAGCTCCACGAGGAGTTCGGCTCGAACATGTCGTCCTGGAGCACGAAGTTCTGCGCGTAGGTCCAGTAATTGGGGATCTCGCGCGCGTCGTGATAGCCCATCACGTCTATGCACTTCGCGCTCGCGCCCTGTTCGGTGCAGGGGCTGCAGCCGGGTTCGGTGCCGCTGCATTTGCCGCCTTTCTCGGCCTCCCCGATGAAGCCGTCCATCTTGCCCCCATCGAGGTCCGCCGTGAACGAGCCGTGCCCGTGGGGCCCGCCGTAGTTCTCGTCGTTGGGGTCGTGAAACGGGGCGACGCAACCGCCGTTGAGCGGATCCGGCTCGCAGACCCCGGCGGGAATCCCGTTCGCCCCCGGATACGTCCCGAAGTACTGATCGAACGAGCGGTTCTCCTGCATGATCACGACGACATGCTGGATCTTGTGGATGCCTTCGAGTGCAAGCGCGCCTGGGGCCGCCACCAGCCCAAGCCCGACCATAACGAACGCCACCACCAATGCCCTGCGCACCACCGATTCCTCCCTGCTCGAGCTCCGCATGGAGGCCGTCCATGGCGCTCCGCCAATCCTATCTATGGAACACACCGAGCGGACACGGGTTGCGCAGCAGCTTCGTGTCCGCCCGATCTCCAACCGGCTGATCTCGCGGGTCGTCAAGCGGGCTCAGGGGGGGTGATCGTCAGGCGCCGAGGTTCCAGCCATCGAGTGCCAGCGTCACCCCACCATGCTCCCCGGACTCGATCGAATCGTCCCATCCAGCCCTTCAACGGCCAACAACCGCCGAAGCTGACGCTCGGAGGGCTGCGCAGAGGACCAAAAAAGGCCGGTCCTGAAACGCCCGCCAAACCGGCAGAGCCAGACCGCATCGACCGGGCGGCAGCAGGGTTTGATGGACGAGCGCACACAAGCGCGTAAGAACCGCCAGAGCAGGGAGTTATTCGGTATGACCATGTTCACGACCAGCCGCCGAGTCGCGCTGACCGGCACGCTGCTGGCGAGCGCGGTGCTGGCGCTACCCTTCGGCTCGCAGGCGGACACCCCCGCTCCCGTACCCGCACCTAAACCCCCGCCCCCTCCGTCCGTGTACACGGGAGGCGTCACGGCGGTGAGCACCACCTCGGCCACGCTCAAAGGTGGGGTCAACCCGCACGGCCTAGAAACGAGCTATGTGTTCCAGTACGGTCCCGCGACGACCTACGGCGCACAGACATCCGCCGCGCCGGTGGGCAGCGGAACCACGTCAGTCCAGGTGAGCGAGCCGATTACCGGACTGCAGCCAGGCGCCACCTACCACTATCGGATCGTCGCGACGAGCGCGGCCGGCACGACAAGCGGCGGAGATGTCGCCTTCACGACCAAGAAGATCCCGCTTACCTTCAAGGTTACTGCGACACCCGACCCTGTCGTGTTCGGAAACTCATTTGCGGTGAGCGGCACCCTGTCGGGGACGGAAGCCGCCAATCACGAGGTCGTCTTGCAGGCCACCCCGTTCCCCTATCTGCGCGGCTTCAAGGACACGGGAAACCCTCAGGTTACCAACGCCGCCGGCAATTTCTCGTTCCCGGTCGCGAGCCTCTTGGAAAACACCCAGTTCCGCGTCGCCACGGTCGCCACGGCCGGCGTGCCGGCCGTCAACAGCCATCCGATCATCGAGCGGGTCGCGGTGCGCGTGAGCCTGCACGTGCGCTCCACCGGGCGCCCCGGGTTCGTGCGCCTGTATGGCTCAGTCAAGCCCGCGGAGGCCGGCGCCTCGGTCGGACTCCAGCTACTGCGCCCCGGCCAAAAGGCGCTGAGCGTCGCGGTCACGAAGGTCAAACGCGCAACCACCAGTGCATCGCGCTTTGACCGCATCGTGCGCATCCGCCGCGGCGGCCTGTACCGCGCCATCGTGTGGGTGGACAACGGCAAACAGGTCCCCGGCCACAGCCGGGCGATCCTGATTCGGTAGGCAGGGTGGTGTCGGGAGGGCTTTAGCCCCACCCTGTCCCACCCTGTGGAAGAAGGCCCCCCGAACTGGCGTTAGTGCCTCGTCTAGATCAATATGCTGAGCACAAACATGGAGCCGAGAATGGACATGGAGAGACCGCCCCGCCGCAGACGCCTGCCCCGATCGCCGCTGCTCGCGTTCGCCACCACGATGCTGCTCGCCCTCGGCGTGGCCTCGGCCGGCGCGGCCTCCAACATCGAAGGGATCTGGTCGTTCAACGGCGGGCAGATCGGGATCCAGCGCCAGTCGAACGGGACTTATACCGGCATCGTGGTGATCGAAACCAAGTTCGCGGAATGCACCCATCCCGTGGGTCAGGAAATCTGGACGGGGATGACCGAACAGCCGGATGGCTCGTATTGGGGCCTGCACCAATGGTACTTCGGAGGGTCTGCCTGTACTGAAAACCCAGAACGCGGACCGACCGCCTGGCGGGTCCTGGAAGGGGCGAGCGGGTCGCACTACCTACGTGTCTGCTTCAGCCATCCGGGCGACTCGCAGCCGACGATCGCCGCCGATGGTGCCCCCAAGGAACCGTATGAATATGCCGAATATCACGTCACCTACGGCTGCACCAACTCCGCCCTGACCGCATCTCTACCGGTGGCCCCCGGCGAAACGACCCCCGGCACACCGGGCTCCGGCACGGGCACAGCGGGCTCCGGCACGGGCACAGCGGGCTCCGGCGTGGCGGGCTTCAAAGAGAGCCTGACGCTGCCGAGCGCCAAGAAGTGCCTAAGCGCCAGGCTGTTCAAGATTCATCTGGCCGATCCGAAGTACGACCCGCTCAAGACCGTCACCGTGACGCTCAAAGGTCACAAGATCGCGACCTCTCGTCAGGGCAAGTTCGTCGTCGCCACGATCAACCTCAAGAACCTTCCGAAGGGCACGTTCACGATCAAGATCCAGGCAACGACGGTCCTCGGACACAGGTTGGCGAGCAACCGCACCTACCACACCTGCCTGAAGAAAATCAAGAAGTCGAGCAAGAGAGGCTAGCCCGGCCCAGATCGCACGCTATGAAGCAGACATGAGCTCTTCATCCGTGTCAGCACCCATTTCCGATCCGCCAGCCACCGCGAGCTCGGCCGGAGAGCCGATTCTCGAACTCGAGCACCTATACCACCGCTGGAAGGGCCCCAAGCCGCCAGTGCTCGACGATGTCAGCCTGACAGTGCGCGCGGGTGAGGTCACCTGGATCGGCGGGCGCAACGGCGCCGGTAAGACCACGCTGCTGCGTTTGGCCGCCGGCATCCTGTTACCCCAGCGCGGCAGCGTGCGCATGGGCGAGCTCACGCCCTCCTCGAAGGGAGGCCGTTATCAGCGACTGATCGGCTTCCTTTCGGCGGGTGACCGCGGCCTGCAGGCGCGCATGCGCGTGCGCCAGCAGCTCGACTACTGGGCGCGGCTGGCCTACGTCCCCCGCGAGCGACGCCCCGAGCTCGTGGCGAAGAGCCTGCAGCGATTTGGCCTGGAAGAGTTCGCCGAGCGAAGGGTCGATCGGATGTCGATGGGCCAGCGCCAGCGTATCCGTCTCGCAATGGCCTTCCTGCACGAGCCGCGCGTGCTGCTGCTCGACGAGCCGCGCAACTCACTCGACGACGAGGGCTACCAGATGCTCGGCGAGCAGATAAAGCGCGCGAGCGCCAGTGGCTCCGCCATCCTGTGGTGCTCTCCACGAGGAGAGGATCGTGTGCTCGCGTCCGACATCGGTTACACCCTCGAAGATGGTCACCTGGAGCGCGTCGAATGAGGCTGTGGTGCGATGCGATGTGGGGAATCATGCGCCGCGACGCGATCCTGTTCGTGAGCTACCGGACACAGGTCGTATCGCAGTTTCTCGGTCCGCTGTTCACGATCACGCTCTTCTATTACATAAGCCATATCATCACCGCCAAGACGATTCGCTCTCCGGGCGGCTACTTCGGATTTGTGATAGTCGGCCTGGTGATTGTCCAGATTCTCACAATCTCTTTGGGGATCCTGCCCGTCACTGTGCGCCAGGAACTCGTCTCGGGCACAATCGAGCGTTTCCTGGTGAGCGCCCATGGTCCGGTCAACGGGATCCTCGGCACGATGCTATTTCCGTTGATCAACGCCATGCTGACCGGAGCCCTGATGCTGGGGTTTGCGACCCTGATCTTTGGCCTGCCGCTGGCGACGACGGCCGTGCTCGCAATTCCGGTATCGCTGCTTGGCATGTTGGCCTTCACGCCCTTCGCATTCATCCTTGTGTCGCTGGTGATGGCCTTTAAGCAGGTATCGAGCGCGACTCAGTTCATCATCGCGGGCGTCGCGATTGTCGGGGGCCTGTACTTCCCGATCGCGGTGCTGCCTGGATGGATCCGCTGGGCCTCCGAAGTCCAGCCCTTCACGCCCGCCGCCGATCTGCTGCGCCACCTGCTAGTGGATACGCCCTTGGCGCATTCCGCCGTCGTGGATCTGCTAAAGCTCATCGGCTTCGCCGCCCTTCTGTTACCCGCCGGCTTCATGCTTCTGCGCGTGGCGATCCGCTACGGTCAGCGCACCGGAACCGTTGCGGAGTATTGAGATGACAGACAACACAGCCGATACGCGGATCATGTCCAAGCTTTCCGATCAGGAGCTGCTGGACTCCCGGGCGCGTCTGCCCCAGCACGTCGTCCATCGCAGCTTCGTCGCCGAGACGGTGGTTCTGAATCTCAGGACGGGCAAGTATCACGGCCTGAACCCGACCGCGGGCAAGATGCTCGAGGCGCTCGAGGCTGCGCCCACGGTGGGCGATGCGGTGCCCGTGCTGGCAGGTGACTACGGCCTCGAACAGGAGCAGATCCAGAGCGATCTGCTCGCGCTCACCCGCGGACTGCTCGAGCGCGGACTGATCGAGACCGTGGATGACGACGCCGATTGAGGAGCGGACGAGCGCTGAGGAGGAGGAGCACCACCGCACAGCGTTCGGCCTCGCACTGACGATCGACCCGCGGATCTCGATCCCGGGGCTCGGGCAGAGCCCAGGCTCGGTATCGGTGGGGCCGCCTTCCCGTATCTGCCTGGACACCGGTGAGCTCGACCGACGCTGGGTCGCGCTCACCACAACGCCGGAACGAGTGCGCGAGATTCGCTTCAACGAGACGCTGTTGCGCTCAATCGACTTCGCCGAGCCGGCTGGCTATCTCCTCTGGGCTCGAGGTTTTGGCCGCGTGTTGATCTCACCCGACGGCACCGAGTTGCTGTGCGAGCCGGATCCCGCAAACGCGGACTGGGCGAGCATCATCTGCAGATCAGGCCCTCCCGCTTGCTGCGACAATCCGGGGGCTTGAGGTTCTGCATGCCTCTGGTGTCGTGCTGGAGGGCACGGCCGTGCTCGTCACGGGACCGCCCGGCGCCGGCAAGACCTCGCTGGCCGCAGCGCTCGTCAGAGCGGGCGGACAGTTGCTAAGCGACGACGCCGTCGCATTAGGGCTGAGGGGGGGTACGTTGATTGCCCATCCGGGATCGGTCGCGCTCCGGTTGCGTGGAGCGGAGAACGAGCGGCTCTCGGCTGCCGAACGCATGGCACTCGGGTGCGCAGCGGGCTCCGTCAACGGCAGGCATCGTTACGTGAGCGGCAGCGTGCCGGACGCGGCGCCCCTGGGAAGTGTGTTTCTGCTCGAGCGATCAGCGAAACAGCCGGCTGTAGAACAGCTCAAGGCCGTCGACCCATTCGAGTTGATCGCGAGCACCTTCAACCTGTCGGTGCGCACACCGGTCCGGTTGCGGCACCAGCTCGACGTTGTATCCGCGATCGCCTCGGCTGGCCTTACACATCGATTGCGCGTGCAGCCTGAAGTCAACGCCACCCGCCTCGCGGCGATCGTCCAAGAGCACCTCGGCAGCCTGTATGCCTCAGCAGGACCGATCTCCGGCGCCTACTCGGGCCGCGAGCGCCTGGAGCTCTGAGCAAAGACGGTGCTCGCCGGAGCGTGGGGCACGGAGGCCGCCGGGCCGCTCGAGCGGATGAGCGAAAGTCGCGGAGCGCCGATCTACCGAGCCGGTGGGCTGCGCGATGCTCGCTCCCCCCACCTCGTCGTGGGCAACTGGTACTGCTGGCTGTTCGGCGAGCCGGAAGACGGCGGTACACTCGCCGCGCGCTTCGGCCACAAACCCGGTGACGCCCTGCCAGCCGCGTTCAAGACAGCGGTCGCCGAGCTGGGCGAGGCGGCCTGCGAGCTTCTGTGCGGCAGGTTCGTAATCGTGGCCTGTGACCGTGAAAGGGAGCGTTGTGTGGTTGTGCGCGACCAGTTGGGCGCTCAGCCGCTTGTCTACACACAGGTGGCGGACGGAACCCTGTTCGCCGAGCACGAGCGCGACCTGCTCGAGCTGCTCCCGCGTACCCCCGTTCCAGATCGGCTGGCGCTGTTGCAGTGGATTGAGAACGGCATCATCCCGACGGGGCACACCCTGTATGAGGGCATGCGGCGTCTGCCGGCCGGCCACCGGTTGATCCACGAGGGACGGCATGCGGGCGTCGAGCGCTGGTGGGATCTCCGCTACGGAGAAATCGATGAGAAGAGCGACGTGGCAGCCGGCAGAGCGCCTGCGGGACGCGGTCTTCGCCGCGATTGAGCGAGCCACGGCCGGCGCCCGGCGCCCGGCGGTGAAGCTCAGCGGCGGCCTTGACTCCGCGTGCGTTGCGGCGGGCCTCGTCGCTAACGGTTTCGCCGCCGGGCGCGCACTTGCACTCGGGGGTTCTTTCGCAACTCACCCGGTCGCCGACGAGAGCGAGCTGATCGAGGCGACGGCTCGCCACGTGGCTCTGCCGCTCGAGCTGGTCGCTTTTGACCCCACCGGCTCCATGCTTGCCCCCGCGCTCGCACACATTGCCCGCTGGCGCCTGCCGCCGGCCACGCCGAACCTGTTTTTGTGGCAGCCGGTGACGGCACGAGCACGCGAGCTCGGCGTAGACGTCATGCTCGACGGAGAGGGTGGCGACGAGCTGTTCGGGGTCGCCTCCTACCTGATCGCCGACATGCTGCGCGCGGGCAGGCTGCCCACGGCCTGGTCGCTCGCCGGTCGTATTCCAGGCATGGGCCTGTATCCGAGCAGGCGCGTCCAACTGCGCGTCCTGCGCCACTACGGCCTGTGCCCGCTCGTGCCGGCGCCCGTTCGGCGCCGCCGCGAGGCGCGGACAGCGAGAACCGCCACCTCAAACGCGATCGTCCGGCGCGCGGATGCGCAGGCGCTGGCCGAGTTGCGAAGCTCGGCTGAGCGGGATCGCCGCGACGGACCGTCGTGGTGGCGCTTTCAGGCGGAGAGCCTGATCGACATGCGCGACCTCCTCGACATGGGCAGCCACTTCCGCCGGGAAGCCGTCGACGAGAACATCGACCTGCGCCATCCCCTCCTCTACGACCTGCGGCTGATCGAAGTCGCGTTGCGGATCCCGCCGCGCACGCAGTTCGACCCGATTCGCGATCGCCCGCTGCTGCGCGAAGCGCTGACCGGCCTGATACCTGAGACGGTGCGCACACGGCACGTGAAGAGCCACTTCACCCCCTGGTGCTCGCGGGCATGCGGGCCGACGAAGCGGCGCTGATCGAGCCCTTGCGGCGAGCCGACGCCCCGGTTCGCGCGTACGTTGAGCCGCAAGCACTCGACAGAAAGATCGGTGTGTCGCCGGACGATCGCTCGATGCTCGGCGCGGGCCCCCTGTGGCGGATCGCAATCGCCAACCGCTGGCTCCTATCCCAACCGGGCGAAAGCTCGTGATGGCTGTCAGCGAGCCAGCTGCCTGCTCCGAGACCCCACCGTACTTTCTTGGTCCTGTACTTTTTTGGTCCTTGCGAGGAGCCGGGCCTGCCGCCTAAGATACATCTTCAATCTCCAAGGAAAGGAGGACGACAATGGAGAGCATCGAGACAACCGAGTACGAGGCTCCGCGGATCGAGGATCACGGAGATCTGACAGAGCTCACTGCGGCTGGCCACATACATGGCAATTTTGACGCCAACTACCACCAGGGGGAAGAACAGCCCTCTGGCGGCGCAGGAAGCGGTCCGTAAGCGTCCATAGCCGGTCTCCCCGATGGGGGGAGACCGGCTATGCGCTGTTCAACCCACATGTTGAGATCCACGATTCGTGGGAGCTGAAAGAATCTGTGCGCTAACAGAGTTTGTAGGGGCATGCACGTATTGCCCAACGCCGCGGCGCTACCGACATCGAGGGTCAAGGTCCCTCAGCACGTGGTCTACCGCCGCTTGCCTTCGGAGACCGTCGTGTTCAACCTCCAGACGGGCAAGTATCACGGGCTGAACGCGACCGCGGGCAGCATGCTCGAGGCGCTCGAGAGCGCCTGCAATGTGCGCGACGCGGCGACTGCAATGGCCGGCGAGTACTCGCAGTCCCAGGCGATAGTTGAACGCGACATGCGCGAGCTGTGCGAAGGGCTGCTGGCGCGGGGACTGATCGAGCTCGATGGCGACACCTCGTACTGAGTCCCCTTCGCAGGCAGAGACGCAGGGCGCAGCAGTCCGTCGCTTGCCGCCCACCCCCCTGAGTCCAGTGGCGCGCGCGCTTCTCGCCGCGGAGATCGTCACAGCCTACCTACAAGCGCGCCGTGAGCTGCGACGAGCCCCGATCGAATCGGTCGTCGCGGCACTGCGCGCGGATCCGTCACTGCCACGACTCGCCCAGGAGCCGCAGGCGCTCGCAGAAGCCAGCCGCCTGGGCTGGATCGTGGCCCGCACGCTAAAGCTGATGCCGGGCGACACGCGCTGCCTGGCGCGCTCGCTGGTCCTCACCAGGCTGCTAGCCCGGCGGGGGATTCCCGCCAAGCTTGTGATCGGCGTTCGAGCCGCTCCAGAGTTCCTCGCCCACGCGTGGGTCGAGTGCGACGGCCAAGCGGTGCTCTCCCCCGGCGACGGTTCGTTCAGCCGGCTCGTCGAGCTGTGACGAGACTTCGAGCGTCGTAAGTCTGAGGACAGCCCCATCGTTAGTCAACCATGTCCAGAGTCGCTCTGATCGCCGATGACGCCGCTCACGAGCGGCTCGAGAGGATCGTCGAGCGCGAGCAGCTCGACTTCGACACGTTTGCCGACCTGGACGGGCTACTCTCGTCGGAGTCCGAGCCGTCACTCGTCGTGGTGTGGGTCGGAGACACGGGCTTATCGCTGCCCAAGACGATCGAGTCGCTGATCCAGCGCTTCGAGCAGACCCCGATCGTGGCGTTCTGCGCCGGCATCGAGCGCTGGGAGATGCGCGCCGCGCTGGCCGCCGGCGCGGCCGGGATCGTGCTGCACGAGGATCTCGATTCCACGCTCGGTCCCTGTCTGCGGGCCGTGCTGGCCGGCCAGACGTGCGTGCCGAGAGACCACTGGCGACAGATCGAGCCGCCGGTACTCTCGACGCGCGAGAAGCAGATCCTCGGGCTGGTCGTGATGGGCTACATGAACAGCCAGATCGCCGAGCAGCTGTTCCTCGCGGAAAGCACGGTCAAGAGCCACCTCTCCTCGGCGTTCGGGAAGTTGGGGGTGCGCTCGCGCAACGAGGCGGTGAAACTGATCCTCGACCCAGAGCGCGGGTTGGGGACGGGCATCCTGGCTCTGGGTGGAGAGCCAATGGAGTCATCGACAGTCGCTGCGCAATGAGGTCGATGCCTGCTTCGGATCTCGCCGGGTTCAAGCCGCGACGCGTCCACATCGACGATCTGCATGGCGTGACGGTGATGGGGGTCAGGCGTTTTGAGCTGACGCGCTCCTCGGCGTTGGTCAAGCGCGCCTTCGACCTGCTCGGGGCCTCGCTCGGGTTGCTGGCGGTCTCGCCGCTCTTGGCCGTGATCGCGGTGGCGATCAAGCTCGACAGTCGCGGCCCCGTCTTTTTCGCCAGCTCCGGGTGGGTCAGCACGGTAGGCGCTTCTACATGCTGAAGTTCCGCACGATGGTGCAGGACGCCGACGCGCTGAAGGACTCACTGCGTGACCGCAACGAGGCCCAGGAGGGCCTGTTCAAGATCGCCGACGACCCGCGCGTCACCCGCGTCGGGCAGATTTCTGCGCAAGAGCGCACTGGACGAGCTGCCTCAGCTGTTCAACATTCTCAGGGGCGAGATGAGCCTCGTCGGTCCTCACCCGCTGGTGATCGAGGAGGATCAGCGGATCGAGGGCTGGCATCGCCGGCGCCTGGAGCTGAAGCCGGGGATGACCGGCCACTGGCAGATCCTCGGCCCCTCACGCGTGCCGCTGCCGAGATGGTCGCGATCGACTACCTCTACGTCGCGAACTGGTCGCTGTGGAAGGACGTCAAGATCTTGCTACGCACCGTGCCGCACGTGCTCGGACGGCGCGAACTGTAATCTACAGTCTGCGGCTCCCGGCGGCTTCGTGTCGTAGGTCACCCCGCTGAGCCCAGCGAGCGCGTTGTGTACGAGTTCCACGCCGTGAGTCGGCCGATGCTTTCTGTCGGCACGATTGTTTCCACGCGTAGTCTTTAGGCGGTTGGTCGATCATCTCCCACACGATGACCCCGCCTACGCCCACACACATGCGCGGTGCACTTGATCGCCCGCGCCTGTGGCGAGTCACCACCGTGCTGGCCGCGCTGCTACTGGGCGGGCTCATCTTCATATGCTCGCGAGGATCGCTGACGATCATTGCCCGCAGGCCGAGCGCCCACGCGGCCGGACCGGTCCCATGGGAGCGCTGGTGCACACAGGGCACGCCCCGCCGAGAACGCGTGCGGCTGGCGTTCTGCGCGCGCGTACAGGGACGCGTGATCGACTCCACACACGGACCCAACCCGGACGAGACACATATCGCCGTGATCAGCGACTTCCACCTCGTGCTCGTGCGCCTACCCAACTGGGAACCGATACCCGCGCGGGGCACGGAGATCGTCGCGATCGGCCCGCTGTTCCGCGCCCGCGACGGCCAGTGCGAGGTCCAGGCGTTTAGGTACGAAGCGACATGAAGTGGCTGCTCGCCACGATCGTCCTGCTGGCCGCCAGCGCCAGCCTCATCGGCTGGATCTACCTACGCGACCGCGACACGAACTGGCACCCACCCGGACAGCGACTCGCGAGCACCGACGCGATCCTCGCGCTTAGCGAGCTCAGGGGCGGACGCTGCCGCTTCGGCTGTCAAGCCAGCCAGTTGGACCCGGCCAGCTCGCACCGCTGGCTGGTACACGCCATCCTACGAGGGCGATACCGGTGCCTGCAGATCGACGTCAACACCTTCACGGTCAACGGACCGCACGGTCTGTACGGCGTTCGGACGGGCCGCTGCCCGGCACGTTAGTAGCCCGTCCGAGCCTCGAGGACCAGCTCGACCACCGACGCCTGGAGTTCGACGCCGTGCAGGCCGACTGGCCCCACCAGAGCGAGCCGTGCCTCCGCGCCGGGGAGTTGCCGAGCGTGGGATGACCCCACGGCGTAGCACGCGTCTCCGAGCGGCGTTGATGGGGACAGTCAAGAGATCCTGCTCCGCACCGTCTCGCACATGCTCGGGTGACCAGCGCTCTGATCCGTAACCCTTCCCGCGAGCCCCCAGACGACCCTATAGCGAACCCTGACGATCCCGTAAGCTCGCATGGCAGCCCACCGTTAGTTGCCCATGTCCAAGCCCGGCGTCAAGCTCCGCTGGCCCAACACGACCGATCCAGCCATGCCCGAACTCTCAACCGCAGGCGTACTGGGCGGGCCCAAGCGGCGTATGCGCCTGATGGGTGCGCCGATGGACGCGGTGAGCGAAGCCCATGCGGTACACGACATCGTATCCGCGGCCGAGGCGGGTGAGGGGCATTGGACGATCACCGCAAATCTCGACCATCTCCGCC
The DNA here is from genome assembly GCA_963804555.1 of uncultured Solirubrobacterales bacterium. Taxonomy (GTDB): domain Bacteria; phylum Actinomycetota; class Thermoleophilia; order Solirubrobacterales; family Solirubrobacteraceae; genus Palsa-744. The sequence goes on from CAWDQX010000009.1 coordinate 816,780, forward strand.
GCTACCACCGTTATCCCGCCCAGAGGAGCCTGATTGACGAAGCCGACCTGATCGTCGCCGACGGAATGCCGCTGATCTGGGCAAGCCGTCTAGCCGGAGAACCTTTACCCGAACGTGTCGCCGGGTCGAGCATGGTCTGGTCGATCTGCGAGATCGCAAGCACCCGCGGGCAATCGGTGTTCTTGCTGGGCGGCGATCCGGGTGTGGCCGAGCGGGCGGCCAAGGTTTTTCAGGACCACTATCCGGGCCTACAGATCGCCGGCACAGCCTGCCCGTCGATGGGCTTCGAGCGCGACGAGCTGCAACTCAGCCGCATCCAGCGCGAGGTCACCGAGGCGGCGCCAGACATAGTGTTCGTGGCGCTGGGCTTCCCGAAGCAGGATCTCTTGATCCGCAGCCTGCGCAGGTCCCTGCCGTGCGCGTCGTTCCTCGGGGTGGGTATCAGCCTGAGCTACGCGACCGGCGACGTGGCGCGCGCACCGGACTGGATCTGCAACCTCGGGCTGGAGTGGGCCTACCGTCTCACTCAGGAACCAAATCGCGAGCTGGTTCGGCGGTATCTCATCGATGGATTTCCGTTTGGGGTGCGGTTGATGTCCTCCTCCGTCAAGCACCGTGCCAGGCGTGGGGGCACTGAGGCCTCTACGGACTGGGATCGCTGAAATGGCTCTGCCGACATTCCTGATAATCGGCGCGATGAAGGCCGGCACCACCAGTCTTTATTATTACCTGGACGAACATCCGCAGATTCAAATGGCATCGGTGAAGGAGGCCAACTTTTTCTCCGGTCCGCCGAACGGCATCCCCTATCCAACCGGCTTGAAAAGGATCGAGCGCCTCAAGGATTATGAACAATTGTTCGATCCCACAGTCGAGGCGCGCGGCGAGGCTTCGCCCAGCTACACGGTGTACCCGCGAAGAAAGGGAGTGCCGGAGCGAATCAAGGATCTCGTTCCCGACGCGAAGCTCATCTATCTCGTCCGCGACCCGGTCGCCCGCACGGTCTCCCAATACCAGCATCACGTCTCCTACGGCGGCGAGCGCCGCTCGCTGGAGGAGGCACTCGGCGATCTCTCGGATCCCTGCGGTCCCTACACGAGTCCGAGCTTCTATGCGGCACAGCTGGAACGTTATCTGCGGCACTTCCCGCCGGAGAACATCTTGGTGGTCGACCAGGCCGACCTGCTCGCCGAGCGGCGGGCCATGCTGCGCGGGATCTTTGCCTTTCTGGGGGTCAACGACTCGTTTTACTCACGGCGGTTCGAGGAAGAGATGTACACCGGCGCAGAGCATCGCACATATTCGCGATTTGTGGTCCTTGTCCGCTACGCGCGATCGACTCCGCTGCAGCGACTGCCGCGCGGTCTACGCGTATTTCTGCGTGACACGGTCAGGCGGATGGTCTCGCGACCGCTGGAGAAGTCCCCTTTGAGCGACGATCTCCGCAGGCGCCTTCAGGAGCTGTACGCCGACGACGCAAGGCGTCTTCGTGAGCTTACCGGGAAGACGTTCTCAACCTGGAGCGTTTAGCTCCGCTCACCCTCCTGCATCCATGACAAGTCATCGATCCTCCATATATTTTGTCAGCCACCACTGAATACGACAGCGACACGGTGAGCCTTTCCCCTGGTGAACCGAGGTTGACCAGTGCCTCGGCCGAGAATGCCCAGGGGGGCACCTCTGTTTCGATCTGGCGACGCGTCCGACGCGACATCATCCTGCTCGGCGCCGGAAGCGTCGGCATCGTCATTGCCCAGTTGGGCTTCCGCAGCATCCTGGTTGCCGCCCTGTCGCCCAACGCCTATGGCCATCTGACGCTGATCCTGAGCCTTTACAACACTGTGATGATCATCGGCGCGAGCGGGATACCCAACGGCGCCTCCCGCTACATCGCGGCCGTTGCGCCCGGAGACGACCGCCCGATCGTCTCATCGTCGATCCGGGCAACCGCTTGGCCCGCGCTGGTTGCCGCCGCGATTACCGCCGTCGTCTCCGGCGTGCTTCTGAAGACGCCGCTGGCCGCGCTCCTGGCGGCCGCCGGGCTTTCCAGCCTCGTCTACTCCCTGCTCGCCACCGGGATCCTGCGGGCGCGGCCACCTCGTCGCTGCCGCCTCGATCTTGCCGGTGGCGGCGATCAGCGAAGTAACGCTGCTGCTCGGGCTGCGCCTGTCGCCGCTGCCCTTCACTCCGAACAGCGCGTTCGCCGTCTTTTGCATCGGCAACTGCATCGGCCTGCTGGCGGGTATCGTCTGCGTGGTCCACACAAATCCGCCGCGCACGCCCGAGGTTCAGCTTCCGCGGGGCACTGAGCCGGGCTCCGTGCCAAGCCCCCGTCAGCTGCTGGGCTTCTCCGTATGGCTGGCGGTGGCAACGGCGGCCGTCGCGCTGCTGCCGCTGATCATGCGCGTTGTCGCCGTGATCGACTCCTACACGCTCGTCGCGCTGATCGACGTGGCATTGGTGCTGCTCAACATCCCCCAGCGTATGGGCGCGGTCATCGTTCAGGCCGTCATTCCCCATGCGACCCGCGCACTCGGCACAGACAACGCCCGCATCGCGATTTCACGCCGCGAGCACTTCATCCTGATCGTTCCGTTCGTCGCGGGAGCGGTAGTTGTGGCCTTCACCCCGCTCCTTGGCTCGTTGTTCGACCTGATCGGGAAGCCCGGCTACGGCAGGAGCGCCGACTATCTCGCCTTGGCGCTGCTGGCCGGTCCAGCCCGTATCCTCTACGGCCTCGTGCAAGGTGTCCTGATAGCCCACGGCGACGGCCGGTTCCTGGCGCGCAACGCCTGGTCGGTCACGATCGTTGCGTCCGTGGCGATGCTCGTGGCCACCCTGCTGGGGAGTACGATCACCGCCTTCGGCGTATTCGTGGTCGCCAGCTGGATCATCTACTTTGTGGGGCTCGCGCGGATCGGCCACATCAACGATGCCGGCACGGAGTCTCGCCCTACAGATCATGGTTTCGTCAGGCTGGCCAACTCGGGCGACGACTGAGCCCGGAATGATAAGAAAGCGCCGCATTGATCGCTCAGCTTGATCGCACATTTCTTCGCATCGCACCCGGCAGGGCTGCCTCGCGGTTGGTTGGCTATTCATTCTTTGCGGGCCGGCCAGTTACTGCCGCTGGACGCTGGTGGAATCCGGTCGTGATCGGAAATCTGCGCCTCGCCGCAAACCGCGCGGGTAAGCGAGTCGATCGCCCAGTGTTCATCGTCGGGATGGGCAGAAGCGGCACAACTGTTCTGGGACAGATTCTTGCCGCGCATCCGAGCGTCGGATTCCTTAACGAGCCCAAGGCGATGTGGCACGTGATCAGAGATGACGAGGACATTATCGGCACGTATGCGCCGCCTCACACGGGACGACTATATCTTGGTGCTGCAGATGCCAATGAGGAAGTACGCCGACGCGGCCATGCTTTGTTCGCGTGGTATCTACGTGCAAGCCGCTCTGAACAACTCGTTGACAAGTATCCTGAGCTCATTTTTCGGCACGCATTTGTGCGCGCGATCTTTCCCGATGCCCGATTCCTGATAGCGACGCGGTCGCCCTGGTTGACGCTCAAATCGGTCGCTCGGTGGTCGGCGTCAACGCGACCGACAGCGCCGACTGGTGGGGCGTGAGAGACCAAAAGTGGGACATCCTCTGGACACAGAGTGTCGCTCAGCACACCGGCAACTCAGATCTCGCAGCCTTGGACCTAGCCCACGAGAGCGACCACTATGTCCGGGCGGCGGTCGAGTGGATCGTGACGATGCGCGAGGCGATTTCACTCGCTGCCGTCGATCCTTGCGCACAGATCGTCCGCTATGAGGAGTTCGTTCGCCAGCCACGAGAGGTGGTCCGCAATACGCTGCGCTTCTGCGGGCTGCCGGCAAGCTCGCGCACAGAGGCTTACGCCACCGCGATTGTCTCCACGTACGCGAAGAACAACGGTGATAAACATACCTCTTCTCGCCTGCCTGACGCGCTGGCCAATGCGATCGACGAGACTTGGCTTCGACTCGGCGCCATCGACCGAGTGGCGTACGCCGGTGATCCGCAAGCTGCGCGAGGCGGAGGGGAGCTGGGGAAGGCCGGACGTACCCGGAGATCGCCAAGGCGCCAGAATGAACGACTTGTCGGCGAGCAAGCCACCAAATGCGCGGAAGCATTGAGGATTCGGGTATGTATTACGTCATCTGTGACTCGTGAGCCTTAAAGCTCTGGTAATATGCTCTAATGCATAAGTCCATTCAATGGTTTACAACATACGTAGATCGTCGCACACTCGCTGCTCTGTTTCCGCTCTTTACTAGATGTAGGACAACCACTCCCTACTGTAATTGGTAGCCTGAGATGCAGACGAGAGGCGAGATTGCCCTAGTGGATGAGCTCAAGCGAGAGCTAGGATCGTTACACAAGCGCAGTGAATCTCCACTGGTGCTGCTGAATCTCGGTGCCGGCAGTAGCGTTTCCATTGAGGACCAGCTCGGGTCGGCTGGCTTCGGAGTCATATGCGATCGCGTTGACGTCGAGGATCCAGCGGTAGACCACCCTATGGCTGGGAACGTCTGGCGCATGCCGGCTTACTCCATGCCGGATCTTTCCTCGGGTCGCTATCCGGTCGTATTCGCCAACTATGTATTCGAGCATATTGAACGTCTGGACGAAAGCGTCGAAGAGGTCGGACGGGTATTGACACCCAACGGTCTTGTTGTTCTCTCAATACCAACCTGTCTGCCCCCGAGTACCTTCTCTCCGCCCATACGCCGCTCTGGTTCCACTCTCTCGTTCGTGGTAAGCGAGCCTGGGAGCCTCAGTATGCATTTCGCACACCGCAAGAACTCGTACAAACCTTTGAGCGGCATGGCTTTTCGATCGTCGCAGTACATCAGTTTGCTCACACCTATAGCTATCTACATCGCTTCCCTGGTATCAGGGTGTTGTCGAAGCAGTATGACACGTTTGTCAATCGACGTGGCTGGACTCGCTTGATGGGTGACGCCTGCTTGGCCTTTCGCAAGAATGCCTGATCGGACATTTGCTCTGGTACGTGCCTGCGCCCCCTTCATCAGAGTTCCTTCCTCGTCTATTGTCGCGGACGTCGTCTATTGTCGCGGACGGGTAGAACCCTCATGCGCACCGAACTCGGGGATCGGGCCAGAGGTTGACCACCTCAAGTCCTCGTCGGTCCGAGCCGCAGCGCCGCTATGCGGTGGTCCGCCACAGCAGTCGCGGCTTTCTGAGCGCTTACGGAGGCACAATACGGGCCATGGCTCAAGCGGGGGATCATTGAAGGTCTGGGCCGCGCGGTGAATATCAAAGCAAGTCAGCCACTCGGCCGTGCTTTCCAAGTCACTCCCAGGTCGGCATAGAGGCTCAGCAACCGTCGTACGGTGTTGCTGTGGTCTTGGTCCGAGCGCTTGCTTCTCCCGTTTGAGCGCTGCATGGCGCTCAATACCCCGACAAGCGCAGCACCCAGCTCTGAGGGATCGTGGCCGCAGACCGCAGAGGGCGATACATCGGCAAGCGTCTCCCTGACATCGGCGACGTCCGTCGCCACCACCGGGAGGTTGCACATCAGCGCCTCCTTGACAACGACCGGGCTGCCCTCGGCCATGGAGGTCAGCAGCAGGCAGTCGGCGGCGTTCATCATCATCGGAATCGAATCTGGCGGAGATTCTCGGCGATCGCGAGACGGATGGGACCGAGATCGGCTTCCGCATGCTTGATGGCCGCTTCGGCGAGGTCGATCCGCTTGCGCGGCTCATAGGGCTTTGTCGCGGCGAACAGTGCAACCCGCTCATCGGCGTTCCAGTCAAGTTGACGGCGCGCATCGGCTCGATCCATTGGCGAGAAACGCTCCGAATCGACGCCACAGTGAATAACCGTGTCGTTGCGCCGGACGTACGATGGAAGCCGTTCATGCATCTCGGCTGATTGCGTGACAGTCGCACTGAAGAGAGCGGCGTGATGGCGAATAATCAGTGACCGCAACCGGCTCCCACGAGAGATCGGACCATCGTCGCCCTTATACCCAAGGACATCATCACCGTGGTAGGTGGCAACCATCGGTCGCATGAGGAAGAACCGTGTAACCAGAGCTGTCTCGCCACCATGAACATGGACCAGCCGATAGCGCTTGCGCCCGGATACGCTCAGCCAGAGAAATAAGAGTGCTGCCCGCAGGTAGACAGTCTTCGACATATAGCCGCGGACGTAGAGCACATCGCAGCGAAAGCCCGCTGCCCGTAGAGCCTCCACCTGGCGCTCCACAAAGACCCCATACGCTGGACGCGAAGGCTCGGGCCACATGTTGGTGACCACAAGCAGGTCGGCATGCGATTCCCGCTGTACGAATTCAAGTGGTTGGAGCGTCGTGGTCATCACATTTGTTCGCGGTTGCCCGGCAGAAAAGGCTAGCAAGGATCGTTCATAAGGGCCAGGGTGTCGGCCACGGCAGCTCATGCTTCGGTCGATGCCGAAAAAGTCCCGAACCAGCTAGAATTTCTGCTTCCAAACGCCCGCCCATCAGCCCGCTCACCTTTCTGGCATCGACAACGTCCATTGGCTGTGAAAAGAACAGTTCCAATATTAGGCACGCACGGAGTGCCTGCGGCATACGGAGGGTTCGAGACCGCCGCAGAAAACGTTGCCCTGTTTCTTATCTCACGCGGATGGCGTGTCATCGTGTACTGCCAAATAGATGGCACCGGGCCACTTCGAGAAGACACCTGGAACGGACTCGAGCGAGTGCTCATACCGATCGACATCGACGGTTGGCGGGGCACATCCAAGTTCGACCTGATGTCGATCCGGCACGCCGCAAAGTTCGATGACCTGTGCCTGACCTTTGGCTACAACACCGCCATCTTCAACCTGCTTCAGCGCGTCAAAGGGATCCCGAACGTCATCAACATGGATGGCATCGAGTGGTCGCGCTCGCGCTGGGGCTTCTTCCGTCAGGCGATCCTCTACACCAACGAGCGTATTGCATGTTTCGTCGGCAATCATCTGATCGCCGATCATCCGGAGATCGAGAAGTTTCTTTTGACACGAGCACCCAGCCGTAAGCTGACCACAATCACGTACGGCGCCGACCCGGTGAGCGACGCCCCGGTCACGGCCGCGGTCTCGCGCGGACTCGAACCCGGGCGGTACATGACGCTGATCTGCCGGCCGATCCCCGAGAACTCGATCCTGGAGCTGGTCCGAGGGTTCTCGCGCAAGCAGCGCGACTACAAGCTGGCGCTGCTCGGCGACTACACGCCGGATGAAGATCCATATCATCGCCAGGTCATGGACGCAGCCAGTGATGAGGTCGTCTTTCTAGGCCCGATCTACGAGAAGGCCGAGGTCGAGGCGCTGCGTTTCCACTCGGCCATGTACCTGCACGGGCACACGGTCGGGGGCACCAACCCCTCCCTGGTCGAAGCGATGGCCGCCGGCAACCCTGTGATCGCTCATGACAATCCTTACAATCGCTGGGTCGCAGAGGATGCCGCTGTCTACTTCTCAACCGAGAATGATGTCTCGGCGCACCTCGACGACCTGCTTGCGTCTCCGACTCGACTGGAGCAGATGCACGCGGCCAGCCTCCGTCGTCACGACGAGGAGTTCACCTGGGAGCACGTGGCCAGCCAGTACGAGCAACTGTTGCTCCGATTTCTCCCGCGCTCTGGCGCCCTCTCCTCGGAAGTCGTTTCCTTGGAGCCCACTTCGTGATCAAGGTAGCCGTCGTCGGCCTTGGCAAGATGGGCCTGTCGCACTATGCGGTGGTCAACGCGCACCCCGACGTGGAAGTGGCCGGGATCTGCGACTCCTCTAGCTATGTGCTTGGGGTGTTGAAGAAGTACACCGGCGTGACGACATACTCCGATTTCAATGCCATGCTAGACAAGGTCGATCTGGACGCAGTGCTGATCGCTACGCCTTCCAGCTCTCATGCCACGATGGTTCGCACCGCTCTAGAACGGGATCTGCACGTGTTCTGCGAGAAGCCCTTTACGCTCAGCCCGCAGGACGCCGAAGCGCTTGCCGGGTTGAGCGAGAGAGAGGCCTTGTGACCCAGGTCGGCTACCACAACCGATTCGTCGGCGCCTTCCGCGAGGTCAAGCAGCTCCTCGAGGCCGGGGCGATCGGAGAGGTGACCCATGTCCTGGGTGAGGCGTACGGGCCCGTGGTGCTGAAGCCCAAGGGCGGGACGTGGCGAAGCCAGCGGACCGAGGGCGGAGGGTGTCTATACGACTATGCCGCCCACGTGATCGACCTCGTGAACTGGTACGTCGGCGAACCTGTGGGGGTCGGCGGAACCGCGCTGAATAGAGTGTTCTCCCGCGAGATCGACGACGAGGTCTTCAGCACCCTGTACTACCCCAGGGAACGACCGCCCAGATCTCCGTCAACTGGTCTGACGAGTCCTATCGCAAGATGACAACCCGTATCACCGTTTGGGGAACAAAGGGGCGGATCTTCGTCGACCGACAGGAATGCCAGGTGTATCTCAGGGACACCGCGACCCTCCCGCCGGGTACGAGCACGGCTGGAACGTGCGTTACACCACGGAGTTGACCGAGCCGGTGTGGTTCTATCTGCGGGGCGAGGAGTACAGCGCCCAGATCGACGCGTTCATCCAGCGCGTGAAGAAGCGGCGCACGGAGGGCTAAATCGCTTCCAGAGCGCAGGCGGTAACGGACAAGATCATCGGCATGCTGATTGCAGATGCCGAGAAGGGCGCTTCGACTCTCGCTGACGGTGCATCGCTCGAACCGCGTCGCATCCCAAAGCGGTCAAAACGACTCCGCTTTTGGCGGCGGTGACCTAGAGAGGACGTAATGGATCGACTGCTCTTTGGCGACAACCAGTTCTTCGGCGTGAACCACATGTCGGAGGAGAAGGCGCGCGCGCAGGCGATGCGCTTCCAGGAGGTCGATGCCGTGATCGAAGTGCTCGACGACGCCTACGACGAGGGCGTCCAGGCATTCATGTGCACGACACACGAGCGCATCTCCCTGATCTGCGATCATTTCCGCGCCAATCCCGACAGATACCCCGACTACATGTTCTACCCGGGCATGCCGTATGCGCACAAGTACGCCAACGCGGTGGCCGAGCTCGGCATGCTCGGCGCCGTGCAAACGGTTCCTGCCCGAGGAGGGGCTGATGGACGCTGCATACGCGGGGGCATGTCGCTGGCGAGGAAGGACATCGAGGGCATGGCCACGCTGCTGATCGACGCGGAGATGAAAATGTTCCCGGGCTGAACACTCCGGTGATCTTTCTGCAGAACGTGGTCGTCGACTTCCTGCTGGGCCTGGGGTTCGATGAGGCGTTCCGGATCTTCGCCGAGCTGTGAGCGAGCGCTACGACGCCGAGCCTGGATTCATCACGATGAACATGCCCGCGCTGCTCGAAGTGCTGGAAGAGGCTTCGGATCGAGAATCCGATCATCTGCTCCAACATCAACAAGATCGGGTTTCGCATGTGCGGCGGCATGCAGGCCTACGAAGCGGCGCTGCGCGAGCGGCAGTTCCGCGCCATCGCGATGTCCGTCTATGCCTCTGGCGCTATACCCCCCCGAGAGGCCATCGAGTGGGTTTGCGCGCAGCCGAACATCGCGTCTATCGTCTTCGGGGCGTCCAGCAAGGCGAACATTCACAGCACCCGCGAACTGGTTTCGCAATACTGGAGCGACTGATTTTCCGCAACGGCTCAGTGCGACTGCGACCGCTTTGGACGCAGCGTGACGATGATCGCGCTCGCCGGGCGCACCACGACGCGAAAAGAGCCGCCCTCGCGGGACAGCGTCAAGCGTCTGGGCTGCCGCCACCGTCCGGTGCTCGTGACGCCAACGCCGCCAAATGTGACGCCGGTCGTCGCCTCGACTGAAGGTCCCGCAAGTCTCTCGTAGGTCGCGGTATAGTCAGAAAGAGGGATCGATACACGTTGTGCCGAGCCACCGGCAGCGAGGTTGTCGATAGCAATCCTAATCGTGCCTCCGGGGGCAATGGTGGCCCAGGTGGTGAGGTTTGGCAGCGGGCCGGGCGAGACCAGGCGGGTCGGCACAAATCGGCCACCCTCGAGCTGTCGGGCGGCTAGCAGGCCGTAGTACTCGGGGCGTGCAATGACTTGGCCGCTCGCCTCCGCCGTATGACCTTGTGCGCATATAGGAGTATTGGCTTCCGGTAGGCAGAGTCCGAGATATCCCTCGAAGTTAATTGCAGCAACCCCAGCACTGGTGGCCCGCAACACCCAGTCGAGGGACCACAATGCGCTTGCGAAGACGGGGCTCGTCGCGGGCCCACCGGAAAGATCGCAGGATGAGGTGTCGTTCGTCTCGCTTATTCTAGTTGGGCGATGCGCGAGTTCACCGGCCCCAACCATGATCTTTAGTACAGCATTCTCTCGTTCGCGAACTGCTGGGGAAAGTAGTTCGAGAGCAGTGGGTACCGGCGTACCTTCGCAGGCACCTTTGGTAACGCTATAATGAACAGGATAATAGTGCAGATCAATCGAGACAAATGAAGTACTCTTGTCTGAGGCGATTGGCAACAGCCAAGCCTTTGGTGATAAGCGCCCCAGATCGGGGCCATATAAGCGGATCGTCGGCACGGTGGCTCGCATCGCCACGCTGTAAGCAGCTAGTTCGCTGAGATAATCACTGAGGCTATAGGAACTGGGGCGCAGCCCCACCCAGGGTCTTCCGTAGTCTATGGGCTCATTGCCGATCTCAAAACCAAGTAGACGAGAACCGAGAATTTGCTCAGCGACTTGGGCCTCGTTTGCCGCCCGAGTGGGTTCGAAGTGGCCGAGGTCAACCCCAAGGATCACCCGCCACCCTGTACCTGCCAAAAGACCGCGAAGACGGATCAGATCGGCAGGCGTGACGATACCTCCCTTGACCCATGTGGGACGTTGTTCAGCGGCACTAGTCCACCAAGAGTAGTCGAGTGACGTGCCACCGATTCGAAGTACTCCTGGTCCGAGCAATCGCATCAGTGCCACGAGCGACCTGTGGCTTGCGCTCAGGTCGTCCGTGGCAAGCTCCCTCGTCTCGGTGGAAAGACCAACCGCACCCAGCGAGAATTCCCTTTCGGGATGCCCACGTTCGACTGTTAGCACCACATCCGGTATCGCACCGTTGGCGGAGTCGCCAATTCGGCTGGGTCTGTGCCGCGAATCAGCCCCGACGGACCCACGGAAAAGCAGAACCAATATCAGAGCCGCGGCCAGCAGTACTGCCGGCGCAAGCCGCCGAACTCGCAGTGCGGAGCCGGGATTGTTCTCTCGATGGTCCGAGGTACCCTCCTGGATTCAGACCTTGCCGGCCGGGACAAGAGCCTCGGATGGTGAGTCCCCGTTGGCCGAGGCGACGGTAGGAGACGACGTGCTGCCTCCAGGGTAAGGGCCGGGGCCACCCGACTTCGCCCCGTTGGCGATCACGCCCAGGAGTGGCGCGCCACTGCCGGCGAGAATCCGCTGGAGCCGTTCCGCGGCGTCACGTCGGCTGTGATCGACCCAACCCACGATGACAACGCCGTCAACCTTTGTAAGGATCGGGAAAGCGTCCGAGACGCATGCGAGCGGCGGCGTGTCTATGACAATCAAATCGTATACAGAACTCGCCTGCCCTAGAACCTCATCCATCATGACACTCTCAAGCAGCTCGCTCGGATTGGGCGGCAGCACTGCGCCGGCGGTCAGAACGTCAAACGTCCGCCCCTTGGCGCCCTCGCCCAGTAGATCCTCCAAGTGGATCGACTGAGTCGCCTCGTCCATCGGGATGGTGCCAATCAGCACGTCGGCAAGGCCCGGACCGGACTTGAGGTCGAGCTGTTGGGCAAGCGTCGGCTGTCGCAGATCCATCTCGAGCAGCAGCACCCGCGAGCCCGACCTCGCCGCCGCCTCCGCCAGCCGCCGGGCAATCGTGGTCTTACCGTCACCAGCCTCGGCCGATGCGACGACGACCGTATGTAGGTCACGATCGACATTAAAGAAACGCAGGTGGGCACGGATCAGGCCAAACGCCTCAGCCTCGGCCAGCGGCAGAGTTGCCCTCTTGCGCGCGAGCGCCTTGCTCTTAGGGACGGTGCCAAGCGGGGGGACGCGATAAATTGTCTCCAAGTCCTCCGGCGTCCTAATCCGACGGTTGTTCGACTCCAGTATGAAGGCGAGCGCAAGGCCTATGAACAGCCCTAGGACACCGCCGATGGCCGTGTTCGTGGATGTCTTTGACGAGGAAGGACCGACGGGAGTCGCTGCTTCCGAGGCTATCTGAACGTTGCCTTGCTTCAGTTCTGAGAGGATGCTCAACGTCTGCGCGCGATCTTGGAGGCTCAGTCCGTCGGAGCCTTCCCTCTGCTTCGGAGAGAGCGCCTTGAGCTGCTTGTGCACGAGCGTCAATATAGACTTGTAGTACTTGTGACTAGCACTGACCTGCTCTTCGACGAATAACCGGTCGTAGGTATTTGCGATATCGGCCGTGAGCGCAGGCGAGACCGCGGTGGCCGAGACGTCAACGATACCCGATTCGCCCTGCCCGGCAAAGCTCAGGTTCTTGATGACCTGCGCTTCGGTGAGTCCGTGGCCGAGGAGCTTTGCGGTCTTCGCTGCCATGTCACCGGTTTTGAGGAGTTCGAGGTCGGTGGCCTGCTGGGCAAGCTCACTGTTGTAGCTGCTGCCGCTTGAAACTCCGGCGATCTCTTGAGCGACCTGGTTGTTGTTAAAGACGACCGCCGCAGTCGCCGTATACTTCTTGGCCTCGCGCTTGGAGAACGCATACGCGGCGCCTGCGACGACCACGACGCAGAGCACGATCACGGGGAGACGACGACGGAGGATACCCAAGATCTGCTTGAGATCGAGAGCTTCGGAGTCGGGATGCATGTCGTGTATTGTATCCTCTCAGGATCGCTAGAGGCGTAGGTGGTTGAGCCCTAAGAACGCTCGCGATGCCCAAGAACTTTTGGGAAGCCGCACAAGAAAGCCTCAAGCTGCGGCGTTGTAGGCTATGCGACCGTACATGCCAGCCTGCCTCAGGCTGACTTGCGAGGGCCTCCAGAATCGACGATGAGCGCTTGGTCATCACAGTCCACTCGCCTCTCTCCGTGGCGTCCTGGGTCGGGCGCAGCGAGCGGCCTCGTGCTCTCGATCCACCGCATCCCTCGCTGGACCCTGTTGCTCGGCTTGCTGATCAGCGTCCTCGTCGCCGAGGGGTTCGCGGTCTCGCACTCCTACCTCTGGGCAGTCCCAGTGGTGGGTGTCTTGTTCGTGTGGATCGCCACCGATCTGCCGGTCGTGCCGTTCCTCGGCGTGACGCTGCTCGTGCGCGTTCTCACCGACGACATGGGCAACGCCAACAGTCACCACACCGGGAACCTCAACTTCTCGGCCCTGCTTGCTGTGCTGATCATAGCCGTGGCCATCGGCCCGCTGCTCCGTCGCCAACGCGGCGCGCGGCCCGTCCTGTTGGCCGTGCTGTGGCTGTGTGTGTGGATGGCCGTAGCCGTGCATACGCACGGCGCGTCGGCCGAGACGATTCGTGAGGGAGTGCGCGAGGTGTCGGTTGTCGCACTCGCTGTCATCGTATACAACGCGCCTGGCGCCGTGACCGTTCCGATCGCAACTCGCATCGTTCAGGTCATAGGTTTCATTCCGGCAATCCTCGCCCTGTACCAGTTCGCAACACACACAGGCTTGGATGTCGCGGGCAACATCCGCTCAAATGGCACATTCGTCCACCCAAACAGCGCCGCAATCTTTTTTACGATGGCGACCACCGTTTCACTGTGGCGGTACCTGGACAATGGCCGGCGCCGACCCGACGTGCTTCTCACGGCGCTTTTCGCGGCCGCCCTGATCACGACGTTCAGTATCGATGGCCTGGTCACCATGCTCGTTGTGCTGATGGCGTTCGGCGCACTGCGCCCCGGTTCCATGCGTGCCAAGCTTGGCGCCTTCGTGCTTGCGGGGCTTGTCATCCTGACGTTTTTGGCGACGCCACTCGGCGCGGAACGCATTGCGAAGGAGTCGTCAAGCAACGTCACAACCGCGGAACACGGAGAAGCAAACAGCTCGTTCGCTTGGCGTCTGTTCAAGTGGGAGTCGCTCCTGTCGGAGTGGGAACGATCTCCCCTGCTCGGCCAAGGCATCGGCACCACTGTTACGTCTGAAGCCACAACCGCAAACAAGTTGACAGGCTTCGTGCCCCACAACGAATATCTACGATATCTCATTGAGACCGGCATCATCGGTCTGGCGACTCTGCTGTGGGGTATCGGCATCCTGATCCGTGCCCTCCTCCGCAAGCGGCGAATCCCCGGCACGCTGGCTGCAGGCACCCTTAACGCATCGACGCTTGCGATCGTAATTGTCATCGGATGCCTTGTAAACTCACTTACAGACAACGCGCTTCTCGAGAGCACCACGGGCTACACCGCTGCGCTGATCATCGCGGCCGTCCTAGCCTCGGCAGACGCTGGGGCACGAAGAGTACCGCTGTCGCGACACGTCTGACCCTGTACGGAGGCGTACCCACCGCGATGCGACGCGACGCCTCTATGGATAGCTTGGTCGCTCACCACTTCGGTCCAGACCCTGCCACGGTCGGTGGCATGGCGACCGTGATCCGAGTGCTCACGGAACACAACGTCGGGGCAGACGTGGTGGACTTCCATCCGACGTGGAGACCGCAATCGCATCTGACCAGCGCCCGCCTGGCCGCGACTTCGACACGAGCGCTTCTGCGCATGCCGGCCGGTCAGGTGGCGCACGTGCACCTCTCCGAGAAGGGATCCTTCCTCCGCGAGGGGTCGCTGGTCGCGCTCGCAAGCAGGCGAGATCTCGTCACTGTCGCGACGATTCACGGCGGGTCGTTTGTGACGTTTGCCGACACGTATCCTTGGCTTGTGTCCGCAGTGCTCAGGCGCGCGCACCTGGTGACATGTCTGGCGGGAGAGACGCTTGACCACGTTCGGCACATTGCACCCGGCGTTCGCTGCGAGATCGTTCCCAATCCTGTCTTTGTCGATCGCAGTCCACTTGCCGCCGATGAGACCGATGAGCTGGTTGTGTTCGCCGGCGAGATCAGCCTGCGTAAGGGCGCCGACGTCTTGCATCGCGCGTGGCGGATCGTCGCTCAGCGGCGCCCGACAGCACGGTGTCTGATGGTGGGCCCCGCGATCGACTTCGCGCCTCCCCGCACAGAACGCCTCGAGGTGCGCCCGCCGGTCGACCCCACCGAGGTGAGGGCCATACTGCGACGCGCCCGCGTGGTCGCACTGCCCACGTATACAGAGGCGATGCCGATGATCCTGACGGAGGCGATGAGCGCGGCGCGGCCATTTGTCAGCACCCCCGTCGGGGGTATCCCCGAGCTCGCCGGCGCTGGGGGAGGCATGCTGGTGCCCATCGGCGATGAGCTCGCTCTAGCGGATCGCCTCACCGAGCTGCTGGGCGACCCCGGGCTGGCGCGGCGGATCGGCGAACGCGGACGGCGATACTGTTCACAGACACAGAGCGTCGAGGTCATCGACGCCCGCCTGCGAGAATTATATTCAGCAGCCGTGATCCATAAAAATGAATGTGCTTCGGCGCGATGAGACTCAGCGCAACGTTTTGGGGGTGCGCATCAGGTGGGCCATCGCCAACCCGTACCGGGCCAGCACCCCCACGCAGCGAGTGAACTGGGATCTTGCCCGGTGTCTGGCCCCATGCTGGGCCTGCTGGTCCAGCACCTCCTTCGGCGGTAGCAGCTGGCGCCTTACGAACGCACCGAAGCCTCCCGGCGGCGCCAGCAGCCCGTCGATCAGGCCCATGTCGGCATATAGCTGAGACTGGCTCGAGTGCGGGTTGGGGTTCGCCAACTGCACGGCCACGCGTCCGCGCGGACCCAACTTAAGCTGCCGCCCGACGATCTGCGCCGCCGGCAGGCCCACCATCCTCTCGGCCACCCCGGCCGCAGCCACGATGACGCGTGCCAGCGCTGGATAGACGCCCACCAGCTCGGCGAGCGCGCCGGGGGGCACTTCGGCGCCATGGATGTCCCACCACGCGCTCAGGTCGCTGGCCATACGCAGATCGATGAAGCCGTCGCGCGCGTAGAACAGCAGGAGGGCGGCCAGCTCGTCGGCCGGATCCGGGCGCCACTCGCCGTCCCGATCGACCGCCGGCGGCAGCAGCCGCTCGCACGCGAAGCTGCCCTCATACCAGTGCACGCGCCAGTGCAGCTCCACCGGCGGCAGCTTCCCCTGCTCGTCCACGAGCCTGAAGTGCAGCCGCGGCATCCCGTCCTTCAGCAGGTAATCCTTCGGAGCGCCATAGCCCAGCTCGCGTACCACCTCCACGGCCCGCGTCAACTGCTCCGCAGCGACGAGTAGGTCGATGTCGCTGGACAGACGCCGGCCCGAATCGCCGTAAATGGCCTCACCGAGCAGCGGGCCCTTCAGCGGAGCACAGCGAATCCCGGCGTCGGCGAGCATCGCCATCGCGCGCAGCGTGATCAGCTGCAGCAGAACGCTCTGCCGGCGCCCCGCCTCCAGCGTCTGCGCGATCGCAGCGGCGAAGTCCTCGCTCGCGGAGCCCCTCGCCATCTCCAGAATGCGCGGACCAAGCACGGGCAGCAGCCTGCGCGCATGAAGCGTCTGGGCGAGTCGCAACCATTCCAGGTCCGCCATCAGTCGTTCGGCTCGTTCCTGCATGGCCCGACGGCGGGCGATGGTGCCGGCGCTCAAGAGAATGAGTTGCCGTTCGGCTCGGATACTGGACATCTCGGTTCAGCGCGGCATCGTATTCGATGGAGACGGTTTCCCGTCTTCCGCGGCACGCGTGTTGGGAACCGCGATCGCCAGCGCATGGTTGATCTCGCCCCGTTCGAGATCTTCCAGCGTGATCAGCCCACCGGCGATCAACAACGAGGACGCACTGCCCCCCTACCTCGATGTGGCCTGAGGGGATCATGCGGGCGTTGCCGTAGAACGAGAAGCAGAAGCAAATCGGGTCGCCCCACTGTGGGGCGACCCGATCATTACCTACTTGTAGTCAGAACTTACATGTGCGACCCATATACTGGGACACTATAAGCGACTGCCCAGACTATTTTACTTCATACCCGATTGTTTTGAACCCGATTTCTTTGACGCCGGTTTTGGCTTTGGTATGATTGCACTCGGCAATTTTTCGTAGTCGGTGTTGTTCTGAGAGCGACCACCGCCTTCCGCTTTGGTGTTCAACGCCCAAAGCAGGAAGTCGTGGACAGTCGTGGCCTCTTCTTTGGTCGTTCCGGGATAGTACTTGTACTGCCTGAGCGCCAGGTCGTACGTCAATCCGCAGATGGCGTACTTTTCTGGACGAGTTCGGCCTTGGCGCCGTTCCACGGTTCACGCGTGTTCGCCGGCGGGAATTTTTTGCCCGCTTCGTTGGTGTACACGGTGCCGTTGCAGTTGGAGTTCGCTGGCTGCTTCGATATCTCCATTGGTCGCTGGTTCGGCAGAATCCAGTGGCTTCGGCGTTTCGCTGTCCTGGACCTCAGCCCAGAACTTGGTGTTCTGCTGACCCTTTCCGAGTGCCTTTTATGTTTTCACCACCACATTCGGTGGGGTGAACCGACGCATTTAGCCGAGAAGTAGTGCAATTCCCGCGTGACCGCGAGATCGGCGTAGCCGATGCTGCTTTCGACTTCGTTGACGCGCTTGACGACGCCTGGGTTACCTGATTCGGTGCCCCGCTCGATTTCCGCCGCCTTCGGCCAACGCTGGTTCTGGCAGGCTTCCGACACTTCACTCCATGCCTCTGCTTCTTCGCCTTTCGCCGCGCCGCAGCCGGTCTTCTTGCCACCGATTTCTTCGGGATATTCTTCCATCTCGATTTCGGTTCGGCGTTGACCTGCAGCAGGAAGGACTTGAAGATGTGCGTCGTACCCGAGTGATCGAGACGCACCACGGGAACGATTCGCTTTTCTTCTTCGGACGCTTCTTTGCATGTCAGTTTGTCGTTGCCGGCTCCGCCTTCGGCTGCCTGGTTTGCGAGAAGCTGCTTCCACGTCTTGATCGTGCCGGCGTAGACGCCCTCGATCGACGTGTCGTCGAGCACGAGGCGGCCGAGTTTGTACTTTACGCCGCTTTTTTCGATTTCGCTTGTCGGCGAGGCAGCCTTTCGGCAGGTGGACGATAATCGCCACAGCTCCCTGCAGGACAGGGATCTCTCGAGCGATTTTTCTTTGACGCCAGCCGTAGCGTGCGATTCGATTTCGTTTTTCTGTTTCGGGTTGGGCGCTTCATCCGTGCCGCAGAATCCGAATTCTCCGAATTTCACCGGTTCGGTCGATTCGGCGCCCCACCCATGCAGGCAGGCGCCGCTTCCCGCGTCGCTGCAGGAATTCGACTTTCGGCGTTCCTTTCGAGCCCTGTTCGCCGTTGCACGCCAAGTGGGTTTTTGCTGCTCGCTGAACTCTGCGGCCCATTTTACAGGATCGGGGCCTGGAACGTCGAGCCATGGCCTTTGATGGCTGAGCCCGAGCACTGTTCGCCCAGGTCAGATGCGGCGCTCGCCGTGCCCGGTGCAGCCACGGCGACCACTGCGGCCGCCGACGACCGTACACGCCAGGATCAGGCGCCGTAGGGAGAAAGACGTCATTACGTGACTACCTCCTGTTAGCTATTCCATTGCTAAGTGCAGCCGATGCCACACCGGCGGGAGCTTTCCCGCGAGGCACACCCTCGCACCCGCCGCCCCCCAGCGGAGTTACGATCCTGTGCCCCGAGCGAGACTTCACCGCTTGTTCACATCTCCGAAGAAGGCGGAAAAGGACTAGCGACTGGTGCGACGGCTTCGCCGAGGCGGAGCGTCACGATCGTCTGCGTCGTCGCGGTCGCTCCGCCGGGATCGTGCGCCTAGCAGCGTCGTCTGCGCCCGCAGCACGTGCGAGTGGGCCAGCAGCGCGCGCGCCTTGGCCGACAGGCGCAGCGTCACCGCCTTCACATGCCCGCCCACGACGGTGAACGAGCCGGCGGCCAGTGTGAGCACGTGCTTCTTGCCGTGCGCGCTCGCCTTCACGGCTCCCAGGGTCCGCAGCGTCACCGTGCCGGAGCAGCTCGTCTCCCCCGCCGGGCACGCCAGCTTCAGCGTTACCCCTCCGGACTTGCTCACGGCCAGGGAGTCGTCCCGGCCAGCGTGGCGTCGGGGACATGCGTGCTCGTCACACCCGGCGTCCCGCCGCCGGCGCCTGCCACCGCCGCCACTGCCGCTGCCGCCGCCGGCGCCCCCCAGGCTCGCGATGCTCGCCAGGGTCCGCAGGGCGTTCACCTGGACCACGTGCGTCTCTTCCGTGGTCCGGCCGCGCTTCGTCGGTGACCTCGAGCTTGACCTCATAGCGCCCTTCGATCGCGTAGACGTGTTCGGCCCTGAATTCGCGGCCCCCGCTGCCTTCCGCCTTGGCGCCGTCGCCGAATTCCCACACGTATTTGTACTGCGCGTGCGGCGATGCCCTGTTGTTCGGGTCGGTGACTTTGGCGGCGAACTTCGCGGGCTGGCTGACCGTCGCGGGGCTCGTGTAGCTGAATTCGGCGCCGATGGCGACTCCTCCGCTTCCTCCTTCTTCCCCTTCCACGGTCACGTTCGAATGCTCTTCGATCTTCGGGCCGAAGTCGTCGGGTTCCACGATCGCGAGATTTCGTAGTTGCCCCCGTGTTTGAATTCATGCTCGAGCGTCGGAACCTGCGTCGGGAAAGGGTAGCTTTCCACCACGGGCGGTTCGTCGGCCTCTTCTTTGCCGTTGTCCTCGAACTGCCATTCGACGCTCAGGGCGTCGGCGGCGAACACGTTCAGCGACAGCGACGCCGTCTTGCCGCTTCGGCAGCTTGGTGACCGGTTCGCCCAAGACCGACACGCTGGGCGGCGTCGCCCGGGCGTGTCCACATTCTTCCCCTCCCGCTCCAAACTGCAGCACGTTCACAGTGGCCGGCTTGTGTTCGGCGGGACTCGCGGGCGTCACGTCGAACAGCAGCAGGCGCCCGCTGCTGTCGGCGCCCACCAGGATCTGCGAGTTCCCCAGCGGCAGGATGCACTTTTCGTTTTCGCCCGTCGAGTTCTGACCGGCGGTCCAGCCGAGCTCCTTCGCTTCGGGCAGTGCCACCGCTTTCGCTGTAGTCGAGCACGACCGCGCCCGCGGTTTTGCTCCCCTTTCCGTCTCCTTCTTCGGCGATTATGTTCGCGTCGAGATAGATCTTGCCTTCGCTCGGGGCCGGTCGGGCACAAACGCAGCGCCCCGCCTCCCCCTTCTTCTTCGGAGACGGTTCGACGATGCCTTCCTCCCTTCTATCTCCTGTCCGTCCCATCGTAAAGAGGCGCTTCGGCTTCGCTTCGTACACCTTTGGACGGGATCCGAGTTCGAAGGATTCGGAGGCACCTTCCGTCGCTGGTATTTCCCAGAGTTCGCGTTCCTGAACGCTCGCCATACAGCCTGCCGCCGGGCGAGACAAACGGCGAGGACGGCTGGCCTACGCCTTCCGCGCAGGCCGGTTCGCCGCGATTTCCACGCCTTCGTCGAGACAGTTCTCCTGATCGACGTAACGCGGCCCGAGCTTGCCCTCGTCGGCGCCTTCGGTGTGCACGCGCTGCACGGCGGCGCGCAAGTTCTTCTTCTCCCGCTCCCTTTTTCGTCGATACGTCCTGCTGGCCCAGGATCAGCACGTCGTGGGTCGTGGGATCCACGGCTATTCCGTGCGGATCGAGCAGCGGCACGCCTGCTTCTTCGGAGAGTGGATCCGAGAGCTTTTTCGTCCCGCCAGCAGACCGGCTGTCGTTCCCGATGCCGGTTCCAAGCTCCCTGCTTTCTGGTTCGGTCGAGAACGCGTAGAGCTCGGCCGCCACGCGGAGCTTCGGGATCGAACACCGGCTGTTCTGCTTCGGACTTGCGTTCGCCCACCACCAGCACGTAAAGCCGCTGCTTTTCTGCGTCGATCGCGACGCCATCCAGCTGGTGCGGCCTGACTGCTCAGCTTGACTCGAGCTTCAGCGAGGTATTCGCCTTTGCGAGCCCAGCTTCTGGATCGCGGAAGTAGGAGCTTTCCCTCGACTTCGATCGTTTCGGCGATGTAAGAGCTGCCGTCGGGGGCGACGCCGAAACGCCCGCTTGGCTTCTGGGATTGACTTCCAGATGACCCCCATCGTGGCCGGCTTTGAACACGCCCAGCCCGCCCAGCCCGCCGTATTCGTCGGCGCGCGCCGTGGCGGCGAGCACGCCGAGCAGCAGCAGCACTCCCGCGAGCGCGAGCAGCATCAGGCGAATGGCGTGTGCGCGCAGGATCATCGTCGGGCCTGGACCCACTCAGCCTCCCCAATCCCCGCCCCGATCGTGTTGCCAGGCTGTGAACGGGTCGCGAAACCAGGGGTCTACGGCCGGGCGGCCCCGGGTCCAACTCCCGCGGATCGCGCCATACCGACGCGCTGCCCGCCGGCTCGCTCAGCCGTGCAGTTCCATCTTGAGCAGCTCCAGATCTCCAGGGGAAGGAGGCGAGGAGCTGTGCCGGAGATTTCCTTCGAAGTAGCCGTGCGCGCCGGTGTACGGTTCCGTTCCGGTCGGGATCGGGTCCTGCGCGTAGAAGGTCACGTTCGCGGCCGAGTCCCGGACGAAGATCCCGTAGCGCTGCGCCGCTTCGGCCATCATCAACGTCAGCTTCGGAAGATGCAACGCCGCGAGGTTGAGGTTTGGATCAAGCCGCAGATGGGCGCCCTCGGGCAGCGACAACGGTTCGGTGCGCTGCCGTCGGTCCGCTGGGCGGGCGAGGCGTAGACCTTGGCGCGCGTGTTCGGCAGCGCCATCGCCAGCGCGTGGTTGATCTGGCCCTTTTCGAGGTCTTCCAAAGTGATCAGCCCACCGGCGATCGACAGCGAAGACGCGCTCGCCCCCCATCCGTCTTCGCGCCGGGCCAGGCTTCGGGACCATAGGCGCCCGAATCGGACGACGCGTTCTGCGATCGCGCCGCCCCACGCCGCCTGCCAGCCTTGAGGGTCTTTTCCAGGTGCCAGAACTCCCACAGCCGGTCGCGTGCTCGGCTGCCACACCACGAGATGTTTATCGGTACCGGCGGCGGGCTGAGCATCCGCCGGCAACGGAACCGCTTCCCACGCCGTCTGCAGCGCAGGTGATCGCCGAGACGTCCGTTCAGCGTGACCTTCACCGTGGGCTGATCAGCCGGCACCGTGTAGACCGGCACCGACCACGTGGTCGTGTTGATGCGCCGGGCCTTTTTTGACGGCCTCTTCTCGTTCGATCTCTTCGTCGAAGGTGTCCACGACAGCGACAGAGGTCGGATCCAGCGGCGCGTCCGCGGGCAGATCTTCATTCCAGAAGCTCGTCGGCGAGAAAAAACGGAAGGGAGCCGCGGATTCTTCTCCGGCCCTTTCTTCCTCGGCTTTTTCTTCCGTGGCCTTTTCTTCCCCCGCCCTTTCTTTGTTGGCCTTTTCTTCTTCCCTGGCCCTTTCTTCTTCGGCTTTTTCTTCCGTGGCCTTTTCTTCCGCTGCCTTCTTTTCTGCTTTGACTTTTTCTTCCGTTGCCTTTTCTTCCCTGGCCTTCCTTTCTTCGGCCACCCTTTCTTCTTCGGCTTTTTCTTCTTCACCCGGCGGCTCGGATCCTTCGACCGGTGGGGATCGGCGCCTTCAATTCCACCGGCGGTTCGGGTTCAGCCGGTGGTTCCGGTTCGACCGGCGTGGCCGGCGGCTTGGATTCGAGCGGCGGGGTGTTCGAGCCGCCCGGAGATTCTGAGGGCGGGGGGGATTCTGAGCCGGGTACTTCGAGCGCTTCCGCCGGGGGAACGTTGACGAGCACGGGTGCGGGAGCACCGGCGGGAGCACCGGACGGCGACGCGGCCGGCGCCACGCGGGCCGACTTGGGTGACGTGCTCGGCTTGGACCGCTGCGCCTTCGACCGCTTGACGACACATGCCTTGCGGGCCTCGCGCCGCCGCCTGCCCGCGCGCGCCGCGGAGGCGCACGCGGCCCGTCGCCCGGACCACGACTTCTTATGGCTCGCCCGTCGCTTGGACACGGGCCCAGACGCGGGTGCGAACACGCCGGTGGCCGGCAGCGACGCGGCGGCGGCCCGCGACGGATCGACGCTCGCGGCAAACGCGAACACGACCGCGCCCGAAAGCGCGACGGCAAAGCACAGCAGGGGGATTCGAACCGCCGGCCGGCGGTGCGCACGCAGCATTAGGAGACATCCGTTTCGTCCTGGAGGTGCCCGCCGCAGAGCTTTACGGGGGCTTTGCCAGAACCCCTATCGGTTGCCGCGTTGCAGAGTTAATCCTTTCGCGCTCCGATCTGGACACATCGGAAGCAGTCTGTGGTCAAACCGCTGCAGAGGTCCGTAATGCACCCCGACCGAGAGGCGGTAGAACCACCCACTTCCCAACCCATCCATGCGCATCTCGGCTGAACCTTCGCGAAAACGCCCCACCCCTGTGGGTCGTCACGCATCCCTGTGCATCGGGACTCGCCGACGCGCTCGACGCACGCACGATTATCAGCTTCGAGTACGAACCCCCCAGCGAGGCCCGAGCGCGAACTGAGTAATACCTACACCGGGATACGCGATCAGTCTATAGCGTCCCAGTTAGTTGACTAGCGGATGCTCACTCACAGTCTCAGAGGACGCAATGAGCGATGACCCGGGGGTGAAGCCAGGCGACGAGCGACAGAGGCTGCGACTCACTTTGAATTCACCGAGGGGACCCTAACCCGCCATATTCGTCACCAGACGCCACACCCACAAACACCCCAAGCAGCAGCAGCGCCCCCGCGAGCGCGAGCAGCAAAAGGCGGGTGGCGTGTGCGCGCAGGATCATCGTCGGTCTCGGACCCGTTCAGCCTCGCCAATCCCCGCCCCGATCGTGTTGCCAGGCTGTGAACGGGGCGCCCCGCGGACAGAGGCCGGCCGGCGCCGAGACCATCCCGGTGCGCCTACGGCAGGAGCCCCCCGCCCGCACACGCCGCCCGGGACCCCGGCAAGCCGCGAGGACGCCGGCCGATCTTTGATCGGTCGGGCACGCCCCAGACGCGCCCGGGGAGGCGGGTTCCGTCCGGAGTGGGTGGGAACGTGTGTTCGTATGCGCAAGACACCCGACCCCACCCCCACACGCCTCGACGGCATGCCGCCCGCCGGCTATCCCGCGTTCCTGGCCGAGGTCAAGGCCCGGATCGCGTGAGCCCGTCCAAGAAGGACAAGCGCCGTGCCAAGGCACGCGACACCGCAGGGAGCGCAGGCGCAAGATCGGCTGCCACCGAAGTGGTCGCTTGCCTTCTACAGGACTGCTAAGGGCGCGGTGCCTGCTCGCGAGTTCCTGCTCGACTGCCCGCAACCGGTGCGGGAGATGCTGTTGGCCATCCTCGTGGCGGTGCGCGACGCCCCTCCGCCAAGTTTCCCGCCAAGCAAGATGTGGCATGTCATGCACGGGGGGATGAAGGGACTCCACGAGGCGCGCGACGAGCACGATGGCCATCTGTATCGGCGTGTTCTGCGTGCTCGACAGCCAGGCGCCGGAGCATGGGCTCGATGCCAAGGTGGTCGCGCTCATCTGCGGTGGGGTCAAGCGGGTGCGCAGTGCCATGGACGAGAGCGTGTACGACGAGGCTCTCCGATACCGCGGGGACTACCTCGCCACGCGACGGATCGCGCTGCCCATGGGGGTGCCGGAAGGGCGGCAAAAGACTTGAGCGACATGAACTTTTATGTTATGGTTTGGGGTCGATCAGGTGATGACGATGGCTACTGAAACTGCAAAGACCACCCGCGCTGGCCAGGCATTCGATGAGTTCCTCGAGGGCCAGCTCGCCGATCCCACCTTCAAGGCCGGCTTCGAGAAGAAGCTCGCCAAGGTCAAGAGCATCGCCGAGGTGCTCCAGGTCATCGAGGCGGTCCGGGAGCGCGAGAACATCCCGAAGGCCGAGATCGCCAGACGGATGGAACGTAAGCCCGAGGCGATCTCGCGGCTGCTGCGCGGCGAGGGCTCCAATCCTACCCTGGACACTCTGATCGACCTGGTCGACGCGATCGGGCTCGAACTCGACATCCGCATCAAGCGCCAGCCAGCCAAGCGCAACGGCGACTACTCGCCGCTGAATATCCACGCCACCGTCTGAGCTACCCGCGAGCGCGAGCAGCACACCCGAAGGGGATCGGGATCCGTCCAGGGGTGGTGGGAACGTGCGTTCGTATGGACCGCCTCACCCGCCCCGGGGCAATGACATGCCCCCAATCCATGCCGTCTACTACCGTGCTCTTGACGGGACATCCACACGTCACTCAAGGACGCCGAGATCCGCAGCGAGCACGAACGCCTCGCCCCATTCGAGGCGCTGGCACGGCTCGTCATCATGCGCAGAGCAGCACTCGGACTCTCCCAAGAGGAGCTCGCCACCCGCATGCACACGACCGCATCCGCCATCTCACGCATCGAGAGCGGCACACGCGCAACCAACGCACGCACCCTCATGCGACTCGCCCACGCACTCGACGCCCGCGCCATCCTCGGCTTCGAATACGGACCGCCCACAAAACCACAACGCGAGCTCGTGGTGCTCTAAACACACTCACAAAGCGCGCCACGCCCCCGCGAGCGCGAGCAGCATTAGGCAGGTGGCGTGTGCGCGCAGGATCATCGTCGGGCTCAGACCCGTTCAGCCTCGCCAATCCCCGCCCCGATCGTGTTGCCAGGCTGTGAACGGCCCGCGCAGCCCCCAACGTCCCCAACGATATTGCGTACGTAGAACTCCTCACCACGAGCGCCGGCGCTTCGGATCCATCCGCCGCTGCGCGCGCATCGCCGAGAGCGTCGCCGGCGCCACGCGCAGCTCGCGCCGCCCGCGGCGGGGACGCCGCCGCGCGATCGAGGCCCCGGCGAACGCCGCGAGCAGCACGATCCCGAGGAGGTAGGCGGGCGAGGGCTCGTGTTCGGGCGCGCGGTAGGCGAGCGCCTGGTTGGAGACCGACTCGGTCGCCTCCTCCTCCTCCTCTTCTGTTCTGCGCGGCCTCCACCGGCGAGGTGACCGCCGAGGTGCCGCTCGGAGGAGTCGGGCTGGCCGGCGTGGGAACGGCGGCGGCGGCACGAACGCGAGCACGCGGAGCGGGAGCGCCGGCGGGAGGAAGAACGGCGGCGGCGGCGCGCGGCGCCGGGCGGCACGGCGGCGGGGCGGGACGGCGGCGGCGGCGGGCGGAACGGGCACGACGGCGGGGCGACGAGGCCGGTGCGCGGCCCGGCGGGCGCCGGCGCGGGCGCCGGCGGAGGCACGGGGGCGGCAGCGCTCTGGCCGGCGGCCGCGAGATGTTTCAACGGCACGGTGCCGCACGGCTGGCGCACGCTGCCGGCCTGCACGGTCACCGGCAGCGAGGAGGAGAGGCCGCCCGCGCTCGATCGTCACGATCGTCGTGCCCGCGTTGTAGGCGCAGAACAGGCCCGACTCTTCCCTGGGGATCGGTTCGCCTTCGGTTGGTTCGTCGGAGATCGGTTGACCTTCGGGTCCGTCGAGCGGCGTCGTGTGCGGATCGGGCGAGGCGAGGTTTGCGCTTGACGAAGCCGCCGATTTCCGGGTTCGAGGAGGTGAACGTGTATTCGGGGAGGACGCCGGTCGCGCATTCCCGCCCGACGCAGACCGAGGGGATCGGGATGTAGGGATCGACCTCGGTTTCCTGGCTCGAGTTCACGGCGCGGCCGCCCGCGCGCGGGCGGCGCGCGAGCGCGGCGAACAGCGCCGGTGTTGCTGCGCCGCAGCAGGATCCCGTCGTTCGCTTCCAGCGCCAGTTCGCCGATGTCGGGGATCAGCCGCACGGTGACCGGGCGCGACGTTGGTTTCGCGGTTGCAGCGCGGCCGACGTTCGACCTGGCCGAGCAGGAAGCCGCTCGGCGCCGTGGAAGTCGCCGCAGCGCTCGTTCGCCACGTTCACGTAGCCGAGCGTGCCCGAGCCGAAGCGTGGGGATCGATCCGCCGCCCGCTTCCAGCGGCTTCTGCACGTTTTCTTCCGGGGAGTCGTAGAAGTAGGCCGAGGCGCCGTTGCCGACGAGCACCTGAGCGACGGCCGCGCGGCGCGCCGTGTCGCCGGCTTCGATCTGCGCGCTCAGGTCGGCGTTGCCGACGACGATCGCCGGCGTCCCGCTCGCCTTGGCGCCCGCGAGCTGGCCTTCGAGCCATCGCGCTGCGCCTGCGTCCACGTCGCGCGCTGTCGTCGAGCACGATCACCCGCACGGCGCCGCCCGTTCCTTCGAGTCGAACGCGTAGTAGGCGGACTGGCAGCCGACGCGTCTCGCCGCATCGCCTGTTCGGCGCCGTCGCCGGCCGCGATCGCGGCCTGCAACGGCGGGAAAGCCGGCGAACGCCGACTCGAACGTCGCCTCGGTGCCGTCGCTTTCCGGGCGCGCGTCGAGGTCGTACGGCGAGATCGCCGCGTAGGCCGGGATCGGGCTGGCGGCGAGGATCTGCGCGTAGCGCGCGAGCTCCTGCGCGAACGGGATCGGCTGCGTTTTCGGACCCTGGCGTTTCGGCGGTGGTCACGCGCGGGCCCGTGTAGAGGAACGCCGCGCACGCCGATCTCGCTGCGCGCGTTCGAGCGCCTGCGAGAGCCACACGTCGGGTCCGATCCCCGCGTCCGCGCGGTCGGCGCAGGAGCCGCGCACTGCGCCCCGCCGCCGATCGCGAAGGTCGCGTCGTTCGCCGGGTCGCAGCGGCACCGGCGACCTGCGCTCCGCGGCCGAGCGGCGTCGACGCCGTCGGCGGGATAGCGCTCGACGTCGGCGGTCTCGAGTCGTTCGTTGGTGCTGACGTTGCCGCCGACCGCCCAGCCCTGCGTGCCGTTCGGGTCGACCAGCACCGCGAGGATCGGGTCGGGCCGGTAGGGCAGGTCGTGGTAGGTGTAGCTGCCCTGCGGTTCGCCGCCGGGTTCAGTTCGTGGCTCTCGTCGCTCCAGCCGGTCGCGGTCTGGCGCAGCACGCCGCCGCTTTCCGGGCCCGCCGGCGACCGGCGGGAAGGGTTCGAGCAGGCCGGCGGGAACCCGGGCGCCGGCGCGCTGCGGTTCGCTTTCGAGTGCTGGTCGCCACCGGCGGTGACGATCGCGCGCAGCGCGCCGCCTTCGCGGAACAGCGCGAGCTGGCCCGCGGTCGACCCGGGCAGCGGCGTCGGCGTCGGCCTGCCACGGCGCGCCGGCCGCTTCGCGCTCGTACACGCGCGTGCCCTCCGGTCCGCCGACGGTCGTGAACGCCGCGCCGCCGTCGGGCAGCCCCGCGACCGCCCCGGGACACCCGTCGCCGCATCGCGACCGCTTCCGCTTCGTGTCGACGCGCCAGCCGGAGCCTTCGTTGACGAGCAGACCGCCGATGAACGCGTTGTTCGACTGGGGCTCGG
Source organism: uncultured Solirubrobacterales bacterium (assembly GCA_963804555.1). Lineage (GTDB taxonomy): Bacteria > Actinomycetota > Thermoleophilia > Solirubrobacterales > Solirubrobacteraceae > Palsa-744. The sequence continues at coordinate 845,154 of CAWDQX010000009.1, forward strand.
GCTGCTTGCGATAGGCGACGATCGCCTCCGAGCCGGCGAACGCGATCGAGGTGAAGCTCGCGCCCTGGACCTGCGGGGGCAGCGTCGGTTTCTTCGGTCCAGGTCTTGCCGTAGCGCAGCAGCACGCCGCCCTGCTCCGACGACGCTCGACGAGCCGACCGCGTAGCCGCGCGCCGGGTTGTTCGGGTCGAAGGCGATGCCGAGCAGGTTGCCGCGGAAGTTCAGCGGCGTCGCGGGGTCTTGTTCCCACAAGCCCGTTTCCCCGCGCCACAGCCACATCTGCCCCGTGGTCGCCGACGGCGTAGGCGCGGTTGGGCGTGGGCCAGGCGACGGCGCGCAGCCGCGTTGGTGTTCCACGCGCTCGCCCGGGCCCGAACAGGCTTTCCGGCAGCCAGCCCTCGCCCGGCTTGAAGCGCGCGACCGCGCCGTCGTCGCCGACGGCGAGCGCTTCGCTGGAGAGCGCGCCGACCGGCGCGCCCGGCTCGGGGCGCGATCGCCAGCAGCGGGTGGCGGAAGGGCACCGGCCACGGCGTGAGGCGGCTGGGCTGCCGGTTCGAGCGTCAGGTGGACGGGCATGCCGTCGTCGCCCAGCCAGCCCTCGCGTGGGCTCGGAGAAGGCGGCGCCGAGCTGCGCGCCGGGGATCAGGTTCGCGTTCGAGCCGCCGCCGAGCGCGAGCACGCGCGTGAACGATTTCGCCTTCCAGGCGCAGGCTGACGCCTTCGGGCAGCCCGGTGATCACGCGTTCGCCGAATGGCGGTCGAGCCGTTGGCCCAGGCGATGCTGCGCGAGGGGCCGGTGGGCAGCGCTTCGGGCAGTTCGTGCTGGCACGGCGGCGTCCCTGCGGGCGCCTCGGCGGGCAGCTGGCACCAGCTCGCCTGCACGCTGCCGCCGGCGGCGCCTTCGGGCTTGAAGAACATCGTCGTCGAGGCGGGGCTGTGCGCGTGGACGTCGGCGCGTTCGCCGTCGATCCAGACGCCTTCGCTCGTGACCGTCAGCAGCTGGGAGATCGACCGTCGGCGGCTCGCCCGCGCCGGCGACCGTGAACGGCTCGCCTTCGGCTGGCGCCCTGCACCGGGCACGGTCAGCGGGTGCGCTTCTCTCCCCGCGCCGCCCGCAGCCGCGACCGGCTTCCAGCTCCACTTGCGCCCGCGCCTTCCCTTCGGCACGCGCCGGAAGAGCGCCACCGCGCCCGCCGGGTAGGACGCTTGGAGGAGAGCTGCGCCAGCAGCCAGGCGTTCGCCGGCGAGCTCGCGCCGATCGCCAGCACGCGGAAGTCTTCGTGGCTGGCTTGTCGGGATCTCGATCGGCTCGCGACGTCCACTGTGACCGTCCCAGTGCAGCACCTGATCCTCCACACCCGCGCCTTCCGCTGACCGGCACGACGCAGCGCCCCGGCTTCGCCGCCTGCTTCTTCGAGCGGGGCGATCAGCGGCGCGCGCGCGGCGCCGAACAGCGCTTCGCCTTCCAGCAGCAGCGGTTCTTCGCCTGCAGGGAGCGTTTCGCCTTCCACCGGCACGGGCGCGGTTTCCACGAAGGCGCCGCCGGGCTTGCGCACGAGCAGGACCTGGTGCGAGCCGCCGCCTTCGGGCGACACGGTGCCCGCCAGCACGCCCGCAGCCCTGGGCGGTCATCTGACCGGCGAGCGGGCTCTGCGTCGAGCTTGAAGCCGGCCGGCAGCGCCGGTCCGAGCGACCAGCCGCTTTCCTCTTGGTGTAGCGGACGACGCACCGTGGTGGGCCCGCCTGCGCCCACGCCCCAAGTCTCGTCGGCGCCCGGCGCTCCGGGTTCCGCGGGCGTCGCGCCGATCATCGTCACGTCGCTCGCCGGGACCGAGGCGTCGGTCTGCGGCGTCGGTTCCGCTCCGGCGGAGGGCTGCGCGGCCGCGCGCGAGAGCCGTCCGGCCGGGCAGGCGCCGTCAGACGAGCGCGAGCGCGCCGACAGACCCGCGAGCGCACAGCGCGCCCAGCGAGGCACAGCCGCACGGAGCGTCGCGCCCGGGCGTTTGCAGCGAGCCTCTCAAGGCCGCGATCCCGATTCCGCGAACGCGGGCACGTGCGGCAGCACCGTCAGGCCGGTCGACACCGTGTTCGAGCCGCCACTCCCGTGTTCGGGCCCACCGACCGCTTCTTTGACGGTCGTCGTCGGCAGCGGCGCGAGCGCGTGGGTCTGCAGCGACAGCTTCGTCGGCCAGCTCGTGCGGGTTCAAGCGCAGCAGCAGCTTGCGGCTGCCCGCCGCCAGCGTGCGCGTCGGGGTGCTCGCCACGAGCTGCTTGTGGCGCTTGGCGAGCAGGCGCACGCGCGCCTTGACCGCGAGATGGAAGCGCAGTTCGAGCGTGGTGCCGTGCACCAGCCGGCTGTGCACGTCGGAGAGCAGCGGCAGCCTGCGACCTTGGTTTCGACTCGGCGCCTTTCGTTTCGGCGAAGGCGCCACCGTAGTCGGGAGGCGCTTCGACGAGCCCCGACGTGTCGGGGGGCGGCGCGTCGGCCGCCACCTGCGGCAGGCCCTGATCGGGCGGGCGGTAGGTGATCAGGCCCGCGAAGTTGGGGTCTTCGTCCTTGGGCAGCGTCCGTTCGTCTTCCGGCGCGAGGTGGTACAGCCAGCCCTGCGCGGTCGCCAGCCAGCAGTCGTTCGCCGCCGGGCAGGCGAGCTTGCGTCGCGGCGCCCTTGGGCCCGACGCCCTGCTTCCGCTTCAGCGTTCGAGGGCAGGGTCTGCTCACCGAGCACCTGGCCTTCGGCGGAGACGTGCACGAGCACCGCGCGCGCCTGGCTCAGGCTGACGCTCGAGCCTTCCGGCGGCGCCAGCGCCAGCCAGGCGCTGCGCTGCCGGCGGTTCGGCGGCGATCGCCGTGACCGTCGCACCGGCGGCGATCGAGTAGGGAGATTCTTTCTGTTTGCGACCGAGCAGCTGTTCTTCTTCGCCCGTGTTCGGGAAGATCGCGCCCAGCGGGTGTTCGGGCCCGATCAGCTGGCTCCAGAACCCTTCGACGCGGCGCACGACCGTCACCTGCCCCGGCGCGCCCCCTTCGGCGGTCTTGGGGCCCGGCGGCGCCCCACAGGGTTCCTTCGCCGGCGGAGAGGTTCAGGCAGTCGAGCGCTTCGGGGCGCTCTTCTGGGCCGTACAGCGGCACTTCGGTTTCCGGTTCGAACGGGGGCTGGACGCCGATCGGGTTGATGCGGTGCACGGCCGGCGGTTCGGGGTTTGGCGTCGAGACGCGATCGCCGGCGGAGATCGCGCACGCTCTCGTACAGGATCCCTTCGAGCAAGCTCATGCTCTCGACTGCGTGTCCTTCTCCAGGTAGGGTTCGGCTTCCAGCGCGCTGCCGTTCCAGTGCAGCTGAAAGGCGCCGATCTGCGGTTCGCGAGCGGATCGCCGGCGAACCAGCAGTCGGCGGGATCGAAGCAGCCCGCGGCGTGCATCGCCTGGTAGGAGTCGGCTTGGAAGGCCGGGTGCGCGTAGGAGCCGACGACCTGACCGCCAGCGAAGTGACAGAGCGTGTTGTCTTCCAGCGGCGGGGGCTGGAGGTTCGCCGCGGATTCGCTCGTCTGTCCCGGGCGCCCGTCGGAGACTGTCCAGAATTCGTCCGGCCCCGCCCAGGCGATGCGCCCGTCGGTCGCGCCGCACACGCTCGCGAGCTCGTGCCATTCGCATGCCGTTGTAGGCCCACACGCCGGCCGGGATCGTCGGCGGGTTGCCGGCGGTGATCAGCAGGCCGCGGTTGGGCGCCCAGAACTCGATGTCGCCGATTCTGCCCAGGCCGACCGGGGCAGAGCGGGTTCCCCGGATACGCGCGGAGGGGGCGGAGGCTGTGCCGGCTCGCCACGTCGCCGCCGGCTGCTGCGGAGGCGGACGCGGTCAACGAACCGAACGTCAGGACGAGAGCGAGACAGAGGGAGAGCCCAAGCATGACAAGCGCGGGAAAAGTCCGAGTGCTCATGAGTGTCTGGCACCCTTGGACGAGCGCCCACGTGCCTCGGGTGCGCGAGTCTTGGATCGCTTCGCCTTGCGCAGGAAGGTCACGGGGATGGTCTCGCGCAGCGTGGGATGCCCCGGAGCGGTGAACGTGACGGTGACCGTGGCCGACAGGCCGCCACGCTGACGAGCGAGCGAGCGGTAGCGGGCGGCGAGCGCCAGCGTCATCGTCTGGAGCCCTGCGTCCCGCGCGTCCGTCCCCCGGGTCGCGACCGTGCGCGTGGCGACGGTTCCCCCGCAGGCGCACACGCGAGACCGAGGCGTGGCGAGCACGGCGGCCGGCGCGCGCGGCAGCGCGGGTCGAGTCACGATCACGCTCTGCGCGCCCGCGCGCAGGGTTCCGCTCCCGGGCGCCTGCACGTAGAGCAGCACGCTCCCGTTCGCGCGCGAGAGCGCGGTCACGCCGAGATCCCACGCGGGCGTGAGCGCGGGTTCCGGCGCGCTCGAGACTTCCTGAGGAGTGGGCGTCGAGCTAAAAGCACCCGCGAGATCACGAACGCGTCGCTGCCGTCGAAGGAGCCCGTCAGCGGCAAGCCGAGGGGCGGTGCGTTGCCGTCGCCGAACACCAGGTTGGAGGCGGTCGAGGAGAACGCGAGGATGTCGCCGTCGGTCGAGAAGGAGGGCGAGAGCGCGCCGTCGCCCGGCTGTTCTTTGTACGGGTCTTCACCTGCAGGCGCCTGGTTTATGGGCGTGTTCGCTCGCTTCGTCAGGGCCCGCGATAGCCGTGGGTGACACGCGTGAGCGTGCCGTCGGCGAGATCGGCGTCGAACAGTTCGTTCATCCCCGGTTCGCCGGCCGGCGTGCTCACAAAGGCGGGCGAGCCGAGCGGGAAGCGCGTGCGCACGGTGGCGAACGCGACCTGGCTGCCGTCGGGGGAGATGTCGAAGTCGAAGATCGGCGCGGTGTCGACGAGACCGGCGCCTTCGCCGCCGCCGAGCTCGGTCAGCTGCGTGAGCGCCTGGTCGCGGGTGAGCCCGGGGTGCATGTCGGCGACGTAGAGGTCGCTTTCCTGACCGGCCTTCGAACGGCCGAAGTTTTCGCCGCTCGCGACGAGCGGCGCCTGGGAGACGAACGCGACGGTGTAGCCGTCGGCGCTCAGGCGCGGCACGAAGTCGCCGGTCTGCCCGCCGTTTTCGTTGATGATCCCGGCCGGATGGCCCTGGTTTTCGCGCGACGAACGGCCCCTGGCAGGGGTCCGACGGCGAGGGCTTTTCCGGCAGGCTGCCCTCGCCGCTCGCCACGCAGGCCGGGCTGGTCGGGTCCGAGCCGCCCGTCACCCGCTCGGTGGGCGTTTCCGAGCCGGGTGCGATGCGCCGCCACAGCGGCTCGGTGTAGCTCGGAGTTCCTGGTTTCTTCGCGCAGCAGCGCCGCCTGCTGGCCGATGTCCTCGCCGATCCACGCGACGGTCGAGCCGTCGGCGCTGAGCGAGGCGCCGGGCGGGGGCGAGTAGCTGTATTCCCCGTACGGGGGCGGAGCTTCGAAGCTCGCGGACTGGCCGGGGTAGACCGCGCCATAGGCCTGGCCGCTTTCTTCACCCTCGACCGCCGGCGCGGCGGCTTCTTCGCATTTGACGTAGCAGCGGCTGACGAGCACGGTTTCGTGCGTGTCGAGGTAGCGCACCGCGACCTGCAGCGTCGGCGTGTGCGGCTTCGGGTTGTTCGCCTTTTTCTTCTTCTTCTTTTTCAAGCGCCGGATAGCGCACGAGGTTGGACACCGCGGTGGTCACGAACGCCACCTCGTTGCCCGTCGGCGCCGATCGCCGAGCGCCCGACCGCCGTCGCGCCCGTCTTTGTCGATCCGCCGGCGTATGTCAGCGGTTCTTCGGAGCCGTTTACCGCGGAGACGACGTGAACGCGCCCGGTTCGGCCGGCGCCTTGGACATGTCGCGGACGTACACCTGGACCGCTTCCTGCTTCGGTTCGTGAGAGCGCCCGTCGGTGATTTCGGCGAGGCTCGCCCCTTCGTTGGTCGTGAAGCTGACGTACTGCCCGTTTTCGCTGATCGAGGGCAGCTCGGCGTCGCCGCCCGCGACCTGTTCGATCGCGCCGGTGGCGAGGTCCGCCGCCACACGCCGGTGACCCCGCCGACCGATCCGTCGAAGGCGACGTACTGCCCGTTGCCCGAGATCGCCGGGTCGTGGGCGTATTCGGCCTGCTCCGGTTCGCCGCCGCCGAGCGTGCCCTAGCGAGGCAAGCGAGATCGGCCCGAAGACGTCGGCGCCGGCCGGGCAGCGACCGCGAGCAGCGCCACCGGCAACGCACACGACAGCAGTGATCGAGCAGACGCCTCATCGCACGCTCACCAGCCGGCGCACGACGCCGGCGTTGCCGAGCTTGTCGCGCACGTGGACGACGACCTGGTAGACGCCGCCGCGGGCGTAGCGGTGGCGAAAGCGGACGTGCGCCGCGGGCGCTGTGGCCGTCGCCGAAGCTGACGCTGACCGCGTGCGCATCGACGCCGGTGTAGGGGTCGTGGACGCGCACGCTGACGCCGTAGCCGCCCTGCGCGCGCGCGATCTTGACGGCCGGCGGTTCGCCGTCGATCAGCAGCGGCGAGGGCGCGCGAGAGCGTGGACTGGCCGTCGATGTCGGTCGCGAGCAGCTGCACGCGGTGGCGCCCGGAGCCCAGCCCGCGCGGGTCCAGGCGCAGCTGCGAGGCGCCGGCGGGCGCGGCCAGCGCGCGGCCGTCGAGCACGACGCTGTAGCGCAGCGGCCCGTCGGCGCTGGTCGCCGGTTCCCAGGTGATCAGCGCCTGCGAGGGCTTGACCCAGCCCTTGGGCACGCTGAGGACCAGTTCGGCCGGCGGCGCGGTCGCCTGGGCGGCGACGATCGCCGCGTCGCCGAACGGCCCCTGGCGGAAGGCGACCAGCCCGTCGCCGAGCCCCGAGCGCCCGACCGCGAGTTCTCCGACTTCGCCGCCCGCGCCGCCGCTGACGAGCGCCGGTCTGCACGGCGCCGCCGGGGAAGTCCTCGCGCACCGCCACCGCCGGATTGCCCTGCGCGTCGGCGCTCGGCCACGCGGAGACGCCTCCCCCCTGCGGGTTCATGACGCTCGCCGCGAACGGTTCAGCGCCGGCGAATCGGCGGCCCCAGCGAGAGCGCGCCCGTCAAGCCCGTGGTCGTCGCCCTCGATCACGCGCGGCGTGCCGTTTGCGTCATACAGCAGCCGCAGGTCTTCCTTTTCGTCGATGTCGATGCTCGGCGGCCCGATCGACGCCGACTTGCCGCCCGCCACTTCGTTGTCGGCGACGCTCGCCCCTTCGAACTCCCCGCCGCTCTTCGATTCGCCGTTGGGCAGGATGTTCAGGAAGATCCGCGGCCCGGGCAGCGGCGAGCCGGCGCTCGCGCTCTGGCGGTAGGCGACGTCGGCCTGCCCCAGCCACGAGACCGCCACGCTCGGCGCGTCGGCGTCGTCTGAGATCGGCGCGCCGTTGAAGGTTTCGGCGCTGACCGGCATCACGTAGTCGAGCGTCGAGCCGAACAGGCGCCTGGCCCAGATCCGCGCGACGCCTTCGATGTCGGGCTCCTGCCAGACGACCACCCCGTTGCCGGTCGGGCCGATCGCGATCTGCGGCGCGTTGGCCTGCGTCGGCGGGCGCATCGAGACGCCCGGGTCGCGGTTGATCGCACCCAGGCTCGACCAGCGCTGGCCGTCGAAGTGCGCGACGCGCACCTGCTCGACGACGTCGCCGGGGCGCAGCAGCGGCACGGTGGGAGCCGAGGTTTCGACGACCCTGTAGACGACGTCGGCCTGACCGGTCGAGCTGACCGCGAGATCGGGGCTCGTGCCGGTCGCTTCTTCGATGTCTGGGTCGACGATCGACGCCGGTCCGAACTGCGAGCCGCCGGGGCCGAGCAGCGCGCCGAGCAGCTCGTACACCGGCTTTTCTTTCCGAGTCGCGAACGGCGTCGCCCACACGACGATCAGCTCCCCCCTTCGGCCGCCCCGATCCGCGGCCAGCTGGCCGCGTAGGGCTCTCCGGTGTCGACCTGGATCGGCGCCTGCCAGTGCCCTCCCGCGTAGCGCGAGACGAACACGTGGGGGACGCCTTCCACGCGCTTGAGATAGACCAGGCCGCCGGTGCCGTCTTCGGCCATCGCCACGCCGCCGAAGCCGACGATGTCCTCGCTGGGGCCGTCGATCGTCGTCGCCGGCAGGATCACCGCGCGCGCCGGCTGGACATGGGCGGCGAGCGACGATCGCGGCGAGGCCGAGCAGCGGCGCAGGGCCACGCGCCACCGGCGCGCCCGCGGGAATGGGGTCGGCACGGCTTGCGACGCTCATCAAGAGGGCCAAGATAACCGCAGAAACACCACTCTGAGGCAGTCAGAGGCCCGGCTTCACACGATGGTTACGAGTTGGTTACAAGCCGCCCACACGCCGCCCCGGACGGGGGCCAGGAGGAACACAGTTCAACGACGTGACACGCCTTGAACGGCGCCGCCCGCGGCGGGCTGGCGTCGTAAGTTCGTTGACGCGTGAGAAACATCCCAAGCGCCGCGTAGGCTGGTTTGCATGCCCGATCCAGGCCACCCCGCCCGCCCGATTGACACAAACAAGGCCTCAAGCAAACATCACCTATATGGTGATATGTGCATAGCCTATGAGTAATAAAAGGCTGCTACGCCAGTGCCGACGGACGCCGCCTGGTCGTGTTCTTCGATGAGTTTCAGGAGATCACTGCCGCGAGAACGCATCCTGTCGATGTCCACAGGCCTAATATGGCATGTTTGCCTCACAAGTATGGCAGAATGGACACATGCATAGGATTCGCAGCGCGACTCTCTTTCCCACCGAGGAGCCACTCGCGCGCGAGCAGATGATCGGACGGGAGGCCGACGTCCGGGAGCTCGTCACGCAGCTCGAGGGCGGGGTGCATCGGATTGTTGCGGCGCCGAGGCGCACAGGTAAGAGCAGCGTCTGCCGAGCAGCGGTGGCGGAGCTGAGCGACCGTGGCTTCTACAGCGTGTCGGTCAGCCTGTTCGTACTGGCGGATGCCGAAGCGCTCGCGCGCGGCCTGGCCCAGGAGACCCTCGCCAACCGTGACGCTCTGCACAAGCTGATCCAACGGGCACGGGGAACCGCCGGGTTCGTCCTGCGGGGCGCGGGTCTGGCGCTCATGCTGAGAGTCAAGAACGAGTTGGGCGACGCGGTCGAGCTGGCGTTCGATCCGATGGCGAGCACTCGTCTGGCTCCTGCCGAGGCGATCGCCGCCGCGCTCAGGTTGGCAGCGAAAATCGCGGAGCGCGACGATCGTCAGCTGATCCTGTTCGTCGACGAGATGCAGGAGCTCGCCAGCCGGCGAGCTCCTTACGGGGATCCGGACGCGCTCCTGGGAAGCATGCGTGAGGTCCTGCACGACTCTCCCCGGGTCACCTGCCTGCTCGCGGGCAGCATCGAGCATCTGATGCGCGAGATCTTTACCAGCGCCAGGCGCCCGATGGCCGGATTCGGCGGCTTCCACGAGCTCGAACCGATCGGCGAGCAACAGTGGCTCACGGGGCTGGCAGGCCGATTCGAGCAGGATGGGTGCACGATCGACAGCGACGCGCTCACCCGCATCATCGAGGTGGGCGAGGGACATCCACGCTCCACGATGCTGGTCGCCCAGCAAACACACGTCGCCGCGGTCGAGGAAGGCGCGCACACCATCGACCTCGTGCTGGCAGAGCGCGGTTTTCGCAGCGCGATGCTGGCGGAGCAGACCCGCCACGTCGATCTGATCGATCGCATCAGAACCCTCGGCGCCGCCGCCCTGCGGGTCAGCCGTCGCCTGGCCGCCGACGAAGCGCCCTACGGAGGCACCGAGGCCAAGAAGCCCGGGAGCGTCGCTGCCCCTCGCTCGACTATCGGCGGCGTCGCCTGTGCACGAGCTCGCTGAGCACGACCGGCTGCCGCACCCTCAGCCCACCGGTCACAGACGCGAGCAGCGTGGCGGACAGCCGGTGGCGCCTCGCCCTGGCGAGCACGTGCTTGCCCGTATGCGTGAGACGGACGAGGATCGTGGCGCGCTGGCCCGCGCTCAGCGCGTAGGACCCCTTACCCAGGATCAGCGTCTCCCGCTTGGACTTCGTCCGCCCGTGATGGCGGTGCTCGACCACGAGCTGCTCGGTCAGCTCGATCGTTCCCGTGCAGTTCGCGTTCGCGCAGGCGAGCGGCACCCGCGCCGCGCCCCCGGACACGACGATCTTCGCGCTCGACAGCGTGATCACGGGGACCGGTGGTGGCGGTGGTGGGGCGGCCGGCACCGTCAGCGTGTTGCTCACGGCGGCGGCGCTGCCGTATTTGTTCGTCGCGGTCACCTTGCACGCCAGCCCCGTGTCCTGATCCGTGGACTGGACGAGGTACGTGCTCGCGGTCGCTCCCGCGATCGCGCTGCCGTTGCGCAGCCACGCGTAGGTGAACGCGGGCGTGGGTTCGCCCGTCCACGATCCGCTCGAGCACGACAGCGTCTGCCCCACCGCGGGCGCCCCCGACACGACCGGCGCCCCGGCGTTGACCGGCGCCTTGCGCACCAGCGCCGCGTCGATCCCCGGCGTCGTGCTCCCCTGGTTGGCCGTCACCAGGTTGGCGCTCGCCAGCGATGGCTGATCGTCGTAGTACTGGAGGATGTAGTGGGCGCTCGCGAACTCGAGCTTGTAGGTCCCGCTCGCCAACCCCAGCAGCGTGTATTCACCGCTCGCGTTGGTATCCGCCGCCGCGGCGAAGGCTTCGCCCGAGCCGACCGCGACGACGTAGATGCCCGCCAGCGGTGTGTGCGTCAAGGCGTCCGTCACCGTGCCTTCGATCTTGCCGCCTTCCTGCAGTTCCGCGTCGATTTTTTCCATCGCTTTCCCTTGAATCACGATGACCTGTTCGGCCGCGGCGAGCGATGGCTTATCCATGTAGTACTGGAATACGTAATTTAGACCGCTTTCGCCCGGAGCGAACTTCACCTCGTAGGCGCCGCTCACCAACCCGGCGATCGTGTATTCGCCTTTTTCATTGGTTGTGGCGTACCCGACCGGAAATTTGCTTTCACCAACTTTATACGCCGTCACTTCGATGCCCTTCAAAGGATTGTGCTCTTCACAGGCACACGCCGCCGTCACCGTTCCCTCGAGCTCACCTCCTACCTGCATTTCCGCGTCGATTTCTTTCGTGGTTTCCCCTTGAACGACTTTGACCGGTTCGGCCGTAGCGGATGATGACTCGTCTTTGTAGTACTGGGATACGTAATTTAAACCACTTTCAAATTCTGGCGAGAATTCGACCTCGTAGTGGCCGCTCGCCAACCCTTCCACCGTGTATTCGCCGTGTTCGCCGGTGATCGCGGACCCCACCGGGAATTCGCTTTCGCCCGTTTCATACACTGTTACTTCGATCTGCGCGATGCCGTTGTGCGGCGACGCCGCTTCCGTCACCGTCCCGGAGATCTTGCCGGTGCCTTCGGCGGCGAGCGCCGCCGGCGCGCAGGCCAGCAGCGCTGTGGCGAGCAGCGCGAGGCATCCCAGCGTGGTTCCCATAGTTTTGGCCGGCCGGTGCAGCCTGGTGAGCAGCGCGCGGCGGCGCAGCGGCACGGCGAGCGCCTGGCGACGCAGTGTGGCGCGGCGTGCCGTGAGGCAGCGCGGCGCGAGGCGATCCGTCGCGAATGCCCAGCGATCCATGCCCTTCCTCCCCTCACCCATCGACCGGATCGTACCAGACTTTTGGCTAAAAAAAGTGCATCGGAGCGCGGGAGCGCATCGGAGTGCCCCACAGTACGCCAGGGCAGATCGGAGCGCACTCCATCGAAGACGTTTTCACAGAAATATCACTGCTCGGTCACAAGTCGCGGGGTGATCGCGGGTCCCCAGCTTTGGCCGGCTCACGGAGGCGAGGTGCAATATACCCCACTGGTATTTGACCAGCATCGGTGTGACGGGACCTCGATAAGTGGCACAAAGTGTGTCAATTGTGTGCCGTTTGGGATTAATTGCCCGCCCGGCCCTTGATGGCTGGCTCGGTCGTCGTATCGTGGCTGGCATGGTGATTGGCGAGATCGAGTGCTGCAGCCGTATGCAGCTTCCGGGTCCTGAATCAGTCGCTTTACGAACGCGAGAGGAGCTGCCATCATGAGAACCATGGCGAAAGCGCAGACCAACGGGCACCTCAAGCGACTCAGCCCCAAAGAGCTGGCTGAGATCACGCACGCGCCCGTCTACAAAACCCCCGAGGAAAAACGGGCTGCCCTCAAACGGGCGACTGAGGGCCTCCGGGTCAACGTCCGCGTCACTCGCGACATGTACCGTCCCCGGTAGAGCCCCATGGCCCCCCAAAGCGGGCGCGTGCCCGCTGGACGATCTCCGATCGGTCGTGGCGTCTTCGCGATCGAGGAGCCCGACCTGGCGCTTCCCAATCCGATCGCGCTGGACACCAGCTTCGTCGTCGAGGCGCTGCTCGCGACCCAACCCCTTCACGCCACATGCAGCGCCTTCCTGAAACGGATCGACGAGACCGGCATCACGATCATGACCAATGAACTGCTCCGCGCCGAGCTCGCCGAGGCAACCTTCTCGATTGCAATGAAGGAACGCTGGGCCGGCAAATGGCGAGCACACCGACCCGACGGTCGAAGCCGACCACGTGCCGGTCGCCTCCTGGCGAACACCCTCGCCCGCTACGACGAGATCCTCAAGAGCCTCCCCCACATATCCGTTCGGCTCGGCCAGGTCGCCGACTCGGCACCCGAAATCATGACCAAATACGGACTCGCCTCCTACGACGCGATCCATGCCGCCAGTGCGATCGCCGCCGGCGCCCAAGCCATGGCCACCACCGACACCGGCTTCGCCTACCTGCCGGCGTCCCTGCTCACGGTCTACACCGATCGGTCGCGACTCGCGTCCTGTCGGAAGAAGCGGCCACGGTGACCAAGATGAAGAGCATGCTTGACATTAGCCCTCCTACCCCCGACGCGGGGCATGGAGGCCCCGCGCCTACAACCTCGGTCTCCTCACCCACGCGCGCGGATGCGCACCAAAAGACACGCTCGATCCACCAACATGCGCGCGGATGCGCACCCAAAAAGAGATCCAACCCATACCTCAGCGGTATTGATCAAGAATTGACGTGACGGGACCTCGATAAGTGGCACAAAGTGTGTCAATTGTGTGCCGTTTGCCTGGGTGGGGTTGAAGCCCGACTCGGTCGTCGTAACGTGGTTGGCATGGTGGTCAGTGGGCTCGAGTGTGGCGGCCGGATGCAGCTTCCGGGTCCTGAATCAGTCGCTTTACGAACGCGGGAGGAGCTGCCATCATGAGAGCCATGGCGAAAGCGCAGACCAACGGGCACCTCAAGCGACTCAGCCCCAAAGAGCTGGCTGAGATCACGCACGCGCCCGTCTACAAAACCCCCGAGGAAAAACGGGCTGCCCTCAAACGGGCGACCGAGGGCCTCCGGGTCAACGTCCGCGTCACTCGCGACATGTACCGTCCCCGGTAGAGCCCCATGGCCCCCCAAAGCGGGCGCGTGCCCGCTGGACGATCTCCGATCGGTCGTGGCGTCTTCGCGATCGAGGAGCCCGACCTGGCGCTTCCCAATCCGATCGCGCTGGACACCAGCTTCGTCGTCGAGGCGCTGCTCGCGACCCAACCCCTTCACGCCACATGCAGCGCCTTCCTGAAACGGATCGACGAGACCGGCATCACGATCATGACCAATGAACTGCTCCGCGCCGAGCTCGCCGAGGCAACCTTCTCGATTGCAATGAAGGAACGCTGGGCCGGCAAATGGCGAGCACACCGACCCGACGGTCGAAGCCGACCACGTGCCGGTCGCCTCCTGGCGAACACCCTCGCCCGCTACGACGAGATCCTCAAGAGCCTCCCCCACATATCCGTTCGGCTCGGCCAGGTCGCCGACTCGGCACCCGAAATCATGACCAAATACGGACTCGCCTCCTACGACGCGATCCATGCCGCCAGTGCGATCGCCGCCGGCGCCCAAGCCATGGCCACCACCGACACCGGCTTCGCCTACCTGCCGGCGTCCCTGCTCACGGTCTACACCGATCGGTCGCGACTCGCGTCCTGTCGGAAGAAGCGGCCACGGTGACCAAGATTAAGAGGCATGCTTGACATTAGCCCTCCTACCCCCGACGAGGGGCATGGAGGCCCCGCGCCTACAACCTCGGTCTTCCTCTACCAAGGCGCGCGGATGCGCACCAAAAAGCACCTCCCAAAAGACATCTTCCCTAATACTTTGCATCCACGGTCCTTGATGGGCAGCTGCGCCAAGTGTGACAACTTTGTGCCGTTTGCCTGGATGGGGTTGAAGGCTGGCTCGGTCGTTGTATCGTGCTTGCAATGGTGATTGGCGGTAAGCTGGAGTTGATGAGCTTTACAAGGATCACGGTGCGAGCAGACCAGATGGGTGGTGTTCCTTGCATCCGCGGTCTCCGGATCCCGGTCTCCACCGTGGTCGGCATGGCAGCTGACGGGATGAGCGATCAAGAGATCCTCGCCGCCTACCCTGACCTAGAGGCTGAGGACGTTCGCGAGGCGATGCGCTACGCAGCAGAGGCCGTTCGTGAGCGCGAGCTGCCGCTCACCGCCACCGGGTGAGGTTCCTGATCGACAACGCGCTCTCGCCGGCAGTCGCTGAGCACCTGAAAGCTGCCGGACACGACGCCACGCATGTTCGCGACTACGGTCTGCAGGCAGCCAGCGACGATGAGATCTTTGCTCGCGCACAGCAAGAGCAACGCGTGGTCGTGTCAGCGGACACAGACTTCGGGACACTGCTCGCCTTGCGCCGAGAACGATCACCCTCGGTTGTGCTGTTTCGCCACGGCATGCAAAGACGCCCCGAGCAACAATCGAAAACGCTACTCGCCAATCTCGCAACGATCGAGCGCGACCTCCTCGACGGCAGCATCGTAGTCATCGAGCCCGCCCGGATCCGTATCCGAGGACTCCCACTAACCCCGTAGACCAGCCCTCGGCTTCACTCCGAGAACCGGCCGCGGGCCAAGTCCGTGCACCACACCCCGGACGCGGGGCATGGAGGCTCCGCGCCCATATCCTTGGTCTCCCCCACCAAGGCGCGCGGATGCGCACCAAAAGCAGATCCAAAAGGAATGAGTCAATTTTGTCCAACGCCGGGCACTGCGCATCACTGCTCCCGCAGCCTGGGGACTGCCTCAGTCGCGCCAGCCCTGTTGCCACGGCCAGGGTGCGATCAGGTTGACGACGAAGAGCGCGAGAAGACCCACAACGGTGGCCTCGTAGTGGGGGAGGTTGCCGTCGGGCTATGAACTGCGAAAGTCGAGAACGGTGGTCTCATCGTCATTCGATAGGCTGGCCGACAGATCGACTCCGAAGGGGACTTCATGTGCTGCCAAGGGACTCAACAGTGCACCTGCTCCTATTACACCTGCCAGTGCGTCTGCTGCGCCGAGTGCATCGGGAGGAGGCGCGAGCGGGAGCGGAGCGCGCAGCAGACGACCCCGCGGCGCGAGGCGCCGCCGTCCCCCGGCGGTTGCCAGCCCCTCGTTCTTCTGACCGTCATTCTCGTCGGCATTCTCGTCGCCGTCATCCACTGATCTGGACGGACACCCACCAAGGCGCGCGGATGCGCACCAAAAAAGTCTTCACCAACCCCTCACACGACCCGCACCCGCACAACCCTCGAAGTACCCGCGAACGGGTAGTGTCGCTGGGGTTCACACAGTACCCGCGCCCGTCCCCCAGTTTTGGCCGGCTCGCGGAGGCGAGGCGCAATATACCCCACTGGTATTTGGAGATCCGAGGGACAGCGGCGAGCTTGGTAGCGGCGGTCCCGCTGCCGGGCTGGCGGGGCTGCCGGCCGACGGGGCATGGAGGCCCCGCGTCCACACCTCTCGCGATGCACCAGGGTGGTCTTTTCTCACGAGGATCTACTTAGTTATAAAGAGAATGCTTATAACCTGGTATAAGTCGATATAGCATGGATCCAATCGGCAATCCGTATACGCCAAACGCCGGCTCACGTCCTCCTGAGTTGGCGGGTCGTGCAGGGGAGCTCGAGCAGTTCCGAGTGCTTGTCGGTCGTCTGAAGCGGGGGGCCACGGAGCAGAGCATGATCATCCGCGGGCTGAGGGGCGTCGGGAAGACGGTCCTGCTGAACGCGTTCGAGGATCGCGCTGAGTCTGAAGGCTTTTTGAGCTTTTATCACGAGCTCACGCCGGATAGCAGCTTGGTTGGTGAGATTGCCCGGGACGTCGAGCGGGCTCTCCTACGCCTGAAGCTGAGCGCTCGCGCATTGAAGATGGTGCGCGATGCTTTCGAGCAGCTCGGCACCATCAAGTTGACGGGCCCAGAGGGTTTTGGCTTGGCCGTTGACATCAGCAGTGCTGACGAGGGGACGATCTCCCGCGATCTCTCCGAGCTGTTCTTGGCGCTTGGCGAGGCAGCCGCCAGCAAGAAGACCGGCGTTGTCTTCCTACTCGACGAGGTCCAGTTCGTCAGCGAGCTGGAATACCGGTCTTTGATCAGCGCGCTGCATCGAGCGACCCAGAAGAACATGCCGATCACCGTGGCTGCCGCCGGCCTACCCCAGATTCCGCGGTTGACCGGCGAGGCTCGCTCATACGCGGAGCGCTTGTTTACCTTCCCAGTCATCTCGAGCCTCTCAGAAAATGATGCGCGTGCAGCCTTCGTCGAACCGGCTCGCCATCAGAAAGTCGACTATGAGGAGAGTGCAATTGCTTGTGCCCTCTCTTGGACTGGAGGCTATCCCTTCTACATCCAGCAGCTCGGCAAGCACGCATGGAACCTGGCCAAGAAATCACCGATCACAAAGGCAGACGTGGAAGCAGCCAAGCCAATCGCACAGGCAGCGCTGGACACGAGCATCTACGAGGTGCGGATCCAGCGAGTCACCCACGAGGAGCGTCGTTACATGCGGGCTATGGCAGAGCTGGGCGAAGGACCTTACAAGTCGGGAGATGTGGCCGGGAAGCTTGGGCGCAAGACCTCCGAGGTCTCGATGACGCGCCAGCGTCTGCTCGACAAGGGGCTTGCGTATGCGACCGAGGACTATGGGCACGTGGATTTCACCGTTCCCCGCTTCGATGAGTTCATGCGCCGATATATGCCCTACCGCGCACCGAAACCGGCACGCAGAACCCAGCCACCCCGCTAAGACCGGGCAGCCCAGATACCTGCAACCACCCCGGACGCGGGGCAAGGAGGCCCCGCGCCTACCAGCCTTGGGAGTCTCACCAAGGCGCGCGGATGCGCACCCAAAAAACACACATATATTCAACGACGCGCCGGCGGTCGAAACGAAAGGCTCAGGCGGCGTAGGCGCGAGCTCGGCGACGCTGTATGCGAGCGTCAACCCACGGGGTGGGTCGGTAGGTACTTGCAAGTTTGAATATGGGACAACCACCGGCTACGGGTCGAGCGCCTCCTGCGCATCGCTGCCCGGGTCCGGGTCGAGCAAAGGTAGGGATGTGACGTTTAAGGGTTTGTAGGGGGCGGGGGCGTGGGGGCGGCCGATGAGCAGTGGCGCCAAATGTGTCAATTGTGTGCCGTTTGCCTGGATGGGGTTGAAGCCCGACTCGGTCGTCGTAACGTGGCTGGCATGTCAACTCATCAGACTCGGACCGCCTTTGGCCCGTTCCATCGCCTGATGGCCCCCAACGTCCAGGACGCCCACACCGCCGTCAAGCAGCTGCTGAGCGGAGAGATCTGGGGACGCCCGGCCCGATGGGGCCATTCCCCGACCGTAAAGGCCTACGCCGGCGCGCTCACACCTGGTCAGAGCGGTATCGAGTTCTGGTCCTTCCAAGCACCGGCCTCGCCCCATGCCCACCGCGTCTACTGGAGAACCGGCGGGCGCTTCGTTACGTTCGACAACAGCAACGAGGTTGCAAAGCTCCAAGTCGCATTCGTCCGAGTCACCCAGGATCTTCTACCCTAGAGGAATGAGCACCACCACAATCAGCTGGGACAGCGAGGCGAAGATGCTCGGCGCCGATCCGACCGCCACACTCGCACTCGATCGGTCCGCCTGGGAACGCCTCGGGGCCATCTTCACCGAAGTCGACGACGGTGACGGCGAGACACCGGGCCTCGCAACCGCCACAGTCCAAGTCGGCGGCGTCCCAGTCCAATTCGGGGTCCTCGACTACAACGGCGACACTACCTACCTGCTCGTCCCCGGAGCAGATGCAGAGCGCCTCTCGACAATCGCATTGCTCGAGACCCTCCAAGCCGCACATACCGTCCGCCTCGAGACAGATCTTCTCGACCTTGCCAACGGCCAGCCACCCCTCACGCTCGAGGATCGCGTCGCCCAGCTCGAGCGAGCACTCGCCCAAACACAATCGGAGCTCACTGCACGCCCAAGTCGTCGGCCCAGAGGGTCAGGCACACGCGGCGCACGCCTGAGATGGCTGAGGAAAACAAACAAAGCACCGAGATCCTCAACGCTGGGGATGTAAATCCCCACTTCGACGCGGGGCATGGACGCCCCGCGCCTACAACCTCGGTCTCCCCCACCAAGGCGCGCGGATGCGCACCCAAAAAAGTCTTCACCAACCCCTCACCCCACCCGCACGCGCACAACCCTCGAAGTACCCGCGAACGGGTAGTCTCGCTGGGGTTCACACAGCACCCGCGCCTGCCAAAGCCCAGGTCCCAGAAACATAAACCCGTAGGTCGTGTGGAAACGGCCGTGGGCGCCCGTCTCGACCGTTCCCACCTTCAGCCACGAGCCATTCCGCAGGCGCACCTCCAACACCACGCGCTTGCCGCGCCTGGGGATGTGGCTGCCCAGTAAGCGCCCGGAGAAATGAACGGTCCGGTACTCACCCGTGGGCCTGGACTCGATCTTCAGCGTGACGCGGACCCGCTTGCGGGGCTTCGGGGCCGGCCTTGGGACCGGTTTGGGGCTCACAGGCGCCGCGGGACTCGCAGGTGCTGCCGGGGGTCCGTTCTCGACGTCGATCTCCTTGTCGAGCACGGTCGCGGAGTTGCCGGCGGGATCGAGGACGCTCACGACCAGGTGATGGGTGCCGTTAGGCACCGCTGTCGTGTCGAAAGGCACGTCAACTACTGGGACTAAATATACCTCTCCGGTATGTGGAGCTCGAGGGGCTGCTCGAGCGTCGTTTGGGTGGGCGACGTGGTGGAGCGAGAGAAGTGTCGTAGGGCGTGCGTAGGATGCGGTTATGCGAGATGTCCAGGAGCTGCTTGGCGCCCACGAGGGACCACGACTTGATTTCAAGCGTGATCTGTCGTCGACCTCGAAGGTCGTGCGAACGCTGGCCGCGATGGGGAACACCGCCGGCGGGCACGTGGTCGTCGGAGTAGACGACGACGGGACGGTACCCGGGCTTGCGGATCCACTCAAAGATGAGGAGGCACTTGCACGCGCCATCGCGGACAGCATCGAGCCGCTCCTCCCGGTCGAGATCTCCGTGCAACACGTTGGCGCTGTCAACGTGCTTGTCGCCGAGGCGCTTCGCTGGAAAGGGCCATTCGCCATCAAGGTGGAGGGCGATAGGGGCTTCTACAAGCGCGTCGGCTCGACCAACCAGCGCCTCGGCTCGACCGAGATCGACGAGCTACGCCGGGAGATCGCGGGCAATTCGTTCGATGCGATGCCACGGGCAGGCACAAGCCGTAACGATCTCGACCCCGCTCGCTTACGCTCCTACCTACGCGACCAGGGCATCAAGACCGACAGTCCCCGGTTGCGGTCTCTCGAGCTGCTCGCCGAATACGCCGGCGGATCGGTGGTGGCGTCCAACGCCGGATTGATCTTGTTCGGCAAGGACACCGCGCGCGCCAGATTCGTCCCCGACGCTCGTGTGCGCTGCGCCCGCTTCCGCGGTGACACCAAGGCCGAGATCCTCGACCAGCTCGACATCGATGGGACCGTCCTCGACGCCATCGCGGAGGTGGAGGCATTTGTTGCGCGGAACACCCGCATAGGCGGACGCTTCTCGGGACAGATGCGGCGGGAGGACTTGCCCGAGTATGCGCAGGTCACAGTCCGGGAGCTGCTGCTCAATGCGATCGCCCACACCGACTATGCGCTGACAGGCTCCCAGATCCTCGTCTCGATCTTCGACGATCGCCTGGAGATCCAGAATCCGGGCTCCTTCGTCTACGGCTCGACCGTCGAGACAATCAAGCAAGGCATCAGCCGTGTACGCAACCGTGCCGTCGTCCGGATTCTGCGCGAGTTGCACCTGATAGAGATCCTCGGATCGGGCTATGAACGCATAAGCACAACCTTCACTGATGGCTACCCCGAGCCGGACTGGCAAGAGCTTGGTGTTGTCGTGCGCGTCACGATCTCTACGCACCCCTTCTTCGTTGAGGATGATGAGGGCAATCATAAGGGCAATGAGGGCAATCATGAGGGCAATGAGGGCAATGAGGGCAATCAGGGAAATGAGGGCAATCGCCTCGTCGATGGCCCGTCGATGTCGGCAGAGCAACGCGCGGCATGGGTGCTTACCGAGATCGATACTGGCCGGACGGTCACGAATCAATACCTCGCACGAGCGCTGGGAGTCTCCCTGGCCACCGCTGAGCGCCTGACCCGTCGCATGCAGCAGGACAAGACCATCCGCTGGTTCGGCACCAAACGCTCAGGCGGCTTTCGGCGCATCTGAGCGCCGCCTCGGCCCTGAGCCCGTCGCTGCCGAATCTGATCCGCCCACCACGCCCCGTTCGCGCGCCCACACCCTCGGTTACCCTCACCGACGCGCGCGGATGCGCACCAAAAGACACTCACTAATTCGGGCCCGTCCTAATGAGCAGTGACGCCAAGTGTGTCAATTGTGTGCCAACTCGACGATAGGGGTTGATAACTGACTCGGTCGTCGTAACGTGGCTGGCATGGTGATCAGTGGGCTCGAGGGCAGCGGCATCGACAGCGTGGCTGGCCACCTGGGCCCAGTCGCGGGGCATGGAGGCCCCGCGCCCACACCCTCGGTCTCCCCATCAACGTGCGCGGATGCGCACCCAAAAGACACACATATATCCAACGACGCGCCGGCGGTCGAAACGAAAGGCTCAGGCGGCGTAGGCGAAACCTCAGCGACCCTCTTTGCGAGCGTCAACCCACGGGGTGGGTCGGTAGGTAATTGCAAGTTCGAATACGGGACAACCACCGGCTACGGGTCGAGCGCGTCCTGCGTATCGCTGCCCGGGTCCGGGTCGAGCCCGGTGGTCGTCGACGCGTCGATCGCCTCCGGGCTGGCCGCTGACACCACGTATCACTACCGGATCTCAGCCACCAACTCCGCCGGCACGAGCAAAGGCGGGGATGTGACGTTTAAGACTTCGTAGCCCAGTGAGCAGCTTGGCCAAATGTGTCAAGTTTGTGCCGTTTGCCTGGATGGGGTTGATGGCTGAGTCGGTCGTCGTATCGTGGCTGGCATGGTGATTGGCGGGGTTGAGGGCGGTGGCTTCGGCAGCGTCGCCGGCGGTCTAGTCCCGGCCGCGCCTCCTGTTCATGGGCTACAGGCTCTGGCACGCTCACCACGCCCTGTTCGCGGGGCATGGAGGCCCCGCGACCACAAGCCGAGCGCCGCGTGCGGCAGATCATCGCCGTCTGTTTCGCGGCCCTCGCGCTCTACCTGTCCTAACGGCCGTCTACGCTTGTGCTATCAGCCATTTACGCACCATGAAACAGCCATTTGCGCAGAGGAGGGTAGTATGACCAGTCCTTTGTTCACGCGCCGAGTCCGGCCGATCGTCGTTGAAGGCCTACGGGATGCGCGGATCGTGCTGATCTCGGGCGCCCGGCAGGTAGGCAAGACGACGTTGAGCACGGAGATCGCCGCGACCGATCATCCGATGCGAACGCTGACACTCGACGACGACCCGACACGCGAGGCCGCACAGGCCGGATCGATCGAATCCGCATGTGGCCCCTGGCTCGGTCGGAGATCCTCGGCGGTGAGCTGAACATCGTCGACGAGCTGCTCGCGGGCCGAGCCCCCCAGCTCGATGGCGCCCCCGTCGGGCGTCAAGCGTTCAGCTCGATCATCGCCGAGGGTGGGTACCCCGAGGCACGATTGCGCCCGGCCGGCCGAAGTCGCGAGCGTTGGTTTGAGAGCTATATCGACACGGCTTTGGAGCGCGACCTGCGCGAAATCACCGATGCACGGCGCATCGACGAGATGGGGCGCCTGCTCCGGCTGCTCGCGTCCCAGTCGGCGAACCTACTCTCCTACCGGGCCGTCGGGCAGCGACTCGAGATGCACCACGACACTATCCAGGCCTATGTGACGCTGCTCGAGCAGATGTTCCTCATCCAGCGCCTACCCGCATGGCGACCCGGCCTCGGCGCCCGCGAGAGCAGCCGGCCGAAGGTCTACGTCTGCGATCCCGGCATGCTCGCCTATCTACTCGGCGCAGACGTCCAGCGGATCGAGCGCGACGACCAAGTGACAGGAAAGGCCTGCGAGACGCTCGTAGCCGCTGAGTTGCTCAAGCATGCCTCGTGGGCCCAACATTCGATCCGCGCATACCACTATCAGCGCGAGCGCGAGGACATCGATTTCATTCTCGAAAGTCGCGCCGGCGATCTCGCCGCGATCGAGGTCAAGACCAAGGCAACGCTGCACTCGGCAGACTGGAAGTGGCTCGCTGCGCTTCGTGACGCCCGCAGCGACAGATTCAAGAGTGGCATCGTCATCTACGCGGGCGAGCAGACCATCCCACTCGGAGACCGACTCTGGGCTGTCCCATACGCGGGACTGTGGACGTGACGAGCGACGAAATCCTCAACTGGTCCGGGCGCCCCCACAATGGTCCGCCTGACTCGACACCCACGCTCAAACGCGGGGCATGGAGGCTCCGCGCCCACAACCATCAGTCTCCCCCACCAACATGCGCGGATGCGACCCAAATATACCTCAGTGGTATTGGTCAAGAATCGACGTGACGGGACCTCAATAAGTGGCACCAAGTGTGCTGATTGTGTGCCGTTTGCCTGGATGGGGTTGATGAGTGACTTGGTCGTCGTATCGTGGCTGGGATGGTGATCAGGGAGCTCAGGGAGAGAAGCGTGGCTTTGAGATCACAGATTGTGACCTCAAGATGGCGATGGGGTCCGTAGCGTGTGGCACCCTCTGCACAAATGCGACACGCAGTCTGATCCAGCAGGTAAAGCGGAATGTCGACCGGTCCCCGTCCGACTTCATGTTCCAGCTGACGAGGGACGAGGTTGCTGCCTTGAGATCGCAATCTGCGATCTCAAGTGACGGACACGGCGGGCGTCGCTATGCGCCCTACGAGAGGCGCCTCGAAGATCTCGAGCGAGAGACCAAAGCCAAGCTCGGCCAACACGACAAGCAGCTGGACGAGATCTTCCAGGCACTGCGGCAGCTGATCTCCCCACCTCCGCAACCCAAACGCCGAGTCGGCTTCGGATTGCCCGAGAACGACAAGTAGCCCTCGTACCCGGCGGAGCGGCGCCGTTACCAGACTCCTGTCTCCGAGCGTGATTAGCTCGAGCACAGCGGCCTCGGTAGCGTCGCTGGCCGCCTAGGCCCGGACGCGGGGCACGGAGGTCCCGCGCCCACACCCTCGGTCTTCCCCACCAAGGCGCGCGGATGCGCACCAAAAAGACATTCTCCTAAATATGCCGCTCCGGGTGTTTTGCGGATATGCCCTCTAGATTTTGCAGATCCGCCGAGCTACTATTGCGGATATGCCAGGCTCAGGTTCGTCTTCCACGGGAGTGCCGGCGCTCGTTGCACGGCACTTGCGGGGGAATGTGCAGGCCGCGCTCGAGGATACGCGGATCGTCGTCGTGCTCGGGGCTCGGCAGGTGGGTAAGAGCACGCTCGTGGCGCAGATCGCCGAGGGCGAGCCAGAGAAGAGGCTCATCATCACTCTCGATGACGAGGCCAGGCGCCGTGGCGCGATCGAGGATCCGACGGGCTTCGTCGCCGATCTGCAGGGACCGGTGGCGATCGATGAGGTGCAGCGCGCTCCGGATCTGCTGCTCGCGATCAAGCAGTCGGTCGATCAGGACCAGCGTCCCGG
This sequence comes from uncultured Solirubrobacterales bacterium, assembly GCA_963804555.1. GTDB lineage: Bacteria > Actinomycetota > Thermoleophilia > Solirubrobacterales > Solirubrobacteraceae > Palsa-744. The sequence continues at coordinate 869,148 of CAWDQX010000009.1, forward strand.
TCGCTTTCTGCTGACGGGATCCGCGAACATTCTGACCGCGCCCACGATCGCGGATGCGCTGACTGGGCGTGCGGAGTATCTGCGGCTGTGGCCGTTCTCTCAGGCCGAGCTCCAGGGAGTGCCGGCAGGGTTGATCGCGGCGCTGTTCGCGGGTAGGGCACCGCATGTCGTCGATGGCGCGAGCGGTCGCCGTGCACATGCGGAGATGCTCGTGGCGGGCGGCTTTCCCGAGGCGCGCCGGCGATCGCCCGATCGCCGTGTCCCGTTCTTCGATTCTTATCTGGATACGGTCCTGGATCGCGATCTGGGGAGCATCGCCCGCGTGCACGACCGGGCGAACGTTCGCCGACTGCTTACCGCGGTCGCGGCGACCACGGGGTCTGCGCTGAACCTCAACGACTTCTCGCGCGATTTGGGTATCGCCGCGAACACGGTTCGCGCATACGCTGACTTGCTCGAGACGCTGTTCTTGGTCTACCGCCTGCCGGCGTGGCACTCGAACCTGCTGAGCCGGCTCAGCAAGGCGCCGAAGTTGCACATCGTCGACAGCGGCCTGCTGGCGTACCTGCTGAGCGCGAACGCCGAGCGTGTATGGAGCGATCCTCAGATCGCCGGTGCGTTGATCGAGACGTTCGTCGTGATGGAGCTCGTGCGTCAGTCGAGTGTCTCCCCGGATCCTCCGCGCGCGTTTCACTTTCGTGACCGGCATGGACACGAGGTCGACATGGTCCTCGAACGCCGCGACGGCACCGTCGTCGGAATCGAGGCGAAGGCCGCCGCGACCGCCGCACGGTCGGACTTCAACGGCCTGCGCCTCATGCGCGAGCGCCTCGGCGAGCGCTTCGCCTTCGGAGCGCTGCTGTACACAGGGCCCGCGACCGTGCCGTTCGGCGATCGTCTCGCCGCGATCCCGCTGCAAGCACTCTGGGCCGGCACCTGAAATTCCCCACCGGTTCGCGGAGCATGGTTTCACAGAAATATCACGGCCGGTCACAAGTCGCGGGGCGATCGAGAGTTTCCTCACGGGGCGTGGGTAGCGGGGCATGGAGGCCCCGTGCCTACAGCTTCCACTTCTAGTGAGCAGCGGCGCCAAATGTGACAAATTTGTGCCGTTTGCCTGGATGGGGTTGATGAGTGACTTGGTCGTCGTATCGTGGCTGGCATGGTGATTGGTGAGGTTGCTTGATTCGATGCTAGACACGTTCCTGTCACTTGTCATCGCTACCGGTGCGGTGCTTCCCGGCTTTATTGCTGCGGAGCTGACCCAGCGCGGCCGTGCAGTCGCCGCATCGAGAGACGGGCAAAGCATCCTGCTCCATGCGTTGTTCTATGCCGTTTTGATCAACCTGATCTGGAGCTGGCGCACATGGCAGCTCACACAAGACCTCGCGGGCGGAAACTGGCAGCATCACCTTTCCGAGCTCGTAGTGTGGTCGATCCTCGTCCTGCTCGTGACCCCCGTCGTACTGGGATTGGCTATCAACGCCGTGCTCCGTCGAGCCGAGCAGCGCGGCACGCTGTCTTGGTGGCATTACGCGCTCGGCGGACGCGACGCACGGGACGCCTGGGACTACAGCTTTCAGCGTGCCGCGGCCAGCGGGCTGTGGGTTCTCGTCCATCTCAAGGGAGGCGACCCGGAGTATCCCCGGATGGTGGTCGGGAAGTTCGGTACACGCTCAGCGGTTGGACAGACACCCGCCGCGCACGACCTGTTCCTGCAGGAACTCTGGTCTGTCGATGTAGACGGCAATCGCGTCGCTCCGATCGAGCCTGCCCGGGGCATGTGGGTAGCCAAGGACGAGATCGCCGAGATCTACTTTCTCGAGACAGACACGGTGGCGCACGGTGCTAGGCTCAAAGACGATGACTGACGAGCGGCAGATCCGGGAGGGAGCGTTGCAGGCAAAAAACGATCCTCCTCCCACGCCTCCAGGGCGAGTCGGCGGTACGCCGACGAACCCCCTGACGGGACGACCCGTGGCAGCGCCCACCGGCACGGTACCGGCAGGCCAGCCGTCCTCGAAATAGCTTCCGCGACGACTTCGAAAGCGTCGCGGGGCATGGAGGCCCCGCGCCTACTCCCTCGGTCTCCCCCATCAAGGCGCGCGGATGCGCACCAAAAACAGATCCCAAATAAAAACGGCGCTACTAAGGCCGTGCCTCGAGGATCAGGTTGAACGGCGTTTCGGTCGCGCGACGCACGCGTGTGAATCCACCCTGTTTGAGCACGTCGGTCAATCGCGCCTCGCCGGCCTGGGCGCCGAGCGCGAGACCGACCTCCTGGTCGAGCGACGCCGGGGTGCAGATCACGGTCGAGGCGCCATAGAAGACGCGCCCGACCGGGTTGAGGTTCTCCTCGAGGCGATCGTTCGCGAACGGCTCGACGATCATCCAGGTGCCGTCTGGGGCGAGCGTCTCCAGGACATGCGCGGAGGCGCCCACCGGGTCGCCCATGTCGTGCAGGCAGTCGAATACGCATACGAGGTCGTAGTCCTCACCCGGGAAGTCCTTGGCCGCGGCGACCTCGAAGGTGATGCGCTCGGCGACGCCCGCGTCCTTTGCCGCCTCTCGTGCACGCTCGATCGAGGCGTCGTGGTAGTCGAATCCGAAGAACCGCGAGTTCGGGAACGCCTCCGCCATGATGATCGTTGACGCTCCGTGCCCACAACCTACGTCCGCGACCTTCGCGCCGCGCGCCAGCTTCTCCTGGGCTCCGTCCAGCGCCGGAATCCACTCGGCGACGAGGTGGGCGCGGTAGCCGGGCCGGAAGAATCGCTCGGTGCCACGGAACAGGCGATGGTCGTGCTCATGCCAGCCCATCCCCTCGCCGCTGCGAAACGCCTCGATGATCTGATCTTCGTCGGCATACAACGATGCGATCGAGTCATACACGCCCAAGATGTAAAACGGGCTGTCTTCGTCAGCCAGCGCAAGCGCGTGCTCGTCCGGCAGCGTATAGCGGTCGCTCTGCGGGTCGTAAGTGACATAGCCACCCGCGGCCTGGTTTCCGAGCCACTCGCGAACGTAGCGCTCAGCCGCGCCCGAACGATCCGCGACTTCCTGCGAGCTCAGCGGCCCCGCATGAGCCATCGCTTTGTACAGGCCGAGCTTCTCGCCGATCAGCATCAGCGGCCCGCTGATGATCGCGCCCATGTCCGTCACCGCCTGACCCATAAAGGCTTCGAGCTTGCCCTCGTCGATCTCCGTCGCGCTCATTACAACCCCCCGAATCTCGTGACGACCGCTCGGTTTGGGCCGCCGGTACGATCAAGCAAACCACAGCAGGCACCCACATGTCGTGCCGTCAACATGGTGATTAGTGGACTTGGGGGCAGCGGCATCGACAGCGTCGCCGGCCGCCTAGGCCCGGACGCGGGGCATGGAGGCCCCGCGTCCATGCGGCGAGGTGACCAGACCGAGCAGGAATCGAGAAGCGAGAGTCATGCGCCGCAGCTAAGGTGGCTGCGCTGAGCTATCCGGCGATTGCAGCCATGAAAAGGAAGGAGACTCATGAAGACGATGACATGTAAGCAACTGGGTGGACCATGTGATTTCCCGCACCATGGAAACACCGCAGATGAGGTCATAAAGGCACAGGACAAACACCTGAACGATGTGGTTGCACAAGGCGACGGGACGCACGAGAGCGCTTTGAAGGAGATGAAGGGGAGGTGGAAGCACCCCATTTCAGGAATGGGATGGTACAGGAAGGCCAAGCGCGATTTTGCCGCACTTCCCGAAGACTGACTAGCGGCGATGTCATTGCATCTCTTCGCGGGTCTGCGCGTGCGGGACTTCCAAGCGACCCGCGAAATGCGATCGGCCACCACGACATCGATGCGAAACTAACCAAGGGTGCGTTGGATCCAGTAACGATCAACCTGGGCACGTGCAAGAGCTGGCGCAGCGCACTCAACGTCCTTGCAGGATCGCTCGATAAGGTTGCCGCCGACCAGTGTCAAGCACTGGGACTTCCCCGGCCCTGGTGATAACGTCAAAGGCTATGGCACAACACGCTCCAAAAAACCTCCACAGGCTCGCTGAAGGTGGGCGACAAGGTAGTCATGCGGATAGGAGGCGGCGAGCGACGTGGTGTCGTGATCGAGGACCGTGGCCAGCTTGGTCTGGGAGGCCGTCAGATTGTTGTGGTCCGCGTCGGCCCCGAGAACGAAGGTCGGCGATTTGAGGCTCGAGCCGAAGACCTCGAACGCATAGCGGCGTAGGTAGGTACGCGGGGCATGGAGGCTCCGCGCCTACACCCTCGGTCTTCCCATCAAGGCGCGCGGATGCGCACCAACAAACCCATACGCTTGTTGCGAACTTGGTAGTTCGCATTTTGCGAGCTAGAATAGTCGTATCGCTACCGGCTCTGACATTCTGCCGCCCGGGGCCAACCCGTTCATCCATGCACGGGTGCTCGCCCCTGAGGAGAGCATCGATCGCGTCGAGGGCAGACGGCTACTCGAGTTGGCCGCGGGTGGGCACAACGCCGTGCTTCACGCGCCTCGGCGCTTTGGGAAGACAACGCTTCTCAAGCAGGTGCTCCAGAGCGCCTCAGAGCTCGATATGCCCGGTGTGCTGGTCGATCTCAGCGACGTCCTGAGCGTCGCCGATGTAGCGGCACGACTCGAGCAGGCGTTCCGTGCACTACCAGGCAACATTCAGAGGCTCATCAGCAAGGAGCTCGGCAGTGTCGCGATCACCACACCGATTGCCGGGTTCAGCTTCTCGAGGCGCAATCCGCCCGCTGATCCGATCGCGGCGGTGCATACGCTGCTCGAGCTGCCGGCACAGATAGCCAGCCGCCACGGCCAGCGTGTCCTTGTGGTCCTCGACGAGTTCCAGTCACTGGTCAACCTCGATGGACTGGACGGCGTAATGCGCAGTCACATCCAGCATCACAGCGACGTCAGTTATGTGTTTGCCGGCTCAGAGCCCTCCCTACTGCGGATGCTGTTCGAGGATCGCGCCCGGCCGCTCTATGGTCAGGCCGAGCGCTTGCGACTCGATCGCTTGGACCCTGACGCCACGCATGATTTCATTGATCGCCGCTTCGACGAAACCGGCAAGGACGCGGGAGAGACCATCCCCGACCTCATCCACGTCGCCGAGGATCATCCACAACGCCTGATGCTCATTGCCCACCTGCTGTGGGACCGCGTCGAAACGACGCATCCGGCGACGCTTGCCGACTTGCGCAGCGCCTACGACGCAACGATGCGCATGGTCGATCCCGAGCTGCGCTACCTATGGGACGCGCTAAGCGCGAACGAGAGACGCGTGCTGGCCGCGCTGGCGTCCGGATACTCTCCCTACCAGCAGGAGGCCAAGATATTCATGGGCTTGGCCAACGGCAGCAGTGCGGCCCGCGCCGCTGAGAGCCTCGAAGGCAACACCATCATCGAGCGTGTCGACGACGGCAAGCAGCTGCGCATCATCGACCCTCTTCTCGCGCGCTGGGTTCGTCGTCATGGAGGCGCACGGCTACAAGTGTTCGTGCTTGCGCTCGACGAACAGTTCGCGGTCACCGATGGCCCATCGCTGGCATTTCTGCGATCAACCCATCAAACCATCACCGAGGCCGAAGGCGAGGCCGACCGGATAGCCGCCGCCGGCAATGGGGCAGACGTAATGATTTACGACACAGACGATCCAAACGAACTCCCCGACTGGGCAGTCCCTCACTAACGGCAGACGCGGGGCATGGAGGCCCCGCGCCTGCTCCCAGGGGGTGCTCCGGTTCGGATAGGCTTGCCTTCTCGGCGAGAGGGGAGCGTTGTGAGTACCTACACATACGATCAGGCTTGGCAGGACGAGCGCGAGCGCCTCGCGGGGATCGAGCGGTTGTGGGACGAGGGCACGTTCGCATTGCTGGAGCGCCTGGGTGTCGGGCCGGGATCGCGGGTCGCGGAGGTCGGCGCGGGCGGCGGCTCGGTGGTGGAGTGGCTGTCGGAGCGGGTCGGCGAGACCGGTCGTGTGTTCGCCGCCGACGTTTACCTGAAGTTCCTGCAGCCGCTCGCGGGCGGTCCGGTGGAGGTCGCCGAGCACGACATCATCGCGGCGCCTTTGCCCGAGGGCGAGTTCGACATCGTTCACGCGCGCCTGCTGATCGAGCACATCGGCATGGGCGCGCTGGGAAACCTGCTCGCGGGGGTGCGCCCGGGTGGGTTGCTCGTGATCGAGGACTACGACACGGCCTTGCCCGTCACGTCCTATCCGCCACACCCGGACGCCGAGCGCGTGGCGGGCGCCCAGCGCGTGACGGACGCGGTGTTCGACCTGATGGCCTCGATGGGACACGACGGGGAGTGTGGGCGCAAGCTGCCGAGCGAGCTCGAGGCGCTGGGGCTAAAGGACGTGCGGGCCGAGGGCCGTGTGCGCCTGATCGGCAGTGGAACACCGGATACGGCTTTCTTCAGCCTGTCTATGGAGACGCTGCGCGAAGCACTCGTCAGCTCGGGCCGCGCGCGAGATGAGGAGATCGAGGAGCGGCTCGCGGACCTGGCGGAACCGGGGTATACCTTCCTGAGCCCGATCCTCGTCGCCTGCCACGGCCGGCGAGGAAACTGAACGGCGGTCCGGCAGCTAGGCGCGTCGGGTCGCCCGCCGTTTATCCCACTTAGCATGACTCAGGGCCGATCGCGGACCTCGACCCGGGCGGCGCCGTGTTTGGGCCAGACGGTCGCTTCTATGTCACGACGCGGCGCCGCCGCACGATTTTGGGCATCTCTGCGACGCTCGACGGCCACGCGGAACCACTCCTGCCGGACATCGTCTGATTCCCACGCGGGTTCGGTTTCGGGCGGGACGGCAGCCTGTATCTCGCCTCGGGCATCGGCTCCGGCGAGGGCGAGAGCACCATCCTGGTGTTCGATCCCGACCCGCCGGCGCGGCCGCGTCGTTGGTCACGGATCTCGAATTGAGCCCTCTGGACCTGACCGTGGTCCCAAATGGCCACATCGTCGTCGCCAGCGAGCTCCGTTCCGGCGCGGGATGCTGTAGTCACCATTCGCGAATACGATCCGGCTAGCGGAGAGCTCCTCCGCGTCTTTGCTCCTGAGAGTTCGGTGAACTTCGCCAGCCGGCGCGGGTTGAGATTGGGGTCGGACGGCCACCTCTATTGCGTCGGCGAGGCTCACGCGATCGCGTTCGACTTCTCGACCGGAGACTTCCTGGGGCCGGTCATAGGACTGCCGAGGCTCCACGGCCAAGCGCTCGTGCTGCTCGACTAGAAGCACCTCGTGATATCCCTTTTAACGCGCGCGGATGCGGGCCAAAAGCAGACCCCAAAAAACACATGGGGTGGCTCATCTCGACGTGTCCAACGCGGAGGTTCAGGACCGGCGCAAGGGCAAGCGCGTACCCGACACCCGGCGCTCGAAACCACGCGAACTCCATGACTACGCCAACCTCTACATCTGCGGGCGCAACCCCATGATGTACGTCCGCCGCGACCGTCATCATGAGTTGGTGCTGTTGCGTGTGAGCTGCGATGTGCTCGACCTCGACGAAGCAGTCATCGCGGACGGGAACGCGTGCTAGCGACTACACGGGCTTCCATAGCGCGGCGGAGGGTCTCGCCGACGATCGACGAGGACGATCACGTTCGCGGGCGACCCCACGACACCCGAATACTGATACGAGTTCTAGGACGCAAGCGTCGGCAGTGCGCAGAGGTGCTCGTGCCCGACCGCATCCCGCCCGAGTACATCACCGGCGTCTACGTATCTTGCGAGGAGTCGCACGATGAATGCGAAGACCTCGATGTGCCCTGGCCCTTGACACTCGATCCGGAGAAGTTCTTTCAGACATGACCGCAAGCCAGCAATACAGTCGACGTCGTGGTCGGTGACATGTTCGAGGCGCCCGCTCAGACCTTGGTCAACACCGTCAACTGCGTTGGAGTGATGGGCAAGGGCGTCGCGCTCGAGTTCAAGAAGCGCTTCCCCGCGATGTACGAGGACTACGTGGAGCGCTGCGAGCGTGACGAGGTCAAGCTGGGGCGACCCTATCTCTACAGCAACCCCGAGCCGCCGCACGTCCTGAACTTCCCGACCAAGGGTCATTGGCGCTCCGTCGCGCGGTTGAAGGACATCATGGCTGGCCTGGAATACCTGGAGGCCCACTACCGCGACTGGGGGATCACATCGCTCGCGGTGCCGCCGCTGGGGTGCGGCCAGGGAGCTCTCGATTGGCACACCGTCGGACCGACGCTCTATGAGCGCCTCAGCCGCCTCGAGATTCCGGTGGCGCTTTACGCGCCCTTCGATACCCCCCACGCCGAGCTCACACCCCAGATACCTCCAGCGCACGCTCGCTTCGAACGGCTCGAGCGATGACGTTCCACACGAGCGCCGCCTACAACCGGGCTGGGTCGCGCTCGCCGCCGCGCTCGCGGACCTGCAGAGCGATCCCACACCACTGGCCGATCGGCAAAACGTTTCGTTTCAAAAGCTCGCCTACTTCCTCACTGTTGCCGGAGTACCGACGGGCCTCGACTTTCGAGCGCAGCACATACGGTCCATACGCCACAGACCTCACCCGTGTAATCTCGACCCTCATCAACAACGACCTGCTCGAGGAATCGCAACTAGGCCGCATGATCGAGCTCAAGGTCGGCGACACGTTCCCCGCCGCCCGCGTGGCCTACGAGAGACAATCTCGATGCATGGCAAGAGCCCATACACCGAGCCGCCGATCTGCTCGCCCGTATGAAGACCCACGAGGCCGAGGTCGCCGCCACCGTGCACCTCGTCGCGAGCGAAATCGCGGCAACGCCACTGGAGAGCCGCCACCGACGAGGCGATCCTGACCGAAGTCATGGAATGGAAGCACCGCAAGCGACCAGCGCTGAGCGAAGACGAGGTATTGAACACAATCCACAGCCTCGCAATGCTCGGCTGGCTCGAGGTCACCCACAGCGAGCGGACCGCAGATCGACGAGGCGGCACTGGTCGGGTTTTGATTGCTGCGTCAGAAAAAGCTGGCTCAGATCTCCTGGGCGCGGAGCAAGGGTCGACGCGAGCGCCGAACAGCTCGCCCAGGTGCGTCTCACTGCCCCACAGCGGCGGAGGTTGTGCGCCGGGCATAGCGTTCCATCAGTCGCCGGTGGATGGGTCGATCACGGCCGAGACCTTGGAGATACGGTCCGCGGGGAAGCCGCCACAGCGGGCGTGCTCGAGCAGGATGTCCTCGTCGGGGGCGACGTAGACGCAGTAGATCTTGTCGTCTGTGACATAGCTCGTGAGCCAGCGAATCTCGGGGCCGAGCTCGCCGATCACCTTGTTGGACGTTGCCGATATTCCCTGCAACTCCTCCGCGCTGAGGTTCCCGGCTCCGGGAAGCTCGCGCTCGATCACGTACTTGGGCATTGCCTTCTCCTTGTCGTTGACCTGCGCTAACATACTGATGGTACCCATCATGCATACTCTCAGTACGGATGTCAAGGGCAAGAAGGCGAAGCAGGGCGCAGCGACCCGCCAGGCGCTGCTGGATGCCGCCTGCGCGCTGTTCGGCGAGCGTGGCTACACCGCGACCTCGATCGACGATGTCGCGCATGCCGCGAACGTCACGAAGGGAGCCTTCTATCACCACTACGACGGCAAGCAAGAGCTGTTCGCCGCCGTCTACGAACAGGTCAAGCGCGAAGTCTCAGAACGCGCCGCGACGGCGTTCCTGGAGCCCGACCCATGGGAGAAGCTGTACGCCGGATGCCACGCGATGCTCGACGCCCACCTCGACCCTCCGGTCCAACGCATCCTGCTCCAAGACGCACAGGCAGTACTCGACGCAGACACGATCCGCCGCGTTGAAAACCGCTACGGCGCAGTCGTACTGCGCGGCGCACTACGCAGCGCGATCCGCGCCGGAGTCGTCGCACCCCTCCCGCTCAAGACCCTCGCACTGATGCTCACCGGCGCGATCATCGAAGGATGCATGGCGATCGCCGACGCCGAGGACCCCAACCAAGCACGAGCAGACGTCGGCAACGTCCTCACCACCCTCCTGCAAGGACTCAGACCAACATGATCGGGGCCTTCTCAGGGCTGCTTCCCTCACGAGCGAGGATCCTCGAGTAGCGTCTCGAGCTTGGCGGCATCGGGCAGGCGCTCGCCGCGCAGTATGTCGCATGCAGACGCTTGCCTACCGCGGGTGGTCGAGCTCATGGAATGGGCGCTGGATGCCGATCTGTTGAGTTGCCATGTCTCCTGCACGCTCCAGCCTGGGATTGGATGAGATGCGTGTCCCGCTGCCGCCATCCGTTTCGGCGGATGAGCCCGGAGAGGACCTCGGTCGCCTTGGCGAGGCGCTCAAGGCGCGAGTCGGAGACGTGCTGAGAGAGACCGTCGCCCGAACCTCGGCGTCGGGCGAAGTCGTCGACGCCGTGGTTCAAGAGAGCTTCGAAAAGATCTGCAATAGCTCGACGATCGCAGTAGCGCGCTGGATCGCGGGGGAGGGAATGGAGGTGGCGATCGAGGCCGGCCGGGAAACGTGGGAGATCTTCGCCGAGCTGGCCGCCCACCGCGCGGCCTCGCTGAACGAGGTGACCCGCCGCTGCTACTGGTGGCGGAATGTGATGGCTGAGATACTCAAGGACAGCGCCACGCAGCTGGGCGTCTCGCCCGACACGCTGTCGGAGGCGCTGAACATCTTGCAGCTGAGCCTCGAGTTCAGTGTTCTGCGGATGTGTGAGAGCTACGAGGCTGAGCGGCGGCTGACGGATGAAGAGCTCGCGCGGCGCGAGGAGGAGCTTTCCTTCCTAGCGACACACGACCCGTTGACAGGGTTGCCGAACCGGACGTTGATCCTGGATCGCGTCGAGCAGATGCTGGTGCGCTCGCATCGCAGCCAGACACCGGTGGCGGCGCTGTTCGTCGATCTGGATAACTTCAAGTCGATCAACGACACGCTCGGTCACGGCGTCGGCGACGAACTCCTGCAAGCAGTCGCCGCGAGACTCGACGGCGTCGTGCGGGCCACCGACGCGCTGGGGCGCCTCGGTGGGGATGAGTTCGTCGTGATCTCTGAGGAGCTCTCGCTGGCGGCGGGACCCGAGCTGATCGCCGAGCGCCTGCTCGACGCGCTCAAACAACCATTCAAGCTCGGAGCCGGCAAAGAGACGCGGGTCACGGTGACGGCGAGCGTCGGGATCGCGGCCGGAGAGCACACCTCGGCGGAAGATCTGCTGCGCGACGCTGACATCGCGATGTACCGGGCGAAGTGGGACGGCAAGAATCGCCACGTCGTGTTCGAGACGGGAATGCAGGGCATGGTGCAGAACCGCATGGAGCTCGAGATGGACCTGCGCGAAGCCCTGGAGAAGGACGAGTTCTTCCTCGCCTACCAGCCCACGATCAACCTGCAGGACATGAGCCCCAACGGGGTCGAGGCACTGATCCGCTGGGAGCACCCGACGCGCGGCATCGTTCAACCCGACGACTTCATTCCGCTGCTCGAGGAGACAGGACTGATCGTCGAGGTCGGAAAGTGGGTCCTCGAGGAGGCGTGTGCTCAGGGCGCCAAGTGGCGTGCGGCCTCCTATCCGATCGGGATGGCCGTCAACGTCTCCGGACGCCAGCTCGACACCGATCAGCTGATATCCGATGTAGAAGAAGCGCTGACCCACAGCGGCCTCGAGCCGGCGGCGCTGACGATCGAGATCACCGAGACCACGCTGATGCGTAATATCGAGGAGACGGCGCGACGCCTGGCTGAGATCAAGCAGCTCGGCGTGCGGATCGCGATCGACGACTTCGGCACCGGGTACTCATCGCTCGCTCATCTGCAACGGTTCCCCGTCGACGCATTGAAGATCGATCGTTCGTTCATCCTGGGCCTCGAGCACAACCAGGAGGGCGAGACGTTGATCCGCACGCTGGTGCAGCTCGGTAAGTCGCTCTCGATCGAGACCTTCGCCGAGGGTATCGAGCAGCAGCAGGAGCTCTCCCTCCTGCGAGGCGAGGACTGCGACTCAGGCCAGGGCTTCTTGTTCGCCCGACCGCTCGACGTGGCCGCGACCGAGGCGTTTCTGCAGAGCTGGAAGGAGAACATCAGTCCCGCTTTGGCGCAAGCGCCGCCGCACGGGTAGATCTACCAGAGGCCTCGAGGTCAGCTCTCGGTGATCGGGCTGTTCGAGACAATCGCCGCGGAGAGCTCCGTCGGAAGGGCGCGCAGGTTGTGCTTCGCCGCCACTTGCATGACTGGTGTAAATGATACGCCGACAGGTCCCTACGACTGGGTCAGACGATGTGGGTGCTCGGCGTTACACAACGGACAGGCCAGCCTCTCGGCGCGAATCTCGGCGTTCTCCGCATCCTCAGCACAGGCCTTCACCCACGCCTCGCCGGTGTACTTGTAAGACAGCTCGCATTCCTCGGACCCGTGGTGCTCGACGACACGCCGCGACGCCACCTCACAGCACTCCTCGGCGGTGGCGCCCACGACTTCGCAGCGGAATCCTCGAGGCCCGGTACACAGCCCGACCCAGCCATCGAGGTCCGTATACGAAAGCGCACAGGAGTAGCGCGGGCCGAACGGCTCGGTGAAGTCGGAGAGCTCGAGATCACGTTGGCGCATCGCCGTCTACCGTAGAGCAACCCGCGCCCACGACCATCCTCTCCCCAAGCAACGCGCGTGGATGCACACCAAAAGGGAGGCACTCGAGCAGCTCTGGCACAATGCTCCTTCGATGGGGAGGAAGGCACGATCACGGGACGCGAGCTGTTCGTATACGAGGAGCACGGTCCCTGTTCGCTGCTGGCGTGCCTCGGCCCGACCGCGCCCGATGTGGAATCGGCGACGCTCACGGGTCCCACCGGCAACGTCGAAGTGCGATTGGTTGGAGGCACGACACCAGAAATAGGTGCCTATCTCACGGGCGCGATCGTCATCCCCGTGAAGCCGCTCGCGCCCAACGCAACGTATACCGCCGAAGTCGCACTCGCTCCCTATGGAGAACTGCCGGCAGAGCGTCATAGCTGGACCTTCCACACAAGCCCAGCGAACCCGGGCGGCGCTTGGCCAGACGGCTCCCTATCATCTGATCGGACGAGCGGACGCGCAATAACCGGGCTGCGGGTCACACCCAACGCCTTCGCCGTCAAGACACTGAGTCAACGGCGAGCTCGCCTTGGAGCAAAGGTCACCTATGAGGACTCCGCCAGTGGCACAGTGGCATTCGCGGTGTTTCACCTCACCTTCGGGCGGCGGAGCGCCGAGCGATGCGTAAAGATCGCACGCGCCCAGCATCACCATCTCTGCTGGCTAGCCACACGCGTATATTCGTTTGGACACAACGACCGAGTGGGCCAAAACGTATTGAGACTCACCGGGCATGCTCTTGCCGCAGGCGACTACAGGCTCGTCGCGATCGCTTCCCCGGGAGCGACGGCAGCGACCAACTTCAAGGTGGGGTAGACGCGGGTAAGGCCTCGAAGCGACGGGGAAGTGCGCCGATTCTGGTCAACTGCCCCGGACTTCTGAGAAGTGTCTGCGGCTACCCGCGGATCGTCGTGAGGGCGCCGCGACACTCCGTGATGTCGCGCACGATGCGGGCCGCACCCAGGCGCTCGGCGACCTCTTCGGCCTGCTCGAGCATGTGCTGTGCACGTTCGAGGTCCTCGGGCCGGCCGCGGGCCAGCAGCATGCGGGCCCAGTCCGCGCGCGTGCGGGCGAGGAACAGGGGAGCGCCAAGGCGCTCCTCCAGCGCGGCGGCGGCGGCGAAATGCTGCTCGGCGGCTGCCCAGCGCTCGAGGGTCGCGGCGAGGATGCCGAGCCCCCAATCGACCGTGCCGAACGCGCACAGCGCGTTGCCGGCGAGCCGGCCGGAGAAAGGCGCCAGCATCCGGTAGAGCTCGCCCGCGCGCTCTCCGAGCGCCAGTCGAGAGCAGACCATCGCCCAGAGGATCACGGCGTGATACCACGCGTGTTCCCAGGATATCGCCCGCAGATCCTCGGCGAGGGCCAGCTCGCGCGCCTGATCCTCGCGACCGCTTTCGATCAGCGCGAGCGCCGCGCCGGAGCGGTGCCCCGCGACGCCCTCAGGCCGGCGCGTGATAGCCACCGCCTGGTCCGCGACCTCCTGGAGCCGGTCCTGGAGGTGACGCATCGCAAACAGCTGCACCCCGACGGCGATGAACGCGTCAGGCTCGCCCGCGCCGGCCTCCGCGCCCTGGACCGCCCATCGCTCGGACTCCCGCAGGTCGCCCTGGATAAAGCTCCAGGTGGCTTGCGACATCAGCCAGCCCCAGCGCAGACTGGCCTGGGGAAGGTGGGCGACGAGGACACGTCCTCGCGCCAGCGACGATTCGATCTGCGCGCGATCGGCGGCTTCGATACCGGCGGTCAAGCGAGCGCCGCCAGCGAGCGATTTGAGCTGGGGATCGTCCAGACGCTCGGCCAGGCACTCCAACTCGTCGATCAGCTCCCGTCGCTGCTCGAGCGTGTCGGGCGCGGCGATCGCCCAGATGGCGTGGGACAGCGTTTGCGCCAGCGCGGCCTCGTCGCCCGCTGCTCGGGCCGTGTCGATCGCTTCGCCGGCGAGCCGCCGGCAGCGTTCGGGGTCGCCGCTGTAGTGAAGCTCTGAGGCGAGCAGCGCGAGCACCTGCGCTCGGCGTGAATCGCCATCCGGCAGGGCGAGAGCGGCAGCCTCCAACGCCCGCACCCGCTCGCCGTCCACGACGCCGACATGGCTTGGGAACCCGCGCGTGTTGGCCAGCACGGCGCGGCACAGCAGATCGGTGTCGCCGAGCTCTTGGGCAAGCGCCGCAGCGTCGAGCAGTGTCTGGCGCGAGGTCGGATCGCCCGCCTGACCCTCGGCCTCTCCCAGACCGATCAACAGAGCGTCGTGCAGTGTCTGGCGCGAGGTCGGATCGCCCGCCTGACGCTGAGCCTCTCCCAGACCGATCAACAGCTCGCAACGCTCCACGCGGTCCTCGCCCGACGTCTGGGCTTGCAGCGCCAGCGCCTGCCGGTACCAGCGCACGGCCTCGCCGGGGGCGAGCGCGGCCAGTGCGCGGTCGCCGGCGCGCCGCGCGTAGTGAAGCGCCTTGGCGGGATTGCTGCTGACGGTCGCCTCGGCCCAGTGCGCGGCCAGCTCGCCCAAACGCTCCCCGGGATCATCGCCGCACTGCTCCTCCAGCGCTTCGGCCACCTGCTGATGCAGGCGCGCGCGCCGCGTGCGACCGAGATCCTCATACAGCGTGTACTCAACCAGCGCGTGCGTGAACGTGAAGCGCCCCGCGCGCTCGGAGTCCTCCCGCAAGAGCGCCGCGTCCACCGCCCGCTCGAGCAGATCCAGCAGCCGCGCCTCCCCCAAATCGACGATCGCGCCCAGCAACTCGAGATCGAAGTCCCGCCCGATCACCGCCGCCGCGCTGAGCGCAGCGCGCGCGTCTGCGCCGAGACGCTCCACCCGCCGGCCGATCACCTCGCGCACGCTCTGGGGCAGCCCCAGGTCGGCCACCTCGCCCATCAACCGCCAGCGCCCGCCGTCCTCCGAGACGATCGCACCGGACTCGGTCAGATGGCGCAGCAGCTCGCCCGCGAAGAACGGGTTGCCGGCGGTCTCGCGCGTGATCTCCATGGCGAGCTCGCGACCGTTCTCGTCGAGCTCGTGCCCGGCGATCGCCTCCATCAGCGCAAGCACATCCTCACCCCCGAGTCCCTCCAGTCGCAGACGCCGCACACCCCGCTCACGATGCAGGTCGGCCAGCAGCGCGGTCAATGGGTGCTCACGCGAGAGGTCGGAGTCGCGGTAGGTCCCGACGATCAGCATCCGCGTGGCGGCGCCGGCGCCGGCCACGTGGCGCAGCAGCGACAGCGTCGGCGCGTCGGCCCAGTGCAGGTCGTCGAGGATCAGCACGACCGGCTCTGACTCTCCGGCTGTCTCCAGCAGGCCCCCGGCGGCGGCGTACAAGAGATAGCGCTCGGTCTCCTGATCGCTCTGGCGCGGCGCCGGCACGTCTGCAACGCGCTCGGCCAACGTTGGCGCCAGCCGCGCGAGCTCACCCCCATAGCGCTCGACATGCGCGCGCAGCAGCGGCTCGGGCGCCTCGGCCGCCAGATGCCGCAACGCCTGCGCCCACGGCTGATAGGGCACCCCGAGATCCTCGTCACAGCGCCCGTAGAGCACCGTCGCGCCCTCGCCGTGCGCCGCGAGCGCCAGGTGCGTGGACAGGCGCGTCTTGCCCATGCCCGCCTCGCCCCCGATCAGCGCCAGCCGCAGCGAGCCCTCCCTGGCCTCTTCCCACAGCTCCTGCAGCTGAGCGCGCTCGGCCACCCGCCCCACATAGCCAGTCGGCGGCAGCTCGCGCAGCCGCTGCGGCAGCGGGATGGCAGCCCCCTCAGCTGGCGCCCAGCGAAGCTCGAACGTCTGGACGGGCGCGGACAGGCCCTTCAGCTCGAGGCCGCCGAGCGAGCGGAAGTCATGACCGTCGCGGGCGCCGCCGATCTGGCGCACGAGATCGCTGATCAAGACCTGCCCACCGTCCGCCGCCGCGCACAGTCGCGCCGCTTCGACCACCGGTTCGCCGAAATGATCGCCATCCTCGACCGTCGTGTCGCCCAAGCTCACGCCGATCCGCACCCCAAGCGGCTCGGCCGCCCGGCGGTTGCGCGCCTGCAACGCCTGCTGCATCGCCACTGCGCACTCGAGCGCCTGTGCCGCGCTCGCGAACACGACCATCAGCCCATCGCCGAGGTTCTTCACCTCGCGTCCGCCCGTACGCTGCAGTGCTCCTCGCAGCAACCCGAAGTGCTCCGCGCGCAACTCCTCCGCGGCCGCGGGACCAACCCGGTCGGCCATCGCGGTCGAACCCACCAGATCGGTCATCAAGACCGCGACCATCTCTGTGGCAGTCGGACTCACCCACGAATCATCCGACTTTCGGTGCAATGGCGCAGCGACGTCCCTCTGGGCCGCTCGGGATCTCGATAACGTGCCGAACGTCGAGCTGAGGGGTGGCTGATGACCGTCGAGGTTTTCCGGGCGCAATCCGAGCAGGACCGCGAGGAGCTATTCCGGTTTCGCTACGGCGTATACGTCGAGGAAATGGGCCGCTACCGCCGGACCGCCGATCACCGAGGTCAGAGGCTGGTAGAGCCCGAGGACGCCCACAGCATTCTCTACGGCGCTCGTGAGGACGGGCAGGCGGTGGGAACGTCGCGGCTGACCCTGGGGGCCGACGGCTTCTCGCCTCGCCAGATCGAGCAGTACAGCCTGGACCCGTTCCTGTCTGAGGTACCGGCCCAGCTGATGGCGATCGGCGAGCGGCTGATGGTGGCGCCGCAGCACCGGGGCTCCACGGTCGCCTCAAAGCTACGCGAGCTCGCGCTGCAGGACATCGAAGCCGGCGGCGTGCGACTCGTCTTCGGCAACTGCGAGCCACATTTGCTGTCGATGAACCTCTCGGCGGGAGGCCGAACGTACGCCGAGCACAACATCAACAGCGAGGAGGCGGGCTATCTGATCCCGCTGCTGTTTCTCGGTGGGCACACGGACGGCCTGGCCGCGGCGATCGGCAGCCTGGACGGGGATGGTCGTCCCTGCCTGCCGCGCTCACTCGAGGTTGCCCTGGCCCGAAGTGACGCCGTTCGCTCCGCTTCGGTGATGGCCCCGGGGGAGTACTGGGCTCACGTGGAGGGCGCCCTGGAACGCCTCGAGGAGGAGGAGCTCCATGCTTTTGCCGGCCTGGAGGAAGCGGAGAGGCGGGAGTGCATCTCTCGCAGCAACATCATCGAGTGCGCCCCCGGGGATCGAGTACTGAAGGAGGGCGGCTCTTCCCAGAACCTCTTCTTGGTCCTCGAGGGGACGCTCGAGGTTCGCCACCGCGGCAGGCTCGTGAACGTCCTGCGGCCGGGAGACGTCCTAGGGGAGATGGCGTTCCTGCTGGCGCTGCCTCGCCAATCCGACGTCTACGCCGCCACGCCTGGCGTGAGGATCCTCTCGCTCTCCGATGGGACACTGCACAAGCTGATGGCCGAGGAACCGACTCTGGCCGCCAAGCTGCTGCTCAACATCTCACGGATGCTGTGCGGACGACTGATCAAGGCCAACGCCGGGACCGACGTCTGAAAACCTAAGAATGCATGCCGCTGAAATTACGCCGCTCAAGTATGGCGTTGCCACGGTCGATAAAAAGGTCGTCCGGCTCCCGCCCGTCCCGGCGCTTGGGAGTCATCTCTCTCTTTCTTTTTCTCTCTCCCCCTTCCCCCAAAAAAAGAGCTTGCCTGCAATGAGCACCACCGACCTGAGCACCAACGGCAATAAAGCAGCTGAGCAGCAGACCAGTGAGCCCGTCGGCGAGGGCGATCACGAGCGCACGATCACCCTCGATCTCGCCCTGAGCGAGGCAGAGGCGCTGCGCACGTGGCTGCTGAAGCCCGCAAAGGACGGGACGACCTCGCTCGACGACCCGCTCGTCAGCCACGCGCTGGCCAAATTGGGAACGGCGATCGACACCATCCTGACCACCGTGAATGTCCGTCACGAGCTCCAGCAGGCGGGCCTCGCCGTCGAGCACCTCACCGACGAGCAGGTGTCCGAGCTCGGACGCCGCGTAGTCCAGGCTGCTTCACCCGGCATCCGCAGCTGAGCAAGTAGCGCAGCCGAGCAAGTAGGCCACACAACCTCTGCTCGTCGCCCGAGCTATAGTCAGCTCCGAGATGGGGGGAAACCACATCACGCGGCGCATTGGACTCGCCGTTCTGGTGCTGACGGCGCTGCTGGCGCTCAGCGGCATGGCCAGCTCAGCCAGCGCAGCCACGTCTTGCTCGCAGGTATCGACCGTTTACGGGATTCCCCCATGGGGTTTTCATACGGGCTCCTTCACGGGGGAAAGCAGCTTCGCCAAGGGCCACGGCGAAATCAACCTCGAAGCCAACACGGTATCGGGAGTCATCTGCCAGCAGGATCGGGCCGGCACGATCATCATGTCGGTCCAGCATCACCTCGTGTACCACTCGCACTACGCGACGATGTGGGGTTACCCGGGGAACATCATGAAGATAAAAGTCCGGGTCACGAGCAGCAGCGACCCGAACTGCGAAGTTGGCACCGTTGGTCGCGCGACCCTCTACGCCAGCTACAACGGCGTGCGTAGCGACAGCGTCCAGTTCTTCTTCCCGGCTGCGTGCAGGGATCAAGACCACCTGTACCACGGGACGCAGGTCAACAACCAGGTCCCGCCGCTGTAGCCGGACGTCAGGTCACCGAGGGCGAGATCTCAGGATTCGGATTTATTCAGCGCGCCGGGCGTGAGGTTAAAGGCACAGCGGAAGTTCTCGGGATTGATGACCGGCTCGGAACCAGCGAAGCCGCCGCTGTTGCCGTTGTCGTAGACCGTCACGTACTGCAGCGATTCAGGCAGCGGGTTGGCGGGCAGGGGGATCGGGTTGGCCTGGCCCTGACGGGGATTGCCGGTCGCGCCTTCGCTGACACCCTCGAACCCGGCGGCCGCCGACCCCGCTTCGGTCGTGACGAGCGTCGAGCTCATCTCCCGTTCGTCTTTGAGGCCACGGCTCGGGTCAAGGTTCACGGTGGCGGTCAGCTGCGAGTCGTGGATCGTCGACTCGAGCTTCACGCGTGCCGCCGCGCCGAGCAGCTCCGAAGCGGACGGCAGCCAGCCGCCTTCGGCCTCGCACGCTTTGCTGGCCCAGATGAAGTTGTTCTTGCCAACGTCCGCGTTGGTCAAGGGGTAGGGCGCCGTATCCAGGCACCAGCTACCAATGTCGACGGTGTCCGGCGGACAGGTTCCTTCCAGCTCGGCGGCGGTTTTACCGCCGACTCTGCTGGCGTCCTTCACCGTGGGAATCGCCGAGGCGGGGAATTTCCTGTTCTTGCCCAGCAGCAACACGCCGCCGGCGTGAGGCTTGGTGCTGATCGGGTGGCCGTTGATCTCCGCTATCACCGCGTGGCGAGCGGCATCGGCCAACCCGGACATCGAGAGCATGAGCGCGATCAGCGCGACGACCATCGCCGGCGACGGCAAACGTACCCGGGAGGGCCTACGTGGCCTCATAATGCCTGCTTGCCGCGAGCCGGCGGGGTGCGGCGGACCTCATGCAGATCCTCGAGTGTCACCTCCTGGACCGTGGACAGCACGGCGTCGAGGGCCACCCCGGAGAGCGTCTCGTGCTCGAGCAGCGCCGTTGCGGTCTCCTCCACGGTGCCCCAGTTGCGATCGAGGATCGCCCCGGCCCGCGCCTCGGCGTCGCCGACCAGCCGCTCGATCTCGTTGTCGATCAGGTTGAGCGTCTCCGGACCGACCGAGCCGAGGTCCTGCAGAGAAGCCCCGAGGAAGACCTCTCCCCCCTTCTCGCCGATCGTCACGAGTCCGAGCGCCTCGGACATGCCGAAGGAGGTGACCATGCTGCGCGCCAGCGCCGTGGCCGCGTGCAGGTCGTCGTTGACGCTGGTCGAGACATGTCCGAAGGCGATGCGCTCGCCCGCGAGCCCAGCTGTGATCACGATCAGCTGACGCTGCAGGTCGGGCTTGGTCATGATCGTCTGGTCGCGGTCGGTGAGCATGTGCGCGGCGGTGCCCAGCTGGCGGCCGCGGGCGACGATCGAGAGCTTGCGCGTGGAGGCGGTGTGGCCCAGCGCGTCGGTGACGACCGCGTGGGAGGCCTCATGGATCGCGATCAGCCAGCGCTCCTCCTCGGTGAGGATGTGCCGCTTGGCCGGGCCGGCGACGACCCGATCGATCGCCTCGTCGAGCGTCGCCTGGTCGATCTGCCCACGACCGTCGCGCACGCTGAGCAGGGCGGCCTCGTTGATCACGTTGGCGAGCTCGGCGCCGCTGAAGCCGGGGGTCTGGCGCGCCACCTCCTCGAGCGACGCGTCCGGCGCGAGCGGGCGCTTGCCGCCGTGCAAGCGCAGGATCTCGATCCGGCCATGCACATCGGGGACGTCGACGACGATCTGGCGATCGAAGCGCCCCGGGCGCAGCAGCGCCGGATCGAGGATGTCGGGGCGGTTGGTGGCGCCCATCACGACGAGGCCGCCGTCGCCGGCGAAGCCATCCATCTCGACGAGGATCTGGTTGAGCGTCTGCTCGCGCTCGTCGTTGCCCTGCCCGATGCCGGCGCCGCGCTTACGCCCGGCGGCGTCGAGCTCGTCGATGAAGATGATCGCCGGCGCGGCTTTGCGCGCCTTGCGGAACAGGTCGCGCACGCGCGCCGCTCCAACACCGACCAGCGACTCGACGAAGTCCGACCCCGACAGCGAGAAGAACGAGGCGTCGGCTTCGCCAGCCACGGCCTTGGCGAGCAGCGTCTTGCCGGTCCCGGGGGGACCGACGAGCAGCACGCCCTTGGGGGCGGCGGCGCCGACCGCGAGGTACTTCGACGGATCGGCCAGGTAATCGCGGATCTCGCGCAGCTCGGCCAGCGCCTCTCCCGCCCCGGCGACATCGGCGAAGGTGATCGCTTCGGCTTTGCCCTTGCCCTTCTTGCGACCTTTGCCGGTGAACTCCGAGAAGCCGGCGATCCCACCCGCGGCGGCGCCGTCACCGCCGAGGCGCATGAACAGCGAGAACAGGCAGACGAGCAGCAGAATCGGAATCAGGAACTGGATGACGATCGTCTTCGTGCCCTTGCCCGACTGCTGATCGACCGCGACGCTCGCGCCACTTTCGTCGAGTTCGCGCAGCAGCTGCTGGGTCAGCGCGCCCGAAGCGGGATAGGACGCCCACAACTGCTGGACGGCGCCCGCCGCCGCGGCCGTCGAGCCCGTGGCTTCGGCGCCGCCGCTCGTCGTGCCGGTGGCTGACGTGCCGGTGGCTGACGTGCCGGTGGTCGTCGTGCCGGTGGTCGTCGTGCCGGTGGCTGACACCAGCGGGGTGCTCGCCTTCGTCGTGATCTCGACGCGGTCGTCGTGGTCGAGCAGCAGCGCGTCTGCGATCTGGTGGTGTTTGGCCAGCCTCTGCACGGTGCTGAGCGGCGCCTGCGTCCCAGCGCTGCTCGGTTTGATGTCACCGAGCAGCGTGGCAAAGCTGATCGCCAGCACGAGCGAGGCGACGGCGAGGAACAACGCGAGCGGATCGCGGAAGGCGATGCGGCGCGTGTTCTGCGCGAACTCGCCCAGGATCACGAGCGCCGGGTTGCGGCGGTGGGCGAGGCCCGAGCGAACGGTCGGCGCCTGTGAGCGCGGCCGGCCGTTAGGCGATGAAGCCTCCGGGGAGCCCACCGAAGAGCCCGGGGAGCCGTGCTCGTCCGGGTCGTCGGGGATGTCGGGGGGGTCGAGTTCGTCTGTCATCTGAGTTTCAGGTTTTGGGGCAAGATCAGGGCTTTGGCAGGTCAGCCGGGAAGCTTTCTGGCAGATCAGCCGGGCCGCCGAGCCGCGTGGCCCACGGTCGAGCCGCGCCAGCCTCACACGGCGCGCTCGGAATTGCAATGGCGTTCACAAAAACGACACATCATGCAAACCCCCGACCGACACGCTTGCCCAGGGTGAGGCTCATCGCGCATACCGCATCGATCGACGCACCGAGTTGTTGGCACCCCCGGCGTCCTTCAGCGCCGGCGCAATATCCAAGCCCGAAAGCAATAAAGGAGCAATAACGTGCGCGCACACCGAACCCTCGTCGTCTCCGTGATCCTCGCGCTGGTGCTCGCCGCGCCGGCCGGCGCGGCGGCCAAACGCCTGATCATCGGCGGCTCGACCTCGATGCTGCCCCTGATGCAGAAACTCGCCACCGCCTATCACAAGGCCTACCCGAAGATCCCCGCACCACAGGTGAGCGGAGGGCAGTCCGACATCGGCATCAGCGGCGCCGCCAGCGGCAGCCTCGACATCGGTGACTCCTCGCGCGACGCGATCAAAGGCGTCGATCCCACAGGACTGTCTTTCACCAGGCTCGCGCGCGACGGCGTGTGCATGATCACCAACGACAAGAACCCGATCTCCAGCCTCTCCCAGCAAGAGGTCGAAGGCATCTTCACGGGGAGCATCCACGACTGGAGCGAAGTGCCGAACGCGAAGGTCTCCGGCCCGATCGACCTGTTCCAGCGCGACGGCGCCTCCGGCACCGAGGACGCCTTCCAGCACATCTTCCTCGGCGAAACACTCAAGATCTCCCCGAGCGCCGTGGCCGAGGCGTCCAACGGCCTGGAGCAGTTGCACGTGGAAAAGGACGAACACGCGATCGGCTTCGTGTCCTTCGCCTACACCGCCGGCGTCAACGCCGTCGGCTACCAAGGCGTCGCCTGCAACCTGCGCAACGCCCGCTCCGAACAGTACCTCGGCGTGCGTAACTTCTGGATGGTCACAAAAGGGACTCCCAAAGGCGAAGCCGCCAAGTTCATCAAATGGGCCACGAGCGGCAACAAGACCACCAAAGCGATCATCAACTCGAGCTGGATCGCGGTCTACTAGCGACGGTGCCCGCCGGGGCTGCACATCGCCCAGCTCGTGCACGCCTCGGCGGGGCCACCGGCGCAGATCGGCGCGCCGAGCGCATGCTCGGCGCGCTCGCGGCGGCGACGCTCGTCCTGATCGCCGCAATGGTGGTCACGGTCTTCATCAAGGCCTGGCCGTCCTTTCAAGCCAACGGGCTGAGCTGGTTCGCGCCCGGCGGGAACGTCGACACCCAGTTGCGCGCGATGGACGAAGGCATGCCGCTGGCCGGGCACTCAGCCCTGTACTTCCGCGCCTGGCCGCTGATCTGGGGGACGATCATCACGACGATCCCGGCGGTGCTGATCGCGCTGGCGGTTTCCACGCTGGCGGCGATCTTCATGACGGAGTTCGCCCCGACGGCCGTGCGAAGCGTGCTGGAGCCGGTCGTCAGGCTGCTCGCCGGCGTGCCCTCGGTCGTCTACGGGCTGATCGGGATCCTCGCGCTCGCGCCGTTCATCGATGAGCACCTGATCAGCGAATCACGGCGAAAATCGGTTGCCTACGTGGTGCAGCTGGAAGGCGCCGACCTGATGCTCGCGATCGTGATCCTGGCGGTGATGATCACGCCGATCATGATCGCGCTGATCGCCGGCGCGCTTGCTTCCGTGCCGGCGTCCTGGAAGGAGGGATCGGCGGCGCTCGGCGTGAACCGCTGGCGCACGATCGTGCGCGTCTCGCTCACCACCGCGCGCCCGGCAATCGTCGCGGCGACCGTGCTCGCCACCGCGCGCGCGCTCGGCGAGGCGATCATGCTCTCGATGGTCTCGGGCAGTCGTGGCTTCGCCGCCAACCCACTCGACGGCTTCACCTTCCTGTTCGAGCCGGTCAGGCCGCTGGCGGCGACGATCGTGCAGGAATCGGCGGGGCTGACGATCGGCCCGATGAGCCATACGCTGTACGCGATGGCCGCGGTGCTGCTGGTGTCGGCGGCGCTGCTGTCGTTCGCCGGCTGGGCCGCCAAGCAGCCACTCAAGCGCTACGGGATCAGGGCATGAGCGCGGTCACCTCGGAGCTGAGATCGCCGCCCACCGGGCTGAGTGTGGTGCGCCCGCCGCGCCAGCGCACGACCAGCTGGCCGTTGATCGACCGCATCGGCTATCTGCTCTGCTGGGCGACCGGCATTGTGTTGTGCCTGATCGCCGTCGGAATCGTCCTGTACATGCTGGTCAAGGGGATCTCCTACCTGCGCCCGAGCCTGCTCGTGAGCTCCCCCGCCCCCTCGCTGCAGCAGAGCAAGGCCGGCGGATTTCTCGACCCGATCGAGGGTACGTTCCTCCTGACCGCCGTGGGCATCGTGATCGCCGCCCCGATCGGCGTGGCGCTGGCGGCGTGGCTGAGCGAGTACGGGCGGCCGAGCAGGCTCGCGCGCGCGGTGGAGTCCGCGATCGAGATCATCGCCGGGGTACCCAGCATCGTGCTGGCGATCTTCGGGCTGCTCGTGTTCTCCCAGAGCGTGCTTGGCTTCCTCTCCCAGAGCGCCGCTGACGGGGCGGTCACAGGACAGTCGTTCCTCGCCGCCGGCGCGATGATGGCGCTGCTCGCGCTGCCGCTGATCGTCGGCGCGACACGCGAGGGTCTGGCCCAGATCCCAGATCGCATGCGCGAGGCGTCCCATGCGCTGGGCAAGACCCGCATCACGACGATCCGGCGCGTGCTGCTGCCGGCGATCCGCCCGAATATCGCCGGCGGGGTCGTGCTCGGCATGGGCCGGATCATCGGCGACACGGCGATCGTGATCATCCTGCTCGGCGGGACGCTGAAGACCGAACCCGAGGGCGGTGTGCCGATCATCGGGTTGCTGCGCGGCACCGGCTCGACGCTGACCAACTACGTCTACTACAACTCGCCGGCCGGCGAGGGCAACGCGCACCAGAAGGCCTATGCCGCGGCGTTCGTGCTGCTGATGATCGTGCTGGCGCTCAACTTCGCCGTGACGCGCATCACCGGCGGACGTGACAGGGCAAACGGGCGGCGGTGGCTGGGACTGTGGAGGTTCGGATGGAGAAGATGACGCCACCCCCGGTACGACGGATCGCCGTCGGCCGCGAGCCGCGCGTCGCCACGCCCCAGCCGAGCCCCAATGGCGCAAGCACGGCGCCGCGCCGCCTCCACCTCGGCGCGCCTGCGCGCCGAGCGCCCGGCGGTCGGCAACGTGCGCGAGCGGATGCGGATCGAATCGGTGTGGCTGGCCTACGGCGAGAATTGGGTCGTGCGCGACGTCAGCCTCCCTGTGCGCCAGGGCGAGGTGCTGGGGCTGATCGGCGCCTCGGGCTCGGGCAAGACGACGCTGCTGCGCTCGCTGAACCGCCTCACCGAGGTCACCGCCGGGGCGGCGCGGGCAGGTCAGATCACGCTCGATGGCGAGGAGATCCACACGCTGGAGGTCAACGCCCTGCGCCGGCGCGTGTCGATGGTCTTCCAGCAGCCGAACCCGTTCCCGATGAGCATCTTCGACAACGTCGCCTACGCGCTGGCCGAGCAGGGTCCCCCGCGCGGGCGCCGGCGGCGGCGCAGCGCCGAGCTGGAGCACGCCGTGCGCGACGCGCTGGTCAGGGCCGGGCTGTATGACGAGGTGGCCGGGGATCTCGACCGTTCGGCCCTGAAACTCTCCGGTGGCCAGCAGCAGCGGCTGTGCATCGCGCGCGCGCTGGCCGCCCAGCCCGAGGTGCTGCTGCTCGACGAGCCCTGCTCGGCGCTCGACCCGATCTCCACGGCGACGATCGAGGAGCTGATCGTTGCACTGCGCGAGAGCGTGGCGATCGTGATCGTCACGCACAACCTCCAGCAGGCCTTCCGTGTGGCCGACCACGTCGCGTTCATGCACCTCGGCGAACTCGTCGAGTACGGGCCCGCCGAGCAGGTGTTCGACCGGCCGGAGAAGCAGCGCACCCGCGAGTACATTGGCGGAGCGTTCGGGTGAGGTGGGCCGCGCTCGTCCTCGCGGCGGTGGCGCTTACAGGATGTGAGACGACGGCGGAAAAGAGCGCGAAGCTCGAAAAGAGCGCGAAGCACTTCACACTCTCGCACCGGGGGCTGTCGATCGCGCGAGCGAGCACCCAGGCCGAGGTGCTGAGCGCCACCGTGGTGCGCGACTCCGAAGGCGCCGCGGCGGCGGTGAGCGTCCGCAACTCCACCTCGCAAACGCTGCGCTCGGTGCCAATCGCGATCACGGTCAAGAGCGCGCACGGACAGACGCTCTTCCAGAACAACACCCCCGGCCTGGAAACGGGGCTCACTCAGGTCTCCTCGCTGCCGGCCCATGGCTCGGTGACGTGGGTCGACGACCAGCTCCCCTCCGCCGGCGCACCGGCGAGCGTCAGCGCCCGCGTCGGCGAAGCCCCAGTCGCGAGCGGGCCGGAACCGCGAATCGAAGTCGAGGATCTGCGGCTCAGCGAAGAAACCTCCGGTGAAACCGCGGGCACGGTGCGCAACCGCTCGAACGTCACCCAGCAGAAGCTCGTCGTCTACGTGATCGCGCGCCGCGCCGGGCGGATCGTCGGCGCCGGCAGGGCCGTCCTGGGCGAAGTGGCGCCCGGCGTGTCTGCCCCATTCCAGGCGTTCCTCGTGGGGGATCTGAAAGGCGCGAAGCTGCAAGCGAGCGCGCCGGCAACCACGTTCGGTTGAGTGGGGCTCAGCCGCCGAGCCGCGCCCGCGCTCCCCATCCGTCTCAGCGGGATGGTCTCAGCGGGGTGGCATCCAGGGTGCGCCTGCTTGGATTGCGGGTGGGCGGGGTCCATTCAGCGCCGGCGGCGCTTGAGGACGATCCCCTCGAGCACGTGCGCCACAGTCTCACAGGCGTCGACGGCAGCCTCGAGCGACTCGAAGATGTCCTTCCAGCGGATCACCACCATCGGGTCGGTGCCCTTGGCGAACAGCGAGGCGACCCCGTCACGCAGCAAGCGGTCGCCCTCGTTCTCCAGGCGATGGATCTCGACCAGGTGGGGAGTCAGATCCTCGCCGGTGTGCAGGCAGCGCAACGCGTCGAGGATCGGCTCACCGGCCGCGACGAGCACGTCGGCGAACTCGACCGCCTGCTCCATCGGCGCTTCGACCCCGTACAGGCCGAGCTGGGCGGCGGCCTGCTCGGTGTGGTCGACGATGTCGTCCAGCGCCGTGGCGAGGACATACCCGTCGCCGGCGGTGAATGGACCCCGCCCACCCCGCAAGCGCCGGCCACCATTGAGCCGGTGGATGATGTCGTGGGTGATGCGATCTCCTTCCCGCTCGCACGCGGCGAGGTCCTCCGCGAGCGGCGTGTGCTCGGGGAGCTCTGCGAGCAGCTGGCGCAGCAGCAGGGCGGAGTGCTGCACGTTGCGGCCGGCCTCCTCGACGAGATTCGTCAAGGTCGTGTCGATGGGGCGGCCGAGCAAGCTCATCTGCGAAGAGTATGAATATCAGCCGGCGGCCGTGATCTCCTTTACGACTTCTTCACGAGTCGATCACGAATTGGCAACGCGCGCGCGCACGATTTGCGGCAACGCTATACCAGTGGAGGCGTCGGTGGAAAACCCGAACACCCTGTACGCGGGCGAACTGGAGATCAGGCTGGGCGAGGGCTTGGTGCTGGCGACCGGGCGCGCGCTGAAGCTGTCGGTGCGCGAGTTCGAGCTGCTGGCGGCGATGGCACGCCGGGCCGGCGCCGTCGTCACGCGCGTGGAGCTGTACAGCGCGGTGTGGGGCGGCAAGCTGCGCGACGGCGACCGCTCGGTCGACGTGTACGTGAGCAAGCTGCGCGGCAAGCTGGAGACGGCAATGCCCGACCGCCGCTTCATCCACACCCACCCCGGGTTCGGTTATCGCTTCCAACCACAGCTTTCACGAAATGTTCACATTGGGGCGGTCGAAGATTCATGAGACTGGACCGCAGCCAATACCGACCGGCAGGGGACGCCGCGTCCACGCGGGCGCCCGTGGGCCGGTGACAAGCATAAATCCAGCAGAGGAGACGTAGTGATCACTAACAAGATTGGGGCGGTTGTGGGCGTAGTGCTGCTCGCGCTCGGCCTCGCCGCGTGCGGCAGTTCGAGTTCCTCAACCAGCGGTAGCTCTACAACCAGCACTACGGCAGCGAGCACGGCAAGCAGCGCGAGCGCCAAGACCGCGACGACCCCGTCCGTGGCGAGCGGCACGATCTCGGGCGCAGGCTCGACGTTCGCCGCCCCCGTCTATGAACAGTGGGGCTCCTCGGGCTCGAGCTCTGGCGTGACCCTCAACTACCAGGCCGTCGGTTCGGGAGCGGGCGTCACCGCCCTGGAGACAAAGACGGTTGACTTCGGTGCCTCGGACCCGCCATTGAAGCCCGAAGAAATCGCCGCGCTTGAAAAGGTCGGACCGATTCAGCAGTTCCCGATGTTCTTTGGGGCGATCACCGTCTCCTACAACCTGCCGGGCGTGAAGAGCGGCCTGAAGCTCGACGGCAAGACGATCGGGGACATCTTCCTGACCAAGGTCAAGAAGTGGAACGATCCAGAGATCGCGGCCCTGAACCCGGGGGTCAAGCTGCCAAGCACGCCGATCACGGTGATCCACCGCTCAGACTCATCGGGCACGACCGCCGGCTTCACCGGCTTCGTCGCGGCAACCGACCCCGAATTCGAAAAGGTCGTCGGCGAAGCGGGCAAGGAAGTCAAGTGGCCGACCGGCACGACCGGCGCCAAGGGCAACTCGGGCGTCGCGACCGCTGTGAAGCAGACCACTGGGGCTGTCGGCTATGTCGAGCAGGCCTACGCTCTGCAGAACAACTTCACCTACGCCTCGGTGAAGAACAAGGCGGGCAAATTCGTCGAACCGACGCTGGCCTCCACCACGGCCGCCGGCGAAGGCCTGACGGTACCCGCGAACCTGGGCTTCAAGATCAAGAACCCATCCGGCGCAGCGGCCTACCCGATCACCTCGCAGACGTTCATCGTCGTCTACAAGGACATGTGCAAGGTCGGCATCCAGGGCGGCGAAGCGAACGCCAAGGGCGTCGTCAAGTTCCTGGAATACGGGCTCGGAGCCGGTCAGTCGATCCTCTCGCAGGCCGACTACGCAGCTCTGCCGGCGCCGATCCTGGCGAAGTCCAAGGCGGCCATCGCCACCCTGGAATGCAACGGATCACCGCTGAGCTAGTCCTCACGGACGAGCTCGACATCGAATAGAGGAGAGTTGGAGGCCGCATCCGCACCCACCGGCGGGCGCTCGTTGCTCGAGCGCTCGCCGGTGGCGCGGTTGCCTGACCGTGCGCTGAAGTACGGCCTGACCGTCTTGGCGGGGCTGATCCTCGCGCTGATCGTGTACTTCTTCATCCGCCTGGTGGGAGAGGCCCATCCGGCGTTCTCCAAGGCCGGGGTCTTCGGCTTCGCCTTCGACAACAACTGGACGCCGAGCACCAATCATTTCGGCGCATTGCCGTTGGTCCTCGGGACCCTGATCACCTCGGGGCTGGCGCTCCTGATCGGGGTGCCGGTGGCGGTCGCCACCGCCATCTACATCACTGAGCTGTGCCCGACACGGGTGCGCACGCCGGTCACCGTGTTGATCGAGCTGCTCGCCGCCGTGCCGTCGGTCGTCTACGGGCTGTGGGCGATCTTCTTCCTCGCGCCCAAGCTGCAGGGCGCCGAGCAGTGGGTCGCCGACCGGCTGTCGTTCATCCCCTTCGTCGGCGGCGGTGTGGTGACGATCCCCAACATCTTCATCGCCGGCCTGATCCTTGCGATCATGATCCTGCCGATCGTCTCAGCGATCAGCCGCGAGGTGATGCTGACGGTGCCGCCAGACCATAAGGAGGCGGCGCTTGGCCTCGGCGCCACGCGCTGGGAGATGATCCGCATGGCGGTTCTCCCCTACTGCCGTGCCGGCATCACGGGCGGGGCGATGCTCGGGCTCGGTCGCGCGATCGGCGAGACGATCGCCGTGACGATCGTGATCGGCGACTCGCCGGCCCTGGCCCATCACCTGTTCGGTCAGGGCTACTCGCTCGCCGCGGTGATCGCCAACGAGTTCGGCGAGGCGACTGGCCTTCATCGCTCAGCGCTATTCGCCGCCGGTCTCGTGCTGTTCGTGCTGACGCTGCTGGTCAACGGCGTGGCGCGCCTGCTCGTGCAGCGGGCTTCGCGTGCGAAGCGGCCCAAGACGACCGCGCAAGATCACGCCACCGGTGGCCCGATGCCGATCGCGGGGGCGGCGAGCGTATGAGCGCACAGAGCCCGGCGGGCGACCAGCTGGCGCGCTTCAATGTCAGCCCCGCGCGCCGGCGCAAGGACAAGATCGCCCGCGGCGTGATCCTCTCAGCCACGATTCTGGCTCTGATCCCGCTCGCGCTGGTCGTCTACTACCTGCTGAGCAAGGGTCTCGGCTCCTGGAGCTGGAGCTTCTTCACGAGCGATCCGACCGGGCAGAGCTTCTTCAAGAGCCAGAGCATCGGCGGGATCAAGAGCGCGATCCTCGGCACGATCGAGATCGTCGCGCTGGCCTCGGTGATAGCCGTGCCGCTCGGCATCGGCGTCGCGATCTGGCTCGTCGAGTACGGCAAGAACAGCTGGTTCGCGAACATGGTGCGCTTTTTCGTCGACGTCTTGACCGGCGTGCCGTCGATCGTCTTCGGGCTGTTCGTCTACATCGTGCTGATCGTCGGCACCGGCTCGACATACGCGGGCTACAAGGGCTCGCTGGCACTGGCACTGCTGATGCTGCCGGTAGTGACCCGCTCGGCTGAGGTGATTTTGTTGTTGGTTCCGAATGCGTTGCGGGAATCGGCACTGGCGCTTGGGGCGCCGCGTTGGCGGGTGATTTTCTCGATTGTGTTGCCTACCGCGTTGCCGGGTATGGTGACTGGAGTGTTGTTGGCGACCGCCAGGGCAGCCGGCGAGACGGCACCACTGCTGTTCACCGCCGCCGCCACTCACGAAACGACGCTCGATCTCGGCAAATTCATGAACTCGCTGCCGGTGCAGATATACAGCGACGTGACATCTCCGACCACGGCCGTGGTAAACCGTGCATGGGGAGCGGCGCTCACCCTGGTCGTGATGATCTTGCTGTTGAACCTGATTGCCCGTTTGATTGCTCGAAGGAGCCGCCTTGCATGAGAACCGACGGATCGTCTCTCCGGATCACACCCGACGGACCGAGCGCCCCCGACGGACCAGCCACGACTCCACGGAGCGCTGAGATGGAGCCCGACGAGCTATTAGAGCCCGGCCAGGCCCGTCCCTTTGTGACTCCGCCCACAAGACCGCAGACCGACGCCTCCCGAGAGAGCCTCCCCAGTCGCGGCGGCTAAGCCGGGGCTGAGCGTGCGCCTGGAGAAACTGCGTGCGTTTTATGGCGCCAGTGAGCAGGTCAGGGGCGTCGACTTGGAGTTCGGCGCCAACGAGGTGACCGCGATCATCGGCCCGTCCGGCTGCGGCAAGTCGACGATGGTGCGTTGCATCAACCGGATGCACGAGGAGATCCCTGGCGCTAGGGCCGAGGGCAGGGTGCTGCTCGATGACCTCGATGTCTACGGGTCCTCGGTCGACGTCGTCGCGGTGCGGCGGGCGATCGGGATGGTCTTTCAGAAGCCGAACCCGTTTCCGACGATGTCGATCTTCGACAACGTCGCGTCCGGCTTGCGGCTCAGCTCCCGCGGAGGCGGCGATCTGCATCCCAAGGTCGAGGCGGCACTGCGCGGCGCCGGCCTGTGGGACGAGGTCAAGGACCGCCTGTCCGAGCCGGGGGCCGGCCTGTCGGGGGGTCAGCAGCAGCGGCTGTGTATCGCGCGCTCGC
Organism: uncultured Solirubrobacterales bacterium; assembly: GCA_963804555.1. Classification (GTDB taxonomy): domain Bacteria; phylum Actinomycetota; class Thermoleophilia; order Solirubrobacterales; family Solirubrobacteraceae; genus Palsa-744. The sequence goes on from CAWDQX010000009.1 coordinate 901,294, forward strand.
TGGCCGTGAACCCCGAGGTGATCTTGATGGACGAGCCGTGCTCGGCGCTGGACCCGATCGCCACCTTGAAGATCGAGGAGCTGATCGCCGAGCTGAAGCAGCGGGTCACGATCGTGATCGTCACCCACAACATGCAGCAAGCCGCGCGTGTCGCCGACCGCACCGCGTTCATGCTCTCAGGCGAGCTCGTCGAGGTCGGCCCAACACAGGAGATCTTCACAAACCCCACAGACCCCCGGACTGAGGAATATGTCACCGGCAAGTTCGGCTAACAACGACGGAGCGCCGGCGCCGACGGACTCGAGCGCGGCAGGCGAGTCCGTCGCGGACACGCGGAGCGCCGGCGGTAACCATCTGCAGGGGCGGGCGCACTTCCAGGAGCAGCTCAAAGAGCTCGAAGCCAACGCTCTCGGTGGCCTCGACCTGATCCTCGAGCAGCTCGACCGTGTACTCGAGGCGCTACAGCACCAAGACGTCGAGCTCGCGCAGATGGTGATCGCCGACGACGACCGCGTCGACGGGCGCTACCTCGAGGTCCACCAGGGCATCCTCTCACTACTCGCCCTGCAAGCGCCAGTAGCGGGGGACCTGCGGCTCGTCGCCGCGCTGCTGCACATGATCAAGCACATCGAGCGGATGGGCGACCAGTGCGTGAACATCGCCAAGCTGATCCCCCTCTCCGGGCACGAACCACCCGTCCGCCAAGAGGTGCTCCAAGCACTCTTGAAGATGGGCGCCTATGCCCGCTCGGAGGTCATGCAATCCAAGGCCGCGTTCGCCGGCCGCGACGTCGGCCTCGCCGAAGACCTGGTCCGCCAAGACCGCGAGATCAACCGCCTGAACCGCGAGATCTTCCGCCTCGCGATCGACATCGGCGACGACCCAGACACACGCGAGTGGGCAATGCACATGATCCTCGTAGCCCGCGCCCTGGAGCGGATCGGCGACAACGCCGTCGACATCGGCGAGCAAGTCGCATTCGTCGTCACAGGCCTGTTCCGCGAGTTCTCAGACTCCTCCCACCCGGCGGGGCTACGAGCAGACGCGGCTCCGGACGCGAGCCGCGAAACGTTCCCCGGTCGCTGAGCGATCCCGGCCGCTCGGGGGATCCCCAGTCGCCGAGAGTTGGTACCCCCGCCGGTCAGTAGGTAGCCGGCCGGTCAGTTGGCGCCCGCTGGTCAGTTGGTAGCCGGCGGTCAGCCCGACCGGTGAGCGGAGAAGATCGACGGTTCAAAGGAGCTGACCTTCGGTAACCCCGCGTACCCGAGATGGGTCAGTCCGAACAGGTCCTCGATCGTGCGCAGCAGCGAAAAGTGGTTGTACGATTCCTGGCTGACGCCCGGTTTGACGAACGGTGAGAGCAGCAGCGCGCCGACCTGACCTCCGCCTTCGGGCCTCAGTCCCGAGGCGGACGCCGGCAGGTTCGGGAACTGCGGTTGATCGCAGCACGAGCTCGAGTCAGCGAACTCGCCGCTCGAGGGCGCCTGATCGACGGTGATCGCAAGCAGGCCGCTTTCCTTGTATGCCTTCGAGCCGAGGATCTCTCCGACCACGTGCCGCAAGAAGCCTTCGGCCGCTGGAAGCCCGGCCGGCGCGCCGCTCGCGCAGGGCGTGGGGCTGCCGTCGTGGCAGAGGTCGGGCACGATGTAGGAGAAGCTCGGGGTGCGCTTCGCGCTCGCCAGATCCGGCTTCAGCTGATTCAGCCCGACGTCGTCGCTGGCGCATTGCGAGGAGTCGATCACGGAGTGGAAGTACACCAGCGGGTTTCGCCAGGTCGCGTACGTCTGCCCTGCCGGCGGAGTCTGCGCGGCGCTCGGATCGGCGGCGCCCAGGGTCGGGTGCCCACACGCGCCGTCCGCGCCGGAGGAGGCCCCTTCGTCCATCCCTTCCAGGTACGCCCGCCAGGTCAGGTGCTTGGCGGTCAGCTGCCCGGCGAGCGTCTGGGTCGCGCTCGGATACACACAGCCGTGGCCGGTGACCTGTTCCTCGGCGCCCACAGTCCCCGGCGTCAGGTCTTCGTATGTCGGGCAGTTCTGGGCGGTCTGCGGCGTCGGCCCCTGGCCGCTGAGCAGCGCGACCCCGTTCGCCAGCTGTTCATGCGCGACCGCGTAGTAGCGCACAAGCAACTCGCCGCGGCGCTCGAGCGTCTGGGAGAGATATGGAGATGGCGAGGAGGGCCCGAACACCGACGCGTAGGGTTGATCGGAGAGCACGATCAGGAACACGTGCTTGACCGGCGGCAGCTTCGAGCTCGAGCCACCGGATGAGGATTCAGGCGATCCGCTCTTGCCGCCGGTGGAGTGCGGCGAGGAAGTCTGCTTCGTCGACCCCGGCGAGGAGCTCTTGGGGCTCGACTTCGAGGAGCCCGCGGACCCCGGCGCCGGTGTGGATTCCGATTCCGTTGGCGGCGGTTCGCTCACCGGCGGCGAGGCAGCGAGCGGCGTCGAAGTCGAGGCGACGGGCGCGGCCGGTGGCAAGATCAGCTTCAGCGGCGGACGCGCGGACGCCGCCAGCGTGTCGTCCACGCGCGAGCCGGCGGCGCCTCCCAGGATCACCCCGAAGCCAAGGAACACGAGCACGAGCAGCGCCGACACCCTGGGCGGAGGGAGCATCAGGCCGGATCGCCCCGCCGACGAGTAAGCCGTCCCGGCTGTGTGCCCAGGCAGGGGGATGGACGGTGACGCAGGCTCGACTGGGCGCGGGTGCTCGCGCCAGCGCCGTAGGAGCCCTACGAGCTGGGGACTGCGCGAGCCGGCGCGCGAGCCGCAGTTCAGGCAGTAGCGCTGGCCGCGATCGAGCGGGGAGTCGCAGTCCTCGCAACGCCCGGAGGGATCGACGCTCACGTCAGCCTCGCCTATTCGTCTGAGACTCGAGCGGCCGTCGCGAGCGTCGAGGTCATGCTGGGCGAGCGCTCCATCAGGGTCGCTCCACACTGCCAGCAGAACAGGGCCCCGCGACTGTGCGGGGCGGCGCAGTGCGGACAGTTGCCCACGCTGGCGCTCTCCTCCATCCGCACCAAGCGCTCGACCTCGGCCAGCTCGGCGTCGCGCTCTTGCAGCACGGCGGCGCGGCGAACGAGGACATCGAGGCGAAAGTGGTCGCGGATCGCCATCTCATAGGCGAGCCCCCCCAAGTCCCAATGCAGCTCCGTGACCTGCTCGGCCAGCGCATCACGCCGGCGGCGCAGCTCGGAGCGGCCCTCCCCCTCTTCTTGCGGCGCGGGCGACGCGGGCGTACTCATCCAGCTAGCCCGTGGTGACCACGTTGGGGAGGTTCTTGGATTTTTCCTCGTAGCTCTTGCCTTGGCCTGGCGAGCTGGATTTGGGAGTCGCGGGCGCGGTGGTTTTCGCGCCGCCGCCGCCTTTGGCGGAGCCGGCGCCGGAGGCGCCTTGCTTTGCGCCCGGCTTGGAGGCGGGAGAGGCCCCCTTGGTAGAGGAGGCTTCAGGCGTCGTGGGCGTGGGGGTGGTGGTCGCCGCGGCGCCGGTCGTGCTCGCTCCAGGCTGGGCCACACTGATCACCTGCGCGGGCGCGGCGGCGGGCTTGGAGTTGCCCGCGCGGCCGATCAGCACGCCGACGCCCATCGCCAGCAACAGCACGCCGACGCCGGCGATCACGGTGACCGTGTTACCGCGTTGCCCCGCGCCCGTCGCGGTCAGGGCACCCTGTGGGGGGAAGGGCGCCGGCGGCGTCGTTGCAGACTGCTGAGAGTCCCCGGAGCTCCCACTCACCGGTGGTCCACCGAGCAGGACGCTGCTCATCGGAGTGCGGCGCTCGCCGCACTCAAGGCAGTAGCGCTGGTCGCCGGCCAGGGGCGCTCCGCAGGCAGCGCAGGATTCCGTGACACCGGCCGAGGGGGCCTCCGCGACATCGGCCGAGGGCGTTTGGCTGGCGATCGATTCGGTGGACAGGGTGGCTACCTTCGTTTAGGTGCTCCAGGCGACGGAGGGAGACACCGGACGCGGAGCATTGCGAACACTCCGCAGTATATGGTCGATGCACGGGCTCGTCTAGACGTGATGATTTGGTGAAAGGCCAGAGTCCGCGGAGGCTAGAGCCCGTGGCGTCCGAGGACGTGCGGGACGGTACGTAGCAGGATCTTGACGTCCTTCCAGAGCGACCAGTTCGCGACGTAGAGGTAGTCGATCGCGACCATCTCCGCCAATGGCACGCGTGAGGGGCCGAGGATCTGCCAGTGGCCGGTCATCCCCGGCGTCAGCTCCAGGCGCCGGCGATGCCAGCCCTCGATCCGCTGATCCTCCTCGATCACCAGCGGGCGAGGACCGACGAGGCTCATCTCACCCCGCAAGATGTTGAACAGCTGCGGCAGCTCGTCCAATGCGCTCTTGCGTAGAAAACGACCGACGCGGGTGACGCGCGGGTCGTCGGCGATCTTGAACAAGCCCTCCTGCGCCTCGTTGCGGTCACGCAATGAGTCCTTCAGCGCCTCAGCGTTCTCCACCATCGTGCGGAACTTCAGCATGTAGAAGCGCTCACCGTGCTGACCAACCCGCAGCTGGCGAAAGAAGACGGGGCCGCGACTGTCGAGCTTGATCGCCACCGCGATCACGGCCAAGAGCGGCGAGACCGCCAGCAACCCGAGCGAGGCCCCGAGCAGGTCGAAGGCGCGCTTGACGAACGCCGAGGAGCGCGTCAGCTCGAAGCGCCTGACTCCCATCACGGTGACGCCGTGCAGATCGTCGAACTCGACCGAGGAGCCAACCACCTCGAGCAGCCGGGGAAGGACGCTGACCCTGACGCCGACGGCCTTCAGCGTGCGCACGAGGTTGAGCATCTCCCCCGCCTCCGCGCTGCCCGGCGCGACGATCGCGCGGTGCACATCGAGCGTCTGCGCCAGCTCGCGGATCTCCGCCAGGCGGCTCGCCGAGAAGGCATCGGTCGACCACGGCCCCGCCTCCTCGAGATCTAGCTGCGCGACCAGGCTCGCCTTGATCCCGCGATGGCCGGTCAGCTTCGAGCCGATCGTCCTGGCGGAGCCCTCATCGCCGATGAACAGGCAGCGCTCGACCGGCGAGACACGCAGCGCGAGCGTCCGGGCGCAGGCGCGAGCGAGCACCAGCGCCGCGAGCAGCGCCAGCCACAAGACCAGCGCTTCGGGGCGACGCAAATAACCGCCTTCGACGACCAGTTCACTACCGAGCCACGCGACCAGCGCGCAGAGCGTCGCCAGATGGAAGAGCTTCGGCACCTCGTCGAGCGTCGTCTTACGCAACAACGTCTCATCACGGTCATACAGACCGAACAGCTTCGCGCTGAGCAACAACAGCGGCAGACCAACAAGGCTCAACCACGTCAGCGCCAGCGGCCGCGGAGAGAGCTGGGTGACCAGCAAGAAGACCCCCGCGATCGCGACCACATCCGCCGCCAACAGCATCCGACGGAACAGCGCATCACGCCGCAAGCTCGCCGCCGGCCCACGCGCCTCCGTGATCTTCGCCGCCGGCCCGCGCGACTCGGTGATCTGCTGCGGCAGCGAGCGGCGTCTGACTCCAAGCCCCCCGAGGCCACGAGCCAGCCCCCCGACACCGCGATCTAGCCCCCCACGAGCTGGCCCCCCAAGGCCGTGAGCGAGCTCTCCACGAGTTGCCCCTCCGAGATCACGAGCGCCGATCGGCGCCGGCGCCAAGCCAAGATGAGCCTGCGTCTCGGCCTTAGCTCCCCCCTCACCACTCATGGCGCCTCAGCAGTCTCCACATGGCACCTCAACAGCTTCCTTGCTTGTCATCGTCTGACGGGGTCCCATCGATCACGCATGATGGGCGCCGCAGCTCAAACAGATGTTGAGATCCCGCTATCAAATGTTGAGATCCCGCTACCTTTGAGGTCCCGATATCAAATGTTGAGATCCGCTATCTAATTAATCCGATTTTCCTTTCGCGTTCTATACCCGCGTGCCCACCGCGAGCAGGTACTCCATCTCAAAGCGCGCTTGGTCGGCGCTGCCGAGGTTCCACTCCTCGCAGAATCTGTCCAGCGCCTCGTCGAGCTCTGTGTCGCGGCCGTTCTGACGTGCGTTGGCTTGGGCGGCGATGGTCGGTCCGTAACGTGCCTTGAAGTGCTCGCCGAAGTCGCGTGGCTTCGCGAACGCCGTGACCTCCAGCACCCCCCGCTGGAGCGTGCCAAAGTCGACGCGATCGCCGAACAGCTCGCTCAGGTGCGTCTCACTGCCCCACAGCGGCGGAGGTTGTGCGCCGGGCGGGGGTGCTGGGGCGAACGGCCCCATCGTGCGGAACAGCGCGCCGATCATGCCCTCCGGGGTCCAGCTGAGAAGCCCGATCGTGCCCGCGGAGCGGCACACGCGGACGAGCTCATCGGCGACATCCTGGTGGTGGGGCGCGAACATAGCGCCGATCGAGGACATCACGACATCGAACGATTCGTCCCCGAACGGCAGGTGCTCAGCGTCAGCCTCCGCCCAGTCGAGGGTCAGCCCTTCGCTCTCGGCACGGGCACGGCCGGCGTCGAGCAGCTCAGGTGTCAGGTCGCTGGCGGTGACCTGCGCGCCGGCCTTCGCCGCGGGTATCGACGCGTTGCCGGTCCCGGCTGCCACGTCCAGGACCACGTTGCCGGGGCCGATGCCGCACGCCTCCACCAGCCGCGGCCCCAACGGAAGCAAGAATGTCTCGACCATATCCGGGTAATCACCCGATGCCCACATCGCGCGATGACGGGCCTTCAGCTCAGAATCCGACACAGAAGACGACAAAACAACCCCCCTTATAGATACGCCGAGTCTACGTCTGTTGCTTACGCCGAGTCTACCTCGGTTGCTCCCGCGTCGGTCGCCATCAGTCCTCAGTGGATGGGTCGATGATGGCCGTCCCGTTTATCTCGCGCCGATGCTCTTCGTAGAGCATGAGCGCATAGCGTCCGGCTGGATGCTCACGTGCCCGCTCGACGAGTGCCGTCATTTCGGGCGGCAGGATGTCCGGTTGTGGAAGTGGGATTCCGTAGGTGGGTGGAACAGTGAGTGGAGCGGAAAGCGCAGCAAAAGTCAGGTCAGCCGCGCTGAAGCGCTCACCGCATAAATATGGTCGGCCGTCCCTCTTTAATTCTCCAATGAAATTAAACTCGCGCCAGACCGCCGCCTCGTCTTGGACCTCGATTCCAGGGCGAATCCCGAGCACATGATTGACGTAGCGCCGGGCGAGCGGCCATCCGTAGCGGATCGCGCGGTCCTCCCAATGGGGTACACCCTGATTGTTAAAAGGCAGCGCCAGCTTGCGCTGGGCCAGCATGTGGATGTACATGAGCCTTCGCCCTCGCGGTCCCAGTCCCTGATCCAGGCGCCGGCAGAGAGACTCGACCTCGCGGCGGGCGTCTGGGTCCTCGGGAAACAAGCGGTGCTCTGGTGGCGTGCGCCGATCGACCCAGGCGAGGATCTCCGCCGAGTCGCCGATCACCGCGTCGGGCGTGACGAGCACGGGAACCGTTATCCCGCCACCGGCGCGCCGGGCGACGAGCTGATGGACGCCCTGGACGTGGCGCTCCTCGCGATAGGGAATCCCCGTCCGCTCGAGCGCCCAGCGCGCCTTCTCGCAGTAGTGACTGATCGGGATCGTGAGGAGCCGTAGCACCGCAGGGCAGCTTACGGACACAGGCCGCCATCGGCTGGGCGCTGCCCAGCCAGGCGATCTCTCAGGCCGTCGGGAGTCGCCTGGGCCGGCGGACGGTCGCTACGCCGGCGGAGTCGCTTTAGGCCGGCACATTCGCCGTGACAATCCACGTCGAGGCCGGGGCGATGACGCCATCGGGTCCAACCCAGTCGGCCAAGCCGTCGCGCAGCGCCTCGGCGACCGGCTCGTGCAGGTGCGCCGCGCGCTCACCGGCCAGACGCAGGATCTCGCCGGCCGGACCGATGCTCATGACGAGCTCGATGGCTTCGTCAACGTCTAGGCCGATCGTGATCGGTATGTCACAGCGGCGCAGCGCGATGTCCTCGAAGCCGGCGCTCAGCAGGATTCCGCTCGTGGTGTCGGCGTTGGCCATCGAGAATGGCCCGGGGCCGCAGGTCGGCTCGTCGTACTCCTCGGGCTTGGTGACGAACCGCTCGGTGATCGTCTGGGCGCGGTAGAGCCAGTCGTTCTCGACCTTTGTGCGCCAGACGACCATCACCAGCCCGCCGCCCGGGACCAGTGCCTCGCGCACGTTGCGCAGCGCCGCGACCGGATTGGCGAAGAACATCGTCCCCATCCGCGAGAACGCCAGGTCGAAGCGCTCAGCGAAGGTGGTCGTCTCGATATCGGCGACCGCGAAGCGCACGTTGCCGATCCCCGCCTCCGCCGCCTCCTGGCTCGCGGCCTCGATGAAGCGCGGCGCGGCGTCGACGCCCAGGACCTCTCCGCCGGCTCCGACGAGGCCGGCGATCCGCTGGGTGCTGTCACCAAAGCCGCAGCCGATGTCCAGCACCCGCTGACCGGGAAGGGGCGGAGCCAGGCGCAAGCGCTTCCTCGCCATGCGCGCCGAGCCCGGTCGTCATCACATGACGAAAACGGACGAACGCGTCAAACAACGGCCCGTCCCAGGCCCGGATCGCCTCCTCGTTGGCAGCCGCGATCTGCTCCACACCGATCTGCTCCACGCCTGACATCCTACGGGTAGCGCTGTTGCCGGGGCCGACAGCTCGATACGCCAGGGCTCATGCCGGGACGGCGGCTCGAGGCGCTAGGCGAGCGCGCCGGCGACCTCATCTTTGAGCCCCTGCGAGATCTGCTCGCGTAGCTCCGGCGTGTCCTCGTGCCCGTGTGCCCTCACCGCGTGAGCGACGGCTGCATCGAGCACGTGCTCCTCGCTTCCCGCCATCGCCAGATCACAACCATTGTCGCTCGGCATCTCACGGCAGTCGATGTATTTACGCGACATCACTCCTCCATTTCATCGTTGTCCGGTAGGGAACCGGAGAGGGATTAGCCAACCGGTCCGCCACCCTACCTACTAGTAGATAAGATGTCAACCATGACTGCGAGGGCTGAGAGAATGCTTCGATGGCGGTAAGAGCAGCGCACAAGGTGAGAGCAGCCCGCGACACGAGGCCGGGTCCCGAGGCGCCAGATGCCGGCGACAGGTGGTCAGGTCCCGAGGCGCAAGACGCCGAGGAGCGACCCGCGAACACGCGCTCGCGGATCCTCGACGTCGGCGAACGGCTCGTTCAGGTGCGCGGCTTCAACGGCTTCAGCTATGCGGACGTGGCCGCCGAGATCTCTCTGACCAAGGCCAGCCTCCACTATCACTTCCCCAGCAAGGCCGAGCTGGGCGAGGCGCTGATCGCTCGTTACGCGGAGCGCTTCGCACAGGCGCTCGCGGCGATCGACGCGAACGTCACGCTCGCCCCCGCCAAGCTCGACGCGTACGCGAGCCTGTACGCCGAGGTGCTGAGGCAAGAACGGATGTGTCTCTGCGGCATGCTCGCCGCCGAGTACCAGACGCTCTCGGATCCGATTCGCGACGCCGTCATCACGTTCCTCGACGACAACGAGGCGTGGCTCGCGCTGGTCCTCGAAGACGGTCGCGAGGATGGCAGCCTGCGCTTCAGCAACACCGCCGCTGACACGGCCCGAAGCATCGTCAGCGGCCTGGAGGGCGCGATGCTCGTGGCACGGCCGTACGGCGCAATCGAGCGCTTCGAAACGGCGGCGGCTCAATTGCTCAAAAGCCTCACCGGCACCCTCGCCATCGCGGCGGACACGTGTTGACTACAACACGAACGGGATGATCGCGCGGACGCGTGTCTTGTACTCGGCGTAGGCGTCGTGAAAGTGGCTGCTCATGATCCGCTCCTCTTTCCGTGCCTTCCACCAGAATGCGGCGCACAGTGAGAGCAACAGGGCAAAGCCAATAGCGCGACCGTAATTGATCGCCGTGCCGAGCGCCATGAGCAATATGCCGGTGTAGATCGGATGCCGTGCCAACGCATACGGCCCAGACTCGATCAGCTCGTGATCTTCCTTGAACGTGACCTCGGCGCTCCAGTTACGACCCAACGTAATTCGCGCCCAAACCGTGAAGGCGGCCCCCGCGAGAACGATGCAGTCGGTCAGCACGCCCAACGCAAGCGTGGTGTGCCACAGCCGTGAGTGCGCGGAGAGGTGCAACAGTCGCCCGATGGCAAACAATCCAAGAGACCGGATGAGTCCCCGCCAGGCGATATCCAATAAAGCCTCCTCGCTCGATTGTGCGCTTTGTCTGAACGGCCATGATCATCCAATAGAGCACCCACGCTATCCAGCAGCACTCGATGAATAGCGATGTCCAGTGAGTCATTTCGGGGATATCCAGTGAGTCATCTCAGACAGGTCCAGTGAGTCATCTCGGCCTACGGTAGATGTTGAATGATCTCGAGCAGTTCAGCCCGGTCATAGCCACTCTCGCGGCTGAGCTCGACGAGCTCGATCGCCTTCGTGAGCAGCGCTCCGCGTTGAGGTGTGCCGCTGACACGGATGCCATGGCCGGGGCGCAGTTCGAGCAGTCCTTCGTCGCGCAGGAGTCGCAGGGCGCGCAGAACGGTGTTGGTGTTGACGTGCATCACCGCGGCGAGGTGACGCGCCGGTGGCAGGCGCTCGCCGGGTCTGGCCTCACCGTCGGCGATCGCGCGGCGGATCTGGGCCGCGACCTGGTCGTGCAGCAGGGTCGGGTCGTCACGGTCGACCTCGAGATCGATCATTGTGCTATTCATAGTAGCTCAGAGATGCTCGAGCGCGGTCCTGACATCCGATGACAACAACCGTCGAGCCACCTCGCCTCGAGGCGCCCGGCGCCGGCGAAATGCCCGACGGAACGCACGATGCCGGCGAAATGCCCGACGCCGGGGTGATCGAAGAGGCACGAGCGCGCCAGCACCGTCACCGGGGCCTGGCTGCGGTGGCGATAATCGCGGCAGGTGCGATCGCGGCGATCCTGCTTACGTTCACCGGCGGCGGTGGCGGATCGCGCCCGGGGAGCGCCTCGCTCTCTCCAGGACGCGCCCCAGCGAAGACCGCCGGTCGACCGTCGCCTTCGTCATGCCAGGGCAAGGCTCTGCAGGGCCCGCCGAGTAAGTCGCTGCTTTCGATCCTCGGCGTGTTGCGCCGGCCCGCGACTGCCGCCGACGCCGGGAGTGGCATCACCGCGCAAGGATTTACAAGCGCCGTCTTCGTTCACTACATACGTCGCGCCCGTATCGTCGATGGCAGCCCCCACTACATCTACCCCGCCATTCTCGGAGGCTGCGGGACGGGAGAAAAAGCGCATGAGGGCATCATGGAGCTCGCTAAGAACGTCGACCTCGGCCACGGCGCAGTCGGCGGCACCGGTGGTGGCGGTGGTGACGCGGCAGAGATCGAGCACGGCCGCGAGGTGGGGAGCGGTCCGCCCGGCTCGAGCACGAGCGAGACGATCACGATGATCGTGCCCGACGGGGTCGCGACGGTCACGCTGCACTACGGCCCCGGCCCCGCCAGCGGCTACACGAAGAAGATCTCACCCCCCTTCACGATCACCAGCCGCGTGATCAACAACGAGCTCGTCGTCCTCCTCCCGCGCTCCGTCAGCCTGGAAGGCGTCCCCAGCGTGAGGATGATCTGGCGAGCCGCCAACGGCCACATCCTCGAGACGTTCGACAGGCTCTAAGACAGCCCAAGCACGCCGGCGGCTGCGCGGGCCGCGAGCAGCTCATCGTGCGGCGCCCTTCCAGCGAGTGCGATGACCGTGCCCTCCACGGCGCCGACGAAGGCGAGCGCGACGGCTCTGGCCGGAGGGCCGGGAGGAATCGACCCGGCTTTGCGGCCGGCGTTGATCAGGCGGACGCAGCGCTCGAGCAGCGATTCGGAGACCCGCTCGAGCTGGCGCCCAACCGGATGATCCTGACCGTTGAACTCGAGCCTCAGCGCGATTGCCACGCGGGCCACGTCCCGCCGGCAGTAGATCGCGTGACCGCGCGCCAAGGCGATCAGCGCCGCAACGGGATCGGACTTCCGCGCGACCAACGGGCCGACCTCGTGCCTCCAGGTCTCATCTATCCACTCGATCACCGCCAGGGCGAGGTCCTCCTTGTCCTTGAACTGGTGATAGATCACGCCGCGCGTGTAGCCCGCGTCCGTGGCGACCTGCTCGAGGGTCAAGTTCCCGTAGCCACAACGCGACAGGCCTCTCGCGGCGGACTCCAGCAGAGCACCGCGAGAGAGCGCACGGCGCTGCGCCTGGGTGCGACGTGTTGGTGGCTGAGGACTCGCGGTCGTCTTTGCTCGAGGCATCTTTGTTTGGGTCATTTTTGTCTCTCCATCTTACATACATACATGCATGTATGTTACTTTGTCAGGACGCAAAACGCACGCACACAAAGACGCATACACCCCCCACAACGCACGCACACAAAAGACGTACGCAAACCCCCACAGAAAGGTCGCGTCCCATGCATCCGTTCCGTGGCGCCGTCGAGGCGCAAGACATCGAGGCCGCGATCGCGCTGCTGGCAGAGGACGTCGTGTTCCGCAGCCCAGTGGTGTTCAAGCCCTACCACGGGCGTGAAGCGGTCGCGCCGCTCCTGCGGGCAGTCTCACGCGTGTTCGAGGACTTCCGCTACGAGTGCGAGATCGGCGCGGAGGGGGCCAGCGATCACGCCCTGGTTTTCAGCGCGCGCGTCGGTGAGCGCAAGCTCGACGGATGCGACTTCCTGCACACCAACGAGCACGGCTTGATCGACGATATGTGCGTGATGGTCAGGCCGCTGTCGGGGGCCCTCGCGCTGGCTGAGGCGATGAAGGCCGAGTTGTTCTCGGTCCCCCACCCCCAAGCAGACTGACATGAGGATCCCAAACAGCGAGCACGAATCCGGGCCCTGGCGGATCCGCGAAATCGTGCCCGACTTCACTCTGGAGGATGTCTGGGCGCTGCCCGCCCACGGCGGCGCCGAGGACTTCCCGGTGCTGCTCGAGCTAATGGCCGCCGCCGATCCGGCCAACGCGGAATCCCTCCCGACGCGCGTCCTTTGGCGAATCCGCGATCGCCTCGGCAGCTGGCTCGATCTCGGCAGGATCTCAGCCCCGGTCGACAGCGGCCGGGATGATGAGGCGGGCAAGCTGCCGATCCCGGGTAAGAGCGAAACCTCGCTGGCCGGCCGGCTGCCAGACGACTTGCTGGGCACGGTGGCGGATCTGGATTTCGGCTCCCTGCCATTCGCGCCGCTCTATCGCACTGATGTCGAGTTTGCCGCGGAGATCTCAAACAAGACAGTGCACGGCGTGATGCACCTGGCCTGGGTCGATCAGGGCAAAGGCCGCTATCAAGGACAGATGGCCGTCTACGTCAAGCCACGCGGTCTGTTCGGGCAGGGATACATGGCGCTGATCAAGCCATTCCGGTATTTGATTGTCTATCCCGCGCTGATGCGCCAGACCGAACGGACCTGGAACGCGCGTCTAAGCGGATAGGGCCTACGTGGATAGGCGCCTACACGGATAGGGCATGTGGGTGGATAGGGCGCCTACGCGGAGAGGAAGTCGATCAGCAGCCGATTGACCTCGTCGGGCGCCTCGAGCTGCATCCAGTGCCCCGGGCCATCGAGGCGCTCGTAACACCACGGACCGGCGACGTTAGCGGCCGAGCGGAGCATCTGATCCTCGGTGAGCACCGGGTCCCCCGAGCTCCAGACGCCCATAGTCGGGACCTGTATCGGTGGCAACTCCAAGCCCGATCGCAGAAATATCTCCGGGCGAATATTTGCCCGATAGTAATTTAGCCCTGGGGTCAGTGAAAGATTTGTCTGTAATTCGGCCGTCGTCGCGTCGGCGTCGGGATGACGGATCCATGCCCGGAAGTTGGCCCAATCATTGGCCGACAGCCACTGCTCGGCGACATCAGGGAACTGGAAGAGCAGCATGTACCACGACTTCTCGTGTTGCGCAAAGCCATCAGCGAAGAACGTCGCCGGATGCCCGACCGACAGCGCGACGAGACGATCGACGCGCTCGGCGGCCAGCAACGCGGTGGCCCAGGCGACGCTGGCCCCCCAGTCGTGGCCGACGACATGAGCCCGCTCGGCGCCGGCGGCGTCCATCACGGCCAGCACGTCACCGACGAGCTGATCCATGCGGTAGGCCGCCACCTCGGCCGGCTTGCCCGAGCGGCCGTAGCCGCGCATATCAGGGACGATGACCCTGAACCCCACCTGCGCCAGCGCCGGGACCTGATGGCGCCAGAGCCGCCCAGAGTCCGGGAACCCATGGAGCAGAATCACCGGCGCGCCGTCACCGGTCACCTCATACTCGATGCCCACACCATTGACGTCGACGCGCACTGGATTGGAGCCTACTGCGGGAGCCTGTACTTGGGAGGGCCATCCTGGTCACCTCAGCCGTCTCGGGAAGACGACTAAAAGGAATCGCACCAGATAATCAAATAGTATTTCTAGGACATCAACACCATGGGAGGCTCAAGTGACGCTGCTAACGGACTTCAAGAAGTTCCTGCTGCGCGGAAACGTCGTCGACCTGGCCGTAGCCGTCGTGATCGGTGCGGCATTCGGGGCGCTGGTCACGGCACTCGTGCGCGACCTGCTCACACCGATCATCGCGCTGATCTTCGGCAAGCACGATTTCTCCTCGCTCACCTTCACGATCAACAACAGCACCTTCGCCTATGGCGACTTCATCAACTACCTGATCGCGTTCATCTCGATCGCCGCCGCGGTGTTCTTCTTCGTAGTCGTGCCCGTCAACAAGCTGATGGCCAGCCGTGCGAAGGAAGACCCGGACAGCAAGGAGTGCCCGGAATGCACGAGTGCGATCCCCACGGCCGCACGCCGCTGTCCGCAGTGCACCGCGCAGCTGCTCAGTAGCTGACACGGCGGGGCGGACATCCACTGAGGCGCGGGGCGGAGCACCTCCGCGCCCAGCGCTAAAGCCCGCCAGCGTCACAGCCGATGAGATATTGCGCCTAGCTCCGCTTTCACGGGGCGCCGGGTCGCTATGTGGAAAAAGGCACACCCGTCGCGAGGCGGGTTCGCAAAGCCAGGGGTCTCCCGCAGATCGCCCAGCCGCCCGGCACGTTCTGTGAAGCTAGAAAGGAGCTCTTGTCAAATGTCCCGCATTTTTCGCATAAAGAAGAAACGCCTTGCATTTGGTGTCGTCGTCGTGATCCTGGCGATGACCGCCGCCGCGATCGCTTACTGGACCAGCTCCGGCGAAGGAACGGGCACGGTCAAAGCGAGCTCCGGCGGCGCCGCCTTCGAAGTCTGCAGCACCCTGGCCGAAGGCCTCTATCCCGGGGGCAGCTCCGCGGTCACGGTCAAGGTGAAGGACGTCGAAGCGAGCCAGAGCGAGTACCTGACCAAGCTGGAAGCGGAAGTCGAAAAAACCTCGGTGGCGGAATGCAAAAAGGAATGGTTCGAAGTCACACCCGCCTCGCAGGAACCAAAAGTCGTGGTCGCACACGGTGAAACCAAGGAATACACCGTGAACCTGAAAATGAAAGAAGAAGCCGCCGTCAACCAGAACGCGTGCAAGAGCGCGTCGATCACGCTCAAGTACAAAGCCTCCTAGAGGATGGGCGGATAAGCGACGGCTGCCAAAGGACTGGCGCGAGCTCGTGAGACGGATGTCACATACCCGGCTCTCCTTGCTCGCGCCGGCGTCGGCGTCGGCGCTGGCGCTGGCGCTGCTCGCAACGGTCGCGGTCGTCTCGGCGTTCTGGTCGAGCTCCGGCCAGGCCAACGACTCGGCGACCGTGGCCACGCTCGGAGCGCCCACGATCACGAGCGCCACGACCGGCGCGGAAACGGTCGCACTGAGCTGGTCCGCGGTCACCCCGCCCGGCGAAGGGACGGTCGAATACTACGTGACGCGCGACGGCTCCACGCCGAGCGCGGGCTGTCCCGGCTCGAGCTCGCACTCGACCGCTACGAGCTGTACTGACACGAACGTCCCGGTCGGCGCGCACAAATACAAGATCACGGCGGTGTGGCGCTCCTGGACGTCCACCGGCGTAGAACAGACGGTGACGGTCACCTACGGCCCGGCGACCCACCTCGTGCTCGAAGCCACGAGCACCACGCCCGCAGCCGGCGAAGCCGACAACCTCACGATCACCGCCAAGGACGCGAGCAACGACACGGTCGGCACCTATTCGGGTTCGCACAGCCTGATCTTCGAAGGCGCCAGCGTTGCGACCAGCGGCGAAGAACCGATCGTAATTGACGAGTCGGGCGTCGAAAAGAACTTTGGCGAAGAAACCGAAATCACGTTCAGCGAAGGCAAGGCCACGGTGTCGAGTGCGACGAACGGCGTGATGACCCTCTACAAGGCCGAAGCGGCGCACATCAAGGTCAAGGAAGGCTCGCTCAACAACAGCACCGGACTGGCGGTGACGGTCAAAGCAGCCGCGGCCAAGAAGTTCAGCGTGCCGACGCCCTCAGAACAGGAAGCGGGCATCTCCTTCAACGTGATCCTCACGGCCACCGACGAATGGGGCAACACGGCGACCAGCTATGCGGGCAAAAAGACGATCACCTGGAGCGAACCCGCCAACTCGCCCAGTGGCAAAGCGCCCGGCTACACGGCGTCGGTCACCTTCACGGCCGGCGTGGGCGCGGCTGCCTCGACCAAACTATACGACGCCCAGAGCACGACGCTGAAAGCGAAGGAAGGCACGATCGAAGGCACCTCTGCCAGCTTCACCGTCAGGGCAGCGACAGCCAAGAAATTCACCGTGCCAACACCCTCAGAACAGGAAGCGGGCGTCGCTTTCAACGTGACGCTGACCGCGATCGACGAATACAGCAACACCGCGACCAGCTATGCCGGCGCAAAGACGCTCACCTGGAGCACCCCGGCAAACGCACCCAACGGACAGGCGCCCGAATACCCGACCTCGGCGACGGCGGTCACGTTCACCGCGGGCATCGGCACTGCCTTAGCGCTCAAGCTCTACGACGCCCAGAGCACGACACTCAAAGCAAAAGAAGGCACGATCGAAGTCACCTCGGGCTCGTTCACCGTCAAGGCGGCAGGCGCCGCCAGCTTCAGCCTCCCGACGCCCGCCGAACAGACGGCGGGCACCGCGTTCAACGAGACCGTGACCGCCTGGGATCCCTGGCACAACACCGCCAAGAGCTATGCGGGCGCAAAGACGCTCGCCTTCAGCGAACCCGCGAGCTCCCCCAGCGGGAAAGCGCCCGTCTACCCGGCGACCGTCACTTTCACCTCCGGTGCGGGCACGGCCTCGATCAAACTGTACGACGCCCAGACCACCACACTCAAGATCACAGAAGGCGCGATCGAAGGCACAACGGGCGCCTTCACCGTCAAAGCGGCAGCGGCCAAGAAATTCACCGTGCCAACACCCTCAGAACAGGAAGCGGGCGTCGCTTTCAACGTGACGCTGACCGCAATCGACGAATACAGCAACCTCGCCAAGAGCTACACGGGCGCGAAGACGATCGCGTGGAGCGGGCCCGCCAGCTCGCCCAACGCCACGGCACCCGAATACCCGACAGCGGCGACGGCGGTCACCTTCACCGAAGGTGTGGGCACCGCCTCCTCACTGAAGTTGAGCGACGCCCAGAGCACCACACTCAAAGCAAAAGAAGGCACGATCGAAGTCACCTCGGGCACCTTCACCGTCGCGGCAGCCGAACCGGAACGCCTCGCCTGGGCGCACGCCGACGGTGACCGCCGGCAAACTCGAAGCCGGGACCTGCCCGTTCGCCTGCATGAGCACCAGCATCGGCGCCAGCAAGAAATTCAAAGCTCACGCCAGCGTCACCGACGCATACGCCAACATCGTCAGCAATCTCGGCGCCACCACCAAGGCGAAGGTCGAAAAGACCAGCGGCGAAGGCACGCTGACGAACGCCACCGGCCTCACGATCCCCACCTCGGGCCTCGCCGAATCCGCGACGATCTTCGAATACACGAGCCCCGCATCCGGCACGAGCGAAGCCGTCCTAAAGCTCAAGTCCGAAGAAGGCACCGCCTACACGGAAGCCGAAGCGCACGTGAAATATTAACCTGGGGTGGGCGGCGTGATTAGCCGAAAGCCGGGCCAGCGTACCCGCAGTAGGCTCGAGCGTGGGAGCACGGTACGGCCGCGGAGGGTGGGGTCGGTTATGCTCGCTCGATGAAGAAAATCGTCGTTCTGGGAGCGGGTTTCGGCGGTCTCGAGCTCGCGAGCACGCTGTCGGAGGCGCTCGGCGACACGATCGACGTGACGCTGATCGACAAGAGCGATGCGTTCGTGTTCGGCTTCTCAAAGCTCGACGTGATGTTCGCTCGCGCAACTCCAGACGCGGTCCGGTTGCCCTATAGCGAGATCGCAAAGCCCGGCGTGCGTTTCGTGCAGGAGACGATCACGGCAATCGATCCCGAGGCTCGACGCGTGAAAACGGACGCGGGAGTTCACGAGGCCGACGTGCTCGTGATCGCGCTCGGCGCGGACTACGAGATGGACGCCACGCCGGGACTCGCCGAGGCCGGGAACGAGTTCTACTCCGTGGCGGGCGCCGAGCGACTGGCCGAGATCATCCCGAAGTTTTCGCAAGGGCACGTGGTCATCGGGGTGTGCGGCGCACCGTTCAAGTGCCCGCCGGCGCCGAGCGAGTGCGCATTGCTGCTGGATGACGAGCTCACCGCGCGCGGAGTGCGCGGTGCTGCCAGATCTCGTTTGTGATGCCGTTGGGCACACCGGTACCGCCCTCGCCGGAGACCTCCGCCGCATTGGCAAAAGGAGTTCGCCGAACGTGATATCGCTGTATCGCCGGCCGCCGCGTCAAGTGAACTGGATCCCGGGCGCAGCGTTGCGATGCTCGACGACGGTAGCGAGTTGGCGTTCGACCTGTTCCTCGGTGTGCCGAAGCACCGCGCCCCGGATGTGGTGATCGCAAGCGGTATGACCGAGGATGGCTACATCCCGGTGGACTCGGCCACCCTGCAAACACGCTTCTCCGGCGTATATGCGGTCGGCGACGTCGCCACGGCAGGCGTGCCGAAGGCCGGCGTATTCGCCGAGGGCGCCGCGCGCATCGTGGCCCAGACGCTGATCGCCGGCTTGTACGGTGGCGAGTGACCGGGGCGCTCATCTCGGACGCGGCACGTGCTACATCGAGTTCGGTCAAGGCCGGGTCGGCAGCGTCGACATCGACTTCCTGTCCGGGCCGGACGCGAACCGGGACCTTCAACGCGCCTTCCGCCGAGCGAAGGTCGCTCGAGAAGGAGCACTTCGGCTCAAGCCGCCGCGCCCGCTGGTTTCACCGCTGACCCGCGGCCAGGGCCGTCGGGAGTCACGGCCGATGTCCCAGCCAGGGCCGCGAAGCCGGACCCGCGAGTGCCCCGGGCGTAGACTCGCTGTCGTGCAGCCACCGCCAACGCAGTACGTCGAGCGAGACGGGATCTCGATCGCTTACCAGGTGGCGGGCGAAGGTCCGGTCGATCTACTGATGTCGCCCGGTTTCGTCTCGCATCTCGATCTGCAGTGGGCGCAACCCGGGGTCTCTCGGTTTTTGGCCCGGCTTGCCTCGTTCGCGCGGCTGATCATCTACGACAAGCCGGGCACCGGCCTGTCGGACCCGATCCCGCAACTGCCCACGCTGGAGGAGCGTGTCGCCGACATCGAGGCGGTACTCGATGCGGCGGGCTCGGAGCGCGCGGTGCTGCTCGGCGTCTCCGAGGGCGGCCCCACCTCGGTGTTGATGGCAGCGATGCGTCCGGAGCGGATCACTTCGCTGATCTTGTTCGGCACGTTCGCGTGCGCCATGGGCGAGCATCTGGAGTCCTTCCGTGATGAGGTCAGCGAAATGCTCGATCATTGGGGCGACGGGGGAACGTTCATGGAGACCTTCGCTCCGAGTGTGACTTTGAGCGAGTCGCAGAAGCGCGCGTACGGGATGTTTGCGCGGGCGGCGGCAAGCCCGCGCATGGCCCGGGCGCTGATCGAGACCGTCGAGCAGATCGACATACGCGACGTGCTGCCGTCAGTGCGCGTGCCGACGCTGGTACTGCACGTCGAGGGCGATCGCGTGGCGCCGGTGCAGGCGGGCCGGCAGCTCGCGGACGGCATCCTCGGAGCGCGCTTCGTCAAGTTCTCGGGCATCGACCATGCCTTCTGGCTCGTCGACGGGCTCGTCGAGGAGATCGAGCGTTTCGTCACCGGCTCCGTAAATCGTGTCGAGCCGAACAGGGTGCTGGTGAGCGTCCTGTTCACGGACATCGTCGGGTCGACGACGCGCGCGGCGGAGCTGGGCGACCGCGCCTGGCGCGAGCTGCTCGAGCGCCACGACGCGCTCGTCGATCGCACCGTCGCTGAGCACGGCGGGCGGGTCGTCAAGCACATCGGCGACGGGGCGCTCTCGGCGTTCGACGGGCCGGCAATGGCGATGCGATGCGCCGAGGCGCTGCGCGATGGGGCCGCCGAGCTCGGCATCGAGCTGCGGGGCGGCATCCACACCGGCGAGTGCGAGGCGATCGGAGAGGACCTCGGCGGCCTGGCCGTCCATATCGGCGCTCGCGTCGGCGCGTTTGCGGGGCCAGGCGAGATCATCGTCTCCTCCACCGTCAAGGAGCTCGTAGTCGGCTCTGACATGCAGTTCGCAGACCGCGGCGAGCACGAGCTGAAGGGCGTCCCGGGCTCATGGCGCCTCTACGCCCTGGGAGAGGAGCGTGCGCCGCGAGTCGAGCTCGACGGGGCGGCGGAGCACATGCGCCCCTCGGATCGTGTAGCCGTCACCCTCGCGCGGCGGATGCCGCGGGCGATGCGCCTGGCCGGAGCGCTGGCGAGCCGTGGAACCTCCTCAGCATAGTCACGCGGCGAGCCGCTGGGTGAAGAACGAGAGGATCTCGTCGCGGGCGGCGATCGTCGGTTGGCCCGCTTCGTCAATCAGGTGGGCGGTCACGACGCTGTGCGGGCTCGCCACCGCGTCTTTGAAGAACGGCGGTGTGTCGGGGTTGGCCGCGCTGTCAGGGAGCACTCGTCCGATGAAGCGATCGCCGAGCGCCTGCGAGTAGGCCGCGAAGCGCTCAGCCCTGCAGAACTTATCTCCCGCGAAGCGATAGGCCATGACGGTCAGGTCCTCCCGCTCGAGGCGCTCACGTACAGCGGTGAGCTCCTCAGGAGCGATCTCCAGCCCGGCGGGATCGTCCAGCGGTAGCGTCGGCTCGGCGAGGACCGGTGCGAGCATCGCGGGCTCGAGCATCATCGTGAGCGCGAAGTTGCCCGTGAAGCACATCCCGATCGCGCCGACGCCCGGACCGCCGCACTCCCCGTGAGCCAGCCTCGCGAGCGAGCGGAGCCACTGGGTCACCGGGCTCGACTCGTTGGCGGCGAACGCACGGAACTCGGCGCTGACGCACGCGCGCTGAAAGACGGCGACGCCCTCCTGCACCTTGGGCACCGCGCCGTCGCGACCGAACAGAGAGGGCATGTACACGGTGAATCCCGCGTCCCTGACCCAGCGACTGAAGCGAGCGACATGCGGGCTGATGCCCGGCATCTCGGTCATGACGATCACCGCCGGTCCGGCACCGGCCACGTGCACGACCTTCGCGGCGCCGTCGAGAGTGATCTCGCGGGGATCGAAGTCCTCGAGCGGATCGTCCTCATCCATTTTCCGTTTCGGCATCCTCGTAGTTCCTCTCTCGTTGAATGGCGGCGATGGGCGAGGTGGCGGCGGTGGACGAGGGCGCGGCGGTGGACGAGGTGGCAGCGGTGGACGAGGGCCACCCAGTCCGACCCTCTCCATCTTGTCAGCGCATCGCTCGTTGTGGGGTCGCCCGTTGTGGAGCAAGGACAACCAGGACACGGGTCGAAAACCAAGTAGTCATTTCTTCGGAAATAGCGGTTTTGGGTCGTTTCAGCGCTTGCTTTGTCCGGAGGAGGAGTAAGGATGCTCGCAAAAGCCTTCGTTACATCTGCCTCAATGCTTCAGGTCATCGTGCTTTTGGTCATTGCTCTCACCACCTGGCTCACTCTGCTCCTGTTCGCCATCGCTCTCTGCCGCGGGGCGGCAGCAGCTGACAAGAAGACGATCGCCGCTTCGGCAAAGCGGCCACTCATCCCCGAGTGGTCGACCCACTCCGCCGCCCGCCCTCGCAGGCTCGCCGTCCCTCGTACGATCGCCGCGAGAGCGCCCCACGGGACACCCCAGCGCTACTACACCCCAAGCCGAGCCCGGCGCGGGACCAAGCACACGCCCAGGGTCAGCTGACGGGCGCGGGGACTGTGCTCCCGCGGGGCGCGCCGAACTCTCCCGATCCGCAGCGACTCGGTGGCCTTGGCTGGGCGCGGCGCACCGGAGGGCGCCTGACTTCGAGCGAGCGGCGGCGGTTGCTCGCGGCGATCGCCCTCGGCCAGTGGGAGAACGTCATCGGCCGCGCGAAGCTCGCACTGGGACGGCTTCCCGCAGGCGCCGGGAGTGTCGACCTGAATACCTTCGAGGCGCCCGACTCACTGTTCGCACGGGAGGCCGAGCAGGCGTGCGCGGAGCTGCCGGCGGCGCTGATAGGCCACTCCTACCGGACGTGGCTGTTCGGGCGCGCACTTGCCACCGTCGATCGTCGCGAGCTGGACGTCGAGCTGTTCTACTGTGGCTCGCTGCTGCACGATCACGGCATCGCGCAGCCGACCCCAGGCCGTGACTTCACGCTCGCAAGCGCTGAGCGAACGCTCGAGTGCGCAACCGCCGCGGGCATCGCTGAGCAGCGTGCGGAGGCGCTAGCGGATGCGATTTGTGTACACACAACACCGGGAGTCGAAGTCGACCGCGACGGAGAGCTCGGTTGCTACCTGCAGTGGGGAGCGATGGTCGACGGCGCCGGGCTGCGCATCTGGGACGTTGATCCCAACAACGTCAGCGAGATTCTGGAACGCCATCCACGCGGGGACTTCAAGCGCGAGCTCGTGACGATGATCCGCGCCGAGGCGACCGCCGTGCCAGACGGGCGATTCGGGCTCCTCGTCCGATGCGGCCTACCGCTGGCCGTACGCATGGCTCCATTCAAGACCTGACGTTGACCGCTTGCTTGACGATCAGCAAGGCGCCGGCACCCGTCGGTGCGAGTGCTTCGCTGACCCTGAGATCCTCGGCGACGAGCTGACGGAAGTCGCGCAGCTCATCTGCGTGTGAGAGGACGTTGTCGACGACGAGCAGGCCGCCCACCTTCAGCACGCGGAGTAGATCGGGCCAGTAGCCCACGTAGGCCGGGCGCTCGGCATCGAGAAAGATCATGTCCCAAGCCGCGTCGGCGGAGCCTTTGAGCGTCTGGGCCGCATCCTCGGTGCGCAGCTCGACAAACGCATCGAGCTTCACCGCGCTTAGATGCGCAAGGGCCTGCGCACCGCGAACCGGGTCGAGCTCGACGCTCACCACGCGACCATCGATGCTCCGCGCCGCGTCCGCCAGCCACAGTGTGGAAAAACCGTTAGAGGTGCCGAGCTCCAGCAGCCGCCGGGCGGCGGTTGCGCGCACGAGCACCGCGAGCAAGCGGGCGGTGTCGGGCTCGAGGTTGCGCAGACGATCGAGACGGTCCGGCTTGCCGGCGTCATGCGCCCGTCCCTGCTCGTAGAGGTCGTCGATGTATTTCGTCAGGTGCGGGTCCATTTCAGGTGCGGTGATGACGAGCCGGCGTGAGGTGAGATGAACCGACTGCGGGGAGGCGAGCATAACCGCGGGAGGGATGCGGGCATAACAGCAGGAGAGCAAGCCGAGTGGCTGACTGCCCGCCATGATGTCGCTGTAGAGTTGGCGTTGTGACATTCAGAATCACCCTTCATTCAGGCTTTGCGGCTCCCGCCGATGCTCTCGAGCTGCTGTGGCAGCAACTCGGCGGGAGCCAAGATGACGTCCGGTTTGACGAGGGCATCCGGTTTGCCAAAGTTGACCCTGAGATCAGGGCCACATGGAGAGAAGACGCGCCGAGCTCACTGGAGCGCTATGAACGCGAAGAGATCGGGCGCCGCGCTGTCTTGGACGTCGTCTGCGAGGTCTGCGCAGGTGCACCAGAGCTCGAGTCAGATTGGTTCGCCGTCAGCATGCTGCGCTAGGTGATGATGAGGCGGCTCGCCGCCTTCTGAAGTCCTTACAACGCTACTTGCCGGCCGTACGGTGCATCGTCCCCCGTGCGTGACCGGCACTCTCCCGGCCCATAGCCGCCCCGCCGCCAGCCGCCCCACGAGCCGGCGCCGGTGTCCGACGGATGAGGAAACGCAATGCCCGGTCAGCGGCGCCCTCCTCAGAGCGCTCGCTCACCATCTCCGGATGAACCGTGCGGAACACGGGACCTCGGCTTGGATCCACCACGGCCACCACGACCTTAGATCTGCTCGGAGTGTCGAACACGATCCCGTCGAGCTCGGGCCGCCGCCAGCGACCTTGACGAGTTCGCCAGCGCTGATGGACTCCATCGGCATAGCGTACCGGGAGCGCGGGCGAGGAGGCGGTGCTGCTTTTTTGACTGCTTCTAACCGTCCCCCAACCTCACCACAGGGACTCAGTTGTTGGTGGCGTGTGTAGAGAGAGCAGACGCCTGGCAGGCAGCTTCAGGCAGGGCGCAGGCCAGCAGTTCCACGGTGCTGGTGGCGCGACGGCGCTCTAGCGTGCGCTGGGCCGGTCCCGTGGCAGGGGGATAGTCTGACGGAGCATCTGCGACGCCCACCAGGGAGCGCGGGGCGGCAGGTGACCAAAGGTCAGCTCGACGCCCGATACGTCAGTCGGAGCGCCTGCTCGAGCATCGTCATGCTCCATGCAACGAATATCGGTGGCGCGAGGTGAGCGCTCGAGTCGGCGAACCGTCGAGAGCGCGTCTGCGAGCACGTCGCTGGAGGCCGCACACGGTCGCGCGAGGCCGCACACGCTGGTTTAAGGTTTACGTAATCTCCGCTATCGACAATCCTGCCGTGTCCACCGTCCTCGTGGTCGATGATGAGCCGATCGTGCGCGACGTGGTCGTGCGCTATCTCGAGCGCGACGGCTACAGGACGCTCGAGGCCGGCAGCGGCGACGAGGCACGGCGCCTGCTCGAGCGCGAGCCGCCCTGCGCTGGTCGTGCTGGACGTGATGCTGCCGGGGGTCAGCGGGCTCGAGCTGTGCCGCTGGATTCGCGCGCGCTCGGAGGTGCCGATCGTGATGCTGACGGCGCTCGGCGAGGAGGCGGATCGGATCGTCGGCCTCGAGCTCGGGGCCGACGACTACCTCACCAAGCCGTTCTCGCCGCGCGAGCTCGCGATTCGCGTTCGCAACCTCATGCGTCGCACGGCGCCAGCCGACCGCCGAGCAGGACGCAGACGATCGCTTTCGGCGACGTCGTCGTCGACCCGATGGCCCGCGAGGCGCGCAAGGGCGGCGAGCTGCTCAGGCTGACGCTGAAGGAGCTGGACCTGCTGCTGTTCTTCGCGTCCAATCCGCGGCAGGTGTTCTCGCGCGACCAGCTGATGGACCGGGTGTGGGGCTATCAGAGCGCGCTCGACACGGGGACGGTGACGGTCCACGTCCGTCGCCTGCGCAAGAAGATCGAGGACGACGCCTCGCGTCCGCGCCACCTCGAGACGGTGTTCGGCTCCGGCTACCGGTTCACGCCGTGACCGAGTTCGCGCTCGTCGTCTCGCTGAGCACGCTCGCCGTGGGGATCGCGCTCGCGCTGGCGCTGCGGCTGCTGCCGACGGTGCGCCTGCAGCTCGCGGGGCTCGCGCTGCTGGCGGTGGGACTGCCGCTCGCGGCGGTGATCCTCGGCGGTCTGGTGATGTTCCACATGCACGACGACGTGAAGATCCTCGCGGTCGCGGCCGCGTCGGCCTCGACGGCGCTCGCCGCGGCGCTGCTGCTCGGGGCGGGGATCGCGCGGCGTATCCGTGGCCTGGAGGCGGCGGCCGAGGAGCTTTCCTGCGGGGAGCTGAAGGCCCGCGCGCCGACGGACGGGCCGCGCGAGCTCGCGCACGTCGGCGAGGCCTTCAACACGATGGCTGGGAACATCGAGGCGCTGTTCGACGCGCGCCGCCAGCTCGTCGCCTGGGCCAGCCACGATCTGCGCACGCCGGTGGCGTCGATCCAGGCGATGCTCGAAGCGATCGAGGACGGCCTCGCCTCGATCGACGAGTACATGCCGGCGCTGCGCCAGCAGACGCGAACGCTCGCGACGCTGATCGACGATCTGTTCGAGCTCGCTCGGATCGACGCGGGCGCGCTCACGCTCGAGCTGCGCGAGGCACAGCTGCCAGCGCTCGTCTCCCACTGCGTGAGCGGTCTCGAGGCCGAAGCGCGAGCGCGGCAGGTGCACCTCGAGAGCCAGCTCGACGAGGCTCTGCCCGACGTCCGCTGCGCGCCCGAGCACCTGCAACGAGTGCTCCTCAACCTCGTGACCAACGCGTTGCGACACACGCCCTCCGACGGCTCGGTCTTCGTCAGAGCGCGGCAGCTACACGGGCGAGCTGGAGGTGTCGGTCGAGGACACCGGCGTCGGGCTGAGCAGCGAAGCGCAGCAGCGGATGTTCGAGCGCTTCTGGCGCGAGGACGCTTCGCGCACCCGCGCGAGCGGCGGCGCCGGGCTGGGGCTCGCGATCGCGCGCGGCTTCGTCGAGGCCCAGGGCGGGCGCATCTGGGCGGAGAACCGGCCCGATGGAGGCGCCCGCTTCGCGTTCACGCTGCCGATCGCCGAGCCGCCGCACAACGACCGGCTTGACGGCGCTGATCAGCGGCCGGTTCGAGCGCCGCACAGCCGCCTTGCGTTCAGGGAATGTTCATCTCCGTGCAAGAGGCGCGTCAGGAGTGGCGGGCATCGTGATGGCGGTCGGGGAATGACCCCCGCCAGACCCAGGAGGTTCGATCATGAAGCTACCTCGCCTCGTCATCCTGCTCGCACTAACCCTCGCAGGAGCGACCGTCTCATCCGCCAGTGCCTCTGCGGCGCCCTTCTTCTTCGGCCACCACCACGAACGCGAACACCAACCCGAACGCGAATCCTTCGTCGTCGGCCATGCCTACGTCAACGACAACACCGCGGGATCGAACACCGTGGCCGGCTTCGACCGGCACGCGGACGGCTCGCTCACCCCGATCCCCGGCTCCCCGTTCCCCACCGGCGGCGTCGGATCCGGCGCCGGGCTGGCCTCGCAGGGCGCCATCCAGCTTTCCAGCGACGGGCGCTATCTGCTCGCGGTCGATGCCGCGAGCAACCAGATCTCGGTGTTGGGACTCGGCTTCGGCGGCGTTCCGCAGCCGGTCGGCGCGCCCGTGTCCTCCGGTGGCAGCGACCCCGTCAGCATCGCGGTCTCGGGCAATCTCGTGTACGTCGCCAACGCCGGCGCCAGCGAACCCAACGTCACGGGATTCGCCTTGGCCCCCTGGAACGGTGTCCTGTACCCGCTGCCGAGCTCGACCGTCGCGCTGCCCGCCGGCTCGGGTCCCGATGACGTGCTGTTCGACCCAACCGGCCAGAAGCTCGATCGTCCCGCTCGTCAACACCTCGACGATCGCGAGCTTTCACGTCCGCTTGGACGGCCGCCTCGTCGCCGCCCCGGGCTCGCCCTTCGCGGCCCAGGGACCGGGACCGTTCGGCTCGGAGTTCCGGCCGACCAATCCCTCACAGCTGTTCGTCAGCAATGCCCACGGCGGCGACGGCAACGGGACGGTCTCGGCCTTCAACGTGAGCTTCTCGGGTGAACTGACCTCGATCGGCTCCTCGCCGTTCGCCGATCTGCAGACGGCGCCCTGCTGGGTGGAGATCAGCCACGACGGGCAGTTCCTGTTCACCGTGAACACCGGGTCGGGAGAGATCTCGAGCTACGCGATCAACCCCGATGGCTCGCTGGTGCTGCTCGGCAGCACGCCGTTCGGCTCGGCGGGAGCGGGCGCCGTCGACGCCCGTCTGTCCCCCGACGGCAGGACGCTGCTGGTGAACGGAAGCAAGGCCGACGTCGTCGCGTCGTTCGCGGTCAACGGCGGAAGCCTCACCGAGCTTCCGAGCTCACCCACGCCGCTGCCCGCGGGCGCCGTCGCCTCGGGCATCGTCGTCGACTAAAACGGATGCGGACCCGCCGGCCGGGGCAGCGCCCTCCGGGCCGGCGGCGCCGCAGCGCAGTCGATCTGCGCGCGGCGCGGGCTCGACGCCTATGCGCAGGACTCACCGTACGTATGCGCAGGACTCAGCGCACGAGGTAGCGAGTCGGCACGAGGCGTTCGGTCTCGCGGGACGGGCGCAGATACTTACGGCGCTGGCGCGGTGGAAGCTTCACCTGCTTGGCCCGATCGGGGCGCTCGTAGGGAACGAGCGAGAGCAGGTGGCTGATCAGGTTCAGGCGCGCCGTGCGCTTGTCGTCCGCCTCGACCACATGCCAGGGGCTCACATCGGTGTCGGTGTGAGCGAACATCCGATCCTTGGCCTCGGCGTAATCGACCCAGCGGGCCCGGGCCTGCAGGTCGATGGGGCTGAACTTCCAGCGCTTCTTGGGGTCGGTGAGACGCTTCTCGAAGCGGCGCTCCTGCTCGGCGTCGTTGACCGACAGCCAATACTTCACGAGCATGATCCCCTCGTTCTCCAGCGACTGCTCGAACTGCGGGCAGAAGCGCAGGAACTCCTCGTACTCACCCTCGGTGCAGAACCCCATAACGTGCTCGACCCCAGCGCGGTTGTACCAGCTGCGGTCGAACAGCACCATCTCCCCGGCAGCCGGCAGATGCGCGACGTAGCGCTGAAAGTACCACTGCGTGCGCTCGCGCTCGCCGGGCGTGGGAACCGCGACGACGCGGCAGGTGCGCGGGTTCAGGAAGGCGGTGATCCGCTTGATCACACCGCCCTTGCCGGCGGTGTCACGCCCCTCGAAGAGCACCACCAGTCGCTGCCCGGTGGCGACGATCCACTCCTGCAGGTAGACGAGCTCCGTCTGCAGGCGCAGCAACTCCTGCTCATACTGCTTGGCGCTGAGCTCCACGGGCGAGGGCACGACATCCATGATCTCAGCTGGGCGTGCGGGAGCCAACGCGGGAGCCAACGCGGGGACCAGCGTGCGGGAGCCAACGCGGGAGCTAAGGTTTGCAAGCGGAACCGCACCACCACCGTCACTCACCCTCCGTTCCGCCAACAAAGGAGACACATGTCCCGCTTCGCCACGATCAACCTGCTGGACGTCGAGGACTCAATCGGCGAGCGCCTGCCCGGGGTCGAGGGTCGATTCGGGCGCGCGCACCTGGACTCGCGTGACCTCGGAATCAGCCACTTTCGCTATGCACCGAACCTGCGCAGCCCGATGGCGCACTCGCATCGCGAGCAGGAGGAGGCGTATGTCGTCGTCGCCGGATCCGGGCGGCTGCTGCTCGACGATGAGCTCCTGGAGCTGAACCAGTGGGATGTCGTGCGCGTGGCGCCCGAGGTCGTGCGTGCCTTCGAGGCAGGCCCCGAGGGACTGGACATGATCGCCGTGGGCGGTCCCAGGCCCGCCGACGGCGATGGCGAGGTCGGCCCCGCCACCTGGCCCGACGCGGAGTAAGACGCGTTCGCGTCTAGATGCCTGAGGGTTTGACGAGTGCGGGACTCGAGCGGCTGCACGCCGTGGCTGAGCAACACGTCGGCCCTGCGCGCGTACCCGGCCTCGTGGCGCTCGTGGCGCGGGGCGCCCAGGTACACGTAGAGGCGCTCGGTGAGCTTTCCGTCGGTGGGCGGGCAGGGTCCGCGGACGGACAGGCGGGGGGCGGCGACGAGGAGATGGGTGGGCGGGCGGTGACTCGCGACTCGATCTTCCGGATCGCCTCGACGAGCAAGCCGATCACGGCGGCGGCCACCCTCGCCGTCGTGGCCGAGGGCACGATCGACCTCGACGAGCCCGTCGACCGGCTCCTACCGGAGCTCGCCGACCGGCGCGTGCTGCGGCGGATGGACGGGCCGCTCGACAACACGGTACCGGCTGTGCGCGCGATCACGACCCGCGACCTGCTGAGCTTCACGTTCGGCTTTGGCATGGCCACGGAGATGTTCATGTCGGCCACGCCGTGGCCGATCGTGGCGGCCGCGGAGCGGCTGAGACTCTCGACCATCGGCCCGCCGAACCTCGAGGTGCAACCCGACCCGGACACGTGGATCGCCGGCCTCGGCACGCTTCCCCTACTGGCACAGCCGGGAGAGCGATGGCTGTACAACACCGGCGCCTCGGTGCTCGGCGTGCTCCTCGCCCGCGCCACCGGCGAACCGTTCCCAGACGTGCTCAGGACGCGAGTCTTCGAGCCCTTGGGCATGCACGACACCGGCTTCTGGACATCGCACAGCGACCGCCTGGCAACCGCCTACCGGCCGACGCCCGAGGGCCTGCTCGCCTGGGACGAGCCCGAGGGCGCCTGGAGCCGGCCGCCGAGGTTTGGCGACGGCGGCGCCGGCCTGGTCTCAACGGTCGACGACATGCTCGCGTTCGCAAGGATGCTGCTCGGCGGCGGCACTCCCGTACTGTCTGGCGAGCACGCGCGCGCGATGTGCAGCGACCAACTCACCGAGGCGCAGAAGGCACACGGCGGACTGGGCCCTGACTTCTTCAAGGGCCGCTCGTGGGCGTTTTGCCAAGCGGTGCTGGACAGCGGCGCCTTCGGCTGGGACGGCGGCTTCGGCACCTCGTGGCTGGTGGACCCCGTCCAAGAGTTGATCGTGGTCGTGCTCACGCAGCGGATGTTCGAGACATCCGAGCCGCCGCCGGTGCACGGTGACATCCAGGCGGCGGCCTACGCCGCGCTGGCCTGAACAGAGAGGCCTAATGGATGTCTCGTCCAGATGCGCAAAGAGGCCTAATGGGAATGCGCAAACGAGCCGACAGATACCCATGATCGTCCTCGCCATGACCGCCACCGGCTGGCTCTCCCTGATGGTCCTGATCGTCGGAGTATGTCGCTCGGCGCGCCTCGGTGATCAAGCGGCACGCCTCAGGGATCAAGGGCAGTAGGGGCGCGTCAATCTCGTGTGTATGTCGTCCGACGAGCGGGTAAAGATAGTCGCACAGACTTAGTTACAAGTGACTCAATCTTGCTGATTCTAGTCCCATGTTGATCCCAATCATTGTCATCTGGCTCGCATTGATCGCCTTCTTCGTCGTGCTGTGTCGCGCGGCGGCAGCGGGCGATGGCAGGGATCTGGCCACGGTTGCGCGCTATCCCTCGGTCGAGCCGGTCGAGCGCCAGGCCTCGGTCGTCGAGCGCCAGGCCCCGGTCGAGCGCCCCGCGGCTAGAGCCCGTGGCGTCCGAGGACGTGCGGGACGGTACGTAGCAGGATCTTGACGTCCTTCCAGAGCGACCAGTTCGCGACGTAGAGGTAGTCGATCGCGACCATCTCCGCCAATGGCACGCGTGAGGGGCCGAGGATCTGCCAGTGGCCGGTCATCCCCGGCGTCAGCTCCAGGCGCCGGCGATGCCAGCCCTCGATCCGCTGATCCTCCTCGATCACCAGCGGGCGAGGACCGACGAGGCTCATCTCACCCCGCAAGATGTTGAACAGCTGCGGCAGCTCGTCCAATGCGCTCTTGCGGAGAAAACGACCCGACGCGGGTGACGCGCGGGTCGTCGGCGATCTTGAACAGGCCCTCCTGCGCCTCGTTGCGGTCGCGCAGCGAGTCCTTCAGCGCCTCAGCGTTCTCCACCATCGTGCGGAACTTCAGCATGTAGAAGCGCTCGCCGTGCTGACCGACCCGCAGCTGGCGGAAGAAGACCGGGCCGCGGCTGTCGAGCTTGATCGCCACCGCGATCACGGCCAGCAGCGGCGAGACCGCCAGCAATCCGAGCGAGGCCCCGAGCAGGTCGAAGGCGCGCTTGACGACCGCCGAGGAGCGCGTCAGCTCGAAGCGCCTGACTCCCATCACGGTGACGCCGTGCAGATCGTCGAACTCGACCGAGGAGCCCACGACCTCCAAGCAGACGCGGCAGCACGCTCACCCGCACGCCGACGGCCTTCAGCGTGCGCACGAGGTTGAGCATCTCCCCCGCCTCCGCGCTGCCGGGCGCGACGATCGCGCGGTGCACATCGAGCGTCTGCGCCAGCTCGCGGATCTCCGCGAGCCGGCTCGCCGAGAAGGCGTCGGTCGACCACGGCCCCGCCTTGTCGAGATCGAGCTGCGCGACCAGGCTCGCCTTGATCCCGCGATGGCCGGTCAGCTTCGAGCCGATCGTCCTGGCGGAGCCCTCGTCGCCGATGAACAGGCAGCGCTCGACCGGCGAGACACGCAGCGCGAGCGTCCGGGCGCAGGCGCGCGCAAGCACCAGCCCAGCGAGCAGCGCCAGCCACAAGACCAGCGCTTCGGGGCGGCGCAGAAAGCCGCCTTCGACGACCAGTTCACTGCCGAGCCACGCGACCAGCGCGCAGAGCGTCGCCAGGTGGAAGAGCTTCGGCACCTCGTCGAGCGTCGTCTTGCGCAACAACGTCTCATCACGGTCATACAAGCCGAACAGCTTCGCGCCGAGCAACAACAGCGGCAGGCCAACAAGGCTCAACCACGTCAGCGCCAACGGCCGCGGAGAGAGCTGCGTGACCAGCAAGAAGACCCCCGCGATCGCGACCACATCCGCCGCCAACAGCATCCGACGGAACAGCGCATCACGCCGCAAGCTCGCCGCCGGCCCACGCGCCTCGGTGATCTGCTGCGCGGTCCCACCGCGGCGTTTGATCCCGAGCCCAACAAAACCGCGAGCACCGATCGACGCCGAGGCACGGCCTAGACGGGTTTGCGTCCCAGCCTCACTCTGCGTTTCACCGCTCATCGCGCCTGCCCAGCCTCCTTGCCTGCCATCACGACCCCCACGATGGGGCACATATCTCAAACAGATGTTGAGATCCCGCCGTACTGCTCAAGCCGGGAATCTTGCACATATCAGGTTGCTTGGCAAGGTCTGGAAGAGACAAAATATTTTCCGCAAACATGGCTCAAACACTAGGGATTCCAGCCATTGGAAAGGAACCGCACATACCTCGAAGAGAACGCCCCGGCCAAGCAAGAACTGACACTCGCTAGGCTCGCTGCGAGATGCGCATCTTCGTCACGGGCGCCGCTTCGAGTGGCAATGATTGACCTGCACACCCACGTGCTGCCGGGCATCGACGACGGCCCTGAGACGATCGAGGGCTCGCTGGCATTGGCGCGCGCCGCGGTGGCAGCGGGCACACGCGTGCTCGTGGCCACACCCCACGTCAGCCCGCGCTACGCCAACGACGCCGAGACGATCGCGCCGCTGGTGGATGAGCTGAACGCGCACCTGCGCACTGAAGGCATCGCCCTGGAGGTCCGCGCGGGCGCCGAGATCGCGATGACGCGGCTGATCGACATCGAGCCCGCGGAGCTCCCACGCCTGCGCCTCGGCGCGGGACCCTGGCTACTGATCGAGCCCCCCTTCACCCCGATCATCGCCGGCCTGGACGTGCTCGTATTCGACCTGCAGCGCCAGGGCCACAAGGTCCTGATCGCGCATCCCGAGCGCTGTGCGGGATTCCACCGCGATCCCGGAATGCTGCGATCGCTCGTGCGCGCGGGCGTGCTCACATCGATCACCGCCGGCTCGCTGATCGGGAGCTTCGGCGGGGAGGTACGCGGCTTCGCGCTGGCGCTCGCACGCGAAGGCGCGATCCACAACGTCGCCTCCGATACCCACGACCCCGTCAAGCGCCCGCCGGGGGTCGCCGTAGAGTTGCGCCAGGCCGGGTTGGGACCGCTCGAGGATTGGCTCACCGAGGAGGTGCCCGCGGCGATCCTCAGCGGTGAGGAGATTCCGCCCCGGCCCGAGGTCGCCCTGCCCGGGATCGAGCCGGCAGCGCGAACCTGGTGGCGTCGGCGGCGGTAGGGGCGGCGGCTGGAGGGGCAGCGGCTGGAGGGGCAGCGGCTGGAGGGGCAGCGGCTGGAGGGGCAGCAGCGGCCGGCGGGACCGGAGGCGTTAGTCGGGGATCGCGGTGCCGGGACCAGACAGCTCAAAGGCGCTGTGCAGGGCCTGCACCGCGCCGGGCACGAGGGCGCGGTCGATCACGCAGGAGATCTTGATCGGCGAGGTGGAGATCATCTCGATGTTCACGCGCTCCCGCGCGAGCACGGCGAAAACCTTCGCCGCGACACCCGGGTGTGAGCGCATGCCGGCACCGATGATCGAAACCTTGCCCATCTCCTCGTGCGTGGTCATGGTCGCGAACGCCTCGCCGGTGAGCGGCTGGAGCGAAGCGCTGGCGGCGCGCAGGTCATCGTGGGGGACCGTGAAGGAGATCTCGGCGAGCCCGCCGGCCGTGGTGGGCTCGTTCTGGACGATCATGTCGACGTTCACGTTGGCCTGCGCGAGCGCCGCGAAGATGCGCGCGGCGGCGCCCAACTCGTCAGGGACGCCGACGAGCGTGACGCGCGCCTCGTCGGTCGAGTGGGTGACGGCTGTGATCAGGGGCTGCTCCATCGTGCCTGCTTCGAGCACAACCGTACCGGGCTCTTGATCGAAGGAGGAGCGGCAGTGGATGCGCACGCCATGGTTGCGGGCGTACTCGACCGAGCGCAGCTGCAACACCCCCGCGCCAGAGGCCGCCATCTCGAGCATCTCCTCAAAGGAGATCGTGGCCAGCTTGCGCGCCTCGGGCACGATCCGGGGGTCGGCCGTATAGACGCCGGCGACATCGGTGTAGATCTCGCATTCCTGCGCGCCGAGCGCCGCCGCGACCGCGACGGCCGTCGTGTCCGAGCCGCCGCGACCGAGCGTGGTGACGTTCTTGGCCGTCGTCGAGACGCCCTGAAAGCCCGCGACGAGCACGATCGAGTCCTCGTCGAGCGCCGCGCGCACGCGGTCGGCGCGGACGTCGAGGATGCGCGCCTTGGTGTGCGAGTCGTCGGTCACGATCCCCGCCTGAGAGCCCGTCAGGGAGATCGCGCGATGGCCCAGATCGTTGATCGCGATCGCGCACAGCGCGCAGGAGATGCGCTCGCCGGAGGAGAGCAGCATGTCCATCTCGCGCGGGTCCGGATCGGCGGAGAGCGCCTGGGCCATCGCGATCAGCTCGTCGGTCGTCTTGCCCCGTGCCGAGAGCACCGCGACCACGCTGAAGCCCGCCTCGCGCTTGTCGACGATGCGGCGCGCAACGCGCCTGATGCGCTCGGCGTCGGCGACGGACGTGCCGCCAAACTTCATCACGACGATGCTGCCGTTGTTGGACATGGCGCCAGGATATAGGCGCTCTTCGCCCGGGCGGCGTAGAACCAGTCAGGGTCCTGGAAGCTCGACGTTCTCGAAGGCGAGGACTTCGGCGAGCTTGTTGAAGTGCGTGTCGCGATGGAGCACCGCGATGCCGCCGTGCTCAGCAGGCGGCGCGGCGATCAGCGCGTCGGTCAGCGGCACGCGGTGGTACCCATCGCTGTGCTCGGCCAGCTCTCCGATCGCGCTCATCGCGGCATCGGCGACGGCGCGATCGTTGCGCAGGATCCGAAACCCGTCGAGCTCTGTCTCCAGTGCGACATACTCGGAGGTGCTTCGTGCGGAGTACAGGATCTCCATACGCATTATCGGCGTAGTCCACAGCCGATCGTCGTCCATTGCCGTCTTGATGAGCGCAGCGAGCTCAGCGGGGAGCGACGAGAACCGCCACCACGCTGAGGTGTCGGCGATGAACGGGGAGTCGCCTTGCAGCAGCTCGACAGCGTCCACCGCAGGTCGCTTACGACTCGTCGCCCGTCAACTGCTCGATGTGCTCGAGCGTGTCCCGATCCAACCCATCCGGGCTGAACACGCGCTCGGCGAGTCGCCGCCGCCGCTCGGCACGCTCCTCATCGCTCAGCGTGGGCTGCTCAGCAGTCGGGATGGTGCTCAGAACCGAATGTTTCACCACTCCAGGGTAGCGCCTGAACACGACAAGACCCCCGTCAGCTAGCCGCTTACACGGCAGAGCCCAGGGGCTCTTTCGCTGGTGAGGGTCCTAACAGAAGTGTAGGCATCGTCACGAGATGTAAACCCGCCGCACCTGGCCGTTCAAGCCAAGATTTAGTAGTCCTCAAAGGACATTCATCACGACGATGCTGCCGTTGTTGGACATGGCGCCAGGATATAGGCGGTCTCAGCGATGAGCTGAAGGCGGTCTACCAGGCGCGGCGCGCGCGGGTGGCCTCGAGCACGTAGCCGGCGAGCGAGATCGGCGACATCATGAACTGGTAGCAGAAGAAGTAGAACAGCAGCCCGCGCTTGTTCTTGCGCACGCGCAGGTTCACGCTCTGAAAGACGTGGCGCTGATGAAAGAACATGACGCTGCCGAGCAGGGCGTTGAGCGGCATCACCATCACGGTCATCGGCCCGACGATCGCGAAGTTGCCCGTCGCGGCCAGCACGACGCCGGGGATGAACGCGAGCGTGAAGCTCGCGTCGAGGAACGGGAACAGGAAGTTGCCGGCGACCGAGTGGGAGTAGAAATTCAGCTGCTTGACCATGCCGAAGCCGTGGTCGCGTAGTCCCTCGATCATCCCGCGCGCCCAGCGCCGGCGCTGGCGCGCGAACGCGAGCCAGTCCGCGGGCGCCTCGGTGAACGCGACCGCAGTTGGCTCGAACACGCTGCGTCCGCCCTGCAGCAGCATCCGCCAGGTCAGCACGATGTCCTCGCCGATCCGGTTCGGCCAGCCGCCGACGAGCTTGAGCGCGGTCGTGTCATAGACGCTGAAGGCGCCCTGCGCGACGAGCGTCCCCTGCAGCAGCGACTGGGCGCGCTTGACAGAGGCGATACCGAGAAAGTAGTCCCACTCCTGTGCGCGCGTCAGCATGTTCTCGCGCGAGTTGCGCACGAGCACCGCCCCCGCGACGGCAACAGTGTCAGGCGGCGAGGCGAGCAGGCGCGCGACAGCGTGCTTGAGCGAGTAGGGCATCAGCAGCGTGTCGGCATCGATCGTGGAGGTCAGCGACGTGCTCACGCTCTCCAGGGCGGCGTTGAGCGTGTTGGCCTTGCCGCCGTGGACAGCCGCGAGCAACCGCACGCACGGATAGCGCGCGGCGTACTCGGCGACGATCTCGCGCGTGCGATCGGTCGAGCCGTCGTCCGCGACCACGATCTCGAAGTGGCCCGGGTAGTCGGTTCGCAACGCGTAGTCGAGCGTCTCCGCGATCGACCCCTGCTCGTTGTAGGCGGCGACCAGCAGCGTGACATGCGGAAATTCGACGTCGAAGCGCAACGGCCGCGGGATGTCGAGCAGGATCGAGCTGATCAGCTGAATGTTCAGGTAGCCCGGGATCAGCGCGATCCCGGTGATCACGAGGATCGCGAGCGGTGTCGTGATGTCCTCTCCCAGCGTCCTGATCCAGCTAAGCGACAGCCACAGCGAGAAGCAGACCCACAGCAGACCCGCGGCGAAGGTAAGGATGACCCGCAGCTTCAATGGGAGGTAGATGCTGTGCCGTCGTTTTACGCCAGGTGGGCGACGCCGGCGCTCGCTGATACGCACGGGCACGGGCACGGACGCCGGGGCGTGCCCTGGCGTCGGCGGCGCGGAGACGGTGGATTGCTGATCGGTAGATCTCATCGTGCTGGGCGATGCATTCGCCCAGCACGGTTATCGACGCAGCTCGACAGACCCTGAAGCCGCTCTTCGAGTTGACTAGCTTTAGGATGAACGGCGAATGAGGCAACGAGGACGGCGGGCTCCAGGCGTATGGCTGATCTGGCTCGTGGCGGTTACGATCGCCGGCTGTGGCTCGGGGGCGCGACCGACAGGCCCACCGGTTACCCAGCAGGGCCTAGCGCATCCCCCTGCCAGCTGTACGCGTCACCTCGTCTTCGCCAACCACGGACCCGCGAGCGGGAGGATGGTGGCGCTGAGCTTCGACGACGGCCCGAGCCCATACACCGAAGGCCTGTTCAAGACGCTCCTGCGATACCACATCGCCGGCACGTTCTTCATGATCGGCGAACGCGTCTCCGAGCTGATGGAAAGCTCCGGCGGCGCGAGGCTGCTGCGAGAAATGGTGGACCACGGCATGGAGCTCGGCAATCACTCCTACAACCATCCCCGGGATCTTCCAGAGGAGGGCGAAGGCGCCTCGCTTCAGCTCGAACTGGCCAACCGAGAAATCGAACGCGCGAGCGGCTTCGATCCGTGCCTGTTCCGTCCCCCATACGGGAATATCTCCCCAGAACTCGAGCAACGCGCCAAGGTCCTCGGCCTAACGACCGTGAAGTGGGATGTCGACCCCGAAGACTGGAGGCATCCCGGGGTCAGCGCGATCCGTGAAGCCGTGCTCTCACGCGTTCAGCCCGGCTCGATCGTGGTCATGCACGACAACGTCGAAACGCAAGGACAGACCGTGCAGGCGCTGCCGGGAATCATCGAAGGCCTAAAGGAGCGCGGCTATCACCTCGTCACGATCACGCAGCTGCTCGGTGACGAATTCCTCGAGCATCGTGCGGCCCGCCATCCGGGTCGTTTGAACGCGCCCGTCCGAGCGGGAGGTGAGTAGGCCGCTGCCTTTCACGTCGCGGCTATGACGTCGTGTCTCGTGCCGTCCGTGCCTCGAGTGATCACACAGCGCGCCGACCGGCGAAGGCCTTGCCCAGGGTGACCTCGTCGGCGTACTCCAGGTCCGAGCCCACCGGCAGGCCGCTGGCCAGGCGCGTGATCGTGAGCGCGGGAGCGCGGTGGCGGAGCTCCTCGGCGATGTGCAGCGCGGTGCTTTCGCCGGTCGTGGTCGGGTTGGTGGCAAGCACCACCTCGCGCACCGGCGGCGTCTGATCGCCGGGCGGTCGCTCGCCGGGCGCGGCGCGCGCGAAGAGCTCGGCGATCTTCAGGTCCTCCGGATCGATGCCATCGATCGGTGAGAGGGCGCCGCCGAGCACGTGGTAGACGCCGCCGTACTCATGCGTGCGCTCCATCGGGATGACATCCGATGGCTCCTCCACCACGCAGATCAGCCCCTGATCGCGCCGCGGGTCATTGCAGACGAGACAGCGCGTCTCATCGGTCAAGTTGAAGCACACCTCGCACAGGCCGATCTTCTCCTTGACTTCCGTGATCGCCTGCGCCAACGCGGCCGCGTCCTCGCCGGTGGCGCGCAGGATGTGGAAGGCGAGCCGCTGAGCGGTGCGATGGCCGATGCCGGGGAGCTTCGACAGCTCGGTGACGAGCCGCTGAACGGGAGGGGCGTAGCTGCTCACAGCTACAGGCTCAGCCCAGGCGGGAGTCCCAGTCCACCGAGGTCGAGGCCGCCGGTGGTTGCGCCGAGCTTGCTCGCGGCCAGCTCCTGCGCTGAGCGCAGCGCCTCGTTGACGGCCGCCAAGACCATGTCGGCGAGCATCTCTGAGTCCTCGGGGTCGACCGCCGCCGGGTCGATCTTCACGGCCTGGATCTGCAGGTCACCGGAGATCCGCACGGTCACCATCCCACCTCCCGCGGAGGCCTCGACCGTCTCGTGCTTGAGCTCCTCCTGAGCGCTCTCCATGTCCTGCTGCATCTTCTGCACCTGCTGCATCATCTGCTGCATGTTTCCCATCCGCGGCTGCTTTGCCATCAGGCCTCTTTCTGCTCGCTGTTTAGCGGCGCCTGATCGCTGGAGAGCTCCTCGGCGTCGAACTCCTGCATGAAGCGCGCCACCCACTCCTCCTCCGTCGGCACCGGAAGCTGGGACGCGGCGTCGGCATCGGCCTCGAGCAGCTCATAGGACAGCCGCCAGCGCCCGCCCGAGAGCTGGCGCAGCGCGTCGGAGACGATCGCGCGGTTGTCGGGGTGCTCGGCCTTCTTCTTGAGGAAGGCCGCCGAGGAGGCGAAGGCCACCGTCAGGTCCTCCCCCGCCACCGCCACCGGACGCGCGTCGACGAGCACCGCGCTCAACATCTTGTTCTCCATCCCCACCAGCTCCACCACCGCCGGCCACAGAGCGCGCAACGACTCGAGATCGCTCGCCGGGAGGAAAGCCGGCGGCGACTCGCCGGCTTCGAGCGGTGGCAACTCGACGGCCGCCGGCGCCGGAGGCTCGACGGGGGTTGGGTGAGCAGGGGCTGCTGGCTGGACTGGGGCCGGCTCGACGTGGGTTGGGGACGGCTGGGCGGCGGCCGGCGGTTGGGCGGGGGAAGGCTGGGCGGCGGGTCCCGGCTGGGCGGAGGCCGGCTGGGCGGCGGCCGGCGGCGTCACCCGCGGGACCATGAGGCTCAGCGGCGGGCACGATCCGATCCACGGTGACGGCGGAGACGGCGCGACCGTGCTCCAACCGCTCGATGCGGGCCAGCAGCGCAGACGTCGAGGAATCGACCTCGGGACGGGCCGCCTTGACAAGCGCCAGCTCCAGCCGGGTGCGCGGGTCCGCACCCGCGCGCACGCCCTCCATCGCCGCCCCGAGCAGCTCCAGCAGGCGCACCACCACAGCGCGATCCACGCGCTCGGCCTGAGCGCGCAAACGCGTGTCGGCCTCCTCGGTGAGCAACAGCTCGGCGGGCAGCTCGCCGAGGGTCTGCACGACCAGCAGCTCGCGCGCATGCACCTCCAGGTCCGAGGCGAACGAGGCGGCGTCGCGGCCATGCTCAACACATTGCTCCAGCGCGAGCAGCGCCCGGCGTGAATCGCCGACATCGACGGCATCGACGAGCTCTTCCAGCAGACCCGCGTCCGCCACGCCCAGCACAGCAAGCACGTCCTCGAGCACGATCTGCGGGCCGCTGTAGGTGAGCAGCTGCTCGAGCGTGCCAAGCGCATCGCGGAAGGAGCCCGTCGCGGAACGCGCGACGGCGGCGACCGCCTCCGGGGGGATCTCGATCGACTCGGCCTGCGCGGCGCGACGCACGACGCTCGCGATCTGCTCGACCGTCGGGCGGTGGAAGTCGAAACGATGGCAGCGGTCCACAACCGTCGGCGGCACCTTCTGCGCCTCGGTCGTCGCAAGCACGAACACCGTGTTCGGAGGAGGCTCCTCCAAGGTCTTCAAAAACGCGTTCCAGGCGGCCGTCGAGAGCATGTGCGCCTCGTCGAGGATGTACACCTTGCTGCGTCCCGAGACGGGCGAGTAGGCAACACTCTCGCGCAATTCGCGAATGTCGTCGACCGAGTTGTTCGACGCCGCATCCATCTCGATCACATCCAGGGAGCTAGCGTGCGCGATCGACAGGCACGATTCGCACTCCCCACAGGGATCGATCGTCGGGCCCTCGCTCACAGTTCAAACACGCCGCCAGGATCTTTGCCATCGAGGTCTTTCCCGTCCCGCGCGAGCCGACGAACAAATAAGCGTGGTGCACCTTTCCGCGCTCCACGGCGTTGCGCAGCGTGCGCACCACCGGCTCCTGGCCGACCACGTCGGCGAAGGTACGGGGACGGCGCCTGCGATACAGGGACTGAGCTTGCTCGGAGGGCTGGTCGATCGGCACCTGGGCTGAGTCTATCCACGCCCGTGGGACGGTCGGGAGAGCGGGCGGTGGGCAGGCGGGACTCCGTCAAGCGGATAACGTGCGCGCTCGTACCGGATAGCGTGCGCGCTCGTGAGAGCCTCGATCAAGCACCTTCCGGCTCAGCTCGGCGCCCCACTTACGATCGTCGCCGGCGCCGTCCTGTTGCGGGTGCTCGCCGGCGTGGGCTTCGCTAACTACGACACCCTCTACGCACTCACCTGGGGCGGGCAGCTCGCGCGTGGAGAAACGCCGGCATATGGCGTGCCGATCGCGCCGACGCCGCATCCCCTGGTGGAGGCGCTCGGGGTGATCCTCTCGCCACTCGGTCCCCACGCGATCGAACATGTCACCGTCGCACTCGGCTTTCTCGCCCTCTCGGCGTGCGGCTGGGTCGTCTACCGACTCGGCTCTGAGTGGTTCGGCCGGGCCGCAGGGCTAGTGGCAGCGGCGATCCTGCTCACGCGCGTGCCCGTCCTGTCATACGGCGTGCGCGCCTACGTCGACATCCCCTACCTGCTGCTCGTGCTCGGCGCGCTGCTCGTCGAGTCCCGCCATCGAGCGAGCGAAGATCGGCCGGCGGGCACCCCGGTGCTCGTGCTGCTGGCACTCGCCGGGCTGCTGCGCCCCGAGGCGTGGGTGTTCTCGGGGCTGTATTGGCTGTACCTGGCGCGTGGCTCCCACAGGGAGCTCGCGCGGCTGGCGCTGCTTGCGGCGGCGGCACCACTGCTGTGGGTGGCAAGCGACTGGCTGATCACCGGCCATCCCCTGTGGTCATTGACGAACACGCGCCACACCGCCACAACACTCGATCGCGTAACGGGGATCGGCAACGTGCCGCAGTACATCCCCCGGCGAATCGGCGAGATCCTGCGCCCAGCGGTGCTCGCCGGGGCAGCCCTCGGGGGCGTGCTGTCGCTGTGGTGGCTACCCCAACGAGCCCGTCTCGGTGCGGTTGTGGGTGTTCTCGCGGTGGTGGCTTTCGCCATCTTCGCCGCCTTCGGACTGCCGATCAACACGCGCTACGCGTTCCTCGCGTCAGCGATCCTCTGCCTATTCTGCGGCGCCGGCGTCTGCGGCTGGACGCGGCTGGCGGGAACCGATCCGCGACGGCGCTGGTGGATGGCCGGTGGGGCGCTCGTGCTCGTGGCGCTGCTCGTGTCGATCCCCTCCCAATACCACTCAGCCGATCGCGAACTGAGGAAACTGGCACATCAGCAGTCGATCCAGGACGAACTGCTGGCACTCGTGAAAGACGGCACGATCACGCGCCGGTGCGAGCCCGTGGGCGTGCCCAACCACGCGCCGGTCCCGCTGCTCGCGCTGTATCTGGAAACGAGCCCGCGAAAGATCGTGAGCGCGGAAGCAAGCCAGATCACCCACGGCACATACGTTGACCCGGCGAGCAAGGAAGTGGAAGAGGACTACGTGCTCGATCCCCACGATCCGCATCAGCCCGTGGACGTGCCGCCGGGCTTCATCGAGGCGCACGCCAACAACTCGTGGCTCATCTTCGAGCACTGCTAATCAGAATGAGGATCGCTCGTGACGCCCTGGCGGGCGGCCGAGCTAAATGGACCGTGCACCCCTCGTCGAGATCCTCACCACCGGCCACCGATCGCTGCCCGCGACTCCGGTCCGGGTGTTCCCGCTGCGCCTGCCGGGGATCGCTTAAGGCTGCTTCCTTCCGGACCTGACCTGGTTCACAAGCCGACACCGCGCGGGGACCCGAACCATCGACGCCCCGAACAGCGGAGCGACCGAGGCAAAACCCCTCGGAGAGGAATTCGGCCCCGCTAGAGCGGATTGCGGATTCAGGGCGCCGCTACCTCCCCGCCTAGCACGGTCCGGCTCAATCGTAGCGCGGCGCGACGGCACGAGTTCGGGCACGAGTCCGGCGCCCCCGCGCAACCTGCTTTCCCGACAGGACTCGCGCCGGAAGATAAATGGAACATCAAGATCCCAAGTTCCGCTAGGCTGCGCGACCGTGACCTACTTCAAGAGCATTCCAATTCGCCCCACCACCACCCTCGCCGCGCTCGGCACCGCGATCCTGATTGCCGGCTGCGGCTCCAGCGGCTCGAGCGGCACGATCGGCGTCGGCAACGAGAACACCTCAGACTCGGCTCTGGCAACGTCCACCTCGAGCACACCCGCGGCTGCAACGAGTCCCTCGACGGCGAGCATCAAAACACCCGCGAGCGGGCCGCTCTCGAAAGAGCCGACGGTGACGCCGCCCTCTGGCGCGGCGCCGAGCAAGCTGGTGACCAAAGACCTGATCGTCGGCACCGGTCCCGAAGCGAAGGCGGGCGACGCGGTGACGGTCAACTACGTGGGCGTCCTGTACAAAGGCGGGAAAGTCTTCGACGCCTCGTGGAAACGCAGCGAAACCTTCCCCTTCACGCTCGGCAAAGGCCAGGTCATCCCCGGCTGGGAACAGGGCATCGTGGGCATGAAAGTGGGCGGACGGCGCGAGCTGATCATTCCGTCAGCCCTCGCCTATGGCGCCAAAGGCTCACCCCCGACGATCCCAGCGAACGC
Organism: uncultured Solirubrobacterales bacterium; assembly: GCA_963804555.1. GTDB lineage: Bacteria > Actinomycetota > Thermoleophilia > Solirubrobacterales > Solirubrobacteraceae > Palsa-744. Next base: position 945,123 of record CAWDQX010000009.1, read on the forward strand.
CCCACTGGTGTTCGTCGTCGACCTGCTCGCGGCTTAGACGAAGGCTCGCGTGAAAGCGCTCCGCGTCGCGGCGCTGTTGCTCACCGTGAGCGGCGCCGCGAGCGCGGGCGGCGCACTCGCCGGCTGCGGAGGCACGCGGCACGTGACGGCGAGCCCAGCCGCACAGAGACTCCAGCGCGAAGACCTCGTGGCGGTCAGTCGTGGCCTGAGCGAAGCCGAGGGCTCCGCCAAGCGAGAGATGGCCGCAGCAAGGATCGCCTGGCCGCTCGTGGCCAACGGCCTACCACTGAGCATCCCAACGAGGACGCGTGTCGCGGTCGCCAGCGCGGGCAGGGACGCGCAAGCGATCCTCGTGCCGGCGCTGATGAGCGAAGCCCAAGCGCGCTCGCTGACCGGGCCGGCGGCCGGCATCGCGAGCCTATTTGAGCCGTTTCAACGGCTGACCGAGCGTGGCTGGACGCTGACCGGGGCAGCGGCCGACGAGATCGCAAGCGGCCCGCCGGCAGCCGCGCGCTTCGCGCGCGAAAACGTGGCGCTCTACATCGACAGCATCTACGACGGCCACTTCGACGCGACCCTGATCGGCAAGAGCCTGCTGAACGGCTACCGCCTGCTGGGCGGAGCAGCGGCCTTCGGCGCGATGCTCGGAGAAGCGGCAGTCGACGCACTCGCACGCGCCTACTCGCCGGCTAGCGAGCAGCTCCATCCCCACTCGGCAGCAAAGGGTCGGCAGCCAAAGTGGGGTTCTAGATCGCGCCGCTGCCCGCGTGGCGCTGAGGCCCAATAGAATCGCTGCACCAGGGCGCGTAGCTCAGTGGGAGAGCGCTCGCTTCACACGCGAGAGGTCGCAGGTTCGAAACCCGCCGCGCCCATGGATTTGCGCCGCGCCAATTGAGGAACTTCGCCGATCGCCGGTGCGAAGGCGCGAGGAAACCAAGCGCCGAGCGTCCCGAGCTGCCCGATCGCGTTGAAGTGGATCAGGGCGGTGGGTGTCGAAGCAGACCCAGGCGCTGCCAGTAGGCAGCCCATTCAGTCTTCGTCGGTCCAGTCGTCGCCCTCCAGCAACTCCATCAGCAAACAGTCGTGCCAGCCACTGCCCCCCACGTCGCGCTCGGACTGACGCATCACGCCCACGGACTTGAAGCCGGCCTTCTGATAAGCCCTGATCGCAGCGAGGTTTGTGCTCGCCGGGTCGATCGTGATGCGGTGATGGCCGCGCTCGTGGATGAGCAGGGCAACCACACGTCTGACGGCCTCAGTGCCGTAGCCACGCCCGTGTAGCGCGGGATCCAAGAACAGGTCGATACCCGCATGGCGGTACTTGGGCTCGTTCTCCTCTGAGTACTGGATCAGGCCCACGATCACGCCGTCGAGGACGATCGTCAAGCGGGTCGACTCAGGCTCATCCCAGGGGAAGCCCTGCTCCGGAACGTCCCACCAGCGCACGACCTCAGGGGTCATGTGAATGCGTAGGAGCTCGGCCTCGTCACCCTCGGCCAGAGGACGGAGGATCATGTCTGGTTGCCTATCGAGCACCTCAGGCCAGCTTTACGCCTCCGTCGGCGGTCAGGGTCCAGTGCGGATTGTGAGCAGCATTGCGCAAGCGGTGGCGTCGTGCCGAGGTCGCGGCAGTCGCAGGAGTCGCGAGGGGTCGCAGGGCCGTGCGATGGTAGGAGACGCAGATGACCATCGTCCTTGCCCTCCTGGCCTCCCTCTTCATCGGGATCTCGGATTTCCTCGGCGGTATCGACAGTCGCACGCGCAACCCGCTGGAAACGAGCCTCGTAGTGTTCCTCGCCGCATTTGTGACGCTCGTCCCGATCGCCTTCCTGCTCGGTGCGAGCGATCTCACGATCCACGACCTGGGCCTCGGCGCCGTGAGCGGTCTCACGACCAGCATCGCCTACGTGGGCTTCTTCGCCGCGATCGGCCACGGACGGATCAGCATCGTCGCGCCGATCTCGGCGGCCGTGACCGCACTGCTGCCGGCAATCGCCGGAATCGCCGAAGGCAACGCCCTCTCGACGATCGCGCGTTACGGCATCCTCTGCGCGCTGCTGGCGATTCCGCTCGTGGCTTACGAGACCGACGACGGCGAGGCCAACGACGACTGGTCCACCAGGCGACAGGTGCTCGTGTCGATCCTCTGCGGGGTCGGCTTTGGGTTCTACTTCTTCTGTATCGGACACACACACCGCAGCGCGGGACTGTGGCCGACGGTGGCGACCCTCGTCGTGGGGATCGCGATAATCGCTCCACTCGCCGCTCGTGGCGGCGTGATGCCTTCACTCGCCTCCCTGTCGCGCCTCGCCGTCGTGGGCGGTGTGGCGCTGGGCGTCGCCGACGCCGCACTCACGACCGCACTGCAACGCGGGCCGCTGACGGTCGCCTCGGTGCTCGGCAACCTCTACCCGCTGGTCACGATCGCGCTCGGCGTGACGATCCTCAGCGAGCGGGTAAGACTCTGGCACGCGGCGGGGATCCTGCTAGCGGTGGCCGGCGTGGCGATGATCGCGGCGGGGCAATAGGCGGACGTGGCGTCTTGCGGGCGTGGTGATGATCGCGGCGGGGCAATAGCGGGCGATCGGCGGGCGATCGGTCCTCACGTGAGCCGCGCGCCCCAGCGGGTCGTGAGCGACTGTTCCGGCTCCAGCCGGGTCAACCCCTCGCCACTCTGAAAGGCGTTCGGAGCGCAGGTCATCGGCTCGACACCCAAGCCGCGACGCCGGCGGGCCGGAGCGAGAGTGTCCCCCGTATAGAGCTCGACGATCGGGTAGTGCTCGTCCACCCACAGCTCGGCGCAACGACCGTCCGGCGCCGCGAGCCTCGTGACGGCGCGCCCGTCCTCGCCGCGGGTCAGGTCGGTGAAAGCAAAGTCCAGCCGCTCCTCGCCCAGGCAGCGGGCGCCGCGGAAGTCAAACGGCGTACCCTCGACAGGCTCCTTGCCGGTGGGGAGCTGGCGCTCGGCGTCGGTGACGATGCGCGTTGCGGCCGGTACCTGGAGCTCACAGTCGTCGATCAGCCCATCGCCGGGCGAGAGATAGGGGTGCTGGCCGGCGGCGTAGGGGCAGGTTCGCCCACCGATGTTGACGGCGGTCGTGGACACCGTCAGGCCCGCGTCGCTCAGCTCATACGCGACGTAGACATCGAGGGCGAACGGGTAGCCGTCGAGGGGGTACAGCCGCGTCCCCATGACGACGCGATCGGGCGCACGCTCCACCGCCCGCCAGGAACGCCAGCGCAGGAAACCATGGATCGCGTTGTGCTTCGTCGGCTCGGTCAACGCCACCTGATAGTCGACACCCTCGAAGCGATAGCGACCATCGGCCAGACGGTTGGGCCAGGGGATCAGCGGAGCGCCGTGGGCGCCGTCGCAGATCTCGTGGAGGGGATATGGATCGAGCACAGAGCGGCCCGCGACCGAGTACTCGCGAATCCCCCCACCGACCTCGACGATCGTCGCCCGTTGCTCGCCGCACACGATCTCGAATTGCTCGCCCGACGGCGCGATCGATGGCGCGATCTTCATAGTTGACCTCCTAAGGATTACTTGGACTGCGTCTAACCATTACCTATCACCCCACGGGGATAAGGTGCTCGCATGTCTGGGTACGCCGCATTTCTGCGGGGGATGAACGTCGGGGGCCACCGGATCTCAAATGTAGAGCTAGGCACTCGATTCGAGGAGCTGGGATTCAGCGAGGTGAGCACGTTCAGGGCGAGCGGCAACATCGTCTTCGCCGCCATCGACGAGCCACCCAGCGAGATCGCCGCACGCATCGAGGCGGGACTCGAGGTAGCGCTCGGGTACGCGGTGCCGGTCTTCCTGCGCAGCGCAAAGGAGGTCGGGAAGATCGCCGCCGAGCAGCCGTTTGAGGAGTCCTTGATCGAGGTATCGAAGGGCAAACTACAAGTGATGATGCTCGCCACGCGACCGACCGCGAGCACACGCAAAGAGGTGCTGGCACTGGCGAGCGACGAGGACAGGCTCGCGTTTGGCGGGCGTGAGCTGTACTGGCTTCCGAGCGGAGGAATGCTCGAGTCCGAGTTGGATCTCAAGCTGATTGGGAAGTTGCTTGGCTCGGCTACAACCAGAACCAAGAACACCGTCGAGCAACTCGCGACCAAGTACTTCAGCGAATGACCGGGTTTCTGCGCTGGCCGTGGAGCCGGAGCGCGCATGGCCCGCTGCCGGTCCTGCTGCTGATGCTGAGTCTCGTCACGGGGCTGGTCGACGCCGTCAGCTATCTCGCCCTCGGCCACGTGTTCGTCGCCAACATGACAGGCAACGTGGTCTTGCTCGGCTTTGCCCTGGCGGGCGCCCCCAGCCTGTCGGTGCCGGCATCGCTGGCGGCGCTGGCGGCCTTCCTGCTCGGTGCGCTCGCCGGCGGGCGAATCGGCACGCGGCTCAGTAAGCATCGCGGCAGGCACCTGCGGGCGGCGATGGCCTGCGCCGCCCCGTTGTTGCTGATCGCCTGCATCGTGGCCGCGATCGCCGGTCAACCCGTGTCCTCAGGAGCCCGCTACGCGCTACTCGTCCCGATGGGGCTGGCGATGGGCTTGCAGAACGCCACCGCGCGGCGACTCGCGGTGCCCGATCTGACGACGACGGTGCTGACGCTCACCCTGACGGGCATCGCCGCGGACTCACAGCTGGCAGGCGGCCCCGGGGGACGTCCCGCCCGTCGCGTGCTGGCGATCGCGGCGATCTTCCTCGGAGCGCTCGTCGGCGCGCTGTTCGTCGTACACGTCGATCTGTTCATTCCGCTTGGCCTCGCAAGCGCGCTGGTGGCGAGCACCGCACTGATCGCCCACAGCCGATCCAGCGACGACGCCGAGTGGACGCGAGCGGCCGAGGGGTAAGTGAAAGGGCCTAGAGGGGGGGCGGGGGGCCTGCAGGGTGCGGGCGAGAGCCGCCGCCAAGCGGCGCTGCAGGTCGGCGCGCACCGCGGGCCAATCGTCGTCGATCACGCTGTAGAAGGCGGAGTCGCGCACACCGATGCCCGGCATCAGCATGTGCTTGCGAAAGATGCCCTCGAACTGGGCGGGGAGCGCGGCCATCGCGGCGCGCGAGCGCTCGTTGCGAGCGTCGGTCTTGAGCTCCACCCGCATACATCTGAGGTCCTCGAAGGCGTGGCCGAGCATCAGGAGCTTCGCCTCGATGTTCGCGCCCGTCCTCCAGGCCGAAGGCGAGAGCCAGGTCCAGCCGATCTCCAGGCCCCGGTGCTCCTCGCGCAGGTTCAGGTAGCGCGTGCTGCCGATCAGCTCTCCGCTGGCGCGATCGATGGTCGCGAACACACCCTCACGGCCCGCCTCCGTATCGGCGAGGCTCGCGCTGAACCAGGCGGAGAAGTACTCGCGGCTCTGCGCGATCGGCGCCAGCCACTCCCAGATCTCCGGGTGTTGGGCAGCCGCGAACAGACCCTCCTCGTGACTGGCCCGCAGTGGCTCGAGCACGACCAGCTGCCCCTCGAGGCGTGTCGTCAATTCGTTCCACATCGCCCCGGCAGGCTATACCGCCGCATCCGCGGAGCGTCGAGCCGCGATGTCAGCCGTCGAGGCCCAGCAGAGCCGGCAGCTCAGTTAGCGAGTCGAAGAGCGCCTCCGCGCCGGCCCGGCGAAGTTCTGTCTCGTCCGCGTCGGCCGCGTAGCCCAGCACGCGCATGCCGGCGCTGGCGGCGGCGGTGACGCCGATCGGCGTGTCCTCCACGACCACGCATCGCGACGGCTCGGCTCCCATCACGCCGGCGGCATGCAGGAACAGGTCGGGGTGTGGCTTGCCTCGCGCTACCGAGTAAGCCGAGAAGAGCGCTCCGTCGGGGAACAGATCTATGAGACCGGTAAGCCCTAACGAGAGTCGCGTCTTCTCGAGCTTGCCCTGTGAGGCTACGCAGACGGAGATCCCCGCGGCGCTGACCCGTTGCACCGCCTCAGCCGCGCCCGGCACCGGCTCGAGCTCCCGGCGAAACACCTCCGCGCGCTCGCGCTCGTAGTCGGCGAGCCAGCCCGCGGGCAGCGAGCGGCCGAGCTTCGCCTCTGCGTTTGAGAGAACCTCGCTGAGCAACAGCCCCTGGCAGTCGCGGCGAGCCTCGCTCAGTGTCGTAGGCAGGCCCTCCGCGCTCAGCATCTGGGCGAGCACTCCATTGGAGATCGGCTCGCTGTCGACGAGGACTCCATCGCAGTCGAAGATGACCAGTTGCAGATCTCCCATCGGGAGAGATCCTGACTGATCAAAGCTCGCTGATCAAAGCTCGGCGAACTTACCCGCCCTGTAGCCACGGCGTTCGCCCAGGCGAGCGAGCGGACCTATGAACGGTCGCTGCAGAAAGCGCGGGGGGCTCAGGAAGATGACCATCTCGCGGTAGTGGTCGATCAGGATCGCGCCCTGCAGCAATCCCTCCAAGCTCGTGGGGATCCCTCGCTTGGTGAACCGACCGGCGCGGGCGAGACCAGCCGCGTCTTCGAGGAACTGCTGCAGCTCTGCATCCGGCGGACTGGCCTCGCAGATGATGTGGGCCTCCTCCTTGCCGGTGTTTTGATAGCCATGCCGCACGCCTGGGGCCACCACGGCCTGCTCGCCGGCGCTAGCGCGCACGCGCTTGCGACCAACCAGGAAGGTGACCTCGCCCGCGAGAACCGCAAATCGCTCCTCCATCTTGGGATGAATGTGCGGGATCAGGACTCCACCGCCCGGCTCGACCCAAGCCTCGACTTGGAGGACCTCGCGGCCGTCCTCGGCCACGGCTCGCCGAAAGATGTATCGCTGCGAGAGAACCGGATCCGCGATGACACGCTCTTCCATCTCGACCTCTTTCCTCGTAATCTCCTGGTTATCCCAGGCTAACCTAGTCCTTGCTAGGTAAATGAGGACCGTACCTAAGGGAAACTAGGTTGTCAACTCAATCGCGCTCAAAGCAAACGCGCTCTACTCAAATCACGAAGAGCAGTCGGCCGCGCAAACGGTTGACTGCCCAGGCACGACGTGAAGTGATCGAACAGGCTGCCACCGAGGTGTTTGCTGAGTGTGGCTATCACGGAGCGTCGATCGATGAGATCGCCAAGCGCTCAGGAGTCTCACCCCCTGTCGTCTACGACCACTTCGAGTCAAAGCAAGATCTGCACACACACCTGCTCGAGCGCCATCTCGCCGAGCTGCGACTTCTCTGGCGCGAGCAGCTACAGGGCGACGATCCACAGGAGCAGCGAATCGCGCGGGCGTTCGACGCCTGGTTTGCTTATGTTCAGGGCCACCCGTACGCCTGGAAGATGCTCTTCCACGACACCACAGGAGAGCCTGAGATGCAGGCGGTCCATCGCGAGATCCGGATGCAGAGTCGCGCGGCGCTACTGCCCCTCTTGGCTCACGAGCTGGGTGCTGAAGGCACCGGCGAGCCAGTGGATGAGGATGCGCTGGAAATGGCCTGGGAGCTCCTGCGCTCGGCGCTGCAAGGGCTGGCGTTGTGGTGGCAGGATCATCAGTACGTCCCCCGCGCCCAAGTGGTCGCGACGGCGATGAGCGGGCTGTGGATCGGGCTCGAACGCGTGCGCAGCGGCGAGCACTGGCAGCCATAGTGATCCCTCGTCCCGAGCAGCTCGCGCGGTCCGCTGCGTCAGCAGTCATCTGCGCAATCGCCCTCGTGATCGTGGGACTACCCGCGGGCGTGGCAGGGGCGGGTGCGGGCACAGTGGGGACGGCAGGTGCGGAAGGGACGGCGAGCACGGAGGGGACGGCGGGCGCGGAAAGGACGGTGGGGACGGCGAGGGCGAGCGCGTGGTCGGCACCGGCCACGCTGAGCAGCTGCCCGGGGACCGGCACGCCGCACGTCGTGTTCCCAAGCGACAGCCCAACCCACGGCACCGGCCCGGGCGCAATCGTGTGGAGCGCCTCCTACCCTTGCCCCGGAGGCGCCGGGGCGCACGTCGCGGTGATCTCCCCTGAAGACGTCCCCGGGCAAGCGGGCCGCCCGCGGGCGTGGAACGGCCAGGCGCTCGCGCTGCGCGGGCCGCTCAGCGCGAGCGCCGGCCCCTACGGGCGGATCGTGATCGCCGCCGCCTCAGCCGAGGGATCCACCGCACCGGCGGGCGGGCTGCTGCTGACCGAGGGACAGGCCGGCGGACCGTTCACAAGGCCGATCGCCCCCGGCGGGCCGGCGAGCTCGTTTGCGTTCAGCACCGGGTACCTCGGCGATGTCGCGTTGCTCTGGATGGGTGGCACTCAGCTCGATGAGCTCACCCCGCCCTTAGGCGAGAGCGGAAGTCTCGGCAGCGTGCAGGCGGGCGTGGTGGGTACGGAGGCCCCGCTCGGAGAGGACACCGGGAGCACCGGCGGCGTGCAGCTGGGCATGCAGCGCCACTACGCAAACCGCTTCGCCGCACCGCTGCAGGTGAGCACCGGCGCTGGCGCGGACGCCGGCACAGGCGCGTCGATCGACGCACTGACGGTCGCGCTGGACTACCGCAGCGATGCGCTCGCAGTCTGGGCACAGCAAGGCTCCGTCTATGCCCGCGAGCTACCGGCATCGGGCACGCCGGGCCCGGTGCAGCGACTCGGCCCCTGTCCGCTCACCGGCGCGCGAATCGCGGCGGTGATCAGCGACGACGATCGCGCAATCGTCGCTTGGACCGACCGCTGGGCCGGGGAGAGCAGCGTGTACGTGTCCCGCTCGCAGACCGGCGTGCGCTTCGGCGCTCCAGAGCTCATCGAACGCTTCCACGACCCCAACTACCTCAGCGCCTATGCAGTGTCCCCACGAATCGTGCGCCTCTCCTCTGAGAGCGTGATGATGGCCTGGACCGGTATGGAAGCCGGGCACCTGGTGATCCGCACCGCGGCGATCGACCTGCATGGCGTGCGCACACCCAGCACGATCTCCCCGCCAGGCTCCGACGCGCTACTCGACGCGCTGGCGCCGGGACCCGAGAACGAGGTGCTCGCGTTGTGGAGCGAACCACAGCAGACGCCCACTGGCCTGAACCTCCACCAGGAGGCGATCTTCGCGGCGCGGGGGTTCAACGACTATCCGGGACAGACGGCCTTCACCGCGCCCGAACAGGTGGCTGCGGCCGGGCCCAACCGCGAAGCGAGCGTCGCGCTAGACCCCAGCAGCGACCGCGCGATCGCGGTCTGGCGCAGCGGCGCCGGCGCGGTCGCCTACGCGGTCCGCAGCGCCGGGCCGCCGTGAGCCATCATGCGATAGCCCTGGTCGCGCTCGAGGCCCATGATCAGTTCCTCGGTAGTCATGAGCCGATGAGATGGACGGCCAGCAGGAACGAATCGATGCCGTAGGCGGCTCCGCAGAGTCCCACGAAGGCGATGACAGTGATCCCGGTCACATTGGTCGAGCGCCTGTTGACCCACAGCAGCGGCCCTCCTCGCCACAGCTCCCTGCCCGCTCAAACCCGATCGGAGCGCAGTCGGCGCAGACCTCGCCGGCCCACGCCTCGCGTCCCTCGTGTACGGCAAGACCCGCGATCCCGAGGCCGGCGATCGGGTCCAGCCACCACCAGCCGAGCGCGGCGTTGGCAAGGATGCTGACCAGTACCGCCGCGGCGCTGATCGCGCATAGCCATGACTGTGCTGCGTCCCCGGCAGTCGCCGCCGACTCGAGCTGCGACGCGACACGGCCCTTGGCACGAGCCAGCAGCGGCATGAAGACGATCGCCCCAGCCGAAACCGCGACCCCGGGCCAGCTCGTATCGGGATGCGGGCCGCCGGCGAGGGCGCTGATCGCGTCGAAGGCCAAGTAGAGCGCGAGGACCGCGAAACAGACCGCGATGATCTGCTGCGCGCGGCGCTCAGCGGCATCGGAGGCGCGACGGCTGCCCGTGTAGAGCCACAGGATCGTGCTCGCCGAAGCAAGCTCGATCAGCGAGTCCAGACCGAACCCGAGCAGCGCAACCGACCCCGCGACGAGGGCGGCGACGATCGCTACCACCGCCTCTATCGTCATCCACGCGATGCTCAACAAGGAGAGCGTCTTGGCGCGACTCACCAGACGGGAGCGATCCCTGTCAACGGGTCGGATGACTGGCAGCGAAGGCGCCTGCGAGCTCACGCTCGCACCCCCGCGAGGACTACATCAAGGAGCGGAATGTGATCTCCCATTGGTGTTCAGCTCATGAAGAACTGTTGGTAGAGCAGGAAGACGTTGAGCAGGCTGATTACGCCGGCGCAGCCCCAGGCCAGGATCGTGGTGAGGCGCCGGTTGACGTGGACGCCCATGACGTCTCGACGGCCGGTGAGCATAACCAGCGGCACGAGGGCGAATGGAATGCCGAAGGACAGCACGACCTGGCTCAGCACGAGAACCTGAGTGGGGTTCATACCGATCGCCAGGACAACGATGGCGGGGATCATCGTCACCGCGCGGCGCAGCATCAGCGGGATGCGGACGTTGATGAAGCCCTGCATGACGACCTGGCCGGCGTAGGTGCCAACGCTGGAGGAGGAGGCGCCGGAGGCCAGCAGCGCGACCGCGAACGCGAGCGCAGCGGTGCCGCCGACGAGGCGCCCGAACTGGGCGTGGGCTTCCGGGATCGTGGTGAGACCCGAGAGCGCGGGGATGTGGAAGAGCTTGGCGGCGACGGCGAGCATCGCCATGTTGACCAGGCCGGCGAGGCCGAGCGCGATGATCACGTCCAGGCGCTCGAAGCGCAGCACGCGACCGCGCTCTTTGTCGTTGCGGCAGGGCATGCGGCCCTTCGTCAGCGCGGAGTGCAGGTAGATGACGTGAGGCATCACGGTCGCGCCGATGATGCCGACGGCGAGGTAGAGCGAGGTGACGCCGTGCAGGCCAGGGAGCAGTCCCTTCAGCGAGCCGTGGGTGGAGGGGCCGATGCGCAGCGTCTCATACAGGAAGCCCGCGAAGATGATCCCGAGCAGCGCGGTGATCGCCAGCTCGAAGCGGCGGAAGCCATGGGTCTGCAGCTCGAGGATCGCGAACGCGATCACGCCGGTGATCAGCCCGGCGGGGAGCAGTGGCACGCCGAACAGCAGATTCAGCCCGAGCGCGGCGCCTAGGAACTCGGCGACGTCGGTTGACATCGCCATGATCTCCGCCTGCACCCACATGCCCCATGTAAATGGGCGGGGGAAGCGCTCGCGCACAACCTCGGGATAGTTGCGGTCGGTGACGATTCCGAGCTTGGCCGAGAGGTACTGGATCAGCATTGCCATCACGTTCGCCAGCAGCACGACCCACAGCAGCAGGTAGCCGAACTGTGCGCCACCTTCGATGTTGGTGGCGAAGTTACCCGGATCGACGTAGGCGATCGAAGCGACAAAGGCCGGGCCGAGCATCATGAGCGTCGCGCGCACGCGACCCCTGGCCAGCAGCTGCTCGAGCGCGCTCGGCCCCGTGAGCGCCCCGCCGAGCTCCCCGGGCAGCGCTACCGAGGCGCCCTCGACGGCGCCCTCCAGCGCGGGAACCGGATCAGGGCGCAGCGGTGTCATCGCTGGCCCTCTTCGACTTCGACGCGCATCGCGCCGGCGAGCTGGCCGCCGATCGCGTGCTCACGCTCTCCAAAGAGAACGAACAGCGGGCCGCCGAAGGGCTGGCGCTCGCGCACCACGAAACGGTCTCCCGGTGAGATCCCACGGCCGGCGAGGTAGCGCAGCATCTCCGGGTCGGAGTCCGAGACGCGCACGAAGACCCCTCGGTCACCCGGCTCTAGGCCATCCATGCTGTCGGTCGGGCGCTCATCGAGCTCCAGATCGGCGCTGGGGATCGGGTCGCCGTGGGGGTCGACCGTGGGGTCACCGAGCTTGGTGGCGATCAGCCGCTCGAGCTCCTCGGAGATGACGTGCTCGAGCACCTCGGCCTCGGCATGCACGCGATCCCACGGCATCTCCAAGGTCTCGGCCAGGAACAGCTCCAGCAACCGGTGGTGGCGGAGGATCTCGAGCGCCACCCTGCGGCCCTCGTCGGTCAGGCGCACGCCGCGGTAGGGCAGGTGCGTGATGAACCCCAGCTCGCCGAGCTTCTTCAACATCGCCGAGACCGACCCCGGCGTGATCTCCAAGCGCTCCGCCAGCGCATTCGTCGAAACCGGCTCACTCTCACGGGACTCGAGCGTGAAGATCGCCTTGCAATAGTCCTCGACCGCCGGCGTCCGTGCCTGCTCTACTGTCAACATAAATTTATCTTATGGCATTCCAAATCCTTTTTCAAGGCATACCCCGAAACGCGTCATAGGGGGCTTTAGGAAAAGATGCCCCTGGATGGAGCGGGAGTACGAGCTACAGACGCATCGCGCGGAGGATCGCCACTGGTGGTACCGCGGGCGGCGGAGCGTGCTGGAGGGCGTGATCGCGCAGCTGCGCCTGCCAGCACGCGCGCGGATCCTCGACGCCGGCTGCGGCAGCGGACGCAACATGGTCGAGCTCACCCGCCACGGCACGGTCACCGGGATCGAGCTGTCCGAGACGAGTGTCTCGCTCGCACGCGAGCGCGGTGTGGGCGAGGTGATCGAAGGCTCGGTCCTGGAGATGCCATTCGCCGCCGACTCCTTCGAGCTGGCCGCATCGCTCGATGTGATCGAGCATCTCGAGGACGACCTCGCCGCCTTACGGGAGCTGCGCCGAGTCGTCGCCCCCGGCGGCGCGCTGCTCGTGACGGTCCCCGCGTACCAGTGGCTGTGGTCTGGACACGACGAGATCAACCACCATCATCGCCGCTACACGCGCTCCTCCTTGCTGGCCGTCGCTCGCGAGGCTGGCTGGGAGCCCGTGCGCACCACCTACTTCAACTCGCTCCTGCTCCCCGTCGCGATCGCGCTGCGCATCCTCGACCGCTTCTCCCGCAAGACGACCGAGTCGAGCCTCGACCTGTGGGTGCCGCCGGCGGCACTCAACTGGCTGCTCGAACGACCGTTGGCGCTCGAGGCGGCTTTGATCGGCCGGGGCGGGCGGATTCCCGCGGGACTGTCGCTGCTCGCCGTGCTGCGCTAGACCGAGTCCGCCGCGGGCGGGTGCATGCGGAAGGTCCATGCCCTGTTGGCCGCGAACGTCAGCACCGTCACGATCACCGTCGTCGGGATCTGTCCAACTAGTTCGTCCATGCCGAGGCCGTCCACAAACAGGTACACCAAGCCGAGATTGCACGCCAGCCCACCGCTCTGCACGATCGCCCAGCGCACCGGTGTCAGCGCATCCCCAACGTGCTCGGAGAAGGTCCAGCGGCGGTTCAACAAAAAGCCGTTCACCGCCCCAACCGCGAAGCCAATCCCCGACGCCGCTACGTACCACACGCCGAATACCTTCAGCAGCAACGTGTAGACGGCGAACGCAAGCAGCGTGTTGGACACGCCGACGATCCCGAACTTCACGAACTGCGACCACGACCGGTGCACTCAGCCGCCCAGCCAGCCCAGCCGGCGCCGATAACCTTGATTGTCGGCTCTCAGGCGCCGTCGGCTGCTGGGACATACATAGACAGGATGAACGATAGATTCATCTCGGGCTTATCCAGCGCATGAAGACTGATTCCTGATTCGGTCTCCCCGGCATCATCAACAGGCAACGCCAGATCCCCAATAGATCCCCAATGTCACCGACAACATCACTTCGCACCCACACCCTCCTCTCGATCGTCGCCCCCGTCTTCAACGAGGAGGAGCTCGTCGAGGAGTTCGTCTCGCGCACCTGCGCGGCCGTCGCTGCGCTGAACTTCGAGCTCGTGCTCGTCAACGACGGCTCCTCCGATCGCACGCCGGAGCTGCTCGACCAGATCGCCGAGTCAGACCCACGCGTGCGCGTGATCCACCTGTCGCGCAACTTCGGCCACCAGGCCGCGCTGACCGCCGGCCTCGAGCACGCCGCCGGCGACATCGTCGCAATGATCGACGCGGACCTGCAAGACCCCCCTGAGCTGATCCTCGAGATGATCGAGCGCTGGCGCGAGGGCTCCGACGTCGTCTACGCCGTGCGCAAGGCGCGCGAGGGCGAGACCGCCTTCAAGCTCGCCACCGCATCCTGGTTCTACAAGCTGTTCGACAAGCTCGCCCAGGTCGACCTGGAGCCCAACTCAGGCGACTTCCGGCTGCTCGACCGGCGGGCTCTCGATGCGCTGCTGGCGATGACCGAGCGCTCGCGCTTTCTTCGGGGCATGACGGTTTGGGTTGGCTTCACGCAGACGGCCGTCCACTACGAGCGCGACGCGCGTCACGCGGGCGAGACGAAGTACACGCTGCGCAAGATGCTGCGCTTCTCGCTCGACGCGATCGCCTCCTTCTCGCATCTGCCCCTGCAACTGGCGACCTACGTGGGGATCCTGTCGGCGGGTGTCGCCTTCATCGCGATCCCTGTCGTGATCCTGCTGCGGATCTTCGACTCCTACCTGCCCGGCTTCGGCTCGATCACGATCGCGATCCTGCTGCTCGGCGGCATCCAGCTGATCGCACTCGGCGTGATCGGCGAGTACGTCGGGCGGATCTACGACGAGGTCAAGCACCGGCCGCTGTACATCGTGCGCGAGGAGCGCAACCGGCCGGCGGACGCAGACGCGCCGCTGGTCCCCGCGCCCGCGGCCCGGGCCGGGCTGCCGGCGCGCACACCTGAGCGCATCGGCTGAGAGTCGCCCCCTCGCTAGAACCACATCCTCCGGGAGCAGCGCGTCTACCATCAGGCCACGTGCGTCCAGCTCAATAGCTACCCAACCAACCCAGGACCGCTCCGCCGACGCTCGTCGGGTGTTCTCACCGCTGTCACCGCGATCGAAAGGCACGACTCCATGCAACGCCGAACTCTGTCACTCATCGCCATCCCCGCCACCGTCGGCGCGATGGCCGTCGCCGTCCCCGCGCTCGCCGCGTCGGGCGCGAGCCCCACAGGCCATGCCGCGCGTGTGCGCCACTGCACCGCCGTGATCGTGATCAGCCACCACAGGCGTGTGCGCGCGTGCTTGATCCCGGGGCCACGCGGCTTCACGGGCTTTCCCGGTCCGCGCGGGGCGACGGGCAAAACCGGAGCGCCCGGAGGCAAAACCGGGGCTACCGGGAAAACGGGGAAAACGGGCGCCACTGGGAAACCAGGAGCGACAGGACCCCAGGGACCGGAAGGCAAACAGGGGCCGGCCGGCATTGTCGCCTACGCGATCGTGCAGCCCACCTCGCCCATGGCAGCCACGTTGATCGGCCCCTCCAATGTCGTCTCCGTCAGCGAGCCGATCGCTGGCGTCTACTGCATCACTCCCGCGGCCGGCATCGCGTCCTCCGGCATCGCGTCCGTCTCGCCCGAGGTCAGCTACAGCGCAGGCAACGTGCCAGGCATCATCGCCGTCAACGCCCAGCACACCAACTGCCCCTCAGCTCCTTATGAGGTGGACACTTACGCGCCGGGGACCACGACCCCGCCTGCCACCGGCTATGCCTTCACGATTGCCATTCCCTGATCTGCTACCCACCCAGAAACCCGTTCACATCCTCACCCACTGAGGCTTGCGAACATTCGGTCGATGCACCGGCCGATCCACCGACTGACCGCCACCCTCGCCACCGCACTCGCGCTGGCGGGTGGTGGCACGGCGCTCGCGGGGGTCGCTGGGGTGGCTCCCGCGCTCGCCGCGTCGTGCCCAGGCGCGAATGGGGAATGCCCGTACGCATCTGCCGCGATCATCGGGATGCGCGCCGAAGGCATCCTGCGCTTCCCCGAGGCGGTCGCGGTCGACACGTTCGGCAACGTCTACGTCGCAGACCAGCTCAGCTTCGTCGTGCAGAAGTTCTCCGCCGCCGGGCAGTACCTCGGCCAGTGGGGCTCCTACGGCGGCGGGCACAGCCAGTTCGGGCCGATCGGCGGCCTCGCGACCGACGCCGCCGGGAACGTCTACGTGGTCGACTCAGAGCACAACCGGATCGAGAAGTTCAGCCCCTCCGGTGAATTCATCAAGGACTGGGGCCACTTCGGCAGCGAACTGGGCCAGTTCAACTTCGGTTCCTCTCTGAACCCAACCCAACCCCCGGGCGGCGGGATCGCGGTCTACGGCAGCTACGTGTACGTCGCCGACAGCGGCAACGACCGGATCGAGCGCTTCAACCTCGAAGGTGGGGAAGCGCTCGAATGGGGCTCCTACGGGACCGGCGCCGGGCAGTTCTCCTATCCGCGCGGCGTCGCCGCGAACGCGACCGAGGTGCTCGTCACCGACGACGACAATCACCGCATCGAGAAATTCAGCCCCTCCGGTCAGTTCGAAGGTCTCGATGGCTCCGAAGGCACGACCGGCGACCGCTTCGACTTCCCCTACGGGATCGCGCTCGACGCCGCGGGCAACGTGTACGTCGCCGACGACATCAACCACCGGATCGTCAAGCTCAGTCCCTCGCTCGGCTACCTCACCGAATGGGGCGGCTTCGGCTCGAAACCGGGCCAGCTAGCGTTCCCGCGCGGGCTCGCCGCCGACCCCGCCGGCGAAACCTTCGTCGCCGACACCGCCAACGACCGCGTGCAGGTGTTCGATCCCGAAGGCCATTTCCTACGCACGATCGGCGCCTCCGCGCGTGGGCCCGGACCGCTGACCGCGCCACGCGGGTTGGCGATCGACCCAACCGGCCGGCTGTTCGTGTCCGACACGATCGACAGCCGCGTGGAGGAGTTCGCGCCGGTGACCGATGCCTTCGAAGGCAACCTCGCCTCCCCGGGGGGATACACCTCCGGCTTCAACCGCCCGGCGGGAATCGCCGTGGACCCGCGCGGCTCTGTTTACATCACCGACCCAGCCGACATGCGGATCTCGCACTTCTGGGGCGACGGAACATACCTGTCCGAACTGGGCGGCCCGGCCGATGTCGGCGGCGCCGGGCTCTCCGAAGCCGGCTCGGTGGCCGTGGTGGCCAGCACGGGTGATCTGTACGTGGCCGACACCAACCACAACCGCATCCTCATCTACTCACCCGAAGGCAAGCTGCTCGCCCGCTTCGGTGTGGGCGAAGGCAACGGATCCGCCGGCGATGGGCAAGGTCAGTTCAATCACCCCGCGGCGGTCGCCGTGAACGGCGCGGGCGACATGTACGTCGCCGACACCGACAACAACCGGATCGTCGAGCTCTCCCCCGCCGGCGCCGTGCTCGCAGCAGTGGGGCTCGCGCGGAAACGGCGACGGGCGCTTTCACTCCCCCACCGGGATCGCCCTCGACGCGGCGGGCAACGTGTACGTGGTGGACAGCGAAAACAACCGCGTCGAGGTGTTCGACCCCAACGGGCATTTCCTGGAGAAGTGGGGCGAGCGCGGGATCGGCCCCGGCGAATTCTCCCAGCCGACCGCGATCGCCGTGGACTGCGACGGAGACGTCTACGTCGCCGACACGAACAACAACCGCGTCGAGCGCTTCAACCTCGTCTCCCCGTTCGGCAGCGGCTGCCTGGCAGCCCGGCTGTGGCCACCGCCGCTGAACGTCGCGCCGGTGCTGCAGATCAGCCTGCCACGGCCCGCCGGCGTGCTCGCGCGAGGAGCGCTAACGCTGCGTGTGGGCTGCGAACGGACCTGCAAGGTGCTGATCTCCGCAACGCTCTCAACGACCCACCCACGGCGGACCGTGCGACTGATCTCCGTCGCACGCCCGCTCGCGCCCGCGCACGCCGGGTTGCTGCGCGTGCGCGTCTGGCGCGCCGCGTTACGCGCGCTGCAGCGCGCGCTCGGCCGGCGCCACGGGATGCTCGCGCGCGTGAAGATCATCGCGGCCGGACCGACCGGGTTGCGCACGACGGTGTACCGGACCTACGCCGTCACACGCGATGAATGACCGCACGGGCGCCACGGGATAAGCCCTGCTGCAATCCCGACGACCGAGGAGCCAAACACCGAACACCGCCAAGAGCGCGTCCGAATCGAGACCGAGAGCTACCGGATCGAGGGCTCCCTCACGCTCGCCCGCGACGGCTATCGCAGCCGCGTCTCCGACGTGTTGAACGCCTCCGAGCGCGACTTCCTCACGCTCACCGAAGTCACCGTCGAGCCGATTGCCGGGGGGCCCGTCGAACTCCACCCGTTCCTGACCCTCGCACGCCGGCACATCGTCTTCGCGGTCGCGGCATGGGAGGCGGCGAGGGCGGATAGCGCACGCCCTGGGAGAAACGGAGAGGGCGGGATTCGAACCCGCGATGGAGTTTAACCCCCATACTCGCTTAGCAGGCGAGTGCCTTCAGCCACTCGGCCACCTCTCCCTGGGATCGGGGCAGTGTAGAGCCTGACAGCCCACAAAGCGGCCGCGCACGAGCCGATGGGGCGGCGATCGTCCGGCTGGTGACCGGCGTTATCTAGGCTTGTCCGATGACGGCACAGCCAGATCGCGGAGACCGGCTGGATGGCAAGGAGCAGCTGGCTGTGCAGAGACGCACGACGCTGCTCTCGATCGCGGCGGCCGGACTGCTGGTGGCGCTCAAGCTGGGGGTCGGCCTGGCGGCCGGGAGCCTCGGGTTGATCTCCGCCGGGATCGAGTCGAGCGGCGATGTCGTCGCGGCGACGCTGACGTTCTTCGCCGTGCGACTGGGTGGACGGCCCGCCGATCCTGAACATCCCTACGGTCACCGCCGCGCAGAGAATCTCGGTGCGCTCGGTGAGGCGGCGATCCTGCTGGCCGGTGGTGGGATCGTCGCCGTTGGAGCGCTCAGCCATCTGATCGATGGCGGTGGGGCTCCCGACACTGCGCTGGTATCTGTTCCTGGTGATCGCGATCGCGCTGGTCGTCGACCTGACGCGCACGATCGTCTCGCTGCGCACAGCCCGGCGATTTGGCAGCGCGGCCCTGCGCTCCAACGCCTTCCACTTCGCGGGCGACATGGCGGGCTCAGTGGCGGTGCTCGCCGGGCTGCTGCTCGTGCGCGCCGGGTTTGCCCAGGGCGACGCCCTCGCCGCACTGGCAATAGCAGCGATCATCTTCGCCGCCGCCGTGCGGCTGATTGCCGAGAACGCCAACGTCTTGATGGACCGCACCCCGGCGGAGGCCAGAGAGGCAGCCGAGGAGGCGATTGCCGAGCTGGCAGGAGACATCGAGCTCAGGCGACTGCGCCTGCGCGAGTCCGCCGGGCGCTACTTCGCCGATGTGATCGTCGCCGTGGCGCCCGGGCAAGCCGTCGTCGAGGGCCACCAAGCCGCCAGCCTGGTCGAGGCGGCCGTGGAGGACGCGCTCCCCGGCAGCGATGTCGTCGTGCACGTCGAGCCCCGTCGCAGCGGGCTGGAGCTGCGCGACCGTGTCCTGGCAATCGCACTGGCCGAGCCGCTGGTGAGGGAAACGCACGACATCACGATCTTCGAGCAAGCAGAGTTGGTCAGCGTCGCCCTGCACCTGAAGTTCCCCGCCGAGCTCGACCTACAGGCAGCGCACGTGGTCGCCGAGCGCATCGAGCAAGCGATCCGCGCACGGCCCGGCGTGGCCGACGTGCAAACCCATCTCGAGCCGCTCGAGCGTCCGCTGCTTGCCAGCCCAGCTGACGATCGCGCCGATCGACAGGCAATCGAGGAGATCCAGCGCCTCGTCCGTGAGCGGCCGAACATCGAGTTGCGATCGATGAGGCTGCTGCCCACAGAGACCGGTCGCATCGTCTTCCTGACGGTCAACGTGGGCGCCAGCGCCTCTTTGGTCGAGGCCCATCAGCTGGCGAGCGAGCTCGAGGAGCAGCTACGCCAGCAGGTACCGGACATCGTCGACGTGGTCGTGCACACCGAGCCGTAGCCAGGAGTTGGCGGTCGAGGAGGAGGAGGAAGAAGAAGAAGAAAGAGTAGGAGGAAGAAAAGAAGAAGAGGAGGAGGATCCCTAGCCAGAGGTTGGCGGTCAACGGGAAGGATCTGACTGCTGCGGTGTCCTAATTGCGGTGTCCTAATGAACGTCTATCTTTAAAACAGCTCCAAACCAGTGGAGGATCTGACTGATGAGGCTCAAGACGGTAGGCGCAGTAGCAACGCGTTCGGGCGCAACGAAGAGGCGCTCGATGCCCACAGTCTCGATCTTGGTCCTGATGGCCGGGCTGTTAGTGCTAGCCGGATGCGGCAGCTCGAGTAGCACCACCAGCTCCTCGGCGTCCACACCGACAAGCGCCGCCACACCGACGACGGAATCGAGCTCGGCGAGCACCTCCACCGCGGCGAGCGTGGCACCGGCCAGCGGCGGCAGTAATTTGAGCCTCGAAGCCAACCACGAAGGCCAGCTCAAATACAACACCACCTCGCTCACCGCCAAGGCCGGCAAGGTCTCGATCGACTTCACCAACATGGCCCCCGAGGAACACAACGTGACGATCGAATCCTCCGCGCACGCGATCCTCGGTCACACGCCGACCTTCGACGGAGGCGCAAAGACGCTGTCGCTGAACCTCAAGCCCGGTACCTATAAGTTCTTCTGCTCGGTCCCCGGACACCGGATGGCCGGGATGGAAGGCACCTTGACCGTGACTAATTAGTTGCTATGCGCTGGATGCGGGAGCGCAGCAGGCCCACGAAGGCGGAGATCACGCGGCGAGCGCCCTTTGCTTGAGCTGCTCGAACTCGGCCTGGGTGATCGCCCCATTGTCGAGCAGGCCCTTTGCCTTCGCGATCTGCTCGGCCGGATCACTCTTCACCGCGACTGATCGCATGAACTGGTCGAGCTGCGACTGAGCCGCTTTGTTGCGCTCGAGCGTCCGCTCGGTCATCCCGCCGTGCTGGCTGATGAGGTAGACGAACACGCCGAGGTAGGGCAGCACCACGAGGAGGAGGATCCACAGGACCTTCGTAAAGCGCGACTCGTCGTGCCGGCGGAAGATGTCGCCGAGCACGGAGAAGAGGATCCAGACCCAGACGACGAACACAAAGAAGAAGAGGATCGTCCAGAAGACTTCGAGCAGCGGATAGCTTGTGGCGAGAATCATTGACTACCCCTTTCGACGACGGGGAATACGAGTTCCGCAAAGGTCTCGAGCGGCCACGACGGAAGCGCCTGATCAAGCGACCATATCCGACGTGGTTAGAGGCTGCCTGAGGAGCGCTAGGGCAAGGAGAGCTGCCCCAGCGGTTCGATTGCTTGCTGTTCACCCACTTGGCGGATTTCGCTGGAGATCCGCTGCGCTGCGAGTGGCTCACACAGGGTGAGAGCCTCCTGAGAAGAGATCGTCGGGTCGAGCCACGCCCGCATCAGCTCGGAGTCGGCGAGGATCACCGGCATGCGATTGTGGGCGGGCGCGAGAACACGGTTATTGGCTGAGTCGCATGTGATGATCGTGCAGCTGGAGACCGCCCCACCCGCGACGTGGCGCGCCGTCACCCAGAGCCCGGCGAAGCAGAAGACGCGGCCGTCGTCGACCGTGAAGCGAATGGGTGGTGGTTTGAGCTTGCTCTTGGCCTGCTCGTCCTCGGGCTTCGGCCACTCGTAGAAGCCGTCGGCGAGAATCAGCGCGCGGTGCGATGCGTCAGGCGCCACCCCGAAGTAGCTGCCCTTGGAGCGCAGCGTCTCGACCTTGGCGTTGATCCACGGCCGCTTCGTCTCGAGCGTGGTGGCGCTGGGCGACACCAGGCCCCAGCGCAACATCCTTGACCGCGGCCGCCCGTCTTCCGCGACGATCGTGGGGACCGGATCGGTTGGCCGAACATCCCAGGGGTCGGTGCGGACGGTCTCCCTTATCCGCACGCCGAACTGCCGGCCGAACTGCTCGGTCAGCGCTTCAGGCCCGACGGTGTTGGTAAAGCGACCGCAGATGGCTTCAGGATAAAGGACGCGCCGCCAGGTTATGTAGTTCATTTCGCGCTACAATACGCATGTGGCTGCTGCTCAACATCCGCTTTCGCTGAGGCTCGGCCGCGACGGAATCGACGCGCTCGAGGACCTCGCTCGACGACGTGGCGTGAGTCGCGCAGAGGCCGCGCGCCAGGCGATCACCGAGACGGCCGAACGAGAGCGCCGACGCACTGGACTTGCAGCCGAGGCAAGAGCGCTGATGGAAGATGAGGGATATGTACGCGAAGCGCAAGACGTCGTCAGCCTGATGGAGGAGCTGCGTGGTCCGTGGTGATATCCACGCGATCACGCTGCCCCGCAAGCGCGGTCATGTTCAGCAGGGTCGCCGCTACGCAGTAATCGTCCAGGCGGACGATCTCCTCGCGCTCTCGACCGTCGTCATATGCCCTACCTCTCGCTCAGCGTTCGGAGCCAGCTTCCACCCGGAAATCACGCTGGACGATCAGCCGACACAGATCCTCTGCGAGATGATCGGCGCCGTTGACGTTCGCGCGCTCGGCGAGCGAATCGGGCACCTCACCCTGGATGAGCAGCGCTCCCTCGAGGAGGCGCTGCAGCTAGTACTCGACCTCCCATAAGAGTCAGCGAGCGAGTTCGCGAGCGTTGCGCCGATCAAGGGTTGGCTCATGCCCGCTTGCGCTTGGCGAGTCGTTGCTCGGAGGTGTCCCAGAGTCGTTGGGCGTTGTCAGCGTCCAGGGCGTAGGGGGCGACGCCGTGCCGGGCGTCGCCGTCGGCTCGCGAGGCGAGCGTCTGAGCTTCCCGGCAGTCCTCGAGGTAGCAGCCGCCGATTCCCTGCGCTAGCGGGGAGGCCGCGGCTCGGCGGCTTCACCCCGTTGCAGTCAGGCACACTGGAGGCAGTCGCCACCCGTCTCCAGGACACACCGATGGCCGTTGCGCTCGCATGGCTGCTACAGCGCTCGGAGAACATCCTGCTGATCCCCGGCACCTCATCCGTCGCGCACCTGCGCGAGAACATCAAAGGCGCCGCGCTCACCCTCACCGAGAACGACCTCACCGAGCTGAACAGCATCGGCTGACCGCACGAGCACCGTGCAGCCGATGGTCGAGCGGTGCCGCGGCTTGCTCGTCATCTTCCGGTTCGCTGTTGTAGGTCGTCCACGAACGAGATGAGGGTCTTCGTCGCGGCTGACAGCTCTTGGAGCTGTTGGTCTGATAGCTCCTGCAGGTCGGCTCTCAAAGCGGCTAGGAACTGTGCGCGGAACTTTTCTTGTGCCGTGCTTCCCGCCTTGGTCAGGCTGATAATGACCACGCGTCCGTCCTCTGGCAGTCCTGCTCGCCGGACCCATCCTTTCTCCTCGAGGCGTCTGACGAGCAGCGTCATCGTGGGCTGCGCGATCCCCTCGAGCTCGGTGAGCTCTGTGATCTTTCGCGGCCCTTCGGTGAGGATGCTCAAGACCTCCATCTCTGTTCGGGAGATCTCGCTGCTGCGCACCTGCTTGACGAGCAGTCGCACAAGGACGGCGGCCCGCGAGAGCAGGTGCTCGGCGACATAGTCGACTTGCTCTGCCCGCTCTGCCTGTGAAGAGGTGCTCATCTCAGCCATATTACAAACTATATAGTTTCTGCTATAGATATCAAGAGAGACACAACAAGCTCCACACCCGAGAAAGGAGCACACCATGTTTGCCAACATCCTCGTCGCGATCGACGGCTCACCGGACTCAGATCAGGCGCTCACGCAAGCGATCGACCTGGCCGAGTCAGAGCACAGTCGATTGACGCTCTTCAGTGCCGTCGTGACGCCTCCCGCCGGCGCCTACATCGGGGCAGGCGGTTCAGTGGCGGCGACTCTCGCGCGCGACGCCGAGACCGAGACCGAGACGATCCTGCGGGCGGCCGCCCGGCGGGTCCCCGACCGAGTGTCGCTCAACACTGTGCTGAGCAGCGAGCCGGTAAGGCAAGCGCTCGTCCACCAGATCAAGGAGGGGACGCATGATGTCGTGGTGATGGGCTCACGGGGGCGCGGTGCAGTGCGCTCAGTGCTGCTCGGCAGTGTGAGCCACTACGTGCTGCACCACAGCCCCATCCCCGTGCTGATCGTGCACGCCGATCCCGAGCGAGGACTGCAGTCTTCCGCCACGCTCTCGGCGGATCAACCGGCAGCAGATCAGGGAGCCGTCCATGCCAGCGCGTGAGGTAGAGCCTGCCCTCGCCCCGACGACGCCTGCGGATGGAGGCGTAGCTGACGCAGCCCTCGGGGAGACGATCCCGCAACTCAGAGAGATACTCGGTCCGGCAGAGGAGAGCGCCCGCGGCATGCTCGAGGCCGAGGACGCGCTCCACCTCGTGCGCCAGCGATTCGAGCAGACCGTGGACCCAGAGAAGCAGGGAGAGCTCGCGGCCGAGGCGCTCGAGCACGTCGAACGCCAGCTGGATCTCGTACACGAGCGCCGCCGGCAACTGGACAGCATCGAAGCAAAGCTGTGGGGCAGGCAGAACCGCCTCGAGGGGTTTCTCATACACACACGAGGAAGTGCCTGGTGGCACGCGCGCCGAGCAGAGACCGGCTCCCGCCTGCATCCCTAGTCGAGATCAACGAGGCGTTCGCGTCCGTCATCGGCGCAAGCGGCACCGGAACGCTCAGCCAGCGGGTCTAGCGAGCAACGTGGGCACAGCGTCCCGCAACGCTTTCAAGTGCGAGGTCCCGTGGGACGTTCGATCGAGCAGCAGCGCGCCCTCGATGGCGCTGAGCAGGACGCGCGCCTGGGCGGCAGCGGTGTCCGCGTCGCGGCTGCGCAGCAGCGCGCGCTCGAACACGCCCGACCAGCGAGCGAACGCCTCAGCTGCGGCGAGACGCAGCGGCTCGCTGACGCCGGCCGCGTCGATCGCTGTGGGCGCGACAGGGCATCCGTCGCGCGGGTCGGCTTCAAACGCGGCGATCATGCTGTCGATCGAGCGCTGTGCGGCCACCACCGCGTCGTCGGTTGCGTCGAATGCGCTCAGCAATGCGGCCTGCACCTGTTCGGCTGCCGCGTCGATTGCCGCGTGCGCCAGCTCCTCCTTGCCCCCGGGGAAGTGGTGGTACAGAGAGCCGTTCGCGGCGCCCGCGGCGTCCAGAAAGTCGCTCACGCTCGTGCCCGAGTACCCCCGGCGGCGCAGCAGCTGCCCGGTGGCGGCGACCAAGTCGGCGCGATGGCGATCGGGGCGAGGCACAGGAAGATGATAGTGGAGTGGGCGCTCTGATACGCTCTGGAGCGTTTGCTCCACAACCAACGATTGGAGAACCACATGCCGATGATCGACGTTTACTCAGTCCCCGGGACGTTCAGCGACAAGCATTCGCTGGCCCAGGATCTCGCAAACGCTGTGATGCGCTGGGAGCAGGTCCCGCCGATCGCGCTGTTCTCGAAGAACACGGCGGCGTTCATCCACGAGCTGCCGGCGGACTCGCTGTCCAACGCCGCCGGCGAGAGCAACTACGTCCGGGTGCAGGTACTCACACCGGTCGGCGTCCTGGACCGTGACAAGCAGCTCGGGGTGGTCAAGGAGCTGACCGAGATCGTGGCGGCCGCGGCTGGCGAGCCGACGCTCACCGAGCGCACGTGGGTGCTGATCACCGAGTCTCCCGAAGGCGGATGGGGCATCAACGGGCACGCGAACACAGGCGCCGACATCGCTGCCCTCGCCCGCAGCGAACTCGGCAAGTAGCGCTCGCCCGGCCGCTGGATGACCGCCCGAGCCATACGCTGCGGCGGCTTGGGGATCGACTAGCCTTCCCTCAGTCGCGCTGGAAGGGTGGCAGAGCGGTTGAATGCACCGGTCTTGAAAACCGGCAGGCGGGTAACCCCCGTCTCGGGAGTTCGAATCTCCCCCCTTCCGTCTTCGCGCTCAATCCTCAACCCGCGGGAGTCGCTCAGAGACCCGCCACCGTGGCCGTGGCCGCGGTGCCGAGCACCCGCCCGTTGGCGTCGAGTGCCTGCACGGTCACGTACCGCCCGGCCGTCCCCGCCGGCAGCACGATCGCGGTCTCAAAGCCGCTTCGCGCAGCCTGGGCGACCGGCTTGCAGCCGCGCTTGGTGGCACCCACCAGCACCTGCCAGCTCGCGACCAACGTGGCGCCGTTCCAGCTCGCATAGACGGTTCCCGCACTGGTGGCCGCCGCCGGGCCGTGGTTGGAGCGCACGACAAACGCGGGCCGAGTGGCCGGGACGCCGGTCCAGGGGAAGCGCAGATCTCGATAGGACTGGTCGCCCGTGGGAAAGTGCGCGTCGAACAGGAGCTCACCGGTGGGGCTGAGCTCGGAGAAGTCCGGGACTTCTCCCCAGCCAATGAACCAGTCGCCGTTGGGCTGGGCCTGGATGTTGCCCTGGCTCTTAGCCGAGATCGGCGGTGGATGGGTGAATTCATTGAGGAGCGTCGCCGTCTTGCCTTGCGGTTCGAGGCTGACGACGATCCCGCGCGACTGACTGTGAACCGCCGGGGAGGCCCCATTGTCAAAGATGCTGAACGTTCCGTTCGCGAGCTCACGCGGGTCGTGCTGCCAGGCGGTGGCGGTTCCCTCTCCTAGCGTAAAACTCGAATGCCTACCCCCCAATTGCCAGGCGATCTGACCGGTCTGAGGTTGAATGTCATATGCGGTCCACGTGTTTCGCGCGGAGATCAAGAGGCTCGAGTCCTGGTCTAAATTGATCGAGTTGATGTGAAAGAAGTCAAATGGCCAGGCGGTGCTAGTGCCGCCAGCGGGAGCATAGGATTCGTCGAGCGCGACGTGGTCGAGGCTCGTCCACTGGAACATCACGAGCCCTGTACGCACGTCGATCTCCTGGAACGTCCCGTCAGTCACGGCTCCATCCGCTGGACCACCGACCGCCGAAAGATTGCAGTAGATCGGGTCATACGCCGTGATCAGCGCGGTGCCCTGGGGAGTCAGCTGGAACTCGTGCAAGTCGGCCTGTAGCCCATTCCCAGCCTTGACGCGCGCGATCTGCGCGTATGCGCTGTTGAGGATCACATCTTCACCGGTGCCGAACCCATGCACCGAGATGTCGCCCTGCCACCAGGTCAGCACCGGTTTGCCCGCGTATTCCTGCACCCTGAAATTGGTGGCCGAGGTGTACTTTGGCAGCGCCTTGAACCAGAGCAGCCCGCCGCTCGGATCGAGGATCATCGGCCCGCTCTGGCCCGGTCCGTCATATGGCGCGACGAACAAGTCGCCGGGCGCCACGGAGGGAGAGCTCGCGGTCACGGTGAGCACCGGCGGTTGCAGGTCAGAGCGCGAGCGGAAGTACTGGATCTCGCTCGGATTGCCTTCGTGGACGCTCTCGGGGGTGGTCGTCAGAGAGTCCTGGTAGGCGATCGTGAAGCTGTCGCTCAGCGGCTGGACGGCGCCGTCAGCGCGCAGCTGCGCGCTGACGGTGACCGTCTCTCCTTCGGCGAAGGGCTTGGCCGGCACGAAGCTGGCGCCATCACCCTGGGAGTAGCCCTCAAAGCGCCCCGCATGCGCGCCGGTGCGTGAACCGACAACGCTGAGGAGGCTAAGCTCACCTTTAGGAACGCCCAGGAAGCTGATCTGCGTCCGCGGCGAAGCGTCGCGACTGCCCGGCAACGGGGAAACCGTCACCGACCCAGCGAGCATCGCGGAGGTATTCAATGTCGCCGGCTCACAGGCCGGAGCCGACTCGGCCACACGAGCCGGCTGGAGGATGCGGACCCCCCCGCCCTGCCCGCCCCGCCCGGGCCACCCGCCCCCCCTGGCAGACTGAGCCGCACCGACACCCGGAGCGACGGACACCACCACCCCCAACAAGCCCAGCAAGCCCACGATCGGAACACGCACCGCAGGCATGAAACCAGATAAGAGAACCGACAGACGCACCTTCGTCAAGCGCGGACTGCTTGCGGGCGGTCTGCTCGCGGGCGCGGGCGTAGGGATCTCCGAGCTGGCGCAGAACGGCGGCGACTCCGCCCCGCAACCCAGGGCTCTCCCGCCCACCCAACCAACGAGCCGGGCGCGCCCCACACCGACTGCTGGGCAGCGGCGACCGAACATCCTCGTGATCATGGTCGACCAGCTGCGCTTCCCGCAGTGGTTCGGGCCGATCCCCGGTGCCGGCGCAAGCCTGCCGGGAAACCTCGCACGTCTACGCCGCGGAGCGGTCTCCTTCGAGCGGCACTACACAGCCTCGAATGACTGCTCTCCGTCTCGCTCAGCGATGCTGACCGGCCTATACACGCATCAGACCGGCTGCATGATCACCGGCGGCAGCACCTTGGATCCCGGCTTCCCCACCTGGGGAACGATGCTGCGCGAGCACGGTTATCGCACCCGCTGGCTCGGCAAGTGGCACCTCACCCACGGCGACAACCACTGGAGCGAGCTCACAGGCGAACAGGCGCTCGAGCGATATGGCTTCGACGGAGGCATCTTCCCGTCGCCCGATGGCGCCCCCGGCCAGGGTTGGCGCGTGGACCCGCAGATCGCGGCCAGGTTCTCCGACTGGTTTGCCGAGGAAGGAGGCTCCGAGCCGTGGTGCACGACCGTCTCGTTCGTCAACCCGCACGACATCGCCTGGTGGTACAAGTGGAGCGATCGCGTACCGGCGGAGGCACAGGCGCCGAGCGTGATCAGGCGCCTGCCGCCCAACTTCGAGACGCCGGAGCTGCTGATCGAGCGACACAAGCCGCTCCTGCAGCGCTCCTTCCAAGACACCGCGGCTGCATCGTTCGGGCCGGTACCATTCACCGGCCCTGAAGCGACCGGGAAATGGCTGGAATTCCTCGATCTCTACATGAAGATCCAGCTCGAGGTGGACCGCCACATCGGCCACGTGATGCGTACCCTGGAAAGCCAGCCAGAGGTGGCAGCGAACACCGTGATCGTGTTCACGGCCGACCACGGGGAGTACGGCGCGTCGCACGGCATGCGGGGCAAGGGCGCGAGCGGCTACGAGGAGGGCATCCGCGTCCCGCTGCTCGTAAAGGACCCGCGTGGCGTGCTCACCAGCGCCCCCGAGCAGCCACGCACCCAGCTCAGCTCCAGCGTCGACCTCGCCCCGCTGCTACTGACGATCGCCAGCGGATCTGACGATTGGCGGCGCGACCCCCATTACTCCCACCTCGCCACGCGGGCCAACCTCGCCGGGATCCTGGCGGACCCGACGGCGCCGGGGCGGCCGTTTATCTTGCATGCAACCGATGAGGCCGTGACCGAGTTCGCGATCGAGCCGTATGCGGCCAACGCGCCGTTGCACGTCGTCGCCCTGCGCACGCCGCGGGCCAAGTACGCGACGTACTCCAACTGGCCTTACGAAGGCATCGCGCCCAAGTCAGAAGGCCAGGAAAGCGAGCTGTATGACTACCGCACGCACAGTGGGCGGTTGGAGTTGCACAACAGCGCCGGACACAGCCCGCTCGAGGAAACGATGCGCGCGGAATACGAACATGCCTTCATAGACGAGCTGCGACGCCCGCTGCCACCACGCCTGACCGAAGCGCATGCGCGCGGCTTCGCCGACTACTTCTCAACGGCCAGGCACGCCTCTGTCAGCGCCGCTGCCCGTCGCAAACGCCGCTCTGAACTCGAAGTCGGGTCGCTCGATGAGCTGGCGGGTGGGCGAATCGGACCGGGGGGCGGGGTCAGCGGACCAGAAGGGCGGGCTATTTCACCGTCGCTGAGACGCCGATGACCGCGCCGGCGCTATCGAGCGCCTGCACGGCCACATAGTAAGGCCCGCTCGCAGGCACGGAGATCGCAAGCGCGGTCTCAAAGCCCGTCTTCGGAGCAGTCGCCTGCGGCACCAGGGTCCTCGGCGAGGAACCCACCAGCACACGCCAGGAGGCGACTGCGGTCGCTCCGTTCCAGGTGGCGTAGACGACCGGCTCGCCACCCGAGCCACCTGCGCCGCCTGCGCCGCCCGGTCGGCCCGAAGCACTCGATAGTGACGGGGGCACCACAGCCACCGCCGGTGGTTCGGCCGGCTGCCCAGTCCAGGGGAGCGTGTAAGTCCGATAGGACTCCCAGTCAGGCGGCAGGTGAGCGTTGAAGAGCACCTGACTGGCGGGATTGATCTCCGAAAGGTAGCCGGCCTGACCCCAACCGACCATCCAGTCGCCGTTCGGCAGAGCCTGCACGTTGCCCTGACTGCCGGCAACGAGCGGGTTCTGGTGTTCGTAGCTGCGTACGAGCGTCGCAGTCATCGTCGCCGGGTTGAGCGCGAGTTCGATCGCGCGCGACTGCGGGTGCACCGTTGGAAACGCGCCGTTATCGAAGAACGTGATCGCACCGTCGGGCTGCTGGCGCGCGTCGTGCTGCCACGCGGTGGCCGCTCCCGGCCCCAGCTTGAAGCTCGAGTGCTTACCGCCCAGCTCCCAGCGCACCTGACCGGTTTTCGGATCGATGTCGTAGGCGGCCCAGGTGTTGCGCGCGCTCACGAGCAGATCCCCGTTCTGCTCGGTGTCGATCGAGTTGATGTGGAAGTAGTCGTACGGTTCCTGCCGGCTCGCGTGCACGCCCGAGGCGTAGGAATACCGCAGGGGCACGTGGTCGAGGCTGTGCCACTCATACATCACCAGGCCCGTCTTCAGATCGATCTCCTGCAGCAGCGTGTCCGCGACGGCGCCGTCCTTGGGACCGCCGACCGAGGCGAGGTCGCAGTCGATCGCGTCATAGACGGTGATCCACGCGGTGTCCTGCGGGGTTATCTGGAATTCGTGCAGGTCCGGTTGATAGCCGTTGCCGGCGCGGACGACGGCGAGCGTCTGGTAGGCGCTGTTGGCGATCACCTCACCCGCCGTCCTCGAGCCGTTGGCGATCAGCGGATCCTGCCACCAGGTGAGCACAGGCTTGCCTTCGTACTGCTGCACGCGGAAGTCCGCGGCGCGCGTGCCCGCGGGCGACAGCGGCTTGAACCAGACGAGGTTCCCATGTTCATCGAGGATCATCGGCCCGTACTGACCGACCCCGGAATAGGGAGCGAGGAACAGGTCGCCCGTCGCCGTCTGAGCCTTGGAGGACACCGTCAGATCCGGCGGACGTAGTTCGGGGCGCGAGTAAAAGCTCTGAAATTCCTTCGGCACGGGCACCGGCGCAGAGCTCACGCGCGTACTCTCGGTCACGTCCGCCGAGCCCGGATCGTCGGGGATGGCGACAGTGAAGCTCCAGGCGAATGGGGTGGTTTTGCCGGCTTCGGTGAGCACCGCGTGAACGGTGACCAGCTCGCCAGGGGTGAACGGCTTCGCCGGCACGAAGCTGGCGCCGTCGCCCTGGGAGTAGACGAGCAAGCGCCCGACGTGCGCGCCGCTGCGCGACCCCACGACAACGATGTGGGACAGCCCTAAATCGGTATTCCCCACCCCGCCGAGGAAGCTGATCTGGGTGGCCCTCGAGGCGTCCCTGGTGCCGGGAGCGGGCGAGACCGTCACGCGCGCGCCGGCGAGCGCCGCGGAGACGTTGAGCGCCGACGGCACGCAGCTGACCGGACTTGCCGCGCTCGTGCCCGTCGCGCTCGCGCCGACACAGCCTGAGACGAGCACCGCAAGCCCCAGCGCCGAGACAACGCCGACGAGCAGAGCGCGCACGACCGGGCGACGCCGCTGGGCCGGCACTAAGCTTTGATCGTCGGCGAGGTGCCGAGCACCGCGCCGGTGGGGTCGAGCGCTTGAACGGCGAGGAAGGCAGCTGCGGCGGGCAGCGAGATCGTGGTCTGAAAACCGGTCTTCGCGGCGCCGGCGATCGGTGCGAGCGCGCTCGCGGAGGAGCCCCCGAGCACCCGCCAGGAGGCGACGTTCGTGGCGCCGTTCCAGCTCACCGCGACCGAGGAGCCACTCACCGCGACCGAGGGCACACCCGGCGCCTGGCCACTCCACGGCTGAAGGTAGGTACGGAAGCTCTGCACGTTCTTGCCGAGCGTTCCGTCGAGCAGGACATGCCCGGATGAGTCGTACTCGGTGAAGTTCGGCAGTCCGCCATAGCCCATCAACCAGTTGCCGGCAGTGTCATCGGCGCCCGACAGGTTCAAGGTATTGCCCTGACTTTCGGCCAGCAGCGTTTTCGTCGGGTTGGTGAACTGCTTGACGAGACTCACAGTGTGCGTGGTGAGATTGGGATCGAGCAGCAGACCGCGGGACTGCTTCTCCTTCGGCGGATCCGAGCCGTTGTCGAACACGGAGATCAGCCCCCCCGGTTGCCATTCGGCGTCGTGCTGCCAATAGAAGCGCGTGCCCGCACCGAGCTTGAAGCTCGAGTGGCTACCTCCGAGGCGCCAGCGAAAACCGCCGGTGTGGAGGTCGACGTCATACAGCGTCCAGGTGTTGCGCGAGGAGAGCAGCACGTCGCCCGGTTCGGTGGGCGAGCTCGGGTCAACCGAGTTGATGTGGACGTAGTCCCACGGATAGCTGGCTTTGGGCGCCGGGTTGTTGGAGTCGGCGATCGCGATGTGCCCGAGCGCGTGCCACTCCCACATCACGAGGCCCGTCTTGATGTCGATCTCCTGCACCACCGAATCGGTGAGCACGCCATTGGACTCGCCGTGCGCGGAGGAGAGGTTCATATGAATCGGGTCGAACTCGTCGATCCAGGCTGTGCCTTCCGGAGTCAGCCGGACTTCGTGCAAGTCGGCGTGATAGCCATTGCCAGCGCGGACGGTGGCCACGTGCTGGTAGGAGGTGTTGTAGATCTCGTCTTCGCCCTGACCGAAGCCGACCTCGAGGATCCGTCCCTGCCACCAGGTGAGGACGGGCTTGCCCGCGTACTGCTGAACATGGAAGTTCGTTGCGTCCTCGCCTGAGGGCAGCGGGTGAAACCACACGAGGTTGCCGTTCTGTTCGGAGATCATCGGTCCCGGCGAGCCCTTGCCCTGGTAGGGGGCCTGGAAGAGATCGCCAGCGCTCGCGCCAGGCTTGGCGGGCGTGGTGATGCTCACCGTCGAGGGAGTCAGTTCCGGGGCAGAGCTGTAGTGCTGAACCGCGCGCGAATCGCCGGGGTTGTTCGGGAACTGCTTCTGACTAGGAGTGTCCTGGTCGGCGATCGTGAAGCTGGTGCTC
This sequence comes from uncultured Solirubrobacterales bacterium, assembly GCA_963804555.1. Classification (GTDB taxonomy): domain Bacteria; phylum Actinomycetota; class Thermoleophilia; order Solirubrobacterales; family Solirubrobacteraceae; genus Palsa-744. The sequence goes on from CAWDQX010000009.1 coordinate 977,820, forward strand.
ACCGTCGAGGCCGCTCCGCCCGACTCCACGCGGGCGTGAACGCTCACACGCTCGCCAGCTTGGAAGGGGTGTGCCAGCAAGAAGCTCTCGCCCGTCCCGGTCGAGTAGGCGCGGAGCGACCCAGTGTGAGCGCCGCTACGCGATCCGACGACGTGCACGTCGGTCACCTGGGTGCCCGCGCCGCCAAGGAAGCTGATCTGAGTCGCCGGAGATGCATCCGGAGTGCCCGGCAGCGGCGAGACCGTCACCGCGTTGGCGGCGGCTTCGCTCACAGCCGAGGAAGCATCGAAGACATCGGAGGTGGCAGTTGACGCGCCACCGCAGGCGCAGAGGCCCAAGCAGATCGCCAGTGCGGCGAGCAGAGCGCCGGTCGAACGTCGCGTGCTCATCGGATCGCTCGTGCGTGCGCGTCAGCTGTGGCGAGGAGGATCGTCATCGAGCCGCAGTCTACGTCACCCATTTAACGTAAATGAGCGGGAAGCTCCGGCCACCCGGCCATTGGCAGTGAGCGCCTGGACCGCGAAGCTGTTGTAGCCCTGGGGCACTGTGATGGCCGTCTCGAACCCGGACCGGGGCGCGTTCGCGACGGTCCGCATCGGGCCCGCGCCGGAGCCGGCCAGAACCCGCCACGACGCGACCTGCGTGGCGCCGTTCCAGCTGGCATAGACGGTCGTCCCCGCGCCGCTGCGGCGGGCCGCCCCGGCCGGCGGCGTGAGCGGCTGACCTTCCCACTGTCCCAGTGTCGTCCGGTATGACAAATCGGGGCCCGGAAGCTCGGCTTCGAACAGCAGCTTCCCCGACTGGCTGAACTCGCTGAAGTACCCCTGCGAGCCCCAGCCGACGAAGACGTTGCCGTTCTTCAACGGCTGGGTGTCGCCCATGTATTCGCTTTCGAAGCCTTCGTGGTTGCCGTACTGGGAGGCGAGGCTCGCCGTGCGCGTCTGCTGGTCTACGTTCAGCAGGAGCCCCCGCGAAGGCCCTGTGGCGGGGACGGAGGTGCCACCGCCCTTCTGCTGACAGCAGTGGTCGTCGAACATACTGACCTGCGAGGCGCCCTGCAGCCGCACGTCGTGCTGCCACTCGAAGTGCGCGCCGGGCCCGAACTTGAAGCTCGAGCCGCGGCCGCCCAGGGTCCATTGGATGCGCCCGCTCGCAGCGTCGACGAGGTAGGCGGCCCAGGTGTTGCGCATCGAGACGAGGAACTCGCCCTTCTGGGAGATGTCGATCGAGTTGATGTGGTAGGCGTCCCACGGGAAGCCGTTGGTGGGCAGTGTGGCCTCGGACTGGCTCAGTGGGATGTGCTCCAGTGCGTCCCAGTTGCGCAACAGCCTGCCGGTCTTGAGGTTGTACTCCTGGACAGCCGCATCGACCAGCGCGCCGTTGTAGGCGCCGCCGTACCGGGACAGGTTCATCGGGATGTTCCGGTTGGCGGTCACCCAGGCGTCTTCGCCTTCGATCAGGAACTCGTGCAGCGTCAGCACCCAACCGCCGGTCGCTTTCAGCCGCGCGATCACGCGGTAGTGCTGGTCGACGACGACGTCTTCGCCGGTTTCCGTCGCGCCCGTGTTCGTCACCTTGCCCTGCCACCAGGACAGTGCCGGCCTGCCTCCGTAGGTCTGCTGCTCGAGGTTGACCGCGAGGACCTTTTCGGGGACCGGCTGGAACCAGACCGGCTGGAGGTTGCGGTCGAGGATCAGCGGGCCGCTCTGGCCGATGATCGGCGGTTCGTTGAGGTCGTAGAAGTTCGTCATCAGGATCAGGCCGGGCGCGAGCGCAGTGGCGGGGCCTCGCTCGAGGCGCTTGATGACCGGCGGGTGAAGCGAGGGCGCAGAGACGAAGCTGTAGGTGTCCTGCTTCACGTAGCGGCCCAGCGGCGCGCCGTGGGAACCGGAAAAGGCTGCCGTCAGCCCAACAAATACAGCGATCACGAGCGCCACTGCCGCGGACAGCCGTCGCGCCGCGGGGCGCAGGGAGGCCTCCGGGCGGGGCAGCGTGATGAACGTCAAGAGCGCCGCTGTGCCGGCTAGCCCGGCGCCGACCAGGTATGCGAGGCGGAAGCCGTTGGTCAGCGCCTGGGCGACCTGCTGGCCCGTTCCAATCAGGTGCGTCGAGCGCTGGGTGGCCAGCGTGATCAGGACCGCCAGGCCCAGGCCGCCGCCGACCTGGCGCGAGGTGTTGACCAGGCCCGAGGCCAGGCCGGCCTGGCCGGGCTTCGCCCCCTGGGTCGCGGCGATCGTCGAGGGGACGATCGACATCGCGATCCCGGCCGCTGTGAGGACACCGGGGATGACCACGTAGACGATCCCGCTGCCGCTCGAGCCGATCCGCGTGAACAGCAGCAGGCCGCCGGTCAGCATCAACAGGCCGCCCCCCAGAACGGGGCGCACGCCGAATCGGCTGACCAGCTTGCCGGCCCGCGAGGCCATGATCCCGATCGTGACCGTCATAGGCAGGAAGATCAGTCCGGTGTGGATCGGCGACAGGCCCAGCACCTGCTGCAGGTAGAGCGAACTGAGGACCCACATCGGGAACAGCGCCGCGCTGAACAGCAGCACGATCCGGTTGGCGTTCTGCAGCGGCCTGGTCAGATCCTTGAATGGAATCAGCGGGTTGGAGGCGACCCGGGTCTCGATCAGGGCGAACACAACCAGCAGGAGTACCCCGAGGACGATCGGACCGAGCGCCGCGAACGTTCCCCAGCCCTTCAGGCCGGCTTCGACGACGCCGAAGACGAGGATCATCTGGCCGATCGTCAGGACCAACGCCCCAGCCAGGTCGAAGCTGGCGTCCTGCGCCCGGCGCCGCTCGCTGACGACCCGATAGGCGACGAGGGCAGCGATGACCGCAATCGGCGGATTTATCAACAGCACCCAGCGCCAGGAGATTTCGGTCAGGATCCCGCCGAGCAGCACGCCGGCCGCGCCGCCGAGCCCGTTCATCGCCGCCCAGATGCCGATCGCGCGGTGCAGCTTGGGGCCGGACGGGAACGAGGCGGTGATGATCGCCAGCGAGCTTGCCGCCATCAGCGCTCCCGCGAAGCCCTGCGCGGCGCGGGCCGCCACCAGAACGCCCTGGCTGGGCGCGGCGCCGCCGGCCAGCGAGGCGATCCCAAACAGGAGCAGCGCCGTGACGAACGTCCGGCGCTGCCCGAAGTGGTCGGCGGCACGGCCGCCGAACATCAGAAAGCCGGCGAACGTGATCGCATACGCATCGACGACCCACTGCAGCTCCGGGGAGGAGAATTCGAGGCTCGACTGGATGTCGGGCAGGGCGACGTTGACGATGCTCAGGTCGAGGATGACCATGAACTGCGCGACGCAGCAGACGACCAGCAGCCACCTCGAGCCGGAGCCTCCGCCGGCCTGCTCGGAAGCGGGCGCCGGCGGGGCCTGCGCCCCGGCTGTTGCATCGACGCTCATCGACGGCCGCCCAACTGCGATCTACGCCATGTACCCCTGGTAGGGTGAGCCGCCGAGCCCACGAAAGACAATTGGAGCCCGGCCGATGAAACGAACGTCACTGACCGCAATGCTAACGACCCTCGCCGTTCTGGCGAGCACCCTCGCGGCGGCGGGGTGCGGCGGTAAAGGGGGGAGCTCCTCCGCCACGACGACGAAGAGCAGCCCCACCACGACGACGAGCACGACGGTCCTGACGCCGAGCACGACGCACAAGCACAAGTCCAAACCGGCCTACTGAGACGCAGGTCCACCGGCCTGCCCGGGCTGAGCGGCACGTCCACCGGCCTGCTGAGCTGCCGGCTCATCGGAGCGATGCGGCGTAGCTGATCACCTGAGCGGTCGGCGAGGCGCCGAGCGGATGACCGGCTGAGTCGAGCGCCTGCACCGCCACGCGGGCGTACTTCTGAGGCAGGGTCGTCGAGCTTTCGAAGCCACTGGCCGGGATCGTGGCCCGCACGGTGAGCGACCCCGTGGACTCGCCCGCCAGGACCCGCCACGAGGCGACTTCGGTGGCGCCGTTCCAGCTGGCGTGGATGATCGTCTCTTCGCCGGTGTTGTTGAGGCTGGCGAGCACCGCCGGGGGGGTCAGCGGCCGCGCCGTCCACGGGAAGCGAAAGGCGCGGTAGAAGGATTGGTCATAGGGCAGATGGGCATCGAAGAGCAGCGAGCCACCGCCTGAGTACTCGCTGATCGCGGGTACCCCGCCGTAGCCGACCAGCGTGTTCCCGTCGCTCAGGGTCTGCATGTTGCCCTGGCTTGCGGCGAGCAGCGGCGGATCGGGGTGGGTGAGGGCGGAGGTCAGGGTCGCCGTATGCGTGCTCAGGTCGAGCCTGATCCGCAGTGCCCGTGACTGGGTGTGGATCGGCGGGTTGGAGCCGTCGTCGAAGAAGGTGAGTTCCCCGTTCGCCAGCATCCTGCCGTCGTGCTGCCAGGCCATCCTCGTCCCGGGGCCCATCTTGAAGGAGCTCTTGTTGCCGCCCAGGCGCCAGATGATCCGGCCGGAACCTGCTTCGAGCAGGTAGCCGGCCCAGGTGCTGCGGGCGGAGATCAGCAGGTTGCCGGATTGATTGGAGTCCCCACCCACCACATCGATCGAGTTGAGATGGAAATAGTCCCAAGGCGTCGCGTCCGTCGAGACTTCGACTTCGGACTCCGAGGCACCGACGTGGTCGAGGCTGTGCCATTCCCAGCGCACGAGGCCCGTCTTCATGTCGATCTCTTGGATCGCGGTGTCGACGATAGCCCCGTCCGAGGAGCCTTTGATCGAGCTGAGATCACAGCGGATCGGGTTGTACGCGGTGATGTAGGCGACATCGTTCGGTGCGATCTGGAAATCGTGCAGGTCGGCCTGCAGACCGTTGCCGCCGGGGATCCTCGCGACCGTCTGGTAACCGGAGCTCATGACGACGTCTTCGCCCTGGCCGAACCCCAGCGAGAGCACCCGTCCCTTCCACCAGGTCAAGGCGCGCCGGCCTTCGTAGGACTGCTCGTTCAGATCCTCCGCCGCTTCGCCCCCCGACAGCTTGTCGAACCAGACGAGCCGGCCCTGCGGCGTGTAGATCAGCGGCCCGTACTGGCCGGGGCCGGGGCCGTTGGTGGTGAGGATGTCGCCGGCCGCGGGATCGCGGTCGGGCACGGTGACGCTCAGGATCGGGGCCTGGACGCCGGGCAGGGTGTAGAAGCTCTGATAGTCAGCAGGCGCCGCCTGCGGGTTGGGAAACACCGGGGTGCTTGCCGTCGGATATGGACTATCGACGCGGAACTGAAAGGCGAGCGCCTTGCCGCCGCCACCGAGCGTCCGAGATCCGCCGGACCGGCCAGCGCTGAGCACGGCTCGAACGGTCACGCGCTCACCGGCGGCGAACGGGGTGTCGGGGACGAAGCTCGCGCCGTCACCCTGCGAGTAGCCGTGCAGGAGGCCGGCGTGATGGCCGCTGCTCTGCCCCGTGACGGAGACTTCACGGATCGCCGTGGCCGGCACGCCCAGGAAGCTGATCTGCGTGTGCGGGTTCGCGGTATCGGTTTCCGGCGCCGGCGAGACGTCGACGCCGCTGCCGAGCAGGCTCGCACTGTGTTGGAGCGTCGCCGGCAGGCACGCTGGCGAGGAGCCGCTCTGTTGCGCCGAGCTGTGCGAGTTGGAGGACCCGCAGGCGCTCAGCACCACGACGAGCGCGATCAACGCGACGAAGGCGACCAGCGCGGCGATGAGTCGGTTCCGTTTCATTCAGAGTCGACCCCTCGGCTCACCTCAGAGCAGACCATCGAGTCGCGCAGGGACGATACCGGCGCAAACCGCCCGCTTGCGGCCCCGATGCGCCAGGCGCTCCGATCTTTACCAAGTTCTTCGCGAAGGTCAGTCGGTGGCGAGCTTCAGCACCAGCTTGCCCGTGTTCTCGCCCGCGAACAGCTTGAGCAGCGTGTCCGGGAAGGCGCCCACGCCACCCTCGACAACGTCCTCGCGTGAGATCAGCCGGCCTTCGCGCATCCATCCGGCGATCTCCGTTGCCGCCTGTCCGTAACGCGTGGCGTAGTCGAAGACGACCATGCCGATCATCGAGGCTCGCGAGACGAGCAGGGCGAGGTAGTTGGAGGGGCCTTTTATCGCTTCGGTGGCGTTGTACTGGGAGATCGCCCCGCAGATCACGATCCGCGCGCCGCGCGCCAGCCGGGTCATCGCGGCGTCGAGGATCTCGCCGCCGACGTTGTCAAAGAAGATGTCGATGCCATCCGGCGCGAGCTGGCGCAACGCCAGGCGCACGTCCTGGCTCTTGTAGTCGATCGCCACATCGAAGCCGAGCTCATCGGTGAGCCAGGCGCACTTCTCCGCGCCACCGGCGATCCCGATGACACGAGCGCCCTTGATCTTGGCGATCTGCCCCACCACCGATCCGACCGCCCCGGCGGCGCCTGAGACGAGCACCGTCTCATTCGGCTTCTCGCCGAAGCGCGCCACGTCGAGCAGGCCGAAGTAGGCCGTCATGCCGGGCATCCCGAGCGTGCCCAAGTAGGTCGGCAGCGGCGCCAGCGATGGGTCGACCTTGATCACGCCCTTACCGTCGGACAGCGAATACTCCTGCACGCCGAAGTTGCCGTACACGTGCTCGTCCACCGCGAAGCCGGGGTGCTCGGAGGCGATCACTCGCCCGACCGCCCCGGCGCGCATGACGTCTCCGATCTCGACCGGATCGATGTATGACGCTCCGGCATTCATCCAGCCACGCATCGCGGGATCGAGCGAGACGTAGGAGATCTCCACAACGAACTCGCCGTCGGCGGGCAAGGGCACGGGCTCCTCGGTGTACTGCCAGTCACCGGGCTTAGGCAAGCCCACGGGACGGGCGGCGAGCCGGAACTGATGATTTACGAGGTCCATGGGGTTGCCCTTCGTCGGGGTCGGGAGGATCCGGGGTCGGAGAATCGCCATCGCCTGCGATTGGCGCTCCGGCACCGTGCACGCGGCATACTCTCACGATGCATCTCAAGATGGGCAAAGCCCGGGTCGCCATCCTCACCACGGTGCTGGCCGTCGCGGTGGCTGCTCTCGCGATGGCGCCCACACCGGCGCTCGCGAAGTCGGGGGCGAAGCCGACGAAGTCGCGGACGAAGCCGAAGAAGAGCGACATCGTCGCGACGAAGGCATATATCCAAGCCGACTACGCGCTGGTGCACACGGCGAGGACCAACATGTTGGCCGGCGAAGCGGCGCTCGAAGAACTACGAAGCAAGATCGGCGCGGAATGCCCGCTGGCGGCCACGGCATCGCCCGAGAACGAAGCCGCCGAAAAACTCAGCAACGAGGTCGTCGGCACGATGGGGGTCGTCTTCGTCCGCGACGACGTGCAAGCGGTAAATGACTTCACCGAAGCAGTCAGGCACCTGAGGTGGAGCAATCAGAAGCTCACCCGCAAGGTCTCCACATACGCGGCCAAGCTGAAGGCGCTGGCGGTACTCGAAATGCCGAATGTGTGCGGCGATGTGAGCGCGTGGGCCGGGAGCGGCTATCGGGCGCTCCCGGCGAGCACCACGCAGTTCGACCAACGGTTCAGCTCCGAGGATGTCGGCATCGGAGAAGTGCCGGCGCGTCTGCTGGCCCGATACGAGGACCGTGGTGAGCGGACCCTGCTGGGGCGCACGAGACAGTTCGAAAACGAACTGGTCGACGCGGAAGCAAGAGCCGTTGAACCGTGGTCGAAGATCCTTGACGAGCTGGATCTACAGCCATAGTCCGCTAGCCGGCGCGCTCGGCAGAGGTGCTAGCCGGTGGGTCGTAGGCGCTAGCCAGCGCGCTCGGCGGAGGCCAGGCCACGCCGCGCCCAGAGCGCCATCACCGCGGCGGAGGCGGCGAGCAGCAAAAACGCGAGGGCGACCTTGACCGGCGAGCCGGCGAGCAGGCTACGTGCCGGCCTCGAGCATCGACGGTCGCCGGATTGAAGCGGGCGACGCCGTGGATCCAGCCGGTCAGCAGGTGCAGCGGAACGTACACCGGCGCGAGGAACAGCAGCGACGAAGACGGGCATCTGGATAAGCGCGCCGGCCTGCTCGGTGCGCAGGAACATCGCCACGCCGCAGGCCCACAGCGCGGCCACGAGGTTGACCATGATCCCGAGCCCGACGAGGCCGAGGAGCTCGACGCCGTCGCCGTGGACGTTCATGCCCGCGATCAGCGCCGCGATCGTGATGACGCACGCCCGTGATGGCCCAGCGCATGAGCGCGCCCGACCACATAGCCGGCGATGATCCCGCTGCGCCGCGGCGCGGTCAGCAGCAGGCGCTCGCGCGAAGCCAGAGTCGAAGTCGCGCGCGACCGCAAAGCCCGTGAAGACGCCGCCGAAGGCCGCCGACTGCAGGAACACGAACGCGAACTGAAACGCGGTGTAGCCCGGCTTGTAGTCGAAGTTGGGGATGTCGCGCGATCCGCGACAGGCCGCCGGCGAAGGCGGCCAGGAAGAACAGCGGGAAGATGATCGACGGAAGCAGGATCGCGGGGTTGACGAGCGTGTTGTGGATCGAGCGCCAGGCGACTCCCGCGAGCGACGAAGAGGAAGCGTCTCATGTCCGCACCAGCCGCGTCTTCATCGCGGTACTCGCAAAGCCGAGGCGTCAACAGGCTGAGCAGCAGCGCAAAGCCGAAGCCCAGAGCGAGCGCCTCGACCGTCCCAGCCGGTGATGATCAGGCTGCGCATGCCCTCGATCAGGTAGGAGACCGGGTTGTAGGTCGCGACCTCGCGGAACCAGTTGGCCTTGATCAGGTTGCGCGGGAGGCTCGAGGAGCTGAGGAAGACGGTCACGAACAGCAGCGGGAAGAAGCCCTGAACGGCTTCGCCGGTGCCGAAGCGCAGCGCGAGCAGCACGCCGAGCCCGGCAAAGCCGAACGCGATCAGGATCGAGAGCGCGAGCAGCACGAGCGCGCCGCCGACGCCGCTCGCGATCGCCGACGCCGCTGGCGATCCCGACCGAGCAGGTAGACGACCGACTGGACGCACGCGACCACGACCGCGCCGCCGAGCTGGCCGGCGAGCAGCGCGCTCGCCGCGCAGCGGGGTCAGCGCGAGCCGGTTGAAGAAGCCCGACTCGATGTCGCGTGCGAGATCGGTGCCGGCGGTGATGGCGACGAACAGCGCGCCCTGGATGAAGGGCACAGCGAGCGCGAAGTCGCGGTAGCTGACGGGCGGGAAGCCGGGGATCTTCGTGCGCCGCGCCGAGCGCCGCTGCCGTTGATCGCGAACAGGATCAGCGGGAAAGAGCAGCGGGAAGACGAGCAGCCCGCGCTGGCGAAGCGTGCGCATGACCGAGCGCCGCGCGACCACGCCGACCTGGTCGAGCAGGCTCGGCGGTGAGCGTCTGCACGCCCGTCGCGGCAGGCCGCCGGCACGCCTGTCGCGGAGACCGCCGGCACGCCAGCTCCGCTACTGCTCATCGCCAACCTCGCCGGCTCCCTCGAGCTTGCGCCCGGTCTTGGCGAGGAAGACGTCGTCGAGCGAGGGCTGGTGCAGCTGGAGGGAGGCGACCTTCAGGTGCGGCCTGGTCGAGCATGCGAACGATCTCGGCGAGCTGCGCCTCGCCAGCCGGGCAGCTGCACGGTGACGGCTGCCGCGAGCCGTTGCGCGCGAGCTCGCCGAAGTGCGAGAGCTGCTCGGCGAAGCGCGTCCGCCGGCACTCGGGTCGGCGGGCACCACCTCGACGCTCGGGCTGCCGATCTCGGCCTTCAGCTGCGTCGGGCGTGCCCTCGGCGACGATCTTGCCCGTGATCGATGATCCCGACGCGGTCGGCCAGCGCGTCGGCCTCCTCGAGGTACTGGGTCGTGAGGAACACCGTCATGCCCTCCTCGTGGGCGAGCCGCGCCGACCTCCTCCCACAGCGCGCTGCGGCTCTGCAGGTCGAGGCCCGTCGTGGGCTCGTCGAGGAACAGGATGCGCGGGCCGTGGACCAGCGCGAGCGCCAGGTCCAGGCGGCGCTTCATGCCGCCCGAGTAGCCGCCGACGCGGCGATCGGCCGCCTCGGTCAGACCGACGCGCTCGAGCAGCTCGTTCGTGCGACGCAGGCGGTCGGCCTTGGGCATCCCCTGGAGCGTCGCCTGCAGCTTGAGGTGCTCGCGCCCGGTGAGGATCGCGTCGAGCGCGGCCTCCTGCAGCGCGGCGCCGATCGAAGCGCGCACCTGGGAGCCCTGGCGCACGATGTCGTAGCCGCCGACGCTCGCGCGTCCGCTGGTCGGCGGCAGCAGCGTCGTCAGCATCAGGACGGTCGTCGACTTGCCGGCGCCGTTGGGGCCGAGAAAGCCGTAGATCTCGCCGGGCGAGACGGCGAGGTCGATGCCGTCGACCGCACGGGGCCCTTGCGGAACTCGCGGACGAGCTGGTCGCACCTCGATTGCCGGCTGGTTGCTATTCATGAGGCGGTAGAGTAGCTCAAACTTTGATGTTGTCAACTGTCGAGTATCTCAGGTACTATTGTGCTTGTCATGAGGACTGTCGCGTCCAAGCGACGCAAGAGCTCTCCCGTAGAGGAGGCCTGGGCGCTCCTGCATCAGCTGATGAAGGGTGAGCGTCACCGCTTCCTCGCGATCGCCGCCGAGCTGGACCTCCACCCCGCACAGGCGGGAGCGCTCACGCAAATGGAGCCCGACACGCCGGTGCCGATGAACGAGCTCGCGACGCTCCTGCACTGCGACAACTCGAACGTCACCGGGATCATCGATCGGCTGGAGGCACGCGGCCTAGTCGAGCGCCGTCCCTATCAGCAGGATCGCCGTGTCAAGCACATCGCCCTGACCCCGTTCGGGGTCGAGCAGCGTGCGCGCGTGCGCGCGCACATGGCCGAGGCTCCCGCGGCCTTCAAGCGTCTGGGCGCCGCCGACCAACGCGTACTGCGCGACATATTGCGACGCGCAGTCGAGCACGGATAACGGTGGGTCGGGCGGACGTGACTCGTGGGAGCCTGCGCCCAACACGTACAACAGCAACACGTACAACAGACAGGAGATACAGATGGCTTCGATCCGCAAGGAAATCCTGATCGACGCAAGCCCGCAGGATGTATGGGAGGCCGTCCGCGACTGGGGGGCTTTGCACGAGCGTCTCGTGCCGGGCTTCGCCGTCGACACACGCCTGGACGGAGAGGACAGGATCGTCACCTTTGTTTGGTAACGGCACCGTGCTGCGCGAGCGGCTGATCGACCTCGACGACGAGGCCCGCCGACTCGTCTGGTCGATCGTCGACGGCCCATACACCCACCACAACGCCTCGGCGCAGGTCTTCTCCGAGGGAGAGGACGGGGCCAGATTCGTCTGGCTCGCCGACCTGCTGCCAAACGAGCTGGCGGACGGAACCGGTCAGGCGATGGAGCAGGGGACGAACGTCGTCAAGCAGACGATGGAGGCGTAGGCGGGCTGAGGCGCAGGCGGGCAGGCGGGCTGAGGCGCAGGCGGCTCGGGCGGGTGGGGTTTACGGCCTAATTGGGTTGGTCGAGCGCTCAGCCGCAAGGTCGTAGGCCAGCCAGCCTCACACTCAGCGGCCGAGCTGGTCGAGATCGTCGTCGACCGCCGTTGATTCGACGTCAAACGATGGGGCAACGCGGTTAGGAGGCGCGAAGCGTCCCGCGCTCGCGGCAAAGCTCATCACGCGTGTGGCGTAGTGACGTGAGATCCAGCGACGTGTGAGCGTGCGGGTAAGCGGAAAGAGGAGCAGTGCCCCAAGGAGAGCCGTGACGAATCCGGGGACGACGAGCAGCAGCGCCCCGAGAAATCCGAGCGCGCCGTCGAGCGCGGCACGAGCGGGAGCACGATGCTCAGACACCGCCAGCGAGACGCGATCGATCGTCGAGCGTCCCTGGATGCGCAGAAGCTGCACGCCGAGCAGCGAGGTCCCGAGCAGCAATACGACCGTCAGCAACCAGCCGATCGCGTGTCCGAGCACGATGAAGACGAACAGCTCGAGGATGGGCGCTCCGATCAAGACGAGGAGGAACATCTCAGGACTCAGCCTACGCGGCGCGGCGTGCCTTCGATCTTGCCTTTCCGCCAAGCGATATCGGGGGATCAAATTATCATTTATGTCCTCTCCAAAATATTCTCAAAATCTACACCCGAGATCTTTCATAGCGAGGCCGCGATCACGACCTCGATGTGGCGCGCAGTCGACGGGCGGCCACCTCGTCTTCTTGGAAAGGCAGCTGGTCGATGACGCCCGCCTCCTCGAAGGCACGCTGGATGAACCGCGGCCCGGGAATCAGCACGCAGACATGTCCCTGTCGTTTGCAGAGACGGCAGCGGAAGGCGATCACCGCCACCCCTATTTGGTCGATGTGCGTTAGCTGACGGAGGTCCAGCACCATGTTGGTGACACCTTCCTCGAAAAGGCGCTCGATCTCCACTTCGAGTGTGTGCACAGAGCGGTGAGTCAACTCGCCTGTGAGGATCAACGTGTGCATCCAGATGCTCACGCTCTCCGCCAGCGGATGAGGCTGGTTTCGGGTGGGCCATGCGCGCCTGCTCCTGTCGAAGGCGATATCCCCGTCAAAGGCGGTATCCCCGTCTAAAGCGGCATTCCCGTCGCAGGCCGTGTCGGCGCGCATGACCACGAGTCCCGTCGTGCCACCCTCGTTTCGTGCGTTGATGTTTCGTGTGTTGATGTTTCCTGTAGACGTCGTCAGATGACGTTCCATCGCTACGGCTCCTTCCAAAGAGGCTTCGAATGACTTCCGAGTCCTGGACCACGAGATCCAGGACGAAGCGAAACGACCGGGAGGAGCTAGCCCGGCCGCTCTGGAATCAGAACGAAGAACGCCGTGAGCCACGGCTGGAACGAAAGTCGTAGGCGACGCATCGCCAGCGGAGCCCCCAGCAGCAGGTGACCCGCAAACGTCGGGAATCCAGAGAGAGCGGTACCGGAGCCGCCCCCGGCCGCGCCGCCGAAGGTCCCACTCGGCGTGGGCCCGGGCGGCGGGCCGATCGGGCCGCTACCACCGGGGGAGCCGCCGGAGCGGCCAGCGGTAGACGCAACCGCCCTCACCGCCGTCCCCATGGTCAGATCCTCGACGAACTCCGCCGAGATGAGGCTGGGGGTAGCGAACCCGGCCGCGTAGGCATCCGTCGGGGACGCCCCCAGTCCACCGAGCTCGCGTGTGAAGTCCGCGGCGCGCTGCGCGGCGATCGTCCGCGCCAGAACCGCGGCATCGGCCGAACTCGTGGCTGAGACCGTCGGGAGCACTTCGGCAGCGTCAGGGGAGATCGTTGTGGAGGGTCCAGCCGCAGCGCCCGAGGCTTGCACCGCGACCGCCTCCGATGGATCAGCGGGCGTCGCCGCACTCTGCGAAGCCGTGGAGGCGGAGACTTCCGTGGCTTCTTTCGCCGGTTCCACGGCGGGCTCTTCCTTGGCTTCTTTGCGCGGATCGACCGGCGGCGAGGCTTCCGGCGTCGAGGCTTCTGGCGCGGGGTCGGCGACCGGCGCTGGAGGCGAGGCTTCCGGTGCGGATTCGGCGGCGGACGCCGGAGATGAGGCTTCCGGTGCGGATTCAGCGGCGGACGCCGGAGACGAGGCTTCCGAGGTCGATTCGGCGGCGGACGAGGCTTCCGAGCTCGATTCGGTGGCAGACGAGGCTTCCGGTGCGGATTCAGCGGCGGACGCCGGAGACGAGGCTTCCGAGGTCGATTCGGCGGCGGACGAGGCTTCCGAGCTCGATTCGGTGGCGGGTTCGGTGGCGGACGAAGCTTCCGAGGTCGATTCGGCGGCGGACGAAGCTTCCGAGGTCGATGCGGCGGCGGACGAAGCTTCCGAGCTCGATTCGGTGGCAGACGAAGCTTCCGAGGTCGATTCGGCGGCGGGTTCGGTGGCGGACGAAGCTTCCGAGGTCGATTCGGCGGCGGACGAGGCTTCCGAGCTCGATTCGGTGGCAGACGAAGCTTCCGAGGTCGATTCGGCGGCGGGTTCGGTGGCGGACGAAGCTTCCGAGGTCGATTCGGCGGCGGACGAGGCTTCCGAGCTCGATTCGGTGGCGGACGCCGCCGCGTGGGCACTCCCGGCGAGGAGGAGGGTCCCGAGCAGCATCAAGATGGCTACCCTCGCGCAGAGGTGCCCTTTGGCAAGAATCCAGATCGAGGGATTCGGGGTGATCCGGGGCATGTTTCCGCCGCCAGTCCTCATCAGCCAGCCGCGCGAAAGGCCTCGCCTGGGTGGTCAAAGAGGAACTGCTCGCCGGCGCGGTCCATGGGCACCAACTGAGGATCGGCGAGGTGGCCCGTCGCGATCCACTCGGTGAGGGCGACAGCGCTGTTGCGATCGCTGAGCGCGGCAACGCGACAGATGCTCAATCCGAGCATCGCGACCACTACCACCAAGGCACCTGCGATCAAGATAAAGAGCATCACTACCTAAGGCTACGCAATCGGGACTGCGTGCGCTGCAGCTCGTCAGGAGCAAGCCGACGCGGGGACTCGAACCCCGGACCCCTTCATTACGAGCCGGTCCGGAATACCCCAGATTGGCTCTAGTAAGCCAAAGTTGGCTTATGAAAAAGTGCCTATTTGCGGGTTAGGTTCGACGCCTAGGGAAATCCTGGGGAAATCATGGGACCGCATCCCGAGCTCATTGGTCGATTCGAGCTCGTGGAGGTCAGTAGCCATGATGAGTACAACAGGAAAGCCCAGAGGACATCTGCAGGTCAAGGGCGGCAAGAACGGACGAAGGCGGACCTTCCACGCGTTTTGGTGGGACACCGATGGCAAGCACGGACGCTGTTTGGGCCCGGCCCACGTTAGAGACACGGGCCGCAGGACCGCACGGAAAGCAGTCATTTGGCGTGCCGGCGACGGTCCGAAGCCCACGCCCGAGCACGTCACACCGAAGGAGGCCGAGGATCTACTGGACGACATCCTGCGGGAGGCCGAAGCCGGCGCGCAGACAGCGAGGAAGCAGCGAGAAACGCACACACTGCGTGAGACTCTCGAAGGCTGGGTTGCCGAGCGCACGGCCAACAGGGGCCTGAAGGCGTCGACGCTGCACGGTTACGACACGCTTTTCGGACGTATGTATCGCGACTTCGGCGCGGATACCCCAGTGGACGAGATCGCTGCCAAAGGCCTGGTCTCCTACTTTGAGGAGTTGACCGCCCAGAGGGCGCTCGGCAACAAGGCTGCCGAGGCCGCGATTGCCGAAGGCCGCGAGGTAGTCCAGGTAGACATCCCGAGCTGGACCGCTCGGCCTCCCGGTTGCCAAGCCCTCGAAGTGGCGACCAAGGCCGAGGCCGTGCAGCTGGCAGACGCAATGCCGGGGACGTGGAAGCATCGCCGCAGAGGCGCCTACCGCATCGTTCCTCTAAACGCGCCACGCGCCAAGCGAGTGCCTTGCGCTACGGCACAAACCCTCAAAGCGCAGGGCTGGGTCGTGCGCTCCCGGACGACTACTCGCTGGGTCGAGCACACCCCTCCCAGCGCGGCGACGTTCAACAGGTACCGCGACATCTTCGGCGCGGCACTTGACTACGCCGTCCGCCGCAAATGGATCGACGCCAACCCAATGGACGAGGTGCCGCGTCGCAGTAACAAGGCGGCCCGTCAGCAGATCCTGCGCCGTGAGGACCTCTATGTACCGGCGGAGGTCGATCGTCTCCTCGAGCATGCCCCAGGGCCTTTTGAGGAAGCCTTCTGGTTGTGTGGCGCGCACGCGGGACTGCGCCTCCCGGGGGAGGGACTGGGTCTGAAGTGGGGCATGGTCGACTTCGAGGTCGAGGTGATCAGGCCGTACGGAAACTGGATTCTCAACCAGGACGACTCCACGAAGACGGACTTCACCCCGATTCCCATGACGCTTCGCCTCACGAACGCGCTGAGGACGCTGAAGCAACGCGACAGTTGGACGACAGACGACGATTACGTGTTCGCCGGCGACTGCGGCCGCCCAGTCTCTGCCAAACACCTGCGCGAGCAATTCCACGAAGCCGCCCTCCAAGCAGACCTGAAGAAGATCCCGATGTACAACCTCCGCCACAGCTTCGGCACTGCGCTCGCTGCCAGCGGAAAGGTTCCGTCACGGACGATCCAGGCGCTGATGCGTCACTCCAGGCTCAGCACAACTGAAATCTATATGGCGTACGCACCGCAGCCCGAGCTCGCGCACCAGCTCGCGCTCGCCCTCGAACCAGACCGCCCCCTGGCAACTGTGACCGCAATCCGCCCTGTATCCGGGAATGCGACCCCCGCGTTCCTTGAGCGCTTGGAAGAGGAGATCCCAGCGAAGTGGTTGCGCGAGGTGGCGCGAGTGTACGCCGAGACCGAAGCCCTGCAGCGGCGGCAAGGTCTCGCTCGCAAGTCCGCACACGTATTCGGCGGACCGGCACGCTTGCTCGGGGCGGGCGAGCGGGTGCGGCCGGGGCGCTGGTGGCGACTGACGAGCAGCTAGCGCCAGCGTCGTAGTACACGTGTCCTCACGCCTGTCTCGTGGTCCAGCGGCTCATCCCAAGCAGCCGGGAACCCGTGGTCGGCCTCCTCAACCACGATGACGAAGCCATGCTTAGCAAGGCCCGAGACCAAGTACTCCTGAACCTTCGTGATGTCGCGGGCAATCTTCTCGGTGATGACTTGCTTGCTCCCGGCTCCGAACTCCCAGTAGTTGCTCGCGAGCGCGAACTCGACCACAGCATCAAACCGGAAGCCGCCGATATGGATTGGAAAGCTCGCACTCAGCAGCCGCTCACGGGAGACGATGGCCAGGTCAATGCGCTTAGGACGCAGCTCAGACTCCGTGGCCCGCTCAAACATCCATTGCCCTGGGCTGAACTCCAAGTGGATGTCCTCCCAGACCACGCCAGCCTCGTTGAGATGCCTCGCAAACTGCATCACGCAATCGTGCTCGCTCAGAAGGGTCGGCCCGTAATGGCTTGAGACGGAACCCGAAGCGTTCCTTGGGTGACGGGGCCACTCAGGGAGCTGTGTAAGCCAGGAGGCTGTAGCTACGCAAGCGGCCTCAATCGCGTTGAGAGTCTGGTCTGATGTCGCGTCTGATTCTGGCGTCATGGGCGCGACTGGCCCCTGAGTCTCAGCGGTTTTGGCGCTGCTTTCGGCTATCGCCTTCGTGTCCCAGACCCGGTTGATGGTGGGCCCGAACTTGCGGTAGAAGACGATGGCGATTGGGATGCCCACAAAGACCATGACAGCACCAACGGCCGGGGAGATAAGGCCACCCAGGATCACGAGCGCGAACCACACGATGCAGGAGACGATGACCGCTCCTGGGATAGACGGCGCGTTAGCGATGTGTTCGCGCTGTTCTACTTTTTTAGCCCAGCGGTATTCCTTGCGGGTCTTGTAGTCTGCTCGTCTTGGGGCCATCGCCCGCGATGATACTCCGACCCCGGTAGGCTGCCCGCAAGAATGAGCGCTCGGGACCACGCCATTGAGCGATGGGACGACTACATTCAAGACTGGCTCGCGCGACCTTCGCCGCCACCGCTCCCGGCCCCCTTCGGCGAGTGGTTCGCCAGCTACGGCGGCTCCGTGACAAAGGAGGCGATGCCGGAGCCCTACATCGGCCGATGGGAGGCACCGAGAATGGTCACGCTCGGCCTCAATCCTGGGGAGGCAGATGTTAGCTTTCAAGGCCGGAACGGCATCTTCGCCGAGGAGATAGGTGAGCTTGGCTGCTACAGCGCTTGGGCAGCTACCGACCCCTACGGCCAGCCGGCCTGGGAGGACCGCCATCGCATCAATCGGTACCGACGGGAACTGGTGAAGTTCGCGCGCCGCTGGACCGACGATGACGATCTGTCAGGCGCGGACCTGCTTGTGGTGGAGATGTATCCGTGGCACTCCAAGAATGTGACGGCGACTATGCGCCCGCCCGCATCTGTGCTCGACGAGTTCGTGTGGGCTCCGCTGGCTGAAATCGTCGTTCCGTTGTTCTTCGCCTTCGGTGCCGAGTGGGCGCTGATGTGCGAGCAGCTCGGGCTCAAGCAGGAGTGCCGATGGGGACGCGGAGGCAAAGACCTGGGCAGTCCTGTGAAATCTCGCACGGTCATCACGTACCGGCTTAATGACGAGCAGCGCATCGTGGTGTGCTGGCAGCAGAGCTACGCCGGACCGCCCCGTGCAGAGGACGTAACACGACTTCGAGCTGTCCTGGGCGATTGAACGCTCAGCTCGGCGTTGCAGCGGCGGTGCTCTCGACGAGTTTGATCTCGAGCTTCATCTCACCGCTCAAGTCGCCGGTGGGCCAAACGGCCTCGCGCGCCGAAGTTGGCGTGAGTCGAGGCCGCCAACCAGGCGACCCACCAGCCATCGGCTGAAGGTCCACTTCAGCGGCGGCGCTTGTATCGAGACGGGTGATCGTTCCGCGCAGCCAACGGCCGACATACGAATCGAGCGTGGGAACGCTCTTGGCCCAGATCATGTGGTCATTACGGTTGAAGGCAACAGTTAGCTGGGTCTCGAGCGGCTGGAAGTCGATTTGTGGGACCAGTCGCTGGAGAAGGTTTATCGCGATGTCGAAGGCGCCGTTGATTTGCTCGTCGGTTGATTCGTCCCACTTGATGCTGTACTGCCAACCGTCGCTACCGAGCGCTCCGACGCCCAACGATTGGGCAGCCTCATGGGCCGTCAGAAATGGATCGTCCGGGTAGCCTTTGGGAACGAGAACCGTGATCGCTATCCGGCCGCTTTCAAGCGTCGTGATCACCTTTGCGTCTGCTCGCGCAGGACGTATAGACGCGCCGGCGGATGTCCATCGGACTTGTCCACCAGCGCGCCCGACCCGATCTGATATGTCGGGTTGTTTGTCAAGTGGGCGTGTTTGTTCGCGTCCGCGTGGCGGGCGGTTTGGGGTTGGTCGGGAGAGCGGGGCGCCGGGCTCGGTGTCGGCGTTGCCAGTCTGATGATGCGGGGGTTGGGTACCCCAGGGCCCGGTTTCGTGCTGCCAGCGTGCGCTGTCTAGGAACGGGCGTGGCACTCCTTTCGGGGTGCTGCTCATAGATCAATCGCGCGTGCTGGCCGCTGATGGCTCGGCGCCCCGCTCTCCCGGCCGTGGGGCTGTCGACCGGGGGTTAGTCGGCGGTCGTTGCTGCCCAGAGGAAGCACGCCAGCTCGCGGGCGCACGCGACGACGATCACGTTCTGCGGCTTGCCGCGGCCACGCATCCGGTGATAGACCCGGTGCAACCGTTGCTGTGCTCTGTTAGCGATCTGCAGGACATGCTCGGGCTGGCCTTGCTGGCGGTTTCGGAGGGTCACCCCGATCCGCGGGGGGCGTCCGTAGTGCCAGGCCGACTCGACCAGCAGCCGTCGAGCGAAGCCCGATCCCGTCTTCGTGATCGACCCCTGGTGCGATGTCTCCCCGGACTGGTGAAGGGACGGGATCAGCCCGAGCCATGCGCTCAGTGCGTTCGCCCTTGCGAAGCGCTGCCAGTCACCGCCGAGCTCGAGGTGCAGCGCGAACGCGGTCAGGGTGTCAACGCCCCGGAAGCACCGGAGCCTCGCGACCGTTGCCCACCACTGCTCGTCCTGGGCCAGGCGCGAGAGCCGCTCCGCGATCGCCGTCTTGCGCGCGCTCAGGCCATCAACGGAAGCGATCAGATCAGCGAACACCAGCTCGCTCACGGTCTCATCGAACTGTTGACGGGCGAGCCAGCGCCGGTGAGCGACAGTCCAGGTCGAGGACTCGGGGTAGACCTGGCCGTGACGCAACAGCATCTTCGAGACGCGGTGACGAGCCGTCATCAGATCCCGCCGGCACGCATCGTGGGCACGCATCAGCTCGCGGGCAGCCTCGACCTCGACTGGCGGGACCACAACACTCGTCAACGAGCCGGCCAGCAGCAGCCGCGCCAACAACTCGGCATCTTTGCGGTCGGTCTTCACCCGATCCGAGGGGCCCCGGGGTGTCTTGCCCGGCGCGATCACCTCGACGCTCACCCCGGCCGCGCTCGCGGCGCGATAGAGCCCAAACCCGGTCGGCCCCGCCTCATAGCAAGCACGCACCGGGCCGGGCAAACCCAAAAGCCACTCCACTGGCCCCTCGACGCCCGGCCCGAACCGCGCGCGCAAAAGCTCACCCGTCGAGACGTCGATCGCCGCGGCATGCGTCGAACGGGCATGGACATCGAGCCCCGCATAAGTCACCATTCCGGTCATGGCCGGACCTCCTCATTGTTTTGGGGTCAGCCGGAGCGGTTCTCCGGCCAGACAAACCCCCGCGAGGAGTGTCCGGCCTACCTCCGACGGTCAACCCAACGGGCGACCTACGACATAGGGTCTAGGAAGTCTTCGACGAGTGGCTTGATCCGCGCCGGGAGCCGTTCGCCGAGCTTCGCTTCGTCGATCGGAGCCGGCTTGCGGGCTGCGATTCTCTTTGTCTCGCTGACCCTTGGCTTGACGACAAGGTTTGGGACAAAACACTCGGCTGCCCCGCCGAAGAAGCTGACCTCGAGCCCGTAGATTAGATGTCCTTGGGCGTTCAGGTATTCGATGACCTTTTCGACACCGCTTGGGATGCTCGGCGCCGCCACGATCAGCCGGAAATGACCGCTGGCTAGCGTCTGTTCGAGATTGGCCGGAAGGTCCGCGAGGGTGGATGGATCATCTTCACCGTCCCCGGCGTCGACCTCGCCTGGAAGGTCTTCAAGGTTGTCGGCGACATAGCTGGCGATGTCCGGCAGGGAAGCATCGTGCTGGCCGGTCCCACGGAGGTAGGGATGAAGTACCGCGCGTTCGAAGTCCTCTACCGACATCTGCCATAGCGCGGCGGCGTAATCAAGGAGTTGAGCAATGACACGCCGGGTGTCTGGGTTGCCCTCCTTCTTGACCTCGACAAGACATATCTGACCGTAAGCGTCGACGAGCACGAGATCGGCATATCCCGATTCGAGCCCGGACTCCCTGCCGACGACAATGGTCCGCCCGACTTCAAGATCATCCGCCGGCAAGAGCCCTGGATGCGTGGTCAAGACATCGTGCAGATCCTTCTCAGCCATGAGCTCCGCCTCCTGAACAAGTGCGTCGCGGCCGTCGACTCCGCGAATCAGCAAGTTGCGAGGCACGCTTGATCTCCATCGGCAACCATCACCGGATGATAGGTGGGCGTGTACAGCGCAGTGCAGACGTCGGCGCCTACGCGTGGACGGTGGCGGCTTGCAGTGCCTCGCGTAGGGCGAGGGCCTCGATCGCGTCGCGAGCGTTCTGCGGCGTGTCTTCGATCTTGCCTGCCCGCCAAGCGTCGGCGAAGTCCGCCGGCGAGCGCCCGGTGCGAGCCTGGAAGTCTTCCGTGCGTGCCAGCAGGTCGTGGGGCTGCTCGCGGGGCTCTACGAAGCTGTCCAGCACGCGCTGGACCTCCGTAGTAGGGATGCGCAGCGCCGTCTTGCCGATGCGAATCGCGCGGATCTCGCCCCGCTCGATCTTGTTATAGACCGTGCTCTTGTCCAGGCCGAAGTGCTCGGCGAAGTCCTTGATCTTCCAGTACTGCCTATCGAGATCAGCCATTGCGCACCTCCAGCCGGCGACGTTGAGGAATCCAGATTATCAAAGATATCGTCTAAATCGACAGAATCGACACTAAGGAAACCGGTCTTGCAGGGGTCGTCTCAGCGGGCCTCTGGTAGAAACGCTCGGTGTCGCACATCAGCACGTTCGTCTCGCGCCGCTTCGAGGAGCTCCACGCGCTGCTCAACGCCGTGGGTATCTGCTGGACTTCAGCGGACGCGAGCACCCACGCTGGGAAGACGATCCACCGCTCGGCCTCATCCACATGCGAGCGGTGTTCCTGCCCAACGCCGATCAGGACGAGGACGCCGAGCCCGACGAGCGGATCACCTTCATGCTCCTCGAGCGCTGGTCAGAGTACCCCCTACTCGACGCGCAACAGCGCGAGGGTCTCTACCTACGCGGCTACTCCTACCACGGACAGGTCGGCGACGCCCGTCTTCGCTACGAGTTCGACCCCGACGGACACCCCGAGTCCCCCTACCACCTACACCCACCGGGCGCACCCGACCACGTACGCCAACCAGCCCAAGCAACTACCCCTGAGACCGCGCTCAGCGACCTCGCCGCGTTGATCGCCACCGAGCGCGCAGCCGGGCGCCTCTGAGCCCAAAGCCAGCCTGGGCAGCGCTCTCGGCTCGCGCTGCCGGCGCACAGCTCGCAAAACAGACTAGATGCACGCCCCTGCGGGTGCTGTGCGTGCGCTGTGCCAATTCGTTGGCCGCTCTCGGGGGGTCGTGGTCTGTACCGGGTGTGATGACTGCTGCCAGCATCGGTGCCGCGAAGGCCGGTGGGTATGCGCGCTACTTGGAGTCAAAGACGGTGGTGCCTGAGCGCGGGGACTACTACCTGACTCCGGATGGGGAGATGGCCCAGGCGCCTGGCCGGTGGCTCGCTTCGGCTGAGACGCTCGCGCGTTTGGTATCGAGGGCAGCGCGGTCGAGGGCCGGGACTTCATCGCGTTGATGGAGGGCCGCCATCCCCGCACGGGTGGGTGGCTGCGGCCCGAGGGCGCGGGCGGTGGCCGGGGTGGTGGGATCGATTTGACGTTCAGCGCGCCGAAGTCGGTGTCCGCTGTGTGGGCGCTCGGCGGTGAGGCGCAGCGTCGGGATATGGAGGCCGCACACGCCGCGGCGGTGCGTGAGGCGATGGTGCATCTCACCGAGACGGTGCCGACCGTGCGCGCCGTCGCTACAGCGGGCAGGTTGTGGAGGAGCCGGCGCGGGAGGTGGTGGCTGCGGAGTACCGGCACACCACCGCTCGCGGTGTCCTTGAAGGGGACGCGCCTGACCCCCAGGTACATAGCCCATGTCGTGATCACGAGCGCTGTGCGGGATGACGGGCGGATCGTCGCTGTCGCCTCCCGGCCGGTGTTCCGCTCGGCACGGGAGATGGGCGCGTACTATCGCTCCGCGCTCGCGCACCAGCTCTCCGAGCGGGGGTATGCGATCGAGGCCGGGACCGGCAAGCAGGGCCGCTACTTCGAGATCGCGGGTGTGCCGCAGGGGCTGTTGGAGGCGTTCTCCGCGCGCAGCCGTGAGGTCGCAAGGGCCGCGGAGCGCTTCCGTGCGAAGTGGGGCCGGGCGCCCGAGCGTGGGGAGCTGCGCCGGCTGAAGCTGGAGAATCGCAAGGCGAAGGTGCTCGTCACTCGCGGCGGACCTAAACGCGGTCTGGAACGAGACCGCAGCCCGCTTCGACTTCACGGGAGATGAACCCGC